>NZ_JXSX01000003.1:1165000-2471959 GCF_000876225.1 Micromonospora haikouensis | reverse complement strand
GTGGGAGAGTAGGACACCGCCGGACATTCTTTCGTTCAGGGCCACCCCAACCGGGGTGGCCCTGAAACGCATTCGGCCCCGAACTGCGAAGCCTCCGGTGATCAAGAGAAAAGCGTCAGAGTGGATCTTCAACCTGACACTTTTCTCTTGATCACCGGAGGTGTCGGCGGGGTGTCGCGTCCAGGGCGGCGAGTCGCGGTGTGCGGCGCTGTCCGACAGCCGACAGCGGCCGGTCCCGTCTCCGGGACTCTCCTCGACTAGGGTCGATGCCGCAACGACGAGTGTCGATAGCCGGCTTGTTGTGGAAGGGGTGCCACATGAGGTTCCGGTCATGGTTGTCCGCAGTGGTCCTGGCGGTGGGCGTGGTGGCCGTGAGCCCGCCCGCCCCTGCGGCGTCGGCCCAGCTCGACCCCGCGCCGTCGGTCACGGCGCGCCCGGCGACCGGGTTGTCGGCCTCGTCGGTCGTCAGGGTCACGGCTACCGGCCTGCCCAAGAGGAGCGACGTCTCCATCGTCCAGTGTGACAAGGCCGCCTACGACTTCGAGGGCAGCCGCATCGGCTGCTCGGTCGTGCACACGACGACCACCAGCCGGCTGGGGCGGATCTCCGAGCAGGTGAGCGCCAGCACCAGGGTCTACCGCAGCCGCCCCTACGGCGACGACGAGCCGGTCTACTGCCGCGCGGACATCTGCCGATTCTTCATCGAGTGGGTCGTCGACGGTGATCGGCAGTCGGTCGCCACCGCGCCCCTGGAGTTCACCGGCGACCCGGCCACGATCACCGCGACCCCGAGCAGTGGCCTGGTCGACGGGCAACTGGTGGAGGTCACCGGCACCGCGAAGGGCTCACCCAGCCGGCACGTGACCATCATTCAGACCGCGTGCTACGACATCATCCAGGACAGCGGCTGCTATGACGACACGCCGCTGGCCACGGTGCCGCTCACCGAGGACGACACGTTCACGGCGTCCGTGAACGTCCAGTACTGGCCCAGCTGCGCGCCGGATGACTTCATGACGACGTGCGAGCTGCACGTGGTGGTGTACGACGCGCAGGGGCAGCCCGACGGCTCGTTCGGCTCCGGCTGGTCCGGCCCACACAGCGCCTACCTCGGCTTCGCCCCGGTCGCCTAGCGTCGAAGGTCAGGCCAGGGCCTGTAGCGCCGGGCGGAGGCGGATCTGGCCGACTGCGCGGTCGTACCCGGCGAACATCAGGAACGCGTCGTCGCCGCTGCCGACCTGGCACATGGACCGGATCCAGCCCGTCGGTCTCGGGTTCAGCAGCATCTGCAGCACGGGCCCCGTGCCCAGGGAACCCCGGCGCGTCTTCGTCGCCGGATCGAACAGCGAGATGCCTACGCCGTCGCCGGCCGCCGCGACGAGGACCTCCCCGTCCAACTCCACGGGGCAGAGCGCGTATCGGGGTGAGCTGTCGTCGAAGGAACCGAGCGCCTTGCCGGTGACGAGGTCCCACAGGCGCACGGTGCCGTCGTTGGCGGCCGAGGCGAGCCAGCCCGCGCCGTCCACGGTGCCGGCGCAGAGGGCGTTGACGCTGCTGGAGTGGGCGGCGATCTGGAGGATCGGCCGTCCGTCGGCGGGGTCCCACACCCGGATCCCGCCGTCGGTGTACGCGGCGGCGAGGAGGGCCCTGCCCCCGTCGTCGCGGGCCACGGTGCACAGCGCCTGGACGCCCGCTCGCACTCCGCGCCCGATCATCCTGACCTGCCGACCGGCCTCGGGGTCCCAGATCCGGACCCCTCGCTCGCCGCCGCCGGAGGCGAGCAGGGCCGTCCCGTCGACCGGCACGGCGCACAGGGCGTTCACGGGGGCCAGGTGGCCGGCGAGGGCGCGCACCGCCTTCCCGGTCGCCGGATCCCACAGGTGCACGGCCTCGCCGTAGCCGGCGGAGGCGAGCAGCGTGCGCTGCGGCGTCTCGACCGCGCAGAGCGCCCGCACCAGGCCGGGGGTGAGCCGGCCGGCCTGTCGACGCACCGCGTCGGGCGTCGGGTCCGGCAAGAAGCCCGCGAGGTCGAGGAGCACCCCGGAGGAGCCCATCACCCGCAGGTCCGCTCCGGTGTGCGGGTCACCGATCCCGACGAGGTGCCCGAGCCCGCCGTACGCGGCCCTTACGGCACCGTCCGCCGTCACCGGCGTCACGGCGGCGTGCCAGGGCCGGGTGAACGCCAGCACGGCGCCGGTGACGAGCGTCCCGCCCGCGACGACGCCGCCCAGCAGCGCGCCCGGCCAGCGCTGCGCCGACTGCACCCCCGGCACCACGGCGACGGCGGCGAGATACCAGAGCGCGGGCACCGCGAACCGCCCCGCGAGGCGGCCCACGGCGAGCATGTCCGGCGGGAACGGCTCCGCGCGGAGCGTGCCGCCGCGCAGCAACGAGAACAGCAGCGACAGCGCCAGCAGCACCGCGCCCACGATCACGACGGGGCCGAAGTCGCCGGTGAACGAGGCCAGCAGGACGAACGCGACGGCGGTGGAGAGCACACCGCGCACCCACGGTGCCAGCCGCGTGAACAGCACCCGGGACAGGCGCAGGGTCAGGGCCGCCCCGGTCGCCGTCACGAGTGCGACCGTCGCCAGCGACCAGAACCCGTCGACCCGCAGGGCGTCCGGTTGTGACCAGCGCACCACGACCAGCAGGAGCAGCGTCGCGACGACGGTCAGGAGGAGTCGTACCATCGGATGACCTCGCAGTGCCCGGCCCGGCGCGGCCGGGATCGATGATGTTCGAGCGAAGGCGGGTCCGATTGTGTCAAGTGGACGCCACGTCGGTGGGGGGCCGGGCTAGGCGAAGCGGGACGGGTCCCCCGCGCCGACGCGCACGATCTCGGGGTCCCCGTCGGAGAAGTCCACCACCGTGGTGGGCTCGGTGCCGCAGTCGCCGGAGTCGACGACCGCGTCGATGGCGTGGTCGAGGCGTTCCTTGATCTCCCAGCCCTGGGTCATCGGCTCGTCGTCGCCGGGCAGCAGCAGGGTGCTCGACAGCAGCGGCTCGCCCAGCTCGGTGAGCAGGGCCTGGGCGACGGTGTGCGCGGGGATGCGGACGCCGACGGTCTTCTTCTTCGGGTGCAGCAGCCGGCGCGGCACCTCCTTCGTGGCGGGCAGGATGAAGGTGTAGCTGCCGGGGGTGGCCGCCTTGACGGCCCGGAAGACGGCGTTGCCGAGGTGCACGAACTGGCCGAGCTGCGCGAAGTCGCGGCACACCAGGGTGAAGTGGTGGCCGCTGTCGAGGTGGCGGATCTCCCGGATCCGGTCCATGCCGTCCTTGTTGCCGAGCCGGCAGCCCAGGGCGAAGCAGGAGTCCGTGGGGTAGGCGATCAGCCCGTCCCGGCGGATGAGGTCGGCCACCTGGCCGATGGTGCGGGGCTGCGGGTTGTCCGGGTGCACGTCGAGGTACTTCGCCATGGCGGGAAGCTTAGGCCCCCGTCCCGACCTGTCGTCTTCCTGACAGTGTTCAAGAGACGTAAAGGTAGACGGTCATCGTTGTCCCATGGCCGTTCGATCGTTCCGTGGGGGCGGATACGGGGACCTGCTGGGTTCCCCGCCGATGCCCGGCCCCGTGCGGGTCACCGTGCTCGTCTTCGCGGTCCTGACGCTGCTGTTCGCCCTGGCGACGGTGCACCGGCTGCTGGTCGAGGACGGCTCGCTCGGCGCCGCGGTGTTCTTCGCCACCATGGCGGCGGCCTGCGCGCTGGTGGCGGGCGCCCTGGCGGCCCGCCGGCCGTGGGCGGCCTACCCGGCGTACGCGCTGTCCGGGCTGTTCGCCGCGGCCTCGCTCGGCCTCTTCGGCGCGATCACGATCGTCGGGCTGGGGCTGCTCGCCTGGGTGCTCTGGTCGCTCAACACGCGGCCCGCGCGGGAGTGGTTGAGCGGGCGTCGCCGGCTGCGGTGACGCCCGACCGGGGTGGCGGTGGCGCGGCCCGGGGGGCGCCACCGCCACCCGACGGTCAGCCCCGCGCGACGATCGCCACCAGGTCGTCGACCGTGTCCAGCCGCTGACCGGGGGCGGTCAGCTCCACCTCGACGCCGTACTCCAGTTCGAGGGCGTCGACGAGGCGCAGCAGGCCGAGGGAGTCCACGCCGAGGGCCATCAGCGAGCCGCCGCCGAGCACGTCGACGGCGGACACCTCGCCCCCGGTGGCCTCGCTGACCAGTGCGGCGATCCGCGAACGCGGGTCGGTGGTGGTGCCCATCAGAGTTCCTCTCGGGACTGTCGGACGATCTCGGCGATCTCCGCGATCGTGGGGGTGTCGAAGAAGGCGTCGAGCGGCACCTCGACGCCGAGCCGCTGCTGGATCCGTCCGCTGATCCGGGTGATGGTCAGCGAGTGCCCGCCCAGGTCGAACAGGTCCTCGTGCAGCCCGATGTCGGGGATCCTCAACACGTCCTGCCAGATCTCGCGCAGCGCCTGCACCACCGGGTCGGCGTCGGTCTCCGGCGCGGGGGGCGTCGCCGCCTCCTCGGGGGCGTCGCGGTGTGCCGGCGCGGGCAGCGCGGTGCGGTCGACCTTGCCGTTCGGGCCGAGGGGCAGCCCGTCCAGCAGCACCCAGTCGGTGGGCAGGACCGCCGCCGGGAGGCTGAGCGCCAGGTGCCGCCGCAGCTCCGCCGCGTCGACGGCCGAGCCGGCGCGGGGCACGGCGTACGCGACGAGGCGGGCCTCGCCGTCGGGGTCGGCGTGCAGCGTCGCGGTCGCCTCGGCGACCCCCGGGTGCTCCAGCAGGCGGGCGGTGACCTCGCCCAGTTCGAGCCGGTGCCCCCGGACCTTCACCTGGTCGTCGGCGCGGCCGAGGAAGTCGAGGCGGCCGTCCGGCAGCCACCGGCAGCGGTCCCCGGTGCGGTACAGCCGCCCGTCGGCCGCGCCGAACGGGTCCGGCACGAACCGTTCGGCGGTCAGGTCGTCGCGCCCCCGGTAGCCGACGGCGAGCCCCGCCCCGGCCAGGTACAGCTCGCCGGGCACCCCGACGGGCACCGGCCGCAGCGCGGCGTCCAGCACGTACGCCCGCACGTTCGGCAGCGGCCGGCCGATGGTCACCGTGTCCGGGTCGGCGGGGACGTCCTCGACGGTGGCGTAGACGGTCGCCTCGGTCGGGCCGTACCCGTTGACGAGCCGGGCGGTGCGGGCCCGCAGCTCGCGGGCGAGGGCGACCGGCAGGGCCTCCCCGCCGGCGACCGCCACCAGCGACCCGGCCGCGCCCGCCGCTTCGGCGGTGTCGGCCGCGCCGAGGCCCGCCGCCAGCAGCACCCGCCAGCCTGACGGTGTGGCCTGGGCGTGGGTCACCCCGGCGTCGCGGACCAGCCGCAGCACGGCCGCGCCGTCGAGGGCGCTGACGCCCGAGGCGACGACCACCCGGCCGCCGGTGACCAGCGGCAGGAACACCTCCACGGCGGAGATGTCGAACGACGGCGAGGTCAGGTGCAGCCAGCGGTGCGCGGGCCCGGCGTCCAGCAGGTCCCGCATGCCCAGCAGCAGGTTGGTCAGCGCGCCGTGGCCGACCGCCACGCCCTTGGGCCGGCCGGTCGAGCCGGAGGTGTAGAGCACGTACGCGAGGTCGGCGGCCGTCGGGGCGTCGGCGTCGACGTCGGTGTGCCCGGCCGCGAACAGGTCGACCTCGTCGAGGGCGAGCACCGGCGGCCCGGCGTCAGGGCCGGCGTCCGACGCGGCGGCGGTGACCACCAGCGTCGGGGCGGCGTCGGCGAGCACGAGCCGCTGCCGCGCCGGGGGATGACCCGGGTCGACGGGCAGGTACGCCGCCCGGCAGCGCAGCACCGCCAGCATCGTCACCACCGTCCGCCAGGACCGGTCCAGCGCCACCGCGACCAGCGATCCCGGGCCGACGCCCCGGCCGCGCAGCAGCGCCGCGAGCCGGCCGGCGGCGGCGTCGAGCCGGGCGTAGCCGAGCCGCACGTCGCCGTCGACGACGGCCACCGCGTCCGGGTCGGCGGCGACCCGGGCGGCGAACAGCTCGGGCACGGTGACGTCCGGGTACGCCCGCGCGGGGCCGGTGCCGGCCCGGACGACCCGCTCCCGCTCGTCGGCGGGCAGCACCGGCAGGTCGGCCACCGGGCGCCACGGGTCGGCCACGACGGCGGCGAGCAGCGTGCGCAGGTGGCCGCCGATGCGCTCGACCGCGTCGGTGTCGATGGCGGCCGGGCTGTGCTGGAGGCCGACGTCGACGCCGGTGGGGCCGTCCACGACCTGCACGTGCAGCGCGTTGCGGGCCGCGCCGCCGAACAGGGTCCACTCCACGGCGGCGGCCACCCCGGCGAACGCGGGGTCGTCGCCGCGCCGACGGTAGCCGACCGACACGGCCGTGAGCGCGGGCGCGGGGCGCAGCCCCGACACGGCGTGGGCCAGCGGCACGTGCCGGAACCGGTACACCTCGCGTAGTCGGGCCCGCACGGCGCGGGCGTGCTCGGCGAACGAGCCGGCGGCGGGGTCGTCGGCGGTGACGGGCAGCTCGTTGACGAACAGCCCGACCCGGTCGGCCTGCTCCGGCGCGCGGGTGGACAGCGTGACGCCGACGGGCACGCCCCGGTTGCCGTAGCGGTGCAGCAGGGCGTGCACGGCGGCGAGCAGCAGCTCGAACCGGGTCACCCCGAGCCTGCCGGCGACCCGGCCCACGCCGTCGACCAGGTCGGCGGGCAGCGCCACGGCCACGACGGCGCCAGGCTCCGCGCCGGTGGGCACCCGGCGCAGGCCCGGCAGCACCACGTCGGCGGCGTCGGGCCGGTGCCGCGCCCAGAACTCGCGGGCGGCCGGCAGGTCGACGGCGACGCGGTCCCGCTCGGCCGCCGCGTCCCCGGCGTACCCGTCCGTGTGGGGCGCGGCCTGCGCCGACGTCCCGGCGAGCGCGGCGGCGTACGCGTCGGCCAGGTCGCGGGCCAGCACGTCCTTCGACATCCCGTCGAAGGCGAGGTGGTGGACGCAGACCAGCAGCAGGTGCCGGCCGTCGGCGGCGGTCAGCAGCGTGAACCGGGCCAGCGGGCCGACCCGCAGGTCGTGCGGGCGGGCCAGTTCCTCGGCGACCCGGGCGTCGGTCCACTCGCCGAAGGTCACCGAGGCCCGCCCGTCGGCGGGGGCCAGCCCCGGCGTGCCGTCGGCGTCGGTGACGACCCGGGCGCCCAGCACGGGGTGCCGGTCGGCCACTGCGGCGCACGCCTCGACCAGGGCCCGGCGGTCCAGGTCGGCGGCGAACCGGACGCCGAGCGCCATGTGGTACGCCGTGCCGGCGACCCCGGCCTGCTCGGTGAACCAGACGGCGTGCTGCGCGTATGTCGCCTCGGCGGTGCCCACATGCTCTCCCATGGATCGTTATCGGGGTGGATCAGTTGTCGAACAGGCCGGTGAGCTGCCGCTTGAGCACCTTGCCGCCCTCGTTGCGGGGCAGTTCGGCGAGCAGCAGCAGCCGGGCGGGAAGCTGGTAGTCGGCGAGCCGGTCGGCGAGGAAGGCGCGCAGCGCCGGCAGGGTCAGCCCGGCGGCGTCGGCGTGCGGCCGGGCCACCACGGCGGCGGCGACGGCCGAGCCGAGCACCGGGTGCGGCACGCCGACGACGGCCGCCTCGGCGACGAGGGGGTGCTCGTGCAGCGCCGCCTCGACCTCCAGGCTGGAGACCTTGAACGCGCCGGACTTGATGACGTCCTGGTGCCGGTCGGTGAGGTAGAGGTAGCCGTCGGCGTCGATGCGCCCGACGTCGCCCATCCGCACCCACCCGTCGCGGAAGGTGGCCCGGTTGGCGGCGTCGTCGCGGTAGTAGGCGCGGGGGTACGGCGCGCGCAGCCACACGTCGCCGGTGGTGCCGGGCGGCAGCGGGTTGCCGTCGGCATCGGCGACGCGCAGCTGCCCGCCGACCGGGCGGCCCACCGCGTCCCGGCGCGCCGGATCCCAGATCATCGTGGTCTGGGCGGGGGCCGCCTCGGTGGAGGTGTAGTAGTTGACGATGGTCGCCTCGGGGAAGGCCGCGGCGAGCCGGGCCGCCACGGCCGGCGGCAGCGCCGCCGCGGTCGACCCGATCAGGTGTACGCCGGAGCAGTCCCGGCCGCGCAGCGCCCCCGAGTCGAGCAGCTCGATGGCCATCGACGGGACGACGAACAGCGTCCCCGTGCCCGGGGTCTGCACCAGCCGGGCGAACCGGACCGGCGTGAATGTGGGCAGGGTGAGCGCCCCGGCCTTCGCGGTCAGCGCGTTGAACAGCATCGTCTGCCCGGCGTTGGTGCCGATGGCGAACGCGTGCAGGAACCGCTCCGAGTGGGCCAGCGCCAGCCGGCGCGGGTGGGTCGGCGCGCCGGCGGTCAGGTTGGCGTGGCTGGCGGCGACGCCCTTCGGGCGGCCGGTGGTGCCGGAGGTGTAGAGGATCTGCGCGAGGTCGCCGGGGCGTACCGGCGGGGGGTCGGCCGCGTCGGCGGGCCCGGCGGCCAGGTCGGCGGCCCGCCACACCGGCAGCCCGGCGGGGGCGGGCGGGGCGGCCGTGGCGTCGCCGTGCACGACGGCGGCGGCCCCGCAGTGGGCCAGCGCGTGGCCGAGCTGGCCGGCGGCGAGCCGGTCCGACAGCGGCACCGCGACCGCGCCGGCCCGCAGCACCCCGCAGTACGCCACCGCGAAGCCGGTCCAGTCGCGGGCGCCGAACACCAGCCCGACCCGGTCGCCGGGGCGCACCCCCCGGCCGTGCAGGCCGGCGGCGACGGCCGCCGCGCCGGACGACCAGTCGGCGAAGGTCAGCGCCCGCACCCCGGCCACCTCGACGGCGACCCGGTCGGGGTGCAGGGCGGTGCGCCAGGCCAGCAGCTCCGGCACGGTCCGGGCGGCCGGCGGGGCGGCCGTCGTCGCCGTCACCGTGGCCCGCCCGGGGTGGTGCCCTGGGCCTGCCCCGTGTCGGCGGCGGCGCGGGCCGGGTGCCCGGCGGCGCGGGCCTCGCGTTCGGCGATGCCGACCAGGTCGTCCGGCGGCGCGTCGGGCACCTCGTCGTCGAACCGGGCCAGCACCGGCGTGGCCAGCGCGACGAGGGCGGTCAGCGCGATGCACACCCCGAAGACGACGTACAGCAGGCCGTGGCCCCGGCCGGGGCCGACGCCGATGACCGCGCCGACCGTGCCGGCGAGCGCGCCGCCGGGCAGCAGCAGCGGCTCGGCGACCCGCGCCGCGAACGGGGCGATGAGCCCCCATCCCAGCGGCATCGTCGACCAGGCGATCATCTGGTTGAGCGCGAACACCCGGCCGTGGAAGCGCGGCGGCACCTTCGTCTGGATGATCGTGTTGTAGACGCCGTTGACGACGCCGAGCGCCAGGTACATGCCGAACGCGCCCGCGCCGACCACCAGCGGGTCCGGCCGCAGCCCGGTCAGCACGGCGGCCGCCGCGATGCCGAGGGTGCCCAGCAGCACGGCCCGCATCCGGCGGTGGCTCGGGCCGCCCCAGAGGAGCATCACCAGGCCGCCGACGGCCGCGCCGACGCCGCCGGTCAGCGCGATCCGCGCCACCTGGTCCAGGTCGGCGAAGCCGAGCACCAGCGGGGAGAGCAGGTACAGCGCCGGGAACAGGAACAGGTTCAGGGCGGCGAAGAACGTCAGCATGGCCCGGAACTCGCGGCGGCGCAGCGCGTACCGCAGGCCGGCGACCATCTCCTCGCCGATGCCCTCGCGGCGTTGCAGGGCCAGGGTGCGGGGGAACCTGACGAGCCCCAGCACCCCGACCGCGAACACGTACGACGCCACGTCGATGAGCAGGATGCCGCGCAGCCCGACGGCGTCGAGCAGGGCCACCGCGACCAGCGGGACGGTGAACTGGGTCAGCCCCATCGCCGTCTGGGTGACGCCGTTGGCGTGACCGAGGAAGCGCTTGGGCACCAGCTGCGGCACCGCCGAGACGAACGCGAGGCGTTGGAACGCCAGCGCCACCGACAGCCAGGCGACCAGCGGGTAGAAGTGCCACACCTGCGCCCGGTCGGCCAGCACCAGGGCGGCCAGCACCGCGTTCGCGCCCCCGGCGGCGAGGCCGGCGGCCAGCAGCACCCGCCGCCGGCTGGTCCGGTCGATCACGGCCCCGGCCAGCGGCGCGACCAGCAGCCCCGGCAGCAGGCCGAGCACGGCGAACAGGGCGAACCGGGCCAGCGACCCGGTCTCCAGGTAGATCCACAGGGGGATCGCGAAGTTGGTCAGCGCGGTGCCCATGCCGGAGACCACCTGGCCGGCGGCGACCAGGCCGAACCGGCGCATGCTCGGCTCCGGGGCGCGGTCCGCGCCGGCCGCCGGCCCCGACGGCTGCGGTGCCCCGGGCGGGCCGGCGGGCTGGCGGGAGATCCCGGCCAACTGCCACGCGGGCCCGCTCTCGACCTCGACCACGGGGGTGGCCGGGGGCGCTGGCGGGGCCGGCGCGTCGAGCCGCCGGTGCACGGTCGTGACGATCTCCGCCAGCTCGGCGGCCCGGTACTTCAGGAAGTAGTGCCCGGCCTCGTCGACCACGGCGAGGGCGGTGCGGTCGCTGAGGAAGTGCCACTCCCGGAACCGCTCGGCGTGGTAGTCGGTGCTGCGGTCCCGCTCGCCGACCACCGAGATCAGCGGGGCGCGCAGCGGGGTGACCCGCCGATGCATCAGCTCGGTGAAGTACTCCTCGGAGACCCGGGCGTCGTGGCGCATCGCCCGGATCAGGAACGCCACCTCGTCGGGGGCGAGCGAGCCGACCGAGGTGCCCTGCGCCTGCAACCAGGTGCGGTAGATCCGGTCGCTGCGGATCCGCTCGGCCAGCCGCAGCCGCAGCAGCGGACCGAGCAGCCCCCCGGCGGGACGGCCGAACGGGAACACCGCGCCGAGGTACACGGCGTCGAGGTCGCGCCCCCGCGCCTCCAGCAGCCGGGCCACCTCCACGGCGAGGGCGCCGCCGGGGCCGCAGTGCCCGTACAGGATCACCGGACCCGACACCCGGGCCAGGATCTCCTCGGCGACCCCGGCGGCGACCTGGTCGATCGGCGCGGGGTCGTCGGCGAGGCCGATGTCGTGGCCCGGCATGGCCACCGACAGCAGCCGGTAGCCGGCGGGCAGCGCGTCGGCCAGCGGCTGGTAGACCACGGCGCTGCCGCCGCCGTACGGGACGCAGACGAGCGTGGCCACGCGGTCGGCAACGGCCATCGGCGGGGTCAGCTCGTGCAGCAGCCCCGCCGGCCCGGTGTCGCCCCCGGCGGCCAGGGCGGCCAGCTCGCGGACGGTCCGGTGCCGGAACAGGTCCATCACGCTGACCGTGCCCGTCGCGCCGCCGGCCACGGCGGGCAGCTCCCGGCGCAGCCGGGCCACCACCTGCGTGGCCAGCAGCGAGTGCCCGCCGAGGTCGAAGAAGTCGTCGGTCGCGCCGACCTCGGCCACCCCCAGCACGGCCTGCCAGATCGCGGCGACCAGCGTCTCCACCGGCCCGGCCGGCGGCACCCGCTCACCGGCGGGGACCTCGTCGGTCGGCGCGGGCAGCGCCCGCCGGTCCACCTTGCCGTGCTCCTGCAACGGCAGCCGGTCCAGCACCACCCACCGGGAGGGCACCATGTGCTCGGGCAGCCGGTCGGCCAGGGCGCGGCGCAGCCGCGCCGGCTCCAGGGCCTGCGCGTCGGGCGTCGGCTCCAGGTAGGCGACGAGGCGGTCGTCGCGCAGCAGCACCGCCGCCTGGTGCACGCCGGGGCAGTCGCGCAGCGCGGCCTCGACCTCGCCGAGTTCCACCCGGTAGCCGCGGATCTTCACCTGGTGGTCGCGGCGGCCCAGGAACATCAGCTGCCCGTCGGCGCGCCACCGGCCCAGGTCACCGGTGCGGTACAGGCGGGCCCCCGGCGGCCCGTACGGGTCGGGCACGAACCGCTCGGCGGTCAGGCCGGGCCGGTGGAGGTAGCCGCGCGCCAGCCGGTCCCCGCCCAGGTACAGCTCGCCGGGCACCCCCACCGGCACCGGCCGCATCCGCTCGTCGAGCAGGTACACCCGGGCGTGGGGCAGCGGCCGGCCGGTCGGCACCGGGCCGGTGGCGGGCCCGTCGGCGGTCACCTCGTAGGTGGCGACGCCGACCGTGGCCTCGGTGGGGCCGTAGTGGTTGAACACCCGGGCGGTCCCGGCGGCGGCGAGAGGGGCGATCCGCTCCAGGTCGGACGCCTCGCCGCCGAGGATCAGCGCGCGGGCGGGCAGCAGGTCGCCCGGCCCGGCGTCGGCGGCCAGCGCCGCCAGGTGCGACGGGGTGATCTTCAGGTAGTCGATGCGGTGCGTGCGCAGCTGCTCGGCCAGCTCGGCGCCGGTGCAGCGGCGCGGCACCAGGTGCACCGTCCCGCCGGTGGCCAGCGCCAGGTAGAAGACGGTGACGGCGAAGTCGAACGACATCGACTGCAGCAGCGCGTACCGGGCGGCCGGGGCGACGGCGAACCGGTCGGCCACCCCGTCGAGGTAGCGCAGCACCTGCCGGTGTGCGACGGCCACCCCTTTCGGGACGCCGGTGGACCCGGAGGTGTAGATGACGTACGCCAGGTCGTCGCCGCTCCCATTCTCGGGCGGCGTGTCGGGCCGGGCGGTGACCTCGGCGGCGATCTCGGCCAGGCAGGCCACCGCGACGCCCGGGGCGTCCGGGTGGGCCCCGGGCGGCGCGGTCGGCTCCACCGGCAGCCGGTCGCGCAGGTCGGCGCTGGTCAGCACCACGGCGGGCCGGGCGTCGGCGAGCATCAGGCCCAGCCGGGCCGGCGGCTGCTCCGGGTCCAGCGGCAGGTACGCCCCGCCGGCCCGCAGCACCCCCAGCAGCGTCACGGCCAGCTCCACCGACTGCTCCAGCAGCACCCCGACCAGGACGTCGGGGCCGACCCCGCGCCCGCGCAGCCAGTGCGCCAGCCGGTTGGCGCGCCGGTCCAGCTCCCGGTAGGTGATCGCGTCGGCGCCGCACACCACGGCCGGCGCGTCGGGGGTCGCGGCGGCGTGCGGGGCGACCAGGTCGGCCAGGGTGGCCGCCGCGCCGGTGACCCCGGGCCCGCCGCCGGCCGTCGGGTCGCCGCCGGCCGTCGGGTCGCCGCCGGCCGTCGGGTCGCCGCCCCCGGGCCGGGCCAGCGCCAGCACCCGGTCGCGCCCGGCGTCGCCGAGCAGGTCAAGGTCGACCACCGGCAGGTCCGGCCGGGCGACCGCCGCGCGCAGCAGGGCGTCGAGGCTCGCGGCCAGCCGGGCGACCGTCTCGGCGTCGAACAGGTCGCTGTTGTAGACGAACATGCCGCGCAGCCCGTCGGCGGTCTCGCTGACGTACAGCGACAGGTCGAACCGGGCCGTGGCGGCGTCCGCGCCGAGGCTCTCGCTGCTCAGCCCCTGCGGCCACCGGCCGCCGCTGCGGGCGTAGTTCTGCAGCGTGAACAGCACCTGGAACACCGGGGAGCGGCTGACGTCGCGGGGCACGTTCAGCTCCCGGACCAGCCGCTCGAAGGGGATCTCCTGGTGGGCCAGGGCGCGCACGACGGTGCCCCGGGTGCGCCGCAGCAGGGCGGCGAAGCTCGGCTCGGCGGGAGCGTCGCCGGCCGGGGAGCCCGCGCCCGCGTCGGCGGCGCGCGGGCCCGCCGCCGGGGAGAGGTCGGCGCGCAGCGCCAGGGTGTTGACGAACAGGCCGATCAGGTTCTCCAGCTCCGGCACCACCCGCCCGGCCACCGGGGACCCGATGGCGAAGTCCCGCTGGCCGCTGTAGCGGAACAGCACCGCCTGCAGGCCGGCGAGCAGCGTCATGTAGAGGGTGGCCCGGTGCGCGCGGCTGAGCCGGCGCAGCGCGTCGGTCAGGTCGGCGTCGACGGTGAACCGGTGCGTGCCGCCCGCGTACGACTGGACGGCCGGGCGGGGCCGGTCGGTGGGCAGCTCCAGCGGGGGCACCCCGGCCAGCGCGCCGGTCCAGTACGCGAACCCGTCCCCGCTCGCCGGCCCGTCGAGGCGGTCGCGCTGCCAGGCGGCGTAGTCGACGTACCCCGTGGTGGGGGCCGCCGGCGGCGGAGCGCCGTCGCGCAGCGCGGCGTAGCCGGCCGCCACCTCGCCCAGCAGCAGGTCCAGCGACCAGCCGTCGCTGACGATGTGGTGCATGGCCAGGTGCAGGACGTGGTCGTCGTCGGCGAGGCGGATCACCAGCGCCCGCAGCAGGGGAGCGGCGCCGAGGTCGAACGGGGTCCGCAGGGAGGCGGCCACCTGCTCGCGGGCGTCGGCCAGCGACGGCGCGTCGGTGACGGTGACCGGCACCCGCACCTCGGGCAGCACCTCCACGACGGGTTCGCCGTCGGCGTTCTCGGTGAACCGCATGCGCAGGCTGTCGTGCCGGGCGGCGGCGCCGTCGAGGGCCGCGCGCAGCAGCTCGACCGCCAGGGGGCCGCGCAGCCGGGTCGTCGACCACACGAGGTACGCGGCGGTGCCGGGGGTCAGCTGTTCGGTGAACCAGATCCGCTCCTGGCCGAATGACAGCGACGGTTTCTCCGCAGAACGGTGGAACGTCGTTTTCGGCGGGGTGTATGTGGCCCGCGTCGGTACGTCAACATTGGTCACGCGGAAGCCTTCTCACACGCCAGGGTCGGTCAGGAGCACGTAGTCTGCATGCTGCAAACAGAGCATCGCGTCGTCTGATCGGTCCACTGTGGAAAATCCGATCGACCGACCCGGCGCGCCCTACCGCCCGTCGTACGGTCGGGAATGCGATTCGCCGATGCCGTCGTGCCCGCCGAGTGGGCGTCCGAGACCCTGCTGCACGCGCCGTTCCGTGGCGTCGGCTCCCCGCCCGCCCCGCTGACCTGGGCGCAGCAGGTGACGTGGCGGGCGGACGCCCGGTACGGCTCCAACCACCGGTTCCTCAGCCTACGCCGCGTCGTGCCGGTCTCGGCGCGGGCCGGTGCGGATCCCGACCGCGCCGTCCGGGCGCTCGGCGCGCTGATGGGCCGGCACGCCTCGCTGCGCACCCGGGTCCGCGTGGTCGACGGCGAGCCGCGCCAGCAGGAGGCCGCGACCGGCCACCTGCCGGTGCTGGTCGTCCCCGGCGTGGACGACGGCGCGGCCGCCGCCCGCGCCGCTGCCGACCGGCTCGCCGACGTCGCGTTCGACCACGCCGCCGAGTGGCCGGTGCGGGCCGCCGTGGTCACCGTGGACGACCGGGTACGCCAGGTCGTGCTGGTGTTCAGCCACTCGACGGTGGACGCCCACGCCGCCGAGGTGGTGCTGCGGGACCTGCGGCTGCTCCTGCTGCGCGGTCGCCTCGACACCCCGCCCGGCCCCCAGTCGGCGGACGTGGCCCGGCTCCAGCACACCGCCGACGTGCGGCGCTCCGCGCGGACGGTGGCGTACTGGCTGCGGGAGTTCGACCGGCTGCCGGCCGCACCGCTGCCCGACGGCGGCCCCGGCCTGACCCCCCGGCTGCGCCGGGGCGTGCTGGTCTCCTCGGCCGTCGACGTGGCGTCCCGGATGATCGCCGCCCGGCACCGGGTCAGCACCTCGGCGGTGCTGCTGGCCGGGGTGGGCGCCCTGGCCGCGGCCCGGTCCGGCCGGGAGGTCTGCGGCGCTTTCCCGATGGCGCACAATCGGTTCCCGGCCGGTTACGCGAATGCCGTGGCCAACCTCGGCCAGATCGGATTCTGCGTGCTCGACCTGACCGGCCGGCCGGCATTCCCGGAGGTGCTCTCCCGCGTGTGGCAGGCGTCGCTGAACGGCCTGCGGCACGCCTATTACGATCCGGCCGCGCTGCGCGCGGCTTTCGCCGCGAGCGGCCGCGACTACGACTCGGCATTCCTGCCCCACTACTATTTCAACGACGTCCGGCTGCCCGTCGGCGGCCCGGTTGCCGCGCCGGAGGCGACCCGGGGCGAGCTGCGGGCCGCCGCGGCGCGCAGCGCCTTCTCCTGGACGGCCGGGCTGAGCCGGTCCTCCTGGCACCTGTTGACCCACGTGGTCGACACCCCGGGCGGGGTGGGGCTCACCCTGAGCGCCGACACCCGGCACGTCGCCCTCGACGCGGTCGAGGTGTTCCTGCGCGAGTTGGAGGAGTTGCTGGTGGAGGCCGCGTTCGCCGAGGTGCCCTGGCCGTCGCCCGCCCCGGCGGCACCCCCGCCGGTGCCGCCGCCCGCCGTGCTCCCGGCCGCCGCCGACGAGGAACTGGCGTACGCGGAGTTCACCGGCGGCCGGGACGCGACCGGCCCGCTCACCTGGGGCCAACGGGCGATGTGGCGGGCCGTCGAGGTGTTCGAGTCACCGCGCCACAGCGTGCTCAACCTGCGCCGCATCCTGGCCGTGTCCCGGCGCGCCGACGTCGACGTGGCGCGGGCCGTGCGGGCCGTCGCGGCGCTGGTGCGGCGGCACGAGTCGCTGCGCACCCGGGTCCGTTCGGTCGACGGCGAGCTGTACCAGTCGGCCACCGGCGCGGGCCGGCTGCCCGTGCTGGTGTACCCGGTGGCGTCGGCCGCGGCGGATCCGGACGGCCGGGCCGCCGCCTCGGCGCTGGCCGCGCGGCTGGGCGACCCCCGCTTCGACCACGCCGCCGAGTGGCCGATGCGGGCCGCGGTGGTCACCGTCGACGACCGGGTACGCCAGGTCGTGCTGGTCTTCAGCCACTCCACGGTGGACTTCCATGCCGCCGAGACGGTGCTGCGCGACCTGCGGATGCTCGTGTTGCGGGGATCCGTGCCCACCCCGGCGGGCCCCCAGTCGCTCGACATCGCCGAACGGGAGGGCGACGGCGAACGCCGCCGGGGCGACCGGGCGGTGGCGTACTGGACGCGGCACTTCCCCGACCTCACCGTGGGCCTGTTCGACCCGGTCGGCCCCGGCCTGACCCCCCGCTACCGCCGGGGATCGCTGGTCTCGCCGGCCGTGCACCACGCGGCCCGGCTCGTCGCCGCCCGGCACGGGGTCAGCAACGCCACGGTCCTGCTCGCGGCCACGGCCGCCGTGCTCGCCGCCGACGGCGGCGGCGACGTCTGCGGCGTGTTCACGATGGTCAACAACCGCTTCCAGCCCGAGTACGACGGGGCGATCAGCAAGCTCAACCAGATCGGGCTCTGCCGGATCGATCTGGCCGACCGGCCCGCCTTCGCCGAGCTGCTCACCCGGGCCCGCACGGCGTCGCTGGACGCCTACCGGCACGCCTACTACGACCCGAGGGAGCTGGAACGCGCATTCGCCGCGCGGGGCCTCGACTACCACACCGCCCTGGCCCCGTTCTGCTACCTCAACGACATCCGGCTGCCGCACGACGCCGGTGCCGACCCCGCCGGCTGGGACGAGGCGACGCTGCGGGCGGCGGCGGAGCGCAGCGCGTTCCGCTGGGTGGAGGAGCTGGAGGCGTTCAGCTGGCGCTGCCGCCTCCAGGTGCTCGACGCCCCCGGCGCGGTCGAGCTGTCCGTGACCGTGGACACCCGCTACCTGCCGCCGCAGCGGGCCGAGGCGTTCCTGCGCGCCGTGGAGGCCCTGCTCGTCGAGGCGGCCTTCCGGGACGTCCCGTGGCCGTGGTCGCCGCCGGCGGGACCGCCCGGCGAGTGCCCTGGTTAGGCGTGTGCGGCCAACGGTCTTTGGTGGTTTCCTACAACGTCGGCCGCGCAGCCTGCGCTGTCTGCGACATGGCGCAGCCGCCCCGTAGACGGAAGGGTGAACACTGCCGGGGTCGCAGTGTCGCGTGCGCCCGTCGTCGGTCTACAGGAGGGCTGGGTCGGTGTTCAGTCGTGTCGCCATCGTCAACCGTGGAGAGGCCGCGATGCGGCTCATCCACGCCGTCCGGGACCTGGCCGCCGAGACCGGGACACGGATCGAGACCGTCGCCCTGCACACCGACGTCGACCGCGCGGCCACCTTCGTCCGCGAGGCCGACCTGTCGTACGACCTGGGCCCCGCCTCGGCGCGGCCGTACCTCGACCTGAAGGCCCTGGAGCGCGCCCTGGTGGAGACCGGGGCCGACGCCGCGTGGGTCGGCTGGGGCTTCGTCGCGGAGGACCCGGCGTTCGCCGAGCTGTGCGAGCGGGTCGGCGTCACCTTCGTCGGGCCGAGCGCGGACGCCATGCGCAAGCTCGGCGACAAGATCGGCGCGAAGCTGATCGCCGAGGAGGTCGGCGTGCCGGTCGCGCCGTGGAGCCGGGGCGCGGTCGAGACCCTCGACGACGCCCTGGCCGCCGCGGAGCGGATCGGCTACCCGCTGATGCTCAAGGCCACGGCGGGCGGCGGCGGGCGCGGCATCCGGGTGGTCACCAGCTCCGCCGAGCTGGCCGACGCCTACGAGCGCACCAGCCAGGAGGCGGCGCGCGCGTTCGGCAGCGGCGTCGTGTTCCTGGAGCGCCTCGTCACCGGCGCCCGGCACGTCGAGGTGCAGGTGATCGCCGACGGCGCCACCGCGTGGGCGCTGGGTGTGCGCGACTGTTCCGTGCAGCGGCGCAACCAGAAGGTCATCGAGGAGTCGGCCTCGCCGGTGCTCAGCCCCGAGCAGGCCGCCGAGCTCAAGGCGTCGGCCGAGCGCCTCGCCGTCGCGGTCGGCTACCGGGGCGCCGCCACCGTCGAGTTCCTCTACCACCCCGGCGACCGGCTCTTCGCGTTCCTGGAGGTCAACACCCGGCTGCAGGTCGAGCACCCGATCACCGAGGTGACCTGCGGGTTCGACCTGGTCAAGGCGCAGCTGCACGTGGCCTCCGGCGGCCGGCTCGACGGCGCGCCGCCGGTCGAGCGCGGGCACGCCATCGAGGCCCGGCTCAACGCCGAGGACCCGGACCGCGACTTCGCCCCCTCCCCGGGCCGCATCGCCCGGCTCGACCTGCCCGCCGGGCCCGGCATCCGGGTCGACACCGGCGTCAGCGCGGGCGACACCATCCCCGCCGACTTCGACTCCATGATCGCCAAGATCATCGCGTACGGCCGCGACCGCCACGAGGCGCTCGGCCGGCTGCGCCGCGCCATGGCGGAGACCACCGTGATCATCGAGGGCGGCGCGACGAACAAGAGCTTCGTGCTCGACCTGCTCGACCAGCCCGAGGTGATCGACGCCAGCGCCGACACCGGCTGGATCGACCGCGTCCGGGGCGAGGGCCGGCTCGTGACGCACCGGCACTCCGCCGTCGCGCTGGCCGCCGCCGCCATCGAGGCGTACGAGGAGGAGGAGCGCGCCGAGCGGCAGCGGCTCCTGTCGACGGCGTTCGGCGGGCGCCCGCAGGTGCAGCACGCCAGCGGCCGGCCGCTGGACCTGAAGCTGCGCGGCGTCGGCTACCGGGTCCGGGTGGCGCGCGTCGGCGCGCACCGGTTCCGCGTCGGCATCGAGGCCGGCGACGGCGTGCGCACCGCCGACGTCGAGCTCGACCGCTTCGACCGGCACACCGGGCAGATCGCCGTCAACGGCACGCGCTACCGCCTGCTCACCGGCACCCACGGGCCGGTGCACCTGGTCGAGGTCGACGGGGTGACCCACCGGGTCAGCCGCGACGAGGGCGGCGTCGTCCGCTCGCCCGCCCCCGCGCTGGTCGTCGCCACGCCGCTGGAGGTCGGCGCGGAGGTCGAGGCGGGCGCGCCGGTGCTCGTGCTGGAGAGCATGAAGATGGAGACGGTGCTGCGCGCGCCGTTCCGGGCGCGGCTCAAGGAGTGCGCCGTCTCCGTCGGCAGCCAGGTGGAGACCGGCGCGCCGCTGCTGCGGCTGGAACCCCTCGCCGACGACGACGCCGCCGAGGACACCTCGTCCGGCCCGGCCGTCGAGCTGGACCTGCCCGCCGCCGCCGCGACGATCCCGGCGCGCGAGCGCGCCACGCGCGGCCAGGAGGACCTGCGCAGCCTGCTGCTAGGCTTCGACGTCGACCCGCACGACGACCGCCGGGTGCTCGACGACTACCTGGTCGCGCGCCGGGCCGCCGCCGAGGAGGGCTACCGGCCGCTGGCCGAGGAGTTCGGGCTCGTCGACGTGTTCGCCGACCTCGCCGAGCTCAGCCGCAACCGGCCGGCCGGCGAGGACGGCGACGGCCACGTCTTCAGCGCCCGCGAATACTTCCACACCTACCTGCAGTGCCTCGACGTCGAGCGCGCCGGCCTGCCGGAGACGTTCCAGGCCAAGCTCGCCAAGGCCCTCGGGCACTACGGCGTCACCGAGCTGGAGCGCACGCCCGCGCTCGAGGCCGCCGTGTTCCGGATCTTCCTCGCCCAGCAGCGCGCCGCCGCCGACGCCACGGTCGTCGCGACGCTGCTGCGCGAGTGGCTGCGCGAGCCCCCGCCGGACGACGTGCTGCGCGAGCCCGCCGGCCTCGCGCTGGAACGGCTGGTGGCCGCCACGCAGGTCCGCTTCCCCGTCGTCGCCGACCTCGCGCGCGGCGTGGTGTTCGCCTGGCTGGGCCAGCCGCTGCTGCGCCGCAACCGCGCCCGCGTCTACGCCGCCGTGCGCCGGCACCTGCGCCACCTCGACGCCCACCCCGACGCGCCGGACCGCGCCGAGCGCGTCGCCGAGATGGTCCGCAGCACCGAGCCGCTGGTGCGGCTGCTCGGCCAGCGGCTGGTCCGCGACCACCTCGACAACGCGGTGATGCTGGAGGTGCTGACCCGCCGCTACTACGGCAACAAGGGCCTCACCGGCGTACGCACCAGCTCCGTCGCCGGCTGCACGTTCGTCGTCGCCGACCGGGCCGACTCGCGGGTGGTCTCCGCGGCGGTGCGGTTCGAGGCGCTGGGGGACGCGCTGCGCGGGCTGGCGGAGCTGGCCGGCGGCGAGGAGGCCGTCGACGCCGACGTCTACCTCGCCTGGGAGCGGCAGCCGGAGGACTCCGACGCGATGGCGGCGGCGCTGCACGAGGTCATCGGGGCCTACCCGCTGCCCGCCCAGGTCCGCCGGATCACCGCCACCGTCGCCGGCCGCAGCGGCGCGGTGATGCACCACCACTTCACGTTCCGCCCGTCGACCACCGGGATGGCCGAGGAGCGGCTGGTCCGCTTCCTGCACCCGTACATCGCCCAGCGGATGCAGCTGGAGCGGCTGCGCAAGTTCGATCTCACCCGGCTGCCGTCCTCCGACGAGGAGGTCTACCTCTTCCGGTGCGTGGCGCGGGAGAACCCGTCCGACGAGCGCCTCGTCGCGTTCGCGCAGGTGCGTGACCTGACCGAGCTGCGCGAGCACGACGGTCGGCTGGTGTCGCTGCCGACGGCCGAGGACACCGTCGCCACCTGCCTGGACTCGATCCGGCGCGCGCAGTCGCGGCGGCCGTCGAACAAGCGGGTCAACACCAACCGGATCGTGGTCTACGTCTGGCCGCCGAGCGACATCACCCGCGCCGAGCTGGAGATGATCGCCGGGCGGGTGCTGCCGACGACCGCCGGCGCCGGGCTGGAGGAGATCCTGTTCATCGCGCGGCAGCGCGACCGGGACACCGGCGAGCTGACCAAGATCGCCGTGCGGGTCTCCTTCGACGCCACCGGCGCCGCCGAGCTGACCGTCGGCGAGCCGTCGGACGAGCCGGTCGAGCCGCTCGACGACTACCGGCAGAAGGTGCTGCGGGCGGCCAGCCGCAACACGGTCTACCCGTACGAGCTGACCGGTCTGCTCGGCGAGTTCGTCGAGCACGACCTCGACGAGCGGCACGCGCTGGTGCCGGTGGACCGGCCCCGGGGCCGCAACCGCGCGGCGCTCGTCGCGGGCGTGGTCACCACCCGCACGACGCGCTACCCGGAGGGCGTCACCCGGGTCGTGCTGCTCGGCGACCCGACGAAGTCGCTCGGCGCGCTGTCGGAGCCGGAGTGCCGGCGGGTGATCGCCGCGCTGGACCTGGCCGAGTCGATGCGGGTCCCGCTGGAGTGGTACGCGCTGTCCTCCGGCGCGCGGATCTCCATGGAGTCCGGCACGGAGAACATGGACTGGGTGGCCGCGGCGCTCAAGCGGATCGTCGAGTTCACCCAGGACGGCGGCGAGATCAACATCGTGGTCGCGGGCATCAACGTCGGCGCGCAGCCGTACTGGAACGCCGAGGCGACGATGCTCATGCACACCAAGGGCGTCCTGGTGATGACGCCGGACTCGGCGATGGTGCTCACCGGCAAGCAGTCGCTCGACTTCTCCGGCGGCGTCTCGGCGGAGGACAACTTCGGCATCGGCGGCTACGACCGGGTGATGGGCCCGAACGGGCAGGCGCAGTACTGGGCGCCGAACCTGACCGCCGCGCGGGACGTGCTGATGGCGCACTACGACCACACGTACGTCGCCCCCGGCGAGTCCGGGCCGCGCCGGGCGACCACGACCGACCCGGTCGACCGTGACGTCTCGGGCTTCCCGCACGTCATGGCGGGCAGCGACTTCACCACGGTCGGCGAGATCTTCTCCGCCGAGGCCAACCCCGACCGCAAGAAGCCGTTCGACATCCGCAGCGTCATGCGGGCCCTGTCCGACCAGGACCACCCGGTGCTGGAGCGCTGGGCGGGGATGGCCGACGCGGAGACCGCGGTGGTGCAGGACGTGCACCTGGGCGGCATGCCGGTGTGCCTGCTCGGCATCGAGTCGCGGTCGGTGCCCCGGCGCGGCTTCCCGCCCACCGACGGCCCGGACACCTACACGGCGGGCACGCTGTTCCCGCGCTCGTCGAAGAAGGCCGCGCGGGCGATCAACGCGGCCAGCGGCAACCGGCCCCTCGTGGTGCTGGCGAACCTGTCCGGCTTCGACGGCTCGCCGGAGTCGATGCGCAAGCTCCAGCTGGAGTACGGCGCGGAGATCGGCCGGGCGATCGTCAACTTCCGCGGGCCGATCGTGTTCTGCGTGATCTCCCGCTACCACGGCGGCGCGTTCGTCGTCTTCTCCAAGGCGCTGAACCCGAACATGACCGTGCTGGCGCTGGAGGGCTCGTTCGCGTCGGTGCTCGGCGGCGCGCCCGCCGCGGCCGTGGTGTTCTCCGGCGACGTCAACGCCCGCACCGCCGCCGACCCGCGGGTGCGGGACCTGGAGGCCCGCGTCGCGGCGGCCTCCGGCACCGAGCGGGCCGCCCTGACCGCCGAGCTGGACGAGCTGCGCTCGTCGGTGCGGGCGGAGAAGCTGGGCGAGGTCGCCGCCGAGTTCGACCGGGTGCACAACATCCAGCGCGCGGTCGAGGTCGGCTCCGTCGACGCCGTCATCCGCGCGGCCGAGCTGCGGCCCCGGATCATCGAGGCCATCGAGTCCGGCCTGCGCTGAGCAGAGCTCCGGCCGGCCGGTGCCCTCGGGCGTCGGCCGGCCGGAGCCCACCCGCCGGTGGCTCCTTCTCTCGACGCATAGGGAGCTGAGTCGAATACGACATCAAGCGGGCCGCCGTGATTCCGGCCGGGTTGATGTCGTGACCGACTCAGCTCCCCATGCGCTGACCCGCGACCACGGTGGGCCGTGCTCCCCGCTGCGCCACGGGCGTCAGCCCAGGCTGACCCAGTCGGTGGCGACGGCGTAGCCGTCGGCGCGGGCCGACAGCCGGACCGGGCCCGTCGGGGGAGCGCCCAGCGAGAAGAAGCCCACCTCGTCGACCGGCGACTCGTCGTAGGGGCCGGTGGCCGTGCGGGCGGTGACCCGGCCGCCCCGGGGCGGGGAGAGCTGGCCGACGATGCCGGCCTCGGTCACCTCGATCTCCAGCACCACCTGCCCGCTGCGGAACGACAACGTGCGCGCGGAGCCGCCGGAGCGGGTCAGCCCGGCCGGTTCGGCGTCGCACGCCGAGTCGAACATCAGCTCGGCGACCGCCAGCTCGGCGTCGACCGTCCGCCAGGCGAACGCCGCCCGCGCCGCGGTCAGGAACTCCTCCGGGACCGGCCCGGTGTCCCACAGCGCGGCGCCCAGCTCCACGGTCAGGGCGTCGTCATCGGCCGGCGGCCACGGCGCCATCGCGTTCACCCCCGCTCGTCTCCAGGCCACGGCGCACCCCGAGGAACGGGGCGAGCGCCGGGCAGGCGCGCAGCTTGCGCAGGCAGCGCGCCTGGGTCGGGCCGATGCTACCCACCGGCATGCCCAGCCGTTCGCCGATCTCCCGGTAGCTGACCGGCGGGTCGGCCGTCAGCAGCGCCAGCAGGTGCTGGCAGCGGGGCGGGAGCTGCGCGAAGCCCTCCCGCAGCGCCTGCCGCCGTTCGGCCCGCAGCAGCTCCTCGTCGGGCGTCACCGCGTCCACCAGCGACCCGTGCCGGGCGTCGAGCGCGTCGTCGTACGGGTCGACGGGCCGCATGCGGCGGTCGAGGCGGGACAGCCGGTAGCACTCGCGCCGGGTCGTGGTCGCCAACCAGGCCGCCAGCGCCTCCGGGTCGCGCAGCTGGTCGAGCCGCTCCACCAGGCGCAGCCACACGGTCTGGTTGACGTCGGCGGCGTCGGCGCGGCTCATCCCGTGGGCCCGGATCACCGCCACCACCAGCGGCGTGTAGCGGCGCACCAGTTCCGCCCAGGCCGCCTCGTCCCCACCGGAGGCCGCCGCCACCAGGCGCGTCGCCGTCACGTCGGTCACCGCGCCTCCCCGTGGCCCGTCGCGCGGCTCATGCGACGAGCACCCCGTAGTCGGGATGCCAGCGGGGGTTGGCCAGCAGCGCGAGGCGCGCCGCGTCGGCGCTCAGGCCACCGGCGGTCATCATCGCGGCGAGCCTACCGGACACGTGGCCAGTGGCGAAGGAGCTGCCGGCCCACGTCGCGAAGCCGTGGAACACCTGGGTCGGCCGCCCCGGCAGCGGCAGCTGGCCCTCGACGTACGTGCTGTCGCGCTCGCCGAGGGCGCAGGCGTCGACCCACGGGCCGAAGCCGCTGTAGGACGCCGGCACGAGGATCCCGCCGTCGCGGGACACCGCGGCCACGGCGAGCACCCGTTCCAGGGCGGCCGGCCAGGCGGGGCGGCTGCTGCCGGCGTTGCCGGCGGCGGCCACCACGGCGGTCTGTGCCGGCAGCGCGGCCACGGCGTTGACCAGCGGTAGCGGGGGCACGTCGTCCTGGGTGAAGCCGCCGAGGGACAGGTTGACCACGGACACCTGCGACCCGAGGCGGGACATGGCGGCCACCAGCATCGCCTCGTCGCCGACGCCGGTGGGGTTCAACGCCTGCTCGGGGTCCACTCGCACCCCTGGCGCGGCCTGCCGGACGACCCCGGCGACGAAGGTGCCGTGCCCGCCCTGCGGGGCGAGCGTGGTGCCGGAGACGTACAGCGCGTCCAGGTCGTCGGCCTCCGGCAGGTAGCTGCCGCCGAGCCACTGGGGATGCCAGGCGCCGGCCTGCTGCCAGATCCCGGTGTCGCAGACCCCGACGGTGACGCCGGCGCCCTCGCCGAGGCGGGCCGGGTCCGGCGGCGGCAGCGCCGCCGCGGCCCGGGGCGGGCTGCCGGGGTTGCCCATGATGTTGCCCAGGCCAAGCAGCACGTGGTGCGGCTGCACCCTGGGGACCTGCTGGCCGGGCCACTGCTTCGGGTCGCGCAGCGCCGTCACCACCGCCGGCACGTCGGTCTCCTTGGCGAACAGCAGGCGGGTGACGCCGGCGAAGCCGGCCCCGACGCTCACCTGGTGCCCGCGCGAGCGCAGCCAGGACAGGACCCGTTGGACGTCGCTGTTGGCGGCGAGCAGCTGCCGGGGACGGTAGAGGAACTCCCGGCCCTGCGTGGTGAAGCGCCGCACGTCGGGGTCGGCGGCCAGCGCGGCGGAGAACGCCTTCTGGTACGCGTCGTCGTCGGTGCCCTCGGCCGTGGCGGCGGCCGGTCGCAGCACGTCGCCGAGCGGCACCGCCGCGGCGCACGCGGCCAGGGTGAGCAGCCCGCGCCGGGACAGTCGACCGGCGGGCGGTGGCGTGCGGGGGCGGTCAGGAAGCACCGGTCCTCCAGGCGGTCGCGACGTGCGCGGTCGGCGGTGTCCCGGTGCGACAGCACGTCGGGGCGCTGTCGATTCTTCCAAAGCATAGTTGAAAGTCAATTGGAGGAATGGGCGGTCCAATGCCGGCAATTTCCACTGTCGGACCCCGGATTGACGGTGGCCGGGTCCATCGGGAACGCTGTCTGTCATGGCCGACAGCGCCGGTTCCGCCGGCGCGGCCCAGTCCGCGCTCGACGCCGTGCAGCGCTATCCCCGCGAGGCGATCGCGATCGCGCAGCGGGTGCTCGCCGCCGGTCGCGCCGTCGCCGGTGACGAGCGGTCCACCGCCGAACGGGCGATCGGCCTGGCCCTGCGGGAGCTCAACGACCTGCCCGGGGCGCTGCGGCACCTGCGTCGGGCGGAACGGGCCGCCACGACGCCCCGGGTGCGGGCCCTGGCCCGGATGAGCCTCGGCTACGTGCTGGCCAACGCCGGCCGCACCGCCGCGGCGCTGCGGGCGGTGACCGCCGCCCTGCCGCAGCTCACCGGCGCCGACGCCGGGCGGGCCCGGATGCAGCGGGGCGTGGTGCTGCACTACCGGGGCCGCTACGACGAGGCGGTGCGCGACTACTCGCTCGCCGTCGACATCGCCCAGCGCGAGGGCGACCGGCTGCTGGAGGCCCGGGCCCGCAACAACCGGGGCCTGCTCAACGCCCACCGGGGCGCGCGGGGCCGCGACGACGACCTCGCCCGGTCGGCGGCCATCTTCGAGGGGCTGGGGCTGGACCTCGCGGCCGCCGACGCCCGCTGGAACCTGGGCATCGCGGCCGGCCAGCGCGGCGACACGGTGGGGGCGCTGCGCTGCTTCGCCGAGGTCGAACGGGAATACCGGCGTCTCGCCGTGCCCCGGCCGGCGCTGCTGCTGGACCGCTTCGAGCTGCTGCTGTCGGTGCCCCTGCTCGACGAGGCGGTCGAGGTCGCCGCCGTGGCCGTGCGGGAGCTGAACCGCCGGGGCATGGCCTCCGACCTCGCCGAGGCGCTGCTGGCCCGGGCCAGGGCGGCGCTGCTCGCCGGCGACCTGGACACCGCCACCGGCACGGCAGCCCAGGCGCGGGCCCGGTTCCGCCGCCAGGGCCGCCGCACCTGGGCCGCCTTCGCCCGGCACGTGGAGCTGCGCGCCGAGTTCCGCCGGGGCACCCGCTCGGCGGCCCTGTTGACGGCGTTGGTGCGTACCGCCGGTCAGCTCGACGCGACCGGGTGGCCCGGCCCCGCGCTGACCACGCGGATCGACGCCGGCCGGCTGGCCGCCGCGCTGGGCCGCACCGACCGTGCGGCGGACCTGCTGGACGCGGCGGCCCGCGCCCGCCGGTGGGGCACCGCGCCCGGCCGCGCCCAGGGGTGGTACGCCCTGGCGCTGTCGCACCGGCTCGCCGGGGACGACCGGGCTGCGGCGCGGGCGCTGCGCCGTGGGCTGGCCGTGCTGGACAGCCACCGGGCCTCGCTCGGCGCCACCGAGCTGCGGGCGCACAGCGGGGCGTACGGGCAGGAGTTGGCCGCCGAGGGCCTCGACATCGCGGTCCGCTCGGGCGCCCCGGCTCGGGTGCTGGCCTGGGCGGAGCGGTGGCGGGCGAGCGCGGTGCGCACCCGGGCGGCGCTGCCGCCGGCCGACCCGGACCTGTTCGCCGCGCTCACCGAGCTGCGGCTGGTCAGCAGCCTGCTGGAGGACACCCTGCTCGCCGGCCGGCCGGCGCACGCGCTGCGGGGCCGGCAGGCCCGGCTGGAGCAGCACATCCGCGACCTGTCCCGGCGGGTGCCGGGCGGCGGGGCCGTGGCGTCCCCGCCCGGCGTGTCGACGCTGGCCGGGCGGCTCGGCCCGCGCGTGCTGGTCGAGCTGGTGGCGCACGGGGAGCGGCTGCGGGCGGTGCTGGTCCGCGACGGGCGGGCGACCCTGCACGACCTCGGCCCGCTCGCCGAGGCGGCGAACCGGGCCCGGCTGCTCCGGTTCGGCCTGCGTCGGCTGGTCACCACCGGCGACTCGGCCGGCGTGCGGGCCGGCGTGGCGCACGCGGCGGCGGCGCTGGACCGGCAGCTGTTCGACCCGTTGCGCCGGCACCTGGGCGACCGCCCCCTGGTCGTCGTCCCGATCGGGGCCCTGCACGCCGTGCCGTGGTCGGGCCTGCCCAGCTGCGCCGGCCGGCCGGTCACCGTCGCCCCCTCGGCCACGGCCTGGCTGGTCGCGGACCGCCGGGACGCGCCGGACGGGCCGCCGGTGCTGGCGGCGGGCCCGCGCCTGCCGGCGGCGCAGACCGAGGTACGCCAGCTCGCCGGCGTGCTGCCGGGCGCGCGGGTGTTCACCGGGGCGGACGCCACCGCCGGCGCGCTGACCGCCGCGTTGGACGGTGCGGCGCTGGCCCACATCGCCGCGCACGGCACGTTCCGGGCCGACAACCCGCTCTTCTCCCGCCTGGAGCTGGCCGACGGGCCGCTGCTGGCGTACGAGCTGGAGCGGCTGCCCCGGCCACCCGGCTGCGTCGTGCTGTCCGCGTGCGACTCGGGGCTGTCCGGGGTACGCCCCGGCGACGAGGTCATGGGCTTCACGGCGGTGCTGCTGGCCCGGGGCGCCCGCTGCCTGGTGGCCACCGTGCTGCCGGTGCCGGCCGAGCCCACCACCGCGCTGATGCTCGACCTGCACCGCAGGATGCGCCAGGGTGCGCGGCCGGCGCGCGCCCTGGCCGACGCCCAGGCCGCGTTCGTGGCGACGGGCGACGGCGCCGGCCTGGCCACGGCGGCGGCCTTCGTCTGCTTCGGTGCCGGCTGAGCGCCGCGATAGCACCGTCGTATGACCAGGTGAGGATGATTAGTAATCGACGTTGCTAAATATGATTCGCGTCATCCGAAGGCGGCGCGTCACCCCCGGGGCGCCGCAGATGATGCGGAGGAACACATGGTTCGCTGGCGCACCCTCACCGGCCTGTTGGCCACCGCGCTCGCCGCGGTGACCGCGGGCAGCCTCACCCTCGCCGCACCCGCCGCCGCCGCGGGCGACGCCACGGTCACCCCGAACGTCGTCGGCGGCACGCCCGCCGCCCAGGGCGAGTTCCCCTTCATGGTGCGGCTCTCCATGGGCTGCGGCGGCTCGCTCTACAGCCCCACCCTGGTCCTCACCGCCGCGCACTGCGTCGGCCGCACCGGCGCCAACACCAGCATCACCGCCACGCTCGGCGTGGTCGACCTCCAGTCGGCCAGCCGGATCACCGTCCGGTCCAACTACGTCTACCGCGCGCCCGGCTACACCGGCAACGGCAAGGACTGGGCGCTGATCCGCCTGGCCACCCCGGTCACCGGCCTGGCCACCCTGCCCATCGCCACCACCGGCGCGTACGACAGCGGCACCTTCACCGTCGCCGGCTGGGGCGCGGCGCGCGAGGGCGGCGCGCAGCAGCGCTACCTGCTCAAGGCCACCGTGCCGTTCGTCAGCGACTCCGTCTGCAGCACCAACTACGGCGGCGACATCATCCCGGCCGAGGAGATCTGCGCCGGCTACGCCTCCGGCGGCACGGACACCTGCCAGGGCGACTCGGGCGGCCCGATGTTCCGCCGCGACGCCACCAACGCCTGGATCCAGGTCGGCATCGTCAGCTGGGGTGAGGGCTGCGCCCGCCCCAACTACCCGGGCGTCTACACGCAGGTGAGCTACTTCGCCTCCGCGATCGCCTCGGCCGCCACCAGCCTCGGCGGCTGACCACGGGCAGACGGCTGCGGCCCGGCCGGATCACCGGCCGGGCCGCAGCCGCGCGGGGGACTACCGGGCGGCCGGCGGGGTCCAGCCGGCGGGGAGGTGCCCGATCCGCACCCGCTGCGGGTGGTCACCGACGGGCACGCTGACCACCTTCTGGCCCGTGGCGAAGCTGATCGCGGTGACCTGGTCGGCGCCCGACTCCGAGATGACGCAGTCGCGGCCGTCGCCGCTCACCGTCGCCCAGTACGGCTTGCTGGCCGTGACCAGCGGACCCGGGGTGAGGGTGGACCGGTCGACGATCGTGGTGTAGTCGTCCATCGTCCCGGCGACGCAGAGCTTCGCCCCGTCCGGGCTGATCGACATGCCGTGGTGCCGCGAGTCGTTGACCCACTTCGTGCGGTCCTCGGTGGTGTTCGGGTTCTTCGGCAGCGTGGCGACCCGGGTGACCCGGTCGCCGGCCACGTCGTACTCGACGAAGCCGTTGAAGAACGACACCTGGAAGTAGAGCTTGCTCTCGTCGGGGGTGAAGACCGCAGGCCGGACGGCGTCGGAGAGGTCGCTGCGGCCGTACGCGTCGAGCCGGGGCCGCATGTCGATCTCCTTGACCTTCGCGAAGGTGGTCGCGTCGGCGATGGTGATCTTCCGGTCGCCCTTGGTCCAGTCCTGCGACGGGGCGTCGAGCGAGCTGTTGACGTCCCCGATGGACATGTTCCAGATGTGCCGGCCGCCGTCGGTGAAGATGTTCTCGTGCGGGGTGTCGCCGGTGCCGAACGAGCCCACCTGCTTGCCCGTGTTGATGTCGAGCACGTGCACGGTGTCCGAGGTGGACGCCGAGACCGCGACGCGGGTGCCGTCGGGGGAGACGGCCATGTGGTCGGAGCGGAACCCGGAGACGGGGAACCGCCAGCGCACCGCGCCGGTGCGCAGGTCGATCGAGACGACGTCGGCGAAGCTGGGCCGGGACGCCACCAGCGCCGTCCCGTCCGGCGTGGTGTACATGTCGTCGACGAGCTGGTCGTGCCCCTCGCCGGGGCCCTGCTGGATGCCCAGGTAGAAGGCGAGCTTGATCGGGTTGAGGTAGATCTCCCAGAGCCGCTGCTGCTTGTCGGGCACGACGTTGACCCGGCCGAGGCGGGCGTAGTCGCCCCGGGAGCGGATGACGTCGACGGTGCCCTCCCAGTTGTTGCCGACGAACATCACCTCCTCCAGGGCGGCGGCGCCCACCGGCGCGGCGGGGGCGGCGACGGCCGGGGCCGGCGCGGTGGTGGCCACGGCGGCGAGGGCGGCGGCGAGGGCGCCGTACCTGCGGGCGCGGCGGACGGGCGGGGAGGACGGTGCTGCTGCGGGCATGGGCTGCTCCTGCCGGTGGGGGCGACCGATGGTGGCGTTCCGCGGTGCGCTGGTGCGGTGTTACTTTGCGGTAACAGAAGGAAACCAACCGAAGCCGGACTCCCGGTAGGGCACGGGGGCCAAAACCCGGCCGGGTCGTTGTGGACGGCCCACAGTGGCCGGGGCGGAGGGAAGCGGGCCGATGAGGATGCCGGAGCGGGCCGGGGCCCTCGGCGCGCTGCTGCGCGAGCTGGCGACCGACCGGCGGGTCGTGGACGAGATGGTCGAGGCGGCCCGGGAACACTCGCCCGAGGTGGCCCGGCTGCCGACGGCCGAGAACCGTCGGCACGTGGCGGCCCTGCTGACCGCCGGGCTGGCGTCGTTCGAACGGCTGGTGGAGCCGAGCGAGCGGGACTTCGCCGAGGCCCGACGCCTCGGGGCCGACCGGGCCGCGCAGGGCGTCTCCGTCGCCGGATTGCTGCGCGGGGTGCAGGCCGGCCGGCAGCGCGTGGTCGAGATCGCGCGCGACCGGGGCCGGGCCGCCGGGATACCCGACACCGCGCTGCTGGACGCCCTGCTGGAGCTCGGCCGGTACGCAAGCGCGCTGGAGCGCGCCCTGGTCGACGGCCATCACACGGCGGAGCTGGAGCTGGCCCGCACCCGCCGCGACGCCCGCAACCGGCTGCTGCGTCGGCTGCTGCTCGACGAGGCGGGCGACGGGCACCCCGGGGACGATCTCGGGCTGCGCCCCGACGACCTGGCCGCCTTCGGGCTGCGCCCCGACGGCCGCTACCACTGCGTGGTCACCGAGCTGACCGACCCGGCCCGGATCGCGGCGGTGGAGCGGCAGCTCTGCGGCGGCGGCGCGCTGTTCGGCACCGTCGACGACCGGCTCGCCGGCCTGTGCGTACGGCTGCCGCCCGCCGACCTCGCCGACGCGGCCGGGCTCGTGGTGGCCGCCCCGGCGCGGCCCCTGGCACAGGCCCCGGCCCTGCACCGGCTCTGCGTGGCCGCCCTGCGCGCCGCGTCCCGGGCCGGGCTGCGTGGCCTGCACCGGGTGGTCGACCTCGCCGGGGAGACCGCGTTGGCCGCCCAGCCGGCCCTGGCCGACCTGGTCAGCGGGGAGCTGCTGGCGGCCCTCGACCCGGCCGACGAGTTCCACCGGCAGCTCGCCTCGACCGTGCTGACCTACCTCGACCACGGCCAGCGGCTGGACCGCACGGCCGAGGCCCTGCACCTGCACCCGAACACCGTGCGCTACCGGCTGCGCCGGGTGCAGGAGCTGACCGCGATGCCGCCGACCCTCGCCGAGCCGGGCGGCCGGTGGCCGGTGCCGCAGACGGTGCGCTGGTGGTGGGCGCTGCGCACCTGGCTCGACGGCGACCCGCTGCGCGATCCGGCCGCCGGCCGTCCCGGGCTCGCCCAGCCGCACCGCCCGGCGAGGTGACTCCACCCCACGCATAGGGAGCTGAGTCGAAGACGACATCACCGCGCCCCGCCCCGGCTGGCCCGCCCCGGCTTGGCCCGCGCCGGCACCGGGCCGGCCCGGACGGGGAGCGGCGGGTGATGTCGTGGATGACTCAGCTCCCTATGCGCCGGCTCTGCGGCATCGTTCGCCGCCCGCTGCCCGCTGCCCGCCGCCCGCCGCCGCCCGGCCCGCAGGTCGTCAGCCGGGCAGCGGGGCGGGGAAGAGCGCCTCGAAACGGTCCCGGGTCAGGAACGCCAGCCGGGCCCGCTTGTCCGGCATGTCGATCTCGTCGTCGAACGTGAAGCCGGAGCGCTCCAGCCGGCGCAGCGCCAGCTCGTTGCGCACGTCCGGCTCGACCACGACCCGCTGCCGGGCCGGGTCGCGGAACAGGAACCGCACCAGCGCCGGACCCACCGCGCCGGTGAAGTCGCGCCCCGCGCGCCGACCGGGGGCCAACAGCAGGTGCATGCCGACGTCGCCGGGCCGCACCGGGTAGCGCTCGCCGACCGGGTCGGCCTCGGGCTGGTAGGTCTGGAACAGACCGACCGGCGCGCCGTCGAGCAGGATCAGGTACGCGTGGTGCGTCGCCAGCCCGTCGACGAAGGCGTAGACGTCGCGGACCTCGTCGACGGTGTAGCCGCCCATGCCCCAGTAGACGGCCCGGGGCTGGGTGACCCAGCCGTGCAGCAGCTCGGCGTGGGCCTGCGGGTCGACCGTGGCGAGGGACAGCTCGCCGAGGCCGGGCAGGTTCTCCAGGGGTGTCACGCGTTCCTCTTCTCGGGCTCGGGGCGCGGCTCGTCGGGCTCGGGGGTGAGCAGTCGCCAGTCGGTGACGACCGGGATCAGCTCGCCGCTGGCCCACCGCGGCAACTGGTCGGCGAAGTGCGGGTCGCCGGGGCGGCCGGACGCGCCGAACGGCACCACCCACCGGCTCTCCGCCCGGTCGGTCAGGTCCCACACGTACCGGGCGACCGGGCCGCGCCAGCAGGCGTCGGACAGGCCGGGGACGCTGCTGGTGGCGAGCACGCAGTCGCTGTCGCCGCCCAGCGCGACGCGGGCGCGCATCGCGTTCACCGCCGCGTCGACCTCGGGGCTGACCGGCAGGTGCACGGGGTGCAGGGTGTGCCGCTGCCCCCAGGTGCCGGGCGGGTCGCCGTGGGCCACCTCCTCCAGCGCGGCGGCGGCCACGGGGTCGACGTCGACGCCGAGGCGGGGCAGCCCGGCCACGACGGCGTCGAGGGCGTACCCGATCCGGCCGAGGGGGTTCGTCCACGGCCCGAACAACTCGTCGTACGCGCCGGGGGAGCGCAGCGGGCGCAGCGCCGGGTGCTCGTGCAGCCCCCGGGCCAGGGCCGCCCGCCAGGCGGCGTACGCGGCGGCGTCGACGCTGTCGGCGGCCATCCGCCCGTCCCAGGTGGCCAGCCGGTCCCGCAGGTCGCGGGCCGGGCCGGTGAGCGCGCCCGCGTCGAGCCGGCCGAGGACGCCGCGCAGCACGCCCGCGTCGAGCCGGGTGTCCATGTGCACGGCCGCCGGTTCGGCGCCCTCGGCGAGCAGGGCGCGGATGCGGCGGGCCCGGTGCGGCGGGGCGAAGTCGCGGCCCAACGCCGCCACGTCGGGCCGGCGGTCGTTGGCGCAGGCCGTGGGCCCGGTGACCGCCGTGCGGGGCAGCGGCGCGTACTCGCCGCTCCAGCGGTAGCGCGGCTCCCAGGCGGGCACCGGTTCCTGGCGGCACCGGTCGTCGCGCACCGGCACCAGGCCGGCGACGAGCTGGGTGACCGCGCCCGACCGGTCGGCGACGAGCACGCTGTTGACCGGCTCTACCCAGGCCTGCAGCGCGGTGGCGACGTCGTCGACGGTCCGCGACCGCAGCAGTGGCAGCAGCGCGTCGAAGCCGAGCCGCTGCGCGACGCGGCTGGGCGTGCGCAGGCTGAGCGCCTCGCCGGTGTGCTGGTCGTGGTCGACCACCGGCCCCCGGGCCGTCTCGATCACCTCGACGGGCTCCGGCTCGCCGCCGCGTACCCCGATGGTCTCGACCCGGCGGCGGGCCGGCGCCCAGCCGTCGGCCTCGCGGACCCAGACCAGGTCGCCCTCGCGGCGCAGCCGCTCGCGGTAGAGGTCCTGGTAGTCGGCCATCGCGTTGGTCACGGCCCAGGCCACGTCGCCGGCGTGGCCGAAGTGGGGCAGGCCCGGCACGCCGGGGAACGCGAAGCCGAGCACGTCGAACTCGGGGCAGGCGAGGCGCACCTGGTGGTAGATGCCGGGCAGTTCGAGGATGCGGTGCGGGTCTCCGGCGACGACCGGGGCACGGCCGGTGACCGGGTCGGCGGGCGTCACCCAGGCGTTGCTGCCCGAACCGGCGGGGGGCTCGGCGTCGAACAGGGTGGCGGCGGTCGGGCCGAGGGTGGCGGTGACGTGGGCGCGCCACAGCTTGTTGGGGAAGGTCGAGAACAGCACGTGCTGCACCAGGAAGACCCCCAGCGGTGACCAGGGCCGCCACCGGCCGGGGGCGCAGCCGGCCGCCGCGAACTCCGGTGCCGCGGCGGCCCCCTCGACCAGCCCGTCGTTGACCCCCTGGGCGTACGCGGCGACCCAGCGCCGGGTGGCCGGGTCGAGCCGCGCGTAGCAACTGCGGGCGGTGTCGTCGAGGCGGGCGCGGCGGGCGAAGCGGTCCCAGCCGACCTCGGCCGGGCCGAGGTGCTCGGCGAGCCGCCCCTCGGAGCGCCACCGCTCCACCTCGACCTGCCAGGCCCGGTCCAGCGCGGCGGCCCGCCCCTGCAGGCGGGCGAGGTCGTCCACGGTCTCGGCCCACAGGTGCGGCACGCCCCAGGCGTCGCGGTGGATGCCGGCGGCCCGCGTCGGCGGTGCGGCCGACTCCCGTAACAGCGTCATTTAGGTTACCCTCCCCTAACTTAGGCTGACCTTACTGGAGGGGTGTGTGAAACGGAACTGGGAAGCCCTGGTGCTCCGCGCGATGGGCGGCCGGACCTTCCGGCTCACGGTGCGGGGGACCGAGTCGGTGGGCGGGCGGTACCAGCGCCTGCACCTCGACGACGGCGGCCTGCTCGCCGAGTGCGGCGTCCACCCCACCATGTGGATCCGGCTGTGGTTCGACGACGACGGCCGACCCCACCAGCGCGCTTACACCCTCGTCGACCCCGACCCGGCGGCCGGGCGGTTCAGCCTGGAGTTCGCCCTGCACGACGGGTGCGCGGCCCGCTGGGCGAGCGCCGCCCGCGTCGGGGACACCATCGACGCCACCGTGCAGGGCAGCGCGTTCCGGCTGCCCGACCCCGCCCCGCGCCACCTCTACCTGGTCGGCGACGCCGCGTCGCTGCCGGCGGTCAACAGCCTGCTCGACGCCGCTCCCGACCTGCCCGCGACGGTCTGGGTCGAGTACGCCCACGACGACGAGAAGGCGCTGCCGCCACGGGCCCGCCCCTGCCACGAGGTGGTCTGGGTGCCGCGCCGCGACGGGGGGCGGCACCTGGTCGACACCGTCCGGACGGCCCTGCCCGGCGCCGCCGACGCCCACTACTGGGTGGCCTGCGAGGCCGCCAGCACCCGCGACATCACCCGGCACCTGCGCCGCACCCTGGGAGTCGGCCGGCACCAGCTCACCGCGCTGGCCTACTGGAGCGCCCGGTGACGGCGACGCTGGGCACCCTCGCCCGCCCGCTGCGCACCCGGTGGCTGGTCCTCGCGGTGCTCTGCCTCGCCCAGGTCACCGTGGTGCTCGACAACACCGTGCTCACCGTGGCGGTGCCCGTGCTCACCGCCGAACTGGGGGCCAGCACCGCCGACGTGCAGTGGACCATCAACGCGTACGCGCTGGTGCAGTCCGGGCTGCTGATCACCGCCGGTGGGGCCGTCGACCGGTACGGCCGCCGCCGCATGCTGCTCGCCGGCCTCGTCCTGTTCGGACTGGGTTCGCTGCTGGCCGCGCTCGCCGGGTCCACCGGCCAGCTCGTCGCCGCCCGGGCCGGGATGGGCGTCGGCGGGGCCCTGCTGGTCACCTCCACCCTGGCGGTGGCGATGCAGGTCTTCGACGCCACCGAGCGCCCCCGGGCCATCGGCGTGTGGGCGGCGGCGAGCGCGCTGGGCTTCGCGGCCGGGCCGCCCGTCGGCGGCGCCATCCTCGCCCACTTCCCGTGGGAGGCGATCTTCCTGGTCAACATCCCGATCGTGCTGCTCTGCCTGGCGGCGGGCGCGGCCCTGGTGCCGGAGTCCCGGGACCCGGCCGGCGGGCGGTTCGACGTGGGCGGGGTGGCGCTGTCCACCGCCGGCCTCACCGCGGTGGTGTACGCGATCATCGCCGGCCCGGAGCAGGGCTGGCTCTCCGTGCCGGTGCTCGGCGCGGCCGTGGGCGGCGCGCTGCTGCTCGTCGGCTTCGTCCGGTGGGAGCTGCGGGTCGCCCACCCCATGCTGGACATGGTCCTGTTCCGCAACCGGCGCTTCGTCGGCGCGATCTCCGGCGTCGTCCTGATCACCTTCGGCGCGACCGGGGCGCTGTTCCTGCTCACCCAGCACCTCCAGTTCGTCCGGGGCTACCCCGCCTGGGAGGCCGGGCTGCGGATGGTGCCGTTCGCGCTGTCCATCGTCGTGCTCAACCTCGCCGGGGTGGCCGCGCGGCTGATCCACCGGCTGGGCACGGCCGCCGCCATCGCCGTCGGCATGACGCTGCTCGCCGGGGGCCTGCTGCTGGTCACCCACGCCCCGTCGGACGGCTACGCCGTGCTGCTGGCCGGGCTGCTCACGATGGGCACCGGCTGCGCCCTGGCCAACCCGGCGATCGTGGAGGCGGTGATGAGCGCGATCCCGCCGGAGAAGGCCGGGGCGGGCGCCGGGGTGGACGGCACGATGACGGAGGTCGGCAGCAGCCTCGGTGTCGCCGTGCTGGGGGCGGTGCTCAACGCCCGGTTCGCCGCGTTGCTGCCCGCCGCGCTGGCCGGCGCCGGCTCGTTCCCCGCCGCGCTCGCCGCCGCCGCGACGGACGCCGAGCGCGGTCAGGTCACCGACGCCTTCCGGGCCGCGTCGGAGGCCGGGCAGACCGTCGGGGCCGTTGCCGTCCTCGCCGGTGGGCTGCTCGCCGCGTGGCTGCTGCGCCGGGCGCAGCGGGCCGGCTGAGGGGGACGTCGCGGCAACGGCGAACTGAAAGCAGCTGGAAACTCTTGCGGAGAAAGCTACGTCGGGCCGGGCGGCGCGTCAATGGCGTCCCGGTTTTCGAAGCGCGCTGGGTGCTCACGCGGTGACCCGCCGCAGTGGAGTGTCCGGGGCTGGCCTGCGACTTTCCGGGGGAGTGTGACCGTTCACGTGGCGGCGGTGTTGCCGGTGGGTTTCAAGAATCTTGCCGCAAGGTCTTGCAATCCCTTTCAGGTATGCCGCATCGTTTCGCTACCCGGACGGCCGTCCACACGCGTCAGTGCCTCTTCGACCCCGGAAGAAGGTTCCCCCTGTCATGGAATCCGTAGGGCCACACCCCCGTGGCCGCGCCAGTCGCCTGCTGCTCGCCGCCGCGATCGTCGCGGCCGGCGCGACACCGGCGATCGTCGCTGCCGCCACCACCACCGCCACCTCCGCCCGTGCCGCCGTCGCCCTCAACGACAGCGAGGTGACGGCGAACCTGTGGGAGTGGAACTGGAACTCCGTCTCCGCCGCCTGCACCAACCACCTCGGCCCCGCCGGCTACGGCGCGGTCCAGGTCGCGCCGCCCCAGGAGTCGGTCAGCCTGCCCAACAGCGCCGACGGCGTGCACCCCTGGTACGAGGTGTACCAGCCGGTGTCGTACAAGCTGGAGAGCCGCTTCGGCAACCGCGCGCAGTTCGCGGCCATGGTCACCGCCTGCCACAACGCCGGCGTACGCGTGTACGTCGACGCGGTCGTCAACCACATGGCCGGCGCGAACAACCCGGAGTCCGTCGTCGGCTACGCCGGCACCGACTTCTCCGGCCCCGGCTACAGCTTCCCCGCGGTGCCCTACGGCACCGGCGACTTCCACCGGCCGGGCGACAACTGCCCGACCAACGGCACCATCAACGACTGGAACAACGAGGCCCAGGTCACCAGCTGCGAGCTGCTGTCCCTGACGGACCTGTACACCGAGAAGGACAGCGTCCGCACCAAGATCGCCGCCTTCCTCAACGACATGATCGGCCTCGGCGTCGACGGGTTCCGGGTGGACGCCGTCAAGCACGTCAAGAAGGAGGACTTCGCGGCGATCCTCGGCAAGCTGAACAACACCGTCGCCGAGAACAAGCGCCCGTACGTCGCCCAGGAGATCTTCGACGGCGCGAGCAACGACGCCCTCAAGGCGCGGGCCTTCATCGGCAACGGCGACGTGCTCGACTTCGCGTACGCCAAGGGTCTGAAGTCCGCCTTCCAGGGCTCGATCTCCACGCTCGCCAACGTCGGCAGCTGGAACCTCGACGCGCCCAGCGCCAACGTCTTCGCCATGGTCACCAACCACGACCTGGAGCGCGACGGGGTCGTGCTGTCCTACAAGAACGGCAGCGACTACACCCTGGCCAACTACTTCGCCCTGGCCTACCCGCACGGCAAGCCGTCGGTCTACGACAGCTTCTCCTGGTCCAACCGCAACCAGTCCCCGCCGGCCGACGGCAACGGCTACGTCACCGACACCGTCTGCGGCGGCTCCTGGAACTGCCTGACCCAGTCCACCGGCATCAAGGGCATGGTCGGCTGGGCCAACGCCGCGCGGTCGGTCAAGACCGTCTCGGACTTCACGGCGGTGAACAGCAACGTCATCGGCTTCCACCGCGGCGACCGCGCCTGGATCGGCATCAACGACTCCGGCAGCGCCGCCACCGCCACGTTCACCACCGGCCTCGCCGACGGCCAGTACTGCGACGTCGTCTCCGGCCCCGCCACCGCGTCCGGCTGCGCCGGCGCCACGGTGACCGTCTCCGGCGGCCGGGCGTCGGTGACGATCCCGGCCAACAACGCGGTCGCGATCCACGTGGGCGCCCGCCCGGGCGCGACCCCGTCGCCGACGGCCAGCCCCACGGTGTCCCCGACCGCGTCGCCGACGGCCACCCCGACCACCAACCCGACCGACAAGGTCGCCACGACCTTCACCGTCGGCGCGACCCCGGCCGCCGGCCAGGACGTCTACGTGGTCGGCAGCGTCGCCGAGCTGGGCTCGTGGGCCCCGGCCAGCGCCGTCAAGCTGACCGCGCAGGGCGGCGGCACCTACCGGGCCGTGGTCGACCTGCCCCGGTCCACGGCGGTGGAGTACAAGTTCATCAAGAAGACCGCCGCCGGCGCGGTCACCTGGGAGTCCGGGGCGAACCGGACGTTCACCACCCCCGCCAGCGGCACCTACGCGGTCACCGAGACGTTCCGCGGCGACACCGTCACGAGCGGGCAGATCGCCACCTCGTTCAACGCCACCGTCACGACCAGCTACGGCCAGAACGTCTACGTCGTCGGCAACGTCGCGGCCCTCGGCGGGTGGAACCCGGCCAACGCCGTGGCGCTCTCCTCGGCCACCTACCCGGTCTGGCGGGCGACGGTCGACCTGCCCCCGAACACCGCCGTCGAGTACAAGTACGTGAAGAAGAACCCCGACGGCACCGTGACCTGGGAGTCCGGCGGCAACCGCACCTTCACCACCCCGGCCAGCGGCACCCGGACCAACACCGACACTTGGAGGTAGCCGCCGCGCACGCGGCGACGCGGGTGGCCGGCCCCGACACCGACGGGGGCCGGCCACCCGTCCGCGTACGTGCCCGGGTGTCGCGGGTGGACGGGCGACGTGCGCGGCCGTCGATGGTGTGGCTAAGCTGCCCTGACCTGACTGTCCGTCACGGTGTCGTCCACCGAGGAGTCACATGACGACCGCATCGACCACCTGCCGGCGACACGTCGAGGGGTTCGGCGAGGTGCTCATCCGCCCCGTCGAGCCGGCCCGCGACGTCGACGTGCTCCACGACTGGGTCACCCGGGAGCGGTCGCGGTTCTGGGGCATGCGCGAGGCCAGCCGCGAGCGGGTGCGCGAGATCTACGAGTACCTCGACTCGCTCGCCACCCACCACGCCTACCTCGTGCACCGCGACGGCCGGCCGGCGGCGCTGTTCCAGACGTACGAGCCGGCGGCCGACCCGGTCGGCGAGTGCTACGACGTGCGCCCGGGCGACTTCGGCGTCCACCTGCTGATCGGCCCGCCGGACGGCGGCGTCGAGCCCGGCTTCACCGGAGCCGTCCTCGACGCGTTTCTCGCCTTCGTGCTGGCCGACCCGGGCCGGCTGCGCATCGTCGCCGAGCCGGACGCGCGCAACGACAAGGCGGTCGCCCGGCTGGTCCGCGCCGGGTTCGTGCCCGGGCCGCAGATCGACCTGCCGGAGAAGCGGGCCCAGCTGCTCTTCCTGGACCGGTCTGTCTTCCTCGACCGGGTGGCCGCCCGGGGCTGAGCCGGCGGTCGGTCGCCCGGTGGAGGGACGGCCGCCCACCCCCGTGCGCTCGCGTGTAAGGGTAGGCTAACCTGACCGGTGTCCGATGATCGACGCCGGGTGCCGTGGGACGGGACCCCGCCGGAGTCCGAGAGGCGCCATGACCCAGACCCTGCCCATCGCGCCGTGGCGGCTGTTCGACGTCGAGGTCCGCGCCGTGCGGCGGCTCAGCCCGTCGTTCGTCCGCGTCACCTTCACCGGCGCCGACCTCGACCGGTTCGCCGACAACGGCTACGACCAGCGGATCAAGCTGGCGCTGCCGCTGCCCGGGCAGGCCGGGGTGAACCTCCCCGAGGGCCCCGACTGGTACGCCCGCTACCGGGCCCTGCCCGAGCACCTGCGTAACCCGGTCCGCACGTACACCGTCCGGGCCGCCCGCCCGCACCTGGCCGAGGTGGACGTCGACCTCGTCCTGCACGGCGACGGCGGCCCCGCCACCCGGTGGGCCCGCCGGGTGTGCCCCGGCGACCGGGCGGCCCTGCTCGGCCCCGACGCCGGCTTCGACGGCGAGCACGGCGGCATCGAGTTCCGGCCGCCACCGGCGGGCCGGCTGCTGCTGGCCGGCGACGAGACCGCCGTGCCGGCGATCACCGCCATCCTGGAGCGGCTCCCGGCCGACGCCCGGGGACAGGCGCTGCTGGAGGTGCCCGAGCCCGCCGACGCGCTCCGCGTCGCCGCGCCGCCCGGCATGCGGGTCACCTGGCTGCCCCGCGCCGGCGGGCGGCACGGCAGCCGCCTCGTGCCCGCCGTCGCGGCGGCCGACCTGCTCTGCGGCCCCCCGCCGGGCGCCGGCCCGGTCGTCGACGTCGACGTCGACCGGGAACTGCTCTGGGAGGTGCCGACCCCGGCGACGCCGGTGCCGCTGTACGCGTGGCTGGCGGGGGAGGCCGGCGTCATCCGTACGCTGCGCCGGCACCTGGTGGCGGAGCGGGGGCTGGACCGGCGGGCGGTGGCCTTCATGGGGTACTGGCGGCTGGGCCGGGCCGACCCCGCCTGAGCCGCCGCCGGTGCGTCTGCACCCGGCGGCGGCCCGGTGCGGCCACCGGTCAGCAGCGGCTGATCGACGAGTTGTTCAACGTGACGTTGCTGATGGTCAGGTTGTCCACGCAGGGGCTCTCCACGATCCGGCTGTTGACCAGCGTGAAGTTGCGCAGCGTGACGTCGCGGGTGCCGGGGAACTCGGTGCGCTCGGCGAGCCGCACCTCACCGCCGCCGCTGATCGTGCCGCCGCCGGAGGCGATGTTCACGCCGTAGCAGTTCTCGATCAGGATGGCGTTGTTGCCGGTGTTGGCGATGTCGACCCGGTCGATCGTCGCCCCGCCGGACTCGGAGACGCAGAAGATCCCCCGGCCGCCGCCGCGGGCGCGCACCGTCCCCACCCGGACGTTGGTCGGGTAGCTGTCGCCGACGCGGCCGTTGCGGTTGGCCATCCGGAACGCCGCGTACCCGGTGCCGGTGCCGGCGTTCTCCGCGTCGACGGTGGTGACGGTGGCGTTGATGGTCTGGTTGAGCAGCAGCCCCGACTCGCCGACGTTGCGGGCGGTGACGGTGCCGACGGTCAGGCCGTCGACGCCGTAGGTCTCGACGGCGTGCGAGCTGGCCCCGGAGACGTAGACGTTGTCGATGCGCACGTTGCGCGTCCACTGGCTGGTGTCGCCGCGGTTGTCGATGCGCACGCCCAGGCCGGCGGTCAGCCGCATGTCGATCTGCCCGAGGACCACGTTGGTGACGTTTCGCAGGAAGATCCCGTACAGCGGGCTGCCCGTGACGGTGAGGTGCTGCACCTCCACCTGTGTGGTCCCCCGGGAGTAGATGGGCGCCTGGTCGCCGGAGCCGGTGCCGGTCACGTTGATCGTGCCGCACACGTCGATGGTGGTGTAGCTGGGCAGCGAGATCCGGGAGCCGGCGCTGATCGAGCCGGATCCGCGCACCACCACCCGCTGCTTGCTGGTGCGCCCGGCGGTCAGGCTGTTCACGGCGGCCTGCACGGCGGCGCGCATGTCGGTGCCGGTGTGGACCGTGCTGCCGCCGTTGCGGACCGTCCAAGTGCTGCCGCCGAGCACCGCCTCGGCCTGGAACGAGCCCGACCCGCAGTCGGCGGCGGCACCGGCCCGGACGAGCTGCCACTGCTGGTTGGCCCCGCCCAGGTCCTGGTACTGCGAGATCATGCCCCCGTCGGCGGTGGCGGCGGAGGCGGCCTGCGGGCCGACCGCCACGGCCGCGCCGACCAGGGCGAGCGCGGTGGCGACCGGCAGGCCGAACCGCCGGGCGCGGGGGCGTCGGCGGGGGACGGGGAGTCTCATCGGTGCTCCTTTGGGTGCGGTGGCGTCGGACCGGCCGCGCCCGGAAGCCGGTGGGCCGGCGGGACGGATCGGCAAGCGCTTTCCGGACAGCGACCAGCATCGATGCTTTCGTTCGCCTTCCGCCGTGTCAAGGCGTCGCCCCGTCGCGTCGCGTCGCCCACCGGCTCCCGCCGCCGTGGTCAGTCGTCCGCGACGGCCACCGGCTCGCCGCCCACGCACCGCACCTTCAGCTCGTGCTCCCCGCCCGGCCCGACGAAGGTGACCTCGACGTCGTCGTCCGGCCCCCGGTCGACGTCGGCGACCCGGTGGTCCTGCGCGGGGGCCCAGGAGACCAGGCGTACCCCGCCCGGTCCGCACTCGGCCACGGCCGTGCCGCCGGCGGTCGCGAAGGCCCGCCGGGCACCGGGGCCGGCCGGCCCCGCGGGCTCGCCGGTGCCGGGGGAGGAGGCGCCGGAAGCCGTGGGCGCCGGCGTGGCCAGCGCCCGCTCGACCTCCTCCTGGCTGCGCACCCCGCCCGGGGTGCCGGTGATGCTCTCCCCGACCAGCCGGATGGCGGCCATCCCGACCAGCGTGGCGAGCACGGCGGTGGCCAGCCACCCCGCGACCGCGAGTAACGAACGACGACGCATTCCCCGACTATCCCCGATCGAGGGTTGACCGTGGCACGGGACGACGCTAAGGGAGGGTTAAGAGCCGGGCCGGCGCCGGCCGGTGCGGCTAGCCTCGTCGTGTGCCCCGCCTGCTGCTGATCGAGGACGACCTGACCATCCGCACGCCGCTGGTGCGGGCGTTGCGGGACCGGGGCCACGCCGTGGCCGCCGCGTCGACCGCGATGGACGGGCTGCGCGACGCCCTGGACAACCGGCCGGACCTGGTCGTGCTCGACCTGGGCCTGCCCGACCTGGACGGGCGGGAGCTGCTGCGGATGCTGCGGGCGGTCAGCGCGGTGCCCGTCATCGTGGCCACCGCCCGTGACGACGAGACCGAGATCGTCCGGGTCCTCGACGCGGGCGCCGACGACTACGTCGTGAAGCCGTTCACCGCCGCCCAGCTCGACGCGCGGGTCCGCGCGGTGCTGCGGCGCGGCGCGGGCACCGGGGCGGACGATCCCACGCTCGTGGTGGGCGGCCTGCGCGTCGACCCGCGCGCCCGCCAGGTGACCCTCGACGGCGTCGCGGTCGAGCTGACCCCGCGCGAGTTCGACCTGCTGCACCACCTCGCCGCCCGCCCCGGCGAGGTGGTCACCAAGCGGGAGCTGCTCACCGAGGTCTGGCAGATCCCCTACGGCGGCGCGGACAAGACCGTCGACGTGCACCTGTCGTGGCTGCGCCGCAAGCTGGGCGAGAACGCCCAGCAGCCCCGCTACCTGCACACCGTGCGGGGCGTGGGCGTGCGGCTGGAGCCGCCGGGCGGCGCGGCGTGAGGGCCCGCCTGGCGCTGCTGGCCGCCGCCGTCAGCGTGCTCACCCTCGTGGCGTTCCTCGTGCCGCTGGCGCTGCTGGTGCGCGCCGTCGCCGAGGACCGGGCCACCGTCCGGGCCACCGCCGACGCGCAGAGCCTGGTGCCCGTGGTGGGCACCGCCGACGCCGAGACCATCCGGCTGACCGTCGAGCAGCTCGCCGCCGAGTCCGGCCGCCCGGTCAGCGTCTACCTGCCCGGCGACACCGTGCTCGGCACGCCCGTCCCGCGTACCCCCGCGGTGGCCCTGGCCGAACGCGGGCAGAGCCTCACCGCGGAGTCCGACGCGGGACGCGAGGTGGTGATCGCCGTGCAGGGCCGGCCGGACGGCACCGGGGTGATCCGCACGGTCGTGCCCCGCGCCGAGCTGACGGCCGGGGTGACCCGGGCCTGGCTCGTGCTGGCCCTGCTCGGCGTGCTGCTGGTGCTGGTGGGGCTGGCCGTGGCCGACCGGCTGGCCCGCACCCTGGTCCGGCCGATCACCGAGCTGTCGGCGGTGTCGCACCGGCTCGCCAACGCCGAGCTGGACGCGCGGGTCACCCCCGCCGGCCCGGCCGAGCTGCGCGAGGTGGCCGGCGCGCTCAACCACCTGGCCGGCCGCATCCAGGTGCTCCTGGCGCAGGAACGCGAGCAGGTGGCCGACCTGTCCCACCGGCTGCGTACCCCGCTCACCGCCCTGCGGTTGGAGGCCGAGTCGCTGCCCGACCCGCAGGACGCGGCCCGGATCGCCGCCGCGGCGGACGCGCTGGAGCGGGCCGTGACCGGCCTGATCCGCCAGGCCCGCCGCGACCGGTCACCGGCCACCGCCCCGAGCGCCTGCGACGCGGCCGCCGTGGTGGCCGACCGGGTGGCGTTCTGGTCGGTGCTGGCCGAGGACACCGGACGGGAGGTCCACCGCGACCTGGCCGGCGGGCCGCTGCCGGTCGGGGTGCCCGCCGACGAGCTGGCCGCCGCGGTCGACGCGCTGCTCGGCAACGTCTTCGCGCACACCCCCGACGGCACCGCGTTCACCGTCCGGCTCGCCCGGCGGGACGGGCGGGTGCTGCTCGCCGTGGCCGACTCCGGCCCCGGCATGCCCGCCGCCACCGTGGCCCGGGGCGCGAGCCCGGCCGGGTCCACCGGCCTCGGCCTGGACATCGCCCGCCGGGCGGCGGAGGCCGCCGGGGGCCGGCTGGAGCTGCGCACCGCCCACGGCGGCGGGGCGGAGGTGCGGCTCTGGCTCGGCCCGCCGACGTCCCGGTCGGCCTTAACCGGGCCTTAGCGTCGGTGCAGCGCGCCGCTATCCCGCCGGGACCGATCCTTCTAGGCAGGAACACGAGGAAAGGTGCCCGAGATGAAGCGCAACTCCCTGATCATGGCGTCCCTGGGCGGCGCGGCGATGCTGGCGGCGGCCGGGGTGGCCGTCGGCGTCACCGCCGCCGACGACCGGGTGGCTCGCACCACCCTGACCGCCGCCACCGCCGCCCCGGCGGCCACCACCCCGGACGACGGCGCGAGCGGCACCCCGACCGGCGCTCCCACGGCCACCGGCGTGCCGTCGGCCACCGGTGCCCCGGCGGACACCGGTGCCCCGGCCGGCAAGGTCGACCAGCAGCGGGCCGGCGAGATCGCCCTCGCGCGGGCCGGCGGCGGGCGGATCGTCGAGATCGAGGCCGACGACGAGAACGGCCGGGCGGTGTGGAGCATCGAGATCGTCGATGGGCAGACCGAGCACGAGATCGACGTCGACCGCAACGACGGCACCGTGGTCGAGGCCGAGAAGGAGCCGGTCGACGGCGACGATCACCACGACGCGGACGACCGCGACGACGATGACGACCGCGACGACGACTGAGTCGGGCGGCGGGCCGAGCGCCCGTACGTCACCGTGAGACACGAGCGGGCCGCCCCCCGATGGGGGCGGCCCGCTCGTCCGCGTCGGGCGGCGCCCCGACCGACAGGTCGACCGCGTCGACGACCCCCGGAACTGGCGTGGGGCGAAGCCCTCCGGTGCCCGGTGTGGACCATGCGCTCCGCCCCGACGCCGACGAGCGCCTCCCGGGACGAACCACCCACGTCCGGGCGTGCTCATCCCCACCGGACCGCCCGGGCATCCCTGGCCCCAGCTCCGTGATCAAGAGGTTTGCGTCATCGTCGAGATCAACCCTGACGCTTTTCTCTTGATCACCGGGGCGGGCGGGGTGGGGTGGGTGGGGTGGGGAATGGGTGGGTGGGTGGGAACTTTTTGGGGGTGGGGGCCGACAAACCGGGGTGCGGCGCTTCCGGGCGGCGTATCGAGATCGGCCCTTCGCCCCGGCGGAGGGTGCCAACCGCCGGAGCTGGGCCGGGAGACAGACCACGTGAACCGAGCAGCGTCGCGGACCGTACCGGTCCAGGTGAGCGCCCGACGGCACCGCCCGTCGCGGCCGACGATCGGCACCGGCGCGGACGGCCGCCGGTGAGCGGCCCCGGTGGCGGAGCGGGGTGGGCAGTCGGCGCGGGGGCCGACGACGAGCAGGTGACCCGCTGGGCCCGACTGGCCGGCGCGGGCGACCAGCCGGCGGCCGCCGCGTTCGTGCGGGCCCTGCAGGGTCCGGTGTGGCGGTTCCTGGCCCACCTCGCCGGGCCCGGGGAGGCCGACGACCTCACCCAGGAGACGTTCCTGCGCGCGCTGCGCAGCCTGCCCGGCTTCGCCGGCCGGTCCTCGGCCCGCACCTGGGTGTTCAGCATCGCCCGCCGCGTCGCCGTCGACCACGTCCGCACGGCGGTCACCCGCCCGCGCACGGCGGCGTTGCCGGACTGGCAGGCGGCGGCGGAGGGCGCGGGCATGGCCGAGCCGGGCACGGACGACGGGGTCGTCCTGCGCCAGCTGATCGCCGGTCTGGCCCCGGAGCGCCGGGAGGCGTTCGTTGCCACCCAGGTCGCCGGCCTGTCGTACGCCGAGGCGGCGCAGGTGTGCGGCTGCCCCGTCGGCACGATCCGCTCCCGGGTGGCGCGGGCGCGGGAGGACCTCGTGGCGGCCTGGCACGCCGACAGCCGGCCGACCCGGTCGACGCGGGCCGGCTGAGCCCACCCGCCGCCCGCCCCGCGGGTCGGTGGGCCGCCCCCGCGTCCGATCCAGGGTGCCCTCGGGTCGCGGGATCTGCGCCCGGTCAGGCGGCCTGCCGGTCGTCCCGCCCGCCGGCCGACGCGGCGGGGCGGGCGTGGGCCCGCGCCGAGTACGGGTGCGGGGGCAGCAGCCGCAGCGTCGGCGCCGACGGTTCGGGCGCGTCCAGCTCGACGCGCCAGCGGGATCCCGACGACCGGCCCTGTCGGGGCGCGGGTCCACCCGGCCGCAGGCCGGGGCGCGACAGCAGCGCGGTGAGCACCCAGCCGAACACCAGGATCGCGTGGCTGACCAGCCGCGACACGGCGACCTGGCCGGTCACCAGGTCGTTCACCGACAGCAGCACCAGGGTCGCGACGAAGGCGCTGAGCATCGGCAGCACGCCGGCCGGCGGGAACCGCCGTACCGCCACGAACAGGAATCCGGCGCCGACGGCGACGTTCCAGGCCGCCGACTCGTGCCACAGGTGCTGCCCGGTGGCGTGCGCGTGGGCGACGGTGGTGCCCCGGCCCACCTGCACCAGCCCCAACACCACCTGCACCGCCCCCACCAGCCCCAGCGTGGCCCGCAGCCCGGCGACCAGGCGCTCCCGCCACCGTCGCGCCGACCACCGCCGCCGCGCCGGCGGCGCGGCGGCGACGGCGGCGAGCACCGTGTCGGCCAGGTCGGGCGTCGCCGTCACCACCCGGGTACGCGCCCGGCGGGTCACCGCCGCAGCCGTCTCGAACCACGCCCGGCAGTCACCGCACGTGACCAGGTGCCCCTCGGCCGCGACCCGCTCGGTCGGGGTCTCCTCCCCGTCCAACTGGGCCGACAGCATCTCCCGCCACCGCTCGCACCGCATGTACCGATAGTCGCTCGGCGGCGCGGCGTGGTTCCCGCGCGATCCGGCGGGCGTCGGGACGAGCTCCGACGGCGAGGCGTCCTGCAATGGATCCCGGCGACCCGGCCGAGCGCTCGGTGACCGGGCGGCGTCATCGGCTACGGTGAGCGCATGGGTTGCTTCGCCGCGATGGACGTCCGCGCCGCCGCATAGCGGCGGTATCGCGGTTGCCCGTGACCGCGGCCTCGTCGCCCGCCCCGTCGGGGTCAGGGCCGGGCGTACCGCCGGATCGGTGTCCCGCCGGCAGCCCGCGCGTCTCGGCGGGCTGCCGGATCGTCCCGCGTGATCCGGGGAGCAGACCCATGTCGCAGCAGTCTCGTCCACCGCACCCGGCCACCTTCGCCGGCCCGCCCGGGGCATCCCTCACCGGAACCGACAGGCTCGCCGCACCCGCACCCGCACCCGCAGCGACGCCGAAGCGTGACGTGCCGCCCGAACCCGCCACGATGTTCCTGATGGTCGGGCTCCCCGGGGCCGGGAAGACCACCCGGGCCGAGGAACTCGCCGCGGCGCACCGCGCGCTGCGGCTGACCCCGGACGAGTGGATGATCCCCCTGTTCGACGGGTCGCAGCCCGACGGCAAGCGCGACCTGCTGGAGGGACGGCTCATCGCACTGGCCCTGCAGGCGCTGCGCCTGGGCGTGGACGTCGTACTCGACTTCGGGCTCTGGAGCCGCGACGAACGGTCGGCCCTGCGCTGGCTGGCCGCCTCGGCCGGGGCGGCCAGCCACGTCGTCTACCTGCCGGTCGACCGGGACGCCCAGCTCGCCCGGATCACCCACCGCTGGGCGACGGCGTCGCACACGACCTTCCCGATGAGCGTGGCGGACATCGACACCTGGCGGGGGCAGTTCCAGGCACCGGATGCCGCCGAACTCGGCGGCGGCGACGTTCCCGGCCCGCCGCCGGGGTGGCGTGGCTGGTGGGAGTGGGCCGTGGACCGGTGGCCCTCGCTCGCGCATGGCCGTGCCGTCAGGGGGCGGGGGCGAGACCGGCCGACGGCCGGGTAGCCGGATCCCCCCGGGGTGTCTACTGTGGATTGACCGAGGGCTGTGATCTCATGCTTTCATGATCAATCCCTCTCCTCTCATGCGCCTCGTGGCCGGCGTCTGGGGGTTCAAGACCCTCGCCGTCGGCGTCGAGTTCGGGCTGTTCACCCGCCTCGCGGGCGGCCGGACGATCACCGTCGCCGAGGCCGCCGCCGAGTTCGGGCTCGACGAGCGCCCCGCCGACCTCCTGCTGGCCGCGAGCGCGTCCCTCGGCCTGCTGGAGCGGGCCGGCGACGGCTACCGCAACACCGAGCTCGCCGAGCAGTTCCTGGTGGAGGGGCGGCCCTACTACTTCGGCGCGCAGGTGCGCTACTCCGACCTGCGCACCTACCTGCCGTGGCACCGCATCGCCGACGCGCTGCGCACCAACCGGCCGCTGACCTGGGACCCGCAGTCCCAGCAGTCGCTGTTCGACACCGTCGACCCGGAGATGGTGGCGCAGTTCTGGGACGCCATGTTCTCCACCTCCAGCTTCACCGCCCGGGCGCTGGCCGACACGTACGACTTCGGGGCGCACACCCGGCTGCTCGACGTCGGCGGCGGGGCCGGGGCGTTCCCGATCGAGCTCTGCCGCCGGCTGCCGCAGCTGCGGGCGACGATCCTCGACCTGCCCCACGTGTGCGCGAAGGCGCAGGAGCGGATCGCGGCGGAGGGCCTGGCCGACCGGATCGGCACGGTCGCGGGCGACTTCCTCGCCGACCCGGCGCTGCCGGGCGGGCACGACGTCGTCCTGCTCAGCATGATCCTGCACGACTGGGACGAGCCGACCAACCGGGCGCTGCTGGCCAAGTGCCACGCCGCGCTGCCGCCCGGCGGTGCGGTCGTCATCTGCGAGCTGCTGCTCGACGACGACCGCACCGGCCCGCCGGAGGCGGCCCTGATGGGCATGAACATGCTGGTCGAGACCGAGGGCGGCAAGAACTACTCCGGCGCCGAGTACGCGGCGTGGCTCGCCGACGCCGGCTTCGTCGACATCGAGCGGCTGACGTTCGACGCGCCGGGCGCCAACGGCGCCGTGGTGGCCCGCCGGGCCTGACGCGCGCCCCGGGTCGGGCGGGCACAGGCCCGCCCGACCCGGTCAGCCCGCCGGCTTGTACGCGGTGACCAGCTCCCAGCCACCGGGCAGCACCGCCACCCGCTCGAAGCCGACCTCCTTGAGCAGCCCCGTGTAGAACTCGACCTCCCGCAGCCGGCTGACGCAGGTGTCGACGCCGATCAGGAAGTAGCTCCAGAAGAACTGCATCGCCAGCCGGTCCGGGGTGCGGAACTCCTCGCCGATGAGCAGCAGCCCGCCCGGTTCGAGGGCCCGGTACGCCGCCTCGACCAGCCGGCGGGCGACGTCGTTGGGCCAGTCGTGCAGCACCCGGACGAACGCCAGCGCGTCGTAGCCGGTCGGCAGCGGCTCGGCGAAGAAGTCCCCGCCGACGAAGCCCAGCCGCTCGGGGTGGCCGCAGCGCTGCCGGGTGTCGGCCACCAGGGGCGCCACCGCCGGCAGGTTGAACACGTCGGCCCGCAGGTGCGGGGCGTCGTCGAGCACGCGGGCGGCGAGGGTGCCGTCGCCGCCGCCGACGTCGAGCAGGCGGCGCCGGTCCGCCCAGAGCCGGTCGGCGTGCCGGTGCAGCGTCTCCAGCACCGGGCCGAGCCCGACGGCCATGCTCCGCTCGAACGCGGCGGTCTGCTCGTCGGTGCGCGGCGGCCACGCGAAGTCCTCGTCGGTCATGCCGACCTCGCCGCGCAGGCTCTCGGCCAGCCGGCCGTGCAGCACCCGCCACGGGTAGCGGTCCCGGTCGCGCTCGACGGCGTCCGGCCCGACGACCGCGGCCACGGCGTCGCGCAGCCCCGGCTCGGCCCGGTAGCGGGCGGCGGCGATGTCGTCGTCGGGTTCCTCGCGGGTGACGACGCCGAGGCTCTCCAGGCAGTCCAGGAACTTGTACAGCCGCAGCGGCCGGAACCCGAACCGTTCGGCGAGGTCACCCAGCCGGGCGGGGCCGGGCTCCAGCGCGTCGAGCAGGCCCAGGGTGAGGGCGGTCTCCAGCACGTCCATCGCCTTCGGGCCGTTGGCGAGCAGGCTCATCAGTGCCCTCGGCGACAGGGTGACGTTCACCGGCGAATCTCCTCTTCCAGCGCGTCCATGAACACGTCGACCTCCTCCAGGGTGTTGTAGACGTGCGGGCCGACCCGCAGCCAGCCGCGCCAGCTGCAGATCACGTCGCGCGCGGCGAGCCGCCGCTTGACCGCCTCCCCGTCGGGCACGTCGAGGCAGACGACGCCGCCGCGGCGGTGCGGCTCGGTCGGGCTGACCACCGCGATCCCGGCGGCGGCGGCCCGCTCGATGATCCGCCCGGTGCAGGCCAGGGAGTGCCGCCGGATCGCGGGCACGCCGACGCCGGCCAGCAGGTCCAGGCCCACCTGGGAGACCAGGGAGGTGAGCGGGAACGGCGTGCCGCCGGCGAACCGTTGCGCGCCGGCCGCCCAGCCGGTCGACGGCCGGAAGGTCAGCGCGACGTCCCCGGCCTGCCAGCCGGTCGCCGCCGGCTCCAGCCGGGGCGTCAGGTCCGGCCGGACGTAGCAGAAGGCGGTGCCGACGCCGCACAGCCACTTGTGCGCGCCGCCGAGGACGACGTCCACGCCCAGCGCGGTCACGTCCAGCGGCAGCACCCCGACCGTCTGGAAGGCGTCGACGACCACCAGGGCGCCGGCGTCGTGGGCGTGGGCGACGAGCCGGGGCAGGTCGATGGTGTCGCCGGAGGCGAAGCTGGCGTGCGGCACGCACACCAGCAGCGTCCGCTCGTCGATGCGCGCCTCGAGGGCGTCCTGGTCGAACCGGACGCCGCCGGTGGCGACGACGTCGGCGCGCGCCCCGTAGCGGCCGAACGCGTTCCAGACGAACGGCACGGTCGGGAACTCCAGGTCGGTGGTGACGACCCGGTCGCGGGGCGGGCGGTAGTCGAAGCAGGAGGCGATCCGGGCCAGCAGGGTGCTCAGGTTCGCGTCGGTGACCAGGCTGCCCGCCGGCGCGCCGATGAGCGCGGCCACCGAGTCGGCGTACCGGTCGAGGCCGACGTGCCAGTCCTGCCACACGTCGTCGCGCCAGCCGCGCAGGGTCTCCCAGTAGTCGGCCAGGACCCGCTGCGCGCCCTGCGGGACCGCGCCGGTGGAGTTGTTGTTCAGGTAGACGCAGGTGCCCAGCAGCGGGAACTCGGCGCGCAGGGCGGCGTGCGCGTCCGCGTCGAGGCAGCGCGCCTCGTCGGCGGCCGGGGCCGGGTCGGGTGTGCTCACTCGGGACAGCCTCCGGTGTTCGTCGGCGGGGCCGCCGGGCACGGGTCGTGGCCGACGGCGGTGAAGACGGGGGTGGAGCGGACGGCGGCCAGGTAGGGGGTGCCCTCCGTGTAGCCGGTGCCGGGGCGCGCGCCGAGCATCCGGACCGCCAGCCGGTGGTGGGTGCGCCGCCACCCGAGCACCGCGTCGGCGAAGGCCCGCATCTCCCGCTCGACCCGGTCGCGGTCGGCCCCGGCGAGCCGGCCGGCGCGCACCGCCGCCCGGTGGGCCGCGTCGACCGACGGGTGCCCGGCGAGCACCCACTCGCGCACCTCGGGCACCGAGCGGTAGGCCGCCGAGTCCAACCGCGACCCCTCGGGGGTACGGCAGAGCGACTCCACCAGCTTGTAGGAGCGGGACTGGATGGCGCTGGCCCCCTCGGTGTACTCCCGGAAGGTCCGGAAGGACTCCGGCTGCATGGTGGCCAGCAGCGAGAACAGCGGCCCGGCGGCGGCGAGCCGGTCGCGGGCGTACGCCAGCCGGTCGGCCGCCGCCGCCGGGTCCCCGGTGGTCAGGGCGGCGACGGTGCCGCGCAGCTCGTCGGCGAGCCCGGCGAAGACGCACTCGTACGCCTGGAGCACCCGGACGAACAGGTACTCGTCGTGCGACCGGTACACCGGCAGCATGCTCAGCCGCAGCCGGCGCTCCTCGTCGTCGGTGACGTCGGCGGCGGCGAGGGCGTGCAGGGCCGCCGCCGCGTCGGCCGGCTCCTGGTCGTCGACCGTCCGCGTCGGGTCCAGCCGGGACACCGCGGGCAGCGCGGCCCGGACGCCGAGCCGCAGGCGCTTCGCGACCGTCTCCGGGCCGGGGCGCTGCTCGGGCAGCAGGCTGGTGGCCCCGGCCGCGGCGGTCAGCTCGAAGGCGAGGGCGTCGGCGACCAGCCGCAGCAGGAGCCGGTCGGAGTCGCGGCGGGCGCCCGCCGGGTCGGTCTGCGGGGTGTTCCCCGGGCCGGCGACGGGGTCGTCCGCCGTGCAGGGCAGCCGCAGCAGGGGCAGCGCCAGGTAGCTGCGGTAGTCGTACCGGCCGTCCCACTTGTCGAGCGCGGCGTCGAGGAAGTCGCACAGCAGGCGGGTCGGCCCCGTGGCCCCGGGCACGGCGCGTCCCGCCGCCGCGACGACGCGCGTCCGAATCTCGTCGAGAAGTGCGAGCAGTTCTTTTTCGACAAAGTGTTTACCGACGCGCTGGAACTCGCCGAGCACCGCAGAGTAGGGAAAGTCACCGGGATCGGATAGGCCGGACCGCCAGGACGTCAGCTCACGCACGAACGGCACCTCAACATTACGATCGTGTTAAATACGGACGGTGAGGAACCGACGATTTCGGCGGCGGCCGGGTCAGGCCCGTGGGGCGGCCGGCGTGGGGCCGGCGGCACCCACCCGCAGCTGCCACAGCTCGGGGAAGAACCGGTGGTCGATCAGCCGGGCGAGCATGGTCGCCGGGCTGCCCGGAGTGCCGGCCGGGCCGTGGCCGCCGATGCGCAGGGCCACCTGGTAGTGCCGCACCCGCCAGGACGACACCCGCTCGTCCCACTCGACCATGGCCTCGGCCAGCCGGTGCAGCGGATCGGCGGCGTCGGTGCCCGGCAGCGCGGACACGTCGACGCCGAGGGCGGCGAGATGGTCGGCGAAGGCCCGCCCGAGCCGCCGGCTGGCGGCCTGCACCTGCCGCCAACCTGGCGATTCGGCGCCGGAGCCGTTGCCGAGCGCCGGCTGCATCGCCTGGAAGTCGGCGGGGGACAGGTGGCGGAACATCTCCAGCTGGTCGGTGACCAGCCGCACGCCGAGCGTCGCCCGGGTCAGCAGCAGCTCGGCCGCGCCGGGCTCGCCGGCGTCGAGCCGCGCGGCGGCCTCGCGCAGCTCCGACGCCGCGAGCTTGAGCCACAGCTCGGTCGACTGGTGGACCACCTGGAAGAGCAGCTCGTCGCGACAGATCACCTGATCCGGGCCGCGCTGCAGGTCGAGCAGTTCATCGACGCGCATGTAACGCGCGTAGTCGGTGTCGCCGTCGCCCGGCAGCACGGGTGAGTGGTCCCGCTTCACGGAATTGTCCCCTTCGGTTGGCGTCGGGGCACCTGGACGCGACCCGCGACGACTCATCGCGGCGGACATTATCCAACGACGTCGAGCAATATGTCACGCCCCCCGCCCACGACCGCCCGCCGACGGGGGTAAATGCATCCTTCTCGGCCGTTTCTATCGAGAAGAATGCGACTCGTCGGCGTGCCGCCGAATGGGAGACGAGTCCCGCCGGACGAAACCGGAATGTGGGATCAGCCGGGCAGGGCCAGGTCGAGCACGGAGCCCAGCCCGTTGGGTCGGCCCGGCTCCGCCTCGGGCAGGACCAGCACCGCGCAGCCGGCCCGCACCGCCCCGGCGTCCGCCGCCGTGTCGCCCACCATCAGCGCCCGCTCCGCGTCCACCCCGAGCATCCCGCAGGCTCGCCAGAAGATCGCCGGATCCGGCTTGCAGCGCCCTACCTCGTACGACAGGACGAACGCGTCCACCAGGGCGTCGAGGCCCCACGCGGCGAAGAACGGCCGGATGTCGAAGCCGATGTTGCTCACCACCGCCACCTTCACCCCCGCCGACCGCAGCGCCGCGAGGGTCGGTGCGGTGTCCGGGTAGGGCACCCAGCCCTCGGCCACCAGCACGCGCTCGTAGAGCGCGTCGGCGAGGCCGTCGATCCCGGCGTCCACGGTCTCCGCCAGCCCCGTGTACGCGCCCCGGTGGGCGTGCGGGTAGAGGTCCCGCTCGGACCACAGCTCGGCAAGCGCCGGCGGCACCCGCGCCGGCAGCGGGCCACCGGGGCGGCCCGCGGTGAGCAGCCGGTCGGCCAGCGCCGTGGCCCGCATGCGCTCCAGGCTCACCCCGCACGCCCGCGCGGCGGCGAGCACCCAGTCGTGGGGGTCCTCCACCTGGGCGAGGGTGCCGTGGAAGTCGAACAGGACCGCCTCGACGGGCCGACGGGACGCCCGGGCGCCCGCGGCGGCGTCGGCGCTGGGTGGGGTCGACTGGGTCGGTTCGGCATGATCCGGCACGCCGTGCACCCTACCGACCGCCCCCGACCCCCCTGTCGGACGGCCTTGAGGCGGTGGTCGTCGGAGGCACGCACTAATCTTGGGGACATGTCGAGCCCCGCCGAGCGGTACGCCGCGGCGCGCCGCCGGGCCGCGCAGGCCTCACAGTTCCCGGCGCTGGACGAGTTCACCCTTGACCTGGGGTTCGATCTCGACGACTTCCAGCGGGAGGCGTGCCAGGCCCTGGAACGGGGCAGCGGCGTGCTGGTCTGCGCCCCCACCGGCGCCGGAAAGACCGTGGTCGGCGAGTTCGCCGTACACCTGGCCCTGCGCGGCGCCCCCGCGCGGCCGGCGGCGGCCGACGGCGACGGCCCCCCGCCCACCCGGCGCAAGTGCTTCTACACCACGCCGATCAAGGCGCTGTCCAACCAGAAGTACCACGACCTGGTGGACCGCTACGGCGTCGAGCACGTCGGCCTGCTCACCGGCGACAACGCGATCAACGGCGACGCCCCGGTGGTCGTGATGACCACCGAGGTGCTGCGCAACATGCTCTACGCCGGCTCGGCCACCCTGGAGGGCCTGGCCTACGTGGTCATGGACGAGGTGCACTACCTCGCCGACCGGTTCCGCGGCGGGGTCTGGGAAGAGGTGATCATCCACCTGCCCGCCTCGGTGACCCTGGTCTCGCTGTCGGCGACCGTCTCCAACGCCGAGGAGTTCGCCGACTGGCTGGTCACCGTGCGCGGCGAGACCGCCGTGGTGGTCAGCGAGCACCGCCCGGTGCCGCTGTGGCAGCACATGCTCGTCGGCAAGCGGATGTTCGACCTGTTCCACGACGCCGACGCCGCCCGCAAGCACGACGTGCACCCGGAGCTGCTGCGCTACACCCGGGAGACGATGCGCCGCCTGGAGCTGGGGGAGGGGCGCAGCGCCGGGCCGGGCGGCGGCCGGCGCGGGCCGCGCTGGCGGGGCCCGCTGCGCCCGGACATCGTGGACCGGCTCGACCGGGAGGGGCTGCTGCCGGCGATCCTGTTCATCTTCAGCCGCGCCGGCTGCGCCGCCGCCGTGCAGCAGTGCCTCGCCGCCGGCCTGCGGCTGACCAACCCGGAGGAACGCGCCGAGATCCGCCGGGTCGTCGAGTCCCGGGTCACCGCCATCCCCGGCGAGGACCTGACGGTGCTCGGCTACTGGGAGTGGCTCGACGGCCTGGAGCGCGGCCTGGCCGCCCACCACGCCGGCATGCTGCCGGTGTTCAAGGAGGTCGTCGAGGAGCTGTTCGTCCGGGGCCTGGTCAAGGCGGTCTTCGCCACCGAGACCCTGGCGCTGGGCATCAACATGCCGGCCCGCTGCGTCGTCCTCGAACGTCTCGTGAAGTTCAACGGCGAGGCCCACGTCGACCTCACCCCGGGCGAATACACCCAGCTCACCGGGCGCGCCGGCCGCCGGGGCATCGACGTCGAGGGGCACGCCGTCGTGGTCTGGTCGCCCGAGACCGACCCCCGGCACGTGGCGGGCCTGGCCTCCACCCGCACCTACCCGCTGCGGTCCAGCTTCCGCCCGTCCTACAACATGGCCGTCAACCTGGTCGGCACGGTCGGCGCGGAGCCGGCCCGCGCGCTGCTGGAGAGCTCGTTCGCGCAGTTCCAGGCCGACCGGTCGGTGGTCGGCCTGGCCCGGCAGGTGCAGCGCAACACCGAGACCATCGACGCGTACGGCGCGGAGGCCGCCTGCCACCACGGCGACTTCGACGAGTACTTCGCCCTGCGGGTGGCCATCGCCGACCGGGAGCGCGCCATCGCCCGGCAGGGCCAGCACCAGCGCAAGGCCGCCGCGGTGGCGTCGCTGGAGCGGCTGCGCGTCGGTGACGTGATCCGGGTGCCGTCCGGGCGGCGCGCCGGCCTCGCGGTGGTGCTCGACCCGGCCACCGGCGGGTTCGGCGAGCCCCGTCCACTCGTGCTCACGCAGGACCGGTGGGCCGGGCGGGTCAGCCCCGGCGACTTCACCACCCCGGCGGAGGTGCTCGCCCGCATCCGGGTGCCCAAGCACTTCAACCACCGTTCCCCGGCGGCCCGTCGTGACCTCGCCGCCGAGGTCAGCGGCACTGGCCTGGACCGGCACGGCGGTCGGCGCGGCGGCCGGTCCCGGCAGGGCGCGGGCGAGGACCACGCGCTCAGCCAGCTCCGCACCGAGCTGCGCCGGCACCCCTGCCACGCCTGCCCCGACCGGGAGGAACACGCCCGCTGGGCCGAGCGCCGCCGCCGCCTCGAACGCGACACCGAGGAGCTGCGCCAGCGGGTCGCCGGCCGCACCGGTTCCCTGGCCCGCACGTTCGACCGGATCGTCGCGCTGCTCACCGCGCGCGGCTACCTGTCGGCCGACGGTGCCGTCACCGACGCCGGCCGGATGCTCGGCCGGATCTGGACCGAGGCCGACCTGCTGGTCGCCGAGTGCCTGCGCCGGGGCGTCTGGGACGGGCTCTCCCCGGCGGAGCTGGCCGCCGCCGTGTCGGTGGTGGTGTTCGAGGCCCGCCGGGACGCCGACGAGCGGGCGTCGCTGCCGCGCGGCCCCGTCGCGGACGCGGTGGACGAGACGCTGCACCTGTGGAGCGGCATCGAGGCCGACGAGGCCGCCCGGGGTCTCGCCGTCACCCGCGAGCCCGACCTCGGCTTCGCCTGGCCGATCTACCGTTGGGCGCGCGGCGAGGCCCTGGCCAAGGTGCTCGCCAGCGGGCACCAGCTCGACGGCGAGATGCCGGCCGGCGACTTCGTCCGCTGGGCCCGGCAGGTCGTCGACCTGCTCGGTCAGGTCGCCGACTCCGGCGGCGCCTCCACCGAGCTGCGCGCCACCGCCCGGCAGGCCATCGCCGCCGTCAACCGGGGCGTCCTCGCCTACCACGCCACCGCCTGACGGTCACCCTGCGTCATCTCGGCGCGGGTCCCATGCATCGGACTGTCACTGCAACAGCACCCCCCGAAGTGGCCGGGGGGTGCTGTTGCGGCAGCTCAACGCGTCCCCGATCATGTCTCCGGCACGTCGTTGACGCGTCGGTAACCGGGTGGGGGGACAACCGCCGTGGCGGAGATCAATCACTTTGAGTACGGCTGGATCACACCGGCGCTCAGCTACGCGTTGTCGGTGCTGGGTTCGTTCCTCGGTCTGGTCTGCGCGGCCCGCATCCGGGTCGCCGCCACCACCGGCCAGCGCGTGTGGTGGGGCATCCTCGCCGCCTGGGCGATCGGCGGCACCGCGATCTGGAGCATGCACTTCATGGCGATGCTCGGCTTCGCCGTCGAGGGCACCCGGATCCGCTACGACGTGCCGATCACCGTGGTCAGCGCCCTCATCGCCGTGGTCGCGGTCGGCATCGGCCTGGCGATCGTCGGCACCGGCCGGGTCTCCGCGTTGCGCATCGGCGTCGGTGGCGTGTTCACCGGGGCCGGGGTCGCCGCCATGCACTACACCGGGATGGCGGCGATGCGGCTCGGCGGCTCCCTCGGCTACGACGGCGTCCGGGTCGCCCTGTCGGTGGCGATCGCCGTGGTCGCGGCGACCGTGGCGCTGTGGCTCGCCGTCACCGTGCGCCGGGCCCTGGCCGTCGCCGCGTCCGCGCTGGTGATGGGCGTCGCCGTCAACGGCATGCACTTCACCGGCATGAGCGCCCTGTCGGTGCACCTGCACGAGCAGCAGGGCGAGATCACCGGTGCCGGTTTCAGCACCCTGCTGGTGCCCATCGTCCTCGCGGTGATCTTCGTGGTCGTGGGGCTGGTCTACGCCCTGCTCGCGGCGCCCACCGAGGAGGACCGGGCCGGCGCCGCCTACCTCGACGCGCGCCGGGTCGACCCGGCCGGGGCGAGCGTGCCGGATCCGCAGCCGGCCCCGGACCCGGTCGGGCTGCGCGCCCGCGGCACCCTGGCCCGGCCCGGCAGCACGTTCCCGACCCGCCGCGTCGACCCGCCGCGCTGACCCCGCGTGCCGGGCCGAATGCCGTCCTCGCCGGACCCGGCCGGCACGTTCACCGGGCCCGGGGCTCGGCCCGGTCCGCGGTCGCTGGCGGCGAGGGCGGGCGCGGCGCGGTCAGTCGCGGGTGGCGAGGGCGTCGACGAGGCGGCGGCAGGAACCGGCCAGGTTCCAGCGCTCGGCCAGCTCCAGCAGCCGGTCCGGGTCGGCCGGGGCCTGCGGCAGCGCCGTGGGCAGCTCCGACAGCGGCACGTCCAGCGCCACCCGCACCACCGTCGGCGCGACGGCCAGGTAGTCGCGCGCGGCGTCCAGCCGGGCCCGCAGGCCGGGGGCGAACCCGGAGCCCGGGTCGTCGAGCGCGGCGAGGATGCCGGCGACGCCGCCGTACCGGTCGACCAGCCGGGCTGCCGTCTTCTCGCCGACGCCCGGCACCCCGGGCAGCCCGTCGCTCGGGTCGCCGCGCAGGGCCGCGAAGTCGGCGTACCGGTCGGCGGGCACCCCGTAGCGGGCGCGCACCGCCGCGTCGTCGCAGTCCTCCAGCTTCGCCACGCCCCGCCCGACGTAGAGCAGCCGCACCCCGCGCGCGTCGTCGACGAGCTGGAACAGGTCCCGGTCGCCGGAGACCACCTCCGCCGGCGCGGGCTGGGTCACCGACAGCGTGCCCAGCACGTCGTCGGCCTCGTAACCGGTGGCGCCGACCGCCGTGATGCCGATCGCGGCCAGCACGTCCAGGATCACCGGCACCTGCGGGCCGAGGGTGTCGGGCACCTCCTCGCCCCCCTCCGCGGCCACCCGGTGCGCCTTGTACGACGGCAGGAGCGCCACCCGCCAGTCGGGACGCCAGTCGTGGTCCAGGGCGCAGACCATCCGGTCGGGGCGGCGGGTGCGCACGAGCGTGGTGAGCATGTCGAGGAAGCCGCGCACCGCGTTGACGGGGCTGCCGTCGGTGGCCCGCGCGGCGGACTCGGGGACGCCGAAGTAGGCCCGGAAGTAGAGGCTGGGAGCGTCGATCAGCAGGATCGGGGGTCGGTGTGCCACGCCGGACAGCCTGGCACAGCCGTCCGACGATCCGGGCGCGGCGCGGCGGTCAGCGCGGCCCGGCGTGCCGGTAGAGCGTCTCCCGGCGGGCGAGGCGCTGCACGGCGTAGCTCGCCACCAGCAGGACGAGGGCGACGGCCGCCTCCAGCCACGCGAGGGCCCCGTTGGCGACGGTGAGGCCCACCGCCAGCAGCACCAGCCCGGCGACGGCGAGGATGCCGGCCCACAGCAGCCCGCGCCGGCGCCGGGCCCCGCGTTCCCGCTCGCCGCCCATCGCGCCGCCTTCCCCTCCGTCGGCCGGCGGACCGGTGCCGGCGTGGGTCCAGGCTATCGACGTCGCCGCCCGGGTCGGGCGGGTTCGACGCGACACGGCCGCCGCGAGCGCCTCCCGCAGGTGACCAAACGACCGTTAAGCTCACAGGATGGGAACCGACGGCAGAACCGGCCACCGGAACCCGACGCCGTCCGCACGACGGGCGGCGAGACCGGCTCAACACCACCCCCACGGAGCTCAGCGCGCTATGACCGTCGACCGGATCCTGCCCACCGACGAGGCCCACGACCTGCTCGACCTCGCCACCGAACTCGCCGACCGGGAACTCGCCCCCCGCGCCGCCGGGTTCGAGTCCCGCGCCGAGTTCCCCCGGGAGGTGCTGCGCACCCTCGGCCGCGCCGGCCTGCTCGGCCTGCCCTACGCCGAGGAGCACGGCGGGGCCGCCCAGCCGTACGAGGTGTACCTGCAGGTGCTGGAGGTCCTCGCCAGCCGCTGGCTCGCCGTCGCCGAGGCGGTCAGCGTGCACACCCTGTCCTGCTACCCCCTGGCGCAGTTCGGCACGGACGCCCAGCGCAAGCTGCTGCCCGACATGATCGGCGGCGAGCTGCTCGGCGCGTACTGCCTGTCGGAGCCGCAGGGTGGCTCGGACGCGGCGGCGCTGACCACGAGGGCCGTGCGCGACGGCGAGGCGTACGTGGTCACCGGCACCAAGGCGTGGATCACCCACGCCCGGGTCGCCGACTTCTACAACATCTTCTGCCGCACCGGCGGGCCCGGCCCGAAGGGCATCTCCTGCCTGCTCGCCGACCGCGACACCCCCGGCATCGTTCCGCAGGCCGCCGAGCGGACCATGGGCCTGCACGCCTCCCCGGTGGCGCAGGTCGCCTTCGACGACGCCCGCGTGCCCGCCGACCGCCTCATCGGCGGGGAGGGCGCCGGCTTCACCATCGCCATGTCCGCCCTGGACTCCGGCCGCCTCGGCATCGCCGCCTGCGCCGTCGGCCTGGCCCAGGCCGCCCTCGACTACGCGGTCGGCTACGCCCGTGAGCGTCGGCAGTTCGGGCGGACGATCGTCGACTTCCAGGGCCTCGGGTTCACCCTGGCCGACCACGCCACCCAGATCTCCGCCGCCCGCGCGCTCATGCTGGCCGCCGCGCGGCTGCGCGACGCCGGCCGGCCGTACTCGATCGAGGCGGCGAAGGCGAAGCTGTTCGCCACGGACGTGGCGATGCGGGTGACCATCGACGCGGTGCAGGTGCTCGGCGGGGCCGGCTACGTCGCCGACCATCCCGTCGAGCGCTACCTGCGGGAGGCGAAGGTGCTCCAGATCGTCGAGGGCACCAACCAGATCCAGCGCCTGGTGATCTCCCGCGCCCTGGCCAGGGGCTGAGCGCGCGCCCGCGGTGCGGGCCCGGCCCCCGCACCGCCGGCCCCCGGTGTCAACGATTGATGTTCGACTATCTGATGGCTAGCCTCTGCTTGCCATGGTCCGTCGACGACCGCACGGAGGCCCGCGCATGGATCACGAGAACCCGTCCGGCTGCTGCGGCGGCCCGTCCGCGCCGCCGCAGGCCGGGCTCAGCCGCCGTACGCTGCTGCGGGGCGCGGCGCTGACCACCGGCGCCCTCACTGTCGGCGGCGTCGTCGGCCTGCCGGGGATGGCCCACGCGGCGCCCGCCATCTACAACCCGTTCGCCGGCTACCCGATCACCGGCACCTGGGAGGAGCACATCAGAAGCGGCTCGCTGGGCGGCATCGACTTCGGGATGGGCGTCGGCACGAACCTGCCGGCCTGCGGTGCCGGGACGATCCAGAACATCCCGAACAACGGCACGGGCGGGCACACCGTGACCATCCACCACGCCGACGGCTACCGCAGCCAGTACATGCACCTGTCGCAGTTCCTGCTGTCCGACGGCACCGCCGTCGCCGCCGGGACGGTCGTGGGGCGCTCCGGGGGCGCCGTCGGTGCCCCCGGCTCCGGCAGCTCCACCGGCCCCCACCTGCACTGGCACATGATCAACCCGAGCGGGGTGCGGATCGACCCGCTGGTCTACGTCGGCCAGAACCCGGGTGGCGGCGGCCTGCCCAAGACGACCACCGAGCAGGACGGCATCCCGGGCCCCATCTGCTACAAGCGGATGCAGAACTGGCTGCGGATCACGTCGGGCTACACGGGCCCGATCGACGGCGTGCCCGGGGTGAACACCTACGCCGCCCTGCAGCGGGCCATGCGCGGCTACGGCTACACGGGCCCGATCGACGGCGTGCCCGGGGTCAACACCTGGAAGGCCGTCCAGCGGCTCGCCTCCGGCTGGGGCTACACCGGCCCGGTCGACGGGGTGATGGGCCCGAACTCCTGGCGCGGCTTCGCCCGCTTCCTCAACCAGGACCAGTGGGACTGAGGCCCGCTGCGGAAGGTCATCCGAGGTGCACCGAGCGTCACGTGGGGCGGGGGCGTCGTCGCGTGGGAGCGCTTTTACCGGTAGGTTGCACGCCGTGGAGGAGATCGACCGGGCCATCGTCGCGGCGCTGACCGCCGACGGGCGGCTGTCGTACACGGATCTGGCGGAGAAGGTGGGCCTGTCGGTGTCCGCCGTGCACCAGCGGGTGCGCCGGCTGGAGCAGCGCGGGGTGATCCGGGGGTACGCCGCCCGGGTCTCCTTCGAGGCGGTGGACCTGCCGCTGAGCGCGTTCGTGGCGATCCGGCCGTTCGATCCGTCGCAGCCCGACGACGCCCCGGAGCGGCTGGCCCACCTGCCCGAGATCGACTCCTGCTACTCGGTGGCGGGGGAGGACTTCTACCTGCTGCTGGTGCGGGTGGCCTCCCCTGCCGACCTGGAGCGGCTGCTCCAGGAGATCCGCACGGCCGCGAACGTCACCACCCGCACCACCGTGGTCCTGTCCACCCCGTACGAGAACCGGCCGCCGAAGATCAGCGGGGAGGCGTCGGCCCGGGCGCGGTCCCGGGCGGCGGGGGAGGCGGCTGGTTCCACCGCAGGATGACCGGCCGGCCGTGCTCGTGGCCGAGGGCGCTGACGGTGGCGGTGTCCAGCCGCAGCAGCCCGCCGCCCGACGGCGGCAGGCCGATCCACCGGGCGCCCAGCACCCGCAGGCTGTGCGCGTGGCCGACCAGGGCGACGTCGCCGTCGGCGAGCGCGGCGGAGGCGCGGGCCAGCACCCGGTCGAGCCGCGCGCCCACCTCGGCGGGTGACTCCCCGGCGGGGCAGCCGTCGGTCCAGATGTTCCACCCCGGGCGCTCGGTGTGGATGTCGGCGGTGGTGACGCCCTCGTACCGGCCGTAGTTCCACTCGGCCAGGTCCTCGTCGACCGCCGCGACGGCCAGCCCGGCCAGTTCGGCGGTGCGCAGCGCCCGGCGGCGCCGGCTGGCCAGCACCAGGGCGAAGCGCCGACCGGCCAGGAGCGCGGCGAGGCCGCGGGCCTCCCGCTCGCCGTCGTCGGTGAGCTCCAGGTCGGTGTACGAGGTGTGCCGGCGGCTGGCGCTCCACTCGGTCTCGCCGTGGCGGACGAGGACGATCTCTCCCATCCGCCCAGTCAACCAGGCCCTCGCCGTCCGATCACACCTAGCCTCCTAGGATGATCTACGCCACGTGACCCGCGTCCCGCCGCCCGAGGTTTCCGCTGCCCGCGCCCCGGGCATGCCTACGGTCAGGGGCAGTGAGGCCCCGGAACGCCGGAGCAGAGGGAGTCGAGATGAGCTTCACCGACAAGGCGAAGAACAAGGCCCAGGAGCTGGCCGGCGCTGCCAAGGAGCGCGTCGGCGACATGACCGACAACGAGCGTCTGCGGGCCGAGGGTGCCACCGAGCAGAGCGACGCGCGGGCCCGGCAGGCGGGCGAGCACGTCAAGGACGCCGGCCGGGACGTGCGCGACGCGTTCACCAAGTGACCCGACCGCGCGGCGGCCCCGGAGGATCCTCCTCCGGGGCCGCCGTCGTCGGTGCCGTCCCCGCCGCCGGGGGAGGAGCGTGGGCTAGGAAACCCGGGTGACGCGGATCGCGTCGGCGATGACGAGGCCGGTGCCGGTGGTCCACCGGCTCACGCCGACCCGGTTGGCGTCGCCGGCGGGGAGGGCGAACGTGCCGAGGGCGCGCCACTGCCCGCCGGTGGCGCGCTGGTCGGCGTACACGGTCTTGTTGCCGATGGTGGTGGCGACGAGGTAAGGGGTGGCGTTGTTGTATCCGGCGTTGGCCGGCCACCAGGCGTCGACCCGGTAGGTGCCGGTGGCGGGGACGTTGACCCGGTACCAGGCGACGTCGCTGGAGGCGACGGGGTCGGCGTAGCGGTAGTCGGCGCCGTAGCGCTGGCCGGAGTAGGTGGAGACGCGCCAGTTGGCGCTGGCGGTGAAGCGGCCCGAGGTGGCGTTGTCGACGATCGTGCTCCAGGCGGTGCCGCCGCTCATCCGGGCGGCGACGTCGGCGCGCATCACGTCCAGGTCGATGAAGGACGGGTCGATCTTGCCGGTGGTGCTGGTCTCGCGGTGACCGCGGGCGTGGCTCGCGTCGCGGCCGAGGCGGGTGAGCACGGCGGCGGTGGCGCGCAGCGACGCCTCGTACTGGGCGGGGGTCATCTCCTGGCTGACGCCGTTGTAGTCGATCTCCCAGCCGATCATGAGGGTGTTGCCGTCGCCGGCGGGGATGGGTCCGCTGCCGCCGCTGGTGCCGGCGTGGTTGGCGCGGCCGGCGGAGATGAGGTGGAACACGCCGTGATAGTCGACGAGAGCCTGGCAGAGGGGCCCGGGCAGGTCGGAGCGGCCGTTGATGCAGATGCCCAGGGCGGGGTGGGGGTTGGTGGCGCTGGAGGTGGAGGCGGTGTGGTGCCACAGCACGCCGATGGGGTCGAAGTCGCCGGGGCGCATCCGGTTGCGCCAGTCACCCTCCTCGACGACCTGTACGCCGGCGGCGCGCAGGACGTCGGCGAGCCAGCCGACGGTGGCCATCAGGACTGCTCGGTCAGGTCGGCGAGGCACTCGGCGCGTGCCTCGGCCCGGGCGGGCGCGGGGCGCAGGGCGACGGTGAGCGCGGCGGCGACGAGGGCGGGGAAGCCGAGGAGCCCTCGGCGGCGCAGGCGGGCGACGGGTGACGTGGCCACGGCACTCCTCACGGCGGCGGACGGTGGTCCGCCCGGTCGGTGGGCAGGGATGACGGCACGCTATCCGGTTACACCCGTCGATGTCGATACCCTTCAATCGAACTTCCGGGGTTGAAGGTTTCCCGCAACGAGGGCCTGGCCGGAGGCGTTCGTGTCCAGGTTGGACACGGGCTGTCGGCCGGTCTGCCGCGGTCTTCCGGCCCTGTCCGGGGGCGGCCGGCCGCTGCTGTACTCGGGGCATGGTCGTCAAGCTGCGTGAGTTGGTGCGGCGGTGGCCGGTGGCGTCGTTCTTCGCCCTGGCGTACCTGCTGTCGTGGGGTTGGTGGGTGCCGATCGCGGTCGCCGGGGGCGTGGTGCGGGGCGGCGATCCGTGGCCCACGCACATGCCCGGCCTGCTCGGGCCGCTGCTGGCGGCGGTGACCGTCACCGCGCTGACCGGTGGTCGCGCGGCGGTGGCAGGGTACGTCGGCCGGCTGTGGCGCTGGCGCGGCGGCTGGCGCACGGCGGCGTTGGCGGCCAGCCCGCTGGCGATGCTGGCCATCGGGCTGATCGTCGCCGCCCTGGCCGGTCAGCCGGTCCCACCCTGGCGGGACCTGTTCGTGATCAGCGGGTTGCCGTCGGCGGCGCTGCCGATGCTCCTGGGCCTGATCGTGCTCAACGGCCTGGGGGAGGAGGGCGGGTGGCGTGGCTTCGCCCAGGAGCGGCTCCAGGACCGCCACGGGCCGGTCCGGGCGGCGCTGCTCACCGCCGTCGGGTGGGCGGTCTGGCACGCGCCGCTGTTCGTCATCCTGGCCACCTTCCGCGGCTTCCGCCCCGCCGTGCTGCCCGGCTTCTTCCTCGGCATGCTCGCCGGCGCGGTGGTGCTGGCGTACGTGTACAACGCCGCGGGCGGCGGCATCGCCGCCGCTGCCTGCTGGCACGTGGCCTACAACCTGTCCTCGGCGTCGGCCGCCGCGTCGGGAACCGTCGCCGCCGTCTCCACCACCGTCGTCATGCTGTGGGCGGTGCTCCTGTTGATCGCGGCCTGGCGCGCGGCCCACCGTGGCGCACCCTCGCCACTGCTCGCCGGCCGGCGTCACGTCGAAGCCGAGGCACCAACCCTAGCGTCCTAGGACGCCTTAGGGGGCGTGGCACGCCACGCCGAACCCAAAAAGCATGGGCCCCGGCGTACGCCGGGGCCCATGGGTCGAGCGGATGTCGCTCAGTCGTCGCGGTGCTCGTGCCACCACTGCTGGCCGGCGGCGGGCAGGGTGTCGATCGGGTCGTAGTAGGCGTAGCGCTTGTTGAGCGCCTCCAGGTCGGCCGACTCGATCGACGTGCGGTAGTTCTTCGTCCAGTAGGAGATGCCGCGCTCGCGGTCGTAGTCGGTGAGCATGTGCACCCACCGCTTGCCGACGAACGGCACGTCGCAGACGATCCGCGGAGTGGCGTAGCCGGGCAGGTAGCCCATGATGTCGTGCTGGAGCTGCTGGGCGTGCCAGACCGGGACCCGCCAGTGCTCGGCGTTGGGGATCATGTCGCACATGTAGAAGTAGTAGGGCAGGATGCCCGCCTCGCCCTGGAGTGCGAAACAGAGGTCGAGCAGGTCGGGGGCGGTGGCGTTGACGCCGCGCATGAGCACGCCCTGGTTGCGCACGTCGCGTACGCCGACGTCGAGGGCGGTCTGGGCGGCCTTCGCGACCAGCGGGGTGAGCGACTGGGCGTGGTTGACGTGGGTGTGGATGGCCAGGTTGACGCCCCGGCGGGCGGCGGTGCGGGCGACCCGCTCCAGGCCCTCGACGACGTCGGGCTGCAGCCAGTGCTGGGGCAGGCCCATGAGGGCCTTGGTGGCGAGCCGGACGTCGCGGATGGTTTCGATCTCCAGCAGCCGCATCAGGTACGACTCGAGGTTGCGCCACGGGACGTTGGCCACGTCGCCGCCGGAGACGACCACGTCGCGTACGCCGGGGTGGGCCTTGAGGTAGGTGATGTGGGCGTCGTACCGGTCGACGGGCTTGAGGGTGAGCTTGAGCTTGTCGACGGCGGGGGTGGAGTTGCCGACGAGGTCCATCCGGGTGCAGTGCCCGCAGTACTGGGGGCAGGTGGAGAGCAGTTCGGCGAGGACCTTCGTCGGGTAGCGGTGGGTGAGGCCTTCGGCGACCCACATGTCGTGCTCGTGGAGGGAGTCGCGGCTGGCGTACGGGTGGGAGGGCCAGTCGGTGCGCCGGTCGGAGGCGACGGGGATCATGTAGCGCCGGATGGGGTCGGCGAGGAGCGCGGTGGTGGTCAGGGGCGCGTGCGGCACCATGGTGTTGATCATTTGGGGTGGCACGAGCATGGACATGGTGGCCAGGGCCTGCTGGTCGGCCTCCAGGTCGGCGTAGAAGGACTCGTCGACGGTGTCGCCGAGGACGGCGTGCAGCTGCTTGATGTTCTTGACGCAGTTGACGCGCTGCCACTGGGCGCTTTCCCACTGGTCTCGGGTGACGTGGCGCCAGCCGGGGAAGCGGGTCCAGTCGGGTTCGACCAGGGGGCTGCGGCGGTATTCGTAGGGCTGCCCGGCGGTCGGTGCGGCGACCGGGGCGTGACGGGGCTGAGGGATGGTCTCAGCCGGTTGGGTCTGGGTCACGGCCCCTCCTCGGTGCGTGGTGCGGATGATCGGCGGCCCGTAGGCTACTGGAAAATATCCGGCGAAGAAATTAGTCTGCCGTAAGTTTTCCCGCGATGCGAGTCCCGGGCGGGGCTTCGGGCGGTTGGACAGGGGAGGTCGGCGTGACGTCACCGGTGGGTCTGCACCGCGTTGTCGAACCGGCGGGGGTGCTGCCGCAGGCGGCGTGGCGGTTGGACGCCAGCGCGCGGATCGCGCCGAACGAGGTGCGGATCCGGGTGGAGCGGTTGAACCTGGACGCGGCGAGTTTCCGGCAGTTGTGGCAGAAGCACGGCGGGGACGGGGAGAAGGTCCGCGCCGAGGTGCTGGAGATCGTCGCGACGCGGGGGAAGATGCAGAACCCGGTGACGGGGTCGGGCGGGATGCTGATCGGCACCGTGGAGGAGGCGGGTCGGCGGTCGCCGCTGGGGCTGCGGGTGGGTGATCGGGTGGCGACGTTGGTGTCGCTGACGCTGACCCCGTTGGCGATCACCGACGGGTTGGCGCGCTGGGACGGGCGCAGCGAGCAGGTGCCGTGTGACGGGTACGCGATCCTGTTCGCGCGGTCGATCGCGGCGGTGTTGCCGGCGGATCTGCATCCGGAGTTGTCGCTCGCGGTGCTGGACGTGTGTGGGGCGCCGGCGTTGACGGCGCGGGTGGTGGCCGATCAGGTGGCGCGGCGGGAGCGGGCGGGTGATTCCCGGCCGGTGTGTGTGGCGGTGATCGGTGGGGCGGGCAAGAGCGGGTCGTTGTCGTTGGCTGCGGCGCGGCGGGCGGGTGCGGCTCGTACGGTCGGGGTGGTGCCGGTGGTGGCGGAGCGGGACGCGTTGGTGGCGGCGGGTCTGGCGTCGGAGGTGGTGTTGGCCGATGCGCGGGATCCGGTGGGGTTGTCGACTGCGGTGACGTCGGCGTTGGGGGTGCCGGCGGACGTGACGGTGGTGTGTGTGGATGTGCCGGGTTGTGAGCATGGGGCGGTGTTGGCGACGGCGGACGGCGGGACGGTGATCTTCTTCTCGATGGCGACGAGTTTCGCGGCGGCGGCGTTGGGGGCGGAGGGGTTGGCGGCGGACGTGACGATGCTGGTGGGCAACGGGTACGTGCCGGGGCATGCGGAGTTGGCGTTGGGGTTGTTGCGGTCGGAGCCTGGGGTGCGTGGCCTGTTCGAGGCCCGGTTGGCGGCAGACTGACGTCATGACTAGTCCCTCGATCTTGTACCGCGGTGGAGTGCTGCATTGTCCGGCGGATCCGCGTGCGACGGCGTTGTTGGTGCGTGACGGGCGGATCGCCTGGTTGGGGGTGGACGCGGAGGCGCCGTCGGCGGACCGGGTGGTGGATCTGGCGGGGGCGTTGGTGACGCCGGCGTTCGTGGATGCGCATGTGCATGCGACGGACACGGGGTTGGCGTTGTCGGGGCTGGACCTGTCGGGGGTGCGGTCGGCGGGGCAGTTGTTGGACGCGGTGTCGGTGTTCGCGGCGGGGTTGCCGGGTGACGCGGTGGTGTTGGGGCACGGGTGGGACGAGTCGGGTTGGGGCGACGTGGTGTTGCCGGATGCGGCGGCGGTGGGTCGGGCGGCGGGTGGGCGGCGGGTGTATCTGTCGCAGGCGTCGATTCATTCGGCGTTGGTGTCGGAGGCGTTGCTGGCGGCGTGTCCGGAGGTGGTGTCGGCGGCCGGGTTCGACGCGTCGGGGTGGTTGCGGCGGGACGCGCACCATGTGGTGCGGGCGGCGGCGTTCGGGTCGGTGACGCGGGCGCAGCGGGTGGCGGCGCAGCGGCGGGCTCTGGAGCATGCGGCGTCGTTGGGTATCGCCGCGGTGCACGAGTGCGGTGGTCCGGAGATCTCCGACGAGGAGGACTTCACGGGGTTGCTGGGGATTTCCGGGCGGGGTGTGCCGGAGGTGTACGGGTACTGGGGTGAGCTGTTGGGTGCGGAGCGGGCGCGGGAGTTGGGTGCGGTCGGTGCGGGTGGGGATCTGTTCGCCGATGGTGCGTTGGGGTCGCGGACGGCGCACGTGTCGGCGGCGTACCTGGATGGGGAGCCGGGGGCGTGCGGGCACGGGTACGTGTCGGCGGAGCAGGTGCGTGATCACGTGTTGGATTGTGTGGCGCACGGGGTGCAGGGCGGGTTCCACGCGATCGGTGATGCGGCGATCGGGACGGTGTTGGCGGGGTTCGCGGGGGCGGCGGAGCGGGTGGGGGTGGAGCGGTTGCGGGCGGGGCGGCATCGGGTGGAGCACGCGGAGTTGATGAGCCGGCGGTTGATCGCGGGTTTTGTGGAGTTCGGGATCGTGGCGTCGATGCAGCCGGCGTTCGACCGGTTGTGGGGTGGTGCGGGTCGGATGTATGAGGCGCGGTTGGGGTTGTCGCGGTCGTTGGAGTCGAATCCGATGGGTGCGATGCATTCGGTGGGGGTGGCGTTGGCTTTCGGGTCTGATTCGCCGGTGACGCCGTTGGATCCGTGGGGTTCGGTGCGGGCGGCGGCGGCGCATCACAATCCGGTGCAGCGGATGAGTGTGCGGGCGGCGTTCGCGGCGCATACCCGGGGTGGGTGGCGGGCGGTGCATCTGGACAACGAGGGTGTGTTGGCGTTGGGGGCGCCGGCGACGTTCGCGGTGTGGGACTCCCCGGCGGGGGTGGAGCGGGGGTTGCCGGTGTTGCAGGCCGAGGATCCGGAGTTGCGGGGTGCGGGTGATCCGACGCCGTTGCCGGTGTGTCGGGCGACGGTGTTGCGGGGTGACGTGATCTACGAGGAAGGCGTGTCGTGACGGGCAAGCTTGGGTTGGATCCGGCGCTGGTGGGGCGGGCGCGGGAGTTGGCGCGTCGGGCCGGGCAGCCGGTGGTGGATCTGGCGCGTAGCCACACGACGGTGTCGGTGGAGCGGGCGGTGTTGCGGCTTGCGGGGGTGTCCGGCGCTGATCCGGACGGGATTCCGTGGGTGAACCGGCTGGTCGACGCGGTGGTCGCCGATGTGGGGTTGGGGCATGGGGTGGCGGTGCCGGTGTTCGACGCGCTGGCGCGGGAGGGCCTTTCGGATGTGACGTTGCTGGCGCAGAAGGCGGCGGCCGGGTCGGTGCGGTTCGCTGTGCCGTCGGGGCGGGCGGCGACGGCGGCGCGTCGGGCGTCGCGTCGGGCGGTGGCGGCGGGGATCCGGCGGATCGATCGGCGGCGGGCGGAGCGGGATCGCCTGGTGAGGCGGTTCGGGGATCCGGCGCAGCGGCCGTGGATCTATCTGATCGTGGCGACGGGTGACATCTACGAGGACATTCCGCAGGCGCAGGCGGCGGCGCGGGCGGGTGCGGACGTGATCGCGGTGATCCGGTCGACGGGGCAGTCGCTGTTGGACTATGTGCCGGAGGGGGCGACGCGGGAGGGGTTCGCGGGGACGTATGCGACGCAGGAGAACTTCCGGTTGATGCGGGCGGCGTTGGATTCCTCGTCGCGGGAGTTGGGCCGGTATGTGCGGTTGACGAACTACGCGTCGGGTCTGTGCATGCCGGAGATGGCGACGCTCGCGGGCCTGGAGCGGCTGGACATGATGCTCAACGATTCGATGTACGGGATTCTGTTCCGGGACATCAATCCGATCCGGACGTTCGTGGATCAGCGGTTCTCGCGGCAGGTGCACGCGCGGGCGGGGATCATCATCAACACGGGTGAGGACAACTATCTGACCACTGCGGATGCGGTGGACGAGGCGCATACGGTGACGGTGTCGCAGTTGTTGAACGAGTTCTTCGCGCACGAGGCGGGGCTGGCGGACTGGCAGTTGGGGTTGGGGCACGCGTTCGAGATCAACCCGGATGTGTCGGAGTCGTTGCGCCTGGAGTTGGCGCACGCGTTGTTGGCGCGGGAGTTGTTTCCGGATGCGCCGTTGAAGTGGATGCCGCCGACGAAGCACATGACGGGGGACGTGTTCCGGGGGAATCTGCTCGACGGGTTCTTCAACCTGGTGGGTGCGATGACGGGGCAGGGGATTCTGCTGGTCGGGATGATGACGGAGGCGGTGGTGACGCCGTGGTTGTCGGACCGGGACATCGCGTTGCAGAACGTGCGGTACGTGCTGGGTGCGGCGGGCGGGTTGCACGAGGATTTCGTGCCGGCGTCGGGTGGGTTCATCCAGCAGCGTGCGCGCCGGGTGTTGGGTGAGGCGGTGGACCTGTTGGAGCGGATCGGGGACCAGTCGTTGTTGACGGCGATCGCGGAGGGCACGTTCGGGATCATGAAGCGGCCGGCGGATCGGGGGAAGGGTCTCGACGGGGTGGCGCGGCATGAGGGCGACTACTACAACCCGGCCACGGAGATCCTGGAGCAGCCGGCATGAGCGAGCGCACCGAGCGGAGCGAGGGCTGCGGGAGCATGCCCGGTCAGCGCGGCATGAGCGGGAAGACGGTGGTGCGGCCGTACGGGGACACGACGGGTGACGGCATGGTGCAGGTGTCGTTCACGTTGCCGGTGCCGCACGACAAGCGGGCCGAGGGCGCGGCGGTGCAGCTGGCGAACAAGATGGGCCTGGATCCGGCGATGCTGGTGCATGCCCGGCAGATGGGTGACGGGTTCACGTTCTTCGTGGTGTACGGGCGGGTGAACCACCTGGTGGACCTGGCGAAGGTGCAGGTGGTGGAGCGTGACTATCCGCTGTTGTCGGCCAAGGAGGTCAACGCGGTGGTGAAGCGGCGGCTGCGCCGCAAGCTGTCGGTGGTGGGGGCGTGCATCGGCACGGACGCGCACACGGTGGGCATCGACGCGATCCTCAACGTGAAGGGCATCGCCGGGGAGAAGGGTCTGGAGTACTACCGGGAGTTGAAGGTGACGAACCTGGGTGCGCAGGTGAGTGTGCCGGAGCTGGTGGAGGCGGCGCGGCGGGAACGCGCCGACGCGGTGCTGGTGTCGCAGGTGGTGACGCAGCGGGATGCGCACCTGCACAACACGCGGGAGATGTCGGCGGCGTTCCGGGAGGCGATGCCGGCCGGGAAGCGGCCGTTGTTGATCGTCGGTGGGCCGCGGTTCGACGAGTCGATGACCGGCGAGTTGGGTGTGGATCGGATCTTCGGCCGGGGCACGACTCCGGGTGAGGTGGCCAGTTATCTCGTTCATGCTCTGATCACGTCGAGGAAGGCGAGTGTCGCATGAGTGATCCCCGGGTCGGTTTGACCGTGGTGCACCGTCGGTATGTGCCGTATTCGCATGCGCATTATGCGGGGAACCTGGTCGACGGGGCGTACGCGTTGGGGTTGTTCGGGGATGTGGCGACGGAGGTGTGTATCCGTACCGACGGGGATGAGGGGTTGTTCGCGTCGTATTCGGAGGTGCAGTTCCGGGCGCCGTTGCGGGCGGGCGACGTGGTGGAGGTGGTGGCGACGGTGACGCGGGTGGGCACGCGGAGCCGCACGATCGACTTCGAGGCGCGGGTGGTGTGTCGGGGCCGCCCGGATCGGGGTGAGTCGGCGGCGGAGGTGTTGGCGGAGCCGATCGTGGCGGTGACGGCGACGGGCACGGTGGTCGTGCCGCCGGTGGCGTGAGCACTGCGGTCTGCGTCGACGTGGGTTCGACGTACACGAAGGCGGTGGTGGTCGACCTGGATGCTGGTCGGCTGGTGGGTGCGGGGGCGTCGCCGACGACGGTGGGTTCGGACGTGTTGCGGGGGTTGGACGCGGCGGTGGGTGCGGCGACGGCGGCGGCCGGTGTGGGTGACGTGCCGTGGTATGTGTGTTCGTCGGCCGGGGGTGGGTTGCGCCTTGCGGTGGTGGGCTACGAGGCGTTGGTGACGGCGCAGGCGGGTCGGCGGGTGGGCCTGTCGGCGGGGGCGGACGTGGTGCATGTGGCCGCCGGCCGGTTGGGTGCGGCGCAGGTGTCGGCGTTGCGGGCGGCGCGTCCGGACGTGGTGTTGCTGGTGGGTGGCACCGACGGTGGTGACGCGGAGGTGTTGACGCTCAACGCGACGCGGTTGGCGCGGGCGCGGTGGCGGGTGCCGGTGGTGTTGGCGGGCAACGTCGACGTGCGCGAGGAGTTGCGGGCGGTGTTGGCCGGGGCGGGGGTGCCGGTGACGGTGGCCGACAACGTGCTGCCGCGCATCGGGGTGTTGGAGCCGGGGTCGGCGCGGGCGGCGATCCGGGAGGTGTTCCTGCGGCATGTGATCGGTGGGAAGCGCCTGTCGCGGGGGCCTCGGTTCGGGCGGTTGGTGCGGGCGGCGACGCCGGACGCGGTGTTGACGGGGGTGGAGGTCCTCGCGGACGCCGTGGGTGGTGATCTGGTGGTGGTGGACGTGGGTGGGGCGACGACGGATGTGTATTCGGTGTTGACGCCGGACGAGCGGGCGGCGGGGCCGGGGCGGGAGGTCGCCGGGTCGTTGTGGCGGGCCCGCACGGGGGAGGGGGATCTGGGGGTGCGGTGGAGCGCGCCGGGGGTGGTGCGGGCGGCGGTGCAGGAGCGGCTGGTCGACGCGGTGGAGGCGGGGGCGTTGGCGGTGGCGGCGGGGGTGCGGGCGGCGGATCCGGGGTTCGTGGCGGCGGACGAGGCGGGGTGGGTGGTGGACGCGCGGATCGCGGCGTTGGCGGCGACGGTGGCGGTGCGTCGGCATGCGCGGGGCGGGGCGACGGGGGAGCGTGGGGGGCGGGATCTGCGGGACGTGCGGTTGCTGGTCGGGTCGGGGGGTGTGTTGCGTCACGTGCCGGCGGGGGCGGGTGCGGGGGTGTTGGGGGCGGTGTTGTCGGATCACGCGGGTGGGTGGGCGGTGCCGCGGGCGGCGCGGGCGGTGGTGGACGTCGAGTACGTGCTGGCGGCGGCGGGGTTGTTGGCGGCGGATCATCCGCAGGCGGCGGGGGCGTTGGTGCGTCGGCATCTCGCCGTGGATTGAGACTCGCCGACGCGACACGCCGTGTGGGTGGGGCGACTGGCCGGGGCGGGTTGACAGGGGCCGGGGGGCAGCACGTACCGTCTTTGAGTCCTACTACGGGAAGCGGCTGTTGTTCGCTTCGTCCCTTCGTCCGCTGGCCGAGTGACCTTCGGGTTACGGCGGCCAGGTCCAGCGGGCGGGGGTCGGCGGGGCGGCGCGAACCGGCCGCGGTTACCGGTGTACGGGCAGGGTGAGGTGCGCGGCCAGTAGACAACGGCCAGGCGGGGGCAGCCAGTTTCCCGTCGGGTCGGTCCGAAGGTCGTTGTGCCTGATCCTCGCCCCACCGGCCGGGAAGGGCCTGGGAGCATCGGGGTGCGGCGTATGCCGCGCCCCGATTTCCGTTTCGCAGGTGGCGTCTGTCGCCGGCTTGTCGGGGTGGGGCGGGTAGCCTTCGGCGGTGTGATCGCAGGTGAGATGCCGGTGACGGCTGTCGCGCAGGACCCGTCGTCTGCGCCCGTAATGTGCCCGGGGGCGGGGTCGCTGCCGTTGCGGGTGGCCGTGCCGGTGGCGGTGGCCGCCGGGTTGGTGCTGTTGGTGGCGTTCCCCCCGTACGACTGGTGGGTGGGTGCCCCGGTGGGGGTGGCGTTGCTGGCGGCGGCGACGCACCGGCGTCGGGTGCGGGCCGGGGCGGGGTTGGGTTTCCTGGCGGGGTTGGCGTTGTTCGCGCCGCTGCTGGAGTGGACGAACCTGCACACGGGGATGCTGCCGTGGGTGTTGTTGTCGCTGTCGCAGGCGGCGGTGGTGGCGCTGCTGGGTGCCGCGTCGGCGTGGGTGTCGCCGGTGGTGGACCGGTGGCGGTGGGCGTGGCCGCTGGTGTGCGGGGTGTTGTGGGTGGGGCAGGAGGCGCTGCGGTCGCGGGCGCCGTTCGGGGGGTTCCCGTGGGGCCGGTTGGCGTTCAGCCAGGGGGATGCGCCGACGTTGCGGTTGGCGGCGTGGGGTGGGGCGCCGCTGGTGACGTTCGCGGTGGCCGCGGCGGGTGGTCTGCTGGTGGTGGCGCTGTGGCGGCCGTGGCGGTCCGGGGGTGCGCGGGGGCGGTGGGCGGCGGTGGGGCCGGCGGTCGCGGCGGTGGCGGTGCTGTCGGTGGGGTGGCTGGTGCCGGTGGGTGTGGCCGGCGGTGGGGCCGCGGTGTCGGTGGCGGTGGTGCAGGGCAACGTGCCGCGGCTGGGGTTGGACTTCAACGCCCAGCGGCAGGCGGTGCTGAACAATCATGTGCAGGCGACGTTGGACCTGGCGGCGCAGGTGGCGGCCGGGCAGCGCCGGCAGCCGGACCTGGTGGTGTGGCCGGAGAACGCCAGCGACATCGACCCGTTGCGCAGCGCGGCGGCCGGTGAGCGTATCGGCGTCGCGGCGGCGGCGGTGCGGGCGCCGATCCTGGTGGGTGCGGTGCTGGTGGGGCCGGGGCCGGGGCAGAGCCAGAACGCGGGGATCCTGTGGCGGCCGGGGGCCGGGCCTGATCTGGAGCAGATGTACACGAAGCGGCATCCGGTGCCGTTCGCCGAGTACGTGCCGTTGCGGGACGTGGCGCGGATGATCAGCAAGGAGGTCGACCGGGTCCGCAGCGACATGGTGGCCGGTGACCGGCCGGGGGTCGTGGACGCGGGTGCGGTGACGGTGGGTGACGTGATCTGTTTCGAGGTGGCCTACGACGGGCTGGTGCGGGACACGGTCACCGGCGGGGCGCAGGTGCTGGTGGTGCAGACGAACAACGCGACGTTCGACGTGGCGGAGGCGCGCCAGCAGTTGGCGATGGTGCGGTTGCGGGCGGTGGAGCACGGCCGTGCGTCGTTGATGGCGTCGACGGTGGGGGTGTCCGGGTTCGTCGGCGCCGACGGGCGGGTATCCGACGCCACCGGGTTCAACACCCGGGCCGTGGTGTCGCGGCAGTTGCGCCTCGGTGACGGGCGCACCCTGGCCACCCGGGTCGGGGTGTGGCCGGAGGCGGCGTTGGTCGCGGTGGCGGTGGCCGTGATGGCCGGTGCGGCGGTGCTGCGCCGGCGGCGTTCGGGCGCCGGACGGTCCCGGGTGACGGCGGGGTGACGGACGCGCGCCGGCGGTGCCGGCGCGCGGGGCGGGGGGAACGGTGGGTGCAGCGGTGGGCGTGCGAGCACGGGCGGGCCGGGCGCCGCTGCGGCGGGTGCTGGTGGTCATCCCCACCTACAACGAGGCCGACAACGTGACGTCGATCGTGGCGCGGGTGCGGGCCGCCGCGCCCGAGGTGGACGTGTTGGTCGCCGACGACGCCAGCCCCGACGGCACGGGGGTCCTCGCGGATGCCCTGGCGGCCTGCGACGGGCGGGTGCACGTGCTGCACCGGGCCGGTAAGGAGGGGCTCGGCGCGGCGTATCTGGCGGGGTTCGCGTGGGCGCGGGAACGCGGCTACGACGCGGTGGTGGAGATGGACGCCGACGGTTCCCACGCGCCGGAGGACCTGCCGAGGTTGTTGGCCGCGGCCGCCGACGCGGACGTGGTGATCGGGTCGCGGTGGTGCCGGGGGGCGCGGGTGGTGGGGTGGCCGCTGCGGCGGCTGCTGCTGTCGCGGTGCGGGAACCTGTACGCGCGGATGGCGTTGGGGATGCCGGTGACGGACGCGACGGGCGGGTACCGGGTGTACCGGTTGGCGGTGTTGGACGCGGTGGACCTGGGGTCGGTGTGTTCGCAGGGGTATTCGTTCCAGGTGGAGTTGTCGCGGCTGGCGCATCGGGCGGGGGCGCGGATCGTGGAGGTGCCGATCACGTTCGCGGAGCGTCAGCGGGGGGCGAGCAAGATGAGCGGGTTGATCGTGGCGGAGGCGTTGTGGCGGGTCAGTGTGTGGGCGGTGCAGGATCGGCGGACGGCGTGGCGGCGGGGTCTGCACGGCACCGGTGACGGTCAGGTGCGGTGGCCGTGAGCGGCGGCGTGTCATGCTTGCTGCAGCAGGTGGTGGGACGCGACGGGGCGATGGGGTGAGATGCGCCGAGGACTGAGGTTCATGCCGGTGGCCGCGCTGGCGGCCGTGGTGGCGGAGCTGGCGGTGTTCGTGGGTGTCGGCCGGGCTGTCGGGTTCGGTTCGGCGGTGCTGCTGGTGTTCGCGGCGTCGCTGCTGGGGTTGGTGTTGTTGCGCCGGGAGGGCATGCGGGCGTGGCGGGGGTTCCGGGCTGCCGCGCAGGCGGGCGCGCCGCCGGGCCCGCAGGTCACCGACGGGCTGGTGGGGTTGCTGGGGGCGTTGCTGCTGGCGGTGCCGGGCCTGGTTTCCGGTGTGGTGGGGCTGCTGCTGCTGGTGCCGCCGGTGCGGCGGCTGGCAGGCGCGGGGGTGCGGCGGGCCACAGAGCGGCGGGTGTCGTCGATGGTGGCCGGTGACCTGTTCGGGCCGCGGCGGGTGCGGGTGCGCCGCGGCGACGCGGCGCCGTCCGCGCAGCCGGAGCCGCAGGAGCCGGCGCCGTCCGCGCAGCCGGAGCCGCAGGAGCCGGCGCCGACGGTGGTCGACGGTGGCCGGGCCATCGAGGGTGAGATCGTCGAACGGTAGAGCGGCCACGCGAAACGCCCCCGCAAGGGTGATCCCTGCGGGGGCGTCGTCGTGGGTGTGGGGTCAGGCGCGGCCCCGGCGGGTGCGGACCTCCTGGAGCCGTTCGGCGAGGATGTCCTCCAGCTCGGCGATGGAGCGGCGCTCCAGCAGCATGTCCCAGTGGGTGCGCGGCGGCTTGGCCTTCTTCTGCTCCGGCTCGGTGCCGTCGACCAGGCGGGCGACGCTGCCGTCGAACTTGCATTCCCAGGTCGTGGGGACCTCGGCGTCGACGGCGAACGGCACCTCGAACTGGTGGCCCTTGGCGCAGAGGTACTCGCGGGTCTGACGCGGCGCGAGCTCCGTGTTGCGGTCGGATTCGTAGCTGACCGCGCCCAGACGGCTTCCGCGCAGCATACGCTCGCCCATGATCGACTTCCCCTCGTTCGTGGTGCTGGTCTTCAGGTCCAACGGTGTGTGTCGGCCGGGTCATTCCCGCCCCGCCGGGCCGCACCCCGCCGGCCGGGCGGGACGCGGCGAGCCCCGCCGCCCCTGCAAGGGTAGCCGGCCACGCCAGGTGCCCGGCGGGGTCGTCCCGGCCGGGCGAATCGGTGGAGGTGTTCGGCGGCTCACCGGGCATGCTACCCATTCCCGCGCCGGCGTGGGCGGCGACGCCCGGTGACGCGCCGGCCACGCCGCCGGGATGCCGCTGGCCGCCGCCGCCACCGCGCTGCGCTGACCCGCCACCGGCGGCCCGCCGCAGGGTGCCGTCAGCGCGGCGGGGCGCCCAGCCGGGCCAGCGCGGTGGCGAGGTCGCTGACCTGGTCGACCAGTTGCGCCGAGCGGCGCTGCGCGGCGTCGCGTTCGGCCTCGGCCGCGCGTAGCCGTACCTCCAGCTCACCGAGGCGGCCCTCGACGGCGGCGGCGGCCTCCCGCGCGGCCGCCGCCTGGGCGGCGGCCGTGTCGTGGGCGGCGGTGGCCTCGGCCAGCCGCGCCGCCAGCGCCGCCGCCTCCTGGCGGGCGGCCTGCGCCTGCGCCCGGGCGGCTTCGGCGTCGCGGCGGGCGTCGGCGGTGTCGGCGCGCAGCCGGTCGGCCTGCTCGCGGGCCCGCTGCGCGTCGGCGCGGGCGGCGTCGGCGCCCGCCACTGCGGTGCGGGCGTCGGCGAGGGCCTGCTGCGCCTGCGCGTCGGCCTGCTCGGCCCGCTGGCGGGCCTGCGCCGCGGCCTCGGCGTCGCGGCGCGCGGCCTGCAGGGCGGCGTCGCGTTCGGTGGTCAGGTCGGCGGCGCGTTGCCGCTGCGCGTCGCGTTCGCCGCGCATCGTGCGCAGCTCGTGGCGGGCCGCGTCGCGGTCCCGCTCGGCCTGCACCCGCAGCGCCTGCGCCGCGCCCGCGTCGCGGCGGGCGTCGTCGCGGGCCGCCTCGGCCGCTTCGGCCCGCTGCCTGTCGGCGGCCGCGTCGGCCTGCGCCGCGTCGGCGCGGGCGACGGCGGCGTCGCGTTCGGCGGCGGCCGTGCGGGCCTGCTGGCCGGCGCGGGCCGCGACCGCCGCCGCGTCCTGGGCGTCGCGGCGGGCGTCGTCGCGTTCGGTGTGGGCCTGGGCGAGTTCCGCGGCGGTCTCCGCGCGCAGCTGCGCCAGCTGCCGCTGCACCCCCGCCGGGGACAGTTCGGCGTGCAGCGCCTCGGTGAGGGTCTGCACGATCTGGTCGAGGCGGTCCACCGCCTCCCACGTGCGGGCCACCTGACCGGGCAGGCCGGGGGCGTTGCGGTGCCGCATCCGGCTGTTGCGCGAGGCCCGCTGGCAGGCGCCGTCGTTGTCGCGGCAGTAGCGGAACGGCCGGCCCGCGCCGGCCCGTTGCGGCACGTCGCGCCCACAGTGGGCGCAGGGGCGGGTGTCGGCGGTGGGGGAGGGCTGGTCGTCCATCGAGGCGGAAGTCTAGCGACGGGCGTCGGCCACGTCCGGTGACCGCCTGCGGTGGGGCGTCGACAAGGGGCCCCTGCTCCACCGGACGCGTCAAGAGGGGTGTCCCGTCAGCCGGCGGCGCGGGCGGCGCCGTCGAGGGTGTAGCGGCGTTGCAGCAGCACCGCGGCGAGCATCAGCGCCGCCGGCAGCAACCCGAAGCCGTAGCGGATCGCCGCCCCCGCCGCGTCCGGCTGGTCGATCACCTGACCGCCGGTCGAGGCGACGAACCCGCCCGCGGTCAGGCACACCGCGTACGCGTAGGGGCCCAGCGCCGCGCCGGTGGCCTCGGTGGCCGTCCACACCCCGGTGTAGGTGCCCGCGCCGGTGGTGCCGGCGGCGCGGACGACGTCGGGCATCATCGCGAACGGCAGCAGCTGCATGCCGGCGAACGCGACCCCGAGCACCGTCACCGCCGCGACCAGGACGGGCAGGCCGGCGGGGGCGCCCACGGCGAGGACCAGCGACCCGGCCGCGAACGCGCCCTGCGCGACGAGCAGGGCCCGCTGCTTGCCGGCGCGGCGGGCCACGGCCAGCCAGCCCGGGGTGACCAGCAGCGCCGGCGCCACGAACGCGGCGACCAGCACCGTGGTCAGCGCGGGCCGGCCCAGCTCGTACTCGGCGTAGTACGGCACCCCGGCCAGCACCAGGTGCGTCGTGGTCGACATGGCCAGGTAGGCCGCGACCAGCCAGCGGAACTGCCCGTCGCGCAGCGCCGCCGCGAGCGCCCGCCAGCCGCCCGGCGCGTGGCGCTGCGCGGTGGTGCCGGCGGCCCGGCGCAGCCGGCCGATGCCGGCGACCCCGACCAGCATGGCGGCCAGGGCGCCGCCGCCCAGCAGCAGGCCCATCCGCTGGTAGCCGCCGCGAGTCGCGGCGTCGCCGCCGGTCAGCAGCGGCGCGAGCAGCCCGGAGGCCAGGATCCCGGCGGTGAGCACCACCATCCGGAACGCCATCAGCCGGGTCCGCTCGTGGTAGCCGATCCGCAGGTCCGCCGGGGTCGCCAGGTAGGGCACCTGGTATGCGGCGAACAGCAGGTTCCCGGCGACGAACCAGGCCGCGACCCACGCCGCCGCGCCCACGCCGGTGAGGCCGCCGGGCACCGCGAACAGCGCGGCGAACGCCGCGGGCAGCGCGCAGCCGGCCAGCAGCAGCCGCCGCCGGTCGCCGCGGCGGGCCGACTCGGCGTCGCTGCGGTGGCCGACCCACGGGTGGACCAGCACGTCGACCACCTTCGGGGCGAGCAGCGCCAGACCGGCCAGCCACGGCGCCACGGCGAGTACGTCGGTGAGGAAGTACAGCAGCAGCAGCCCGGGTACGGTGACCCACACGCCCATGCCGAGGGAGCCGGCGGCGAAGCCGAGCAGGGGGCCGCGCGGCAGGTCCGCCCGGGGCGCGGGGGCCGGTTGGGTCATCGTGGGCGTCCTTTCGGCGGCACGCCGCCGTCAAATCCAACGGTTGCTGGATTGTAGGGGGACAATGGCGCCCATGACCATGCCCCGACGACGTCCCGGCCGACCCCGGCGTTCCGAGAGCCGGGACACCCGCGAGGTGGTGCTGACCGCCGCCACCGCGCTGTTCGCCGCCCGGGGCTTCGACGCCGTCGGGCTGCGGCAGGTCGCCGCCGCCGCCGGCGTCGACGTCGCCACGGTCTCCCACCACACGGGTACGAAGGCGCAGCTCTACGACGCCTGCTTCGCCCGGGTGTTCGTCGCCGAACGCGACGCCCTGCAGGCCGCGACGCGGGCGGCCCACGACGCCCTCGACACCGGGCCCGCCGCCGCCCGGGGGGCGCTGCACGACCTGGTCGACGTGTTCGTCGACTTCCTGCAGGAGCACCCGCAGACCACCGCCCTGTGGCTGCGCCGCTGGCTGGAGCCGCACCGGCACGCCGACCTCGACGAGCGGTACTCCGCGCCGCTGTACGAGCTGGTGGAGCAACTGCTGCGGGCGGCGGCCGCCGCCGGGGCGCTGGTCGAACCCACCCCGCACATCACGGTGCGCAGCCTGGTCTGGGCCGTGCACGCGCACGTGGTGGCGCTGGCCGCCGACGCGGCCGCGGCGCAGCGGGAACGCCAGGAGTTCCGCGCCTTCGTGCACCGGTTCCTCGACGGCCTCTACTGGGCCGGCGGGCAGCCGGGCACCCCGTAGCGGGCGCCGCCTGACGCGCACCGGCCGGCGGGCGTCAGCGCCGCATCAGCGCGAACACCCCCCACCCCAGGTGGGGGCGCTGGTAGCGGACGTAGCGCAGCGGCGCGGTGTCGAGTTCGGCGCGTAGCTCGCCGGCCAGTTCGTCGTCGGGGTGGGCGTCGAGCCAGCGGCGCACCGACAACCACTGTGCGGCGACGTAACGGTCCCAGCTGTCCTCGTCGGCCAGGACCATCTCCACCAGGTCGAAGCCGAGCCGGCCGAACAGGGCGACCAGGCCCGGCAGGTCGTGGAAGTCTTCCCGGGCCGTGGCGTGGCAGGCCGTCACCGTCGCCTCATCGGGCGGGTCGACCCGCCAGAACGGCTCGCCGATCAGCAGCAGGCCGCCGGGGCGCAGGGCGCGTTCGAGCAGCCCGATGGTGCCCGCGACGCCGCCGCCGATCCAGGTCGCCCCGACGCACGCGGCGACGTCGACCTCGACCTCGGCGGTGTACGTGGCGGCGTCGCCGTGCACGAACGCCACCCGCCCGGCTACGCCCAGCTCGACCGCGCGGGCCCGGGCGGCGTCGACGAAGACGGTGCTGATGTCGACCCCGGTGCCGGTCACGCCGTGCGCGTGGCTCCACTGGCAGAGCATCTCGCCGCTGCCGCAGGCCAGGTCGAGCAGGGTCGTGCCCGGCCGCAGGCGCAGGGCCCGGCCGAGGGTGGCGAGTTTCGCGGCGGTGAAGGGGTTGTGGATGCGGTGGTCGCGTTCGCGGATGACAAAGCTGCGTGGCAGGTCCACCGAAACACCTTCCCGGGACGTGAGGTCCGTAAGGTAACCGCGGCGCGCGGCGCCGTCGACCGCATTACGGGCCCGGACGCCTTGACGCAGGGCCACCACCCCCCGCATTATCCATCGAGTGTTGGATTAACGCGGGGGAGGACGACGACATGGGGCAACCCCCACGGGTCGCGGTGATCGGCGCCGGCGCCGCCGGCCTGGCCACCCTCAAGGCCCTCGCCGACGCCGGCGTGCCAGCCGCGGCCTTCGAGGCCACCGACACCATCGGCGGCCTGTGGGTGTACGGGGCACCCGACTCGCCCGCCTACCGCACCCTGCACCTGAACACCAGCCGGACCCGCACCCAGTTCGCCGACCACCCCATGCCCGCCCACTGGCCCGACTACCCCGACCACACCCGCGTCGCCGGCTACCTTCGCGACTACGCCCACCGCTTCGGCCTCCTCGACACCGTCCGGCTGCGGCACACCGTCGTCGGGGTCACCCGCGGCCCCGACGACCGGTGGACCGTGCGGACCACCGGCCCCCACGGCACCAGCGACGTCACCGTCGCCGCCGTCGTCGTCGCCAACGGCCACAACCGGGTGCCCCGCCCACCCGCGCCCCTGCCCGCCGGTGACTGCACCGCCGAACAGCTCCACAGCCACGCCTACCGCGGCCCCGAGCAGCTCGCCGGCCGGCGGGTCCTCGTCGTCGGCGGCGGCAACTCCGCCATGGACATCGCCGTGGACGCCTCCCACACCGCCCGGCGTACGCTGCTGTCGCTGCGCCGCGGCGTGTGGGTGGTGCCCAAGCACCTGCTCGGCCGCCCCTCGGACACCCTCAACGGGGCGCTCGCGCGGCGGCTGCCCTGGCGGCTGCGGCAGCGCATCAGCCAGACCCTGCTCACCGCCACCGTCGGGCCGCCCACCCGCTACGGGCTGCCCGCACCCACCCACGGCTTCCTCCAGGACCATCCCACCCTCTCCGACGGGCTGCTGTCGCGGCTCACCCACGGCGAGATCGAGGCCCGCCCCGGCGTCGCGGCGTTCCACGGCGACCAGGTCGAGTTCACCGACGGCCGCGTCGACACCGTCGACCTGGTCGTCTGGTGCACCGGCTACCGCGTCGAGGTGCCGTTCCTCGACCCCGGGCTGCTCGGCACCGGCCCCGACACCCTGCCGCTGTACCGGCACGTGTTCCACCTCGACGCCCCCGGGCTGGCCTTCGTCGGGCTGATGCAGTCCACCGGAGCGGCGTTCCCCCTGCTGGAGGCGCAGGCCCGCCTCGTCGCCGCCCGCCTCGCCGGCCGGTACGCCCCGCCGGCCCCGGCGGCCCAACGCGCCGCCTGCCGTGCCGAACTGCGCGCCGCCACCGCCCGCTGGGGAGACCGCCGCCCGGCGATGCGCGTCGACTTCGACACGTACCTGGCGCAGCTGGGCCGTGAACTCGCCGCCGGCACCCGCCGCGCCGCCCGGGACGCGACGTGAGCGCCCTGACCGGCCGCCGCGCCCTCGTCACCGGCGCGCGCGGCACCTTCGGCCGGCACCTGTGCGCGGCCCTGCACGCCGCCGGCGCCCGCGTCGTCGGCCTCGACCTGCACGCCCACGACGACCCCGCCGCCCCCGTGCTCGGCGTCGACCTGAGCGACCCGGCCGCCACCGCCACCGCCGTGACCGCCGCCGTCGACCGGCTCGGCGGCCTCGACCTGCTGGTCAACAACGCCGGAGTCGGCGGCCCCGCCCCCGCCGAGCTGCCCCCCGACGACACCGTGCGCCAGCAGATCGAGGTGAACCTGCTCGCCGCCTGGCGCACCACCGCCGCCGCCCTGCCCGCCCTCGTCGCCGACCACGGCCGGGTGATCTTCGTGGCCAGCCGGATGGCGGTGCTGCCGCTGCCCCTGGCCGCCGCGTACGGAGTCAGCAAACGCGCCCTCGTCGCGTACGCCGACGCGTTGCGACTGGAGGTCGGCACCCACGTCGGCGTCACCGTCGTCTACCCCAGCATGGTCGCCTCACCCATCCACGACAGCACCGCCCGCGCCGGGCTGTCCCTGAACGGGGTGTCCCGACCCGAACCCGTCGAGGGCGTCGTCGCGGCGATCCTGCGCGCCGCCGCCGCCCGCCGCGCCCCACGCGACGTGGCCACCACCACCCGGGGCCGCCTCGAACTGGCCGTCGCCCGGCACGCGCCCGCCCTGGCCGACCGCCTCGTACGGCGTGCCGTCGCCGGGCGGATCGCCGCCGGTGACCTCGACGCCGCGCCCCTGGCCGCCGGCCTCGTGCGCCGCCACCGCCACCCCGGGACCCCCTGAACGCGGGCCCCGCGCCGCTGCGGGGCGGCACCGACGGCGGCGATGGGCAACACTACGGGGATGTCGGTGCTCCTGCGGGCCCCCGCGACCCCCCACCATCCCGAGCTGGAGCTGCGCCCCTGGCACGACGGCGACATCCCCGAGCTGATCGAGGTCTACCGCGACCCGGTGCTGCGCCACTGGACCCGGCATCCGGTCGACGACGCCCGCGACGCCCACCGGTGGATGGTCCGCAGCCGGCAGGGCTGGGCCGCCGGCCGCCGCTTCGCCTTCGCCGTACGCGAGCCCCGCCGCGACGGCGGCGACCGCCTCGTCGCCACGGTCGTGCTCAAGGACGTCCTGCCCAGCCGCCCGCACGCCGAGATCGGCTACTGGACGGCCGCCTGGGCCCGCGGGCGCGGCGTCGCACCGCGCGCCGTGCAGGCGGTCACCGACTGGGCGTTCACCCGGTTCGCCGCGACCGGCCTGACCCGCCTGGACCTGCTGCACCAGGTCGACAACACCGCCTCCTGCCGGGTCGCCGAGAAGGCCGGCTACCCGTTCCAGGAGACACTTCCCGCCCGGGCGCCGTTCCCCCGCGACGGGCACCGCCACGCCCGCCACGCCGCCCCGCACCCCGGCGGCGACCGAGGGTGAGCCGCAGCGGGCGGCGTCAGGTCGCGCAGCCCCGCAACGCCCGCCGGTAGGCACCCGGAGTCGTGCCCACCCGAACGCGGAAGCGACGGCGCAGATTCGCCGCCGAGGTGAGGCCGACGCGGACCGCGACGGCCTCCACCGGCAGATCCGTCTCCTCCAGCAGGGTGCGTGCCCGCGCCACCCGGCGAGACAGCAGCCACGCGCCCGGGCTCGTGCCGAGCTGCTCGGCGAACCGTCGGGCCAGCGTCCGGGGCGAGACGTGCAGATGCGCCGCCAGGTCACCCACCGACAACGCCGTTCCCAGGCGCGCCTCGGCCCACTCCAGGAGCCCGTCCAGGCTGTCCATGGCCGGCGCGGCCAGCACGGGCTGTGTCTGGCCGCCGTCACGGTGCGGTGGCATCACCATGTACCGCGCGACGAGCGCCGCGTGCCCGACACCGTGATCCTTCCCGACGAGGTGCAGGCACAGGTCGATGCCGGCGCCGGCGCCGGCGCTCGTGGCCACGTCCCCGTGATCGACGTAGAGCACGTCCGCCTCCACGCGCACCCGGGGGAACTCCTGCCGCAGCTGCTCGGCGCGCGCCCAGTGCGTCGTGGCCGAGCGGCCGTCCAGCAGGCCGGTGCGGGCCAGCGCGAACACGCCGCCGCAGATCGTGACGAGTCGCGCCCCCCGGGCGTGGGCCCGCAGCAGCGCACCGCGCACCCGCGCCGACAGCGGCGCCTCCACCGGCGCCCAGCCCGGGATCACCACGGTGTCCGCGGAATCGAGAGCCGAGAGGTCCCGCGACACCGACAGCGCGTACCCGGCTGACGTGGGCACCTGCCCGGGCCGCTCCGTGCACACCCCGAACTCGTAGTGGCGGGGCGTGCCAGGGGGCACCGTGCCGAAGACCTCAGCGGCGCAGCCCAGCTCGAACGTCGACTGCACCGGTCGTACCAGGGCGACCACGCGATGCATGGCGAGAAAGTACCCCACGGTGTCCTCGTCGCCGCTGTCGTGCGGGGCGCGCCGGCGGCACCGTGGAGGGCATGCATCCAGAGATCCTGACCCAGGAGGGCTACACCGCCGTACGCGTCGAGGCGGCCCCCGTCCGCGAACTCTTCCCCGGCATCCGGCTGCGTCCGCTGTGGCGGGGACCACACGGCGCGCAGGCCGCCGTGCTCGAGATGGACCCCGGCTCGTCGTGGCCGCGCCGTGACGTCCACACGCCCGGCCCCGAAGAGGTGTACGTGCTCGACGGCACGTTCCACGACGGCGCTCGCGACTACCCGGCGGGGACGTTCCTGCACGCCCCGGCCGGATCGTGGCACGTGCCCGCGACCGTCACCGGCTGCAGACTGTTCCTCTTCTACCCGGCGGGCTAGGGACCGGGTGATGGGGTCCACGCCCCGGTCGCTGACACGACCGGGCGGGTACCGTGGACCCGGGGAGGTGCCGGGGTGAGCAACAGGTGGGAGGCCGCGGCCGAGGCGCAGATCCGCACCGCCCAGGAACGCGGCGAGTTCGACAACCTGCCCGGGGCGGGCAAACCACTGCCGGGCCGGGGCACGCCCTACGACGAGTCGTGGTGGATCAAGAGTTTCCTGGAGCGCGAGAAGCTGCCCAGCGACCTGCTGCTGCCGACGCCGCTGCTGCTGCGCCGCAGGATCGAACGAGTGCCCGACGAGGTGCGGGACCTGCCCACCGAGGCGGCCGTGCGGGCGTACGTCGCCGATCTCAACCGGGAGGTCGTCGCCTGGCTGCGCAACCCGACCGGCCCGCAGGTCGTCGTGCGTCCCGCCAACGCCGACGAGGTGGTGGCCGGGTGGCGTGCCGCCCGGGAACGGGCCCGCGCGGAGGCGGTGGCGGCGGCGCGGCCGGCACCGCCTCAGCACGGTCCCCGCCGCCGGTGGCAGTGGCCGTGGCGGGGACCGCGGCGGCCCTGACGCCTACAGCTAGCCGGGGGCACCCAGATCGACGGCCTCTCTGACGAAGACGATGCCGTCGATCGTGTCGAGCTGGGTCGGGTCCAGCGGGAAGTAGGCGAAGTCCCGGGAGACCCGCGGGGCGGCTGCGGCGGCCGCCCGGGCCAGGCGGCGGCCGTCGACCACGCAAGCGTGCCACGGGAGGGTGGCCAGGATGCCCTCGGTGGTGTCCGCAGCCGGGGCGTCGCCACCGATCGCGCCGAAGGCCGAGGCGAGGAAGGCGTACCGGTCGCCGAGGCGGGCCGCGGTGATGGCTCCCGCGCTCCACATCCGCACGTCCTGGTCGCCCAGCGACATGCGGCTGGGGTGGCGCTGCAGGTGCAGGTTGTGGGCGAAGACCAGCGCCGGGCCGTGCGCGGCGACGGCACGCAGGTTCGCGGCCATCATCGCGTCCCGCAGCCCCGACAGCCGGGAGATCCGGTCCGCGGTGCCGTCGGCCATCGCGTGGTGGTAGCGGAGCAGACCGACGGCGGTACGCCCGTACAGTTCCGCCCGCTCCCGGTCGCGCACACTCAGCTGCGGCAACTGCGTGTCGAGCAGCGCCAGCAGGTCGTCGGCGATCACCCGCAGCCGCTGGGCGTCGGCGGACCGGCCGATCGACTGGGACGGGTCCATGACGGTGGCCTCGTTCGACCACCGCTCGTCGGGGCCGAGCAGCGCATCGAGGGTCTCCCGGGTGCAGGGCAGCGGGCCGTCGAGGAGGCCGTGCAGGGCGGTGAGCGCCTGACGCGGGCTGGCCGCCCAGTATTCCAGGGGGCCGTCGATCCCGAAGAACCGCAGCTTCTCATCGTGGGCCTCGTTGTAGGTGCGCATCCAGCGCACGAGGTCCCGGTTGGCCGCCGACGCGCCGAAGCCGTGGCTGAAGCCGCGCGCCATGACGTCGTCGAGGTCACCGGCGCCGGTCGCGATGTGGTCGTCCACCACCAGGCCCATCAGGCAGTCGCTCTCGATGGCGAACGACCGGTAGCCCTCGTGTTCGACGAGGTGCCGGAAGACCTCGTTGCGCAACGCGCCCAACTCCCCCACGAAGTGCCGGGCTTCGCCCAGGCCGAGCAGCGCAGGCCGGGCGGGAAGGGAACGCAGGAAGGCCGAGATGGCGGCCCCGTCGAGTTTCCGTGCGATGTTCCGGACAGTCATTCCCTCAACGGTATCGTTGAACGAACGGTGTGAACTTTTCCCGGCATCGTCGGCTCCTCGTCGGGGCCAACCCTCAATCGGCGGGACGCGGGCAGGGGCGACCCGGCCGACCGCTGCCGGCACCGGCAGCGGTCACCGGTGATCTCCCGCGGTCGGACTGGTCGTCGCCGTCGCCCGGCCAGCGAACGCCTGGAGGTAGTCGTCGATCTCGGCCAGCACGGCGGTCTTACCCGCAGCGTCGAGGAACGAGTACCGCACGGCCTGGCGGGCCAGCTCCGCGACGCCGTGCTCGTCGAGGTCGAGCAGGTCTGCGGCCACCTGGTATTCCCTGTTCAGGGTGGTGGAGAACATGGGCGGGTCGTCGGAGTTGACGGTGACCGGCACGCCGGCGGCCACCAACTGCGGCAGCGGATGCTCGGCCAGCGACGGCACCGAGCGGGTGCAGGCGTTGGAGGTCGGGCACACCTCCAGGGCGATGTCGTGCTCGCGCAGGTGCGCCATCAACTCGGGGTCGCGGGCGGCGGCGATGCCGTGGCCGATGCGTTCCGCGCCGAGATGGCGTACCGCGTCCCACACGGTCTGCGGGCCGGTCGACTCACCGGCGTGCGGGACGCTGCGCAGCCCGGCTGCCCGCGCGGCGGCGAAGTGCCCGGCGTAGCGGGCGCGGGGGATTCCGGACTCCGGGCCGCCCAGCCCGAAACTGACGAGCCCGTCCGGACGCTGCTTGAGCGCCACCTCCAGGGTGACGTCGGCGCCGGTCATCGTGGGCTCGCCCGGGATGTCGAAGCACCAGCGCAGCTGGATGCCGTGGTCACGGGCGGCCCGCAGCCGGGCGTCCTCCACCGCCTCGCAGTACGCCTCGGCCGGGACACCACGCACGATCGACGAGTACGGGGTCAGCGTCAGCTCGGCGTACCGCACCGACTGGGCGGCCAGGCCGGCGCCGATGTCGTAGGTGAGCGTGGCCAGGTCCTCGGCGTCGCGGATCAGGTCCACCACCGACAGGTACACCTCGACGAAGTGCGCGAAGTCGGTGAACGTGAAGTACTCGGCCAGCAGCGCCGGGTCGGCCGGCACCCCGGTGGTCCCGGCGTGCCGTTCGGCCAGCCGCGCCACGGTGTGCGGTGTCGCCGACCCGACGTGGTGGACGTGCAGTTCCACCTTGGGCAAGCCGGCGATGAAGTCAGTCAGGTCCGTTGCCATTGCACAACCCTCACCGTGCGAGTGATCCGCCGGAGGGACGGCAGCCTCCCAGCGGGAGGCGCCCTTGGACCAAGGAACAGGCCGAGCGTGGCGGATGGTCATCCGTCGCAGCGCCTCTCGACCCGCAACGGCACGCTAACAAGAGCGCTCGGTGACGACAACCCTCCGCGACGGGCCGGGGCTGACCGAGGTGCAGGCGGGCGGTTGATAACCTGCGGCAATGCCGATCATGCGCCTCGTCGCCGCTTCCGACACGGCATGACGCCGCACCTGCGTCCCTCCGTCCGCGCGATCGTCCTCGACGAGAACGACCGCATCCTGCTCTGCCGGTTCGACTTTCCCCACCCGGTCGTGCCGGAGCAGTCGAAGGCCGTTTGGGCGGCCCCGGGCGGCGGCGTCGAACCCGGCGAGGACCGGCTGACGGCTCTGCGCCGTGAACTGCGGGAGGAGACCGGTCTGGCGATCGTCGCCGAACCGCCGCACGTCTGGCACCAGGAAGTCGTGGCCGCCGACGTCGCGCCGGGTTTCGACGGCGTCATCAACGACTACTTCCTCGTCCGCACGAACCATTTCCAGCCCCGCGGTGAGCTGACAGACGACCAACTCGCTGCGGAGAACCTGGCCGCGTTCCGGTGGTGGCAGCTCTCGGAGATCGCCGCCCACCGGGGACCTGAGCTGTTCTCGCCCCGCGACCTCACCACACCCCTGACAGCGCTTCTCACCGTGGGAACGCCGGACCAGCCGGTCCAGCTCGGCCTCTAGTCCGGACCGTGTTCGCCGGTTCTGAGCAGGTGGTCCGCTGGCTCCGGGGCCGTCACGGTGGGCAGGTGCCGACCCTGGCGAATGGAGGAACCGGCGTCGGTTCCTGCGCGAGGATCGTGCTCGTCAGGCCCGATGCCTGATCGGCCGATGCGGTCAGGGCAGCGCGGCCTGCCACGTCCACGAGGTGCGGCGGGGCCGACCGTCGAACTCGGCCCGCCCCGTCATCCACAGCAGCACCTCGGCCGGCGGGCCGGGCGGAGCGTCCGGGAACAGCCGGGTCAGCACGGCGGCGGCGGGCGCGGCGGGCGGCTGCCAGTCGACGTGTAGGCCCCGGGTGATGTCGTGGGTGTGCAGCAGGGTCTCCGCCACGCCCATGGCGGCGAACCCGGCCGGGTCGCAGGGGCCGAAGTGCCAGGCCCGCACGCCCGGGTCGGCCGCATCGACGGCGGTGGCGAGCAGGTCACCGCAGGCCGCGACGACGGTCAGCACCTGGGCGGGCGTCGCGGTGGGGGAGACGCGCAGGTCGAACGGCAGGTAGCCGTCGGCGGGCCGGCCGGCCAGCTGCCCCGCGTACGCGAGCAGGTCGTGCGCCACGTGCGCCGCGGTTGTCCAGCAGCTCCACTCCAGCGTCCCTGCCGGCACCGTCCAGTCGGCGTCGGTGTGTGGCCCGAGGACCCGGCCCATCTCGCCGATCGCGGCGCGCACGCCCGCCCCACCCGTGTCCGTCATGCCCCGACCGTGCCAGCCCTCGTCCCCGCCGACAACTTCGCTTTATTAGCGCATTACCGGTAACACTAATCCGATAATTTGATGCGGCAAAAGGGGCGAATCACCTGCGCACCATAATGACAGTTATGTGCGCGTCGGCGTCATGCGTCCCGCGGGCCGACGGATGCGGTGGTCAACGAGCCGCCGGGTGTGCCGGCGCTGTCGGAAGAGCGCGAACTCGGCACTAGCGCCAATAAGTTTGCTGTGGAAACCTATTGGCATGACTACTGAGCCGGTTGCTGCCGGTGGCGATCCCCGCCGACTGCTGTCTGACATTCGCTCCCTGGCGCACCAGGTGCGCCTCGACCAACGGATGACCTGGGTCGCCCTGCTGGTGCTGGGCGCGGTGACGCTCGCCGGAATCCCGTTCGACTGGCTCGCCATGACGGTGCGCTGCCACCCCGACACCAGCTGCGAGTTCGCGCGGCGGGGCGTGCTGTTCTACTGGCCCTCGGCGCTCCTGCTGGCCTACACGGCGATCGCCGTCTGCTATTCGCGGGCCGCCCGGTCCCGGGGCCTGGGTGCCCGGACGTTGCCGTACGCGATCGTCGGCGCCGCGACGACTGTCGTGTTCACCGCCGCGTGGGTAGCCGCAGCCCTGTACTTTCCGCATCACCCGCTGCCGTACCAGCCGCTGCCGTACTGGTGGTTGGTCCTGGACCGGTTGGTCTCGCCCTGGATCGCGCTGGTGGTGCTGGCCCGGATCGAGCGCAACATCGGACTGCTGCTGTTCACCCTCGCCTACCTGGCCCTGGTACTGCTGGTGCTGCCGACGAACGAGGGCTGGGGACTGGCCGGCTGGGGAGTTCAGGCCCGATTCGCGGCACCGCAAGTCGTCAGCGGCGCGCTGTTGCTGCTCGGCGCGGCCGGGTTCTTCAGAGCAGCCCGCAGGCGGCAGCGGTGACGGCGACGATCGGCACCCCGGGCCCAGGGCACCCGGTCACCGGGCTGGACGAGGTGGTGCACCAGCGGGCACGGCTGGGCATCCTGACCATCGCGCACGAGGCCCACCGGGTCGAGTTCGGCTACCTGCGCACCCACCTCGAGCTGACCGCCGGCAACCTCTCCAAGCACCTCAGCGTGCTGGAAACGGCCGGCCTGATCGAGATCCAGAAAGGCTACGAGGGGCGGCGCGGCCGGACCTGGATCACCCTCACCGCCGCCGGAGCCACCGCGCTCGCCGACGAGATCGCGCGACTCAAGCAGCTCATCGCGCGCGTCGAGACGACCAACTGACCGTAGCGTCAGCTGACAGACCCGAACAGGACCGGGTCTGCCAGCTGACGCGATCGGGCGGTTGCGCACCTCTGCTGTGGCCACCGCTATGCAGGAGGGCCGGCGACGCGTACGGCCTGCGGCGGCTAGCGCAGGTGCCGGGCGAAGAACCCGGCCGCGTCCTCCCCGGCGAACTGCGGGACACCGGTGTGCCCGCCCATGTTGGCGTGCAGCGTCTTCTCCGTGGAGCCGAAGGCGTCGAACAGGTCCAGGGCCGCTTGGCGGTCGTTGCCCTCGTCGTCCCACTGCAGCAGGACATGCAGCGGAATGGTGACCTGTCGGGCCTCCTCGAACATGGCGCGAGGCACGAAACTCCCGGCGAAGAGACCGGCGGCCACGATGCGGGGCTCGACCACCGCAAGCCGGATGCCGACGGAGATCACACCACCCGAGTACCCGACCGGACCACCGATCTCGGGCAGCGACAGGAGGGCATCCAGGGCGGCCTGCGTTTCCGGGACCGCCCTGCCGACGAGCGGGAGGATGAGGGAGTCGACGATCTCGTCGCTGACCGGCTCGTCGGCCTCCAGCGCCCGGCGCAGGTCGGCGCGGGCCTGCTCGGCGGCGGCCCAACGGGGCCGGTCACCGCTGCCGGGGAGCTCGATGGCCGCCGCGGCGAAGCCGTCCGCCGCGGCGCGCCGGGCCCGGGCCACCAGACGGGGGTACATCTTGCGCAGTCCGAGCGGAGGGTGGCCGAGCAGGGTCAGCGGGACCGGCGCGGATGCGGATGCGGGTGTCCACAGGATGCCGGGGATCTCGCCGAGGGCGAACTCGCGTTCGAGGACGCCGTCGTCAAGGCGCTGTTCAGTAGTGAATCGCATGGTCGTGCCTTTCGGGATCGCTCGTAACGGCGCTCCCGGACGACCTACCGCCCGACCGTGACCCCGGAGGGGAGCACCCATGTCGAAACGTTCACGGGTACCACCTCCTCGGTCTCTCACACGGCCTCCCGAAAGCTAGCAGTGGCCGCCGTGACCCGCCAACGTGTTTCTGCCGTGCTCCCGAAGGACGAAATAAGGATCCCGGCGGGGGATGAGCTCCCACCCCGACCGAAACCGCCCCGTGGCCCCCGACGCCGGGAGCCACGTCATTCCCCCACGGTCAAGGTGTGGGTGAACGTGATCGGCGGGACCGTGATGGTGAGGTCCCGCAGTTCGCTGCGGCCGAATGCCATCGTCCATCGCTGCCATCGGCGGGCTGCGGCTGCCCCGTACGAGGGGTGGACCAACTCGCCGGTGCCGCTGGTGGCAGTGACCCTGACGGTGTCGATTCCCGACAGTCTCCATGCCCCTTGCTGGAGTACGCCAGGTCCGTCCACGTCGACGATTTCGACCACCAGCGACAGCCCGTGCAGGCCATCGACCAACCCCCAGTGCGTCACGGCGATGGTGCCGACACGACCGAGGATGGCCGGTGGACGGATGAGACGAGGCGCGGAAATCGTCATGGATCACACGATAACGGCCCGCCGAACTGTGTCGGGGGCGCACGGCGCGCACGCTCGGTATCGGAACGATCCCACTACGCTCACGTCCATGACCGAAGCCCTGATCGAGGCGGATGACGGTACGCGGTTACGGACCTGGACCACAGGCGCGACGAACCCGCAGACGCTGCCCCTGGTGATGCTGCACGGCGGCCCCGGGATCCGCGACTATCTGGCCCCGGTCGCCGGCATCGTCGACGACCGGTATCTGGTGCACCGCTACGACCAGCGTGGCACCGGTGGTCCTCCTGGGCCGGGCAGCACACGATCGCCCGCCACGTGCGCGACCTGGCGTCGTTGCTCGACGCGTGGGGGCACGACCGGGTGGTGCTGGTCGGGCACTCGTTCGGCGCCCACCTGACCAGCTACTTCCTGCTGGCGCAGCCCGATCGGGTGGCCGGGCTGGTGCAGCTCGCCGGGCCCTTCCTGGAGCCGTGGCGGGAGGCCGACCGGGCAGCCCAGCGGGCCCGACGCACCGACCCGCAGCAGGCCAGGCTCGACGCCCTCGACGCGGTGGAGTCCCGCACCGACGCCGAGGAGATCGAGTACCTGACGCTGTCGTGGTGCACCGACCACGCCGACCGGGACCGGGCATGGGAGTGGGCGTCGGCGGCGGCGCGGACGCTGCGGCCCGTCAACTACGCGATGAACCACCAGCTCAACGCGGCGGCGAAGACCGACCCGCTCGAATCGCGCGTGGACGAACTCCGTGAGCGGCTACCGCCCGACGCGATGATCATCGGCGGTGCCGGGGACAGCCGCCCCGCCGATGCGCTGCGCCGGCTGGGGGCACGCCTCGGCTGCGAGGTGACCGTCGTGCCGGACGCGGGTCACCATCCCTGGCTGGAGGCGCCGGAGCGGTTCGCCGCGGTGTTCCGTGCCGCAGTGGGCAGGCAGGCCCGTCGGGGCGGTTGATCAGGCCGCCCGCCCCGGACCGGCGGCCGGTCCGGGGCGGGCGGCGACCGTCGGTCAGTGCGGCGGGGGCGTGAGGTGCCGGGTGAAGAACCGGACCGCGCTGTCCAGTTCGTGTTCGGGCAGCCGGTCGCCGTGCCGGCCCGGGTTGGCGTGCAGGGTCTTCTCGGTGGAGCCGAACGCGTCGAACAGGGCCAGGCTCTGCGCGCGGGGGACCCGCTCGTCGTCCCACTGGACCAGGAACTCGACCGGCACGGTGATCCGCGCGGCGGCCTCGGCGGCGGGGGCCGATGCCCCGCCCAGGCCGAGGACCGCCGCGCGGACCCGGGGTTCGGCGGCCACGAACGGCACACCGAGTCCGCAGCCCAGCGAGACGCCCCAGTAGCCGACCGGTCCGGGATCGAGGTGGTGCAGGACGGCCCGCCATTCCGGTACGGTCTGCGCGGCGACGAGCGTCTGGAAGTCGGCGAGCAGGGGTGCCGGGTCGCCGCCGGCGTCGGCGCGGGCCCGGATCTCGGTGGCGATGCGCTGGTAGCGGTCGTCGCTCGGGCGGTCGCCGTGGTTCGGCGCGTCCACCGCGACGGCCGCGAAACCGCTGGCCGCGAACCGGTGGGCGCGGTGCACGACGGCGGGGGCGGTCTTGTGTTGGCCGCCGCCGTGGCCGATGAGGATCAGCGGGCGAGGGCCGGTAGTGGTGCTGTCGGGCGGGGTCCACCGGACAGCGGGCACACCGTCGACAGTGAAGTGTTCTTCGTGGATGCGCATGCCGAATACGCGCCTTTCAGGGATGCCTTGTGCGGGCGCTCCCTAGGCCATGCGGGGGAGGGAGCCCCGACCGGTCGCAGCGTTGATCGGACTCACCTCCTCGGACAGTGCTCGTGCACGGCGGGGTGACCGTATCACCCGCCCGTGCGCGAGGATGGGACCGTGGGTGAGGAACAGCGATTGGCCGGCGGCAACACCGGCGGCGCGGTCCGCATCGGCGACACGGTGCGGCGTACGCCGGGGGCGTGGACGTCGTCGGTGCACGCGCTGCTGCGGCACCTGGAGACGGTCGGCTTCGACGGGGCGCCCCGGGCGCGGGGCTTCGACGAGCACGGGCGGGAGGTCCTGTCGTTCCTGCCCGGGGAGACGGTCGGCGTCACCCGGCCGTGGCCGGCCTGGGCGCACAGCGACGACGCGCTGCGCCAGGTCGCGCGGTGGCTGCGGGACCTGCACGCCGCGGTGGCGGGCTTCGTGCCGCCCGCAGGGGCGCGGTGGCGCGAGGGCGGCGTCTGGCGGCCGGGCCTGATCGTCGGGCACAACGACGCGGCCCCGTACAACGCGGCGTGGGCCGACGGGCGGCTCGTCGGGTTCTTCGACTGGGACCTCGCGGCCCCGGTCACCCGTGAGTGGGACCTGGCGTTCACCGCGTTCGCGTGGGTGCCGTTGCACGCCCGGCACGTGGTGGCCGCCGAGGGGTTCACGGCGTTCGCGGACCGGCCCCGGCGGCTGCGGCTGTTCCTCGACGCCTACGGTCACGCCGGGCCGGTGGGGTCGTTCGTCGAGGTGGTCCGCCAGCGGGTGGCCGCCTCGGCCGAGGGCATCCGCCGCACGGCGGCGGCGGGCGACCCCGCGTACCGGACGATGGTCGACCACGGCGTCGACGCCGCGCTGGAGACGGCGGTGCGGGAGCTGGCCGACTTCCCGACCGGGTGAGGCGGCGTCGGGTTGACACGGCCGCCGGTGCGCGCTATCAAAGAACCAGGACTTGAGTCACCCAGACTCAACTTGATGCCTTCGGCCAGGAGAACCGAGGAGGAACCACGATGCTGATGCGCACCGACCCGTTCCGGGAGATCGACCGGCTCGCCGAGCAGCTGCTCGGCACCAACTCCCGCCCCGCCGTGATGCACATGGACGCCTACCGCGACGGCGACTACTTCTACGCCGCGTTCGACCTGCCCGGGGTGGACCCGGACAGCATCGACTGCACCGTCGAACGCAACGTGCTGACCGTCCGCGCGCAGCGCCGCCGCCCGACCGGCGACAACGTCGAACTGGTCGCGGCGGAGCGCCCCATGGGCACGTTCAGCCGGCAGCTGTTCCTCAGCGACACCCTCGACACCGACCGCCTCGAGGCGGGCTACGACCACGGGGTGCTGACCCTGCGCATCCCCGTGGCAGAGCGGGCCAAGCCCCGCCGGGTGGCCATCGCCACCGGCAGCAACGGCCACCGGCAGATCGACGCCTGACGGCACCCGTCGCGATCAGGGCACCCCGCGTCGGGTGCCCTGATCGCGACGACACGTAAACCGGTCGCGGACGGCGGCGGGGGATGCCAGACTCGACGACGTCCCCGCAGCCGAGACACCGGAGCCGACCAGCACATGTGATCCCGCAGGCCGCGGCCGGGCCGACCGCCCCGCCGCCACGCGCACCGACCGGCCGCCCGTCGTGGGCGTCCCGGCCCGCCTGCCGTCCCGCGGAGGATCACCGTGTTGAAGGTCGTGTCCGTCAGCTTGCAGTACGACGCCGAGCCGCTGTTCACCGGCGTCGACCTCGTCGTCAACGCCGGTGACCGGGTCGGCCTGGTCGGCCCCAACGGGGTCGGCAAGTCCAGCCTCCTGCGGGTGCTCACCGGGGCCGAGCCGCCGTCGACCGGGCACGTCAGCCTCGCCCCCGGTACCCGGATCGGCTACTTCGCCCAGCAGCCGCCCGACCCGACGGTCACCGTCGGGCAGTTCCTCGCCGCCGGCCTCGGGGAGCTGGGCCGGCTCGACCGGCGGCTGCGGACCCTGGAGCGGCGGCTGGCCGGCGGGGACACCACCGCCCTGGACGCCTACGGCGAGGCCCAGGACCGCTTCGCCGCCCTGGACGGGTGGCGGGCGCAGGCACGGCTGGCCGAGGTCCGCCAGCGACTCGACGTGGCCGGCCTGCCCGACGACGCGCCGCTGCACCGCGTCAGCGGCGGCGAGCAGGCCCGGCTGACCCTGGCCCGGGTGCTGCTGGACACCCCGGACCTGCTGATCCTCGACGAGCCGACCAACCACCTCGACGCCGACGGCATCGCCTGGCTCGGCGGCTGGCTGGCCGCGTTCGGCGGCGGCGTGCTGGTGGTCAGCCACGACCGGGCGTTCCTGGACCGCACCGTCACCCGCGTCGTGGAACTCGACGGCATCCACGACACACCGCAGACGTACACCGGCGGGTACACCGACTACCGGGCGGAGAAGACCCGCCGCTGGCAGCGGCTGCTGCTGGACTACGAGGCGCAGGAGAAGACCCACCAGCGGCTGCTGGCCGACATCGCGCGCACCAAGGAACACGCGCGCGGGGTGGAGTCGACGGTGCGCCGCGGCCTCGGCGCCGACCAGGCGCGCCGCTACGCGAAGAAGGTCGCGCGTAAGGCCACGGCGCGGCAGCGGCGGCTACGCCGGCAGATGGACTCGCTGCGGTGGCTGGCGCAGCCGCAGACCCGCCCGGCGCTGACCCTGGCGTTTCCCGACCCGGCCGGCGACGACGGCCGGGACGTGCTCGCCGCGCGGGGCCTGGCCGCCCGCGCCGGCGACCGGCCCCTGTTCGCGGGCGTGGACCTGCGGGTGCGCGACGGCGACCGGGTGCTACTCACCGGCGACAACGGCGCCGGCAAGACCACGCTGCTGCGTATCCTCGCCGGCCTGCGCGAACCCGACGCGGGGGAGGTCACCTGCGGTGCGCCGGTGGCGCTGCTGCCGCAGACCCACGACGCGCTGCGCACCGACGTCCCGGTGCTGACGTGGTTCCGCTCCCAGGTGCCCGTGTACGTCGACGAGGCCGAGCGGCTGCTCGACGCGCACCTGTTCGGCCCGGAGCAGTGGGACCAGCCGCTGCGGCTGCTGTCGGCCGGGGAGCTGCGCCGGCTGCTGCTGGCGGTCATGGTGAACGGTCCGGCGCGGGTGCTGCTGCTCGACGAGCCGACGAACTTCCTCGACTTCGACTCCCTGGACGTGGTGGAGGAGGCGCTGCGCGCGTACCGGGGCACGGTGGTGCTGGTGACCCACGACGTGTGGTTCGCCGACGCCGTCGGCTACGACCGGTGCTGGCGGGTCACCGGCGGCGGGGTTCACGAGGAGCCGGCCGGCGGCGGGCGGCCGGGACGGGAAAGCCCTCGGGCGCGCCTCACCGCCGACGCGCGCGGAGACTGAGAACCTTTCACCCATGCTTCGTCCCGAGTTTCCGGTGCTGCCGCGTGGCGCGGCCCGGCCGGCCCTGCGCGGGGCCGGTCCGGGCGACTTCACCGAGGCGTGGCTGCGTAACCGCCGGTTGTCCGAGCACACCCGCGACGCCTACCGGCGGGACGTGGCCGGCTGGTTGGCGTGGTGCCGGGCGCGGGAGCTGGACCCGCTGCGGGCGAACTTCCTCGACGTCAACGCCTACGGCCGGGAGTTGGAGGCCACCCCGGCGGCGCGCAGCGGCCGGCCGTTGACCCCGGCGACGGTGGCCCGCAAGCTGTCGGCCCTGTCGAGCTGGTACGACTTCCTGGTCAAGCTGCGGGCGGTGCAGGCGAACCCGGTGGCCGCGGCGGACCGGCCCCGCGTCGACCGGGACCACTCCTCGACGATCGGGTTGACGCCGCAGGAGGTGGATGCGCTGCTGGCCGCGGCGCAGGCCGAGACCGGGCCGACGGCGGCCCGGAACCGGGCGGCGGTGGCGTTGCTGGCCGACCTCGGGTTGCGGGTGGGGGAGCTGGTGTCGTTGGACGTGGCGGACCTGGGCGCGGAGCGGGGGCACCGCAGTGTCCGGTTCGTCGGCAAGGGCGGCAAGCCGCGGCGGCGGGCGCTGACCCCGTCCACGGCGTACGAGGTGGACGCCTACCTGGCCGAGCGGGCGGCGGCGCAGGGGGTGGGCGTCCACGAGGTGACCGGGCCGCTGCTGGTGACCGCGACCGGCGCGCGGCTGGACCGGCACTCGGTGTTCCGGCTGGTGCGGCGGCTGGCCCGGGTGGCGGGCATCCCGGCGTGGGAGAAGTTGTCGCCGCACTCGCTTCGGCACGCGTTCGCCACGACGGCCCGCGCGGAGGGGGTGCCGTTGGAGGACGTGCAGGACGCGATGGGGCACGCGGACCCGCGGACGACCCGCCGCTACGACCGGGACCGGCACAACCTGGACCGCGACCCGGCGTACGCGATCTGGGCGGCGCGGGCCCGCCGGCGCGCCTGACCCGTCAGCAGAGCAGGTCGAGGTGGCGGTGGGCGTCGGCGGAGATGTCGTCGTGGCGCAGCCGCCGCCGCGCCCACAGCTCGGCGGCGACACGGGCCTGCTCGTCGCCCCACGCGGCGTGTTCGACGAGCAGGGCGCAAGTCAGCGCCGCCGCCAGGCGCAACGCCAGCGCGCGGGCGCCGGCGACGACGTCGGTGGCGCGCGGGTCGGCGGTGACGTCGGCGAGGGCGGCGGTCAACTGGCCGGTGACGTCGGCGAGGGTGTCGGCCAGGGCCGGCGACAGCGGCCGGGCCAGGTCGACGGCGGCGGCGAGGCGGCGCAGCAGGGGCGCGTCGGCGTTCTCGCGGGCGACGGCGCGCAGCACGTCCAGGGCGAGCACGTTGGTGGTGCCCTCCCAGATCGGCAGGACCTGCGCGTCGCGCAGCAGCCGGGGCACGCCGGTGTCCTCGACGTACCCGGCGCCGCCGAACGCCTCCACGTATTCGCTGGCGCAGGCCACGGCGAGCCGGCCGGTGGCGAGTTTCGCCAGGGGCGCGACGACCCGCAGCTCGGCGGCGGCGTCCACGTCGGCGTCGGTCTCGACGCGGCCGAGCAGCGCGAACGCGTGCCCGGCCAGGGCGAACGCGGCGGCGGCGTCGACGGCGAGCGCGCCGAGGGTGGCCCGGTGCAGCGGGCTGTCGGCCAGGCGTCCCCCGGCGACGGCGCGGGCGGTGGCGTAGGCGCGGGCGTAGTCCAGGCCGCGGCGGATCCCGCCGGCCGCGGCGGCGGCGTTGTGCACCCGGGTCACCACCACCAGGGTCATCGCCCGGGCCAGGCCGGGCACCGCCGGGTCGCCCAGCGGCAGCGCGTACGCGTCGGTGAGGCCGATCTCGGCGGTCGGCAGCGCCCACGTGCCCAGCTTGTCCTTGAGCCGGTGCACGGTGACGCCGGGGGCGGGTGCGCCGGCGGCGGCGGTGACCCCGGCCAGGGGCGAGTCGGCGGCGTAGCGGGGCACCAGGAACGGGGCGAGCACGCGGCTGCCCCGACCGGCGCCCTCGGGGCGGGCCAGGGCCACCGCCATCGGCGCGTCGGCGGCGGAGCAGAACCACTTCTGGCCGGTGAGCCGCCACGACCCGTCGGCGGCGGGCCGGCCGACGGTGGCGGACCCGGACAGGTCGGAGCCGCCCTGCGACTCGGTCATCCACTGCCCGGACACGATCGCCGTGTCGGGGTCGGTGGAGGTCAGCCGGGGCAGCCACGCGTCGCGCACGGTCGCGTCGACGTCGGGCAGGCTCAGCAGCGCCGCCGCGCCGTCGGCCATGGCCACCGGGCAGGAGAACGTGGCCGACTCCGGCCCGTACAGGTGCAGCAGGGCGTGTTGGACGACCCGCGCGCCGGCTCCCCACCGCTGCCGCGCGGACGCCTGGTAGGGCAGGGCGACCACGGCGTGGCGGGCGGCGGCGGCGCGTTGGGCCTGCCAGCCGGCGGACGTGTCGATGCGGTCGACACGTGCGCCCCACCCGTCGTAGCGGACCAGGACCGGCGGGTGGGCCTCGGCGTCGGCGTGCGCGGCGCGCAGCGACCCGGCCACGTCGGCGGCCAGGTCGACCAGCCGGGGCTGCGCGGCGTCGTGCCCGGCGGGGCCGAGCAGGCGGCGCAGCCAGGACCGCAGCAGCCGGTCACCGGTGTACGGGTCGTCGGGGGTGGGCACCGGCTGCACGTAACGGGTCATCGTCGCCTCGCCTCCGCGGGTTGCCATCCGTGTGCCGCCGACCGTAGACGATGCGGCCGGGCGGGGCGACCCGGGGCGAGTGCCTGCGCGGCGGCGGCGGGTGGGCCTACGGTCGACGTGATGGGCAGTGAGCAGCCGTGGACGCGGCCGGCGCGGCGGGGCCGGCCGGCACGCACCGGTCTGCTGGCCGCCGGCGCGGGGTTGGGGCTGTGCCTGGTGGGGGTGGCCGGGCTGGGCGCGTGGAACGTGCAGATGCTGGCCGGTGCCGGCGACCAGGTCCGCGACGGCGCCGACGGGTTCCTGCGGGAGGTCGCCGCGGGCGACGTGGAGCGGGCCTACGAGCGGCTGTGCGCGCAGTCGCGCAGCCGGTGGAGCGCGGTCGGTTTCGCCGGCTGGGTGCGCACGCCGCCGGTGGTCACCGGCTACGAGATCGTCGACGTGTCGGTGCGCACCAAGGGGGGCCGGCCGACCGGGACGGTGCGGGCACGGCTGACCCGCGACGGCGGCGCGGGCGAGGACCGCACGGTGACGATGGTGAAGGAGGACGGCCGGTGGCGGGTCTGCGGTGACCCGTTCTGAGGCGCTGCCGCCGGCGGGTCAGTCGCGGGGGCCCAGCTCACCGGCGCGGTAGTGCCGCCGGCACAGCACCTGGTAGCGCACGTCGGCGGTGTCCACGGTGTCGCCGATGACGACCTGTTCGCCTTCGCGGACGACCCGGCCGCCGATGACGCGGGCGTTGAGCAGCCCTTCGCGGCCGCACCAGCACAGCACCTCGACCTGGATGCGGGCGACGGAGTCGGCGAGTTCGAACAGCCGCCGGGCGGCGGGGAACAGGCTGGACCGGAAGTCGGTGGCCAGGCCGAACGCGTACACGTCGACGTCGTCGTTGTCGACGAGGTCGGCCATCTGCTCGATGTGTTCCAGGTTGTAGAAGGACGCCTCGTCGCAGATGAGGTAGTCCACGCGTACCCCGTCGGCCCAGGCGTCGCGGACCAGGTCGCGCAGGTCGAGGCCGTCGGTGACCTCGATCGCAGCGTGGGCCAGGCCGATGCGGGTGGTGACCTGCGGGCCCAGGGACCGGTCGATGCGGGTGGTGACCAGGCCGCGGCGGCCCTGCCGGGCGTGGTTGTGGTTCATCTGCAGGGCCATCGTGGACTTGCCGCAGTCCATCGGCCCCCAGAAGAACCGCAGGGCGGCGGCGTGCAGCGGCCGGCCGTCGGCGCCCCGGGTCGCGGCGCAGCCGCGGCGGGGGTCGTCGTCCGGGCCCGGTAGGGGCCGGGCCAGGCAGATCGGGGTGGCAGCGGCGTCGTCGGTCACGTCGGGGCAGCCTAGCCGATCGAGCACCGCCGATCAGTCGGGTGCGTGTCGGCCTACAGCACCCTCGGCGGGGTGTTGCCGGCGGCGACGATCGCGCGGCGGATCGGCACGGCGGCCAGCAACGCGAACCCGACCACGAAGAAGATCAGCAGGGAGACCAGGCCCACCCGGTAGGAGGCGGTGAGCTGGAACACCAGCCCGAAGGCGAGGGGCCCGAGCCAGCTGGTGCCCTTGTCGCTGATCTCGTAGAAGCCGTAGTACTCGCCCTCCTTGCCGGCGGGGATGAGCTGGCTGAACAGCGACCGGCTCAGCGCCTGGCTGCCGCCGAGGACCAGCCCGATGCAGCCACCGAGGATCATGAACGGCAGCGGCGCCTCGGCGGGCAGCCGGAACGCGGCGATGATCACGCCGGTCCACAGCACGAGGCTGAGCAGCACCGTCTTCCACGCCCCGATGCGCCGGGCCAGCGCGCCCAGGGCCAGGGCGCCGCCGAAGGCGAGGAACTGCACCAGCAGGATGGTGGTGATCAGGGTGCTCTGCCCCAGCTTCAGCTCCTCGGTGCCGTACTGACTGGCGAGGGTGATCACGGTCTGGATGCCGTCGTTGTAGACCAGGAACGCCAGCAGGAAGAACAACGTCAACGGGTACGCCTTGACCTCGCGCAGGGTGCGGCCGAGCTGCCGGAACCCGTCGGTGAGCACGTTGCCGCCGCCGGCCGGCGCGGCGGCGGGCGGGCGCTCGCGCAGCCAACGCAGCGGCACCAGGGTGAACGCCGCCCACCACACGCCGGCCGACACGATCGACCAGCGGGCCAGGTCCAGGGTGCGCTGCGGGTTGCCCTCCTCGGTGAGCATGGTCACCGCGACGAGGTTCGCGGCCAGCAGCAGCCCGCCGCCGAGGTAGCCGATGGCCCAGCCGCGGCTGGAGATGCCGTCGCGTTCGTCGGGGCCGCCCAGCTGCGGCAGGAACGAGTTGTAGACCACCACGGCCGCGCCGAAGGCGATGTTGGCCACCAGGAACAGCGCCCCGCCGAGCAGGTACCGCTCGCCGGTGACGAACGCGAACGCGATCGTCGCGCCCGCGCCGGTGAACGCCGCCGTGCCCAGCAGCCGCTTCTTGTGCGCCGACCGGTCGGCCACCGCGCCGACCACCGGCAGCACGAACACGGTCAGGAACACCGACAGGGAGATCAGGTACGGGTAGTAGGAGCCGGCGGCGACCCGGATGCCCAGCGGGTGCACGTACCCGTCGCAGCGCTCGGCGCCCAGCGCGCAGCCGGCGGCCAGCTCGGTGACGGTGGTCAGGAACGGGCCGAGGAACACGGTGATGACGGTCGTCTGGAACGCCGAGTTCGCCCAGTCGTAGAGGTACCAGCCGCGCCGCTCGCGGGCGGTGCTGGCAGGCGGCGGGGTCGCCACGTCGGGGGTGACCGTCTCGGCCATCGGTTTCCTCCGCCGATCTCAGGCGGCCCAGTGGCCGCGGCTGCGGTAGACGTCGCGCAGCACGCCGACGTGATCGGTCATGATGCCATCCACACCAAGATCAAGTAACTCGTGCATCTCGGCAGGTTCGTCGATCGTCCAGACGTGCACGTGCAACCCCAGCCCGTGCGCGTACGCCAGGAACCGGCGGTCGACCACGGGCAGCCGGCCGTAGCGCGGCGGCACCTGCACCGCCACCACCGACGGGTGCAGCCGCACCGGCCGCCCGTGCAGCGACGCCACCCGCAGCCGGGCCACCCCGCGCGCGCCCAGACCCGTGGCGACCCGCCCGTGCGTGGCCGCCCGCAGCCGGGCCAGCCGGGCGTCGCTGAACGAGGCCAGCAGCACCCGGTCGCCGGCGGCGACCCGCTCGAGCGCGGCGACGGTCGGCGCGATCGCCCCGTCGGCCTTCACGTCGACGTTGAACCGCACCTGCGGCCACGCGCCGAGGACGTCGTCGAGGCGGGGCACCACGGCGGCCCCGCCGACGCGCACCGACGCCAGGTCCGCCCAGCGCAGATCCGCGATGCGCCCCGGCTGCCCGGTGACCCGCCGCAGGGTCGCATCGTGGAACACCACGGCGACCCCGTCGACGGTGCCGTGCACGTCGGTCTCGACGTACCGGTAGCCCAGGCCGACCGCGCGGGCGAACGCCTCGGCGGTGTTCTCGTCGCCGTGGGCCGCGCCGCCGCGGTGGGCGAACGCCAGCGGCGCGGGCGCGTCGAGGTAGGCGGAGGGGGAGGGCACGCCCGGCAGTATGCCCCGCCGGGGCCGACGCCGGATGACCGGCAGGTGAGCGGCCCGCCACACCCACGCGTCAGGGGCGTCAGGGCAGCCGGCGGCGGTGCGCCCGGGAGGTGTCGACGGGACGGCCCGGGTCCACGTGGCGCGGCACGTCGGGCTCGTCGGGGCGCAGCGGCACCAGGGCGTCGGTGATCGCGTCGATGATCCGGTCGGTGACCCGCCGGGCCGCGCCCGGCGCGTCGGCGGCGACGTCGCCCAGCGCGACCGGGTCGCCGAAGTGCACCCGCACCACCGGCCGCCGCCACACCGCCCGGGCCACCGCGCGCAGCATGCCCTTCGGCGCCCGGTACGGCAGCACCTCGTGCGAGCCCCACTGGGCCACCGGCACCACGGTCGCGCCGCTGGCCAGGGCTAGCCGGGCGGTGCCCGTCTTGCCGCGCTCGGGCCACAGGCCCGGGTCCAGCCCGATGCGGCCCTCCGGATACACCAGGATCACCGACCCGGCGGCCACGGCGCACGCCGCGTCGTCCAGGGCCCGGTGCACGGCGGCGGTGCCCCGGTCGACGCGCAGGTGCCCGGCGCGGCGCATCGCCGCCCCCAGCAGCGGGGCGCGGAACAACCCGCCGGTGGCCATGAACCGGGGGGAGACGCCGCGGGCGCGGCAGGCGGCGGCCAGCACGAGCGGGTCGAAGGGGCTCAGGTGGTTGGCCGCCAGGATCAGCGGCCCCCGGCGTCTCCCGTCGGGCACGTCGCCGGTGACCTCGAGGCGGGCCAGGGCGCCGACGACCGCGCGGGCGAGCAGCTGGGCGCCGCGCCAGATCAGGGGCGGGCGCCAGCGGGCGGTGGGCGTGTCCATCAGCGGTCGATGGTCGCACGCCCACGCCAGGCCCGGGGGACAGGGGAGTGCGCCTGCGGGGGCCGCCCGGCCGAGGTGATCAAGGTCATTGGTCCCGGGCCCGGTCGGGACCTCCGCCCCTGCCGAACCGTCTACGACGACGAGTAGTATCTACTACGTCTCGTAGTATGAAAGGCTGGGGGTTCCAGGTGGACGCGTTGGACGTCGCCCGCTGGCAGTTCGGTGTCACCACCGTCTACCACTTCCTGTTCGTGCCGCTGACCATCGGCCTGTCCGTACTCGTCGCCATCCTCCAGACCATGTGGCACCGCACCGGCAACGAGCGCTACCTCAAACTCACCAAGTTCTACGGAAAACTCTTCCTCATCAACTTCGCCATGGGCGTCGTCACCGGCATCGTCCAGGAATTCCAGTTCGGCATGAACTGGAGCGACTACTCCCGCTTCGTCGGCGACATCTTCGGCGCACCCCTGGCCATCGAAGCCCTCGTCGCGTTCTTCCTCGAATCCACCTTCATCGGCCTGTGGATCTTCGGCTGGGACCGGCTGCCCAAACGACTGCACCTCGCCGCGATCTGGGCCGCCGCCATCGGCACCAACCTGTCGGCCTACTTCATCCTCGCCGCCAACTCGTTCATGCAGAACCCCGTCGGCTACCGGATCAACCCCGACAGCGGCCGCGCCGAACTCACCGACTTCGTCGCCGTCCTCACCAACAAGGTCGCCCTCGTCACCTTCCCGCACACCCTCGCCGGATCGTTCCTCGTCGCCGGCTCCCTCGTCGTCACCGTCGGCCTCTGGCACGTGATGCGCAACCGCGGCAGCGCCGACACCGGCGCCTACCGCTTCGCCACGAAGTTCGGCTCCTGGGTCGTCCTGATCTCCTCGACCCTCGTCCTGCTCACCGGCGACATCCAAGGCAAGATCATGACCGAGGTGCAGCCCATGAAGATGGCCGCCGCCGAAGGCCTCTACACCACCGAGAGCCCCGCCTCCTTCTCCGTGCTCACCGTCGGCAGCCTCGACGGCAGCCGCGAGGTCTTCGCCCTCAAGATCCCCTACCTGCTGTCGTTCCTCGGCACCGGCGACCCCAACGGCACCGTCCAGGGCATCAACGACCTCCAAGCCCAATACGCCACCCAGTACGGCCCCGGCAACTACGCCCCCATCATCCCCGTCACCTACTGGAGCTTCCGCTTCATGATCGGCTTCGGGCTCGCCGCCGCCGCGATCGCCCTCCTCGTCCTCTGGAGCCAACGCAAGGGCCGCACCCCCACCAGCCGCTGGCTGCTCCGCGCCGGCCTGGCCATGCCCGTACTGCCACTGCTGGCCAACTCCTTCGGCTGGATCTTCACCGAAATGGGCCGCCAACCCTGGATCGTCTTCGGCGAGATGCTCACCCGCAACGGCGTCTCCCGCACCGTCTCCCTCACCGAAGTCCTCACCTCCTTCACCGCCTTCACCCTCATCTACGCCACCCTCGCCGTCATCGAATTCAAACTCCTCCTCCGCTACGCCAAAGCCGGCGTACCCGACCTCACCCCCGAACCCGAACCCACCGACGACGACACCGAGCGCCCGCTCGCCTTCGCCTACTGACCCGGAGCCCCACCGTGGAACTCACCACCATCTGGTTTCTCCTCGTCGCCGTGCTCTTCACCGGCTACTTCATCCTCGAAGGCTTCGACTTCGGCGTCGGCATGCTCCTACCCGTCCTCGGCCGCGACGACCGCGAACGCCGCGTCCTCATCAACACCATCGGCCCCGTCTGGGACGGCAACGAGGTCTGGCTCATCACCGCCGGCGGCGCCATGTTCGCCGCCTTCCCCGAGTGGTACGCCACCCTCTTCTCCGGCTTCTACCTGCCCCTGCTGCTCATCCTGCTCGCCCTCATCGCCCGCGGCGTCGCCTTCGAATACCGCCACAAGCGCCCCGAACCCACCTGGAAACGCCGCTGGGACCAGGCCATCTTCTGGGGCTCCGCCATCCCCGCCGTCCTGTGGGGCGTCGCCTTCGCCAACATCTTCCGCGGCGTACCCCTGGACGCCGACCACGAATACGTCGGCGGCCTCACCGACCTGCTCCACCCCTACGCCCTCCTCGGCGGCCTCACCACCCTCGGCCTCTTCCTCACCCACGGCGCCGTCTTCCTCGCCCTCAAGACCACCGGCGACATCCGCCACCGCGCCCGAAACCTCGCCCTCAAACTCGGCACCGGCACCGCCGTCGCCGCCGTCGCCTTCCTCGGCTGGACGCTCACCATCCGCTCCAGCACCGCCGCCATCGCCCTCGCCGCCGGCGCCGCCATCGCCCTCCTCGCCGGCCTCACCGCCGCCCGCGCCCGCCGCGAAGGCTGGGCCTTCACCGGCACCGCCCTCGCCATCGCCCTCGCCGTCGCCACCCTCTTCGCCGCACTCTTCCCCAACGTCATGCCCTCCACACTGGACCCCGCCGGCACCCTCACCGCCACCAACGCCGCCTCCACCCCCTACACCCTCAAGATCATGACCTGGGTGGCGGTCATCTTCACCCCCATCGTCCTGGCCTACCAAGGCTGGACCTACTGGGTCTTCCGCAAGCGCATCGGCATCGCCCACATCCCCACCCACTGACCACCCACCCCGGGGCCGGCGCGACTCCCCACGCGCCGGCCCTCGCACACAAAACCGCCCCCGCCGCACACAGCGACGGGGGCGGGGAGACACACCAATCAACCCGCCTCGCGCAACTCCGCCAACCGCGCCTCGATCTCCGCCAACTCCGCCCGCAACTTCTCCGCCTGCTGCTCCGCCTCCGCCCGCTCCGCCGCCAGAATCTGCTCCACCGCCTCCTGCACCCCCGGAACATCCACCAACGCCACCATCCGCAACGCCTCCGCCGGCTTCACCACATACGGCTTCGCCAACGCCTTCGCACCCTGCTGCGCCGCCACCGTCCACTCACCATCCGCATACGCCAACGTCACCGTCAACCCCGCCGGCCCCTTCGGCTTCACCACCTTCGCCGCCTTTACCGGCCTACGCGCCGGCTTCGCCTCCGCCAGCTCCTGCTCCTGCTCCACCCTCGGCTCCTCCCGCCGCTGCGCCGGCACCCGCGGCGTGTCCAACACGAACTCCGGCTCCACCACCGGCTCAGGCTCCGGCTCCGGCTGCGCCTCCACCGACACCGCAGCCGCCTTCCGACCCGCCCCCCGCGGCGCCACCGCCACATCAGCGGGGGAGAACGGCAACTCGTCCCGCCCGAACCGCACCACCACGAACTCGTCCGACACCGCCGGATCCGTCAACTCCACCACCTGACCCACCTGACCGGCGATCTGACCAGCCGACGAGGTGAACACCACCCTCGGCTTCCGGCCCGCCGCCAACGCCTCCCGGATGCTCTGCACCTCGTCAGTGGACAAACCCTGGCCCGCGGCAACCATCACAACCCTCTTCCGTACACCTGTTTGATCCTGCCTTGATACCAGCCCACACCGACACCCCGAAGATCAACCCCCCAACGCCCGCAACGCCCGATCCGCATGCTCGTTCATCCCCAACTCGCTGTGCACCACCTCCACCACCCGCCGATCCACACCGATCACGAACGTCATCCGCCGCGTACTCAACGGCCCCAACGGCAACCGCCGCAACACCCCGAACCGCCGCGCCACCACACCGTCGACATCCGACAACAACGGATAGTCGAACCCGTGCAACCGCGAAAACTCCGCCTGCCGCTCCACCGCATCCCGACTGATCCCCACCCGCTGCGCACCCACCGCCGCGAACTCCGCCGCCAGATCCCGGAAATGACAACTCTCCGCCGTACACCCCCGCGTCATCGCCGCCGGATAGAAGAACAACACCACCGGCCCCGACGCCAGGAACTCCGACAACCGCCGCGGCGCACCCGTCTCGTCCGGCAACTCGAAATCCTCGACCAGGTCACCGACCCGCACACCCGCCACCACAACCCCCTCGCCACGAACCGACGCCGGCAGCGTAAGCGATCACACCCGCCAACGCCCCCACCCCACCGGTAACGTCACCACCACAACCGGGGGAGGAGCACCCGATGCAACCCGTCACCATCGTCACCGGCGGCAGCCGCGGCATCGGCGCCGCCACCGCCCGCCGCCTCGCCCACGCAGGCCACCACATCGCCATCGCCTACCGCCGCGACCACACCGCCGCCACCGGCGTCGTCGCCGACATCCAGGCCACCGGCCGCAACGCCATCGCCGTCCAGGCCGACACCACCGACCCCGACGCCGTCACCCACCTCTTCGACACCGCCGCCACCCTCGGCCCCCTCACCGGCCTGGTCAACAACGCCGGCGTCACCAGCCCCATCGGCCCCCTCACCGACCTGCGCGCCGAAGACCTACGCCACGTCGTCGACGTCAACCTCATCGGGTACGTCCTCTGCGCCCAACAAGCCGCCCGCCGCCTCACCCGCGGCGGCGCCATCGTCAACGTCTCCTCCGCCGCCGCCACCCTCGGCAGCCCAGGGGAGTACGTCCACTACGCCGCCGCCAAAGCCGCCACCGACACCCTCACCGTCGGCCTCGCCAAGGAACTCGCCCCCCACGGCATCCGCGTCAACGGCGTCGCCCCCGGCATCATCCGCACCGACCTGCACGCCCTCTCCGGCGCACCCGACCGCGCCGACACCGCCGCCGGCCGCATCCCACTCGGCCGCGCCGGCGAACCCGACGAGATCGCCACCGCCATCGCCTGGCTACTCAGCCCCGAAGCCAGCTACGCCACCGGCACCGTCCTACGCGTCTCCGGCGGCCTCTGACCCGGCGGCCCGCCACCCACCCACACGGCGGCGGGCCGCCACCCCGTCGAGGGATGGCGGCCCGCCGCACCCGTCAGCCGGCCGACTTCTCCTGGCACGGCACGCAGAAGCGGGCGTACGGCACCACCTCCAGCCGTTGCACCGGAATCGCCCGCTCGCACCTCTCACACACGCCGTACCCACCCTCGTCGATGCGCCGCAACGCATCGGCGACCTGCTCGACGCCGCGCCGGGCGGCCACGACCAGCGCCGCCCGGGTGTGCGCCTCGCCCGGGTCGCCCGTGTCGGCGTTGAGCTCGGTCAGTTCCCTGAGCCGAGCCGTCTGCGTGGCGAACTCGTCCGCCAGCGACACGCGTAGCTCGGCCAGCCACTGCTGGTCGACGGTGCGATGATCCAGACTCATGGTCGATCCTTCCGATCAGAAACCCGGGAACGCTGAGAAGCCCGGGAAAAGAAAAAGGGCCGAAGCTCTACGGCTTCGCCCTGGCGGTCGTTTCGGGGAGGGGACCGCCGCCGGAGGGCCACGGCCGGTCGGGCTCGGCAGCCCGTACGTCACCACCGCGCTCGCCTGGCAGACGACGACCGACGCGGCCGGGACGACCGCACCGCGCGCGACGCGCGCCCGCGTCACCGACGTGACGGCGGGCGGACAGGTCGACAGCGGGTACATCGGACCAGCATAGGGTGATCATGAAGGGGAAGCCAACGGTAAACGAGACGGCCCCGTGGTGATTCGATAATGTACATTATGTCAAGTTGACCGGTCGGGGGCTCCTCCGAGAGGGGTCGAGCCCTGCGCCGGGCGGGCCGCCGGCAGCCGCCGGCTGGCACCCCGCCGGTCGCCCCGTCCCGCGCCCGGTCGCCGTCGGCTCACCCGTTCGGGCCCGGTGATCATCCTCGCCGGGTCCCATGCAGGACCGGCCGCTGCGTCCCGGCCCGGCGGAGACGTCTTCGTGGCTCTCGCGCGCCGGGACCGACCGACGCCTCCGATAGCGCCAATGCCGGTTCCCGTGTCGACCAGGCCGGGCAGGTCGTCCCGCTCCCCTCTCGCGGCGGGTCGCCGCGAACCCGAGGATCATGCATAATATCCCTTATGCATGACAAACAGGACGAATCAGTCACGAGCCTCGTCGAGGAGTTCCTGACCGCCCTGGCGACGCGCAAGCCGTCCCCGCACACCCTCGCGGCGTACCGGCGGGACCTGCGGGCGGTGGCGGCGCTGGCGGCGGAGGTCGTCACCCCGGTCCTGCCACCCGAGGCGCTGCCCGTCGCCGCCCTCTCCCCCAGGGTCATGCGGGCCGCGTTCGCCCGGTTCGCCGCGCCCCGCGCCGTGGCGTCGGTGCACCGTGCCTGGTCGACGTGGAACAGCTTCTTCTCGTTCCTGGTGGCGGAGGGCGTGGTGGCGGGCAACCCGATGCCGGCGGTGGGCCGTCCCCGCGCCCCGCTCCCCCAGCCCAAGCCGCTGCGTGGTGAGGACACCCCGGAGCAGCTGCTCGCGGCGGTGTCCCGGGAGGACGGTCGGCAGCGTGATCCGTGGCCGGAGCGGGACGTGGCGGTGTTGGCGTTGGCGCTGTGTGCGGGGCTGCGCCTGTCGGAGTTGTTGGCGCTGCGGGTGGCGTCGCTGGCGGGGCGGCCGGGTGAGCGTCGGGTGGAGGTGGCGGGCAAGGGGGGTCGGCCGCGGGTGGTGCCGGTCGAGCCGGAGCTGGACGGGGTGCTGGTGGCGTATCTGGAGAGTCGGGCGCGGCGGTTCGGGTCGCGGTCGGTGCGGCCGGAGTCGCCGTTGCTGGTGGATCGGCAGGGTGAGCCGTTGCGGCGGGGTGGGTTGCAGTATCTGGTGGAGTCCTGTTATCGGCGGGCGGGGGTGGCCGATCGGGTGCCGCGGGGGGCGCGGTTGCACGCGTTGCGGCACACGTTCGCGACGCGGTTGGCGGAGGACGGGGCGAGCGCGGCGGAGATCATGCGGTTGTTGGGGCATGCGTCGTTGGCGTCGTCGCAGACGTATATCGAGGTGACGGCGGGTCAGCAGCGGGCGGCGGTGCGGTCGAACCGTACGAATCGGGTGTTGGGGGGGTTGGTGGCGGCGCGGGGGGACCTGGGGTGAGGGGTGGGTGGGGCAGGATGGGGTGGTACGCGACTGGCGGCACCGGGGATGGGTTTGACCATCGGGGAGCTCGTCGTGGGGGTCGTCCGCCTGGGCCCCTGCGGGCGGGGTGGTGTCATGTCCTCTTCGATGGATTCCGTGGGTGTGGCTCGGTTGTTGCCGGGTGGGCCGGTGGCGGATCGGGTGTTGGGTGAGGTGGCGGCGGAGGTCGTCGCGTTGCGGGCGGCGGGGGTGACGCCGTCGTTGGCAACGGTGCTGGTCGGTGACGACGACGCGAGTGCCGGGTACATCCGGATCAAGCAGCGGCAGGCGGCGGAGTTGGGGTTCGTGTCGCCGCATGTGCGGTTGCCGGCGTCGGCGTCGCAGGTGGATCTGCATCGGGTGATCGAGGATTTCAATGCCGACCGTGGGGTGCACGGGGTGTTGGTGCAGCATCCGGTTCCGGGCGGGCTGGATTACGGGCGGGCGTTGCAGGTGCTGGATCCGGACAAGGATGTGGATGGGATGCATCCGGTGAATCTGGGGCGGTTGGCGTTGGGGTTGCCGGGGCCGGTGCCGTGTACGCCGGCGGGGATCGAGGCGTTGTTGGCGTTTCACGGGGTGTCGGTGGCGGGTCGGGAGGTGGTGGTGCTGGGTCGGGGTGCGACGTTGGGGCGGCCGTTGGCGATGTTGTTGGCGCAGAAGCGGTCGACGACGAATGCGGCGGTGACGGTGGTGCACACGGGGGTGGCGGATTGGCCGCGGTTTGCGCGTCGGGCGGAGGTGTTGGTGGCGGCTGCGGGGGTGCCCGGGATCGTGCGGCCGGAGCATGTGCGGCCGGGTGCGGTGGTGGTGGGTGGTGGGGTGCGGTATGCGGGGCGGCGGTTGTTGCCGGATGTGGATCCGTCGTGTGCGCGGGTGGCGGGGGCGATCACGCCGCGGGTGGGTGGGGTGGGTCCGACGACGGTGGCGATGTTGTTCCGTAATGCGGTGGGTGCGGTGCGGCGGGCGGTGGGTGGTTAGCCGAGGTCGACGAGGAGGGGGCGGTGGTCGGAGATGGTGGAGAGGGGGGTGGCGGTGGCGGTGACGGGTGGTAGTCGGTGGCGGAGGTGGCGGTCGGCGAGGATGTGGTCGAGTTGGATGCGGGGGTGGGTGGCGGGGTAGGTGGGGCGGCGGGCGAGGGGGGTCCAGCCGGAGATGAGGCGGGCGGGGGTGGCGGGGAGGTTGAGGTCGCCGAGGAGGATGCGGGGGGCGGGTAGGGCGCGGAGTGCGCGGACGGTTTGGCGGAGTTGGTGGGCGTTCCAGCCGGGGACGAAGGAGAGGTGGGTGGCGGCGACGGTGATGTCGCCGTGGGGGGTGTCGAGGACGGCGGCGAGGACGACGCGGGGTTCGTCTTGTAGGAGGAGGAGGCCGCCGTCGGGTCCGGGGATGTAGACGGGTGAGCGGACGGGGGCGGGTTTGAGGCGGGTGACCTGCCAGGTGCGTACGGGGTGGCGGGTGATGAGGCCGATGCCGTAGCGGGGTTCGCCGTGTCCGTCGTCGTCGTGGCGGAGGGGGCGGAAGTGTTCGCCGGGGGTGCCGACGAGGGCGGCGGCGAAGCGGTGTTGGGGTGCGTGGAGGGCGTGGGCGGCGATGGCGGTGAGGTCGTGGTTGCCGCTGCGGCTTTGGTCGCGGTCGACTTCTTGGAGGGCGAGGACGTCGGCGTCGAGGGCGGCGACGGCGGTGGTGAGTCGGTGGGGGTCGACGAGTCCGTCGGTGAGGGATCGGCCGTGGAGCAGGTTGAAGGTGGCCAGGCGCACTCTGTGCAGCTTACGTGGGTGAGGGGAGGGTGGTGGGGTGCTGAGGGTGTTGGTGTGTTCGATGGTGGTGTTCGTGGCGGTGGGTTGGGTGGGTGTGTGGTTGCGGCGGCGTCGGGGTCGGTGAGGGGTGGTGCCGGGTCGGCGCGCGGGGTGCGCGCCGACCCGGGGTGGGTCAGGCGTGGCGGACGACGTCGTCGTAGTCGAGGCGGGGCAGGCGGGGGAACCAGGCGTCGGGGCCGGGCTTGCCGATGTTGACGACGAGCAGGGAGCGCCAGCTGCTGTCGGCGAAGAATTCGCGGTCGACGCCGGCGGCGTCGAAGCCGGCCATGGGTCCGGCGGCGAGGCCGGCGGCGCGGACGGCGAGGAGCCAGTAGGCGATCTGGAGGGTGGCGTTGAAGCGGGCCATGGTGTCGCGGGCGGCGGGGTCGGCGGCGAGGCCGTCGCGGAGTTCGGGGCGGATGGGGAAGATGCGGGGGATGTGGTCGTGGAAGTCGGTGTCGGCGGCGAGGACGGCGACGACGGGGGCGGTGGCGGTCTTGGTGCGGTTGCCTTCGGCCATGTGGGTGAGGAGGCGGTTGCGGGCGTCGCCGGGGCGGATGTAGAGGACGCGTAGGGGTTGGGTGTTGGCGGCGGTGGGTGGGTACTTGGCGAGGTCGAAGATGGCGTGCAGGTGTTCGTCGGTGACGGGTTCGTCGGTGAAGGTGTTGGCGGTGCGGGCGTCGGTGAAGAGTTGGGCTTGGGCGTCGGGGTGGAGGGTGATCAGGGGTGTGGTGGTGTCGGTCATGGTGTCCTCCAGCAGGGGTGTGGGGTTGTTGCTGCGCCTACGGTAGCAGCTAGCTTTTTCGAAGCTGCTGTGGTCGTGGTGGGTGCCACGTATCCTGGGGTCATGACGCTGCGCTCCCCCGCCGACGAGGCTCCCCGTGTGTGTGACCGGGGTCTGACGCGGGCGTTCGCGTTTCTGGGCAAGCGGTGGAACGGGGTGTTGCTGGGGACGCTGGGGCTGGGGCCGGCGGGGTTCGCGGAGTTGGCGCGGGCGTTGCCGGGGATCAGCGAGTCGGTGTTGTCGGACCGGTTGGGTGAGTTGGTGCGGGTGGGGCTGGTCAGTCGCACGGTGCGGGAGGGTCCGCCGGTGGGGGTCAGTTACGAGCTGACGGAGCGGGGTGCGGCGGTGTTGCCGGCGTTGGACGCGTTGGCGCGGTGGGCGCACGAGAATCTGCCGGCCGAGGGGTGCCGCTGAACGGGTTGGTGCGTGCCGAGCGCGACCGGGGGTTGTTGGGTCGGCTGCTGGGTCGGGATCCGGCGTTGCACGCGTACGAGTTGGGTGATCTCGACGACTTCTTCTGGCCGTACACGTCGTGGTTTCGTCGTGGTAGGCAGGTGGCGTTGCTGTATCACGGTGCGGTGCCGCCGACGCTGTTGGCGTTGGCCGGGCCGGGTGGGCGGGCGGAGTTGGCGGGGTTGCTGACGGATCTGACGCCGGTGTTGCCGGCGCGGCTGCACGCGCATCTGTCGCCGGGCCTGGTGGCGGCGTTGGGTGGCGGGTTCGACGTCGGTGGTGGGGTGGGGCACGTGAAGATGGCGTTGACGGATCGGGCCCGGTTGGCGGGGGTGGTGGCCGAGGGGCGGCCGTTGACGGTGGCGGACCTGCCGGAGTTGCGGGGTCTGTACGCGGCGGCGTATCCGGGGAACTGGTTCGACGCGCGGATGCTCGACACGGGCCGGTACGTGGGGGTGCGTCGGGGTGGTGCGCTGGTCGCGGTGGCGGGGGTGCACGTGTATTCGCCGACGTGGCAGGTGGCGGCGTTGGGGAACGTGACGACGCATCCGGGGTTTCGGAGGCGGGGGTTGGGTGCGGCGGTGGTGGCGGCGTTGTGTGGGCGGTTGGTCGGTGAGGTGGAGCATGTGACGTTGAACGTGCGGGGCGACAACGTGGCGGCGTTGCGCCTGTACCGGGGGTTGGGGTTCACGGCGGTGGCGGAGTACGGGGAGTACACGTTGACGGCCCGGTTGGGCTGAGGGCGCTGCGGTCGGCCAGCGACAACACCGCGATGACGCCCCGCCCGGTCGCCGCCCGCGGGTGGCGCCGGTGTGTCGACCGGGCGGTGGCCGTCAGCGGCGGGGTGCGTCGAAGCGGCCGGCGCGGATTTCGCGCAGGGCCTTGCGTCGGGTGTCGCCGCGCAGGGTGTCGACGTAGAGGCGGCCGTGGAGGTGGTCGGTCTCGTGTTGCAGGGCGCGGGCGAGGAATCCGCTGCCGGAGATGGTGAGTGGTTCGCCGTGCTGGTCGAAGCCGTGTGCGGTGGCGTGCAGGGCGCGGGGGGTCGGGAAGTAGAGGCCGGGGATGGACAGGCAGCCCTCGTCGTCGTCCTGGGTTTCGTCGGACAGTTCCAGGGTGGGGTTGATCATGTGGCCGCGGTGGCCGTCGGCGTCGTAGACGAAGACCTGGGCGGGTACGCCGATCTGGTTGGCGGCGACGCCGGCGCGGCCGGGGGCGCCGAGGAGGGTGTCCATGAGGTCGGTGACCAGGGCGCGGAGGTCGGCGTCGAAGGTGGTGACCGGCTCGCAGGCGGCGCGTAGCACCGGGTCGCCGATGATCCGGATGGGCCGCATCGTCATGTGATCAGGTTATCGGTTGGTGAGGGCGGCGCGGACGGGGTGGGCCTTGGCGGCGGCTTCGGCGACTTCGGCGTCGGGGTCGCTGTCCCAGGTGATGCCGCCGCCGGCCCAGGTGTGCAGGTGGTGGGCGTCGGCGGCGGCGGTGCGGATGGTGAGGCCGAGGTCGAGGTGGCCGGGGGCGATCCAGCCGAGGGCGCCCATGGCGGCGCCGCGGCCGACGGGTTCGCAGGCGGCGATGACGTCGCAGGCGGCGAGTTTGGGTGCGCCGGTGACGGAGCCGCCGGGGCAGATGGCGTGGAGCAGGTCGGCGAGGCCGAGGCCGTCGGCGGGGGCGGCGGAGACGGTGGATTCGGCCTGCCACAGGTCGCACCAGCGGCGTACGGCGAACAGTTCGTCGACGGTGACGGTGCCGGTGGCGGCGACGCGGGCGAGGTCGTTGCGTTCCAGGTCGACGATCATGATGTGTTCGGCGCGTTCCTTGGCGGAGGTGAGCAGTTCGGTGCGGCCGGCGGGGGTGGCGGGGCGGGTGCCTTTGATGGGGCGGGTGACGAGGCGGCCGGCTTCGACGGCGATGAGGGTTTCCGGGGAGGCGCAGCCGATGGCCCAGCCGGGGCCGTGCAGGGTGCCGCCGTAGCGGGCTCCGGGTAGGCGGGCTAGTCGGGCGAGGGCGGGGTGGGGGTTGCCGGTGTAGGGGGCGGCGGCGTGGCCGACGAGGTTGGTCTGGTAGACGTCGCCGCGGCCGATGGCGGCGCGGACGGCGGTGACGGCGGCGGCGTGTTGGTGGGGGGTCCAGCTGGGGGTCCAGTCGCCGACCCACCAGGTGCTCTCGGGTGGTGGTGGTCCGGTGGGGCCGGTGGCGGTGTGGTCGTAGACGACGACGGCGAGGTCGGGCAGGGCGGGGGCGGGGGTGGGTGCGCCGGGTGCGGCGGCGGTCATGGTGGCGGCTGCGGCGGCGGAGAGGTAGAGGGCGGCGCCGCAGGGGCCGTCGGGGCGGTGGTGGGTGGCGGGGCGGGTGAGGTCGTCGGCGCCGAGGCCGTGGGCGGTGAGGAAGTCCTGGGCGAGGGCGGCGGGGTCACCGCCGTCGGTGAGGCGCCATTCGAGGCGGTCGCGTTCGGCGAGGCGGTCGCGGCAGCGCGCGGGGGCGGCGGGGGCGTCAACCCGCCTCAGTGGGAGCGCTTCCACGCCGTCCGGCCCATTCCGCCTCGTCCGTTCAGTGGATTTCCCGGCAACATGGCGTGAACCTGCTCGATGCGGCTCACTGTCGCTTGGTACTGTGCGTCACTGGTCATGTGAACCATGACACAGTGCCCCCACAGTCCGGAGAACCCGATGTGCCAGCACCAACCCACCTGCCCCTCCGCCGAAGCGACCGACCGGGAAGCCGCCCGGATCATCGCCTGCTTCCCTGAGCAGGGCTGGAGCCTGCTCTGCAACGGTGTCATCGTCTTCGAGGACACCGGCGAGCTCCTTCCCGACGGCAGCACCATCGCCCCCCACCGCGGCCCCGCCCGACACGCCCTCGTGGCCTGACCGTTCACCCAGCGTCAACCTGACGCACACGTCGACCTCAGGCTAGTCCCCGCTGCCGGGGCCGCCCTCCCCAGGTCGACGCACCGGCCGGGGCGGCCACGTGCACCGCCCCGGCGTCGCGCGCAGGCATTCGAACCGCGCCACTCCCCCGCGCGCCCGCGGCGCTCAGTCCTCGAACGCCTCCGGCGCGGGACACGAGCAGACCAGGTTCCGGTCGCCGTACGCGCCGTCGACGCGCCGCACCGGCGGCCAGTACTTCCCGGCCCGGTCCACGCCCACCGGGTAGCCACCCACCGACCGCGGATACGGGTGCGGCCACTCGTCGGCCGACACCATCGCCGCCGTGTGCGGCGCGTTGGCCAGGGGGTTGTCGCCGGCCGGCCACCGCCCCGACGCCACCGCGTCGATCTCCGCGCGGATGGCGATCATGGCGTCGCAGAACCGGTCCAGCTCGGCCAGGCCCTCGCTCTCGGTCGGCTCCACCATCAGCGTCCCCGCCACCGGGAACGACATCGTCGGCGCGTGGAACCCGTAGTCGATGAGCCGCTTGGCCACGTCGTCGACGCTGATCCCCGCGGCCTTCGTCACCGGCCGCAGGTCCAGGATGCACTCGTGCGCCACCAGGCCCTTGTTGCCCGCGTACAGCACCGGGAAGTGCTCCCGCAGCCGCGCCGCCACGTAGTTCGCGGCGAGCACCGCCACCCCCGTGGCCCGGGTCAGGCCCGCCGCGCCCATCATCCGCAGGTACGCCCACGGGATCGGCAGGATCCCCGCCGACCCGTACCGGGCGGCCGAGATCACCGGCCGGCCGTCGCCGCCGTCGCCGCACGGGTCGCCGGGAAGGAACGGGGCCAGGTGCTGCCGCACCGCCACCGGACCCACCCCCGGCCCGCCGCCGCCGTGCGGAATGCAGAACGTCTTGTGCAGGTTGAGGTGCGACACGTCCGCGCCGAACCGGCCCGGCTTGGCGAACCCGACGAGGGCGTTGAGGTTCGCCCCGTCGACATACACCTGGCCGCCGGCGTCGTGGACCTTCGCGCACAACTGCGCGATGCCCGTCTCGTACACCCCGTGCGTCGACGGGTACGTCACCATGATCGCCGCGAGCGCGTCCCGGTGCTTGTCGATCTTCGCGTCGAGGTCGACCAGGTCGACGTTGCCGTCGTCGTCGCAGCCCACCACGACCACCCGCATCCCCGCCATCACCGCCGACGCGGCGTTCGTGCCGTGCGCCGACGACGGGATCAGGCACACGTCGCGGTGCCCCTGCCCCCGGTCGGCGTGGTAGGCGCGGATCGCCAGCAGCCCCGCCAGCTCCCCCTGCGACCCGGCGTTGGGCTGCACGCTGACCGCGTCGTAGCCGGTCACCTCCGCCAGCCACCCCTCCAACTGGGCGATCAGCTCGCGGTAGCCGGCCGTCTGCGACGGCGGCGCGAACGGGTGCACGTGGGCGAACTCCGCCCAGCTCACCGGCTCCATCTCCGTGGTCGCGTTCAGCTTCATCGTGCACGAGCCCAGCGGGATCATGCCCCGGTCCAGGGCGTAGTCGAAGTCCGCCAGCCGCCGCAGGTAGCGCAGCATCGCCGTCTCGGAACGGTGCGCGCCGAACACCGGGTGGGTCAGGAACGCCGACGTGCGCGCCAACCCCGCCGGCCACGCCGCGTCGACGGCGCCGTCGAACGCGGGCACCCCGAACGCCGTCCACACCGCCGCCAGGTGCGCCGCGGTGGTCGTCTCGTCGCACGAGACCCCCACCCGGTCGGCGTCGACCAGCCGCAGGTTCACCCCCCGCCGCTGCGCGTCGGCGACCACCTGCGCGGCGCGGCCCGGCACGGTCGCCACGACCGTGTCGAAGAACGCGACGTCCGCGACGCCCACCCCGCCCGCGCGCAACCCGGCCGCGAGCCGCGCCGCCATGGCGTGGGTACGCCGCGCGATCGCCCGCAGCCCGTCGGGGCCGTGGTAGACGGCGTACATGCCGGCCATCACCGCCAGGAGCACCTGCGCGGTGCAGATGTTGCTGGTCGCCCTCTCCCGCCGGATGTGCTGCTCGCGGGTCTGCAACGCCAGCCGGTACGCCGGGTTGCCGGCGGCGTCGCGGGACACCCCGACGAGCCGGCCGGGCAGCATCCGCTCCAGGCCGGCGCGCACCGCCAGGTAGCCGGCGTGCGGGCCACCGAAGCCCATCGGCACCCCGAACCGTTGGGTGGTGCCGGCGGCGATGTCCGCGCCGATCTCCCCCGGCGCGCGCAGCAGCGTCAACGCCAGCAGGTCCGCCGCCACCGTCACCAGCGCCCCGGCCGCGTGGGCCGCCTCGACCAGCGGCGTGTGGTCGCGTACGGCCCCCGACGCCCCCGGGTACTGCAGGTGCAGGCCGAAGAACTCCCCCGGCAGCTCGTCGGCGTCCAGGTCCACCACCCGCACCTCGATGCCCAACGGCTGCGCCCGGCTGGTGATCACGGCGACGGTCTGCGGCAACGCGTCGGCGTCGACCACGTACACACTGCTGCGGGACTTCGACGCCCGACGGGCCAGGGTCATCGCCTCCGCCGCGGCCGTGGCCTCGTCGAGCATCGACGCGTTCGCCGTGGCCAGCCCCGTCAGGTCCGTCACCATCGTCTGGAAGTTCAGCAGCGCCTCCAGCCGGCCCTGGCTGATCTCCGGCTGGTACGGCGTGTACGCCGTGTACCAGGCCGGGTTCTCCAGCACGTTGCGGCGGATCACCGCCGGGGTGTGCGTGCCGTGGTAGCCCAAGCCGATCATGGACACGGCGACGGTGTTGCGGCCGGCGATCTCGCGCAGCTGCGCGAGGGCGTCGTGTTCGCTGGCCGGCTCCGGCAGGTCCAGGGTGCCGTGCCAGCGGATCACCTCGGGGATCGCCGCATCCATCAGCTCGTCGATCGAGTCGTAGCCGACGACGTCGAGCATGCGGCGCTCGTCGTCGCCGTCGGGGCCGATGTGGCGGGCGGCGAACTGCTCTGCGGTCATGGGCGGCGCTCCCCGGGGTGAGGTCGACAGGTCGGCCTCCCCCTGAGTCGCACCCCGGGCAGGGCGCTCCACAGTGCCTGCCCACGTGGTCCTTCTGCCTGAGAGGTTCCGGGGAGGAAGCTGCCCCTTCGGCGCCGCCCCGAACAACTCGGGCGGTCTCTCCCACGCGGGGTACCGGCACCGACCACGCTACCAGCGCCACCGTTTCCGGCGGATGTCGTCCCCGGCGGGGATCACCCGCGCGTAACCCCGGCGTCGGCGCCCGACGCGGCCAGGGGCGCGCGGGGGGTGAGGCGGTCGGCGAGTTCCGGCAGCACCACGCCCAGCGGGGCGTCCACACGCACGGTGGCGTACCCGTCGCCCTGGGTGGGCCCCTGGTTGACGATCGCCACCGGAATGCCCCGTTTCGCCGCCCGGATCACGAACCGGCGCCCCGACATCACCGTCAACGACGAGCCGAGCACCAGCACCGCCCGGGCCCGCTGCACCAGGTCGAAACACGCGGCGACCCGCGCCGGCGGCACCGTCTCCCCGAAGAACACCACGTCCGGTTTCAGCATGCCGGTGCGACACCACTCACAGTCCACCGGCCGGAACCGGGCCACCTGCGCGTCGGGCAGGTTCACGTCACCGTCCGGGTTGACCGCCGCCACCGCCGCCGAGAACCCCGGGTTCGCCTCCCGCAGCCGCCGGTCCAGCTCCTCGCGGGCGGTGCGGTCGCCGCAGTCGAGGCACACCACCGCGTCGAGACTCCCGTGCAGCTCCACCACCGGCGTCGACCCGGCGGCCGTGTGCAGACCGTCGACGTTCTGCGTGATCACCGCGTCGACGAGGCCGGCGTGCTGCAACCGGGCCACCGCGGCGTGCCCGTCGTTGGGCGCCGCCCGGGCGATCGTGCGCCACCCCAGGTGACTGCGCGCCCAGTAGCGGCGCCGCGCCGCCGGGTCCTGCGTGAACGCCTGGAACGTCATCGGGGTGTGCCGGCGGGCCACGCCGCTGGGCCCCCGGTAGTCGGGGATGCCCGAGTCCGTCGACAGGCCGGCGCCACTGAGCACCACGACACCACCGCCGGTGAGCAGGCCCGCCACCGCGTCGATCGTCTGCGTCACGTCGTCCATGCTGCCTCGGCGTGCGTCGCGTCGGCGACCGCCGGCCGCGTGACGCTGCTCGCCCGCGGCCCCGGCGGGCTACCCGCCGAGGACCTGACGCAACTGCCGGTCGGCTTCGGCGGTCTGCTCCGCCTGCGCCCGCACCTGCTCCGCCTGCCCCGCCAGGTAGGCCTGCCACCGGCCCAGTTGCTGCTGCGCCGCCGCCGCCAGAGCCGCCTGCCGGCTCTCCAACTCGCGCACCCGCCCCAGCAGCCGCAGCTCCTCGGCGCGGGCATCCGCCGCGTCCGGGCGCGTACCGAGCAGCGCGCCGGCCCGCCGGTGCGCCTCGGCGACGATCTCCTCGGCCTGCCGCCGCGCGTCCGCGATGATCTCCGCGCCTTCCGCGCCGGCGTCCTCGATCGTCCGGTTCGCCTCCTCCTGCGCCCGCACCGCCAACTCGATCACCATCGAGTCCGGGCCCTGCGGGGCCGCGCTCGGCAGAGCCCCGTGCCGCAGCATCTCCACCTGCCGCACCAGCGTCTCGTTCTCCCGCCGCAGCCGCTCCAGCTCACCGTGCAGCAACCCGATCCGCTCGTCGGCCGACCGGGCCACGTCGGCGACCTGGTCGACCGGCAGCCAGTCACCCCCACGGAACCGGCGGGCCGTCAACGTGCCCACCACCCTGGCCGTACCGCCATGGTCACCCGCGTCGATGCTCATCGCACCCCCGTCGCGCTGAAGTCCCGCACCGCCACCGCGGCGGCTGAACCGGCCAGCGGCGGATACTGGCAGTGGTCGTAGGCCTCGGCCAGGATCCGGTGCGGGGCCACCCCCGACCCGAGCAGCGCCCCGATCGTCTCGCGCGTCATCTCCGGGCTGCCGCACACCAGCACGTCGGCCTCCTCCCACGGCCCCAGCCGCACCGCCGTGTCGCCTGCCGTGCCCACGGCCCCCGACCATCCCCAGCCGGTCTGCACCGTCGGCACGTACCGCAGCCAACCCGTCGCGTCCGCCAACTTTCGCACGGTCGCGTCGTCGTAGAGGTCCTCCGGGGCCCGGCCGCCCACCACCAACGTCGTGGGCCGCCCCGGGCCTGCCCGCAACGCCTCCACCACCGCCCGCAACGGCGCCAGCCCCGTCCCCCCGGCCACCAGCAGCAACGGCAGTTGCGGCGAACGGTCGTACGCCGCCAGCGCGGTGCCCGTCGGCGAGCCGAGCAGCACCTGATCCCCCACCCGCAGGCGGCGCACCAGATGCGTCGAGAAGCGACCCACCGCGCGCACGTGGAACTCGATCGTGCCGTCGGGGCGCGGCGCGTTGGCCGGTGACAGGTATCGCCAGAGCCGCAACTGCGGCACCTGCACCGGCAGCGACTGCCCCGGGAGGTACTCGCACAGATAGTTGGGGCGCACCGTGAACACGCACAGGTCCGCGCGGCGTCGCTGCACCGCGAGGACCTGCGCCTCCCACAGCGGCGGCGACGACCGTTCCGCGTCCGCCGCGCCGGCCAGCATCAGGCCCGACACCACCTCGTACGCCGTCGCCCAGTCCGCCCGCAGCCCCGGCGTCCACCGCGGCCCGAGGAACCGTTCCAACGTCGCCAGCAACGCCTGGCCCACCCAGCGGTAGTGCCCCTGGCCCAGCGGCACCACCCGGCCCTGCCGGTCCTCGCCCCGGAACCGACGGTGATCGGCGCCCAGCCGCCGCGTGAAGCCCGCCAGCTCCCGCTCGTCGTCGACGTGGCTCACGATGTGCCCCAACGCCGCCAGCAGCTTGTCCTCCTGGTAACGCATGTTCGTCGGGAACATCGACCGCACCTCCGGGGCGATCGTGAACAGCGTCGCGTAGAAGTACTTCGCCGCCTCCGGACCCGCCACCCGCAACTGCGCCCAACTCTGCCGCAACGCCGCGACGTCCATCCTCAGTCCTCCCGCCGGCGGGCCGCGTCGTGACGCCCCCGCAGGGTCGCCTCCGGCACGCCGGCCGATCCGTACGCCCGCGGTGCCGGCCACAGGTTCGGGTTCGGCACCCCCGGGTCGTAGTAGCGGTGGTGCACCGCGTGTAGAGCCGCCCATCCGACGCTGCCGTTGAGCCACGACCAGTCGCCGTGCACCGGCCGTCCCGCCCGCTCCTCCTGCGCGCAGAACCGCATGAACAACTCCGATTCGGTGTGCGGATCAGACACCCGCACCCCCGCCAGGCGGAACGAGTGCAACACCGCCTGGTTGATCACCAACGCGGCGTGTTCCCGCCACAGCGTGTCCTCCCGCGACGTGTCCAGTCCCAGCCCCCGGGCCACCGTCAGCAGTTGGTCGTACCGGTCCCGGTCGCCCATGTTGCGGGTGCCGATCTCGTCGCTGAGGTAGTGGCCGTTGAACGGCGCGCAGCTGTAGTCGACCCCGCCGACGCGCAACCGCATGTTGCTGATCACCGGCAACGCGTGCCACCGCAGCCGCAACCCCGCGAACCACGGATACGCCGGATGCGTCAGCGCAACCTCCCGCACCAGTTCCCGGGGCACCCGCACCAGCGTCGGATCCTCGTACGCCGTCTCGATCACCCACGGCAACAGGTCGAACCGGCCCGGCGCCGGCGGAGGCCGCCACCCCAGGGCCAGCGCCGCCTCCGTCATGGGCACCTGGGCGGGATCGCCCAGCACCGACCCGTCGGCGCCCCGGTGACCGCAGTAGCGGATCAACTGGTCGTTCCAGATCCGCGCCCGCGGCCCCACCCCTGGCCGGTCCGGTGCGAACACCGTCATCACCGACTGGATCCGGCCACCGTTGTCCGCCGCCGCCAGGTGCCGCGCCAGCTCCTCCGCGATCCCCGCCACCGTCGTCACGTCCCGGCGGTCACGCACCCGCAGACCGGCCCACCGCACCCGGCCCACACACCGCACCGACTGCCGCCACGCCACCTTCGCGCCGTGCGCCAGCTCCTCCCGGGTGTGCCGGTACGTGCCCGTCACGGCGATTTCCTCCCGCACCTGCGCGATCCGCGCGGCCACCCCCGGCAGCCGCCGCTCCGCGTGGAACAGATGCAGGAACTCGGTTGCTTCCGCCAGCACGTCACCTGCCGGCGCGGGCGGCGGCAACGGCGCGTGTGCCACCGGGCAGCCGGATCCACCCACGGCCCGCCCGCCGACGTCCACCAGGGTCACGCCGGCCTGACTGTCAGTCTGCACTTCGGTTCAAATCCGATCGTCGGGCGGCGCCGTCGCCACACCGTGGGTCGTCCCGTCCACCGGCCGGCGGCTCGCCACCGCACTCACCGACGGTGACGCGACCGCAGCGAGCCGCGAATGCCGCCCCATAGGATTCCTGGCAACGCAAAAGCTGTCAACCGGCCCGACACGTCCCGTGAACGCACACACACGATCGTCCTACATCAAAGCGGACCACCCGGGACAGTTCCCGACCGCCCGACCAGCGCCGCCGGCCGCCGTCGGCCCGGGGTCAGCCCGCGCGGCGGCGCGCCCGGCGGGCCGCCAGCTCGTCCTGCACGGCGTCGTCGCCCGCCGCCCCCGGCGCCGGCTCGGCCGGCTCCGCCGGCAGGTGCGACAACGACCCCTCGATCTCCTTGAACGCGCCGCCGATGGCGATGCCGAACACGCCCTGGCCGCCCTGCAACAGGTCGACCACCTCCTCCGGCGAGCGGCACTCGTACACCGTCGTGCCGTCCGAGATCAGCGTGATCCCCGCCAGGTCGGCCACCCCGCGCGAGCGCAGCGCCTCGATCGCCTTACGGATGTTCTGCAACGACACCCCGGCGTCCAGCAGGCGCTTCACGACCTTCAACACCACCAGGTCGCGGAACGAGTACAACCGGGACGTCCCCGACCCCGAGGCGTCCCGCACGCTCGGCACCACCAGCGTCGTGCGCGCCCAGTAGTCCAGCTGCCGGTAGGTGATGCCCACCGCGTGGCACGCGGTCACACCCCGGTAGCCCACCGCACCGTCACCCTCAGTCGCCGGCCCCGCCGGCACCACACCCGTCTCCTGCGCTTGCGTGCCAGGCTCGGGATCTCGCGGCTCGTGCATCCGGACCAACCTCCCCGCCAGTGCGGTGACACGTCGCATCCGGGACGTGCACCCCTCGACACGGCAACCCTATAGCGCCCTTGAAGAGTTACCGCGCAGGAACGGTCGCGACACGCCGCGCAGCCACGGCAAAGATCACCGACACGCCGGCAGGTCACCCACAGTGACCACCATCCGGTGGGTCGGGAAACGCGGTCAGCCCGCGAAGTCCTCCGGACGCACCTGCTCCAGGAACTCGCGGAACTTCTCCACCTCGTCCTCCTGCTCGTCCGGGATCACGATCCCCGCCTCGGAGAGGACCTGCTCGGCACAACGAATCGGCGCACCGACCCGCAACGCCAACGCGATCGAATCACTCGGCCGCGCCGACACCCGCACCCCGTCGTCACCGATCAACAGGTCGGCGTAGAAGACGTTCTCCTTCAGCTCGGTGATCTCCACCGCCCGCAGCGGCGCCTGCAGCGCCGCCAGCACGTCCCGCAACAGATCGTGCGTCAACGGCCGGGCCGGCTTGACCCCCTGCTGCTCGTACGCGATCGCCGTCGCCTCCACCGCACCGATCCAGATCGGCAGGTAGCGATCCCCCTCGACCTCCCGCAGCAGGACGATCGGCTGGTTGCTGGGCAGCTCCACCCGAACCCCGACCACGCTCAGCTCGCGCACCGCCGCCTCCGTGTCGTTGTCACCTACGCCCGTACCGCGACCTTCCCTGCACGGTACACGGACCGCGACACGCACATCCCATGCGCTACCCGCACGCCCCGCGCCAGAGAAGGGTTACCCCGGCAAGCCTACGACACGCCCCCGGAAGCCGACCCCGCCCACCGCGCCCGCCAAACGCCGCGCGGCCCGGGCCAACGCCCGGGCCGCGCGCACCACCCCAGGGTCACCGACCCAACGTCGAGCGCAGCCCCACGCGCACCAACGCCGCGTGCAACTGCTGGGACAACGCCACCAACTCCCGCGCCGTCTCCGCCGCCCGCGCCCGCGCCGCCGGGTCGCTCTGCCGCACCAACGGCGCCACCAACTGCGCGAACAAACCCACCTCCCGGTCCGCCGCCGTCCGGTAACCCCGCAGGTGCCGAGGCTCCAGCCCGTACGCCGCCAGACCCGCCACCGCCCGCGCGATGATCAACGCGTCCCCGTCGTACCAACCCGGCGGATCGGACACCAACACCCCGAGCCGCTCCAACTCGCCCAACGTCGACTCGTCGATCCCGCTGCGCGCGACCAGGTCGGACCGGCCCAACCGCACCTGGGCCGAATCCACCGGCTGATCCGCCGGCGCGGAACGACCGGGCACCTCACCGCCCGGGCCCACCGCCACCAGCGTCGGCCGCGACGGCGCCGGCCCGTCCTCCGCGTCCCACTGCGCCAACTGCTCACGGATCACCCGCAACGGCAGGTACTGGTCACGCTGCGCGGTCAGCACGAACCGCAACCGCGCCACGTCGTCCCAGCTGTACTTCCGGTAGCCCGCAGCGGTGCGCTGCGGCTCGACGAGGCCCTCGGCCTCCAGGAACCGCAACTTCGAAATCGTGACGTCGGGAAACTCCACCCGCAACTGCCCCAGCACCTCGCCGATGCTCATCAGCGGTTGCGCGCGGGCCGCACCGGGCGGCGTCGAAGCCGCAGGCTCGTTCACCCCCGGCCGGCCTCCTCCTCCGGGCGCGGACCGGCGATGAACACCACTCGGAACTTGCCGATCTGCACCTCGTCACCGTTGCTCAACGTGGCCGCCTCGACCCGCTCCCGGTTGACGTAGGTGCCGTTCAGACTGCCCACGTCCCGCACCGTGAACGTCCCGCCGTCCCGGTGGAACTCCGCGTGCCGACGCGACACGGTCACATCGTCCAGGAAGATGTCACTGTCCGGATGCCGGCCACTCGTCGTCACGTCGTGATCCAGCAGGAACCGGGCGCCCGCGTTCGGGCCCCGACGAACCACCAGCAGCGCCATACCCGGCGGCAACGAACCGGACATCCGGCTCGGCACCACATCGGTGTCCGGCCCCTCCAGCACTTCGTCGAGCGAACCGAGATTGAGCGTCGAAGTGACGTCGAGCGGGGGGAACTCGTCGTCTGGCCGCGTCATGGGACCACCTCACGGATCTGTTTCGCGTCGGCGTCGGGTGATTCGGGTCTGGCCGCCGGGCAGCACACCCGGCGGCTGGCTCCCCGTGCCCGGAAAGGCAATTCCGCAACGCTCAACTTATGGGTTCTCGGTCGACTGGGCGAGCCTAGCCAGCGCCGAAATGCAGGGCAACCGGACGCGCGGCACGAACACCACACGCCCAACGGGCACTCAGCTCTCGGTGAGCTCGCGGTAAGCCCCGGCGGTCAGCAGCCCGTCCACCGCCGCCGGATCACCCGGCGTGATCTCCACCAGCCAACCCGCACCGTACGGATCAGAGTTGATCACCTCCGGAGTGTCCACCAACGCCTCGTTCCGCGCCGCCACGACCCCGCTCACCGGGGCGTAGATCTCGGACACGCTCTTGGTCGACTCGATCTCACCCAACGAGTCGCCCGCGGCCACCTCCGCGCCCTCCTCGGGCAACTGGACGAAGACGATGTCACCCAGCGCGTCCTGTGCGAAGTGCGTGATGCCGACCCGGACCGCGCCCGAACCGTCACCCGCCACCCACTCGTGCTCAGCGGTATACCGCAGATCCTCGGGAATCACCAGACGCGTCCTTCATCGTCGTGCCGACCAGTGGTGCGCCGGCGGACCGGCGCGGGCCGCACCGGTCAGGAGACCGGACGGGCGTGCTCCAACTTCACGGGCGCGTGCAGCGCCGACACGTCGGCCACCTCACGATCCTCGACGATCACGTTACCGCCGTCACCGGCGACCGACGCGGCCACCCCGCCCGGAATCTTCAACGCCGTCGCCATCGTCGTCGGATCACCGATCACCGTGATCGTGAACGGCCCCGACAACCGGCGTCCGTCGACCACCAGATCCCCGCCCGAGCCGTCCAGGAAGTACGTCGAGGCGATGATCCGCACCGCCGCGCCGTCGCCGCCCGAGATCTGCATCGCCTCCGCGCCCGCACCCCGCAGCTCCTGCACCGCATCCAGCACCCGGTACGCCGAGATCGGCTTCGACCCGGCCTCGAAGCGCACGCTCAACCCCGGCCCCCGCGCCGGCAGCGTCCCCGCCAGGATGCCCAGCTCGTCGGCCCGCCGCGTCGCCTCCTGCAGCGCCGCCTGCCGCCCCTGCTCACCCGAGCGCAACTGCCGCTGGCTCTCCTCCAACGCCTCGATGTCCTGGCGCAGCCGCTTCTCCCGCGAATCCAGATCCGAGAAGATCCGCACCAGGTCCTCCTGGCGGGTCGCCGCCGACGTCGGATCCGTCGACGTCGTGCGCAACTGCACCACCAGGGTGAACCCCAACAGGCCCAGCAACAACGCGATCATCGCCCCGGCCGACGTGAAGCGCCGCGCCACCGCGGCCGGCCCCGTCGGCGGGGTCTGCTCCGCGCCCGCCGGCGCGGTCACCGACGACAGGTCCACCGTCACCGCGTCGCCGGCGTCCGGCTCGTCCGGCGGCGACTGGCGGCCCGGCGGCTCACCCTGCGGCGAAAGCGGCGACATCTCGTCGGAATCCGGTGCCCCCGGCCGCGGGTCCGGCCCGGTGGGCCGGCCCGGAACCGCCGGCTGCGGCCACCCCGTGCCCGTCTCGGACTGCTCCTCGCTCATCGCCTCGAGCCTACGCCCGGAACAGGTGGCGACGGATCGCCGCCACGTTGCCGAAGATCCGCACCCCGAGCACCACCACCACGCCGGTGGACAACTGCCCACCCACGCCCAACTGGTCACCCAGATACACGATCAGACCCGCCACCAGCACGTTCGAGATGAACGACACCACGAACTGCTTGTCGTCGAAGATCCGGTCCAGCTTCGCCCGCACCCCGCCGAACACGGCGTCCAACGCCGCCACCACCGCGATCGGCAGATACGGCTGCAACGCCGCGGGAACCGTGGGATCGAGGTACACCCCGAGCACCACCCCGGCGAGCAACGCCAGCACCGCGATCATCGGCCACCTCCGGAAGGACTGGGAGACGAACCAGAGCCGGACGGCTCAGGACCGGACGAACCCTCGACGCCCGAACCCGACACGGACGGGCTCGGACTGACCGAAGGCTCGGCGTAGCGTAGCCGTGGCTCCGGCGCCGCCGGCAGGGTGAGGTCCTCCACCTCCCGGACCTGGAACGACAGCCCCACCGAGTTCACCAGCTCCCGCATCAGGAACGCGGCCCGGCTGTCGTCGAACCGGTCCCGCAGCGAGCCCGGCCCGATCGCCGACACCTCGTACGGCCCCGTCACCGGCCGGAAGTCCACCAGGATCGCCGCGCCCGCCGACCGGATCGTCGACGTCGCCGTCAACCGTTGGCCGTTGATCGCCACCGCCTCCGCGCCCGCCGCCCACAGGTCGTTGGCCACCTTCTGCAGATCCGTGTACAGCACCCGCGGCGGCCCGCCCTCGGAGCCGGTCACCGCCCCGTCGTCCTTCGGCGGTGCGTCCGCCAACCGCACCACCACGCCGTCGCCGCGCACCCGCCCCAGGCCGGTGCCCGCCTCCAGCCGCCGCAACCGCGACGCCTGCGAGCCGCTGAGCGCCGCGTCCCGCTGCCGGCCGACCTCCTCCCGCAGCCGGTCGGCCCGGGCCGCCATCTCGTCGGTCTCCGCCTCGCGCTCCTTGATCTGCGCCACCAGGTCCGCCCGCGCCTTGCTGCGCCCCGGCTCCTCCGCCATCGTCTGCCGGTACGCCACGGCGAACAGGAACCCCAACGCCACGAGCACCACCAGGCTGACCGACCGCGCCGACCGGCCGCGCCACCCCGACGGCGGCGCGTCCCGGCGCCGGGCCGCCGCGTCGGCGTACCCCGGGTCCAGCGGGTTGCGGAACAGCTCGGTCAGGAAGTCCGGCGCGTACACCCGGGCCGCCGGGCCGTCGCCCTGCGGGGCGTCGGGCCGCCGCTGCGGGGCGCTCACGCCGCCGCCCCCGCCGCCGGGGACCGCACCGCCCGCACCAGCCGCGCCGCCTGCAGCACGTAGAGCGCGCCGGCCGCCCAGTACAGCACCAGACCCCACCAGGCCAGCCCCCAGCCGACCGCCCCGGCCACCGTCGCCGTGACCGCCGACGTGGCGTGCGCCAGCAACAGGATCGGGAAGGCGGCCAGCAGCAGGAACGTGGCGGTCTTGCCGACGTAGTGCACCGGCGGCGGGCCGTACCCGTGCCGGCGCAGCACCCCCAGCGAGCCCAGCAGCAGCAACTCCCGGGCCAGCAGCGCCACGGTGAACTGCCAGGGCACCACCTCGCGGGCGGTGAACGCCAGCAGGGTCGCCAGGATGTAGAGCCGGTCGGCCAGCGGGTCCAGCAGCTCGCCCAGCCGGCTGACCTGCCGCAGGCGGCGGGCGATCCAGCCGTCGACCCAGTCCGTGGTGCCCCCGAGCGCCAGGACCACCACCGCGGCGACGTCGGCGTGGGCGACCAGCAGCAGATAGAGGAAGAGCGGCACGCCGAGCAGCCGGACGAAGCTGATCAGGTTGGGCAGGGTGAGGACGCGGTCCCCGGTCGGCGCGGCGTGCGGGCCGTGGGTCTCATCCGGGGGTGGGCCCCCCGCCGGCCGACGCGACACCGAACCTCCCTCCGCAGCACGGTCCGGCGCCCGGGACGGGCGCTGCGGAGGGACGTGCGCGTTGCCGGGCCGGCCGCCGCCGGCGCCCTCGGATCCCGGGCTGGGACCTCCCCTGGTGCGGCCCCCGATCGCAGGATCAGGGGCCGGTGAGTTGCGCTGCCACTATATCGGGCCTGGTTCCGGCTCCCGGCGGCCCGCGTTCGCCTCGCCGGGGCGGTCGCGTCAATGTGGCTCAGCTCACGTCGCGCCGGTCGTCGCGGCGCGACCACCCCGCGGTCGATCACGCCGGCGAGGGCCGGGGGCGCGGTCAGGCCGTCCGGGCGCCCGGCTCGGGTTGGGCCACCGCCGGCGCCGGGGCCGCCGCCTGGCCGAACGCCAGCAGCGCCAACAGCAGCTCGTGCTGCGTACGCGACGGCATCCGCTCCAGCACCGCGCGGACCGCCCGGTGCCGGCGCTCGGTGAGCTCCCGCAGCAGCGCCTCGGCCGCCGCCGTCGGCACCAGCCGCACCTCCCGCCGGTCCCGTGGGTCGGCGACCCGGCGCAGCAGCCCGATCGCCTCCAACCGGTCACACAGCCGGCTCGCCGACGACGGCACCACGTCGAGCAGCTCGGCGAGGCGGTTCACGTTGGTGCGGGGGCGGGCGCTGATCAGCGACAGCACCCGCAGCTGCGTGGGTGAGACCGTCATCTGGTGGCGGGAGCCCGTGGGGTCGAGCACGCGCACGAGCGCCTCGGCTGCGGCGTCGATCGCCGCGGCGAGATCCGGTTGCTCCACCCGACGTCCCCTGCGATGTCCGTGTCCCGCTACCGCCCCGTCACCGCGCCCCGCCGCCCGGACCGCCGGCCCGGCCGCGCCAGTCGAGGCAGACGACCACCGCGTCGTCGCGCAGATCGGCGTCGGCGTGGTAGGACTGCAGCCCGCGCATCACCGTACCAACTGCCTCGGTCGCCGGCTGCAAGCGCGTCGCGCGCATCGAGCGCGCCATGGCCCGCTCGCCGTACGGTTCGCCGCCGTCCGGCGCCGCCGCGTACACGCCGTCGCTGACCACGAAGAGCCGGTCGCCCGGTTCGACGGTGAACTCCTGCACCTCGTAGCGGGTCTCGGCGAACATGCCCAGCGGCAGCTGCTGCTCCAGCGGCACCCGCTGCACCGAGCCGCCCCGCAGCCGCAGCACGTGGGGCGAGCCCGCGTCCACCGCGCGGACCCGGCCGTCGGTGGCGTCCAACTCCAGCAGCAGCGTCGCCACGTGCCGCTCGCCGCGGTGCTGGAAGAAGACGGTGTCCGAGGCCAGCTCGGCCTGCTCGACCAGCCCGCCGCCGGAGCGGCGGGCGTTGCGCATCGCGTTGACCGCCACCGCCGTCAGCAGCGACGCCGACAGGCCGGTGCCCGCGCCGTTGAGCACGGTCAGCGCGAGCCGGTCGCCGTCGACGGACCAGTCGAAGTGGTCGCCGCCCACGGTGTAGGCCGGCTCCAGCTGCCCGGCCAGCAGGAACGCGCCGTGCGTGACGCTACGGCCCGGCAGCAGGTCCCACTGCATCTCGGCGGCCATGCTCAGCCGCTCGCGGCGGCGGGCCCGGCGGTACCGGTCGGTCCCCCGGTCGGCGGCGCGCAGCGCCAGCGCCAGCTCACCGGCGATGTCCCGGGCCGCCTCCACGGTCGACGCGGCCGGGGTGGCCGGCAGCTCGACCAGGAGCACGCCGAGGCGCTCGCCCCACACGGTCAGCGGCAGGTAGACCCGGCAGCGGCCGTCGTCCCCGCCGTCGAGGACCGGCTGCTGGCTGCTGAAGCAGCGCTGCGCCACGCCGTGGCAGGCGAGGAAGCCGGCGTCGGGCAGGTCCGGGTCCAGCACCGGCCACAGGCCGCTGATGCGGTAGTCGGCGACGAACACGTCGGTCCGGGACGCGCCGAGAGCAGCGCGGATGGCCCGGTCGGCGGCCTCCGCCAACCGGTCGGGCGGCGCCTCGCGCAGCGCGCGGGACACCGTTCCGGACGCCTCCGGCATGATCACCCTCCGACAACTCTTGCTGTAGGGCAAGCATCATACGGAGGGCTCCGGCCAGCCGGCGGGCACGGTCACCCCGAACCCCGTCGGGCGCGTCACCGGGCGCTGTGGGAGCCGCCGTCTCAGTCGGCGTGCCGGACGGCGAGCCCGCCGTGGAAGGCGTCGGGCAGGTCCGCCGGCGGGCCGTCGGGACGCCACCGGGTCACCGGGACGATGCCCTCCGGCGTCGGGGTCCACCGGCCGAGAAGCGGACCGAACGCCTTGGGCGGCCGCATCCGGAACGTCGGGCCCATCATCGCCAGGGCCTGCGGATACGCCGCCAACTCCTCGCTGTCGAAGTCCACGGCGAGGAGGCTGCCGGGGGCGGTGGCCGCGTACAGATCGTCGAGGGTGCGCCGCAGCGTCGCGTCGTCGAGGAACGCCGCGAGGCCGAGGAAGACCACGCCGACCGGGCGGCTGCCCCACCCCGGCACGAACCGGTGCAGCAGCGCCGGGTCGATCGTGGTGAGGTCGGTGGCGTCGCCGAAGCCGTAGCCGGCCCGGTCGCTGCCGGCCAGGATCCGCTGCCCGATGCCGACGGTGACCGGGTCCACGTCGGTGTAGAGCACCGTGGCCTCCGGCGCCGCCTCGTGCACGTTGCCGCGGGTGGGCACGCCCGCACCGAAGACCAGGAAGGCGTCCACCCCGGCGGCGGAGATCGCCCGCACGGCCCGGCCGAGGAACGCCCGCAGGTCGCGAAACAGCGGGGCGCACGGCCCGTACGCCCCCTCGAAGGCCCGGGCCGCCGCCACGTCGACCGGGAGGTGGTGCTCCCCGCCGAGCCAGAAGTCGATCATGCGGGCGGTGCTCGGCTGCGCGGCGTCGTCCATCGGCGTCCTTTCCCTGCGGAGAGTCCGGTCACCGTATCGGCCCCCGGGGCGTGGGCGGTATCGCCTCGGCGACGGCCGGCGGGCCGCGATACTGACCGCGGGCGCACGGCGAAGGAGGTACGACGGTGAACGCGGCCAACGGCGCGGCGGTGGTGGTCGGCGTGGACGGCTCGCCGTCGTCCCTGCGGGCCGTGGGGCTCGCCGCCGCGGAGGCGGCCCGCAGGGACCGGCCGCTGCGGGTGGTGCACGGTTTCATCTGGCCGCTGCTGCGGGTGCCCCTCGGCCCGGCGGCCGGCGCCCCGCCCGGCGCCGGGCTGCGCCAGCAGGCCGAACAGCTCGTGGCCGACGCCGTCGCCGAGGCCGAGAAGGCCGCGCCGGACGTCCGGGTCACCGGGGAGATCATCGACGGGGAGGCGGCCGCCGTGCTGGTCGGCGAGTCCCCCACCGCCGCGCTGGTCGTCGTCGGTGACCGAGGGCTGGGCGGGTTCGCGACGCTGGTGCTCGGCTCGGTGGCGGTGCAGGTCGCCGCGTACGCCGACTGTCCCGTGCTCGTGGCGCGCGGCGCGACGCGCCCCGGCGGGCCGGTCGCGGTCGGGGTGGACGGCTCCGCGCTGTCGCGGGCGGCCGTGGAGTTCGCCGCCGAGGCCGCGGCGGCGCGCGGCGTCGCGCTGCGCGCCGTGCACGCCTACCGGCACCCCGCCTCCGCCGGGCCCGGCGACATGCAGCCCCTCGTGTACGACGAGGACCGCCTGCGCGGCGAGGAACAGCGGGTGCTGGCCGACTCCCTGGCCGGTCTCGGCGAACGCTGGCCGCAGGTGCCCGTCGAGGCGCAGGTGGTGCGCAGGCGGCCCGTCGCGGCGCTCACCGACGCCTCTCGCGACGCCCAACTGCTGGTGGTCGGCGGGCGCGGCCACGGCGAGTTCACCGGCCTGCTCCTCGGCTCGGTCAGCCACGCCGTGCTGCACCGCGCCGACTGCCCCGTCGCCGTGGTGCGCGCACCGGCCTGAGCGGCGGCCGGGGGACGGTTGGCCGCGGCACAGGCGGGTAGACGACCTGCGCCAACGGCCCCACCACCGCGAGGAGGCGGCGATGCCAGGACCACGACCGGGCAGCAACGCGTACGACAAGGAGCGGGCGCGGCTGCGCGACCTGATCGAGAACTCCGGACGGGCGGCCGACTCCGAGGCCAACCAGGTCGCCAACCGGATCCTGCAGGACGACCGGGGACAACGCGGCATCGTGCGGGGCGAACGGACGTACGGCCCGAAGGGCGAACGCGAACCGGGCGACCCGAAGTGAACCGGACGCCACTGGTCGACGGGGCCGTCGCCGGCGCGGTCGGCAGCGTCGCGCTCAACGCGGTCAGCTACGTCGACATGGTGCTGCGCGCCCGACCGGCGAGCAGCACCCCCGAGGAGAGCGCCCGGCGCGTGGCCGGGCTGGCGCACGTGGACCTGGGACCCGAGGACCGGGCGGCCAACCGTCGCGCGGGCCTCGGGCCCCTGCTCGGGTACGGGCTGGGCATCGCCGCCGGCGCGGCGTTCGCCGTGCTGGTCGCTCGGCGGCGCACCCCGCCCCTGCCGGTGGCGGTCCTGCTGCTCGGCGGGGGCGTGATGGCCGCCTCCGACGCGTCGATGACGGCGCTGGGGGTGACCGACCCGCGTCGGTGGAGCCGCACCGACTGGCTGTCGGACGTCGTGCCGCACCTGGCGTACGGGATGGCGGCCGCAGCCACCTGGAACCGGCTGCGGCCGCCCTCGTCGCGGCGGGGCTAGTCGTCGCTGTCGTCGTCGGCGACCTGTGCCCCGGCCGGCCCGTACGGCGACACCTGACCGCGCGGCACGGTGCGGCCCCGGTCGCCCTGCGACGCGCCGCCGTGGCGGGGACCTCCGGACACGCCGGGGCCCTTGGAGTCCTGCACCGCGTCGTTGCGCGCGTTGCGGCGCAGCTCTGGCTGCTGCGGGTTCGTCACGGGATTCTCCCTTCCGGGTGGACGGCGCGGCGTGGGCCGCGCCACGTCGCGTCTACCCGCCACGGCACCCCCCATGCGCCGAGCTCCGCGCGGGTGGACGGCTGCGGCGTGGGTATCCCGCAGGCGTGGCAGACGATCGCAGGACCGCCCAGGCACTGCTGGAGCAGCAGGGCCGCACGTACGCGCAGGAGGCCGGCATCCGGCTCGCCGACCGGCCCGGCCCGCTCTACCAGCTGCTGGTGCTGGCCACGCTGTTGAGCACCCGGATCCGGGCGGGCGTGGCGGTGGCGGCGGCCCGGGAGCTGTTCGCCTGCGGCTACCGCACGCCGCAGGCGATGGAGGCGGCGAGCTGGCAGGCCCGCGTCGACGCGCTGGGCCGCGGGCACTACCGCCGCTACGACGAGCGGACCGCCACCATGCTCGGCACCGGCGCGCGGCTGTGCCTGGACCGCTGGCACGGCGACCTGCGCCGCCTGCACCGGGAGGCCGGCGGGTCACCGGCGGCACTGCGGCGGCTGCTCACCGAGTTCCCCGGGATCGGGCCGACCGGTGCGGACATCTTCCTGCGCGAGGCGCAGTCGGTCTGGCCGGACGTGCGCCCGTACGCCGACCGGCGGGCCCTGGCCGGTGCCGGGCTGCTGGGGTTGCCGGCCGACCCGCGTGGGCTCGGCGGGCTGGTCGACGGGGCGGACTTCGGGCGGCTCGCCTCGGCGCTGGTCCGGGTGGCCCTCGACGAGGACTCCGCGCGGGAGGTCAAGCGGGCAGCCGCCCGCTGAGGCCGCAGCGGGGCGCGGGGTCACTTGGCCGCGGTGTCGCTCGGCTTGGTCAGGTGCCAGGCCAGGGCGGCGGCCAGCACGGCGAGGATCACCACCCCGCCGGACACGCCGCCGCCGTCGTCGGCGCTGCGGCCTTTGCTGCCGAAGTAGATGACCGCGAGGCCGGCGAGCACCGCCACGACCGTCCGCATTCCCCGGTCCTTCATCCCCCGCACGGTACGGAGCACCATTCGCGCATAAGTGGGCGAAAGCCTCTTTTCACCCGACCGGGGCGGTGCCGGTCAGTCGGTCTCCAGGTCGTCGAGGGAGATCGCGTGGGTCATCAGCCAGCGGGCCAGGGCGGCCATCCCGAACAGCCACAGCGGGGCCGACTCGGTGGGGCCGTTCGTGGCGAAGATGGCGAAGCGCAGGTCCGGTGCCCGGTACGCCTCGATCCGCCACCGGTGGCTCTTGTCCCGCCAGACCGCCGAAGGGTCCATGACCGCCACGCTAGGCCACCCGTTGCCCGCCGGGGCCGCGCCTGCGAAACCCGCCCGGTCAGCCGGGGACGAGCGCGCCGCCGAGCAGCCCGCGCAGGGCGACCACCGCGAGGGACAGCCCCACCGTGGCCAGCAGGCTCCACCCCAGGCCGGCCCACCCGGACCGGCGGGCCGCAGCCGGCGGAGTGGACCCCTGCCGGCGCGACGGGCGCCAGCGTTCCCGGTGCAGCCAGGCGAGCACGCCCAGCCCGAACGGCAGCGAGCCCAGCCAGAACCAGAACCAGCGGGTGCCGACGACCGGGTCGGGGCCGACGACGAGCATCGCCAGCCAGCCCAGCGCCACGGCGGCGGCGAGCACCTCCGCGGCGGCGGTGATCCGGTGCGCGGGCGCGGAGGTGCTCGGCCAGGGCTCCGCGACGCGGGTCAGGCGGCCGTCCGTCCCGTCCGGCGTGGGTTCCGGGTCGCCCAGCGGCACCCCCACGTCGGCGTAGCGGATCCGGCCGTCGGGCAGGCTCCAGGCGAGCGTCGGGCCCCGCGGGCCGGGCCGCAGGTTCGGCGTCGTGCCCCAGAAGGCACCCGGGCGCTGCCAGCCGTCGCCGCGCTGGACGGTGACGACCCGGCCGGCGGCCACGTCCCTCCCCAGTTGCCCGACGTCGGACTCGCGGGGCGCAGCCCACCAGGCCAGCACCGCCCAGGCCGACCAGCCCAGCACCATCGTCAGGAGGAACACCCGGCCCCACCGGCCTCCGGCAGCGGAGGCGGGAGCCGAATCGGTCACCACGCCACGATCGCAGCACCGCGCAACAAAGCACACCGCCGGCCGGGCGGGCCGGCCGGTCAGGGCGGCGGGGACACGACGCTGCGGGCGTCGTCGGGCAGGCGACGGGTGACGCCCCGGCGGTCCAGCAGCTCCAGCAGCGGCACCGCCACCCGGCGGGTGGTGTCCAGGGCCTGCCGGGCGGCGCTGAGCGTGAACGGCTGCGGCAGCCCGGCGAGGACCCGGGCGGCGGCGTCCACGGCGCCGGGCAGCAGCACCACGGTGTCGGCCAGCCGCAGCAGCGCCCCGGCCCGCACCGCCGCCCCGAGTTCCCGGGGCCCGAGTCCCCACTCGGCGAGGCGGTGCGCCTCCGGGGCCTGGAACGGCCGGTCGGCGTACTCGGCGCGGACGCGGGCCACCGCGCGGGCCACCGGCTCGGGCAGCGCGTCGCCGGCCGACGCGGTGACCCGCCCGCCGGCCACCCGCAGCGGCGGGCGCACGAGGGCCTCGACCAGGACCCGGTCGGGCAGGCCGAGGCGGTGGCGCAGCACGTCGACGGGGACACCCGCCTCCAGGGGGTGCGCGGCGGCGTACCGGGTGGTCTCGGCGGCCAGCCGGGCGGCCAGGGCCGCCCAGTGCTCGGGGTCGGCCAGCCAGTCCCCGGCGACGGGGGCGGTGGTGACGGGCACCCCCATCCGGGTCAGCTCCCCGACCCGGGCCAGGGCGCGGCGGCGCAGCTCCCCCGCCAGGTCGGGGCGGCCGTCGAGGTCGGCGAGGACCCGGGCGCGGGCGGCGGCGGCCCCGCGCCGGGTCAGCGGCGGCGGGGCCACGTCCAGCACGGTCACCCCGCCGGCGATCAGGTGCCGGCCGGGGTCGCGCAGCAGCGCCCGGTCGCCGACGAGCAGCGGCAGCGGCCGGGCCAGCCGCAGCCGGACGGTGTCGACGCCGAGCGGGCGCACCCGGGCGGCCACGGCGGCGGAGCCGACGTGCAGGGTGAGGGTGGCCGGCAGGTCGGCCGCCGGTTCCCCGGTGACGCGCACGTCGAGCAGGTCGGTGCGGCCGAACCGGCCGGGGGTGAGCAGCGCCTCGCCGCGGCCCAGCCGGTCGCGGGGCACGTTGCGCAGGTTCACCGCGACCCGGGCCACCGCGTCGACCCGGTCGCGGGCGACGCCGAGGCGGTGCAGGCCCCGCACCCGCACCTGCTCGCCGGTGCCCGCCAGCTCCAGGTGGTCGCCGACGGCCAGCCGGCCGCCGCCGAGGGTGCCGGTGACCACGGTGCCGGAGCCGGTGATCGTGAACGACCGGTCCACCCACAGCCGCACCGGCGCGTCGGCCGGCGGGTCGGGCAGCCGGGCCGCCAGGCGGTCCAGGGCCGCCCGCAGATCGGGCAGGCCGACACCGGTGACGGCGCTGACCGCGACGGCCTCCACGTGGCCCAGCGACGTGGCGGCGATCTCCGCGCGGGCCCGGGCCAGCGCCGGCCCCGGGTCGGCCAGGTCCGCGCGGGTCACCACCAGCAGCCCGTACGCCACGCCGAGCGCGTGCAGCGCGGCCAGGTGCTCGGCGGACTGGGGCATCCAGCCCTCGTCGGCGGCGACGACGAACAGCGCGGCGGGCGCGGGGCCGACCCCGGCGAGCATGTTCGGCACGAACCGCTCGTGGCCGGGCACGTCGACGAACGCGACCGTGCCGCCGGAGGGCAGCGTGGTCCAGGCGAAGCCGAGGTCGATGGTCATGCCCCGGCGGCGCTCCTCGGCCCACCGGTCCGGTTCCATCCCGGTCAGCGCCCGCACGAGGGTGGACTTGCCGTGGTCGACGTGCCCGGCGGTGGCCACCACCCGCACGTCAGCCCACCGCCCGCAGGTCGGCGTCCGCCGGCACGTCAGTCCTCCGCCGGCACGGCCAGCACGGCGGCGCGCAGCGCGTCGTCGGCGGCGGCGGGCACGCAGCGCAGGTCCAGCAGCAGCCGGCCCCGGGCGACCCGGCCGAGCACCGGCGGGTCGCCGACGCGCAGCAGCCCGGCGTACCGCTCGGGCAGGGCCAGGGCCCACGAGTCCAGCTCGACGCCGGGCGCGCCGCCGCCGCCGACCACGGCGGCCGTGGGCACCACCTCGGCCTTGCAGCCGTCGGCGGCCAACCGGTCGCGCAGGTGCTCGGTGCGCCGCCGCAGGGCGGCCGGGTCGGCGTGCAGGGCCGCCCGGGTGGGGGTGTCGGGGCCGTGCAGGGTGGCCGCCAGCGCGGCGAGGGTCAGCTTGTCGACCCGCAGGGCGCGGGCCAGGGGGTGGCGGCGCAGCCGGTCGACCAGGTCGGCGTCGCCGAGCAGCAGCCCGGCCTGCGGGCCGCCGAGGAGCTTGTCGCCGCTGGCGGTGACCAGGTGCGCGCCCGCGCGCAGCGTGCTCGCCGCGTCGGGCTCGGCGGGCAGCAGCGGGTCGGGCGCGAGCAGCCCGGAGCCGATGTCGGCGACGACCGGCACGCCCAGGGTCGCCAGCCGGTCGACGCCGACGGCGCTGGTGAAGCCGGTGACCACGAAGTTCGACGGGTGCACCTTCAACACGAACCCGGTGTCGGGGCCGACCGCGTCGGCGTAGTCGGCGAGGCTGGTGCGGTTGGTGGTGCCGACCTCCCGCAGCCGCGCGCCGGTGCTGGCCAGCAGGTCGGGCAGGCGGAACCCGTCGCCGATCTCCACCAGCTCGCCCCGGCTGACCACGATCTCCCGACCCGCCGCGAGGGCGGTGGCGGCCAGGACGAGGGCCGCCGCGCCGTTGTTGACCACGTGCACGCCGCCCGCGTCGGGCACGGCGGCGGCGAGCGCGGCGAGGGCGTCGCGGCCCCGCCGGGCCCGCCGGCCGGTGGCCAGGTCCAGCTCCACGTCGGTGTGCCCGGCGGCGGCGGCCACGGCGGCCACGGCGGCGGCCGACAGCGGGGCCCGACCCAGGTTGGTGTGCAGGACGACGCCGGTGGCGTTGAGCACCGCCGCCGGCGTCGCGGCGGGCAGCGCGGCGACCGCGGCGTCGCGTACCCGATCGGGGGTGATCTCACCGGCGCGGGCGCGGGCCTGCGCGGCGACGATCGCGGCCTTGACCCGGTCGCGGCCCAGCCGGTCGGCGGCGGCGGCCAGCCGGGGGTCGGCCAGCAGGACGTCGGTGCGCGGGACCCGCCGTCGGGGATCGGCGTCGCGCATCGCGTCCTTCCCACGGGTTGCCTGGCGGAGACGGACGGGAATCGAACCCGCCTGGCCCGGGTCCCGGACCACACCGGTTTTGAAGACCGGGAGGGGCACCAGCCGCCTGAACGCCTCCACCGGCCATTTGACCACAGCGCCCTGCCCGGCGTGCGGGGAGGGCGTCAGCCCTGCGCGGCGCGACGGTCGACGCGTGCGCGCTGCGGCACCACCGTGTACTTCGGGTCGCGGGCGGAGGCGACGCCGCCGTGGAAGATGCCGAACCGGGTGGCGACCGACGCGGCGAGCAGCGCCGCGCCGGACAGGCCGGACAGCAGCCGGCTGCGGCGGCCGACCAGCGCGCCGAGGACCCCGGCGGCGGTCAGCGCCCGGCCGGCACGCAACAGCCGGCCGGGCACGCCGGTGCGGTAGGGCTCGCTGAGCAGGCCGAGGCGGGTCTCCACCCGGTGCGCGCCCCACAGCTCCAGGGCCGCGCCGGCCACGGCCAACCGCCGGGCCGGGCCGGCCTGGGCGCAGGGCGCGGCGAGCAGGCCCACGCCGGCGCCGCTGGCCAGGGCGCTGCCCGCGAAGATCGTCGGCAGTTCCGGGTACGCCTCGTGCCACGACGGCACGGCCGTGTCGGCGAGCAGCACCCCCGTGTACGTGGCCAGGGCCGGCGCGGTGGCGGCGGCGACCAGTCCGGCGGCCCGCCCGGCGGCGGGCAGCAGCCGCCGCCCCACGCCGAGCACGCCCCGCTCGGGCAGCCACGGCGCGGCCTCGGCGACGGCGGCGACCCCGGCGGCCGGGCCGAAGACGGTGAGGATCCAGGTGCCCACCGACATCGGGGAGGTCGGCTTCGCCACCCGCAGCATGTGGTGGAAGCGGGCCGGCCGGCCCAGGTCGTTGACGAGGAAGTACGCGCTGGCGGTGACCGCCGCCAGCGAGGTGACCCGGCCGGCGCGACGCAACGCCGGCCGGCCGGTGAGCTGCCCACCGGCGGCCAGCAGCGACGACCCGGCGGCCAACCCGCCGGTGAACAGGTACGCCGCGATGTCCCACTTCCACACCGGCGGCTTCAGGATCGGGCGGCCGTAGTAGGAGGTGAACTCGGCCGGCGGGACGGTCACCTGTTCCCCGCCGCCGCGTCCGCTGCGGTAGCGGCGGAACCGGTCACCGACCGGCCGGTGCGGTGCGCTCACGAGGAACCTCCGACGAACGCGGCGACGGCCGCCGCCGCCATGGCCAGGGCGGCCAGCCCGGCACGTTTCCACATCCGGGGCAGGTCCCGGGTGGTGACCACCGGGTCGGGCGGCAGCCCGTACACCTCCGGTTCGTCGAGCAGCAGGAAGAACGCCCCGTCGCCGCCGACGCCGTCGGTGGGGTCGTGGCCGTAGAGCCGGGCCTGCGGCACGCCGCGCTCGTGCAGGGTGGCGACCCGCTGCGCGGCCCGTTCCCGCAACTCGTCGAGAGGGCCGTACTGGATGGACTCGGTGGGGCACGCCTGCGCGCAGGCGGGGGTCAGGCCCGCGCCGAGCCGGTCGTAGCACAGGGTGCACTTCCAGGCCCGGCCGTCGCCCTTACGCTGGTCGATCACCCCGTACGGGCAGGCGGGGATGCAGTAGCCGCAGCCGTTGCAGATGTCCTCCTGCACCACGACCGTGCCGAACTCGGTGCGGAACAGCGACCCGGTGGGGCACACGTCGAGGCAGGCGGCGTGGGTGCAGTGCTTGCACACGTCCGACATCATCAGCCAGCGGAAGTCGGAGCGGGTCTGGGCGCCGGTGCCGCGGCCGGGCGGCTGCGCGCCGGGCATGCCGAGGAACTGCGGGCCGGCGGCGCTGCTGCCCGGCGCGTCGGCGGCCGGGGCGGCGGGGCGGGGCTGCTCGACGAACGCCACGTGCCGCCACGAGTTCGCCGTCAGCGCGCCGGTGTTGTCGTAGGACATGCCGAGCAGGTCCAGCCCGGAGCCCGGCACGTCGTTCCACTCCTTGCAGGCGACCTCGCATGCCTTGCAGCCGATGCAGACGCTGGTGTCGGTGAAGAAACCCATCCGGGGCTGGGCGTCGGTCCAGCCGGCGTCCGGGGCCGGGTCCAGCGGCCCGTAGAGGCTGTTGGCGTCAGGCATCCCCGCCCCTGTTCTGCTCGTCGGCCGACGCCTCCGGCGAGCGTTCGTCGGTGCTGCCGGCCGCGTCGGTGGTGACGATCGGGACGCGGCGCTGCGGGGTCATCCCGGCCCGCCGCCGGTAGTCGGCGACCAGGTCGAGCAGGGCCGGCCCGGTGGGCCGCCGGCCGGGCCGCACGTCGCAGGTGCCGACCTTGCTCTCCTGGATCAGCACGTTCGGGTCCAGGGTGATGCCGAACAGGTCGTTGGCCGAGTCGCCGGTGACCAGCCCCTCCGTGCCGAAATGGTACGGCAGCCACAACTGGTGGATGATCCGGCCGTCGACCCGCAGTGGGGTGAGCCGGTCGGTGACCAGCACCTTCGCCTCGATCACCGCCCGGCCGCTGACCAGGTGCGCCCAGCCCAGGTGCGCCAGGCCCGCCTCCGCGGCCAGCTCCGGGGACACCTCCACGAACATCTCCGGCTGCAACTCGGCCAGCGGACGCACGGTGCGGCTCATCCCGCCGGCCGTGTGGTGCTCGGTGAGCCGGCTGACCGTGAACACGTACGGGAAGACGGCGCTGTGCGCCTCCGGCGGGCTCGGGTTGACCGAGTTGACCGGATGCTCGTAGACCTTGCGGGTCGGGTTGGCCTGCTGCCCGTACAGGGGGTTGCGCATCGGGGACTCGGCCGGCTCGTAGTGCGCCGGCAGCGGGCCGTCGAGCACGCCGCTGGGCGCGTACAGCCACGCTTTCCCGTCACCCTGCATGATGAACGGATCGTCGCCGGCGATGGCCGCCACCCCGGAGGCGCCCTCCGGCGGCCGGTACGTCGGCGGCTTCGTCTTCTCGAAGTCCGGCACGTCGTAGCCGGTCCACTCCCCCGCGTCCGGGTCCCACCACACGTACTTCTTGCGTTCGCTCCACGGGCGGCCCTGCGGGTCGGCGGAGGCCCGGTTGTAGAGGGTGCGCCGGTTCGCCGGCCACGCCCAGCCCCACTGCGCGGCCACCCAGTCCTGCTCGTGGCGGGAGCGGCGGCGGGCGGCCTGGTTGACGCCGTCGGCGTAGACGCCGGTGTAGATCCAGCAGCCGATCGCGGTGGACCCGTCGTCGCGGGCCTGCGTGAACGCCGACAGCGGGCGGCCGGTGGCCACCTCGTAGCCGTTGATCTCCCGCAGCACCGCCTCGGCGCTCGGCTCCGCGTGCGGGCCGTGCGTCGGGTAGTCCCAGGTCAGGTCGAGCAGCGCCCGGTCGCGCGGGTGCGGCGACCCGGCCAGCCTCTCCCGCAGCCGCCGGCCGAGGTGGTAGAAGAACCACAGCTCCGAGCGGGCGTCGCCCGGCGGGTCGACGGCCTTCTCCCGCCACTGCAACAGCCGCTGGGTCTGGGTGAACGTGCCCTCCTTCTCCACGTGGGAGGCCGCCGGCAGGAAGAACACCTCGGTGCGGCACTGCTCCGGCACGATCTCCCCGGTGGCCACCTCGGGGCTGTTCTTCCAGAACGTGGCGCTCTCGATGAGGAACAGGTCGCGCACGACCAGCCAGTCGAGGTTGGCCATGCCGAGGCGCTGGGCGCGGCCGTGCGCGGAGCCGACCGCCGGGTTCTGGCCGAGCAGGAAGTAGCCCCGGATCTTCCCGTCGATCATGTTGAGGACCTGCTGGTAGGTGCCGTGGTCGCCGGTCATCCGGGGCAGGTGGTCGTAGCAGAAGTCGTTCTCCGGCGTCGCCGCGTCCCCCCAGTACGCCTTGAGCAGGCTCGCCGCGTACGCCCGGGAGTTGCTCCAGAAGCCCTTCTGGCCGGGGTGGCGGATGCTGTCGACCCAGTCGTCGAACGTCTCGTGGTCGGCGTGGTGCGGCATCGGCAGGTAGCCGGGCAGCAGGTTGTAGAGCGTGGGGATGTCGGTGGAGCCCTGGATGCTGGCGTGCCCGCGCAGCGCCAGGATTCCCCCGCCGGGGCGGCCCATGTTGCCCAGCAGGGTCTGGATGATCGCGCCGGTGCGGATGTACTGCACGCCGACGCTGTGCTGCGTCCAGCCCACCGAGTAGACCAGCGCGCCGGTGCGTTCCCGGCCCGAGTTGGCCGCCCACGCGTCGGCCAGCTCCAGGAACTTCTCCTGCGGGATGCCGCAGACCCGCTCCACCATCTCCGGGGTGTAGCGGGCGAAGTGCCGCCGCAGGATCTGGTAGACGCAGCGCGGGTGCTGCAGCGTCTCGTCCCGCTGCGCCGGCGTGGGCACCGGCATGCCGTGCGACTCGTGGCGCAGCCCGGCCGCGCTGTCGCGTTCCTTGCCGGTGCCGGTGATCTCGGCGTGGCCCTCGTGGCCGGCGTACTGCCAGCTCGACGTGTCGTACGAGCCGGTGTCGGGGCGGTAGCCGGAGAACAGCCCGTCGAGGTCCTCGGTGTCGGCGAACTGGTCGCTGACGATCGTCGCCGCGTTGGTGTACGCCAGCACGTACTCCCGGAAGTCCAGCTCGTTCTCCAGGATGTGGCGCACCACGCCGCCGAGCAGCGCGATGTCGGTGCCCGCCCGGATCGGCAGGTACGTGTCGGCGACCGCGCTGGTGCGGGTGAACCGGGGGTCGACGTGGAAGACCTTCGCGCCGCGCCGCTTGGCCTCCATCACCCACTGGAAACCCACCGGGTGGGCCTCGGCCATGTTGGAGCCCTGGATGACGATGACGTCAGCGTTGACCAGGTCCTGTTGGAAGTCCGTCGCGCCGCCGCGACCGAAGCTGGTCCCCAGACCGGGGACGGTGGCGGAGTGTCAAATGCGGGCCTGGTTCTCGATCTGGAGCGCCCCCATCGCCGTGAACAGCTTCTTGATGAGGTAGTTCTCCTCGTTGTCCAGCGTCGCCCCGCCGAGGCTGGAGATGCCCAGCGTGCGGTGCAACGGCCGGCCCGCGTCGTCGACGTCCTCCCAGGTGTCCTCGCGGGCGGCGAGGATCCGGTCGGCGATCATGTCGAGCGCGGTGTCGAGGTCCAGGTCCTCCCACTCGGTCGCGTACGGCCGGCGGTAGCGCACCGTCGTCTGCCGCAGCGGACTGGTGACCAGGCTCTTGCTGGCCGAGCCCTTCGGGCACAGCCGCCCACGGGAGATCGGGCTGTCCGGGTCGCCCTCGATCTGGGTGACCCGGCCGTCGGTGACGAAGACCCGCTGCCCGCAGCCGACGGCGCAGTAGGGGCAGACCGAGCGGGCCACGCTGTCGGCGGTCTCGGTGCGGGCCGTCAGCGCCGCCGAGCGGGCCGACTGGGCCGCCGCGCCCCGGCCGAGCGGGTCGGTGCCGGTGAGCTGCCGGTAGACGGGCCAGCCCGCGAGGAACGTCCGCAGACCCATCGGCGCGCACCCCCTCCCCGGCGACAGAAGCTGACGTTCTGAACATAGGCCAGCGCCCGCCGCGCCGCGACCCTCAGCGGATCTTTTTCCGCCGCCGGGGGCGGTGCTCACCGCTGCCGGGCGCGGACCTTCTCGGCGCACGCCAGCAGCGCGGCCCGCGCGTCGCCGCCGAGGCTCTCGATCGCCACCAGCGCCGTGAACGCCACGTCGGCCAGCTCGGCGGCCACGTCGTCGCGGGTGTGGGTGACCCCCTTGCGGGGGTTCTGCCCGAGCACGCCGATCCACGCCCCGGCGGCCTCACCCGCCTCCTCGGTCAGCTTGAGGATCCGGCAGGTCAACTCCGCGTCCCCGGCGCCGTTGGCGGCGTCGAGCCACCCGCGCGCCGCCCGCACCGCATCCCAGATCGACTCGTCCATGGGGGAAGTGAACCCCGACGGCGGTGCGGGGCCGCACCCGGGGAGGCGAACGCCCCGTGCCGGCGGCACGGGGCGTTCGGGTGTCGTCACCTCACCACAGCTGCGCGACGATGTCGGCGGCCTGCTCCTCCCACTGGGCGTACGCGTACGGGTACGCCGACACCTGCACCGTCTGCGCCGCGGCGGTCAGCGGCAGCTCCCGCCAGCCGCCGACGTTCTTCAGCGCCCCGAAGAACGCCTTCGACGCGTACTCGGGGTCGGTGATCTGGTCGGGCGAGCCCCAACCGGACGACGGGCGCTGTTGGAACAGGCCCTGCGAGTCGTGGTCGTTGTACGCGCCGAGGTGGCCGAGGTTGTACAGCTTCGACTCCTGCAGCGAGGTGGCCACGCCGATCACGGCGCCGCGTTCGCCGACGCCGCTCTCCTTGGCGGCCTCGACGATGGCCCTGGCGTTGGCCACCTGCGCGTCGTCGAGCGGGATGCGCGACTGCGCGCCCTCGACGCCGTGCGGGATCAGCTCGTCGCGGCTCGGCTTGCCCGTCGACGGGGTGGACGTGCCGGCACCCGCGCCGGTGGTCAGCGCGGACTCGGCGGTGGCACCCTCCCGGGTCTTGCCGGTGGCCAGGTCAATGGCGGCGACGGCGCCCGCGTGCGGGCCGGTGGTGACGGGGGCGGCGACGGCCGTGGGGCCGAACGCCAGGCCGCCGAGGACGGCGACGCCGCTGATGGTCAGGACGGTCCTGCGGTTCGTGGTCTTCGCGATGGCCGGGAGCCATCGAGTGAAGTCGGCCTTCACGATGGTTGCCCTTTCGGTCGACACGACGCGCTCCGGAGTGAGCGCCCCTCGGGACCCGCCCCGGCCGGTGGGGTTTACCGGCGGGCGGTACGGGGGACACAACCAGCTTCACGTGTCCGTCATTCCGGATACGGGTGGCAGCGGCCGGGGTGCGGTCCCGGTCACGCCCGCAACCGGACACGACGGTCGACACCGGTCAGCGGGCGCGCGGCGCCCCGAACCGGACGAGAACGTGCCAGAGCATCTTGAGGTCCTGCAGCGTGGCCGCCAGCGGGCCGCGGTCGGCCCACCGGTCGGGCTCGGTGACCGCCGAGGCGGCGGCCCGGCCGATCAGCGCGGCGTCGACCGGTTCGCCGGGGCGGGCGAACTCGGCGTGGATCCGGGCGGCCAGCGGCGGGATGCCGGACCCCCGGAACTCGGCGTCGACCCCGTCGACCGGCAGCTCGAAGCCCGCGTGCCAGTGCAGCGCCGCCCCGTGGCGCGCCGCCAGGTCGGCCAGCACCCGGCCCACCCGGGTGCCCGCGAACGACGGGTCGAGCACGAACGCCTCGACGTCGCGGCCGAGGACGACCGCACCGTGGATCTGCGCCTCGACGTAGTCGTCCAGCGCGCGGACGGCCGGGCCGGCGCGCCAGGCGTCCCGGTCGCGGCGGCGCAACAGGGCCCCGAGCAGGGTGGCCGGGTCCGTCCCGGCGACGCCGAGGCTGACGCCCGTGCCGGCGGTGGCGTCGAGCAGCTCCGCCAGCACCGGCTCGGGCACGTCGACGGTGCCGAGGTGGGGCGGCTCCAGGTGGCTGTCGCCGAAGCAGAACGTGGCGCGGGCCAGCACCTGCGGCCGCAGCCGCAGGTGGCAGGAGCCGAACCGGGGACACGCGCCGTCGGGGTGGTCGAGCAGGTTGAGCCCGCCGTACGTCGGGCGGTCGGCCGGAAGCACGCCTGTCGCCTGGTAGGCGCCGCCGAACATCGCCTCCTCCCAGCGGTCCCGGTCGCCGCCGGGGAACGCGGTCAGGCCGCCGTTGGAGATGCCCGTGGCGAACTGGCTGCGGTAGACGCCCTGCGCGGCCAGCGCGTCGGCCACCGTCCGCCCGTCGGCGAGCAGCCGGTCGGGGTGGAAGTTCACGGTCAGCCGGCCGTGCGCGGCGACCGCCGCGACCAGCTCCTGCGGCCGGCGGCCGACGCCGGAGGCGGCCAGGTGCCGCGCGATCACGGCGCGGGTCGCCGGGCGTCGGAGTAGCGCCGACCGGCGCACGTGCGCCAGGGCGGCGGCCTGCGCCGGGGTCAGCGGTGGGTGGCCGGCGGCAGGGCCGGGGCGCGCCGTTCGGGGTGGGCGGGGCACAAGGGCCGATTGTGCCGGGCCGCTGCCCGAGGCTCGTAGCGCATTTCGCGCCGCCGGCCGGTTGACAGGGGCCGGACCCGATTCGAATAATTCATCTGCTGAACAAATTCCCGCCCGTGTCCCCGAGCCGCGCAGGAGGGCCCGTGCCGCTCGTGGCCGGAGTCGACTCGTCGACCCAGTCGTGCAAGGTCGTCGTCCGCGACGCCGAGACAGGCAGGCTGGTGCGCGAGGGGCGCGCACCGCACCCGGCCGGCACGGCGGTGCCGCCGGCCGCGTGGGAGGCCGCGCTGGCCGACGCCGTCGCGCGGGCCGGCGGGCTGGACGACGTGGCGGCCGCCTCGATCGCCGGGCAGCAGCAGGGCATGGTGTGCCTCGACGCCGACGGCGCGGTGGTCCGGGACGCCGTGCTGTGGAACGACACCCGCTCGGCCGACGCCGCCGCCGACCTGATCTCCGACCTGGGCGGCGGTGAGGCGGGCCGGCGGGCCTGGGCCGAGGCGGTCGGCCTGGTGCCGGTGGCCAGCTTCACCGTCACGAAGCTGCGCTGGCTGGCCTCGGCGGAGCCGCGCAACGCCGCCCGTACCGCTGCGGTGTGTCTACCGCACGACTGGCTGACCTGGCGGCTGTCCGGTGCGCCGGGGCTCGACGCGCTGCGCACCGACCGCAGCGAGGCCAGCGGGACCGGATACTGGTCGGCCGCCACCGGCGGCTACCGCCAGGACCTGTTCGGGTTGGCGTTCGGCCGCGACGACGTGCTGCTGCCGCAGGTGCTCGCGCCGACCGGCCGGGCCGGTCGGCTGCGCACCGGCGCGCCGCTGGGCGCCGGTGCCGGCGACTGCGCCGCCGCGGCGCTGGGTGTCGGCGCCGGGCCGGGCGACGTGATCGTGTCGATCGGCACCTCCGGCATCGTGTCCACCGTCTCCGACGTGCCGACCGCCGACCCGAGCGGGATCGTCGCCGGGTTCGCCGACGCGACCGGCCGGTTCCTGCCGCTGGTGTGCACGCTCAACGCCGCCCGGGTGCTGGACGCGGCCGCGGCCATGCTGCGGGTGGACCACGCGGGGTTGTCGGCGCTGGCCCTGTCCGCCCCGGCGGGCGCCGACGGGCTGGTCCTGGTGCCCTACCTGGAGGGCGAGCGCACCCCGAACCGCCCGCACGCCACCGGGGCCGTGCACGGCCTGACCCTGCGGACCTCCACCCCCGCCCACCTGGCCCGCGCGGCGGTGGAGGGCATGCTGTGCGCGCTCGCCGACGGGCTGGACACGATGCTCGCGCAGGGCACGACGGTCGACCGGGTCATCCTGGTCGGCGGCGGCGCCCACTCGGAGGCGGTCCGCCGGATCGCGCCCGCCGTCTTCGGCCGCCCCGTGCTCGTCCCCCCACCCGGGGAGTACGTCGCCGACGGCGCCGCCCGCCAGGCGGCCTGGACGCTCTCCGGTGGGCCGCAGCCGCCACCGTGGACGATCGGGCAGGTGGAGACGCACGAGGCGGACGCCGTGCCGGCGATCCGCGAACGGTACGCGGCGGCCAGGGCGAACGTTCTCGACCGCGCCGGCTGAGGGCGGCAGGCCGCGACACCGGTCGCCGCACCGCTGCGGGGTTACAGTGGGAGGCGCGTCGACCGGAAGGCGATGAGGTGACCACGTCCGCGGTGGTGGACCAGGTGGAGCTGGGCGACCACGTCTGCTGGTTCCACGACGACGAGACCGACGGTCTCGACGCCGTGGGCCGGTTCGCCGCCGCCGGCCTGCGGCTCGGCCACCGGGTCGTCTGCTTCCTCGACGCGCTGTCCGCCGAAGACGTGCGGGCGTCCGCCGCCCGCCACGGCGCGGCCCCCGGGCCCGCGCCGCACGCCGGTGAGCTGCGCATCGTGCCCTGCGGCTACAGCTACCTCGCCGGGGGCCGGTTCCGGCCCGAACGGGTCGTCGACGCCCTCGCCGCCGAGATCGCCTCGGCGCACCGCGAGGGCCACCCCGGCGTACGGCTGGTCGGGGACATGGCCTGGGCGGCGCGCCGGCAGGTCGGCATCGATACGCTGCGCCGTTACGAGGCCGCCGCCAGCGCGCTCTTCCTCGACGGCCGGGCGGCCGGCCTGTGCCTCTACGACCGGCGGATCTTCTCCACCGAGTGGTGTCAGGCGATGATGTCCGCGCACCCGGCCGCCGCCGCCCCGGCGTGCGGGCCGCGCTGGACACCGCTGCTGCGCGCCCACCGCACGGCCGACCCGGCGGGGCTGCGGCTGGTGGGGCAGGTCGACCGCAGCAACCGGGACGCCTTCGCGGCGCTGCTCGCCGCGGTCACCGAGGAGACGCCGGCGCGGCAGCCCGTCGTGCTGGACCTGTCCGGGCTGAGCTTCGTCGACGTGCGCTCGGCCGCGACGCTCGTGCGGGCCGGCCCGCGCGGCGTACGGCTGGTCGGCTGCCGGCCGGGGCTGGCGCGGCTGCTGGAGCTGGTGCGCGGCGGCCTGGCCGACGAGGACTGACGCCGGCCGGCCGGGCACCCCCGGCCGGCCGGCGTCAGGTGACCGTTGACCGTCAGTGGCCCCGGGCCAGCCACTGCGCGAGGTGCGGCTCCTCCGCGCCGATGGTGGTGCTGTCGCCGTGGCCGGTGTGCACGACCGTCTCCGGGGGCAGGGTGAACAGCCGGGTCCGGATCGACTCGATGATGGTGCCGAAGTCGCTGTACGAGCGGCCCGTCGCCCCCGGCCCGCCGGCGAAGAGGGTGTCGCCGGTGAAGACGACGCCGAGCTGCGGGGCGTGCAGGCTGCACGCCCCGGGGCTGTGGCCGGGGGTGTGCAGCACCCGCAGTTCGGTGCCCGCCACCTCGACCGTCGCGCCGTCGCGCAGCTCGCCGTCGGGGGCCGCGTCGGGGTGCACCATGTCCCACAGCACCCGGTCGTCGGGGTGCAGCAGCACCGGCGCGCCGGTGGCCCGGGCGAGCTGCGGGGCGACCCGCACGTGGTCGTCGTGGGCGTGGGTGGCCAGGATCGCCACCACCCGCCGGCCGCCGACGGTACGCAGGATCGCGTCGACGTCGTGCGGGGCGTCGACGACGACGCACTCGCTGTCGTCGCCGATCACCCACACGTTGTTGTCGACGTCGAAGGTCTGCCCGTCGAGGGAGAACGTGCCGGAGGTGACGGTGTGGTCGACGCGGGCGGTCACGGGAAGACCACCACCGACCGCAGCACGTCGCCGTGGTGCATCCGGGTGAACGCCTCCTCGACCTGGTCCAGGGCGATCTCCTCGGTGACGAACGCGTCCAGGTCGAGCCGGCCCTGCAGATACAGCTCGGTGAGCAGCGGGAAGTCGCGGCTGGGCAGGCAGTCGCCGTACCAGCTGGACTTGAGGGCGCCGCCGCGGCCGAACACGTCCAGCAGCGGCAGCTCCACGCTCATCTGCGGGGTGGGCACGCCGACCAGCACGACCGTGCCGGCGAGGTCGCGGGCGTAGAACGCCTGCTTCCACGTCTCGGGCCGACCGACGGCGTCGATGACGACGTCCGCGCCGAATCCGCCGGTGGCGGCCCGGATCGCCTCCACAGGGTCGTCCTCGGAGGCGTTGACGGTGTGGGTGGCGCCGAACCTGCGGGCCCAGTCGAGCTTGCGGGAGTCGGTGTCCACCGCGACGATCGTCGTCGCGCCGGCCAGGACCGCGCCGGCCACGGCGGCGTCACCGACCCCACCGCAGCCGATGACGGCCACGGAGTCGCCGCGGGTGACGCCGCCGGTGTTCATGGCCGCGCCGAGACCCGCCATCACCCCACAGCCGAGCAGGCCCACGGCGGCGGGCCGGGCCGCCGGGTTGACCTTCGTGCACTGCCCGGCGTGCACGAGGGTCTTCTCGGCGAACGCGCCGATGCCCAGCGCCGGCGACAGGACGGTGCCGTCGGTGAGCGTCATCTTCTGGGCGGCGTTGTGGGTGGCGAAGCAGTACCACGGCCGGCCCCGGCGGCAGGCGCGGCAGACCCCGCACACGGCCCGCCAGTTGAGCACCACGAAGTCGCCGGGGGCGACGTCGGTGACGCCGTCGCCGACCTGCTCGACGATCCCGGCGGCCTCGTGGCCGAGCAGGAACGGGAACTCGTCGTTGATGCCGCCCTCGCGGTAGTGCAGGTCGGTGTGGCAGACCCCGCACGCCTGGACGCGGACCACCGCCTCGCCGGGCCCCGGGTCGGGCACCACGATGGTGGTGACCTCGACCGGCGCGCCCTTGCGCCGTGAAATGACTCCCCGGACTTCCTGGCTCACGATTCCTCCTGGTCCACGCGCTTGTCGGTGTCGCCGCCACCGGGCCCCGGCCGACGACGCGGTACGCGCCGGCGGGCTGCCCGCGCCGATCACGTTCCCCGGCGAAACTACCGCCGATCACCTCGCCGGACCCACCGACGTGCGGGGGTTACCACCGGCGGGGCGGCCTGGACCGATTCGGCCGGTCGGCCGATGCTCTGCGCGGCGGCGAGGACCCGGCGGGCGGCGGTGCGGTAGCGCAGCACCTGGACCGCGCCGAGCGCCCAGAGGACGTACTGCACGGCGAAGGCCCACCGGAACGCGTCCAGGTCGGGGGCGGCCCGGCCGGCGGGGGTCGCCAGGTCCAGCACGATCCCGACGGCCAGCACGAGCGCGATCGAGGCGACGAAGCCGCCCACGTTGACGATGCCGATGGCGCTGCCGATCCGGCTGGCCGGGTTGAACGTGCGGGCGTAGTCGAAGCCGATGACGGAGCCGGGGCCGTTCGCGGCGAGCACCAGCACCAGCACGACCAGCAGCCAGCCCGGGGCACGGCCCGGCCAGGCGAGCACCACCGCCCACACCGCGGCGGTGGCCGCGGTGACGGCGAGCACGAGCACCGAGCGGCGCAGCGGGTAGCGGGCACACAGGTGGGCGACGACCGGGCCCGCCGCCAGGCTGGCCAGGGTCATCAGGGTGAGCAGGGACGCGGCGGCGGTGGGTGCCATCCCCTGCCCCTGCACCAGGAACGGGTACCCCCACAGCAGGGCGAAAACCGAGCCGGAGAACTGGGCGACGAAGTGCGTCCACAGTCCCAGCCGGGTGCCGGGCTGCGCCCAGGCCGCAGCGAGCTGCCGGCGTACCGTCGTCAGGTCGGGGGCCGGCACGGCGGCCGGCCCGCGGTGCGGGGTGTCCCGGACGACCGCGACGACCATGGTGAGCACGGTCGCGCCGAGCGCGGCGGCGCCGAGGAACGCCGGGGTCCAGCCCGCGTGGTGCAGCAGCGCGACCAGCGGCACGGCGCCCAGCACCGCACCGAGCTGACCGAGGGTGCCGGTGAGCTGCACCATCATCGGGTTGCGCCGGCCGGGGAACCAGAACGCGACGATGCGCAGCACGCTGATGAACGTCATCGCGTCGCCCAGGCCGACCAGCACCCGGGCGGCGACGGCGAGGCCGACGTCCGTGGCGACCGCGAAGCAGAGCTGACCGGCGACCATCAACGCGCCGCCGGCGACGAGCAGCCGGCGCGAGCCGTACCGGTCGAGCAGCACGCCCACCGGCACCTGCATCGCCGCGTACACGGCGAGCTGGGCGACGGTGAAGGTGGCCAACGTGGCCGCGCTGATGTCGAAGCGGTGCGCCGCGTCGACCCCGGTGACGCCCAGCGAGCCGCGGTGGAACACCGCCGCCACGTACGCGCTGAGGGCTACGGCCCAGACCCCGACGGCCCGGCGGCCGGGCGCGGCGGTCGCCTCGACCGCGGCGGCGGCGTGGAACGCCCGGTCGGCGGCCATCAGCGCGGCGACGTCGCCGGCCGCCGCGCGGCGGCGCCCGCCACCGGGCTGGGATGCGTCATCCATCCATGATGGGCGTCGCTCGCGCAGGTGTCCGCCACGGGCGGGCGGAACGTGGCGCGGCCCACCCGGGCGGCGCTGTGGCGTGCGCCACCTGATGGACACGCCGGTGCCGGGCGGCGGCGTCGGAACGGACTGGGCAGAATCGACACATGTCTTCCCGCCGGTGGCTGCTCGCCGATCAACTCGGGCCCCACTTCCTCGACGACGCGGCGCAGCCGGTGCTGCTCGTGGAGGCCCGGGAGCTGTTCCGGCGCCGCCCGATGCACCGACAGAAGGCGCACCTGCTGCTCTCCGCGCTGCGGCACCGCGCCGCCGAGCTGGGCGACCGGGCCCTGCTGGTGCGCGCCGACACGTTCCGGCAGGCCCTGGAGCGCGTCGACGGGCCGGTCGAAGTCTGCCACCCGCCGTCGCGGGCCGGGCTGGCCTTCGCCCGCTCGGTGCCGGGGCTGACCGTCCTGCCGCCGCGTGGTTTCCTCGTCCGCCGGGAGGACTTCGCGGCGTGGGCCGACGCCGACCGTCGGGGGCCGCTGCGGGTGTCCGACTTCTACCGCTGGGCGCGGCGCGAGCACGGCGTGTTCGAGGGCCCGCCGGGGCGGGTTCCCCGCCGTCCCCGCCGCGCCGCCACCGCCGGGCTGGTGGCGCCGGCTCCCCCACCGATCGTGGAGGACGACATCGACGCGGAGGTCCGCGCCGAGCTGGACGGCTGGGAGCGCGACGGCGTGCGGTTCGTCGGCCGCGACGGCCCCCGCCGCTACCCGGCCACCCACGCCGAGGCCGACGCGAGGCTGCGGCACTTCGTGGCGCACCGGCTGCCCGACTACGGCCGCTACCAGGAGGTGATGAGCGCGGGCGACCCGCTGCTGACCCACAGCGTGCTGTCGTCGTCGTTCAACCTGGGGCTGCTCGACCCGGCGGAGGCGGTCCGGGCCGCCGAGGGCGCCTGGCGGGACGGGGCCGCGTCGCTGTCGGCGGTGGAGCCGTTCATCCGGGGCCTGCTGGGCTGGCGGGAGTTCCTCTGGCAGCTCTACTGGTATCACGAGCCGGGCTACCGGGGCGGCAACTGGCTGGCCGCGACCGAGCCGCTGCCCGACTGGTTCGCCGGGCTCGACGCCGACGCCGTGGAGGCGCGCTGCCTGGCCGACGTGCTCGCCGGGGTCCGCGACCGCGCCTGGGCGCACCACGCGCAGCGCCTGCTGGTGCTCGGCAACTACGCGCTGCAGCGCGGCTGGCGGCCGGCGGAGCTGGCGGACTGGTTCCGGGACTGCTTCGTCGACGGCACCGACTGGGTGATGAACGCGACCGTCATCGGCATGAGCCAGTACGCCGACCTGGGCCGCATCGACACCCGCCCGTACGCCGTCGACGGCCGCTACATCGACGAGCTCAGTGACTACTGCACCGGGTGCCGCTACCAGCCGGAGACGACGCTGGGCGACCTGGCCTGCCCGTACACCGGGGGGTTCGACGCGTTCCTGCACCGCAACCACGACCGGCTCGTCGGCGACGCCCGGCTGGCCGCGGAGCTGGCCGAACGCGACGACCCGCAGCTGCGCGACGCGGTGCTGGCGCAGGAGGACAAGCGCGGCAGCAGCCCGCCCTGACCCAGGCGGCGGCGCCCGGCGCGTCGGTTCACCCGCGACGCCGGTCGGCGACGCCCCGGGCCGCCGGGGGGTCGCCCTCCAGCGGGGTCGGCGTGCGTCAGTGGTCGGCGGGGCGGCCCGCCCAGAAGCCGGTGACGAGGCGGTGGAACTCCTCGGCCCGCTCGATCTGCGGCAAATGCCCCGTGTCGGCGAACAGGTGGGTGCGGGCCCGGGGCAGCCGGGCCCGGGCGGCGTCGAGGTGGACGGCGGGCAGGATCAGGTCCCGGTCGCCCCAGACGACCAGGACGGGCAGGTCCAGCCGGGCCACCGCGTCGAGGAGTTCCTGACGCCACGGCGCGGCGACGCCCCGCACCGTGCCGAGGCTGGCGACGAGTTCGCGCATCACCCGGGCGGCGTGCGGGCGGCGGGCCACCGCCAGCGCCTCGGCGAGGCGGGCGGCGGTGACGTGCCGCCGGTCGTGGAACAGGGCCCGCTCGGTGCGGCGGGCCACGGCCCGGCTCGGCCGCAGCAGCAGCCGGGCCAGCGGTCGCACCGCCAGCAGCCGCAACCCGATGGTCACCTCGCGGCCGAAGCCGGCGCTGGCGACCAGCACCAGGCTGGCCACGCGGGCCGGGTCGTCGACGGCCAGCCGCATGGCCACCGCCCCGCCGAGGGAGTTGCCGACCAGGTGGGCGGGGCCGGGCACGCCGAGCGCGTCGAGGCAGTCGGCGGCGGCCCGGGCCAACGCCGGCAGGGTGTGCGGCTCGTCCAGCGGCGCGGACCCGCCGTGCCCGGCCAGGTCGAGGCTGATCACCCGGTGGTCGCGGGCGAGCCGCCCGTGCAGCTCGGCGAAGTCGGCGAGGGTGCGGCCGATGCCGTGCAGCAGCACCACGGGCGGGCCGTCGCCGGCGACCCGGCACCGGGCGACGCGCCCCCGCACGGTGACGATGGTGTCGGCCGGTCCGCTCACCCCAGCTCCCCCGCCGGGCCGTCGGCCGCCCCGGCGCCCCGGTTGCCGGCCGGCGCGGCGGGGCCGGACACCGCAGGCCCGCTCGCGGCGGGTGCCGGCGCGGCGGCGGGCCGGTTCACGGCGAGGGCGAGCACCCGGCCGTAGCCTGCGGGGGCGAGCCGGGCCAGCAGGTCGGGCAGCCGCGCCGACCAGCCGATCAGCACCCGCCCCCGACGCCGCTGCACACCACGCAGGATGGCCTCGGCGGCGGTCGCCGGGTCGATGGACAGCAGCCGCTCGAAGCGGCGGCGGGCGGCCTCGTACTCCTCGACGGGCACCCCGCTGCCGACGCGGGCGTCGGCGGCGATGCGGGTGCGGATGCCGCCGGGGTGCACGCACGTCACCCCGACCCCGTCGCCGGCCAGCTCCTGGCGCAGCGCCTCGGTGAAGCCCCGCACGGCGAACTTGCTGGCCGCGTAGGCGGCCTGCCCGGCGGGGGCGATGAGCCCGAAGAGGCTGGACACGTTGACCAGATGCGCGCCCGGCTCGGCCTTCAGGGCGGGCAGCAGGGCGTGGGTGAGCTGCACCACGGCCCGGAAGTTGACGTCGACCACCCAGCCGAACTCGTCCAGGGTGACCTGGTCGAAGCGGCCGCCCAGCGCGACACCGGCGTTGTTGACCAGCAGCCGCAGCCGCGGGTGCCCCCGCCGCAGCTCCCCGGCCACCCGGGCGGTGGCGGCGGCGTCGGCCAGGTCGACCACGACGGTGTCGACCTGCCGGCCGGGGTGGGCGGCGCGCAGCGCGGCGGCCACGGCGGCGAGCCGGTCGGCGTCGCGGTCGAGCAGCACCAGGTCGGTGCCGCGCCGGGCCAGGCCGTGGGCGAGGGCCTCGCCGATGCCGCCGGCCGCCCCGGTGACCACGGCCGTGCCGGCCGTGAAGTCGAACCTGCGCACGTCGATCTCCCTTCGCCCCGACCGGTCAGCCGACGCCGCTGCCGGCCGGGTGGGCCGGGTCGCGTCGCTGCGTCGGGGACGCCTGCGGGGCGCGCGAGAACCGCACCCCGGCGTCGGTGAGCCGGCCGTGCCGCATGAGCAGCACGTCACGGACGTAGTTCTGGTGCAGCCGCCACGGCGCGGACGCGCCCTGCTTGGGCAGCGCGTCGACGCTGCGCAGCACGTAACCGGCCTTGAGGTCGATGATCGGCTCCAGCGGGCCGCCGGTGGGGGCCAGCGGGGTGACGACCTGCTGACCGGTGGCGTCCAGGTGCCGCAGCAGCCGGCACACGTACGTGGCGACGAGGTCGGCCTTGAGCGTCCAGGAGGCGTTGGTGTAGCCGATGGTCATCGCGAAGTTCGGCACCTGCGACAGCATCATGCCCTTGTAGGCGACCGTCGCGCCGAGGTCGACGTCCCGCCCGTCGACGGTGAGCGTCATGCCGCCGAGGGCGAGCAGGTCGAGGCCGGTGGCGGTGACGACGACGTCGGCGGTCAGTTCGACGCCGGAGGCGAGCCGGATGCCGGTGGGGGTGAACGTGTCGATCCGGTCGGTCACCACGTCGGCGCGGCCGGTGCCGAGGGCGGCGAACAGGTCCCCGTCGGGGGCCACGCACAGCCGCTGGTCCCACGGGTCGTAGCGGGGGGAGAAGTGCCGGTCGACGTCGTAGCCGGCCGGGAGGCGGCCGGCCGCCGCGCGCCGCAGGAACCGCTTGACCAGCGTCGGGGCGCGGCGGCTGAGCTGGAAGTTGGCGGTGCCGAGCAGCACGTTCTTCCACCGCACCACCGGGTACGCGGCCTTCGCCGGCAGCCAGCGCCGCAGCGCGTCGGCGAGCACGTCGCGCGACGGCAACGCGATGACGTACGTGGGCGAACGCTGCAGCATCGTGACGTGGGCGGCCCGCCGCGCCAGAGCCGGGACGAGAGTGACGGCGGTGGCGCCGCTGCCGACCACGACGACCCGCGCGCCGGTGTGGTCGAGGTCGGCCGGCCAGTGCTGCGGGTGGACCAGCCGCCCGGTGTACGAGTCGACGCCTGGCAGGTCGGGGGTGTAGCCGGCGTCGTAGCGGTAGTAGCCGGAGCAGACGAACAGGAATGCGCAGGTGACGGTGACGTCCTCGCCGGTGTCGTCGCGGTGGGCGCGCACCGTCCAGCGGGCCGTGGCGCTGTCCCACCGCGCGGCGAGGACCCGGTGGTGGAATCGGATGTGCCGGTCCACCCCGTACTCGTGGGCGGTGTCGCGCACGTACGCGCGGATCGACTCGCCGTCGGCGATGGCGCGCGGGTTCGTCCACGGTTTGAACGAGTAGCCGAGGGTGAACATGTCCGAGTCCGACCGCACGCCCGGGTAGCGGAACAGGTCCCAGGTGCCGCCGATCGCGTCGCGGGCCTCCAGCACCGCGTACGTCTTGTCGGGGCAGGTGCGGCGTAGGTGGCAGGCCGCGCCGACGCCGGAGAGGCCGGCGCCGACGATCAGCACGTCGACGTGCTCGCAGGCCATGACGTGTCTCCCGTCGCAGGCGGTGAAACGGACACTATCCACCGCCGTCGACGGCGGTCAACGCCCGGCCTCGGGTGGCGCGATCGGGGCCGGGGCGGGCCCGGCGGCCGGCATGATCGGGGCATGCGGCCAGGATCGGGGCGGGGCAGGCGCAGTGTCGCGCACACCGCCGACGTGCGGATCGAGGCGTGGGCACCGGACCGGGAGGGCTGCGTGGCCGAGGCCGTGGCGGCGATGGTGGAGACGTTCGCCGACACCACCGGCGCGGGCCCGGGCGTCGAGGCGGAGTTCGACGTGCCGGCCGGCGACGACGCCGACCTGCTGGTGGGCGTCCTCGACGAGGTGATCTTCCGGTTGGAGACCGCAGGGACGCTGCCGGTCACGACACGGGTGAGCGCCACCGGCTCCGGCGGCCTGCGGGTGCGCTGGCGGCTGGTGGACACCGGCGCGGTGGAACTGGTCGGCGCGGTGCCGAAGGCGGTGGCCCTGCAGGAGCTGCGCTTCGGCCCCGGCCCGCGCGGCTGGTCCTGCGCGGTGACCCTCGACGTGTGAGCGCCCGCTCAGCCCTTGACCACGCCGAGCGGCACCAGCCGGGCCACCCGGCGGCACAACCCGGCCGCCTCGGCGACGTCGACCACCGCCGACACGTCCTTGTACGCCTGCGGTGTCTCCTCGGCCAGCCCCCGCCACGACGCCCCCCGCACCGCGATGCCCCGCGCCTGGAGTTCCCGGCGCAGCTCCTGCCCGCGCACCGACCTCCCCGCCTGCGCGCGGCTGCGCACCCGGCCCGCCCCGTGGCAGGTCGAGGCGAACGCGGGCGCACCGGCCACGCCGGTGAGCACGTACGAGGCGGTGCCCATCGAGCCGGGGACGAACACGGGCTGCCCGGCGGCGCGCAGGTCGGCGGGCAGCTGCGGGTGCCCGGGCGGCAGGGCCCGGGTGGCGCCCTTGCGGTGCACGCACAGCCGCCGGTCCGCCCCGTCCACCCCGTGCGTCTCGATCTTGGCGAGGTTGTGCGACACGTCGTACACCAGGTGCAGGCCGCTGCCGGCGGTGCGGGCAAAGACCCGGCGGGCGGCGGCGGTGAGCAACTGCCGGTTGGCGCGGGCGTAGTTCGCGGCGGCGGCCATCGCCCCCAGGTACGCCCGGCCCTGCGGCGACCGCACGGGCGCGCAGGCCAGCTGCCGGTCGGGCACCTCGATGCCGTGGCCGGGCATCGCCCGTTCCATCGCCCGGACGTGGTCGGTGCAGATCTGATGGCCCAGCCCCCGCGACCCGCAGTGGATCATCACGACGACCTGGCCGACGCGCAGCCCGAACGCCGCCGCCACCGCCTCGTCGTACACCTCGTCGACCGCCTGCACCTCCAGGAAGTGGTTGCCGGAGCCGAGGCTGCCCACCTGCTGCTGACCGCGCTGCACGGCACGGTCGCTGACCTGCCCGGGGTCGGCGTCGTCGACCACGCCGGCGTCCTCGCAGCGCGCCAGGTCGCGGGGCACGCCGTGGCCGCGTTCGACGGCGTAGCGGGAGCCGCCGCGCAGCACCGCGTCCAGCTCGGCCCGGTCGGCCAGCTGCCACACCGCGCCCCGGCCCATGCCGCGCGGGATGGCCGCGTCGAGGCCGTCCATCAGCGCGTCGCGCACCCTCGGCAGGTCGGTCCGGTCGAGGTCGGCGGCGAGCAGCCGCACCCCGCAGGAGATGTCGAAGCCGACGCCGCCCGGGGAGACCACGCCACCGGCGGCCACGTCGGTGGCGGCGACGCCGCCGATCGGGAACCCGTACCCCCAGTGCACGTCGGGCATCGCGTACGAGGCGCCGACGATCCCGGGCAGGGTCGCCACGTTCGCCACCTGCTGCGGCCACCGGTCCTCGTCGACGTGCGGGATCAGCGCCCGGGAGGCGAACACGACCCCCGGCACCCGCATCGGGTCGCGCCGGTCGATCCGGAACCGGTACGGCGACTCCTCGACCAGCTCCATGCCGCTGCGGCTACCCGCCCGGCGGCCGGCTACACGTCGCGGACGCACCCAGGCGGTTCGACGCCGCCAACGGGGGTAGTGCCCCCGCATGCCTCAGCGCTACGACGACTATCCCCGCATCGCGATCATCACCGGCGCCGACTCCGGCATCGGCAAGGCGTGCGCGGTGGCGCTCGCCGACGCCGGCTTCGACATCGGCATCACCTGGTACGACGACGCCGACGGCGCCCGGCGCACCGCCGACGAGGTACGCGCCGCCGGCCGCCGCTGCGCCACCGCCGAGCTGGACCTGACCCGGCTGCCGGACGCGGCGGCCGTCGTCGACGAGCTGGCCGACCGGCTCGGCGGGCTCGGGGTGCTGGTGAACAACGCGGGCACGGGCGCGTCCGCGCCGTTCGTCGAGACGAGCTGGCAGCAGTGGCGGGACGTGCTGGCGGTGGACCTGGACGGGCCGTTCCTGTGCGGTCAGCGGGCCGCCCGGCGGATGCGGGCGGCGGGCACCGGGGGCCGGATCGTCAACATCACCAGCGTCCACGAGCACGCCCCCCGGGTGGGTTCGTCGGCGTACTGCGCCGCGAAGGGCGGGCTGGGCCTGCTGACCCGGGTGATGGCGCAGGAACTGGCCGCCGACGGGATCACCGTCAACGCGGTCGCCCCCGGTGAGATCGCCACCCCGATGACCGGGCAGGAGGACGTCGACCCGCTGACGCAGGCGCGCCCCGGGGTGCCGGTGGGTCGGCCCGGCGACGCCCGGGAGGTCGCGGCGGTGGTGGCGCTGCTGGCCTCCCCCGCCGCCGCGTACGTGACCGGGGCGTCGTGGCCGGTCGACGGCGGGATGCTGCTGATGGGCCCGCAGGCGGGCTCGCACCTGAGCGCCGACGACTGGCGGCAGGGCTGACGGCCACGACGCGGACCGCCGGCGGCCCCCCACCCTCCGTGCGGGTGGGGGGCCGCCGGCGCGACAATGGGCGGGGCCCGGGGTGTCGCCGGTGCCGTCCCGGCGTCTTCGAGGAGGGCCCGAGGTGTCCGAGACCGCCCCGCCCGACCCCGGCGACGAGCTGCGGGCCGACTGCGCCCGCTGCGTCGGGCTGTGCTGTGTCGCGCCCGCGTTCGCCGCCTCGTCGGACTTTGCCGTGGACAAGCCGGCCGGGCGGCCGTGCCCGAACCTCGGCGACGACTTCCGCTGCGGCATCCACCGGGACCTGCGGGCCCGGGGCTTCCCCGGGTGCACCGTCTTCGACTGCTTCGGGGCGGGCCAGCGGGTCGCCCAGGTCACCTTCGCCGGCCGAGACTGGCGGGCGGCCCCCGGCGAGGCGACCCGCATGTTCGACGTGTTCGCCGTGATGCGGCCGCTGCACGAGCTGCTGTGGTATCTGACGCAGGCGGTGACGCTGACCGCGCCGGGGCCGCTGCGCGTCGAGCTGGACGCGGCGCTGGCGCAGACCCGGCGGCTGGCCGGCGGCACCGCCGCGCAGCTGCTGGCCGTGGACGTCGACGCGCACCGGGGGCGGGTGAACCCGCTGCTGGTGCGGGTGAGCGAACGGGTCCGGGGTGAGCGGGCCGGCGCGGACCGGCGGGGGGCGGTGCTGGTCGCCGCCGACCTGCGCCGGGCCGACCTGGTGGGGGCGAACCTGCGCGGCGCGGTGCTGCTCGGGGCGGACCTGCGGGGCGTGGACCTCACACTGGCCGACCTCACCGGCGCCGACCTGCGCGGCGCGGATCTGCGGGGCGCGGACCTACGCGGCACGCTGTTCGTGCACCAGTCGCAGGTCGACGCGGCCCGGGGCGACCACCGCACCGGCCTCCCGGCGACGGTGACCCGCCCCGCGCACTGGTCGCTGCCGGTCGTCCCGGCCCGCCGCCGCGGCGCGAACCCGGCGGGCCGGGTCCGCCGCCGCTGACCGGCCGACGCTCGCCGCCGGCCCGGGGGACGTTTGCCGGCCGGCCAGCCGGGCACGAGGCCCCCATGACCAGTGAGCGACGCTACGACCGTGCCAGCACCGACGAGCCGGACGGCGTGCCGGCCATGGAGGGCTCCCTGCGCCCGCCGGGCGATTCGGTGCGCACGAGCACCGACAGCGGGGACGACTTCGCCGACCTGCCGGCCGAACAGGCCCGCCCGGCCCGGGACACCAGCCGGGCCGGCTATGACGTCGACGCCGTCTCCGGCGCCGCCGACCCTTCCCGCGAACCCTGACCTCTCACCCGGCGGGCGGTGCCGGCGACGTCAACCGTCGGCGTCGGTCGTCGAGGAGTACGGCCCGCCGCCGTGGACGCCGGGTTTCGGGATGCTGACCGACCGTTTCGGCGTCACCGGGATCCTCGACGTCGCCGCCCACACCGGCTGACCACAACCCGCCGGTGCGCGGCGGCCTGGGCCGCCGCCCCGCACCGGCGGGCCCGGCCGGTCAGGGTTGCGTCGTCGACGTGAAGCGGATGGCGCCGGCCGGGCAGACCTCGACGGCGCGGCGGACCCGCTCGGCCGCCTCCGGCGGCGGCTCGGGCCGCCGCAGCAGCACCAGCCCGTCGGTGTCGTCCTGGTCGAAGACCTCCGGCGCGACGACCACACAGTTGCCGGACCCGCAGCACCTGCCCCGGTCCACCGCCACCCGCACCACGCCCACCTGGCTCACCAGGTCACCTGCAGGCTGTTGAGGCCGAACACGACCGACGTGTCGCGGGTCGACACCTGCTGCGGCACGACCGCGGCCCGCAGGGTCGGGAAACGGTCGGCCAACCCCACCAGGGCGATACGCAGCTCCGCGCGGGCCAGCGGCTGACCGATGCACTGGTGCACCCCGAAGCCGAACGCGAGGTGCTGGTGGGCCTGCCGGTACGGGTCGAACTCCTCCGGGTCGTCGAAGACCTCCGGGTCGCGGTTGGCCAGCGACAACACCGCGATGACGCCCTCTCCCGCCCGGATGACCTGGCCGCCGATCTCGGCGTCGACCAGGGCCAGCCGGGGCAGCCCCGTGCGCACCACGCTGAGGTAGCGCAGCAGCTCCTCGACCAGCTCGGCCGCCCGGTGCGGCGATTCGCGCAGCGCCGCGAAGCGGCCCGGCTCGCGCAGCAGCAGCAGGGTGCTCAGGCCGATCATGTTGGCCGTGGTCTCGTGGCCGGCGACGAGCAGCAGCAGGGCCATGCCGACCAGCTCGTCGACGGTGAGCTGCCCGGTGGCGACCCGGTCGCGCACCAGCCGGCTGATCAGGTCGTCGCCGCCGGCGTCGCGGTGCCGGGCGACGACCAGCTCGCGCAGGTAGTCGCGCAGCTCCTGCGCGTGGGCCCGGACCAGCTCCATCGACGTCGTGCGGTCCAGCAGGGTGCGGCTGCGGACCTGGAAGAAGTCGTGGTCGGCGTAGGGGACACCGAGCAGGTGACAGATCACGATGGACGGCACCGGCAGGGCGAACGTCTCGACCAGGTCCGCGGGTGGACCCGCCGCGGCCAGGTCGGCCAACGCCGCGTCGACGGTCTGCTGGATCAACGGCTCGATCCGCCGCACATTCTTGATCATGAATTCGGCGGTGAGCATCCGACGCAGCCGGAAGTGTTCCTCACCGTCCATCCGGATGAAGCCGCCCTGCCGGTCCGACTCCGACTGCGGGGGCAGCGGACGCAGCAGCGGAAACCCGGGACGCTCCAGGTCGGCGCTGAACCCGGGGTGGCGCAGCACCTGACGCACGTCGGCGTGCCGGGTGACCAGCCAGGCGGGCGCGCCGGTCGGCAGCCGGACCCGGGTCACCGGCCCCGCGAGCCGATGCCGCTGCTCCTCGTCGAGCAGCGCGAACGGGCCGTGATCGAGAGTGGACGCCGGCCAGAGCGGCAGGTCGGTAGCGGCGGTCGCGGTCACGCGGACACCTCCCGTGACAACCGAAGGTAACGCCATCGATCCGCAACGTTACCCACCGGTGTGTCCCGGCACAACCCCACACCGTGACGCAACGTCACCCCCGGCGGGCCGTCGCCACCTCCGCCCGCGCCTGCGCCATGCCCCGGCCGGCCAGGGCGTCGGCCCGCTCGTTCTCCGGATGCCCGTTGTGCCCCTTCACCCACAACCAGGTCACCTCGTGCCGGGCGCAGGCCGCCTCCAGCCGCTGCCACAGGTCCGCGTTCTTGACCGGCTGCCGCGCCGCCGTCACCCACCCGTTGCGTTTCCACCCGGCCAACCAACCGGTGATGCCGTTACGCACATACGTGCTGTCGGTGTGCAACCGCACCGACACCGGCCGGGTCAGGCTCTCCAACGCCCGGATCGCCGCCATCAACTCCATCCGGTTGTTGGTCGTCGGCGTCGCCTCTCCCCCGCACAGGTCCCGCTCGTGGGTGCCGTACCGCAGCACCGCACCCCACCCACCCGGACCCGGATTGCCGCTGCACGCCCCGTCGGTCCAGATCTCCACGACCCCACCGGCCGCCGCATCCACCATGCCCGCAACCTACCGGCCGCCCCGACCGGCACCGACCACCCCCGCCGGCAGAAAACCGGCGGCGCCACCACCCGCGGCATGGCAGGGTGGCTCACCGTGACCGACCGCCTCGACAACCTCCGGGCCGAGATCCACGCCACCATCGACGACCTCGTCTGCACCGGCCGCGAGGCAGGCGTACAGGTCGCCGCCTACCTGCACGGCGAACCGATCGTCGACGCCCACGCCGGCGTCGCCGACACCACCACCGGCCGGCCCATGACCGCCGCGACCGGCGTCTACGGCGTCTCCACCGGCAAGGGACTCACCGCCACCGTCGTGCACGTGCTGGCCGAACGCGGGCACCTCGACTACGACCTGCGCATCGCCGACGTGTGGCCCGAGTTCGGCCGCCACGGCAAGGACCACATCACCCTGCGCCACGCCCTCACCCACACCGCCGGGATACCGGCGCTACCCGCCGACGTCACCCTCGACGACTTCGCCGACTGGGACCGCATGTGCGGCATCGTCGCCGACGCCCGACCCCTGTGGACACCCGGCCACCAACTCGCCTACCACGCGTGGACGTTCGGCTGGATCGTCGGCGAGGTGATCCGCCGCGTCACCGGCCGCCGCGTCGGCGACATCCTCACCGAGGATGTCGCCGCGCCCCTCGGCGTCGCCGGGGAACTGCTCTGCGGCGTCCACCCCACCGCCCAACCCGGCCTGGCCCGCATGGAAGACGGCAACCTCTCGGCCATGCTGGAGGCGTTCGCCGGCCAACTACCCCACCTCGACCAGGTCGCCCCGCCCGGTGTCCGCCCCGACACCACCCTCGCCACCCGACCCGACGTGCTCGCCGTCGACGTACCCGCCGTCGGCACCCTCACCGCCCGCGCCGCCGCCCGCATGTACGCCGCGCTCCTCGGCCCCGTCGACGGCGTACGACTGATCTCACCGCACCGGCTGCGCGCCGTGTCCCGCCCCGCCGTCCACGGCACCGAATGGGTCTTCGGCCGGGAAACGACCTGGGGCCTCGGCTACGCCATCGACGACGACGGGTCCTTCGGCGCCGCCGGCAGCGGCGGCAGCCTCGCCTTCGCCTACCCCCGGTGGGGCCTCACCGTCGCCGCGACCCGCAACCGCCTCGCCGTCGGCGACGGCGACCCCCTGCAGCACCTGCGGGCCTGCATCCGCGACACCGTCGCCGCCAACGCCCGCTGACCGGCGACCCCGCGCTCAACCGGGCCGGCGCAGCCGACCCCACAACCGGCCCACCGCGTCACCCAGCACCGCGGACGTCATCGGCGCCAACGGGCTCGACCGCATCACCGCCAGATCCTCCACCACCCCGGTGTCACCGTCGAGGAACCGCAGCACCCGCGACGCCGGATTACGGTCGAACAACCGGTCGAAGAACTCCGGACCACCGACCCGACCCGTGTCCAGGGCCCGCAACGCCACCGCGTCCATCCACAGGTGCCGACGCGGATACGCCGGCGCCGGCACCGGCGCCCGCCCACCCGCCAACGCCGCCGCCACCTGCTCGGCCTGCCGCAGCATCGCCGAGAACGTGAACCCCGTCGACGGGCGGGTCGCCCCACCCGCCGTGCCCAACCGCACCACCCGCGGCGAGGGACGACGCGGAAACGGCGCATCGGTCATCGGAATCACCCCGTCTTCCACCTCCCGCACCACCAACGCCGCCGGATCCCACCCCAACCGGCCCAGATAGCCGCGCAACGCCCGGTCGTACCCGTCGCCCGTCAACCGGGCCGGGGAGAACTCGGTGTACTCCACCAGCGCGAACCGGTCGCTGACCGGCAACACGTAACCGAACGACACCCCCCGCCCCGGCTGCGGGGTGCGGAAATCCATCAACACCGCCCGCCGCGGATCGAACAACGCCACCTCCGAGGCGACCCACCAACCCCGGAAATGCTGCAACCAGCTCGTCCGGCCCGGCCGCGCCGGCGGCCGGGGACGCGAGTCGAGCACCCACGACGCCCGCACCAGCGGCGCACCGTCCCCGCCGCGCACCACCACCCGCGTGCCGTCGTCGTCGAGCCCCGCCACCGCCGCGTCGAACCGCACCGCCCCCAGCCGCCGCTCCGCCTCCGCCGCCCGCGCATACACCGGCGCGGACCGCACCATCGCATACCGCAGCGGCGCCAGGTCCAGCACCCGACGGCGAGCCGGCGTGACCACCTCCACGTGCCCCCAACTGGCGCTGAGCACCCCGTCGAGCTCACCACCGGGACGACCCCAGAACGCCCACGTGCGATCCTGGCCGCGCCTGCGCACCGGATCGACCACGGCGACCCGCAACCCCGCCAACCCGTGCCGGTCCAGCGCCGCCAGGACCAGCGACGCGGCACCCCCACCGCCGACCAGGGCGACGTCGACGTCGACCGGCACGCCATCGTTCACCCCGACACGCTGTCACACCACCCGCCGCCACCCGACACCGGCCGGCGGCGACAACGCCACCGTCACTCGCCGCGCCGGTGCACGGCCTCCAACCGGGCCAGGTCCCCGTCGGTCAACCGCAACGCCCCCGCCGCCACGTTCGCCACCAGATGATCCGGATCGCCCGTGCCGGGAATCGCCAACACGTTCGGGCTTCGCCCCAACGTCCACGCCAGCCGGACCTGCACCGGCGACACCCCACGCTCCGCGGCGACCGCCCGCACCTCCGCGTCCTCCACACCGCTCGCGCCCGCCTCCCGGCCCGTGGTCGCCAGGGAGAAGAACGGCACATACGCCACACCCTGCGCGGCGCAGTCCCGCAGGAACTGGTCGTGGCGCGGCCGGTACCCCAGCCCGTACGCGTTCTGCACACTCACCACCGGCGCGACGGCCTGCGCCTGCGGCAGATGATGCGGACGGACGTTGGAGATGCCCAGCTGCCGGATCAGACCCGCCTCACGCAGCTCCGCCAACGCGCCGAAATGCTCCGCCACCGACTCCAGACCAGCCTGCCGCAGATACACCAGGTCCAGATGGTCACGACCCAACTGCCGCAGGTTCTCCTCCACCTGCCCCCGCAACTGCTCGGGCCGCGCCAACGGCAACCACTCCCCCGACGCGTCCTTGCCCGGCCCGACCTTCGTCGCGATCACCAGATCCTCCGGGTACGGGGCGAGAGCCGTATTGATCAACTCGTTCGCCGAACGCAACGCCGAGAAATAGAACGAGGCCGTGTCGATGTGGTTCACACCCAACTCCACGGCCCGGCGCAACACCCCGACCGCCCGCCCCCGATCGCTGGGCCCACCATCCGCCGTCATCGTCAACCGCATCGCGCCCAGACCCATCCGGTTGACCGTGAGATCGCCCAGCGTCCACGTGCCCGCGGCGTCCGCGGTAACAGTCCCCGTATCCATGATCACGATCATGGCACAGGCGGGCCCACCACACCGCCCCACCAGCCCCGCCACAGGACGGCAACGAAGAATTCTCAATCCCACCGGATCGAGGACCCAACCCTCCTAGTGTGGGACACACCGGTGCTACACACGGAGCTGGCCACCCGAACGACGTCCCACGCGACAGCGGACGAAAAGTGAGGGAAGACGCGTATGAAGGCACAGACAATCCTCGGATCGGCAGCGCTCGGCGCGGGCCTCGGCACACTCCTGCTCCCCGCCGCCGCCCTCGCCGACACCACCGTCTCACCGGCCACCACCCCGGTCGGCGGCACCGTCGTTCTCACCTCCACCTGCAACCCGAAATCCGGCGACGCGCTCTTCCGCGTCACCGGCCCCGACCGGGACCAGAACGTCCGATCCACCACCGCCGCAGCCGGCGGCGGACTCAGCGCGGAACTATTCACCGCCGGATTCACCCTCGGCACCTACACGGTCACCGCCACCTGCGGCGACGGCACCACCTCAGGCAGCGCCACCTTCACCGTCACCCCGATCGGCGCCGCACCCGCCGGCACCGGCACCGACAGCGACACCACCGGCCTCCTCGCCACCGGCAGCACCCTCGTCGCCGCCGCCGCCACCAGCGCACTCATCCTCACCCGCCGCCGACGCCGCCGCACCACCGCACCAGCCTGAACCACACCACCCATCCCTGCCACGGGTGCCCGCGCCGGCCACCACCGACGCGGGCACCCCCACCTGCCCGAAAGGAGACACCGTGGCAGCCCCCCACCACACCCACCGGGCCGCCGTCACACTGACCACCCTCACCGCCGCCGCCGGACTCGGCCTCCTCGCCACCGCCGCAACCCACACCCCACCCCCACCACCCCAACCCGACACCAGGCCCACCACCACCAGCACCACCAGCCCCGCACCACCCCTGCCCCACGCCACCCCCCTGCACATCACCATCCCCACCATCGACGTACACGCCGACATCGTCCCCGTCGCCACCACCACCGACGGCCAACTGGAAGTCCCCCCGGCGGGCCCACCCCCCGCCGCCGGCTGGTACCGCCCCGGCGTCAGCCCCGGCGAAGCCGGCAACGCCGTCATCGTCGGACACGTCGACTCCCGCGACACCGGCCCCGCCGTCTTTTTCAACCTCGGCCGACTCAGACCCGGCGACCGCATCCACATCACCCGCGCCGACAACCGCACCGCCACCTTCACCGTCGACGACATCCGCGCCTACCCCAAGACCCGCTTCCCCACCGCCCTCGTCTACGGCACCAGCCCCACACCCCAACTCCGCCTCATCACCTGCGGCGGCCGCTTCGACCAACGCCACCACACCTACCCCGACAACCTCATCGTCTTCGCCACCGCCGTGCCCTGACCCACCACCCCACCCGAAGATCCCCTACGGTTGCCGTCAGTCCCCGCAAGGCGGAGGTGACCGGTGGACCAACGACCCGCACCGACCCGACGGCGCACCACCCTGCCCGACCTGCTCCGACGCGCACTGCGCCGCCCCACCCGCACCACACCACCCGCCACCGGACCGACCAACCCGGACGCCGTCGTCGACTGCGCCGTCTACGTCGACGGCCAACGCCAACCCGGCCGCCCCCACTACACCGACGCCCACACCCACAGCCGCCGCAACCGACGCTCCTTCGTCTGGCTCGGCCTGCACGACCCCACCCCCGCCGTCATGACCGCAGTCGGACACACCTTCGGCCTCGACGAATTCCACATCACCCAGGCCCTCACCGACGGACACCGACCCACCCTGCAACGCCACGACGACGTCACCCTGCTCGTCCTCCGCACCGCCGCATACGTCGAACACACCGAACTCACCGACACCTCCGAAGTCGTCGACACCGGCGACGTCATGATCTTCATCGGCGACCGCTTCGTCGTCACCGTCCGCCACGGCGCACCCGGCGCACTCACCACCGTCCGCCAGGACCTCCAACAACGCCGCACCATCCTCGCCGAAGGCCCCTGGGCCGTCGCATACGCCATCTGCGCCCGCATGGTCACCCAGTACCTCGACGTCGCCACCCACGTCGAAACCGACCTCGAACAACTCGAGGAAACCGTCTTCGCCCGCGAACGCACCGCCGACATCCCGCACATCTACCAACTCAAACGAGAAATCGTCGAACTCAAACGCGCCGTCCTACCCGCACAGGCACCACTGCGCACCCTGGCCACACCACCCACCGACGGCCCACCCCCCGCACTACGCCGCTGGTTCACCGACGTCGACGGCGACCTCGCCCGAGCAGTCGACCGCGTCAACGCCTACGACGACCTGCTCAACTCCATCCTGCAGACCCGACTGGCACAACTGGCCGTCGAACAGAACAACGACATGCGCAAGATCGCCGCCTGGGCCGCCATCGCCGCCACCCAAACCGCCGTCGCCGGCATCTACGGGATGAACTTCACCCACATGCCCGAACTGCACTGGCGCTACGGCTACGGCGCCGCACTCCTGCTCATGGCCACCGCCGCACTGACCCTGCACCGACTGTTCCGCCGCTCCGGCTGGCTCTGACCACCCACCACGACAACCCGGCACGCCACCCACCACCCACCTGTCCGGTCCATCCCACGGCGTCCCGTGGCCCGGGTCACCGCGGTGGCGGAATCGGCGTGGGGGTGGGGGCGTTGTATCTGGCATGCGACCGGGGCTCTGCCGCCTGGTCGGTTCCCTGGTCGGCCCCGCCCCGTGAGCCCGGATGCCGGGTCGGGGAATGGCGGACGGGCCAGGGTCGTTACATCCTCCCGACACCCCGAGCAGGCCCCCCGGCCGCCGGGAGTTCGTCCCCCTCAGTTCTTCCCGCGGCGCCGCGTCCCCTGGACGGCGTCGCGACCTTCCCCCGAGCAGAGGAGCACGCTGTTATGCGTACCGATCTGATTCGTCGTACCGCTCTGACCGTTGCTGGTATCGCTGCGACCGCTGGTGGGATCGCGGGTCCGGCGCTGGCCGCGCAGGCCGCTCCCGCGGAGCGGGCCGCCGCGTCGGTGCAGGCGGAGCGTCGGCCGGCGGGTGAGCGTCAGCTGGACGTGCGCTACGAGGCGCAGCCGAACTTCTTCTACTGTGGCCCGGCGGCGGCGCGCAACGCGCTGAGCGTGCAGGGCAAGAACATCGACGTGGACACCATGGCCAAGGAGATGGGCACCACCGAGGCCGGCACCAACTCCATCAACGACATCACCCCCGTACTCAACAAGGAGACCGGCAAGCCCGACGCCTACCGCAGCGTCGAGATCCGCACCCACAAGGCCGACGACAAGCAGACCGACACCCTGCGGGCCGACATCGTCCGCACCGTCGACAACGGCCGCGCAGTCGTCGCCAACATCGCCGGCACCACCACCGACACCGACGGCGTCACCCACTCCTTCGAGGGCGGCCACTACATCAGCGTCGTCGGCTACCGCGACAACGGCCACACCGTCAAGATCGCCGACTCGGCCAACCCCGACCAGGCCAGCTACTGGATCACCGTCGACCACCTCGCCGACTGGATCGCCACCCGCGGCTACGCCACCTCCTGACCCGCAACCACCAGAAAGGGCCGGCCCCACCGGGGCCGGCCCTTTCTGCACCACTACGGCAGGATGACCACGTGGCGAAACGACACCGCAACCCGGCAACCCACCCCTGCCCGTGCGGCACCGGCCAGCCCTACCCCGACTGCTGCGGCAAACTCCACCGAGGCCAAGCCGACGCCGCCACCGCCGAAGCACTCATGCGCTCCCGATACAGCGCCTACGCCATCGGCGACACCACCTACCTGCTGCGCAGCTGGCACACCTCCACCCGCCCCACCCACCTGCACCCCGAACCCGGCCAACGATGGACCCGACTCGACATCCTCCACACCGAACGCGGCGGCCTGCTCGACACCACCGGCACCGTCACCTTCCAAGCCCACTACCGACAGGCCGGCCGACCCGCGACCCTCACCGAACACAGCCGCTTCACCCGCGAGAACGGCCGCTGGGTCTACCTCGACGCCCAACCCGACTGAACCGCACCACCCCGGCCGACGCCAACAGCCCCCACCTCACCGGCCGACACCACCCCCGTCCGGCCGAGGAATCACCACCGTCGCCTCGTCGTCACCCACCACAGCCTCGTGCCCGCCACCACGCTGCGCGAACGGCGGAATCGGCCGCGTCACCTCCGACTCCGCGTACGGACCCACCGGCTGGGTACGCTCCGACTCCTCACCCACCCGAGGCACCACCTGCGTCCGATCCACATCCTCCCCCGCCACCGGCGCAGCCGCCGCAGCCAACCGCTCCTCCACATCCCGCCGCCCCGCCCGATACGCCCGCGCGTGCGTCGCCACCACCCGCGACTCCCGCTCCGCCCGGCTCAACCACGACTCCCACCGACTCTGCATCGGACGCACCAACCCACCACCGACACCGACCACCAGAATCCCGCCCACCGTCGCCAGCACCGCCACCAGCACCGGCGTCGTCACCGCCGTCGCCACGCCCACCTGATTCAGCGCCGCGATCACCCCCAACCCCACGATGAACACCGACGCCACGCCCGCCAACACCCGCCCGTACGACAACCCACCCAACGCACTGCTGATGATGTCCTTCACCGCCCGAGCGATCGCGGCAGCCACCACCACGATCACGATCGCCACGAACGCCCTCGGCAACCAGGCCACCACCGCAGCGATCAGATCCGAGATCGGATTCGGCCCCCACAAACCGAACGCCACATGCAACGTCACCAACAGCACCCCGTAGTACGCCAGCTTCGCCACGATCTCACTCGCGTCGTACCGCGACCGCGCCAACGCCGTCTTGATCCCCCCACGCTCCACCGCCCGGTCGAACCCGACCCGCGCCAACACCCTGCCCACCACCCGCACCACAGCCTTGGCGACCAACCACCCGACCACCAGGACCACCACGAAACCCACGGCCTTGGGCAGGAAAAGCAACACCGCACGCAGCACGTCACCCACCGCGTCGCCGAAATCGTCTCTCATCGCACAGATCCTTCACACCAGGGACAGCGAACAACCCGTCCGCTCTACCCTGACCCACCCGCGCGAAAACGGCACCCCCGGCGCGACCGTCAACGACGACGACAGGCGTACCGAACCTCCGTACCCGCCTGCGTCACCGACGGCTCCACGATGTTGACCGTCGCCGTCTCCCGAGCCGTGCCCACACCCGTGAACGACCACTTCAACGGCAGACTCACCGACCGCTGTCCCCGGCCGACCCGCTCGCTGACCAGCGCACCAGGCGGCGAACCCGAACGCAGCCACTGGTAACGAATCGTCCCGGCGTTGCCGTTCGTCCGCACCGTCGCCGCCACCTCCACCGTCACGTCACACCGGGTCCCGGCCGGCTCGACCACCGCCACCGTGACACCCTCGATCTCCAACGGGCTCAGCCGCTGCCACAGGAACAACCCGACCGCCACCAGCAACACCACCGTCAGCAGGGTGGACAGCACGGAAACCACCCGACGCCACACCGACCGCGACCGCACCCCCGCACCCGCACCCGGCTGCGGCCAGGCCGGGGCCGCCGGCGGCCCCACCGGCACCCCCGGACCAAACCGCGTCTCACCCCCGGCCGCGGCCACCGGCTCGGTGGAAACCCCGACGGTACGAGACGACACCGCCCCCGCCACCGTCGCCTCCGAACCGGCACCGGACACCTGCGTACGCCCCACACCCACCGTCCGACCCAGAACCACGGTGCTACCCAGGTCCACGGTCGGCTCCCCCACCGACGCGCCCGCAACCGGCAACGCCTCCGTCGGCGCACCGTCAGCGGGCAACGCCGCCGTCGGCTCGTTCGGACTACTCAACGCCGCCCCCCATCAACCTCGACCCCACCCACTCGACCCCACCCGCGATCAACCCGGCGTGCAGAACGGCTGCAGACTTACATACACCGGCCCCACCGGCCCGGCCGAGTTCCCCGCGGCGTCGACCGCCGTGACGGACACCGGGATACGAACCGTCGTCTCCGGCGCCGCGAACGGACCCAACGTGCCCTGGAAGACGCCCTTCCCCACCGACTCCATGCCCACCGACGTGGACAACCGACCCACGGTGTACCGGAACGTCACCCGCAACTCCCCCGCCTCCGAACGATCGTCGGTCACACTCACCGTCACCGACGTCGACCTCGGCCCGTACTTGCAGTTCTCCGGCTCCAACGTCGTCGACCCGGTGCTCGGCGACCCCACCGAGGGCGCGGTGACATCCGACGGCGGGGACGACGTGCTCGCACTCGGGCTGGGAGTCGCCGACGCCGTCCGGGTGGGCCGGCTCGTCGGCGACGGCGGACGCGTCGTGGCCGGCGCACCCGTGGTCGGGGCCGCCACCGTCGGACTCGCCGACGTCGGCGCAGGCGTCGGGGTACCGCCCGACGGACTCACCGTGACCTCCGGCGCGACCGACGCGGAACCACCGCCCGAAACCGGCGTCACCGCCCCGGTCGGGTCCTTCGCCTCCACCGGCGCCGCGACGTCAGGCTCCGCACCCGAGGCGTACCGGTAACCAGCACCGCCGACCAGCACCGCCGCCACCAACGCCCCCCCGACCAGGGCCGTACGCGCCCGCCCCGTCCGCATCCGCCGACCGGTGCGGATCTCCCGACCCCTGCCCAACCCGGCGTCCGACCCGAGGACCGTGCTGGCCACGCTCGTGCTGCCGCCCGAGGAATCCGGAAACGGGAAGAACGCTGCCAGCAGGGCGGCCCGCCGGGCCAGCTCCCGCACCCCGCGCTCCTCCCAGTCCGGCCCGTACGCCCCGCCCGCGATCTGCTCCAGGAAACCGAGGAAGACCTGCGCCGGCTGCGGCCGGTCGTCGGGCCGCTTGGCCATCCCCCGGCGCAGCAGCTCGTGCACCGGCGGCGGGGCCGGATCGGTGGGCACCGGCGCGCTGGCATGCTGGTCACGCAGGGCCAGCAGGCTCCGCCCGTCGTACGGGGGACGGCCCGTCAGGCACTCGAAGAAGGTCGCCGTCGCGGCGTAGATGTCGCAGGCCGGGGCCGCCGCCGCGCCGGTCCACTGCTCCGGCGCCATGTAGCGGGGCGTGCCGCTGACGATGGTGGTCGACTCCCCGCCGATCGGCATGGCGATGCCGAAGTCGGCGAGCTTGCTCTCCCCCTGAGCGGTGACCAGCACGTTCTCCGGCTTGTAGTCGCGGTGCACCACGCCCCGGTCGTGCGCGGCCGCCAGGCCGGCGAGCGAACCCTTGAGGACGCAGAGCGCCGCCTCCGGCCCGGTGGGCCCGTTGGCCCGCAGCATCTGCCGCAGCGAGACGCCGTTGACCAGCTCCATGACGATCGCCGCCCCGGTGGGCGACTCGACGTACTCGTAGAGGCGGGAAACGTGCGGGTCGTCGATGTCGGCCAGCAGGCGGGCCTCGGCGCGGAAGGACTCACGGAACGACGGGTCACCGCCGAGGCCACCGACGAGGTACTTCACGGCGACCGGGGTGCCGGTCGCGTCGTGGGTGGCCAGCACCACCCGACCCGACGCACCCGAGCCCAGCTCACGGACCTCGGTGTAGCCGGACACCAGCCAGCTGTTGGCGCTCATTCGACGGTCTCCACCGCTCCCCCGGGCCGCTGGCCCGCACACACCCGAATCCGACGCCGCTCATTGTGACCGGCGCCGTCCAGTCGGCCATCGGCGCAACGGCTGCATCCCCTTCCCCGGGTGTGCTTTCGTTCGCCGGTGTCGGTTGGTGGTGGCGACGTGGCGCACGTCGCCTAAGGCATCCTAGGAGGCTAGGTGAAGTGGGCCGGACCGTCGGGGCGGCGACTGACCCCTGGCGCGCGACCCGCGTTGGCAATATCCTCCACATCACGCATTGCTCCTGGAGCTCCTTTTCACTCATGCGCCGCCGTCGGCCACAGAGGAGATGCCATGCACTTCGACCATCCGGAGCTCGACCGCCGCACCCTGCTGCGGGCCGGGCTCGGCGCGGCCACGGTCGCCGTCGTCGGCACGCAGCTCGCGACCCCCGCCTCCGCGCGGGCGGCGTCCGGTGCGGACCTCGACTGGATCATCGGCTGCGACGAGTGGGACGCCCGGCCACCGGCCGATCCGCTCTCGGTCAGCGAGATCGCCACCAACAAGATCATCGTGCATCACATGGCGTTCCCGAACGTCACCGACTACTCCCGCGAGCAGGCCGTGAAGCTGGCCCGGGACTGCCAGGACCTGCACATGGACGGCAACGGCTGGTCGGACACCGGCCAGCACTTCACCGTCAGCCGCGGCGGCTACGTGCTGGAGGGCCGGCACGGCAGCCTCGAACGGCTGGCCGCCGGCGACCGGCAGATGGTCTCCGCGCACTGCCCGGGCGAGAACGGGCGCGCCATCGGCATCGAGAACGAGGGCACGTACGTCGACGAGACCCCGCCGGAGGCGCTGCTGGACTCGCTGGTCAGGCTCTGCGCCACGATCGGCCGGCAGTACGGCCTGCACGCCCACGACATCTTCGGCCACTGGGACTTCCGCACCACCGCGTGCCCCGGGACGGCGTTCTACCGGCAGTTCCCGGAGCTGCGCAGGCGGGTGGCCCGCGAGCTGGGCACCAGCCTCGGCGACGTGCCGGCCCGGCGCTGGCCGGACCTGTGGCGGTTCGTCAGCTCCCCCTCGGTGCGGGTGGTGCAATACCTGCTCACCCACCGTGGCTACGCGGTGCCCGTCAACAGCACGTTCGACACCGCCACCGTCGCCGCCGTGCAGGACTGGCAGGCCCGCAACGGCATCCCGGTCGACGTGGACGCCACCCTCACCACGCCCACCTGGGAGACCCTCGCCCCCGAGCTGGACCGGGACGCCAGCGGCGCGCCGGTCAGCGCCGTGCAGTTCATCCTCAACTGGAAGGGCTACGCCGACGTGGCGGTGACCGGCGAGTTCGACCACGCCACCCGCCGGGCCGTGCAGGACGTGCAGCGGCTGCACGGCCTGCCGCCCAACGGCAAGGTCGGCACGAGCACGTGGTGCGCGATCGTCGGCGGAGTCGTCCGACAGTCACTGCGGCGGCCCTGACGAGCCCGGCGGGCGGACCGGTGACGGCCGGTCCGCCCGGCGTCGTCGCGCCCGCGCAGGGCGGGTGCGCATACCGGCCTGTCGCTACGCAAAACGGATTTATTGCTGCCATGATGGACTCCCGCCGCCCGCACCGCAGCCGGAGGTCCACCATGGCCGATCCACCGCCGGGCATCGAGGACGAGGCGGTGGCGGCGCTCCTGGCCGCCAGCGGGGCCCTCGTCGGGCTGACCACCCGGTCGCTGGCCGGGATCGGCCCGGAGGTCACCCTGTCCCAGTTCCGCACGCTGGTCGTCCTGGCCGCGCGAGGGCCCCAACGCGCGGCGGAGATTGCCGCCGAGCTCGGCGTCGCCCCCTCCGCGGGCACCCGGATGTGCGACCGGCTGGCCGCCAAGGGGCTGGTCCAGCGGACCCGCTCGGCCAGCGACCGCCGGGTGGTGCGGCTGCGGCTGAGCGCCACGGGGGCCGGCCTGGTCGACGAGGTGTTCCGCCGGCGGCGGGAGGCGCTGTCCCGCATCGTCGCGCAGACGGCCGCGCACTGGTGCCCGGAGGCGGTCGCGGCCCTGACCGCGTTCGCGGTGGCCGCGGACGAGACGCCGGAGCGGCAGTGGTGCCACGGCTGGTCGCTGGCGCGGGAGCACGCCCCGCGTCCACGCGCCGGCCGCGTGCCGACCGGGCCGGAGGCGTCGACCACCTGAGCCGGTGCGGATCAGCCGCCCGCCGGGTACGCGCGGGTCTCGGCGGCCTTCACCGCCGCCCACACCTGCTGGCCGGGGCGCAGCCGCAGCGCGGCGACGGCCGCCGGGGTGACGTCGGCGGAGACCGGCAGCGGGCCGTCCAACTCGACCCGCAGATGGTCCCCGTGCCGCTGCACCCCGGCCACCGTGGCGGGCCAGGTGTTGCGGGGGCTGCCGTCGGGCCGGGCCGGGTGCAGGGCCACGGCGGCGGGCGGGAACGCGACGAACGCCTCCCCGACGACGCGGTCGACGGCGGTCAGGGTCAGCGCCCCGACGCGCACCTGGTGGCCGTCGGCGTGGCCCCGGTGCAGGTTCAGCCCGACCAGTCGGGCGACGTAGTCGGTGCGGGGGCGGGCGGTGACGGCGGCCGCGTCCCCCTCCTGGACCACCCGGCCGCCCTCCACGATGACCAGCCGGTCGGCCAGCACCAGCGCGTCGAGGGGATCGTGGGTGACCAGCACGGTCGCGCCGGGGTGCGCGCCGAGGTGGCGGTGCAGCTCGGCGCGGGTGTCCACGCGGGTGCGGGCGTCGAGGGCGGCGAGCGGCTCGTCGAGCAGCAGCAGGGTCGGCTCCACGGCGAGGGCCCGGGCCAGCGCCACCCGCTGGGCCTGGCCGCCGGAGAGCTGCCGGGGACGGCGGCGGGCGTAGCCGGCGAGGCCGACCCGGTCCAGCCAGGCGTCGGCGCGGGCGCGGGCGGCGCGCCGGTCCGCGCCGCGCCGGCGGGGACCGAAGGCGACGTTGTCGCGGGCGCTCAGGTGCGGGAAGAGCAGGTAGTCCTGGAAGACGACGCCGACCGGGCGGCGCTCCGGCGGGACCCACACCCGCCCGTCGGGGCGGTCGAGGTCGACCCCGTCGAGGGTGAGGTGCCCGGCCGCCAGCGGGTGCAGGCCGGCCAGGGCGCGCAGCGCGGTGGTCTTGCCCGCGCCGTTGGGCCCGAGCAGCGCGACCACCTCCCCCGCCCGCACCCGCAGCGCCACGTCGAGGTGGAATCCGCCCCGGTCGGCGACGAGGTGGGCGTCGAGCAGCGGGGTCCCGGCCGCCCGGCGGCACGGCCCGGCGGCGGTCACGGGCCGGTGACCCAGCGGTCACGCAGGCCGGCGAGGATCGCCACCGAGACGGTGAGCAGCACCAGGCTCAGCACGATCGCGGCCTCCAGGTCGGTCTCCAGGGCCAGGTAGACGGCCAGCGGCATGGTCTGGGTGCGGCCGGGGAAGTTGCCGGCGAAGGTGATGGTCGCGCCGAACTCGCCGAGGGCGCGGGCCCAGCACAGCACCGCGCCGGCCGCCACCCCGGGGGCGACCAGCGGCAGCGTGACGTGGGTGAACGTCGTCCACCGGCCCGCGCCCAGGGTGGCGGCGGCCTCCTCGTACCGGCTGTCGGCGGCGCGCAGGGCACCCTCGACGGCGATGACCAGGAACGGCATGGCCACGAACGCCTCGGCGAGGACCACCCCGGCGGTGGTGAACGGCAGGGTGACGCCGAAGGTGGCGTCGAGCCAGCCGCCGAGCAGCCCCCGGCGGCCGAAGACCAGCAGCAGGGCCACGCCGCCGACCACCGGCGGCAGCACCAACGGCACCGTGACCAGCGCCCGCACCAGCCGCCGGCCGGGGAACCGCACCCGCGCCAACACCCAGGCCAGGGGTACGCCGAGGGCGAGGCAGAGCAGCGTCGCTCCGGTGGCGGTCAGCAGGGACAGCCGCAGCGCGGTGAGCACCCCCGGCGCGGCGAGCCGCTGCGGCAGGGTGGCCCACGGGGCGCGGGCGAGCAGCCCGGTCAGGGGCAGCACGAGGAAGGCCAGCCCGAGGCCGGCGGGAACGAACAGGGCGACGGGCACCCGCCGGCCGGGGACGCGGCGGCGCGGGGCCGGGGCGGGTGGGCGTACCACCGGCGGTCAGGCCCGGGGCGGCTGGAACCCGGCGGCGGTCAGCGCGGCCCGGCCCCGGTCGGACAGCACGTACGCGACGAAGGCCCGCGCGGCCGTCGGGTTGCCGGCCTGCCGCAGCACGACGATCGGGTAGTCGTTGACGGCCCGGGCCGACTCGGGAAACTCCACGGCGTCCACCTGGGACGCGGCGGCGGTGGCGTCGGTGCGGTAGACCAGCGCGGCGTCGACCTCGCCGAGGCGCACCTTGGCCAGCGCGCCCTTGACGTCGGATTCGAGGGTGACCGGGGTGAGCGCCACGCCGGCAGCGTCCAGGGCGGTGCGGGCCGCCGCGCCGCAGGGCACCTGCTCGGCGCAGAGCGCCACCTTCACCCCGGGCCGGGTCAGGTCGGCCAGTGTGCCGACGCCCCCCGGGTTGCCCTTCGGCACGGCGACGACCAGCTGGTTGCGGGCGAAGGTGGTCGGCTCGCCGGCGGCGTTGCCGGCGTCGGTGACCGGGCGCATGGTGGCCGGGGACGCGGCGGCGAACACGTCGGCGGGGGCGCCCTGGTTGACCTGGGTGGCGAGGGCCGAGCTGCCGGCGAAGCTGAAGGTGACGGTGGTGCCCGGGTGGGCGGCCTCGAACTCGTCGCCGAGCCGGTGGAACGACTCCGTCAGCGACGCCGCGGCGAGGACGGTGACCGGGCCACGCACCTCGGCGCCGCTCTCCCCCGGCGCCGGCCGGTCGGCCCCGCCGGCGCAACCGGCAAGGGCGAGGGCCAGGGTGAGCGCCCCGGCCAGGGCGGTGCGGGTCGTCGCTCCGGTCACGTGCCGGTCCTGCCTTTCGCAGCGGACGGCCGCTCCACCACGACCGTCGTCGACTTGATCACCGCGACGGCGATCGCACCGACCTCGAGGCCCAGGTCGTCGACCGCCTCGCGGCTCATCAGCGACACGACCCGGAACGGCCCGGCCTGGATGTCGACCTGGGCCATAACGGTGTCCTTGACCACGGCGGTGACGATGCCGCGCAGCCGGTTGCGCGCCGAGGACAGCTCGGCGTGCTCCTCGGGCGCGGCGGCCGCGGCCCGGACGAAGGCGGCCAGGTCCACGCCGTCGAGCACCCGGTGGCCCTGCGCGTCGCGGGTGGCGGCGAGGCGGCCGGCGTCGACCCAGCGTCGCACCGTGTCGGTGCTGACGCCGAGCAGTTCGGCGGCCTCGCCGATCCGGAACATCGCCACGCCGACACCCTACCGTGCCGCTTCTGCGGGGCAAACTGCGGGTTCTACCTGGCATCAGCAAGCTGACAAGGGCCAGGCCCATGGCAGGTGCGGCAGGCGGCGGAGCGCGGACGAACCGTGCGGCGGCCGGCGGGTGCGGGGAGACTGGCGGCATGAGATGGGCCCGCCGAGCCGTACCCGCCGTCACCGCCGCCGTCGCGGCCCTCGCCGCCCGCGACGTCCTGCAACGCGACCACGCCCTGCTGCGCAACTTCCCCGTGCTCGGGCGGGCCCGGTACCTGCTGGAGTCGCTCGGCCCCGAGCTGCGGCAGTACATCGTGGCCGGCAACAACGAGGAGCGGCCGTTCACCCGCGACCAGCGGCGCTGGGTGTACGCGTCGGCGAAGCAGGAGAACAACTACTTCGGGTTCGGCACGGACAACGACATCGAGTACACGGCCGGCTATCCGATCATCAAGCACCGCACGTTCGGCCGGGCCGTGCCGCCGTCGGCGCCGGCCGCTGGGCAGGACGTGCGGCTGCCGTGCGCGAAGGTGCTCGGGGCGGCCCGGGGGCGGGCGCGGGCGTTCCGGCCGGAGTCGGTGGTCAACATCTCCGGGATGAGCTTCGGCTCGCTGTCGGGCAACGCCGTGGCGGCGCTCAACCGGGGCGCGGCCCTGGCCGGCTGCCTGCACAACACCGGCGAGGGCGGCCTGTCGCCGTACCACCGGCGCGGCGGGGAGCTGGTGTTCCAGCTCGGCACCGCATACTTCGGCTGCCGCGACGAGCGCGGCCGGTTCGACCTGGCCCGGCTGAAGGACCTGGTCGCCAGTGCGCCGGTGCGGGCGCTGGAGGTGAAGCTGAGCCAGGGCGCGAAGCCGAGCCTGGGCGGGCTGCTGCCGGGGGCGAAGGTGTCGGCGGAGATCGCCGCGACCCGGGGCGTCCCGCAGGGGCGCGACTGCGTCAGCCCGTCCCGGCACGCCGAGTTCGCCGACTGCGACAGCCTGCTGGACTGGGTGGAGCTGCTGGCCGCCGAGACCGGCCTGCCGGTGGGGATCAAGTCCGCCGTCGGCGACCTCGGCTTCTGGGCGGAGCTGGCCACCCTGATGCGCGACACCGGCCGGGGGATCGACTTCGTCACCGTCGACGGCGGCGAGGGCGGCACCGGCGCGGCACCGCTGATCTTCACGGACTCGGTGTCGCTGCCGTTCCAGCAGGGCTTCTCCCGGGTCTACAGGGTCTTCGCCGAGCGGGGGCTGCACGAGCAGGTGGTGTTCGTCGGCGCCGGCAAGCTGGGCCTGCCGGACAACGCCGTGGTGGCGTTCGCCCTCGGCTGCGACATGGTCAACGTGGGCCGGGAGGCGATGCTGGCGATCGGCTGCATCCAGGCCCAGAAGTGCCACACCGACACCTGCCCGACCGGGGTGGCGACGCAGCACCCGTGGCTGGCCCGGGGCCTGGACCCGGCGCGCAAGTCGGTGCGGGCGGCGAACTACCTGCGGACCCTGCGCCGGGACCTGGTGAAGGTCGCCGAGGCGTGCGGGGTGGAGCACCCGGGCCTGATCGACGCGGACTCGGTGGAGATCCTCGACGGGCGCACCTCCGCCACGCCGCTACGCGAGGTGTACGGCTACCGTCCCGACTGGGGCCTGCCCTCGGCGGCCGACCGGGCGGAGATCGTCCGGCTGATGACCCCGCAGGCGCCCCGGGGCGGCACCGCGACGCCCTCCCCCACCGCCGTGCGCTGACGCCGCGCCGCGCCGGCGCTCCCAGCGACGATGGTGGGAGCGCCGGCGCGGTGGTCGGGCGTCACATGTAGAGGGTGTTGGGCTCCAGCCCGCACAGCACCCGGCCGTACAGCTCGGTGTTGACGTCGGGGACGACGAGGCCGTGCAGCGCGGCCGAGGTGATGTCCCGCACGATGCGCTGGATCGGGACGTCGGTGTAGATGGAGGTGCCGCCGCTGGCCATCTGGAAGGTGTCGGCGACCTCCTTGGCCAGGCGGGCCGCCTCGCCCTGGTCGGCGCGCACCCGGACCCGCTCCTCGACCGTCCACGCCTCGCCGCTGAACGCCTTGTGGTCGACGACCTCGGCGATCCGCCGGGCGTGGAACATGGCCTGGTCGATCTTGTGGGCGGCGGCCCCGACCCGCAGGTGGGTCAGCGGGGCCTCGGCCTGGCTCGGGTAGTCGGTGTAGATGATCTTCCGGTCGGGGAGCCGGTCGAAGAAGGTGTCCCACGCCGCCTTGGCGATCCCGACCAGCATGCCGACCCCGGAGACCGCGGCGACCAGCGTGGCCGGGGTGGAATAGATCGGGATGTTCCGGTTGGTCTCCGACAGCGTGTTCGGGGCCAGCGCCGCGCCCAGCGGGATGACCCGCTCGGCGGGCAGGAAGACGTTCGTGGCCACCGTCGTGATGCTGCCCGAGCCGCGCAGCCCGGTGGTGTGCCAGTCGTCGACGAGCTCCATGTCGGACATCGGCACCATGGTCATGACCGGCTCCGGCTCGGCGCCGTCGCGCAGGATCACGGCCGCCGCCTCCATCCAGTGCGCGTGGTGCGCCCCGCTGACGAAGGGCCAACGGCCGTTGAGGAGGTAGCCGCCCTCGACCGGCACCATCGTGCCCTTGGGGGCGTTGGTCCCGCAGACCCGCACGTCGGGGGTCGAGAAGACCTCGTCCTGCACCTGGTCGGGGAACATGCAGACCAGGTAGGTGGGGATCCAGTTCACCATCGCGACCCAGGCCACGGAGGCGTCGATGCGGCCCAGGGCCGCGCCGACCTCGACCAGCGTCGCGCCGTCGCACTCGTAGCCGCCGTAGCGCTTGGGCACCCGCATCCGGAAGATGCCCGCCTCGGCCATCGCCTCGACTGTCGCCTCGTGCAGACGGCGGTTCTCCTCCGACCAGGCCACGTGCTCCCGCAGCACCGGCTCGGCCTTGGCGACGCGGCTGAGGATCTCCTCACGCGTGGGGGTTTCGGTTACAGTCACCAGTCCTCCTTGGGAAGGCTCTCCGGTCTTGTGGACCTTGTCCGTCCCACGGTCGCACCCGTCGCCGTGCGGGCACTTCTTCCGTGTTGCGCCCCGCGCCTCCCGCCGCCGGCCGGCCGTCGTCCGCCGGCACCGCCCCCGTCCGGGGGCCCGGCGAGGGCGGCGCCCCAGGTCAGGACGGCAGGCGCATGGTGCGCAGGAAGACCGGCAGCAGCCAGGGCCGGCGGCCGCCCACCCACAGCTTGCGGGCGAGGACCGCGCGCGGCCGGGACACCCGGCCGAACAGCATCAGGGTGAACACCGCCGGGTCGAAGGAGAGCCGGACGTCCGGACGGGACTCGGTCGGCGCCACCGTCACCCGGCCATCGGCCAGGGCCATCGTCACCTCGGGGCCGAAGCGGTGCCGGAAGTTCACCGAGATCGTCCCCGGATGGGCCGGGCCGTCCCGGTCCAGCAGCCGGCCATAGCCGCGCCTGGTCATGCCCACCATGAACAGGTCCACGAAGAGCGCCGCGTCGGCGGGATCGACGACCCAGCGTCGGCCGACCGCCCGGGCGATGTCCCAGGCGTGCAGGTTCAGCTCGTTGAGCAGGTGGGCCAGCAGGCCCGTGACCGGCAGCCGGGCCCCGCCGAGCCAGGACACCTCGTGCTCCGGCCCGGCCTCGTCGACCGCCCGCAGCACCTCCTCGACGTCGGCGCGCAGCCGGTCGGCCAGCACCGGCAGCCGCCGCTCGGTGAAGTGCCGCAGCACCTCGGCGTTCATCACCGAGATCGTGTCGACCGTGGTGCGCCGGCGCAGTTCGAGCAGGTCGGGCACCGGCAGGTCGGGCGGGCCGCCCCGGACCAGGGCCAGGCCCATCGCGGCGACGCCGCACAGGTGCGCCATGGTGTCCGCCACCGTCCAGTGCGCGGTGGCGGGCCGGTCGGGCGGGGCGTCGTCGACGAGGTCGAGCAGCCGCCCGAGGACGACGGGCACAGAGGTGCGGACGCGACGCCACTGGTGCGGGTTGACCGACATGTGTCCACGATGGAGGATGCGGGTGCGCGAACACTTGTTCGAGGTTGCCGTCCTGCCCGCCGCCCCGCCGCGTCGCCTCGCCGCCCTGCCCGGCGGAGAGGGCAACACGGAAGAAGTCAACCGGGGGAACCGTCCCCACAATCCATCCATGGCTGTCACCGAAAGAGGACGCGCGGTCCACCTCTCCGCGCACACCCACCCGCGCTCGCGCGGGATCGTCCTGGGCGGCGTCGCGGCGGGAGTCCTGCTGGCGGTGCTGTGGTCGTACGAGTTCGTCGACCACGTGATCGGCGACAACGTCGCCAACACCCTGCTGGGCCACGACGCGAAGAGCACCGCCATCGGTGGCACCGTCGCGGGCCTGGTCTTCGCCTTCGTCTCCGGCCTGGCCGGCACGTTCACGGCGTGCAACATCGCGATGGCCGCCGCCGTCGGCCCGATGAGCCAGGCCGGCGGGGCGGGGGCGACCCGGGCCGGGCTGCGCGTCCTGCTGCGGCCGGTCGGCTGGCTCACCGTCGGGATGGTGGCGGTCGCCGCGACGTACGGCTTCGTCGGCGTGCTGCTCGGCGACCGGCTGCCGCAGCTGTCCACCGGCACCGTCGGCGGGCTGCCCGTGCGCCTGGTCCAGTCGATGGTCGTCTTCGGCGTGATCGGCCTCGCCTTCGTCTACCTCGGCCTGGCCGCCCTCGGCACGCTGCCGGACCCGTTCGCGCACCGCCCGGTCGCCCGGGTCGTGGTGCTCGGCGCGCTCGTCGGCGGGTTCCTCATCGGCCGGCCGTACCCGCTGTTCAACAAGCTGTTCCACTGGGCGGTGGACACCGGCAACCCGCTCTACGGCGCGGGAGCGTTCGTGCTCCAGTCGCTGGGCAACATCGCCATCGTCGCCGCCCTGTTCGCGCTGGTCATCGTGGTCACCCGGGGCCGGTTCGTGCAGTGGCTCGCCGCCAGCCCCTCCCGCACCGCCGCGGTCACCGGGGCGCTGCTGATCGCGCTGGGCGTGTTCATGGTCGTCTACTGGGACGTGCGGTTGCCCGCCATGTTCGGCTACGGCTGGTTCCCCACCATGCCGTACAACGGTTAGGACGGCGGTCGTGCCGGCGGGCGCGGGGCCGCGCCCGCCGGGCCGGGGCCGCTCGGGCCTAGCCGACGTACCCGCCGACCTTGATCCGCTGCGCGGTCTCGGTGTAGGCCGACGGGTCCTCCGGCAGCCGGGTGCCGAGCCCGTCGACGTAGCGGTTGAACATGCAGAACGCGGCCGCGATCAGCACCGTGTCGTGGATCTCCAGGTCGGTCGCGCCCTCGGCGCGGGCCGAGTCGACCAGCGCGGCGCTCACGGTGCGGCCGCCCGCCTGGACGGCGGCGGCGATCCGCAGCAGGCCGCGCAGCTTCGCGGAGACCTCCGCCGTGTCCGGGTCCGCCCGGACCTGGGTCACCAGCGGCATGCCGCCGTCGAGCTGGGCGGCGGCGAACGCCGAGTGCGACGAGCAGCAGAACGTGCACTCGTTGAGCCCGGAGACGTACGCGGCGATCAGCTCCCGCTCGCCGGCGCTGAGGGTGGGGTGCGGGGCGTGCAGCAACGCCTCGGCCAGGGCATTGAGCGCCACGGCGGTCTCCGGCCGGTAACGCATCAGCCCGCTGATGCCCGGGTACTGCGTCTCGTCCAGACCCAGATCGATGTGTGCCACGTGTCTCTCCTCGGCGTGACAGGCCGCGGCCGGCGGCGACGCGGTCCTGCTGCGCATGGTGCCGGCCCCGCCGCCGGTCCGCTTCTTCGACCGTGCTCACTGCGACCGGCGTCCGCGGCCCGCGATCTCTTCGAGAATGCCGTCCGCGGGGCCGGCACCTGCGCCGACACGGAGGGCGACGAGCAGGGCACGGATGCGTATTGCCGCTGCACAGCAGCCGCTGCCACGATCGGCACCATGGTCGACACGACGCACATACGGCAGGGGGCCCGGGCGCAGTCCGGGACCATGGTGGACCGACTTCGCCAACTCGTACACGCCGAATCCCCGCCCGGGGCCGTGCGGCGCCTGCACGCCTGCGCCGACCTGCTGGAGAGCTGGATCAGCCCGCTGCTGGGCCGGCCCGCCGTGCGGGTCACCCGCGACGGGCTGCCGCACCTGCTCTGGCAGGCCGAGGACCAGCGGGTGCTGCTGCTGGGGCACTACGACACGGTGTGGCCGGAGGGCACCACGCGGGACTGGCCCTTCGCGCTCGCCGAGCACATCGCCACCGGGCCCGGGGTGTGCGACATGAAGTCCGGCATCGTGCAGCTGGTCACCGCCCTGTCCCTGCTGCCCGACCCCTCCCGGGTGGGGGTGCTGCTGACCTGCGACGAGGAGAGCGGGTCGCCGACGTCCCGGCCGCTGATCGAGCAGCAGGCCCGCCGGTCGCGGGCCGTGCTGGTGGGCGAGCCGTCCACCGAGACGGGCGCGCTCAAGGTCGCCCGCAAGGGCGGTTCGCGGTACGAGATCACCGTGCGCGGCCGCGCCGCGCACGCGGGCGTGGAGCCGCACCGGGGGGTGAACGCGGCCGTCGAGCTGGCCCACCAGGTCCTCGCCGTGCGGGCGTTCGCCGCCGAGGGCACCAGCGTCACGCCGACGGTGCTCAGCGCCGGCAGCATCAGCAACCAGGTGCCCGAGTCGGCGACGTTCTGCGTCGACGTGCGCGCCTGGACCCGGGAGGAGCTCGACCGGGTGGACCGGCAGATCCACGCGCTGACCCCGCAGCTGGCCGAGGCCGCGCTCGTGGTGGGCGGCGGGATCAACCGCTACCCGCTGCAGGAGGCGGTGGCGATGCCGCTGCTGGAGGTCGCCCGCCGGGCGGGTCGCGAGCTGGGCCTGCCGCCGCTGGAGGCCGCGCACGCCGCCGGCGCCTCCGACGCGAACTTCACCGGGTCGCTGGGCGTGGCCACCCTCGACGGCCTGGGCGGGGTGGGCGGCGGGTCGCACGCCCGCAGCGAGTGGGTGGACGTCAGCCAGATGCCCGACCGGGCCGCCCTGCTCGCCGCGACCGTCGCCGGGGTGCTCACCCGGCAGCGGCGGGGCCCGGCACCCGCGGCCCGGGGTGTGCCCGCGCGCCTGTGAGGCGCGTCGCTGCTGTCCACGGGCCCACACACCGTCCATAATGGTGTGTCATGAGCCGCACCACGCGCCGGTACCCGGCCCCGCCCCGCTTCGGGGTGGAGGAGGAGTTCCTCGTCGTCGACGCCGCCACCCGGGCCCCGGTGCCCCGGGCCGCCGAGGTCGTCGCGGCGGCGTCGGCGTCGCTCGGGGAGCGGGTGTCCGGGGAGATCACCACCCTGCAACTGGAGACCAGGACCCACGCCTGCGGCACCCTCGGCGAGCTGACCGACCAGCTCGGCGAGGCCCGCAAGGTCGTCGCGGACTGCGCCCGGGCGGCGGGCCTGCGGGTGGTGGCCGCCGGCACGGCCCCCGTCGCCGGGGCGGTGCCGCCGCCGATGACCGTCGGCCCGCGCCAGAGCCGGGGCACCGAGACCTTCCGGGGGTTGCACGACGAGCTGGCGCTGTGCGCGCTGCACGTGCACGTGGAGATGCCGGACCGGCAGCGGGCCGTGCTGGTCGGCAACCACCTGCGGCCCTACCTTCCGCTGCTGCTGACCCTCACGGCGAACTCGCCGTACTGGGACGACCGCGACTCCGGCTACGCGAGCTGGCGCACCACGGTCTGGGGCCGGTGGCCGGTGGCCGGTCCGCCGCCGGTGTTCGACTCGGCGGAGCACTACGACGAGGTGGTGGGGCGACTGTTGGACGCCGGCGCCCTCGTCGACCGGGCCACCATCTTCTGGGACGTGCGCCCCTCGGAACGGCATCCGACGCTGGAGGTCCGGGTGGCCGACTCGGCCCTCACCGCCGAGGACGCGGCGCGCTACGCGGCGCTGGTGCGGGCGCTCGTGGCGCACCTGTCGGCGGCGGTGGACGCCGGCGAGCCCGCCCCGCACGTCGCCGGGGAGCTGCTGCGGGTGGCCTACTGGCGGGCCGCCCGCGACGGCCTGGACGGCGCGGGCCTGGACCCGCGCACGGGCCGGCTCCGGCCGGCGGCCGAGCTGGCCCGCGAGTTGCTGGCCACGGTGGAGCCGGCGCTGCGTGCCCACGGCGACCACGACCCCGTCGCGCGGTGGCTGGAGCAGCTCGCCGCCGACGGCACCGGGGCGCGGCGGCAACGGGCGGTCGTGCACGCCGGCGGGACGCTCGCCGACGTCGTCGACCGGCTTTCGGAGTGGACGGCGGGCTGACCTGCCGAGGGCCGGCGGGCGGTCGGTCCCCCCGGCCGGACCCCGCGAATCTGGGCAATCGCGCACAACCGGCGGCGGGTGGCGTGGGTGATGCTGGAAGGGCCCGACCTGCTGATGGAGGCCGTTCATGGACCAGATCGCGACCGTCCCGTTCCACCTGCACCGGCTGGAACCCACGCTGATGAACCGCACCGCCCGGGCGTTCGCCGACCGGATGGCGGCCCGCCGGTCGGTGCGGCACTTCTCCGACGAGCCGGTGCCGCTGGAGGTCGTCGAGGAGGCCGTCCGGGCCGCCGCGACCGCCCCCAGCGGCGCCAACCTGCAACCCTGGCGGTTCGTGGTGGTGACCGACGCCGACCGCAGGCGGCGGCTGCGCGAGGCCGCCGAGGCCGAGGAGATCGAGTTCTACACCCGCCGTGCCTCCCAGGAGTGGCTCGACGCGGTGGCCCCGATGGGCACCGACTGGCAGAAGCCGTTCCTGGAGACCGCCCCGGTGGTCATCGTGGTGTTCGAGGTCCACCAGGGGCCGCAGACCCCGAAGCCCTACTACGTCAAGGAGTCGGTCGGCATCGCCGTCGGCGTGCTGATCACCGCCCTGCACCTGTCCGGGCTGGCCACGCTCACCCACACGCCGAGCCCGATGCGGTTCCTCAACGAGATCTGCGACCGCCCGGCCGAGGAGCGCGCCTGCCTGGTGATGCCGGTCGGCTACCCGGCCGAGGGGGTCACGGTGCCGGAGCTGACCCGCAAGTCGCTGTCGGAGGTCATGGTCCTGCGGTAGGCCTCAGCGCCCCAGGTCCGCGGTGAAGAACTCGCGCAGGGGCTGCACGTGCCGGTCCTGCCGGCGCCACTCGGCCAGCAGGTCCTCCAGCAGGTGCAGCTCCTCGACCAGCTCCCCGCCCCGGTAGCGGCGCACCACCGGGTGGATGAAGGCGCTCTCGGCGGCCCGGTCCGGCTGCGGGTGCCGCTCGATGGCGAACACGTCGCCGTACTCGTCGCGGCCCCAGCGCAGCGAGAACGTGTAGTAGTGGCTCTCGCCGCCGAACCGGGCGACCGCATGGTCCTCGGGCAGGTCGTGGTAGTGGCGCACCACCCCGGCGGCCGCGTCGACGACGAGGACGTCGCAGAGGAACTCGAACTGCGTCCACAGCGCCGAGCTCCAGTTGACCCGGTCCAGCACCACCTCGGTGAGCGCCTCGGCGTCCGCCGCCACCTTCTCGTACGCCAGCGGCGCGCCCTCGTACCGCTCGCGCAGCAGGGCGGTGAGCGTCCGCAGGTTGTAGCGGAAGCCGTCGATGAACGCGGACGACGCCTTCTTGAAGTCGCGATCCTGGGCGAGCGTGCCGGCGAAGTAGAGCCCGTCGACGTCGACCGACTGCCAGTCGGGCCGGGTGGCGGGCAGCCGCCCGCTGGGCACCATGCCGGGGCGGCAGTTGTCGGCGAAGGCCGAGGTGTCCATGGCGAAGCCGGTGCAGCGCAGCACCGTCTCGTACTCCATCACGGCCGTCTCGCCGTCGGCGTGGGTGTAGGTCAGGTGCACCTCGTACTTGTCCCCCACCGGGCGGATCTCGTCGATGACGCAGTCGAGCACGGAGTGCAGGGTCTTGAACTGGTAGCTGTCCAGGACCGCGCCGTGGTGGCCGCGTACGTCGCCGGGGTGCTTGGTGTTCCAGGCCAGGCGCAGGGGACGCGGGCTGGCCAGGTGGATCATGGCGGCGTGCCCGAGGATCGCCGAGGCGGTCTCGAACGCCGAGTTGCCCTTGCCGAGGATGAGCACCCGCTGGTCGGCGTAGTCGGCCGGGTCGGTGGACATGTCCTCGTAGCCGATCGCGTGCTCGATGCCGCGTACGTCGGGGATGTTGGGCCGGCCCCAGCCGGCGGCCCACACCACGCAGTCGGCGTGCAGCAGCCGACCGCCGGCGCGCACGAGGAAACCGTCGTCGGTCTTGGTGACCAGCTCGACGGTCGTGTCGTAGCGGACGGCGAGCCCGTGGTGGCGGGCGAAGTCGCCGAGGTAGCGGACCATGTCGTCGGCGGAAGGGAAGTATTCGCGGCTGTAGTCGGCGAACGGCAGGTCGGCCGGGGTGTGCAGCAGCGAGTTCCAGTCCCAGCGCAGCCGGATCTCGGGGTCGGTGCTGGTGGTGTGCACCTTGTTCAGGGAGATCAGCTTGCGGTGGCGGGGGAACCGGCGGAAGAACTCGCCGGGTTCGGCCGCGCGTTCCAGCGTCAGGTAGTCGCTGCCGGCCTGCTGGAGGTAGTAGCTCAGCTGAAGGCCGGCCGGGCCGGCGCCGATGATCAGGTAACGGTGGTGCTCGGTGCCCTCTGGCAAGTCGGTCATGGCTGCTCCCGCGTCGAGTACCCATGACCATTGTGGATAAATGCACTTAAGTCAATACATATCCGGGTTGGATGGTGCGGCCGAAGGACGGAGATCGACGGTCGGCCGCCCCCGCCGCTGCGGCGGGGGCGGCCGGCGCGCGGGCGGTGCGCTCAGGCGGGCTGGGCGGCCGGCTCACGGTGGCCGCTGACCTTCGCCGCCGGCATCGGTCCACCCTTGGCGGTGCCGGTCATCTCGTCGCCGTCGATCGTCACGTCGAAGGCCAGGTCCATCCGCATCGGCTTCTTGATCGACTGGTACCAGGACAGCCGGTTGCCCTCCAGCGTGAGATCGTTCAGGGTGAGCGTCTCCTTCTCGCCGCGGGAGATGCCCTGCAGGACACCATCCTTGCTGAACAGCTCCAACTCGGTGCGGCGGACGCCGAACGGGGTGGCCACGGCCACCTTCCAGAATCCCTCGACAGACACGGCGGCTTCCTCTCTTCCCGGGGTCCCGGGCGGGGGCGGTCCCGCAGGACGACGCCCGGGCGGCGCCTCGGGCAGCGCCGCCACCCACGCTAGCCACCCTGCCGACGACAGTTAGTCGCCATATTGCCGTCTTGGGCCGACGGGTGGACACAGCGGGTCAACGCGGTGAGATCGACCAATAGGGATCCGACGCGTCAAATCGTCCGCTATACGCGAACTAAACCGGCCGCATGCTGCGAAAACGTCGGGAGCAATGTGAAAGAAGCGCGCCCCGGCGCCACCGTCGCACGATGAACCTGGCCTGATCCGGTCGCCGAGCATCCACTTTTCCCGACCGCCGCAGGAGGAAACCAGGCACTCAGAAAGCAGATTCGACGCGCCGACGGAAAATTGCCGGGGAAACTATCTTCCTCCGGCCGGACCGTCGCGCCGCGAAGCCCCCGACGTCAGGCGACACTCCCCCATCCCTTGCCGCGCAGCACCCCGGGACCGCCCGTGGAACACCGTCGCGGTGATGCCGTCTGCCCTGTTCACGCCATCGGCTTTGGCAGAAGCCGATGGCTCTGTTGTAAGGAGACCGTACCGTGCTGGGTCAACGCGCACGCTCGCTCAGTCCCGGAATAGTCGCGATTCTACTCGTGGCCTCGCTCTTTTTCATCATCGACAGCCGCGTGTCGGTCGCCGGCGCCGACGAAGCCGCCACAAAGTACCGCTTCACCGAGCAGTCGATCGCCTACCCGGACGGCTACGACCAGCTACCGAAGAAAACGATTCGCGACGTCAACCGCTCGTACCACAAGATCCGGGCCTGGATCTCGTCGGTCGGGGCGAGCATCGCGATCAACGACCTGACCGGCCACGGCCGCGCCAACAGCCTCTGCTTCGTGGACGTGCGCACCAACAAGGTCGTCGTGACGTACGCGCCCACCGCGCCGAAGGAGGACCAGTTCGCGCCGTTCCTGCTCGACCCGGCGCCGCTGCCCTTCGACGACACGATGGCCCCGATGGGCTGCGTGCCGGGCGACTACAACCTCGACGGCCGGATGGACCTCATGGTCACCTACTGGGGCCGGGTGCCGATCCTGTTCCTGCACAAGGCCAGCGCGACCACGGTGTCCAACGCCACCTACCAGCGCCAGGAGCTGCTGCCGCAGAGCTCGCCCGACGGGATCTACCACGGCCCGAAGTGGCACACCAACGCCTCGCTGGTCAGCGACCTCGACGGCGACGGCCGCCCGGACGTGGTGATCGGCAACTACTTCCCCGAGTCCGACGTGCTCAACACGCGGGGCCAGGACAACGTCGAGATGAACGAGACGCTGTCCAGCGCCACCAACGGCGGCGGCAGCCACGTCCTGCGCTGGGTGTCGGCGACCTCGGGCGACAACCCGTCGGTGACGTTCGTGCCGGAGCGCGCCGCGATCCCGTTCGTCGCGTCGACCGGCTGGACGCTGGGCCTCAACGCCGCCGACCTTACCGGCCGGGGCCTGCCCGACGTCTACGTCGCCAACGACTTCGGCCACGACCACCTGCTGCACAACGTCTCCCGGCCCGGCCGCATCGAGTTCAAGGTCGCCGTCGGCGAGCGCACCCCCACCACGCCCAAGTCGTTCGTGCTCGGCAACGGCTCGTTCAAGGGCATGGGCATCGACTTCGGTGACCTCGACCGCAACGGCAGCTTCGACATGATGGTCTCCAACATCACCACGGCCTGGGGCCTGGAGGAGAGCAACTTCGTCTGGATCAACCGGGCCCGCGACGAGCGCGACATGCTCGCCAAGCTCGACAAGGGCGTCGCCCCGTTCACCCAGGAGGCCCGCCCGCTCGGCCTGGCCTGGAGCGGCTGGGGCTGGGACGTGAAGTTCGGCGACTTCCTCAACAGCGGCGACCTGGAGGTCGTGCAGACCCTCGGCTTCGTCAAGGGCAAGATCGACCGCTGGCCGTGGCTGCAGGAGATGGCCATGATGAACGACGACCTGATGTCCAACCCGGCGATGTGGCCGAACATGCAGCCCGGTGACGACATCGCCGGCAGCCAGCCGCTGGCGTTCTTCGCCCGCACCGAAAGCGGCGAGTTCGCCAACATCACCAAGCAGGTCGGCCTGGACGTGCCGATCCCCACCCGGGGCATCGCCACCGCCGACACCCGCGGCATCGGGGCGCTGGACCTCGCCGTGGCCCGCCAGTGGGGCCCGCCGGCGTTCTACGCCAACGAGGCGCCCGCCAAGGGCAACTACCTGAACCTGCGGCTGTACCGGCCCGCGGTCGGCGCCGCGGAGGGCCAGATGCTCTGCACCCCGGCGTACGGCGCCACCGTCACGGTCACCACGCCGGACGGGCGCAAGCAGATCTCCCAGCTCGACGGCGGCAGCGGCCACGGCGGCAAGCGCAGCTTCGAGGTCCACTTCGGGCTGGGGGCCAGCAGCGGCCCGGTCACCGTCGACATGCGTTGGCGCGACCTCAGCGGCCAGCAGCACAGCACCAGCCAGCAGCTCACCGCCGGCACGCACACCCTCGTGCTGACCGACCGCGTCGAGGAGGTTCCGAACCGATGACCACGATCGCCCCGCCCCCCAGCATCGACACCGCGCCCGCGGCCCCCGTCCGCCCCGCGCCGGCCAAGCCCGAGCCCGACCGCCGCTACCTGGCGCTGCGCAACTTCGCCATCTCGATCAGCGTCTTCAACATCTTCGGCTACACGCTGCTCGGCTTCGAGCAGCCGTGGCTGTGGCCCATCTTCGCGGTGCTCACCGGCTATGCCACCGAGCTGACCTTCGAGCTGATCCGGGCCCGGGCCAAGAAGGAGACCCCCCGGTTCCTCGGCGGCGGCGGCCGCCGGGTGTACGAGTTCCTGCTGCCCTCGCACATCACCGCGCTGGCCTGCAACATGCTCCTGTACGCCAACGACATGTTCCTGCCGATCGCGTTCGCCGTGATCGTCGGCGTGACCGGCAAGTACGTCTTCCAGGCCCCGGTCTACGGCCGGATGCGGCACTACATGAACCCGTCGAACTTCGGCATCACGATGGCGCTGGTCTGCTTCGGCTCCTGGATCTCCATCGCCCCGCCGTACCAGTTCACGGAGAACGCCAACACGTACTTCCGGATCATGATCCCGATCATCATCGTGACCGCCGGCACCGTCATCAACGCGCTGCTGACCCGCAAGGTCCCGCTGATCGTGGGCTGGCTCGGCGGCTTCGCCATCCAGGCGTTCCTGCGGGCCTGGATCTGGGACGTGGCCCTGTTCTCGGCGCTGGCCGTGATGACCGGTGTGGCGTTCGTGCTCTTCACCAACTACATGATCACCGACCCGGGCACCACCCCGGTCAAGCCGATGAACCAGTTCATGTTCGGCTCCGGCGTGGCCATGGCCTACGGCGTGCTGATGCTGTTCAACGTCGTCTACACGCTCTTCTTCGCGGTGGTCGTCGTCTGCGGCATCCGCGGCATCGGCTGGTGGATCGCGGACATGCGCAAGAAGTCCCGGGCCGCCGCCAAGCTGACCCTCGACACCCCCAGGAGCCTCGCGTGAGCGACCGGATAGCCGTCGTCGGGATCGCCTGCCGGTATCCCGACGCGGAGGACCCCAACCAGCTGTGGGAGAACGTGCTCACCGGCCGCCGGGCGTTCCGCCGGCTGCCCGACGAGCGGATGAACGCCGAGGACTACTACTCCCCCGACCCCGCCGCGCCCGACCGGTTCTACTCGGCCAAGGCCGCCGTGATCGAGGGCTTCGAGTTCGACCGGGTCAAGTACAAGATCGCCGGGAGCACCTTCCGGTCCACCGACATGACGCACTGGCTGGCCCTGGACACCGTCGCCCGGGCCCTGGCCGACGCCGGCTTCGCCGACGGCGAGGGGCTGCCGCTGGCCACCACCGGCGTGGTCATCGGCAACACCCTCACCGGCGAGTTCAGCCGGGCCAACCTGCTGCGGCTGCGCTGGCCGTACGTGCGGCGCACGGTCGGAGCGGCGCTGCGCGAGCAGGGCTGGGACGACGCCGCGGTCGGCGCGTTCCTCGACGAGCTGGAGCCGCGCTACAAGGCGCCGTTCCCGCCGATCGACGAGGACACCCTGGCCGGCGGGCTGGCCAACACCATCGCCGGGCGGGTCTGCAACCACTTCGACTTCAAGGGCGGCGGCTACACCGTCGACGGGGCCTGCTCGTCGTCGCTGCTGTCGGTCGCCACCGCCTGCAACGCCCTGGCCCGGGGCGACCTCGACGCCGCCGTCGCCGGCGGCGTGGACCTGAGCATCGACCCGTTCGAGGTGATCGGCTTCGCCAAGACCGGCGCGCTGGCCACCGGCGAGATGCGGGTCTACGACCGCAACTCCAACGGGTTCTGGCCCGGCGAGGGCTGCGGGATGCTGGTGCTGATGCGCGACGAGGACGCGGTCGCGCGCGGCCTGCGCCGGCACGCCGTCATCGCCGGCTGGGGCTACTCCTCCGACGGCAAGGGCGGCATCACCCGGCCGGAGGCCAGCGGCCACCGGCTGGCCATCCGCCGGGCGTACGAGCGGGCCGGCTTCGGCATCGACTCGGTGTCCTACCTGGAGGGCCACGGCACCGGCACCGCCGTCGGCGACGCCACGGAGCTGACCGCGTTCACCGAGGCCCGGCAGGAGGCCGACGCGGCGGCGGCGCCCGCCGCGATCAGCACCGTGAAGGGCAACTTCGGCCACACCAAGGCCGCCGCCGGGGTCGCCGGGCTGCTCAAGGCGATCCTCGCCGTACGCCAGCAGGTCATCCCCCCGGCCACCGGGCACGTGGACACGCACCCGGTGCTCGACGTGGAGGAGCCCGCCCTGCGGGTGCCCGCCACGGCGGAGCTGTGGCCGGCCGACAAGCCGATCCGCGCGGCCGTGTCGTCGATGGGTTTCGGCGGCATCAACGCGCACGTGGTGGTCGAGAGCGCGGAGAGCGGCCGGCGCACCCGCATCGGGGCGTCGACGACCGCGCTGGTGCGCTCCCGGCAGGACACCGAGCTGCTGATGTTCGACGCGCGTACCCCGGAGGAGCTGGGCTCGCGGCTGTCGGACCTGGCGCCGTGGGTGGGCCGCCTGTCGTACGCGGAGCTGGGCGACCTGGCGGTGGCCCTGGCCGGGAAGCTTGCCGGGCGACCGGTGCGGGCGGCGGTGGTCGTCGCCTCGCCCGAGCAGGCGCGGCAGCGCCTGGAGCGGCTGGTCGAGCTGGTCGACGCGGGCGAGCAGCGGGTGATCGACGCGGCCGGCGGCGTCTTCCTCGGCGCGGCGGGCCCCGCCCCGCGGATCGGGTTCCTCTTCCCCGGTCAGGGCGCGGGACGGCGTGCCGACGGCGGCGCGCTGCGCCGCCGGTTCGAGGAGATCGACGCCCTCTACCAGGCCCACCAGCCGCCGCCCGGCGCGGACCTGGTGGCCACGGCCGTGGCGCAGCCGCGGATCGTGACCGGGTCGGTCGCGGGCCTGCGGGCGCTGTCGATGCTCGGCATCCGGGCCACCGGCGCGACCGGGCACAGCCTCGGCGAGCTGACCGCCCTGCACTGGGCCGGCGCCATGGACGAGCAGACGCTCATCGCGACCGCCGGCGCACGCGGGCGGATCATGGCCGACGCCAGCGCCGGGGACGGCACGATGGCCAGCATCTCCGCCGCCCCCGAGGTGGTGGAGCCGCTGCTGGCCGGCACGCCGGTCGTCATCGCCGGCTACAACAGCCCGCAGCAGACCGTGGTCTCCGGCCCGGTCGACGCGGTGCTGCAGGTCGGCGCGGCGGCCGAGCGGGCCGGGCTGTTCTGGACCCGGATCGCGGTGTCGCACGCCTTCCACTCCGAGGCCGTCGCCCCGGCGGCGGTCGCGTTCGCCGAGCACCTGAGCGGCGGGACCTTCGCGCCGCTGGCGCGGCCGATGGTCTCCACGGTCACCGGGGACGTGCTGCCGGCCGACACCGACGTGCCGGAGCTGCTGCGCCGGCAGGTGCTGGACCCGGTGCGGTTCACCCAGGCGGTGCGCCGCCTCGCCGACGACGCCGACCTGCTGCTGGAGGTCGGCCCGGGTCGGGTGCTGCGTGGGCTGGCCGCCGACATCGCCCCGCAGGTGCCGACGGTCTCGCTGGAGACCGACAGCCTCTCCCTCGCGGGCCTGCTCAACGCCGTCGGCGCGGCGTACGCGGCGGGCGCGGCGGTGAACCACGAGGCGTTGTTCCAGGACCGGTTCGCCCGGCCGCTGGAGCCGGGCCGGCCGCTGCGGTTCTTCGCCAGCCCCGCCGAGTCGGCCCCGGCCGGTGACTTCGCAGTGGCCCGTACCGCGCAGGAGCTGGCCGCCGTCGCGGCCACGCCGAACGGCACGTCGGTGGCGGTGTCCGGACCCGGCGCCACCCTCGACAGCCTGGAGCTGCTGCGCCGGCTCGCCGCCGAGCGGGCCGAGCTGCCGCTGGAGGCGGTGCGGCCGGACAGCCGGCCGCTGGACGAGCTGCACCTCAGCTCGATCACCGTCGGGCAGATCGTCAACCAGGCCGCCCGGGAGCTCAACGTGGCCGCGCCGACGCTGACCTCCAGCTACGCCACCGCCACCGTGGCGGAGATCGCGCAGATCCTCGACGACGCCGCCGGCGGTGCGGCCGGCGGCGACGAGCAGGAGGCGTCGATCGCCGGGGTGGCCCCGTGGGTGCGGGCGTTCGCCGTCGACCTGGTGCCCACGGAGGTGGGTCCACGCGTCGGCGCCCCGGTCGACGGGGGGTGGCAGGTGTTCACCGCCGGGCACAACCCGCTCGCCGAGCCGCTGCGCACGGCGCTGCAACACGCCCGGGTGGGCGACGGGGTGCTGCTGTGCCTGCCGCGCGACGGCCAGCCCGAGCACATCCCGGTGATGCTGCGCGCGGCCCGGTCCGCGCTGGCGCAGGGCGGCGCCGTGCGGTTCGTGGCGGTCGGTGACCGGCGCACCGCCGCCGGCCTGGCCAAGACGCTGCACCAGGAACACCCGGAGATCGTCACCACGGTGGTCGTCCTGCCGCTGGTCGACGAGCCGGCCGAGGAGGCGCTGGCGGCCACGGTGGCCCGGGTGGTCGCCGACGTGGCGGCCACCGCCGGGTTCAGCGAGGTCCACTACGACCGCGACGGCAACCGGCACGTGCCCGTGCTGCGGCCGGCGGCCCTGCCGCCCAACGGCGGGCCGGGGCTGGGCGTGGAGGACGTGCTGCTGGTCACCGGCGGCGGCAAGGGCATCACCGCCGAGTGCGCCCTCGCGCTGGGCCGGGACACCCTGGCGGCGGTCGGCCTGATCGGCCGCTCCGACCCGGCGACCGACGCGGAGCTGGCGGCCAACCTCGACCGGCTCACCGCCGCCGGGGTGCGCTTCCACTACGCCCGCGCGGACATCACCGCGCTGGACGAGGTGAAGGCGGCCGTCAACGACATCGAGCGGGTCCTCGGCCCGGTCACCGGCGTGCTGCACGGCGCCGGCCGCAACGAGCCGACGGCGGTGGCCAACCTCGACGAGGCGACGTTCCGGCGGACCCTCGCCCCGAAGATCGACGGGCTGGAGGCCGTGCTCGCCGCGACCGACCCGCACACGCTGCGGCTGCTGGTCACCTTCGGCAGCATCATCGGCCGGGCCGGGCTGCGCGGCGAGGGGCACTACGCCACGGCCAACGACTGGATGACCGACCTGACCCGCAAGGTCGGCGAGGACTACCCGCACATCCGGTGCCTGGCGCTGGAGTGGTCGGTGTGGTCCGGGGCCGGCATGGGCGAGCGGCTCGGGGTGCTGGAGGCCCTCACCCGCGACGGCATCGCGCCGATCCCCGTGGAGGCCGGCATCGCCACGCTGAAGGAGGTGCTGGCCAGCCCCGCCGCGCCGCAGGCGCTGGTGGTGATGGGCCGCGCCGACGGCCTGGCGACGGTCACGCTGGAACGGCGCGAGCTGCCGCTGCTGCGCTTCGTCGACCGGCCGCAGGTGCACTACCCGGGCGTGGAGCTGGTCGTGGACGCGGACCTCACCGCCGACGACGACCTCTACCTGGCCGACCACCTGCTCGACGGGGACCTGCTCTTCCCCGCCGTGCTGGGCATGGAGGCCATGGCGCAGGCGGCCTCGGCGCTCACCGGGCGCACCGAGGCGCCGGTGCTGGAGGACGTCGAGCTGCTGCGTCCGATCGTGGTGCCGCCCACCGGCAGCAACACGATCCGGATCGCGGTGCTCGCCGCCGCCGACGGCACGGTCGAGGCGGTGGTGCGCAGCAGCGACACCAACTTCGCCGCCGACCACTTCCGGGCCCGGCTGCGCTGGGACCGGCCGCTGCGGGTCGAGGCCCGGGCGGGCACCGCCGCGGCGGGGCTGCTGCCGATCGACCCGGCCCGCGACCTGTACGGCCCGGTGCTGTTCCAGGGGCGGCGGTTCCAGCGCCTGCTGGGCTACCTGGACCTGGCGGCGACGAGCTGCACGGCGCGGGTGTCCAACCGGCCGGTCGACGCGTGGTTCGCCCGGTACCGCCCCGGCGACCTGGTCCTCGGCGACCCGGGCACCCGGGACACGGTGATGCACGCGTTGCAGTGCTGCGTGCCGGACGCGACCCTGCTGCCGGGCGCGATCGAGCGGCTGCACCTGGCCGACCCGAAGGTCGCCGCGACCCTGGACACGGTCACCATCCACGCGGTGGAGCGGCTGCGCCAGGGCGACACCTACCACTACGACGTGGACGTCTGCGACGCCGACGGCAACCTCGTCGAGCGGTGGCAGGGGCTGCGCCTGCACGCCGTGCGCAAGCAGGACGGCACGGGGCCGTGGCTGCCGGCGCTGGTCGGCCCGTACCTGGAGCGGCGGGTCGGCGCGTTCCTGCCCGACGAGCTGCGCGTCGTGGTGCGGCCCGACGACTCCGACGCCACCGGCACGCAGGCCCGCCGCCGGCAGACCGCCCGCGCGGTGAGTTGGGCGCTGGGCACGGAGACGACGGTGCGCTACCGGCCGGACGGCAAGCCGGAGGTCGACGCCGACGTCCGGATCTCCGCCTCGCACGGCGCCGGGGTTACCGTCGCCGTCGCCGGCGCCTCCGCGGCGGTGGGCTGCGACGTGGAGCTGGCCTCGGCCCGCTCCGCCGACGAGTGGGCCGGCCTGATCGGCGCCGACGGCCTCGCCCTGGCCACGCTGCTGGCCCGGGAGCAGGGCGAGGACCTGTCGGTCGCCGCCACCCGGGTCTGGGGCGCGGTGGAGTGCCTGCGCAAGAACGGCCACGCCCGGGTCGACCTGGTGGCCGAGCCGAACGGCACGGCCGGCTGGGTGGCCCTGCGGTCGGGGGCGGCGCGCGTCGCCACCTTCGTCACCGCGCTCAACGACGTCGCCGACCCGGTGGTGTTCACGATGCTGGCGGAAGGAAGCAGGTGAAGTCATGGAGTCCTACTACGAGTACCGGCACCTGGTCGGTTTCGAGGAGACCAACCTCGTCGGGAACGTCTACTACGTCAACTACATGCGCTGGCAGGGCCGGTGCCGGGAGATGTTCCTGCGGGACCAGGCGCCGGAGGTCCTGGCGGACATCCGCGACGACCTGAAGCTGTTCACCCTCAAGTGCGAGTGCGAGTTCTTCACCGAGATCACCGCGTTCGACGAGCTGTCGATCCGGATGCGGCTGGAGGACCTCACGCAGACCCAGATCGGCTTCGCCTTCGACTACGTGCGGCTGCGCGACGGGTTCGAGGAGCTGGTGGCCCGGGGGCGGCAGCGGATCGCGTGCATGCGCGGCCCGAACACCGACACCCGGCCGACCCGGGTGCCGGACACGCTGCGGGCGGCGCTGTCGCGGTACGCGGTGGCCCCCGCCGCGGGCGGCCAACGCAAGGTCCTCGAAGGCGTCGGGGAGGGCTGAGCGGTGACCAGAGCGGACCAGCGACCGGTCGCCGGCGCGGTGACGGTGCCCCCGCCGGCGACGGCGGCCAACCACGCCGAGCTGCGGGCGGTGATGGGGATGTTCGCCACCGGCGTGACGGTGGTGACGTCGGGCCGGGACCTGCCGCACGGCATGACCGCGAACGCGTTCACCTCGGTGTCGCTGGACCCGGCGATGGTGCTGGTGTGCGTGAAGCGCAGCTCGGTCATGCACGACACCGTCCTGGCGCAGGGCTCCTTCGCGGTGTCGATCCTGGCCGCCGGCCAGGAGGGGCTGGCGCGCTACTTCGCCAGCTCCAGCCGGCCCCGTGACGAGCGGGAGTTCGAGACGGTGCCGTGCGAGGCGGGACCGCACACCGGGGCGCCGATCGTGTCCGGGAACGTGGCCTGGGTGGAGTGCAAGCTGGCGGCCGTGTACGACGGCGGCGACCACTCCATCTTCCTCGGCTCCGTGCTCGGCACCGGCCGGGGTGACAGCAGCGACGCGCTGCTGTTCCACGGCGGCCGGTTCTGCGAGGTCGGCAAGGGTTGACCGGGTCGGCCCGGCGCCAGCCGGGCCGACCACCCGACGGCCGGGCGGCCACGCACCCCGCGTGGTCGCCCGGCCGTTCGCCGTGTCGCCGTCCACCGCTGCCGCCATCGCCGTTGGTCGTTGGCCGTCACCGACTGCCGTCGCCGGGCGCGCTGCCGGGGCAGCTCCACCGAGGGCGGTGGGGCTGACGGGTGCGCGGTAGAGCCCCTACGAGTGCTGGAGTCCGGCGGGGTCCTGGAGTCCGGCGGGGGCTGGGTCCGGCGGGGTCCTGGGCACACGGCGAGGCGCAACCGGCCGGGGAGCACCGGTTGCGCCAGGTTCGCCGGGCAGGCGGGTCAGGCCTCGTGGACGTGCATCGGCAGGCCACCGCGGACCCGCAGGGTCAGCATCGGCTCCGGCACCACCGGGTAGCCGGGCTGCAGCGACAGCCGCAGCTGCCGGGTCACGCAGGCGAGGACGAACACCGCCTCCATCAGCCCGAGGTTGTTGCCGACGCAGAAGCGCGGGCCGGCGCCGAACGGGATGTAGGCGTACCGCGGCCGGTCGGCGCGCCGGTCGGGGTCGAAGCGGTCCGGGTCGAAGCGGTCCGGATCGGGCCAGAACTCCGGGTGCCGGTGCAGGGTGTACGGGCAGAGCACCACGTCCGCGCCGGCGGGCACGTGCCAGCCGCCCACGACGTCGTCGCCCTGGGCGATGCGGGGCAGCAGCCACACCGGCGGGTACAGCCGCATCACCTCCTCGACCACCATCGCGGTGTACCGCAGCCGGTGCAGGTCCTCGTACGTCGGGTTGCGGTCGCCGAGCACCTCGACGGCCTCGGCGTGCATCCGCTCCCACACCTCGTGGTGCCGGTCGAGCAGGTAGAACGTCCAGGTCAGGGTGCTGGCGGTGGTCTCGTGCCCGGCCAGCAGCAGGGTGACCAGCTCGTCGCGCATCCGCTGCCGGGCCACCCGGGGGTCGGTCTCCCGGCTGGTCGACTCGATCAGCCGGGACACCACGTCGTCGCGGCCGGCGATCCCGCCGGGCTGCGCCCGCCGGTGCGCCACCAGCCGGTCGACGATCTCCTGCAGCTCGGCGCGCGCCCGGCGGAAGCGCCGCTGCCGGGGCAACGGCACCCACGGCGGCACGGCGCCCAGCGACATCATCTCGAAGATCGCCTGGTCCTGCACCGCCTCGAACGCCGCGCCGATGCCGCCGAACTCGCCGAGGTCGGCGTCGAGCAGCGTACGGCCCAGCACGCCGAGGGTCAGCTCGGTCATCTCGTGGCGGATGTCGACCGGGCCGGCGCCGACGGCGCGTTGCAGCCGGGCGGCCATCCGCACCGACTCCTCGGCGACCGCGTCGGCCTGGCGGGCGATGCGGCGGGCCTGGAACACCGGCTGGATCACCTTGCGCTGCTTGGTCCACAGCTCGCCCTCGCTGGTGAGCAGGCCGTCACCGAGGGTGCGGCGGGCGTGCACCAGCCCGATGCCCTTGTGGTAGTTGCCCGGGTTCTCGGCCAGCACGTGCTTGGCGTGGTCGGGGTGGTTGAAGAACCACAGCGTCTTCGGCCCCAGGGGCAGCCGCACCGCGTCGCCGTGCCGGGCGGCGACCGCCCGCATGACGTCGAGGCGGTTGCGGGCCATCCGCCCGAGCAGCACCGGTGCGGTCCACGGCGAGGGGCCCGGCGGGCGCACCCGGGCGGGGTCGGCGACCGCGGTCACGGCTGCACCCGGGCGTCGGCCCGGAACCGCGCGGCCACGGCCCGCCGCCACACCTCGTACGCGGGCAGGCCGGAGGCGTCCGGGCCGGCGGGGATCAGCTCGTCGGTGACCCGGCCCGCGTCGGCGGCCGACGCCCGGCAGAACACCTGCGTGGCGAGTTCCGTGTGCGGCACCAGCAGCCCCGCCCGGATCCGGGCCTGCGCGGCGAACGCGCTGGCCTGGGCGACGAACGGGGCGTGCTCGCCGGAGCGGGCCAGGAACAGCCGCAGCTCGTCGGCGGTGCACCCGCCCGCGTACGTCGCCGCGAGCCCGGCCCCGCTGTAGAGGTCCTCGTGCCGCGCCGCCGGGAACCGGTCGATCAGGTCGGCGGCGACGGTCGGGTCGCAGCCGGCGACGAACCAGGTGGCCCGGCCGATGCCCTGGTCGATGGCGCGGGCGGCGTACGCGGTGGGGCCCTCGGGCGGCCACGGGAAGTCGGTCACCGCGCGCTGGCCGTGCACGTACTCGGCGGTGTGGAAGTACGCCTGGTGGAAGCCGTAGCCGTCGTGCACGAGCCAGCGCAGCAGCGGATCGGTGGCCCCCGCCAGGGCCCGCCGCCACAGGAACTTCGGCAGCCGCGCCAGGGCCCAGCCGATCCCGACGTACGCCATGTAGACGTGCCGGTCGCCGGTGCCGGCGAGGAACTCGGCGCTGCGCCGGGGCGCGCCCGGGGTGAGCGCGTCGACCAGCGCGAAGCCCATGGCCGCGCCCTCGTAGGCGAACCCCTGGAAGCGGGTCGGCAGCGGGGCGAGGTCGGTGTCGACGTCGGTCACCCGGCGGGCGCCGGCGGCCGAGGAGAGCCCGGTCAGGAACGACGAGCCGACCGTCTCCAGGATGGTGCGTGACTCCGGGTTCTTGACGTGGAACCCCCGGGTGGAGACGAGGGTCTCCTTGACGTCGGGGGTGAGGACGCGGCGCCTGAGCGCCCTGATGGTGCCGGCCACCTGCTGCTCCCATTCATCCAGATTCGACGATTCAACTGCCCTATCCTCCCGGCCACCCGACGCCCGCAGCCACTTCCCGATTGCCCTCTGACCTGCGGCGAAGCGGCCGGGACAACGGCACGCTGGGAGTAGTGCGCCGACGCCACGCGGGACACGATCGAGCCGCCCGCCACCTCGGCGGCGGCGTCGCGCCGCGCGGCACGCGCCGGTCGCGGGCGGAGAGGAGCTCGCGATGTTGGTGCTCGTGACGGGCGGTACGGGCTTCGTCGGCGCGCACACGGTGGCGGCGCTCGTCGCGGCCGGGCACCGGGTGCGGGTGCTGGCCCGCGACCCGCGCCGGGTCGCCCCGGCCCTGTCCCCACTGTCCGTGCCGGACGACGCGGTGCAGGTGGTCGACGGCGACGTCGTCGACGAGACGGCGGTCGCCCGGGCGGTTCGTGGCGTGGACGCGCTGGTGCACGCCGCGTCGGTCTACTCGTTCGACAGCCGGTCGCACGAGGCGACCCGGCGGACCAACGCCCGCGGCACCGAGGTGGTGCTGGCGGCGGCCCGCCGGCTCGGGGTGGGGCGCTCGGTGCACGTGTCGACGTTCGGCGCGCTGGAGCCGTCCCCGGCCGGGACGGTGGGCCCGCAGTCGCCGCCGACCACGGCCCGGGAGACGTACCTGGCGAGCAAGGCCGCCGCGGAGCGGGTCGCCCGGGGCCACCAGGCGCACGGCGACCCGGTGGTGATCGCCTATCCGCCCGCCCTGCTCGGGCCGCACGATGCGAAGCTCGGCGACCAGAACGCCCGGCTGCGCAACGTGCTGCGCGGCCTGATGCCGATGTGGCCCACCGGCGGCTTCCCGGTCGGCGACGTCCGGGACACCGCCGCGCTGCTCGCGGAGCTGGCCACCGCGCCCGGCGAGGACGGCGGGCGGCACCTCGGCCCCGGCCGCTACCTGAGCACCCGCGACTACGTGCGGGCCGTCCGCGAGGCGACCGGCCGCCGGCTGCCCACGTTGTTCCTGCCGGCCCGGGCGATGCTGCCCTTCGCCTACGCCACCGACCTGGTGCAGCGGGTCTGGCCGTGGCACATCCCCGCCGAGTACGGGGCCTGCTACGTCTGCGCCACCGACGCCCGCCCACAGGACGTGGCCCGGTCGGCGGGGCCGGCGCCCCGGCCGATCGGCGAGACGCTCGTCGACACCGTGCGTTGGCTGCACCGCACGGGGCGGCTCACCGCCGGCCAGGCCGGCAGGGCCGGCACACCTGTCGTTCCCGCCGCGTCCGCGGCGGGTCCCGTCGAAGCCGCGGCGCCGCCGCGCAGGGAGGCACGATCATGACCATCGTCGAACCACACCCGTCCCGGCCGTCCGGGACCACCGCCGTGGCGGCCTACCGTCAGGTCCGGGTGGCCACGGCGCAGCTGCTGGCCGAGGCGCCGCCCGGCGCAGCCGCGCTGCCGGTGGCCCACTGTCCGGGATGGACCGTACGGGAACTCGTCGCGCACCTCGTGGAGGTCTGCGCCCGGGTGCACGGCCGGGTCACCGGCGACGTCCCCGGCCCGGCGCCCGACGGCGGGGTGCCGGAGCTGCTCGCCGAGTGGGAGCGGCTGAGCGGGCCGGTGGAGGGGTTCCTCGCCGGCCCGGGCTCGATGGACGGGCACATCCTGGTGATGGACGCGTTCACCCACGAGCTGGACCTGCGCCAGGCGCTGGGCGTCGCGCCGCCGGTCGCGCACCCGGCGCTGCCGGTGGCCTCCGGCGTCCTGCTGAAGGGGTTGTCCGCCTCGCTCGACGGCCACGGCCTGCCGCCGCTGGCGGTGCGGACCGAGCACGGCGACGCGGTGGCGGGGACGGGCGAGCCGACGGTGACCGTGGCCGGCCCCTGGCACGAGGTCTATCTGTCGCTGGCCGGTCGGCGCAGCGCGGCGCAGATCCGGTCGCTGCGGTGGAGCGCCGATCCGGGGCGCTGGCTGCCGGCGTTCACCTGGGGGCCGTTCCGGGTGCCGGAGTCGCCCGTCGCCGGCTCCGTGGGCTGAGCCTGCCGTACCACTGTCGGCTGCCGGCCGGTGCCCCGGGGCACCGGCCCGCCGCCTTCTTGCAAGGGGGATCGATCTGGGCGCATCGCCGGGTCCCGTTCGGCGCGCGCCCTCATCCCCCGGTGGCGGCCGCGCCGCCCGGTCCGCGGCCCCGTCGCGCCGGGCCGGGGCCCGGGGTCGGGGGTCGCCACCGCCCGGGGGCGGCGGTCACGACTTGGCCCGGTGCAGCACCCGTGACGGCCGGGCGGTACGCCGGTCGTTGCGGGCGAAGCCGCGGCGGTTGCGGGCGGCCGGGTCGGTGCTGTCCAGCTCGGGCAGCGCGATCAGGATGGGCAGGTCGAACACGCCGGTGTGGTGCAGCTCCAGGTCCACCGTGAGGTTGACGCCGGAGCCCACGGTGAGCGCGTCGTACGCGCCGACGGCGAGGGGGCGGCGCATGGACGGCCGGGCCGCGATGTCACCGAGCGCGATCGCCGCGGCGCGCAGGTACCACTCGCCCTCCGGCACGTCGCGCAGCACGTACTCGCCGGAGGCCTCCAGGATGTCGCAGGAGGCGGGCAGGCCCTGCACGATGGGGCTGTCGAAGACACCGACGTACACCTTGACCGGCACGTCGACCGGGGGCAGGACGAGGCGTCCGGAGATGGTGGCCCGGCGGCGCGGGCCGGTCGTGCGGGTGCGGGAGAGCTGCGGGATGCCGTTCTCGGCGAGCCAGCGGTAGCGGGCCGGCGAGATGCCCACGCTGCGGGTGAACCGGCTGATGAAGGTGCCCAGGCTGTTGTAGCCGACGGCGTAGGCGATGTCGGTGACGCTCATGTCGGTCTCGAGCAGCAGGTTCTTGGCCTTGTAGAGCCGGATCGCGGTCAGGAAACGGCCCGGCGAAGTGCCCGTCTTGGACCGGAACAGCCGAGAGAAGTAAAAGCGGCTGAGAAAGGCTGAATCGGCCATTGCATCGAGTGACAGAGGTTCGTGGTAACGATCCCACATGATCGAGATGGCTCTTTCGACGGCGTTGTGCACGGCCAATCACTCCATTCGGTGAACACGTTGGGGACACTCCGGCCACATCCGGGCAAGACCTGCCCGGGTATGGTGCCGCCGGTCGCGGGGGTCCCCCGCGACCGGCGACGTTGCCCTGCCCTGGGTCGCCACGACTTCGTTGTCGCACCGTGACGGAACAGGTGTTCGATCACCCGGCTTGAATTGTGGAGAAATGCCAGTCCACCGGCCTTGCCGGGTGGCGCCAGTGCGGACCGAAACACATCGGGCCGCGCTTACTGTGAGTGTCCTAAGTGGTCCGGATGGAGTAGGACGATACCATGCATGGAGATCAATCAATACGGAACTTTCGAATGTTCCCAGAGGCGGCGAGGCGATTTAATCTGACAGACGCAGCGATTATCCGAATTGGTCGGCGATGCCAGCCCTGTCCGCAGTTGATCACCGCGGGGCCGTGAGCTGGCCGCCCAGCCACCGGGCCGCGGCCATGGCCGACCAGGCGGAGACCTCGACCAGCGCCCGGTCGTCCAGGCCGGCCAGCCGGCAGCCGCGCACGACCGTCGCGTCCACCTGGTAGGACGCGAAGGCGACCAGCAGGGCCAGCCGGGCGACGGGCCGCTGGGGTTCGGGCAGCCCCTCGACCAGCCCCTCCACCCAGGCCCGGCTGATCCCCCGCGGACCGCCGTGCCAGCCGACCAGGTTGACCAGCACCAGGTCGCGGACCGCCTCGGGCACCGAGCGCCGGCCCGCCTCCTCGATCGCGGCGCAGGACCGGCCGAACGCCTCCGCGATCGTCGGGCTGCCGGCCGCCCAGGACAGGTCCGCCGGCAGCGGCGCGGCGGGCAGCAGGTCCAGCGAGAGACCCGGACCGTGCGGGCGTCGCGACGCGCTCATCATGGCCCAGCCGAGCACCCGCAGCACCATGGGCAGCGCCATCTCCGGCACCCCGGGCGGCAGCGGCACGTCGCGCAGGAACACGTTCACCACCCGGTTGAGGTAGTGCAGCAGCACCGCCACCCCGACCAGCTCCGGCGTCTGGGCGGCGGGGAACGGCGGCGGCTGCGGCGGGTTCCCGCCGGCCGGCATCGCCCAGCCGACGATCCCCTCCAGCTCCGCCGCGCCCGCGCCGGACCCCGGGTCGGGCCGGGTACGGCCGTCCACGCCGACGCCCACACCGACGCCGGTGAGCAGACCCAACGCGTTGTTGTGGATGGTCGCGCAGTAGGGGCAGGTGTTGCCCAGGGAGACCGCGGTCGCCACCGCCTCCTTGGCCGCGCGCGAGGCGGCCCCGGGGACGACCATCGTCTCCCGCAGCAGCAGCCACGCGGCGGCCAGCACCTCCGGCGCCGGGGCGTGCAGGGCCATCGGTGGGGCCAGCACACCGAAGTCCCTTTCCACCTGCCTGTACACCTCGGCCACCAGACCGCTGGCCCGCCCCCGCCGCACCGGGTCGACGTAACGGATCTGCGTCAACCCGAGCGCGCCCAGCACCGGTCGTAGAACACTTGCCGGCATCACGTACCTCATCCGTCTCTGTGAATTGAAAACAGGTTATCGGCGAAAAGTGCCTTCAGCCAGTAGGCAGTACGGTCCAACCGCGCCGTCGGTTCAACCGCAGGACAGTTCCCGCAGTAGGCAATCTGGGAGAGCACTCCAGCAGCGACGACGTGCCATCATGGGCCAGCGGAATCGCTGCCCGACCGCCGTCGCCAGCGTTTCCGTGTCGCCCCGCAGCCCCGTCGGAGATTGCTGCGGCCAGCACCGACAGCGGCCCTACTTCGTCGTGGAACGCACCGTCGTCCGCCTGGCCTCAGATCGCCCGAGCAACGAGGAGATGGCTCATGGAAACGACGACGAGACAGCCGGGAATCAGAGTCCCGATGATTGACGAGGATCAGGCGCAGGGCCGCACCGCCGAACTCTACGAAGAAATCAAGGCGGTCACCGGGTTGCCATTCGTGCCCGACATGTTCCGGCTCACCTCCACCAATCCGCGGCTGCTCGCGGTGGTGCTCGCCGGCTACGGCGGCATCTTCGGCGGGGACACCCTGCCCCGGCAGCTCAAGGAGCTGATCTCGGCCTGGACGTCCAAGCTGAACGGCTGCCCGTACTGCGTCGGGACGCACAGCTGGTTCCTGAGCCAGTTCGGCGGCAGCGACGAGCTGCTGGAGGCGGTGTCGGACGCCGACAGCGTCGAGGACCTGCCCGTCGACGAGCGCACCATGCCGCTCATGCGGCTGGTGACGAAGGTGAGCACCGGCGCGTACAAGATCACCGACGCGGACTGGGAGCAGGCCGCCGCCGCCGGCTGGAGCGACGCCGAGATGCTCGAGGCGGTCTTCTGCGCCTGCCTGTTCGCGTTCATCAACCGGCTGGTCGACGCCACCGGACTGGGCTCCTCGGTCGACCGCAGCCGCATCGCGCGGCTGGGCGACGAGTGACCCGCGGCCGGGAAGGGACGCCATCATGACCCAGTCACGCGCCATCCTGCTGACCGGCGCCTCGTCGGGCACCGGCATGTCCTCGGGCAGCGGCAAGGCCACCGCGCTGCGGCTGCACCGGGCCGGCTGGCCGGTCTACGCCACCGGACGCAACGTGGAGGCCCTGGCCGACCTGGCCGACGAGGGCATCACGGTGCTCTACCTCGACGTCAACGACGAGGAGTCGATGACCGCCGCGGTCAAGCGGATCACCGACGAGCACGGCGCGGTCGGCACGCTGATCAACAACGCCGCGTACAGCCTCAACGGCACCATCGGCGAGACCCCGATGGACGAGGTCCGCGCCCAGTTCGAGACGAACGTCTTCGGGCTGTGCCGGCTCACCCAGCTGGTCCTGCCCGGCATGCGGGAGCAGGGCGGCGGCCGGATCATCATGATGTCGTCGATCTTCGGCATGTTCGCCACCCCGGGCCGGGGCTACTACCAGGCCACCAAGCACGCGCTGGAGGCCATCAGCGACTCGCTGCGCCTGGAGGTCGCCCCGTTCGGCATCAAGGTGGTGGTGCTCCAGCCGGCGCCCATCCTGGGCGGCTTCGTCCCCGACAGCGTCGCCGACCTGGGCATGGACACCCACGACAACCCCGCCCTGTACCGGGACTTCTGGGAGCACTTCGTCGACTGGCACCAGGCGTACCGGCTCAGCGACAACCCGCCGCTGCGCGGCAAGATCGCCGTCCGCGCCGAGAACGTCGCCAAGGTCCTGGAGACGGCGGTGTCCACCCCGAACCCGCGCATCCGCTACCGGCTCGGCATGCCGCCGCGCCTGCTGCCGAAGATGCGGGCGATGATCGGTGAGCGCGGGTGGGAGAAGTTCGTCCGCGCGTTCTTCCCCATCCCCTGACCGCCCGCACGAGCGGCGCCGACGAATCTCGTCGGCGCCGCTGCGCGTCGCCCGGGGTGCCGTCACGTGCGGTCGCCCGTCAGGCCCGGGACTCGTCGATGCGCAGAGACCGCGCCCGCCCGCCGCGCGGGCGCAGCCACAGCAGGGCGACGACCACGACCAGCACCACGCCGTCGACGAACAGCAGGAAGGCGCTGAAGCCGTCGATGCCGTGCCCGTGCGCGTCGACCACGACATTGGTGCTGGCCTGGCGCGCCGCGTCGTCCAGGGGGGCCGGCGCGACGCCGGTGCCCGCGCTGAACCGGTACGCCCCGGTGCTGGTCGTGCCGTCGGCGAAGGTGACGTGGTAGGCCACGGTGTAGTCGCCGGCGGCGTCGACGCGCAGCGGCAGCCGCAGCCGGGTGGAGCCGACGCGGGTCGGCTCGGCGTCGGTGAGCCGCCCGCCGGCGGCGTCGAGCACCGCCACGTGCGACTGTCCCTCGTCGACCTCGGCGTCGAAGCCCAGGGTCACCTCGGCCGGCGCGGTGGTGAGCACCGCGCCGGCCGACGGTTCGGCGGAGACCGGGCCATCGGCGGCCCGGGCCGCACCGGGGGTGAGCGCGAGCAGCCCGGCGACCGCCGCCGCCACGGCGGTGGCCGCCGCCCGGCGACGGCCACCGGACGGGCGGCTCAGCTCACGCGGCATGGGGGGCGAGGGACCGGCCGGCGACGCGGTGCCCGACGCAGCTGCACGTCATCAGCTCCTGCTCCTGCCGGTTCGGCCGCAGGTGCAGGTACATCGCGATCACCATGGGGATGAAGACCACGGAGTTGTAGAACAGGTGCAGCTCCACCCGCGGCAGCACGAGCTGCAGGATGCTGGTCGGCACCTTCTGGCCGAAGAACATGGTGCCGGACTGCACCTGCCACAGCAGCAGGAAGTGCTCGATGTGGTGCCAGAACTGGATGGCCAGCGCCACGGTCCACCAGGTGCGGGCGCGGCCGACGAAGCCCCGGCGCAGCGCGAAGAGGAAGACCAGCATCACGATGGCGTAGCCGTAGTGCAGCCACTCGGAGGAGACCAGCCACGGGTAGAACTGCCCGAGCACCCCCCGCGCCTTCGGCCGGGGCATGCCGAGCACCCAGATCTGGTACGCCTGGACCAGGTGCTCGGCCCAGTGCGCCAGCACGACGAAGAGGAAGACGTTGAGGGCGGCCCGGTGGTGGGCCCCGTTGAGCCGGCCGAGCAGCCCCGAGGACGGAGCAGCGGTGGAGAGGGGTTGGGACATCTTTTGCACCTTCCGTAATGACGCGGGAGAGTGGAAACGCGGGAGAATCGCCAGACGGCCCGTGCGAAACGAGACAGCGGCTGCCGCGAAGCTAACCGCCCGACCCGCGCCGCAGTTCCTCCAGATTGCCCAGGTGCTGTCGGAAACCCGTCCGTTCTCCGGGCGTCGGGTCAGGAACCGATCCAGTTGGCGTGGAATCCGCTGGGCACCCGGCCGGGCAGGTGCACGACGGCCACCGGCTCCCCGGTGAAGTCGCCGGCGTCGAGCACGACCAGGTCGCTGCGGCCGGTGCGCCCGTCGTGGACGTACGTCAACAGCCAGCCGTCGTCCTCGGCCGAGAGCGGCCCGCGCGGGACGAACACCGCCTCCCCCGCCTCCCGGTGCGGCCCGAAGTCGTGCACCGCCACCTCCCGACGCAGCAGGTCGTGACGCAGCAGCGCCGAGCCGCCCAGCACCCCCGCGCCGGACTGCATGGCCACCGTGTAGGCGTACCGGTGCCGCATCGTCTTGCGGCGCTCGTCGATGCGGGGGAACTCCTGGGGAATGTCGTCGAGCTGCTCGGCGGCGACGGTGCCCCGGGTCAGGTCCAGCGTCCAGCGCCACAACGTCGGCGCGGACTCTCCCGGGGCGTGCAGGTCGCGGTCGAAGACCCGGTCGTGGCGCACCACGTCGACCACGCAGGTGTCGTCGACCTCGTAGGCGTTGACGGGGTGGAAGACGTAGCAGGGGTCGACGTCGAACCAGCGCACGTCGGCGCCGCGCCCCTCGCGGGGCAGCAGCCCGAGCCGCGCCGCACGCCCGCGCTGCCACGCGTACGGGAAGCGGGAGCCCGCCCGGGCCAGCGTCGGCGAGAAGGTGACCGGGAGGTCGAACAGCACCGAGTGCCGGTCGGTCAGCGCCAGCGAGTGCATCAGCGGCGGCCCGGCGACCTCGATGCGCTCGCTGCGGCGCACCCGCCCCTCGGGGGTCAGCACGAGGTGCTCGACGTAGGGCAGCTCGTGGTAGTAGGCCACGGCGAACAGCTCGCCGGTGACCGGGTCGCACTCGGCGTGGGCGGCGAAGCCGTGCGGCAGGGTGGCGTCGAAGTCGATGCGGGCCACGGAGCCCAGCTCGTCGTCCAGCTCGACCGGCAGCACGCCGGCCTCGCCGAGGGCGAGGGTGCGCCCGCCGTGCCGGATGACGTTGGCGTTGGCATTGTCGGACAGCCCGTGCCGCGGGCCGGGAAGGGCGAGCTCGCCCAGGGCTCGGGTGGTGCGGTCGGTGCGGATCCACCGGTTGCGATACCACAGCGCGCGGCCGGAGCGCAGGCGCACGCCGTGCACCATGCCGTCGCCGACGAGGGCGTGGCCGGGCCGGTCGCCGCCCACCGGGTTGGGCCCGATGCGCACGAAGCAGCCGTCCAGCTCGGCGGGCAGCCGCCCGGTGACCGTCAGGTCGAGCTCCGTCGCCTCGGTGGCGACGGGGCGCCGGTTGTCGTTGCGGTAGGGGGTTCTGGGGGCGAGGGCGACGACGCTCATTGCGGCCTCCACGAGCTGGGGCGATCTTTTTGCGTATCGCGGTTACGTAACAGCGTTACTTCATCGAAGGTACGCCGGGCGTGAGATCATGTCAACGTGAGTCCGCGCCGAATCGACCCGACCCTGGCGACCGCCCTGCTGGAGGCCGCGGCCAGACTGCTGGCCGAGGAGGGCGCCGCCGGCCTCACCACGCGTCGCCTCGCCGCCGCCGTGGGCGCCTCGACCACGGCCGTCTACACGCACTTCGGCGGCATGGACAACCTGGTCCGGGCGATGGTGCACGAGGGCTTCGCCCGGCTGCACCGGCGGATGTCGACCGTGCGGGCCACCTCCGACGCGGTCGCCGACGTGATGGCGCTCGGCTACGCGTACCGGGCCAACTCCCTCGACCACCCGCAGCTCTACCAGGTCATGTTCGGCAGCGCCGCGCTCGGCGGGTTCGCTCTGTCCGAAGGCGACCGGCAGCACGGCAAGTACACGCTCCAGCCGCTGGTCGACGCGGTGGCCCGGGCCACCGAGCAGGACCGGTTCCGGGCCGGGGACCCGCTGCTGGTCGCGCAGAACATGTGGATCGCCCTGCACGGGCTGGTGAGCCTCGAACTCGGCGGCTACCTGATCGACCCGTACGACGCCGACGTCTGCTTCGAGGCGCAACTGCGCTCGCTGATGGTCGGCGCGGGCGACGACTACGAGGCGACCGCCGCCTCGCTGGCCCGGGCCCGCCGGCGGCGCTCCCCCCGCGCCTGACAGCACGCCGACGGCGACACGGCGCGGCGGAGACCGCGCGGCGACGGCGCACGGCGGTCCTGCGCCCCGCGACGGCGCACGGCAACCGCGGAGAAGCGACGCGCATCCCCCGGTGTGATGCTCAGGACGGGTCCCGAGCACGTCCGCAATGGAAGCGCATCCACTCCTGTCCGCCCACGCCGGCAGGATCGCCCATCCCCCACGCACCGAAGGACGCCGATGATGCACGGAATCGATTATCTGGTGGTCGGATCCGGCTCCGCCGGAGCCGCGCTGGCCGCCCGGCTCAGTGAGGACCCCGCCCGCCGGGTGCTGCTGCTGGAGGCGGGCCCCGACTTCGCGACGGTGGCCGAGACGCCGACCGACCTGCTCGATGGCAGCGCCATGTCGATGGACCGCCACGACTGGCACTTCAAGGCCGAGATCACCGACCGGCGGCGGATCATCTTCCCGCGCGGGAAGGTCACCGGCGGTTCCTCCGCCGTCGGCGCGACCATCGCGCTGCGCGGCACCCCGAACAACTTCGACGAGTGGGCCGAGCTGGGCAACCCGGCCTGGGCCTGGGACGAGGTGCTGCCGTTCTACAAGCGGCTCGAGGACGACCAGGACTTCGACAACGAGTACCACGGCAAGGGCGGCCCCATCCCGATCCACCGGTTCACGCCCGACGAGATGACCCCGGTGCAGCACGTGTTCCGCGACGCCTGCGTCAAGGCCGGCTTCCCCGAGGTCGAGGACCACAACCACCCGGAGGCCACCGGCGTCGGCCCCATCCCGTCCAACCGCCAGGGCAGCCACCGGTTCTCCACCGCGATGGGGTACCTGGCCGAGGCGCGCGGCCGGGAGAACCTGGAGATCCGCTCCGGGGTCCAGGTCAACCGGGTGCTGTTCACCGGCAACCGGGCGCGCGGCGTCGAGGTCGCCAAGGCCGGCGGCGGCACGGAGGTGATCGAGGCCGGCACCGTCGTGCTGGCCGCCGGGGCGGTCAACTCGCCCGCCATCCTCATGCGCTCGGGCATCGGCCCGGCCGGTGACCTGCGGCGGCTGGGCATCGACGTGGTGCTGGACCGGCCCGGGGTGGGCGCGGACCTGATCGACCACCCACGTACCGGCGCGTTCATGGTGCCGCAGGAGGGGAGCTTCAGCCCCGAGGACCCGTTCCTGCAGACGATCCTGCGGACCACCGCGCCGGGGTCGACGGAGTTCAACGACCTCCAGTACTACATGATCAACCACTTCGACCTGACGCTCTTCCCCGAGCTGCAGATGCTGGCCGCCGCGAAGACGATCTTCGGGGTGATGGTCGTGCACCAGCGGCCCGAGTCCCGGGGACGGCTCACCCTCACGTCGGCCGACCCCACCGCCCCGCCGGACGTCGTGCTCAACTTCCTCGACACCGAGCGCGACATCCAGACCCTCGTCGACGCCGTGCGCCAGTGCTGGCAGTTCATGCAGACGGCGGGCATCAACGACCAGGGGCAGCGGTTCGTGGTGCTCGGCGAGGACATGGTCGCCGACGACGAGCTGATGCGCCACTACGTCAGGCTCAGCCTCGACAGCGGCTACCACCCCGTGGGCACCGCCCGGATGGGCGCGGCCGGCGACGAGGGCGCGGTCGTCGACGAGCGGCTGCGGGTGCACGGCACCGAGGGCCTCTACGTCTGCGACGCCTCCGTCATGCCGTCGATCGTCAACTGCAACACCAACCTCACCTCCATCATGATCGGTGAGCGGCTCGCCGACTGGCTCCGGCAGTCCTGACCGGTCCCCACCGACACGGGCGTCCCGCGGTGCGAAACCCCGCGGGGCGCCCGTCTCACTGTGGGTCCTGGGGGGGCCGGGCCTGGGGTTTCGGGGCCTGCCTGGGGTCTCGTGGCCTGGGGTCTCGCGACCTGGGGCGGTCCGGGAGCGGGCACGGTGGCCGGCGGCGCGGCGCGGCGCGTGCCGCTTCCCGGCACACTCGCGTGCCGACTAGGGAGCTGAGTCAGCTACGACATCACGTCGGATCACGCCGGCCAGCGCGGCGCCCCGGGGGCCGGGCCGGTGCCGCTCGGCTCGCCGACAGGCACTGCGCTGGCCGGTGATGTCGTAGCTGACTCAGCTGCGTAGGCGCCGGCGGGACCAACCTCTACCGACCGCTGCAGGCGGGACCGACCGCCGCGCGCGGGTTCCCCGCGCGCCCTCGCGCCGGCACCGCCGGCAGGCCGGCGCCCCAGCCGCCTGAGACAGGCAGCGCCCCGACAGCCGCCGCCCGACGCGCCGCGGGCCGCCCGCCGGATGGCGGACGGCCCGAGGCGCGACCACGCGGTGTACGGAGCGCCCAGGGGGGTGTGGGACCGACGCTCCGTACACCGCGGTCGACAGGCGCGCTGGGGGCGCCTAGACCGTGTTCTCGCTGACCTTTCGCGGCACCGGCACCGGCGCGGGCTGCTGCGCCTCGGCCGTGGGCACCGGCTCCTGCCGCTCGGCGGCGGACGACGACGGCCCGGCCGGGACGCCCCGGTCCCGCAGGCCGATCCAGATCAGCGCCACGGACACCAGGATCACCACGATCTGCACCTGCATGGCGAAGTGGACGCCATCCAGCACGTCCGTGCGGGCGGCCACGAGCGCCCCGAAGATCGGGATGCCGATGGTGACCGCGATCTGCTGGGCCAGGGTGGCCAGGCCGGTCGCCAGGCCCTGCTGCGAGTCGTCAAGGCCGGAGGTGGCGGTCACCGTGTAGGCGACGACGGCCGTGACGTGCCCGAAGTACATCAGGAACAGCGACGGCACGATCAGGGCCAGGCTCGGCGTGGTCGACGTGCCGGTCAGCAGCAGCGGGACGGTGGTCAGGCCCTGCGCCAGCAGGCCGACGGCGAGGACGTTGCGGTAGCCGTACCTGCCGATCATGCGGCCGGCGATGACGCCGGCGACGACGGCCACCAGGCCCGGCCCGCCGAACACCAGACCGGTGGTGAACGGGGCCATCTTGAGCACGTCCTGCATGTAGAGGGTGAGGCCGAAGTTGACGCCGCTGGCCATCACGAAGGCGACGATGCCGCCGTAGTTGCCCCACTTGATGTTCGGCCGGTTGAGCAGGGTGAGCGACACCAGGGGCGCCTTGGCCTTCAGCTCGACGAACCAGAAGGCCGCGATGAGCACCGCGCCGACCACGAGGGCGATCCAGCTCTGCATGCTCACGCCGTAGACCAGGGCGAGCAGGCCGGCGGTGACCGTGACGGCGCCCGGCACGTCGAGCTTGACGCCGGCGGGACGGACGCTCTCCTTGATCACCAGCGGGGTCAGCACCATGATGGCGACCGCCACCGGCACGTTGATCCAGAACGCCCAACGCCAGTCCAGGGCGCTGACCAGGCTGCCGCCGACCAGGGCGCCGACGGTGAAGCCACCGGAGAGCAGCGCGCCGTTGAGGCCGAGCACCCGGGCCCGGGCCCGCTCGTCGGAGACGGTCGTGATCAGCAGCGCCATCGCGGCCGGGATGGCGATCGCGTTGGCGAAGCCCTGCAGCACGCGGGCGCTGAGCAGCATCGCCGCGTTGGTCGCGAAGCCGCCGAGCAGCGAGGCCACGGTGAGCAGCGCGATGCCGGTCAGGAACAGCCGCCGCCGGCCGAACAGGTCGGCGATCCGGCCGAACAGGAGCGTGAAGCCGGCGGCGGGCAGCGCGTACGCGCTGGCCACCCACGGCAGGTCGGCCAGCGAGAGGCCGACGCCCTCCCCCATGCGGGGCAGCGCCACGTTGAGGATCGAGAAGTCGACCGACAGCATGAACTGCGCGCCGAGCAGGACGAATAGGGCAAGTTTCTGCGCGGAGCTGAGCTGCTCCGACGTGCTCTGGTTCTCCGCCATGACCACGAACCCTAGGTAGCCGCGGCCCTGCTACCCATCTCCCTGCCATGCGTACCACTGGCAGTGGCACCCTCGGCACCCGCCGTGCCGGTCCCGTTCCACGCTACCCGCACGGCGCTCTCTTCGAGCTTGCTCTATTTCCCGCCCGCCGTCGAGAGGCACCGGCTGCCCGGGGACCGCGGCCCCGGGCAGCCGGCGGGCGATCAGTCGACGAGCACTCCGCATCCGACGGTGGTGATCGAACCGGTGAGGCCGCTGGACAGGTCCGAGGCGAGGTACACGGCGGTGCCGGCCACGTCGGCCAGGGTCACCGCCCGGCCCAGCAGCGGGTTCGGCATGCCCGGCTTGGCGGCGAGCATGTCCTCCAGCGTCGCCCCGTTGGCCTCGGCCGCGCGCCGCCACGTCTCGCGGACGTACGAGCCGTGCTGCACGCTCTCCGGGATCGCATCGGGACGCAGGCAGACCACCCGCACCCCGAACGGGCCCACCTCGCCGGCCAGTTCCCGGGCCAGCGACTCGATGCCGGCGCAGGCTACGCCGAAGCCGCCCGAGGGCATGGGCGCCCGCGCGGCGGACGTCGACAGCACCACGATGACGCCGCTGCGCTGCTCCACCATCCGCCGCGCCGCCGCCGCAGTGGTGAGGAACTGGGTGCGCACGAAGGTGTTCATCGGCAGCAGGAAGTCGTCCAGGGACAGCTCGCGCAGCGGGACGCCCTGCACGTGGTCCAGGCCGACGGCGTTGAACGACACGTCGATGCCCCCGGCCCGCTCGGCGACCAGCTCCGCGTGGGCGTCGACCGCCTCCGGGTCGAGCGCGTCGACCTGGTGGGCGTACGCCCGGCCGCCGTCGGCGGCGATCTCCTTGGCGAGCATCTCGACCCGGTCCAGGCGGTGGCCGGCCAGGTACACGGTGGCGCCCTCCCGGGCGTAGGCGCGCGACACCGCGCTGCCCAGCGCGCCCGCGGCGCCGTAGACGATCGCCGTCCTGTTCTCCAGCAGCATGTCTGATCCCCTCGTCGTGGGCGGGTCCGGCGGCGCCGGACCAGGTTCGTCAGACCGACGGGCGACCCTCGGGGAAATATACATTTGCTGCCGATTTATTTGGCTTGATCCGCAGAGGTGCCGGTCACCTCCGCCAGACGGTCCCGCAGGTAGCGGCGCTCGACGTCGTTGCCGGCGAGCCCGAGTGCCCGCCGGTACGCCCCGGCCGCGTCGGCCCGCCGGTCCAGCCGGCGCAGCAGGTCGGCGCGGACGGCCGGGACGAGGTGGTGACCGGCCAGCTCGCCGGAGCGCTCCACCTGCTCCAGCAGCTCCAGCCCGCGCAGCGGGCCGTGCGCCATCGCGACCGCCACCGCCCGGTTGAGCAGCACCACGGCCGAGGGCGTCAGCTCGGCCAGCTCGGCGTAGAGCCCGGCGATCTGGGCCCAGTCGGTGCGCGCGGCGTCGGGGGCGCTCGCGTGGCAGGCCGCGATCGCCGCCTGCACCTGGTAGGGGCCCGGCCGCCCGTGGCGCAGCGCCCGCTCCAGCAGGTCCACCCCCTCGGCGATGCGGCCCCGGTCCCACCGCCGGCGGTCCTGCCGCTCCAGCGGCACCAGGTCGCCGTGCGCGTCCGTGCGGGCGTCGCGCCGGGCGTCGTGCAACAGCATCAGCGCGAGCAGCCCGAGGGTCTCCGGATCGTCGGGCAGCAGCCGGGCCAGCAGGCGGGCCAGTCGCACGGCCTCCGCGCACAGCCCGCGCCGCAGCAGGTCCGCGCCGGCCGTGGCGGCGTACCCCTCGGTGAACAGCAGGTACAGCACCGCGCGCACCGCCGCGGCCCGGCCGGGCAGCTCGGCGGCCGGCGGCAACTCGCCGCGCAGGCCGGCCTCGCGGACGCCGCGCCGGGCCCGCACCAGCCGCTGCGCGAGGGTCCCCGGCGTGACCAGGAGGGCGCGGGCGATCTCGGCCGGGCCGAACCCCACGACGGTACGCAGGGTCAGCGCGACCTGCGACGTCAGCGACAGCGCGGGATGGCAGCAGGTGAAGATCAGCCGGAGCTGGGCGTCGCGGATCACCGGCGGCACCGGCGGGGCGTCGTCGTACGCCGACAGGGTGACCGCGGCCTCGCGCAGCCGGGCGGCGGCCATGCTCTCGTGCCGCAGCCGGTCGACGGCCCGGTTGCGCGCCACGGTCGTCAGCCAGGCCCCGGGCCGGCGTGGCACGCCCTCACCGCGCCAGCGCTGCACCGCGGCGGCGAACGCGTCCTGCACGCAGTCCTCGGCCAGGGCCCGGTCCCCGGTGAGGGCGACCAGTGTGCCGACGAGCTGGCGGTATTCCCGGCGGAACGCCGCGGCCACCGCGGCGTCGACCGTGAAGGTCACCGGCTCCAGACCGGCCTCACCTCGATGGCGCCCAGCTCGGCGAACGGGTGCAGGGCGGCCAGCTCCGTCGCCTCGTCGAGGTCGGCGCAGCGCAGCAGGACGAACCCGCCCACCTGCTCCCGGGCCTCGACGAACGGCCCGTCGGAGACCAGCGTGGCACCGGCCCGGGAGCGCACCGTGCGGCCGGCGCGGCCGGGGCGGAGCCGCTGCCCGCCCGCGAACGCCCCGCGCCGGCGCACCTCGTCGAGCCAGGCCCGGTGCCGGGGGTGGTCGTCGATCTCCGCGGGGCTCAGCTCGCCGGCCTCGTCGTGATAGATCACCAGTGCGTACTCCACCCTCGCCCTCCCAGGTCCGCGCATTACAACGAGGCAGCACGCAGGAAGAAGCGGGGGGTGTTCGGCTCGGCCAGTCTTGGTGCAATCCATGCCCGCCGAGGAGGCATCCCATGCGTCAATCACAGGTCACCGTCAACGGTGTCGACATCGCATACCGTGAGTTCGGCGAGGGCCCCCTGGCCCTGCTGGTGCACGGTTTCCCGTTCACCCCCAACTCGTTCCGGTACCTGGTGCCGGTGCTGGTCGACGCCGGCTACCGGGTGGTGACGCCGTGGACCCGCGGCTTCGCCCCCAGCTCCGTCCCGCCGCCGGGCCGCGAGCACATCCGCGACATGGTGGCCGACGTCAACGCCCTGCACGAGGTGCTCGGCGGCGACGAGCGGGCGGTGCTGATCGGGCACGACTTCGGGGCCGCCGTCTCGTGGGCCGCGGCCGTGCAGGCGCCGGAGCGCTGGTCGCGGCTGGTCGCCTGTGACGTGCCGCCGTTCCAGTTCTTCGGCGAGTACCTGCTCGACCCCCGGGGCATCAACGTCCAGGCCCACTTCTGGTTCTTCCAGATGGCCGCCGCCGACGAGCTGGTCGCCGCCAACGACCTGGCCTTCCTGGAGTTCATGCTGCACAAGTACTCCCGCGACGGCTACGACGTCACGCAGGACCTGGCCGACATCCGGGCCGCCCTGGGCAAGCCGGAGAACCTGCACGCCGCCCTGGGCATGTACCGGACCAACTTCCCGCCGGCGACGTTCGGCACCCCCGAGTGGGGGGCCGAGCAGGGGGCGCTGTGGGGCGCCCTGCCGACGCAGCCGACGCTGAACATCTTCGGCGTGCAGGACGTCGCCTTCGCGATGAACGAGGAGAAGCTCGCCCGGATCGTCGAGGCCCTGCCGAAGGGGTCGGCCGGCGCGCTGGTCCCCGACTCGCGGCACGTCCCGCTCACCGAGCAGCCGGAGATCACCAACGCCCACATCCTGCGCTTCCTGACCGAGACGGCCTGACCGTCCGATCAGGACACTAGTCCGGCTCCGGCCGGGTCCGGCGGACTCCGCCCGCCCGGCCGGAAACCGTTGGTACTCCTACGGTGGGTACCACTGACAGTGTCATGCTCGTCGGTCATACTGAGTCGCATGAATCCGCTGGGCGAGTTCCTCCGATCTCGACGCGGCGTCATCCGCCCGCAGGACGCCGGCCTGACCCGCTACGGCGAGCGCCGGCGGGTTTCCGGGCTGCGCCGCGAGGAGCTGGCCCAGCTCGCCGGGGTCAGCGTCTCCTACTACACCCGGCTGGAGCAGGGCCAAGCGCACAACGTGTCCGACGAGGTGCTCGACGCGGTCGCCCGGGCGCTGCAGCTCGACGGCGACGAGCGGGCCCACCTGTTCGTGCTGGCCCGCCCCGGCCGGGCGACGACTGGCCGGGCCGCCCGGTCCCACACCACGCCGCCGGCCCTGCACCAGATGCTCGCGATGATGCCCGACGTGCCGGCGATGGTGCTCGGCGCCGCGACCGACGTGCACGCCTGGAACCCGCTGGGCCACGCGCTGCTCGCCTGGCACCTCGACGAGGCGCCCAACATGAGCAGGTCGGTCTTCCTCGACCCGCGCATGCGCGAGCTGTACGCCGACTGGCCGGGCAAGGCCCGCTCGGTGGTGGCCTACCTGCGGATGGCCGTGGGGCGCTACCGGGGCGACCGCCGGGTCGTCGGGCTGGTCGAGGAGCTGCTGTCGCGCAGCCCCGAGTTCGCCGGCATGTGGGCCGAGCACCCGGTGAGCACCTGCGAGACGATGACCTACGACATGGCCCACCCGGTCGTCGGGGCGCTGACGGTCAACCAGCACACGCTGCGGCTGGAGGACACCCCCGACCTGATGCTGGTCACCTTCACGGTCGAGGCCGGCTCGCCGTCGGCGGCGGCGCTGCGGATGCTCGGCGGCATCCCCCGCCGCGCCCCCGCCCCGGCGCCCCCGCCCCGGCACAGCGTCACCGTCCCCTGAGTCGTCCGCGCGCCCGGTGCCGCCCGCGCCCGCGGGAAGCCACCCCCGCGGGGCCGCCCGCGCACACGGCGGCGGCCGGCTCCCCGGGGACGGCCTGCGCCGCCCGGCCGGGAACCGGCCGCCCCGACGGGTGGAGCGCCGCCGCGCCCCACCACACCGGCGTCACTGCGTCCCGGCCTCCGCCGGCTGCGCGGGCGCGCCGTCCTGGCGCACCCGGAACTTGTTGACCCCGGTCCACCAGTTCTCGCCCGGGTTGACGGCCTCGTCGGAGTCGTAGCGGTCGTGGTGACGCCACCAGTCCCACGGGTGGGCCAGCCCCTCCTCCTGCCGCCCCAGCGGGGTGACGTCGAGGTAGTTGTAGGTGTTGATGAACACCTCGCCGCCCCGGTCGAACACCGAGCTGGCGTGGTAGATCTTCTCGCCGTCGCGGATGAACGAGCTGACCGCCGGCAGCTCGCCCTTCTCCATCGAGACGTTGAAGTCGTAGTTGAAGTCGCTGCCGAACGACGAGACCCACGGGATGTGGCTCCAGCCCATCCGGGCCTTGAACTGCTCGATCTTCTCGATCGGCGCGCGGGCGATCATGACGAACGAGGTGTCCCGCGCGTGCATGTGCGACAGGTTCCCGACGTTGTCAGCCTGCATCGAGCAGCCGACGCAGCCCTCCTTCGCCTCCGGGGCGAACATGAAGTGCCGCACGATGAGCTGGCGGCGGCCCTGGAACAGGTCGAGCAGCGTCACCCGGCCCGAGGGCGAGTCGAACACGTACTCCTTCTCCACCGGCACCACGGGCATGGCCCGACGGGCGGCGCTGAGCTGGTCGCGGGCGCGGGTCAGCGCCTTCTCCTCCTCCAGGAGCTGCTCCCTGGCGGTGGTCCATTCCTCACGCGAGACGATCTGCGGAAAAGCCATCGTTCCTCCCTCAACGGTCGCCGCCGGGCCGGGGGGAGGCCGGGCGACACCTGCGAGCCTGGCACGGGCCCCGCATGCCGACTTCTCCCCTCGTGCCCTTCCCCGCCCGTCCTGTGTGGACGCCGGGCAATGACGCCGGGCAATCCGGAAGAGGTTGCGGCACGCGGAGTGTGACAGCGTCGAGGGCGCCTGGCCGACACGACCCCGGTCGATCCGGTCGCCCCGTTGAGGAGGACACGTGTCCACGACCACCGAAGCACCCACCCGCGAGGAGCTGGTCCAGCGGGCGGCGGGTCTCGTCCCGCTGATCCGCAAGCACGCGGCGTGGCAGGAGGAGAATCGTCGGCTGCACGACGAGACGGTAGCCGCGATCGAGGAGGCGGGGCTGTTCAAGCTCCGCACGCCCCGCCGCTACGGCGGGTACGAGGTGGACACCCGCACGCTCGTGGCGGTCGCCACCGAGCTGGGCCGGGGCGACGCCAGCACCGCCTGGGTCACCTCGGTGCTGTGGATCCCGACCTGGCTCGCCGGCCTGTTCCCCGACGAGGCCCAGGACGAGGTGTTCGCCGTCCCCCACGCCCGGGTGTGCGGCACCAACAGCGTCGGCGGCACGGCCGTGCCCACCGACGGGGGCTTCGTCGTCAACGGCAGCTGGCACTTCATCAGCGGGGCCCACCACGCGCAGTGGCAGGAGATCGCGGTGGTCGTGGTGCGCCCGGACGCGGAGCCGGAGCCGATCATGGCGCTGGTGCCGATCGGCAGCCTGGAGATCGTGGACGACTGGTACACCACCGGCCTGACCGCCACCGGCAGCGTCACCACCGTGGCCCGGGACCTGTTCATCCCGAGCAGCCACATCATCCCGATGAGCGCGGCGATGATCCCGCAGGGCCTGTCGCAGGGCAACGCCGACTCCCCCGTCTGGCGTACCCCGGCCGCGCTGAACGCGGCGGCGTCGGGCGTGGGCGCGGCCGTCGGCGTGGCCAAGTCCGCCCGCGACGAGTTCTTCGACCGGCTGCCCGGCCGGAAGATCACCTACACGGAGTACGAGAACCAGAGCGAGGCCCCGGTCACCCACCTGAAGGTCGGCACCGCGCTCATGAAGATCGAGCAGGCCGAGTTCCACGCGTACCACGCCGCCGACCTGGTCGACACCAAGGCGGCCACCGGCGCCGAGTGGACCCTCGAGGAGCGGGCCCGGGTGCGCGCCGACCACGGCTGGGCGACCCGGCTGGCCAAGGAGGCGGTGGACATCTTCGCCTCCGCCAGCGGCGGCACCTCCATCTACCGGGACGTGCCGATCCAGCGGATCGTCCGGGACGTCAACGCGATGAGCCTGCACGGGTTGATCAACCCCGACACCAACACCGAGCTGTACGGGCGGGTCGTCTGCGGCCTCGGCCCGAACACCCTGTTCGTCTGAGCCGTCCCGCGCGGCTCCCCCAGCCCCGCCGCGCTCTGTCCTGAGCGTTCCCCACACGTGGCGGGCCGCCCGGCGCACCCCCTCGCCGGGCGGCCCGTCGCACCATCGGCGCACCACCGTGACGCGGCCCACGACGGCGTCAGCCCAGCGCGGCGACCCGGGGCCGCAGCCCGTCGATCAGCTCCGGCGGGGCGGCAAGCACCCGGCTGCCGCTCACCTCGACGGCCGCGCCGGCCTCGACGGCGATCACCAGCCCGGCCGCCCAGTCCCACCGGAAGGCTCGGTCCTCGACGTACGCGTCGCAGCGGCCCGCCGCGATCCAGGCCAGGGCCAGCGCGGTGGAGCCGAGCATCCGCACCCCGCGCACGTCGCCGGCCAGGTCGGCGACCACGGCCGCCTGCACCCTGCGGTGGGCCACGTCGTAGGCGTACCCGGTGGCGAGGATGACCTCGTCGAGCGCGGCGCCGGCGGGCCGGGCCAGCGGGACGTCGTCGCGGAACGCGCCCCGGCCCCGGACGGCGTGGAACAGCTCGTCGTGCACCGGGTCGAGGACCACCCCGACGACCGGCCGCCAGCCGTCCGGCGTCTCCTCCTCGCAGGCCACGCTCACGCACCAGAACGGCATTCCGGAGACGTAGTTGACGGTGCCGTCGAGGGGGTCCAGCACCCAGCGCAGCCCGGAGCTGCCGGTGTGGCCGCTGCCCTCCTCGGCGAGGATGCCGTCGTCGGGCCGACGGGCGCGCAGCAGCTCGACGATGTGCGCCTCGCTGGCCCGGTCCGCCTCGCTCACCAGGTCGGTGGAGGCCGTCTTGTGGTCGACCCGCCCGTGGTCGCCGAAGCGCCGCAGCAGCTCCCGGCCGCCGAGCCGCGCCGCCTCCTCGGCGACCCGCCGGCAGTCGTCCAACTCGGCACCGCTGACCATCGTGTTCTCCTCGTGTCGGCCGCAGGGACGGTCGCGATCGTCGCACCGGAGGCGGTCCCGGCACCAGCTCACGCGGACGGCCGGCCGCCGCGCCGTCCCTTGGCCGGATGGGGCACACTGGGGTCGGCGCTCGGGACATCGACGCCCGCCGACCTGCCCCGACACCGCCACGGGGAGGCAGTTCGCCATGGGCACGTTGGGCACGTTGGGCGCGTCAAGCACGGCAGACCGGCTGTTGGCCCGGATCCGGGACGGGATCGTCGGCGAGGGCGAGGTGCTGGACGGCCCCTACGGGCCGCGCCGGATCACGTACGCCGACTACACCGCCTCGGGTCGGGCCCTGGACTTCGTGGAGGACGCCGTCCGGGACTGGGTGCTGCCCCGCTACGCCAACACCCACACCGAGAGCTCCGCCACCGGCCTGGCCACGGGGCGGCTGCGCGAGGACGCCCGGCGGATCGTCCACGACGCCGTCGGCGGCACCGACGAGCACGTCGTCGTCTTCTGCGGTTCGGGGGCCACGGCGGCGGTCGACAAGCTGATCGGGATGCTCGAACTGCGGCTGCCGCACGGGCCGACCCACCGCCACGGTCTGCTCGACCGCGTCCCGCCGGGGCAGCGTCCGGTGGTGTTCGTGGGCCCCTACGAGCACCACTCCAACGAGCTGCCGTGGCGCGAGACGTACGCCGAGGTGGTCGTCATCGGCGCGGACGCCGAAGGGCACATCGACCGGGCGGAGCTCGCCGCGCAACTGGCCCGGTACGCGGACCGGCCGCTGCGCATCGGCAGCTTCTCCGCCGCCTCCAACGTCACCGGCATCCTCTCCGACACCGACGCGATCGCCGCGCTGCTGCACGCCCACGGCGCCCTGTCGTGCTGGGACTACGCCGCCGCCGGCCCGTACGTGCCGATCCGGATGGGCGAGTCGGCGCCGGGGGCCGCCGACGGCAAGGACGCGGTCTTCCTGTCGCCGCACAAGTTCGTCGGCGGCCCACAGACGCCCGGCGTCCTGGTGGTGCGCCGGGACCTGGCCCGCAACCGGGTGCCGACGACCCCGGGCGGCGGCACGGTGGCGTTCGTCGACCCGGTCGGGCACCGGTACCTCGACGACCCGGTCGCCCGGGAGGAGGGCGGCACGCCGGCGATCGTCGAGTCGATCCGGGCGGGGCTGGTGTTCGCCCTCAAGCAGGCCGTCGGCACCGAGGTCATCCGGGCCCGCGAGGAGCGGCTGTGGGCGCGGGCGCTGCGCCGCTGGTCGGCGAACCCGGGGATCGAGGTCCTGGGCGGCACCCGGGCCCGGCGGCTGCCCATCGTGTCGGTGCAGATCCGCCACGGCGACCGTCACCTGCACCACAACTTCGTCGTCGCGCTGCTCAACGACCTGTTCGGCATCCAGGCGCGCGGGGGCTGCTCCTGCGCGGGGCCCTACGGGCACCGCCTGCTGGCGATCGACGAGGAGCGCTCCCGCGCGTTCCGGGAGGAGATCGCCCTCGGCTGCGAGGGGATCAAGCCCGGCTGGGCGCGGATCACCTTCACCTACTTCATCTCCGACGTGGTCGCCGACTATCTCGTCGACGCGGTCGACCTGATCGCCCGGCACGGGCACCGGCTGCTGACCGACTACCGGTTCGACGTCGGCAGCGGCCTGTGGCGGCACCACCGCGGCCCGGGGCGGCCGCTGCGCCTGGCCGACCTGGGACCCCTGCTGACCGGCGGCCCGATGGCCGTCGGCCGGCGGGAACGGGTCGGCGAGGAGGCCTTGGCCGGACACCTGCGCGAGGCGCGGCGGATTCTCGCCGGCCGCGACGACCGCCTCGACGAGGGCTCGACCGGCCTGCCGTCGGGCGTCGAGGCGCTGCGCTGGTTCCACCTTCCGCCGGCCTGCACGGCACCCCCGGACGCGCCGTCGTCGCCCTGACCGGGGCGGTTCCGGTGGCGCAGGCCCGGGTGGCCGGGCGCGGCCGGCCGGGCAGTCACGCCCGACCGGCCGCCCGCGTCAGTTGATGGTCACCGAGTAGGTGCTGGTGGTGACCTGGCCGTTGCCGGTGAAGATCTCCGGCCCCGCCTGGACGCTGGTCAGGTACTTGGAGCTGCTCATCCAGCCCCGGGCGACCAGGTCGTTGGTGAAGTCGCGGATGTTGAGGTTCGCGTTGGTGGTGTTGCTGGTCCGCACGTACGAGTAGACGTTCCACGTGCCGACGTAGCCGCGCCAGATCTCCCAGGTCGTGCCGGCGATGGTGACCGTGCCCTGGCGGCTGCCGGCGGGGGACGCGTTGGAGCGGTAGAGCCAGATCATCAGCTCGTCCGAGGGCTGGTCGGCGGAGCCCGGGTTGGCGATCGGGTGCAGCCAGCAGTCGTAGGCGACGTTCTGGTTGACGGTGCCGTTCTGCGTGACGGTGAACTGCCAGCTGGTGTTGACGTTGCGGTTGGCGGACAGCTGCACGGGCAGCCCGGTGTTCTGCCGCCGCCAGCCCCAGTGCCAGCCCAGGATCGCCGCCGCGAACGACTTGACGGTGCCGGCCTGGCCGCTCCAGTTGTAGCTGGTGCCCCACGAGATGCGGTCACCGGAGCCGCCGCTGGTCCAGATGCACTGGCTGCCCGAGCCGGTGCCGGCGCCCCACTGGTTGTTGGGGATCCAGTACTTGCCGATGTCGATCGCGTCGGTGCTGTTGCACAGCCGGCCCGACGGCGGGTAGTCGCCGATCGGCGGCGGCGTGGTGGGCGGCGGCGTCGTGGGCGGCGCAGTGGTGGTGGGCGGCGGGGTCGTCGGGGTCGTCGGGCCGTTGCAGGTCACCCCGTTGACCGCGAAGTTGGTGGGCACCGGGTTCGCGCCGCTCCACGAACCGGTGAAGCCGAAACCGACGGTGCCGTTGGTGGCGATCGCGCCGTTGTACGCGACGTTGGTCGCGGTCACCTGGGCGCCGCTCTGGGTCACGGTGGCGTTCCACGCCTGGGTCGCCTGCTGGCCCGCGGCGTAGGTCCAGGTGAGCCGCCAGGAGGTCAGCGGGTCACCGAGATTGGTGACGGTGACGTCGGCGTTGAAGCCGCCCGACCACTGCGACGACACCGCGTAGCGCACGGCGCACCCGGCCGCCGCCGCCTGCGCCACGGCCACCCCGGCGGCCGCGACGGTGACGGTCGCGGCCGTGCTGACGGCCAGCAGGGCCAGCCGCTTTCGATTCCCCATGACTTCTCTCCTTCGGTCCGGCCACCCCCGTGTCCCTCTCCGCTTCCGCCTCACCTCCGCCACGCCCGTCCGCCGATCTTGCACCTGCGGCCCCGACACATGGCGCCGACCGCCCATGCGAGGGGCCCGAACTGCAAGATCGGCGAGCGTGGAGATGGGCGGAGCGGGGTGGCGGCGGGGCAGGGTGGGGCGTGGTGGAGAGGGGCGAGGGGCGGGTGGTGGTGTTAGCGTTAACAGTCCCCGGCGGGCCGGCGGCCTCCCATGGCCCGGTTGCTGACGGACGCGGCGACCCGCATGGCGAACTGCCCGGAATCGCCAGGTGGATGCGGCCTCAGACCCGGACGACCCGACCATCCATCGACATGCGTCGCTATGACGTTACGGCAGCCGTCAGCCACCGTCAACGCCGCCGCCCCGCGTCCCGGCGCACGCCCGCACCAGCACCGGCCAGGGCGACGGGCGCGACCACGGCCGCGCCGGACCCGACCGGGATCGGATCCGGCGCGGCAGCGGCGTCACACCCGGCTCGGGGCCGCCGAGAAGTCGCCGGTGGCGGTGCCCGCGCGCACCCGCCGGGAGACGACGACACCGAAGACGGCGGCGGTGAAGAACATGACGAAGCCGTACGTCACCGACGGCATCGCCATCGTCGAGTTGTCGAGCAGCGTCGGGCTCATCCCGATGGTGATGGCCAGGCTGGCGTTGTGCAGGCCGATCTCGAAGGCCGAGGCGATCGACTCCCGCTCGCCGACGCGCAGCAGCCGGGGGCCGAAGTAGCCGAGGCCCATGCTGATCAGGTTGAACGCCACCACCGCGAGGATGATCTCGCCGAGGATGTCGAACACCTCCGAGCCGAGGCCGGCGATCACACTGGAGATCATCAGGATCAGCACCACCACCGACAGGACCTTGACGGCGCGCTCCAGCCGCAGGGCGGCGTCGGTGAATCTCGCCCGGATGGCCATGCCGATCGCGATCGGGATCAGCACCAGGGCGAACACCTGGATCACCTTGTCGAACTGGAGGCCGATCGAGCTGTCCGAGCCGACGAAGCCCGCGACCGACAGGTTCACGATGACCGGCAGGGTGAACAGCGCGAGCACGGAGTTGACGGCGGTCAGCGAGATGTTGAGCGCGAGGTCACCCTTGAACAGGTGACTGTAGAGGCTGGCGGTGCTGCCGCCAGGCGAGGCGGCGAGCAGCATCATGCCGACCGCCAGCTCGGGCCGCAGGTCGAACGCGACGACCAGGCCCAGGCAGATCGCCGGCAGGATCAGCATCTGGGAGACCAGACAGACGACCATCGCCTTGGGGTAGCGCACCACGCGGCGGAAGTCGTCGAGGGTCAGCGTGAGGCCGAGCCCGAGCATGACGATGCCGACAGCGATGGGAAAAAGTATGAGCACGGTGTCGTTACTCATGATGACTCCGCCTTCCGGGAGTAAGAGATCCATGAGTTTCACACCGCCGGCCACCACCCCGGTTCTCGAAGATTGCCCTATGCGCAGCCCTTGTCGGCGTCAGCTGCACAGTGACGCAAGACGTCCTCGGTCAGGCCGAAGGTGGCCGCCGGGCACGGGTGCGGGGCCAGGGGCCAGGAGCCCGGATCAGGCCCGGTCAGCCCCCGACAGGTAATGCTGGAGCCGTGCGTGGCGGAACTGGTAGACAGCTCCGACCTGACGCAGCACACCCCGGTCTCGCGCGTCCGACAGGAAGGCGAACGTGCGCCACGGCAGGCGGCCCCGCAGGGGCAGCCAGAGTCGTATCAGGACCAGCCATTGCCCCCACGCGCTCGTGAGTGCCCACATGAGCCCGGTCGCGAGCCCGACCACGACGCCATACACCGGCCCGGAGATGAACGACGCGAACACGGACACCGCGCAGCCCAGTTGGAGCAGGGTCAGGATCGTGTGCCTCCGATCACCGGACAGGGCGCTCGCGGGGCTGACCTCCGTGTCGATGTCGATCCAGCTGTGCGATGCGGCCGTGACCGCCATCGACAACCCGAGGGCCAATCCGAATGCGATCACGAACGAGGACCCGATCGGGGGCCCGATGAGCCAGGCGAGAATGCTGCCGGCCGTCAGCCCAGCCATGAGCCCGAGCCAGAGCATGCTCACCAGGTGCGGGAGGCGACGGCGGAAGTCGAAACGCGTGCGGGCGGGATCGGGCCCCTCCGCGGGCACGCAGGTGACGGGGACGGCAGCCTGAGCAGGCCTACGAACAGGTCGGTCCAGACATCCCGTCCTCCGATGGGGCCCGGGCCGCCGGGCTCCGGTGAGACAACAGTTTATCCCTTGTGGACGAGCCGGTGTGGCCGCTGTTTTCGGAACGGTCGAAAGCCTGCTCGACCAGGGATCATGACCAAGTTCTTGACCACTCAACTTTCCGCCGTTAATTTGACGTACGTCAATGATTTTTGGGAGGAATGCCGTGCTGCTGAGGTCCCTTGCCCTTGCCGTATCCGCCGCGAGCCTGCTGGCCACCGCGCCCGCCGCGTCGGCGGCGCCTTCCGGGGCGGCAGAAGCATGGCCGCCTGGGAACTGCGCGCAGGGCACGTTCTGCGTCTGGCCCAACTGGGCGTACCCGAACCCCGCCCCCGTGGAGACTCCGTCCCTGGTGAGCGCCGGCGAGTGGTCCGGCAGCGCCCCGGCGAAGACCTACTACAACTACACGCCCCGCAACGTCGACATGAGCTACTCCTACACCTGGCCGGACGGGTCGACGAGCTACTACACGCTCTGCACGCCCCCCGGTGGCAACATCTTCTATCTTCCGGTGACGGTGACGCAGCTCAGCTGGCACGAGGGCCCCTGCTGACACCCGCACCTCCTGCCCACGTCCCCGGGGGTCGCGACTACGTTGACCAGTCGTGCACCCCGTACTCGATCACGACCTGGCCTTGCGCGACTGGGCCGTCGCCCTGGCCGGCGCGGTCGCGCTGCTGGTCGCCTCCTGGGCGCTGCTGATCCTGCTGGCCCGCCGGCTCCCGCCCGGCCTGCTGCGGGACCTCGCCGCCTTCGTCCCGGACTGCGTCACCATGGTCCGGCGGCTGCGCCGGGATCCCCGGGTGCCCCGCCGGGCGAAGCTCGCCATCCTGCTCGCCGGCCTGTGGGTGGCCAGCCCCGTCGACCTGATCCCCGAGTTCCTGCCCGTCATCGGCCCCCTCGACGACATCGTCGTGGTGGCGCTCGCCCTGCGCTACGCCGGCCGGCAGGTGCCCCGGGACGTCCTGTTGGCCGCCTGGCCGGGCGAGACCCGGCTCATCGAGCGGCTCCTCGGCACGCCCTCGGCCAGTCAGGGCACCGCCTGACACCCACGAGCGGCACCGCTGCGCTGGCGTGCCGACTCGTAGAGCACGACGGTCGCGGCGGCCGCCGCGTTCAGGGAACTGGCGGCCCCGGTCATCGGGATCCGGACGAGCTGGTCGCAGGCCGCCCGCCAGCCGGCGCTGAGACCGGTGGTCTCGTTGCCGATCAGGAGCAGCGTGGGCTGCGTGAAGTCGTACTCGGCGGCCTCCAGTGGGCCGTGCTCGTCGGTGCCCACCACGCCGACGCCGATTCCGTCGGCGCGAAGTCCGGCGACCCAGGACAGGACGGCCTGGGGTGCGGGCGCCCGGACCACGGGCAGCGCGAAGAGCGAGCCGGTGCTCGCCCGCACCGCCTTCGGGTCGTACACGTCGGCGGCGTGGCCGGTGACGATGACGCCGGACGCGCCGAAGGCGTCCGCGGACCGGATGAGGGTGCCGATGTTGCCGGGGCTGGTGGGCCGGTCGAACACGACGGTGAGCGTGGTCGGCCCGGCCGGGATGCGGGACAGGTCGTCCTCCGGCAGCGCGACCACGGCCAGCAGCTCGGGAACCGCGTCCGCCTTGCCGCCCAGTTCGTGCATCAGCTCACCGGAGACGGCGAACCTCTCGGCCCGGACGGTGTCCAGCGTCTCGCGTGCCCAGCCGGACAGCTGGACGTCGGCGTCGTAGAGCAGCTCCCGGATCTGCCAGCCGTGCTCGATGGCCACGGCGATCGGGCGTACGCCCTGCACGAGGAACTCGCCGCGGCGCTGCCGCTTGGTCCGGTTGCGCAGGAGGGCCTCCCACTGCTGGAACCGCGCGTTGCGGCCGGTCACCCGCAGAGCCACCGTTGTCCCGCCTCCCTCGTCTTCGTCAGCCGCCTATGCCCACCCGAGGCCCTGGCGGATCGCGATCTCCACGGGAGAGTACGCGCCGTCGGCCCGCTCCAGCTCGTACGGCGCGGCCGGCATCAGGGGCGGCTGGGCCAGGAAGCGGGGCCGCGTCCCGTGGTGGGGTTGCGCCGCGTGCACCAGGAACGGGTGGCACAGGAACACGTCGCCCGGGGAGCCGGTGGCCAGGGCGAGGGGCCGGTGGTCGGAGGCGGCCACCAGGTCGGGCGCGATGTCCAGCCCGCTCGCCCCGTCCTCGCCGTACTTCTCGAGCACCTTCGGCACGTCGAGGTGCGAGCCGACCCGGATCCGGGTCGGTGCGTCCTCCTGGCCTACCTCGCTGAACAGGAACAGCATCAGCAGCGCCCGCCCCTGGGAGCGCAGGTTCGTGAAGTACCAGTTCGCCCCCTCCGGCAGGTAGCTGCCCTCGATGTGCCAGCCGGCGTCGTTCGGCTCGTCGGGGTGCGGGAAACGCAGCGGGAACGTGCCCAGCGAGTAACGCGGCTCCCAGCGTCCCGGCCCGACGAGCAGGTCGTACGCGTGGTGGAGGAACGGCGAGTTGGGTGCGGCGGCGAACGGCCCCTGCGCCAGGCCGGGCACCCAGTGCACGGGCTTCGTCCACGTGGCCGGGTCGTCCGGGTCACAGCCCGTCTCCCGCCACAGCAGCCGGGCGCAGTCCGCGGCGACGCGCGGTGCGACGGCGCCCGGCAGCTTCACGAAGCCGTCGCGGAGGAACCGGGATACCAGGGTCGTGTCGTCCATGCCCCCATCGTGCGGCGACACCGGTGCCGGGCACCCGACACTTCGCGTGCCACTTCTGTCGGGTGTGGCCGCGACAGCGCCGGTCAGTCGGACTCGACCGGCGCTTCACCGAAGACGGCGAAGCTGACGACCCAGTAGGCGACGTAGGCGGCGAGCAGCACGTACCCGTGCCAGCGCCGCAGCCGGCCGGTGGAGAGGAAGCCGGCGGCGAGGGCGGTCATGCCGACGAGCACCGGGAGGTGCCAGGCGAGCACCTCGTCGCCGACGACGACGCTGCCCCCGGCGAGCAGGATGATGCCGAGCTTCCCGGTCACACCGAACACGACGCTGCCGACGACGTTCGCGATGCCGATGTCGGCGGCGCCCCTGCGGGTGGGCTCGACGGTCAGGAGCACGTCCTCGAGGGTGAGGACGAGGGTGGCGATGGTGGCACCGAACAGGGCCCCCTGGATCCGGAACTCCTCCAGCAGGCCCTCGGTGCCGATGCTGGTCATGGCCGCACCGACGACGAGGCCGACGAGCGCGACGACGGCCAGCCCGATCGCCGCCCAGCCGGGAAGCGGCCGGGCCCGGTCGAACGGCATCGGCACGACGAAGGGTGCCCTGCCGGCGGCCGGTGTGCCCCGCCGAAGCTCCCGCCTGGCCACGTAGCCGAGGAAGAGCGCGAACAGCAGCAGGAGCAGCACGCCGTAGAGCGGGGTGAGGGGCCCGAACACGAGGAAGGGGATCAGCACCAGCGGCGCGACGGCGAACAGGGCGAGGTAGCGGCCCGGGACGGCGACCCGGGTGGGCGAGATGATCGCGGCGAGGGCGAGCACCACCCCGATCATCGAGATCGCCGTGCCGAAGACGGTGCCGAGCGCGACGCCCGCTGAGATCCTCCATGTTGAGCGCCACCCCGAAGGCGACGTCGTCGAACTCTATTCCGGTGAAGATGATCGCGAGCAGAAAGACCGAGACGCGCAGGCCCGACGCGGCACCGACGAGATAGGAGATCAGCTTTTCCGCACTGTAGACCAGCAGCGCGGCACCGACGACGAAGAGAAGTATCGACGACAAGAGCCGGGCGCCCCCTTTCCACGACGATCGGCCGGGTCGGCGCATTGCGCCACTGGTCGACAACAGCCATTCGGCACTTCGAGGCGTCATCGTTGCACATCGATGCCGCGCAGGCCAGGGGTAAGATCCCGGCCCGATCGGCTCTACCCGGCACCGCGTGGGAATTGCACGGTGACAGCTCTCGTCGGAGGCGTCTTGTAGGGTCGGAAACGCAGACCGATCGAATGGTCGCCCGCCTCCCGAATCACTCCCAAAGCACCATTCCGATGTTTCACCGAAGCCAAGATGCAGGTAACAAAATGCAACACCGAGAGAAGCCGGGAATCGAGAGCGGCCTGGGCGCCGTCCGGCCCGTCGACGTCCAGGGCATGTGCCAGGTGTACGGAGCGACGCGCGAGCTGACCAAGGCCCTGACCGCCCTGGCGGCCAAGACCAGGGCCAAGGGCTGGTGGCACTCGTACGGCGACGCCATCCCCGACTGGTTCGAGATGTACGTGGGGCTGGAGTCCGCCGCATCCCGGCTACGCGGCCATGACGACTCGCTGATCCCGGGCCTGCTCCAAACCGAGGCATACGCCCGAGGCGTCTTCCAGCATCGCACCGACATGAGCGAAGAGGAGTTGGATCAGTTCATCAGCGTTCGGCTTCAGCGGCAAGGGATCCTGCGGCGACGGCTACCGAAGGCCCCCGTGGTCAGTTCGGTGCTCGCCTAGGCGCTGCTGCTCAAGCAGATCGGCAGTTCAGCTACGGCGCACTCGCCGGAACCTTCATGATGCTCGACTTTCCCCTCCGCAACAGGGCCGAGCCCGATCCCTCCGTCATCTACAGCGAGTCACTGACCGGCGCTCTCTACCTGGACAGGCCAGACGAGATCGCCGCATACGAGAAGGTGTGGGCGAGCTTGGGTCGACTGGCTCTCGATGAGCAAATCGAGAGAGCTGATCAACAAGATCATTGGAGAGGTCCACCATGGCTGAACTGGCCCGCGCCCAGTGGCGTAAGAGCACCCGCAGCGGCGACAACGGCGGAGCGTGCGTGGAAGTCGCCGACAATCTGCCCGGCCACGTATGCCGGGTGCGCGGCCGGCGGAGCAGACGATTCTTTTGATCGGCCGGTCACCACGGTCTTCGATCCGACGGCGGGATACCCTGCCTGCGGTGTTTCACACCGCATGACCGGAGGAGCGATGCTGGGATGACGGCAGGGCGAGCGATACCGACACAGGACGACGTGCTCGGGTATTTCAACCTGCTGTCGAACTGGGGACGGTGGGGCGACGAAGACCAGCTCGGCACCCTGAACCACATCACCGACGACGTCCGGCTGGCGGCGGCGCGGGCCGTGCGCCACGGTAGGAGCGTGTCGTGCGCGTGGGAGGTTGCCGCACCGGAAGAGATGGAACGGGCGACGACGTCGTGCCCGTGCGCCGCCGACATGCCGGGTGCCGAGAACATGCCCGTGCCCGGCTTCCACGCCGACCGGCGCTGGGGCTTCTCGTCCGAGCGGATCGGCATCACGTTCCACGGCAACACGCTCACCCACGTCGACTCGCCGTGCCACGTCTTCTGGGACGGCACGATGTACAACGGACGGTCGCACTCGTTGGTCGACCCCGCGACGGGATCGGCGTGGGCGGCCGTCACGGCGGCGGCGAACGGCATCATCACGCGTGGCGTCCTGCTGGACGTCGCGAGGGCCCGGGGTGTGCCGTGGTTGGCACCGGGGCAGGGTGTGTTTCCCGACGATCTCGAGGAGGCCGAGCGCCGCCAGGGTGTGCGGGTGCGCTCCGGCGATGCGGTGCTCCTACGGACCGGCTATGGCCGCGCCCGACACGAGGCCGGCGAGTCCATCGGTTTCACGCAGGCCGGCTGGCACGCGTCCTGCCTGCCGTGGCTGCACGAACGCGGCGTCGCGCTGATCGCCGCCGACACCCCGCAGGACGTTCAGCCGTCGGGGTACGACGACGTGTTGATGCCGGTTCACGCTGTTGGCCTTGTCGCGATGGGTCTGTGGCTGCTCGACAACTGCGACCTGGAGGCGTGCGCGGCAACGGCCGCCGAGCTCGGCCAGTGGGACTTCCACCTCGCAGTCGCACCGGTCCGCTTCGCCGGCACCTCCGGCAGCCCGGTCAACCCGATCGCCACGTTCTGACCGCAGTTCACGCCTGTCGTCGTCGGTGGCTCACTCACCTCGCCGGTCGTCCTCCAGCCGGTCCAGGTGGAGCAAAGGCGCCTCGATCTCCTCGGCGGCCGGGGATCCGCTGCCGTGCGCGCGTGTCACGTCGCCCAGCGGGGCCCGGAGCTGCCGCCTGGCGTCGGCCACCTCGCCCAACCCGGCGGCGAGCATGGCGATGTGTTGCCGCAGGGCGAACAGTTCGCCGGCCCCAGCCGGCAGCGCCCGCAGCTCGGCCAGGGCCGCCGCGCCCTCGCCAGCTCAACCTGACACACGGCTGCCTGCTGGCGGCAGTTCCAGATGAGTTCCCGGTCGGGTCTCGGCCGCCCGGCGAGGTCGGCGGCGAGCCGCAGGAACTCGGGCAGCGCCCGGCGGGACGCGCTCCTGGAGCTGCGCCAACTCGTCGAGCGAAGGCGGCTCGACGACCTCCGGCACGGCGCGCGGCCGGACGACCCCCGCGCCGCCCGGGGCAGCGGGTTCCCTCGGCGGCAGCAGGCCGAACGGGTGACGGCAAGGGCATCGTCGGGTCGACCTGCCGGCCGTCGGCCATCGTCATCGGGACGTCGGAGGCGATGCCGGCCTCGACCGCCCCGAAGGGGGCCAGCACCTCGTACACCTCGATGGCTGACGCCGGTCGGTCCTGCGGGTCCTTCGCGAGCAGCCGCGCGACGAGCCGGACCCGGTCGTCGGGCACGCCGGCCCGGTGGTCGGCGACCGACGGTACGGATCGCTCAGGTGCCGGTGCAGGACGCCGAGCACGCTCTCCGCCCGGTACAGCGGTCGGCCGGTCAACAGTTCGAACAGGACGCAGCCGAGCGCGTACAGGTCGGCGCGCGGACCACGCGTTCCTGCGCCCGCATCAAGCCCCCAGTGTTCGTCGCGGTCGATTCGGTTGTCGGTGCTGCTAGGACTTGCCGCCGTACAGGTCGTTCAGCTCGCGGTAGGCCGTCAACACGGCCGTCGTCTCGTCGGCGAGCTGCTCGCCCGCGTAGGCCCCGGCGTGGGAGCCGTCGAGCGACAGCTTGTCGAGGGCCGCCCCCGTGCGCTGCAACGTGTCATCAAGATCCTGGTCGCGGACGAACATCTCCCCCGCCGCTGCGGTCGCCATCAGATGGGACGTCAGCCTCGCGAGGTCCGCATTGACCTCTTCCCACAGGTCGCCGGCCCGCTGCTGCTGACTCTGAAGGTCGAGGCGGGCACGGTTCGTCTCGACGGTGCCGTCCGACGCGTGCCGGCCCAGTTCGTCGCGCACCTCGCGGATCTCCTGCCTGCGCGCCAGAACCGCCGCGCCCTCCCAGAGGCTCTCCGCCACCAACTCGGCGGCGTCGCTCGGGTCGACCAGACTGTCCAGAGCGGGGAGGGTTCTGCCGATCCGCTCCGCCAGGGCCTGCAGATCCCGGAACGACAGCCGTTCCTCGTGCGTGGTGAGCAGGCGGTGGATGCCTGGGTAGAGGTCGATGTCGGGGGCGACCACGGTGCTCCGCCTGGCCGCCTTGAACCCGGCGGCAACCGCCAGCAGAACGAGGGCCAGGTCCACGATCAGGAGCAACCACCAGTAGGCGGCGGACGCCAGGCCGCAGACGTACAGGGAGACGATGGCCACCGCGATGAGCTGGATGGTGACGCGCTTGCTCGCCGCGCTCCCGGTGATCTGTTTGCCGGGGGTCACCTCCGTGATGCTGCCCCACTCATGCACGTTCGCCCTGCCGCTCATCCGCATCTCGGTCAGGGCGACAGCGGTCACCTGCGCATCGCGGGCGATCCAGAGGTGGAAGGGGTGGTCGGACGGGGACAACCGTCCTCCTCTCCAAGCTTGAAGTTAGGCGATGCCCTTGCGGCGGCGGATCATCTGGTACGCCGCTTGCGGGCGAACTGGTTGCCTGCGGACAAAGGATTATGTCCGCCGCTCCGCGCCGGGCGAGCTCGTCGACCAGCGGGATGCTGGTCCGTTTCGTCGGCGGCGATGGACTTTCGGGCCGTTGCCGGCCAATTCGTACGGTGCTGCCCCGGCTGGTCAGAGCAAACAACGCCGCTGGCCACGCCGCCGACGGCCAATTCCACCAGCTCTGCTCCAGCTCGGCGGCCTGTCGGATTGCCGACTCGAAAGCGCCGAGCCGCCGGAACGCCTTCCCCAGCGCTCGCCGCTCCGCCACCGGCAGCCGCCGCACGTACGCCCGCCGCATGTCGAAGCGCAGCATTCCCGACAGGCTGGAGGCCCGCCGCTCATTGGCGGAGGTGCGCGGTGGGTGGGGACGCAGCAGGTGGTGGTAGCGCGAGCAGTTCCCTGTGACGGTGACGGACCGGGACGTGAGCTGCCGAGCGACCATCGGCACCACCACGTCGCCGAGGGCGAGCGGCATCCCCTGCACGCAGGTGGCCCGGAACGGCCCGATGAGTTCGAGTACGCCGGTGCGGGCCAGTTCCCCGGCGGTGATCTCTTCGTCCAGGTAACGCTCTACCAGGCCATGGGTCGCTGCACAACGACGGCGTGGCATCCCGACCGACTGACGGCCCCTGGGTACCCACCGATCGGAGACAAGGAGGAATGCTGTGAACGATCGCCCGCTCGACCCCACCGCGTCCCTTACAGGCTCGACCGCCCCCGACCGCTTCGCCTGCGGTGACAGCGGATCCGGCCCCAGCGCCGTCAGTGGGATGACCTGAGCAACCGCCGCGCCTCACCTCGCCTCTTTCCGCGAGGCAGGGCGAGGCCAGCAGCCGATGACGTTCCGTGACTAGCTCCGGCGGGCGCTTCCCCGTGCCGGTCGGCGTGACTCTGCGTCATGTCCCGTCGACCTCGCAGGGCATCCCGCATCCCCTTTGCTCTGCACCTATATCCGCAACACCGCCGCCTACCTGTGCACATGCGAGATCGCGGATGGCCGAGGGCCACGTCGGACCGTCGCGCTGCGTGGAGCGTTGCGTCCGTGGGTGCAGAGCAAAGGGACCATGGCAGGGGGGTGGTGCCGCCGGGGCGGACCATCGCGTTGTGTCACGTACAACGGGCGGGTTCACGCGCGGGACGCGGCGGCCCGGCCTGGCGGCGGACCCGGCGGGGGCAGCCGGCCCCCGGCCAGGGCCGTCGCGGCCGGCCGCGACACCGGGTCCGGGCGGGGTGGGGTGTGCGGCGAGCGGCGACGCCGGTAACGTTGCGCCCCATCACGCCCGGCGGCCGCACCGCCGGCTCTCGGATAGGTCCGACTCTACGGAGGATGCCGGATGTCCCACGGCGGGGAAACCTTCGCGGTACGCAACGAGCCGAACGGGCGGCCGAGCTTCGAGCAGGCGTTGCGCGGCTACGACAAGCGCCAGGTCGACCGGTACGTCGAGCAGGTCGAGGCCTCGGCCTCGGCACTGACCGCCGACCGGGACCGGGCGCAGCACCAGTTGCGCAACCTGACCCTCCAGTTCCAGGCGCTGCAGGCGGAGGTGTCCGAGCTGCGCCAGCGGCCGGCGCAGGTGGACAAGGCGTCGTTCCGGGACCTGGGGCCGATGGTCGACCAGATCCTCGCGCTCGCCGAGAAGCAGGCCGCAGCGATCACGGACACCGCCGCGCAGCGGGCCGGCGACCTGCAGGCCGAGGCGGAGCGGATCCTGGTGGAGGCGCGGGAGCACGCCGCCCAGGCGCTGCACGACCTGGAGGCGGAGCTGTCGGCGCGGCGCGCCGAGCAGGAGAAGGCGTACGAGGAGCGGCGTTCGGCGGCGGAGGCGCAGCTCGCGGACGTGCAGGAGCTGGTGGAGCAGCTCCGGACCGACGGTGAGGCCGCGCACGAGCAGGCCCAGCAGGAGGCGAAGCGGATCAACGAGCTGACCGCCCAGCAGGTGGAGCAGGCGCGGGCGGCGGCCGAGGCGCTGACCAAGGCGGCCCGCACCCAGATCCAGCAGGAGGTCCAGGCGGCGCGCGCGCAGAGCCAGCAGGAGCTGGCGCAGTGGCGGGTCAACGTGGAGCGGGAGATCAACGAGCGGCGGGCGGCGGCCGAGCAGGAGCTGGCCGAGCACCGGGCGGCGGCCGAGCGGGACGTCGCCGGGCAGCTCACCGCCGCCGAGGAGAAGATCGCCACCCTGATCGCCGAGGCGCAGCAGTACTCGACGGAGGTGCGCAAGCGCGCCGACGAGCAGGCGACCGCGCACCAGGAGCAGCTCACCGCCGTGCAGCAGGAGGTGGGCAGCCAGCGGCAGGCGTTGACGCAGCTGCACACCGAGCTGGACACCGCCCAGCAGCAGCTCGCCCAGATCCGCCGGGAGGGCGCGGCGCTGGAGAACGAGGTCAACCAGTTGCAGCAGCGCCTGGTCGAGGTCCGTCAGGAGCTCACGGCGGAGGCGAACCGGCTGGAGGAGGCGCGCAACGCCGCCGACTCGGCCGAGCGGCACGCCAAGGACGTGCGGGCCCGGGTGCAGCGGGAGGCGAAGCGGGTGGCCGACCTGGCCGCCGCCGCCGTGATGGCCGCCGCGGCCGGTGGCGGGGAGACCGCCGAGTTTCCGACGGTGAAGCCGCGGCAGCAGGTCGGCGTGGACCGCCTCGCCGCCGAGATCGGCGAGCTGAACGAGCTGGCCGGGGCAGCCGAGCAGCCCGCCGAGGACGTCGCGGCGGCGGCCCCGGAGACGGCCGTCAGGTGAGGTGCCCGGCGGCGCGGGCGTCGTAGCCGGACAGCCGCCGCCTCGGCGGGACGTCGTGCCGGGCGGCGGCTGTCGGCCTACGAGGTCAGCAGCCGCAGGTGTAGTACAGGATGTCCCAGTGGTTGCCTTCCTTGGTGTACAGGTTCCCGGAGGCGGACCGGTACTGGTAGCCGAAGCCGGCGATGTAGCCGACGTAGGCGAAGTGCGCCGAGATGTAGTTCTGCACGCAGGTGGTCAGGCCGATGTCGAGCTTGTAGCCGGTCCAGTGGCTGTAGGCGCCGTCGGCGTGGCCGACCTCGGTGCCGGCGGTGATGGTGATCGCGCAGCCGCTGACCCGCTTGAACGTGATGATCCCGTCGATGGTGGCCTGCCGGATGCCGTCGAACGACGTGCAGGTGGCGGTGTAGCGGTCGCTGCAGTTGCCGCTGGAGGTCCAGGAGATGCCGGCGGCCGACAGCTGGGACGCGGCGCTGGAGTGGGCGATCGCCAGGGCGGGGCTGGCGAAGCCGAGCGTGACGCCGAGGGCCGCGAGCGCGGCGACGAGCAGGGTCACCGCTCGGCGGCGCAGCGTGGGGCGGGTCGTGGACATGGTTCTCCCGTATCGCCGTTGGGGGTTGGATTTTTGCGATTCAGGGGGCCGGCCTTGCAGGATTTCTACCAGACATTGACGCCCATGACTAGATGCGGGCCTCGGCGGGCCGGTCGGTGATCAGCTTGTCGGTACGGCCTGTTACGGTCGCGCCGCCGCTGCACCAGTCGAGCCGGAGGTTGGCGTGTTCCGCTCCCACTTGTCGTCGTTCGCCGGGCTGCCCGTGCTGCCCTTCACCCCGGGGATGAAACTGCCCGACGATCCGTCGGCCGTCGCCTGGCGGCTGGAGGTCGAGGACTTCGAGGCCGACCCCGAGGAGTTCGCGGCCCTGGTCACGGCCCTGCGCGACGAGGTGCCCGCCGACTCGGTCCGGGCCCTGGTGATCGGCGAGTGGGGCTCGGCGTACGAGCGGGCACTGCCCGTGGAGCTGCTGGTCGACGCGGCGCAGCGGTGGACGTCCCTGCGGGCGGTCTTCCTCGCCGACCTGACCGTCGAACAGTGCGAGGTCTCCTGGCTCACGCACGGTGACGTCACCGGGCTGCTGACGGCGTACCCGTCGCTGGAGGTGCTGTGGGTGCGCGGGGCCAACGAGCTGCACCTGACCCCGGTGCGCCACACCGGCCTGCGGGAGCTGGCCTTCCAGACCGGCGGGCTGCCCGGTGCGGTGGTCCGCGCGGTCGGCGGCTGCGACCTGCCCGCGCTGGAGCGCCTGGAGCTGTGGCTCGGCCGGTCCGACTACGGCGGCGACACGACCACCGACGACCTCGCCGACGTGCTCGCCGGCACCCGGCTGCCGGCGCTGCGCCACCTCGCGGTCTGCAACGCCGAGGGCGCCGACCGGGTCGCCGCGGCCGTCGCCGCCGCGCCGGTGGTCGACCGGCTGGAGGTGCTCGACCTGTCCAAGGGGGTGCTCACCGACGCCGGGGCCGAGGCGCTGCTGGCCGGTCGGCCGCTGGCCCACCTGCGCCGCCTCGACCTGCACCACCACTTCCTGTCCGAGGCCGCCGCCGAGCGGGTCGTCGCCGCCCTGCCCGGCGTCGAGGTCGACCTGTCGGAGCCGCAGAAGGCCGACGTCTACAACGGCCGCGAATACCGCTTCACCGCGGTCGGGGAGTGAGCCTGCGATGAGCGTCCTGTCGCACGCCGAGTCCTTCGCCGGCCTCCGGGTCGTCCAGGTCCCCGCCGACGGCCCGCTGCCCGCCATCGACGGGCCCGTCGCCTGGCGCATCGACCACCCCGACTGGGACAGCAGCACCGAACACCAGCCCTGCCTCGGCTTCCGCGACGCGTTCGACCGGTTCGTCGACGCCGCCGGCGAGTCGGTGCAGGCCCTCGTCGTCGGCGCCTGGGGATACGCGGCGTTCAACGTCGCCCCGATCGACCAGCTCTGCGCCGCCGCGCCGCGCCTGCCGAACCTGACGGCGCTGTTCCTCGGCGACATCGTCAGCGAGGAGTGCGAGATCTCCTGGATGCGGGTCGGCGACGTCAGCCGGCTGCTGACCGCGTACCCGAAGCTGGAGGTGCTGCGGGTGCGCGGCGGCGAGGACTTCCGGTTCTCGCCGGTGCGCCACGAGCGGCTGCGCCGCCTTGAGGTGGAGAGCGGCGGCCTGAGCGGGGACTTCGTCCGCGCGGTGCTCGACTCCGAGCTGCCCGCGCTGACCGACCTGGAGCTGTGGCTCGGAGTCGAGGAATACTGCGGCGACACGACCGTCGACGATCTGGCCCCGCTGCTGGCCGGGCAGCGGTTTCCCGCGCTGCGCCGGCTCGGGCTGTGCAACGCCGAGCACGCCGACGAGATCGCCGAGGCCCTGGCCGCCGCGCCGGTGGTGCGGCGGCTGGAGCTGCTGGACCTGTCGCTGGGCACGCTGTCCGACCGGGGCGCGCTCGCCCTGGCCGGCGGGCAGCCGCTGACCCACCTCACGAAGCTGGACCTGAGCCACCACTACGTCTCCGACGAGGTCGTCGCGGCGGTCCGGGCCGCCCTGCCCGGCGTGACGGTGGACCTGTCCGACCCGCAGGAGCCCGACATCGACGACGACGAGGAGTACCGGTACACGGCGGTGTCGGAGTGACATGCGCCTGACCGTCGTCGGCAACCCCGACAACCGTCGCGTCGGCCTGTTCACCGCCGCCGTGCTCGCCGCCGGGCTGCCCCGCCCGGCGGTGCTGCCCTGGGCCGACGTGCTCACCGGGGCGGCCCCGCCGCCGGCCGGCGCGCTGGTGCGCGTCGACTCCCCCGGCGAGGACCCGCAGGTGGACCGGCTGCTGCGGCGGGCGGCCGCCCCGGCGCGGCACGGCGAGCTGATCGGCCTCGCCGACACGTACACCGGATTGGTCGACGGCCTGGCCCGGGTCGCCGCCGGCGGCGCGGAGCTGCTCAACGACCCCGGCGACGTGGCGGCGCTGTGCGACAAGCGCCGCTGCCACGCGCGGCTGTCCGCCGCCGGGGTCGCGGTCCCGGCGGCGCTGCCCGCAGTCGACGGGTACGCGTCCCTGCGGGCCGCGATGGCCGCCGCCGGGTGGGCGCGGGTGTTCGTCAAGCCGGCGCACGGCTCGTCGGCGGCCGGGGTGATGGCCCTGGCCGTCGGCCCGCGCGGCGTGCGGGCGGTCACCCCGATCGAGGTCGCCCCGGACGGGCTGTTCAACTCGCTGCGGGTGCGCACCTACGACGACGAGGCGACCGTGGCCGCGCTCGTCGACCGGCTCGCCGTCGAGGGGCTGCACGTGGAGCGGTGGCTGCCCAAGGCGGGTCTCGGCGACCGGGTCGTCGACGTGCGGGTGGTGGTCGTCGCCGGGCGGCCCACCCACGCGGTGGTGCGGGCCGCCGCCGGGCCGCTGACCAACCTGCACCTGGGCAACGCGCGTGGCGACCTGGCCGAGCTGCGGGCCGCCGCCGGGCCCGCGGCGTGGTCGGCGGCGATGGAGACCTGCGTACGGGCCGCCGCGTGCTTCCCGCGCAGCCTGCACGTCGGGGTGGACCTGATGTTCCTGCTCGGCTGGCGGCGGCACGCGGTGGCGGAGGTCAACGCGTTCGGGGACCTGCTGCCCGGGGTGCTGGCCGACGGCCGGGACACCTACGCCGAGCAGGTGCACGCGCTGACCAGCGGCCGGTGGGAACGCTGGCGGGCCACCGCCACGGCAGCGACGGCCACCGGCACGCGGGCGGCGGAGGTGGTGGCGTGCGGGAGCTGATCGGAAGTCACGACGTCTGCCTGGTCACCCTGGACACGCTGCGCTTCGACGTGGCCGACGACCTGGCCGCCGCCGGGCGTACCCCCGCCCTCGCCCGGGTGCTGCCTGGCGGCCGGTGGGAGCGGCGGCACTCCCCCGCCAGCTTCACCTACGCCGCGCACCACGCCTTCTTCGCCGGTTTCCTGCCCACCCCGGCCGCGCCGGGGCGGCACGAGCGGCTGTACGCGGCGGCGTTCCCCGGCAGCGAGACCTCCGGCGAGCGGACGTGGGTGTTCGACGCGGCGGACCTGCCGACCGCCCTCGCGCAGGAGGGCTACCACACGCTCTGCGTGGGCGGGGTCGGCTTCTTCAACCGGCGCGGCGCGCTCGGGTCGGTGCTGCCCGGCCTGTTCGCCGAGGCGCACTGGGAGCCGGAGTTCGGCGTCACCGCCCCCGGCTGCCTGGACGCCCAGCTCGACCGGCTCGCCGAGACGCTGCCCCGGGTCCCGGCGCGGCAGCCGCTGTTCACGTTCCTCAACGTCGCGGCGCTGCACCAGCCCAACCGGCACTACCTGCCCGGCGCCGACGCCGACGACCTGGCCAGCCACGCCGCCGCCCTGGAGTACGTCGACAGCCGCGTCGGACGACTGTTCGCCCTGCTCACCGGGCGCGGGCGACCGGTGTTCACGATCGTGTGCTCCGACCACGGCACCGCGTACGGGGAGGACGGCCACACCGGCCACCGGATCGGCCACGACGTGGTGTGGACCGTCCCGTACGCCCACTTCACGCTGCGACCGGGAGAATGGTGACCAGCAACCTCGCGGGCCTCGACGGCTCGCCGTACCAGCAGTACCTGTACGCGTACCCGCACAAGACGTCGTACCGGGCGCTGCGGCCCCGGCCGCTGCTCGCCGACGTGTGGCGGGCCGAGCCCCGCGACGCGCTGTTCCTCTACGCGCACGTGCCGTTCTGCGAGATGCGCTGCGGCTTCTGCAACCTGTTCACCCGCACCGGCGCGCCCGCCGAGCAGGTCACGGCGTACCTGCGGCAGCTGCGCCGGCAGGCCGAGCGGGTCGCCGACGCCCTCGGCGGCGACGCCGGCTACGCCCGCGTGGCGTTCGGCGGCGGCACGCCGACGTACCTGACGGCCGGCGAGCTGACCGAACTGTTCGACATCGCGACGTCGACGCTGGGCGCGCGGCTGCCCGGCGTACCGCTGTCGGTGGAGACGTCGCCGGCCACCGCGACGCCGGAGCGGCTCGCGGTGCTCGCCGCGCACGGCACGACGCGGGTGAGCATCGGCGTGCAGAGCTTCCTCGACGCCGAGGCCCGCGCCGCCGGCCGCCCGCAGCGGCGGGCGGAGGTGGAGGCGGCGCTCGGCGCGATCCGCGACGCGGCGATCCCGCTGCTCAACGTCGACCTGATCTACGGCATCGACGGGCAGACCGCCGACACGTGGCGGCAGAGCCTGGAGGCGGCCCTGGTCTGGCGGCCGGAGGAGCTGTACCTCTACCCGCTGTACGTGCGCCCGCTGACCGGGCTGGGCCGGCGGGCGCACGCCCGCGCCGACTGGGACGCCCAGCGTCTCGCCCTGTACGCGCAGGCGGTGGAGGTGCTCGGCGCGGCCGGGTACCGGCAGGAGTCGATGCGGCAGTTCCGCCGCGCCGACGTGCCCGCGCCGGACGGGCCGGACTACTGCTGCCAGGACGACGGGATGGTGGGGCTGGGCTGCGGCGCGCGGTCGTACACGACGGGCCTGCACTACTCGTTCGACTACGCGGTCAGCGTGTCCGAGGTGCGGGCGGTGCTGGACGACTACCTGGCGCGTCCGGCCGGCGACTTCGCGTACGCCGAGTTCGGTTTCGCCCTCGACGGCACGGAGCAGCGCCGCCGGTGGCTGCTCAAGTCGCTGCTGCGCGCCGAGGGCGTCGACGCGGCCGCCTACGCGGCCCGGTTCGGGGTCGCGCCGGGCGACGACTTCCCCGAGCTGGGGCGGCTGGTCGAGCGGGGCTGGGCCACCGACGGCGGGCTGCGGCTCACCCCGGCCGGGCTGGCCCGCTCCGACGCCGTCGGCCCGTGGCTGACCTCCGCCCGGGTGCGCCGGGCGATGACCGGGTACGTGCCCCGGTGAGCACGGCCGACCGGTGTGGCAGGGGCGGAGGCGGCGGCAGCAGCGGCCTGGCGATCCTCTACCGGGGTCCCCTCGCCAGCTGCAACTACGACTGCCCGTACTGCCCGTTCGCGAAGCGGCGCGACCCGCCGGACGTGCTGGCCGCCGACCGGGCGGCCCTGGAGCGGTTCACCGGCTGGGTGGCCGCGACCACCGACCTGCGGCTGTCGGTGCTGTTCACCCCGTGGGGCGAGGGGCTGACCCGGCGCTGGTACCGGGAGGCGATGGTGGGGCTGTCGCACCTGCCGCACGTCGACCGGGTGGTCATCCAGACCAACCTGGCCGCCCGGGTGGACTGGCTGGCCGAGGCCGACCCGGCACGGGCGGCGCTGTGGACGACGTACCACCCGGCGCAGGTCACCCGGGAGCGGTTCCTGGCCCGCTGCGCCCGCCTGACGGAGCTGGGCGTGCGGTTCTCCGTCGGCGTGGTGGGGCTGCCGGAGCACCTCGACGAGGCGCGGGCGCTGCGCGCGGCGCTGCCGCCGCACGTCTACCTGTGGGTCAACGCCGCCGAGGGCCACCGCTACGACGCCGCGCAGGAGGCGACCTGGACGGCGCTGGACCCGCTGTTCGGCTACAGCGTGCGCCCGCACCTGTCGCTGGACCGGCCCTGCCACGCCGGGGAGACGGCGATCTCGGTGCGGGGCGACGGCACGGTGCGCCGCTGCCACTTCGTCGACGAGCCCATCGGCAACCTGTACGACGGTTCGTGGCGGGCCGCGCTGCGGCCCCGCACCTGCGTGAACGGAGCCTGCGACTGCCACATCGGGTATGTCCACCTCAAGCCGCTCGGGCTGCGCGACGTGTTCGCCGGTGGGCTGCTGGAACGCATCCCCGCCGGCTGGCCGCCCGGCTGACCGGGCCGGGCCGGGGCGACCGCCCAGCGCAGCCGGCCCGGCCGGCGGTCAGGCCCGCAGGGTGTGGCTGGGTGGCCGGCCGTAGGCCCGCCGGTACGCCTCGGCGAAGCGGCCCGGGTTGCCCCAGCCCCACCGGCGGGCGATCGCCGCGACCGACGCGCCCCCGGTCGGGTCGGCGTCGATGAGATCCCGGTGCGCGCGGTCCAGCCGGACCCGGCGCAGGTGGGTCGTGGGGCTGACGCCGAGGTGCCGTGCGAACGCGGCCTGGAGCCCGCGCGGGCCGACCCCGCAGACCTGCGCGATCTGCGCCACGGAGATCGGCTCGGCGGTGTGGGCCTCGATGTAGGCCACGGCCCGCCGGACCACGGCCGGCTCCACCCGGCGCGGCCCCGGCACGTAGCCGGCCGTCATGGTGGTGTTGGGGAACACGGCCAGCGCGGTCGTCGCCACATGCTCGGCGAGGCTGGCCCGGATCAGCGGGTGCGCCAGCGTCTCGCCCGCCGCCGCGGCCTGCGCGTCGAGGAACCCCGACAGCCCCGCCCAGACGCGCGCCATGGCGGCGGAGACGGGGGCCATCCCCTCGAACCGGAAGTCGGCCACGGCGGCGTCGGTGCGGGTGGCGGCGACGCGGGCGACGTGTGCGGTCGACAGGCGCACCAGGCTGGCGGTGACGTCGCTCCACTGCAGCGCCATGGGCGAGTCGTTGAACCGGCCCACCGCGCCCGGCGGCAGGGCCAGCTCGTCGCGGCCGGACTGCCAGTGGTACCAGCCGCGCCGGACGTGCACCGCCAGGAAGCCCGAGTAGGGCTCCGTCCAGGACCGGGCGTCCATCGAGTGCACGATCTGGTCGACACCGAGCTCTCCCGCCTGGGTGGTGGCGAGCCGGAACCGGAAGCCGAGGGCGCTGCCGGCGAACCGGGGGCGGTGGGCGGAGTACTGCGCGGCGATGGTGTGGTGGGCGAGGTCGGGATCCCGGGTCGCGACCTCGTCGCGGATCACCGGCGCCGAACTCCCGGCATCCACCCCGTCGTCTGTACGCACGTCGCCTCCCCATCGCCGCGTTTCACGTCCACAACGCGCCGTTTCCGAGCGGCGTTACGGGTGGCCGGGCACCGGTGTCGGGAACGTGAGACCAGTCCACCGGCCGGGACGGCGACCCGCCGCCGGCCGGTGCCGCAGGCAGGCCGGCTAGCTTGGGCGGCCGGTGCGGACGCCGGCCGGCGTCGCCGGGGGCCGGCAGGTCGGGAAGGGGTAACACGTGCGAGACGACTTCCCGCGCCACCTGGCCAAGGAGCTGGACGCCGCGGACCCGCTCGCGGACCTGCGCGACCGGTTCGTGATCGCCGACGACGACCTGATCTACCTCGACGGCAACTCCCTGGGTCGGCTGCCGGCGGCCACCCCGGCGCACCTGGACCGGCTGGTCCGCCAGGGCTGGGGCGACGGGCTCGTCCGGTCCTGGCCCACCTGGATCGAGTGGAGCCGGCGCATCGGCGACCGGCTCGCCGCGCACGCCCTCGGCGCGCGTCCCGGCGAGGTGGTGGTCTCCGACTCCACGTCGGTGAACCTCTACAAGCTCGCCGCCGCCGCGCTGGACGCCGCCGGCGACCGCCGGACGGTGCTGGTGGACGCCGAGGACTTCCCCACCGACCGGTACGTCCTGGAGGGGCTGGCCGCCGCGCGCGGGCTGACGCTGCGGCTGCTCCCCTCCGACCTCGACGAGGGGCTGCGGCTCGACGAGCTGCGCGCCGCGCTCGACGGGGACGTCGCGCTGGTGGTGCTGTCGGCGGTGGCCTACCGGTCGGGGGCGCTGCTGGACATGGCGGCCGTCAACGCCGCCGCCCGGCAGGTCGGCGCGACGGTGCTGTGGGACCTGTCGCACGCCGTCGGGGCGGTGCCGATCGAGCTGGCCGCCACCGGCGCGGACCTCGCGGTCGGCTGCACGTACAAGTACCTCAACGGCGGCCCGGGCGCGCCGGCCTTCCTGTACGTCCGCCGCGAGCTGCAGTCCCGGCTGCGCCAGCCGATCCAGGGCTGGTTCGGCCGGCGCGACCAGTTCGGCATGGGTCCCGGCTACGACCCGGCCCCCGACCTGGACCGGTTCCTGGTCGGCACCCCGTCGATCCTCGCCCTCGCGCCGCTCGACCCTGCGCTGGACGTGCTCGCCGAGGCCGGCATCGAGCGGGTACGCGCCAAGGGCCGCCGCCTCGGCGAGCTGATCGTGACGCTGGCCGACGCGTGGCTGACCCCGTACGGCTTCCGGGTCGCCTCCCCGCGCGGGGCCGACCGGCGCGGCAGCCACGTCTGCCTGCACCACCCGGAGGCGCTGCGGATCTCCCGCGCCCTGGCCGAGGCGGGCGTGGTGGGCGACTACCGGGCCCCCGACCGGCTGCGGCTGGGGCCCGCGCCGCTCTACACCCGCTATGTCGACGTGTGGGATGCCCTGGACCGGCTGCGGGACCTGGCCGAGCGGCGCGGCTGGGAACGGGTGCCGGGCGGGCCGTCGCGGGTCACCTGAGCGCGTCGGTGGCACGGGGCAGGGCGAACCAGACCTCGGTCCCGCCGCCCGGCGGGGACTCGATGCCGACCCTGCCGCCGTGGGCGGCGACGATGCCGGCGACGATGGCCAGGCCCAGCCCGCTGCCGCCGCCGCGCCCCGGCTCGGCCTGGGTGAACCGGTCGAACGCCCGCTCGGCGAGCGCGGCGTCGACGCCCGGCCCGCCGTCGGTGACCCGGACCGTGACGCCGTCGGCGTCGGGCTCGACGGCGACGGTGACGGGGGCGTCGGCCGGGGTGTGGGCGCGCACGTTGGCCAGCAGGTTGGCCAGCACCTGCCGCAGGGCGTGCTCGTCGCCGGTGACCGGCACGGGCGTGGGCGCCAGCAGCCGGGCGGGCCGGCCGGGCTGGGCGGCGAGCAGGTCGGCGACGGAGTCGCGGGCCAGCACCGCCAGGTCCACCCGGTCGTGCCGCAGCTGCGGCTCGGCGTCGAGGCGGGCCAGGTAGAACAGGTCGTCGAGGATGCGGCCCATCCGGACGGCCTCGTCCTCGCTGCGGGCCAGCACCTCCGCCCGACGGCCGGGCTCGACCATGTCGTGCCGCAGGATCTGCAGGTAGCCGCGGATCGAGGTCAGCGGGGTGCGCAGCTCGTGGGAGGCGTCGGCGGCGAAGTCCCGCAGCCGCTGCTCCGAGCGGGTGCGGGCGGCGATCGCCGCCTGGAGCCGGGTGAGCATGCCGTTGACCGCGAGGGTGAGCCGGTCCACCTCCGTGCGCGGATCGGCGACCCGCACGCCGTCCAGGGGGACCCGGCGGTCGAGGTCGCCGTCGGAGATGGCGGTCGCGGTGGCGGTGATCCGGTCCAGCGGGCGCAGCCCCCGCACCAGCAGCAGCCGCGCGGAGCCGGCCAGCAGGAGCAGCACGGCCGCGCCGCCGGCCAGCTCCACCAGCACCAGCCGGCGCACGGTCTGCGTCACCGGGGCCAGCGGCAGCGCGATGAGCACGACGGCCTCGCCGGCGCGTACGGTGACCACCCGCCACCGGCCGGCCAGGGTGACCGGCGCCGACGGGCCGTCGGCGGGCGGCGCCGGCGACAGGTCGAGCAGCGGGGTGGCCGGCGGGGTGGCCGCCGAGAACCGGGTGAGCGTGCCGCGGTGGCGGATCTCCACCAGGTAGTCCGACGGCGCGACGGCGGCCCGGACCGTGCCGGGGGGCTGGCCGGCGAGCTGCTTCACCCGGGTGGCGACGACGGCGGCGGCGGAGCGCAGCTGGTCGTCGGTGCGCTGCATCAGGTACGCCTGCAGCGCCAGCGCGCTGACCAGCCCGGCGGACACCAACGCGGTCGCGGTGAGCCCGACCAGGCCGAGCAGCAGGCTGCGGCGCAGTGGCAGCCGGTTCACCCGGGCGCACGCAGGGCGTAGCCGAAGCCGCGCCGGGTCTCGATCAGGGGCGGCCCGAGCGGGTCCAGCTTGCGCCGCAGGTAGCCGATGTAGGTGTCGACGACGTTCGACGCGCCGTCGAAGTCGTAGCGCCACACGGCGTCGAGGATCTGGGCGCGGGAGAGCACCCGGCCGGGGTTGAGCATGAGGTGGCGCAGCAGTTTGAACTCCGTCGGCGACAGCGACAGCAGCCGGCCGCCCCGGCGGACCTCGCAGGTCTCCTCGTCGAGTTCGAGGTCGGCGTAGCGGAGCACGCCGGTGGCGGGCACGGGGGCGGAGCCGATGCGGCGCAGCACCGCCCGCACCCGCGCGACCAGTTCCTCGACCGAGAACGGCTTGGTGACGTAGTCGTCGCCGCCGTAGGTGAGGCCGGCGATCCGGTCGCGCGGGGCGTCGCGGGCGGTGAGGAAGACGATGCCGATCTCGTGGCCGGCGGCCCGCAGCGACCGGCACACCTCGAACCCGTCGCCGTCGGGCAGCAGCACGTCGAGGACGACGAGCCGGGGGCGGCTCTCCCCGGCGCGGCGCAGCGCCTCGGCCGCGGTGGTCGCGGTCACCACGTCGAAGCCGTGGAACCGCAGCACGGTGGCGAGCATGTCGACGATGTTGGGCTGGTCGTCGACGACCAGGACCCGGACGGCGGCGGCGTTCATCTCGACGGATCAGACCACGGGCGGCTGGGAATTCGATGAGAGTCCGGCGAGAGCCTGCGCCTCGTCCGGCTCGGGGGCGGGCCGGCGCCGGCGGCCGGGGTGCCACCAGTTGGCCCGGCCGAGCAGCGCCATCGTGGCCGGCACCAGCAGCCCCCGGACCACGGTGGCGTCCACCGCCACGGCGACCGCCATGCCGAGGCCGAACATCTTGATCACCGGGTCGGTGTGCAGGACGAAGCCGGCGAAGACGGTCACCATGATCAGCGCGGCGGAGGTGATCACGCGGCCCGTGCCGGCGAGCCCGTCGCGGACGGCGACCCGGTTGTCGCCGGTCGCCCGCCACGCCTCCTGCACGGCGCTGAGCAGGAACACCTCGTAGTCCATGGAGAGGCCGAACAGCAGGGCGAACAGCATCATCGGCACGTAGCTCTCCACGGGCACCGGCCCGGACAGGCCGGTCAGCTCCACCCCCCAGCCCCAGGAGAAGACGGCCGTCAGCACCCCGTACGCGGCGCCGATCGAGACCAGGTTCATCACGGCGGCCTTGACCGCCACCACGGGGGCGCGGAACGCCACGTACAGCAGGACGGTGGACAGCCCGACGACCACGGCGATCACCCACGGCATCCGGTCCCGGACGCGGTCGGCCAGGTCGGCGCGGGTGGCGGTGGCCCCGCCGACGTGCACCTGCACGCCGTCGACCCGCACGTCGCGCAGGTCGGCGACCAGGGCGGCGGTGGCGGGGTCGCTGGGACCGGTGTCCGGTTGCACGCTGGCCGTGGCGACCCGGCCGCCGTCGGCGAGGCGCACCGGGGCCACCGACGCGACACCGGGCGCGGCGGCCAGCTCGCGGGTCAGCTCGACGAGCCGGGGGTCGGCGGTGCCGGCGGCCGGCGGGTCGACGGCGGCGACCACGTTGAGCGGGCCGTTGACGCCGGGGCCGAAGCCCTCGGCGAGCAGGTCGAAGCTGGTGCGGGTGGCGCTGCCCGGCGGGTCGTCGCCGGCGTCGAGCTGACCGAGGGTGAGCGTGGCGGCGGGTGCGGCGAGCACGGCGAGCAGCGCGGCGGCGAGCAGGGCCCACCGCCAAGGGCGACGGGTCACCCGCTCGGCCTGCCGGGCCCAGCCGGAGCCGCCGTCGGCGGCGCGGCGGCGCAGGCGCAGCGGCAGCGCGTCGAGGCGGGGGCCGAGCACGGCCAGCAGGGCCGGCAGGAGGGGCACCGCGCCGAGCACGGCCACCACGACCACCAGGCCGGCGGTCCAGCCCAGCGTGCCGAGGATGGGCACGCCGGCCACGGCGAGGCCGCCGAGGGCGATGACCACCGTGCCGCCGGCGAACACGACCGCCGCGCCGGCGGTGCCCATGGCGGCGACCAGCGCCTCGTCGGCCGGCGTGCCGGCGGCCCGCAGCGCCCGGTAGCGGGTGATCAGGAACAGGGCGTAGTCGATGCCGACGCCCAGCCCGATCATCGTGGCCAGGTTGCCGGCCACCGACGGCACGGACACCAGGTGGCCGGCGAGCCCGACCGTGGCGAGCGCGCAACCCAGGGTGAACAGCGCGGTGACCAACGGGACGGCCGCGGCGACCAGGCCGCCGAAGGCGAACAGCAGCACCACGGCGGCGACGAGCAGCCCGACGGTCTCGGCGGTGTGCGAGCCGCCCCGCTCGGCCGCCGTGGCGAGCACCCCGCCCGGCACCGTCTCGACGCCCGCGTCGCGGGCCGGCTGCGCCGCGTCCAGCACCGCTCCGCTGAGCGCCTTGTCCACCTCGCGGGCGGGCACGTCGAGGCGGACGGTGAGGTAGCCGGTGCGGCCGTCGGGGCTGAGGGTGCCGGAGCGGGCGTCGACGCCGTCGACCCGGGTCACGTGCTCCACGGCGGCGAGCGCGGCGGCGCTGCGCTCCAGCGCCGCCCGGCGGTCCGGCTCGTCGAGGCGGCCGGTGTCGACGTGCACCACGACCTGGCCGCTGCTGGCGGGACCGCCGCCGCGTTCACTCAGCTCGCGGGCGAGCTGGGCGTCGCTGCCGGGCAGGGCCACGTCGTTGTCGACCGGCCGGCCGAAGGCGGCGACGCCGCCGACCAGGGCGACCGCGAGCAGCAGCCAGGCGGCGAGGACCCGCCACGGCCGGCGTACGCACCAGCCGCCCAGCCGCTCCAGCGTCCGGTGGGTCCAACCGTCGGTACGGGCGTGCATCAGTTTCCTCCGCAGGTGCCGGCGCGGCGGCCGTCGCCGCCCCCGGGCAGGGTCAGGTCGTGTCCGGTCAGGCGCAGCCGCAGGCCGTCGTCGGCGACGTCGACGCCCTGCCAGCTCAGGCCGGCGGGCAGCGCGGGCAGCGGCCGGGACAGGTCGCGGCCACCGGTGAGCCGCTCCACCAGCTTGGCACCCGCGGGCCGCCGCATGCCCAACACCTCGATCTCGGTGGGGGTGACGGTCAGCCGGCCGGCGTCGATCGCGGGCCGGGCGAGCACGGTGACCGGGAGCTGCTGCCCGGCCATCGGCGCGGTGGTCTCGACGGCGAGCAGCCCGCCGACGCCCCGGTAGTGCACCGGGCGCTCGCCGACCGTGCCAGGCAGCGCGTCGAAGCCGACGCGGATCCGCAGGTCCAGCGCGCCGACGCGGGCCGGCTGCTCGCCGGGCAGCCGCACCTGGGACAGCTCGGCGTCCACCTCGGCGGCCCGCACGTCGCCGCGCGTGACGTCGGCGGCCCGCACGCTCACCCGGCCGAGCTCACCGGTGAGCACGCCGGGCAGCACGGGGAACCCGCCGAGGTCGACCGTGGGCGACCGGTCGAGGCCGGCGGCGCAGGCCAGCCGGTCGGACAGCCGCTGCGCCGCCGTCCGCGCGACCCACCGGTCGGCCACCACCGCTACCGTCGCAAGGACCGCCACGCAGGCGGCGGCCAGCAGGGCGGCTCGTCGCCGCCGGATGATTCGCAATCGCACCGGTAGAGCAGAACAGGCCGGTCTGGACCCACCACCCGAGGACGATGAGAGAAACGTGGGAGTTCGGGGTGGCCCACCTGCGGGGCCGCCCGGCGAGGGCTGACCGCCGGGGGGTGGGGAGGCTACCAGTCGATGCCGAGGGTGGCGACGTAGTCGCCGAGCCGGTCGGCGATGAGCCGGTCGTCGGCGACCGAGTAGTGCCAGTGGCAGCCCAGGAGGTCCAGGCCGGCGTCGTCGAGGTGCCAGTAGCGGACCTTGGCGTCACCGGCGGCGTTGCGGTCACCGACGACCTGCCGGGCCTTGTCCCCGAAGAGGCTCGTGCCGACGACCACGATCGTCGTGCCCGCGCCGTAGCGGGCCCGCAGCTTCTCCAGGAACGCCACGTACGTGGCGCGGTAGGCGGCGGCCAGGCTCGCGTCCGTCCACGGCTCGCCGCTGTTGATCGGGGTGGAGAAGTCGTTGGTGCCGAGGTCGACCACGACGAGCTGCGGACGCCACGTGGCGGGCCGGTCCCAGACGTCGCCATCGACGTGCAGCAGCGCCCGGTCGTAGTAGGTGCCGTAGCTGACGCCCGGCGAGCCGCCGTTGTAGTTGCGCACCATGCCGATGCCGGAGTAGGCGTTGACCTGGTAGTCGGCGTCGAGCTCGCGGGCGGTGAGCGCGCCGAAGCTGAGGTCGGTGTTGGTGGTGCGGGTGACCTGGTCGCCGGTGCAGTCGCGGGTGCCGGAGGTGTTGCCGTAGCCGACGGTCAGCGAGTCGCCGATGAACTCGACCTGCCGGGTGCGGGCGGCGGGCCGGTCGAGGATCGCCCCGCCTGCGGCGGCGACGAGGCCGCCGAACGCGCTGGCGCTCCACGGGCTCTCGGTGCGCTTGACGAGCCGTACGCTGTGCTCGCCGGCGGCGAGCCCGTCGATCCAGCGGGTGGTCGTGCCGGGCTTGACCAGGGTGGCGACGACCTGCCCGTCGACCGCGACGTCGTAGTCGTTGGCGGCGTCGTCGAAGACGAGCCCGACGCCGGTGCCCCGGAAGCGGCCCTCGAAGTAGATGCCGGGCCAGCTGTACTGCACGGTCTGCCCGGCGGTCACGACCCGGCCGGCGGTGTGGGTCTGCGCCAGCACGCCGGACGGCCCACCCGGGTCGCCCGGGTCGTCGCCGCCGCAGGTGGTGCCGTTGAGGGCGAAGCCGGTCGGGGCGGGGTTACCGGCGGTGAACGAGCCCATCACCCCGAAGGTGGTGCTGCCGCCGGTGGCCAGGCCGCCGTTCCACGCCGCGTTGCGGGCCGTCACCTGCGCGCCGGTCTGGGTGACGGTGGCGTTCCACGCCTGCGTCACCCGCTGGCCCGAGGGGTAGGACCAGGTCAGCGTCCAGGCGGCGACCGGGGCGCCCAGGTTGGTGACGGTGACGTCGGCGGTGAAACCCCCGGACCACTGCCCGCCGACGCGGTAGGTGACGGCGCAGCCGGCCGCCGCGGCCTGCGCGGGCACGGCGGCGGTGACGGCGGCGGTCGCGCCGAGCATCAACGCGGTCAGCACCGCGGTCGCTCCCCTGGTTCCCACGCGTTTCCCCTCGCTGGTCCGACGGCGGTCGAGTCGACCGTTAGTCTGATATCCAAACAAACTAATCGACGGTCGTGAGTACGCGCAAGGATGCCGACGGTCAGCGGGCGGCGGGGGCCTCCCGGACCACGGCGACGCCCCCGGCGGGCACCTCCACGGCGGTGTCGACGAGCGCGCCGGTGAGCAGCTCCACGCCGGCGGCCGGCACCCGGTGCGCCCGGTCGGTGTGGTTGAGCAGGAACAGCCAGCTCGCCGCCGTACCCCGGCGGCGCACCGCCTCCACCCCGGCCGGCGCGGCGGGGCAGGTCGGCGCCGCGCCGGCGGCGAGGGCCGCGTCGGTCAGCAGCCGCCGGTACGTCTCGTCGTCGGGTCGCGTGGAGACGTACCAGGCGGTGCCGGCGCCGTGGCGGTGGCGGGTCACCGCCGGCTGCCCGGCGAGCACCCCGGCGGCGTACGCCCGGACGACCTCCGCCCCGGCGAGCCCGACGCTCTCGGCCCAGATCCGCCCGACGCCACCCCCGCCCAGGGGGACCTCGTCGCCGTCGGCGAGCGGGTGGAACTCCTCCACCCGGACGCCGAGCACGTCGCGGAACGCGCCGGGGTAGCCGCCGGTGCGCACCCGGGCGTGCTCGTCGGCGACACCGCTGAGCCAGGTCACCACGAGGTGGCCGCCGCCGGCGACGTAGGAACGGGCCCACGCGGCGGCGTCGTCGGAGGCGAGGTAGAGCGCCGGGAGCACCAGCAGCGCGTACCGGTCGACGGGGTCGCCGGGCAGCACCACGTCGCAGCCGAAGCCGGCCCGCCACAGCGCGCGGTGCGCCGCCGCGACCTCCCCGTGGTGGTGCAGCCGCTGCGAGGGCAGGCCGGGGTGCTGCAGGGCCCACCCGCTGGCCGCGTCCCAGCCGATCGCCACGGACGCCTCGACCCTCGCGCCGTCGGTCTCGGCGATCCGGTCCAGGATCGCGCCCAGCTCCACCGTCTCGCGGAAGACCCGGCTGTCGGGGCCGGCGTGCGGCACGAGCGCGGAGTGGAAGCGTTCCGCCCCGCCGACGGGGGCGCGCCACTGGAAGTACATCGCGCCGCGCGAACCCCGGGCGACGTGGGCCAGGCTGTGCCGGGCCATCCGGCCGGGCTCCTTGGTGTGCATCCGTCCGGCCGTGTAGATCAGGTTCGGGGCGCTCTCCATGAGCAGCCAGGCGCTGCCGTCGGCGGCGTCGCCGGGCACCGGCCGCCGTCCGTCGCCGTCGGCGCGAGCGCGGTGGGCGGAGGCGTCCGCCGTCGGGTCGGCGGCGGCCCGGGCGCGCGCGCCGTGGCGGGCCCAGCCCCGGGCCAGGTCCGCGGCCAGCGCCGTCTGCTCCTCGGCTGCCCCGTCGACAGCCGACGGGTAGTGGTCGATGGACACCAGGTCGACCTCGGCGGCCCAGCGGGCGTGGTCGACGGGCACCCAGTCGCCGAGGACGTAGTTGGTGGTGACGGGCACCGCCGGGTTCGCCGCCCGCAGCAGGTCCCGCTGCTCGGCGTACGCGGCGAGCAGGGTGTCGGACCAGAACCGGCGGAAGTCGAGCAGCTGGCCGGGGTTGGCCAGGTACTGCGTCGCCCGGGGGGTGCTGATCTGCGCCCAGTCGGAGTAGTGCTGGCTCCAGAAGCTGGTGGTCCAGGCGTCGTTGAGGGCGTCCAGGCTGCCGTGCCGCCCGGCCAGCCACGCCCGGAACGCCACCGCTGCGTGCTCGCAGTGGCAGACGGTGCCGTACTCGTTGTGCACGTGCCACAGCGCCAGCGCCGGGTGGTGCGCGTAGCGGTCGGCGAGGACCCCGGCGATCCGCCGGGCGGCGGCCCGGTACGCCGGCGCGGCGGCGCAGTAGGTGTCCCGGCTGCCGTGGTGCAGCCGTACTCCGTCGGCGGTCACCGGCAGCGCGCCCGGGTGGGCCAGGGAGAACCAGGGCGGCGGCGACGCGGTCGGGGTGGCCAGCGCCGCGCCGACGCCGTTGTCGGCGAGCAGGTCCAGCACCCGGTCGAGCCAGCCGAAGTCGTACCGGCCGGGCGCGGGTTCGAGGCGGGACCAGGCGAACACGCCGACGGTGACGAGGTTGACCCGCGCCCGGCGCATCAGGGCCACGTCCTCGGCCCAGACCCGCTCGGGCCACTGCTCGGGGTTCCAGTCGCCGCCGAAGCGGAGCCGGGCCTCGTCCCACATGCCGCACCGTCCGTTCGTCGAGGTGGTGATGTTCCCGTACGCGCCGGTGGGCGCCCCGCGCGGGACGCCCACCGGTCGACGTCAGCCCTTCACCGCGCCGGTGATGACACCCTTGGTGAAGTGCCGCTGCACGAACGGGTAGACGATGATCGCCGGGACGACGGTCACCACCACCACGGCCATCTTCACCGCCAGCGTCGGCGGGTACGCGGTGATCCCGGGCAGGCTGACCGCGGCGCCGGAGACGTTCGGCGACTGGCCGGCCAGGATGTAGCTCTGCAGCACCCGCTGGATGGGGAACTTGTCGTTGTCGTCGATGTAGAGCACCGAGTTGAAGTAGGCGTTCCAGTAGCCGACGGCGTAGAACAGGCCGACCACCGCGATCACCGCCTTCGACAGCGGCAGCATGATCCGGGTGAGGATGCGGAACTCGCCCGCCCCGTCGATGCGGGCGCTGTCGAGCAGCTCACCGGGCACGCCCATGAAGAACGCCCGGATGACCACGAGGTTGAACACGCTGATCGCGCTGGGCAGGATCAGCGACCAGATGCTGTCCTTGAGCCCCAGCCCGGTGACCACGAGATAGCTGGGCACCAGCCCCGGGAAGATCAGGAAGGTCAGCAGGAAGAAGAACAGCAGGCCCCGGTGCCCCACCGAGCCCGGCCGGGACAGCCCGTACGCGGCCAGCACGGTGAGCACCAGGCTCACCGTCGTGCCGAGGACGGTGACCAGGGTGCTGATCCAGACGGCCCGGGTGATCTGCCCGCCGTTGAAGATCGTGATGTACGCCGACGGGTCGAACTCCCGGGGCACCATCACCATGCCGCCGGCCGCGTCGATCGTCTCCCGGGAGGCGAGGCTGGTCACCAGCACCGCCCACAGGGGCACGAGCACCGCCGCGACGAGCAGGACGAGCACGACGCCCTTGCCGAACAGGCCGACCGGCGAGGGCGGCTCCTCCCACGGGGGTCGCGGGCTGCCGCGCCGCCGCCTCGGCTTGCCGGCCGTCGCGGGGGCGGCCGGCACCGGTGAAATGCCACTGAGCTGTGCGGTCATGACTTGGAGTACACCCCCTGCTCGCCGAGCCGGTGCGCGAGCTTGTTGGCCGCGAGGATGAGGATCAGGCCCACCACCGCCTTGAACAGCCCGGCCGCCGCGCCCAGGCCCCACTGCTGGGTGGCGATGGCCTGGTAGTAGACGAAGGTGTCGAGGACCTCGGCGGCGTCGCGGCCGACCGCCTCCCGTTGCAGGATGAACTGCTCGAAACCGACCGACAGCGCGTCGCCCAGCCGCATGATGAGCAGCAGCACGATCACGGGCCGCAGCCCGGGCAGCGTGATGTGCCACATGCGCCGCCACCGCCCGGCGCCGTCGGCCGCCGCCGCCTCGTACAGGTTGGGGTCGATCGCGGCCAGCGCGGCCAGGAAGACGATCGCGCCCCAGCCGATGTCCTTCCACACCGCCTCGGCGGTGACCAGCACGATGAACGTGTCCGGGTTGGTCATGATGTTCCACGGCTGCATCCCGGCCTCGCGCATTTCCTGGGCGAGCAGTCCGGCCCCGCCGAGCATCTGCACGAAGAACGTGACCACCAGCACCCAGCTGAAGAAGTGCGGCAGGTAGACCACGCTCTGCACGAAGCCGCGCACCCGCCCGGAGACCAGGCTGTTGAGCAGGATCGCCAGCAGGATCGGCAGCGGGAAGAAGAACACCAGTTGGAACGCGGTGATGGTGAGGGTGTTGCGCACCGCGTCCCAGAACAGGGGGTCGGCGAAGAGCGCCTCGAAGTTGCCGAAGCCGATCCACTCGCTGTAGAGGAACGCCTCCACCGGGTCGTCGCCGACGAAGGGGTTGTAGTCCTGGAAGGCGATGACGTTGCCGAGGGTCGGCAGGTAGTGGAAGACCAGCAGCAGCGCGGCGGCCGGCGCGGTCATCGCCAGCAGCGGCCAGTCCCGGCGCAGCCGCGCCGCCAGGCTGGCCCGGGGCCGGCGCCGGCCGGCGCCCCGGGGCTTTCGGGTCGGCGGCGGGGCCTGCCCGGCCGCCGCCGGCGCGTCCACCGCGCCGGCGGTGCCCGGGCCGCTCATCGGCCGTTGTCGGCGAGCGCCTTCTCGTGGAAGGCGCGCCCCTCTTCGCCGCCGGAGGCGAGGAATTCCTTCGTCACCTGGTCGAGGTCGCTGATCGGGCGGCGGCCGCGCAGGATGTCGCGGATCTTGTCGTCGGTCGGCTGGATGATCTTCGACCAGTTGGCGGGCAGCTCCAGCTTGATCCCGGCGAACAGGTCCTTCTCCAGCAGGGCGACGTTCTTCTTCAGGTAGTCCAGGTACTGCTGGACGTAGTCCGGGGTGTCGCCGCTCTTGACCTTCACCGCGACCCGGCAGAAGTTGTACTGGCCGCCCAGCTCCTTGCGGCCCAGCTCGGTCGGGATCGGGCTGCCGTCGGCCGCGCGGGTGAAGTGCTTGCCCTCCACGCCGTACTCGCGCAGCTCGAACTCGCGGCTGCCGAATGGCGCGGCGCACCAGTTGAGCACCCGCAGGATCTCGTCGACCCGGTCGGCGCCGAGGCCCTTCTTGACGAACGTGAAGAAGATCGGCTTCTCGCTGCCCCAGATGACCGGCTGGGCGCCGGCCGCGCCGAACACCGGCAGCGGCTGCATGTTGAAGCTCGCCAGCACCTTGGACTGCTCGCCCTGCAGGCCCTGCCACGCGCCGAGCCCGTCCTGGAACATCAGGATCTTGCCGGCCTTGAACAGCTGCTTCTCGTCGGCGCCCTTGCTGGACACCGTGTCCGGGTGGACCAGCCCCTCCTTGAACAGCTTCGCCGTGAACTCCAGGGCGGCCTTGAAGGCGGGGTTCTCGAACTTGTGCTCCAGGCCGCCGCCGGGCTTCTTGCGCCAGGTCTGCTGGCAGCCGTAGAACTGCTGCACCATGTCGAAGATGGTGCCGAAGGCCCAGACGCCCTTGGCCGGGTCGGTCGCCTTCTTGCCCAGCTCGTAGAGCTCCTCGGGCGAGGTCGGCGCGGCCAGGCCGGCCTTGTCGAACAGGTCCTTGCGGTGGAACAGGGCCCACGCGAAGGGGCCGTCGGTGGGGTACGGCACGGCGGCCAGCCGCCCGCCCCAGACCGAGTACTCCCAGGACCCGGTGGGCAGCGCGGCCAGGTACGGGTACTTCGCGGCGGCGTCGCCCTTGAGGTGGTCGGTGAGGTCCTCGAAGAGTGCCTTGACCGCGTCGGAGAACCGGGCGACCTTGTCGACCTCCCAGTTGGGCGCCATGAGCAGGTCGGGCACGTCGCGGGCGCCGAGCATGGCGTTGAGCTTGTCGGCGAACGTGGTGCCGTCCTGGAGGCTGGGGTTGATCTCGACGCCCAGCTTGGTGTTGATCGCGGCGAGGTAGGAGTTGCTGCCCAGCGTCGGCGGGGTCGGCCCCCACCAGGGGCTCATGGTGCGGATCGCCGCGCCGCCCTTGCCGGGCTGTTCGGTGACCGCGTCGACGAGGTCCTTGGGGTAGCTGAGGTAGCCGTCCGGGATCGGCCCCTCCCCCGGGATGTCCGGCTTGCCGACCGCGGCCGGCTTGTAGTTGGGCAGGACGGCCCGGACCGCGTCGGCCTGGGTGGCGCTGCCCTTGCTTCCGGCCTCCTTGCTGCAGCCGGCGAGGGTGGCGCCACCCATCGTCGCGGCGGCGCCGAGACCGGCGAGACGCAGCAGGGTCCGGCGATCGGTGGATACGCCTGGCAGGGACGGCTTCACGGCGTTCCCTTCATCTGACACGCGGGGCTTGCGGAGCACGCGCGCCCGGCTAGGATTAGTTGGGTTACTAGCCGAATAAACTAATCGACGGTGATCCGACCCACAAGGGAGCGGCGACCGCGAGGCGACGTGCCGCGCGCGGTGGTCCGCTGGGGTGCCGCGGTGCGCGATGATGGACGCGCGGACCGACCGGGGATCGCGCACCGGCAGCGCAGGGAGCGGGCACATCTTGATCAGCATGCAGAACGACCCGCAGCCGACGGACCTCGGCGACGTGCGGGTCGCCAACCGGGCCGTGGTGCTGCGGCACGTCCGGGTGCACGCCCCCTGCTCCCGGGCCGACATCGCGGCCCGCACCGGGCTCAACAAGGCCACCGTCTCCAGCCTCGTCGGCGAGCTGATCGAGCGCCGGCTGGTGCGCGAGACCGGGCTGACCGAGAACCGGATCGGCCGCCCCGCCACCATGCTCGTCCTCGACGGCGAGCCGTACGCCGCCCTCGGCCTCCAGGTCGGCGCCGACGAGCTCGCGGCGGTCGCGGTCGACCTCGGCGGCAACCGGCTGCTCACCTGGCGGCGCGCCTTCGCCGCGCCGGCCGCGACCCCGGCCGAGACGGTCCGCGCCCTCGCCGCGTTGGCCCGTCGGGCCACCGCCCGCGTCGCCGGCGAGGGGCGGGCCGTGCTCGGCCTGACCGTCGGCGTGCCGGGCCTGGTCGACGCGGCCGGCTGCGTGCCCCTGTCCCCCGCGCTCGGCTGGCGCGACGTGCCCCTCGCCGACCAGTTGCGCGCCGCGCTGCGTGACCCGGACTTCACCGTCGCCGTGGACAACGAGGCCAACCTCGCCGCCCTGGCCGAGCAGCGGCACGGCGCCCAGGCCGGGGCCACCGACCTGGTCCACCTCACCGGCGGCGCGGGGATCGGCGGCGGGGCGATCGTCGACGGCCGGCTGCTGCGCGGCAGCCGGGGCTTCGCCGGCGAGATCGGGCACCTGTGCCTCGACCCGACCGGCCCCGCCTGCGCCTGCGGGCGCTCCGGCTGCCTGGAGGCGCTGGTCGGCCTGCCGGCCGTGGTGCGCCGGCTGCTGCCCGACACCGCCGAGGACGGCCCCGTCACCGACTTCCTGCCCGAGCTCGACCGGCTGAAGGCCCTGGCCGGGCAGGACGACCCGACCGTACGCGCCGGGCTGGCCGAGACCGGCCGCCACCTCGGCCACGCGGTCGCCGTGCTGGCCGACCTGCTCAACCCCGAGGCGGTGCTGGTCGGAGGCCATCTCGCGACGCTGGGTCCGTGGCTGCTGCCGGCGGCCCGGGCCGAGCTGGCCGCCCGCACGCTCGCCCCGGAGGCCGGCGGGTGCCGGCTGGAGGCGTCCACGCTGGGGGGCACCGCCGCCGCGCTCGGCGGCGCCACCGCCGCCCTGGCCACCGTCGAGAGTGGCCGCCTGCCCGCCCGCTGACGCCGGAACCCGTCACCGTCAGGCCTTGACCGCATCGGCCCGGTGGTGCCAACCTCGGAGCAGCCGTCCCGTCCGGGCAGACGAGGCGGCCTGGTTCCTCGTCGGTTGTCGAAGCGCTTCACCGCGTCCGGGTCGACACCCGCACACCACCACCCCGCGATGCCACCCGTCACGACGGTCGTCGAAGCGCTTCGACCTGCCGCCCGGGCATCGCTAGCCCATGGAAGGTAACCGATCCACCATGACCGACAGCACCGGCCGGACGCCCGGCCCGTCCCCCGCCGCCCGCGTCGACGACCTGCTGGCCCGCCTCACCCTGACCGAGAAGATCGGGCTGCTGCACCAGTGGCAGGCCCCGGTCGACCGGCTCGGGCTGCCGCCGTTCCGCACCGGCACCGAGGCGCTGCACGGCGTGGCCTGGCTCGGCACGGCCACGGTCTTCCCGCAGGTGATCGGGCTGGCCAGCAGCTGGAACGCCGAGCTGGTGCGGTCGGTGGGCGCCGCCGTCGGCGCCGAGGTGCGCGCCAAGCACCACGCCGACCCCGAACGGGTCGGGCTGAACGTCTGGGCTCCCGTGGTCAACCCGCTGCGCGACCCCCGCTGGGGGCGCAACGAGGAGGGCTGGTCCGAGGACCCGTGGCTCACCGGGCACCTCGCCACCGCGTACGCCCGGGGTCTGCGCGGCGACCACCCCGACCGGCTGCGGACCGCGCCGACGCTCAAGCACTTCCTGGGCTACAACAACGAGACCGACCGCGCCACCACCTCCAGCGACCTGCCCCCACGGGTGCTGCACGAATACGAGCTGCCGGCGTTCCGGGCGCCCCTGGCCGCCGGGGCGGCGGTGGCCGTGATGGCCTCGTACAACCTGGTCAACGGCACTCCGGCGCACCTGAGCCCGCTGATCGAGGGCGAGCTGCGCCCGATGGCCGCCGACGAGATCATGGTCGTCGGCGACGCCGGGGCGGCCACCAACATCGCCGGGGTGCAGGGCCGCGAGCCCGACCACGTGCACGGCTTCGCCGCCGCGCTACGCGCCGGCATCGACAACTTCACCGAGGACGACACGAACAGCGCCCTGACCACCGGCCGGATCGCCGAGGCGCTGGAGCGGGGCCTGATCACCACCGCCCACGTGGACCGGGCGGTCCGGCGGATCCTCGGCGTCCGGCTGCGCCTCGGCGACCTCGACCCGGCGCACGAGGACCCGTGGGCCGGGGTGACGCCCGACGTCGTCGACTGCCCCGCGCACCGGGAACTGGCCCGCGAGGCCGCCCGGCAGTGCGTCGTGCTGCTGCGCAACGACGGCCTGCTGCCCCTGACCCCGCGGCCGGGGCTGCGGGTCGCCGTGCTCGGCCCGCTCGCCGACGCGGTGCACACCGACTGGTACAGCGGCACGTTGCCGTACGCGGTCAGCACCCTCGACGCCCTGACCGCGCGGGTCGACACCGTCACCACCCACAGCGGCGCCGACCGGATCGCCCTGCGCGCCGGGGACCGGTACGTGCGCTGCGCGACCGACCCCGACGGCGGCCCGCTCGCCCTCGACGCCACCGCCGCCACCGAGGCGACCTGGTTCGACGTGTTCGACTGGGGCGGGGACGCGGTGGCGCTGCGCGCCGTCGCCAACGGCCGGCACGTCGGGGGCGACGACGACGCCGGTCTGGTCAACGACCGCACCGGCCCCGGCGGCTGGATCGTCCGGGAGACCTTCCGGTTCCGGCCCGGCCCCGACGGCACGGTGCTGCTGCACCACCTCGCCACCGGCCGGTACGTCGCCGTCGGCCCCGACGGGCGGCTGCGCGCCGACGCCGCCGAGCCGGGCGCGGCCACCCCGTTCGCCGTGGAGCTGATCGCCGACGGCGCCGCCGAGGCGGCCGCCCTGGCCGCCGACGCCGACGTGGTGGTGGTGACCCTCGGCAACCACCCGATGGTCAACGGGCGGGAGACCGAGGACCGAGTGGACCTGGCGCTGCCGGCCGGGCAGGAGGCGCTGCTGCGCGCCGCGTACGCCGCCAACCCCCGCACCGTCCTCGCGCTGACCAGCAGCTACCCGTACGCGATCGGGTGGGCCGACGCCCACCTGCCGGCGGTGCTGTGGTCGGCGCACGGCGGCCAGGAGCACGGCGCGGCGCTGGCCGCGGTGCTCCTCGGCGACGCCGAGCCGGGCGGCCGGCTCACCCAGACCTGGTACGCCGACGCCACCGAGCTGCCCGACCTGCTCGACTACGACATCATCGACGCCGACGCCACCTACCTCTACCACCGGGGCGACCCCCTGTACCCGCTCGGCCACGGGCTCGGCTACACCCGCTTCGACTACGCTGACCTGCGACTCAGCGCGGCGTCGGTGGCCGCCGACGGGGAGGTCGAGGTGCGCGTCGAGGTCACCAACAGCGGCGACCGGCCGGGGGAGGACGTCGTGCAGCTCTACACCCGGCAGCGGCGCTCCCGGGTCAAGCAGCCCCTGCGCCAGCTGCGGGGCTTCGCGCGGGTCGCCCTCGCCCCCGGCGAGCGTCGGGTGGTCCGGCTGCGGCTGCGCGCCGCCGACCTGGGCTGGTGGGACGAGACCCGGGGCGCCCGGGTCGTGGAGGACGCCGCGCACACCGTGCTGGTCGGCCGGTCCGCCACCGACATCCGGCTCGTCGGCACGCTCCGCGTCCGGGCGGCGTCCGCCGCCGACGCCCCGGCGCGGGAGGCCACGGGTGCCGGCCGGTCCCGGTGACCACGGCCCGCGCCTGCCCACGGCGGCGCGGCCGGCGAAGTCACCCGACCTGGTCACCATCTCCGACGTCGCCCGGCACGCCGGGGTCGCCGTCAGCACCGTGTCGTACGTGCTCAGCGGCAAGCGGGCGATCTCCGAGGTGACCCGCAACCGGGTGCTGGCCAGCATCCGGATGCTCGGCTACCACCCGAACGCCGGCGCACGCGCCCTGGCCAGCCGGCGGGCCAACGTCGTCGCGCTGGTGCTGCCGCTGCGCTCCGGGATGCAGGTGCCGGTGGTGATGCAGTTCGCGATGGCGGTGGTGACCACCGCCCGCACCGTCGAGCACGACGTGCTGCTGGTCACCTCCGACGAGGGGCCGGCGGGGCTGCGCCGCATCGCGGCCAGCGCCATGGTGGACGGTCTGTTGCTGATGGACGTGGAGATGCACGACTCGCGGGTGCCGCTGCTGCGGGAGCTGGGCCGGCCCAGCGTGCTGATCGGCTTCCCGGCCGACCCCACCGGCCTGACCTGCGTCGACCTGGACTTCCACCGGGCCGGCGTGGTCTGCGTCGAGCACCTGGCCGGGTTGGGCCACCGGCGGATCGCCCTGCTCGGCGCCCCGGCCGCCGTCTACGACCGGGGCACCGGATTCGCGCACCGCACCCGCAACGGCATCCTCGACGCCGCCGCGCGGCTCGGCGTCGACACCGTGGTCCGGCCCTGCGAGGAGGGCACGGCGGCCGTACGCCGGGAGCTGGTGGAGCTGTTCGAGCGGTGGCCGGACCTGTCGGGGCTGATCGTGCAGAACGAGTCGGCCGTCGGTCCCGTGCTGGCGACGCTGCCCACCCTCGGCCGGCGCGTGCCGGAAGACGTGTCGGTGGTCGGCATCTGCCCCGACCAGTTCGCCGAGCAGGCCAGTCCCCGGCTCACGTCGGTGCCCCTGCCGGCCGAGGAGGTCGGCCAGCAGGCGGTGTCGCTGCTCATGCGCAAGGTGCACGGCGAGCCGGTGCCCGACGCGACGCTGCTCGAACCCCGGTTGACGATCCGGGACAGCACGGCCGCCGCCCCCCGCTGACCGCACCGCCGCCCACTGCCCACCTCGCCCCTCCCCAGAGAGGACCGTCGATGACGGCTGCCCTGCCCGCGTCCGCCCACGGGATCTGGGACGACGCCCCCGCCGCCGGCTGGGAGGACGCCTTCCTGTCCGGCAACGGCGAGTACGGGATCATGGTGCTCGGTGATCCGCACGCCGAGCGGGTCGTCGTCAACCACCACCGGTTCGTGCTGCCCAACGGCACCCACGACGCCCGGCCGCCCCGGCTGGCCCACCTGCTGCCCCGGGTCCGCGAGCTGGCGCTCGCCGGCCGGCGGGCGGAGGCGAGCCGGCTGCTCGGCGGCGGCCGGGAGCTGCGCTGGACCCAGTCGTTCCACCCGGGCTTCGCGCTGACGATCGACGCGGCGGGGCCGGGCGGAGCAGTGGAGCCGGGCGGAGCAGCGGGGGCGGGCGCGGCGGCGCTGCCGGCCGGGTACCGGCGGAGCACCGACTTCCGCACCGGGGAGGTCGTCGTCGAGTGGGCCGGCGGCGAGCGGCGCGGCTTCGTCTCCCGCGCCGACGGCCTGGTGGTGCTGCGGCTGGAGGCGGGCGACTGCGTGGTGGGGCTCACCGGCGACCTGCCCGGCCGCCCGGCGGACGTCCGCTACGAGACCGCGGCGTACCAGCACGGCCAGGACGTCTTCCTGCGCATCCGCGGCCACTACCCGCCGGTGGGCGGCGCGTACGGCTTCGAGGGCCTGGCCCTGCTCACCGGCGACGTGCGGGTGCTCGGCGACCGGGTGGCGGTGCGCGGGCCGGCGCTGCTCACCATGATGCTCGACCGGCCCGGCACGCCGCCGTGGCGCACCGCCGAGCTGGAGGAGACGCTGCGCGTCCGCTCCCCCGCCGGGTACGCCGACCTCCTCGCCCGGCACGCCGCCCGGCACTCCCCCGCCTACGACCGGGCGAGCCTGGACCTGGCCGTGCCGGCCGCCGAGCGGGAGCTGCCCGTCGGCGAGCTGCTCGCCCGGCAGGCCGCCGACCCGCAGCGGCCCTACCCGGCGCTGGTGGAGCGGCTGTTCCACGCGGGGCGGTACCTGCTGCTGAGTGCCAGCGGCGTCCTGCCGCCCCGGCTGACCGGGCTGTGGCTAGGCTCCTGGGACGCGGCCTGGGCGGGCGACTTCACCACCGACGCCAACCTCAACCTGCAACTGGCGGGGGCCAACATCGGGGCCCTGCCCGAGGTGAGCGAGGCGTACGCGCGGCTGATCGGGTCGCAGGTCGACGACTGGCGGCGCAACGCCGAGGCGATCTACGGCGCGCGGGGCCTGCTCGCGCCGAGCCGCACCGACGGGGAGCACGGGCACCTGTTCCACATGCACGACGACTGGCCGTTCGCCGCGTGGCTGCCCGGCGCGGACTGGCTGCTCTTCCCGCTGTACGAGCACCACCTGGTGACCGGGGAGCCGCTCGGCGAGCTGGCCGGCTGGCTGACGGAGGCCGCCGCGTTCTTCGCCGACGTGCTCACCGTATCCGCCGCCGACGGCACGGTGGTCGTGGTGCCGTCGTACTCGGCCGAGACCGGCCCGCTGGACGACGACGGCCGGCCGGTGCACCTGGCGGTCAACGCCACGATGGACATCGCCGCCGCCCGGCACGCCCTGGCCACCGCCGACGCCGTCACCGGCACCGACCGGTGGGCGGCGCTGCGGGGACGACTGCCCGCGTACCGGGTCGACGAGCGGGGCGCGCTGGCGGAGTGGGCCTGGCCGGGCTACCGCAGCGACGAGGACCACCGGCACGTCAGCCACCTCTACCCCGTGTGGCCGTTGGGCGAGATCAACCCGGACGACACCCCCGAGCTGGCCGCCGCCGCGCGCCGCGCGCTGGTCCTGCGCGGCGACGAGAACCTCTCCGCCCACGGCAGCCTGCACCGGGCGCTCGTCGCGGCACGCCTGCGCGACGGCGCGCTGGCCGGGGAGAACGTGGCCAAGATCCTCGGCAACGACATGTTCTTCCGGTCGCTGATGAGCTCGCACAACCCGGGCCGGGAGACCTACAACGCCGATGCCGCGCACGCCCTGCCCGGCGTGTTGATCGAGTCGCTGGTGCACTCCCGGCCCGGCCGCGTACGGCTGCTCCCGGCCCCGCTGCCCGGCCTGGACCGGGGGGTGCTGCGCGGGGCGACCTGCCGGGGCCGGGTCACCGTCGAGGAGCTGGCCTGGGACGCCTCGTCGGTGCGGGCCCGGCTGCTCTCCCCCGTCGACCAGCGGCTCACGGTGTCCAGCCCGTACGGGGACGTGGCGGTCGAGCTGCGCGCCGGCCGACCGGTGGAACTGGTCTTCGGTCCCCGCACCGACGGCACGTGACGCAACGCGGTTGCGCCGGGCCTGCCCCCACCACTCCCACCGCCTCCTTTGCTCTGCACCCACGGACGCAACGCTTCACGCAGCGCAACCCGATGCCGCGCCCCGAGCCCCGCTCCGCCCCCGGTAGGAGCAGCTCGGGCGCGGTGTTGCGCGGGTGGGTGCAGAGCAAAGGGCCGACAAGCGGTGCGCTGGGGTCGGCAGTTCGTCACCCAGAGCAACATCGAGCGTTCCTCCCGACCGACCCCGCACCGTCACGGAATGCGATCGACCGCACGGGCACAGACCTGAGCACCACCCCCTGAGGCACCACGCGCGGCTCGCCGCGGGAGCCACCGGACGCGACAGCGGCGGCCCGCTCCCGGCGTGCGAGCATGGGGCGGTGACCGCAGTTCCTCGGGAAGACCCGCCGGTGGAGGGCCTTGCCTTCGGGCCGCTGCTGCGCACGCTGCGACTCGCCGCGGACCTGACCCTGGAGCAGCTCGCCGAGCGGTCCGGCGTCAGCGACCGGGCGATCAGCGACATGGAGCGCGGCGTCAGCCAGGGCCCGCAGGCCCGCACCGTCACGGCGATCGCCGACGCCCTGGCCCTCAGCCCCGAACAGCACGCGGCGCTGACCGGCGCGGCCCGGGCCGGGCGACGCCGCGGGCAGCCGGCCGCCCAGGGGCGGTGTCCGCTGCCCCGGCGGGTCGCGGACTTCACCGGCCGCCGCGCGGAACTCGACAGCGTCCGGGCCCTGGTCGAGGCGGCCCGCGCCGGGCTGCCGGCCCCGGTGGTGCTGGTCAGCGGGGCGCCCGGGCTCGGCAAGACGTCCCTGGCCGTGCAGGCCGCCGCCCAGACCGCCGACGCCTTCCCCGACGGCCAGTTCTTCCTCGACCTGCGGGGCCTCGACGCCCGGCCACTGACCCCCACGGCCGTGCTCGACCGGCTCGTGCACGCCGTCGAGCCGGGCGCCGGCCCGACCCCCCGGGACGTCGACGACGCCGCCGCGCTGTGGCGTACCGTCGTCGGGGGGCGGCGGATCCTGGTGCTGCTGGACAACGCCGCGCACGAGGGGCAGGTGCGCCCGGCCCTGCCGGCGGAGGGACCGGCGGCGGTCGTGGTGACCAGCCGTCGCACCCTCGGAGGACTGGAGGGCGTGCACCGGCTGCCGCTGGAGCCGCTGCCGGAGGCCGCCTCCGTCGCGCTGCTCGCCGGGATCGTCACCCACCGGACCGCCGACGCCGACGGGCTGCGGCAGCTCGCCCGCCTGTGCGCCCACGTGCCGCTGGCGTTGCGGATCGCCGGCAACCGGCTGGCCAGCCGCCCCGCCTGGACGGCCGGTGACCTGGTCACCCGGCTGTCCGCGCACGAGCACCGGCTCGACGCGCTCGCCGTCGGCGACCTCCAGGTGAAGGCGGCGTTCGCGCTGTCGTACCAGCAGCTTTCGGGCATCGGCCGACGGCTGTTCCGGCGGCTCGCGGCCGTGCCCGGCCCCAGCACGGCGGTGGAGCTGGCCGCCGTGCTGGTGGAGGAGACGCCGGTGCGCACCGAGGACGCGCTCGACGAGCTGATCGACCTGGGCCTGCTCCAGCAGAGCGGCGACGGGCGGTTCTTCCTGCACGACCTGCTGCGCCTCTACGCCCAGGGGGAACTGGAGCGGGAGGAGTCCGCCCAGGACCGGGCGAACGCGGACCGGCGCGCGGCGGACTGGCTGCTCGACACGACGATCGTCGCCGGCCGGTGGTTCGAGCCCGCGTACGGCGCTCCCGCGCCCGGCGCGACCCGGTACGTCGAGCTGGACTCGGCCGACACCGCCCGCGAGTGGCTCCAGGCCGAGGGCGACAACTGGCTGCCCGCCCTGCGCCGGGCCGCCGCCGAGGGCGCCCACCAGCGGGTCGTCGACGTCGCCGAGTCCCTGCACTGGTTCTCCGACCTGTGGGCGCACTGGGAGCACTGGGCGGAGGTGTTCGCGCTGTCCAGCGCCGCCGCCGACGGGCTCGACGACGACCACCTGCGGGCGGTGCACCGGGGCTACCTGGCCTGGGCGTACATCTACCCGCGCAGCGAGCCGGAGGAGGGGCTGCGCCAGGCCGAACTGGCGTACGAGCACGCCCGCCGGGCCGGCGATGAGGACCAGCAGGGCTGGGCGCGGTTCTACTGCTCGTACGCGAGCGCCCGGCTGGGCCGGTTCGACGTCGCGATGCGGCACGCGCAGGAGTCGGTCGCCCTGTTCCGGTCGGTGCGGGACTGGCAGGGCCTGCCGCAGTCGCTGGTGATACTCGGCCGGACGCTACGCGACGCCGGCCGGTACGAGGAGGCCCTCGCCGCGTACGCCGAGGTGATCGAGATCGTCACCACGCCGGAGACCGCCCTGCCCCGGCACATCGTGCTGATCAGCCAGCTGTCGGCGATGCAGGCGATGATCGAGCTGCACGGCGGGCTGGACCAGTGGCAACGCATGGTCGAGCTGGCCGACGAGGCGCTGCGCCTCAACGAGGAGCTGCGGCACCAGAAGTTCACCGTCGCCGTCCTGCGGTTGCGGGCCACCGCCCACGAGGGGCTGGGCGACCGGCCGGCCGCGGCGGCCGACCTGCGCGCGACGATGCGGTTGCAGCGGGAGCTCGGCGACGAGGCGGGCCAGCGGGAGACGGCGCAGCAGCTCGACGCGCTGGGCGCTTCGGCACGTTAGCGACACCCCGCGACCCGCCGTCGGCGGGTCGCAGGGCCCGGACCAGGGTCAGACGATGTACCCGTTGATCTCCACCCACTTGAGCCAGCTGATCAGCCCGGCGAGGGTGGTGATGACGATCCGTCCGTAGAGCACGATCATCTGCCCGGACGGGTTCATCAGCACCCGGTGGACGAACGCGGACACCGTCCCCCAGTGCGTGGTCAGCCAGACGTTGTCGTCGTTGAGCGGCAGGGACTGCAGCCGGTTGGCGTAACGGATGTTGTACCGGATGGTGTCCAGGATCGGGGAATACCGCGCCGCCTCGGAGGTCATCGTGATCGCCTGGACCAGCGCCGCGCTGACGTCGTTGTTGAGCGTGGTGGTCCGCCCGAGGGTGCGCAGGCTGTCGTACATCCGCTGCGGGTTCGTCACCAGCGTGCTGCGGGAGTTGCCACCCACCAGCTCGTTGTAGTTGCCGTCCATGTTGTACACCGTGATCCGGCTGACGTCGAGGCCGAGGACGCTGACGACGTTTCGCCACCGGTCGCCCTGGCTGAACAGGTAGTGCCGGTTGTTCGTCGGGGAGTACCACGCCGCCAGGTACAGGTTGTCGACCCAGAAGTAGAGCGAGACCAGGTGGGCGTTGTTGGTGTCGAGCACCCGCACCTGGATCATGCCGCGGTAGTTGCCGTTGGTCTGCATCACCTCGTTGGCGATGTAGTTGCCGCTGTAGGTGTGGATGGCGGCGATCATGTTGAAGTAGCGGCTCTCGTGGACGTCGCCGCCGTCGGTGATCCTGGAGATGTTCCAGTCGATGATCGACAGACTGTCGCCGGGTTGGGCGTGGGCGGGCGACTGCGGCACCGTGGCGATGCCGAGCATCATGACGAGGGCGACGAACAGGGCGCTGATCCGCCGTCCGCTTCCTCTGCACGCATGGAGCAGTGACACGATCGTGGTCCTTTCGCAGGTGCGGTCGGCGGCCGACGCCGCGACGCTGTCTGGCGGGCAACGTCGATCCAACCGGCGCGCCGGGCGGGGCACCACGCAGAAGACACGCAGAACTCGGCGACAGTGACCGTCCACACCTTCACCGTCCACATGCGACGGCCATCGGGGCCGACGGTCAGCGGGTCGCGGTCAGCGCGGCGTAGTCGGCGGGGGTCAGCGGCTGGGCCGACAGCGAGCCGTCCGCGCGCGGCACCCCGAGGGGGCGGCCGTCACGCAGGAACGCCACGGCGTCGACGTCGTCGCGGGCGGCCAGCGTGCAGACGATCTGACCGAACGCGAGCACCTCGTCGCTGCGGCCGGTGTCGTCGCCGGTCCCGTCGACCCGTACGCGTGCCTGGCCGTCGGCGACGCCCACCACGCCGGCACCGATCGCCCCCGGCAACGCGCTGGTCAGACCGCTGTCCCGCTCGACGGCGCTGGGTCCGGCGAGCAGGTCCCGCAGCTGGGCCTCGGCGTCGAGGGGGCGGCCCACCCGCCGGTCCACCGGGACCAGCCGGTCGTCCCGCACGAAGCACAGCGTCACGGTGACCGGGCCGACCGTCGCGGGGCCGTCGACGGTCGCGGGGGACGGGAACGGCCCGGGTGGGGCCTCGACGGCCCGGGGCGTGTCCTCGGCCGGCACCCCGCAGGCCGCCACCGTGCAGGCCACCACGAGGGCCGACAGCAGCGCCCGCGCCGCACGGCGACTCACGCGAGGCTCCCCGGCAGGGCCACCCGGAACCGCGCTCCCCCGCCGGGGCGGTCGTCGACGCCGGCCGTGCCGCCGTGGGCGGCGGCGTGCTGGGCGACCAGCGCCAGGCCGAGGCCGGTCCCGTCGCCGGCGCCCCGGGCGTGGGCGGCCCGGCCCCGGACGAACCGGTCGAAGATGGCGGCCCGGTCCTCGACCGGCACGCCGGGGCCGTCGTCGTCCACCTCGATGACGCCGGTGTCGCCGTCGCGTGACAGCCGCACCGCCACCGGGCCCGCCCCGTAGCGCACCGCGTTGTCGAGCAGGTTGGCCAGCACCTGCGCGACGCGACGCCGCTCCACCCGCCAGGTGGCCGGGGTGCCGGCCGCGAGGCGGACCAGCGTGGGCGGCAGGTCGTGGCCGGCGCAGGCGCGCCGGGCAAGGTCGGCCACGTCGACCGGGGCGCGGTGGGCGGGCTGGTCGCTGCGGGCCAGGTCGATGAGGTCGTTGACCAGCCGCTGGAAGCGGTCGATCTCGTCGGCGACGAGGCCGGCGGCCACGGCGGTGCGCTCGTCGTGGTGTTCCCGCCGCCGCTGCAGGACGCTGGCCGCCGCGGCGAGGGTCTGCAGCGGCGAGCGCAGCTCGTGGCTGACGTCGGCGGCGAAGCGGCGGTCCCGCTCGATCCGGCGGGCCAGTTGGTCGACCATGTGGTTGAACGAGGTGGACAGCCGGGTCAGGTCCGGGTCGGTGGCCGGGTCGAGGCGGGCGGTGACGTCACCGGCGGCGATCTTCTCCGCGGCGTCCGCGACCGCCGTGAGGGGGCGCAGCCCGTGCCGCGTCGCATACCAGCCCAGGGCCGCCCCGGAGCCGGCCACGAGGATGGCCACCGCCGTCAGAGCCAGGGCCAGCGCCTGGAAGGTCCGTTCCAGCTCCCACAGCGAGTTGACCTCGTAGTACGTCGCCGAGCCAGACAGCGGCACCCCGACCAGCAGGGCGGTCTGGCCGTCGACGCGGACCCGCTGCACGGCCGGCTGCCCCGAGCCGACGAGCTGTTGCAGCTCCGGCGGGACGGCGGCGGTGAGGCCCGAGTCGGCGATGCGGGCGTGCCACCTGCCGTCGAGGTGCAGCAGGGCCCGCCTGCTGCTGCCGGTGTCCAGCGACCGCAGCACCTCCACCACGTCGGGGGCGTCGGTGTCCAGGCCGCTGCGCACCACGGCGGCGTCGAAGTACGCGGCCCGCACGGCGGTGCGTTCCCGCTCGTCGATCAGCGACTGGCGGGTCAGCTCGTAGGAGATCAGGGCCATCGACGCGGCCAGCAGCAGCGCGCCCAGGGCGAACGCGGCCATGACCCGGGCGCGCAGGCCGAGGCGGAGCCGGGGCGGGCGGCGCAGCGGGCTCATCGGCGCAGCTTGTAGCCGAGCCCGCGCAGGGTCACCAGGTGTTCGGGATTGGCCGGATCCGACTCGATCTTCTGCCGCAGCCGGCCGACGTGCACGTCGACCAGCCGCTCGTCGCCGGTGTCGTAGCCCCAGACCCGTTGCAGCAGTTGCTGGCGCGACAGCACCCGGCCGGCGTGCTCGGCCAGCTCGCACAGCAGCCGGAACTCGGTGCGGGTCACCGGCACCCGCTGCCCGGCGCGGCGTACCTCGCCCGCCTCGGGGCTGACCTCCAGGTCGCCGAACGCCAGGACCGGCACCGGCTCGGCGGGGACCGGGGCGGCGGCGCGGGCGCGGCGGCGCAGGGCCCGCAGCCGGGCGGTGAGTTCCTTGATCGCCACCGGTTTGACCAGGTAGTCGTCCGCGCCGGCCTCCAGGGCGGCGACGATGTCGTGGGTGTCGTCGCGGGCGCTCACCACCACGATCGGCACGTCGTCGTCGCGGCGCAGTTGGCGGATGCACTCGAAACCGTCGAGGCCGGGCAGCATCAGGTCGACCAGGACGTAGTCGGCCGGGTCACGGCGCTGGGCGCGCAGCCCCTCCTCGGCGGTCGCCGCGCCCCGGGCGTCGTAACCCTCGTCCTCCAGGGCGAGCAGCAGCGCCAGCCGGATGCGGTCGTCGTCCTCGATCACCAGTACGGCCGTCATGACGGCATCATCCCCAAGGCCGTCGCCCGGCGGCCAATCGTGTCCCGCGTACGACGGATTTGTCACGCAACTGTCACACGTCCGCGCGGTGCCCGCCAACCCCGACCGGCACGGTGGCGGGGACCGGTCGGGCGAGAGGAAGGGGTACGGCCGTGACGACGCCGCTGGCACGCCGGGAGTGCACGATCCCCCTGGTCGAGGTGGCCGTGACCGAGTTCGACCTGGCCTGCCTGCCGGAGACCGGCGCCGTGTTCGACCGGCTGCTCGCGCTGCGTCCCGCCCAGATCGTGGTGGACCTGTCCGCCTGCCGGCACATCGACGCCGCCGCCATCGGGTTCCTGCTGGACGTGCACCGGCGGCTGACCCGCGCCGACGGGGTGCTCACCGTCCGCGAACCGAACCCCCGGATCCGGCGCATCCTGCAGTCGGCCCGGCTGGACCAGGTGCTGCCGGTCGTCGTCGGCGACGCGGCGACCGGGTCCCCCGAACGGCCCGGTCCGGTGGCACCGCCGGTCGGCCGGGCGGTCGTGCCGGGCGGCGGGGGTGGCAGCCGTCGCCCGGCACCGGCCGGCCAGGGGCGCGCCCGCCGGTCGGCGGAGTGGGCGTGACCGTCGCCGCGCTGGTCAGCGCCGTCGTCGTCGGGCTCGTCGTGGGGGCGCTCGGCCGGCTCGCCGTGCCGGGCCGACCGACCGCGCCGCTGTGGCTCACCCTCGTCGTCGGTGTGGTCGCCGCCCTGGCCGGCAGCGTCGTCGCCCGTCTCGCCGGCGCGAACGGGCAGGGGTTCCGCCTGGTCGACGTGGTCGTGCAGGCGGGGATGGCCGGGGTCGGTGTCGTCCTCGTCGCGGCCACCGCCGGCCGTTCCGACTCCGCCTGACGGGTCGGTCCGCGTCGGCCCGGGCCGGGCCGGGAAACGCGGCCGCCTCCCGTGCACGACACGCCGACGCGATTCCACCGCAACCGGCCACCAACCGCCCGCCGCCGTTCGACGCGCGTCGATCACGGCCGCGGGCCGGTCCCGGTCTCCGACGGGTGCAGCAGCGCCCGGGTCAGCGGGTGCCGGGCGGCGGTGAGCAGGGCGGACGCGGGCCCGGCCTCGACGACCTGCCCCGAGTCCAGGACGACGACGTGGTCGGCGAGGCGGGCGACGACGTCGCGGTCGTGGCTGATCACCACGAGGGCCAGCCCGTGGGCGCGGCGCAGCCGGTCGACGAGGGCCACGATCCGGTCCCGGCTGACGGTGTCCAGTCCTGAGGTGATCTCGTCGCAGATCACCACGCGGGGTTCGGCCAGCAGCGCCCGGGCCAGGGCGGCGCGTTGCAGCTCGCCGCCGGAGAGCCGGTCGGGGCGGCGCGCGACGACGTCCGCCGCGAGGCCGACCTCGCCGAGGACGCGGCGCGCGGCGTCGCGGGCCCGGGTCGGCGGCAGGGCGCGCAGCCGCACGGCGGCCCTCGACACCTGCTCCAGGACCGACCGGTGGGGGTCGAAGCTGGCCCGGGCGTCCTGGAAGACGTACTGGACGGCGGCGAGGTCCGCGCGGGTTCGCCGGTCCAGGGTCCCGGCCAGCGGCCGGCCGCCGAGGCCGACGGTTCCGCCGCGCGGCGGGTGCAGCCCGGCGACGCAGCGGGCGAGCGTCGTCTTGCCGCTGCCGGAGCGGCCGACCACGGCAAGGCATCCGCCGGGGGCGACGGCGGCGGTGACGCCGCGCAGCACGGTACGGCGGCGGGCGCCGGCACGGTGGGCGGCGACCAGGTCGCCCACGCGCAGCGCCGGTGCCGCGGCGGGGGCGGCGGCGCGCGGCGCGGCCGGGGCGGCGGCGAGCAGGCGGCGCGTGCGCTCGTCCCGGGGCGCGGCGAGCACGTCGGCCGCCGGGCCGGCCTCGACGACCGCGCCGGCGTCCAGGACGACCAGCCGGTCGGCCACGGCGCGCACCAGGTGCAGGTCGTGGCTGAGCAGCACCACCGCCATCCCGGCGTCGGCGAGGGTCCGCAGCTCGTGGGCGACGTCGCGGCGGGTGAGGCTGTCCTGCCCGGTGGTCGGTTCGTCGGCGACCAGGACGCGTGCCCTGGCCAGCAGCGCGTGGGCGACGACGAGGCGCTGCTGCTGGCCGCCGGAGAGCTGGTGCGGGAAGCGCCGCAGGAACTCCCGGTCGGCGGGCAGGTCGACGCGGGCCAGCACGTCGGCCACCGCCCGGCGCACCGCCGACCGCCGGTTCACCGTCGCGCGGGCCGTCGCGTCGCCCGGGGGGCCGCCGGGCGTCCGCCGCTCCGGCCGGGTGTGGCGCAGCGCGACCTCGCGCAGCACCGCGCCGATCCGGCGGACGGGGTTGAGTGCCGCCGACGGCTGCTGCGGGACGTAGCCGACGACGCCCGGGGGCGGTGGGGTCGCCGGGGACACGGGACGACCGGCCACCTCCACCCGGCCGGCGAGCCGCACGCCGGGGCCGGCCTCCCCCAGCAGCGCCCGGCCGGCGGTGGTCTTGCCGCTGCCGGAGCGGCCGACGAGGGCCAGCACCTCGCCCGCCGCCACCGTGAAGGAGACCCCGGCGAGCAGGCGACGCCCGGCGACCTCGGCGTCGAGGCCGACCACCCGGACCGCGCAGGCGTCCACCGGCGGCATCGGCGTGCCGGCGGCGACGGCCGGCCCGGCGGCGGCGTCGTCGAGCGGCGCCCGGGCGGCGGGGACGCGTGCCCCGGGCGCGACCCGGTGGGCGGCCCCGCACCGGGATGCCGCGTCCCGGGCGGCCCCCGCGCCGGCCGCCGCGTCGCGGTCGGCGAGCAGCCGGTCGGCGACGAGGTTGACGCCGACGGCGAGGGCGACGAGGAGCGCGGCGGGCACCAGCACCGACCAGGGTTGCAGCAGCAGCCCGGCGCGGTTGCGGTCCACCATGACCGCCCAGTCGGCGGCGTCGGGGGCGACGCCGACGCCGAGGAAGCTGGCCGTGGCGACGAGGTACAACGCGCCGATGAACCGCACGCCCGCGTCGGCGAGCAGCACCCGGCGGCTGCCGGTCACGACGTGGCCGACGGCGCGCCGCCACCACGTCTCCCGGTACAGCCGCATCGCCTCCATGGCGGGGCCGTGCGCCAGCGGAAGCGCCGCGGCGCGGCTGATCCGGGCGACCTCGGGCAGGCCGATCACCGCGACGATGCCGACGAGGGTGGCCGGCCCGCGCGGCGCGGCGGCCGCCAGCAGGATCAACAGGATCAGCGACGGCACGGCGAGCAGCAGGTCCAGCGGGCGCATGACCAGCTCGTCGAGCCACCGACGGCGGGTCAGCGCGGCCAGCAGCCCCAGCGGCACCCCCACCAGGTACGCCAGGGCGGTCGCGGCGAGCGCCACGCCGACCACGGAGCGCCCGCCGAGCAGCACCTGGCGCAGCACGTCGCGCCCGACGAAGTCGGTGCCGAACGCGCCGCCCGGGTCGAACGGCCGGCCGCGCGGCGCCGCGTCGCCGGCCAGGGCCGGCCCCACCACGGCGACCAGCAGGGGTACGGCGAGCAGCGCGACGCCGACGGCGAGGCGCAGCCGCGACCGCGCCGGGCGGCGGGCACCCGCGAGCCGCCCGGGGCCCACGGCGCGGCCCCGGCGCAGGGGGCTCACGCGGCGGCCCCGGCGCGCGGGGCGAGCCGGAACGCCACCAGGTCGGCGGCGAGGTTCACCGTCACCGTGGTCACGGCGACCAGCACGCACAGCCCCTGCACGGTGGGCACGTCGCGGGCGGTCACCGCGTCGACCAGGGCGGTGCCCAGGCCGGGGACGACGAACACCGCCTCGACGACGATCACCCCGCCGAGCAGCCAGTCGGTGGTGCGGGCGAGCTGCTGGGCGACGGGCGCGAGGGCGTTGGGCAGCGCGTGGACCAGCCGCAGCCGGCGCTCGGGCACGCCGAGCCGCCGGGCGTGCGCGACGTGTTCCGCCCGCATCGCCTCGATCATGCCGGCGCGGGTCAGCCGGCTCAGCGAGCAGAACGGCCGGGCCAGCAGCACCACCAGGGGCAGCACCAGCACGGCGGGCCGGGACAGCAGGTCGCCGCCGGTGCCCACGGCGGTGGGCGGGAGCCAGGCCAGCCGTACGCCGAACACCGCGACGAGCAGTAGGGCCAGGGCGAACTCGGGCACCGCGTACAGGCCGACGGCGGTGGCGGACAGCGCCCGGTCGAGGCGGCCGCCCTCCCGCCGGGCCGCGAGCATCCCCAGCCCGACGGAGAGCGGGACGAGCAGCAGCAGGGTCGCGGCGGCGAGCAGCACGGTGGGCGCGGCCCCGGCGGCGAGGACCCCGGCGACCGGCCGCTGGGAGACCAGCGAGACGCCGAGGTCGCCGACGGCGAGGTCGGCGAGCCAGTCGAGGTAGCGCTGCCAGGCGGGCCGGTCCAGGTCGAGCTGGTCGCGCAGAAGGGCGATGCGCGCGGGGTCGGGCTGGTCGCCGGCGATCACCACGGCGGCGTCCCCGGGCAGCGCCTCGGTGAGGACGAACACGACGGTGGCGACGCCGACGACCTGCCCGGCCCCGACCAGGGCCCGCCGGGCGGCATAGCGGGGCAGGCTCAACCCAGCCAGACCTTGTCGAAGCGCGCCCAGTCGAGGGTGTTGGCCGGCGCGGCGGCGGACACCCCGCCGACGCGGGGGCTGGTCGCGACGAGGAAGTCGGCGAAGCCCCAGACCAGGAAGCCGCCCTCGGCGTGCAGGACGCGCTGCATGTCGCCGTACGCCTGCCGGCGGGTCTGCTCGTCGGGGCTGGACACGGCGCGGGCGTAGAGCGCGTCGAAGTCGGGCCGCCGCCACCGGGTGGCGTTGGTGGTGGACGTGCTCAGCAGCCGCTGAGATACATGGGTCTCGATGGGCATGGCTCCCGAACGGTAGCAGGCGAGCACCCCGCCCGTCAGGATGTCCTTCCAGTAGGTGTCCTTGTTGCCGCTGCGCGCCTCGACGGTCAACCCGACCTGCCGGGCCTGCTCGGCGAAGACGCTCGCGGTCTCCACGAAGCCGCTGGCCACGGGGGCGGTGTCCAGCGGGATGCGCAGCCCCCGGGCGCCGGCCCGGTCGACGAGGAAGCGGGCCCGGTCGAGGTCGGGCACGCGCTGGGCGATGTCGTCGGCGTAGTGCTCGTAGCCCTTGCCGAACAGGTCGTTGCCGACCTGGCCGGCGCCGGACAGCACCGTGTCGACGAGCTGCTGGCGGTCGGTGAGCAGGAACATCGCCTCGCGCAGGTCCCGGTTGTCGAACGGCGGCCGGTCGACCTTCATGGCGAGGGCCTGCATGGTGCTGTTGGCCATCCGGGTGATCCGCACCCGCGCGTCGCCCGCGTAAGTGCGGGCGGTGGTGGGCGTGACGTCGTGTGCGTAGTCGGCCTGCCCGCCGAGCAGCGCGTTGATCCGGGCGGACTCCTCGTTGGCCACGAGGTACTCCAGCTCGTCCAGGTGCGGCGCACCGTCCCAGTGGTCGGCGTACCGCTTGAGCAGCAGGGACCGGCCCGGCTGGAACGCGTCGAACGCGAACGGGCCGGAGCCGACGGGCCGGTCGAAGGCGTCGGCGCCCTCGGGCACCACGTACGCGCCGAAGGCCGCCAGGACGTTGGGGAACTCGGCGAACGGCCGGCGCAGCGCGAGTTCGACGGTCCGGTCGTCGACCGCCCGGCTGGCGCGCAGGTCGATCAGCTCCAGGCTGGCCCTGGCCCGGAAGGCGCGCTTGGGGTCGGTGATCCGGGCGTAGCTGTACAGCACGTCGGCGGCGCGCACGGGGCCTCCGTCGTGGAAGGTGGCCTCGCGCAGGGTGATCCGCCACCGGGTGAGGCCGGCGTCGGGCTCCCACCCGCTGGCCAGGCGGGGCCGGATCGACACGTCGGGGCCGTAGTCGGCGAGCTTGTCGAACATCGCCTTGGCCCGGGACGCCTCGTTGAACAGGTTCGCCAGGTGCGGGTCGAGGGTCTCCTGCGCGCCGCCGCCGGCGAACACGGCCCGCAGCCGGCCGCCCCGGCGCGGCTGGTCGGAGGCGGTGTCGGCGGGGCTGTCGCCGCACCCGGCCAGCAGGGTGGCCGACACGGCGGCGGCTGCGCCGCCGAGCAGGCCGCGCCGGGTCAGCCGGGCGGCGGGCATGGGGATGACGGATGTCACGGGGTCCCTCCAGGGAAGCGGGTCGGTCGGGGTGCGGCCGGTCCGGCGGCGACGCCGGACAACGGGTGGGGTCGGGCCGGGCCCGAGCTGCGCAGGGCGGGCCGGGTCGGATCGGTGCAGGTCAGGCCGGATCGGGGCGGCGGCGGGCCAGCAGGTGCAGCCGGTCGCCGCGCAGGGCGGTGGACAGCGCCGCGCCGGGCCGCCACGGCGGCGCGGTACGCGGACCCGGTCCATCGAACAACGTCAACACGTCGAAGCCGGCGGTGTCGAGCAGGTGCCGCAGTTCCTGGGGGAACAGCAGCCGCCAGGCCGAGGTCTGCACCAGCGGCTCGGGCGCGCCCGGCCAGCTCCAGGCGCGTTCCCGGCGCAGCAGCTGCTCCGCGTGGTCGATCCACAGCCGGGTCCGCGACGTGTACGCGACGCCCCGCCACGGCACGGTGCGCACCGACGTGCCGTCGAGCAGCTCGGTGTTGCCGAGGAAGAACGCGCCGTTGCGCATCTCGGCCAGCAGCAGCCCGCCCGGGGCCAGGTGCGCGTGGCACCGGGCCAGGAACGCGGTGAGGTCGGCGTTGGTGTGGCAGTAGAGCATGGCGCTGTCCAGGCAGGTCACCGCGTCGAACCGGTCGGCGAGGTCGAAGCCGCGCATGTCGGCGGCCACGAACCGGACGTGCGGGTGCCGACGGCGGGCATGGGCGAGCATCGCCGCCGACGTGTCGATGCCCGTGGCGGCCCAGCCGAGCTGCGCGAGCCGCCCGGCGTCGCGGCCCGTGCCGCAGCCGACGTCGAGCAGCCGGCGGCCGGGGGGCCCGTGGCGGCGCAGCAGGTCGTCGACGAAGCCGGCGGCGGCGTGCTGCGGGTCGGGGAACTGCGCCTCGTACAGCTCGGGGTTGTCGGTGAGCAGGTTGGCCCCGGCGGCGGCCGGTCCGGTGCCGCCGGCTCCCCCGCTCATGCGGGCACCGCCGACGGGGCGGGCGCGGGCGTCGGGTCGAGCGTGCCCCGGCGGTGCAGCACCCACACGGCCGCCGCGGAGGCCAGCCCGAGCGCGGCGCAGAGCAGCCACGCCACCGCCGGCACCCCGGAGCCGGACCCGTCGTCCATGGCGCGGCCGACGGCGGTCGTGCCGGCCGCCGCGACCACCCCGGAGACCAGGTAGAACAGCCCGAAGTAGGTGCCGGTGAGCCCGTCGCGGGCGAACGCCGGGATCAGCTCCAGCACGAACGGCTGGGCGACCAGCACCCCGACGGCGAGCAGCACGGCCGCGCCGAGCACCGGCGCGAGCCGGACGGGGCCGGCGGGGCCGCCGACCGGCGCGAGCGGCAGCACGAAGCCCCCGCCCATCACCGCCAGCCCGAGCGCGATGGCCGGGCCCCGGGCGAGGCGGCGGTGCAGCCAGCGGGTCACCGGCACCTGCCACGCGAGGGTCACCACCGTGGACACGACGAACAGCGACGCCACGGCCAGCGGATGCCCGCCGGCCTCCTCCGCCCGCACGGGCAACACCAGGTAGAGCTGGTTCTGCAGGGCGAACATCGCGCTGAGCGCGAGCGTGAAGGCGAGGAAGCGGCGGTCGGTGACGGCCTCGCGCCAGTCCCCCAGCACGCCCTGCCCGCTGCTGCGGGCCGGCTGCGGCGGCAGCACCAGGGCCTGGGCCACGGTCAGCGCCGCGAACACGCCGGCCGCGGCGAGGGCGGCGGCCCGGAAGTCGACCAGCAGCAGCGCGCTGCCGATCAGCGGCCCGAGCAGGGACCCGGCGCTGGCGAACACGTTGAACAGCGCGAACGCCTCGGCCCGCCGGTCCGGGGCGGCCTGGGCGAGGTAGGCCCGCACCGCCGGGTTGAACAGCGCACCGGCCAGGCCGGAGAGCACGGAGGCGGCCAGCAACGCCGGCAGCGACACCCCCACCGCGAAGACGCCGAAGCCGACGGCGCGCAGCGCGCACCCGACGATGATCACCCCGCGCGCGCCGAGCCGGTCGGAGGCGGAGCCGCCGAGCAGGAACATTCCCTGCTGGCTGAGGTTGCGCACGCCCAGGACCAGGCCGATCACGGCGGCGGACAGCCCGAGGTCGTCGGCGAGGTAGCCGGCGAGGTAGGGCAGCAGCATGTAGAAGCCGACGTTCACGCCGAGCTGGTTGACCACCAGCAACCGGATCGCCGGGGGGAAGCCGCGCAGCGTCGTCCAGGTCGCGATCATCGGGCCACCGCCTGCCGGTCGGCCCACGCCGGGCGCACGCCGAGACCGGGCCCGCCGGGCGTACGCAGGGTGCCGTCGGCGCCGCCGATGCCGGTCCAGGGGTCGTCGGCGAGCAGCAGGTGCCCGTCGAGGTCCACCCAGCGGGCGTGCCCGGCCAGGTGCAGCGCCGGGGCGATGCCGAGCGTGCTGGCGACCAGGCAGCCGAGCATGACGTCCATGCCGTACCCGGTCGCGGTGTCGATCAGCCGGCGCGCGGCGTCGATCCCGCCGCAGCGGGCGAGCTTGACGTTGATGCCGGCGACGGCCCCGGCGAGGCGGTGCACGTCGGCGACGGTGGCGACGTCCTCGTCGGCGACGACGGGCACCGCGACCCGCGCGCCGATCCAGGCCAGCGCGTCCGGGTCGCCGGGCGGGACGGGCTGCTCGACGGCGTCCACGGCGCAGGCGGCGACGGCGTCGAGGACCCGGACGGTCCGCTCGGGCGTCCACGCCCCGTTGGGGTCGAGCAGCAGCCGGGCCGCCGGGGCGGCGGTCCGCACGGCGGCGACCCGGGCGACGTCGTCGTCCGCCCCGGCCTTGACCTTCAGCACCGTGAAGCCGGCCGCCACGAGCCGCCGCGCGGTGGCCGCGGCGTCGGCGGGCGGCACCAGCCCGATCGTGTACGCGGTCGAGGCCGCCTCCCGCGCGGGGGCGTCGACGAGCCGCCACACGGGCACCCCGGCGCGCCGCCCGACGAGGTCGTGCACGGCCGCGTCGAGCGCGCCCAGCACCCCCGGCGCGTCGGCCAGGTCGGCGGCGAGGGCCGGTAGGTCGGCACGCAGCGCCTCCGGGTCGGCGTACCCGGTGACCCGGGGACGCAGGGCGGTCAGCAGCGCGTCGATGCGGCCCAGGTCGAGACGCTGGTACGCGCTGGTGACGACCTCGCCGTGGCCGGTGCCGCCGTCGTGGGTCAGCCGCACGGCCACCGCGTCGCGACGGGCCATGACCGACCGGGAGATGCGCAGCGGCTCGGCGAGCGGCAGCGGGTAGGCCCGCCAGTCGAGGTTCACGCCGGCACCCGCTGCCCTCGGGCCGGCTCGGCAGGCCGGCGGCGGGGGTCGACGACGGTGCGGCACCGGCTCCACCGGGTGACCTCCACCGCCCGGGGGTGCGGGATCTCGACGGGGTGGCCCCGGGTGGGGCCGAGCAGCCCCCGCAGGGCGCAGTAGTCGTCGTCGAAGATGGAGTCGAGGTAGCGGTGCGGCCCGTCGGGGAACACGGCGAGGACCCGGTCCCCGGGCCGGGTCCGCGCCGCCCAGGCGGCGACCCGGGCGGTCGCGCCGGTGCTCCACCCGCCGGTGACGAACGCGTGCCGGGCCAGCCGCCGGCAGGTCTGGACGGCCTCGGCCGGGCCGACCCAGTGCACCTCGTCGAAGGCGGCGTAGTCGACGTTGCGGGGGTGGATGCTGCTGCCGAGGCCGCGCATCAGCCGGGCGCGGGCGGGCTGGCCGAAGATGGTGGAGCCGACGGTGTCCACCCCGATCAGGCGCAGCCGGGGCCAGTGCCGGCGCAGCGCGCGGGCCAGGCCGGCGCTGTGCCCGCCGGTGCCGACGCTGCACACCAGCGTGTCCACGGCGTCGACCTGGGCGACGATCTCGTCGGCGAGCCCGGCGTAGCCGGCCGCGTTGTCGGGGTTGCGGTACTGGTCGGGCCAGTACGCCCCGGGCAGCGCGGCCCGCACGCGGAGCAGCCGGTCGAGGCGGGCCTGCTGCCAGCCGCCGGCGGGGTGCGGGGCGTCCACCACCTCCAGCCGGGCCCCGTGGGCGCGCAGCAGCGCCCGCATGGACGGCTCCAGCTCCCGGTCGACGACCAGCACCACCGGGTGGCCGAGGGCCTGCCCGGCGAAGGCGAGGCCGACGCCCATGGTGCCGCTGGTCGACTCCACCACCGGGGCCCCCGGGACCAGCTCGCCGCGCGAGCGCGCGCCGGCCAGCATGGACACCGCCGCGCGGGCCTTCATTCCGCCGGGGCTCAGGCACTCCACCTTGGCCAGGAAGCCGGGGTGCGGGTGCGGCAGCGGGGCGTCCACGAGCACCACCGGCGTGCCGCCGACGAGGTCGAGCAGCTGCGGCGCGGTCATCGGCCCTCCCGGTCGGCGCGGTAGCGGTAGAGCGGCGTGGGGCCGCCGTCGAGCCAGAAGAACGGGTACGGCTCCGCCGACACGGCGGTCAGCCCGGCCCCGAGGAAGCACGGCAGGACCGCGCTGCCGGACTGGGCGAACGCCACCAGCGGGACCCCGGTGGCCCGGGCGTGGCGCAGCAGCGGCGCGAAGGTGCCGTTGCCGAGGGTCATGCCGGAGGCGAGGATCGCGTCGCAGCGCTCCAGCAGCGCCGCCGCGTCGGGCAGGCACGGCTCGTCCCACTCGGTGCGCCCGCCGGCCAGGTCGCACGGCAGGTAGCGCAGGCCGCGCCGGCGCAGCTGGTCGAGCAGGGAGTTGACCACGCCGACGACGAGCACGGTCCGCCCGGGTTCGGCGGGGAGCAGGTCGACCACGGCGGCGGCGCGGGCGGCCGACTTGGCCAGCGACGTGCCGGCGGGCACGGTCACCACGTCGGTCGCCGCGCCCGCGTGCGGGCGCACCCCCATCAGGTACGCGTCGAGCGCGGCGACGCGCACCGGCAGGCTCGGGTGGGCCAGCAGCTCCGCCACGGTGGCGCCCACGCAGTCGTACGCGACGTCGTCGGGCAGCTCGTCGGGCTCGACGGCGCAGGAGCCGACGGCGGCGTCGACCCGCAGGCCGAGCACGTGGTTGCGGTAGCCCCGGGCGCGACCGGGGTGGCGGGCGCCCTGCCGGGTGACGAACCCGACGCTGACCCGCTCCCCCGCCGGGTCGGGGCCGAGGCGACCGGCGAGTACCGCCGCCACCAGGTCGTCGAGGCTGTCGTGGGCCGGGGCGGTGACGGTGGGGCCGGCGGCCGGGGCGGTCACGCGGCGGCCCCGGCGAGCTGGTCGGCGTACCGGACGTCGAGGGCGGCGACGTGCGCCTCGGCGCGGGCCCGCGCGCCCGGCCCGTCGGTGTCGACGGTCATGACGTGGCCGAGGTAGCTGTTGTTGCTGCTGGCGTCGCCGGTGCGGTGCCCGGCGGGCCTGACCGCCCAGTCCACGACGCCACCGTCGTCGGCGAGCCGGTCGGTGCCGGTGATCGTGTCGACGGTGCCGGCCCGGGGCGGCAGCAGGAACGCGATGGCGGCGCTGCGTACCCCGGTGTCGACCGGCGTGGTGTCGGGGCGCTCGCCGAGGGCGAGGCGCGCGTACGCCATCGGCAGGTCGATGCCGGTGACCCGGCGGACGAGTTCGGTGATCTGGTTGCCGGCGGGCCGGGGGTTGACCTCGACCACCCGGGGCCCGGCCGGGGTCAGGCGCAGCTCGGTGTGGGCGACGCCGTGGGTGAGGCCGACGGCGGCGAGCGCGGCGACGGCCGCGTCGGCGGCGGCGCGGGCGTCGCCGGCGGGCAGGTCGGCGGGGAACATGTGCCCGCTCTCGACGAACGCGGGCGCGCCGGCGAGGCTCTTGTCGGTGACCCCGACGACCGTGGTGACGCCGTCGCAGGTGACCGTCTCGACGCTCACCTCCGGGCCGGTGAGCAGCTCCTCCAGCAGCACCAGCGGCACCCGGGGCTGCCGGCGGGCGTTGACGCCGAAGCCGGCCAGCGCGTCGTACGCCGAGCGCAGCTGCGTCGGGTCGGCGACGGCGCGCACGTACATGCCGGCGCACAGGTCGACGGGCTTGGCCACCAGCGGGAAGCCGAGCCGCTCGGCGGCGGCGAGGGTGTCCGCCCAGCCGTCGGTGACCGCGAACGCCGGCCCGGGCAGGCCCGCCCGGCGCATCGCCTCTCGGGCCAGGTCCTTGCGGTACGCGCGGCGCACCGCCGCCGGGTCGGGGCCGGGCAGCCCGAGGTGGGCGGCGACCTCGGCGGCGGTGTGCAGGTAGTAGTCGCAGGAGGTGAGCACCCCGTCGAAGCGCAGGGCGGTGTGCAGCCGGGCGACGTGTGCGGCGAGCGCCGCCGGGTCGTTGGTCTCGGCGGTGACCACGTTGTCGGCGGCAAGCAGCGGGTGGACCTCGCCGGGCGGCGTCGCCCGCAGATAGTGGTGCAGGTCGCGGGTGAGGAACGTGAACCGGTGACCGTCCTCCCGGATCGCCCTCGGCAGCAGGGCGCTCATCGCGCCCACCCAGCTCTCGATGACCAGCAGGTGACCCATCAACGACTCCCGTCCTGTTGCGGTGGCGTCCCGCGTACATCTTGTTGGAAACGGTTTTCGTTGTAAAGTCCGCCGCGCCGCCGCCCGCCCGTCCGTCGCCGCGCGGACAGCCGGGAGCCCGCGAGAATGAGAAACTCCGGAGCAGGTTTCCCCGTCACGCGCCGTCGCCGACGGCGGGGAACGTGCCCGATCGGCCCGCGCACCAGGACAGGAGTCGCCCCTCACCATGTCGGAGAACGACAACGGCACCCCGGACACCGGCCGACGGAGCCGGCCGCCGTGGGAGTGGATCGCCGCGGCGGTCAGCGTCACCGCCCTGCTCGTCTCGGTCGGGGCCTGGCTGATGCCGGACTCGGGCGACTGGATCTGCGACAAGACGGACCGGCGGTTCGTCCGCTGCAACGACGTCCCCGCCGACTTCCTCGGCACCTGGACCGGCGAGGAGACCTGCTCAGGCACGATCCTCGCCGCGTGCGTGCACCCGAAGCACACGCTCACCCTGACGATCAGGCGCGCGAAGCAGGGCCAACAGGCCGTCGAGACGTCATCGGAGCTGGACGGCCGGCTCCTGTGCCGATCCTCGTGGACCCTCACCGAGGTCGGCGACGGCGACGGCGAGCTCTACCTCCACAAGCACCACACCATCGACGAGGGGCAGGGGGCCAACGGCGAGCCGATCACCTGCTCGGAAGGATTGACCGCCACGGTGACGGCGACGGGCCCGAACGCCCTGCGCGTCGCCACCAAGGGCACCGCGATCACGGACACCGGCGTCCACTTCGACGCCGACCTCACCAGGAGATAGCGACCGGCGGCGCTGGCTGCCTCCGGTGCACGACACGCCGACGCGATTCCACCACAACCGGCCACCGAACCCTGCGCTCCACAGGCGTCAGCCCGCGTACGCGCGGACCTCGCCGCGCACCGTCACCGCGACCTGCGCGCCGGGGGCGAGCGCGACCCCCTCGTCGAGGGTCCGCGCGGTGAGCACCGTGCCGTCGTCGAGCCGCAAGGTGGTCAGCGCGTCGTGGCCGTGGAAGTCCTGCCGGACCACGGTGGCCAGCGGCCCGCCGCTGGCGGCGAGCCGGATCTGCTCCGGCCGGATGAGCACCGTCACCGCGCGACCGCCCCCCGCCCCGCTCGCCGAGGCGCTGCGGGCCGCCGCGCCGGCCGTGGCTCCGCCCGGCACCGGGCCGCGCAGCGGCAGCCGGCCCAGCGGGGTGAGCGCGACCGCGTCGTCCACGGTGGCCGGCAGCAGCACGGCGTCGCCCACGAACCGGGCCACCCAGGGCGTCGCCGGGTCGCGGTAGACCTCGGCGGGCGGCGCGCACTGCACGATGCGCCCCGCGTCCATCACGGCGACCGCGTCGGCCATGGACAGCGCCTCGCCCTGGTCGTGGGTGACCAGGACGGCCGTGGCCCCGTCGGCGCGCAGCGCCTGCCGCACGTCGGCGCGCAGCTCGGTGCGCAGCTGCGCGTCGAGGGCGCTGAACGGCTCGTCGAGCAGCACCAGCGGCGGCCGGGGCGCGAGCGCCCGGGCCACCGCGACCCGCTGCTGCTGGCCGCCGGAGAGCTGGTGCGGCATCCGGGGGCCGTAGCCGGCGAGCCCCACCAGCGCGAGGACCTCCTCGACCCGGCCGCTGCGGCGGGCCGCCCGGTCCAGCCCGTAGCCGACGTTGTCGGCCACCGACAGGTGCGGGAACAGCGCCCCCTCCTGCGGCACGACGGCGACCCGGCGGCGGTGCGGCGGCACGTGCACCCGGTCGGCGGCGACCGGTCGGCCGGCGACGGCGACGGCGCCCGAGTCGGCCCGCTCGAACCCGGCGACGCAGCGCAGCAGCGTGGTCTTGCCGCAGCCGGACGGGCCGAGCACGGCCAGCAGGGTGCCCGAGGGCACGGCGAGGTCGACGCCGGCCAGCGCGGGCACCGTCCCGTACGACTTGGTCAGCCCGGCCACGGCCAGCATCGTCTCGGTCATCGGGTGCCTCCGGGGGCGGTCCGGCCGGCGTCGGTCAGTCCGGTGCGCGCCGCGAGCAGCCAGGTCGGCACGGCCGCGAGCGCGACGAGCAGCGCCGCGTACGGTGCGGCAGCGGCGTACGCGGCGGTCGAGGTGTGCGTCCACAGCTCGGTGGCCAGGGTGTCCATCCCGGTCGGCCGCAGCAGCAGCGTGGCGGGCAGTTCCTTCATGCAGGTGAGGAACGTCAGGGCCGCCCCGGCGCCGATGCCGGGCAGGGTCAGTGGCAGCGTGACCGTGCGGAACACGGCGAACGGGCCCCGGCCCAGCGACCGGGCGGCCTCCTCCACGGCGGGCGGGCTCTGCGCGGCGGCGGACGCCACCGCCCCGACGGCCAGCGGCAGGAACAACGTCGCGTACGCCAGCGCGAGCAGCCAGACGCTCTGGTAGAGCGGGTACGCCACGTTCACGGCGAAGAACACCAGGGACAGCCCGATCACCACGCCGGGCAGGGCGTGCGCGACGTAGGTGAGCCGCTCCAGCACGGTGGCCACCGGGCCGGGCGCCCGGGCGGCGAGCAGCCCCAGCGGCAGGGCGAGCAGCATGGTGAACGCCGCGCCGGCCAGTGACACCGACAGCGACCCGCCGGCGGCGGCCGCGACCTCGGCGAGGGAGCCGGGGCGGGACACGCCCGCGCCGAGCCAGCGGGCCAGCCCGTACGCCGGCACGCCGAGGGCCAGCGCGTCGACGGCGAGCAGGGCGGCCAGGGCCGGCCACCGCCAGCGGCGCAGCGCCAGCCGCGCGGGCGGGCGCACGGCGGTGCTGGCGTAGCGGGCGTCGCGGGTGCGGGTGCCCAGCTCCGCGCCGATCAGCAGCACAGTGAGCACCACCAGCACGGTGGAGAGCACCAGCGCGCCGGTACGGTCGAAGCCCAGGTTGAACGCGGTGAAGATGGCCCGGGTGAAGGTGTCCACCCGCACGATCGACACCGCGCCGAAGTCGGACAGGACGTAGAGGGCGACGAGCAGCGCGCCGGCGGCCACGGCCGGCCGGATCTGGCGCAGCGTCACCCCGACCAGGGTCGCCCACGGGCCCCGGCCCAGCGAACGGGACACCTCCTCCTGCCCGGGGTCGGCCCGGCGCAGCGCCGCGACGGCCGGCAGGTAGACGTACGGGTAGGAGCAGACGGTCAGCAGCAGCGCCGCAGCCCAGAAGCCCTCGAACCCGTCCACGGTGGCCGTCCAGGCGAACCCGGCGACGTACGTGGGCACGGCCAGCGGCAGCGCCGCGACGACGCCGAGGGCGCGGCGGCCCGGCAGGTCGGTGCGGGCGACCAGGAACGCGGCGGCGACGCCGACGACGACGCAGGCGGCGGTGACCACGGCCGCCAGGGCCAGGCTGCGCCCGGCGAGCACGGCGACCCGGTGGGTGAACAGCTCGGCGGCGATCCGGTCGCCGCCCGCCTCGCCGGCCCGCACGGCGAGGTAGACCAGGGGCAGCAGGGCGACCGCGACGGCGGCGGCCGACGCGGCGGTCAGCCCCGGCCGGGGCAGGACACGACGCGCCGACCGCCGGGACCCGGTGGGGGCCCGGCGGTCGGCGGTGGCCACGCCGTTCAGGCCAGCCCCGTTTCCTTGATCATGGTGACGGTGGCGTCGAGCGTGTCGAGGTCGTTGAGGTCGATCTTCGGGGCGGCGAGGTCGGCGAGCTGCGGCAGGCCCGGCGCGGCCGGCACCCCGGCGGTCAGCGGATACTCGAACGTCTGGGTGGCGAAGTGGGTCTGCGCCTCGGTGCCGAGCAGGTAGTCGACCAGCGCCCGGGCGTCGGGGTCGGTGCCGGCGCGGGTGAGCAGGCCGACGCCGGCGGCGTTGACCAGCCCGCCGGTGTCGCCGTCGGGGAAGAAGTGCAGCTGCGCCTTGAGGGTGGCCGGGTCGCCGCCGCGCTCCTTGGCCAGCTCGTAGACGTAGTAGTGGTTGACCAGGCCGGCCGCCAGCTTCCCGGCGTCGATGTCGGCGACGATCTGCACGTTGCCCTCGCGGATCTGCGGCTCGTTGGCCTTCAGCCCGGTCAGGAACTCCTTGGCCTTCGCGTCGCCGTGCTGCACCCGCAGGGCGGTGACGAACGCCTGGAAGGAGCCGTTGGTCGGGGCGACGCCGACCTTGCCCTTCCACGTCGGGTCGGTCAGTTCGAACACCGACTTCGGGAGCTGGCCCTTCGTCACCTGGTCGGCGTTGTAGGCCAGCACCCGGGACCGGCCGCTGACGCCGACCCACTGGCCGCCGGCGGCCCGGTAGGCGGCCGGCACCCGGTCGAGCAGGTCCTGCGGCAGGGCGGCGAACAGGCCGGCCTTGGTGACCGCGCCGAGCGCGCCCGCGTCCTGGGCGAAGAAGACGTCAGCGGGGCTGCGCCCGCCCTCCTCGAGGAGCTGGGCCGCCATCTGGGCGGTGCTGCCGTAGCGGACGTCCACGGTGATGCCGGAGGACTTCTCGAACTTCTCCAGCACCGGCTTGACGAGGGTCTCGCTGCGGCCGCTGTAGATGGTCAGCCGCTTGTCGCCCGGTTTGCCCGGGTCGCCCTCGTCGCCGCCGCAGGCGGCAAGGGAGAGCAGACCCGCCAGGGCGGTGGCCAGTACGACGCTCAGACGCTTTTGCACAGGCAAGGATTACCTTACTTGGCAGTCGTGAGGCAAATCCATCTTCGCCGTGACCAGGAGTGATGTCCACCTCCCCCGATTTTCACTGAGGTTTGGCTGCCCTAACCTGGCCGCCATGCGTGCCTCCCCCGCCGTCGAGCCGGTGCCCTTCGCCGCCGCCCTGGCCGACCACGGCGACCGCCCCGCGGTGCTCACCGCCGACGGTCGGCTCAGCTACCGGGAGCTGGCCGACCGGGTCGCCGCGCTCGCCGCCCGCCTCGGCACCGCCCGGCGGCTGGTGCTGCTCGCCGGGGCCAACCGGGTCGACGAGCTGGTCGCGTACCTCGCCGCGCTCACCGCCGGGCACCCGCTGCTGCTGACGCCCGGCGACAACGACGCGGCGACGGCCGCGCTGGAGCGGGCGTACGACCCGGACGTGGTGCTGCGCCGCGTCGGCGGGACGCTCACGGTCGACGAGCGGCGGCCCGTCAGCCGGCACGAGCTGCACCCCGAGCTGGCGCTGCTGCTGAGCACCTCCGGCTCGACCGGGTCGCCGAAGCTGGTCCGGCTGTCCCGGGCGAACCTCCAGGCCAACGCGGAGGCCATCGCCGACTACCTCGGCATCCGGGACACCGACCGGGCGGCCACCACCCTGCCGCTGCACTACTGCTACGGCCTGTCCGTGGTCAACAGCCACCTGCTGCGTGGGGCCGCGCTGCTGCTCACCGACCGGTCGGTGGCCGACGCGTCCTTCTGGGAGCTGTTTTGCGCCGCCCGGGGCACCGCCCTGGCCGGCGTGCCGTACACGTTCGAGCTGCTGGACCGGGTCGGCTTCGCGCAGCTGCGCCTGCCCCACCTGCGCTACGTCACCCAGGCCGGCGGGCGGCTCGATCCCGAGCGGGTGACCCGGTACGCGGAACTCGGCCGGCGCCGGGGCTTCGACCTGTTCGTCATGTACGGGCAGACCGAGGCGACGGCGCGGATGGCGTACCTGCCGCCGCACCTGGCCGCGACCCGGCCCGAGGCGATCGGCGTGCCGGTGCCCGGCGGCGCGTTCCGGTTGCGCCCGCTGCCCGACCGGCCGGAGCCCGACACCGGCGAGCTGGTCTACACGGGCCCCAACGTGATGCTCGGCTACGCGCGGACCCCGGCCGACCTGGCGCTGGGTCGCACCGTCGAGGAGCTGAGCACCGGCGACGTGGCCCGCCGGGCCCCCGACGGACTCTACGAGATCGTGGGCCGGGTCGGCGGGTACGCGAAGGTCTTCGGGCTGCGCATCGACCTGGCGCGGGTGGAGGAGCGGCTGGCCGCGCGGAGCGTCGCCGCGTACTGCGTGGGCACGGACCGCGAGCTGGTCGTGGCGACCACCGACGGCGCCGACCCGCAGCGGGTACGCCGGCTCGCCGCCGCGGCGGCCGGGCTGCCGGCGCGGGCCGTACGGGTGCACCCGGTCGCCGAGCTGCCCCGGCTGGGCAACGGCAAGCCGGACCGCGGCGCGCTGCGCGCCCTGGCCGCCGCCCCCGCGCCCGCCGCGCCGTCCGGCGACGACGGCACCGACCTGTGCCGGCTGTACGCGCGGGTGCTGGGCACCGACGACGTCACCCCGGACGACAGCTTCGTCTCCCTCGGCGGCGACTCGCTGTCATACGTGGAGATGTCGGTGCGGCTGGAGGAGGCCCTCGGCGACCTGCCCGCCGGCTGGCACACCACCGCGATCCGGGACCTGCCCCGGCCGACCGCCGCGCCCCGGCCCGGCCGGCGGGCCGTGCTGGAGACCAGCGTGGCACTGCGCGCGGCGGCGATCGTCGTGATCGTCGGGTCGCACATCCCGCTGTTCACCGTCAAGGGCGGCGCGCACCTGCTGCTGGCGGTCGCCGGGTTCAACTTCGCCCGGTTCCAGCTCACCGACGTCCCGCGGGCCCGGCGGCTGCGCGCCGTCGGGCGCGGCATCGGCCGGGTCGTGCTGCCGTCGGCGCTGTGGATCGCCGCGGCGGGCGCGGTCACCGGCGACTACACGCTGACCAACGTGCTGCTGCTCAACAGCGTCCTCGGGCCGCACGACGGGGCCACGCAGTGGCACTTCTGGTTCGTCGAGGCGCTGGTGTTCATCCTGCTCGGCGCGGTCGTGCTGCTGGCCGTGCCGGCCGTCGACCGCGTCGAGCGGCGGTACCCGTTCGGGCTGCCGCTCGCCGTCGCCGCGCTCGGCCTGGCCTTCCGGTACGACCTGCCCGGCCTGGCGACGCACGGCCACGTCCCGTCCGCCGTCGTGGTGTTCTGGCTGTTCGCGCTCGGCTGGGCGACGGCGCGGGCCCGCGGGACGGGTCAGCGGCTCGTGTTGACCGGGGCCGCCCTGCTCGCGCTGCCCGGCTTCTTCGGCGAGCCGTGGCGGGAGGCGTTGATCGCGGCCGGCTTCGGACTGCTCGTCTGGGTGCCCCGGCTGCCCAGCCGGGGCACGCTCAACCGGGTCGCCGGAGTGCTGGCCACCAGCTCGCTCGCCATCTACCTGATCCACTGGCAGGTGCTGGCGGTGGTCGGGCCGGTCTCGCGCGGTGCCGCCCTGGTGGTGTCGCTCGTCGCCGGCGTCGGCGTCGCGGCGCTGGCCCGGATGGCGGCCCGGCGGTTGCCGCACGTCGCGCGGTCGTGGGGCCGGGCGGCAACACGCGACGCGCCCGTCGGCCGGGTGCCGCCGCTCGACGGGGCCGTTCAGGCCACGGCGGCCCGGTCTGCCGGGTCGACGCCGGCGTAGCCGCCCCGGTGGTAGAGCAGCGGCGAGCCGACCTCGGCGTGCCGCAGCAGTTCGGGCTCGGCGAGCACGATCGCGTGGTCGCCGACGACCACCCGGTCCACCACGCGGCAGAGCAGCCACGCCGGGGCGTCGTCGAGGATCGGCACCGCCTCGGGGCCGACCCGCCACCGGGTCGGGTGGGCGAAGCGGTCGATCCCGGTGGCGGCGAACGTGCGCGCCAAATCCCGTTGGTGCTGGGCGAGCAGGTGCACCGCGACGTGCCGGGCGCGCGCCACCGTGGGCCACGCCGACGAGGCGAGACCGAGGCAGAAGGACACCACGGGCGGCTCCAGCGACACCGACGTGAACGACGTCGCGGTGAAGCCGACCGGCGTGGCCCCGGGGGCCGTCACCACGGTGACGGTGCTGGCCTGCTGGCGCAGGACGCTCCGCAGCGAGGTCGTGTCGGCATCGACGATGGGTCCCTGCTGCGGGTCGGCGGTCATCGGAGGCTCCCAGGATCGCACGGTGCAGCCCGGGGTGGGCCGCCCCGGATCGGCCGGGACGCACATCGATGCGGCGTCCGGTGCCTCCGACGCTAACCGACCACCCCCACCACCCGCAAACCCTACTTGAAAAGTAGGGATTTCGGCACCGCCGCGTCGACGCCGGCCAGGACGCCCCCGAGCCGGCCGGGTCGCCCGGCCACGGGCCGCCGCGCGCCGGCTCCGGAGCGGACCCCGCGCGGGCAGTCGATCAGGCCGGGCCGGTCGGCACCCGGGCGGGCACGGGCCGCCCGGTGAGCCGACGCAGCGCGAGGTACGCCTCGCAGCCGAGGCAGAAGTCGAACGCCGCGTTGAGGAAGGCCGCGGCCAGGGCCGCCGCCGTGGCGGTCAGGGCGAGCGCCGGCAGGCCGGCGAGGTGCCCGACGGCCGCCAGCAGCATGAACGCCAACCCGACGAGCTGGGCGAACCGCACCGGGGCGGCCGGCTCCCGCTCGGCGGGCGGGTCGAGCCGGGGCGCGACCAGCGCCCGGTAGGCCAGGGTGTACGGGCCGAGGCGCGGGCTCGCCGCCGTGACGGCGAAGACCACCGCCTGGGTGAGCACCAGGGCGAGTGAGCCGGCGATCAGCGCGGCGGCGAGGACGACGGTGGTGACGGCGGCGGCGAACCGGGGGCCGCGAGGGTCGAGCAGCATGGCGTAAGGGTCCGTTCGGCGAGGGGGCGCGCCGTGGCGCGCGGGCGACTGTCAGGCGGCGTGGCACGCCGGACAGAGGCTCGCCGCGAGCCGCCCGTGGTCCACCGCCCGCCGTCGGGTCAGTCGCGCCCCGCGCGCGGAACCGGCCCCCGACGGCGGCACGGACCCTGACGGCGGTACGAACCCCGACGGCAGCGCGGACCCCGACGGCGGCCCGGACGACCGGCGCGCGGAAGACCGCGTGATCGTCACCGGTCGGCCCCGGCCAGCAGCGGCGCGACGGCCGCCACCAGGTCGTCCCGGACGGGCACCCCGGACGCCCGGAGCACCACGTGCCCGGCCGGGTCGACCACCAGCACCGTCGGCGTCCGCCAGACGTCCAGCTCACGGACGGCGTCGAGGTGCTGCTCGGCGTCGACCTCGACCAGCACGACGCCCGGGACGGCCGCCTCGACCTGCTCGAGGACCCGGCGGGTCGCGCGGCACGGGGCGCACACGGCCGAGGAGAACTGGACCATCGTCACCGCGCCGGGGCGCGCGCCCAGCCGCGCGAGCAGGGCCCGGTGCGCGTCCTGTGGCGCGCCGGGGCCGGTGCCGGCCCCGGGGGCGGGGGCGACCGACCGGAGGCGGCCGTCGCGGCGGCGTCGCCACCAGCCGAAGCAGGTGGCGAGGCCGAGCACGCCGACGACCAGCAGCACGCCGGTCAGAGTCTGGTCCCGCACCGGTCCAGAGTGCCACAGGCCCAGGTCAGCGCCCATCGGCGGTCCGGATGGCGGAACGCCGGCACCGCCGCCCGGCCCGTTCCGCCGCCGCGTCGGCCACGGCGGGCTCAGCAGGGGCAGCCATGATCACTCTGTGTGACATCCACCCGACCCCGCCTGACGCCTCGCATCCCCTTTGCTCTGCACCCATCCGCGCAGCAGGCAGCCTGAGCTGTGCGTACGCGAGAAGCGAGGGGTGGCGGGGGTCGACGCGCGGCTGCGCTGCGTGAAGCGTTGCGTCCTTGGGTGCAGAGCAAAGGGGTGGGCGGATGCCGGCCCCACCCGGCCAGAGCCAACCCATCCGGCCAGAGCCGATCCCGCCCGACCAGAGCCGGCCGGATGGCGCATCGCCCTCGCCGGGCGCCGGACCACCGCCGGCCGTCCTCTGATTCTTGGACAGTTCCTGTCCGTCCCGGACGGGACTGTCCAAGATTCGCACGCCGTCCGGGGCGACGGTGCCGCCGAAGGCGAGTTCCGGGTGGCGTCAAGCGCCCGCAGCTCAGAATTCCGTCAGCGTTTGCTGTCAGCCACCTGTCATTCGGGGCGACGGCCCGCTTTTCCGCCGCGAGACCTATTGCCCCACCGAACACCTATTTATGATTCTCGATGCCATGGCACATTCACCGGCCGTTCACCTACCGAACAGCCGGCGTTCAGGACCGCATCCACCTGCCCTCGAAGAACGGGATCACCATGACCTCGACCACCCGCAGAACCGCCGTCCTCGCCGGGCTCACGGCCACCCTGCTGGCCGGCCCGCTCGCCGGTGCCGCCATCGCCGCCCCGACCGCCACGATCACCCTCAACGGATCCAGCGCGAGCGTATCGGGCAGCAACGTCACCGTCTCCGGCAGCGCCATCACCATCACGGCACCCGGCTCGTACCAGATCAGCGGCACGCTGAACAACGGCTACGTCAAGGTGGACACCGCCGCCGCCGGAACGGTCGAGCTCATTCTCAGCGGCGCCTCGATCACGAACTCGACGTCCTCGCCGCTGTACGTGACCAACGCCGACGCCGTCACCGTCACGTTGGCCGCCGGGACCACCAACAGGCTCACCGACGCGACCGCCTACACCAACACCGGCGAGCCGGACGCCGCGCTGTTCAGCGCCGCCGACCTGACCATCGGCGGCACCGGGGCGCTGACCGTGCAGGCCCGCTACCAGGACGGCATCGTCAGCAAGGACGACCTGGTCATCCAGTCCGGCACGATCACCGTGAACGCGGTGGACGACGCCATCCGGGGCAAGGACTCGCTCACCGTCAACGGCGGCGCCATCACCGTCACCTCGACCGCCGGCGACGGGCTCAAGTCCAACGACACGGAGGCCGGGAAGGGCGTCGTCAACATCACCAACGGCACGATCTCGGTCTCCGTCGCCGACGACGGCATCAAGGGCGAGAACGCGCTGAACATCTCCGGCGGCACCATCAACGTGACCCGGTCGTACGAGGCGCTGGAGGCGCTGAAGCTGACGATCAGCGGCGGTAACTCCACCGTCGTGGCCAGCGACGACGCCGTCAACGCCGCCGAGGAGGGCCTCGGCCACATGGAGCCCTCCCCGAACGCGTTCATCCGGGTCACCGGGGGCACGGTCGTGGCCACCGGCGGCACCGACGGATTCGACTCCAACGGCGAACTCACCTTCGCCGGCGGCACGGTGGTCGCCAACGGCTCCAGCACCCGGGGCGGCGGCGAGGGCGCGCTCGACACCGACGCGACGCTCACCTTCACCGGCGGCACGGTGGTGGGCGCCGGCCTGACCTCGATGGCCGTGTTCAAGGCGGTGCCGAACACCGGCCAGGGCTGGGTCGCCCCCCGGTTCAGCACCACCTACGCCGCCAACACGATCGTGCACGTCGTCTCCGGCAGCACCGTGCTGGCCTCGTTCCGGGCGTCGAAGAGCTTCCGGGAGGTCGTCATCTCGTCGAACCGCATCGCCAACGGCCAGCGGTACGACGTCTACACCGGCGGCAGCGTCAGCGGCACGAACGTCGGCGGCCTGTACACCAGCGGCAGCATCTCGGGCGCGACCCGGGTGTTGACCGGGGTGACCGCCGGCCAGTACAGCGGCGGCATGATCCGCTCCTGATCTCCGGTGCGCCCGGCCAGGACCGCGCGGTCCTGGCCGGGCGGCCCTGGCCCGCCCCCTCGCCGGCAGCCCTCCCCACCTCGCCCCGCACCGATCCGCAGCCCGCGCGTCGACCCCGTACCCCGCGACGCCGGGTAAACCTCAGAGGAGCATCAATGTCACGGTTGGTCCTGACCGGGATGAACCTGGTCGCCGTGGGCCTGCTCGTCTTCGCCCTGTACTTCCCCCGTCATCGGCGGCGGGACCTGGTGGTCGCCTACCTCGGCGTCAACGTCGGCGTCTTCGCCGTGGCCAGCTCGCTCAGCAGCGGCACCGTCGGGGCCGGCCTCGGGCTGGGCCTGTTCGGCGTACTCTCGATCATCCGGCTCCGCTCGACCGAACTCGACCAGCACGAGGTGGCGTACTATTTCTCCGCCCTCGCGCTCGGCATCCTCGGCCCGCTCTCCGGCACCTCGATCTGGACGGTCGCCGGCCTGACGGCGCTGATCCTCGCGGTGATGTACGTCGGCGACCACCCCCGGCTGCTGCGCCGCTACCGGCGACACGTCATGGTGCTCGACACCGTGCTGACCGACCCGGTCGCCCTCACCGCCCACCTCGAACAACAGCTCGGCGCGCGGGTGCACGCCGCCAACGTGGAACGGATCGACCTGGTCAACGACACCACCGTCGTCGACGTCCGCTACTCCCGGCCGAAGGCCACCACGGGCGCCGCCCGGCGACCCGTCGAGACGGGCGCGACGCGATGATCCCCCTCGCCACGCCCACCACGGCGCTGGCCGACCTCGCGCCGATCGACCTCACGGAGCTGACCGGACGCGCCGCCCTGCAGACCCGGTTCGACCGCAAGTACCTGCTCCCGGCCGCCGAGGTGCCGGGCCTGCTCGCCGGGCTCGACCCCGGCACGCAGGTGCTGGAGATCGACGGCCGGCGGTCGTTCCGGTACGAGTCGGTGTACTTCGACACCCCCGACCTCGTCAGCTACCGGCTCACCGCCCACCGACGCCGCCGCCGTTTCAAGATCAGAACCCGGACGTACGTCGACTCGGACCTGTGCTGGCTGGAGGTGAAGACCGAGGGCACGCGCGGCGGCACGGTCAAGCACCGGCTGCCCTACCACCCCGGCGACAGCGGCACCCTGTCGCCCGGTCGGACGTTCGTCGACAGCATCCTCGCGACGCTCGGCACCGGCGGCGGGACCGGCCTGGCGTTCGCCTCGACGCTCACCACCAGATACCTGCGCAGCACACTGTTCCTGCCGACGACCGCGAGCCGGGCGACCATCGACCTCGGCCTGTGCTGGGAAGGCGGCCACGGCGCGCGGCTGGAGCTGCCCGGGCTGGCCATCGTCGAAACGAAGACCGGGTCGACCGCCTCGCACGTCGACCGCCTGCTGTGGAGCCACGGCCACCGCCCGGTGGCCGTCTCCAAGTACGCGACCGGACTGGCCGCCCTGCGCCCCGAGCTGCCCTGCGCCCGCTGGCGACGCACCCTGCGGCGACACTTCGCGCCGGACGCGGGCACGGAGGCACCGCCGTCGGTCTGAGCCCCCGCGACGTCCGGCGGCGCGGCTGCCGTGCCGCCGGACGGGTCACTCGTCGGGCTCCCAGGGCAGCCGCAGCGTCGCCGACAGCACCGCTCGGCCCGCACCGCACGTGCCGACGCCGGGGGCTATCGTCGCCCCATGGCCGAGCTGATCGCGCCCACCGTCCGCCTGCACGACGCCTGGCTCGACGCCCATCGCGAGTGGGGCCCCGGCCTCCACGAGGACGGCTTCGGGCTGCGGCCGAACGACGACGTGGACTCCCCCGCCGGGTTCGCGGCCTGGGTGGCCCGGTTGGTCGAGGCCCCGGCCCCCGACAAGCCGCCGGCCGCCGAACGGGTGCGGTGCACGTACCGGTGGATCGTCGAGGACGACCGGGTGCTCGGTGGGATCGCGCTGCGGCACGAGCTCACCGGCTTCCTGCTGCGTGTCGCCGGCCAGATCGGCTACGGCATCCGGCCGTCGGCGCGCCGTCGCGGCCTGGCAACGTGGGCGTTGGGCCGGATGCTCGACGAGGCACGGACGCTCGGCCTGGACCGGGTGCTGATCACGTGCCAGCCGGACAACGTGGCCTCGGCGAGGACCATCGAACGCCACGGCGGCGTCCTCGACGACGTGCGGGACACCGAGCTGGGCCCCGTGCGGCGGTACTGGGTGACGCTGTAGCACCGCCGCACGGGGCCTCGCGCCGTCAGAGGGTACGGGCCAGCCGGTCGGCGAGGACGCGGGTGAACCGGGACGGGTCGGCCAGTTCCCCGCCCTCGGCCAGCAGCGCCATGCCGTACAGCAGCTCGGCCGTGTCGGCGAGCCCGTCGGCGGTGGCGTCCTGCTCGTGGGCCTTGCGCAGCCCCTCCACCAGCGGGTGCCCCGGGTTGAGCTCCAGGATCCGCTTGACCTGCGGCACCTCGTGCCCCATCGCCCGGTACATCTTCTCCAGCGTCGGGGTGATGTCGTGGGCGTCGCCGACGACGCACGCCGGGGAGGTGGTCAGGCGGGTGGAGAGCCGGACCTCCTTGACGCTGTCGGCGAGCTTCTCCGACATCCAGGTCAGCAGGTCGGCGTACTCCTGGCGCTGCTGCTCGCGGGCGGACTCGGCCTCCTTCTTCTCCTCCTCGGTGTCCAGGTCGACCTGGCCCTTGGCGATGGAGCGCAGCGGCTTGCCGTCGAACTGGCCGACCCGCTCGACCCAGACCTCGTCGACCGGGTCGGTGAGGATCAGCACCTCGTAGCCCTTGGCGCGGAACGCCTCCATGTGCGGCGAGTTCTCGATCATCGACCGGGACTCGCCGGTCATGTAGTAGATGTCGGACTGGCCGTCCTTCATCCGCTCCACGTAGTCGCGCAGGCCGGTCAGCTCGGCCGGGTCGTGGGTGGAGGCGACCGAGACGACGTCGAGGATCGCGTCGGTGTTGTCCGGGTCGTCGAGCAGGCCCTCCTTCAGCGCCGGGCCGAACTCCGACCAGAAGGTGCGGTACTTCTCGGCCTCGTTGGCCTTCAGCTCCTTGACGGTGGCGAGGATCTTCTTCACCAGCCGCCGGCGCACCGCCTGGATCTGGCGGTCCTGCTGGAGGATCTCCCGGGAGATGTTGAGCGACAGGTCGTGCGCGTCGACGACGCCCTTGACGAAGCGCAGGTAGTTGGGCATCAGCGCTTCGCAGTCGTCCATGATGAACACGCGCTTGACGTAGAGCTGCACGCCCCGGCGGGCCTGCGGGGCGAACAGGTCCACGGGCGCGTGCGACGGCAGGAACAGCAGCGCCTCGTACTCGAAGGTGCCCTCGCCCCGCATGTGGATGGTCTCCAGCGGGTCGGCCCAGTCGTGGCTGACGTGCTTGTAGAACTCCTTGTACTCGGCCTCGTCGACCTCGCTGCGCGGCCGGGCCCACAGCGCCTTCATCGAGTTGAGGGTCTGCGCCTCGCGGGTGGTCTCGTCGCCCTCGCCCTTGCGCTCGACCGTCATCCGGATCGGCCAGGCGATGAAGTCGGAGTATCGCTTGACGATCTCGCGGATCTTCCACTCGGCGGTGTAGTCGTAGAGGTGGTCGTCGCTGTCCTCGGGCTTGAGGTGCACGGTGACGGCGGTGCCCTGCGGCGCGTCGTCGACGGTCTCCACGCTGTAGGTGCCCTCGCCGGTCGACTCCCAGCGGGTGCCCTCGCTCTCCCCGGCGCGGCGGGTGAGCAGGGTGACCCGGTCGGCGACCATGAACGTGGCGTAGAACCCGACGCCGAACTGCCCGATCAGGTCCGCCGACGCCGCCGAGTCCTTCGACTCGCGCAGCTTCGCCAGCAGCTCGGCGGTGCCCGACTTGGCGATCGTGCCGATCAGGCGGACGACGTCCTCGCGGGACATGCCGATGCCGTTGTCCCGGACGGTGAGGGTGCGCGCGTCGCGGTCGACCTCGATCTCGATGTGCAGGTCGGAGACGTCGGCTGCGAGATCCTTGTCGACCAGGGACTCCAGGCGGAGCTTGTCCAACGCGTCGGAGGCGTTGGAGATCAGCTCCCGCAGGAAGACGTCCTTGTTCGAGTAGATCGAATGGACCATCAGCTGGAGCAGTTGGCGCGCCTCCGCCTGGAACTCCAGCGTCTCGATCCGGTTGCTCACACCGACCCCCTTCAGTGACTTCACACGCCTTGTGGTGCCTTCGCGCACAGGATACGAGCCGTCGCTGCCCGTCGCGACACCCGCCCGCTCACGTGACGCCGAGGGCGAGCGCGAGCTGCACGATCGTGGCCGGGGCGTGCGGGTCGCGTACCACCTGGGCCAGCACCGACCGGGCGGCCGGGCGGTGGCGCACCTCGGCCGGTGCCGTGCGTTCGGCGTCGACCAGGGCCCGGCCGGCACTGGCCGGGTCGTCGGCCTGGAGGTACGCGCGGGCGGCGTCGAGCAGGTGCGCCGCCCGGTGCTCGGCGGGCAGCCACCGCCAGGCGTCCCGCCGGGTCGTCCGCTCGTGCCAGGTCACGGCCGCGCGGGCCGCGCCCAGCTCCACGGCCACCGCGACCCGCGCCGAGCCGACCGTCGTCGGCCCGAATCCCGTCCGGTGGTGGTCGTGCCCCTCCCCCACCCGGTCCGCCATCGCGGCGGCCTCGCCGAGCAGTTCGGTGGCGGAAGCCTCGTCACCGTGGCGGGCGGCGGCCAGGGCCGCCTGGACCAGCAGCGCCCCGCACAGCGACAGCTCCTGCGGCGTACCGTCGTCGGGGTCGGCCGGGGCGATCCGGTACGCGGCGGCCAGCGCCGCCGACCTCGCCGCCCGCGCCCGGCCGGACGCGCGCAGCGCCTGGCCGAGTTGCACCACGGCGGCGGCCACCAGCGCCCGGTCGCCGGTCGCGACGGCCACCGCCCGGTCGGCGGCCAGCCAGGCCAGGTCGGCCTCGCCGACCTTGACCAGCAGCGCGGCGGTGATCCGGTACGCCTCGACCAGCGGCCCGCGCCCCGTCGCGGGATCGCGGGCGTGGGTGCGCTGCGCGTCGGCCAGCAGCGGCGGGAGCAGGTCGACGAGCTGCGGGTACCGGGCATGCTGGTAGGTGACCCACCCGTGCCCCACCTGCCGCGTCAGCCGGTCGGCGAGCACGGCGGGCCGCTGGGTGGCGCGGCCGAGCGTGATCTCGTACGCCGACAGGGCCGCCCGGATCCGCTCGACGCCCTCGGTGCGTTCGGTCGCCTCGGCGGGCCGGGCGTCGCGGCCGAGCAGCACCGCCGCGTCGATGCGCAGCACGGCGGCGATGTCGTGCAGGGTGGAGACCCGGTCGAGGGCGCGAACGCCCCGCTCGACCTTGTCGACCCAGCTCTTGGACTTGCCCAGCCGGTCGGCCAGCATCTGCTGCGACAGTCTCCGCCGCCCCCGCCAGTACGCGACCCGCCGGCCGACGGGCAGGAGATCACCGCTGTCCACGCCGCCACCGCCGGTCCGGCACCGCCCGGGTCGTCTCCTCGGCCGGTATCCGCTCCGCCTCGGCCTGCGCGAGCAGCCGTTGCCGGGCCACCTCCCGCTCCGCCTGTTGGATCTGCTCGCCCCGGCCCTCGACCGGCCTGTCGTCGCTCATCGTCCCGCCTCCGTTGCCAGGGGCGCGGCGCAGGGGTCCAGGGAAGGACCGCCACCGCCACACCCGGTTGATCAGGGCGCAACGGCAGTGCCAGTGGGAGATCTTGGAATGAAACGGCCCCTGGAGGGGCCACCATCTTCCAAGATCTCCAGCGCGTCCCTGTCCGAACGGTAGAGCAGGCGGAGTGACGGCAAGATAACCGAAAGTTAGATTGCGTGGGGTTCCGGGTCGAGCGGGTCGACGCCGATCCGGGTTGCGAGATCCCGCAGCTCGGGTGTGCCCCGCCTGCGGGCGTCCCGGACCATCTGTCCGACGATCTCCCGCACGCTCGGCCGTGACCGCAGTTCCGCGGGCGACGCGTTGTCCGCCTCCAGGAACGCCAGGATCGCCCGATCCTGGTCGCCAGCCGCATACCACCCGCGCCCCGCGTCCAGGTGCAAGCGGCATCGACGGTTCGCACTGCGGATCTGAGACCGGTCGACGCGCCGAGCCCGCTCCGGCGCACGCTCAGGGGTGCCGTTCTCGACGGCCACGCCCACCCGCCAGATGCCGCAGTTCGCCGGAGTGAACTCCATTCGCCAGGGGTCGGACCCGGCCCGACGCGCGGCGTTCTCGGCCTCCGCCAGGTGCCCGTCCGGGTCGCCGGTGCCCAACGATGCCGCCGACATCGCAGAGTGCAGGTGGAGCATCCCGTACCAGGTCAACGCCGCGTCGTCGCCCGTGTCGCCCAGCCGTTCCGCCGCGCGCGTCGCCACCGCCAGCGACCGCCGCCGGCCGCCGTGGGTGCCCGACGACAGGGCACTCTGCGCGGCGGCGAACGCGGCGGCTGCGACCTCCGCCGGCCCGGCCAGCGCGGCGACCAGCTCCGCGCGCTCGGCGTACCGCGCCGCCAAGTCGATGTAGCCGAACGGCTTGATGGCGAGCACAGTGGTCACCGCCGCCCGGACGAACAGTCGCGGTCCCTCCGGGTGCCCGGAGTCGGCGAGCTGCCGCGTGGCGGCGACCAGATCGGGCAGCAGTCGAGCCAATGCCTTGTAGTCGCAGGCCATCCGGGCCGCCATCGCCTGATCCACGGACGCCCGCAGGCCGGCTGGGTCCAGCGGCCGTCCCGGTCCCTCGGGGTCGTCGTCGAGAGCGCCGCGCAGCGCCGGAACGGTGGTGTAGATGGCGAGGTCGTCCTCGCTGCGCGGCGCGTGCGGCTGCCCGGTGAGGTCGGTGACGCTGACGCCGAGAGCACTCGCCAGGGCGATGAGCCGTGACCGCTTCGTCACCGGCCGCCGACCTGACTCGATCATCGAGATGTAGGAGGCGGTCACACCGACCCGATCGGCCAGTTGCTGCTGCGTCATCCCGGCGACGTCCCGCCACCTGGCGACGCGCAGCCCGATGTAGTCGGCCATGACTCCTCCTGCACGAGATCGACGACGTTCGGCGTTGAGTTGCACACCGGACGGTACGTGCAGTCACGCTTCGCGGCCAGTCCAACACAGGGCGCAGGCGAACGTGTTGGTGCAGGGCCGTGTGGTCAGCTTTCGAACGCCTCCAACAAGGCGCGGACGTCGCCGGCCGGCTGGCTCGCACCGGGCCGCTGGGGATTCGTCGGCATTCCCAGCGCCTCCCAGTTCGTGCGCGCGTCGCCCAGTTCGGGCGCGAGGGCGTGCAGCTCGACGACGAACTCGACCAGCCGGCCCTGGTCGTCGACGGTCGCGGTGAACGGGACCGCCCGGACCTTGTCGCCGAACTTCCGGCACAGTTCCTCGTTCGCATACCAGGTGGCCGTCAGGTCGACGGCACCGGCGAGCCGGCGCTTGCCCGTGGCCGCCTGCTCGCCTCCGCTCTGCACACTCACCGCCGCGTCGACCAACCGGCGCGCGCCGCCCAGGTCGGTGGGGTCGACGTCCACGTAGCTGCCTGCGGGCACCTCGGTCCTGGACAGCGAGTACATCGTCCCGAAGCTGATCCCCGGCACGTTGAGCATGGCGAAGTACACGTCGTCCTCTTCTAGCGTCACGAGGATCATCCGGTCGTTCTTCTTGAGGGTGTAGGACATCGTTGCGGTGCGTCTCCGCGCGTCCATCACCCCCTGACCGGTGGCCTCCGCCGAGTCGGTGGTGACCCGGACCGGCTCCCGCGAGATCCAACCGACGGCGGCAGCCAGTTCCTCGCTCTCGCCCTGCCGCCCGACCGGGGAGGCATCGGATCGGCCGCACGACGCCTCCGTCGTCGAGGCCGAATCCTGTTCGGAGTCGCCCGGACCACAACCGGTGGCAGCGAGAACGGCGGTCAGGGTCGCCAGGACGGCGACCAGACGTCGAGCATGCATGAAGGGGGTCACCTCACGGTGGAAGGACGAAGCCGCCACCACGGGTCACGGCACTGTGGATCATAGGCGGTGGCCGACACCGCTCACCCGGCCCGTGGCACCGGGGCGAACCGGTCGAGCGCGGCGCGCAGGTGCCCACGCAGGGTCTCGCTGCCGGTGTGCCCGGAGTCGTCGACCACGATCAGCTCCGCGTCGGGCCAGGCGCGGGCCAGCGACCACGGCGTCTCCAGCGGCGCGCCGAGGTCGAAACGCCCGTGCACGAGCACCCCGGGGATGCCGGCGAGCCGGTGGGCGTCGCGCAGCAGGGCGTCGTCGGCGAGCCACATGCCGTGGGAGAAGTAGTGCGCGCAGAGCCGGACGAACGCGACCTGGTCGTCCGGCGGCTGGTCGCGGTAGACGTCGGGCGTGCCGTTCGGTTCGAGGGAGACGACGGTGTCCTCCCAGGTGAGCCAGGCGATCGCCGCCCGCTGGCGGACCTGGGCGTCCGGGTGTTCCAACAGCCGGGCGTACGCGGCGAGCAGCTCGGCGGCCGACCCCCGGCCCGGTGCGATCGCCGGGCGGTCGGCGGCGGGCACGGCGTCGACGAACCGCCGCCACTGCTCGGGGAAGAACCGGCCGACGCCCCGGTACAGCCAGTCGATCTCCGACCGGCGGCTCATCGTGACCCCGACGAGGACGATCGCGCTGACCCGCTGCGGGTGGCGCTGGGCGTACGCGAGGCCCAGGGTGGAGCCCCACGAGTTGCCGAACAGCAGCCACCGGTCGACGCCGAGGTGCTCGCGCAGCCGTTCCATGTCGGCCAGCAGGTGGTCGGTGGTGTTGTGCCGCAGGTCGGCGGCCGGGTCGCTGGCGTGCGGGGTGCTGCGCCCGCAGCCGCGCTGGTCGAACTGGACGATGCGGTAGCGGGACGGGTCGAACAGGCGGCGCGTGCCGGGCGACGAGCTGCCGCCGGGGCCGCCGTGCACGGTCACGGCCGGCATGCCGTCCGGGTTGCCGGACACCTCCCAGTAGACGCGGTGGCCGTCGCCCACGTCGAGCATCCCCTGGTCGTACGGCTCCGCCGGCGGGTGCTCCATCAGCCGGCCTGCCCGGCCACGGCGTCGAGGGCGCGGGTGAAGTCGGCGAGCAGGTCGGCGGTGTCCTCGATGCCGGTGGAGACCCGCACGAGGCCCTCCCCGATGCCGGTGGCGGCGAGCTGCGCGGTGTCGACGATCCCCGCCCACATGGAACGCGGGTGCACCACGAGGGTGCTCACGCTGCCGAGGCTGGCGGCCCGCTTGGCCAGCCGCAGCTCGGCGAGGAGGGTGGCCGCCGCCGGCTGGCCGCCGGCCAGGTCGAGGCTGAAGACGCCGCCGTACCCGCTCATCTGCTTGGTGGCCAGGTCGTGCTGGGGGTGGCTGGGCAGCCCCGGGTAGCGGACCCGGGCGACCGCCGGGTGCGCCTCCAGCTCCCGGGCCAGGGCGAGGGCGTTGTCGTTGTGCCGGGCCATCCGCAGCGGCAGCGTGCGGATGCCGCGCAGCAGCAGCCAGGAGTCGATCGGGCCCAGCGTCGCGCCGGTGACGATGGCGGTCTGCCAGACCCGGTCGACCAGCTCGGCGGAGCCGACGACCACCCCGGCGGTGACGTCGGAGTGGCCGCCGAGGAACTTCGTGGCGCTGTGCCAGACCAGGTCCGCGCCGAGGGCCGCCGGCCGCTGGTTGACCGGGGTGGCGAACGTGTTGTCCACGACGGCGTACGCGCCGTGGGCGTGGGCCAGCTCGATCACGGCGGTCAGGTCGGTCAGCTCCAGCAGCGGGTTGCTGGGGGTCTCCACGAGCAGCAGCCGGGTGCGCGGGGTCAGGGCGCGGGCGAACGCGTCGACGTCGGTCTGGTCGACCTGGGTGCAGGTCACCCCGAACCGGGTGAGCAGCCCGGTGGCCAGCGAGGTGGTGCCGCCGTACGTGCTGCGCTGCACGATCACGTGGTCCCCGGCGCTGAGCAGGGCCAGCGCGATCGTGGTGACCGCGCCCATGCCGGAGGCGGTGACCAGGCCCGTCTCGACGCCCTCCAGCTCGGCGACCACGGCGGCCACCTGGGCGTGGTTGGGGTTGCCGTAGCGGGTGTAGAAGGCGTCGGGGCGCACCTGCGTGGCGACCTCGGTGAACCGCTCGTCGCTCTCGGCGCCGAACGTGGCGCTCTGCACGATCGGGGGCGACACCGCGCCCGGCGGGTGCAGGTCGTCGTCGCCGTGGATCGCGGTCGTGCCGATGCCGGTCACCGGTGCTCCTCACGCTGGTCGGATCGTTGCCCGGGGTCGGGCGGGGGGATGACGACGGGGCTCGGCGCGGGCGCGGGGGCGGCCCGGTCGCGCAGCATCCGCTGGCTGTCGCGCTGGCGGCGCAGCACCGCGTCGTCGAGGTCGGCGACGGCGAGTCCGGCGGCGGTGCCGGCGGCGGCCAGGGCCCGGCCGTCGGGGCCGTACACGGCGCTGTGGCCGGCGAAGCGCCAGCCGCCGTGCGCGCCCGCGTAGTTGGCGAACAGCACGTAGCTGGTGTTCTCCAGGGCGCGGGCCGGGAAGTAGACGCCGCGCCGGTGGTCGGAGTCGCCGACGGTGAACGCGCCGGGCACCAGGTAGGCGTCCGCGCCGGCCAGGGCCAGGCCCCGGGCGTGCTCGGGGAAGCTCGCGTCGTAGCAGACGCCGAGGCCGAGCCGCCAGCCGCCGATCTGCACCATGGTGTCGGTGTGGCCGGCGACGAACACCGCGCGCTCGTCGGCGTCGAGGTGCCGCTTGTGGTAGGTGGCGGCCACCGCGCCGTCGGGGCCGACGACGAACGCGGCGATGGCCCAGCCGTCGGCGCGTCGGGCGCAGCCGCCGACCACGGCGGTCACCCGGTGCGCCCGGCAGGCCCCACCCACCGTCCGCAGGACCGCGTCGCCCACCTCGACCTCGCAGCGGGCGACGTCGGCGGCCAGCAGCGGGTAGTCGTACCCGCACAGCGACAGCTCGGGAAAGACGACCACGCGGGCGCCGAGGGCGGCGGCCTCGGCGACGGCCGCGACGTGGGCCGCCGCGTTGCCGGCCAGGTCGCCGCCGACCGCCTCGATCTGCGCGGCGGCGACCCGCAGCGGCTCCCGCACCGGGTCGTCGTCGCCCGTCACATCGCCCCCAACCACCAGCGCAGCCCGAAGAAGACCGCCAGCCCGACCGTCCACACGATCATGAACCGTTCGACGAACAGACCGGTCACCAGGGTGACCAAACCGGCCACCAGGTAGGGGATCGTGACCACGGTGATCTCGACCCGGTTGTCGACCGGGGCGAGCACGGACGGCACGGCGATGGCGGCGAGCAGGGCCGCCGGCAGGTAGCCGAGGAACGTCTTGACGTCGGCGGGCAGCTCCCGGTCGCGGAAGACCAGCAGCGGGACGTAGCGGGGGGCGAAGGTCGCCAGCCCCATGCCGAGGATGAGCAGCAGCATGGACATCGTGGTCACCTTCCGTCGCCGTCGGTGGCGGGCGCGACCGCCGGGTCGTCGTCGCGCGCCGGCTCCTCGGCGGGCGTCGGCTCCTGCGGCTTCGGCGGGAACCAGCGGCGTTCGATCCGCTCGCAGGCCATCCCCACGCACGCGCCGCCGAGGGCGGCCACGATCAACCCCAGGTTGTACGGCAGCCCGAGGAACAACATCGCCAGCGCGCCGGCCGACACGGCGGCGCTCCAGATCTTCCAGCCGGCCAGCGCCCCGGCGAGCACGACGAGGAAGACGGCGGTCATCGGGAAGTCGAGGCCGGCGCGCCACCGCTCGGGCAGCAGGTGCCCGGCGACCATGCCGACGACGGTGGCGACGGCCCAGTTGACGTACATGACGGCGGAAGCGCCGAAGTAGAACATGCTCTTGCGGCGGGCCGGCTCGCCGCCCTTCATCCGGTCGAACGCGACGAAGAAGACCGCGTCGATCAGCCCGAAGCCGAGCAGCAGCCGCCACCGTTGCGGCAGCTCCCGCACGTGCGGGGCGAGCAGCGTGGAGTAGATCAGCATGCGCAGGCTGAGGATCAGTGTGGTCAGGACGATCACCGGCCACGCCGCGCCCTCGGCGATCAGCTTGAAGCCGATGAACTGGGCGGTGCCGGAGTTGACCACCATGGCCAGCCCGAACGTCTCCAGGTAGGACAGCCCGCTGGCCAGGCCGAGTGTCCCGCCGATCACGCCGAGGGGGAACGCGGACAGCAGGAACGGCACCATCGAGCGGGCCCCGGCGACGAACTCGCCGCGCGGCGTGGCGGGGCGCTCGGGGGCGCTGGTGGGCGTGCGGTCAGACATGGTCCTCCCCGGGGCGGCTGTCGCGCGGCATGGCCGGGCCGGCGCCGGCGACGAGGTCGGCCACCTCCCCGGCGCGGGTGCGGCAGAAGTAGTGTCCCCCACCGTCGATCTCCGCGAGGGTCACGTCGGTGGCAATGCGCCGCCACGCGGCGGGCGCGTCGCCCGGCTCGGCGGTGAGCGGGTCGTCGGCGGCGAGCACCACCGTCACCGGCACGGTCAGCGGGCGGTCGGCCAAGGGGTCGAGCCGGTCCCGCAGGTAGGTGTGCGAGCCGAGGGCGTCGTGCCGGAACGCGGCGACCAGCGCCGAGGTGTGCCCGGCGTCGAGGCCGTCGAGGTCGGTGAAGCCGGTCTGCCCGACGAGCCAGTCCACGACCCCGGCCTCGTCGAGGGCGCGTACCTCGGCGATGCTGGCGTCGATGTCGGCGGCGTCGCGCAGCAGCTTGCCGCCGAGGAACAGCCGCGCGGGCGGGGACCCGGCGGCGGCGAGCAGCCGGGTGACCTCCACGGCGAGGGCCGCGCCGACGCAGTGCCCCCACAGCAGCACCTCGCCCCCGGCCGCGGCGCGCAGCTCGGCGACGACCCGGCGGGCCACCTCGTCGAGGTCGGCCAGCGGCTCGGGGCGGCCCGGGTCGTGCCCCGGCAGGGCCACCGCGAGCACGGCCACGCCGCGTGCGGCGAGCGCCTCGGCCAGGGGCCGGAAGGCGAGCGGGTTGCCGGCGGCGTACGGGAAGCAGACCAGGACCCGGTCGGCGGCGACGCCGGGCGGCGACAGCGGCTGCAGCAGCGGCGGCGGCGCGGCGGTGTCGGTGACGGCGGCGGCCGGGGTGGCGGCGGCGTCGACGGCGCGGGCCAGGGGGCCCAGGTCGGAGTGGGTCATGAGCTGCCGGAGGGTGACCAGCGGGCGCAGCGCGGCGACGACCCGCATCGCGGCCAGGGAGTTCCCGCCGAGGTCGAAGAAGTTGTCCTCCTCGGCGATGTCGGCCACCGGCACGTCGAGGGTGTCGGCCCACGCGCGGGCGATGCGGCGGGCCGTGTCGGTGCCGGGCGGGGTGCGCCCGGCCGGGGCGGCGGGCGCGGCCGGCGCGGGGCGGGCGAACGCCCGGCGGGCGGGGACGAGGCGGGGCGGCGGCAGGCCCGGATCGTAGCCGCCGTGCGGGGCGTCCGGGTCGTCGACCAGGGCCACCAGGGCCCGCCGGTACGCCGCGCCGAGGCCGGCGGCCTGCCCGGCGGTGAACTCGGCGCTGTGGTAGTGCAGGCTGAGCCGGACCTGGTCGGTGAAGAAGTCCCGCATGAACTCGGCGCGCAGTGCGAACTCGGTCTCCGTGCTGACCCGCACGTCGAGCAGGTCGAAGCCGGGCAGCTCGCGCAGCTGCTTGAGCAGGTAGAAGTGGGTGTAGTTGAAGACCGTCTCGAACAGCGTGTCGGTGGTGGCGGCGTCGGCCTTCATCTGCGCCATCGGGTAGCGGCGGTGCGGCAGCAGGTCCGCCTCGGCCCGGTAGACGCGGCCCACCAGGTCGGCCCAGCTCCCGTCGCCGGTGTCGACGCGCAGCGGCACGGTGTTGAGGAACAGGCCCAGCGCGGCGGTGGCGCCCTCGGCCTCGGGCCGGCCGCTCTGCTCGTACCCGGTGACGACGGCCGGTTCGGCGGCGAGCGCGCCGACCACCTTGACGTGCGCGGCGAGCAGCAGGGTCTTCAGCGGCACGGCGAGCCGGTCGGCCAGCCGCAGCAGCCGCTCGGACAGCGCGGCGGGGATGTCCACCTCGTGGAACACCACCGGGTGGGCGGCGGGCTCGGCGGGCGGCTCCCAGCGGGGCAGCTCGGTGACCCCGCCGGCGGCCAGGACGCCTCGCCAGAACTCCCGGTCCCCGGCCGAGGCGACGGCCCGCCGTTCCAGGCCGATGTAGTCGCGGAAGTGGTTGCCGGCCGGCGGCTCGGGCAGCGGGCGGCCGGCGCGCAGCCGGTGGTACGTGTCGAACAGCCGGGTGTGCAGCAGGGTGATGCTCCACCCGTCGAGGGCCGAGTTGTGCTGGCTGAGGCTGTAGCGGTACAGGTCGTCGGCGAGCACGTGCACGTGGATGCGGACCAGCCCCGGCTCCTGCCAGACGAACCGGTACGACTGCTCCCGGTCGTGCCATTCGGCGTACCGGCGCTCCTGCTCGGCGGGGGTGAGCCCGCGCAGGTCGGTCACCCACAGCGGGGTGGGCGCGTCGGCGTGCACGAGCTGGAGCTGCTCCGAGTAGCCGGTGAGGTGGTAGCTGGTGCGGAAGATCGGGTGGTCGGCGACCAGCCGGCGCACGGCCGCCGCGAACGCGGCCTCGTCGAACGGGGCGCTGATCAGGAAGCTGATGATGTCGTGGTACTGGGCCGCGCCCCGGGCCAGCTCGTTCTGGAAGATCAGCCCGGCCTGGAGCTGACCCAGCGGGTACGCGTCGACCACCGTGTCGGGCAGCAGCGCCCGGTCGGCCGGCGACACCAGGTCGAACGGCGCGTACGCCGGGGGTCGCTGCCCGTCGGCGGGGGCGGCGGCGAGCGCGGCGATCGTGGGGTGCCGGAACATCTGCTGGAAGCTGAGGTCCAGGCCGGCGGCGTGCACCCGGGCCAGGACGGTGACGAAGTGGATGGAGTTGCCGCCGAGGGCGAACAGGTTGTCCTCCACCCCCACCCGGTCGACGCCGAGCACGTCGGCCCACACCTGGGCGAGGATCCGCTCGGCGTCGGTGCGCGGCGGCACGTACGGCCGGTCGTCGGCGGGCGGGTCGGGCAGCGCCCGCCGGTCCAGCTTGCCGTTGGCCGACAGCGGGAACTCGGCCAGCTCCACCACCCGGGCGGGCACCAGGTAGCCGGGCAGCACCCCGGCCAGGTGGTCGGTGAGCGCCCGTTCGGCCACCGGGGAGGCGGTGCGCACGTAGCCGAGCAGGTTGCCGTCGCGGGCGACGACCACGGCGTCCTTGACGGCCGGGTGGCCGCGCAGCGCCTCCTCCACCTCGCCCAGCTCGACCCGGTAGCCGCGCACCTTCACCTGGTGGTCGAGGCGGCCCAGGTAGTCGATGGTGCCGTCGGGCAGCACCCGGGCGAGGTCGCCGGTGCGGTAGACGCGGTCCTCCCCGACGGCGGGGGCGGCGACGAACCGGTCCCGGGTCAGCTCGGGCCGGTTGAGGTAGCCCCGGGCCAGTTGCACCCCGGCGATGCACAGCTCGCCGGGCACGCCGACGGGCTGCGCCCGCAGCCGCCCGTCGAGCACGTGCAGCCGGGTGTTGTCCACCGGGCGGCCGATCGGCACCCGCGCCGCGCCGGGCGCGCACGGGTGGTGGGTGACGTCGACGGTCGCCTCGGTCGGCCCGTACAGGTTGACCAGCTCGACGTGGGGCAGCAGCGCGGCGAGCCGGTCGACGTGGTGGGTGCCGAGGGCCTCGCCGCTGGCGAAGATCCGCCGCAGCCCGGCCAGGCCGGCGGTGTCGGCGGTGGCCAGCCAGTCGAGGAACGCGCCCAGCATCGACGGCACGAAGTGCAGGACGGTCACGCCGTGGGCGGCGACGGCGGCGACGATGGCGCGCGGGTCGCGTTCCGCGCCCGGCGGCAGCAGGCACACCGACGCGCCCTCGCGGGCCCACCAGAACAGCTCCCACACCGACACGTCGAACGTGGTGGGGGTCTTGTGCAGCACGACGTCGTCCGGGCCGATCGGGTAGTGCCGCTGCATCCAGGCGAGCCGGTTGGCCAGGGCCCGGTGCGCGATCATCGCCCCCTTCGGCTCGCCGGTGGAGCCGGAGGTGTAGATGACGTAGGCGAGGTCGTCGCCGTCGGCGGCCGGGGCCGTCGGCGGGCCGCCGGTCGGCGCGGGCGCGGGGTCGGCGGTCGCCGCCGGGTCGGCGTCGGCCGGGGGCAGCGCGACCACCGGCACGCCGTCGGGCACCGCCGTGGCGTCGGCGGCCACCACCAGGGCCGCGCCGCTGTCGCGCAGCAGGTAGCCGACGCGGGCCGGCGGGTAGCCGGGGTCCACCGGCAGGTAGGCCGCGCCGGCCCGGTGCACGGCCAGGATCGCCGCGAGCTGCGCGGGCGACCGCGCGGCCAGGACCGCGACGACCGTCTCCGGGCCCGCGCCGGCCGCGCGCAGGTCCGCCGCCAGCGCCGCGACCCGCCGCTCCAGCTCCGCCCAGGTCCAGGCGCCCTCGTCGGTACGCACGGCGACGCCGTCGGGCGTGTCGGCGGCCCGCCGCGCCACCCACGCGTCGGGGCGCGGGCCGGCGGCGACGTCCACGGCCGTGTCGTTCATGGCGGCGAGCACCGCCCGGTCGGCCGGGGTCACCAGGTCGACGTCGTCGACGGGGCCGTCCGGGGCGGCGAGCGCGGCGGCGAGCAGGAGCAGCAGGTGGGCGGCGATCCGCTCGGCGGTGGCCCGGTCGTGGCGGGCGGCGTCGTGGTGCACGGTCAGGTCGGCGTCGGCGACGGCCACGGTGATCCCGACGCGGGGGTCGACGGCCGCGTCGGCGGTGTGCACGGCGACGTCGAGGAACGGGTGCCGGCCCTCCTCCGCGTGCGGGGCGAGGTCCTCGGCGAGCAGCTCGACGGGGTAGTCGGCGTAGCGTTCGGCCTCGGGCAGCGCGGCGCGCACCTGCCCGACGAGGTCCCGGTAGCTGCGGTCCGGGCCGGCGGCCACCCGCAGCGGCAGCAGCCCGGCCAGCGCGTCTGCGCCGGCGGGGCGGCCGACCAGCACCTCGGTCGCGCCGGTCCAGCGGCGCAGCAGGGCCGCCACGGCGGCGGCGACCAGCACGAACCGGGCCGCCTCGGCGCCCCGGCTGGCGGCGGCGAGCCGGTCGGCCAGCGCGTCGCCCAGCGGGACGGTGACCGCCTCCGGGCGCGGCGGGGTGCCCGGTGCGGCGGCGTGGTCGTCGGGGAAGCCCACCCGCTCCGCCCCGGCGGCGAGCACGCCGTGCCAGTGCCGGGCGTGGTCGGGCCGCCGCGCGGCGGCGATCCTGAGCTGGCCCCGGGTCATCAGCGACTGCATGAGCTCTCCCGGCTACAGGTCGATGTCGATGGTGGTCGGGGCGGCGGCCACGGGGGCCGGCGCGCCGGTCAGCTCGCCGACCGGGCGGCCCGGGTCGGCGAGCACGGCGTCGAGCAGGTCGAGGTACAGGTCGGCGAACGCGCGCACGGTCTGCGGCAGGAACAACCCGGCGTGGTACGCCCAGTGCACGGTGAGCCCGTCGGGCCGCTCGTAGACCTGCATGTCCAGGTCGAACATGGCCTGCCCGGTCGGGGCGACGGCCAGCTCCACCGGCCGGCCGAGGAACTCGACCCGGGCCACCTCGGCGTGCTGCATCGCGAACAGGGTGTCGAACAGCGGGTGCCGGTGCGGGTCGCGCACCGGCAGCACCGCCTCGACCAGGCTGTCGAACGGGAAGTCCTGGTGGGCGAAGGCGTCCACCGCGTCCCGGGCCACCTCGGCCAGCAGCGCCCGGAACGGCACGTCGGGGCGGACCCGGTGGCGCAGGCAGACGGTGTTGACGAACATGCCCATGGTGGCATCCAGCCCGGGTGCGCCCCGCCCGGCCACCGGCGTGCCGACGGTCACGTCGACGCCGTCGGCCCCGCCGGGGCCGCCCGTGGCGGCGGCGAGGAACGTCGCGTACCCGGCGAGCAGGAGGTGGAACAGGGTGACGCCCTCGCGGCGGGCCAGCGCGCGCAGCGCGGCGGTGCGGGCGGCGTCCACGGCGAACTCCACGACACCGGCGGCGGCGGTCGACGGGTCGCCCGCGTCGGGCCCCGTGACGCGGTCGGCGTCGGTGGGCAGGCGCGGCGGCGCGGGCGGGTCGGCGAACCGGGCCAGCCACCAGTCGCGCCCCGGCGGCTCCTGCGCGTGCGTCCACACCGCGTAGTCGGCGTACTGGGCGGGCACGGGCGGCAGGTCGCGGCCGGCGTAGCGGGCGTCGACCTCGCGCAGCAGCAGGGCCAGGGAGAGCCCGTCGGTGACGATGTGGTGCAGCTCCAGGGCCAGCGCCGCCCCGGTCGGGGTGCGCCGCAGCTCGGCGCGCAGCAGCGGCGGGGCGGCCAGGTCGAACGGGGTCACCGCGACCGGCTCGTCGGCGGCGCGGGCCACCTCGGGCAGCTCACACACCACGCCGGGCAGCACCCGCTGCACCGGCCGGCCCGCCTCGGTGCCGAACGCGGTGCGCAGGATGTCGTGCCGGGCCACCACGTGCCGCAGCGCCTGGCCCAGCCGGGCGGCGTCGGTGTCGGCGGGCAGCGGCAGCAGCAGCGGCAGGTGGTAGGCCACCGAGGCGGGGTCGCGGGACTGGGCCAGGAACACCCGCCGCTGCTGCGGCGACAGCGGGTACGCCCGCGCGGCGGCGGCCCGGGGCAGCGGCGTGGCGGCGCGGGCCTGGCGTACCTCGGCGGCGAGGGCGGCCACGGTCGGGTGGCGCAGCACGGCGGCCGGCGACAGGGCCGTGCCGAAGACCCGCTGGGCCTCCACGGCCAGCGCGACGGCGGCCAGGGAGTCCCCGCCGGCGGCGTAGAAGTCGTCGAGCACGCCGAGCTTGGGCACCCCCAGCACCCCCTCCCACACCCGCACGAGCTGCCGTTCGGTGTCGTCGCGCGGCGGCTGGTACGCCCCGTACCGGTCGTCGGGGGCGATCAGGTCGGCCGGGTCGAGCGAGTCGACCTGGACGATGTGCCGGGGCAGCTCCCCGTCGGGCAGTTCCCGGGCGAGCTGCCCGCGCAGCGCCAGCGGGTCGAGGTGGTCGTCGGCGACGACGTACACGCAGCCGTCCTTGACGGCGACCCGGTCGACCTGCGGCCAGAGCCGGGCGAGGGTGTCCACGTCGGGGGTCATCGGGCGGCTCCGATCGCCTCGGCCAGCCCGCGCACGGTCTGGTGCACGTACAGGTGGCGGGGGGTGAGGTCGGCGAGGCCCTGGTCGCGCAGCTCGTTGAGCAGCCGCAGGGCCAGCAGCGAGTTGCCGCCCAGGTCGAAGAAGTTGTCCTCCGGCCCGACCTCCGCGCCGAGGACCCGCTGCCACACCGCCCGGATCCGCTCGTCCAACGCCGCGTCGGCGGCGGGCGCGGGGGCCGGCGCGGGCGGCTCGGCCGGGGCGGGCAGCCGGGCGGTGTCGAGCTTGCCGTTGCCGGTCAGCGGCAGGGCGGGCAGCGCGGTGACCGTCGCCGGGACCATGTAGTCGGGCAGCATCCGGGCCGCGCGGCGGCGCACCTCGGCGAGCGCGCCGGTGGCGGCACGGGCCCCGACGGCGGTGGCGGTCCCGGCGGCCGTTTCGGCGTCGGCGGCCGTTGCGGCGTCGGCGGCGGCGGGGTCGGCGAGCACGACGTAGGCGTGCAGCCGGGTGTCGGCCGACTCCACGCCGGTCTGCACCACCACGGCCACGGCCAGCACCCCCGGGTCGTCCAGCAGCACCTGGCGGATCTCGTCCAGCTCGATGCGGTAGCCGCGCACCTTCACCTGGTCGTCGAGGCGGCCCAGGTGCTCCAGCCGCCCGTCGGGCAGCAGCCGGCCCCGGTCGCCGCTGCGGTACATCCGCCCGCCCGCCCACGGGTCGGGCCGGAACCGCTGCGCGGTCAGCTCGGGGCGGTGCAGGTAGCCGTCGGCCACCCCCGCGCCGCCGACGTGGATCTCCCCCGCCGCGCCGGGCGGCAGCAGCCGGCCGTCCGGGTCGAGCACGTACACCCGCCAGCCGGGCAGGGCACGCCCCACCGACCGGCTGCCGGCCAGCGCCAGCCCCCGGTCGAGGGTCTGCGCGGTGACGTGCACCGTGGTCTCGGTGATGCCGAACATGTTCACCACCCGGCACTCCCGCTCCGGGTGCCGGTCGAACCAGCCGGTGAGCATCCGGGCGTCCAGCGGCTCGCCGCCGAAGACGACCAGCCGCACGGCGAGCCGGTCGGCGGCCCGCCGGTCGACGTCGAGGAGCTGCGCGAACGCCGACGGGGTCTGGTTGAGCACGGTCACCCGCTCGGCGGCCAGCAGGGCGTGGAACTCCTGCGGGGAGCGGGTGACCAGGTGCGGGACGACCACCAGGTGCCCGCCGGTGAGCAGGCAGCCCCAGATCTCCCACACGGAGAAGTCGAAGGCGCTGGAGTGGAACATCGTCCACACGTCGGCCGGGCCGAGCCCGAAGTCCCCGGCGGTGGCGTCCACGAGGGCGAGCACGTTGCGGTGCGGGACGCACACCCCCTTGGGCCGGCCCGTGGAGCCGGAGGTGTAGATGACGTACGCGGTGTCGTCGGGCCCGCCCGCCGCCGGCTCCTCCCCCGCCGCGTCGTCCGGCCCGGCGGTCAGCCCGGCCGGGTCGATCCCGCCACCGCCGACGAGCAGGGCGACGCCGGAGTCCTCGACGGTGTAGCGGATCCGCTCGGCCGGGTACGCCGGGTCGACCGGCACGTACGCGGCCCCCGCCCGCAGCACGCCGAGCAGCACCGCGATCAGGTCGACCGACCGGTCCAGGCAGACGCCCACCCGGTCGCCGGGGGCCACCCCGTGCGCGGCGAGGGCGCGGGCCACCCGGGTGGCGCGGGCGTCCAGTTGCGCGTACGTCAGCCGCTGGCCGGCGCAGGACACGGCCGGCGCGTCAGGTCGCCGCCTGGCGTGCCGGGCGACGCGGTGGGCGATCGTGTCGACCGCCGGGGGCGGCCCGCCGGGGCCCCGGCCGAGGGCGACGATCGCGGCCCGCTCGGCGTCGTCGAACAGGTCGTGACCGGCCAGCGGTCGGTCCGGGTCGGCGAGGACCTGCCCGAGCACCCGGACGACCTGGCGGGCGAACGCCGCGACCAGGTCGCCGGACCACCCGGCGGTGCGGTGGTGGCAGGTCAGCGTGGTGCCGGCCAGCGCCAGGGTCAGCGGCCACAGGGGGGCCAGGCAGGGCCGGTACGCGTCGGCGGGGCTGGTCGCGTCGAGCACGCCGGCCTCGACGTCGAGGAGCCCGGCGGGCGGCGCGCCGCCGGGGGCCGGCCAGGGCGACCCGGTCGCGGCGGCGGTGGCGAGCAGGTCGCGGGCCCCGCCGTCGACCGGCACCCCGACGACGGCCAGCCGCTCGTCGACGACCGCGCCGACCCGGGCCCGGCGCACGCCCCGGTACCGGGCCAGCACCGCGCCGACCGCCGCGACGAGGGCGGCCAGGTCGGTCCCGGCCGGCACGGCGACGGTGTGCGCGGCGGGGCGGTCCGGCCCGGGGTCGCCGCGCAGCCAGCCGGTGTCCCCGGCGTCCACGTCGGCGTCGGCAACGTCGGCGTCGGCAACGTCGTCGGAGGCGGCGGAGCCGGAGGCGGCGTCTGCGGCGGCAGCGTTCGGTGCGGCGTCGGCCTCCGACCCGTCGCTCCCGGCGGCGGCCGGGTGCGCGGCGGTCGTGGTGGCGGGCACGGGTCGACCCGGCGCGACGAGCCGACCCGGGACGACGACCGGGACCGCCGGGGCGGCCGGGTCGGTCAGCTCGGCCAGCAGGGTGCCGAGGCGGTGCCGGCCCACGGCGTGCCGGCGGGCGACCAGCACCAGGTCGGCCCCGTCCTCGTGGCGCAGCAGCACCGCCCGCAGGACCGGGCCGCCGACCGGCAGCGGCCGGGCCAGTTCGGCGTCGCGGCGGCGCGCGGCCAGCCCGGCCGGCACCCGCTCCACCCACAGCCGCCCGCCGGCCAGGCCGTGCCGCCGGGTGAGCACGGCGTACGCCTCGCCGAGGCCGTCGGCGTCGGCGTCGGGGGCGACCCGGGCGCTCGCGGCGTGGCAGAACCGGGCCGCCTCGCTCAGGTGGGGGGTGTGCGGGGCGCTCATCGGGTGGTGAACCCTCCGTCGACGGTGATGACCGAGCCGGTGACCTGCGCGGACTCGTCCGAGGCGAGCCAGAGCGCCGCCTGGGCCACCGCGCCGGGCTCGATCAGCGCGTTCATCGGCTGGGCCTGCACGAACGTCTCCTCGTGCTCGGCGACCGGCACCTCCAGCGACCGGGCGATCTCAGCGAGCATCCGGCCCTCGACGTGCGGGTCGTCGCGCACCGAGCCGGGGCACAGCGCGTTGACCCGCACCCGCAGCGGGGCGTAGTCGAGCGCGGCGGCCCGGGTCAGCCCGACCAGGCCGTGCTTGGCCGCCACGTAGCCGGCGAAGTGCCGGTAGCCGACCAGCCCGGCGGTGGACGCGACGTTGACGATGCTGCCGCCGCGCTGGCGGCACATCACCTCGCCGACCGCGCTGATCATCCGCCACGGCCCGGACAGGTCGACGTCCAGCATGAGCTGCCACTCGGCCTCGGTGATCTCGTGCGTCGGCTTGCCCGACGGCGCGGCGATGCCGGCGTTGTTGACCAGCACGTCGACCCGGCCGAAGCGCGCCACCACCAGCGCGACGGCGGCCCGGACGGCGGCCAGGTCCCGCACGTCGGCCTCGACCGGGTACGCGGCCACCCCGTACCCGGCGCACAGGTCGGCGGTGTGCGCGAGCTGGCTCGCCGAGCCCAGCGGGTACGGCACGCCGGGCAGGTCCCCGGCGAGGTCGACGAGGACCACGTCGGCCCCCTGGGCGGCGAACGTCACCGCGCAGGACCGGCCCAGCCCCCGGGCGGCACCGGTGACGATGGCGGTCTTGCCGGCCAGCCGGTCGCCGGTGACCACCGGTGCGGGGCGGGTCGGCGCGTCGGTCATCGCGCCAGCTCCGCGCCGACCAGGTCGAGCACGGCCGCCGGGGAGTCGGTCAGGTACATGTGGCCGCCGGGCAGCCGCCGCACGGCGAAGGTGGCCGAGGTGACCCGCCCCCAGCCGGCGAGCGCCTCGTCGGCGACGAGGGTGTCGTCCGCGCCGCGCAGGGCGGTGACCGGCACGTCGACGCGCTTCTCCCCCGCCGGCCGGTACGCCTCGTGCAGCTCCACGTCGGCGCGCAGCACCGGCAGCAGCAGCTCCCGCATGTCGGGGTCGGCCAGCGCCGGGTGGGTGTACCCGGCGAACTCCTCCACCCGGGCGACGAACTCGTCGTCGGGCAGCCCGGCGGCGGTGCGCTCGCGCCCGGACCACGGGTCCGGGGAGCCGCTGACGAACAGGTGGGACACGGCCACCCCGGCGGCCCCGGTGAGCCGGCGGGTCATCTCGTAGGCGAGCACCGCGCCCATGCTGTGCCCGAACAGGGCGACCCGGTCGCGGCCGGCGACCAGTTCGAGGACCTCGTCGAGCAGCCCGTCGACCGCCTGCTCCAGGCGGCGGTACGGCTCCTCGACGAACCGCTTCTCCCGCCCCGGCAGCGACACCGGGACGACGTCCAGCTCGGGCGGGGCGACGCGCCGCCACGGTTGGTACACCGACGGGCCCGCGCCGGCGTACGGGAAGCAGAGCAGTGTCGTGCGGGTCAAGACGGCTCCTTGCCGGTCAGGGCGGTCCGGACGGCGCGCAGCAGCCCGGCGTCGGCCCGGGCGAGCAGGTCGTGCCCGCCGGGAACGGTCAACGTGGTGCAGCCGGCGGTGGTCAGGTCGGCCCAGGCCGCCGCGTCCACCGCCGACACGTGCGGGTCGGCGTCGCCGACGACGACGGTGACCGGGGTGGCCACCGGGTCGGCGTCGCGAAGCCGGTAGCTGCGGCCCAGCTCGAAGTCGGCGCGGGCCGCCGGCAGGGCCGCCGCGGCCAGGTCCGGGTGCCCGGCCACCGCCGGGGGCAGGGTGCCCAGCGCGACCAGCTCGGCGAGGAACGCGGCATCGTCCAGGGTGGAGTAGTCCGGCTCGACGGTGGACCGGTGCGGCGGCACCGCCGAGGAGACCACCAGCGCGTCGGCGGGCCGGTGGCCGCGCCGGGCCAACCGCCGGACCAGCTCGAACGCCACGTACGCGCCGAGGCAGTCGCCGTAGACGGCGTACGGGCGGTCGAGGTGGGGCGCGAGCGCCGCCTCCAGGGCCTGCACCAGCGGGGTCATCCGGCGCGGGGCGGCCTCGGCGGCGCGTTCCCGCCGGCCCGGGTACTGCACGGCGTTGACCTCGACCGACCGGGGCAGCCCGGTGCGCCAGCTCTCGAACGCGCCCGCGTTGCCGCCGGCGTAGGGCAGGCAGAACAGCCGCAGCGCGGGGCGGGGCACCGGCGCGCGGACCACCAGCCACGGGTCGCGGTCAGCCATCGCGGGCCACCCGCTCCACCAGCGCCCCGAAGTCGGCCAGGTCGGCGAACTCGGCCAGGGTCAGCCCGGTGCCGTACCGCTGGCGCAGCGTGCGGACCAGACGCAGCGCCCGCAGCGAGTCCCCGCCGGCGGCGGCGAACGTGGTGGCGGCCGAACGCGGCGTCACCCCGAGGACGTCCCGCCACGCCCCGGCGACCCGCGCCGACCAGCGGGAGCGGGCGTCGGTGGGCGGGTCCGCCGGCGGCCCGGCCGGCGGCAGCGCGGCGGTCGGCTCGGTGGCCAGCAGCCGGGTGAAGGTCGCGGCGAGCCGGTCGGCCCAGTCCGCGTCGAAGCGGCGGCCGTCGTACTGCAGGGCGAGGGCGAGCCGACCGGTGTCGGGAGCCACCGCCACGTCGACGGCGAGGCTGAACCCGACGTCGACCGTGGTCACCCGGCTGGCCACGACGCGGGGGCCGGCACGGTCGTCGGCGTGGAAGTGGGTGTAGTTGAAGAAGCTGTCGAAGCGGGGCCCCGCCCCGCCGGCCCGGACGATCTCGGCCAGCGGGAACCGGTGGTGGCCCATCAGGGACCGCTCGGCGTGCCAGGCGTCCCCGGCCAGCTCGGCCAGCGGCCGGCCGCGCAGGGTCGCCGTGACCGGCAGGGTGTTGAGGAACAGCCCGAGGGTGGCGTCGCTGCCCGCGCCCTCGGGCCGACCGCCGACGACCAGGCCGGAGACCACGTCGTCGCGGCCGGCGGTCTCGCCGAGCGCCCGCAGGTGCACCGCCAGCAGGTACGACTTCACCGGCACCCCGGCCGCGCGCGCCGCCTCGGCGACCCGGTCGGTGACGTCGTCGTCCAGCGGCACCGGCCGGGTGACGGTGATCCGGGGGCCGGGCCCGCCGAGCAGCAGCGGGGTCGCCGCGCCGGGGCCGTCGAGCCAGAACCGGCGGGTGGCCGGATCGGCGAGGGCGGCCCGCTCGGCGGCGACGTGGTGGTGCGGCGGCAGGGCCGCCGGGGCGGGCGGGGCGGGCCGGCCCGCGCGCCGCCGCTCGTGGTCGGCCAGCAGGGCGCGCAGGAACAGGTCCAGGCTCCAGCCGTCGAGGACGGCGTGGTGCTCGGCGACGACGAGGGTGAACCCGTCGGCGCCCTCGTCGACGGCGTGCAGCCGGACCAGCGGCGGGCGTTCCCAGTCGAACGGGCGGGCCCGTTCGGCGGCGATCAGCGCGTCGACGTGGGCCGCGCGGGCGGCCGGGTCGGCGGCGGCCAGCGCGTCGACCGGCACGTCGGCGGGCGCGTCGGCGTGCACCAGCTGCAGCGGCTCGGCGTACCCGTCGAGGGCGAAGCCGGTGCGCAGCACCGGGTGCGCGGCCACCAGCGCGGCGAACGCGGCGCGCAGCGCGGCCGGATCCAGCGGCGCGTCGACCCGGTGCGCGGTGACGTTGTGGTACATCGCCGGGTCGCCGGTCAGCTCGCAGTGGTAGACCATGCCCTGTTGCAGGGCGGTCATCGGGTACGCGTCGACCACCGACGCGGGCAGCCGGTCCCGGTCGGCGGCGGCCAGGAGCGTGTCCGCGCCCCGCTCGGGCCGAGCGGCGGCGGGCCCGGTGGACCGGTCGCCGTCGACCGGCCGCGCCCCGTCGACCGGCGACGCGGCGGCCGGCGCCGCCCCGGCCGTCGGCTCGCCGGCGTCCGGGTCGGCGAGGGTGATCTCGCCGTGGTCGACCAGCTCCCGGATCGACTGGTGGGCGAAGATGTCGCGCAGCCGGAACGACAGGCCCCGCCGGGCGGCGGCGACCTGCATCTGGATGCTGCGGATCGAGTCGCCGCCGAGGGCGAAGAAGCTGTCGGTCACGCCGACGGTCTCCAGGCCGAGCACCTCCCGCCACGCCTCGGCGAGGATCTCCTCGGCCCGGTTGGCGGGGGCGACGCCAGGGCCGGCGGCGCGGCGGCCCCGCTCGGGGGCGGGCAGGGCGGCGCGGTCCAGCTTGCCGTTGCCGGTCAGCGGCAGCGCGTCGAGCACCACCACGGCTGCGGGGACCAGGTGCGCCGGCAGCCGCTCGGGCAGCCAGGCGGCGAGGCGGGCGTCCAGCGGCTCGCCGTCGGCCGGGGCGGCGGTCACCGCGGGGCGGGGGTCGTCGGCGTACTCGGGGCGCACCGCGTGCAGGGTGTACCGGTCGGTGCCCTCGAGCAGGTCGTCCTGGCGGGTGAGGACGGTGAAGCCGCGTTCCTCGAAGAACGCGATCAGCTCGTCGAGGCGGCCCTCGGTGGCGGTACCGACGCCGTCGTGCACCTCCATCGCCACCTGCGCGACCAGCGGCCAGTGGACCTCCCGGATTCCGGCGAGGACGTCGGCCTCGGCCCGCTGCACGTCGATCTTGAGCAGGTCGATGCGCTCGGGGGCCACCTCGTCGATGACGTCGGACAGCGGCCGGACGGCCACGCTGAGCCGGTCCGGCGCGAAGCGCTCCGTCAGCAGCTCGTCGACCCGGTCGAGCAGGGCGCCCCGGTCGGCCTCGCCCCGGTCCCGCTCGTTGGCCAGGAAGCGGCGGATGACGGCCTGTTCGGCGGCCGGGTCGGCGTACTCGGCGTGGCCGGACATCATGGCGTAGCCGGGATAGTAGGTGAAGTCCACCTCGCCGGGGGTCGCCGCGAGCCCGTGCGGGTGCACGGTGGCGGGCACCCCGAAGGTGGCCACGTTGCGGCGCAACGCCTCGACCACCGACGGCACCGGCTCGAACGCGTGGATCGTGGCGTCCGGGCACACGGCGTGCACGAACAGCGAGAACATGCCGATGTTCGCGCCGACGTCGAACACCGTCGCCCCGGCCCGCAGCACCACCCCGTCGCGCAGGTAGACCTGCTGGCGGAAGATCTCGTCGTACAGGTAGCGGGTCTCGTGGGGGTTGATGCCCACGACCCGGTCCACGTCGACCGCCGGCGGACCCCCGGCGGGCGTCACGTACGCGACGAGCCGCGCGCCGTGCCCGTCGTCGTCGCGGGCCACCACCGCCGCGTCGGCCACCCCGGGGTGCTCGCGCAGGACGGCGGCGACCTCCCCCGGCTCGATCCGGAAGCCGTTGACCTTGACCTGGTCGTCGAGGCGGCCCAGGTAGGTCAGCCGGCCCCGCGCGTCGAAGCGCACCCGGTCGCCGGTGCGGTACACCCGCTCGACGCGGCCCGACGGCAGCGCCGCCGGCACGAACCGGCGGGCGGTGGCCTCCGGGTCGCCGAGGTAGCCGTCGGCGAGCTGGGGGCCGGTCAGGCACAGCTCCCCGGCCGCCCCGGGCGGCACCGGGCGGAGCTGGCCGTCGAGCACCCACGCCCCCGTCCCCGGCAGCGGCCGGCCGATCGTCGGCGGGTCACCGGCGGTGATCTCGGCGCTGGTGGCGTCCACGGTGGCCTCGGTCGGGCCGTACAGGTTGACCGCGCGCACCCCGGGCAGGGCCGCCACGGCGTCCCACAGGTCCGCCGGCACCGGCTCGCCGCCGAGCAGCAGCACCCCCGGCAGCGCGGCCCGGCCGGCGGCCACCCCGTCGGCGGCGAGCAGGATGCGCAGCTGCGACGGGGTCAGGTCCAGCACGTCGACGCGGTGCGCGGCGAGCAGGGCGGCCAGCTCGACGCCGTCGCGGCGGGCCGCCTCCGGCACCAGGTAGAGGCTGCGGCCGTGCCCGAGCTGGACGAGCTGCTTGACGGAGGCGTCGAAGGTCAGCGGGGCGTTGACCGCCACCCGCGCCCCGGCCGGGGCGTTGGGGTAGACGACGCGCTCCAGGGCGTGCGCCAGGTGCGCGGCGCTGCCGTGCGAGACCAGCACCGGGCGCGGCGTGCCGGTCGACCCCGAGGTGAAGATCACGTACGCCGGGTCGGTCGGCCGCGTCTCGGGCAGCGCGGCGGTGGCGGCGGTGGCGGCCAGCTCGGCGACGCCCGCGTGCGGCACGCCCGCCACGGGCCGGTCGCCGAGGACCAGGCCGGCGTCGACCGCGCGGGCCAGCTCGGCGAGGCGACGCGGGGGCGCGGCCGGGTCCAGCGGAACGAACACCGCGCCGGCGCGCAGCACGCCGAGGAACGCCACCACCGTGTCCCGGGAGCGGGTGGCCAGCACCCCGACCCGCCGGCCGCCGTGCAGGCCGCGCTCGACCAGGCCGGCGGCCACCCCGTCGGCGAGCCGGCGCAGCTCGCCGAAGGTGTACGCCCCGTCGGCGGCGACCACCGCCTCGGCGTCCGGGTCGGCGGCGGCCAGCCCGCCGTGGAGCAGGTCGGCGAGGGTACGCGTCGGCGCGTCGGACGCCGGCCCGGCGGCCTCGACCAGCCAGCGCGTCTCCGCCGCGCCGAGCAGGGCCAGCGGGGCCCCGTCGGTCAGCGCGGCGGGCAGGGTGCCGAGCACGGCGAGCAGCCCCTCGCGCAGCTGCCGCCCGCCGGTGACCCGCAGGGTCGCCGTGCCGGCGTCGAGCACGGCGGTCAGGTGCGGCCCGCCCACCGGCGGTGGGGCGCTCACCCGCACGTCGGTGGCCCCGAGGGCGGCCAGGGTCGCCGGGTCGACGGCCGGCACGGCGGCGAAGCCGGCCACCGCCGCGGAGTCGACGCCCACCGGCTCCAGCAGGTGGAACGTCTCCTCGGCGGGGCGCTCCGCGCCGCGTACCTCGTCGAGGAGCTGTTTCGGCGCGGCCGGCAGCGGCAGGCGCAGCCGCAGCGGCGCGTAGCCGCCCAGCGGTCCGACCACGGCGGCGGTGCCGTCGGCGTGCCGGCCGTCGCTCCAGCGGGCCAGCACCAGCTCGGCGTCGTCGGCCCCGGCGGGCGGCTCGGCCCGGCGGGACAGGGTCAGCGCCCAGGCGGCCAGCAGCAGGCTGGGCACCGTCACCCCGGCCGCGTCGGCGGCGGCGGTCAGCGGGCCCAGCGGCACCTCGGCCACCGACTCCTCGGCCGCGTCGTCGCCGTGCGGGGTGACCAGCCGGGCGGCCGGGACGTCGGGGGTCGCCGGCAGGCCCGCCTGCTGCCGCTCGTCGAACTGCCACTCCGAGACGTCGAGGAACTGCAGGGCGTCCGGGTCGTCGGCGAGGGACCCGCCGGCGTACGCGGTCGCCAGGTCGGCCAGCACCAGCCGCAGGCTCGCCGGGTCGGCGACCAGCGGGGCGGCGGCCAGCTCCAGGGCGTCGTCGGTGAGGGTCACGGACAGCTCGCCGGCCGCGCCGACGGTCACCGAGCGGGCGTCGTCGACGTCCTGCAGCGGCACCCGCAGGCCGGGATGGTGCACCAGGGTCAGCCGCAGTGCCTCGTGCCGGGCGACCACCGCGTCGACGGCGGCCTGGAGGCGGGCGGCGTCCAGCGGGCGGTCGAGCCGGACCCGGGCCCGCACGAGTTCCCGCGCCCCGGTGTAGGCGAGCCGCTGGACCGGGGAGAGTCGGTAGCCGTTCACACCACGCTCCGGTTGACGTAGAGGTCGGACATGGCGACGAGGATCTGCCGGTCGCCGGAGAAGGGCTCCCGCCCGTGGGTGGCGAGGAAGTTGTCCACCACCAGCACGTCGCCGCGCTGCCACGGCACCGACACGGCGTGCTCCCGGTAGAGGTCCCGGATGCCGGCGACCACCTCGTCGTCGATCGGGCTGCCGTCGCCGTGGTACGCGTTGCGCGGCAGCCCCTCGGGGCCGTACTCGCGCAGCAGCGCGGCGGACACCTCGGCCGGCAGGTTGGAGCTGTGGAACAGGTGGGCGTGGTTGAACCAGAACGTCTCGCCGGTGCGCGGGTGGGTGGCCACGGCCTGCCGCCGGGCCCGGGTGCGCAGCCCGTCGCCGCCGAGCCAGGTGAACTCGGTCGCCGACGCCGCGCAGTAGGCCTCCACCTCCGCCCGGTCGGTCGTCTGGAACGCCTCCTGCCACGGCAGGTCCAGGTGCGGGCCGTAGTTGCGCACGTAGCACACCCCGTCGCGGGTGAACCGCTCGCGCACCTGCGCCGGGATCCGGGGGGTCACCACCCGCTCGCTGGCCAGCGGGGTGGCCCCGCCGCTGCCGGTGGCCGGCTGGGCGCACCAGAAGTAGAGGTGGGTCGGCCAGTTGTGCGAGTACGACATCTCGTGGTGCAGCGGGATCCACTGCTCGGCGTTGAACTCGGTGGAGGTGAACACCCGGTCGGCGACCTCGGTGCGCGGCGCGGCCCGCTCCAGGTAACCGAGCAGGTCCGGGGTGACCGCGCGGGCCGCCCGGCTGAAGTCGTCGGCGGTGGCCACCTCGAAGCCGCGGAACAGCACCGCGCCGTGGGCGTCCAGGTCGCGCAGCAGCTCGTCGCGGCGGCCGGCGAGCCAACCGGCGAGGTCGAGGTCGGCCACCGCGGCCTCGACCAGCAGCACGAAGGAGTCGTCGACCAGCACCCTGCGGGTGACCGGCGCGGCGGCCGGCGCGGCCCCGCGCCGACGCGGCCCCGGCCCGCTCACGACCGGCCCCCGGCGGTCGCCGCCCCCGCCGTCGCGCCGTCGCCCGCCCACGCCCCGTCGGGCGGTGCCGCCGCCAGCTCGGGCGCGGTGACCGGGTCGGACATGGCGGTGAGGATGCGCCGGGGCGGGGTGAACGGCTCCCGGGCGTGCGCGGCCAGCATGTTCTCCACCAGCAGCACGTCGCCACGCCGCCACGGGAACGACCGGGTCTCCGCCGCGTACGCGGCCCGCAGCTCGGCGAGCACGTCCGCGCCGATCGGCGTGCCGTCGCCGTACGCGGTCTGGTAGGGCAGGTCCTCCTCGGCCAGCGCCCGGCGCAGTCCCGCGCTGACCTCGTCGGGCAGGGAGGTGACGTGGAAGAACAGGGCGTGGTTGAACCAGGTGCGCTCCCCCGTCACCGGGTGCTCGCGCACGGCGGGCCGGACCTGCCGGGTGCGCAGCTGCTCCTCGCCCACCCACTGCGCCTCGATGCGGGCGCGGGCGCAGTATGCCTCGACCTCGGCGCGGCTGTCGGTCTGGAACGCCGTCTGCCAGGACAGGCTGATCCCGGGCAGGTAGTTGCGCTGGTAGCACACGCCGCCACGGCGTTCGAACCCGGCGACGGTCTCGGGGCGCAGCCGGGCCAGCACCCGCCGGCTGTCGGCCAGCGGCGTCCGCCCGCCCGCGGCGGGCTCGGTCTCGCAAAAGAACACGATCCGCAGCGGCCAGTTCAGCGTGTACGACTGCTCGTTGTGCAGCACGATCGGCTGGTCGGCGGGGTGTTCGGTGGAGGTGTAGACGCCCTCGGTGACCTCGCTGCGCGGCGAGGACCGCTCGCCGTAGCTGAGCACGTCGTCGGAGAGGGCGGCCATCGCGGCCCGGAAGTCGGCGGGACCGGCCACGGCGAAGCCCCGCAGCAGCACGGCGGCGTGCCGGCGGGCCAGCTCGTCGACGGTGTCCCGGTTGCCGGCCAGCCAGGCCGCCAGGTCCAGGTCGGGCACGGTGGCCTCGACCAGGGCGGGCAGCGGACCGCCCGGCCAGTCGGGGCGTACGTCGACCAGGGAGCGGTCCCGTCGGCGGCGTCCGATGGCCGGCGCCACCCGGCTCTGCTCAGTCATCTCTCGTCCCCCAGGAGTCGTCGACACACTCGGCGAGGCTGCGCGCGGGGTCGGCCGCCGCCCGGCGGAGGACCCCGACGAAGTCGTGGTGCCACGCCTGCGCGCGTGGACCGTCGAACAGGTCGGTGCGGTAGGTCCAGAGCGCCTCCAGGCCACCCCGGCGCTCGTCGAGCCAGCAGGTGAGGTCGAGCCGGGCGGCGTCCGGCGCGAGTTCCACCCCCGCGAGGTCCAGCCCCTGGGCCCCCCGCCAGGTGGCCGCCGGGGCGTTCTGCACGCCGAAGGCGACCTGCACCAGCGGGTTGCGGTGCGGGTGGCGGGCCGGACGCAGCCGCTCCACCACCGCGTCGAACGGCACGCCCTGCCGTTCGCCGGCGAACAGCGCGGCGGCGCGGGCCTCGGCGAGCAGGTCGGCGAAGCCGCGCCGCGGCGCGGGGCGCAGCCGCAGCGGCATCGTGTTGACGAAGCAGCCGACGCTCTCCTCGGCCGCGACGCTGGTGCGCCCGGCGAACGCGGTGCCGACGAGCAGGTCGGTGCGCCCCGTACGGGCGCCGAGCAGGGCGGCGAACGCGGCCAGCCCGACCATGTAGAGGCTGGCCCGGTGGGCGCGGGCGAGCCGCCGCACGGCCTCGGCGTCGGCGGCGTCCACGGTCACCCGCAGGCTGGCCCCCTGCGGGCGGTCGGCGGCGCGCGGGGCACGCGTGGGCGAGCCGGCGGGGCCGGGCGGAGGCGACGCGAGGGCCGGGGCGGCCAGGTCGAGCAGGGTGGGCGCGTCACGCAACCCGGCGACCACCTCGTCCAGGGCGCGGCGGCCGGCGGGGCCGGCCAGCCACTCCCGCTGGGCCAGCGCGAACGCCGCCGGCCCCGGCACGGGCCGCGCCGGCCACGGCGGGCGGGGCCGGGTGACCCGCACGGCGGCCTCCCGTTCGCTGTCGTAGCAGCGGCCGAGGTCGCGCACGAGCACGCTGAACGACCAGTCGTCGCAGACGATGTGGTGGGCCACCAGCAGCAGCGCGTGGCGCCGGCGGTCGTCGGCGACGAGGTGCGCGCGCAGCAGCGGCCCGGCGGCCAGGTCCATCGGGGTACGGGCACTCGCGGCGGCCACCCGCGCGACCCGCTCCGCCAGCGGCTCCCCCGGCACGGGCCGCTCCAGGACCAGCTCGACCTGCGGGTCGTCGTGCACCCGCTGGACCGGGCCGGCGTCGGAGCTGGGAAACACGGTGCGCAGCGCGGGGTGCCGGGCGACGACCCGGCGCAGCGCCCGGGCCAGCGCCGCCCGGTCCACGGCGCCGTCCAGCTCGACCACGTAGGACACCAGGTAGGAGGTGTCGGTCGGGTCGAGCTGGTGCAGGAACCACAGCCGGCGCTGCGCCGCCGACAGCGGCGCGGCTCCGTCGGCGACGGCGGGCGGGGCGGCGTCGGCGCGGGAGGGGCCGGTGGCGGGCGGGGTGGCGGCGGGCGGGGCCGGTGGGGCGGCGACCGCGGCGGCCCACAGGTGGGCGGCGAGGGCGGCCAGGGTGGGATGGTCGAAGAGCGCGGCCGGCGGCACGGGCACGCCGGTGGCCGCCGCGAGCCGGGCCGCGCAGCGCAGGGCGAGCAGGGAGTCGCCGCCGAGGTCGAAGAAGTCGGCCTGCGGCCCGGCGACCGGCACGCCGAGCACGTCCCGCCAGACGGCGGCGACCTCCCGGGCGAGCCCGGCGTCGGCGGGGTCGAACGCGTCGGCGGCAGGTGCGGCACCGGCAGCGGGAGTGGCGTCGGCGGCGTGGGTCGCGTCGAGGGCGGCGGTCGGGTGCGGCGCGTCGGCCGCCTCCCACTCGGGGTCCGGCAGGGCCGCCCGGTCCACCTTGCCGCTCGGGGTGGTCGGCATCCGGTCCAGCCACACCACCGTCGCCGGCACCAGCGGGGCGGGCAGCCGCTCGCGCAGCCGGGCCGGCACGTCGTCGCGGCGCGCGCCGACCAGGTAGCCGACCAGGAGCGGGTCGCCGCTGGGCCCGGTACGCACGGCGGCGGCGGCCTCCCGCACGCCGGGCAGGTCGGCCAGGGCCGCCGCGACCTCGCCCAGTTCGATGCGGTAGCCGCGCAGCTTCACCTGGTCGTCGAGGCGGCCCAGGAACTCCAGTTGACCGTCGGGGCGCAGCCGGACCCGGTCCCCGGTGCGGTACATCCGCTCGCCGGGGCGGAACGGGTCGCGCAGGAACCGGGCGGCGGTCTCCTCCGGCCGGTCGAGGTAGCCCCGGGCCAGGCCCGCGCCCGCCAGGTACAGCTCCCCCGGGGTGCCGGGCGGCACCGGCATGCCGTCGGTGGCCAGCACGTACGCCCGGGTGTGCGGCAGCGGCCGGCCGATCGGCGGTACGCCCCCGTCGGCGGTGATCTCCGCCCAGGTCGAGTAGGTGGTGTCCTCGGACGGGCCGTAGAGGTTGAGCAGCCGGCGCACCCCGGGGCGGGCCAGGACGCGGGCGGCGAGGGCCGCGGTCAGCGGTTCGCCGGCCAGGCACACGGTGCGTACGCCGGCCGGCAGGGCGTCGGCGGCGAGCAGCTCGCTCATCGCCGAGGGGACGGTGTTGACCAGCGTGACCGGCAGCGCGGCGGCGTCGGGGCCGGCGAGGGCGAGGACGTTGTCGACCAGCAGCACCCGCCCGCCCCAGCACAGCGGGCCGAAGATCTCGAACACCGACAGGTCGAAGCAGACGCTGGTGGCGGCCAGCACGCCGCCCAGCTCCTGCGCGCAGAAGGCGGACCGGGTCCAGCCCATCAGCACCGAGGCGGAGCGGTGCTCGATGGCCACGCCCTTCGGCCGGCCGGTGGAGCCGGAGGTGTAGATGACGTAGGCGAGGCCGGCGGGATCGGCGTCGGTGTCGGGGCGGTCGGCGGGTGCCGCGGCCACGTCGAGAGTGTCCAGGGGCAACGCGGCGCGGCCGAAGCGGTCGGCCAGGCCGGTGCGGGTGAGCACCAGCCGGGCGCCGGAGTCCTCGGTCATGAACGCCACCCGCGCCGGTGGGTACGCCGGGTCGAGGGGCACGTACGCCGCGCCGGCCTTGAGCACCGCCAGCAGGGCGACCACCAGGTCGACGTCGCGGGGCAGGCAGACGCCGACCCGGTCCTGGCCGGTGACGCCGTGCGCCAGCAGGACCCGGGCGAGCCGGTTGGCCGCCTCGTCGAGTTGCCGGTATGTCAGCGCCCGGTCGCCGGCGCGCACCGCCTCGGCGTCGGGCGTCCGCTCCACCTGGGCTTCGACCAGGCGGTGCAGGCAGACGCCGGTGAGCGGGACGTCGGGGACGCGGGGTGCGCCGGCCCGGCGCACCGGTCCGGCGGGCCGGGCGGAGATGGTCACTTCCGCCCGCGATTCGTCGTGCGCGTGCAGCCAGACACCGAACGGCCCCCAAGATCGTAACGGTACGTGTGCCCTAAATGACCCTTCGGCAGGTCAGCGCCCCGAGCCCCTCACGCTGTGCTACTTACAGCGATCGATCGCTTGCTCTCCGCTGAGAGATTCCACGAGCGCCGATGGGAATGCCAAGGGCCCTCCCAAGATGCGGGACACCAGTGGCGAAACTCGGACCGGCCACTCCCGCCCGTTATGTGACCTGCGCATCGGGCGGCGCGGCACTGAACAGGGCCGATGCCCCGGGCGCGACCGCCAGCCGCCGGCCCCGCCGGCCCGTGGCTGTCGGGAAGCCGCCACGCCCTCCGAAGGAGCCCGGCCGCGCCGCCCGTTGACGGGCGCTGCAGGCCGTCGACGGGCGTGGCCGGGCCTCTGAACGGGCGTGGCCGGGCCGTCGACCGGCGCCTCGGGCTCCGGGCCGTCGGCGGTCACGCGGCCGGTCCGCCGGGCAGCGCCGGCGGGCATCCGTCAGGCCGTCAGGCCGGCCGCCGCCACTCGTCGGCGAGGACCGACCAGATGTCGATGTCGACGCGCCCGCCCGGCCCGGGGACCGCCTGGCGCAGCGTGCCGTCGCGGCGCATGCCCAGGCGGCGGGCGACGGCGATGCTGCGGGCGTTGCGCGGGTTCGTGCGCCACTCGACCCGGTGGATGCCCCGCTCCCGCACCGCCCAGTCGACGATCAGGCCGGCGGCACAGGTGATCAGGCCCCGCCCCTGCGCGGCCGGCTCCAGCCAGCAGCCCGCCTCGCACACACCGAGCGCGGTGTCGAACGAGACGAACATGACCCCGCCGACCAGCGTCGGCTGCTGCGGGGCCGGCCCCGTGAGCCAGATCCCCCAGATCCCGCCGGCGTCGCGGGCCCGCGCGTCGGCGTAACGCTGCAGGACGGCCCGCGCGGACGCGAGGTCGGTGGCCACGAACGACGGTCCCACCCAGGGCGCGATGTGCTCCCGGGCCCGGTCGAGGTGGCCGAGGAACTCCTCGGCGCGCCACGGCTCCAGCGGACGCAGCTCGGCGTCGGCGGTCAGGGGGCGAGCGAACACCGAACCTCCGGGGGGCGCGGGGCGGACCGGTCCAGCAGACCATACCCGGGCGCGCGGCCACACCCGGCCCACCCGGAACGGCCGGAACAGCAGGAACGGCCGGAGCAGCCGGCAGCGGGGGGCAACGCCGCCCCGGCGCTCGCGCCTCGGAGACGACCACCGGCCCGACGCCTCGGCCGCGGGAACGACCGCCGGTGCCGGCCCCCGGGCCGCCGAGGGCCGGGCACACCACGCAGCGTCAGTCGTGCAGCGGGTCAGTCGCGCAGCAGGTCGGCGTGGGCGGCGCGGAGCCGGGCCAGCGCCGGGTCGCTGCCGGGGGCGACCCGGCGGTCGAGCTCGGCCCAGACCTCGGCGAGCGCCTCGGTGACGGCCCGCAGCTCGGCGGCGTGCCGCCGGCTGCTCTGCCGGTGCGACTCCTCCAGGCGGCGGGCCCAGCCCGCCGTCACCGTGGCGAGCCGGTCGGCGTCGGCCCGCGCCTGGGCCGCGCTGCGGGCGGCGGAGGCGGGCACGATCGCGGCGATCGGGCGGGGGTCGCCGTCGCGGGTGACCAGGGTGACCGTGTCGGTCAGCTCGGCCATCGCGACGAGCTGGGTCAGCCGGGTGCGGGTCTCGCGCAGCGACAGGGCACGCGGCGGGGTGGGCTCGTGAGCCAGTGCGGGAGCAGCCATGACTCCATACTGCGACCGGGGTATGACAAGAACCGTCCACGGTGGCCGGTGGAGGGCTACCCGGCCGCCCGGACGAGGATGTCGACGTACCGGCGGCACCGCTCGGCGACGGTCGACTCGTCGTACAGGTCCGTCGAGTACTCGACGACGCCGAGCAGGCCGCCGCCGGCGGGGGTGAGCATGATCGACCAGTCCCGCCGGGCGCAGTCCAGCCCCTGGTCGGTGACCTCCGCCGCCAGCCCCGGCAGGCGCAGCGACGGCATCCCCGGGTTCCAGGTAAACAGCGCACCGGCGAACGGCGGCGGGTCACCCATCCGCCAGCCGGCGTCCACGGCGGCGTAGAGGGCCGGCAACGGGGCCGGTTGGTGCCGCACGGCGGCCAGGAACACCGCGTCGAACCGGGCCGCCAGCTCGGTCAGGGGCTCGCCGTCGCGCAGCACCAACCGCACCGGCAGGGTGCCGGTGAACAGGCCGACCACCGCCTCCAACTCCCGGCGGTCCCGGTGCGCGTACGGGCAGGTCAGCAGGACGTCACTGGTGCCGGTCAGCGCGCCGACGAACCGCGCGTAGGCGGCGGCGAGCAGCGGGAACAGCGTCAGGCCCGCGTCGGCGGCGAGCCGGGTGAGCCGGCCGGTCAGCGCGGCCGGCAGCGTGAAGGCGTACTCCGCGCCGACGCCCGAGGGCACGGCCGGGCGGGGCCTGTCGGTGGGCAGCGCGGCGGCCGGGGGCAGGTCGGCTAGCGTCTCCCGCCAGTGCCGCAGCACCTCCGGCGGCACCTCGGCCCGGCGCTGCCGGCGCGCGTGCTCGACGTAGCGCAGGGCAGGGACACGCCCAGGCGGCGCACCCGCGTAGGCCCGCGCCAGCTCGTCGAGGAGCTGGAGCATGGACCAGCCGTCCCCGCACAGGTGGTGCACGACCATCGCCAGCACCCACCGGTCGTCGGCCAGCCGGGCGAGCCGGGCCCGCAGCCACGGCCCGTCGGGCGGGAACGACTCCCGGCCGACCGCCACGCACCAGGCCCGCACCGCGTCGGCGTCGGTGGCCGCGAGGTCGACCACGGGCACCGCGACCGGGCGGTGCGCCAGCACCTCCTGCACCGCCCCGCCGTCGCCGGCCACGACCCGGGTACGCAGCGCCTCGTGCCGGGCCACCAGGGCGTCGACCGCCGCCGTGAGGGCGGGGACGTCGAGCGGGCCGGTGAGGTCGACGCGTACGGCCATGTGCACGGCCGCCGGGTTCGGGGCCTGGCGCTGGCGGTGCCACATCAGCTCCTGCTGGTACGTCGCCGGCGCCCGGCCGGCCGGGTCGAGGGCCGCGGCCATCGCCCGCACCCCCGGGCTGCGCAGCACCCGGTCCACGCCGACGTCGACGCCGAGCGTCTCGCGCAGCCGGTTGGCCAGCCGCACCGCGCCCAGGGAGTCGCCTCCGGCGGCGAAGTACGAGACGTCCAGCGGCACCCGGGACACGCCCAGCTCCGCGCACCACGCGTCGTGGACGAGCCGTTCCACGCCCGGCTGCGGCTCCTGGCCGGCGGGCGGCGCGGCGGGCGGGGGCAGCCGGGACACGTCGACCTTGCCGGTGTCGCCGACGGGCAGCGCGTCCAGTACCACCCAGGCGCGGGGCACCAGGTGCTCCGGCAGCCGCTCCCCCAGCTCGGCGGCCAGCCGAGCGGTGCGGGCGGCCGGCGGTCCGGTGCCGTCAGCGGTGCCGGTGCCAGCGGTGTCGGGGACGACGTACCCGACGAGGTACGGCTCGGCCCGGTCGTGCCGGGCGACGACGGCGGCCTGCCGTACCCCCGGCAGCAGGGCCAGCGCGGCGGCCGCCTCGCCCGGCTCCACCCGGTGCCCGGCGATCTTCACCTGGTCGTCGACCCGGCCGCGGAACTCGACCGTGCCGTCGCCGCGCAGCCGCACCAGGTCGCCGGTCCGGTACATCCGGGCCCCCGGCTCGGCGGCGTTCGGGTCCGGCAGGAACGCCGCCGCCGTCGCGCCGGGCCGCCCCAGGTAGCCCCGGGCGAGGCCGGTGCCGCCGACGTGCAGCTCGCCGACCGCGCCGGCCGGCACCGGCGTCCCGTCGCGGCCCAGCACGTAGAGGCGGCGGTGGTCCACGGGACGGCCGATGTCGATGGGGCCGGTCCCGGCGGACGGCACCGGGCCGGCGGTGGTGACGATCGCGGCCTCGGTCGGGCCGTAGGCGTTGAGGACCTCCGCCGGGTACCCGGCGGGCGGCCGGCGGCGCAGCTGGCTGCCCCCGACCACCAGGGCCCGGACGGCCGGGGCCGGCGGCACCGCGAACACCAGCTCCGCCAGGGGCGCCGGCAGGTAGGCAACGGTCACCCCGGCCCGCCGCCACCAGTCGACGAGCCGCGCCGGGTCCGCGCGCATTCGCGACGGTACGAGGTGCAGGGTCGCCCCGGCGGCCAGCGTCGGATGGATCTCGGCGAGGTTCGCGTCGAACCCGAGGCCGAGCGCGTGCGCCACGGTGTCGGCGCCGGTGAGGGCCAGGGCGCGGACGTGCCAGTCCACGACGTCCACGGCGGCGCGGTGCGGCACGCCGACCAGCCGGGGGCGGCCGGTGGAGCCGGAGGTGTACACGCACCAGGCGAGGTGGCCGGGACCGGCGGCGTCAGCGGGGTCGGGCAGGCCGGGATCGGGGTCGGGCGGGCCGGGGTCGCCGGGCCGGTCCACCAGCAGCCGCGCCACCAGGGCGGCCCCGGCGTCGGCGGCCCCCGGGGCGGGTTCGCCGGCGCCGGTCTCCGCGAACGGGTCGGCGACGTCGGCGGCGGTCAGCAGCAGGCGGGCACCGCTGTCGGCGAGCAGGTCGCGCAGCCGGGCCGCCGGCAGGTCCGGGTCCAGCGGCAGGAACGCCGCTCCGGCCAGCAGCGCGCCGAGCTGCGCCGCGACCAGCTCCGCCCGGCGCGGCAGCAGCACCGCCACCAGGTCGTCCGGGCCGACGCCGTGCGCCGCGACCCGGCGGGCCAGCTCCCGCGCACGCTCCCGCAGTTCCCGGTACGTCCACCGCCGCGGCCCGTCGACCACGGCCACCGCGTCGGGGGTCCGGTCGGCCTGCCGGAGGAACAGGTCGTGCAGCCGGTCGGCGGCGGGGGCGGGACACGGGCCGACCGGCCGGGCGGCGGGGTCGTCGAGCCGGGCGGCCAGCCGGGACAGGGGCTCGCCCGGCGCGCGGGTCGACACGTCGAGCAGCCGGTGCAGGTGGTCGAGCAGCCGGTCCACGGTCGCCCGGTCGAGCACGTCGGTGCGGTACTCCACGTGGCAGCGCAGCGTCTCGCCGTGCGACACGTAGACCATCAGGTCGACGGGGGCCTTGGCCAGGCCCAGCGGCAGCGGCTCGGCGGTGACGCCCGGCAGGTCGAAGGCGAACGCCCCGGGGCCGCTCTCGTACTCGACCACCACGTCGAACAGGGGGTGCCGGCCGGCCTCCCGGTGCGGGGCCACCGCCTCGACCAGCGCGTCGAACGGGACGCCGTCGTGCTCGTACCCGTCGGCGGCGGTGACCCGCACCCGGGCCAGCAGCTCGCGGAAGCTCGGGTCGCCGGTGAGGTCCAGCCGCAGCGGGAGGGTCCGCACGAAGAACCCGACCAGGCCGGCGGTCCGCTCGTCCCGGCCGCTCGTGCCGGTGCCGATCACCAGGTCGTGCTGGCCGGTGAACCGGGACAGCAGCACCCCGAACGCGCCCAGCAGGGTGGTGAACGGGGTGACCCCCTCGGCGCGGCCGAACCGCCGGACCCGCTGCGCCAGCTCGGCGGGCAGCTCGCGGAAGACGCTCTCGCCGGCCGCCGACGGCAGCGCCGGGCGGGTCAGGTCGGAGGGCAGGACGAGGGTGGGCGGGGCCGGGTCGAGCTGGGCCCGCCAGTAGGCCAGGTCCCTGTCGTCGGGTCCGCCGTCGCCGGCCGCCGCCAGCTCCGGGTAGGTCACCGGCAGCGGGGGCAGCTCCGCCGCGACGCCGGTCAGCCGGGCCCGGTAGCGGGCCGAGACCTCGTCCGTCAGCACGGCGTACGAGCCGCCGTCGGTGGCCAGGTGGTGGAAGGCCAGCACCAACACGTGCCGGGTGGCGGAGAAGCGCAGCAGGGTGAAGGCGAACACCGGCCCGGCCGCCAGGTCGAACACCCGGCGGCTCTCGGCGGCCAGCGCGGCGCGGACCGCCTCGTCCTCGGCCCCGCCGGTGTGCTCGCGCACCGGCAGTTCGACCGGCACCCGGTCGCGGACGACCTGCCGGGGCTCCCCGTCGACCTGCGCGTAGTGGGTGCGCAGCGGGGCGTGCCGGTCGACCACGTCGCGCAGCGCGCCCCGCAGCGCGGCGTGGTCGAGCGGGCCGACGAGCCGCACGGCCGCCGCCTCGTTGTAGGCGGGGGTGCCCGGGTGCAGCCGCTCCATCAGCCACAGCCGGCGCTGCGCCGACGACAGCGGCGCGGTCCGCTCGCCGCCCCGGTGCGGTGGGTCGGCGGGCCGCCACGCCCGTGCGGCGGCGGGCTCCCGCGCCGGGTCGGCGGCGGTCGGCCCGGCGGCGGGCCGGCGCGGGGTGGCCCGGCGCAGCGCGTCGAGCACGGGCAGGCCGGCGCGGACGGCGTCGGCGGGCAGTCCGAAGTCGACGAAGCAGGCGATCTCGTCGGCCCCCGCGTCGAGCACCGCCTCCACCACGGACCGGCAGCTCTCCGGTGAGCCGATGAGGGCCCGCTGCGCGCAGTAGCGCTCGTACGCCCGCGACAGCACGAACCGCACGTCCTCGTCGGGGGTGCCGGCCAGGTCGATGTTCATGCCGAGGCTGTTGACCACCTGCCCGAGCAGGCTGAACGAGGAGCGCAGGTACGCGCAGAACGGTTCGAACGCCTCGTCGCGGGCCCGCTCGGCGTCCTCCCCGAGGTAGGTGTGCAGCAGCACCACCACGCGCCCGCCGGCCGGGTCGAGGCCGTGCTCGGCGCGGGTACGCCGGTAGAGCGCCACGTTCTCGGCGAGGCTCGCCACGTCCTGCGTCATCAGGTTCGTCACCACGCCGACGTCGCGGCGGGCGGCCTCCCGGTAGCTGTCGGGGTTGCCGACGATCGCGGTGAACACCGGCGGCTCGGGCTGCACCGGGCGGGGGAACAGGCGCACGTCGAGCGCCTCGCCGCTGCCGGAGCGCGCCGGCACCGCCTCCCCCCGCCACAACCGCCGGACGGTCTCCAGGTGCTCGTACATCACCTGCTTGTGCCGGCCGAAGTGCTCGGGGTGGAAGACGAAGTCGTTGGCGTGCCAGCCCGGCGCGCAGCCGAGCCCGATCCGGCCGCCGGAGAGGTTGTCCACCATGGACCACTCCTCGGCGACCCGGACGGGGTGGTGCAGCGGCAGCACGACCGAGCCGGCGTTGAGCCGTACCCGCCGGGTACGGGTCGCGAGGGCGGCGGCGAGGACGGACGGGTTGGGGAAGAGGCCGCCGAAGGAGTGGAAGTGCCGCTCGGGCAGCCACACGGCGTGGAAGCCGTGCGCGTCGGCGAACTCCGCCGCATCGACGATGACGGCGTACTTGTCGTCGCGGTCCTGGTTGGGGTAGTCGCCGAAGAAGTAGAGGCTGAAGTCGACGGTGTCGGGCACCGTCGCCGCCGCGACGGCGGCGGGACGCGGGCGCGCGGCGACCGGCGCGGGCGCGGGGGGCGGCGGTGCAGGGGCCGGAGCCGGGGGCGCGGGTGCCGGAGCCGGTGGCTCGGGGGCCGGTGGCGGCGTGGCGGCGGGCGGGTTCGCCGGCAGGCCGGCGGCGACGCCGAGCAGGGCGAGCTGCTGCCGCATCAGGTCGAGCTGCTGCCGGACGACGCCGACCAGCTCGCCCGGCGCCGGCCGGTCGCCGTCCCCGGCCGGTCCGCCCTCGGCGGCGGGTGGGGACGCCGCCGGCCCCGTGGCGTCCGGGCGGGTCGGCGGCGCGGCGGCGGCGGTGATCGCCGTGGCCAGCCGGCGTGGCGTGTCGACGGTGGTGAACAGGTCCCGCACCGGCACCCGGACGGCGAAGTCGCGCTCGATCTCCCGGGACATGGTGATCAGCAGGAGCGAGTCGGCGCCCAGGGCGAAGAAGCCGGTGTCCGGATCGACCTCGGCGGCAGCCAGGCCGAGCCGCTCGGCCGTCAGCGCCCGCACCCGCTCCAGCACCGCGCCGTCCGCCGACCCCGCCGGGGACGCCGGAGATACCGGAGATGCCGGAGATGCCGCCACCGCCGCGTCCGCGCTCGGGTCACCGACGAATGCCGGGGCGGCGGCAGGAACCGGGGCGGCGGTGACCTCCGGGGTGGCCCAGAAGCGGCGGCGCTGGAAGGGGTAGCTGGGCAGCGTCACCCGGCGTCCGCCGTGGCCGTCCGCGAGCGCCGACCAGTCCAGCGGCACGCCCGCGACGTGCAGCTCCGCCACGGCCCGCCACAGCCCGGCCGCCGGGTCGAGCCCCCGCCGTTGCGACGGCACCCAGCGCGGCCCCGCGCCGCTCGCACCGACGGCGGCTCCGGTCGTGCCGGCGACGGCTCCGGTCGTGCCGGCGACGGCTCCGGTCGTGCCGGCGAGGGCGGTGAGCACGCCGTCCGCGCCCGCCTCGACCACCGTCGCGACCCCCTCGACAGCCAGGGTGGACACCGCGTCGTGCCAGCGCACCGGCTCGCGGGCGTGCCGGCACAGGTGCTCGGCGTCGGGTCGCCAGCCGGGCGGGCGGACCCGGCCGTCCAGGGCGCTGACCAGCGGCAGCCGGGTCGGCCGGAACTCGACCGCGGCGGCCAGCTGGCGCAGCGGGCCCAGCACCGGCGCGACCGCCGCCGAGTGGAACGCCCGGTCGACGGATAGCCGCCGGGTCGCCACCCCGAGCCGGGCGGCCCGGTCGGCGGCGGCGGCGACGGCGTCGGGCGGGCCGGCGAGGACGTGCTGCGTCGGCCCGTTGACCGCCGCCAGCTCCAGCGGCGACCCGGTGGCCAGCGCGTCCACGGTCGGCCGGTCGGCCAGCACCGCCAGCATCGCGCCGGGCGGCAGGTGGTCGGCCATCAGGCGGCCCCGGTGGGCGGCAAGCCGCACGGCGTCGGCGAGGGAGAGCGCGCCCGCGACGACCAGGGCAGCGTACTCGCCGACGCTGTGGCCGAGGACGTGGTCCACGGGCAGCCCCCACGAGCGCCACAGCTCGGCCAGCGCCACCCCGGCGACGACCAGCGCCGGCTGGGCGACGTCGGTGGGCCGGCCGGTCGCCGGGCGGTCCGCGCGCAGCAGGGCGACGAGGTCGCCGCCGACCGCCTCCCGGTACGCGTCGGCGGCCTCGTCGAGCACCGCCCGGACGACCGGGAAGCGGGCGGCCAGCGGGATCAGCGCGTCGCGGACGTCGCCCTGGCCAGGGAAGGCGAGGGCGACCGGTCCGGCGGCGTCCCCGCCGACCTCGCCCGTCACCACGTCGGCGGGCAGGCCGGCGGCGTGCCGGTCCAGGGCGTCGGCGAGCGCGGCGGTCGAGCCGCCGAGGGCGACGAGCCGGTGGCGCAGGTGCCGGCGGCCGGTGCCGGCGGTGCGCACCACGTCGGCCAGGGCCGGCTCGGGGTCGGCGCGCAGCCGGTCCCGGTGGCGCAGGGCGAGCGCGGCCAGCGCGGCGGGGTCGGCGGCGGAGATCGGGAGCAGCCCGGGGACCCGGTCCGACCGGTCGGCGGCGCGCGGCGACGGGGGCGGCGGCTGCTCGACGATGACGTGGGCGTTGGTGCCGCCGACGCCGAGGGCGCTGACGGCGGCGCGCCGGGGCACCCCGCTCGCTGGCCAGTCGACGGCGGCGGTGGTCACCGTGAACGGCCCGTCGGCCAGGCCCAGCGCGGGGTTCGGCCGGGCGAAGTTGATCTGCGGCGGCACCCGGCCGGAGCGGACGGCGAGCACGGCCTTGATCAGCCCGGCCATGCCGGCGCAGCTGTCCAGGTGACCGATGTTGGCCTTCACCGAGCCGAGGAACGCCCGCGCGGACGCGTACGCCTCGGCCAGCGCGTGGTGCTCGACGGGGTCGCCGAGGGTGGTGCCGGTGCCGTGCGCCTCGACGTATCCGATGGAGGCGGCCGGCACCCCGGCGTCGCGCAACGCCCGCCGGACGGCGTCGACCTGCCCCGGCACCCCGGGTGCGGTCCAGCCGACCTTGCCCGCCCCGTCGTTGTTGACGGCCGAGCCGAGCAGCACCGCGTGGATGCGGTCGCCGTCGGCGAGCGCCCGGTCCAGCGGCTTGAGCACCACCGCGGCGACCCCGTTGCCGCCGACCGTGCCGTCGGCGTCGGCGTCGAAGGGCCGGCACCGGCCGGACGCCGACAGGATCGACCCGGGGGTGTGCCGGTAGCCGGTGACCTGCGGGACGTGCACCGCCACCGCGCCCGCGACGGCGACGTCGGCGTCACCGGCGAGCAGGGCGCGGGCGGCCAGGTGCACCGCGACCAGCGAGGTGGAGCAGGCGGTCTGCACGGTCACGGCGGGTCCGGTCAGCCCCAGCCGGTACGCGACCCGGGTGGCCAGGAAGTCGGGCTGGTTGCCCAGGGCCGCGCCGATGGCGGTGGCCGGGTCGGCGGAGGCGACGGCCTGCGGGAGCTGGTGGCGCAGGTAGGTGTGGTGCGGGTACAGGTTCATCCCGCCCCCGGCGAAGACACCGATCCGCCGGCCGGCGGCCTCGCCGGGGCAGCCGGCGTCCTCCAGGGCGTGCTGGCAGGTCTCCAGGAACAGCCGGTGCTGCGGGTCCAGCAGCTCGGCCTCGCGGGGGCTGATGCCGAAGTAGCCGGCGTCGAAGCCGGCGACGTCGTCCAGCACGCCGCTGGCCGCGACGTATCCCGGGTCCCGCGCGAGGTGTTCGGGCACCCCGGCGGCGGCCAGCTCCGCCGGGGTGAACGTGCGGACGCTCTCCACCCCGGCCAGCAGCGCCGCCCAGAACTCGTCGACGTCCGCCGCGCCGGGGAAGCGGGCGGCCATCCCGACGACGGCGACCCGCCGGTCCGCCGGTCGCCGCGCCGCCTCGGGGGCGGGGGCGGGGGCGGGGGCGGGGGCCGGGCCGGCGGCGGAGAGGTGCGCGGCGAGGGCGTCGACGGTCGGGTGGGCGAACAGCACGGGCTGCGGCACCGGGCGGCCCAGCGCCTCCTCCAGCCTGGCCCGCAGCGCGACGATCTCGACCGAGCCGACGCCCAGCTCGTAGAAGGGCCGGTCGGCCTCGACCGGTCGGCCGAGGACGTCGGCGAGCACGGCGTGCACGACGGCGCGGACCGCCGCCCGGCCGGGGGCCGCCGGGTCCGCCTCCCCCGCCGGGGCCGCCGCCGGCCCGTCGGCGGCGGCGTCGCCCGGCCGGCCCGGCGCGGGGAAGGCGTCGGCGAGGAACCGGCGGCGCAGCTCCGCGCGCCGGATCTTGCCCCCGGTGGTACGGGGAAGGTCGGCCTCGCCGACGATCACCACCCGTCGCGGGGTGAGCTGCCAGCGCCGGGCCACCGCCGCCGCCACTGCCCCGGCCACCCGCCCCGCCGCCGGCCCGGTCGCCGCGTGCGGATCAGCGGGAGCGACGGCGTCGTCCCCCTCGGGGTCGGTGACGGCGAAGACCACGAGGGCCTCGGTGCCGGTACGGGCGTCGGGCACCCCGACGGCGGCGACGAGCCCGGCGCGCACCCCCGCGACGGTGGCGGCGACGCGCTCGATCTCGTGGCAGGGGATGTTCTGCCCGTTGAGGATGAGCAGGTCCTTGGCGCGGCCGGTGACGGTCAGCGCGCCGTCGCGCAGGTAGCCCAGGTCCCCGGTGTCCAGCCAGTCCCCGTCGGGGAACGCGGCGCGGTCGGCCTCGGGGTCGCCGAGGTAGCCGGGGGTGACCCGGGCCGAGCGCACCTGCACCCGGCCGACGCGGCCCTCGGGCTGCACCACACCGTCCGTGTCGACGATCCGCAGGGTCGCCCCGGGCGCGGGCCGGCCGACGGAGAGCAGTTCGGTGACGTCCTCCCCCTCGCCGGCCCCGTCCTCGACCCATTCGACGTCGCCGTCCAGGCTGGTGGTGCGGACCACCTGCCGGCAGCCCGGCTCGGTGAACGACGCGAAGGTGATCCCCGTGGACGTCTCCGACATCCCCCAGGCCGGGGTCATCGCCGCCGCCGGCACCCCGGTCGCGGCGACGAACGCGCGGAAGGTCTCCGGCAGGCACTGCTCGCCGCCGCTGACCATGCGCCGGATCCCGCCCAGCTCCCAGCGCCGGCCGCCCGGGGCGCGGGCCACCGCGTCGGCCACCAGCCGCAGGCCGAAGTTGGGCGACCAGCCGTGGGTTACCTCGTGGCGGGCCATGAGGTCGAGCCAGCGCGTCGGGTCCGCCAGGACCAGCCCGGTGGCGACGTGCACGGAGGACGCGCCGAGGAACACCCCGCCGAGGTGATAGAGGAGCAGGCCGGCGACGTGGTCCAGGGGCAGCCAGTTGAGCAGCACGTCGCCGGGGCGCACGTCGAGCAGCACGCGGGCGCCGACGGCGTACTCGGACAGGCCCCGGTGGGTCAGCGGGATGATCTTCGGGGTGCCGGTGCTGCCCGACGACAGTTGCAGCAGCGCCACCGCGTCGGGCCCGGGCTCGGCGTCGGCGGCGGGCGGCTCCCCCGCCGGATCCGCCGCCGGGTGACCCGCCGCAGGACCCGCCGGGGTGGCCGCCGCCAGCTCCGCGACGTCGATCACCCGGCCGGCCAGCGGCAGCCCGGCCAGCCCCGCCGCGTCCGTCGCCCCGGCGAGCACCACCGGGGCGTCGAGGGCCCGCCAGGCGTGCAGCAGCGCGGCGACGGCCGGGCCGTCCGCGTCGTACCCGGTCGGCGCGCCGACGGTCAGCGGCACGACGCCGCCGAGCACGCAGCCCCAGAACGCCGGCCAGTAGTCCACGCCCGCGTCGACCCGCAGGATCGCCGGCGAGCCGGGGGCCACCCCCCGCGCCCGCAGGCCGGCCCGCACGGCGCGGGCCCGGGCGAGCAGCGTCGCGTGGTCGAGCAGGGTGTCGGTGCCGTCCTCGGCCACCACGCGGATGCCGGCGTCGGGGAAGTCCCGCGCCGCGCGCCGCAGGGCCGCGCCCAGCGTCCGGGGGTGCTCCGGGTCGACGGGCAGCTCGCCGCCGTGACTGACGGCGGGGCGGCGGGGCGGGCTGGCGGTCGTCACGGCGTCACCTCGGCGGTTCGGGGGGTCGACGGGCCGTCGTGCCGGTCGGCGCGGTCGGCCGGCGGGTCGCGTCGGTCGGAGGGGCGCACCGTCTGGGCGAGCAGGAAGGCGAGGGCCACGGCGCAGGCCACCCCGTGGGCGACGGCGACGACCGTGAACGGGGCCGCCCGGTCGAGCGCGGCCGAGCAGCCGATCATGCCCAGGCCGAAGCCGGCGTTCTGCGCCGCGCTGGCGAACCCGAACAGCCGGGCCCGCCGGGACTCGTCGACGCCCTGCAGCCGCGTGGTGTAGCTGATCTCGGCGTAGCCGTCGGCCGCCCCCGCCGCGAGTGTCAGGGGGATCAGCAGCCACAGCGGCGGATCGGTGAAGGCGAGCACGAAGAACAGCGACATGAGGCAGGTGGCCACGCCGAAGGCGCGCGGCGAGCCCACCTGACCGGTGCGGGCGGCCAGCCGGGCGCACCACCGGCCGGCGGCGAGGCTGCCCACCGCCCACGAGGTCAGGAACACGGCGGCGTACGCGGCCGGCGAGTCGGGGCGGACCAGGCTGGCCTGCACCGGGATGCCGACGTTGTGGGCCGCCGAGCCGAACGCGTCGGCGGCGCGTACCCCGATCATCGCCACCACGACCGGCGCGACCGACCGCAGCACCCCGACGCCCGCCCAGGCCCGGGGCCCGGTGGGCGCGGCGGGCCCGGCGGCCTCCGGCGCGGCGGCGACCGGCCGGCGGGCCGGCACCCGGGCCAGCAGCCCGGCGGAGAGGGCGTAGGTGCCCGCGTCGAGCAGGAACGCCACCTCGTAGCCGAGCCCTGCGACCAGGACGCCGGCCGAGGCGAAGCCGAGCAGCATCGCCACCGACCGGGCCGCGACGAGCCGGGCGTTCGCGCGGGCCCGCCGCTGCGGCCCGGCCAGGTCGGGCAGCTCGCTGCGCAGCGCGACCCCCCACAGGGTCTGCCCGCAGCCGAGCACGACCGCGAGCGCGTAGAGCGCCGCCAGGCGGGCCCCGGCGGGGGCGGCCACCAGCAGCGCCAGGGTCGCCGCCGAGAGCACGTCCGCGCCGATCATCAGGCGGGTGCGGCGGTAGCGGCCGGCGAGCAGCCCGCTGACCGGCCCCATGAGGAACCCGGCGGCCAGCCGGACGGCCATGAACAGGCCGGTCTGCGCGGCGGAGCCGGTGAGCTCCAGGGTGAACAGGCCCAGCGCCACCAGGTTCAGGTAGCTGCCGTAGGTGGAGACCGCGTGGGCGGCCACCACCAGCCGCAGGTCACGCGCCGCGCGCCCCGCGTCGGCCGCCTTCGCCACTGAGTGTCCCCGTCACTGTCGTCTCCCCCGGTGCCGACGATCTTGCCGGGCGGAGCAACGAGTTTCAATGGCGCGCCGGGGTTTGCGGGGTGCCCCTACCCGCCCGGGCTCAGGTACCGGGCCGGGACCGCGTCGGTCAGCCACACGCCGTTGGCGCTGCGGTGGAACGCGTGCCCGTCGCGGGCCATCGCCGCCGCGTCCACGGTGAGCACCACGACCGGGCCGCCGCGTCGGGCACCGACCCGGCGGGCCGTCTCGACGTCGGCCGACAGGTGTACGTGGTGCCGGCCGCCCCGGTGCAGCCCGGTGGCCCGGATCGAGTCGAGGACAGCGGCGGCGGTGCCGTGGTAGAGCAGCGGGGGCGGCTCGACCGTCGGCAGCCCCAGCTCGACGGGGATCGAGTGGCCCTGGTTGGCGCGGATCCGCTCGACCCCGTCGGGGCCGCGTTCCACCGCGAAGCGCTGCTTGTCGTTGCCGGCCACGACCGCGTCGAGGTCGGGCCGCCCCACCCGCAGGGCGGCGAGGAGGTCGTCGACCGGCACCCAGCCGGCCCCGTCCGGGGTGAGGCCGAGGCGGTACGGCTCGTGCCGCAGCGCCTTCGACATCCGCTTGCTCAACTTGACCATGGTGCGGTGGTCCATGGCGGCATTGTGGTCGTCGCCGCCGCGCGGCTCCACCCGATTACCGGGCGGGCGGCTGCTAGCCTCTCGCCGTCGGGGCGCAACCAGCAGCGGGAGGCCGACCGTGCCCAGGGAGACCGGACGCACCCTCGTCGCGTCGAACAAGAAGGCCCGCCACGACTACGACATCCTCAAGACGTACGAGGCGGGGCTGGTGCTCGCCGGCACGGAGGTGAAGTCGCTGCGCGCCGGGTACGTGTCCCTGGTCGACGCCTTCGCCCAGGAGCACGACGGCGAGCTGATGCTGCACGGCCTGCACATCGCCGAGTACGGCTTCGGCAGCTGGACCAACCACCAGCCCCGGCGCACCCGCAAGCTGCTGCTGCGCCGCATCGAGATCGACCGGATCCTCGACCGGGTACGCGAGGGCGGGCTGACGCTCGTGCCGCTGTCGCTGTACTTCTCCAACGGCTGGGCGAAGGTGGAGCTGGGGCTGGCCCGGGGCCGGCGGTCGTACGACAAGCGGCAGGCCCTCGCCGAGCGCGACGCCAAGCGGGAGATCGCCCGGGAGCTGGGCCGCCGCCTCAAGGGCGCCCAGGCTCGCCGCCGGTAGGCACGGACAGCCCCCGGCGGCGAGCCCGGTCAGCCCTTCACGCAGACCACCTGCCTGAGGTGGGCGACGACCTCGACCAGGTCCTCCTGCTGCGCCATCACCTGCGTGATGTCCTTGTACGCGGCCGGGATCTCGTCGACCACCCCGGCGTCCTTGCGGCACTCCACCCCGGCGGTCTGCGCCGCCAGGTCGGCGGTGCTGTACGTCCGCTTCGCCTGCCCGCGCGACATCCGCCGCCCCGCCCCGTGCGAGGCGGAGCAGTATGCGTCGGGGTTGCCCTTGCCGCGCACGATGTACGACCCGGTGCCCATCGACCCGGGGATGATGCCCAGGTCCCCCGCGCCGGCCCGGATCGCGCCCTTGCGGGTGACCAGCACGTCCACCCCGCCGTAGGTCTCCTCGGCGACGTAGTTGTGGTGGCAGCTGATCGGCTCGTCGAAGCCGACGTGGCCGACCGCGTCGCGGACCACCCCGCAGAGCAGGGCCAGCATCAGCGCACGGTTGCGCCGGGCGTACTCCTGCGCCCACCACAGGTCCCGCCGGTACGCCGCCATCTCGGGGGTGCCGGCGAGGAAGACCGCGAGGTCCCGGTCGGGCAGCCCGGCGTTGTGCGGCAGCCGCCGCGCGATGCCCATGTGCCGCTCCGCCAGCTCCTTGCCGATGTTGCGGGAGCCGGAGTGCAGCATCAGCCAGACCCGGCCGGCGTCGGGCCCGCCGGACTCGAGGCAGACCTCGATGAAGTGGTTGCCGCCGCCGAGGGTGCCCAGCTGCTGCCGGGCGCGGCCCTCCAGCGGGGCCACCCGCTCGTCGAGGGTGGCGAAGCGCGCCCAGAAGTCGGCCCAGCCGCGCTGCTCCAGCCCCCGCACCCGGCGCGGGTCGACCGGGTCGTCGTGCCGGGCGAAGCCGACCGGGATCGCGGCCTCGATCGCCGAGCGCAGGCCGGCGAGGTCGTCGGGCAGGTCGGCGGCGGTCAGTGAGGTGCGCACGGCCGACATGCCGCAGCCGATGTCCACGCCGACGGCGGCCGGGGAGACCGCCTGCCGCATCGCGATCACCGAGCCGACCGTCGCGCCCTTGCCGAAGTGGACGTCGGGCATGACGGCGACGCCCTCGACCCACGGCAGCGCGCCGATGTTGCGCAGCTGCTGGGCGGCCTGCGGCTCGATCGCGTACGGGTCGGTCCAGACCCGGACGGGTGCGCGGGTGCCGTGCAGCGGGGTGAAGGCCATCGTGTCTCTCCTCGTCGGACGAGGAGTCCCTCCCCGTCGGATGAGGAAAGGTAGGCCGGGGGCGGGACGACCGGCAACGGATAATCGGCGACCGACGCCCGGCGTCAGGCGTGGGTCGGGTGCTCGCCGACCGGCTCGGAGACGTGGTCGAGGAACGGGAAGCGGGCCCGCAGCTCGCCGAGGCTCGCCCCGCCGCGCCAGGCGTCGGCGATCCGCACGACCTGGTCCAGGTCGGTGGTGTCGCCGTCGGCCCGGCAGCCGTCCGCGCCCGCGATGTCGACCATGAAGTAGCGGGCCTGCGAGCCCAGGCCCACGCAGATGGTGCCCCGCTCGGAGCGCAGCTCGGCGCACGTGAACCGGCCCCGCCCCTGCTCGGGGGCGCTGATGCGGCCCACGTCGGCCTGGCACCGGGTCGCGGCCAGGGCCAGCGCGGACGCGAGTCCGCCCAGCTCGACCAGGTCGGGGTAGAGGCGCACACCCAGCGCCGTCGACACGTCGGTCACCACTGACTCCCACTTCTCTGTGACGGATCCAGCAGCGCGGACGTTACAGCCTGGTAAACCCGGCAGCTACCCTCGCGGACGACTCGGGACGAAATTCCTGCGCCGACCGGACCAAGGTCCCGCCCCCGGCCGGCGGGCTCCGCCCGCGTCGCCGCGGCCTTCCGGCGCGTAGCATCCACGCCCATGGCATTGATCCGGTGCAACTTCCACTCCGAGGCGCTGGGCATGGGCACCTCGATGACGGTGCTCCTGCCGGACCCGGCCGGTGCCGGGATCGGGCTGGCCGGCGGCGCGCCGGCCGGCGACCCGCCCGTGCTGTACCTGCTGCACGGCCTCAGCGACGACGACACGATCTGGACCCGGCGCACCTCCGTCGAGCGGTACGTCGCGCCGCTCGGCCTGGCCGTGGTAATGCCGCAGGTGGGGCGGAGCTTCTACACCGACGAGGAGAACGGCAACCGGTACTGGACGTTCCTCAGCGAGGAGCTGCCCGAGGTCTGCCGCTCGTTCTTCCGGCTGTCCGACCGGCGGGAGGACACCTTCGTCGCCGGCCTGTCGATGGGCGGCTACGGCGCGGTGAAGTGGGCGCTGCGCGAGCCGGGGCGGTTCGCGGCGGCGGCGAGCCTGTCGGGGGCGCTGAACGTCGCCCATCGGCAGCACCACCCGGCCCACCCGATGGACCCGACGGTGTGGCACACCGTCTTCGGCGACCGGGCGGTGCCCGGCAGCGACGACGACACGGTGGCGCTGCTGGAACGCGCCGGCGACGACCTGCCGGCCCTCTACGTCGCCTGCGGCACCGAGGACTTCCTGTTCGACGACAACACCCGGTTCGTCGAGACGGCCCGGCGGCGGGGCGTGCCGCTGACCGTGGACTTCTCCCCCGGCGACCACGACTGGGCGTACTGGGACGCGAAGATTCAGGACGTCCTGGCCTGGCTGCCGCTGCGCGCCCCCGCCACCCGGTCACAGTGACGAGCGGGCCACCGGGAAGTCGAAGTACGTGTCGGGGTACGGCTCGTCGGCGTACCGGTAGTGCCACCACTCGCGCGGATAGTTGGTGAAGCCGGCGTCGGCCATCAGCCGCACCAGCAGCCCTCGGTTGTCCCGGGCGACGCCGGTGATCCGGCGGTCGGCGGTGTGGGCGCGCGGGTCGAAGCAGTCGAAGCCGGTGCCCATGTCGACGCTGTTGTCCGCGAAGCGCTCCCCCGCCGGGGCGGTGCACGCGACCAGCGGCGCGTCGGGCGCGTACGGGGGCTGCTCGGGCGGCGGGTCGGGCACGAGCGTCACGTCGACCGTGCTGCCCCGGCTGTGTGCGGTGGGCGCGCCGAGGTAGCCGTCGGCGAACAGCCGCGACTTGGCCACGTCGGGATAGAACTCGGCCTTCATCTTCTGCTCGCCGGGCCGCCCCGCCCAGTCGACGAAGTCGTCGACGGCGCGTTGGGGCCGGTAGCAGTCGTACACCTTCAGCCGGTGACCGGTGGCGCGGGCGGCCTGCTGCACCCGGCGCAGCGCCTCGGCGGCGGGCCGGGTGAGCAGGCACAGCGGCTCCCGGTAGCCGGCGATCGGCCGGCCGACGAAGTTGTGGGCGGTCGCGTACCGGATGTCGGTGACGACGGTCGGGTCCACGTCGGACAGGTCGACGAACCCGGCCGGGGCGCGTGGCTCGGTGGCCGTCGGGGTGACCGGGGCGGACGGGGTCGGCTCCGGGCGCTGCGGCGCGGGGCAGCCGGGCAGCAGCGCGGCGACGGCCACGACGACCGCGGCCGGGGCGGCGGCGCGGAGGGACCGGATGGACCGATCCGCCCCGCGCCGCCGCCCCATACCCACCGTTCTAGCAGCAGCTACGCCCGGTTCGCGGCAACCTGCCGGATCCGCGCCCGGCGCGGGGGTCAGCGCCCGCGCACCGCCCGACGGATCTCCACCGGCAGCGCGGGCGCGCCGTCGACCGGGGCCGGGTCCTCGGGCGTGGGGGCGATCCCGCCGGCGGCGATCCGGTCCAGGGTGGCCAGGCCGGCGGCGTCCACCTCGCCGAAGACCGTGTAGTTCGGGCGCAGCGCCGAGTCCGCGTACACCAGGAAGAACTGGCTGCCGTTGGTGTCGGGGCCGGCGTTGGCCATGGCGAGCAGGCCCCGGGCGTAGACGCGGCGCGCGCCCGTCGGGTCCGTCGGCGCGGGCGGCAGGTCGGTGGGCAGCTCGTCGGCGTACCGGTAGCCCGGCCCGCCCTCGCCGGTGCCCGACGGGTCGCCGCACTGCAGCACGCTCAGCGTCGGGTACGCGGTGAGCCGGTGGCACGGCGTGCGGTCGTAGAACCGGTGCCGGGCCAGGTGCAGGAAGCTCTGCACGGTGCAGGGGGCCTGCTCGCGGTCGAGGGTCAGCCCGATCGGGCCGTGTTTGGTGCGCAGCGTGACCCGTACGGTGCCGTGGTCGGGCGTCCGGCGGGGGTCGGGCGGCAGCGGGACGGGCCGGGCCGGCGGCTCGTCGGGGGTCTCGGTGTACGCGCACGGCCCGGGGGTCGTCTGCGGCGGCACCTCGGCGACGGTGCTCCCGGTGGCCGACCGCGGCGCGGCGACGGCGACGGCGGCGCTGCCGCCGACCAGGCCCGTGGCGAGCAGCGCGACCCCGGCGAGCCGGGGCAACGCCCGTGGCCTGCGGGGACGGGCCGGGGGCGGCGGGACCGGCTGCCGGCGGGATGACCTCGACACGTGGCGTCCTCCTGGGCTCGTGACTCCAGAAAGATCGCAGTCTATGGATCGGGTCGCCCTCCTGTCGACGGCGACACGCGCCCGGTGCCCGACGACGACGGCGAGGCGGTGCCGGCGAGCCAGACCCCGACCACGATGGCCACCACCGCCAGGGCCAGCACGGCGACCCGGGGCCCGCCCAGGGTGATCGTCTCCCGGAACGCGGTCACCCCGAGCACCACGCTCACCACCGGGTCGGCGAGGGTGAGCGCGGTGAGCGGGGCGGCGATCCGGCCGCTCTGGAAGGCGCTCTGGTTGATCACCAGGCCCGTCACGGCGACCACGGCCGAGGCGGGCAGCAGCGGGTCGACCACGAGGGCGCGCAGATCGCCGTGGAAGCCGCCGGTCAGCGCCTTGACCAGGGCCGCGGCGACGCCGTAGAGGGTGCCGGCGGCGAAGCCGAGCAGCGCACCCCGGGCCGCCCCGGTGACCAGCGCCGACAGCGCCAGCGCGACCGCGACGACCCCGCCCACGCCCAGCGCCACCCGCCACCAGGCGCCCGCCGTCGGCGCCGGGATGCCGGCCTGCGGCTCGGCGGCCGTCAGGAAGGCCGCCAGGCCGACCAGGCCCACCGTCGCGCCGAGCAGGTCCCGCGCCCCCGCCCGGCGCCGGTTCCAGCCGGCCTCGATCAGGATCGCCATGAACAGGCCGCTGGCCATCAGCGGCTGGACGAGCGCCAGCGGCCCGAACCGCAGCGCCACCGCCTGCAGGCCGACGCCGGCGACGTCGGGTGCCCAGCCGAGCCGCCACAGGCGCGTGCGCAGCAGCCGCAGCAGCAGCCGGGGGTCGAGCGGGTGGTGCCGCCGCTGGCGCTTCGCGGCCCGCTGGTGCATGGTCGTGGACACCGCGAAGCAGAACGCGGCGCCCAGGGCGCACGCCACCGCCAGGGTCACGGCCCCGGCACCCGGTGCTCGCCGAGCGGGCCCACGGTCCAGCCCCGGCGGCGGCACTCCGCCAGCAGCCGGGGCAGGGCGGCGAGGGTGGCCCGCCACGCGCCGGGGGCCGCGGCGCAGTCCGCGTCGTGCAGCAGGACGGTGTCGCCGCCGGCCAGCCGGGCGGTGACGGTGTCGAAGACCGAGTCGGGGGTCGCCGACGCCGTCCAGTCGCGGCCCCAGCGGGCCCACAGCACGGGCGTCAGCCCGAGCCGCGCGCTCGCCAGCAGCGCCGGGCCGGTCAGCACCCCGTACGGTGGGCGGAAGAAGCGGGGGGCCCGGCCGGTGGTGGCCTCGACCAGCGCCCGGGCCCGGGCCAGGTCCCGGTAGGTGGCCAGCGGGCCCCGGCCCAGCAGGTTGCGGTGGTCCCAGCCGTGCACGGCGACCTCGTGCCCGGCGGCGACGAGGTCCGCCGCCAGCCAGGGCGACCGCACGAGCATCGTGCCCAGCACGAAGAACGTGGCCCGCGTCCGATGCTCGGCGAGCACGTCGAGGAACCGGGGGGTGGACTCGGGGTCGGGCCCGTCGTCGAAGGTCAGGGCGATCCGTCCGGGCCGGCCCGCGCCGCCGAGTCGGGGGAAGAGCCGGCGGCGCACCGGCCCCACGGCGGTGGTCGTGGGGCCGAGGTGGGCGGCGAGCGCGACCGCCGCGGCACCGGCGAGCGCGAGGGCGGGCCGGCGAGGCCCGCACGGCGCGGTCACCGTCCGCCCGTCCACCGGATCGAGGGCAGCACCGTGGCCAGCACGCCGACCGCCTCGTCCACCGCGTCGAGCACGGCCCTCCTCCTGCGGTACGCGGCGCAGCCGGTGCCGGCCTGCCGCCCCACCTCGTCGGCGACCAGGCCGGCGGGGTCCGCCCAGCCGCCCGTCCACCCGTCGGGGGCCGGCGGCTGCGACGCGGCCAGCGCGGCCACCGCCCGCCGCAGCTGCTCGGCGGACGGGGCCCAGTGGGTCAGCCCGGCGGCGGCGAGGACCGTGGCGTTGGCCCGGCCGTGTCCCGGCAGGGGGCGGTAGGTGATCACCGGCACCCCGCAGCTCAGCGCCTCCTGGCAGGTCAGCCCGCCCGCGTTCTCCACCACCACGTCCACGGCCCGCATCAGCGTGGGCATGTCGTCGACCCAGCCGAGGACGTGCGGGGTGAGCCCCCGCAGCCGCTGACGCAGGGTGGCGTTGCGGCCGCAGACGACCACGGTGCGCACTCCGTCGGCCGCGGCCACGTCGGCGACGGTCGCCTCGATGTCGCCCGTCCCCCACGCCCCGGCCACGATCAGCACGAGCCGTTCCCGCTCCGGCAGCCCGAAGCGCCGCCGCGCCGCGCGGCGACTCGTCCCCGTCGCCGCCGGGAAGTCGACCGAGACCAGTGGGGCGACCGTGCGCACGTCGAGCGGCCCGCCGGCTCCCGACGCGTGGTGGCGGGCGTGCCGCAGGGTGCAGTAGATGTCGACGCCGGGCGCGACCCAGGTGGGGTGCACGACGAAGTCGGTGACGTAGGTGACCAGTGGGACGGGGAGCAGCCCGCTGCGGCGCAGCGGCCCCAGCAGCTGGTTCGCGAACGGGTACGTGGTGACGACCGCGCGGGTGCCGGGTGGGACGGCGCGCCGGGCGCGCCCGCGCAGCGGCGCGAGCGCGCCCCGCAGGACGGCCACCACGAGCCGGGACCGGCCGGTGATGGTGAACAGCGCGTCGTATCCCCACGGCGCCCAGCGCAGCACGCCCCGGTACGCCTCGCGGAACATCCACCGCGCCGGGCGCGGCAGGAGGTCGAGGAAGTTCACCCGGTGCACCGCGAAGCCCCGGTCGGCGAGCCGACGGGTCAGCTCGGCGGCGGCCGAGTCGTGCCCGGCCCCCACGTCCGCCGACACGACGACGATCGTCCCCCGGTGCTGCGCGTTCACCGCGCGCGCTTACCCGTTCGGCGCGGCTTGACTCCCGTCCGGCGTCCCGGGTCGGCGCGGGAGCGTCAGGCCCGGCGTCGGCGGCGGTGCAGGAGAACGGCGGCGAGCAGACCGGCCAACGCGGCGGCCACGGCGACGAACGGCCAGGACGCCGCCCAGCCCGGCGGGGCGACCCGGTGGGCGGCCACCGCGCGGGGCTCGGGGGTGATCGCCGCGCCGACCGTCGGGGACGCCACGGGCGCACCGTTGGCGGCCGTCTCCCCCGGCGCGACGAGGCGACCCACCGAGGCGTCGCGGGGCAGCGAGAAACCCCAGTCCAGCAGCGTGGCGCCCTGTTCCCAGCCGCGCATCGGCCGGGGCTCGGCGCCGAGCAGGGTGACCACGAGCCGCCGGCCGCCACGCTGCGCCGCGCCCACGTAGGTGTGCCGGGCGTAGTCGGTGAAGCCGGTCTTGCCGCCCAGCGCCCCGGGGTAGCGGTAGATGAGCTGGTTCTCGTTCTGGATCTGGAAGCCCTTCTGGCGCAGCGCGGGCTGGTCGGGGATCCGGGCCTGCTCGGTCAGCGCGTACCGACGGAAGGTGGGGTCGGCGAAGCAGGCCCGGGCGATCAGCGCCAGGTCGTACGCGCTGGTGAACTGGCCGGGCCCGTCCAGGCCGGACGGGGTCACCGCGTGGGTCTGCAGGGCGCCGAGGTGGCGGGCCTCCGCGTTCATCGCTTGCACCCCGCCGGCCGCGCCGTCGGGGCCACCGATCAACCGGGCCAGCACGTTCGCCGCTTCGTTCCCCGACTGCAGCAGCAGCCCCAGGAAGACGGTCTCGACGGTGTAGCGGCCGCCCTCCAGCAGGCCCACCGCCGAGCTGCCGGGGGCGATGTCCAGGTCCTCGTGGGTCACCGTGACGACCCGCTTCGGGTCGAGCTTCGGCAGCGCGGTGGCGGTCAGCAGGAGCTTCTGCACGCTGGCCGGCGTGGCGTACTCGTGTGGGCCACAACCGCCGAGCACCGCCCCGGTGTCCAGGTCGGCGACCAGCCAGGAGGTGGCGGTGACCGCCGGCGGCTTGGGCGCGTCGGCCGGCACGACGAGGGCCGGCGTCGCCAGCGCCTGCCCGCCCACCGCCTGCTGCAGCGGCACCGACGGCGGGGGCGTGGGCCGTGGGGAGCGCTCCACCTGCGGCGCCTGCGCCCTGGGGCACGGCACCGGGGCGGCGAGTGCGGCGGCCCGGCCGCTCGGGTCGGCGTGGGCCGGCGCGGGTGCCCCGGCCGCGCCGAGGACGACGGCGGCGGCGAGGGCCAGCACCGGTGCTCTCATGCCCTGCACCCTAACGGTGCGGCCAGTCGCTGTCCGGCGGACCGGCGTCAGAGTCGGGGCGCTCTCGCGTTCGGCGCGGGCGGGCCGACGGTCGTCGAAAAAATCGCCGGGGAAAGGGTTGAACGATCGCCGCCGAAGATCCGTACTCACCGGCGAAGGAAAACGGGTCGTCCACGATCGCCATGCCGGGGCGGTCACGACGTGTCCGCTTGTCCGTGGAACCGTCCGGAACCATTCCGGGAACGGGCGTGACGCCGTTCCCACCGGCCGGTCTCCGGTTTCTTTCAATCGTCACGGCACACCGCCGACGACGCGTTCGGTAATTGACGCCGGACGCTGCGGCGGTCAGGACAAGGAGAGGTGCATGGTCAGGCGCACGCGAAAGAATGCCGTCCTGAAGCTCGGCGGGGTCGGTGCCTTCGCGGCACTGGTGCTCGGTGCCGGGCTGTCGCTGGCCTCCGCCGGCGAGAACACGGCGACGGCGGTGTCGGTCACCTGTCCGACCGTGGCCGACAAGCTGGGCGCGGTGCCGGCGGCCGCGAAGGCGGGGGTGGACCAGGAGCTGCGCAACCTGGAGACCCAGATCGCCAACGTCAACGCCCGGCTGGCCCGCGAGCCGGGGGCCGCGTCCGGCCAGCTCAACGACATCGCCGGCAAGCGCCGGGCCGTGCTCGACCGGATCCGGCTGAACATCACCCGGGTCGGCGGCACCGCCCCCGCCGGCCTCGACCAGCTCGCCACCTGCACGCTGCGCAACGGCGCGGCCCCGGCCAACGCGGGCGCCAACAACGGCAACGCCGGCAACTCCGGCAACAACGGCGCGGTCGCGGCCGCTGGCGCGCAGACCGTGAACTGCCCGGACGTGCGCGGCCAGCTGCCCGCCGTGCCGGCCGGCGCGGCGGCGGGGGTCCAGCAGGAGCTGGCGAACCTGGACCGGGAGATCGCCGCCGCGAACGCCCGCCTCGCCCAGCTCGCCGTGAAGCCCGAGGGCGGCCCGAACTTCGTCAACAACGCCATCCTCGGCCCGCTGAAGAGCAAGCGGATCGCCGTGCTCGACCGGATCGCGCTCAACATCGCGCGGGCCGGCGGGCAGCGCCCCGACCTGTCCAGCCTCGCCACCTGCGGCCTCAACGCCGCCGGAGCGGGCAACGCGGCCGGCGGCAACAACGCGGGCAACGGCAACGCGGGCAACAACGGCGGCAACGCGGGGGCCGGCAACAACGCGGGCAACAACGGCGGCAACGCGGGCAACGGCAACAACGGCGGCAACGCCGGCGTGGCGCAGACGGTGAACTGCCCGAACGTGCGCAACCAGCTCGGCGCCGTGCCCGCTGCCGCCGCCGGCCAGGTGCAGAACGAGCTGAACCAGCTCGACCAGCAGATCGCCGAGGCCAACGCCCGCCTCGCCCAGCTCGCGGTCCGGCCGGAGGGCGGCCCGAACTTCGTCAACAACGCCATCCTCGGCCCGCTGAAGGACAAGCGGGTGGCGGTGCTCAACCGGATCGCCACCGACATCGGCCGCGTCACCGGCCAGCGCCCCGACCCGCGCCTGGACCTGGCCACCTGCGGCCTGAACTGACCGACGGGCAGGCGCACTTCCGCGGGCCCCGCCCGGTGGACCCCCACCGGGCGGGGCCCGCCGCGTCCGCCGGGTGCCGGGCCTCCCGGCCGGATGTCTGCGCTTTGAGACCTTTCCACCCTCGAAAGCCGCCGAACGGGAACAGCGTCGAGAAAAGTCTTCACGGACGGTCGAATGAGACAATTGAAGCGACCAGGCCACGGGGCGACCGCCGGTCGGATTCGCCCCGCCCGTCGCTCGCGTGAAGGGTTCGCATGACGCAGCCAGCACGGTCCATCGCCGACAGCCACGACATGATCGAGGTACGCGGCGCCCGGGAGAACAACCTCGCCGCCGTCTCGGTGGACATCCCCAAGCGCCGCCTGACCGCCTTCACGGGCGTCTCCGGCTCGGGGAAGTCCTCGCTCGTGTTCGGCACCATCGCCGCCGAGTCGCAGCGGATGATCAACGAGACGTACAGCGCCTTCCTCCAGTCGTTCATGCCCAGCCTGTCCCGGCCCGACGTCGACTCGCTGCGCAACCTCAGCGCCGCGATCGTCGTCGACCAGGAGCGGATGGGGGCGAACTCGCGGTCCACCGTCGGCACCGCGACCGACGCGTACGCGATGCTGCGCATCGTCTTCAGCCGGCTGGGGCAGCCGCACGTCGGCCCGGCCGGCGCGTTCAGCTTCAACCTGGCCGAGGGAATGTGCCCCACCTGCGAGGGGCTCGGCCGGGTCTCCGACCTCGCCGTCGACCAGCTGGTCGACGTGGAGCGCTCGCTCAACGACGGGGCGATCACCGTGCCGAACTTCGCGGTCGACTCCTGGTACTGGCAGAGCATCGTCGGCTCCGGCCTGTTCGACCCCGACGTCAAGCTCCAGGACTTCACCGCCCAGCAGTGGCAGGACTTCCTGCACAAGCCGGCCACCAAGATGAAGGTCGGCAACCACACCATCACCTACGAGGGCCTGGCGGTGAAGGTCCGCCGGCTCTACCTGAGCAAGGACAAGGAGCCGACGCAGCCGCACATCAAGGCGTTCGTCGAGCGGGCGGTGACGTTCGCGACCTGCGGCGACTGCGCCGGCACCCGGCTCAACCGGGCCGCCCTGTCCGCGCGGATCGCCGGCCGCAACATCGCCGAGTGCAGCGCGATGCAGATCAGCGACCTCGCCGCGTTCGTGCGCGGCATCGACGACCCGTCGGTGGCGCCGCTGGTGGGCAACCTGCGGGAACTGCTCGACTCGCTGGTCGAGATCGGCCTGGGATACCTCAGCCTCGACCGCGAGTCGGGCAGTCTCTCCGGTGGTGAGGCCCAGCGGGTCAAGATGGTCCGGCACCTCGGCTCCAGCCTCACCGACGTCACGTACGTCTTCGACGAGCCGACGGTCGGGCTGCACCCGCACGACATCGCCCGGATGAACGACCTGCTGCTGCGCCTGCGGGACAAGGGCAACACGGTGCTGGTGGTCGAGCACAAGCCGGAGACGATCGCGATCGCCGACCACGTGGTCGACCTCGGCCCGGGGGCCGGCCCGGACGGCGGCCGGATCTGCTACGCCGGAGACGTCGCCGGCCTACGCCGCGCCGACTGCCTGACCGGCCGGCACCTCGACCACCGGGCGCGCCTGCGGGAGCGCGTCCGCACGCCCACCGGGCACCTGCCGATCCGCGGCGCCGACCTGCACAACCTGCGCGACGTCGACGTCGACGTGCCGCTCGGCGTGCTGACCGTCGTCACCGGCGTGGCCGGCTCCGGCAAGAGTTCGCTGATCCACGGCTCGCTGCCCCGCCGGGAGGGGGTGGTCGTCGTCGACCAGTCCCCCATCCGCGGCTCCCGGCGCAGCAACCCGGCCACCTACACCGGCCTGCTCGACCCGGTCCGGGCCGCCTTCGCCAAGGCCAACAAGGTCAGGCCGGCCCTGTTCAGCGCCAACTCCGAGGGCGCCTGCCCGAAGTGCCGGGGCATCGGCGTCGTCTACACCGACCTCGCGATGATGGCCGGGGTCGCCTCGGTGTGCGAGGAGTGCGAGGGCCGCCGGTTCACCCCGCAGGTGCTCGCGTACACGCTGCGCGGCAAGAACATCAGCGAGGTGCTCGGCATGTCGGTGACCGAGGCGCGCGACTTCTTCCCGAGCGGGCCGGCCCGGTCGGTGCTGGACCGCCTGACCGACGTGGGCCTGGGCTACCTGAGTCTCGGCCAGCCGCTGACCACCCTCTCCGGCGGCGAACGGCAGCGACTCAAGCTGGCCATCCACATGGGCGAGAAGGCGCACACCTACGTGCTGGACGAGCCCACCACCGGCCTGCACCTGGCCGACGTCGACAAGCTGCTGGCCCTGCTGGACCGGCTGGTCGACGCCGGCAACACCGTGGTCGTCATCGAGCACCACCAGGCGGTGATGGCGCACGCGGACTGGATCGTCGACCTCGGCCCGGGTGCCGGGCACGACGGCGGGCGGATCGTGTTCACCGGCACCCCGGCCGACCTGGTCGCCCACGGGGACACGCTCACCGCCACCCACCTGCGCGAGTACGTCGGCCGGTGAGGCCGGGTCGGGTCCACCGCCGCCGTCGACCCCGGTGGACCCGACCCGCCCCTGGGCGGGCGTGCGGGGCTACCGGTAGACCGTCGCCGTCCCGGCGTCGCGGATGGCGCCGGACAGGTTACCGGTGAGGTTGTTGCCCGGCCCCACGACCGTCGCCACGCAGCCCGGGGAGGCGATGTTCAGGCCGTACCGCTGGGCCCTGACGTCCTGGGAGTCGGCCGCCACGTTGCCGGTGACCACGTTGCCGGCGCAGGGCACCGACGTCGCCGTGGTATCGGGAGTTCTCCGCTTCGTTGCGGGTCGGCACGATGACTGTCAGCCGGGGCGGTGGCGCGCCGTCCGGGGCGCACAGCTCGCGTGGCCGTGGCACGGCGTCTTCTCCGACGGCTTGCCGTGCGCGGGCGTGCGGCCCGTGTCCGATCGTGGGTAACCTCTCCAGCCTCCGGTTCCCGAGCAGCCCGGAGCCATTCACAGTCATTGGGAGAAACGGCAGCAGAGCACAGGAATGCGATTCACGTACGCGGTGCAATGCCGACGGAATTCGCACGATAAGGGCCGAACGATGAGGTCCCAAATTCCTGCGGCCACTCCGACCCACCCGACCTTCCGCGACTTCCACAGAAATGCCGCGATGCCGAAAGGGAAACCTATCCCTTTCGGCATCGCGGCCCACGGCCGGGCGCGGGGATGCCACCGGCCGGGCCCCGATGTCAGGGGCCCGGCCGGTGGCGTGTGCGTGCGGGGTGTTCGCTGGGTCAGCTGTTGTTCCAGTGCTGGGTGACGAGGTCGGCGGCCTGCTGCTCCCACTGGGCGTAGGCGTCGGGGTAGGCGGAGACCTGGACGGTCTGGGCGGCGTCGGTCAGCGGCATGTCCTGCCAGCCGTCGACCTGCTTGAGGCCCTTGAGGAACGCGGTGGTGGCGTACTGCGGGTCGGTGATCTGCTCCGGCGAACCCCAGCCGCTGGAGGGGCGTTGCTGGAACAGGCCGAGGGAGTCGTGGTCGTTGCGGTCACCCAGGTGACCCAGGTTCTGCAGCTTCGACTCCTGCAGGGCGGTGCCGATCGAGATCACCGCGGCGCGTTCGTCGAGGCCGGCCTTCTTGGTGGCGGCGATGATGGCCTTGGCGTTGGCGGTCTGCTCGGCGTCGAGGTCGATGCGCGACTGCGCGCCCTGCACGCCGTGCGGGATCAGCTTGGCCGTGTCCACGCTGGCGGGCTTGTCGGCCTGTACGGCGGCGACGGGCCGGGCGTCGGTGTCGGTGGTGGTGTGGTGGTTCAGGGGGCCGGCGGCGAGGCCACCGGCGAACGCGAGGCCGGCGATACCGAGGACGCTCTTACGCAGGATGGTCGTGTTCATGGGGGTGACTCCAATCGGGGGGTCGACACCGGCCCGTCAGGGGTGGGCGGGTGTGAGCACCACGTCGAGGCGCCCGAACAACGAACTCAGGAAGACAAAGTGAGGGCCGGCGGCGGCTGTGCGGCGCCGGGTCCGGGTGTAACGACCGGCGGCCGGCCCGCATTCCGGGGGAGATGACAACCCGGGGGCGGTGGCAGGGGCCTGCTGGATCCGGGGGGATCCGGGGTGCTGCTGCGGTCGTCCGTCAGGTGTAACGCCCCCGCCCCGGCCAGGATTCCGACCCGGAGGTGCCGCCGGTCACCACCCCGACCCCGGCCCCGCCCACCTCGACCCACCCCGCCCCACACGCGCCCCGCCGGGTCAGACAATCCGCCCATTCGGGTGGAGGGGTGACGGGATGCCGGGCAGATGGGGGTATCAACGGCGCGGGATACCCCCATGTCACCGACATGAAGTCGATCACCAGGCCAACCAGCCGCGCAGGCGCAGGCGGCGCCGAGGCGGTCGGGCCGACCGCGCAGCGCCTGTCGTGCCGCGTCGGCCCGGCCAGGCGCTACCCTGACACCATGCAGGGCGTCGTCTCCCCCACCATGACCGGCGGGGCCTTCCTGGCCCGTCCGGGCCGCCCCGCTGTCGTCACCGCCACCCTGACCGAGTTGACGGGTCCGACCCGGGGCGTCGTAGAGCTGCCCGTACGCCTGATGTGGAGCGCGGACCGCACCTTCGACCTCGGCGACCCGGACGACCTGCTCTGGATGTACGAGAACGTCCTGCGCGAGACCACCCGCGCGGCCGACCTGCGCCAGTTGGTCAACGGTCACCTGCTGCGCCAGGTCTGGTGCCTGCTCAACCTGCCCCGTGGCGTACGCGAGGCGTGGGAGCGACGCCACCGGGTCCTGCGCCACGAAGGCGGCGGGCCGGCGGTCCGGGCCGGCGACCGGGCCCTGCCGGCGGCGTGACCGGGGCCGCGCCGCCGGACGACTTCTATCGTGAGGTCGCCCGGGTGGCCCTGTCGGTCGCCGGGCGGCACCGGTTCGTGCTCGGCGGCGGCGTCGCCTGGGCCGCGCACGGGCTGTTCTCCCGCCCGACGGAGGACGTGGACCTCTTCGCCGACGTCGAGGGGGCCGCCGCCGCGGCGGCGGCCGGGGTGCGTACGGCGTTGGAGCGCGCCGGGTTCGAGGTGGGCGACGCCGACCCGGACAGCGACCTCGCGGAGTTGTTCGCCGGGTTCGACCGGGACATGAAGGACTTCGTGGTGAGCCGGGGGCCGCGCCGGATCCGGTTGAGTCTGGGTCGGCTCGACCGCAACCGCAGCCCGGTGGTGATGGACCTCGGGCCGGTGATGGACGTCCGGGACCTGGTCGCCAACAAGACGGCGGCGCTGGTCAACCGGCGGGAGGTCCGGGACTTCATCGACGTGGCGGCGGTGCTCGAACACTATTCGGTCGCGGAGGTGCTCGACCTGGCCCGGCAGCTCGACCCCGCGCTGGAGCCGGAGGACGTGCGGGCCGCCGGCCACTACCTGGACCGCCTGCCGGATCGTCGCTTCGTCCGCTACGGGCTGGACGGGGCGCAGGTCGCCCGGCTGCGGGCCCGGCTGGCGGACTGGCCCCGCTGACGCCCGCCGCGCGCGGAGCCCGGCGAACCGGGAGCCCGACGGACCCGCGGCGCGTCGGGCCGCTGTGGCAGGAGTGACGGGGGCTCGTTATGGTGCGCAACGGCGCCCACGAGGCGCGTCCCTTCCCCTGGAAAGGCACCTCATGACCTTCTCCTCCGGCGCTTCGCGCCGCCAGGTGCTGGCCGTCGCGGCCGCCGCCGCGACCGCGCCCCTGATCGCCGCCGCCCCGGCCCGGGCGGCCGGGTCGACGGACCCGAAGCCGTCGAGGGGACCGAAGACCTGGGACCTGACCGTCCTGGGCACCTCGGACACCCACGGAAACGTCTACAACTGGGACTACTACCGGGACGCGGAGTACGACGACAGCAAGCACAACGACGTCGGCGTCGCGAAGCTGGCCACCCTGGTCAACCAGATCCGCGCCGAGCGCACGGGCAGGGCGACCCTGGTCCTCGACGCGGGTGACACGATCCAGGGCACCCCCCTGGCGACGTACTACGCCAAGCAGGAGCCGATCACCACCACCGGTGAGACGCACCCGATGGCGAACGCGATGAACATCCTGAAGTACGACGCGGTGACGCTGGGCAACCACGAGTTCAACTACGGCCTGCCGCTGCTGGCGAAGTGGATCGGCCAGCTCGGCTTCCCGGCTCTCGCCGCGAACGCGGTCAACGAGGCGACGGGCAAGCCGGCGTACCTGCCGTACGTGATCAAGGAGGTCCGGCTCGGCGGGCACGGCGCGCCGAAGCTGAAGGTCGGGATCCTCGGCCTCACCAACCCGGGCGTGGCGATCTGGGACAAGGGCAACGTCGAGGGCAGGCTGGTCTTCGCCGACATGGTGGAGACCGCCGCGAAGTGGGTGCCGGTGATGCGGGCGCGCGGCGCGGACCTCGTCATCGTCTCCGCGCACGGCGGCGACAGCGGCACCTCCAGCTACGGCCCGGAGCTGCCGAACGAGAACCCGTGCACGATGATCGCCGAGCAGGTCCCGGGCATCGACGCGATCCTCTTCGGCCACGCGCACAACGAGGTCGTCGAGAAGTTCGTGACGAACGCGCGCACGGGCGCGCAGGTGCTGCTCTCCGAGCCGTCCAAGTGGGGGCAGCGGCTGACCCGGATGGACTTCACGCTCACCCGCGAGCGGGGCTGCTGGAAGGTCGTGTCGAAGCACGCGACCATGCTGAACACCAACACGGTGGTCGAGGATCCGGCGGTGCTCGCGGCCGTGCGCGGCCAGCACACCAAGACCGTCTCGTACGTCAACACGGTGGTCGCCCGGTCGACGGTGGAGCTGTCGGCCGCCGAGTCGCGGTACAAGGACACCCCGATCCTGGACTTCATCAACCACGTGCAGACCGAGGTCGTCACGGCGGCGCTGGCCGGCACGGAGCACGCGGCCCTGCCGGTGCTGTCGATCGCGGCGCCGTTCAGCCGCACGGCGGTATTCCCGGCCGGTGACGTGCGCATCCGCGACGTGGCCGGGCTGTACGTCTACGACAACACCCTGGAGGCCGTGGTCCTCACCGGCGCGGAGGTCCGCGCCTACCTGGAGTACTCGGCGAAGTACTTCACGACCCTCGCGGTGGGTGCGCCGGTGGACCCGGCGACGATCAGCGATCCGGCCGTGCCGGACTACAACTACGACGTCTTCTCCGGGCTCGACTACGACATCGACGTCAGCCGGCCGGTCGGTCAGCGGATCACCCGCCTGGTCCTGCCCGGCACCGGCGCCCCGGTCGCCGACGACGCCCGGTTCGTGGTCGCGGTGAACAACTACCGGCGCAGCGGCGGCGGCAACTTCCCGGGCATCGTGAAGCCGCAGGTCTACAACGCGCAGCAGGAGATCCGGCAGTTGCTCATCGACTGGGCGCAGGAGCGGGGCACCATCGACCCGGCCGACTTCTTCGTGCCGAACTGGCGGCTGGTGCGGGCGGGCGTCCCGGTGGAGTTCCCGAACGCCTGAGCCCGGCCCGGGTCGGGGGCCCCGTCCCGAGGGGACGGGGCCGCCCGCTCAGCCGCCGGGGCCGAGGCGCAGGACCCACTGGTCGGCGTTGGTCGCCGGGTCGGGCCGGTCCCGGCGGGGGTCGGTCTCGGTCGCCGCGGTGCGCTCCTCGGGGCGTACCGCGGGCGGCAGCTCGCCGAAGCGGACGTGCCGCAGGAACGCCAACTCCTCGTCGGTGAACGGGGGTTCGGACTCGCTCATGGCTCGGCCCTCCTCCGACCCAGGATGCCTCGTCGCGGCCCCACCGGGCGAGCCTGCGGGAGCCGGTCCAGCAGCGCCAGCGCCGCCCGCACCGGGGCGCGGGTCAGCGTCTCGTCGAAGCTCGCCCGGCCCAGGCAGAACCGGACGAACATCCGCCACCCGGCGGGGGTGGCCAGCAGGGCGTGGAAGACGTCCGGCCGACGGGAGAACACCTCCAGCAGCCGGTGCCCGGCGCGCATCGACGGCGTCAGGTCGCGGTCCACGGCCCGCTGGTAGCCGTCCAGGTCGCCGCCGACGACGGCGGCTCCGGCGAGCGCGCCGGAGCGCAGCGCGTAGCTGATGCCCTCCCGGCTCCACGGCTCCAGCAGGCCGGCCGCGTCGCCGGCCACCAGCACCCGCCCGTGGCGCAGCGGCGAGTCGTCGGCCCGGCACCGGGTCAGGTGCCCGGAGTCGTGCTGCGGGTGCACCCCGGACAGGCCGAGGCGGTCGACGAAGTCGCGCAGGTAGGCCCGGGTCCGCTCCCCCGCGCCCCGGGCGGCGATGACCCCGACGGTCAACGTGTCGCCCTTGGGGAACACCCACGCGTAGGAGCCGGGGATCGCCCCCCAGTCCAGCAGCAGCCGGCCGCGCCAGCGACGCCGTTCCGGCTCGGGCACCGGCAGTTCCAGTTCGAGGCCGAGGTCGACCTGCCGGTACCGCACGCCGACGTGCCGGGCGGTCACCCCGGAGGAGCCGTCGGCGCCGATCACCGTGCGGGCGTGCACGACGTCGCCGTCGGCGAGCCGCAGGCGTACCCCGTCGGGGTCCTGCTCCACGGCGCGGACCGCGACCCGCTCGCGCAGCTGAGCCCCGGCGGAGACGGCCGCGGCCCGCAGCCGGTCGTCGAACTCGTCGCGGCGCACCATCGCGATCAGCGGCCCGGCGGCGTGCCGGCGGGTGAACTCGCGCCGCCCGTCGCGGGTGAACGTCACCCGGTCCACCCGGTCGTGCGCCGGCACGTCGATCCGGCCGGCGACGGCCGCGAGGGAGGTGCCGATCAGCCCGCCGCCGCACGTCTTGTACCGAGGGTGCGCGGCGCGCTCGACGACCAGGGTGCGCAGCCCGGCGGTGGCCGCGACGTGGGCGGCGGAGAGCCCGGCGGGGCCGCCGCCGACGACGACAAGGTCCCAGTTGATCACCGTTGCAGCCTAGGGCACGGTCGGTCGGAAGGCCGGGTGGCGCATCCGGTACGCCGCGCGCCGAATCCGGTGTGCGGGCGGGCATCAACGGCGGGCCGGCGGGTAACCGCGCAGCGCAGCCCCGCCCGCGCGCGGGCGGTGACCGAGGAGGAAGCCATGCAGCAGGTGCGTCTGTCGGACGTCGAGGAACGGGTGTACGAGGCGGTGGCGGCGCTGGAGATCCGCGGGCAGGTGCCCTACCCGGACCTGATCGCGCAGGAGTCCGGGCTGACCGAGGAGGAGGTGCACGCTCCCCTGCGGCTGCTGACGGAGAAGAACCTGCTGCACCGGGAGGACTCCCCCATGGCCGGGTTGGACTTCGGCCCGCGCTGGTGCGCCCGTCAGATGGCGTGAGCCCGCCGGGGGGCCGGGCCGACGAGCGACGTCGGTGGCAGGCGCTGGGGGTCGGCCTGGTCGCCGCCTTCATGACGCTGCTCGACGTGAGCATCGTCAACGTGGCGGTCCCGTCGATCGACCGGGCGCTCGGCGCGACGCCGAGCGACCTGCAGTGGGTGCTGTCCGGCTACGCCCTCACGTTCGGGCTGGTGCTGGTGCCCGCCGGGCGGTTCGGCGACGCCCGGGGCCGGCGCACCGCGTTCGTCGTCGGGATCGCCCTGTTCACGCTGACCAGCGCCCTGGCCGGGCTGGCCCAGTCCCCCGGCTGGCTGGTCGCCGCCCGGCTGCTGCAGGGGGTGGCCGCCGGGATCGTCAACCCGCAGGTCACCGGCCTGATCCAGCAGCTGTTCCAGGGCCCCGAGCGCGGCCGGCCGTTCGGGCTGCTCGGCGCGACCATCGGCATCTCCACCGCGATCGGACCGCTGCTCGGCGGGCTGCTGATCCAGGCCGGCGGCGAGCAGGACGGCTGGCGGTGGGTCTTCTTCGTCAACGTCCCGGTGGGGATCGTCGCGATCGTGCTCGGCTGGCGGCTGCTGCCGGCGCAGCCGGCGGGGGCGGCGCAGGGGCGGCGGCTCGACCCGGTCGGGGTGCTGCTGCTCGGCGTCGGTGTCGTGCTCGTGCTGCTGCCGCTGGTGCAGCGCGAGCAGTGGCACAGCCCGTGGAAGTGGCTCCTGGTCCCCGCCGGGCTCGCGGTGCTGGCCGCCTTCGGGCTCTGGGAACGCCGGTACGCCCGACGCGGCGCGCCGCTGTTCGACCTGCGGCTGTTCGGGTTCCGCTCGTACGCCCTGGGCTCGCTGATCGCGCTGCTCTACTTCGGCGGGTTCACCGCGATCTTCTTCGTGCTCACGCTCTACCTGCAGAACGGCCTCGGCTACCGCCCCCTCGTCGCGGGCCTGGCGATCACGCCGTTCGCCCTCGGCTCGGCCGCCGCGTCGGCGGTCGGCGGCCGGATCGTCGACCGGTACGGCCGCCCGCTCGTCGCCACCGGCCTGCTGGTCGTGCTGCTCGGCCTGGGCGCGGTGGTGTTCGTGCTGCGCGGTGACCCGCGCGGGTCGGTGCCGCTGCTGATGGCCGTGCCGCTGCTGGTCGCGGGGCTGGGCAGCGGCCTGGTCATCACTCCCAACCAGACCCTCACCCTGGCCCAGGTGCCGGTGCCGCAGGCGGGCAGCGCCGCCGGCATGCTCCAGACGGGCCAGCGGATCGGCTCGGCGGCCGGCATCGCCGCCGTCGGCTCGGTGCTGTTCTCGGCGCTGGCCGGCAGCGGCGGGGACTGGTCGCCAGCGGTGCGGCACGCGCTGCTGCTGGCCATCGGGATCATCTCGCTCGGCCTGTTCGCCGCCCTGTTCGACCGCAGGCACGCCCGGGACGACGGCAGGCGAGGGTGACGGCAGCGGCGGTGCCCGCCCGGGGTTCTCCCCGGACGGGCACCGTCGTCCTCACTGCTCGGGCACTGCCCGGCTCAGCGTGGTCAGCGCGTCGACCCGCCGAAGCGTCCCCGGCGACGCCAGGCCAGGCCGGCGATCATCAGCACCACACCGACCCCGACGAGGCCGCCACCGACCGCGAGCGGGGTGCCCAGCTTGTCGCCCGTGACGGGCAGCTTGCCGCCGTGCGGCGGCCAGGGCTTGTGCGTCGGGTAGTGCGTCTTGGTCGGCGACGGCGACGGCTGGGGCCGCGCGAGCACGGTCAGCGTGGCGCTCGCCGTCCGGCCCGTGGTCTGGCCGACCGCGGTGAACAGGTACTGCCCGGGCGTGTCCGGCGTGTAGGTGGTGGTGAAGTTCCCCGCCGCGTCGGTCACGACCGTGAAGTGCGTCGGGGCCGCAGCCCGGAACGCCACCGGCGCCATCGCGACGGTGCTGCCGTCGCTGCGCCGCACCGTGGACTGGCCGGGCAGGCCGGCGGCCAACGGCGTGATCGTGACGGTGATGTCGACGACCTCGTTCGGCCCGAACCCGAAACCGCTGAGGGTGGTCGTGTCGCCGACGTAGATCGTCGACGGGTTGACCGTCAGCACGGGGGGCTGCGGCGGATACGGCGTCGGCTGTGGTGAGCCGGTCGGCGACGGTGTCGGCTGCGGCTGCGCCGCCCCCGCCGCGGTCGGCGCGGCCACGACGGCAAGGCCGATCGTGAGCGCCATGATGATGCGGGATAGCCGCATGATGGGTTCCCTCCTACTAATCGCAGTGTGGTGCGGGATCAATGTGGGTGGTCCATGGGGTGGCGGTCGGTGTGAGCCAGAGGTCGGCGTCGCCGGTGGCGCTGCCGGTCCTGCCGGTCAGCACGTCGACCTCGAGGGTCCGGGTGGCGCCGGGGCGCACCTCGACGTTGGCGACGGCGACCTGCCGGCGGCGCTCGGTGCCGCTGCCGACGGGCACTTCCGTTCCGTCGAGCCGGGTGCGCAGCACCGCGCCGCCGGCCGGGCTGTGGACGGAGACCAGGGTGCGGGCGGTGTACGGGTCGCCGGCCAGGCCGAGGCCGAGCACGGACGTCGACAGCCCCCGCTCCGGCGCGGTCGAGTGCAGCGTGAACCGCAGCCGCAGCTCGCGGCGGCCGTCGGGGCGGCACCCCCCGACGGTTAGCGTCGCGGCCGGGCGCAGGTAGTAGCCGAGCTTCGCGCCGCTGCCGTCGTTGAGGAAGACGCCGACGGTGGGCACGTCCTCCTTCTCCGGCAGCGAGCCGGCGAGCCGGTTGCCCTCGATGACCCGCTGTTCCTCGGGGTGGGCGCTCCAGAACAGCACGCGCCGTTCGGTGATGGCCCGGTCCAGCACCGACAGGTACGCCCGGGGGTCCACCTCGCGGGTGAAGAAGGTGTCGAAGGCGGCCGTCGCCGAGGCGGCGAAGAACTCGTCCTGCTCCACCGCGTCCATCCGTTGGTAGGCGTCGGAGAGCAGCGTCCGCACCGCCTTGTCGCCGACCAGGGTGGTGTGGCCCGGCACCGGGACGGGGCCGGTGACCTTGAGCAGGTAGGACAGCACCACCGGGTCGACCGCGAGGACGCCGTCGACGGTGTCGCCGGTGCGTTCGCGGTACATCTGGCGGAACAGGGCGGCGGCGGTCGGGAAGTGCGGGGTCAGGTTGACGTCCGCCGGGTACATGCCCGGCAGGTCGGTGTAGAGGTTGCGGATCTCCGGCTTCAGCTTCAGGGGCGGGTCGAACAGGCCCAGCTGGGCGCTGGTGCCCTGGGTGCCCGTCCGGAGCTGGCCGTCCTTGGCCTCGATCACGACGTACGCGCCGAACATCCCGCCGGTGGCGCGCAGCTCCGCCGGGTTCTGGGACACCATCAGGTAGCTGCGGGGGCCGGCCGCGCCGAGCAGGGGCGGCAGCAGCCGGGCGGCGCCGTCGGCCGCCCGGGTGAGGGTGGCCAGCTGGTCGAGCTGTTTACGCAGCTCGGCCACGGCGTCGCGCACCGGCGCGACCAGGGCGTCGGTGGGTACGGCGGCGAGGCGGGCGTGGGTGCGCTGGACCACCTGGTCGGTGGCGGTGAGTTCCGCCGCGACCGCCTTGAGCCGGGGCACGTCCAGCCGCCCCTTGCCGGGCAGCAGGGTCGACAGGTCGGTGCGCAGCAGGGTGGGGAAGGCCTCCCGGGCGAGGTCGTCGATGACCACCGCGATCTGGCGTACCGCCGTCAGGTCGTTGCCGGCGAACGGGGTGTGCTGCCCCGCCCGCCAGCCCAGGTCGTCGGTGGCGTCACGCGCCGCGCCGGCCTGCACCTGCAGGGCCGACAGGGTGCGTTGGGCCCGCTCGGTGTCGGCGCTCACCACCTCGGAGCTGAGCTGCTGGGCCAGGGCGGCGGCGTTGAGCAGGTGGGTGCGGGCCTGCCAGCCCCGGAAGCCCACCCAGCCGGCGCTCAGCAGCGCCAGCGAACCGACGACCAGGCCGGCGAGCAGGGCACGACGGGCGCGGGCCCTGGCTCGCCGCCGGGACCGTCGCCCTCGGCGGCGAGGCTGTTCGGTTTCACTCAACGCCCACTCCACTCAGAAAACGGACAGAAATGACGATTCATCATTTTCTAGCACGCGCTTCGCCCACTTCGCGCCGTTATGGTGGATTTAGGCCGGGGGTTCCGGCCGGCGCGTCCGCGCGGCGGCCCCGCGGCTGCGCCGCGCGGCGACCGCGTCGTGGAGCAGCCGCTCGACGGTGTCCACCCCGCCGTGCAGCGACATGTCCCGCAAGTACGCCTCCCGGCCGCGACGGCCCATCTCCAGCCGGGCCGCCGACGGGATGGTGGCGGCCAGCCAGAAGCGGTCGGCCAGCGTGGCCCAGTCCTCCGGCGGGCAGGACAGCCCGGCCCGGGCGCGCTCCACGATCTCGACGGTGTCGCCGCCCGCCGACGCCACCACCGGCGCCGCGCAGCCGAACGCGGCCTGCAGCTTGCCGGGAATCGTCCCGCGCAGCTCCGGCAGGTCGCGCAGCATCACCAGCTGATAGTCGGCGGCGGCGTACAGGTCGGCCATCTCCAGCGGCGAGCGCCGCGCGACGAACCGGACGTTGTCGGTGCCCAGCTCCGCGGCGAGCCGGCGGACCCGCTCCTCGCCCGGGCCCGAGCCGACCAGGACCAGGTCCATCGTGCCGCGCAGCGGCGCGGCGGCGCGCACGGCCGTCTCCAGCCCGTGCCGGGCGCCGATGGTGCCGGCGTGCATCACCACGCAACGGCCGTCGCCCCGGACGAGGCGGCGGGCCTCCCGGGTCGGCTCGGCCGGATGGAACAGCCGCTCGTCGGTCCAGTTGAGCAGCAGCCGCACCCGCCCCGGATCGGCGCCGCCGGCGACCACCAGGTCGCGCATGCCGGGCGCGGCGACCGCGACCAGGTCCGCCGAGCGGTAGAGCCACCGGGTGGCGGCGGCCACCCGGGCGGCCCACGGCGTCGGCGTCGTGCCCTGTGCCTCCAACTCCGGGTGTACGTCCTGCACGTGCAACACCGTCGGCACCGCGCCCAGCAGCCGCAGCAGGCCGGCCGCCGCGAAGGTCGCGGCAGGAAGCTGGTGGACGTAGAGCACGTCGACGCCGGCCAGGTGGCCCCGCCCGATCGTGCCGGCGCTCGCGGCGAAGGAGAGCCATCCCGCCACGCGGGCGCGCACGGAGGCGTCCCCGGCCGACCAGCGCGGCACCCGCCGCACCGTGAGCCGCTCGCTGCGGGTCTCGTAGCGCCACCGCTGCCGCCAGCCCGGATAGACCTGACCGCCGGGATAGTCCGGGAAGCCGGTCAGCACGCGGACCTCGTGGCCGCGCGCGGCCAACTGCTCGGCGAGGCTGCCGGGGACGAACGCCGGCTCCGGCGGGAAGTGGTAGGACAGGATGCCGATCCTCACCGGACCCTCCCGGCCCGACGATGACCCACCGGCGCGGCGTGGACACGGAACGTGCCGGCGAGCGCATACGATTCCACGGGTCCCACCGCGACCAGAACGCCGGGAGAACCACCGATGGCCGACCGCATCCTGTTCGTCTGCCACGCCAACCTGTGCCGCTCGCCCATGGCCGAATACCTGGCCGGGCAGCTCATGGCAAAGCTGCCGGTCGAGGTGGCCAGCGCCGGCACCGACGCCGTGGACGGGCGGCCCATGCACCCGTACGCGGCCGAGGTGGCCGCCGAGACGGGGCGCGACCCGGCCGAGTTCCGCAGTCGGGCGCTGACCACCGCCCACCTGGTCGACGCCGCGCTGGTGCTGACCTCCACCCGACGCCAACGGTCGGCCTGCGTCTCCCGGCTTCCCGCCGCCCTGCACCGCACCTTCACCCTGCGCCAGTTCGGCCGGCTCGCCGGGGCAGCCGGGACGCCGGACGGCGCGGACGTCGGTGCGCTGCGGGCGGCGGTGCGGGCCGCGGCCCTGGCCCGAGGGCTGCTGCAACCGGCGGCCCCGGCCGAGGACGACCTGGTCGACCCGATCGGCGGCAGGCCAGCCGACTTCCGGCGCTGCGCGCAGGAGATCGAGCGGTCGCTGGCACCGGTTGCGGCACTCATCGAGGCAGCCGGGTGAGTTCCTGCGTCGGGTCGGGGATCGTCTGCTCGGGGCCGGGGAACCCGCCGCTGTGGGCGGCCGGTGCGGCGTCCATGCGGCTCGGCGGGGCGGCCGCCGGTCCGGCCGGCACCTCCACCCGGTAGCTCTCGTACTGGTAGGTCTCGGCGCGACCGAGCTTGGCCATGTTCAACACGCAGCCGAGCAGCCGCACGGAGACCGCCTGGAGCGCCTGCGCGGCAGCGCCGACCTGACCGCGGTCGGTGCGGCCGTAACGGCTGACCATCAGGGCCCCGTCGGCCTGGACGGCGACGACCACCCCGTCGGTGACGGTACGCAGCGGAGCGGTGTCGATGACCACGATGTCCGCCGACTCCCGCAGCACCAGCAGCAGGTCCGCCATCGCCTTGGAGCCGAGCAGCTCGCTGGGGTTGGGCGGAACCGAGCCGGCGGGCAGCACGAGCAGGGACTTGTCGCCCCACCGCTGCACCACGTCGCCCACGTTGACGTCGCCGAGCAGGACGTCGGTCAGCCCGACGCCGGCCTCCATGCCCAGGTACTCGGCCACCTTCGGCCGGCGCAGGTCCGCGTCGACCAGGGCGACCCGCCAGCCGGCCTCGGCGAGGGCGATGGCGAGGTTGCAGGAGAGGGTGGTCTTCCCCTCCCCCTGCAACGCGCTGGTCACCGCGATCACCCGGGCGGGCTCGTGGACGTCGACGAAGCGCAGGTTCGTCCGCAGCTTGCGCACCGCCTCGGCCCGGGGGGTGGTGGCGGCGTCGCCGACGATCAGCGGGGCGGTGCGGGCGGCGGCGTCGAACGGGATCTCACCGAGCAGCGGGCTGCCGGTGGCGCGCTGGAGGGTGACCGAGTCCCGCAGCCGGGTGTCCAGCCTGGTCCGCAACAGCGCCAGGCCAATGCCGCCGAGCAGGCCGGCGAGCGCGCCGAGGGCCAGGTTGCGGGCCGGATTGGGCGACACCGGGCTGGAGCCGACCCGGGGGCCGCTGATCACCTCGACCTTGACCGGGGCCGGCCGCCCCTCGCCGGACGTCTCGATTTCCTTGACCAGTTCGACGAACTGGGCGGTGAGCGCCTCGGTCAGCCGCAGCGCGCGGGTGGCGTCGGTGTCGGTGACGGTGCCCCGCAGCAGGACGGTGTCGGGGAGGGTGGCGGCGGTGACCCGCGCCTGGACGTCCTCGGCGGTCAGCCCCAGCGGGGTCTTGCCCACGACCTTCTGCGCCAGCCGGTCGCTCTGCAGCAGGTCGGCGTACGACTTGACGCGCTGCTGCATGAAGACGTTGCCCTGGTAGGCGTCGGAGACGCCCTGGTTGGGGGTGGTGACGAAGAAGGTCACCGAGGCCGCGTAGCGGGGCTCGGTCCGGACCGTGACAAGCGCGGCCACCGCGAGGCCCACCATGACGGAGAGCAGGACCACCCACCAGCTGCGCCGGACGGTCCGGAGGAAATCACGAACGTCCATCAGCCGCTGAGCCCCCGTCCGGTCCGTGCGGTCGACATGTCAAGCACCCAAAGCTCCCTCAGCAGTCACGGGGCGATCCTGTGCAGTCGGTCGACCCCACCAGCGCATCCGGTCGAACCGACTGTAGAGGATTCAAACCCCCAAAGACGGCAATAATGATGAAATCGGCACTCGCCCAGTTATCGCGGACTTCTCCGTACGGCGGACCAACTCGATTCGGACAGCCGGGGTGACGCGGGGACGGCCGGGCGGACGAGGGCGCGCTAACGGCCTCCGGACGGACGGCCGGGGGCCGCCGGGCACACCCGGCGGCCCCCGGCTGACGTCTCAGCGGCGACGCTCGGCCGGCTCGTCCTCCTCGGCCTGCTCCGTCTCCTCGGTCACCGCGTCGCTGAACGGCTCGGTGAGGTCGTCGCCGGGCACCGCGACCTCCTCGGCCAGGTCCTGCTCGTCGGATCGGCCGCCGGCCGGCGGCTCGGGGGCGGTGGCGCCGCCGGCGAAACCGTACTCGTTGGGCTCGTCGTGCCGACTCATGCCTTTTACCTCCAGATATCGCCAGAATCGCCTCTTGTCGCTCACCGTAAGGCGTGATCGTCCGCTCCGTAGCGCGCTCGGTGTTGTCCGACGGCGGGCCGCCGCGCCCCGGCCGCCGGCGCGGTGAGCACCACCACCCGCCACAACGCGGTGCGCAGCGCCACGACCGCGGCGGCCCCCGCCAGCTGCGTCCAGCCCTGGTCGCCGGCGAGCCGGAGCAGCCCGGCCGCCGTCAACAGGTCCAGCAGCACGCGCAGCGCGCGCCGCCACGACCGGGTGGTCGCCAGGGTCACCAGGCCGGTGAGCAGCGCCGCGGCGGTCACGACCGACGGCAGCGGGGCGGTCACGACCGGTCCCCGGGGGCGACGGCGGACGGATCGGGAGTCGCCGGCTGCGCCGTGCCGGACGGGCCGGGTGCCGGCGACGACGGTCGCTCGGGATCGATCTGGCGCTGCTCCTGGGCGATCTCGCGGCGCAGGAAGAAGTTCAGCGCGGTCCGGATGGTGGCGATGGCCGCGAGCTTGCCGATCTGGTCGAAGGTCGGCGACACGGCGGTACGCAGGATGTCCGCGGCGAGCTGGAACTCCAGCCCGAGGGTGAGGAACCGGCCGAGGGTCAACCGGATGGGGGTGAAGACGGCGGCGCTGCGGTGCCGCAGCCCTTCGGCCACGAACCGCAGCGCCGCCCAGACCGCGCCGACGAAGATGACCGCCGCGCCGGCGACCTCCACGACGGCGACCGCCAGGTGGTCGCCGGTACGCAGGATGTCGTCCCAGCTCACCCGGGGCCGTTACCCGGCCCGCCGGCGGGTAGTCGCCGTCAGCCGAGCTCGGCTGACGGCCTCGAAGGTCAGAGCTCGGCGACGGCCTCCAAGATCAGCCACAGACCGCAGATGGCGAAGAGGATCGCCGCGCCGTAGCGGATGGTGCGCTCGGGCAGGTGCCGGCCGAGCAGCCGCCCGACCAGGATCGCCAGCGCGTCGGCGGCCACCATGCCGAGGGTCGAGCCGAGCCAGGTGCCGAACCAGCCGTACTTGGTGGCGAGGGTGATGGTGGCGAGCATCGTCTTGTCGCCCAGCTCGGCGAGGAAGAAGGCCACGCCGACCGCGACGACGGCGGACTTGCCACCGCGTTCGGCCTTGCGCTTCTCCTCCTCGGTGAGTTTGTCCCCGCGCAGCGTCCAGGCGCCGAACCCGAGGAACGCGAGGCCGGCGATCAGCGAGATCCAGCCGGTGGGCAGGGCGGCGCCCAGCCCGTAGCCGATGGCGACCGAGGCCAGGTGGACGACGGCGGTGGCGACCGTGATGCCGACGAGCACCGGGATCGGCTTGAACCGCGTGGCGAACGTCAGCGCCATCAGCTGGGACTTGTCGCCGAGTTCGGCGACGAAGATGACGCCGAAGCTGACCGCCAGCGCGACGAGGAAACCTTCCATGACACCCTTCCCGATAACGCCGGGCCGGGGGGTGTGGGGCGCCCTCGACCCGGCTGTTGTAGACAGCCTGGGTCGAAGGTCTCGCCCGCCCCACCCGAAGGTGGGGCCGCGTGGCCGGATGCGGAACGCACCAGTGTGTCGACCACGACATTGGGGGCTACTCCCCTTCGCGCCGCCACCCTACCCCACCAGGGGCGCCGCCTGAGCACCGGGCCGGCGCGGGCCCGCTGCTCAGGCGGCGCGGGCCAGGGTCACGCCGAACAGCCCGTCGGCGTCGGTCCAGAACTCCCGGGCGGTGAAGCCGGCCGCGACGAGCTCCGCGGCGATGCCCTCGGGGCGGAACTTCGCCGACACCTCGGTGCGCAGTTCCTCCCCGGCGGCGAACTCCACGTCGAGGTCGAGCACCCGGGCCCGGACCGGACGCTCGGCGCGCAGCCGCATCTCGATCCACTCCCGCTCCGGATCCCAGAGGGCGACGTGCGCGAACGCCTCCGGGTCGAAGTCGGCGCCCAGCTCCCGGTTGACCACCCGCAGCACGTTGCGGTTGAACTCGGCGGTCACCCCGGCGGCGTCGTCGTAGGCGGGTACGACGATCGACGGGTCCTTGACCAGGTCGGTGCCGATCAGCAGCCAGTCGCCGGGCTCCAGGGACGCGCGCATGGCGGCGAGGAAGCCGGCCCGTTCGGCGGGCAGCAGGTTGCCGATCGTGCCGCCGAGGAAGATCACCAACCGTCGGCCTCCGGTGGGCAGCCGGTCGAGGTGGCGGGTGAAGTCACCGACGATGCCGCGCACCCGCAGGCCGGGATAGTCGGTGGCGATCTGCGCGGTGGACTGCCGCAGGGCGCTGACCGAGACGTCCAGCGGCACGAAGGTGCCCAGCCCGCCGCGCCGGGTGAACGCGTCCAGCAGCAGCCGGGTCTTCTCCGACGAGCCGGAGCCCAGCTCGATCAGGGTCTTCGCCCCGGTCAGCTCGGCGATCTCGCCGGCCCGCCGCTGCAGCACGGACCGCTCGGCCCGGGTCGGGTAGTACTCCGGCAGGCGGGTGATCTCCTCGAACAGCTCGCTGCCCCGCGCGTCGTAGAACCACTTCGGCGGCAGCCACTTCGGCCGCGCGGTCAGCCCCGTGCGGACGTCGTCGCGCAGGCTGCGACCCAGGTCCTGCTCCTCCAGGTAGATTTCCAGCGGTTCCGCGCTCATCGGGTGTCCCCTCCGTCGGTCGTGTCGTTTCCCACCTGTGCGGGCCGGTCGCCGCTCAGCCGGCGGGCAGGGCGGCCACGCGCGCCCCGGCCGTCGTGGCCACCACCAGCCGCCCGTCCGGCACCGCCTGCCAGCCGGGGTCGTCGTCGTGCGGTTCCGAGGCCAGCAGCACCGCCCCCGGGGCCTGCCGCAGCGACAGGGCGTGGCCGGCGGCGGTGGCCACGACGGTGCGCCCGTCGGTGAGCAGCAGGTTGAGCCGGGACCGGGGGGCCGCCGCCGCGACCTCGGCCACCGTCGCGGCGACCGCCGCCGCCGGGTCCTCCCCCGCCCGCAGCCGGTGCCGCACCAGGGCCCACAGCAGCGCGGAGTCGGTCGGCGCGTCGAGGGTGAGCAGGTCGCGTACGGGCAGCCGGCCGGCGAGCGCGGCCACCGCGTCGGGCCAGCCGCGCACCACCCCGTTGTGGCTGAACAGCCACGGCCCCTCGGCGAACGGGGCGACGGCGGTGTCGAGCACCGGCATGCCGACCGTGGCGGAGCGGACGGCCGCCAGCACCGCGCCGCTGGTGGTCGCCGCCGCCAGCCCCGGCAGGGTCACGTCGCCCCAGATCGGCGTGCCCCGCCGGTAGCGCACCGGCTCGCCGCCTCCGGGCGGGTACCAGCCGACGCCGAAGCCGTCGGCGTTGACGGTCCCGCCGCCGCGCATGTCCCGGGGCGCCCAGGACTGCCGCACCAGGGAGTGCGTCGGGTCGTACAGCAGGGCGCGCAGGCTCACCGGCGGCCCGACGTACGCCAGGTGCCGGCACATCAGGCGGCCCCGGCGGCGACGTGGCCGGCCCTCACCGGCCCGACTCGTCCGGGCGGGCGTCGCGGGCGCAGCGGAAGCCGCTGAAGATCTGCCGCCGGATCGGGTAGTCCCAGTTGCGGAACGTCCCCCGGCAGGCGGCCCGGTCGGTGCCGAAGGAGCCACCGCGCAGCACCCGGTGGTCGTCGCCGAAGAACACCTCCGAGTACTCGCGGTACGGGAACGCGGCGAACCCCGGATAGCCCCGGAACGGGCTGGACGTCCACTCCCACACGTCGCCGATCAGCTGGTGCACGCCCAGCGGCGACGCCCCGGCCGGATACGCGCCCACCGGCGCGGGCCACAGGTGCCGCTGCCCGAGGTTCGCGTGCTCGGCGGTCGGCTCCCCGTCGCCCCACGGGTAGCGGCGGGACCGGCCGGTGGCCGGGTCCCAGCGGGCCGCCTTTTCCCACTCCGCCTCGGTGGGCAGCCGCTTGCCGGCCCACGCCGCGTACGCCTGCGCCTCGTACCAGCACACGTGCACCACCGGCTCGTCGTCGCGCACCGGCGACCACCGGCCGAACCGCTGGTACGCCCAGCCGTCGCCGTCGCGCCGCCAGTGCATCGGGGCGGTCAGCCCGGCCTCGGTGCGGTGCGCCCAGCCGGCCTCGCTCCACCAGCGCGGGTCGTCGTACCCGCCGTCGGCGATGAACTCGCGGTAGCGGCCGTTGGTGACGGGGGCGGCGTCGATGACGTACGCGGGCAGGCGCACCGGGTGCGCGGGGCGCTCGTTGTCCAACGCCCACGGGTCGGTGGAGGTGCCCATGGTGAACTCGCCGGCCGGGACCAGGACCTCGTCGGCCACCCGCACGCGCGGCTGCGGCGGGTCCGGGGCGTGCAGCACCGGCGGGCCGACGCGCAGCTGGTGGGTGGCGAGCATGGTCTCGTCGTGCTGCTGCTCGTGCTGGACGATCATGCCGAAGGCGAACCCGTCGGCGACGAGCGGCCGGTCGGTGAACGGCACCCGGTCGAGCAGGTCGTGCACCTTGTCGCGCACGGTGGCCAGGTAGGCGCGGGCCTCGGCGGGCGGCAGCAGCGGCAGCGCCGGGCGGTCGCGGCGGGGCTGCTTGAACGCGTCGTACAGGTCGTCGATGTCCCGGCGGACGGGCTCGCGCCCGCCGACGTCCCGGACCAGCCAGAGCTCCTCCTGGTTGCCGACGTGGGCGAGGTCCCAGACCAGCGGCGACATGATCGGCGAGTGCTGGCGCATCAGGTCGGCGTCGTCGACTGCCGCGGTGAGCCCGGCGGTCCTGGCCCGGGTGCGCTCCAGCTCGGCGGCGATGCGGGTGCGCAGCTGTTCCGCGCCGAGCTCGTGGATGGTCGTCACCGCGATCCCCTCTCCGTGGCGGCCAGCCGCCGCCGTAGTCCTCGGGTCATCTCGTCGTGCAGGTCGTCCGGCAGGTCCAGCCGGGGCAGGGCGGCCAGCGCCAGGTCGAGCAGGTCGGCGGCGGCCCGCGCCAACGGCGGGTCGCCGAGGCCGTGGCGGGCCGCCTCGTGCCACCGGTCGGCGACCGGCGTGGCCGTCGCCACCGCCTGGCGCACCGTGGCCGGGTCGGCGAGCAGGGCGGCGAGCACCGCCAGCGGCAGCCGCCAGTCCGGCCCCGGCTGGGCGTCCAGGTAGCGGATCTCCAGATAGCCGCGGGGGCGTACCACCGGGAACAGCGTGCTCAGGTGGTAGTCCAGGTCGTCGGTAGTGGGCGGCCGGGGCAGCGCGCCGGTGATCCAGTCGCCGAAGGTCACCCCGGGCGGCGGCGTCCAGTCGGCGGCGTCGTCGCGCAGGCACAGCAGCGGGGCCGCCAGCGCGTACGCCGTCCACGCCGCGACCGGGTCGGCGTCGGGCTGCTGCGGCGACCAGACGGGGCGGGTGCGGGCCGGGTCGATGGCCAGCCACGCGGCCATCCGGGCGGACGCCCACCCGGTGCGCCGCCCGGCGTGCCGGTCGGCGGTGGCGAACGCCGCGAGCAGCGGCGGGCCGACCGCGTGGGCCGCCGCCCAGCGGGCGGCGACCTGGTCCGGTTCGCCGGCGTCCAGGCAGACCTGGAGCCCGGCGGTGCTGTACATCATGGTCCGGCCGGCGGGGCCGCGGCGGTCGAAGACGCACCGCATGGCGTGGTAGCGCGGGGTGTCGACGACCGGCCGGGGCGGCCGCCACGGGTCGATGCCGGTGCGCCCGAGCGCCAGGCCGGCGGCGCGGAGCAGGTCGGTGACCTGGGCGATGTCGGCGTTCGTGGCGTCGACCAACGCGGCGACCGAGGTTCGCGGCGCGGTCGAGATCTCGAGCTGGCCGCCGGGCTCGACGGTCACGGTGCTGCCGTGCCGGAGCGGTGCGGCGGGGCTGGAGTCGTGGATGGTGGTGGGGCTGTGCGGCCCGAGGGCCGCCCGGAGCCGCTCCCGGTCCACCGGGCGGGCGGGGTCGGCGGCGTCGTGCACGGTCCATTCCAGTTCGACACCCGTGCGGGTCGGTGGGCCGGTCTTGAAGCAGATCCGGGCGATGTGCCGGACCGCGTCGTCCACCCCCCGCAGCGGGGTGGTCCGGTCCAGCTCCGGTGACGTCACCACGAGACGATCCCTCCCTCGGTCGGGGCGGAACAGCGTGACCCTTACCGGCCCCGGCGTCCGCGCTGCGACCATCTTCTGTCTAGCAGACGAATTCCGCTCGCCTTGCCGTAACAGATGTTTCGGGATCAGTCCTCGACGGCGGTGTCCGTGCCCGAGGTGGGGGTGGCCTTCGACGCCGGTCGGCCGGTGTGCGTGGGGCGGGCCGCGGGCGTGGCTGCGGGGTCGGCGTCGGGGACCAGGCGTCGGCAGAAGTCGTCCACCTCGGTGGCCCCGCCGGCGGCGGCGACCAGGGGCGCGTACCCCGGGGTGGTCAGCGCCTTCGCCCGCTGCGGGGCCGGCTTGGCCAGGTACGCCCGGCACAGTCCGGGCAGGTTCGCGGCGGCCCCGGAGCGGCCCGGGCCGGGGGTGACGCCGGGCGTCGGCGGCGGCGCGGCCCCGGCGGACGCGCTCGGCCCGGCGGTGCCCGGCGTCGCGGTCCCGCCGCCGGGGGCGGACGGGGCGCCGGCCGGGCCCGAGGCGGTGGGGCCGGCGGCGGTGGGGCCCGAGGCGCTGGGGTCGGCCGGCGCGGTGCTCGGGGCGGGCGCGGGCGCGGGCTCGTCGGCGCGGTCCAGGCCGACCGCCGCGACGGCGACACCGGCGGTCGCGGTGGCGGCGACCGCCCCGATCCAGGCGACCGCCCCGATCGTGCGGCGGCGCCGCCGGGGCGCGCGCGCCGGGGGCGTCGCCGGCGCGGCACGGGCGGCCCGGAACGCGGCGAGCGCCGCCTCCTCGCCGGCGAGTTCACCGGGGCGGGCCGGTGCCGCCGCCGCGGCGAGCAGGTCGGCCAGGGGGTCGGCGGGACGGCCGTCGTCACCCGCGCGGCCGTGGCGCGCGGAGTCGAGGAGCCGGTCGGACTCCGCCCGGTCGGCGGGCAGGTCCGGCCGGTCGGGCTGCCGGAAGCTCATCGGTTTCCCCTCACGTCAGCCGTCCGCCTGCTCGACGTACGGCGCGCCGGGCGTCGGCCGGCCGGGGCGGGGGCGGGGCGGCGTCGCGGACGGAGCGGCCTCCGAGGTCGGGTCCTGGCGCTGCAGGAGCGTGGCGAGGCGGCGCAGGCCCCGGTGAGCGGCGGTGCGCACCGCGCCGGCCCGCCGGCCGAGCACCCGTCCGGCGCTCTCGGCGTCCAGGCCGATCACCGCGCGCAGCAGCACCGCCTCGGCCTCCCGGGGCGGGAGGGTGGCGATCAGCGCCAGCGCGGCCTCGGTGCCGAGGGTCTCGCCGGCCCGCTCGGCCGTGTCGGCGTCGCCGGCCAGGTCGGCGAGCGCCTGCACCGGCACGGGCAGCGAGGGCCGGCGGCGCTGCCGGCGCAGGTGGTCCATGGCCCGGTTCCGGGCGATGGTGACGGTCCAGGCCCGGAACTCCCCGCCCGTGAAGGTGGGCAGGTCCCGGGAGATCTGCAGCCAGGTCTCCGAGGCCACGTCCTCGGCGTCGGCGCCGACCAGCGCGGTCAGGTAGCGCAGCAGGCCGGGCTGGAGAGTGCGGTAGAGGAACCGGAAGGCGTCCTCGTCGCCGGCCTGCGCCGCGACGACCGCCTCGTTCAGTTCACTCGTCATGGGTACGCCGTTCCCCCTGCCCGGCGTCGGTGGGCGGCACGTCGGCAGCGACGCGCACGGCACCGACCTGGCCCGGCAGCCGGACCTCCTCCCGCACCACCAGCCCCCCGCTGACCCTGATCACGCCCGACACCGTACGCGCCCGGACGGCGCGTGCGACCACCACCCGGCGCGGCCGTCGGCGGGGGTTCCCGCCCGGGGAGCCGGGCTGGCCGGAGCCGCGCTAACGCTAGGAGCGGGGTGCCGGGCGGACAAGTCAATGCTTCCCTGAGAAAGAGTGAGAATTATCAAACGGTGAACACGGCGAGTCGATGTGACACGGCGCGGGCCACGGACGCCACTGTCTGCGCAGGCCGAGTGCGGCATTCGGACCCCTCCGCCGTTCGGCCAGGCCACGGCACCGGGTCGGGCAACGTGTGACACGTGGTCGCGAGTCGATCACGGGCGAGCCGGCCCGACGGCCGCCCGACCGCCCCGGCCGCCCCGTCGCTCCGGTCGGTCCGGCCGGAGCACGAGAGGTGCGCCGGGCGCGCTCTGGGTACGGTATTGCTGTGTTGTCTTCGGGAGTCGTACTCAGCGGTCGGTACCGCCTGGACGACCGTGTCGCCACCGGCGGCATGGGTGACGTCTGGCGGGCCACGGACCAGGTCCTCGGCCGGCGGGTCGCGGTCAAGGTCCTGCTGCCGGCGCTGGTCTCCGACCCGGACTTCATCGCCCGGTTCCGCGCCGAGGCCCGCATCATGGCCGCCCTGCGGCACCCGGGCATCGTGCAGGTCTACGACTGCGGCGAGGACGACCTGCCCACCGGCGGGCGGGCCGACTACCTGGTGATGGAGTTCGTCGAGGGCGAGCCGCTGTCCAAGCGGATCGAGGCGGCGGGGCACCTCGGCGTGGCCGAGACCATGTCGATCGTCGCCCAGGCCGCCCAGGCGCTGCACGCGGCGCACGCCGGCGGCATCGTCCACCGCGACGTCAAGCCGAGCAACCTGCTGGTGCAGGAGGACGGCACCGTCGTCCTGGTCGACTTCGGGGTCGCCCGGTCCACCAACGTCACGAGCATCACCAGCACCAACGCGGTGCCGGGCACCGCCCTCTACATGGCTCCCGAGCAGGCGGCGGGCCGACCGGTCTCCGGGGCCACCGACATCTACGCCCTCGGCGCGGTGGCCTACTGCTGCCTGACCGGCGGGCCGCCGTTCACCGGCGACAACCCCCTGCAGGTCGCCGTGCGGCACCTGGACGACGAGCCTCCGGAGCTGCCGACCGACATCCCCGGGCCGGTGCGGGACCTGGTGTCCCGCGCCCTGGCCAAGGACCCGGCGGCGCGGTACGCCACCGGCGCGGCGATGGCGGAGGCCGCGCGGGCCACCATCGCCGACAGTTCCGCACCCACCAGCACCGTGCCGGTGTCGCCGCGCATTCCGGTCGGCACCCGGGACGGGCTGGACAGCACCCGCGACGACCTGCCGCCGGTGCGGCCGACGGCCACGCCGGCGCGCGCCTTCGTCGGCCGCACGGGCCGGCGCGGCACCCTGGTCGGCGCGCTCGCGGCGGTGGCGGTCGCGGGGATCGCGCTGGCCGCGGCGCTCGGCGCCGCGACGAACGCGGACGCCCCCGCCACGAAGTACGGGCCGACCGCCCCGGCGGCCGACCCGACGCCGGGCTCCGACGACTCGGCCGCCAGCGAGGAGGCCGTGGTCGACCCGGACCGCACGTTCCGGCCCGGCGGGGGCCGCCCCTCGGCGTCGGTCACCCCGACGCCGACCCCGCAGCCGAGCGAGTCGGCCGCGCCGGAACCGACGGGCGCACCGCCCACCAAGCCCGCCGACCCGCCGCCCACCACCGCCAGCACCCCGGCCGACCCGCCGCCCACCACGGCCAGCACGCCGGCCGACCCGCCGCCCACCACGGCCAGCACCCCCGCCGACCCGCCGGCCCAGGGCGACTGACCCGGCCCCCGGTCGGGACGACCCCGGCCGGGTCCGAGGGCCGGCCGGGTGGCCGCCCCACCGGTCCCACCTTCACCAAATCGGACTTAAAACCCAGAACCTCACTTACGCTAACGATGAGGCACGTTCCGTCGTCTGCTGCGGGAGCCATGGGTGAGCGCTGAGAAGTTGGTCGTCATCGGCCAGGGATACGTGGGTCTGCCGCTGGCCATGCGCGCCGTCGAGGCGGGCATGGACGTCGTCGGCCTCGACGTCAACGCCGACCGGGTCAAGCGCCTCGCCTCGGGCGAGTCCTTCGTCGAGGACATCCCCGCCGACCGGCTCGGCCGGGCGCTGGGCAGCGGGCGGTACCGCCCGAGCACCGAGTACGCCGACGCCGAGGGCTTCGACATCTGCGTGATCACCGTGCCCACCCCGCTGCGCGACGGCGTGCCCGACCTGAGCTACGTCGAGCAGGCCGGCGGTGGCATCGGGCCGTACCTGCGGCCGGGCTGCGCGGTGATCCTCGAGTCGACCACGTACCCCGGCACCACCGAGGAGCTGCTCCGGCCGCTGCTGGAGTCGGCCAGCGGGCTGACCGCCCCCGGCGACTTCCACCTCGGCTACAGCCCGGAACGGATCGACCCCGGCAACCCGGTGTGGAAGCTGGAGAACACCCCGAAGGTGGTCTCCGGCGTCGACGCGGCCTCCCGGGAGCGCGTCGACGCGTTCTACCGGCGGCTGGTCGAGCGGACCGTGCCGGTGGACTCCACCCGGGTCGCGGAGCTGACCAAGCTGATCGAGAACACCTTCCGCCAGGTCAACATCGCGCTGATCAACGAGCTGACGATGCTCAGCCACCACCTCGACATCGACGTGTGGCAGGCGATCGAGGCCGCCGAGACCAAGCCGTTCGGGTTCATGCCGTTCCGCCCGGGCCCCGGCGTCGGCGGGCACTGCCTGCCGATCGACCCGTGCTACCTGTCCTGGCAGGTCAAGCGCCGGCTGGGCCGCCAGTTCCGGTTCATCGAGCTGGCCAACGACGTCAACCACGAGATGCCCGAGCACGTCGTCCGACGGATCATGAACGGGCTCAACCGGGCCGGCCGGGCGGTCAGCGGGGCCCGACTGCTGCTGCTCGGGTTGGCGTACAAGCCGAACACCGGCGACATGCGGGACTCCCCCGCCGTCGACGTGGCCCGCCGCCTACAGGACCTCGGCGCCGAGGTCCGGGCGGTCGAGCCGTACGCCGAGCCGCACCACCTGCCCGGCGGCGTGGTCGTGGTCGGCCTGACCGAACGCGAGCTCCGCGAGGCCGACGCCGTGGTGGTGGTGACCGACCACGACTGCCTCGACTACGACCTGGTGGTGCGGCACGCCCGGTACGTCTTCGACACCCGCAACCGCTGCCACGGCCCGACGGTCGAGCGCCTCTGACGCTCAGTCGCCGAGGCTGGCGACGATCGGGCGGGCGAGGGCGCGGCGGGCCGGCAGCACCGACGCGGCCAGCGCGGCCAGCACCGCCACCGCGATGATCAGCCCGAGCCGTCCCCACGGCAGCACCAGCGTGAACTCGCCGCTGAGCCGGGTGACCACCGCCATCGCGCCCGCGCCGACACCGATGCCGAGGCCGACCCCGAGCACCGCGCCGACCAGCGCCATCAGCGCCGCCTCCACGGCGAGCATCGCCCGCATCCGGCCCCGGGTCAGCCCGACGGCGCGCAGCACCGCGTTCTCCCGGGTGCGCTCCACCACCGACAGGCTGAGCGTGTTGGCGACGCCGACGAGGGCGATGACCACGGCCAGGCCGAGCAGGGCCACGACGAACGCCAGCACCATGTCGATCGTGCCGGTGAGCGACTCCTTGTACGTCGCCTGGTCCACCAGGTTCGCCGTCGGGTAGCGGGCCACCACCGATTCGACGGCCGCCCGGGCCCGCTCGGCGCTCACCCCGGCGGCCGGGTCGACCTCGGCGAGGAAGCCGCGCTCGGCCGGGAAAAGGCGGTCGAAGTCGGCGTCGGCCACGTCGACCACGTGCCCGGCCGGCACGGGGCCGCCGGCCAGCGCCGGCCCGTCGGCGGCGACGACGGCAGCGACGGTGAACGGCCGCCCGGCCAGGGTGACGGAGTCGCCGACCGACCAGCCCCGCGCCCGGGCCAGCTCCCGGTGCACCAGCACCCGGCCCGGCCCGAGCCGACCCGCGTCACCGGCGTCCACGGCCGTCAGGGTGCGCCCGACCAGCGCCGGGTGGGCGGCCCGCAGCTCGACGGCGTCGCTGACCCGGCCGCGCTGCTCGTGCACGACGCCCAGCTCGTCGCGGGCGGCCAACTCGTCGACCAGCGGCCCGGGCAGTTTCCCGCCCACGCCGACGACCACGAAGTCGACCCCGATCTGCCGGTCCACGGCCCGCTCGATGCTGGCCTTGGCGCTGCCCGCGCCCACCACGAACGCCGACACCAGGCCGATGCCGATGACCAGGGCGGTGGCGGTCGCGGCGATCCGGCGCGGGTTGCGCACGGCGTTCGCCACGGCCAGGCCGGCGGTCGCCCCGAACAGCCGACGCGCGGGAACGCCGAGGAGCCGCACCAGCGCCGGCACCAGCACCGGCCCGAACAGCACGATGCCGAAGAACGCCAGCATCCCGCCGGCCGCGACCAGCGGCAGCTGGCCGACGGCCCCAGCCGACCCCAGGGCCGCCACCCCGGCGGCGAGGACCAGCGCGCCCGCGGCCAGCCGGACCCGGCCGGCCCGGCGGGTGGGCTGCACCGCCGCGTCGGTGAGCGCGGCCACCGGCGCGACGCGGGTGCCCCGCCAGGCCGGCACGGCGGCCGAGGCCACGGTGAGGACGGTGCCCAGCAGCAGGCAGACCAGCACGGTGCGCGCCGTGACGGCGATCCCGCCGCCGGCCATCGGCACGTCGAACGCGGCCAGCAGGGCGTCCAGGCCGACCGCGACGCCCGCGCCGACCGCCACCCCGAGCGCCGAGGCGGCCAGCCCGGTCGCCGCCGCCTCCAGCAGCGTCGCCCGCAGCACCTGCCCCCGGGTCGCCCCGACCAGCCGCAGCAGCGCGGTGCGCCGGGTGCGCTGGGCGAGCACGATGGCGAAGGTGTTGGCGATGACGAACCCGGCCACCACCACGGCCACCGCCGCGAAGGTGAGCAGGAGCAGGTTGAACTGCCTCAGGTCGCGGACCGCGTCGTCGACGGCGGCGTCGAGGACCGCCTGGCGGTCCTTCACCGTCACGTCGCCGCCGGCCACGGCCGCCACCCGCCCGGCCAGCTCCGCCGCCGACACGCCCGGCGCGGCGGCCACCATGATCCGCCCGTAGCCCTCCTGTTGGGTCACGGCCAGGGCGTCGGGCCCGGCCAGGCCGATGAACGGCCCGCCGACGTCCCGGGCGGTGCCGGCCACGTCGACCGTGCCGACCAGGGTGTACGCGCGGGCCGCGCCCCCGCCGCCGCCCACGCGCACCGGTCCGCCGAGGGTGAACCCCTCCTCGGCGACGGTCGGCGCGTCGAGGACCACCTCGCCGGGGCGCTGCGGCAGCCGCCCGGCCACCACGTCGTACGACTGCAGGGCCGCCTCGGTGGGGATCGCGGCGGCGACGGCGTAGCCGAGGACGGGCCGGCCGTCGGAGCCGACGACCCCGGCGGAGCCGGTCAGCTCCCCGGCGGCGGCCCGCACCCCGTCGACCGCGCGCACCCGCTCCACGAGGGCGGGCGGGATCGGGTCCCGCCCGGCGTACACGGCGACGTCGGTGTGCCGGTCGAAGACGCCGGCGCTCTCGTAGGCGCGGCGCTTCATCCCGTCGGTGAGGATCAGGGTGCCGGCGACGAACGCGACGCCGAGCACCACGGCCAGCGCCGACAGCAGCAGCCGCAGCGCGTCGGCGCGCATGGTGCGCAGGGTCAGCCCGGTCACCGCCGGAGCCCCGTCGCCGCGCCGGCCGGGGCCTGGTCGAGGTGGGCGAGGGCGTCGAGGACGGCCTCCGCGGTGGGCGCGGTCAGTTCGCGGACCAACCGGCCGTCGGCGAGGAAGACCACCCGGTCGGCGTGGCTCGCGGCGGTCGGGTCGTGGGTCACCATCACGACGGTCTGGCCGAGGGTGTCGACGGCCTCGCGCAGCAGCCGCAGCACCTCCGCGCCAGAGCGGGAGTCGAGGTTGCCGGTGGGCTCGTCGGCGAAGATCACCCACGGCTTGGTGATCAGGGCGCGGGCGACGGCGACGCGTTGCTGCTGGCCGCCGGAGAGCTCGGCGGGCCGGTGCCGCAGCCGGTCGGCCAGCCCGACGGCGGCGACGACCTGGCGCAGCCAGGCCGGGTCGGGGCGACGGCCGGCGATGGCCAGCGGCAGCACGACGTTCTCCTCGGCGGTCAGCGCCGGCAGCAGGTTGAACTTCTGGAAGACGAAGCCGATCCGGTCGCGACGCAGCAGGGTGAGCCGCCGGTCGTCGAGCCCGCCGGTGTCGGCGTCGCCGATGCGTACGGTGCCGGCGGTGGGCCTATCGAGGCCGGCGAGGCAGTGCATGAGCGTGGACTTGCCGGACCCGGACGGGCCCATGATGGCGGTGAACCGGCCGGCGGCGAAGTCGACGTCGACGCCGTCGAGGGCGACGACCCGCGCCTGGCCGGCGCCGTACTCCTTGCGCAGGCCGCGGGCGGTGACCGCGACGCCGGCGGTGGCGAACGCGGGAGGTGGAACGGACACGTTGGTGCTCCCCGTGCAGGCGGTGGTTCCGGACACCTGTCGACGCTATGGGCGGCACCGGCCCCGCCGCGTCCGCCCGCACGCTCGACCCGCCTGCGCCCGGAGGCGTCCCCGCGGCACGGCCCCGTACGACCTGAGGCGTACCCGCTCCTCAGCCGCCGGGGGTGACCAGACCGCTCTCGTACGCCAGCACCACCGCCTGCACCCGGTCGCGCAGCCCCAGCTTGGCCAGGATCCGCCCCACGTGGGTCTTCACGGTCGCCTCGGCGACGTGCACCCGGGCGGCGATCTCCGCGTTGGACAGGCCCTGGGCCACCAGCAGCAGGATCTCGCGTTCCCGTTCGGTGAGCTGGGCGAGCCGGGGGTCGGCGGCGGGGCCGGGGCCGAGCTGGCCGGCGAACCGGTCGAGCAGCCGGCGGGTGATCGACGGGGCCACCACGGAGTCGCCCTCGGCGACCACCCGGATCGCGGCCAGCAGCTCTTCCGGCGGCACGTTCTTCAGCAGGAAGCCGCTCGCCCCGGCCTGGAGGGCGGCGAACGCGTCGGCCTCGGTGTCGAAGGTGGTGAGCACCAGCACCCGGGGCCGGTCACCGGGCCGGTCGGCGCAGATCCGCCGGGTGGCCTCCACCCCGTCCATCGTCGGCATCCGGATGTCCATGACCACCACGTCGGCCTCGACGCGGTCGAGCACCCGCAGCGCGTCCGCCCCGTCGATGGCCTCGCCGACCACGGTCAGGTCGGGCTGGGAGCCCAGCACCATCCGGAACCCCGCGCGCACCAGCGCCTGGTCGTCCACGATCACCACGCGGACCGTCATGCCGCCACCTCCGTCCCGGTGCTCGACCGTAGCGGCAGCCGCGCCTCGACCTGCCAGCCCCCGGCCGGCGTCGGGCCGGCGGTGAGGCTGCCGTCGTACACGGTCACCCGCTCGCGCATGCCGACCAGGCCGTGACCGCCGGACGGCGCGGGGCGGACCACGGGGCGGCCCCGCCCGTCGTCGACGACCCGGACCACGACGGCGTCGGGGGTGTGGGTCAGGCCCAGCGTGACGGTCGCGCCGACCCCGGCGTGCTTGAGGGCGTTGGTGAGCGCCTCCTGCACCACCCGGTAGACGGTCAGCTCCAGGCCGGGCGGCAGGGCCGGCGGCTCGCCGGTGACCGTCGCGTCGACCCGCAGCCCGGCGGCCCGGAACCGGTCCAGCAGCTCGGGCAGCTCCACCAGGGCCGGCCGGCGGTGCGTCGGCTCCGCTGCCAGCGCCGGGGCCGCCGCGCCGTCCGGCCCGTCCGCCGGCCCGGGGCTGCTCGTCTCCCGCAGCACCCCGACCAGGCGGCGCATCTCCTCCAGCGCCTGCCGGCCGGTGTCGGCGACCACGCGCACCGCCTCCCGGGCGGTCTGCGGGTCCCGGTCGAACAGGTAACGGGCCCCGTCGGCCTGCACGATCATCACGGCCATGCTGTGCGCCACCACGTCGTGCAGCTCGCGGGCGATGCGGGTGCGTTCCTCGGCCACCGCCGCGCGGGCCTCGGCCTCCCGCTCCCGCTCCAGGGTCGCGGCGCGCTCCTCCAGGCTCAGCACGTAGAGCCTGCGGGTACGCACGTTCAGTCCCATCAGCCAGACCGCGCCGGTCATCAGCGCGAACCAGATCGCCGAGGCCCACCAGGCGACGGCCGCCTCGATCTGGAGCGCGGCGAGCACCACGCCGACGGCGGCGACGACACCGGCGACGATGCCGTCACGCAGCCGCTCGGCATACTTCACCACGCTGTACAGGGCGATCAGCACGGCCACGTCGAAGGCCAACGGGCCCCACCCGGCGACCACCTGGACCCCGGCGAGCACGGCGACCGCCGCCCCCACCGCCGAGGGATGGGCGCGCCGGAACAGCAGGGCGACGGCCATCGCCGCCCCGACGCCCGTGGCCCGCCACCCGCCGGGCTGGTTGACGCCCCCGGCGAGGCCGACCAGCACGACGAAGCCGGAGACCGCCACGTCGAAGGCCACGCTGCGCAACGGCCGGCCGAACAGGATCCGCCTCACGGTCACCGAGCGTACGGGGCGAGGGTCCGGCGAAGGGCCAGGGTGTACAGGAGTCGCCTGCGCCGCCGTTGATACCTCGCGGTGCAGACTTCTCAGATTCACGTTCCGCCGTATCCGGGAATTGCCACCTCCCCGGCAAATGCGGACGCCCTTTGAGTAATCGTCAATCTCGACCATTCCATTTACGGCAGCCACTGCAATACAGTTGTCGCGCCGGGTCGCCGGAGCAATTCTCCGCCACTCGACCCACCACCACCATCGAAGGGGAATCAGCACATGAGAATCGCGCTGGCACGTCCACGCCCGCGGCGTACGGCCCGACTGCTGTTCGGTGCCCTGCTGACCGCCGCGCTCGCGTTCTCCGTGAGCGGCACCGCCACGGCCGCGATCGACAAGGGCGACTTCACCGCGAACGCCCGCACCGACGTCTACATGCGGGACATCGCGTCGGACACCGGGTTCGAGCCGCACGGGGCCATCTACTCGTCGTTCTTCAACAGCCCGGATATCAAGATCTGCCCCACCGCGGTCGAGTGCGCGTCGCACACGAACCCGATCATCGGATCGACGAGCTACATTTTCGTGAACCTGCGGAACAATGGCCCGTACGGTTCCGGAATCGGCAACGGGACGCTGAAGGCGTACTACACCACCTCCGGTGGCGCGGCGAACTGGCCGACGCACTGGACGCCGATCGGCTCCAAGACCCTGCCGGTCGCGCCCGGGGTCACCACGACGTCGATCGCGTGGCCGAACGTGCCCTCCATCGGGCACTTCTGCCTGCTGCTGCGCTGGGAGTCGGCGACCGACCCGATGCTGTTCGAGGGCACCGCGACCTCCATCAACACGCAGTACAACAACAACATCGCCTGGAAGAACGCCAACACCGTCCCGGCGGGCGGCGGCGTGGTCACCGACCGCCCGTACGCCATGGCGAACGCCCTGGCCGAGCCGGCCCCGTTCGACCTCGCGTTCCGGCCGCTCGGCGAGCCGGCCCCGGGTGTCAAGGTCGTCGCCGACCTCGGGCCGGAGCTGTTCGAGCGCTGGCGGGCCGCCGGCGGTAAGGGTGAGGGCATCGAGGTCGTCGGCCGCAGCGCCGTGCAGATCGTCGACCCGTACAAGGCGCAGATCAAGGGCCTGCTGATCAAGCCGGAGGAGCGGCCGGTGGTCAAGCTCAGCTTCACCACCAGCCAGACGCTCCAGAAGGCGTACACCCTCCAGGTCGTCCAGGTCGGCCCGGCGAGCAAGCTCGGGGAGAGCTTCGACGTCGGCGGGGTCGACTACACCTTCGAGCCCCGCAAGGGCTGACCGGGCAGGCCGGCGGACCGGAGGGCCGGGGGGCCGGGATCCCCTCCGGCCCGCCGGCCACACCGGTACGACCGGCTGACCGCCGCCACGAGCGATCGTGGCGGCGGTCAGCCGCACCAACAGCGGGGAACCCGAACTCCAGGTTCCTTCGACAAGTCTGACCGGGTGACTTAGCCTGCAAGGGCACTGCTCTGGGCTGCAGCGTTGTTGGCTGCGAGCCAGCCGGCGGGGTTGCCGCAGTCGTGGTACTCGCCTGTGACGGGGTGGATCAGCACGTCGTGGTCGCGTGCGAAGGCGATCACGGCGTCGGTGGCCTGGTATTCGCCGTTGGGCGCTGGGGTCAGCTTCTGGAAGTAGGCCAGCGCGTGGGCGGGTAGCAGGGTGCGGCTGATGTTGATGTAGGCGGTCGGCTCGCCGTAGTTGTTCGGCTTCTCAAGCAGTTCGTCGAGCAGTTGGTGGCCGCCCGCGCGTGGGTGCAGGATGCCATAGCGGTGGGCCTCGGTGCCGGGCACCGTGGCGGCGGCGAGCGCGGCCGGCACTGCGGCGGCGGTCCGGGCGGCGCTGAGGTCGGCCAGGTCCGATCCGCCGTCGCGGCGGAGAAGTAGGTCGTCGCCGGCGACCAGGAGGAAGTCGTCGCCGGCGATGAATTCCGCAGCGACGATGGCGGGCAGTGCGGTGCCGTACCGGTCGTCGCGGGGCTGTTCGAGGAACGTGAAGGTGGCCTGGGTGTGCAGGTCGGCGACGGAGGCGTACTTGTCCTGCCAGCCTCGTGTGGTGAAGTAGTCCTTGAGGTCGCGGTCTTCGCTGAAGTAATGGCGTACTTGGCGGCCAGGCTCACCCGGGGCGGTAACGATGGCAATGTCGCGTGCTCCGGCGGCGACGCAGTCGGCGACGGCGTAGGCCACTACCGGCTGGTTGAGGATCGGCAGCATGCACTTGTTGATCGTCTTGCCGATGGGGAAGAACCTGCTGCCCATTCCGGCGACAGCGATGACGGCCCTCACGCGTACACCTTTCGGTTGGTTGCCCGGCTGTCAAAGTGCGGCGACGCCGCCTTCGAAGGCGACCACTCGCTTGTGCAGCGCTTCGAGTGAGCCGGGCGGACCCGTGCAGTTTACGCATCGCCCCGGCCGGATTCCGGAGCAGTTGGTGAAAGCGTCCGACGGCAGCGGATCGCCGGCCTTCGAGTGCCGGCGATCCGCTGCCTGCGTCAACGCGAGGTGGGTGAGGTGGACTTGACAGCGGGCTCGGCGGCGGCTGCGGCCAGGGAGCCGGCGTGTCGGATGCGGTCCCAGGCCGGTGTCCGGCGTGTGCCGGAGCCGAAGCCGTGGCGCAGGGCCTGCCGATGGACCGCGGCGAGCATGGCGTCGTAGTCGCGCGGGGTGCCGCGGTGGTCCTCGACGTAGTGGTGGAGGGCGGCGACGCCGACTTCGGCCAGTGTGTGTCCGCTGCGCGCGATGGCGGCGAGGAGGTCGGTGTCGAAGGCGAGGCTGTGGTCGGTGACGAGGGGTAGTGCGGTGCGCAGAACGGCGGCCGGGAAGGCTTTGAAGCCGGCCTGGGGATCGCCGACGTCGAGCTGGAGAAGATCGCGCACGGCTCGCTGGTAGAGCAGGGCAGTGGGAGTAGGGCCGGTGGACGGATAGTAGCCGTGGGAGTCGGGGCGGCGGCGGGAGCCGATGACGGCGCCAACGCCGGGTTCGTCGAGGGCGGCGACGTGCAGACCGAGTTGTTCCAGGGGATAGGTGAGGTCGAGGTCGGTGTAGGCGAGGACGCTGGAGCCGGTGCCGAGGAGTTGGGCAAGTCCCCACAGCACCGCGCCGCCCTTGGCGCTGGCGTCGTCGGGTCGGGCCGTGATGGTCACGCGGATCTGCGGGTGCTCGACCCCGGTGGGGCGGGCGGCGTGGTCGATGCTTTCGTCGACCAGGAGGAGATCGGCGCGAGCGTCGGGGCACGCCTGCAGCAGCCAGGTCAGTTGGGCGATCTTGACGGTGAGCGCGTCGTCGCCGTGCTCTGGGTTGAGGCGGTGGGTTTCGTCGCGCATCGGTACGACGATGCCGAGGTCGATGCGGTCGTGCCGGGCCAGGACGGCGGCTTTGGAGCGGGCCGCCTTGATGGCGGCGATCAAGCCGTGCAGGTGAAGGTCTGCCGGGAGGTGGTCGCGGCGGTTCTTGGCGAGGCTGTGCACGAAGGCGATGAGGAGCCGGTCGTTGTAGTGCGGGAGAGGGCTGTGTGTCTGGTGGCCGGTGAGGTGGTCGGCGACCAGGTGCAGCAGGGCGCGCCCGGCCGGGTCGGCGGCCCAACACTGGTCGGGAGTGGGCGGGGCGTCGGCGTTTGCCCAGGCGGTGCGGACGTGCTCGCGGAGTAGGTCGTAGCCGGCCACAAGGGAGCGCTGGGTGTCGTCCCAGCGTGCGCCGTCTTCGGTGGCCTCGGCGGCCCGCCACGCCTGCTCCCAGACGGGAGGGTGAGCGCGGGCGGCGTGGGCGGTGGCAGTGACCTGCTGCCAGTGGCGGCGGACGGAGGGCGATGCGCAGTCCGGGTCGTCGTCTGAGGAGAGATGAGCGGCGGCGGTCTCGGCCAGGGCGAGGGCTTGGCCGGCCTGGGCTGGGGTGTCGGCGGCGGCGGTGAGCGCGTCGAACCACCGCTCGGCGGCCAGGGTCAGCCCGCGGGTGTGGTGGGCGAGGTCGTGAATCGTCTGCTCTCGCCGGGTGAGCAGCTCGGCGCGTACCCGACGGCGGTGGGCGCGTTGGAGGGCGGCGGCGCCGGCCAGGTCGACCGGGGCGTGGTCGGCGCGGGCGGTGAGCAGGGCGTGCAGCGCGGTCTCTGCGGGGCCGGCCAGGATGTCGGCGTGTAGCAGCAGGGCCAGCAGTTCACCGAGTACCGCGGGATTCGCCGCCCTGGCTGACTGTCGGAATCGTTCGCTGGCCAGGTAGGCGTCGTCGATGGTTTCGGGACGGTGGGCGAGCGCTGCGATGGTGCGGGCGAAGGTGTGACACATCCCGGGTGTGGCATCGTCGGGAAAGAAGAGCCTGTCTCGCAGGGCCCTGGTCGCCCGCTTGGCCTCGGGGCGGTGGGCGACCAGCAGCGCGAGCGCGGCCAGTGGTAGGTCCGTGCGGTCGTCGAGCCTCCGGGTGATCCGGCCGGCAGTTGGCGCCGCGGTGATCGACAGTAGCGCCCGTATGGTGGCCGGGTCCGGGTCGGCGGTTGCGGCCAGTCGTATCGCGAGTTCGGCGTCGGCGTCGTGGTCGTTGTTCAGCAGCGGCGAGTCGGTCAGGGGGAGGAAGACGCGGGCGGCGGCTGTCATCGGGTGATCCTTGCGGCGACGAGTTCGGCGGTCTGCTGGGCGGTGTGCACGGGGAAGAGCAGGTTCTGGCGCAGGAACGTGCGTTCGAACGGGCTCAAGGCTGCGTGCACGACGGTCGTGACGGCAGTGATGTCCACGCGTGCGTCGTGCTTTCCGATGCGTTCCAGCAGGTGCCGCACGGTTTCCTCGTCCGGTGGCTGTGCTGCCGCGCACATCTGGTGCTGGGCGGTGGGACAACGCAGGCGGCAGTTGGTGGTGGGCTGGTCGTAGTGGCCGTTGTAGTCGGGGAGGTGGCTGCCGCGCTCCACGGTGCGCCCGCACGAGGAGCGTTTCAGGACCGCGGGCCGCTGGTGGGTGGGGACGTCGGCGTACACCTCGTCGAACGCGGCCATGATTCGCGACTCGGTGCCGGCGGTGAGCAGCTTTTTGCCCGGCGTGAACGAGCCCGTGGGCAGGGACAGGCCGTAGGACATGAAGGATTGGATGTGGTCGTCGGCGAACTTCAGCCCGCCGAGGACGACGGTCCGGGCGCCGGCGTCTCGGAAGGCCTGCCAGACGTGCCGCAGGTGGGCGTCGGTGGTGTTGAGCCCTTCGGCGATCGGCCGGTAGTACGCCAGTACGTTGATCTTTTCCGATTGCAGGATGCGGCGCAGGAAGCGTAGTCGGCGCTCTCGGTGGGGCGGTTCGATCGACTCGGGCATGGCGGCGTAGCAGACGTTGACGTCGAGGTCGACGTGGACGAGGGATTCCAGGCAGTCGATCTGCTCGTCGGACAGGGTGTATTTGGTGATGCACGAGACGCGGTTGGTCAGGCCGAGGTCGTCGAGTAGTTGCAGCGCACGCCAGGTCCGGGGCCACAGCTTCGGCAGGAACGCCTCGGAGGTGGACATGTGCAGGCCGATGGGTGTGTGGTGCGGGGTGAACCAGGGGTGCGACAGCAGCCGCGCGACGACGTCCTCGGGTTCGAGGAAGCCGGTGGGTTCCCAGGCGCCGAGGTAGCCGTCAACGGTGTCGCCTTCGCGCCGGTAGCAGTAGGCGCACATCAGAGGACAGCCGATGCCGAAGTCGGCGGACATGCCGCCCTTCATCTGCGAGATCATGTAACTGGTGTTCAACCCGTCGGGGCCGGCGGTGGCCTGGCTCGCGGCGATCTGCTCGACGGTGGCGATCGGCGTGAATCCGGCTGGCAGTTGCGCCTTGAGCGCGTACGGGGCGTCCGGGGTGCCGACGACGCCCGGCCAGGCGAAGGTGCAGCGCAGCGCGAATCCCAGGGCGTCGCTCTGGGCGGCGTCGAGGTGATGGGTGCGGGTCAGCGCGGCGATGGTGCGGGCGGGGAGTTCCTGCAGCGGGATACGACGGCCGGTGGGTTCGTGCAGCAGTCGATCCGCGTGGACGTCGGTCAAGGCACGCTTCAGGGGTCCGTCGGCGAGTTGGCGTGCCGCGTCCACGACCCGGTAGGGGTCGGTGAGGTCGAGGACAGCCTGCAGGTCGCGGGCGACGGCAGCTCGCGCCGAGCCGCGGTAGAGGAGCGGCGGGCTGCCGAGGATCGGTTGGCTGGTCGGGAGGCTCACATTTTCTCCTTTGGTGGTCTGAGGCGAGACGGTGCCGGTCGTGCCCATCCGTGGGGTGCGGGGATGTTCAGGCGGCGGCCGGCGTCGAGGAGTGCGGCGAGGTCGCTGGCGTTGAGGCGGACGCCGTCGTGGAGGGCCCGGTCGCGGTGGGACCAGGCACGGTCACCGGGCATTCGGGCACCCTGCTGACGCACCGCGTCGGCGAGCGCGGCTATCCCGGTGGGGAGTAAATCGGCGGTGCCCAGGCGGCGCGGGTCGATGGCCATGACCAGCAGACCACGTCCGTCATCTCCTGTTGGCGCGGGTGGGCTGCCGGTCAGCACGCCGACGAGCAGCTCCAGGACGATCGCGAGGGCTTGACCGCGCTCGCCGGCAGGCAACAGAACGGTGGCGTGAGTCGGATCGTGGGTTGCTCGGCCGTTCGCGTCGAGGGCCGTCCCGTCGGGAAGGGCCTGGCCGGTGCGGGCGAGCTGGTGCAGGCGGCCCCAGGACATCGCGGCGGCGGCCAGGTCCACCAGCACGGGGCGCTGCCGGTCCGGCCCAGGCACCGCGACCGCCAGCGCGCTACTGCCCAATACCGGCGTGCTGGTGCCACCGTGCAGGGCGACGCTGCGCGCCGACGCCTGAGCGGCGACCACACCCACCAGCCCACGTCGGGCGACCTTCGCGGCGGGAATGCCGAGCGCGCCGACATGACCGGCCCGACGAACGGTCACGGCAGCGATCCCCCAGCGGCGGGCGCGCAACATCGCCGAGGCCGCCGCCATCTGGGCAGCCAACGGCCCCGGAGCCAGGTCGGCGTCCACGACCCGGATCGCGTCCTCGTCACGGACGGCCCGGATGAGCGGACGCGGGTTCAAGCGGCCGGTGCGCAGCTTGTCGAGGTAGGTGGGGGCCAAGCGGCTGCCGTGGCCGAAGATGCCGCGCAGGTCAGCCTCAACCTGGGCATCGGCCATCACCCTCGCCCCGACCCGGGTCATTCCCGCCGCCTCGTACAGGCATTGCAGGTAGTTGGCGAGCTGCCGGGCGGGAACTGGGGTCACCACGACGCCCCGCCCACCGGTACGGCCCCATGGGCGCGTCCGTCGCCGAGCAGGATCCGGTCCACCGCCGCGACGCTGGCCCGGTGCGGACTGAAGGCGGCGATCAGCACCGTCGCGGACGAGCCGGCCAGGTCGTCGACGTCGCCGAACGCGACCTGAACCACGGTCCGTCCGTTTGCGGCGAGTCGCGTGGCCTCCTCGGCGGCCCGGCTGGAGTCCGCCGTGGCGCGGGTGTCGTAGCCGTAGACGATGACCGCGCCTGCTGTCGGCACCGGAGCTCCGGCCGGCACCTGCAACACACGATGGTGCGCGGCGAGCTGGATGGGCAGATAGTCCGGTGTGTGGCGAGCGCTGTCGGCCCGTCGCTGTCCGACGTCGGGCACTCGTACCAGGGTCAGGACCGTGCCGGGTGGCATGTTCAGCGGAAGAAGATGGCCGCCGCGTACGACCGCCACCGACCGGTCCGCGATCCGGTCCGCCACCTGTAGGGCTGAGGCGTGCGCCTGCGGCCACTGCGGTCGGTGCGCGCCGGGAGTCAGGCCGTACCACTGGTGCAGCGCTCGTACGCGGGCGACGGCCTCGCCGATGCGTTGACGGTCGATCACGCCGTGCTCGACTGCGGCCGTCAGCGCCCGCACCACCTCCGCGCGGCGCTGCTGTGCCGTCGCCTGGTGCGCCACGGGGCTTCGTCCCCGAGAGACCTCCGAGTCCAGCATCACGACGTCCACGCCGGCCGCTACGGCGGCGATCGCCGCCCGGGCCACGCCGCCCAGCGGATCGTGTACCGCGGGGATAGACAGGTTCTCGCTGACCACCACGCCGCCGAAACCCAACTCGTCGCGCAGCAGGTCGAGCACGCGCGGAGATGCCAACGCCGGCCGGTCGTCGAGCGCGAGCACGGTCTGACTGCCGACCATCACGCACGCGACCTGCGCGTCGATCGCGGCCTGGAATGGAAGCAACGCACCGGGGCCAAGCCGGTCGAGCACCGGCGCGGCGTGGTGCGGGTCAATGCGGATCCCACCCAGCCCGGGGAAGTGCTTGGCGGTCGCCGCGACGCCCGCGGCCTGCAATCCGCGCACGAACGCCGCCGCCAGCAGCGCAACCCGCTCGGGGTCCGAGCCGAAGGAACGGGTACCCACCGCGGCAGGCGCCGGCCAGGCCGTGGTGTCGCACACCGGCGCCAGGTTCCAGGCCATCCCCACCGCCCGCAGTTGCCCGCCGATCGCCGCGCCGGCCATCTCGGCCAGGTCCTCGTTCCCCGCTGCCCCGAGCGCCAGATTCCCGGGCAACTGGGCCACGCCCGGCCAGTCCAGCGCGTTCAACCGGCCGCCCTCCTGGTTGACGCTCAGCAGCAGCGGAAGCCGGCCAGCGGAGTTCTCGCTCGCCCAGCGGGTGACCTCATCCAGCACCACCGGACTGCCGACGATGGCTTTGCTGATCCGACCCGGCTCCGCCATCAGTGGCTCGCGTCGTGACGGGCCGCACCCGCCACCGGGATGAAGCGACATCCGGCCAGGACGCACCAGTAGGTCGATGTCAGCGGCGAGGCCAGGATCGACCTCGACCGGCTTACCGCGAAGCGGACGCGGCATGGAAGCTCTCCCTCACGGCCGTGAACCCGGCGAGCGGGAATCACCTGCAGGGCAGCGGGCACAGCCGTCGAGGTCCGGCCGGTGCCCACACATCGACCTTCGCCGGAACCGGACAGCGGGGGCAGGCCTCGGCGAGGTGCCATCGGTGCGGTCCGCTCAAAACCTGGTGCGGTTGGTGCGCTTGCTTCTCCGCCACCGGTAAGGGCCGCTACTGTCAGTCGCGGCTGCACCTGCGCCACGCGGAAGGGGGCTCCAACCGTGCAAGGCGACCCCACTGCTGCCCGCGGTAACCGGCGGCTGGCCGGCCTGCTCAGCGATGCGCAATGGCGGCCCGAGGCCCTGGCCCGACGGCTCAACGCCGCCCTGATGGCACGCGGCAGCAGCCGCAGAGTCCACCCCAAGACCCCCTACAAGTGGATCTCCGACGGCGCACTACCGCACGGCGACATCCCCGAACTCGTCGTCGAGGTCCTGTCCTCCCAGCTCAAGACAGAGCTGGCGTTCGAAGACGTCTGGGGCGTGACCGCCCCGCGTCCGCGTTCGGCGCTGCCGGCGAACCACGCGATGGATCTACCCTGGGACAGCAGCGGACTGCTCAGCCTCGTAGGAGGACCCGTGCCGACCCGTCGCACCATCATCGCCGTCACCGGCGCCGCGCTTACCGCCCCCGCATGGGCCGCGCTCCATCAACCCGCCCCGGACCTCTTCTCCACCGCAACCGAGGGCGGGCCCGTCAGCCCACCCCTGCTGGGCATGATCGACAACCTCGTCGCCCACGCGCAGCAACTCGACGACCATCAGGGCGGCGCCGCCCGCGACTTCGTCCACGACCAGTTCACCGCCGTGGCCCGGCTCCTACGCCGCGCCTCCTACAACGCCGCCGCCGGCCGCCGGCTCGCCGCCGCCCTCGCGCAGCTCGCCCAAACCGCCGGGTTCATGGCCTTCGACGCCCACGAAGACGGCCTCGCGCAACGCTGGTACCTCACCGCCCTCCGCACCGCCCACGCCGCCGCCGACCCTGGTCTCGCCGCCAGCATCCTGGCCCTCATGTCCAACCAATCCGCCGACCGCGGCCACGCCCTCGACGCCCTGCAACTCTCCGCAGCCGCCCAAGAATCCGCAGCGACCGCCCCACCGGCCGTCCGCTCCCTGGTCGCCGCCCGCAGCAGCCTCGCCCACGCCGTCGCCGGCGACCTGACCAGCTTCCACCGCACCCGCGAGGACACCCTCACCCTCCTCGACACCCCACCCGACACACCACTTCCCCGCTGGGCCTCCTACATCGACCGGGTCGAACTCGACGCGATCACCGGCCGCGGACTGGTCGTCCTCGCCGAGCAACTGCCCCAACAACGGCGCAGGCTTCTGCGCCACGCCGAGCGACTGCTACACGCCCGCGCCCACACCAGCCCCGAAGCCCCGCCGCAACGCTCCGCCCTACGCCACGGGGCCTGGCTCAGCCTCGCCCACCACGCCGCCGGCGACCTCGACCTCGCCGTCGACGCCGCCCAACTCGCCCTGCGCCGCCTGCCCGCCGTCAGCTCCGCACGCAGCGTCGCGCTCCTACGCCGCCTCCACGACGAACTCACCCCCGCCGGCCCCCGCTCCCCAGCCGTGCGGGACCTCCTCAACGATCTGCGGCGCCTCCCCACGCCGAGCTAGGGCAGGGTCACCGGGAGGTAGTATTCACGCTCGGTGCCCGTGGCCGTGCGCAGGTGGATCTCGCCGGTGCGCAGCCCGTAGGTGACCGACCAGCGGGTGTGGCCCTGCCGCACGTCGTTGAGCAGTTCCAGCGCCGCCCGGTCGTCGACCACCCCGCCGGCCTTCGTCAGGGCGGCGGCGAGCACGCCGTAGCGGTGGTCGGTGCGCCGGCGTTCTTCGGGTACGCCGACCACGGGCACGTTGGTCAGCGCCTGCCAGCCGCCCTGCCCCTTCTCCACCCGCATCGCGCCGTCGACGAACTCGACCACGGCCGAGGCCCCGGTGGCGTCGGCGAGCAGGTAGTGCAGCGGGGGCCCGCCGTCGAAGTCGAGGTTGTGCCGGCCGAAGACGGCGACGGCCTCGTCGACCGTGGCGGCCTGGTCGAGCACCAGCCGCAGGATGCGTACCGAACCGACCGTGGGCTTGCCCGCCTCGGCGCGGACGGTGGCCCCGTCGTCGGCGGCCAGCCCGACGGCCAGCCCACGCTCGTTCATCCCGTCGAACGGCAGCAGCGGCGCGTTGAGCAGCCGGCGGTCGCCGGTGGGGTCGGCACCGACGCCCAGGTAGGACATGTCCACCAGCGAGACCGCGGCGTACCCGTCCGGCGGATCGGTGCGCAGCACCAGGGCCGGGTTGGCGTCCCAGTCGAAGTTGCGGGCGAACAGCGGGCGGCTGCGGTCACCGGAGGCGGCGAAGAGCGAGCAGCCGAACGGGCTGGGCGGCGCGGCGTCGGTGCCGACGGTCGGGTCGTAGTCGCCGACGTAGGTCATCTCCCACATCGGCAGGTCGTCGACCCGGCGCAGGCTGGCCAGGGTCCGGTCGGCCTGCGCCGGGTCCTGCCGGGACGCGGTGGGCGTGCCGGCCGGCGTCGGGGGCGGGGTGGCGGCGGTCTCGGGGGCGGAGCAGGCGGTGGCGGCGAGCAGCAGGGCCAGGCCGGCCCCCAGGAAGGTCCTACGCATGATGGCTGAACGCTAGGTCAGCCATCGACCGTTGTCCACCACGGTTCGACGGCCGGCGGGGCGGTTCGCCGGACGGCGGCGGGAGGGCCCGGTCACAGCGGCGTGGCGGACCGCCGGGGCCGCCCGGCGGGCGTGCGAGGATCAGCCGCCGTGGACCCTGACGGCGAACCGACCGCACGCACCGGCGGCGAGCCGACCGCACCGGCCGGCCGCGCCCCACGCCGGCCGCTGGAGCGGCTGCGCCGGCTGCACCCGCTCGACCGGGTCGCGCTGGCGCTGGCCCTGGTCGGGGCGGCCTGCGCGCTGACCGGCCTGCTGCCGCGCGCCGAGACCGTGGCCACCCTGGGGCGCATCCTGCCGCTGCTGCTGTTCCTCGGCACGGTGGTGGTGCTGGCCGAGCTGACGGCGGTGGCCGGCGTGTTCGACGTGCTGGCCGGGCGGCTGGCCCGCGCCGCCCGGGGCAGCTATCCGGCGCTGTTCGTGCTCTGCGTCGGCTTCGCCTCCGCCACCACGATCGCGCTGAACCTCGATACCACGGCGGTGCTGCTCACGCCGGTGATGCTGGCGCTGGCGCGTCGGCTGGGCATGCCGCCGCTGCCGCTGGCGCTGACCACGGTGTGGCTGGCCAACACGGCGAGCCTGCTGCTGCCGGTGTCGAACCTGACCAACCTGCTGGCCGCCGACCGGGTCGACCTCGACCCGCTGCCGTACGCGGCGCGGATGGCGCTGCCGCAGGCCGCCACGATCGCGGCCACCATGGCGCTGCTCTGGGTCGGCTACTGGCGCCGGGGGCGGCGCGGGGTCGACCGGTTCGTCGCGCCCGGGCCGCACGTCCCCGCCGACCGGGTGCTGTACCGGATCGCGCTCGCCGGATGCCTGCTCCTCGTGGCCGGGATCCTCGCCGGGGTGGAGGTGGGGATCGCCTCCGCGGCGGCCGCCGGGCTGGTGCTGGTCGGCTTCGCCGCGCGCAACCGGGCCGCGCTGCGCCCGGCGCTGGTGCCGTGGCGGCTGCTGGTCTTCGTCACCGGGCTGTTCCTGGTGGTGCAGACCCTCGGCCGGTACGGGCTGGACGACGTCGTCGGCGTGCTGCTCGGCCCGGACGGCGGGGCGCTCGGCGCGCTGCGGGCCGGCGGCACGGGCGCGCTGCTGTCCAACGTCGTCAACAACCTGCCCGCGTACGTGGCGGGCGAGGCGGTGCTCCCGCCCGGCGACGCGACCCGGCTGCTGGCCCTGTTGATCGGCACGAACGCCGGCCCGCTGGTCACACCGTGGGCGTCGCTGGCCACCCTGCTGTGGTACGAGCGCTGCCGGGCCGCCGGGGTGGCCGTGCCGCTGGGCCGGTTCCTGGCCGCCGGTGCCCTGCTCGCCGTGGCCGCGACGGCCGCCGGCGTGGGCGCGCTGCTGCTCACCGGCTGACCCGGGGGCACCCCCACGCCGGTGGTTCGGCGCGCAGCAGTTGTGAACATCTGGTGTCCACAGGTTGATGGTGGTAACTTTCTCGCCACTTGCAAGAACTTGCAGAAGGATTCGCCGATCCATGACGGATGACGTCATCCGCTTGCTCGGATCGGACAGGCCCTCCCCCGGGCCGACGGCTTTCCGCACCCCATCACCCCCGTCGGTCACGCCGACGCCCACCCCCGAGGAGGTCCGATGCCCCGCCGCACCGGACGACGACGGATGACCGGGGCCGCGCTGGCCGCCGGGCTCATCGTCGGGCTTGCGCCGTTCAGCACGGCCGCCGCCGCGAACACTGTGACCGTCTACTACCGACCCCCCACCGCCTGGACCGGGACCGTCAACATCCACTACGCCCCGGACGGCGGCGCCTGGACCGCCGTGCCCGGCGTGGCGATGGAGGCCGCCTGCACCGGCTGGCGCAAGCGCACCATCGACGCCGGTTCGGCCACCGGCCTGCAGGTGGTGTTCAACAACAACGCCGGCACCTGGGACAACAACAACGGCGCGAACTACCGCACCGGCACCGGGACGGTGACCGTCTCCGGCGGCGTGGTCGGCACGTCCGACCCGTGCGCCGGCACGCCCTCGCCGACGGCGACCCCCGCGCCGACCGGCACGCCGTCCACCCGCACCGCCGAGGTCTGGTACCACCTCGCCACCCGGGGCTGGACGGGTGGCAACATCCACTACCAGCCGGCCGGCGGGGCCTGGACCGCCGTCCCCGGGGTCCCGATGGAGGCCGGCTGCACCGGATGGGCCCGCCGCGTGGTCGACCTCGGCAGCGCCGCGACCCTGAAGGCGGCGTTCAACAACGGCGCCGGGGCCTGGGACAACAACAACGGCGCGGACTACACCATCGGCGCCGGGGTGAGCACCGTCAAGGCCGGCGTCGTGACGGCCGGGGCGAGCGCGCCGTGCGCCCCGCAGACCCCCGACACCACCGCCCCGTCCACCCCCACCGGGCTGGGCGCGACCGCCAACGGCCTGCGGGTGGCGGTGTCCTGGGCGGCGGCCACCGACGACCGGGCCGTCACCGGCTACCGGCTCACCCGCACCGGCGGGCCGGAAGGCACGGTCACGGTGACCACCACCGGCACCAGCCACGTCGACGGCACGCTGACCGCCAACACCCGGTACGAGTACACGGTGCGGGCGTACGACGCGGCGGGCAACACCTCCGCCGCCAGCGCACCGGCGGCGGCGACCACCGGCGACACCCCGCCCCCGGCTGCGGCCGGCACCCCCCTGGGCGGCGACCCCCGCGAGGACACCATCTACTTCGTGATGACCGCCCGGTTCGCCGACGGCGACAGCACCAACAACCGGGGCGGCAGCCAGCACGTGAAGTCCGGCAACGCGGCTAACGACGACCCGATGTTCCGGGGCGACTTCAAGGGCCTGATCGACAAGCTGGACTACATCAAGGGGCTTGGCTTCTCCGCCCTGTGGATCACCCCGGTCGTGCTGAACCGCTCCGACTACGACTTCCACGGCTACCACGGCTGGGACTTCTACCGGGTCGACCCGCGCTTGGAGAGCCCCGGCGCGAGCTACCAGGACCTGATCAACGCCGCGCACGGCAAGGGCATCAAGATCTTCCAGGACGTCGTCTACAACCACAGCTCCCGCTGGGGCGCCAAGGGCCTGTTCACCCCCACCGTGTACGGGGTGCGCGACGAGCAGTGGAAGTGGATGTACAGCACGCCCGAGGCGGGCCGCGAGTACGACCCCATGATCGAGCACCCCGGCACCGACCCGGAGCTGACCCCCGCGCAGAACGCCCTGGCCAAGGGCCGCCCGTACAACGGGGACGTCTGGTCCACCGCCGCGCCGGCCGGCAACCAGTGCCCCCGCTGGGGCACACCCAACGGCACCAGCCCCGAGGGCTTCAAGCTGTACGAGTGCCAGTGGCCCACCCCGACCAGCAAGCTGTTCCCGGCCGACCTCTACCACCAGTGCTGGATCGGCAACTGGGAGGGCGAGGACGCGCGCAGCTGCTGGCTGCACGAGGACCTGGCCGACTTCAACACCGAGAACCCGACCGTGCAGAAGTACCTGATCGACGCGTACAACCGGTACATCGACATGGGGGTGGACGGCTTCCGCATCGACACGGCCGTGCACATCCCCCGGGTGACCTGGAACCGCCGCTTCCTGCCGGCGATCCAGCAGCACGCCCTGGCCAGGCACGGCGAGAAGGGCAAGGACTTCTACGTCTTCGGTGAGGTCGCCGCGTTCGTCAACGACAAGTGGAACCGGGGCTCGGTCAACCACTCCGCGCAGTTCTTCACCTGGAAGGAGCGCAAGGAATACAGCCCCGACGACGTCAAGGCCGCGATCGAGCAGTACGACTACGAGCAGCTCGCCGGCCCCGCCGGGCAGCCCACCAGCGACAACGCGTTCCTGCGCGGCAACACCTACCACGCGCCGGACCACTCGAAGTTCTCCGGCATGAACGTCATCGACATGCGGATGCACATGAACTTCGGCGACGCCCACAACGCGTACGGCAACGGCAAGGACTCCGACGACAGCTACAACGACGCCACCTACAACGTCGTCTACGTCGACAGCCACGACTACGGACCGAACAAGTCGAACACCCGCTACACCGGGGGCACCGACGCCTGGGCGGAGAACATGAGCCTGATGTGGACGTTCCGGGGCATCCCGACGCTCTACTACGGCTCAGAGATCGAGTTCCAGAAGGGCGCGAAGATCGACTGTGGGCCGACCTGCCCCCTGGCGACCACCGGCCGGGCCTACTACGGCGGCCACCTCCAGGGCACGGTCACCGCGACGGACTTCGGCAGGGTCGGCTCCGCGACCGGGGCCGTCGCCACGACCCTCGACAAGCCGCTGGTCAAGCACGTGCAGCGGCTCAACCGGATCCGCCGGGCGGTGCCGGCCCTGCAGAAGGGGCAGTACTCGACCGAGGGGATCAGCGGCTCCATGGCGTACAAGCGCCGGTTCACCTCCGGCGCGGTCGACAGCTTCGCGCTGGTCACGGTCTCCGGCAGCGCGACGTTCACCGGCGTGCCCAACGGCCGGTACGTCGACGCGGTCACCGGCGACGTGCAGACCGTCGGTAACGGGACGCTGACCGCGACCGTCAGCGGCCAGGGCAACATGCGGGTGTACGTGCTCGACCTGCCGGGCAACCCGGCCCCGGGCAAGATCGGCGAGGCCGGCCCCTACCTGCGGTGACGGGTGTGGTGGGGCGGCCGCCTGGCCGCCCCACCACAGGCAGCCGGACTCAGCAGGGGCTCTCGACGAACGTCGGGTAGCCGGAGCGGACGCCCCAGGTGTAGACCGTGCCGGAGCAGCTCTCGTACTTCTCCCCCAGCACGGTGGTGTGGCTGGAGTCGGCGTAGTAGGTGGTCACGCACTCGTGGTCGATGCGGCAGGCGCGGGCCTGCGCGGGCGAGCCCGGCACGACGAGCACGGAGGCGCCCACCAGGGCGGCGGTCAGCAGCACGCGGCGGATCACGGGAGTCCCCTTCCGGCGACGGGTGGGGCGTCACGCCCGGGGTGACTCGTCGTCCCACCGGCCGCCTGTGTATCGATCAACGTAGTGGTCCACAGTGGGCGGGGCAACGACGGTAGGGGTGGGCCCTCAGCCGACCGGGGTCCGGCGGGTGGCCCGCGGGCCGACCAGCCGGCGGACCACCGGCGCGGCGTTCCACTTCGCCGCGCCCACCAGGTCCCGGGCGTGTTCCAGCACCGTGTAGTCCGGCCGGGCCAGCCCGTCGGCGATGGCCCGGTCCAGGTCGTTGCCGCAGCGGGTGAGCACGCTGTCGAAGTCCCGGCGCACCGGGTCGAGCAGGGGGTAGCCGAAGGAGCGGTGCAGCCGGGCGAAGAGCGGCTTGTAGAGCCGGGCCCGCTCGTGCAGCCCCGACGAGTACGACATCGGGTTCTTCGGCCGCCGCCGCACGTAGTCGGGCAGCACGTCGGCGAACGCCCGGCGGACGATCCACTTCTCCTGGCCCTCCCGCAGCTTCAGCTCCAGCGGCAGCCGCATCGCCAGCTCCACCACGCTCAGGTCGAGGAACGGCACCCGCGCCTCCACTCCGTGGGCCATGCTCGCGCGGTCCACCCGCTGCAACTCCGTACGGCACAGGTTGCGGATCTTGTGCAGGAACAGCCGGCGGGCCCGCTCGGGGCCGACCTGGTGGTACATGGGGTAGCCGCCGAACAGCTCGTCGGAGCCGTCTCCGGTGAGCACCACCTTGACGCCCAGGTCACGCAGCCGCCGGAAGATCGGCACCGAGACCACGGCGTTGATGATGTCCCCGTACTCGGTCAGCTCGGAGATCCGGATGGCCTCCCGCACGTCGGCGAGCCGGATGTCGCGCGGACGCAGCTCGATCACCTCGTGCGGCACCCCGAGGTCGGCGGCGAGCCGCCGGGCGTACGCCACGTCGGGGCTGCCCGGCGCCCCGACGGTCACCGCCACGCAGTCGGGGTGCAGCTGGTGGGTGTGCAGCAGGGCGAGCGAGCTGTCCAGCCCGCCCGAGAGCACCACGCCGACGGTGAGGTCGGTGTCCAGCCGCATCCGGATGCTGTCGGTGAGGGCGGCCCGGACGAGCAGGGCGGCCTCGTCCGGGTCGTCCACCACGGGCAGCCCGTCGCCGAGCGTGAGCAGGTCGACGTACGGGCGCAGCCGGACGTGGCCGCCCGGCTCGGCCCAGCCGTGGTGCCCCGGGGGCACCTCGGCGACGGGGGCGCCGTGCCCCACCAGGGCCTTGACCTCGCTGGCCAGGTGCAGGCAGCCCGGCACCCGGGACCAGTACAGCGGCTTCACCCCGAGCGGGTCGCGGGCCAGGTAGGCCCGGCCGGTGGCCCGCTCGACCACGACGAAGGCGTACTCGCCGCGCAGCCGCCGCACCGCGTCCTCGCCCCAGCGTTCGAAGGCGGCGAGCACCACCTCGGTGTCGCTCTCGCTGCGGAACGCGTGCCCCAGGCGGGTCAGCTCCGCGCGCAGCTCCCGGTGGTTGAAGACCTCGCCGTTGTAGCAGAGCAGGAGGCGCTCGTCGGCGGAGACCCAGGGCTGCACCGCCCGTTCCCGGTCGACGATCCGCAGCCGGCGGGTGCCGGCGAGCAGGCCCGCCTCCCGACGGGTCTCGGTCACCTCGCCGCGCGGGGCGAGGACGGCCAGCATCCGCCGGAAGGTGGCCGGGTCGGCCTCGGGGCCGAGGCTCAGGGCGATGCCGCACACGGCTCAGACCCCCATCTCGGCCTCGTACGCGCGGCGGAACCGCGCCCGGGCGGCGGGCGCGAGGCACACGTGCCAGGCCTGCCCCTCGTCGACCACGTTGATCTCCCCGGCCTGCTGGCGGGCCAGCAGCAGGCCGGCCAGCACGTCCCGGGCGCCGAACCGCTGGAACCAGGACATCTCCACGTCGACGGCGTAGCCGAGGCAGTGGCCGCTGGGCACCATCGCGGCGTAGCCGAGGCGGCGCAGCCGGTGCTGGTGCTCGGCGCTGCGCACCAGACTGGTCACCCACAGCGGCGGCGTGCCGGGCGGGGCGCTGCGGGCGAACTCGCGGCCGATGTCGTTGAGCAGGCCGATCACCTCGCGCCGGGCCCGGCGGAACTTCAGGCCGGCGGTGCGCGGCCGGGCGTCCGGCAGCAGCCGGCGGCGTACCGCCCGCACGCCCCGCCCGACGACGGTGGCGGGCTGTTCCTGGTAGCGGAAGCGGAGCAGGTCGCGGCGGCGCAGCCACTCCAGGTCGACCAGCTCGTTGCTGGCGTGGACCTGCGCGTCGGTCATGAAGGTGGTGGCGTCGCGCCACCACATGACGTCGATGCGGGAGAGCAGGTAGATCCGGACCAGGGCGGCCAGGTCACCGGCGGAGTTGCGCGGACTGGGCTGGTAGCGGGCCATCTCCAGCAGCAGCGTCTCCCGGGCGCCGACGAGGCCCTGGGCGGTGGCGTCGAGCACCGCGGCGATCGCCGGCTCGCGCAACCGCTCGTCGAGCAGCACCTGGCGGGCCCCCGCCGAGTCCGGGTCGGCCAACGCGCCGACCTCGACGAGCAGGTCCGTCACGGCGGCCCGGTAGGCGTCGAGGTCGGGCGTCGGCGGGGCCGGGCGGGGGGCGACGCCCCGCGGCACGCGCCGCGCCGGGGCGGTGGACGCCACGGAGGTGCCGGGCTGCTGGCCGGAGCTTCGGCTGGGCACTCGCATGGTCGGGTCCTCTCCCGGTACGACACGGCGCGGTTGCTGTCAAAAGCACCGTAACCACGAGTAGCCGGGACAGGCCGAACATTCTTCCCATCTCCCCCGAATGCGCGCCGTACCACGGCGGCGCGGAGCCACGGGGACCGCCGGATCCGGTTACCTGCGCGCGTCCGCCGCTGAGCCGCCGCTGCTGCCACGCCGCTTCGGTGATGGTGCGGCGCCGGGTGGAGCAGGACGGCCGGGGTGGGTGCGGCACCCCGGCCGTCCGCCCGGGCCTCGATTCCGGTGGGAAGAGGCCCCTGACCAGTTTCGCCGAACGTCGTCGATCCCGCAGCCCCCTTCACCGACTGCACACGCGAAGGGCGGGATCGGCGACGGACCCGGATCAGGCCGGCGGGGCCGGCATCCTCGTCACCGGGTCACCCGGTCACCGCAGCGTGCAGGTGGTGCCGTTGACGGCGAAGCCCACCGGGGTCGGGTTGGCGCCGGTGTGGGAGGCGTTGAAGCCGAGGCTCACCGAGCCGCCCGGGGCGACGACGGCGTTCCAGCTCTCGTTGGTCACCGTGACCTCGGCGCCGCTCTGGCTGAACTTTCCGGACCAGCCCTGGCTGATCTGCTGGCCGGCGGTGAACCTGAAGGTCAGGCTCCACGACGGCCACGTCGCGGCCGAGCTGTTGGTGACGGTCAGGTTGCCGCTGAAGCCGTTGCTCCAGTTGTTCGACGTGTACGTCACCGCGCAGCCGCCCGCCGGCGGCGTGGTCGTAGGCGTGGGCGAGACGGTCGGGGTGGGCGAGGCCGTCGGCGAGGGCGAGACGGTCGGCGACGGGGTGGGCTCCGGCGTCGTGCCGCCGGTGCCCGCCCGCTCCGCCGCCCAGTTCGCCAGCCAGGCCAGCGCCGAGTTCCAGTTGATCGCCACCTCGTTGACCGAGTACGCCTCGATGTCGTCGACGAAGCACTTCTGCGGCTTGCAACCGGAGAGCTGGGCCACGGCCACCGGGTCCTGCAACTGGCTGTTCGGCCCGCCGGAGAGCGAGCCGGGCGGCGCGGTGGGCAGCGAGGAGTCGTTCTGGTTGGCCCAGAACCGGTGGTGCACGTTGCGCACCGGCTTCTCGCCGTAACCGGCCACGTAGGACTGGTTCAGCGGGTTGCGGCCGAGCAGGTAGTCGTAGGCTGCGTAGGCCCCGGCGCGGTACTTCTGCTGGCCGGTGAAGTCGAAGGCGAGGGCCAGGACGTTGCCGTTGTTGGCGACGGCGCCGTTGGAGCCCCAGTAGTACGTCCCGTCGCCGCTGCCCGGGGCGGGGTAGCCCTGCGTGGCGGTCTGGGTCAGCAGCCGATCGGCGAAGGCCACGATCGCGGCCCGGGTGGCGGCCAGGTCGGCGGCCGGCAGGCCGTTGGGCACCAGGGCCAGGGTGGTGTCGCCGAGCCCGGCGGTCCAGCTCCAGTCGTAGCCGCGGTTGGTGAAGCTGGTGCCCTTGTAGTAGGACGAACCCGTCACGTCGGCCCGGTAGCCGGCCGCCCCCGTGGTGGCGTACAGCTCGGCCGCCGCCCAGTAGAACTCGTCACCCACGCTGTTGTCCTCGTACGCGCCGCCGCCGGTGTTGTCCGTGGCCGGCGCCAGCCGGTTCGGGTTGGCCTTCGCCGCGGCGTACGCCTTCTCGGCGGCGGCGAGCGCCCGGGCGGCGAAGGTCGCGTCGTAGGACTTCCACAGCCGGGACGCCTGCGCGGCGGTCGCCGCCAGGTTCAGGGTCGCGGCGGTGCTGACCGGCGCGAGGAGCCGGGGCTGGCTGTCCAGCTCCGGCCGGGTCGGCAGCGCGGTCCAGTTCTGGTCGTGGATCTTGTGGTGCACCATGCCGGCGTTCGTGCGGCCGTCGGGCACCTGCATCTTCAGCATGAATTCCAGCTCCCAGCGCGCCTCGTCCAGCACGTCGGGCACCCCGTTGGCCTGCTCGGGGATCGCCAGCGTGCCGTCGGCGAGCCCGGCCCGGTCGGCCCCGGTCACGTGCAGGGCGCGCTCGTGGATGTTCTGCAGCTGCCAGGTGGCCAGGCCGCCGTTGACGACGTACTTGCCGTGGTCGCCGGCGTCGTACCAGCCGCCCCGCACGTCGAGGGTGTAGCCGCAGGAGGTGCGGCAGGGCACCGCGTTGTCGCCCTGGTTCGGGGCGACGTTGACGTGCCCGGCGGGGCGGGAGTAGCGGGAGCCGACGTACCGCGACTCGATCGGCGTGCCGCTGCGCTGGTGGTAGAAGAACGCCAGCGCGTCGGTGCGCAGCCGGCGCACCGCGTCGGCGGAGATGTCGAAGGGGTGGCTGCTGTTCCCACCGACCGTGAGCACGTAGCCGCTGCCCACGGTGTCGTAGGCGGAGAAGTCGGCGACGTGGACGCTGTCGCCGGAGAGGGCGTCCGCGCCGCGTACGGTGGTCTGGCCGGAGGCGACGGTCGCGCCGGCGGCGTTGCGCAGGGTCCAGGCCAGCGGGCTGGTCGACGTGCTGACCACGGTGGCCTGCTTGGGGGTGCCGGGCACGTACGCGACCTGGTTCACCTTCACGGGGCCGCCCGGGTCGGGAGCGGCGGCCGCGATGGACGGCACGACGGCCAGGGCACTCAGGGTGAGCAGGGTGGCGGCCGCCATGGCGGCCGGGCGCTTGCGGAGGGGCATCGTTCCTCTTCCGGGGTGCGTCGGGTTGACCACCTGCCGGACCGGCCCAGCACGAAGCCGCCGGGCGGTCGGGCAGACCGCCGACGGGAGCGCTGGGCCAACCCTAGGCCATCACCGCACGGGAAGGCGATCGGCCAGCCACCGTCGCACTTGCCTGCCGCGAGCCTCGTCGAGATCAGCTCCCGGCGGAACCGAGCGGGCCGACCGTCCTCGTGGCGCCGTCGTAGCTGCGGGCGGCCACGAACTCCCCGGCCGGCCGGTCCACGCCGACCACTGCCCGGGCCAGCCGGCGGTCGGCGGCGCGGAAGCGCAGCGCCAGGCTCAGGTGCGGGACCCACCGCCCCGGGGCGTGCCAGGGGCGCTGCCCGTCGGCCCCGGCGAGGACGTCCCAGACCGCCGCGTGCAGGGCGGTCAGGGCCGGCTCCGGGCGCAGCAGCCAGACCAGCGGGGCGCTGCCGTCGAGGACGGCGATCCGGTCGAGGCGTACCGGCAGGGGCAGGGCCCGCCCGACGAGCGCGGCGAGCCGGCGGCGGGCGCCCGGCGGGAACTCGTCGACCGCCGCGAGCGTCAGGTGCGGGCGGTTGGTGGGATGGGTGTTGCGGGCCAGGCTGGGCAGGCCGGCGGCGGCGAGCCGGTCCCATCCGGCACGTACCGCGGCCTCCAGCTGTGGGCAGCAGAGCAGTTCGACGGTACGCACGACGGCCAGGCTAACCGCCGGGCGTGTGCCCCGGAGGACCTTCCGGCCGGCGTCGGACGTGACGCGCGGCGCGGTTTGCGCCGGTCGGCGGAACCCGCGCGGGGCGGGAATGAAAAGCTTGTCGCATGAGCTCCGCACCCGCACGGCAGGATCCACCGACCGACCCGCACTCCCCCGGCGTCGATGACGAGGCAAGCGCCTTCACCGACCTCGGGCTACGCGCCGAACTGCTCGGCGCGCTGTCCGCCCTCGGCTACGAGGAGCCGACCCCGATCCAGCGGGAGGCGATCCCGCCCCTGCTGGCCGGCAGGGACCTGCTCGGTCAGGCGGCCACCGGCACCGGCAAGACGGCCGCGTTCGCGTTGCCGCTGCTGCAGCGGATGCCGGACGGGCGGACCGGCGGGGAGCCGGTGGCCCTGGTGCTGGTGCCCACCCGGGAACTGGCGGTGCAGGTGTCGGAGGCGTTCCACCGCTACGGCAAGGACCTGGGCGCCCGGGTGCTGCCGATCTACGGCGGCCAGCCGATCGGCCGGCAGCTGCGCGCCCTCGACCTGGGGGTGGACGTGGTCGTGGCGACCCCGGGCCGGGCGCTGGACCACATCGCCCGGGGCACCCTGCGGCTGGGCGGCCTGGCCACGGTGGTGCTCGACGAGGCCGACGAGATGCTCGACATGGGCTTCGCCGAGGACATCGAGGCGATCCTGGAGCACGCCCCGCAGCAGCGGCAGACGGTGCTGTTCTCGGCCACCATGCCGTCGCGCATCGACGGGATGGCCCGGCAGCACCTGACCGACCCGGTGCGGATCCAGATCGGCCGGGAGCAGCCGGTGGCCGGCGAGACGCCCCGGGTGCGGCAGAGCGCGTACATCGTGGCGCGGGCGCACAAGCCGGCGGCGCTGGGCCGGGTGCTGGACGTGGAGTCGCCGACCGCGGCGATCGTCTTCTGCCGCAGCCGGGAGGAGGTGGACCGGCTCACCGAGACGATGAACGGCCGGGGCTACCGCGCCGAGGCGCTGCACGGCGGGATGAGCCAGGAGCAGCGGGACCGGGTGATGGGCCGGCTGCGCGCCGGCACGGCCGACCTGCTGGTGGCCACCGACGTGGCGGCCCGGGGGCTGGACGTCGAGCAGCTCACCCACGTGGTCAACTACGACGTGCCGTCGGCCCCGGAGTCGTACGTGCACCGCATCGGCCGGGTGGGGCGGGCGGGCCGGGAAGGCGTGGCGATCACCCTCGCCGAGCCGCGCGAGCACCGGATGCTCAAGACCATCGAGCGGGTGACCGGCCAGCGCATCGCCATCGACAAGATCCCCACGGTGGCCGACCTGCGCACCCGGCGGCTGGAGCTGACCCAGGCGGCGCTGCGGGAGAGCCTTCTGGAGGACGACCTGGAGCCGTTCCGGGTCATCGTGGAGTCACTGTCGGACGAGTTCGACATGATGGAGGTGGCGCTCGCGGCGGTGAAGCTGGCCCACGAGGCCGCCTCCCCGGGCTCGGACGACGACGAGGAGGAGATCCCGCAGGTCGCCGTCCGCCCGCAGCGCGAGGGGCGCCCCGGGCAGGAGGGGCGCGGCGGCGAGCGGCGGCCCGGGCGGCCCCGTTCCGGGGGCACCACGCAGGTGTTCATCGGGCTGGGCCGGCGCGCCGGGGTGCGCCCACAGGACCTGGTCGGTGCGATCACCGGGGAGACCCGGGTCAGCGGGCGCGACATCGGCTCGATCGAGATCGCCGACCGGTTCTCGCTGGTCGAGGTGCCGGCGGCCGTGGTGGACGAGGTGATCGCCGGGCTGCGCAACAGCACCATCAAGGGCCGCAAGACGACGGTACGCCGCGACCGCGACCGCCCCTGACGAGCAGGCGGCCGGCCCGCGCCGTGGGCGCGGGCCGGCCGGGGCCGGTCAGAACGCGTACGGGCCGAACCGGCCCCAGGCGACGACGAGCGCGGCGACCAGCAGCAGCGCGGTGAACGCGGCCGGCGGGTACTCCTTGGCCCGGACGTGCACGACGACGGCGCCGGCCATCACGATCGCCGCGCCCACGGCGGCCAGCGGCGTCAGCACGGTGGCGATGCCGGTGAGGGCGGGCAGGACCAGGCCGATCGCGGCGAGGACCTCCAGCGCGCCGAGGGCCTTGACCGCGCCTTCCGGCACACCCTCGACGAAGCTCATCTTCTCGCGCAGCTTCTCCTTGGGCTGGGTGACCTTGGTGAGCCCGGCCCCGGCGAAGACCAGGGCGAGCAGGATCTGCAGGGCCCAGAGGGCGATGTTCATGGGGGTGCCTCCATGGCGGACCGCCGCGTGGGCGGGTGAGATACTTGACGCTTCAAGGACCACCGTACGAGCAGATACTTGAAGCGTCAAGCATTCGGTAGGCTGGCGGCATGGAACCCACCCGCTGGCTGACCGACGGCGAGCAGGAGATCTGGCGACGGACGCTCGCCGTGCTCACCCTGCTGCCGAACGAGCTCGAGGGGCAGTTGCAGCGCGACGCCGACCTGACCCGCTTCGGCTACGGGGTGCTGGCGATGCTGTCGGAGGCCCCGACCCGGTCCCGCCGGATGAGCGAGTTGGCCGCCCTCGTCAACGGCTCGCAGTCCCGCCTGTCCCACCTCGTGGGCCGGTTGGAACGCCGGGGCTGGGTACGCCGCGAGCGCGCCGACGACGACGGCCGCGGGTGCGTGGCCGTGCTCACCGACGCCGGGTACGCGCACCTCGCCGCGGCCGCCCCGGGGCACGTGGCTCTCGTCCGCTCGCTCGTCTTCGACGCGCTGACCCCGACCCAGGTCACGCAGCTCGGCGAGATCACCGCCGCGCTGCTGACCCGCCTCGCCCCGCCCGGCGACTGCCCGGCGTCGTCCGACCACGGCGGGAGCAACGCCGACGGGCGCTGACCCCGGCCACCCCACGTCCGGTGGTCGGCTGCTCCGGCGAGGACGCAAGCAGGGCCCCTTGTCATCCGAAAAGCGATGACAAGGGGCCCCTGCTTACCCCTCAGGCGGCCGTGAGGGCCGGGTCGGTGCGGGTGTCGGCGTCGGCCGGGCGCAGCGCCAGGGCGAGCACGTCGGCCACGTCGGCGAGGGTGTGCACGGTCAGCGCCTCGCGCACCTCGGCCGGCAGGTCGTCCAGGTCCGGCTCGTTACGCGCCGGGATGATCACCTCGGTCAGGCCGGCCCGGTGCGCGGCGAGCAGCTTCTGCTTCACCCCGCCGATGGGCAGCACCCGCCCGGAAAGGGTCACCTCGCCGGTCATCCCGAACTCCGGGCGCACCGGCCGGCCGGTCACCAGCGACGCCAGCGCGGTGACCATGGTGATGCCGGCGCTCGGCCCGTCCTTCGGCACCGCGCCCGCCGGGACGTGCAGGTGGATCCGCCGCCCGGCGAGGGCGTTGGGGTCGATGCCGAGCCGACGCCCGTTGGAGCGCAGGTACGACAGCGCGATCTGGGCGGACTCCTTCATCACGTCGCCGAGCTGGCCCGTGAGCGTCAGTCCCGGCTCGCCCTCCATGCTGGTGGCCTCGATGAAGAGCACGTCGCCGCCCGCGCCGGTCACGGCGAGGCCGGTCGCCACACCGGGCACCGCCGTCCGCTCCGCCGACTCCGGGGTGAACCGGGGCCGCCCCAGGTAGCGGGCCAGGTTGTCCGCGTCCACCCGCACCGGGGTCGGGTCGTCGGCCAGCGCGACGGCGACCTTGCGCAGGATCTTCGCCAGGGCCCGTTCGAGCTGCCGGACACCGGCCTCCCGGGTGTGCTCCCCCGCGATCAGGGTGAGGGCGTCGTCGGCGACGGTGACCTCCTCGGCGGTCAGCCCGGCCCGCTGGAGCTGCCGGGGCAGCAGGTGGTCGCGGGCGATGGCGACCTTCTCGTCCTCGGTGTAGCCGTCGAGGGTGACCAGCTCCATCCGGTCCAGCAGCGGGCCGGGGATGGTCTCCACCACGTTGGCGGTGGCCAGGAAGAGCACGTCGGACAGGTCGAGGTCGACCTCCAGGTAGTGGTCGCGGAACGTGTGGTTCTGCGCCGGGTCGAGCACCTCCAGCAGGGCGGCGGCGGGGTCGCCGGAATACCCGACGGCCAGCTTGTCGACCTCGTCGAGGAGCACGACCGGGTTCATCGAGCCGGCCTCGCGCAGGGCGCGGACGATCCGGCCGGGCAGCGCGCCGACGTACGTGCGCCGGTGGCCGCGGATCTCCGCCTCGTCGCGGACGCCGCCGAGGGAGACCCGGACGAAGTTGCGCCCGAGCGCCCGGGCCACGGACTCGCCGAGGCTGGTCTTGCCGACGCCGGGCGGGCCGGCGAGGGCGAGCACCGCCCCGGACCCGCGCCCGCCGACCACGCCGAGGTTGCGCTCGGCGCGGCGGTTGCGCACCGCGAGGTACTCCAGGATGCGGTCCTTGACGTCGGCCAGGCCGGCGTGGTCGGCGTCTAGTACGGCGCGGGCTGCGGCCAGGTCGGTGTTGTCCTCGGTACGCGTGGTCCACGGCATCTCGAGGACCGTGTCGAGCCAGGTGCGGATCCAGCCCGCCTCCGGGGAGGCGTCGCTGGCGCGCTCCAGCTTGCCGACCTCGCGCAGCGCCGCCTCGCGGACCTTCTCCGGCAGCGTGGCGGCCTCCACCCGGGCCCGGTAGTCGGCGGAGCCGTCCGGGGAGTCCTCGCCGAGCTCCTTGCGGATCGCGGCGAGTTGCTGGCGGAGCAGGAACTCGCGCTGGGTCTTCTCCAGGCCCTCGCGCACGTCGCTGTTGATCTGCTCGGTGACCTCCTGCTCGGCCAGGTGCTCACGCACCCAACCGACCAGCAGCTCCAGCCGGGCGGTCACGTCGGCGGCGGCGAGCAGCTCGGTCTTCTGCGCCAGGGTGAGCCAGGGCGCGTAGCCGGCCGCGTCGGCCAGCTCGGAGAGGTCGGTCATGCGCTCCATGGCGTCGATGACCTGCCAGGCGCCGCGCTGCTGCAGGACCGAGGTCATCAGGGCGCGGTACTCGCGGGCCAGCTCCCGGGCCCTGCCGGCCGGGGCGGGCTCGTCGAGCTCGGTCGCCTCGACCCAGAGGGCGGCGCCGGGCCCGGGGACGCCGGAGCCGATCCGGGCCCGGGACAGGCCGCGGACCACGGCTGCCGGCTCGCCGTCGGGCAGCCGGCCGACCTTCTCGATGGTGGCGATCACGCCGACGGAGCCGTACTCGCCGTCGATGCGGGGCACGGCGAGGACCTTCTTGTCGCCGGTGGCGCGCGCGGCGTCGACCGCGGCCTGGGTGGTGGGGTCGAGGGTCACCGGGACGACCATGCCGGGCAGCAGGACGGCGTCGGTGAGGGGTAGTACCGGAAGAGTTGCCATCGAACACCTGCCATCGCGTTGACTTGAGCGTGTCAGGCTCAAGTCCGGGCCGACTCCCGTTGTTCCGGAATGTGACCCGGGACACGCCGAACCCCGCCGCGCGGGCCGCCCGGGGTGAACCCGTACTGGCAAATTCCACCGTCGGGAGCGGGATTGCATCACCGACAAGTCGACGCGCCGAATGCAAACGGGGCATATTCTTGCGGATTTACCCAGGGATACGTCAAACTCGTAACACACCCCGCCCCACACAAGGAGTAATTGGCGATGGCCCGGAAAGTAATCACCGTCTTGACTGACGACCTCGATGGCGGGAAGGCGGATCGGACCGTCGAGTTCAGCCTGGACGGCGTGGCGTACACCATCGATGTGTCCGACGAGAACGCCGGCACCCTCCGGAAGGCGCTCGACCCCTACATCAACGCTGGCCGGCGAATCGGCCGAGGGCCGGTCGAGGCCGGCCGGACCGTCCGCCGCCCCGGCCGGGCTCCGGTCTCGGGAATGGACCGCGAGCAGAACCGGGCGATCCGGGAATGGGCCACCAAGAACGGCTACGAGATTTCCGACCGGGGCCGGATCCCCGTGTCCGTCGTCGAGGCCTTCAAGAACCGCTGAGCCGACACCGCGCCCACCACGCGGAACACCGGGGCCACGCCGAGATTCGGCGGTGGCCCCGGAGCTTTTCCGGTAGCAATTCCCACGGTCCCGCTCCGGCGGCGTACCGCCTGCCGGTCACGCCGCCCACGACCCGGCGCACGACGCGGGGCCGCCCGGGGCGGTTGCTGCCCCGGGCGGCCCGGATGTACGTACGGCGCGCGGCCGGCGGGTCAGTTGACCTGGATCCGCACCACGTCGATCGCCGGGGTCTGGTTGGCCCGCTCCATCATCGGGATACGGTGCGAACCGTCACCGGCCCAGACGGAGCACTGCGCCGTGCCGGCCTGCGGCAGGCCCGGCACCTGGATGATGACGTCGTCCGGCTGCGAGCCGCCCCGGCCGTCCTCGGTGGCCACGAAGAACGCCGGCACGTCCTGCGGGTTCGGGGGCTGCCGGGTGCTGTTCAGCATCCGGCAGGCGGTGTGGAAGTGCCCCCGCACCAGGCCCTGCCCGTTGAGCAGGGAGCTCTCCAGGTAGTAGCCGCCCTGACCCGCGGCGAGGAACCGGTCCCGGACCAGGTTGCGGGTGGTGACCCGCAGCTGGAACGCCTGGTTGCGCTGGACCTGGTTGGGGAACTGCGTGATCAGCAGCGACGGGTTGTTCGCCGCCGCGCCGACCTCGCCGAACGCGGTGCTGACGCACCGGTTGCCGTTCTGGAAGCCGTCGTGCGGCTGCAGCCGGCTGTTGCCGCAGTCCTTGGCGAGGACGCCGAGGCCGTTGCCGTTGTTGTTGCCGCCGTTGTTGCCGTTCTGGCCGCCGTTGTTGTTCCCGCCGTTCTGGCCGCCGTTGTTGTTGCCACCGTTGTTGTTGCCGGCGTTGGGGTTGGCGCCGACCGCGAGCTGGCAGGTGGCGAGCTGTTCGAGGCCCTGCGGCCGCTGCGCCACCCGGCCGATGGCGGTCGCGATGCGGCTCAGGGTCGCCCGGCGCTTGTCCGCCAGCGGCCCGAGGATCGCGTTCTGGATGAACTGCCCGCCGTTGCGGCCCTCGGCGACCAGCCGCTTGTTCGCCTCGTCGATCTGCGTCTTGAGCAGCTCGAGGTTGCGGTCCACCTCGGCCTTGGCGGCGGCCGGGACCTGGGGCAGCTTGCTGGCGACGTCGGGGCAGGCGATCGTCGAGCCGGCCGGGGCGGCGTTGGTGTTGGCGTTCGTGGCGGTGCCGCCGGCCTTGACCGACTGGCACTCCGCGACCGACATCTGCCCGTCACCCCAGTGGTTGCGCACCCACCGGCCGTTCTGCCACGTCTGGGTCGTGCTGCTGCCGATGTTCGAGGTCGCGCCGGGGCTGGGCGCCACGCACGACGCCGCCGCGGCGCGGGTGGTCGTCCGCCGGTCCCCGGCGGACGAGATCTGGGTCACGGCGACGATTCCACCGAAGACCGCAAGCGTGCCGACAACGGCCAGCAGCCGCTTGCTCCGTGCGTTACCGGATGACCGGCGCGCCCGTGGGGACCTGCGCATCGAATTGCTCTCCTTCTCGATCCGGTAGTTGACTCGTGACCCCGTCGGACCGATGAATTCGGGTGGGACGCCTCGGCGAGGATCACTGCGACGTTCCGGTCGCGTGTCGATGACCGACGATGCCCTTTCCTCATCGTCGTCGCGCCGGCCGGCGCGGCGGGGAGATCCGTGTCCATTCGGGCTGGAGTACGGACCCGCGACGGCCACGGTTCAACCCGGATACGGGAAATTTATGGAGAGCCGGGAAGAGCTGGTCACCCGGTGGACCGGGCCGGTCAGCCGGCGCAGAGGTGGTCGAAGGCGAAGCCGTCGCGCATCTCGTCGCGACGCTCCCGCAGCCGGCGGATGTCCCGGTCCAACTCGTCGCGCGCCACCAGATCCGGTCCGGCCGCCTCGACGTCGCGCAGCCGCTCGCCGACCGCCACGGCCGCCAGGTCCTCGGCGAGACGGCCGGCGTCCACGCCGCAGGAGAAGCGCTGCTGGACGACCTGCACCCGTTCCACCAGGCAGCGGCCGGGACGCACCTCCACCCAGCTCCAGCCCTCCACCGGGCCGTCGGTCCAGCGCACGTGCAGACCCCGCACGATCGGGTCGACCAGCCGGCGCGACACGTACGCCTCCACGGCCGCCGCCCGGGCGAGGGCGCCGAGGTCGTTGACGTGGCCGCTGCGCCCGTCCGGCAGCCGGCCGACGATCTCCCGGAACTGCACGGGCATCGCCTCCGCCGGGTCGTCCTGCCCCGGCGGAGGCGAGACGGCGTCGGCGTAGGCGCGCGCGTCGATGACGTACTCCACGATCCGGCGGCCGTGGTCGGCGGCCCGCAACGTGGGCGAGACGATCCGCAGCACCGGCAGGCCGACGGCCGCGCAGACCGCGTTCTTCATCCGCTCGGCGCGCTGCGCGGCGGAGCCGGCCGGGGCCGGCGGACCGATCTCGACGACGAACAGCGGACGGCCGCTGTCGCCGGCACACACCACGTGGTCGAAGCCCTCCCGGCCGGCCGAGTTCCACTGGTGGCCCGTGACGCCCGGCGGACGGCCGTGCACCAGCTCCCCCAGCCGGCGGGGGCCGAACACGACCTGACCGGCGCGGGTGAGGACCGGGGCCCGCCCGGTCGACGCCGCGACCGGGCGCAGCAGGGAGCCGTGATCACTACCGGTGCGCGTCATCCGCCTGTTCCGTCCGTCGGGCCGTCGACGGCCGAGTCTAGGCCGCCGAGCGCAACGCCCACCTCGCCGGTGCGGCCCGCGCGGGGTCACCGGTCCGGGCCACCGCGGGCCCGGCGGAGACGCTTCCGCCCCGCCGGTCCGCCCGGGGCCCGACGGATGCGACCGGAGATCCGATTCTCTAGGCTCAGCGCGTGCTGCACAGTGGACGGGCTCCGGAACTTCTGACCAAGCGCAGCCTCGTCGCTGTCTCCCACGCCATCGAGAGCGCCGCCCTGGCCACCGCCGAGGACGGCCCGCTCGTGGTGATCGCGCTCTTCCAGCGGATGCCCTACTTCGACCGCGAGCGGGCGGTCTACGAGCGGATCGCGGCCACGGCGGCGGCGACCGTGGTGGGCGTGGTCGGGCAGCGCCCGGAGGCGCTGCCGGCCGGCGCGTGCGGCGTGGCCCTGGACGAGACCGAGGACCTCGCCCGGGAGTGGAGCGTGGTCGCACTGACCCCCCGGTTCGGCGCGGCCCTGGTCGCCCACGACCGGGCGGAGGTCGAGCAGGCGACCACGCTGGAGTCGGGTCGGCTCTTCGACGGGCGGTGGGGGTTCCGCCGCGACGAGGCGCTGCACGAGGTCGTCCGGCTGCGCGACCGGCTCGCCGACCGGCTCCCCGGCGCGGTCCGGCTCGCCGTGGAGGAGACGCTGGCCCGGGTCCGGGACCTGCCCGCCACGCCCGGCGAGGCACGGGGCGAGGCGGCGTTGCGGCTGATGTTCTCCCGCGCCGAACGAGCCGCCCGGGCCCACCGGCCGGGCGGGCGGGACCGCGGCACCGGCACGCCCCTGGAACCGGCCCCGCTGCTGGACGAGCCGGGGATGCGCCGGTGGGCAGGCGCGGACGGGGTCACCGCCTCGGGCACGCTGCCGGTGGCGCTGGTCGGCGTACGGGTGGACGAGCCGGCGGGCGCGCCGGAGCGCTTCGGCCGCCGCAGCGCCGCCCGGGAGGCGCAGGCGGTGATCGGGGCGGTGACCGCGCCGCTGCGCCCCGTGGACCGGGCGGTGCGCCTGTCCGACCAGGAGTACCTGCTGATCCTGCCGGCGTTGACCGAGGAGCAGGCGGTGGCGGTCGCCGGTCAGGTGCACGAGGCGGTCGCCGGCCTGGCCCGGTCGTACCCGTTCGTGGCCTTCGCGGTGCACGCCGCGGTCACCGTGACCAGCCGCCGGCCGTTGCCCGTGGGCGACGTCCGACACGCCGTCGGGTGGGCCGCCCGGGAGGGGGTGCCCGTCGCCCGGTTGGCCCCCGAGTCGGCCGAGGTGCCCGTCGGGCAGCCGTAGGCGCGGCGGGACGGGGCCGACGGTCAGGCCACCGGGGTGACCTGGCCGTCGGCGAGCTCGACGAGCGCGTCGTCGTCGACGTCGTACGCGATGGTGTTGACGACGCGGACGACGCCGCCGACCTGCGCGGCGAGCCGGCCGGCGAGGTCGACCTCGCTGCGCCGGTCCAGCCGCCCGTCCAGGGTGACCTCGCCGTCGCGCACCCGCACGGTCACCAGTCCGTCCCGCACGGCGAGGACCCGCCGCAGGACCTCCCGCACCACCTCCTCACGGATCTCGGCGTCGGTGCGCAGGTGCACCCGCAGCAGGTCGCCACGGGTGACGATGCCGACCAGCCGGCCGAGGTCGTCCAGGACGGGCAGCCGCCGGACCGCGTCCCGGTCCAGCTGCCGCGCCGCGGCCGGCAGGGACGCCTGCGGGTACGTCGTCACCGCCGGCGCGGTCATCAGGTCCCCGGCGACCAGGGCGGCGGCCTTCTCCCGGGCCACCCGGCGACGCCGGCCCTCGAAGACCCGCCGCTCGTCGGGGTGCCCGACCCGTTCGATCCGGTGCAGCAGGTCCGTCTCGGAGACCACGCCCAGCACCCGGCGGAACCCGTCGACCACCGGCACGCCGCTGATGCCCCGACGGACGAGCACGTCCACGATCTGCCGGTACGGGGTCTCCTCCCCCACCGTCGCGACGTCCTTGGTCATCACGTCGCCCACCTGCCAGGTCCTCATCGCGACCTCCCTGCCGCCGTCGTCACGCCCGACGCTATGGGCACGCGGGGGCGGCCGGCAGAGGCCGTGGGCCGGTGCCGGGACGGCCGACGGACCGGGTGGACCGGGGTCGAAGGTCCCGGCCCGAAGCGGACCCATCGGCCCTGACGGTCCCACGGGTGCCGGATGTCCAATGGAACTGCCACCGGGAAGCGCGGTGCGAGGACAGGAAGGGACGTGGACACCATGACCGCGACGATCGAGCGGACCACCGCCAGGACCACCGCGCCGGCGGCCGAGACCACCAGGACGACCGAGACCACCCGGGAGCGGGCCACCCGGTACGTCCTCGGCGGCATCCGCCTCGCGCTGGGTTGGACCTTCCTCTGGGCCTTCCTCGACAAGATGTTCGGCCTCGGTCACGAGACCGCCGCGAAGAACGCCTGGATCAACGGCGGCAGCCCCACCAAGGGCTTCCTGAGCTTCGGCGCGGCCGGCCCGTTCAAGGGGTTCTACAACGGGATCGCCGGCGCCGCCTGGGCGGACTGGCTGTTCATGGTCGGCCTGGCCGCGATCGGCGTGGCCCTGCTGCTGGGCGTCGGCACGCGGATCGCCGCCACCGCCGGCGGCCTGCTCCTGGTGATGATGTGGACGGCCGTCCTGCCCCCCGAGAACAACCCGTTCATGGACGACCACCTCATCTACGCCGCGGTGCTGGCGGTCCTCGCCCTGGTCGGCGCGGGCGACACCCTCGGCCTCGGGCGGACCTGGAAGCGACTGGCCATCGTCCAGCGGTTCCCCTGGCTGAGGTGAACGGCAGACAGCACGTGCCGGCGGGCGTCACCTTCCGAAGGTGACGCCCGCCGGCACGTGTGCCCGGCCGGGTCACCGCCCGCCCGCTTCGTCGCGGCGGGCGGGCCCGCTTCGTTTCGTCGCGGCGGGCGGGCCTGCCGGGCGCCGGCCGAGGGACCGATGGAGATCGGCGGATCACGATCCGGCAGGATCGACGACGACCGCAGTGGACGCACCACCGAGCAGGAGGCGTACGGCATGGACAAGCCTGAAATCGGCCCGATCGAGGGCGCGCCGCCCGCCGATCTCGTCGTCGAGGACATCGTCGTCGGCGACGGCCCGGAGGCCCAGCGGGGCCAGCGGGCCACCGTGCACTACGTGGGCGTGGCCCACTCGACGGGTCGTGAGTTCGACGCGTCGTGGAACCGGGGCGACGCGTTCGAGTTCCCGCTCGGCGGCGGGCGGGTCATCGCCGGCTGGGACCAGGGCGTCGTCGGCATGCGGGTCGGCGGCCGGCGCAAGCTGACCATCCCGCCGCACCTCGGGTACGGCAACCAGGGCGCCGGTGGCGTGATCGCGCCGGGCGAGACGCTCGTCTTCGTCGTGGACCTGCTCGGCGTGCGCTGACCCGTCAGCTCCCCCGGCCGGGGGCGTCGGCACCCGCCGACGGCCCCGGCCGGGCAACGGCGGGGCCCCGTCGGCGGGCCCCGCCGCGCACCGGCGCGAATCAGAACGGCGTACCCGCAGGCCCGGCCGGCGCGGATCAGTCGGCGGGGATCAGACCCGCATCGGCGGGTGGGTCACGCGGCCGGAACCAGCGGGGCGGACGCGCCGCCCCGCTCGGCGACGAGCGGCACCAGCAGCCCCGGCGGCAACGCCAGCGGCGCGGGCGTCGCGGCGGCGACGGGTGCTGCCGCGGCACGGGGCGTCGCCGCGCCGACGGGCACCGCCGCGGCGGACCCGGACGGCGCGGGGGCGAGCGGACCGGTAGCGGCGGCGGTGGCGCCCGCCCGGACCGGGATGACCCGGTCCAGGCCGGTCACGTGCAGCACCCGGGCCACCATCGGGGCCGGGTCGACGAGCACCAACTCGCCGCCCCGCGCGCGGGCCCGGCGGTGCGCGGCGACCAGCGCCCGCACGCCGGCGGCGGAGAGCAACCGGACGCCGGAGAGGTCGAGCCGCAGCAGCGGCCGGGCGGGGGCGGCCCAGAGCGCGGAGCGCAGCACGCCGACCGTGGCGATGTCGACCTCGCCGGTCGCCCTCATCTCCACCACGTCGTCACCCACGTCGACCTGCACGTGGAACCGATCGCTGCGCTGCTCCATGACCACGAATCTAGCCCCACCCACCGACATTTCCGCCCTGCCCGGGAGTGACTCCGGGTACACCCAGGGTCTGACCCTGAGCCGCCCCGGATCCTCCCCTGGCAGGAGGCCGGGGGGCGCTGCGCGGGACCGCTCGACACGCCGCCGGACGACGCGCCCCGGCCGGCGGTGGCGGGGTGAGAATGGGCCGATGGTGGTACCCCGCCCCCGCGCGCCCCGGCCCATCCGTCCCGTCCGCGAGCCGGCCACCGTGCCGCCCCCGCTGACCGGGCCGTGGGCGCCCCACGACCGTCGGCTCGACGAGGTGGAGCTGCTGCCGCTGCCCGACGGCGCGCACGGGCCCGAGGACGTCGTGGTCGACCCGGCCGGCCGGGTGGTCAGCGGGGACGAGGACGGTCGGCTCTGGTGGTGGGCGGCCGACGCGCCGGCGGGCACCCCGGCAAGGCTGCTGGCGGAGACCGGGGGCCGGCCGCTCGGCATCGAACTCGACCCGCGCGACGGCAGCCTGGTCGTCTGCGACGCGTACCGGGGGTTGCTGCGGGTCACCCCCGACGGGGCGGTACGCGAGCTGACCGGCACGGCCCCGCCGGTGCACCTGGCCAACAACGCCGCCGTGGCCCGCGACGGCACGATCTACTTCACCGACAGCTCGGACCGCTTCCCCCTGTCGCACTGGAAGCACGACCTGCTGGAGCACCGGCCCAACGGGCGGGTGCTCGCCTACCATCCGGGCACCGGGCGGACGGACGTGGTGACCGCGGGGCTCTACTTCCCCAACGGGATCGCGCTCACCCCCGACGAGTCCGCGCTGATCCTGGTGGAGACGACCACCCACCGGCTGCTCCGGGTCGACCTGCCCGGCGGGGCGGCCACCGTGCTGGCGGACCTGCCGGCGTATCCGGACAACCTCTGCGGGGTCGGCGACGGGACGTACTGGATCGCCCTGCCCAGCCCCCGGCTGCCGGTGGTGGAGCGGCTGCTGCCGCACCCGCGGCTGCGGCAGCTGGTCGCGCTGCTGCCCGACGCGGTCCGGCCGCAGCCGCGCCGCTACGGGCTGGTCGCGCTGGTCGACGGCGCGGGCGCGGTGCTGCGGACCCTGCACGGCCCGCGCGGCGCCTACTGGATGATCACCGGGGTACGCCAGCACGGCGACCGGCTCTGGCTGGGCTCCCTGGTCGGCACCGGCGTGGCCCGGGTGCCGCTCGGCTGAAGCCGGGGCCGGCCGCGCCCGGCGCGTGCCCCGTCCGGCGCGGCGCGTGCCCGGAGCGGCCGGCACGCCACGTGTCGGGCGACGTACCCCGTCCGCGCTCGCGACAGGGGTCGGCCCGCCACCGTGCGGTGACGGGCCGACCCGCGGCCGTTCCTCCCGATGGTCAGCCGCCGCTGGCCGACGGCGTCGGCGCGGGCGAACCCCCGCCGGCCACCGCCCCCGGGTGCGGCGACGCGGTGTGCGGGCTGGGCCGCAGCCCGGCCGGGACGGGCAGGGCGCTGCCCTTGGCGAACTCGTCCCAGCTGACGTTCCAGGCCGTCCAGCCGTTGCCGGCCCGCAGCGGCACCTCGGTGCCCGTGACGGTGACGAGGTCGCCGACCTGGGTGATGCCCATCAGCCAGTCCGCGGCGGCGGCGGAGACGTTGGCGCAGCCGTGCGAGACGTTGGTGAAGCCCTGGTCGCCCTCCGACCACGGCGCGGAGTGGATGAACTCCCCGCCCCAGGTGAGCCGCTGGGCGTCGTCGACGTCGACGACGTAGCCGCCGTCGGGCTCGCCGCGGGTGTCGAACGTCGTCCGCTCGTGCTTCTCCATGATCACCATCTTGCCGCTGGAGCTGGGCGTGCTCGGCTTGCCGAGGCTGACCGGGATCCGGCGGACCAGCTTGCCGTCGCGGAAGACCGACATCTGCTTGCTGGCGTTGTCGATGTCGACCGAGACCTGCCGGCCGATCTTCGAGGTGGCCCGGTGCTCGGCGTCGCCCACCAGGTCCTTGCCGATCGGCAGCCCCTCCAGCGCCGCGCGGACGCTGATCTTCGTGCCCGGCCGCCAGAAGTCGGGCGCCCGGTAGTAGGCCTGGCTGCCGTCCTCCAGCCAGGACCAGGTACCCGGCTGCGGCGGGTCGGTCTTGACGAACAGCCGCTTCTGCACCGCCGCGCGGGCCTCCTTCGGCACCCCCGGGTCGAACGCCACCGTCACGGGCATCGCGGTGCCGTACGTCTGGTTGCCCGTGAAGTAGAGCGTGCTGGTGATCGCCGGCTTCGTCGGCTTCGGCGCGGTGGTGAACGTCGTCGTGCGGGTGGCGGTCCTCCCGCCGTCCCCCGTCACCGTCACCTCGGCGGTGTACGTCCGCCCGCCGGCCAGCGGAGCGCCGGGCACCCAGCTCGTCCCGTCCTCCCGGGGCTCCCCCGCGACCTGCCGGCCCTTGTCGTCGGTGAGCCGGACGCCGGTGACCCTGCCATGGGCCACGCTCGTGCCGATCTCGGCACTGACCGGGACGTCCCGGGTCCGGTCGGCGGGCGTCAGCTCGACCGCTGGCGGCGGCGTGACCCGCGCGGCCCGCTCGGCGGCCTTCCTCTCCCCGGCGGTGCATCCGCCGAGGACCAGTGGTGTGGCTGCGATGGTTACCGCCAATAGCGTCAATCGCCGCCTCACGTCCATGTTCCGCACCCCTTTTCCGCTCCCCTTTGGCCACATTCTGTACGGCGTTACGGGAGGCCCGGTGCAGTTTCCGAAAAAGGCGCGGAGCTATTGTCGGCAGTTTCGGCGACGGCGGGTCGAAAATGGTGAACCGCGCCCGGAGGGCCCGGTGTCACCGATCGGCCCTTCCGCCGACGGACGACCGGTTCGCCCCGCCGTCAGTCCCAGTCCTGGTCGCCGTGGTTGCGGTCCCACCGGCCGCCCACGGGAGGGGTGTCCAGGCGGGTGGCGGCCACGGCGTTGCCGGCCAGGTCGTTGTCCTCGACCCGGCAGCCCACGCAGCTGCCCCGCTCGGTGATCCAGAGTCCGTGCGTCTGGGTGCGCTCGTCGTGGTTGTCCCAGATCCGGTTGCCCCGGATGGTGGCCGAGTCGACGTGCGCGTTGACCGTGATCCCGGCCCGGCACTGCGGCGCGGGCGGCAGCTCGTACGCCGTCCCCGGCAGCGGGATGTCCCCGCTCCAGGCGGTGTACGCGTCGGGGCGTACGGGGGCGAGGGTGAGCCCGGTGTCGTCGTTGGCGGCGACCAGGGCGACCCGCTTGCCGACCCGCAGCACCTTGCCCCGGTGACCGTCGTGCTGCCAGCCGGCGGTCCGGTCGACCAGCGACCGCTCGTTGTAGCGGACGGACTCGCCGCCCCCGCCGTACGCGCCGGCGCACTGGCGGCCGTTGTTGCGGATGCGGTTGTGCAGCAGCACGGCGTCGACCATCGGCCGGTCGATCCGGATGGCGTCGAGGCCGTTGCCCCAGAAGTCGTTGCTGTCGATCACCACGTCCGTCGCCGCGCCGTGGTAGCCGCGCCCGAGGTCGTGCTCGTGGTAGCCGTACGCCCCGTTGCCGCTGATCCGGTTGCCGCGCACCGTGTACGGGCCCGGGGTGTTGCCCATGCTGACGCCGTCGCGGACGTTGCCGTCGATGACGCAGTCGGCCAGCAGGCCGCCCCGGCCGGCGACCCCGGAGGTGCCCTCGGCGGAGACGTCGAAGCCGGCCTCCAGGTTGCCCGTCATCGTGCACGCGGAGACGATCAGCCCGTCGGCGCCCCAGTCGGAGATGCCGAACCGGTTGCCCTGGCTGTGGCAGCCGACGATCCGGTAGCCGCGCGGCGGCGGCCAGTTGGCCTTCTGGAGTTCCAGGAAGATGCCGTTGGTGCCGTTGCCCAGCGCGGTGCAGTTGGCGATGGTGAGCCGCTCCACGGTGCCCCAACCGCCGATGCCGACGCCGATCCCGGCGCCGCCCATCTCCTGGCCGTTGTCGAGGCGGCCGCAGCCGACGACCACCACCCCCTCGATCAGGCTGTCCTGGAGGAAGTCGCAGCCCAGGCCGGTGGCCGCCGTGTGGTGGATGTAGAGGTTGCGGAAGACGCCGCGCACCACGTACTGCAGGCCGAGGCCCTTGGCGAGGTAGTTGTACTCGGCCATGGCCACGCCGGAGCCGTCGATCTCGAAGTCGGCGAAGGTGCAGTCGGCGATGTGCCGGTCGCGGTCCGCGCCGTGCTGGAGGGTGGTCCAGAACGCCAGCGGCGTCGGGTCGGCCCGGTTGCCCTCGTTGCTGAGCAGGAACCGGGTCGCGCCGGGGCCGGCCCCGATCAGAGACACCCCGCTGCGCCAGACCGTGCCCGCGTCGCGGATGGAGTAGATGCCGGGCGGGCAGTAGATGACCCGGGCCCGCCCGTCGGCAGCGTAGCCGTCGCCGAGGCGGTCCACGAGGGCGGCGAGCGCCGGCTGGTCGTTGGTCACCCCGTCGCCGCGCAGCCCGTACTGGGTGGCGTCGCAGTGCAGCGGCGCCCCGGCGACGGCCGGGCGACGGTCTCGGACGGCGGCGGGCAGGCCCTGGTACGGCACTGCGCTCTCCCCTCGCGCGGGCGGGCGACCGGGCGGTCGCGGGCGGTCGACCGGCGGTCGTCGCCCGCACGGATTTCCCGGCAAGGGCGGGGAGAAACGGGAGGGGAAAAGGATCGGATCGAGCTGACCGGATGCTCGGTCGAATGAGCGGCGATCCGGATCGGGAACGTATTTCCGGCCCATTCGGCGGGGCGCGAGCAAAAGGGGACGGCAGGAGCGCGGGGGCGGACGGAAAGGGACGTTTCCGGTCCCGGCGGCGCGCTGCCGCCGGGACCGGCTCACACGTTGGCGACCAGCAGGGCGGGCTGCTCCACGCAGTCCGCGACGTGCCGCAGGAAGCCGCCGGCCACCCCGCCGTCGCAGACCCGGTGGTCGAAGGTGAGGCTGAGCTGCGTCACCTTGCGCACGGCGAGCTGCCCGTCGACGACCCACGGCTTGTCCACGATCCGTCCCACGCCGAGCAGCGCCGCCTCCGGGTGGTTGATGATCGGGGTGGAGCCGTCGACGCCGAACACGCCGTAGTTGTTGAGGGTGAACGTGCCGCCGGTGAGGCGGGCCGGCGGCAGGGTGCCGGCCCGGGCGGCGGCGGTGGTCCCGGCCAGCGCCGCGGCCAGCTCCCGGGTGGTCAGCAGGTGCGCGTCGCGCAGCACCGGGACGACCAGGCCCCGGTCGGTCTGCGCGGCGATGCCCAGGTGCACCCCGCGGGACTGGACGATCCGCTGCCCCTCGGTGTCGACGCGCGCGTTGAGCTGCGGGAAGCGGCGCAGGCCGCTGAGGCAGATCCGGGCCAGCAGGGCCAGCAGGCTCACCGGCGCGTCCGGGGTCGCGGCGTTGATCGCCCGGCGGGTCTCCACCAGGGCGGTGGCGTCCGCGTCGACCCAGATGGTCACCTCGGGGATCTCCCGCCGGCTGCGGGAGAGCTTGTCGGCGATCACCCTGCGGACACCGGTGAGCGGGACGACCAGGTCCTCCTCGCCCACCGGCACGGCGACCCGGCCCACCGCGGTCGGGCCGTCGGCCCCGCCGGTCGGGGCCGCGTCGAGGCGGTCGGGCACCGGGGTGGGCCGGGGCGCCGGGGCCGGGCCGGCGAGGGCCGCCTCGACGTCGGCGCGGCGCACCACCCCGCCCGGGCCGGTGCCGCGCAGGGTGGCCGGGTCGATGCCGTGCTCCCGGGCCAGCCGCCGCACGATCGGGGAGATCACCAGGGCGACCGCGCCCCCGGGCACCGCTGCCGGCCCGGAAGCCGCCGCGACGGGCGCGGGGGCCGGGGCGGGCGCGGAGTCGGGGACCGGTGCGGGTTCGGGGGCGACCGTGAGCCGGGGCCGGCGGCGGCGCCGGCCCGCCGCGCCGTGCCCGGTGCCGTACCCGATGAGGACGTTGCCGCTGCCGGCGCGCTCCTCCTCCCGGTAGGTGGCGTGGCCGGCGGGCTCGCCGCCGTCGGCGGGCGCGATGGTGATCAGCGGCTGGCCGACCGGGCGCGTCTCGCCCGCCGCCCCGTGCAGGGCCACGACCCGCCCGGCGTACGGGCAGGGCACGTCCACGACGGCCTTCGCGGTCTCCACCTCGACCACGCTCTGGTCCACCGTCACGGTGTCGCCGACGGCGACCCGCCATTCGACGATCTCCGCCTCGGTCAGCCCCTCGCCGAGGTCGGGCAGGAGGAACACCTGCTCGCTCATGCCGCGCTCCCCTGCGGCAGCCAGCGCGCGTCGGGCCGGTCGTCCCACTGGAGCCGCGCCACCGTGTCGAGCACCCGGTCCACGCCGGGCAGGTGGGTGTGCTCCAGCATCGGCGCGGGGTACGGGATGTCCAGGCCGGACACCCGCAGCACCGGGGCGTGCAGGGCGTGGAAGCAGCGCTCCTGCACCCGGGCGGCGATCTCCGCGCCGACCCCGGCGAAGCCCTGCGCCTCGCTGACCACCACGCACCGGCCGGTGCGGCGCACCGACGCGGCGATGGTCGCGTCGTCGAGGGGGACGATCGTGCGCACGTCCACCACCTCCAGGTCCCAGCCCTCCTCGCGGGCGGCCTCGGCGGCCTCCAGGGCGACCGGCACCGCCGGCCCGTACGCGATCAGGGTGGCGTCGGTGCCCGGCCGGCGCACGACGGCGCGGCCGAACGGCTCGGTGGCCGCCGGCAGCTCGGCCTCGGCGCTGGAGAAGTAGAGCTTCTTCGGCTCCAGGAACACGACCGGGTCCGGGTCCGCGATGGCCTCGCGCAGCAGCGAGTACGCGTCGGCGACCGTCGCCGGGGTGACGACCTTCAGGCCCGGGGTGTGCGCGTAGTACGCCTCGGACGAGTCGCAGTGGTGCTCGACGCCGCCGATGCCGCCCGCGTACGGCACCCGGATGACCATGGGCACGCCGAGCGCGCCCCGGGTGCGGTTGCGCAGCTTCGCCACGTGCGAGGCGATCTGCTCGAACGCCGGGTACGCGAACGCGTCGAACTGCATCTCCACCACCGGCCGCAGGCCGGACATGGCCAGGCCGACGGCGAAGCCGACGATGCCGGCCTCGGCGAGCGGGGTGTCGAAGCAGCGCTTGTCGCCGAACCGGGCCTGCAGGCCGTCGGTGATCCGGAAGACGCCGCCGAGCTTGCCGACGTCCTCGCCGAAGACGAGCACCCGCTCGTCGTCGGCCAGCGCGTCGGCGAGCGCGGCGTTGAGCGCCTTCGCCATGGTGGTGGTCGCCATCAGCGCGCGTCCTCGCGGTCGGCGGCCAGCTCGGCGCGCACCAGTTCCCGCTGCTCGACCAGTTGCGGGGTGGGCGTGGCGTAGACGTGGTCGAAGAGGCTCAGCGGGTCGACCTCGGGCTGGGTGTGCATCCGCTCGCGCAGGTCGGCCGCGTACGCCTCGGCCTGTTCGGCGATCGCGGCGACGGCCGCGTCGTCGAGCGCGCCGCGCGTGCGCAGGTACGTCTCCAGCCGGGCGACCGGGTCGCGGTCGCGCCAGGTGTCGACCTCGGCGCCGTCGCGGTAGCGGGTGGCGTCGTCGGCGTTGGTGTGCGGCTCCATCCGGTAGGTGTGCGCCTCGACCAGGTAGGGGCCGTTGCCGGCGCGGGCGTGCGCCACCGCGCGGGTGAGCACGGCGAGCACGGCGACGGGGTCGTTGCCGTCGACCTGCTCGCTGGGCACGCCGTAGCCGACGCCCTTGTACGCCAGCGACGGGGCGGCGGTCTGCCGCGACAGCGGGACGCTGATGGCGTACTTGTTGTTCTGCACGAAGAACACGACGGGGGCCTTGAACACGGCGGCGAAGTTGACGCCCTCGTGGAAGTCGCCCTCGCTGGTGGCACCGTCGCCGATGAAGGCCAGGGCCACGGTGTCGCGGCCCTGGTGGGCCTCCCCGTAGGCGAGGCCGGCGGCGTGCACGCACTGGGTGGCCAGGGGGGTGCACTGCGGGGCGGTGTGCACCCGGGTGGGGTCGTACCCGCAGTGCCAGTCGCCGCGCAGCAGGGTGAGCACCTCGACGGGGTCGATGCCCCGGGAGACCAGCGCCATCGACTCGCGGTAGGTCGGGAAGACCCAGTCGGTGTCGCGGACGGCGAGCACCGCGCCGACCTGGCAGGCCTCCTGGCCGCGCGAGGACGGGTAGACGGCGAGCCGGCCCTGCTTGGTCAGGGCGGTGGCCTGGGTGTCGAAGCGCCGGCCGACCACCATGCGGCGGTACATCTCGCGCAGGGCCTCGACGGGCGGCTCGGGGTAGTCGGCGCGGGCCGGCCGGGGCGTGCCGTCGGGGTCGAGCAGCCGCACCGGGTCGGTCTGCGGCAGCAGGGCGGCGGCCGGGTCGGTCGCCGCCTGCTCGCGGGCGGGTGCCTTGGTGGGCTTCTTGGCCGGCGGGCGGGTGCGCGGGGATGCCCTGCGGACCGCCTGGGGTGTGGTCGTCACGGCGGGGACCTCCTGGACTTGTGGTGGACCTATGCTCCTGCCGATGGATGATTGACTCAACACGCGCGATGAACGCGGGACGAATGGCAGGGGAAGGGGGCGGATGTGAGCCAGCAGGCCACCGGGGAGCCGGGCACGGAGGGCGGTACGGGACGTTCGGCCGGGCCGCTCGACGAGGTGGACCGGCGCATCCTCGACGAGCTGGCCCGCGACGGGCGGATCTCCATCCGTACCCTCGCCGAGCGGGTGCACGTCTCCCGGACCAACGCGTACGCGCGGGTGGAGCGGCTGCTGCGCGACGGCGTGATCACGGGCTTCCGGGCCCGGGTCGCGCCCGAGCCGGCCGGGCTGGGCACGTCGGCGTACATCGCGCTGACCATCCAGCAGAACACCTGGCGGGAGGTGTCGGCCGAGCTGGCCCGGGTGCGCTACGTCGAGCACGTCGCGCTGCTCAGCGGCGAGCACGACGTCCTCGCCCTGGTCCGGGCGCCGGACAACGCCACCCTGCGGGACGTGGTGCTGGACCGCGTGCAGGGCATCGCCGGGGTGCTGTCCACCCGCAGCTGGCTCGTCTTCGACGAGTTCGAGGGCACCCGCAGCCCGTGGGCGTGAGCCGGACTCAGTGTGGCGGCGGGGCCGCGAGGCCGGCGCGGTCGGCCAGCTCCAGCAGCGGCTCCAGCGAGAAGCGCGGGCCGTCCAGGCCGGCGTGCGGGTCGCCGCGCTCGGCGAAGCGCGCGGGCAGGGTGAGCACGTCGAAGTCCTCCGGCCGGGCGTCGTCCAGCTCCGCCCAGTCCAGCGGCGCGGAGACCAGCGCCGCCGGGGTGGGCCGGATCGAGTACGCCGAGGCCATCGTGTGGTCCCGCGACATCTGGTTGTAGTCGACGAAGACCGGCCGGTCCCGCTGCTCGCGCCACCAGGTGGTGGTGACCAGGTGCGGCAGGCGGCGCTGCAGCTCGCGGCCCAGCGCCAGCACCGCCCGGCGGCAGTCGCCGAAGCCCCACCTCGGCTCGATCGACAGGTAGACGTGCAGGCCCCGCCCGCCGGTGGTCTTCGGGTAGCCGACCAGCCCCAGCTCGGCCAGCACCGCCCGCAGCTCGCGGGCGACCGGGACCACCTGCGCGAAGTCGACCCCGGGCATGGGGTCGAGGTCGACGCGGAGCTGGTCGGGGCGTTCGGTGTCGGCGGCGGTGACCGGCCACGGGTGGAAGCGCAGCGTGCCGAGGTTGGCCGCCCAGATCACCACCGCCAGCTCGCCGGGCGCGACCTCGTCGGCCGTGCGTCCGCTGGGGAACGTCAGGTGGGCGGTGCGCACCCAGTCGGGCGCGCCGGCCGGCAGCCGCTTCTGGTAGAACGCGTCGCCCCGGTTGCTCTGCCGGGTGGCGATCCGCGCGCCCTCGAACACGCCCCGGGGCCACCGCTCCAGCATGGTCGGGCGGTCCCGCAGGGCGCGCAGGATCCCGTCGCCGACGGCGAGGAAGTAGCGCACCACGTCGAGCTTGGTCAGGCCGCGCTCCGGAAAGTACGGCTTGTCGGGGCTGGAGACGCGGACCACCCGCTCCCCGACCCTGATCTCCTGCGCCGCCGTGGCCACGACTGCCACCGTACGACGCCGCGCCGACGGGCGCAGGCAGGTCGGGGGCGGTGCGGCGGGCGTGCGGCGCGGCCCGGCGCGGTCAGGGCCTGCGGGCCACGCAGCCGTACTGCGGGACGATGGCCGGATCCTCGCCGTCGTCCGGCCGCCACCGCGCGCACGACACCAGGCCCGGCTCCACCAGCTCCAGGCCGTCGAGGAACCGGGCGATCTCCGCCCCGGTGCGCGCGCGGATCGGGGGCGCGGCGTTGGCGTTCCAGAACTCCATGGCGGGCACGTTCGCCTCGCCGCCCAGCTCGACGGTGGGATGGGTGAGCGCCAGGTAGCTGCCCGGGGGCATCGCATCCATCAGCCGGCGCACTATCGCCACCGCCTCGTCGGTGTCGAGGACGAAGTTGAGGATGCCCAGCATCATCACGGCCACCGGCCGGTCGAAGTCCAGCGTCCGGGCGGCGGCGGTCAGGATGGACGCCGGGTCGTGGACGTCCGCCTCGACGTAGTCCGTGGCGCCCTCGGCGGAGCTGGTCAGCAGGGCGCGGGCGTGCACGAGGACCATCGGGTCGTTGTCGACGTAGACGATCCGCGCGTCGGGGGCGACGGCCTGCGCGACCTGGTGGGTGTTGTCGGCGGTCGGCAGGCCGGTGCCGATGTCGAGGAACTGCCGCACGCCCGCCTCGCCGGCCAGGTGCCGCACGGCGCGGGCGAGGAAGCGCCGGTCGGCACGGGCGACCTCCCCGATGACCGGGAACATCGCGCGGACGTGGTCGCCGACCCGACGGTCCGGCTCGAAGTTGTCCTTGCCGCCGAGCCAGTAGTTCCACACCCGGGCGTTGTGCGCCACCGAGGTGTCGATGGGCTCGACCCGTTCGCCGTCGCGAACCCCGACGTCGCCGGACTCTGACACGAAAACTCCTCGGCTGTCGCGGATGTCCGGTCAGCCTAGCTCCGCGCCGGGCGGACGATCGGGCCGGGTCAGGACAGCAGCGCCACCCCGACGGCCATCAGCGGCAGCGAGACGAACAGGAAGATGCCGACCCCGGTGAGCACCCGCCCGCCGCCCGCGTCCTCCCGCTCGGGGGCCAACCCGAAGGCCGCCCGGGCGGGCAGCATGCCGATCCGGCTCAGGGTCAGGTCGCCGGTGAGCCCGAGCAGGGTGCCGACGACGATGAGCGCGACGCCGAGCCGGAAGACGAACTCGCCGCCGCTGACCGCCGTCCACACGCCCGCGGCGGCGGCGACCGCCACCAGCGCGACGACGAACAGCACGAGCGCCTCGCGCAGACCCCGGACCACCGTCATCGCCGCGCACCCCTCTCGGCCGGCCCGCGGCCGGCGCCCGTCGACACCCGCGCCGCCGGGGCCACCGGCGGCGCGGGTGACATTCTGCCGGGCGTACGGCCACGGCGCTGCCCCGTGCCGCAGGTGCGCGCCGGCCGGGTGGACGCGGTCCACCCGGCCGGCGCGGCCGACTCAGCTCTTCTCGCGCTGGAGCCGATCCATCAGCATCTGCTTGCCCTGCTCGCCCGCCTTGCGGTTGTTCTCCTGGATCTTGCGGAACCAGGTGGCGAGTTCCTTGTCGCCGCGCTCCTCGGCGTCGGAGATGTAGATCTCCATCCGGTAGACGTGCTCCAGCGACATCTGCAGCGCGTGGATCAGGTCGTAGTTCTTGTCCCGCACCGGACTGCTGATCTCCCTGACCATCGTGGCCACGGCCAACCTCCCCGTGTCTCGGCTACCGTTCGGTCCCGCTTACCCGCCGGGCCCGGTCGTACGCGCCCACCCCCGCGCGGCGGGCGGGGATAACCTCCGCCGTCCCGCCCCGTTGTACACGTCGCCAACTGGTCGATATCAGGGGAAACGGGGCATCGGATGCGCTTACCAGTCACGCCGGAAGGGTCCGCGCGGTCGACCTTCCGGGGAGACATCGAAGGGCTGCGCGCCCTAGCCGTGGTCATGGTCCTCGTCGGCCATGCCGGGCGCGACCTCGTACCGGGCGGCTTCGCCGGCGTCGACGTCTTCTTCGTCATCTCCGGATTCCTCATCACCGGCCTGCTCGTCGCCGAACTCGAACGCACCGGCCGGATCTCCCTGCCCGGCTTCTACGCCCGCCGGGCCAAGCGCCTGCTGCCCGCCGCGGCCGTCGTGCTGGTGGCCAGCCTCCTGCTCACCTGGCTCCTGCTGCCCCGCACCCGCTGGGCCGACACCGCCTGGGACGTGGTGGCCAGCGCCGCCTACGGGCTGAACTGGCGGCTCGCCGTCCAGGCCACCGACTACTGGGCCGCCGACGCGGCGCCCAGCATCGTCCAGCACTTCTGGTCCCTCGGCGTCGAGGAGCAGTTCTACCTCGGCTGGCCGCTGCTCCTGCTCGGCCTCGCCGTGCTCGGCGGCCGTCGCCGGCTGCGCCGGGGCGCCCTGATGGCCGGCTTCGCCCTCGTCGCGCTGCCCTCGTTCGCCTGGTCGGTCCACACGAGCCAGACCGACCCCGGCCCGGCCTACTTCGTCACCACCACCCGGCTGTGGGAACTCGCCCTCGGCGGGGCCGTCGCCATCGCCGGCACCCGCGTGCACCGGCTGCCCCGGCCGCTGGCCGCCGTGATCGCCTGGGCCGGACTGGCCACGGTGGCCGCGTCCGCCTTCCTCGTCGACCCCGACCGGGCCTTCCCCGGCTACCAGGCGCTGCTGCCGACGGTCGGCACCGCCGCCGTGATCGCGGGCGCGCAGGCCGCCGGTCGGTTCGGCCCTGCCGGGGCGCTCGGGTGGCGGCCGATCCGCGCCGTCGGCGCGTTGTCCTACTCGCTCTACCTGTGGCACTGGCCGCTGCTGATCGCCGCCGAGGCACGGTTCGGCGAACTCAGCACGCAGGCGGCCCTCGGCGTGGTGGCGTTGTCCGCCGTGCCGGCCGTGCTCACCTACCGGTTCGTGGAGAACCCGATCCGGATGTCCGAGGCCCTGCGGTGGGAACCGGCCGCCGCCCTGCGCGTCGGCGCCCTCTGCACGGGCGCCGCCGTCGCCGCCGGCCTGCTGTTCCAGCTCACGGTGTGGCCGCCCCGGCAGCGACCCGCGCTGGCGACGACCCTGCCGCCGCTCACCTCCTCCAGCGACCCCGCAGCGCCGGCCGGTCCGCCCGGAGCAGCCGTGCTGCGGGCACAGCCGGCCGGCGACCCGGCGGGTCGGGCGGTCAACCAGGTGGCCTCGATCGTCCCCGACCCGCAGGTGGCCGCGTATGACGGGCCGGGCGGGACCCCTGGTGAATGCCGGGCCGCCCAGCACGATGACGTGGTGGAGCCATGCAGCTACGGCGACCCGAACTCACCCGTGACCGTCGCCCTGGCCGGGGACTCCCACGCCGAGCAGTGGCTGACGGCACTGCGCCGCATCGCCCCCGCCGACGGGTGGCGCGTGGTGTCTTACACCAGGTACAACTGCCCGTTGATCAACATCGAGGTGTCGCGCAATCCTGGCCCCGACACCGAGTGCACCCGATGGAACCGGGCTGTGCGAAGCGCACTCACAGGTCCCGGGAAACCAGCTCTGCTGCTGACCAGCAACACCGCCGACTATCATCCTGCCGGAGCCGACGAGGTCCCGGCCGACGAGATCGACGAACGGATCACCTCGGCCCTGCGCTCAACGTGGCATGAGCTGACCGACGCGGGGGTGCCCGTCGTCGTGCTCCGCGACACCCCCTACCAGGACAAGGCGACGCCCGACTGTGTCGCGGCGAACCCGCGCAAACTGACCCGGTGCGCCACACCCCGCAAGGAGGCTCTAGCGGCGGGGAGCGGGGACATCCAGGAGGCGGCCGCAGCTCGCCAGCGCGACGTGCACCTGGTCGACCTGAACGATGCGATCTGCCCCACCGACCCCTGCGCACCGGTCATCGGCGGAGTCCTCATCTACCGGGACCAGCACCACCTCACCGCCACCTACATTGCCACCCTCGCCGACCGCCTCCGTCCCCACCTGACCAGGCTGTTGAAGTAGGCCACGGGGCCGCTTCGGCTGACGCGGGCCAGGGTTACCGGTCTGGGCGGCCGGGTACGGTGCGGCGCATGGCGGAACTGGCAGCGCTGTGGATCGTGCGCCACGGCGAGAGCACGGCGAACGTCGCGGCGACCGAGGCGGAGAGCACCGGGGCGGAGCTGATCGGGCTGACCCACCGCGACGCGGACGTGCCGCTGTCCCCCACCGGCGAGCAGCAGGCCCGGGCGACCGGGCGCTGGCTGGCCGAGCTGCCGCCGCGGCGGCGGCCGGACGTGGCGGTCGTGTCGCCGTACCTGCGGGCCATGCGCACCGCCGAGCTGGCCCTCGACGGGACCGGCATCCCGGTCAGCCGCGACGAGCGGCTGCGCGACCGGGAGCTGGGCGTCCTCGACGGACTGACCGGGCACGGCGTCGCCCGCCGGTTCCCCGACGAGGCGCAGCGCCGGGCCCGGCTGGGCAAGTTCTACTACCGGCCGCCCGGCGGCGAGTCGTGGACGGACGTGGCGCTGCGGCTGCGCGGCCTGCTGGGCGACCTGCGCCGGGACCACGCCGGCCAGCGGGTGCTGCTCTTCGGCCACGACGCGCTGGTGTTCCTGCTGCGCTACCTCGTGGAGGGGCTGACCGAGCCGGAGCTGATGGCGCTGACCGGCCGGCACGTGATCGCCAACTGCTCGGTCACCGGCTGGACCGCCGACGCCGGGGGCCGGCTCGTCCCCGACACGTTCAACGACGTCACCCACCTGCACCGGCAGGGTGCCGCCCGACCAGGGAGGACGAGGTCCATGCCGAACCGGTCTGAGGTGATCACCCCCGCACTGCTGCGCCGGTGGGCGCTGCCCGTGCCGACCGGGGGCAAGGAGGCCAGGGGCACGGTGCTGGTCGTCGGCGGCTCCCGGTTCACCCCCGGCGCGGTGCTGCTGGCCGGGGTGGCCGCGCTGCGGGCCGGCGCGGGGGTGCTGCAACTGGCCGCCGCCGAGTCCACCGCCGCCGCGCTGAGCATCCAGGTGCCGGAGGCGCTGGTCGTGGGCCTGCCCGAGACCGGCGACGGGGCCGTGGCGGGCCGCCCCGGCGACCCGCTGGACGGGCTGGTGGCCGACGCCGACGTGGTGGCCGTCGGCCCCGGGCTCACGGACATCGACGCGACCGGGGAACTGCTGCGCGGGGTGCTCGACGCCGCGCCGAAGCAGACCGCGCTGGTCCTCGACGCGTACGCCCTCGGCGCGCTCAGCCACGCACCGGACCTGCTGGTCGGCTCGGGCCGCCCGGTGGTGCTGACCCCCAACCTGACCGAGGCGACGCACCTGCTGGGCCGCGACCCCGGCGACGACCTGGACGCCGAGGCGGCCGAGCTGGCCCGCCGGTACGACGCCGTGGTCTCTCTCTACGGCCACATCGCCGCACCGGACGGGCGGTGCTGGCGGGAGGAGAGCGGCGACGCGGGGCTGGGCACCTCCGGCAGCGGGGACGTGCGCGCCGGGCTGCTGGCGGGCCTGCTGTCCCGGGGGGCCGAGCCGGCGCAGGCGGCCTGCTGGGCGGCGTTCGCGCACGCGGTCAGCGGGCAGCGTCTGGTGCCCCGGTTCGGCCGGATCGGCTTCCTCGCCCGCGAGCTGCTCGACGAGATCCCGCACACCCTCGCCACGGTCTGACCACACCCCTGGGCGGTGTAACGCCGCCCGGGCTCCCGACGCTCATCCAGCGGAGGCGGGCGTCCGTCCGCCTCCCGCCGGCCGCGTCCCCACCAGGGGCGCGGAGCCGGCTGGAACAGCCCCTGGGAGTCTGTGTGAAGAACCTGCGTCGCAAGACCCTGGCCGCCGCGTCCGCCGTGACGCTCGGCGTCGGTCTCGCCCTCACCGGCGGACTGGCCCCGGCGGCGGCCGTCGGCCCCGACACCACCTTCCTGGTCCTCGCCCCGCAGGGTGCGACGACCGACGCCGCGGCGGCCCGGGTCGCCGCCGCGAACGGCACGGTGGTGGCCAGCTACCACCAGATCGGCGTGCTCGTCGCCCGGTCGGCCAACCCCGACTTCGCCTCGGCGGTGAAGGGTGCCGGCGTCGAGTCGGTGGCCGCCACCACCGGCCTCGGCAGCGCCCTCGACGAGGGCGAGACCGTGGAGGTCTCGGCGGCCGACGCCGCCGCGGCCAGCGGCGACCCGACCACCGAGCCGCTGTACGGGCAGCAGTGGGACATGCCGATGATCGGCGTCCCGCAGGCCCACGCGATCACGACCGGCAGCCCGGACGTGGTCGTCGGCGTGCTCGACAGCGGCATCTCCTCCAGCCACCCGGACCTGGCCAGCCAGATCGCCAGGGACAAGAGCACGTCCTGCGTCGGCGGTGTCACCGACACCACCGAGGCCGCCTGGAACCCGACCACCTCCGACCACGGCACCCACGTGGCCGGCACCATCGCCGCCGCGATCAACGGCGTCGGGGTGACCGGCGTCGCCCCGGGCGTCAAGGTGGCCGCCGTCAAGGTGGTCAACGACGACGGCTACATCTTCCCGGAGGCCGCGGTCTGCGGGTTCGTGTGGGCCGCCGAGCACGGCATGCAGCTGACCAACAACAGCTACTACATCGACCCGTGGGAGCTGAACTGCCGCAACGACGCGCGCCAGCGTCCGGTGTGGCAGGCCGTGCAGCGGGCCATCCGGTACTCGCAGAGCAAGGGCGTGCTCAACGTGGCGTCCGCGGGCAACTCCAACTACGACCTCGCGCACAAGATCACCGACGAGGGCAGCCCGAACAACGGGACGCCCGAGACCCGCGAGAACCTCACCAACGCCTGCCTCGACCTGCCGGCCGAGGCGCCGGGCGTGGTGACCGTGTCGGCGGTCGGCCCGACCGGGGACAAGAGCTACTACTCCTCGTACGGGCAGGGCGTCGTCGACGTGACGGCCCCGGGCGGCGACACCCGGTTCCGCACCCAGGGCACCCGCTCGACCAGCACCGACGCGATCCTGTCCACCACCTTCAACACCGCCACCCGCACCAACGGGTGGGGCTACAAGCAGGGCACCTCGATGTCCGGTCCGCACGCGACCGGCGTCGCCGCCCTGGCCCTGTCGGCCCACCCGGGGATGACGCCGGGGCAGCTCGCGTCGTTCCTGGAGCGCACCGCCGTCGCCCGCTCCTGCCCGGCGGGCGTGTACAACCCGGTCCCGCTGATCCCGACGGGCCCGCACGCGTACGACGCGGCCTGCTCCGGCGGGGCCCGCAACGGGTTCTACGGCGCGGGCGTCGTCAACGCGTACAACGCGGTCAAGTGACCGCCTGACGGCGAATCGGTGGGGCCCGGCGCGCGCAGGGCCCCACCTCCCTGTTCGGGGACCTGCGCGCCGCCGGCCGAGCGCGCCCCCGGCCGGGGCGGCGGGCCCGTACACCGATCGGGTGGCGGCCGTTTCCGCTGGTGACCTCGGGGTATCGGACGATCATCAGCCGAACCTAGGAGGTCACCGGTGTCGACCGATGCCATCGTCGTGCTCAAGGAGGACCACAAGGAGATGCGCCGCCTGTTCAGGGCCTTCCAGGATGCCCAGGACGGGCTGGCGAGTCAGCGGCAGAAGCTGGTGGGGCAGATCCTGGAGGCCCTCACGGTGCACACCTGCCTGGAGAACGAGGTGATGTACCCGGAGGTCCGCAAGCTGCTGCCGGACCTGGAGGACGACATCCTCGAGTCGTACGAGGAGCACCACGTGGCCGATCTGCTCTGCGCCGAGCTGGCCACCATGGACGCCGACGACGACCACTTCAACGCCAAGACCACGGTGCTGATCGAGAACGTGGAGCACCACGTCGAGGAGGAGGAGCAGGAGTGGTTCCCGAAGGTGCGGGAGGCGCTCGGCCGCAAGCAGTTGCAGGAGATCGGCGAGCGGATGCTCGCGCTGCGCGCCGACGCCCCGCGCAGCCCCACCGCCCCGAAGGCGATCAAGAAGGCGCTGGACGCGGTCACCGCCTGACCGCGCCCCCGCACGCGATTCTTGGACGGTTGTCGTCACGAGCGGACGACAACCGTCCAAGATCCGGAGGGGGCGGGATCAAGTCGGGGGCGGGAGGATCTGGCGGAGTTGCCCCGGTGGGACGGAACGGCGTCGCCACTCGCGGGGGTAGCCGACCGACACCTCCTCGAAGCGCACCCCGTCGTGCCAGGTCGTGCGGGGGATGTGCAGGTGGCCGTAGACGGCCGCGGCGGCCCCGTAGCGCACGTGCCAGTCGGCGGTGGCGTCGGTGCCGCACCACTGGGCGAAGATCGGATAGCGCAGGATCCGGGTCGGCTCGCGCACCAGCGGCCAGTGGCTGACCAGCACCGTCGGCAGCGCCGGGTCGCGGGCGTCGAGCCGCGCGGCCGTCTCGGCGAGCCGGGCCGCGCACCAGTCCTGCCGGCTCGGGTACGGGTCCGGGTGCAGCAGGTATTCGTCGGTGCAGACGATGCCGGTGGCGTACGCCTCGGCCAGGGCCGCCTCGCGGGTGTCGAGGCCCTCGGGTCGCCAGGTGTAGTCGTAGAGCAGGAACAGCGGCACGACCAGCGCCGGCCCGCCGGGGCCCCGCCACACCGGGTACGGATCCTCCGGGGTGACCACCCCCAGGGCGCGGCAGACGTCCACCAGGTGCCGGTAGCGGGCCACCCCGCGCAAGGTGACCGGGTCGCTCGACGGCGTCCACAGGTCGTGGTTGCCCGGGGCCCACACCACCTTCGCGAAGCGCCGGCTGAGCAGGCCCAGCGCCCATTCGATGTCGGCCACGGTGTCGGCGACGTCGCCCGCGACCAGCAGCCAGTCGCCCGGTGAACGGGGGCGCAGGCCCTCGACGATCGCCCGGTTCTCCGCGTATGTCACATGCAGGTCGCTGATCGCGAGCAGCGCCCCGTCGTCCTCCCCCACCACCAGTCGATCCTACGGGAGCCGCCGGAGGCGCGGAGACCGCCGAAGGTGGTCCGGCCCGGCCCGCCCCCGGGCGGACCGGGTAGGATCGGGCCGGGCCGTGACTGGCGCGTGGGGATGGACAACCATCGGGAAGCGGTCCCGTCATCAGGACGTCTGCCGAGCGCCTGGGCCTTCCGCACGTCACCAGGAGGTCGCATGTCGTCGCCGAACGCCGAGTCCACCGCCTTCCGCAGCGCCCTCGAGGTGATCCGCGCCGTCGAGCCCCGGGTCGCCGACGCGATCGGGGCGGAGCTGGCCGACCAGCGCGAGTCGCTGAAGTTGATCGCGAGCGAGAACTACGCCTCCCCCGCCACGCTGCTGGCGATGGGCAACTGGTTCAGCGACAAGTACGCCGAGGGCACGGTCGGCCGCCGCTTCTACGCGGGCTGCCAGAACGTGGACACCGTCGAGGCGCTCGCCGCCGAGCACGCCCGGGAGCTGTTCGGCGCGTCGCACGCGTACGTGCAGCCGCACTCGGGCATCGACGCGAACCTGGTGGCGTTCTGGGCGATCCTGGCCGACCGGGTGGAGTCCCCGGCCCTGAAGAGGGCGCAGGTGCGTCAGGTCAACGACCTGACCGAGGAGGACTGGTTCGCGCTGCGCCGCGAGCTGGGCGACCAGCGGATGCTCGGCATGTCGCTGGACGCGGGCGGCCACCTCACCCACGGTTTCCGGCCGAACATCTCCGGCAAGATGTTCGACCAGCGCAGCTACGGCACCGACCCGGCCACCGGCCTGATCGACTACGACCGGGTCGCCGAGGCGGCCCGCGAGTTCCGGCCGTTGATCCTGGTCGCCGGCTACTCGGCGTACCCGAGGAAGGTCAACTTCCGGATCATGCGGGAGATCGCCGACTCGGTGGGCGCGACGTTCATGGTCGACATGGCGCACTTCGCCGGCCTGGTGGCCGGCAAGGTCTTCACCGGCGACTTCGACCCGGTGCCGCACGCGCACATCGTCACCACCACCACCCACAAGTCGCTGCGCGGCCCGCGCGGCGGCATGGTGCTGTGCGGCCCGGAGCTGGCCGACCAGGTCGACCGGGGCTGCCCGATGGTGCTCGGCGGCCCGCTGCCGCACGTGATGGCCGCCAAGGCGGTCGCCCTGGCCGAGGCGCGTCGCCCCGACTTCGCCGACTACGCGCAGCGCATCGTCGACAACGCCCAGGCCCTCGCCGAGGGGCTGCTGCGCCGGGGCGCGACGCTGGTCACCGGCGGCACCGACAACCACCTGGTGCTCATCGACGTCTCCGGGTACGGGCTGACCGGCCGGCAGGCCGAGCAGGCGCTGCTGGACTCGGGCATCGTCACCAACCGCAACGCGGTCCCGCAGGACCCGAACGGCGCGTGGTACACCTCGGGCATCCGGATCGGCACCCCCGCCCTGACCACCCGGGGCCTGGGCACCGCCGAGATGGACGCGACGGCCGAGCTGATCCACACCGTGCTCAGCCAGACCACGCCGGGGTCGAACGCCGACGGCACGCCGTCGAAGGCCAAGTACGTCCTGGACCCGGCCCTGGCCGACAAGGTCAGCCGTCAGGCCACCGACCTCCTGTCGACCCACCCCCTCTACCCCTCGGTCACCCTGGCCTGACCACCCCCACCTGCTCGGTGATCAAGAGAAAAGCGTCATCGTCGAGATCGACTTTGACGCTTTTCTCTTGATCACCGGGGCGGGGCGGCACGGCGGGACGCCGGGCCGGCCCGGAGGGCGGGCGGTCGGTGTCAGGCCATGGGGCGCTTGAGGTGGTAGCGGTGGACCTCGGTGCTGCCCTGGACGTTGTTCACGTCCTCGGCGGCGGAGACCAGCTCCCAGCCCTCCCGGCCGGCCCGGTTGAGGTGCGCGATCGCGGTGTCGCCGTACGCGGTGATGTCGGTGCGGGACCCGTCCGGGCCGTACCACACGAACGAGACGTGGAAATTGCGCCCCTGCCCCTGGTAGCGGCGGACCAACAGTGCGTACTCCCATGCGACCATGCGGTCCATTATGGCCGGTCCGCCCGGGCGCGTGGCGCACGGGGGGTGGCGGAACGACGACAGTGCGGGGTCAGCGGCGCGCCGCCGGGACGGGCGACCGGGTCAGCTCGTCGGCGATCAGCGCGGCGAGCCGGTCGAGGCCGGCGTCGATCTGCCCGGGCGTCACGGCGCTGATCGACAGCCGCAGCGCGGCCACCGGCGCGGTGTCGTCGTAGAAGTGGGCCATCGGCGTCCACAGCACGCCGTAGTCCTCGGCGGAGCGGCGCAGCAGCGCGTCGTCGACCGGGAACGGGACGCTCACCACGGCGAAGAAGCCGCCCGCCGGGACGTTCCACCGCACCGGCGACGGATCGGGGAACCGCCGGGCGAGGCCGTTGACGAGGTGGCGCAGGTTGCGGGCGTACGCGGCGCGCTCGCGGGTGTTGGCGGCGACGAGGCTGCACCCGTGGGCGAGCAGCGCCCCGCCGACGACGGCCTGGGCGATGGCCGAGGTGTTCACCGTGACCATGCTCTTGATCTTGGCGAGCTGGTCGGCGAGCGGCCCGACGGTCCCGTCGGCGTCGCGCACCCGCTGGTCGGCGACCACGTAGCCGACCCGCGCCCCGGGCAGCACGGTCTTGGCGAACGAGCCGAGGTAGACCACCCGGCGCCCGGTGTCGAGGGCCTTGAGCGTCGGCACCCGCCCCGCCCCGTCGGCGTGGAACAGCCCGTACGGGTTGTCCTCGATCAGCAGCAGGTCCTCGGCTGCGGCGAGGTCCAGCAGCCGCCGCCGGTCGGCCAGGTCGATGCTCGCCCCGGACGGGTTGGCGAAGTCGGGCATCACGTAGCAGGCGCGCGGGCGCAGCCCCTCGGCGCGGGCCCGGCGCACCTGCTCGCGCAGGTCCGCCAGGTCGACCCCGGCCGGGCCGCCGGCCACCGGGCGCACCGGCAGGTCCACGAGCCGGGCCGCGCCGGTCAGCCCGACGTACGTGGGGGCGACGGCGAGCAGCACGTCGGCGGGGCCGGCGCGCAGCGCCCGCAGCACCAGCAGCATCGCCTCCTGGCAGCCGACCGTCACCACGATCGACTCCGGGTCGACGGTGATCTCCTCGTCGACGGCGAGGTTGCGGGCGACGAGGTCGTGGATGATGCCCTTGGTGCGGCCGTACTGGAACAGGGCGCGGTGCACCTGCGCCGGCCCGTAGCCGAGGTCGTCGGCCAGGTGGGCGCGGAACGCCTCCAGGTGCCGGTGCAGGTCGGCGACGTCGAAGAACTCCTCGTACGGGCGGCCGGCGGCCAGCGACACCGCGTCGGGATAGCGCTGGGCGACCTCGTTGAGGAAGTTCATCGAGTTCAGCGCGGGGTCGCCGACCGCCGGGTGCAGGTCGGCCACGTCGAGGTCGCAGTCGACGCGCACGTCGTCCGGGGCCACGCCCGCGCTCAGGTCCACCGGTCGTCCACCGTCCACGTTCAGCCTTCCGTGATCGTACGCAGGTCGCGGGCCTCCGCCGGGTCGGCGCACCCGGCGAGGGTGAGGGCGTCGCGCAGCTCGGCCGCGAGCAGCGCGAACGCGGCGTCGGCGCCGGCCCGCCCGCCGACGGCCAGCGCCCACAGCAGGGGCCGGCCCACCAGCACCCCCGACGCGCCGAGCGCCAGGGCGCGCAGCACGTCGACGCCGCCGCTGATGCCGCCGTCGACCAGCACCTCGCACCGGTCGCCGACGGCGGTGCGCACCTGCGGCAGCATGGTCAGCCCGGCGGGGGCGGCGTCGAGCTGCCGCCCGCCGTGGTTGGACACCACCACCGCGTCCGCGCCCGCGTCGGCGGCCAGCACCGCGTCGCGGGGGTCGAGGACGCCCTTGACCACCAGCGGCAGGTCCGTGCGCCCCCGCAGCCAGGCGACGTCGGACCAGGTGAGGGCCGAGGCGAACGCGGCGCTGGTGTGCCGGGCCACGGCCGAGGTGCCGGGCGTGCCGGCGTGCGCCAGGTCGTCGCGGCTGCCGGGCAGGTTCGCGGCGGCCACGTGCGGGGGCAGGGCGAACCCGTTGCGTACGTCGCGCAGCCGGGGGCCGAGGATCGGCACGTCGACGGTGAGCATGAGCGCGGTGCACCCGGCCCGCTGTGCCCGGTCCACCAGCTCGCGGACCATCCCCCGGTCCCGCAGCCAGTAGAGCTGGAACCACACCGGCCCGCCGGCCGCCGCGATCTGCTCGATGGTGGCGCTGCTCAGGGTGCTCGCCACGTAGGGCACCCCGGCCGCGCCGGCCGCCGCCGCGAGCGCGGGCTCGCCGTCGGGGTGCACGAGCCGCTGGTACGCCATCGGCGCGACCGCCACCGGCAGGGCCTGCGCCCGGCCGAGCAGCGGGGCGTCGGTGCGGGGCCGGTCGATCCCGCGCAGCATCCGGGGCAGCACGGCCACCCGGTCCAGGGCGGCCCGGTTCGCGGCGAGGGCCGTCTCGGCGCCGCTGCCGCCGGCCACGAAGTCGTACACCTCGGGCGGCAGCACCTCGCGGGCCAGCGCGGCGAAGTCGGCGAGGCTCGCCGCGAACGGCACCGCACCGGCGGGCGCGGTCACGGTGCCGGGCGGGGCGGGCGCGGGCGGGGCGAGCGGTTCAGCCATCGACCGCGCCCGCGTCGGCCGGCACCGCCGGGGCGACGCCGAGCCGGTCGCGCAGGAACGCGGCGGCCCGGTCCTGGGCGTGCCGACCGGCGTCGAACGCCCCCGGCATGGCGAAGAACCCGTGGATCATCCCGGGGTAGCGGGCCAGCTCCACCGGCACCCCCGCCGCGCGCAGCCGGTCGGCGTAGCGCTCCCCCTCCTCGCGCAGCGGGTCGTACTCGGCGGTGATCACCAGGGCCGGCGGCAGGCCGGTCAGGTCCTCGGCGAGCAGCGGCGACGCGAGCGGGTTGGCCGCGTCGGCCGGCTCGGGCAGGTAGTGCCCCCGGTACCAGGCCACCGAGTGCCGGTTGAACAGCAGCGGGTCCTGCTCCCCGCCGGGCCCGGCGGACTCGGCGGGATCGGCGGACCCCGCCGGCTCGGCGCGCTCGCGCTGGTCGGTGTTGGGGTAGACCAGCAGCTGGGCGGCCAGCGCCGGCCCGCCGCCGTCGCGGGACAGCAGGGTCACGGCGGCGGCGAGGTTGCCGCCGGCGCTGTCCCCGCCGACGGCCAACCGGTCCGGGTCGGCCCCGAACTCGTCGGCGTGCGCGGCGAGCCAGGCCACGGCGGCGTGACAGTCGTGCACCGCCGCCGGGAACGGGTGCTCGGGGGCGAGCCGGTAGCCGACCGTGACGACCTGGCAGCCCGTGGCGTTGGCCAGCCGGCGGCAGATCCCGTCGGCGGTGTCGACGCTGCCGAGGGTCCAACCACCGCCGAAGAAGTAGACCAGGGTCGGCAGCGGGCCGTCCCCGGCCGGCCGGTGCACGCGTACCGGAAGGTCACCGGCGGGGCCGGGGACGACCGTGTCGCGTACCTCGTGCACCGGCTCGACGTCGCCGCCCCCGGCCCGGATGGCCGCCAGGTCGGCCGCGCGCGCCTCGGCGAGGGTCTGGGTGTACAGCGGCGCGACGCCGGCCGCCGCGCGCGCGGCCCGGTACGCGACCACCTGCGGGTCCAGGGGCATGGGTGGGTCTCCTTTATTCGCCGGTGGTGACGAACAGCTTGTCGATGCCGCGCAGGAACAGGCTGCCGCTGTAGACGGGCTGCTGGGTGATGCGCAGCCCGGGGAAGCGGGCGAACAGCCGGGGCAGGGCGAGCTGGCCCTCCAGCCGGGACACCGCCGAGCCGAGGCAGAAGTGCAGGCCGACGCCGAAGGCCAGCGACGGCGGACCGGCGCGGCGCGGGTCGAACCGGTCGGGGTCGGTAAAGCGGGCCGGGTCACGGTTGGCGGCGGCGATCAGCAGCATCACGTTCTCGCCCTCGGCGACCTTGACCCCGTGCAGGACGGTGTCGCGGGGCGCGGCCCGGGCCAGGAAGTGCACCGGGCTCTGCATGCGCAGCACCTCGTCCACGCAGCCCCGGGTCAGCTCGGCGTCGCCGGGCAGGGCGGCGGTCACCTCGGGGTGCTCCAGCAGCAGCGGCAGGCCGTTGCTGAACATGTAGACGGTGGTGACGAAGCTGGCGTTGAACAGGACGATGAGGTTGCTGATCAGCTCGTCCTCGGTGAGGTCGACGCCGCCGGCGTCGAGCGCCTCGACGAGGCCGCTGATCAGGTCCTCGCCGGGGGCGCGGCGGCGCTCGGCGATCCGCTCCCGGTAGTAGCCGCGCAGCTCGGCGGCGGCGGTGTTGGCCTTGGCCAGCCGCTCCGGGGTCGCCCCGGCCACGTCGAGGAAGTCGTCGATCCAGTCGACCCGCTCGCGGTACCAGGGCAGGTCGGCCTCGGGCAGGCCGATGAACTCGGCCATCACCAGCGCCGGGATCGGGTATGCGAAGTCGGCCACGAAGTCGACCTCGGCGCCGCCGGCCCCCGCCTCGGCCATCCGGTCCAGCAGCGTGTCGGTGACCCGGGTGATCACCGGTTCCAGGGCGCCCAGCCGGCGCGGGGTGAACGTCTTGGCGAACACCGCCCGCATCCGGGTGTGGTCGGGCGGGTTGATGAACATCATCGACGACTCGAAGGTGCGCAGGATCTCGTGCTGTTCCCAGCCGGGCGGGGACTGCTTGAGCCACTCCGGGTCGCGCAGCACCTGGTCGACGACGTCGTACCCGCCGGCGACGGCGCTGACGGTGCTGTGCTCGGGGCGGTTCGGGATCTCGCGGATCGGGCCCAGCTCGTGCAGGGCGGCGTAGAAGGGGTACGGGTTCTGCCGGCCCTGGTCGCTGTACAGGCCGGAGAGCAGCTCTTTGACGTCCACGGTGGTGCTTCCTCCCCAGGAAGTTGGCGACGGGGCGACGGGAGGAACACCCCCGCCGCCCCGCCGGTGTCACAGACCGAGCAGGCGCAGCGGCACCGCGTCGGCCATCGCCTGGTTGCCCAGGTCGTTCGGGTGGATGTGGTCACCCGAGTCGTACGCCGGCAGCAGCCGGCTCGGCTGGGCCGGGTCGCGCAGCACCTTGTCGAAGTCGAGCACCCCGTCGAACTCGTGGCTGCCACGCAGGTACGCGTTGACCGCCTGGCGGGTGGCCTCCTTCTCCGGCGTCCACACCCCCGGGTTGCCGTGCCCCTCGTACGGGGTGAGCGTGGCCACCAGGCTGGTCAGGCCGCGGGCCTTGACCTGCTGGTTGACCTGCCGCAGCGAGGCGATGATCTTCTCGGCGGAGTCGTCCGACATCCAGATGTCGTTGATGCCCAGGTGGGTCACGACGGTCCGCACGCCGGTCTGCGGGAAGACGTCCTCGTTGAGCCGGGCCAGGGCGTTCGGGCCCAGCTCGTAGTAGCCGGGGAAGCCGCCCGCGCCGGGCTCGGTGCCCTCGTGGTTGAGCCGGTTGCCGGCCAGGCTGAGGTTGAGCACGCCCGGGGTACGCACCTCGGGGCGGGCGTCGATCAGCCGGTCGGCGAGCAGGTCGGGCCAGCGCCGGTTGGTGTTGACCGTGCTGCCGTTGCCGTCGGCGATGGAGTCGCCGAGGACGACGACCGAGCCGGGGCTGAGCTTGCGCTGCACGTCCACACCGGACAGGAACATCCAGCAGCAGTCGGGGCGGATGGTGAAGCCCGTCCCGCCGGCGGCACCGGTGAGGTCGGTGGCGCCGATGAACGTGGTCTGCCGCGACTGGCCGTGGAAGGTCACCGGCCCGGTCAGCTCGGGGAAGTACAGCGTGACGACCAGGTCCTCCTGGTCACCGACCGGGAGGTCGACCGGGTCGCTGAGCAGCTCCCCGCCCTTGTTCATGGTGACCGACGCGGAGCCGTTGAAGGTCAGCTCCTTCACGGTCGGCGCGGCCACGTCCGACAGGTCCGTCGGGGTGGACGCGTCCGGCCGGGCGATGGTGGCCCGGCCGACCTTCACGGCCTGCTCGCCGTAGAGGTTGCTCAGCCGCACGCGCAGCCGGGGACCGCCCACCGTGGTGTGCACGATCATCCGGATGCTCTGGTTGTTGAGGCCGGTGTTGGTCAGACCGACCGTGTTGCCCCGGGTCACCGCGGCGGCCCAGCTGCCCGCCCACACGGGTGCGCCGGGGCGCTTCCCGGTGTCCGGGCCGGCGGTGGCCACCACGGCCGGCGCTCCCACGACCAGCGCCGTGGCCGCAGCGGCGATCACCTGCCATCTCTTCGGGGCCGTTATCAAGCGCCACTTGTTCGGAGTCGACATTGAACCTCCATGTTGGCAGCCCAGGGTCGTCCACTGACGACAGCCTCCTGGACGATGGTCCAGAAACCTAGCCGCGCCCCTGACAGGCGTCAATCAACCTGATCGACAAGATCAAATGACGTCGAGCTGCGGCCGCGCACCGATCGGCCCGGTGCCCGGCGCGGCCGGGCGGCCTACGCTCGAAGCTGGCGGCGGTGCGGTCGCCGAAGCGCGCCGCCGTCGCCGCGTCCCGGCCCTGAGCTGCCGGGACGCCGCTCGCGGCCGGTCGACGCGGGCGCCCCGCCGGGCCGCCGCCGACCGCCGCCGGAAGCTGATGGGGGCTGGCGATGACCGACGGTGCCGACCGACCGACCACCTATGTGCACGAGGCGCTGGAGCTGTTCGCCGGCTTCGGCGACCGGGAGGCCCTGGTGGGCGGCGGACGCCGACTGACCTACCTGGACGTGGCCGCGCAGGTGCGCGGCATGGCCGGCGCGCTGACGCGGGGCGGGGTCCGCCCGGGCGCGGCCGTGCTGGTGATGCTCGGCAACGCGGTCGAGGGGCCGCTGCTGCAGCTCGCCCTGCACCTGCTGGGCTGCCGGACGATGTGGGTCGCCCCGGTCACCTCCCGCCGCGAGGTCGACGACTTCGTCCGGCTGTCCCGGCCGGAGGCGTTCGTCTACGACGCCCGCGACGGCGACGGGCTCGGCCCGCGGATCGCCGCCGACCTGGCCGGCGTGCCCGTGTTCTGCCTCGGCCCCGGCGGCGCGGGTCCCGACCTCACCACCGCCTCGCCGGGTCCCGACGCCACCAGCGCCTCGCCGGGCCCGGGCCTCGCCGCCGCCGACCTCGACGCGGGCGCCGGGCTGCCCGTCGACGTGCCGGAGCCGGAGTCGTTCCTGCAGACCAGCGGCACCACCGGCACCCCGAAGCTGGTGCACCACCGGGAAAGCTTCTACCGCCAGGTCCTCGCCCTCGCCGCCGGCTTCCGCTCCGGCGGGATCCCGCTGCTGCGGCACCTGTCCCACTCGCCGATGTGGCTGGCCAGCGGCCAGATCACCACCCTGGTCAACCTGTTCAGCGGCGGCGTGCTGTTCCTGCGCGAGCGGTGGGACCCGGCGGCGTTCATCGCCACCGTCGGGCGGGAGCGGATCAACTCGACGTTCGTCACCCCGCCGATGCTCTACGAGGTGCTCGACCACCCCGACCTGCCCGGCGCGGACTTCTCCGCCATGTTCATGTTCAACGTGGGCGCCGGGCCCGCCGCGCCCGCCCGCCTGCGCCAGGCGATCGCCCGCTTCGGCCCGGTCCTGCGCATCGTGTACGGGCTCAGCGAGGCCGTCGTGATCACCGCCCAGCCGGGGCTGACCGAGGACCCGGAGCACCCGGAGCGGCTGCGTTCCTGCGGCAGGGCGTACGGGGACGTGGCCGTGGAGATCCGCGACGCCGACGGGGCGGTGCTGCCGGCGGGCGTCGACGGGGAGGTGTGGGTGCGCACGAAGCTCAGCTTCGCCGGCTACCACGGCCAGCCCGAGCTGACCGCCGAGACCCTCGTCGACGGCTGGGTACGCACCCGCGACGTCGGCCACCTCGACGCCGACGGCTACCTCTACCTCGTCGACCGGCTCGCCGACCGGATCCTCACCCGGCAGCGGAGCTGGCCGATCTACTCCCGGCCCATCGAGGACGTGCTTGCCGGGCACCCGCAGGTGCGCGCCGCCGCCGTGATCGGGGTGCCCGACGAGGTGGCCGGCGAGCTGCCGTACGCGTACGTGGTGGCGGCGCCGGGCGCGACGGTGACAGAGGCGGAGCTGATCGACCTGGTCATCGCCGAGCTGAGCGAGACGTGGGCGCCGGGCGCGGTGGAGTTCGTCGACGCGCTGCCGCTGAACCGGTCGGCCAAGGTCGACAAGCTGGCGCTGCGGGCCCGGTACGCCGCCGGCCACCCCGCCGACCAGGTCGGCAGCCCGGCGTGACGACCGAGGCCGTCCCCGAGACCGGGGCAGAGGCCGGCTCGACGGCCGGTTCCGCGGCCGGCCCGGCGGCCGTGGCGAAGGAAGGCGCCGTGGCGGAGGAAGGCGGCGTGGACCGGGAGCGGGCCGCCGCGCGGCGGGAACTGGTCACGCTCGTCGCCGCCGACCTGATCTCCAACCTGGGCAGCCGCATCTCCGTCATCGCGATCCCGTGGCTGGTGCTGACCACCACGGGCAGCCCGGCGAAGATGGGCATCGTCGCGGCGGCGGAGTTCCTGCCGTACATGCTGTCGAGTTCCCTGGCCACGCCGTGGGCGGACCGGTTCGGGGTGCGCCGTACGTCCATCGTGGTGGACGCCGCGAGCGCGGCGGCCGTGGCGGTGGTGGCGATGACCCCGTGGCTCGGCTTCGGGGCGCTGGTCGCCCTCGTCGCGGTGGCCGGCGGGCTGCGCGGCATCGGCGACCGCGTCAAGCACGTCATGTTCCGGCCGGCGGCGCAGCGCGCCGGGGTGCAGCTGATCCGGCTCACCTCCGCCTACGACGGGCTGGCCCGGGGCGTCACCCTCTTCGGCGCGGTGATCGGGGGCCTGCTCATCGACTGGGTCGGGGTGACCCGGGCCATCTGGATCGACGCGGGCACCTTCGCGCTCTGCGCGCTGCTGGTCGGGCTGCTGGTGCGCCCGCCGGCCGCCGACGCGCCGGCCGCGCCCCGGGAGAGCTACTTCCGGGCCCTGCGCACCGGGTTCGCCTACCTGCGCACCGACCGGGTGCTGCTGGCCATGCTGCTGGTGGTCTCCGCGCTGAACATGATGGCCGCCGCCAACACCGCCGTGTGGATCCCCGTCTGGGTACGCGACGTGCTCGGCGACCCGGCCGGCTTCGGCCTGGTGCTGGGGGTGTTCGGCGCGGGGGCGCTGCTGGGCAACGTGGTGTTCACGATGGTCGGCCCGAGGCTGCCCCGCACGCTCGTCTTCGCCGTCGGCGCGGCGATGAGCGGCGCGCCCCGGCTGCTGACCATGGCGGTCACCGACCACCTCGTGGTGGTGCTGGTGGTGACGTTCCTGTCCGGCATCGGCATCGCCGCCGTCAACCCGCTGCTGGGGGCGACGCTCTACGAGCGGGTGCCCGACGCGTTGCAGACCCGGGTGCTCGGCATCGCCGGCTCGCTGGCGTTCGTCGGCCTGCCCGTCGGCGCGCTGCTGGGCGGCTGGTCGGTGGCCGTGCTGGGCCTCAAGCCGGCGCTGCTGGTGATGGCGGTGCTGTGCGCGGTGCTGACCGTGGGGCCGCTGCTCGCCGGGCCGCTGCGCGCGGGCCGGTCGCGCCCGGCCCCGACCCCGCCGGCCGCGCCGCCCGCCGGGTAGGGGCCTGCTCGGCATGTCGGGCGGGTGGGGGTATCCGCGCGCCGGGATACCCCCACCCGCCCGACATGGCTTCCTCGCATGTTCGCCCCGTGTTCTCCGGCGGGCCCGCGTCGCGTCGGGTGGTGCGCCTACCGTGGCCGGTCGGGTCGCACCGACTGCCTCCCCGGGCGCGACCGGACCGGCGACCCGCGAGGAGAACCATGCCGTCATCGACCGACAGCCCGGTGGCCACCGCCCGGCTCGGCACCGTGCGCCGGATCGGCGACGCCGCCGGGCACAACGCCTTCACCGACCTGGTCCGTCATCGGGGCCGGTGGCTGTGCGCGTACCGGGAGGGCGCCGGGCACCTCTCCGCCGACGGCGCGATCCGGGTGCTCGCCTCCGCCGACGGGCGGGACTGGTCCCCGGTCGCCCGGCTGGAGCGGGCGGCCACCGACTTGCGCGATCCCCGGTTCGTGACCCGGCCCGACGGCCGGCTGCAACTGCTCGCCGCGGCGGTCACCGCAACGGGAGACGACGCGGGCACCGGCGACGCGGGCACCGGCGACGTGGCCGGGCAGGCCGCAGGACGGGCCACCGGGCGCGAGGCGGGGCCGGCGACGTTCCGCACGCTGACCTGGCTGTCGGCCGACGGGCAGCGCTGGGGCGAGCCGATGCCGGTCGGCGAGCGCGACATCTGGGTGTGGCAGGCGGTCTGGCACGGCGGGGCCATGTATGGCATCGGGTACGCCACCCGGGAGCCCCGGTTCGTCCGGCTCTACCGCAGCGGCGACGGGCTCGACCTGCAACCGGTCGTCGACACCCTCTTCCTCGGCGGTTACCCCAACGAGTCCGGGCTGGTCTTCGGCCCCGACGGCACCGCCACCTGCCTGCTGCGCCGCGACCGGGAGGCGGCCACCGCCCAGCTCGGGCGGGCCCGCCCGCCGTACCGGCACTGGACGTGGACCGACCTCGGGGTGCGGGTGGGCGGGCCGGCCCTGCTCGGGCTGCCCGACGGCCGCCTCGTCGCCGGGCTACGCCTGCTCGACGGCGGCCCGCGCACCGCCGTCTGCGCCGTCGACCCGCACCGGGGCGTCCTGACCGAGCTGGTGGCGCTGCCCTCCGGCGGCGACTGCGGCTACCCGGGGCTGGACTGGCACGACGGGGTGCTGCGGGTCAGCTACTACTCCTCCCACGAGGAGCGGACCTGCGTGTACCTGGCCGAGGTGACGCTCGACGGGTAGGGGTGTCGACGCGGCGGGCGGGTCGGCTAGCGTGCCGATCATGCCGTCGAGCCGCACCGAAGCCACCGACCCGTACTGCCTGCGCGCGGGCGAGAGCGCGCGGCTGCTCGCCGGGCACCCGTGGCGGCGGTTCGTGGTGCTCGGCGACAGTGTCGCCGAGGGGCTGTGCGAGCCCGTCGACGGGTACCCGGACGTGCAGTGGGCCGACCGGATCGCCGCCGAGCTGGACGCGGCCCGCCCCGGGCTGGCGTACCTCAATCTGGGGTTGCGGGGGCTGCGGGCGCACGAGGTCCGCGCCACCCAGCTCGCCCCGGCGGTGGAGTTCGCCCCGGACCTGGCGCTGGTGGTGTGCGGCGGCAACGACGCGTTCCGCTCCGCCTACGACGCGGACGCCGTTGACGCGGAGCTGGCCGCGATGGTCACCGGCCTTCAGGCGGCGGGGGCGGACGTGGTCACGGTGGGCATGTTCGACGTGTCGCACAGCCCGGCGGTGCCGGCGCGGCTGCGGGAGGGCCTGGGCGAGCGGATGCGCCGGCTGGCGGCGCACACCCGGGCCCTGGGCGAGCGGCTCGGCACCCTGCACGTGCACCTGACCGACCACCCGGCGGTGGCCGACCCGACGCTGTACAGCGGCGACGGCCGGCACGGCAGCGCCCGCAGCGACGCCATCGCCGCCGCCGAGACGGTCCGCCGCCTCGGCGCGCACCTCGCCGCGCGCCGGTGACCTCCCCCGGCGGCGGCCCTCGGGGAGACCGCCGCCGGGGAGGCGGTCAGTCGGTGAGCAGGATGCCGGTGAGCAGGACCCCGCGCGCGAGGTTGAGCACGCTGTCGCAGCCGGGGAAGCCCACCCGGGCCAGGCCACCCGAGCCGGTGCGGCCGAACAGGTAGGGCGCGAGGCTGTACGGGACGTCGGCGGTGACCGTCTCTCCCGTCTCCATCCGCACGAAGTCCATCGCCACCCGGTCGGCCGGCATGTACTCCTGCAGGATGTAGCCGCCCTCGTCGAGGGCGGCGCGCAGTCCCTCCTCCCACTTCTGCGGGTCGGTCTCGCGGCCCAACAGCACGCCGATGCCGGCGGAGCCGTCGGCGGGCTTGGCGACCAGGTCGTGCTGGTCGGCCAGCGCCCGGGGCAGCTCGGCGGCGGTGAGGGCGGTGGTGCGGGGGACGTACCGGCGCACGAGCGCCTGGTCGGGCTCGGGCAGGGTGTCGAGGTCCTCCCACAGCCAGGCGAAGTTGATCTTGTTGCCGAGCAGCCAGGCGGCGGAGCTGACGAACATGGGCAGGGTCCCGGCGGCGAGGGCACCGGCGACCGCGTCCAGGCCCGCGCTGGCGTGCACCCGGTTGGGCACGAAGAGCCGGAACAGCGCGTCCACCGGGGCGCCGTCGACGACGAGCCGCTTGTCCTCGTCCAGGGTCGCCAGCTTGAGCTGGGCGATGACCAGGTCGATGCCGAAGTGGCGGGCCCGGTCGGCCAGCGGGGACAGGATCCGGATGAAGTCGTCCGGCGTCTCCAGGCCCGGGTAGTCGGCGTCGAAGTCCAGCAGCAGCGCCACCCGGGCCCCGTCGGCCAGGCCCAGCTCGTCGCGGATCGCCACGAACCGCTGGTCCAGCAGGGACGGGGCGGGCCGCACCGCCAGCCCGTCGAGGATGCCCCGCTCGGCGTAGAGCTTCGCGTACCGGTAGACGACCGTGTCGGCGTCGAAGCCGCCACCGAGGCTGCTGTCGATGTTGTACTCGACGAACTTCGGCACCCCGCCGGAGATCAGCACGTCCGGCCGGTACGCGGCCAGCAGCGCCTCCGACAGCACCTCGTCGGTGTCGAGCAGCTTCGTCTCCTCCGCCGGCACCCCGAGCAGCCGGGTCAGCTCCCCGGCGGTGCGGGCCCGCCGCTGACACGCCTCGAGGATGAGCTGGGCGAGCCGGTCGCACACCTCGTTCAGCTCGCGGAACGCGTCCGCCGGCATCACCGGGGGCCGGGCCAGCCGCCACGTCTGGTTGTACGTCGCGCAGCCGTAGAAGACCTCCTTCCACGCGCCCGCCCCGGCGGCCACCATCGCCGCGCGGGTCGACTCCGGCAGGTCGTTCCACGCCTGGTCCAGCGGCGGCCAGGGGTAGTTGGGGTCGATCATCACTCGTCCTTCATGGTGAGTTGGATGGCGGCGGTGAGCTGCTCGCGGCCGGGCTGCACGGCCCGGTCCAGCGCCGGGGCGAACGGCAGCACCGCGCCGTCGGGGCGGGTGACCCGCCGGGGCGGCGCGAGCAGCCGCACCCGTTCCACCACGGTCGCGATGATCTCCCCGGCGATCCCGCAGGACCGGTTGGAGTCGTCGACCACGACCAGCCGCCCGGTGCGGGCCACGGACGCGGTCAGCCCGTCCCAGTCGAACGGATAGAGCGTGCGCGGGTCGAAGACCTCCACCGACACCTGGTCGGCCAGCTCCTCGGCCACGGCGAGCGCGTCGTGCACCAGGTGCCCGACGGCGACCACCGTCACGTCGTCGCCGGCCCGGTGCACCCGCCCCCGCCCGATCGGCACCGGGGCCAGGGCGGCGAAGTCCACGTCGGCGCGCACGTCCATCGCCCCGGCCGGCGCGAACACCACCACCGGGTCGACGTGCCGGATCGCCGAGACCAGCAGCCCGTACGCGTCGGCCGGGGTGGCCGGGACCACGGTGGTCACCCCGACGTGGGCGAAGAGGCTGTACGGGTGGTCGGAGTGCTGCCCCGCCCACCCCGTCCGCGAGCCGGAGCCCGGCACCAGGTAGGTGACCGGCACCTCGGCCTGCCCGCCCGTCATCAGCGGGAACTTGTGCGCGTGGTTGACGATCTGCTCGAAGACCAGGAACAGCAGGGACGGGATCTGGAACTCCACCACCGGGCGCAGCCCGGCCAGGGCCGCGCCGGTGGCGAAGCTGGTGAACGCCTGCTCCGACAGCGGGGTGTCCACCACCCGGTCCGGCCCGAACCGCTTCAGCAGCCCGGCGGTGACGTTCGAGGCGGCCACCCGGATGTCCTCGCCGAGCAGGAACACCGACTCGTCGCGGCTCATCTCGTCGGCCAGGGCCCGGGTGAGGGCCTTGCGGTACGACAGCCGTGGCATCAGCCACCTCCCGTCCGGGCGACCAGCCCGCTGGCGTACAGGTGCTCCAGCGCGCCGGCCGGGTCGGGCTCGGGGCTGGCCAGGGCGAACTCCTCCGCCGCGTCGAGGGTCGCCTCGACCTCGGCGTCGACGGCGGCCCGGTCCACCCCGGACAGCCGGGCGCCCTGGATGTCGACCGGGTCGCGGGACCGGCCGGCGGCCACCTCCTGCGGCGCGCGGTAGTCGAGACGTACCGCGTGCTCGAAGGTGTGGTGGGCGTCGAACCGGTAGGTGCGGGCCTCGATCAGCTCCGGCCCGCCCCCGGCGCGCATCCGGGCGACGGCGGCGGCCGTGGCGTCGCGTACCGCCTCGGGGTCCTGGCCGTCGACGACGGCCGCCGGCATGCCGAACGCCTCGGCGCGGCCGGGGATCGTGCCGGCCACCGCGCCCTCGACGGGCATGGTGGTGGCGTAGCCGTTGTTCTCGCAGACGAACAGCACCGGCACCCGCCACAGCGCGGCCAGGTTGAACGCCTCCAGCAGCATCCCCTCGTTGACCGCGCCGTCGCCGAAGAAGGTGGCCCCGACGAGGTCGTCGCCGCGCCGCCGACGCGCCCACACCGCTCCGGTGAGGATCGCGCCGGCGGCACCGACGATGGCGTTCGCGCCGAGCACCCCGACGGCGAGGTCGGCGGCGTGCATGGAGCCGCCACGGCCCCGGTTGAGCCCGGTCTCGCGGCCCAGCAGCTCGGCGAGCATGCGGGCCGGGTCGGCCCCCTTGGCGAGCACGTGGCCGTGCCCGCGGTGGGTGCCGGTGACCAGGTCGTCGTCGCGCAGCGCCGCGCAGACCCCGGCGGCGATCCCCTCCTGACCGAGGTACGGATGGATGCCGCCGACGATCGCCCCGGCGCGGACCAGGTCGACGGCCCGCTCCTCGAACCGGCGGATCAGCCGCACCGTGCGGTACAGCCGGACGGGATCGTCGCGGGTCACGCCGGGCGACCCTCCTTGATCGCGGCGAGGATGTCGTCCCAGAGCTGCGCGCGGGCGGCGAGCGCCAGGTTGACAGTGTCGGCGCACTCCTGCCACTTGGTGTCGTCGTCACCGCACAGGTCGGCGAGCATCTGCATGGCCATCGGGGTGTGCTGCTCCCCGTCGACCTCGATGTGCCGCTCCAGGTAGTCGACGAACGTGTGCAGCTTCTGGCTGCGCTCGTTGACGGCGACGACCTGGGTGAACATGTCGGGGATCAGGTCCTCGCGGCCGAACGCGAAGGCCGCCGCCTGGCAGTGCACCGGCGTCGACTCGATGATCTTCCAGGTGGTGGCGGCGAACGCCGCCGACGGGCCGGGCACGCCGGCCTTCGCCAGCGCCTCGGTCACCGGCGTGCCGGCGCGCAGCAGGTCGATCAGCGCCTCCACGGCGCCGGTGTCGGCCCCCGCCTCGGCCATGCCCCGCACGTACAGCTCGAAGTGGCTGATGTAGCCCTCGCCGAGCTCGTCGCTCTCCTCGACCATCACGATGTCGTTGATCAGCCGCCGGCTGCCGGTCGGGCCGGTGGGGATCCACGGCACGTCCACGCAGGTGAGCTGCCGCTGCAGCGACTTCAGCAGGGACATGAAGTCCCACACGGCGAAGACGTGGTGCTCCATGAAGGTCACCAGCGCCTCGTGGGTGTCCAGGTTGGCGTAGAGGGGGTGCTTGACCACCACGTCGCGGCGGTCGGTCACCGCCTGCTCCAACCGCTCGATGCCCGGGTGCGTCTTACCCCAGTCGTACCGTGACATTGTCAGCCTCCCTGCTGGGCGCGGTCGCGCCAGATGACCGGGCAGAAGTCGGGGTCCGCGTAGTCCGGCCGCCCGTCGTGGGTGCGGCGGACCAGCACGTCGTGGTTGTACGCGGCGAGGGTGCCGTCGGAGAGCGGGAACTCCCGGTAGGCGTTCGCGCCGTCCTGCAGGTGCAGCGAGATCGCCCGGCGCGGGCGACCGCTGACGTTCGCACCGCTGCCGTGGTAGGTGCGGCAGTGGTGGAAACTCACGTGTCCCTTCGGGATCACCATGGGGATCTTGCGGATCTGGGCCCCGTTGTGCGCGGCGTTGCGGGCCAGCATCTCCTCGAGCTGGTCGCGGTCGCGCTCGGCGAAGTGCCGCACGACGGTGTCGTCGGCGCCGATCTCCTTCCACCGGTGCGACCCGTCGACCATGGTGATCGTGCCCATCTCCTCACCGCAGTCGTGGAACGGGATGAACGCGGTGAGCATGTCCTCCGACGACGAGGACGACCAGTAGTGCTTGTCGAAGTGCCAGGGCACGATGTTCGACGGCTCGCCGTCGATCGGCGGCTTGTAGATCAGCGTGGACTGGAACACCCGGATCTCGGCGGCCCGCGCGAGCCGGGCGGCGACCGCCCCGAGCAGCGGCTTGCGCAGGATCGCGGCGATCCCGTCGTGCTCGTAGTGGACGTAGTCGTTGTGCCGCTGCACCGGGCCCTTCGACGGGTCCCAGTAGGCGAGCTTCGGCGGGCGCACCGGCAGGGTGCGGTCCCGCTCGCCGTCGTAGTACCGGTCGGTGGCCGCCACGAGGGCGTCCACCTCCTCGTCGGTGAACAGCTTCTTCGACAGGTACCAGCCGTGCTCGGCGTAGTGCCGCACGTCCTCGTCGGACGGCAGCAGCGCCTCCTCCTGCGCGGTCAGCGCCGGGTGGATCTGTGTGGTGGTCATGCCCCAACCCCTTGTGCCGTGCCAGCCGCGACGGCGGGGGTCGCCCCCGCCGCGGCCAGCTCCCGTTCCTTGGCCTCGTAGAGGGCCTTGATGTTGCCGCTGCCGAAGGTCAGCGCCCCGCGTCGCTCGATGAGTTCGAGGAAGAGGGTGCGTCGCACGTGCATCGACTCGGTGAAGATCTGCAGGAGCTGGCCGCCGTGGTCGCGGTCGACCAGGATGCTCAGCTCGCGCAGCCGGTCCAGCGGCGCGTCGACCGGGCCGACCCGCCGCTCCAGGTCGTCGTAGTAGGCCCCCGGGGTGCCAGCGAACCGGACGCCCCGGGAACGCAGCGCGCCGACGGCGGTGACGATGTCGTCGGTGCGCAGCCCCAGGTGCTGCACGCCGGCCCCGGCGTGCTCGGTGAGGAACGCGTCGATCTGCCCGGGCCGGTGGCTGCGGTCCGGCTCCAGCAGCACCAGGGTGACCCGCCCGGACGGGCTCTGCACCACGGTGGAGTTCATCGCCTGCCCGGCGACCTCGACGTGCTCGGTGAAGATCTGCGCGAAGCCGAAGACCCGCTCGTAGTGGGCGACGGTCGCGTCGAGCTGCCCCGGCGGCACGCAGATCGCCAGGTGGTCGATCTCGGCGAGCAGGCCGTCGTCGCCGGCCGGCTCGGTGGGCTCGGTGGTCTCGAACGCGCCGGGCAGGAAGTCGCGCCGGGCGCCCCGGCGCTCCACCAGCCGGTGCAGCACGTCGCCGAAGCCGGCCACCTCGGCGGTGACGACCTCGGCGTCCGCGCCGGTGAAGGTGACCGGCGGCGTCACCGGCGTCGCCCCCCGGCCCACCAGCTCCGCGTACGCACCGGCGGCGTCGTCGACCTCCAGCGCCACCACGGCGATGCCGTCGCCGTGCCGCTGCACGTACGTCGACGCCCGGTGCCCGGCGGTCAGCCCGGAGGTGAGCACCATCCGGATGTCGGCCTGGCGCAGCAGCAGCGACCGCTGCCCCGCCAGCCCGGTCTCGGGGCCGCCCTGCCCGGCCAGGCGGAACCCGACGGCGGTGCCGAAGTAGAAGGCGGCCTGCCGGGCGTCCCCCACGAAGAGTTCGATGTGATCTATAGAACGGATGTCCATTTACCAGCCCTTCCCCATGTCCCCCCGTGACTGCCGTCCGGGCTCCCCCGCCCGGGGTGTTACGCGAGATCACCTCCCGGCGCGGCGGCGCGCGCACCCGCACCGGCGGTGCGCCGCAGCAGCAGGCTCACGTTCTGCCCCCCGAAGCCGAACGAGTTGGTCAGCGCGTGTTCCACGTCGGCCCGCCTGGCCTCTTTGCGGATGTGGTCCGCCGGGCAGGCCGGGTCCGGGTCGTCGAGGTTCCAGGTCGGCGGCAGCAGCCCCCGGCCCAGCGCCAGCGCGGTGGCGGCGGCCTCCAGCACCCCGGACGCGCCGAGCAGGTGCCCGGTGAGCGCCTTGGTGGAGCTGACCGGCACCCGGCCCTCGCCGAACACGTCGGTCAGGGCGGTGATCTCGGCGATGTCGCCGAGCTTGGTGCCGGTGCCGTGGGCGTTGACGTAGCCGACGTCGCCGGCCGTCACCGCGCCGCCGGCCAGGGCCTGGCGCATGCACTCGGCCGCTCCCGCCCCGTCGGGCCGGGGCGCGGTGGGGTGGTGGGCGTCGGTGTTCGCCCCGTACCCGGCCACCTCGGCGTAGCCGGCCACGCCCCGGGCGGCGGCGTGCTCGGCACGTTCCAGCACCAGCAGCGCCGCGCCCTCGGCGAGGACGAAGCCGTTGCGGCGGGCGTCGAACGGCCGGCTCGCCTCGGCCGGGTCGGCCCAGCCCCGGGCGAGGGCCCGGGCGTTGCCGAAGGTGTCGGCGAAGGTGGGGAACAGGGGGGCCTCGCTGGCCCCGCAGACCACCACGTCGGCCTCCCCGGCCCGGATCAGCCGGACCGCGTCGGCGACGGCCTGCGCGCCGGAGGCGCACGCCGTGCCGACCGACGAGCTGTAGCCGCGGATGCCGTGGGCGATGGCGATGCGCGCCGCCGGCATGTTCGGCAGGATCCCGGTGAGCAGGTACGGGCTGACCGCCGCCCGGCCCCGCTCGGCCCGCGCCAGCACCTGCCGCTCCAGGGTGGCCATCCCGCCGACGCCGCCGACGATCACGCCGATCCGGGCGGGGTCGACGTCGCGGCCCACCTCGATGCCGGCGTCGGCGAGCGCGTCGGCGGCGGCGAGCAGGGCGAGCACGACGATCCGGTCCAGCACCCGGGTCTCCGGGCCGGACGCGACCGTGCGCGGGTCGATGTCCGGCAGCAGCCCGGCGGCCTCCAGCGACCCGTGGGCCGGGTGGTCCTGCGGCGGGCGGACCAGCCCGGACCGGCCGGCGAGCAGGGCGTCGAGGGTCTCCCCCGTCCCCCGCCCGGCCGGGGTCAGCAGGCCCATCCCGGTGATGAGGGCGGTCACGACGACGACTCGGTCAGGTAGCGCTCGCGCAGCACCACCTTGCGGACCTTGCCGGTGACGGTGACCGGGATGTCCTCGGAGCGCACCGGCACCACCCGGCGCAGGGTCGCCCCGACGTCCGCGCCGAGCGCGGCGCGCACCGCCTCGGTGCGGTCGACGCCCGGGTCGGCCCCGGCCGCCAGCTCCAGCAGCACGTCGGTGACGACGCGGTCGTCCTCCTTGACGATCACCACGGTGCAGTCGGTGACGTCGGGGCAGGCGGCGAGGACCCGCTCCTCGGACAGGGCGGTGAAGAACCGCCGGCCGTCGCCGACCTCGACGGAGTCGACGGCCCGGTCCAGGTGGTAGTAGCGCCCGTCGGCGTCGGCGTAGACCAGGTCGCCGGTGAGGTACCAGCCGCGCAGCCGGAACCGGTAGGTGGTGACCGAGTCGTTCCAGTAGCCCCGGAACAGCGACGGCGAGTCGATGCCGAGGAAGCCGACCTGCCCCGGGGGCAGCTCGTTGCCGTCGGCGTCGAGCACGGCGACCTTCGTGAACTGGTACGGGCGGCCCACGCAGCGGCCGTACCGGTCGGTGTCGGCGGTGTGGGTGATGTGGAACATCGAGTGGCCCATCTCGCTGGAGCCCAGCCCGTCGATGAACACGGACCCGGGCACCCGCACCACGCCCTGGCGGGTCACGGTGTCCCGCGAGCCGACCGCGACGAGCCGGCGCACGTGCGGCTCGTGCGAGCAGTCGCCGGTGTTGAACCACAGCCGCACCGAGTCCAGGTCGTACGCGGACAGGTCGAACCGGGCCAGCTCCGCCCAGGTGACGGAGAACCCGAACACGCCGTCGGGCCGCCACCGCTGGATCGCGTCGAGGACCCGCTCGCCGCCCTGGTCGGACAGCAGGAACATCTCCGCCCGGTTGCCCAGCGCCTGGTTGACCATGAGCACGGTCGCGGTGTGCGGGGCGGGCAGCGCGTTGAGGATGCGGCGGGTGCCCTGCGCCTGCGGCATGGACAGCAGGTGCCGGGTGGCGGCGAACAGGCTCGCGTGCGAGTGCAGCACCGCCTTGGGCACGCCGGTGGTGCCGGAGGTGTGGGTGATGACGATCGGGTCGTCGGGGTGGTGCCGGTAGTGGGCCCCGGCGGCGGCCGGGTCGCCCGTGCCGGCGTCGGCGGGCGTGCCGAGCAGCGGCGCGCCGAGGTCGTGCCCGGCCAGCAGCTCGGTGTGCGCGGCGTCGGCGAGGACGCCCGCGCCGCGCAGCCGGCGGATGTACTCGGCGGCGATCTCCGGGCGCAGCCTGCCGTTCATCAGCGCGGGGATCGCGCCGAGGCGGGTCAGGGCCAGGAAGCTGAGCACCATGTCGGCGGCGGCGGTGGCCCAGACGGCGACGGGGTCGCGGGGCTTGACGCCCCGGGCGCGCAGCCAGGCGGCGCGGGCGGCGACCCGCTCGTCGAGCTGCCCGAGCGTCAGCGGGCGCTCGGCGGGGTGCCCGTCGACCTCCGTGTCGAAGGTCAGGCCGGGGCCGTCCGGGTCGGCGCCGTGCGCCAGCACCCGGGCCAGCACGTTGCCGGCGCCCAGCTCGGTGTCGGCGGCCAGCACGCCGCGCAGTCCCTTGGTCTTCATCGTGCGTCTCCTCGCCCCAGCAGCACCGCGACGGCGGCGGTCCCGGGCAGGGAGCCCGGTGCCGCGGCCTGGACGCCCGCACCGGCGTCGTCGGGTGCCTGTTCGATCAGGATCAGTAGTGCCTCGTCGGCGTCGCCGTCGCTCAGCAGCAGTTCCGCCTCGGCCGTTCCCTCGGCCAGCGGGTCCCCGGTCGGGGCGAGGCAGACCACCGGCCCGCCCAGCCCCCAGCGCGCGGCGACGTGCCCGGCCACGCTGTTGGGCACCGACTGGAAGAAGAACAGCGGGCCCGGTCGTCCCCCGGCGGCGACCGTGGCGTGCACGTGGTCGGCGCTGGCCCGGTCCCCGGCGGCGCTGACCAGCACCACCGCGGTCCGCCCGCCGGCCGGTTCCGGGGCCGGTCGCTCGCCGTGGCGTCGGGTGAGGCACCGGTCGGCGACGGCCGCGACGACCGGGCTGAACTGCGAGTGCACGAACCCGGGCAGGGTCGGCGGGGCGGCGTCGCCCGGCTCCGGCCAGCGCGCCTGCGCGAGCACCCGCAGCCGGCCGTCCGTCGCCGTCGGCAGCTCCCCGGTGCCGGTCACGCCGCACCGACCAGCAGGGCGGTGTTGGCGCCGCCGAACGCGGCGTTGAGGCTCACCGCGTAACCGGTGGCGGCCGGGCGGGGCGCGTCGCGGATGACGTCGAGCGGGCACGCCTCGTCCGGGCCGAGCCAGCCGGCGTTGACCGGCAGCTTCCCGTGCCGTACGGCCAGCACGGTCACCACCAGCTCCAGCAGCCCGGACGCCTCCAGCGCGTGCCCGTGCAGCGCCTTGGTCGAGCTGACCGGCACCCGGTGGGCGTGCTCGCCCCAGGCCAGCCGCAGCGCCGCCGCTTCGGCCGCGTCGCTGTAGCCGGTGCCGGTGGCGTTGGCGTTGACGTACCCGATGTCCTCGGGGCGCAGGCCGGCGCGGCGCAGGGCCGCGCCGAGCGCGCGCGCCAGGCCGCGCCCCTGCGGGTCGGGCTGGCAGGGGTGGTAGGCGTCGCCGGCCCGGCCCCAGCCGAGCACCGAGGCCAGCGTCGGCGCGTCCCGCCGGGCCGCCGCGGCGGCGGACTCCAGCACCACGGCGGCCACGCCGTCGCCGAGCAGCAGCCCGCGCCGCCCGGCGCTGAACGGGCGGACCGCGCCGTCGGTGGCGAGGGCCCGGCCGGCGTCGAAGAGCGCGTACTGGTCGGGTTCGACCAGGTACCCGGCGGCGACGACGATCCGGTCGACGTCGCCGCGGCCGATCAGCGCGGCGGCGTCGGCGACCGCGGTGGACGCCGACACGCAGGCACTCGTGTAGACCCGGGACGCACCGGCCAGCCCGCACCGGCGGGCCAGCTCCCCGGCCAGCGCCGGCACGCCCGCCCCACCGTGGGCGGCGAGCAGCAGCGGCGCGGCGGCCCGGCCGGCCGCGTCGAGCCCGGCGGCGGCGCACGCGGCGTGCACCGCCCCGGTCAGCTCGTCGGCCAGCGGGCCGGCGTCCGCCAGGGTGGCCGCCACGCCGACCCGCCGGGCGCTGGTGTCGAAGCGGCCGACGGGCCGGAACGCGGGGGCGCCGGCGAGCACCCCGGCGAGCTGGGCGTCGGCGCCCCTGCCGAGGGCGCTGAGCGCGTGGACACCGGTGATCCGTACGGGGGCCCGCTCAGCCATCTGCGGGGGCGGTCAGGCAGGTGTGGAACACCGCCAGGGCGTCGTCGACCGTCCGGATGCCGGCGAGCTGGTCGTCGGTGAGGTCGAGCCGGCGGTCGTAGCGCTGTTCGACGAGGTGGACCAGCCAGGCGAGCTCCATCGAGCCCACCCGGTCGGACACCTGGTCGACGGGCTTCGCGGTCATCTCGGCGAGCATGGTCAGCAGGTCAGCTCGCCCCAGGTCGGGCTGACCGGCCATCAGGAGTTGCCGTCGGCCGTCGCGGCGACCCGGTCGGCGACCATCGTGGTGAACTCGCCGACCGTCATCAGCGCCAGCTTCTCGGACTCGTCGTCGGCGAACTTCAGGCCGTAGCGGTCCTCGACGCGGACGGCCAGGTCCGCCAGGGCCAGCGACTCCAGGTCGACGCCGGCCGGGCCGAGGGTGGTGTCGTCGTCGATGCCGTCGACGTCGTAGTTCATGTCGTCGAGCTGGGAGATGACGAAGGCACGGACCTCGTCGCGCATGGTTAACCTCTTTCCGTGAGCCAGTCAGCGGTGCCCGGTCGGGACACCGTGTACGTGTTCCTCGGCCGTACCGACGGCGATCGGCCGGCGGCGGCCCGGCGGCTGCTGCGGCGCGCGGGTGGCACGCTGCTCGGCCGGGCGGAGGCGGAGATCCGGGTGGGACGCGACGCGGCCGGGCGGCCGCTCGTCGACGCCGGTGACGCGGTGGAGCTGCCGGTGAGCGTCAGCCACACCGGCGGGGTCGTGGTGGTGGCGGCCCGCCGCGGCGGCGGGGTCGGCGTCGACGTCGAGCGCCGCCGGGAGCTGCCCGCGCTGGCGCTGGCCCGCCGCTGGTACGCCCCGCAGGAGGCGGCCTGGCTGCGCGGACGCCCTCCCGGGCACCGCGTCGAGGCGTTCCTGCTGCTGTGGACGGCCAAGGAGGCGGTCGGCAAGGCGCTCGGGCGCGGCCTGCGCGACGGCGGCCTGCGCCGGCCGATGCCGGTCCCCGGCGGGCCGGGTGAGCTGCTGCGCCCCGTCCCGGGGACCGGTGGGCTGCGGGTCGGCCACCCCCGGCTGCCCGCAGGCGGCGGCCCGGCCGGCGACGGGCCGGTTCCGGCCGGCGGCCTGGTGCTGGCCGGTGACCTGGTGCTGGCCCTGGCGGTCGACGGGCCGGCGGACGGCGTCGAGCTGGTGATCGACTGATCGATCAGTCAGGTCGGCGGGCACCGCGACGGGCCGCCGGAGCGGGCCGGTCACGGCGTGGCCGCCCGCAGCGCCTCGGTCGAGCGGACCAGCTTGCCGGTGGTGGTCCGGGGCAGCCGATCGAGCAGGTGCAGGACGCGGGGCCGCTTGTAGGCGGCGAGCCGCTCGGCGAGCAGCTTCTCCAGCACCTCCTCCGACAGCGGCCCGTCCGGCTGCACGTACGCGGTGATGTCGCCGTCGTGCACGACCACGGCGGCGGCGACGCCGGGCAGCCCGGCGAGGGTGGCCTCCACCTCGGTGAGGTCGACCTTCAGCCCGCCGACGGAGACCTGCGAGTCGAGCCGGCCGCGCACGGTGACCAGGCCGGTGTCGGGGTCGACGGTGCCGGCGTCGCGGGTGTGCAGCCAGCCGTCGGCCCAGCGGTCCGGGTCGGACAGCCCGACGTACGGCGAGTCCGGGCAGCTCACCCACAGCTCGCCGGTGGCCGACTCGCGGACGGTGATCCCGGGGGCGGGGGCGATCGAGGGCCGGTGCCAGCCGTGCAGGTCGGTGCCGATGACGCCGACCTCGGTCATCCCGTACATGTTGCCCAGCGGCACGCCGAAGCGGTCGACGAACGCATTGACGACGGCCGGCGGGACCAGCTCGCCGCCGGTGGTCATCCGCTTGAACTGCGGCAGCGGGCCGGTCGGCCGGGTGGAGGCGAGCAGTCCGATGTGGAACGGCACGCCGAGCACGGTGGCGGGGGTGTCGTCGGCGGCGATGGCGGCCAGGACCGCGTCGCCGCTGAGCCGGTCCGGCGGCACCAGCGTCACGTGGGCGTGCAGGCCGTAGAGCAGCCCGCCGACGAGACCGAGCACGTGCACCATGGACGGCAGCAGGATGATCCGCTCGCCGGGCAGGGCCACGCCGTCGATGCGCGTGTAGCGGCGCACCTCGGCGACGAGGGACGCGGCGCTGCGACCGATCACCTTGGACGGTCCGGTGGAGCCGGAGCTGAGCTGGATCACCGCGTGCGGGCTGCCGGCGGGCCGGTCCGAGTAGGCGGTGACGCCCTCGGTGACGTCGACGAAGATCTTCAGCGCGGCGCCGCCGCTGCGCACCGGGGCGACGACGACCTGCGGGGTGAGCCGCGCGAGCGCGCCCTGCACCTCGTGGTCGGTGAGCCGGTGGTCGAGCAGGATCGCCTGGGCCCCGGTGCGCCAGGTGGCGAGGAGGTTCACCACGTACGCCAGCGACGGCGGCAGGCGCAGCGCGGCGGCGCCCCCGGGACGCAGCCCGGCGCCGGTGAGCCGGGCCTGCGCCTCGGCGACGAGCCGGCGCAGCGTGCCCCGGTCCACCGGGTCGGGCAGCCGCAGACAAACTTCGGCCGACGGACCGGCCAGCAAGAGGTCGTCAACCCAGGTAGGGTGGTCTACTGTAGATTCTGCTGCCGAACGATCCATGGTCACTGTGGTCTACCGCCCAGCATCGAAAATGGGCATAACTGCCCAATGTGGTGCGTCCTCCGGGGTGCTGACGGAACACTACGACAGCCGCCGAGACCATTACTAGATGCAAATGGCTAGATCAAAAAGGTCGTGCGGCCCGATTGCCGGTCAGCCGGTTCGCCGGGCAGGATCGGGGGCCGCGAGGCCGTCGGCGCGCCGCCGGCGCAGGGCGGGAGCCTGCCCACCGTGGAGCCGGCACACCCGGGCGGCAGCCTGCCCAGATTCGGCCCGAACGCCTGCCCGCGTGAGGCCTGACGGCTCCCCACGTCGGCCTGACGCCGATGGGTGACTGCCGACCGGCAGCCACCCATCGAAGATACACGATCTTATGGCGACGGGGTGCCCCGCCCGCGAAATCAGGCCAGGGCCGGCGTCTGCGCGTAGACGACGAACCGCAGCGACCGGGCGTCGGTGAAGCACTCCCGCATCGGCTTGACCAGGTCCCGGTGCTCCGGGCTGCGCTCCCACGCCTCGAACGCGGCCAGGTTCACCCACTCGCTGGTGATCAGCCACTGCTCCGGGTCGGCCGACGAGCGGCACACCTGGTCCACCAGGTGCCCCGGCACCCCCTCGGCGACCAGGTGCCGGATGGCCTCGTAGGCGCGCAGGAAGTCCCCGGTGCGCTGCTGCGGCACCCGGACCAGGAAGACCACCCGCGCCCGCTGTTCGATCATCGTGCCACTCCTTGGGTCGGGCCGGGCTCGGCCGCCCGGCGGGGCGCCGGTGCCGGGCGGGCCGCCGCGCCCCGCAGCACCAGCGCGCTGTTGAAACCGTCGAACCCCCGGGCGGCCACCAGCGCCACCCGGGACGCGGGCCGGCGGGGCTCCCGCAGGAAGTCCAGCTCGCAGCCGTCGGCCGGCCGGTCCGGGCCGGCGGAGGCGGGCAGCGTGTCGTGGGCGAAGGCCAGCAGCGCCGTGGCCACGTCCAGCGCCGACCCGCCCTGGTGCGCCCGGCCGGTCAGCGGCTTGGCCGTGGTCACCGGCACGGGACGGGCCCCGAACACCGCGCGCAGCGCGTCGGCCTCGGCCCGGTCGTGGCCCGGCGTACCCAGCGCGTCGGGCAGCACCACGTCCACGTCGTCGGGGGTGACGCCGGCCCGGTCCAGGGCCAGCCGCATCGCCCGCGCGTACTGGACGGGGTCCCCGGCCCGGCCGGGGCCGGTGTGCACCGCGTCGTGGGTGGCCCCCCAGCCGGTGACCTCCCCGTAGATGCGGGCCCCCCGGGCCAGGGCGTGCGACAGCTCCTCCACCACGAACACCGCGCCGCCCTCCGCCGGCACGTACCCCGCGGCGTCGGCGTCGAACGGCTGGTACGCCCGGGCGGGGTCGTCGGCGACGCTGAGCAGCCCGGACCGCAGCTGGCAGGCCAGCGCGTACGGGCTCAGCGGGCACTCGGTGGCCCCGGCGATCACCACGGGGGTGCCCCGCCGCACGGTACGCACCGCGTGCGCGAGGCTGTCCAGCCCGCCGGCGGACTCGCTGACCAGCACCCCGCAGGGGCCCTTGAACTGGTGGTGGATGGAGAGCTGCCCGACGCTGGCAGCGTAGAACCAGGCGATCGACTGGTACGCCCCGACGGTGCGCGACGGCCCGCCCCACAGCCGTTGCAGCTCCCGCTGCCCGAACAGGTTCCCGCCCGACGAGCTGGCCAGGGTCACGGCGTACCCGTAGGGCTCGGGGGCGTGCTCGGGCAGCCCGGCGTCGGCCAGCGCCAGCCGGGTGGCCGCGAACCCCAGGTGCGTCCACCGGTCGGTCTGCACCAGCCGGCGGTTGTCCGCCCAGGTCAGCGCCTCGAAGTCGGGCACCTGACCGGCGACGCGGGTGGGGTAGGACGCCGGGTCGAACAGGGTGATCGGGCCGGTGCGCCGGGTCCGCGACACCACCGTGGCCCAGTGCGCCTCGGCACCGATGCCGCTCGGGGCGACCACCCCGATCCCGGTGACCACCGCGCGGGTGGTCACGCCGCCCCGCCCGACGCCGCCCCGCCGTGCGCGGTGCCGCCCTGTGCGGTGCCGCCGTGCGTCACCCCGCCGTGCCCCGTCCCGCCCAGCCGGCGGAACACCATCGCCGACTGGAAGCCGCCGAAGCCGCTGCCCACCGACAGCGCCACGTCCACCGGCACCTCCCGGGCCACGTTCGGCACGTAGTCCAGGTCGCACTCCGGGTCGCGGGTGGCCCAGTTGGCCGTCGGCGGCACCACGCCGTACTCGATGGCGAGGGCGCAGGCGGCCATCTCGATGGAACCGATCGCGCCGAGGGAGTGCCCCACCATGGACTTGATGGAGCTGATCGGCACCCGGTGGGCCGCCTCGCCGAGGGCCCGCTTGAACGCCGCCGTCTCGTGCCGGTCGTTCTGCCGGGTGCCGGAGCCGTGCGCGCTGATGTAGGAGACCTGCTGCGGGATGAGCCGCGCCTGCTTCAGGGTCGCCGAGATGGCCAGCCCCATCTCCAGCCCGTCCGGGCGCAGCCCCGTCATGTGGTAACCGTTGCTGCGGCTGGCGTACCCGGCGACCTCGCAGTAGACGTGCGCCCCCCGGCGGCGGGCGTGCCCGTACTCCTCCAGCACCAGCACCGCCGCGCCCTCGGCGAGGACGAAACCGTGCCGGTCGGCGTCGAACGGGCGCGACGCGTGCGCCGGGTCGTCGTTGTCGGGGCTGGTCGCCTTGATCGCGTCGAACGAGGCCACGGTGACCGGGGAGATCGGCGAGTCCGCCGCCCCCGCGAGGACGATGTCGGCCTCGCCGTCGGCGATGAGCTGGTGGGCGTACCCGATGGCGTCGATGCCGGAGGTGCAGCCGGTGGAGACCACCTGCGCCGGGCCGTGCAGCCCGTGCCGGCACGCCACGTCGGCGGCGAGGCTGCTGGGCACGAGCGCCTGGTACAGGTACGGCCCGCCCCGGTCGTGGTCGACCAGCCAGCGGCTGCCGGAGTCGCTGACGGTCACGTACTCCTGCTCCAGGGCCATGGTGCCGCCGACGGCGGTGCCCAGCACCACCCCGGCGCGGTCGCGCTGCGCGTCGGTCAGCTCCAGGCCGCTGTCGGCGACCGCCTCGATCGAGCAGGCGAGCGCGAACTGCACGTACCGGTCGGCGCGGCGCCGCTCGGCCTCGGTGAGCCCGGCGGCGACCGGGTCGAAGTCGCACTCGGCGGCGATGCGGGAGCGGAACGGCGCCGGGTCGAAGAACGTGATCCGCCGCGTCGCCGTGCGCCCCTCCGTGATCGTCTTCCAGAACCGGTCCCGGGTCACGCCGCCCGGGGCGACCACCCCGATGCCGGTCACCACCGTGCGGCGCGCGGTCACGACGCGCCCCGCTGTTCCGCCGGTTCGGTGTCGACGTGCCCCAGCTCCGGCCGGGGCGCGAGGGGGCCCAGGTGGAACACCACCTCGGCCGGCTCCTCGCCGGTGTTGCGCAGCCGGTGCCGCACGTTGACCGGCACGAACAGCGCCTCCCCGGCGACCACCGGCACCGGCCGGTCGTCCAGGTCCACGGTGATCGCCCCCCGCGCCACGTACAGGAACTCCTCGCTGTACGGGTGGTAGTGCTCGGCGATGCGCTCGCCGGGAGCGAGGGCGGCGACCCCCATGAACCCCGAGGTGCTGCCGACCGTCCTCGGACCGAGCAGCACCCGCAGCTCGCCGCCGCGCCGCCGGTCCGCCGGCACGTCGCGGGCGGCAACCGTCCGGTACGCCGGGTCGTCCGCCGTACGCTGGGCGGTGGTCTCACTCATCGTCGCCTCCCGTGGTGGCGGAGCCGGCCCGCGCCGCCCGCTCGATCCGTTCCTTGATGACCGCGAGCTGGACGCGGCTGTTGGTGTTGATCCGCTCGGTCATCCCGGCGTTGTCCAGCGGAGCGCTCGGGTGCATCGCGAAGTCCTGCACCCAGGTCATCCGGGTGCCCTCCGGCTCGGTGTCGTAGCGCCAGTGGATGCGCATGTACTCGAACGGGCCGGTCTCCACCCGGTGCGCCCGCACCTCGCGGTTCTCCCAGTCGGTGGTGCGTTCGCTCACCCAGCTCCACACCGCGCCGTTCTCGTCGGGGTGCATGGTGAGGCGGAACCGCACGGTGCGGCCGTCGCGTTCGAGGATCTGCGCGGAGGCGTACTCGGTGAACAGGTTCGGCCAGTTCGCCACGTCGTTGGTCAGCTCCCAGACCAGCCGCAGCGGCGCGGCGATGACGATGCTGTTCTCGGTGTGCCCGGGCGGGTCGGTCGCCCGGGTCACCAGGTCGGCGACCTCGGCGATGCTCAGCCGCGCGGCGTCCTCGGGCAGGCGCACCCGGTACCGGTCGGCGACCACCGCGGACAGTTCGAGCAGGGCGAGGGAGTCCATGCCGAGGTCCTCCAGGGACGCTTCGGGCTCCCGGGCCGCGGCCTCGGTGTCCAAGCCGCAGTGCGCCACCAGGATCTCGGTGATCTCGGCGGTGAGCGGGCGGCCGTGGGTGACGGTCATCAGTTTCTCCTCTGGTCGGGGCCGGGCGGGCCGGCGGCGGGGACGCGAACGGGACTCCTCCCGTCGTCCGGTGCGGCGCATCCGGCGCAGCGCGGCCACACCCGCCCGCCGACGGTGGGGGTCACGGCCGCCGCCCGCCGTGGTCCCAGCGGTAGAAGCAGCGCGCCATGGCGTCCCGGGGCGAGCGCCAGGTCGGCAGGTACGGCGAGACGTACGGCTGCAGCCGCGCGCTGACCCGGGCGAACTCGGGGTGCTCCCGGATGCCCTCCACCGCCGTCTCCCCCGGCCGCTCGGTCTCCAGTAGGTGGACGTAGAGGTCACCCAGCCGGTACAGCGACCGGTGCCGGACCCCGGCCAGGTGCGGCAGCTCCGTCGCGTCGGACTCGGCGAAGATCTCGGCGACCCGCTCCTCGGCGTCGGGTGCCACCTTGGCGACGATCAGCGAACGATCCATGGACTGCCTCCCTCGGGCGCGCAGCGGCGCGGCGTGAACTCGCCGTCACGCGGGACGACTGCCGCCACGGTGCGCGCACCGCCGTCACCGAGGCGTCACCGCCGGCCCACCCCCCGACACGACCGACAGTGACGCTGCGTTGATGAATCCTGTGGACAATCCATGCTCCGCCTGAGAAGGCGACCCCGATGGCGACAAATATTCGCAGTTGGCGGGCACTTTGCCGTCCACGATGGCAGCAGCCACGCCCAACCCCATGTTGACTCACCGTAATCACTGTTGTTAATCTTCGAGCGGGCCAGCCCGGCGGTCGCGACGCCCGAGCCGCGCCGCGTGACGCCACCGGAGACAGTGGCGCCCCCGGGCGAGCGCGCCGGGACGCACGAGGAGTCCGGACGAGGTCCGGTGCAGGGGGTGCCGCCGTGACCGCTGATCCGCCCACGCCGACCACGGGCGGCGGCCCCACCCCGGACGTCTCGCTGCACCTGCTCGGCGGCTTCCGCCTGCTGCACGACGAGACCCCCGTCGTCGTGCCGCGCGGCCTGCAACGGGTCCTCGCGCTCATCGGACTGCGCCCCGGCGCCACCCGCAGCCACCTCGCCGGCCTGCTCTGGCCCGAGGCACCGGAGGAACGGGCGCTGTCCTCGCTGCGTACCGCGCTGTGGCGGCTGCGCCAGGACCCGTGCTGCCCCCTGGTCGCCACCGGCGACACCACCCGCCTCGACCCCCGCGTACGGCTCGACGTCGACGACCTGACCAGCACCGCCGCCCGCGTCCGCGACGGCGACGACCCCGGCAGCACCGGCACCGCCCTCACCGCCGGCCGGCACGACCTGCTCCCCGGCTGGTACGACGACTGGGTGCTGCTGGAACGGGAACGCCTGCGCCAACTGCGGCTGCACATGCTCGAACAGGTGGCCCGCAACCACCTCGCGGCGGGACGGCACGGCGAGGCCCTGGAGGCCGCGCTGGAGGCCATGGCGGCGGAACCACTGCGCGAGACCCCGCACCGGCTGGTGGTGCGCGTCCACCTCGCCGAGGGCAACGTCTTCGAGGCCGTGCACGCCTTCTACGCCTACCGCGACCTGCTCCTGCGGGAACTGCGCCTGGAGCCGTCCCCGGCGATGACCGCCCTGCTGCACGACACGCTCGCGCCCATCCGGCAGGCCAGCCGCCCGACGCCCCCCGAGCCGCGCAGGCCGGGCGCGTCACCGCAAACACACCCACGGTGACGGCAACGTGACAGATCGGTCGGCATGGTGGTCGCAGAAGCGGTGCCACGGTCGCCCGACCTTGATCCAGGAGCACCGCCGGCGGGAGGGACCCATGAGTCGTCTACTGATCGTCAGCAGGATCATCCCCGGCGCGGAGGGACGCGTGGCGCAGATCTTCGCCGAGTCCGACGCGACGGAGCTGCCGGGCCTCACCGGCGTCCGGCACCGCTCCCTGTACTGCCTGCACGACCTGTGCGTACACCTGATGGAGACCGCCGACGTCGACGCCGACGCCCTCGCCGCGGCCCGCAACCACCCGCTCTACCTCCAGGTCAACGAGCGGCTCTCCGCGCACACCTCGCCGTACCTGCCGACCTGGCGCTCGCCGCGCGACGCGATCGCCGGCTGCTTCTACAGCTGGGACGCCACCTCGTCGGTCGGTGCCACCGGCACGGCCGGCTGAGCGGGAGGGCCGCGACCATGGTGGCCAACCCACCGCACGTGGTGATCATCGGGGCCGGCACCGGCGGCCTCTGCCTGGCCCACGGGCTGCGCCGGGCCGGGATCGGCGTCTCCGTCCACGAACGGCACACCACCCGCGCCGACGGGCTGCTCGGTTACCGGGTCGGCATCGGACCCACCGGCAGCAGGGCGCTGCGGGAGTGCCTCCCGCCGGAGCTGTTCGACATCTTCGCCGTCACCTGCGCCCGCGGCCCCCGCTACTTCAACGTCGTCACCGAGCGACTGCGGCAGACCGCCTCGTTTCCGCTGCGCCCGGACACCGACGACGTCGGCACCGAACGCTCGGTCGCCCGGATGACCCTGCGCCAGGTCCTGCTCACCGGCCTGGAGGACGCCGTCGAGTTCGGCAAGACGTTCACCCACTACGACCAGCGCGACGACGGCACGGTCACCGCGCACTTCGCCGACGGCACCACGGCGACCGGCGACCTGCTGGTCGCCGCCGACGGCACGCACTCCGCCGTCCGCCGCCAGTACCTGCCGCACGCGGTGATCCGCGACGCCGGCACCATCAACATCGCCACCCGGATCCCGCTGACCGAACACACCCGCTCGCTGCTGCCCGAACGCGTCGCGCAGGGCATCTCGCTGGTCTTCGGCGCGGGCGGGACGATGGGCGTGCTGCACGTGATGGAGTTCAAGTGGGACCGCAACGGCGACGTCAAGCTCGGCGTCGCCGCCGCCGACGCCGACCTGTTGCGCCGCTGGCCCGGCCTGCGCCACGACACCACCCGCGACAACATCAACTTCATCATCTGGAGCACGGCCCGCCGGTTCCCCGCCGACGTCATGACCCGCCGCGGCGAGGACCTCGTCCGGATCGCCCAGGAACTCACCCGCAACTGGCACCCCCACCTGCGGGAACTGCTGGCCCGCAGCGACCCCGGCAGCGCCCTGCCCATCAGGGTGTCCACCTCCGAGCCCGTGCCGGCCTGGAAGAGCAGCACCGTCACCCTGCTCGGCGACGCCATCCACACCATGACCCCGGGGCGCGGGGTCGGCGCGAACACCGCCCTGCGCGACGCCGCCCTGCTCTGCCGGCAGGTCAGGCTGGCCGCCGCCGGGGAGAAGACCCTGGTGCAGGCCGTCGCCGACTACGAGGCCGCCATGCTGCCGTACGGGTTCGCCCGCGTGCACGACTCGCTGCACCGCAGCGGCACCAGCGGCGACGACCGGATCTACCGTCCGGTGATCGGGCGGCTCGCGCTGCTCGGGGCGCGCGGCTACTTCGGCATCACCAGTCGGGTGCCCCGGCTGCGGCGCAAGTTCGTCGACGACTTCTACACCTATCGCGGCGAGGAGGACTGAGGACGTCGTCTCACTCTCGGTAACCCCGGCGCCACCCCGGGTTCGAAGTGCCCCACCAGCACCGGAAGCCACCGGACCTCCCTGTCGCCGACACGGCGCGTGTGCGAAGCTGCGACGGATTTTTCTCGCGACTTTTCACCGATGCTCTCAAAGAGGGAGGTTCGCCGTGCCGTCGAGTTTCGGGCAATGGCTGATCGTGATCCTGGCACTGCTGGTGGGTGCGGCGGCCGGATGGGCGCTGCGTGGCCGGCAGGAGACGCCCTCCGGCGCGACGCCCATCGTGGAGGGTGACCCGGTCGCCGGTGTGGCGGTGGTGTCCAGCCCCGCCCCCGAGGCCACCGTCGACGAGCAGCGGCCGGAGGCGACCGTCGCGCCGGCGTCGGCCCCGGTCGCCGTCCTCGACCAGCCGACCCCGGACACCGCCTCCCCCACCCCGACCGGTGGGGTCCTCGGCGACGCCGACCCGGCCGCCTTCACCCCCACCGCCCCTGCCTCCTCCGCCGACGCCCCCACCACCGTCGACGCCCCGGAGCCGGCGACGGTGACGGAGCCCGAGCCGGTCGCCGCGACCCCCGACGAGCCGACGGACACGACCCCCACCGAGCCCGTCTCCGTGACGCCCGCCGAGCCGGTGGACGTGACGCCCGCCGAGCCGGCGGCGGAGACCGCGGACGCCGAGCCGGTGGCCAGGGCTGTCGAGCCGGTGGAGACCGCGCAGGTCCCGCCGGTGGCGGAGGCCGAGGCCGTCCCGCCGGTGGCCGAGAGCGCGCCGGCCGAGCCCGTCCTGCCGGCCGAATCCGTGGCCGAGCCCGTGTCGGAGCCCGCAGCCGGGGCCGCGACGCCCGTCGTCCCCGCGCCGCGTACCCCGGTCGACGACGCCCTGCCGCCGACCGCCGACGGGTCCGAGGCGCAGGACGCCCCGGTCGAGCCCGAGCCCGCGCCGGTCGCCGCCGGGGCGGCGACCACCGGGTCGGCCGACGACTTCCGTCGCATCCAGGGCATCGGCCCGAAGATGGCCGCTGCGCTCCAGGACGCCGGCATCCGCACCTACCGGCAGCTCGCCGACCTCGACGAGGCGGCCCTGCGGGAGACGATCCGCGCCGCCGGCCTGCGGGCCGCGCCCAGCCTGGCCACGTGGCCCCAGCAGGCCAAGGTCCTCGCCGGCGCGCCGGCCGAGGCCGACCGGGTGCTCCCGGCGGGTGGCGCCGACGCCTGACGGGGCCGCCCCGAAGGCGTAGCACCAGTCGGGGCTGGCCAGCGGGTTGCGGGCCACGCTCCGGGTGACACCGGGATCCCCGCGTGCCGCCGACATCGCTGCCCCGTCCGTGCAGGTGCGGACGGGGCAGCGGCCGTTTAGCCGCTCGTGGCGGTTGGGTACATCGGGCTCACCTCGAAAACACCACTACCCGGGAGGAAGCCATGCGGCGCGGCCCGTCGATTCTGGGAATCATCCTTGTCATCTGGCTGGTCATCGGCGCCATCGCCGCTGGACAGCGGGGCTACTACAACGGCGACGACACGAACTGCGCCGAGGCGGGCACCATCCTGGTGACCATCGTCGCCGGGCCGTTGAACTACATCGGCGCCAACCCGAAGGTCGACTGCGAGCTTCCCGAGCCGTCCAAGTAGGACGGGCGGCACGGCACGAGCGGCCCGCCCCCTTGCGGGGGCGGGCCGCTTTCGCTTCGCGTCTGCTGCGAGCTTCTTGGACAGTTGCCGTCAGGAGCGAACACGAACCGTCCAAGATCTGCAGCGGTGCGCGTCGAGCGGGGCGAGCCGAGAGCGTGGGTCAGCGGAAGCAGTGGGCGATCGTGACCTTGCTGCCCACGCAGTTGGTGGGCCGGTTCTCGATGACGACGCTGGCGTCGTCGATCCTGACCTGGGCCCGGTCGGCGAAGATCCCACCCGGGGGCAGGGTCGCGCTGTTGTCGACCACCTTGCTCTTGAACAGCGAGAGCTGCCCGGCGACAGTGTAGATGCCGCCGCCGGTGGACTTCGCGCCGACCGCGGCGTTGCCGCTCACCTCGCTGGTGCGTACCAGCGTGTTGGAGCGGTCGGCGAAGATGCCGCCGCCGTTGCCCCGGGCGTGGTTGCCGCTGACGACGCTGTCGTCCATCGGCAGCAGGCCCTGGACGCTGGAGATGCCCCCGCCGTTGCCGCTGGCGGTGTTGCCCTGCACGACCAGGCCGCGCAGGACCAGCACCGCGTCGGAGTTGGCGATGCCGCCGCCGATCTTGGCGGTGTTGTCCACGACCCGGGTGTCCTCGACCTTCGTCCGGGCCGAGAAGCTGGCCAGGCCGCCGCCCTGCCCGGCGATGTTGTGCGCGAGGATGGTGGTGGCGACGTCGGCCGCGCCCCGGTAGTTGGCGAGCCCACCGCCGTAGCCGTTGGCGCTGTTGTCGCGGAACTCGGTCTTCGTCATGGTCAGCACGCCGCCGTTGAGCATGCCGCCGCCCTTGCCCTCGGCGCCGGCGGCCGAGTTGCCGACGAACCGGCTCTCGCGGACCACCATGTTGCCGTCGTTGAAGACCCCGCCGCCGCCCTCCTTCGGCGAGACGGACGTGCTGCCGACGACCGTGGTGCGTTCGAGGACGGCCGTGGCCCCGTGCACGACGTGGACGCTGCCCCCCTCCGAGGTGGACCGGCCGTTGCGCAGGGTGACGTCGCGCAGTGTCAGCTCGCCGCCGTCGCGCACCGTGAAGAAGCGGAAGGTCTCGGCGTTCTCGCCCCGGGCGATGGTCGCCCCGGAACCCTCGACGGTGATCGCCTGGTAGATCACCGGCAGGCCGCTGTTGTCGTCGCCCGGCTGGCGCGGCGGCAGTTCGGCGTCCCCGGGGGTCTCGGCGGCGTCGGCGGCCTCCCGGGCGTCGCGGATGCCGCCGTCGTACTCGTCGGGCTGCTGGAAGGCGTGGCTGAGCGTGTAGGTGCACTTCGGCGCGAGCCGCACCGTCGCCCCGCCCTCCGCGTTGGCCTGCACGAGCGCGGCGACGAGCCGGGCCGAGTCGCAGGGCACGGTGAGCAGCGGCGGCCGGTGCGTGCCCGGCCCGTCCGGCTTGCCCTCCGGCTTGCCGTCCGGGGCGGCCGCCCCGTCCGTCCCGCCCTCGGGCCGGCGGGGACCGCCCGGGGCGCCCTCGTCGGTCCACCGCCCCCCGTCGGGGCCGTCGTCGCGCACGGCCGCCGCCTGTTGCCCCTGGTCGGTGACGCCGGGAGCGCGGTCGGCGGCCAGGGCGGCGACGCCGGTGACACCGGCCGCGCCGACCACCAGGCTGCCGGCCACCACGCCGCCGGCTAAGAACCACCGGGACCGTCGCCTGCTGGGCGTCGCTCGCCGGTTGCCCTGGTACGTGAACATCACGGTCCTGCCTCTCCTGCACGAAATGACGCGGCGGCACCGGAACGGGGCGCCGGGTGGCGTACCTCGCGGGGGCCACCGAAGGTCACGATACGGAGAGGAAACGGGCAAGTCAGGTGTACGTGAATAAACGTATGATTCACGTCGAGAGGGTGATTCGATCGGCCCCGGGGAGGTCCCCCGCCGCTCAGCCGCCGACGTGGATGCCGGGGCGGCGCGACGGGTCCCGCTCCGACTTGCGGATGATCTCCCGCACCACCGGCGGGGTGTCGCCGCGCCCGAGGATCAGATAGCGCAGCAGGTGGGCGATGGGGTTGCCCTCGGACCACTCGAAGTGCGCGTGCGGGCGGACCCCGGTGGCGTCGCGCAGCGCGAGCAGGATCGCGGCGATCGCGTTCGGCACGGCCGGGCTGGCCGCCCGCAGCACCCGATAGCCGCCGACCTCCACCCCGTGCACCCGCAGCACCCGGCTGAACTCCGACGGGTCGACCACGTCGACCTCCAGGAACAGCACGTCGGCGGCACCCGGGACCGGGTTCATGCCGCGCTGCGCGCGTTCCTTGACCGTGTACTCCTTCACCGCCCCGCTGTCGCGCTTGTTGGCGATCAGGTGCAGCCGCCCGTCGTGGGCGAGGGACTCGGCGACGAACCGGCGCGCGGCGTCGTCGAACTCGATCCGGTCGGCGCGCAGCTCCGTGGTGCGGGTGACCCGGGAGATCAGCGAGACGCCGATGATGCCCGCGATGAACATGCCGGAGATGGCGATGCCGTCCGGCTTGGCGACCACGTTCTCCGTGAGGGCGTAGAGCAGGACGACGGTGAGCACGGCGAAGCCGACCGCCGCGAACCGGTGGCGGGCCCGGGCCGTCGCGATCGTCACCGCCACCGAGGCGGAGACCATCATCGCCAGGATCCCGGTCGCGTACGCGCCGGCCTGGGCGTTGACGTCCGCGCGGAAGGCCACGGTGATCAAGACGCTGATCAGCGTGTAGACGATCACCACGGGGCGCACCGCCCGGCCCCACTCCGGCGCCATCCCGTACGAGGGCAGGTAGCGCGGCACGATGTTGATCAGACCGGCCATCGCCGAGGCGCCGGCGAACCAGAGGATCAGCACGCTGCTGACGTCGTAGACCGTGCCGAACGCCTCGCCGAGCCGCTCGTGCGCCAGCCACGCCAGCGCCCGGCCGTTGGCCGCTCCGCCCGGCCGGAACTCCCGCGCGGGGATCAGCACGGTGGTGACGAGGGTCGTGGCCACCAGGTACACCGACATGATCAACGCGGCGGCGGCGAGCAACCGGCGCGTGTTGCGGATCCGGGCGGCGAGCCGACGCTCGGCGTCCGGGCCGTCACCGCGCACCAGCGGCATCATGCTCACCCCGGTCTCGAAACCCGACAGGCCCAGGACCAGCAGCGGGAACGCCAGCACCGCCGGACCGAGCAGGCCGGCGACCCCACCGCCGCCGGCCGTCAGGGCGGCGGTCCAGTCCCCCAGCGTGGCCGGGTCCGCCACGATCGCCGCCACGCCCGCCGCGACGATCACCGCGTTCAGCCCCAGGAAGACCACCACCAGGGGCACGGCCACCGTCACCGCCTCACGGAACCCGAGCAGGAAGACCCCGCAGAGAACCAGCAGCAGCAGCACGGTCACCGCCACCGCGGCGAGGGTGCCGCGCGGGAACGACGCCGGCAGGTACGGGTTCTCCAGCAGGTGGACGGTGGCGTCGGCGGCGGACAGCGTGATCGTGATGATCCACGAGGTGGCCACGAAGCCGAGCAGGACGAGGACGAAGACCTTGCCCCGCCAGAACGGCAGCAGCCGCTCCAGCATCGCCACCGAGCCCTGCCCGTGCGGGCTCTCCCGGGCCACCCGCCGGTACATCGGCAGCATCCCGAACAGGGTCAGCGCCACGATCAGCAGCGTCGCCACCGGGGAGAGCGCCCCGGCCGCCAGCGCGGCGATGCCGGGCAGGTACGACAGGGTGGAGAAGTAGTCCACCCCGGTCAGGCACATCACCTGCCACCACGGGTGCGCCCGGACCTGCGCCTCCCCGGTCTCCGGCCCGACGGGCGGCACCCGGTGCTGGAACAGCCAGCGCCCGAACCGGCCGGCGGGCTGCTCGGGGCTGGTCGCCCGGTCGACGCAGGCCGGCACCACCACCCCGTCGCCCGGGGCCGTCGCACGCCGATGGCCCCGGACCCGCCTCGGCTGCCCGCCGTCCCGCCGCTGCGCCATGCGCGCCCCCTCCACGCCCTGCCCCGACCGTAGGCGCAACCCGCCGCCCGCTCCGCCCGAACCGGCGAGGAAGGTCGGCCGGGTCCACGACCGCCGGCCCGGCAGCTCGACGCGGCCGGCGGGGACCCGGCCGGCCCTGCGGCGCCGGCAACCCCGACGCGGCGGACCCGGCCGGCCCGTGGCCGGTCAGCTCAGCGCGGCGGACCAGGCGGCCACGTGGGCGTCGAGGTGGTCGGCGGTGGCCCGCCAGTAGGGTCCGTCGTCCACCCAGATCCGCGCCCACGGCTGCCGGCCCTCCCGGGCACCGGCCGCGAGCAGGTCGTACATGGCGCGGGCCCGTCGACCGAGCATCCGGGGCAGCTCGGCCCGCTCCGGGCCGTCGAGGCCGTAGCCGTCGACGAGGGCCCGCAGCCGCGCCGCCGACTCGGGCACCGGCCGGTCCGCCCGCATCCCGGCCATGCTCTGCGCCGCGTACGCCAGCTCCCACGGCCGCGACCCGGGCCCGGCACAGTCCCAGTCGATCAGGACCCAGCCCCGGGGCGAGCGGATCAGGTTCCACGGCGCGGCATCGTGATGGCAGACGAGATCCTCGCGGTCCGGCGGGATCACCCGCTGCCACACCGCCGGCTGTGGCGGCACGAAGCCGGCCACCGCGCGGTGCAGGTCGGCCAGGAGCGCCCCGACCTCGGCCAGCTCCCCCAGGGGGTACGTGCCGGTGACGTCGCCGACCGCGCCGGGCACATACTCCAGCACCTGGCGGCCCCGGTCGTCGCGGCCCAGCGGGCGGGGCGCGCCGGGAAACCCCGCGTCGTGCAGGTGAGCCAGCAGGGCGTCGACGGTGTCGGTCCACGGGCCGGCCGGCCGGCGGACGGTGTCGCCCACCCGCACCACCCCGGCGGTGGCGTTGCCGGGCAGCGGCTCCTCGTGGTTGCTCACCCCGCCATCCTGCCGGCCGGCCCACCACCGGGCCACCTCGTTACGGACAGGGGGTGTCCCCGCGCTTCCCCCCCGGTAGCGCGGGGACCCCCCGTACCCGGCTACTGCAGGAACGCCCCGAGGGGCGAGAGCAGCAGCCGACCGAGCGCGGCGGCGTTGTCGTCCAGCCGTACGCGCTCACACTCGCGGGCCTCCGGATCGTGCCGGCAGCGCCAGATCTTCTGGGCGTTGCGCCAGGCCACGTTGCGGGTGTACTCGACCAGTTCGCCCTGGTACCAGTCGTCGATGTCGCCGTTGAGCATGTCGATCATGAGCTGCCAGTTGTCCAGGTAGCCGCGTCGCAGCTCCGGGATCCGTTCGGCGAAGATCTGGTTGATCTCCAGGTAGTCGCGGTGCTGGTCGGTGCCGTCGACCGGCTCGGACTCCAGGCTGTCGAACGTGGTCACCAGCGCAAACGGCAGATCGAAGTTGATGTGGGCGTTCACGCCGGCCGCGGCCGACGGCAGCGGCCGGGCGTCCGGGCCGCGCATCCGCCGGAACAGGCAGGCCCAGGCCCGGGGGGTGGCCGGGCTGGACTCCGTCCAGTAGCGCAGCGCGTCGAAGTAGCGGGCGGCGAACTCCACGTCGAGCCGGGCAAGGAAGACCGGGTCGGCGAAGCGGTCGTCGTACAGGCCGTTCAGCACGCTGGTGGTGATGGTCAGGTACAGCTCGTTGAAGTCCGCCAGGGGGCAGCTGCGCTCCAGCGGGGGCAGCCGCACCAGCAGGTCCTGGAGCTTGGTGAGGTGGTCGACCACCGCCGGCACGTCCGCCGGGTGGTCGGCGAGTAGCCCCACGATGTCCTGGTGTACCGGGCCCCAGACCGGTTCGCCCATCCCCATTCGTCCTCCCCCCTGCGCGCCGCGCCATTCCCGTGCCGCGGCGTCGGGGCACAGCCTCTCAGCCGTGGTCCGTGTGGCGGATCAGTAGAACGACGTATAAACGGGCGACGGGCGTACGTCGTGGAGGATCTACTCGGGACGGTTGCGCAGGAAGATCGCGCTGGCCTGCACGCGGGTGCGCACCTGGAGCTTGTCGAAGATGTGCGACACGTGCACGCCGATGGTGCGTTCGCTGATGAACAGCCGTTGGCCGATCTCCTTGTTGGTCAGCCCCTCGGCCACGGCGGCGAGCACCTCGCGTTCCCGGGCCGTCAGCATCGCCAGCTCGTCGCCGGACAGCTCGGCCCCGGCCACGGACCGCCCCTCGGCCGACGCGCCCCGCTCCTCCAACGTCACCCGGGCCCGGGTCGCCAGCGTGCGGATCTCGGTGCTCAGCGGTTCCGCGCCGAGCCCCTGCGCCACCTGGTACGCCTCGCGCAGCAGCTTGCCGGCGGTGGCCGTGCGGGTGCGGCGGGCCAGCAGCGCCTCGGCCTGCCGCAGCCGCGAGTACGCCGCCGGGTAGGGGTGGTGGCGGCGGTCCCACTCGGTCACCGAGCGGGCCCACAGCTGCGGGTCGCTGCCGTCGAGGCGGCTGACCTCGGCCTCGCATAGGGCCAGGAACCCGCCGACGACGTCGCGCACCGGCCGGGCGGCGTGTTCGCTCTTGCGGGCCACCCGCTCGGCCACCTCGCGCAGCCGGCGCACCGCCGTGGTGTCGACGCTGGCGCGGGCGGCGTGCGCCTCGGCCTCGGCGCGCAGCCCGTGCCAGACCAGGGCGGCGAGGATGCCGACGTCGTCGGAGCGGACCTCGGTGAGGCCGCGCTGCACCGCCTGCCGGGCCAGGTCGTGCCGGCCCTGCCACATGGCCAGCCCGGCGCGCAGGGTCAGCAGCGGGATGACGTGCCGGGCGCCGCCGCCGGCCAGCACGGTGGCGACGGCCTCCAGGTCGCGGTCGGCGGCCTCGATGTCGCCGTACCCGACCCAGAGCCGGCAGCGGGCCAGCAGCAGCTCGACGGCGTCCGCGCCCGACGGGCGGTGCCGCAGCGCCGCCGCGACCACCTTCTCCGCCTCCGCCCACTGCCCCACCCGGAACAGCCCGTTCGTGGCGATGGCCAGCAGCCGCGTCTCGTACGTGCGGCCCAGCCCCAGCTCGGCGACCCGCTCGGCGCCCCGGCGGGCCACCACCACCCCCTCCTCCAGGATGTTCAGCGGCCCGGTCAGCAGCTCCGCCAGGTGCAGGTAGGCGCACGCCACGTCCTCGGGCCGGCCGGCCCGCTCGGCGGTGTCGAGGGCCTCCCGCATGACCGCCAGCCCGGCGTCCGGGTCCTCCAGGTATGCCTCGCTGAAGCCCAGCGCCATGCTGGCCAGCACCACCTCGGAGACGGACCCCTCCACCTCGGCGGCCAGCTCCAGGGCCTCCCGGGCCCGCTCTCCGGCGTCGGCGTAGCGGCCCAGGTGCAGCAGCAGCTCGGCCAGGTGCGCGGCGGCGGTGGCCCGCTCCCGGGAGGTGCAGTCGGCGGCGGCCAGGGCCCGCCGGTACTCCGCCTCGGCGGGCGCGGACCGGCCGGCGGCAGCCAGGTAGCGGGCCCGCCGGATGTGCAACGCGCAGGCCGGGGGCGCGTCCTCGGCGTCGGCCAGCTCCTCCAGCAGGGACAGCGCGCGGGCGTGCTCGCCGCAGTGGTGCGCCGCCTCGGCGGCGTGGCGCAGCAGCTCCGCCCGGTCGGGAGTGAGCCCGCCGTCGGCCGGGGCGACCCCGGCGGCCGGCGGGCCGGCCAGTTGCAGGGCGACCGACCAGTGGCGGTGCGCCTCGGCGTAGCCGTGCAGCCGCTCGGCCTCCTGCGCCGCGGCGACCGCCGCCGGCAGCGCCCGCGCCGGCTCCCCCGCCAACCGCCAGTGGTGCGCCAGCCGCGCCTGGTGCAACTCCGCCGGGGCCATGGTGAGCGCCTCCGCGTACCGGCGGTGCAGCGCCGAGCGCTCCGCGGGCAGCAGCTCGTGGGCGAGCACCTCCGCCACCAACCGGTGCCGCAGCCGGTAGCCGTCGTCGTCACCCACCAGCAACCGGTGCGCCACCGCCGCCCGCACCGCCTCGATCAGCTCCCCCTCCGGCAGCCGGGTCACCTCCGCCAACAGCCAGTGCGCCACCGGCTCCACCCCGGCCGCCACCGCGTGCACCACCGCGTGCGCGGCCTGCGGCAACGCGTCCACCCGGGCCAGGAACACCTCCCGCAGCGTCTCCGACAACCCGTCGCGCCCCTCGCGCAGGTCCCGCGCCAGCTCCTCCACCACGAACGGGTTCCCACCACTGCGCTGCCACAACGACTCCGCCGCCTCCGCGCCCAGCGGCCCGCCCAGCACCGCCGCGGAGAGCTGCTCCGTGCCCGCCCGGTCCAGCGGGGCGAGGTCGACCACCCGCACCGACCGCAGGCGACGCAGCTCGGTCAACACCCGCCGCAACGGATGCGCGCCCTGCAACGACTCCGCCCGCACCGCCGCCAACACCGACAACTGCAGGTCACCGAGCCCGGCCAACAGATAGAGCAGCAACTGCCGGGTGCTGCGGTCGACCCACTGCAGATCATCCAGCACCAGCACCAACGGGCGCCCCTGCGCCACCAGGTGCAACCCCCGGGAGACCCGCTCCAGCAGGGCGCCCGCCCCGTCCGGACCGGCCGTCTCCGCGGCGAACATCTGCAACAGCCCGCGCACCGCCGACGACGTCCGCGCGTGCGAGGCCGTCAGCTCGGCGTCGAAACGCCGCAACGCCTGCAGCAACGGATGCAGGGGAGACGAGTCGCCGATGTCGAGGCACGTGCCGGTGAGCACGAGCGCGCCCCCGGCGCGGAACCGGTCACCCGCCTCACGCAACAGCCGGGTCTTGCCCACCCCGCTCTCGCCCGTGACGAACACCGCCGCCGTCTGCCCCGGACCCACGCCGTCGAGCAGCGCGGACCGCAGCGTCGCGAGGTGGTCGGCACGGCCGACGAGTGGTGCGAGGTCCACATCGCTGGCCATGGTTCGCAGCCTAGTCACAGGTCCCCGGACCGTTCTACGGGTCTTCGCCCCCACTGGTACGCCTCGCGTCGACATTGCGACTAAAGGTTGCGGTAGGCCGACATACGTCGTTCTGCCGATCCCCCGTCGGACCGGTGGTGGGAGTCTCCTGAGGTCGTCAGGCACCAAGCGGGGGGAAAGGCGGTGCGATGCCCATGTCCACGATCGTCACGGGAACCCAGTCGTCGACGCCGGCCGACTGGCCGGTGCCCGAGGAACGACGAACGGTCAGCGTGCTCTTCGCCGACATCGTCGGCTCGACCGCGCTGATCGACCGACTCGACCCGGAGGAGGTCCGGGCCCTGCAGAGCGCCTACTTCGACACCGTCGTCGGGGTGCTGGCCCGCTGGGGCGGCGTGGTCGAGAAGTACGTCGGCGACGCCGTGATGGCCCTGTTCGGGGCCCGCGAGTCCGACGGCCACGACGCGTACCGGGCGGTGCGGGCCGGGTTGGAGATCCAGCGCGCCCTGGACGGGCGGGCCCTGCCCGGCGTCGCGGCCCTGCGCACGCGGGTCGGTGTCGCCACCGGCGAGGCGCTGGTGGACGTCGCGGCCATCCGCGACGGCGCGCACGGCATGGCCAGCGGCGCGGTGATCACCGCCGCCGCCCGCCTCCAGGAACACGCCCCGCCCGGCGGCGTCGTGGTCTGCGCGGCCACCCGCCGCGCCACCGCCGGGGTGATCGTCCACCGGGCACTGGGCCCGCTGAGCGTCGCCGGCAAGTCGCTGCCCATGGACGTGGCGCTCGCCGTCGGTGCCGCCCGTCCCGAGCCGGTCCGCCACCACGGCGGGCTGGTCGGCCGCCGCCGGCAGCTCGCCGCCGCCCGGGACCGGGTGGTCCGGGCCGCCCGCGAACGCGACCCGCGCTGGCTGTCGCTGGTCGGCGCGGCCGGCAGCGGCCGAAGCCGGGTGCTGCACGAACTGCGCCGCGCGGTCGCCACCGTCGACGGCGCGCCGGTGCGCTGGTACGCCGCCGCCTGCCCGCCGCGCGCCGAGGGGCCATTGGAGCCCGTCGCCGACCTGCTGCGCGCGTTCGCGGGCCTGCGCGCCGACGAGACGCCGGCGACCGTACGCCGACGGCTGCTGGCGGCGCTCGACGGCGTGGTCCCCCCGGGTCGGGTGCTGTCCACGGTGGTCGCGCTGGAGGGGCTGCTCGACGGGGCGTCGCCGGTCGGCGCGGCGGTGTGGCAGCGGGTGCTGCTGCGCCTGGCCGACCGGCAGCCCGTCGTACTGGCGGTCGACGACGCCGACCGGGCCGCCCCGGCGACGGACCGGTTCCTGCGCGCCCTGTTCGCGGCGGCCGTCGCCCGGCGGGTGCCGCTGGCGGTGGTGACGACGCGGCGTCCGCAGTGGAGCGGCGACCGCCCCGGCCCCGAGGGCAGGCACGACGAGGTGCCGCTGCCCCCGCTGGCGGCGGTGGAGACCGGGCGGCTGCTGCGCCGCCTGCTGGTCCGGGCCGGGCGGCCGGCGACCCTGGCGACCCGGCTGCTGCCGCTGGTCGCCGGCTTGCCGGGGCGCGCCGAGGCGTACGTGCGGCACCTGGCCGACGACCTGGACCCGGCACAGCCGCCGCAGCCGGTGCTCGCGGCCGCCGCGGCCGGCCTGGACGCCTGCGACGGCCGGGAGCGGGCCGCGCTGATGGTCGCCGCCGCGCTGGGCCCGGGGGTCGCCGCCGCGGCGGTCGACCGGGCCCTCGGCTGGCCGGCGGGCCACGCCGAGCGGACCATGTGCCGGCTCACCGCGCGCGGGCTGCTGCGTCGCGCGACGCGCGGCGGGTACGACGTCGCCGACCCGGCGCTGCGTCGGGTGGCGCACGACCGGCTGCCCCGGGCGGTCCTGGCGGCCGTCGTCCGCCGCGCCGGCGCGACGGCACCGGTGCGGCCGGCGCGGCCCGCGACGCACCCGGCCCCGGCGCGGCTCCGGCCGACGACCCCGGCCCGGCCGGCGCCCCCGGGCCCGCGCGACCGGTCACCCGGCGGCAGCCTGCGGCCGCACGGGGGTCGGGAGCAGGGCCGGAGCAGCCCCCGGCCGGGCCGGGGCACGGACGCCGGCCGGGCCCGGGATCAGCGCAGCGTCTCCAGCCGGGACACCAGGTCCGCCGGGGCCGGCATGGCGGCGATCTCGCCGCTGACCTCGCGGGCGGCCCCGGCCAGCGCCGGGTCGGTGACCAGCCGGGTGAGCAGTTCGGCGGTGATCCGCCGGGCCGGAACGGCGAGGCCGGCCCCCCGGGCGGCGATGAGCCCGGCGTTGTGCCGGCGGTCCCCCGGCCCCGTGGTCGCCAACTGCGGGATGCCGGCGACGAGCGCACCGTACGCGCTGCCCGAGCCGCCGTGGTGCACCAGCGCCGCGCTCGCCGGCAGGGCGGCCGCCAGCGGGATCCAACCCACCGCCCGGACGTTGGCCGGCAGTCGCCGGGCCCGCCGGAGACCGGGCCGGACCAGGACGAACTCGGCGTCCACCCGGCCGGCGGCGGCCAGCACGGCGCGCATGAGGCCGGCGCCGACCGGGCCGGCGATCGTGCTGCGGGTGACCAGCACGCGGGGCCGGGGGCCGGGCTCGGCGAGCCAGCGCGGCAGCTCCCCGCCGCCGGACCAGGCGACGTGGCGCAGCGGCCAGCCGTCCTGGGTGGCCACGCTGGGCGGGGCGATGGCCAGGGCGGCGACGGGGGGCGGCAGCCCGGCGAGGCCGTGCCGGCGCAGTGCCCCGGTCAGCCGGGCGGTGGTCACCCGGACCAGCTCCCGGCCGTCGAACAGGGAGTTCTCGTGGCGTACGGCGGGGACGTCGAGCCGGGCGGCGGCGAGCGCGCCGGCCACCGCGAAGGGCTCGTAGAGCACCAGGTCGGGCCGCCAGCTTTCCGCGAGCGCCACGAGGCCGTCGGCCAGCTCGTCGTTGACCTGCCCGAAGAGCAGCGCGGCGCCCCGGGTGCCGGCCGTGCCGGCGACCTCGGCGCGGCCGACCAGCGGATGGCGCAGCAGCACCGACCGGGCGATCCGGCCGAAGTCGAAGCCCGGCACGACGTCGCGCACCGGCAGGCCGCTGCGGGCGGCGGCCATCCCCTCGGCGCCCGTGGCGACGAGCACCTCGTGACCGGCGTTGCGCAGCGCGAGGGCCAGCGGCAGCAGCGGGAAGACGTGCCCGATCAACGGTGCGGAGACCACCAGGACGCGCATCCGCCGATGGTAGGCGGCCGCCGGGCGGCGGTGGGGGCGGCGAACGCGGGCGACGGGCCGCCGCCGACACGTCAGCTTCCCAGCATGTGGACGGTGGCGCGACGCGCCCGACGCGAACGGCCGCCGATCCCGGGCCGTCGCCCACGGGAGCCGCACAATGACGCTGAGTTGCCTTCTCCCGAGAGGACCGCCGATGACCAGCAGCGGAGTCCGCCACGACACCTCACCGTCCGCAGTCACCTCCCCCGGTGTGCCACCCGCCACCCGCCGGGAGGACCTCGTCACCGTCCTGTTCGGCGCGGTGCTCACCGCCGGGGCGATGTCCGACGGCTGGGCGCACACCAACATCATCGAGACCATCGAGGGCTTCTTCACCCCGTGGCACGGGCTGCTCTACGCGGGCTTCGTCGCCACGGCGGCGTGGACGTTCTGGCTGGCGTACCGGCGGCGCGGCGGCGCGCCCCGGTGGTGGCGGGACGGCTGGCCCGCCGGCTACCGGGTGGGTGCGATCGCGGCGGTGACCTTCCTGCTCGCCGGGCTGGCCGACCTGGCCTGGCACGAGACGCTGGGAGTGGAGGTCGGCCTCGACGCCGCGTTCAGCCCCAGCCACCTGCTGCTCGACGCCTCGGCGGTGCTGCTGGTGACCAGCCCCCTGCGTTCGTGGTGGGCCGGCGGCGAGGGCGGCGCGCGCTCGGCCACGGGCGTCGCGTCGCTCGTGCTCGGCGCGATGGCGCCGTCGATCCTGCTCACCTACGCGTCGGCGTTCCTCACCCTCGCCCCGACCCGGACGATCGGCCTGGGCGCCCAGCAGCAGGCGGTGCTCGGCGTCGACGCGTACCTGCTCACGACGCTGCTGCTGGTCGGACCGTTCCTGCTGGTCCACCGGCGGCGCGCGACCGTCGGGACGGGCGCCGCCCTGGTCGCCGGGGTGGCGCTGTACGACCTGGTGATGCACGAGTTCCCGACGACGCAGACGTGGGCCGCGCTGGGGGCGCTGGGCGGGGCGGCCCTCGCCGACGCGCTGCTCTGGCGGCTCGACGCGGTACGCGGCCCGGCCGCGCCGCTGCGGCTGCCGCTGGCCGGGGCGCTGCTCGGCGGGCTGCTGGTCGCCGGGCACCTGACCGGCCTCGGCCTGGCCGCCGGGGTCCGCTGGACGCCGGAGGTGACCGGCGGCGTCGTCGTCCTCGCCGCGCTGCTGGGTGCCCTGCTCGGCGGCCTGGCCGCCCGCCCCGCCGGGCCCGCACCGGTCCCGGCGGCACCGACGCCGGCGGTCCCGGCCCAGGCGATCCCGCTCGGCAGGCGGTGACCGGCCCGGCCGGTCGGGCGGGACGCGGGGCAGCGCGGCGGCTCGCCCGGCGGTCCCGCTCACGGGGTGAGCAGGGTCTTGCCGACCGCCGCCCGGTCCTCGACGGCGCGGTGCGCGTCGGCGGCGCGGTCCAGCGGGAACGTCTGCCCCACCAGCGGCGTCACCCGGCCGGTCGCGGCGGCGTCCAGGGCGGCCAGCAGGTGCGCCCGCCTGACCTGCGGCCCGGCCGTCCGCAGCGCCTCGATGTCGGTGACCGTGATGCCCCTGGTGCGGGCCGAGGCGGGTTCGGGGACGGCGAAGCCGCCGGCCGGCGCGCCGTACGCGCAGACCCGTCCGCCCGGTGCCACCAGGTCGTGCGCGGCCCGGCCGTACGCGCCGCCGGCGCCGTCGAGGAGCACGTCGACGCCGCCGAGGACGGCGCGTACCCGGTCGGTCCAGTCCGGGGCGGAGTAGTCCACGACGTCGGTGACGCCGAGGCGACGCAGCGCGTCCCCCTTGGCCGTCCCCCGCGCCGCCGCGACCACCCGGGCCCCCGCGGCCCGCGCCGCCTGGACCAGCAGCGCGCCCGCTCCCCCGGCGGCGGCGGTGACCAGCACCCGGTCGCCGGGGCGCACGCCGGCCAGGTCGAGCACGGCGAACGCGGTGGCGCCGTCGGTGAGCAGGGCCGCGGCGTCCCGCAGCGACACCGCCGCGGGCACGGGGAGGACGTCGTCGACCGGCACCGGGGTCCGGTCCAGGTAGCCGCCGACCGCTCCGGTCCGCGCGACCACCCGCCGGCCGGCCCAGGCCGGATCGACGCCGGGCCCCACCGCGCTCACCGTGCCGGAAACCCCCGACCCGGGACGGTACGGGGGCCGGACCGGGAACCACTGCCCGGCCCGGCCCGCGCGGATCGCCGTGTCGATCCAGAGCACGTTGGCGTACGCCGTCTCGACGACCACCTCGCCCGGCCCGGGCGACGGGTCGGGGGCCTCCGTCAGGGTCAGCACCTCCGGCCCGCCGAACCGGGCCACCTCGATCACTCGCATCCCGCGCCTCCGCGTCGCTCGACGGTGTGCGGACAGCCTCGGAGGTGAAGCGGGGTTGAGGTCAACCGGCGCGCGGGGTGGGCCGGGTCACGGATTCTCCGGGTCCAGGTTGCGCTCGCGCAGCAGCGCGTCCAGCTTGGCCTCGATCCGGTCGTCGGACTCCCGCGACTGGGACGAGCCCCAGTAGTAGAAGAGGGCCAGCCCGGCGGCCTGCCAGATCAGCTGGAGGAACTCCGACTGCCAGTTCTCGAAGGTGCTCGCGAAGAACTGCGGCAGGAACTCGGACCAGGCGAACGCCTGGCCGTGCTGGCTCGCCTCGTTGCGCTGCACCACCAACTGGAAGAGGAACTGGCCGACCCACGAGAAGAGGAAGAGCGCGCCGGTGACCAGCGCGAAGGCGTACGCCTTGGGCCATCGCGGCTTGCGGAACGGTGGGCCGGCCGCCGGGCCGCGGCTGCGGCCACCCCCGGTGTCGGCGCTGACGGACGGGCGCGTGCCGGTCGGTGTGCTGGTCTCCGCCATCACGATCCCCCTCCCGGTAGTCGATCTCACCCGTGATGTGCCCCGCGCCGACCCGGTCGAAACCGTGCTGAACAGGGACGGAGGCCGCGAACGACACTCCCCTCTTGTTGCCAATAGTTGGCAACAAGGTCTGGACGTCGACCGGCGGCGTAACTAGCCTGATGCGCATGACTCCTTACATCAGCGAGGGTGTGGCCGAGGCGACCGCCGGGCGCCCCGCGACGATCACCGAGGGTCCCGCCGACCCTGCCGACCCTGCCGACTCCGACCCCGCCGTTTCCGGGCTCGCCACGACGGCGGCGGCCTGGCAGGAGAGCTGGGACCGGCAGCAGGAGGGGTTCATGCCGGACCGGGAGGAACGCCTCGCCGCCATGCTCGACGCCGTCGAGGCCGTGGTCGACACGGACTCGCCCCGCCTGCTCGACCTCGCCGGTGGCACCGGCACGATCACGCTGCGCGCCCTGGCCCGCTTCCCCCGGGCCCGGGTCACCCTGGTCGACCTCGACCCGGCCCTGCTCGCCCTGGCCCGCGCGTCGCTGGGCGACCGGGCCGTCGTGCTCGCCGCCGACCTGGCCCGTCCCGACTGGCCCGGCCGGCTGCCGCACCGCGACTACGACGCCGTGCTCACCGCCACCGCCCTGCACTGGCTGCCCGCCGAGCGCCTCACCGAGCTCTACGGCGAGCTGCGGGACCTGCTGCGCCCGGGCGGGCTGTTCGTCAACGCCGACCGGATGCCCGACGACGCGCTGCCGACGCTGACCGACCGGTTGACGGCCCGGGCCCGCGAGCGGCGCGCCGCCCGGCACGCCGCAGGCGCGGCCCTGTCCTGGTCCGACTGGTGGGCGCGGGCCGGCGCCGACCCGGTCCTGGGCCCGCTGGTGCGGCGCCGCCACGAGATCTACCCGACCGGGCACAGCCCCGAGTGGAACCCGCCGGTCTCCTGGCACCTCGGCGCGCTGACCGCCGCCGGCTTCACCGAGGCCGGCACGCTGTGGCGGGGCGGCGCGGACGCGGCGGTGGCCGCCCTGCGCTGAAGCGCCACCCCGCGCCACCCCTCGCTCCGCCGCGCCACCCCTCGCTCCCCCGCGCCACCCCTTGCTCCGCGCCGCCCCCGCGCTGCCCCTTGCGCCGCTCCGCGCCGCCGCTTGATCGTCTGCGCGGAAAGGAGACGACACGCCGGCCGCACTCTCCGTTTCCCGCAGACGATCGAGGGGCCCTCCGGCGGGGCGGCGGGGGTAGGCTCGCGCTCGTACGCCCAGGCGGCTGGTGGGAGGGCGAGGGTGACAGGACCGACCCCGCGCCGGGTCGACCCCGACGTCGACCTGCGGGTGCCGGCCGACCGGGGCGAACTGCGCGCCCACCCGGCGGTCGTGCTCGGTGTCATCGCGGCCGGGGGCGTGCTCGGCGCGCTCGCCCGGGCGGGTGTCCAGGCGGCGTTCCCACACCCGCCGACCGGGTTCGGCTGGGCGACGTTCGGCGTCAACGTGTCCGGGTGCCTGCTGATCGGCGCCCTGATGGCGGTGGTCACCACCGGCCGCGTCCCGCCGCTCACCCGACCGTTCCTGGGCGTGGGCGTGCTCGGCGGCTACACCACCTTCTCCACGTACGTGGTGGACGTGCGGCAGGCTGCGGCCGCCGGTGCGGCGGGCACCGCGCTGGCGTACCTCGCCGCCACCCTGCTGGGGGCGGTCGCCGCGGTCTGGGTCGGCGACGCCGCCGCCGGCCGGCTGCTCGGCCGCGCGACCGGCGCGCGAGAAGGCGAGACGGCGACGGGGCGCCCGGGTGCAGACGGGGCACGGGCCGACGGCGGGCCGTCGTGACGGTCCTGCTGATCGCCCTCGGCGCGGCCGTCGGGGCGCCGCTGCGGTACCTCACCGACCGGGCCGTGCAGTCCCGGCACGCCTCGCCGTTCCCCTGGGGCACCCTGACCGTGAACGTGGTCGGCTCGCTGGTGCTCGGCGCCCTGGTCGCCGCGCCGGTCGGGCCGGCGGTGAGCGCGCTGCTCGGCACCGGCTTCTGCGGCGCGCTCACCACCTACTCCACCTTCGGGTACGAGACGCTGCGCCTGGCCCGCGACGGCTCCCGCCTGCTCGCGCTGGTGAACGCGCTGACCAGCGTCGCCGCTGGGCTGGGCGCGGCGACGCTGGGTTACGCGGCGACCCGCGCGCTGGTCGGCTAGCCGCCCCCGGGGGTGGTCGTGTGGTCGAGGATCACCTCGGCCAGCCGGGGCGCGATCGCCTCCGGCAGGGCGTGGCCGAGCCCGGGGACGGTGACGAGCCGGGCGTTGCCCAGCAGCGTCGCGAGGTGCCGCGCGGAGGCGGTGCCGGCGACCGGGTCGGCCGGGGAGTCGACCACGAGGACGGGGGTGGTGACCGCCGCCAGTTCGCCGGCGCGGTCGAGGCCACCCTGGTCCGCGCGGGCGTGCGCGGCCGGGTTCTCGTGCCGCCCCGCGTGCGCCATGATGCGCTCCTCCCGACGCCGGAACTCCTCGGCGTCGAAGGGCGACTCGCCGCCGTTGAGGACACGCCAGTGCCGCACGCGCCAGGCCAGTTCGGCGTCGCGGTCCCGTGGTTCGAGCATGGTCTCCCACAACGCCAGCAGCTCGGGGGCGATCCCGGGCCCGTCGGCCGGGCCACCGTCGAGGGGGGTGGTGCCGACGAGGGTGGCCGTCGCCACGCGTTCCGGGTGGTCGAGCAGCAGCAGTTGCGTCAGCGTGCCGCCCAGCGACATGCCGACCATGTGGGCACGGTCGATCCCCAGGGCGTCGAGGACCCGCACGGCGTCGGCGGCGAGCGCGGTGAGCGGGTAGGGGTCCTCGTCGAAGGACCACGTCGACCGCCCGGTGTCGCGGTGGTCGTAGCGCACGACCCGGTGCCGGCGGGCCAGCGCGTCCAGGAGGGCTTCCGGCCAGGTCAGGCCCGAGGCGTTCGCACCCATGACGAGCAGCAGTGCCGGTGCGCGCGGGTCGCCGCGTTCCTCGGCCCACAGCCGGACGCCGGGCGCGACGGTGATCTCGTGTTCCACACCCCCACCCTCCCGGATGGCCGGTTCACCGTCCATGGGGTTACCGACCTACGGTTCAACCGGCGGCGATCATGGCGCGGGAGACCAACTAGGATGATCAGGTGACGAGCACGCCCCGGCAAGCGGAAGCCCGCATCGGTCCGATCGGCGCGCTGTTGTGCCGGCTGGCGTTCCTCGCCATCTGCCTGCCCGGGCCGGCCCTGTTCGTCGCCGGCCTGACGGTGGAGCCGCCACCGTCGACCAAGGACTTCTGGGGCCTGCTCGCCGGTGACGCGTTCATGACGGTTGTCGGCGTCGGTTTCGGCGTCCTCGGCTTGCGGCTGGTCGCCCGGTCGCGACGCGACGCGCGTCACCTGTCCGCCGCGGGTGTCGCCGCGACGGCGGAGATCCTCTCCGTGGCGGACCGCGTGGACGGAGAGGACCCGGGGCTGACGCTCCGCCTGCGCATCAGCGGGCCCGGGTTCGCCGCGTTCGAGGCGGACGTGAACCGCCCCGTCGACCCGGCCCTCGCGCCCGGCGCGACGCTGCCCGCCACCGTCGTCCCTGCGGACCGTCTCTTCTCGATCCCCTGACTGCCCGGGGCCTCGGCCGACCACCCCGTCCCGCCTGCCGGCGGGCCTGCCGCGCGGCGTCGAGGTGCCGGAGCTGCTCGCGCGGGGCGTCCGGACTCCCTCCGCCCGATGTCACGGCTCGCCGGACAGCGGTCGAGTGGTCGCCCCGCCGCCGCGGGTGCGGATCACGCCGGCCACCCGGCCACCCGGTCAGCCGGTCAGCCGGTCAGCTGGTCACCTTGGCGACGAACGCGGCGAGGTGGGCCACGGTCCGCTGGATCTTCTCCTCCAGGGTGATCGACTCCTGGAGGCGCGCGCCGGGCCCCGCGTCCTTCCTGCCGCGCACGTACAGGGAGCAGGCCAGGTCGCTGCAGATGTACGTACCCACGGTGTTGCCCTGCTGTCCGGGCTTGCCCGCCCGGCGCGCGACCATCAGAGAGACGCCGCCGGCCGGGGTGGTCAGGCAGATCGAGCACATGCCGCGCGGTCGCTGCGCGGCGGTGGGGCTGGGGCAGCGCAGCGCGAGGGCCGTCGGGCGGCCGTCGAGGACGGTGGCGAGGTAGGCGCGGTCGGGGGCCTGCGGGTCCCGCCAGCCGAGGTAGTCCAGGTCGCTCCAGGGGCGTTCGGCGAGGTCACGCGGCACGGAGAGGCGCTTCGACTCGCCCTTGGTGCAGTTGACGAACGCGGCGCGGATCTGTTGTTCGGTCAGTGGCTCCATGGCCGGCACGCTAGGCTTCCTAAAACCTTTAGGCAAACGCATAATCGGTTTAGGCAACGAGGAGGACCATGGTCCGCGCCGGACTCACCGCAGCACGCCTGACCCTGGCCGGGGCGGAGCTGGCCGACGAGGTCGGCTTCGAGCAGGTGACCGTCTCGGCGGTCGCCAGGCGGTTCGGCGTCACGGTCGCCAGCCTCTACTCGCACCTGCGAAACTCCCAGGACCTCCGGACCCGGATCGCCCTGCTCGCCCTGGACGAGCTCGCCGCCCGCGCCGCCGACGCCCTGGCCGGGCGGTCCGGCAAGGACGCGCTGACCGCCCTGGCGAACGTCTACCGCGACTACGCCCGGGAGCACCCGGGCCGCTACGCCGCCGCCCAGCTCCGGCTCGACCCGGCCACGGCCGCCGCCAGCGCCGGCGTCCGGCACGCGCGGATGGTCCGGTCGGTCCTGCGCGGGTACGACCTGACAGAGCCCGACCAGACGCACGCCGTTCGCCTGCTGGGCAGCGTCTTCCACGGCTACGTCAGCCTGGAGCTGGGGGGCGGGTTCGACCACAGCGCCCCCGACACGCAGGAGACCTGGACCCGCATCCTGGACGCCCTCGACGCCCTCCTACACACCTGGCCCCCACCTGGCCCTCGCCCCGCCCCACCCCCGCCCACACCCCGGTGATCAAGAGGTTTGCGTCACCGTCGAGATCACCTTTGACACTTTCCTCTTGATCACCGACGCGGGGCGGGGCGACGCGGGGCGGGGGCGGGTGGGGGCGGGGGCGGGTGGGGGGGCAGGGTCTGGTGGGTCAGGGTGGGGTGGGGCGGGCGGCCAGGACCAGGAGGAGTTCCGTGCGGGCGGTCGGGTCGGTCAGGTCGTCGCCGTACAGCTCGCGCAGGCGTCGGATGCGGTAGCTGACGGTCTGCGGGTGCACGTACAGCTCCGTGGCCACCTCCGCGCGCGAGCCCCAGTGCCGCAGCCAGCTGTGCAGGGTGGCCAGCAGGCTCTCCCGCTGCGCCGGGCGCAGGTGCGCCAGGGGCGCCAGTCGGCGGGCGGTGAGCACGGCCAGCGCGCCGGCCTCCCCGCGTAGGGTCAGCGCGATCAGGTGGTCGTCGACGAAGACCGGCCCCGGGTCGGCCCCGGCCGGTCCGGCGGTCAGCTCGGCGAGCCGGAGGGCCGCCGGCACCTGCGCCCAGCCCAGGGCCGGCCCCACCACCGCCCCGCGCCCCGCGAGGGCCTCGGCGAGCTGCGGTCGGGCGGAGCGCGGGCCGGCCCGCAGCAGCAGCACCGCGTCGCGTCCGCGTTCGACCACGAGGCCGTCCGCGCCGTAGCGGAACCGGGCGTCGCGGGCCTGCTCCAGCGGCAGCAGCACCGGCACCACCTCGTCGAGGTGCGGCCAGCCGATCCGGGCGGCGGCGGCCCCGACGGCGGCGGGCAGGCCGTCGCCGCGCAGCAGCAGCTCGGCGAGCTGCCGACGCCGCCGGTCGCCCTCCCCGGCCTGCTCGCGCAGTTGCAGGGCGTAGCCGTCGGTGCTCGCGGCGGCCAGCTCGTCGACGTACGCGGTGATCGCGTCGGACAGGTCGATCAGCTCGGCGGTGTCGACGGGGCGTAGCCGGGCCAGCGACTCCGACGCGGTGCGCAGCATCAGCCGCGCCGCCGTCCGTTGTGCCGCCAGCAGCGCCTCCGGCCCACGGTCCTCGCGCGCCTCGCCCGCGCCGAGCGCGACGAAGACGTCCCGCACGCGCGGCGGCAGGGCGGGCTCGGCGGTGCCGACGAGGTCGACGAAGCGCTCGAACGCGACCTGCACGGCGGTGCGCACGTCCCGGGCGAACTTGGCGTCGGAGATGGCGGCGAAGGCCGGGGTGGCCTCGGTGACCGCCGCGGCGACCGCCCCGACGGTGGCGGGCAGGTGGGGGCGCATCGCGGCGGACAGGTCGGCGGGGAGCCGCTGCCAGGGCGTGGCGGACGCGGTCATCCCGCGATTTTGTCACGGGGTGACAATCGGGGGCCCGATTCTCGCGTCCGGCGGGACGGTGTTCCGCCTCGGTCACCCGGCGACGATGGACCGCGACGGGCACCCCCGCCGATCCGCCGTGGCCCGACCGAGGAGAGCGCCGTGGAGCACCGCACGTCCCGCCAGCACGTCGTCGACATGTGCCGCACCATGCTCGCCCGCGGCTACCTCAAGGCCACGGAGGGCAACGTATCGGTCCGCGTCCCCGGCCACGAGCTGTACGCGGTCACCCCCAGCAACTACGACTACGACCGGATGCGCGTCGAGGACGTCTGCATCGTCGACTTCGCCGGCAAGCACGTGCCCGACGACTCCGGCACCGGTCTCGCGCCGTCGATCGAGTGCGGGATGCACGCCAACATCTACCGGCAGCGGCCGGACGTCAACGCGATCGTGCACACCCACCAGCCGTACGCCTCGGCGCTGGCCTTCCTGCGCCGGCCGATCCCGGCGCTGACCGACGAGCAGGTGCGCTTCCTCGGCAAGCGGGTCGCCATCGTCGACTACGCCCCGTCGGGCACCGGGTTCCTGGCGCGCAACGTGCAGAAGAAGGTCGCCGGCGGCGACAACGCGTTCATCATCGCCAACCACGGGATCGTCGCCCTCGGCACCGACCCGGACCGGGCGGTGTTCAACATGGCGTTGCTGGAGAAGGTGTCGATCGCCTACCTGCTGGCGCTGACCACCGAGACCGGCAAGGTCTACACGATCCCGACGGCGATCCGCGAGGTCGCCTTCGGCAAGCTGCGCGCCGACGAGAAGCGGATCGCCGCGCAGATCACCGAGGCGGTGCCGCCGCTGCGGGTGCCCACCGACGAGGAGCCGCCCAGCGCCGACGCGACGGCCGCCGCGCTCGCCGCCGCCGGCAGGAACACCGCCGCCGGCACGGAGAACAACGGCGAGGACAGCGCCGGCACGGTGAACGGCGGCGAGGCGGCCCGGCTCGGGTACGCGATCAGCGAGTACCCCGACGTCGACGACGTCATGCGCCGCCTGAAGGCGCTGGTCGCCCAGCCGATCCGCGGGCTGCGCCACGACGCGCTGCTCGACGTGCTCAACTACTACGACACCAAGTGCCGCGCCAGCCGGGAGATCACCGACCGGGCGAAGCGGCGCATCCCGGGCGGCGTGCAGCACAACCTGGCGTTCAACTATCCGTTCCCCCTCGCCATCGAGCGGGCCGAGGGCGCGCACCTGGTCGACCGCGACGGCAACACCTACATCGACTTCCTGCAGGCCGGCGGCCCGACGATCCTGGGCAGCAACTACGGGCCGGTCAACGAGCGCGTCGCGGAGGTGGTGCGGGCGTCCGGGCCGGTCACCGGCCTGTTCCACGAGTACGAGCTGAAGCTCGCCGAGATCATCCACCGGTACCTGCCGCACGTGGAGATGTACCGGTCGCTCGGCTCGGGCACCGAGGCGGTGATGGCCGCCGTGCGCGGGGCGCGGGCGTTCACCGGCAAGAAGATGGTGATCAAGGTCGGCGGCGCGTACCACGGGTGGTCCGACACGATGGTCTACGGCCTGCGGGTGCCCGGCACCTACCGGATGAACGCCAAGGGCATCCCCTTCGGCGCGACCAGCCGCACCCGGGAGGCGTTCCCGCACGACCTGGGGCAGCTGCGGCGCAAGCTGATCGAGAACCGGCTGCGGGGCGGCACGGCCGCCGTCGTGGTCGAGCCCGTCGGCCCGGAGTCCGGCACCCGGCCGGTGCCGCGCGACTTCAACGCCAAGGTACGCCAACTCTGCGACGAGTTCGGTGCGCTGCTGATCTTCGACGAGGTGGTCACCGGGTTCCGCCTCGGTCTGGGCGGCGCGGCCGGCTACTTCGGCGTCACCCCCGACCTGACGGTGCTGGGCAAGGCGGTCTCCGGCGGGTACCCGATGGCCGGCGGCGTCGGCGGTCGCGCCGACGTGATGGCGGTCTTCGGCTCCGGCCTGGACGGCAAGAGCGGCGCGCACATCCAGGTCGGCGGGACCCTGTCGGCGAACCCGCTGTCCTGCGCGGCCGGCTACTTCGCCATCGAGGAGATGGCCCGCACGAACGCGCCGGTCATCGCCGGGCGGGCCGGCGACCGGCTCACCCGGGGCCTGCAACGGCTCATCGACCGCTACGGCCTGCCGTACGTCGCCTACAACCAGGGCTCGATCGTGCACCTGGAGTGCAGCGGCGTCATGCTGCTGGACATGCGCCACCCGGTGAAGCTGCTCAAGGAGAACAAGGCCCGCAAGCGGCTGATGGAGCAGATGGGCGCGGCGTACGCTGCGCACGGCATCATCACCCTGGCCGGCTCGCGGATGTACACCTCGATGGCCGACACCGACGAGGTCATCGACGACGCGCTCGCGCGGTTCGACCAGGTGTTCGCGCTGGTCGAAGGGGTCTGAGCCGGTGGCAGGCACGGCACCGCAGGTGCTCGCGATCGACCTGGGCACCTCGGGGATGAAGGCGGCCCTCGTCGCCGCCGACGGCACCGTCACCGGCTGGGCCGAGCGGGCCGTGCCGCTGCGGGTGCTGCCCGGCGGCGGGGCCGAGCAGGATCCCCGCGCCTGGTGGGACGCGCTCGGGCAGGTGGTCGCCGACCTGGGCCGCGCCCACCCCGACCACCTGCGGGCGGTCACCGTGGTGTGCGCCTCCACCCAGGGCGAGGGGACCATCGCCGTCGACGCGGCCGGGGAGCCGCTGACGGCGTGCATCAGCTGGCTGGACATGCGGGGCGCGGCGAACCTGCGCCGCCAGTTCGGCGGCTTCCCCGCGTACCACGGGATGTCGGTGCGCCGGATCGCGCGCTGGCTGCGGCTCACCGGCGGCATGCCGTCGCCGACCGGCAAGGACCCGGCGGCGCACATGCTGCTGGTCCGCGACGAGATGCCGCAGGTGTACGCGCGCACCGCGTCGTTCCTCAACGTGCTCGACTGGATCAACCTGAAGCTGACCGGGCGGACGGTGGCCACCGTCGACTCGATCCTCACCTCGTGGGTGACCGACAACCGGCGGCCGGGCGACGTCCGCTACTCCCCCGCCCTGGTCGCCGACTGCGGCATCGACCGGGACAAGCTGCCGCCGATCGTCGCCTGCACCGACGTGATCGGCACGCTGTCGCCGGCCGCCGCCGCGCACCTGGGCCTGCCGGAGTCGGTGCGGGTGGTCGCCGGGGCCATCGACAACACGGCCGCCGCGATCGGGGCGGGCACGACCGGCGACAACGAGCCGCACCTGTATCTCGGCACCTCGTCGTGGGTCGCCGCGCACGTGCCGGCGAAGAAGACCGACGTGGTCGCCGGGATCGCCTCGGTGCCGTGCGCCATCCCCGACCGCTATTTGATGACCGCGCTGCAGGCCACCGCCGGGGCGAACCTGACCTGGCTGCGCGACAAGGTCGTCGAGTACGACGACCCACTGCTGGGCGCGGGGCACGTCAGCCGGGACGAGGGCACGATCTTCGACGCGTTCGACCGGATCATCCCGACGGTGCCGCCGGGGGCGAACGGCGTCATCTACACCCCGTGGCTCTACGGCGAACGCGCCCCGGTCGACGACCCGCACCTGCGCGCGGCGTTCCTCAACATCTCGCTGGACACCAACCGCTCCGACCTGCTGCGGGCGGTCTTCGAGGGCGTCGCGTTCAACACCCGCTGGCTGTTCCGGGCGGTCGACCGGTTCCTCGGCGCGCCGGTCACCTCGCTGGCGATCACCGGCGGCGGCGCGCTGTCGGACTCGTGGTGCCAGATCTTCGCCGACGTGCTCGGCGTCGAGATCCGGCGCGACGCGAACCCCCTGGCGGTCAACGCCCGGGGGGCGGGCTGGATCGGCGCGGTCGGCGCCGGGATGGTCGACTTCGCCGACCTGCCCGGCCTGATGCGCAGCGACCGCGTCTTCGCGCCGACGCCCGCGCACCGGGCCACGTACGACGAGATCTTCGCCGTCTACCGCCAGTTGCACGAGCGGCTGGCCCCGGTCTACCGGCGGCTGCACCGGTGACCTCCTCTCCGCCCCGCAGGGCGGAGGTATTTCCCGGGACGGGTTCCCGGGCGGCCACCAGGGGCAGGGCCGAGCCTTCGGGCCCGGCCCTGCCTGTGCGCGCACTCCCGGAGTGTCTACCAGCCCAAGCCGATCTGCACCCGCCAGCCGCTGCTCATGCCACGCACGCTCTCGCCCAGGTAGAGCCAAAGGTAGCCAGCCGCATCCCTCGCCACGATGTCCTGATGACCATCACGATCCCAATCGGCCACGTCGAACGGCGTGTAACCGTTCCAGCCCACACCGATCTGCGCCCGCGCAGCGCTACTCATGCCACGCACACTCTCACCCGGGTAGAGCCACAGGTAACCGGCGGTGTCCTTCGCCACGATGTCCTGATGACCATCACGATCCCAATCGGCGATCCCGAACGGCGTGTAACCATTCCAGCCCACACCAATCTGCACCCGCCAGGCACTACTCATGCCACGCACACTCTCACCCGGGTAGAGCCACAGGTAACCGGCGGTGTCCTTCGCCACGATGTCCTGATGACCATCACGATCCCAGTCCGCGATCCCGAACGGCGTGTAACCACTCCAGCCCACACCAATCTGCACCCGCCAGGCACTACTCATGCCACGCACACTCTCACCCGGGTAGAGCCACAGGTAACCAGCCCCATCCCTCGCCACGATGTCCTGATGACCATCACGATCCCAATCGGCGATCCCGAACGGCGTGTAGGACCCAGACAAGGCCGCCATGGTGTTCTCGGTCTCAGCGGTCTGGGCACGGTCGGCAGCATTCGCCGGCGCGGCTACGAACGTGCCACCGAGAACAGCGGCGAGAACAGCACGTGCCAGGACGTGAGCGAGTCGCCCGCTTCTCCCATGTGTGAGTCGTCTCACAAGCACCTCCCGAGGATTCGAAGGCAACGGGTACCACTCCCGCAACCCGACTCCCAGCGTGAGCGTCCGGCGACTGTCCGGCGGTTTCCCGGAAAGGTGGGAAACCGTTGGGCAACTGGCCACAGGCGGCGTTCGCACGTCCCGGCCCGGACAATTCGGGGCCGCCGTCAGCGCCGTGCGGCAGTCCGACGGCAACGTGGCCCGTGTTCGCGGGAACCCCGCCGCAGCGCCCTCGGCCGCGCGCAGGGGACCTGAAGCGAACCGTAAGCGCGATCCGGCAGGGTGTGGGGTGTCACCACGAGCGCCACCGACACGGGAGCCCCGATGCGCAAGCTGATCAACTCGACCTACGTCACCCTCGACGGCGTGATCGAGAACCCGATGTGGACCATGCCGTACTTCGACGACGAGGCCAGCGCCTTCGCCGGGGCGCAGACCGACGCCGCCGACGCGGTGCTGATGGGTCGCGTCACGTACGACGGCATGTCCGTCGCCTGGCCGGCCCAGGACGAGAGCGACCCGACCCCCGGCGCCGCCTACTTCAACAACGTCCGCAAGTATGTCGCCTCGACCACGCTGACCGACCCCGCCTGGAACGACACGCGGGTGCTCCGGGGCGACCTGGTGGCGGAGGTCCGCAAGCTCAAGGCCCAGGAGGGCAGGGACATCATCCAGTACGGCTTCGGCTCGGTCACCGCGCAGCTGGTCGCGGCGGGGCTGGTGGACGAGGTGCGGTTCTGGATCCACCCCGTCCTCACCGGCGGTGCCAGCATGACGACGCCCCTGGCCGACTTCACGGCGTCGTTCGAGCTGATCGACACCAGGGTCATGAAGAGCGGCGTGGTCATCGCCTCGTACCGGCCAGGGCCGGTCGGGTGACGGCCGCCCCGGCCTGGGCCCGGGCCTCGCCCGGGCCCAGCCGCCCACCCTCGGCGAAAAGGTGCCCGGCCACCCGGTCGGTCTCGGCCAGGGTCGGCGCGATCGCCGCCGGGTCGGCCGGGGTCGAGAACGTCCAGTAGTGCAGCCCGAGTTTCATCTCCACACCTCCGGGTCGAGCCTAGTGGCGACCGAGCCGTCGCACTGGGTGGGAACGATTCGACGGTTCTGGGCCGGTATCCGGTAGTCTCCCGTTACCAGGCCGAGAGGCGCTGCGACGGGCCCGGCCCGCCACGCTCGACCTGGGAGCATGTGGACCAAGGGCGCCTCCGAGACTTCGGGGGTGGTCGGTGTGGTTTCGTCCGTCGACGGTTCAGGTGCGGTTGCGGCGCTGCGGCGGCTGCTGGCCGAGCGCATCGTGGTGCTCGACGGCGCCTGGGGCACGATGCTGCAGGGCGCGAAGCTCTCCCCCGCCGACTACCGGGGCGACCTGATCGGCGACGACCATCCCCGCGACGTCACCGGCGACCCCGACCTGCTCAACCTGACCCGCCCCGACCTGATCCTGGACGTGCACCGGCAATACCTCGCGGCCGGGGCCGACATCACCACCACCAACACGTTCACCGCCACGAGCATCGGGCAGGCCGACTATGGCCTGGAGGCGCTGGCACGCGAAATGAACGTGCGCGGCGCGCAGCTCGCCCGGCAGGCCGCGGACGAGGCGGGCGGGCGGTTCGTCGCCGGCTCCGTCGGCCCGCTCAACGTCACCCTGTCGCTGTCGCCGCGGGTGGAGGATCCGGCGTACCGGGCGGTCACGTTCGACGACGTCAAGGCCGCGTACGCGGAGCAGATGGCGGCGCTGACCGAGGGCGGGGTCGACCTGCTGCTGGTGGAGACGATCTTCGACACGCTCAACGCGAAGGCGGCGATCGCGGCGGCCCGCGAGGCGGCCCCCCACCTGCCGCTGTGGATCTCCGTCACGGTGGTGGACCTGAGCGGCCGCACGCTGTCGGGGCAGACGGTGGAGGCGTTCTGGCGCTCCGTCGCGCACGCCGAGCCGCTGGTCGTCGGCGTCAACTGCGCGCTCGGCGCGGCGGAGATGCGCCCGCACGTGGCGGAGCTGTCCCGGCTGGCCGGCACCTATGTCGCCGCGCACCCCAACGCCGGGCTGCCCAACGCGTTCGGCGGCTACGACCAGACGCCGGAGGAGATCGGCGCGCTGCTCGGCGGCTTCGCCGGTGACGGCCTGGTCAACATCGTCGGCGGCTGCTGCGGGACGACCCCGCCGCACATCGCCGGGATCGCGGCGGCGGTGCGGGGCATGTCGCCACGGCCGGTCGCCCGGGAGACCCCGGCGACCCGGTTCAGCGGCCTGGAGCCGTTCACCATCGGGCCGGACACCGGGTTCGTGATGATCGGCGAGCGCACCAACGTGACCGGCTCGGCGCGGTTCCGCCGGCTCATCGAGGCCGACGACCACCAGGGCGCGGTCGACGTGGCCGTCGAGCAGGTGCGCGGCGGCGCGAACCTGCTGGACGTCAACATGGACGCCGACCTGCTCGACAGCGAGCGGGCGATGACCACGTTCCTCAACCTGATCGCCACCGAGCCCGAGGTGGCCCGGATCCCCATCATGATCGACAGCTCCCGGTGGAGCGTGCTCGAAGCGGGCCTGAAGTGCGTGCAGGGCAAGGGCGTGGTCAACTCGATCAGCCTGAAGGAGGGCGAGGAGCCGTTCCTCGCCCAGGCCCGGACGATCCGCGACTACGGCGCGGGCGTCGTGGTGATGGCCTTCGACGAGCAGGGCCAGGCCGACACCACCGAGCGCAAGGTCCAGATCTGCGGGCGGGCGTACGACCTGCTGGTGGGCAAGGCCGGCTTCGCCCCCGAGGACATCATCTTCGACCCGAACGTGCTGGCCGTGGCCACCGGCATCGCCGAGCACAACGGCTACGCGAAGGCGTTCATCGACGCCCTGCCGCTGATCAAGGCCCGCTGCCCCGGCGCGCGCACCAGCGGCGGCATCTCCAACCTGTCGTTCGCGTTCCGCGGCAACGACGTGGTGCGCGAGGCGATGCACTCGGCGTTCCTGTTCCACGCCGTGCGGGCGGGGCTGGACATGGGCATCGTCAACGCCGGCCAGCTCGGCGTCTACGAGAACATCCCGGCGGACCTGCTCGAACTGGTCGAGGACGTCATCTTCGACCGCCGGCCCGACGCCACCGACCGGCTGGTCACCTTCGCGTCCACGGTGACCGGGTCGGGCACCAAGCGGGAGGTCGACCTGTCCTGGCGGGCCGCGCCCGTCGCCGAGCGGCTCACGCACGCGCTGGTGCACGGCATCGTCGACCACGTCGAGGCCGACACCGAGGAGGCCCGGCTGCTGTTCGACCGGCCCCTCGACGTCATCGAGGGCCCGCTGATGGACGGCATGAAGGTCGTCGGCGACCTGTTCGGCGCGGGCAAGATGTTCCTGCCGCAGGTGGTCAAGAGCGCCCGGGTGATGAAGCGGTCGGTGGCCTACCTCGAGCCGTACATGACCAAGGAGCGGGCCGCCGGGCAGGGCCAGGGCAAGGTCGTCCTCGCCACCGTCAAGGGCGACGTGCACGACATCGGAAAGAACATCGTCGGCGTCGTGCTCGGCTGCAACAACTACGAGGTCGTCGACCTGGGCGTGATGGTGCCGGCCGCGCGGATCCTGGACACCGCCGTGGCCGAGGGCGCCGACGCGATCGGCCTGTCGGGGCTGATCACGCCGTCGCTGGACGAGATGGTCGCCGTCGCGGGCGAGATGCAGCGCCGAGGGCTGCGGGTCCCGCTGCTCATCGGCGGCGCGACCACGTCCCGGCAGCACACGGCGGTGCGCATCGCCCCCGCGTACGAGGGGCCGACGGTCCACGTGCTCGACGCGTCCCGGGTCGTCGGCGTGGTCTCCGACCTGCTCGACGCCGACCGGGCGCAGACCCTCGACACGGCCAACCGGGCCGAGCAGGAGCGGCTACGCGAGCAGCACGCCAACCGGCACGCCCAGCCGCTGCTCACCCTCGCCGAGGCCCGCGCCAACCGCGAGCGGGTCGACTTCGCCGACCTGCCGGTGCCCGCGTTCACCGGCGTACGCGTCGTCGAGCCGTCCCTCACCGAGCTGCGCGAGATGATCGACTGGCAGTTCCTGTTCCTGGCCTGGGAGCTGAAGGGCAAGTTCCCGGCGATCCTCGACCAGCCCGTCGCCCGCGAGCTGTACGACGACGCCAACACCCTGCTGGACGCGATCATCGCCGACGGGTCGCTGCGCGCCCGGGGCGCGTACGGCTTCTGGACGGCGCACGCCGAGGGCGACGACATCGTCCTCGACGACGCCGGGGTGCGCCTGCCGATGCTGCGGCAGCAGACCGCCAAGCCCACCGGCCGGGCCAACCGGTGCCTCGCCGACTACGTCGCGCCGGCCGGCGACCACCTGGGCGGCTTCGCGGTGGCGGTGCACGGCGCGGAGGAGCTGGCCGCCCGCTACGAGGCCGAGCACGACGACTACCGCGCCATCATGGTCAAGGCGCTGGCCGACCGGCTCGCCGAGGCGTTCGCCGAGCACCTGCACCTGCGGGCCCGCCGCGACTGGTTCGAGCCCGACGCCGCCCCGGCGCTGGCGGACCTGCACGCCGAGCGGTTCCGGGGCATCCGACCCGCGCTGGGCTACCCGGCCAGCCCGGACCACAGCGAGAAGCGGGACCTGTTCGACCTGCTCGGCGCGGAGACGCTGGGCATCGGCCTGACGGAGTCGTACGCGATGACGCCCGCGGCCGCCGTCAGCGGACTCATCTTCGCCCACCCCGACTCGCGGTACTTCACGGTCGGGCGGATCGGCCGCGACCAGGCCGAGGACTACGCGGCGCGGCGTCGCGTCGCCCTCGCCGAGGTCGAACGCTGGCTGCGCCCGAACCTCGCCTACGAGCCGTGACCGGCGCGGCCGGGCCCGCCGTCGAGCGGGCCCGGCCGGCGCGGGGTCAGCCGCCGTCGACCGGGCGGAACGGCGGGACGTGGTGCCGGGCGCGGGCGGTGCGGTTGGTGGTGGTGCAGATCGCGTCGAACATGGTCCGGCCGAGGACCGCGTGCGCCCGCACCGCCGGGTGGGTCGACCCGTAGTTGTCCAGGTCGCCGAGGGAGTCGGCGAACAGCGCGTACGTCAGGGTGGGCGCGCCCGCCGGGTCGAACATGATGCCGGCCTCGTGCCGGGCCGCGCCCAGGTCGTCGTAGTCGGCGCCGTACTTGGTGGCGACCCGGCTGCGCTCGGCCGAGGACATGGTGTGCCGGATGCCGTCGTGGTAGCCGTTGATCCAGCGCAGGATGCCGAGCAGGAAGTCGGCGGACCGGGGGCTCACGATGGTCTTGTTGGCCAACCGCCACAGCAGGTCGTGGGTCTCGCGGGGCGTGGTGACGCCGAGGTAGAACCGGTTCGGGTTGGCGACGGGCTCGACCCGGGTGTGGGTGAATCCCTTCGCGGCGAGGATGTCGTTGATCTCCAGCGCCGGCACCACCCGGCCGCACATCCGCACCGCCGTGTTGTCGGAGACGAGCAGCATCGCGGTGAGGAAGTTGGCGACGGTGACCTGGTCGCCCCAGACGGTCTGCAGGAAGTAGATGCCGCTGCCGCCGAGGATGATGTCGGCGGTCAGGTCGAGCCGCTGGTCCAGCTGCAGCTGCCCGCGATCGATCTTGTCCATCACCGCGACGGCGACGGCGAGCTTCTGCACGCTGTAGCCGTGCGTGACGCGGTCGGCGTCGTCGGCCACGACCGTGGCGAGCGCGCCGGAGCCGTCGACCATCGCGATGTGCGAGTGCCATACGCCGCCGGCCGCGGCCTTCTGCTGCAGATAGGTCTGCCGGATCACCTCGGCTCTGCTGCGGGTGCGGATCCCCGTGGCCGGGTCGGCCGGCGCCCGGCTCTCGGCGGCGGCGGGTCGGCCGGTGGCGGCGAGCGCGGCGGCGGCCGCGCCCAGCCCGATCGCGGCCCGACGGGTGACGTTGCTGGTCATGTGAACCTCCCCAGTGGTCGGCCACGATGGTCTCAGACGTGTCGATCGGCCGGCGTCCCGGCAGGCCGGCACCCTGCCGGCGGGCCCGGGTCCGAAGTGGTCGGAGCTGTTACGAGAACGTGACCCCGGCATTTCCCGAAACATGTTGACCAAGGCTGATGTGAGCGCTAACACTGACCGGGGCGTGGACACGCTCCGCACTTTCGGCACGAGGTCCTGGGAGGGAAGCCTGTGTCCAGAAGATTCTTGATGGCACTCGGCAGCGCCGTGCTGGCGCTCAGCATCGCGGCGTGCAGCGGCGAGGGGGCCGGCGGAGGCGGCGACACCGCCGACAAGAAGCCCACCGACCTGACCATCGGCGTCTCGATGCCGACGCAGACCTCGGAGCGGTGGATCGCCGACGGCAACTCGGTGAAGGAGAAACTGCAGGCCAAGGGCTACAAGGTCGACCTGCAGTACGCCGGGGACGACATCCCCACCCAGTCGCAGCAGATCGACCAGATGATCACGCAGGGCGCGGACGTCCTGATCATCGCGGCGATCGACGGCACGGCGCTCACCGGCCAGCTCCAGGCCGCCGCCCAGGCCAAGATCCCGGTCATCTCCTACGACCGGCTCATCCTCGGCAGCCCCAACGTCGACTTCTACGTCAGCTTCGACAACTACAAGGTCGGCGTCGCCCAGGCCACCGCGCTGCTCGTCGGCCTCGGCCTGCAGAACAAGGACGGATCCAAGGGCACGGCGACCGGTCCGTTCACCATCGAGCTGTTCGCCGGCTCGCTCGACGACAACAACACGCAGTACTTCTTCGGCGGGGCGATGGACACCCTCAAGCCGTTCTTCGACAACGGCACGCTGAAGGTGAAGTCCGGCCAGACGAAGATCGAGCAGGCCGCCACCCTCCGGTGGCAGCAGGGGGTCGCCCAGACGCGGATGGAGGACCTGCTGACGTCGAGCTACAACGACGGGTCCACGGTGGACGGCGTGCTGTCGCCGTACGACGGGATCTCCCGGGGCATCATCACCGCCCTGCAGAACGCCGGCTACGGCTCGGGCAAGAAGAAGCTGCCGGTGGTGACCGGTCAGGACGCCGAGATCGCCTCGATCAAGCTCATCAACGACGGCGTGCAGAGCTCCACCGTCTTCAAGGACACCCGGCTGCTGGCCGAGCAGGCCGCCATCGCCGCCGAGGCGTTCCTGCAGGAGAAGCAGCCGCAGGCCAACGACACCACCACCTACAACAACAAGGTCAAGGTCGTCCCGGCGTACCTGCTACCGATCCAGACCGTCTTCAAGGACGACATCAAGTCCGTCCTCGTCGACTCCGGCTACTGGACGGCCGAGGAGGTCGCCGCCGGGCAGGCCAAGAAGTAACCCGGTCTCCGTCGGGCCCGGGCGGTCGCCCGGGCCCGACGGACGCCGGCCCGGCCGGCGACGCCCCCGACGAACCCGAACAGCGGGAGGATGCCCGTGAGCGACACCATCCTCGAGATGCGCACCATCACCAAGACGTTCCCCGGGGTGGCGGCGCTCCAGGACGTCTCGATCACCGTGCGGCGCGGCGAGATCCACGCCATCTGCGGCGAGAACGGCGCCGGCAAGTCCACCCTGATGAAGGTGCTGTCGGGGGTGTACCCGTCGGGCAGCTACGACGGCGAGATCGTCTTCGACGGCCACCCCGTGCACTTCCGCGGCATCCGCGACAGCGAGGCCCACGGCATCGTCATCATCCACCAGGAACTCGCCCTGGTGCCGCACCTGTCGATCGCCGAGAACATCTTCCTCGGCAACGAGCGGCGCGGACGCAGCGGCCTCATCGACTGGAACCGCGCCAACGCCGACGCGACGGCCCTGCTGGAATCCGTCGGCCTGCGCGAGAACGCCGTGACGCCGATCGCGGCGCTCGGCGTCGGCAAGCAGCAGCTCGTCGAGATCGCCAAGGCGCTGTCGAAGAAGGTGAAGCTGCTCATCCTGGACGAGCCGACCGCCGCCCTCAACGACGTCGACTCGGCGCACCTGCTCGACCTGCTGCGACGGCTGCGCGACCAGGGCATCACCTGCATCATGATCTCGCACAAGCTGGGCGAGATCACCGCGATCGCCGACTCGATCACCGTCCTGCGCGACGGGCGCACGGTCGAGCGGCTCGACGTGCGCTCCGGCGAGGTGACCCAGGACCGGATCATCCGCGGCATGGTCGGGCGCGACCTGCACAGCTTCTACCCCGACCGGGTGTCGTCCCCCGGCGAGGAGGTGCTGCGGGTGGAGAACTGGACGGTGCGCCACCCCACCCAGGACCGCACGGTGGTCGACGACGTCGGCTTCACCGTCCGCGCCGGCGAGGTCGTCGGCATCGCCGGGCTCATGGGGGCCGGGCGCACCGAGCTGGCCATGAGCATCTTCGGCCGGTCGTACGGGCGCGACATCAGCGGCCGGCTCTTCCTGCGCGGCCGCCCGATCCGGGCGCGCACGGTCGCCGAGGCGATCGGCAACGGCATCGCGTACGCCACGGAGGACCGCAAGCGGTACGGCCTCAACCTGATCGACGACATCCGCCACAACGTCTCGGCGGCGGCGCTGCGCAAGCTCGCCCGCCTCGGCTGGGTGCACGACAACGAGGAGATCCGGGTCGCCGAGGCCAGCCGCCGCGACATGAACATCAAGGCGCCCAGCGTCATGGCGACGGTCGGCAAGCTCTCCGGCGGCAACCAGCAGAAGGTCGTCCTGTCGAAGTGGCTGTTCACCGACCCGGACGTGCTGATCCTCGACGAGCCGACGCGCGGCATCGACGTCGGGGCGAAGTTCGAGATCTACACGATCGTCAACCGGCTCGTGGCGCAGGGCAAGGCGGTCGTGCTCATCTCCTCCGAGCTGCCGGAGCTGCTCGGGATGTGCGACCGCATCTACACGCTCGCGGCGGGCCGGCTCACCGGCGAACTGCCGGCGGGCGAGGCCACCCAGGAGAAGCTCATGCAGCTCATGGCGAAGGACAAGGAACCGGCCTGATGACCGACATCAAATCCTCCTCCCCCGGGCAGCGCCCGTCGGCCGACGAGGCCGCCCCCGCCCGCGCCCTGCACACCGGCATCAGCGACCCGCGTACGCTGATCATGCGCAACCTGCGCCAGAGCGGCATCTTCGTCGCCCTCGTGGTCATCGTCGCGCTCTTCGCGGTGCTGACCGACGGCGTCTCGCTGAGCCCGGGCAACATCACCAACATCGTCCTGCAGTACTCCTACATCCTCGTGCTCGCCATCGGCATGGTCATCGTGATCATCGGCGGGCACATCGACCTGTCGGTCGGCTCGGTGGTCGCGCTCACCGGCGCGGTCTCCGCGGTGCTCGTCATCCAGCAGGGCCACCCGTGGTGGCTCGGCGTGCTGGCCGCGTTGGCCGTCGGCCTCGCCGTCGGTGCCTGGCACGGCTTCTGGGTCGCCTACGCCGGCATTCCCGCCTTCATCGTGACCCTCGCCGGCATGCTGCTGTTCCGCGGCCTCACCCTGCGGGTGCTGGACAACATCTCGCTGTCGCCGTTCCCGGCCGAATACCAGCAGATCGCGGCGGGCTTCCTCAACGGGCTGCTCGGCGGGCAGGGCTTCGACGCGTTCACTCTGCTCATCGGCGCGGTGGCGGTCGCCGGGTACGCGGTCGGCGGCTTCCGCACCCGGGTGGCGCGCATCCGCTACCAGCAGCCGGTCGAGTCGTTCCCGCTGTTCGTCGCCCGGGTCGTGCTGGTGGGCGCGGTCGTCATGTACTTCGCCTGGCAGCTGGCGCACGCCCGGGGCCTGCCGATCGTGCTGATCGTCCTCGCGGTGCTCGTCCTCGCGTACGGGCTGCTGACCCGGCGCACCGTGTTCGGCCGCCAGGTCTACGCGATCGGCGGCAACCTTCCCGCCGCCATGCTCTCCGGGGTGAAGGTGAAGACCGTCAACTTCTGGGTCTTCGTCAACATGGGCTTCCTGTCGGCCGTGGCGGGGATCATCTACTCGTCGCGCTCCAACGGGGCGCAGCCGGCCGCCGGCAACATGTTCGAGCTGGACGCGATCGCGGCGGCGTTCATCGGCGGCGCGGCGGTCACCGGCGGGGTCGGCACGGTCGTGGGCGCGATGGTCGGCGGCCTCATCATGGCCGTGATGAGCAACGGCATGCAGCTCATGGGCGTCGACCAGTCGATGCAGTCGGTGGTGAAGGGCCTGGTGCTGCTCGTCGCCGTCGCGTTCGACGTCTACAACAAGCGCCGCGCCGGGTCGGCCCGCTGACGCCTGCGGGCCCGGGGTCACGTCGGCGGTCGCCGCGGTCAGTGTGCGACGCGACCGCCGACGAGGGTACGGACGACCCGCTCGCGTACGGTCCAGCCGCCGAACGGGTTGTTCCGGGACCGGCTGCGGTGCCGGTCGACGCGGATGGGCCGGACGCCCGTCTCGACCACGCACAGGTCGGCGGGCTCCCCCACCCGCACGGGCCGCCCCGCCCGGTGCGCGATCCCGCCGATGCGGGCCGGCACGACGGAGAGCACCTCGGTGAGCCGCGCCCAGTCGACCCGGCCGGTGTCGGGTGCGCGCAGCACCGTGGCGACGACGGACAGGGCCGTCTCCAGCCCGGTCAGCCCGAACGCCGAGTCGGCCCACCCGCGCGTCTTCGTCGCCTGCGGGTGCGGCGCGTGGTCGGTGGCGACGACGTCGATGGTGCCGTCGGCGAGCGCAGCGCGCAGGGCCAGCACGTCGGCGGCGGCCCGTAGCGGCGGGTTCACCTTGAGCGCGCCGCCCGCGCGCAGCGCCGCCTCGTCGTCCAGGACGAGGTGGTGCGGTGTCACCTCGCAGGTGACCCGGACGCCCGACCGTTTCGCCTGCCGGATCAGCTCGACCGATCCCGCAGTGGAGAGGTGGCAGACGTGCAGGTGTCCGCCGGTGTCGGCGGCGATCGACAGGTCCCGGTCGACGACGCGTTCCTCGCCGGCCGCCGGCCACGGTGCCGCGCCCGCCCGGGCCGCGACCCGGGCGTTGACGACGCCGGCCCCGACGGCGAGGGGGTCCTGGGCGTGCTGGGCGAAGACGACGCCGAGCTCCCGGGAGGCCTCCAGCATCGCCCGGACCAGGGCGGGGTCGGCGACGCAGCGGCCGTCGTCGGAGAAGACCCGCACCCCGGCCGCGACGAGCGCCGGCACGTCCACGAGCCGCCGGCCGGCGAGGTCACGCGTCACCGCGGAGACCGGGTGGACGCGGGTGGTCCCCCGTGGCACGCGCGCCAGCAGGTCGGCGACCCGGGAGACGCGGTCGGTGGGTGGTGCGGTGTTGGCCATGGCGAACACGTCCGAGTACCCGCCCGCCGCCGCGGCGGCCGTACCCGAGCGGAGGTCCTCGGCCTCGGGGTGGCCGGGGTCCCGCAGGTGGGTGTGCAGGTCGACCAGGGCGGGCAGGACGATCCGTTCGATGGCCGGCGGCCCGCCGCCGCTCGGCTCGATCGCGCCGATCGCACCGTCGGCGACGGTGACGTCGACCAGCGGCCCGTCCGGCGTCAGCCGGACGCCCTCAAGCCGGTGCACCGGGGCTCCCCTGCACCGCGAAGACGGGCCCGTCGAAACAGACGAGGGGGCCCTCCCGCCCCGGGTCGGCCGGGCGGGGCAGCGCGCAGCCGTGGCAGTAGCCGAGGCCGCACGCCATGTGCGCCTCGACGGACACCTGCAGCGGCACCCGCCACCGCCTGGCGAGGGTCATGGCGAGTGCGGTCAGCCGGTGGGAGCCGCACACCACGACCAGCCCGGGTGCCCGGTCGGCGAACCGGGCGGCCAGCCTGCGGTCGAGGGCCTCGACGGCGCTGGTGCCGTCGAGGTCGGTCACGGCGAGGGCCTCGGCACCGAGCTCCGCGCAGTCGGACCGGCCGATGACGCGATCGTCGGTGCGGGCGCTCAGGACCACGGTGCTGGGGATGCCGGCGGCGCTGGCGTCCTCGACGAGGGTCATGAACGAACACACCCCGATCCCCCGGCCGATCGCCAGCAACGGGCCGGCGGTGGCGGGAAGGTCGAAGCCACGGCCGAGGGGGCCGGTTACCAGGAGGCTGTCGCCGGGCCGGACCCGGCTGAGCGCCTCGGTGCCCCGCCCCTGGACGTTGTAGACCACCTCGATGTCGCCGCCGGGCCGGCGGCGGTGCACGGCCATCGGCCGGGGCAACTGGATCAGCTCCCCGGCCGCCTGTGGCACGCTGAGCATCACGAACTGGCCGGCCTGGGCGGTCGCGGCGACGCGGGCGGCGCGCAGCACCAGCCGGTGGATGGCCGGCGCGAGCGGCGTGTGGCCGACGACGACGGCCGGATCGCAGGCGGGCGTCGGCCGGTCACGGGTGGGCAGCACGTCCAGGACGGCCGCCGGTGGCAGCGTGGTCATGCGGTCGCGTCCAGTCGGTACATGGTCTCCAGGAGCACGGCCGCGCCGGCGGCGATCTGGTCGGCGGTGCTGAACTCCCCGGGCGAGTGGGACAGTCCGCCGCGGCTGGGGACGAAGACGATCCCGGCCGGCATGAGCCGGCTGATCTGCTGGGTGTCGTGGCTCGCGCCGCTGGCCAGCACCTCGGCGGGCAGTCCCAGCGCGGTCGCCGCGGCGCGGGCCGCCGCCGCCACCTCGCGGGACAGGACCACCGGCGGGGTGTCGGCCAGCTCCTCCACCTCGACGTCGACGCCGCGCCGCGCCGCGACGGTGCGGCACCGCTGGCCGACGGCGTGCGCCGCCGCACGTTGCCGGCCGTAGTCGGTCTCGCGGACGTCGACGGTGAACACCACCCGGCCGGGGATGATGGTGATCGCGCCGGGTTCCACGGTGAGGGCGCCCACGGTGATCCGGGTGTTGACGTCGGCGGCGGCCACCGCCAGCCGTTCGCAGTCGAGCACGCACTCCGCGGCGGCGGCGAGCGCGTCGCGGCGGTTCTCCATCGGGGTGCCGCCGGTGTGCGAGGCCACCCCGGTCAGGCAGACGCGCAGCCGGGTCGAGCCGGAGACGGTGTCGACCACCCCGACGGGCACCCGCCGGTGTTCCAGCACGGTGCCCTGTTCGATGTGCAGCTCCACGAAGGCCCGCCAGTCCCGGGGGTCCCACCGCGCCGTCTCGACCCGCTCCGGTGCGAGGCCGCACTCGGTCATGGCGGCGGCCATGGTCGTGCCGGTGCGGTCGGTGAGCTGGCGCAGGTCGGCGGCGCCGGTGAGGCCGGCGACGATGCGGCTGCCGTTGCACGCCTGCCCGAACCGGGCGCCCTCCTCGGCGGCGAAGGCGACGAAGCGCCACGGGCGGTGCCGGGGGCGGCCGGCGCTCGCGGCGGCGGCCACGGCGAGGGCGGCCACGACCCCGACGGTCCCGTCGTACGCGCCGCCGTGCGGGACGCTGTCGAGGTGGGAGCCGGTGCCGATCGCGCCGGGGCGGGGCTCGGCGTCGGGTGCCAGCTCACCGATGGTGTTGCCGGCGGCGTCGGTGTACGAGGCGATGCCGAGGTCGGCGAGGAGAGACGCGAAGAGGTCGTGGGCCTGGCGTTCGAGGCGCGTGTACGCCAGGCGGGAGACCCCCGGCCCGGGTTCGGACAGGGCGGCGAACCGCCGCAGCGTCTCCTCCAGCCGGGCCGGTTGCAGGGCGGGGACGGTGGCGAGGGTGGACATGGTGCTCCTGGCTGTCGGAGAGGGCTAGTGACCGTCGGGCGCGGGCCCGTGCGGCGGGGCCGGCAGGTGCAGTCGGGGCGGGTGCAGGGTGATGGCGCAGTCGAGCCGGTGTCCCCGCTCGCGCATCATCGCGTCGACCGGCGCCAGGGCCCGGACGCTGGTGAACGCCGTGGTGACCAGGGCGACGGTCGAGCTGGCGGGCAGGTCGGCGGAGGTGAAGAGGAGGCCGCGTTCCTGGACGACGGTGACCCGGCGGGAGCGCATCGCGGCCGCGACGACGTGGGCGAGCACCGCCTCCTCCTCGCCTTCCCAGTGCAGGACGGCGGTCACGGCGCGGGCGGAGAGGACGGCGGCGAGCGCGTCGCCGAGTCGGATGGACGCCGACGGGTCGTGGCCGAGGTCGAACCACCGTTCGACGCCGTCGGTTCGGGTCAGCGGCGCGGTGAGGGCGGAGAGGTCGGCGAGTTCGGGCATGGTCTCCTCGTTCCTGGTCGGCGCGCGGCGGCGGCCGGGCGCGGCGGGCTGCGCTGGCGGGCGTGACGTCGCCGGCCCTGGGTCAGGCGAGCGTGAGATCGGTGCGCAGCAGGGCGGACAGCGTGGTGACGCCCGCCGCGTGGCACCGGGAGCGCAGGCCACGGACGACGTCGACCATCGCGGTGGGGCGGCTGAAGTTGGCGGTGCCGACCTGCACGGCCGACGCGCCGACGGAGAGGTACTCCAGGGCGTGGTCCGCGGTGGCGATCCCGCCGCAGGCGATGACGGGCACGTCGACGGCCTTGGCCGCGAGCCAGACGAGCCGCAGGACGATGGGGCGGATGTGTGGGCCGGTGAGGCCGCCGACGCGGTTGCCGAGCGCCGGCCGCAGGCTGCCGGGTTCGAGGGGAAGCGACGGGACCGAGTTGGCCACGCAGACCGCGTCGGCGCCCGCTTCCTGGGCGGCGCGGGCGCACTCGGCGATGGAGGCCACCATGACGGGCAGCTTCGCGATGACCGGTTTGTCGGTGACCGCCCGTACCCGGGCCACGGTCTCGAAGAGCGCGGCAGGATCGGACCCGATGTCCCGGCCGTCGGTGTCGAGGTTGGGGCAGGAGACGTTGAGCTCGTATCCGGCTCCGGCCCCGCCGAGCTGCTCCGCGACCTGTTCGTACTCCGCGGGCGCGTGGCCGCCGATGCTGACGATCGTCGGCGCGGGCAGCGCCTGGTAGTCGGGGTACTGGTGGGTGAGGAAGCCGCGCGGGCCTCGGCTGGGGATGCCGACGCTGTTGACGACGCCGGCCGGGATCTCGGTGAGCCGGTGCGCCGGGTTGCCGGCGCGGGCCTGGAGGAAGACCGTCTTGGTGACGGCGGCGGCGAGCTCCCGCATGGGGAGCAGCCGGCCCAGTTCCGGGCCGAAACAGCCCGAGGCGGGCATCACCGGGGAGGCCAGGGCGAGGCCCCGGATACGCACGGACAGGTCGACGCCGGGGTCGGCACCGAGGGGGTCCGTGGGGGCGTCGGACGGACCCGGTTCCCGGGCTGGTGGCTGCACTCCAACTCCCTCGGTCACACAATCGCCGCAGCTTTCCGTCTAGCGGAAAGTCTGCTTCCACAAGTAGGCTACGGAGTATCGACCGCCCCGTCGGGCGTGTCAAGCCCAGCGCCGGCAGGCCCCTCAGGACCGCCCGCCCGGCCACCCCCACCCACTCACCCCCTTGGAGGACCCGTGCGGGTCGGCCTGTACGGCGGCGCGGCCGGCGGACGCGAGGAGCTGCACCCCGCCGTGGCGTCGCTGGTCTCGGCACTCGCCGACTCCGGTTGCGAGTTCGTCTACGGCGGTGGCGCGGACGGCATCATGGGGCTCGCCGCCCGGACGGCGCTGGCTCACGGCGCCCGGGTGACCGGCATCCTGGCCCCGCCCGGCGAGGGCGACGAGACCCCGCATCCGGGGCTGACCCGGGTGGAGGTCGCCACCTCCCGCCCCGCCCGGCGGGCCCGCATCCTGGGCCTGTCGGACGTCGTCGTCGCCCTGCCCGGCGGCCCCGGCACGCTGGAGGAGATCACCGAGGCGGTCAACCTGCGGCGGCTCGGCCTCACCCGGGCCAGGTGCGCGGTGCTCGACGCGCAGGGCTTCTTCGACCCGTTCCTGCGGCAGCTCGACCAGATGGCCGCCCAGGGATTCCTCCGGCAGCCGCGCGCCGCCCTCGTCGCCACCGTCGCCACCGCCCGCGACGTCGCCGCCCTGTGCGATGGCGAGGCCGGGCAGGACGGGCGCGGGGGTGGGTGCGCCGGCGCCGGGTCGCCGACCGGCCTCGACGGCGGGCCGGGAGCACCCGGGGCCGCCCGGCCGCCCGCCGGCTCCTGACCTTCGGCCGGCGCGCCAGCAGCCGAAACCAGTTTGGAAACCACTCTTCCACAACCGTTGACGGCACCGATTCAACGCGCGTAGATTACGGGACCTCACGCCGGCCGGAAGGAACGCCCTAATGATCAACTTGGTGCGGGCGACACCAAAAGCCCTGGTCATCGGCTCGGTCCACCACGACCGTTCGCTGGACGTCCCCCGACTGCCGAGGCGGGGCGAGACGGTGCTCTCCGGCGGTGCCCGCGACGGGCTCGGCGGCAAGGGAGCCAACCAGGCGGTGGCCATCGCCCGGATGGGCGTGTCCTGCGCGCTCCTCGGCGCCGTCGGCGACGACACCAGCGCGGCATTCGTCCGGGACCAACTGGTCGCCCACGGCGTCTCGGTCGCGCAGGTCGGCGTCGTTCCCGGCCGGCACACCGGGCGGGCCACCGTCGTGGTCGAGGCGACGGGCGAGAACCTGATCGTCGTCGAGCCCGGGCCGGTGGACCGGATCGACCGGGCCACGGTCGACGCGAACCTCCGCGACCACGCGGCACCGCCGACGGTCGTGGTGGTCCAGGGCGAGGTGCCGCCCCGGGTCCTCGCGTGGGCGGCGGACTCGGCCGGCGCGGCCGGCACGAGGTTCGTGCTGAACCTGGCCCCGGTCGTCCCGGTCGCCCCCGAGACGCTGCGCCAGGCCGATCCGCTCGTGGTCAACGAGCACGAGGCCGGCGACCTGCTCGAACTGCTCGACGGCGGGCCGGCCCGCGTCGTCGACGTCGACGACGCGATCGGGGTGGCCCGCCGGCTCGTCGCCGCCGGCGCCCGGTCGGTCGTCGTCACCCTCGGGGCCGGGGGCGCGGTCCTCGCGGACGGGCCGACGGCACGCCACCTGGCGGCGTTCCCCGCCACGGTCGCCGACACCACGGGCGCCGGCGACTGCTTCACCGGGACGCTGGCCGCCGCGCTCGCGAACGGGCACTCCCTGGCGGAGGCCACCCGCTGGGGCCTGGCGGCGGCCTCCCTGGCGGTGGGCCGGCCCGGCGCCGCCTCGGCCTACCCGACCCGGGAGCAGGCCGCCGACGTGCTGCGCCGCGAGGCGGCACCGCGATGACCGGACCACGCCGGGTGACCCGGCAGGACGTCGCCCGCGAGGCGGGCACCTCGGTGGCGGTCGTCAGCTACGTCGTCAACGACGGGCCGCGCGCGGTCGCGCCGGCCACCCGCCAGCGCGTCCTCGATGCGATCGAGCGCACCGGCTACCGACCCAACGCCATCGCCCAGGCACTGGCCGGCGGCCGATCCGGCGTGCTCGGCCTGGTCGTGCCGGACGTGTCCAACCCGTTCTTCTCCGCCCTGGCCAGGGCGATCGAGGACGAGGTCTTCCGGGAGGGGCAGGTCCTCCTCGTGGGCAACTCCGCCGAGAGCGCCGTACGCGAGGCCCGGCTGATCACCAGCTTCGTCGAGCGTCAGGTCGACGGCCTGCTGTACGTCGGGGTGGGCCACCACTCGCCGGTCGAGGCGGCGATCCGGGCCGGGATACCGGTCGTCGCCCTCGACCGACGGGACAGGTTCTCCGACATCGCCTCGGTCGTCGTCGACAACTTCGACGGCGCCGCCATGGCCACCGAGCACCTCATCGCGCACGGCCACCGCCGCATCGCCGTCATCGCCGGCCCGTCGCACCTGTTCACCTCCGTCGAGCGGATCGGCGGGTGGCGCAAGGCCCTCAAGGCGCACGGCCTGCCCAACGACGAGAGCCTCTTCTTCGAGGCGCCGTTCTCCCGGGCCGGCGGCTACCAGGCGGCCGTCGCCCTGTTCGAGCGCGGCACGGCCGACGCGGTGCTCGTCACCGACGAGATGCAGGCCCTCGGCGTCCTGGCCGCAGCGGCCGACGCCGGGGTGGCGGTGCCGAGCGGCCTGGCCGTCGTGACGTTCGACGGCACCGAACAGGCCATGTTCAGCGTGCCGCCGCTGACCACCGTCAGCCAGCCACTGGCCGAGATCGCGCGGCACGCGGTCGCCCTGACCCGACCCACGAGCCCGGAGGAGCGGCGGCACATCGTGTGCGACACCGAACTCCTCCGTCGCCGCTCCTGCGGCTGCACCACGCACCACAGAGAGAACCACCAGGTGTCGACTCAGATGGCAGTCGGTGGCGACACCCGGGGCCCCCTATCGAAAGAGGACCATACCATGACAAAGAAGGTCGGCCGGCTCGCCGGCGCTTCGTTGGCGGTCGCCGCCCTGGCGCTGAGCGCCTGCGGCGCCTCCGCCAACGACGATCCCAACGCGGACGTCACCATCACGTTCGTCACCCCGCACAAGGGCGTCTTCGACGAGGCGGTGGCGGCGTTCCACGAGGAGCACCCGAACATCACCGTCGAGGTGCAGATCATCCCGTTCGCCGAGATCGCGGCGCAGACCCAGGCGCGGCTCGGCTCGAAGGACACCTCCATCGACGTCATCGCGGTGGACCCGCCGCGCCTGCCCAGCCTCGCCGCCCAGGGCTTCCTCAAGGACGTCTCCGCCGACGCCCCGGCCATGAAGGAGAGCCTGACCGCGGGCGGCATCTCCTCGGTCACCTGGGACGGCAAGCAGTACGGCTACCCGCTGTGGACCAGCGACAACTTCCTCTTCTACAACAAGGCCCTGCTCGCCAAGGCCGGGATCGCCGAGCCCGGGCCGGACAACGCCAGCCGCTGGACGTGGGACCAGACCCTGGCCGCCGCCACGAAGGCCAAGGCCGCCGGCGCCCAGTACGGCTTCGCCTTCGAGCAGGTCGACGCCTACTACGCCCTCCAGCCCGTGATCATGTCGATGGGCGGCGGCGCCGGGCTGTCCGGCGACGGCAACCTCACCCCGGCCGTCGACACCGCGCAGTGGCGCGCCTTCGGCGACTGGTACGGCAAGCTCTACTCCTCCGGCCTGTCCCCCCGTGGCCTGGCGTCCGCCCAGATGCCCGACCTGTTCAAGAACGGCTCCGTCGCCTTCTACGTCGCCGGACCGGCCCGCATCACCGACCTGCAGAAGAGCGGCCTCGCCGACAAGTGGGGCATGGCCCCGCTGCCGTACGCCGCGGGTGGGAAGGTCGTCACGCCGACCGACTCGTGGGCCGTCGGGGTCAGCAACGTCAGCGAGCACCCGACCGCGGCGCAGGAGTTCGCCCGCTACCTGTCGCTGTCCACGGACGGCGCGACGTCCGCGTCGACGAAGTTCAACCTGCCCCCGGTGAACCAGAAGGCGTACCCGAAGTACATCCACTACATCGACGGCATCGCCCCCCGGCAGACCACCCAGTACGGCACCCTGCTGACCACCGACACCGACGAGCACGCGGTCCGGCGGCCGTCCTCGGTGGGGTACGTGGACTTCGAGACGATCGTGAACAAGGCGTTCGCCGACATCCGCAACGGCGGCGACCCGGCGCAGATCCTCGCCACCGCGCAGGACGCCCTCGCCCGGCAGCTGTCCCAGTACAAGTAGCGCGCCCGCCCCGGGCGGCGGGTCGCGCCGCCCGGGGCCCGGCAGGCCCTAGTCGGAAAGACACGAACGTGACACAAGCACCCCCGCGCCCCCGAGGTGGTCGCAGCCGCAACCGCGCGCGCCTGCGGACGCTCGGCACCGCCGGACTGTTTCTCCTGCCGGCCCTGACCGGCCTGGTCTTCCTACGACTCGTCCCGTCCGTCGAGGCGGTCACCTCGGCGGTGACGAACCGGCTCGGCGAGTTCTCGCTGACGAACTTCACCTACCTGTTCGGCGACCCCGCGTTCCTCGGCTCGCTGAAGGTCACCCTGCTGTTCTCGCTGGTCATCAACCCGTTCCAGATCGCGGTGGCGTTGTTCCTGGCCGTCCTGCTCACCCGGCACATCCCGCTGGTGGGCCTCTGGCGCACGCTGATCCTGCTGCCCATCGCGATCCCGCAGACCGTGTCGGCCATCGTCTGGGGCGTGCTGTTCCGCCCGGACGGCCCGCTCAACGGCCTCCTCGGCACCCTCGGCATCCCGGCCGTGCCATGGCTGGTGAGCCCGGACACCGCGCTGATGTCGATCGTCATCCTGTGCAGCTGGGTCGGGGTCGGCTACTGGATGACCTTCCTGGTCGCCGGCATCCACGAGATCCCCCGCAGCCTCTACGAGGCCTCCGACCTCGACGGCGCCGGCGGGTGGAAGCAGTTCGTCCACATCACCCTGCCCGGCATCCGCCGGCCCCTGCTGTTCGTCCTCGTCGCCGACACGGTCGCCAACTTCCTGGTCTTCGCCCCGGTGCGGATCCTGACCCAGGGCGGGCCGGAGGGGTCGACCAACCTCATCATGAACTTCATCTTCGAACGCGCCTACACGCTGGCCGACACCGGCAGTTCCGCCGCGGCGACGGTCGTCCTCGTCAGCATCGTCATCGTGGTGGTCGCCGCGCAGTTCCGACTGCTGCCCGGGAGGGACTAGACATGGCCGACATCGTCGCAAGACGCAACGAGCGGCGTACCGGACGCCGCACGCTCTGGCTCGTCGTACCGGTCGCCGCCCTGGCCGTCGCGCCCCTGCTCTGGGCCGTCGTCTCCTCGCTGCGCCCCGGCGAGGAGATCTTCCGCTACCTCTCCCCCGTCTCGGTGCGGACGGTGGTCCCCTCCACGGTCTCGCTGGACAACTACCGCGCGGTGCTGGAGAGCAGCTTCACCCTCGCGCTGCTGAACTCGGTGCTGGTCACCACGGTCAGCGTGGCCCTCGGGCTGGCCGTGTCGTCGCTGGCCGCGTTCGCGCTGGCGATGATCCCGTTCCCCGGGCGCGCGGCGCTGTTCGGCGTCATGGTCGTCAGCTTCCTGGTGCCGTTCGAGGCGATCGCCATCCCGCTCGCGTCGACGTTCCGCGAGGCCGACCTGCAGAACACGCTCGTCGGGCTGATCCTGCCGGCGGTCGGCAACGGCCTGGCCATCTTCCTGCTGCGGCAGTTCTTCCTCGGCATCCCGACCTCGCTCAGCGAGGCCGCCCGGATGGACGGGTTGTCCTGGTTCGGCATCTACCTGCGGATCTACCTGCCGCTGTCGCGGGCGTCGATGGTCGGCGCCGGCCTGATCCTGTTCGTCTTCCAGTGGCAGTCGTTCCTGTGGCCGCTGCTCATCGCCCCGGCGCCGGCCGTGCGGGTCGCGCCCGTGGCCATCGCCGACTTCGCCCAGGAGTCCGGCGTCGACTACGGCCAGATGTTCGCCGCCGCCACCCTCACCGCCGTGGTCCCGCTGCTCGTGCTCCTCTTCGCCCAGCGGCAGTTCGCCTCGTCGCTCGCCTCCACCGGGGAGCGGGAGTGAGCGCCGGCCACCCGCCGTCGCGGCGACGGATCATCGTCGACTGCGACCCGGGCAACGGCGTCCCCGGCGCGGACATCGACGACGGGCTCGCCCTGGCGCTCGCCGTCGCCTCCGACGCCATCGGACTCGACATGATCACCGTCGTGTCCGGCAACACCCATCGCGACCAGGGCTACGCCGTCGCCCGCACCTTCGTCGACCTGGTCGGGCTCGACATCCCGGTGTACGCCGGTGCGGGCACCGCGCTGCTGGAGCCGAGCGGCCCCTGGCGCAGCCGGCAGGACCAGGTCACCCGCAGCGACGCGGTCCGCGCCGCGTGGTCCGCCGTGCCGCCGCCGGACCCCCACGACCCCGGCGCGGCGTTCGGCGCCGCGGCGGAGATCGTCCGGCACGTCCGCGCCCACCCGGGTGAGATCACCATCGTGGCGATCGGTCCGCTGACGAACGTGGCGCAGGCCCTGCAGCTCGACCCGGGCCTGCCGGAGGTCGTCCGGGAGATCGTCGTCATGGGAGGCGCGTTCGACGTTCCCGGGTTCCTGCAGGAGCTGAACTTCGGCATCGACCCGGACGCGGCCCGGGCCGTGCTGACCTCGGGGTGCCCGGTCACGCTGCTCCCGCTGGACGCGACGTCGCAGACGCTGCTGCGCCACGAGGACCTCGACCTCGTGGATGCGGAGCGCTCCGCGCTGGCCCGCTACGTGGTCCAGACGACCCGCCCCTGGATCGACCTGGCCGCGGCCTGGCGCGGCATCGGCGGCTGCCTGCTGCACGATCCCCTCGCGGTGGCGCTGCTCGTCGATCCGGGCATCGTCACCGTCGAGGAGATGATGGTCGACGTCGAGACCCGGGGCACGCTCACCCGGGGCCGCCCGGTCGCCTGGACGCGGGAGAACCTGCGGCTGCACGTCGGGCTCGACATCTCCCGGGCCAAGCCCGTGCGGATCGTGAAGACGGTCGACAACGACCGGCTCCTGCGGACCATGTTCGCGGCGTACCGCGGCTGGTCGGACCACGGATCCCGGGCGTAGCGGTCACCGGCCCGGGGTCGACGGCGCCTGCGGTGCAGGTCCGTCGGCCCCGGGCCGGTGTGCGTCGCGGGACCCCTCAGGCCGGCGCGGGCCGGAGGCCGTGGGCGCCGGGACCGGACGGCGCGCCGGCCCGCTGCAGGGCCCGGCGCAGCTGCCCCGCGCCCCGGGGATCGTCCACGAAGAGCCCGCCCACCACCTCGCCCCGGTCGTCGAGGTAGAGGCAGTGCCGCCGGCCGTCCGTCGGGTGCCAGTTGTCCGACACGATCCGGCCCGGCCGGGCCGGGACCTCGCCGACGGTCTGGAGCTTGTGGCCGTACTGGTCGGACCACGCGTACGGCACGAAGGTCCCGGGGTCGAAGGACGCCCCCTCGACCAGGACCCGGGCGACGGTCTTGGCTTGCTCGACGGCGTGCGACCAGTGCTCCGAACGTCGGCGGCCCCGGCCGGCGGGGCCCGGCCAGGCCGCGACGTCGCCGAGGGCGAGGATCGCCGGGTCGGCCGTCTGTCCGTGCGGCGACACCGGCACGCCGTCCGGCCCGGCCAGGCCGCTGCCGGCCAGCCACTCGACGTTCGGGACGCCGCCGATGCCGACGACGACCACGTCCGCGTCGAGGGCCGTCCCGTCGGCGAGCACCACCGAGGCGGCGTCGCCGCCGGCCGGCTCGACCGAACGGACGTGCGCGTCGAGCAGCAGCCGCACCCCGGCGTCGCGGTGCAGCCGGGCCAGGTAGCTGGAGACGTCCGGGCCGAACTGCGGCAGCAGGGCGGGCTCGCGGGACACCAGGGTCACGGTGGTGCCGCGGGCCACGGCGGCGCAGGTGACCTCGCAGCCGATGAAGCCGGCGCCGATGACCACCAGGCGCCGCCCCGGGCCGAGCCTGGCCGCGATCAGCCGGGCGTCGTCGAGGGTGCGCAGCGTGTGCACGTGCGGGCCGCCGTTCGGGGCGGACAGCTCGCGGGGGCGCGAGCCGGTCGCGACGACGAGGAAGTCGTACGGGATCAGGCTGCCGTCGGCGAGCGTGACGAGCCTGCGGTCGCGGTCCAGGCCCGTGGCCGCAGCGCCGAGCCGGGCGTCGACCCGCAGCTCGGCGAGTTGCCCCTCGGTCACCAGGTGCGTGCGGCTCGCGGGCCACTCCCCCAGGAGCACCTGCTTGGACAGCGGCGGTCGGTCGTACGGCAGGTGCGGCTCCGCGCCGACCAGCGTCACCGGGCCGGCGTAGCCGAGGGCCCGAAGGTGCTGCGCGGTCCGCAGCCCGGCCAGGGAGGCGCCGACGATGACCGTTCCGCCCGTCACGGCGTGGTCCGTTCGAGTCGGATCGCGACCGCCGGGCAGGACTCGGCCGCCTCGCGCAGCTCGCCCTCGTCCGTGTCGGGGAAGGTCTCCCGCAGCGCCACCGCCTTGCCGTTGGCGTCGAGATCGACGAGGTCCGGCGCGACCATCACGCAGTTGGCGAAGCCCTGACAGAGGTCGAGGTCGACGTGCACGCGGATCATGACAGCTCCTTGCGGTCGGTGGGTGCGGCGGCGATCCGGTCCCGGAGTTCGGCCTTCTTCGCCTCGGCGAGTGAGTCGACCCGCAGCAGGGCGTGGGCGCCGCTGATGTCCCTGCGGTCGATGAGGATGCGGTTGGCGTCGGCGATCGAGTAGCCGTGCGGCTCGCGGGCGACGAGGCGCATGGTGTCGCCGACGCGGACGACGCCTTCGCGGAGCACCCGGTAGAGGATGCCCGTCCGGTGGCTGCGGGCGACCTCGATCGTGAACCTGGGTCGGCGGTGGCGGGCGGCCACCTTGTGGCAGGGGGACCGGGGCTGCGCCGCCTGGACGACGGCCTCGCCGACGGCGAAGACGTCGCCCACGTGCACGTCGAACTCGGTCAGGCCCGTGGTGGTGAAGTTCTCCCCGAGGGCCGCGTACTGCGGCAGGTCGAGCCCGAGGGTGTCACGCCAGAACCCGTAGTTCTCGGTGGAGTAGCTCAGGACCACCCGGTCCGGGCCGCCGTGGGTCTCGTACACCTGCTCGTCGCCCGGCAACCCGGCGCGGCACACCCGGACCTCGTCGACCGGGGTCTTGAGGTATCCCGTGCGGATCTCCTGGTCGCCGCTGCGCAGCAGGGACGCGCCGCCCACGCAGAGCCACACGATGCGTCCCGAGAGGTCTTCCACCGGGGGGTCAGGACTCTCCATCGCCGCACCCTCCTTCCATCCCATGGAAGGCATGTTTCCACAGAATCGCGCCCGCGCACCAGAGGCGATGAATCCCCTTCGCCCCGATCCCGCCCCTCCTGGGCACCGATCGGGGCTGTGTCGTCCGACACCGGCGTGGCGGACCGGGCCGCTGCGGGCGTGCCGGCAGCGCGGGAGGCAGCACACCACCCGGCGGCGAGGCACGGGCGCGCGCCGCCGGCCACGACGGCCGGAAGGCGGCGAGAGAGCGGGCCGGCTACTCCCCGGGGGTCCAGCCGAGGTGCGCCGACATCCGGGCGGCGGCCTCGGTCACGCTCCGGATGGTCGCGCTCCGGACGGCGTCGGCGGCGAACCGGCCGGACGAACCGGCGAGCGTCACGCTGGCGGTCGCCCGACCGGTCGAGGTGAAGACCGGGGCGGCGACCGCCCAGACGCCCTCGTCGAGCTCGTCGGCGGCGATGTCGTAGCCCCGGTCCCGGATGACCGGCAGGCGCTCCAGGACGGCGTCGACGGTGTGCGGGCTCGACGGCGTGAACTCGCCGAGCGCGCTCCCGCCGAGCAGCTCCGCGGCGACCGTCGGCGGCAGGTACGCAAGGAGCACCCGGGCCGCCGCGGCCGCGTTCAGCGGCATGACCTGCCCCAGTCGCACGAAGAGCCGGAGCGGATAGGTGCCCTCCACCAACGAGACGCAGACGGCCTCGCTGCCGTGCAACTCGGTCAGGAAGACCGTCTCGCCGGTGGCCTGGGACAGCTCGCGCACGACGGTCGTGAGCGACTGCATGCCGCCGGCACCGCTCACGTTCTTCTCGGTCAGATCGCGTACGGCCGGACCGAGGAAGTAGCGCAGATCGATCGGCGAGCGGCTGACGAACCGCTGTTCGCGCAGCACGGCGAGGATGCGGTGCATGCTCCCCAGTGGGATGTCGAGCGCCAGGTGGAGTTCCTGGAGGGTCATGCCGTCAGGCCGGCCGGACAGCGCCTGGAGGACCTGGAGCGCGCGCACGACGGGTTGCATCCCCCCACCCTATGGAGCACACGGCGGCCGGCCGTGCGGGGGTGGCCGGGTCTGCGGCAGACCGGGCGGCAGACCCCGCACGGCCCAGGCGATCGGACACGGGCCGCAGGAATCCGGACGGACGCACCCGCGCCGCTCGGGTCCGGCCCGCGTCCTGCGCCACCATCGCAGCCATGGGCATCTCCGACCGCAGTGCCGCGCCCCCGACCGACACCCGGGCCGGCGCGGCACGCCGACCGGCTCTGCTCCGCCGCTGGCCGAGCCTGCTCGGCCTGGCCGTGGCCACGGCGACACTGGCGGCCGGGGCCGACCGGGAGGGGCTGTCGATCACGGTCGCCGTCGCGGCCCTGTGCTACCTGGGCGCCGCCGCGCTGGGCCGCCCCTGGGTGGCCTGGGCCGGCGTCGGCGGCGGCGGGATGGTGGTGGCGGCGAGCGAACTGGCGGGGGCGCCGTGGTGGGCCGGCGTGGGCGTCGTCGCGGCGCTGCTGGTCGTCGCCGGCCTGGCCGGCGGGGTGCCGCGTGCGCCGCTGGCCGCCCAGGCGGCGGCCCTGCTCGGTTACGGGGGGCTCGCCGTCACCGCCGTCCTCGTCGACCCGCGCGTCGGGCTGGTGCTGGCCGGGCTCGCGCTGGCCGGGCACGGGATCTGGGACGCGATCCACTACCGGCGGGCCGCGGTCGTGCCGCGGTCGCTGGCGGAGTTCTGCATGCTGCTGGACGTGCCGCTGGGCGTGGGCTTCCTCGTCCTGGCCGCCGTCGCGGGGCCGCCGCAGTGACCCGGTCCACCCGGCGGCAGCGGGCGGACCCCGACGGATCGCCCGAGATTTACCTGACTAAAGTCAGGCACATGGACACGGAGCTTGTCGCGACGGTACGGCGGTTCAACCGGACCGTGACCCAACGGGTGGGCGCGCTGGACGACGCGTACATGGCGCGCGGGCGGCCCCTCGCCCAGGCGCGCCTGCTGTGGGAGATCGGCCCGGACGGCGCCGAGGTCGCGGCGCTGCGGAGCCGACTCGGCCTGGACTCCGGGCACCTCAGCCGGCTCCTGCGCGCCCTGGAGGGCGACGGGCTCGTCACCGTCGCGCCGGCCGGCGGCGACGGCCGCGTCCGGCAGGCCACCCTCACCGACGCCGGCCGGGCCGAGTGGTCCACGCTCGACGAGCGTTCCGACGCGTTCGCCTGGTCGATCCTCGAACCGCTCACCGGGCCCCGCCGCACCCGGCTCGTCGCGGCGATGGCCGAGGTGGAGCGGTTGCTCGTCGCGTCGATGGTGACCATCGAACCGTGCCCGCCGGGCGACCCGCGGGCGCGGGTGTGCGTGCGGGCCTACGCCCGCGACGTCGCCCGGCGCTTCGACGACGGCTTCGACCCCGCGCTGAGCAGCCCGCTCGGCGACGACGAGCTGAGCCCACCCGCCGGGGTGTTCCTGCTGGCCACCCTCGACGCCGAGCCCGTCGGCTGCGGCGCGGTGAAGCTGCACCCCGGCGCGCCGGCCGAGATCAAACGCGTGTGGGTCTCCGAGGCGGTGCGCGGCCTCGGCGTCGGCCGGCGGCTGCTCGACGAGCTGGAGCGGTACGCCGCCACGCGTGGCTGGACCGCCGTCCGGTTGGACACCAACCGCAACCTCACCGAGGCGCTCGCCCTGTACCGCTCCGCCGGGTACCGCGAGGTCGAGCCGTTCAACACCGAGCGCTACGCCCACCACTGGTTCGAGAAGCGCCTCGTCCCCTGACCGGCCGGGCCGACCGCCCACGCTGTCCGGTAGCCGACCCCCGACCGCCGCGAATCCCCGTACGGTGGGCGCGGGAAACCGGCGGGTGATCCGCCGGAGGACGGGAGCACGATGACCGGCACCCCGCAGTGGCACGCCACCGCCGACGGGATCGAGGACGAGCTGGTCCGGCTGGCGATCCGGGCGGTGGCCCCCGACGAGGAGCCGCTGCTGGCCTTCCTCGCGCCCGCCTACCGACGCCGTCCGGGCCACTGGCGGCGGGACCCGGCCCGGCTGGTGCGGGTGGGCGGCGGCGAGGCCGGGGGCGGCGGCTTCGACGAGGCCGTCGCGCCGCTGCTGCCGTACGTGCTGGTCCTCACCGGCATCGCGCTGGAGGCCCTGCGCGACGGCGTGCGGGAGCACGCCACCGACGCCGTCCGCGGCGGCCTGCGCACCCTGCGCCTGCGCTGGCGGGCCCGGCGGTCCACCGCGCTCCCCCCGCCGCCGGCGGCGCTGCGGCTGCGGCCCGGGCAGTTGCTGCGCATCGAGGAGGTCGTCACCGCCGCCGCCCGCGACCCGGCCTGGGAGCTGACCGAGGACCAGGTCGCGCTGCTGCGCGACGCGGTGCGCGACGCGTTCGCCCAGCGCTTCGGCGTCGACGGTGGCGATGCCGACGGCGACTGAGGGCGCCGGCCCGCCCGCCGGGCCGGCCGGCGCGGTCGCACCCCCGCTGCCCTCGGCCACCCTCGGCCGGTTCGTCGCCGCGGTGACCGCGGTGGTGGGCACGAGCATGTTCGGTTGGCAGACCGTGCTCGTCGACAGGGAGGCCACCCGCCAGCGCGCGGAGTGCGTCGCCGGGCTCAGCGACCTTCCGGCCCCCGTCGACGTGCGCACGGGCACGGTCAACGAGGAGAGCCTGGCCGCGGTGCAGCAGTGCCTCGGCACCCTGCGGGGGGACTCGCTGCGCCAGATGGCCGTGGGGCTCGCCGTGCTCGCGGCGGCGACCGCCGCCGTCTACCTCGCCGCGCCCTGGTGCGAGCGTTGGCTGCGCGACCTGCGCCGACTCGACCGGGTCCCCGGCACCGGGGCGCTGCGGTCCGCGCTGGCCGGCCTGGTCCGGGAGGCGGGCCTACGCCGGCCGCCGGTGTTCGTGGTGTCCCGGTCCGCCCGGGTCAGCGGCAACACCTTCGGCGCCGGTCCCCTGCGGTACGTCCGGCTGGACCTCGGCCTCGTGCACGCCCACCGGACCGCGCCACCGCTGTTCCGGGCCGTCGTCCTGCACGAGCTGGCCCACGTGCGCAACGCCGACGTCCACCTCACCCGGCTGGCCATCGCCCAGTCCTGGGCGTTCCCCCTGGCCGTCCTCGTCCCGGTCGCGGTCAACTACGTCGGCTCCGTGCCCGTGCGACGGCTGCTCGACGACGGCTGGAGACTCGCCGCCTTCGCGCTGATCGTGCAGGTGTCGGTGTGGTCGGTGCTGCGCGCCCGGGAGTTCGCCGCCGACGCCCGCCTCACCGGCGACGACCGGGCGGCCGCGCGGGCGCTGCTCGCCGGCGACCGCCGCCGGAGCGGCCGGTGGGCCCGCCTCGGCTCGGTGTTCCGGTTCCATCCGCTCGCCCAGGCCCGGGTCGACACGTTGGCACACCCCGGACGCCGGTTCGCCGCCCGCCCGGTGGAGGCGCTCGGCGCGGGCCTCGCCGCCGGGATCGCCGCGCCGCCCCTGGTGGACCTGATGTCCAGCCTGCCCCGGCAGCTGCCGGGGCTGGACCGGCTGACCGGCGGGGCCGCCGTCGCCGGGCTGCTGCTCGGCGTGCCGCTCGCGCTGGTCACCACCGGCGCGCTGTGGCGCTGCGCCTGGTGGGCGCGGCACACCGGCACCGCCGCCGCCACGGGCACGACGTTCGGCGCGGCCCTGGCCTGCGGCCTGGCCGTCGGCCGCCGGCTGTCCTGGGTCACCGCGTACACCGACCAGCACCGGGCCTGGTGGATCGAGATCACCCTCGGTCTGCTGTGGATCGTCGGCGGGGCGCTGCTCGGCCGCTGGGTCGCCGGCGGCGCGCGGGCGTACCTGCGACGCGTCGCGCCGACGGACACCCGCCGGACCCGGCTGGCCTGGGCCGGCGCGGTGTCGGCCACCTCGGTGCTCACCGCCGGCTACGTGGCGTCCCTGCTCGTGCTGGACACGGCGACCCTCGACGGTGCGACCACCATGCTGCGTCTGGTCGCCGCACGCGAGGGGCATCCGGACACGGTCACCCCGCTGACCCTGGTGGACCTGTTCGGCTTCCTCCTGCGTACCGTCTCCGCCCAGGCGCCGTACGTGTTCGTCCTGCCGCTGCTCGCGCTGCTGTACCCGGCGCTGGCCGCCCGCCGCGCCAGCCGGCGGGCGGTGCGCCTGGGTGTCGTGGCCGGCGGCGTCGGCGCCCTGCTGGTGCCGCTGGCGCCGCTCGGCCTCGGCCTGGTCGCGCGCGACCCGGGGCTCAGCGCCACGACCACGGCGGCCGTGGTCGACGGGCACACCCTGGTCCCGGTCACGTTCGTCGAGCTGACCATCGCCGTCGCCGCGGTCGCCACCCGACGCCTGTCGGTGCCGCACGCTTTGCTCGCCGCCCTCACGGCGGGGCTGCTGCTGGCCCCGGCCATCCTGACCGCCGACACCCTGGTGTCCTGCGTGACCGGCGCCGCGATCGGCTGCGGCCCGGTCGTCGACCGGGTCGCCGTCGACCGGATCCTCACCCACGCCCTCGTCGTCGCCCCGACGGTGGCGGTGCTCGCCGCCACCGTCGGGGCCGCCCTGGCCGCCGGGCTGGCCGGCTCCGCGCGCCGCCGGCGCGGGACGGCGGCCGGGCTCGCCGTCGGGCTCGCCGCCGCCGGCACGGTCGCGCCGGTGCTCTTCCGCCCGACGGCCACGGCGACCGTGAGCCGGGACCCCTGCCTGGTCGGGGTGTGGCGGCTCACGGACGGCCGCTACCACCTGCTCGTCCCGGCCGACTCGCTGCTCGGCGGCCTGGCCGGCCTCACCCGCGACGCCACCCTCGACCTCGCCAGCGGGGCCGAGGACGGCTTCGCCACCGCCTACCGCGCCGACGGCACGGCGACGGACCTCTACGACCTGACCGCCGCCCGCGGCACGCTCGGCGGAAACCCCGTGCGATACACGCAGCGGGGCGTGCAGACCTACCGCTGGTCGACCGCCGGCGGGCGGTACCGCCAGTACGACCAGGTCAACCCGGGCGTCGAGACGGTGGTACGGGTCGGTGACCGCGAGGCGGACCTGCCTGTGTGGCCGGAGGAGAACACGGGCACCTACCGCTGCGACGACGACCGGCTGACCGTCCGCCTGGAGTACGACGACGGGGCGTGGAGCGAGGAGTCGTTCGTGCGCAGTCCCGCCTGAGTCGGGACGGGGCTGCGCGGCGGCGGGTCGAGAGGGCGGCGCGGCCGCCGGACGCGGACCCGCATGGAGCCGTGGAGCCATGGCATCGACGTGGAGACGGCACGGAGTAGTCTGGCTCCATGTCGGACGAACCCGGGCCCCGCCGGCGAGCGCGTGGCGAGATCGAGGAGCTGCCCAGCGGGTCACTGCGGGTCCGGGTGTACGCCGGGATCGACCCCGTGTCGAAGCGACGCCGCTATCTCACCCGGACCGTGCCGGCCGGGCCGGGCGCGGCCGAGACGGCCGAGACGGTGCGGGCCGAGCTGCTCGACACGGCAGGCCGGCAGCACCGGCCGAGCGTCCGCGCGCAGGCCGGCCCGGCGGCGGTCGGTTCGCCGGCCGCCCGCCCGCCGGCCGCCGCGCCCGTGCCGCAGCGGACGGGCGGCACGGCGGGTGCCGAACGGCGCGGGCGAAGGCGGGGGGAACACACGCTCACCACCATCGCGCGCCTCGCGGACGTGTCGGTGCCGACGGTGTCGAAGGTGCTCAACGGGCGGTCGGGGGTCGCCGCCCAGACCCGGTCCCGGGTGGAGGCCCTGCTGCGGGAGCACGGCTACCGCCGGCCGGAGCTGGGCACCCCGAGCGCCATCGTGGAGGTGGTCTTCTACGGGATGCAGAGCAACCTGGCGGTGGCGATCATGCACGGGGTGGAGCAGGTCGCCGGCGAGCACCGGCTGGCCGTCGGCTTCACCGACGCCCGGCGGCAGTTGTCGCAGGGCCGCTTCTGGTCCCGCGACCTGCTGGCGCGGCGACCGACCGGGGTGATCGCGGTGCACCTCGGCTTCACCTCCGAGCAGCACGCCCTGCTGCGGGCGAGCGCGATCCCGCTGGTGGTGCTGGATCCCACGGACGAGCTGCCGTTGCACACCGTCCCCTCGGTGACGGCGACGAACTGGAGCGGCGGCTTCGAGGCCGCCCGGCACCTGCTCGACCTGGGCCATCGCCGGATCGCCGTGATCACCGGCCCGACCGAGCGGCTCTGCGCCCGGGCGAGGCTGGACGGGGCCCGGGCGGCGATGGAGGCCGCCGGGGTCGGGCTGGAGCCGAGGCTGCTGCGCACGGGCACCTGGTTCTCCTTCGAGGACGGTCTCAGCCTCGGCCAGGACCTGCTGCGCCTCAACCCGACCCCGACGGCGGTGCTGTGCGGCAACGACCTGCAGGCGCTGGGGGTCTACGAGGCCGCCCGCCTGACCGGCCGACGCATCCCGCAGGATCTCAGCGTCGTGGGCTTCGACGACATCCCGCACACCAGGCTGTGCGGCCCGACGATGACGTCGGTGCAGCAGCCGCTGACGGACATGGGGGCCGCCGCGGCCCGGATGGTGCTGGCCCTGGCCACCAACCAGCGCCTCCCCCAGACCCGCGTCGAGCTGGCGACCACGCTCGTCGTACGCGACAGCACCGCCGCTCCCGGCACCTGGTAACCGACGCCCCGGCGGTTCCTCGGAAACCTCTCCTTGTCGTCGCCGACTTGTTTCGGTAGCATCCGAACCGATCGATACCACCCGTCCCATGCGCACAGGCCGCCGAGCACGGCGGCACGGCGAAGAAGGAAGGTGCCTCTCCAGGCCACCCGCCACCGGCTCGGCGCCCGTCCGCGATCCGTGATGACGAACATCACGGTTTGCCGCCGTAGTCCGGCCGTTTTCTCCAGCCCACCCGACACCACCGCCGCGTAGACTCTCGCTGATTTGGCGTTGTCCACGGCGGTATGTCTGCGTGCCCCGAGGTCGATGCCCGACGAAGCATCGGTCCGGCCAACCGGCCCCCACGGGCCGGACGGGCGCACGGAGAGGTGGGTGGGATGACCGCACGCGGTCCTGCGATGAGGGACGTGGCCCGCCTCGCCGGGGTGTCGCACCAGACCGTGTCGCGCGTCCTCAACGGGCACCCCAACGTCCGGGAACAGACCCGGCTGCGGGTGCAGGCCGCGATCAGCCAGCTCGGCTACCGCCCCAACCGGGCGGCCCGCGCGCTGGTCACCGGGCGGTCCCAGGTGCTGGGCGTCGTGGCGCTCAACACCACCCTCTACGGCCCGGCGTCCCTGCTGTCGGCCTTCGAGCTCGCCGCGGCCGAGGCGGGCTTCGCCGTCAGCGTGGGCAGCGTGCGCAACCTGGACCGCGATTCCATCACCGCTGTCGTCGAACGACACCTGGCGCACCGGGTCGCCGGGATCGTGGTGATCGCGCCCGTGGAGTCCGCCGCCGAGGCATTGGACTGCCTGCCCACCGACATCCCGCTGGTCACCGTCGACGGCGATCCGCGCCGGCCGGAGCCGCTGGTCACCATCGACCAGGTGGAGGGGGGCCGGCTGGCCACCCAGCATCTGCTCGACGCGGGCCACCGGACGGTCTGGCACGTCTCCGGCCCGGGCGACTGGTTCGACAGCGCCGGCCGGATCGCGGGGTGGCGGGAGACGTTGCGGGCGGCGGGGGCGGAGGCGCCCCCCGTGTTGCAGGCGGACTGGTCGGCGGCGTCGGGGTACCGCTGCGGGCAGATGCTGGCGCGGACGCCGGGAGTGACCGCCATCTTCACCGCCAACGACGATCTCGCCCTGGGCGTGCTGCACGCGCTGCACGAGCACGGCCGACGGGTGCCGGAGGAGGTCAGCGTCGTCGGGTTCGACGACGTGCCGGACGCGGCCTACTTCATCCCGCCCCTGACCACCGTCCGCCCCGACTTCGACACCGTGGCGAAGGCCAGCCTCACCCTGCTGCTGGCACAGATCGAGTCCGGCGTCGACCGCACGCTGCGGCAGACCGTCTCCCCGACGCTGATCACGCGCAGCAGCGTGGCCCCGCCGCCCGAGTGACCCCGACGCCGGCCGTGCCGCGGCGGCGCCCCTCCACCACGGGTTGATAGCGGTAACATGCCGGCCCGCCCGACGGCGAGCCCCCAGCGGCCTGGCCCGCGTCGGCGGCGTCAGCCCTCACAGCCGCGCAAGGTGGCCTTCTACCCGCGCAAACGCGCCCACATCGTAGCCGTAAGAACCTCGATATAGTCATCACCTTGAATCAATCCAGGCGTCGAACGTAATATGTCTGTCGTCGCATGTGAACGTTAACGCGAGCTGTTCCAGTCGGGCCCGGCGGCGTGCCGGCCCGACAACCTGTCCTCGGGCCGCAGTCCCCCGTCCCTGGCCCGGCACCCCTTGGAGGTCCGATGTCCCTGTCCATCAACCGACGACGGCTGTTGCAGGCCGCCGGCGCGACCGCGGTCGCCTCCGCGGCCGGCACCACGTTCGCCGACGCACAACCGGCCGCCGCGGCGCTGGTGGTCCCGCCGGCCCGACCGGACACCGGCGTCTCGGCGTACCCGTTCGAGCTGGGCCAGGTGCGGCTGACCGCCGGCCGCTGGCTGGACAACCAGAACCGGACGCTGAGCTACCTGCGGTTCGTCGACGTCGACCGGCTGCTGTACAACTTCCGCGCCAACCACCGGCTGTCCACCAACGGCGCCGCGTCCAACGGCGGCTGGGACGCCCCGTCGTTCCCGTTCCGCACGCACATGCAGGGGCACTTCCTGACCGCCTGGGCCCAGGCGTACGCGGTCCTCGGCGACACCACCTGCCGCGACAAGGCGAACTACATGGTCGCCGAGCTGGCCAAGTGCCAGGCGAACAACGGCGCGGCCGGGTTCACCGCGGGCTACCTGTCCGGGTTCCCCGAGTCGGACTTCGCGGCGCTGGAGGCGCGCACGCTGTCCAACGGCAACGTGCCCTACTACTGCATCCACAAGACCCTCATCGGGCTGCTGGACGTCTGGCGCTACATCGGCAACACCCAGGCCCGCACCGTCCTGCTGGCCCTGGCCGGCTGGGTCGACACCCGCACGTCCCGGCTGAGCTCCAGCCAGATGCAGAACATGCTGGGCACCGAGTTCGGCGGCATGAACGAGGCGCTGGCCGACCTCTACCAGTACACCGGCGACGGCCGCTGGCTCACCGTCGCCCAGCGGTTCGACCACGCCGCCGTGTTCAACCCGCTCGCCAGCAACTCCGACCAGCTCAACGGGCTGCACGCCAACACGCAGGTGCCCAAGTGGATCGGCGCGGCGCGCGAGTTCAAGGCGACCGGCACCACGCGGTACCGCGACATCGCCAGCAACGCGTGGAACATGACCGTCAACGCGCACACGTACGTCATCGGCGGCAACAGCCAGGCCGAGCACTTCCGCCCGCCCAACGCGATCTCCGGCTATCTCACCAACGACACGTGCGAGCACTGCAACACGGTCAACATGCTGAAGCTGACCCGGGAGCTGTGGCTGATCGACCCCAACCGGGCGGCGTACTTCGACTTCTTCGAGCGCGCGCTGGCCAACCACGTCATCGGCGCCCAGAACCCGGCCGACGGCCACGGCCACGTCACCTACTTCACCCCGCTCAAGCCGGGTGGCCGGCGGGGCGTGGGCCCCGCGTGGGGCGGCGGCACCTGGAGCACCGACTACAACTCGTTCTGGTGCTGCCAGGGCACCGGCCTGGAGGTCAACACCAGGCTGATGGACTCGATCTACTTCTACAACGGCACCACGCTCACCGTGAACCTGTTCGCGCCGTCGACGCTGAACTGGTCCCAGCGCGGCATCACGGTCACCCAGAGCACCAACTACCCGGTCGGTGACACCACCACCCTGAGCCTTTCCGGCACCATGAGCGGCTCGTGGAGCATCCGGGTGCGCATCCCGGCGTGGGCCACCGGCGCGACGGTCGCCGTCAACGGCGCGACGCAGAGCGTGGACACCACGCCCGGCAGCTACGCCACGGTCACCCGCACCTGGGCCGCGGGCGACACCGTCACCGTACGGCTGCCGATGCGGGTCGTGCTCTCGCCCGCCAACGACAACGCCGCCGTGGCCGCCGTCACCTACGGCCCGATGGTGCTGGCCGGCAACTACGGCAACACCACCCTGAACGCCCTGCCCTCGCTCAACGCCACGTCGGTCACCCGGACCAGCACCAGCTCGCTCGCGTTCACCGCGACCGCCAACGGCGCCACGGTCAACCTCGCGCCGTTCCAGGACGCGCACGGCTACAACTACACCGTCTACTGGAGCGTCAGCGGCGGCACCGGCACCACCACCCACAAGCTGGTCAACGTCGGCAGCGGCCTGGTGCTCGGCATCCAGAACATGTCCACCGCCGACGGCGGGCTCGCCCTCCAGTGGGGCGACACCGGCACCGCCGACCACAACTGGGTCGTCGTGACCGAGGGCGGCAACGTCAAGTTCCGCAACGTCAACAGCGGCAAGGTCCTCGGCGTCGAGAACATGTCCACCGCCGACAACGCCCGCGTCCTGCAGTGGGCCGACAACGGCACCGCCGACCACCTCTGGACCCTGCTGAGCCAGGGCGACGGCACCTACAAGATCCGCAACGTCAACAGCGGCAAGCTGCTCGGCATCCTCAATGGCTCCACGGCCCAGGGGGCGCAGGCCGTACAGGATTCCGACAACGGCAGCGCCGACAACCGCTGGCGGCTCGTCGCCAACGGCTAGGTCCCGCCCGCGGATCGTGAGCGGGTCGCGCCGGTGGCGTCGTCGCCGGCGTGGCCCGCTCCCCCACGCGCGGTGCGGGCCGGTCGGACCTCGCCGGCCCGACGGTGCGCCCCGGCGCTGACGGTCCGCTTCCTGTCGGCCTGCGCCGCTACGATGGCCGCCGTGCAGTTCGGGGTGCTCGGGCCGCTCGCCGTCACCACCGACGCCGGCGAGCCGGTCCTCGTTCCCGGCGCGAAGGTCCGGGTGCTGCTGGCCGTGCTGCTGACCAACCGCAACCGGGTGGTGTCGGCGGACCGCCTGATCGACGACGTCTGGGGCGCCGACGCGCCGGCCAACCCGGGCGGCGCGCTGCAGGTACGGGTGTCCCAGTTGCGCCGGGCGCTCAACGACGCCGAGCCGGGCGCCCGCGGCCTGGTCGAGTCCCGCCCGCCCGGCTACCTGCTGCGCACCCGGGCGGTGGACGCCGACCGGTTCGCCGGGCTGGCCGGGTCGACCGACGTCGAACGGCTGGCCGCCGCGCTCGCGCTGTGGCGCGGCGACGCGTACGCCGACGTGGCCGACGCCGGGTTCGTCCACGCCGAGGCGACCCGGCTGGCCGAGCAGCGCCTCGCCGTGCACGAGCGGCTCGCCGCCGCCCGCCTGGCCCGGGGCGAGCACGACCTCGTCGCCGCCGACCTCGCGGAGCTGGTGACCCGGCACCCGCTGCGGGAGGGCCTGCGGGCGCTGCACCTGCGCGCGTTGTACGCGGCGGGCCGGCAGTCCGAAGCCCTGGACAGCTACGCCGACCTGCGCGACCGGCTCGCCACGGAGCTGGGGCTCGACCCGGGGCCGGAGCTGGTCGCCCTGCACCGCCGGATCCTCGCCCAGGATTCCGGCCTGAGCGCGCCGCCGCGCGCCGCGATCGTGCGCGACAGCCTGCCGGCTCGGCTCGACGAGCTGGTCGGGCGGGCCGGGGCCCTGGCGGAGCTGCGCGCCGTGCTGCCGGGGCGGCGCCTGGTCACGCTGGTCGGGCCGGGTGGCGTCGGCAAGACCCGGCTGGCCACCGAGGTGGCCCGCGAGCCGGCGGGGCCCGACGGCGGCTGCCTGGTCGAGCTGGCCCCGCTGCCGGCCGGTGACCCGCGCGTCGCCGACCGGGTGCTCGACGCGCTGGGCCTGCGGGAGCCGCCGGGCGCCGCCGTCCCCGCCGCCGACCGGCTCTGCGCCGCGCTGCGGCACCGGCGGGTGCTGCTCGTGCTCGACAACTGTGAGCACGTGGTCGACGCGGTCGCCACGCTGGTGGCCCGGCTGCTGCGGGACGCGCCCGCGGTCACCGTGCTGGCCACCAGCAGGGAACCCCTCGGCCTGACCGGCGAGCTGCTGTGGGAGGTGCCGCCGCTGGCCCTGCCCGAGGACGACGGCGACGTCGACGCGGTCCGGCGCTCGGCGGCGGCCCGGCTGTTCGCCGTCCGGGCCGCCGCGCGGCAGCGCGGATTCCGCCTCGACGAGCGGACCGCACCCGCCGTGGCCCAGCTCTGTCGTCGGCTGGACGGCCTGCCGTTGGCCCTCGAGCTGGCCGCGACCCGGGTGCGCGCGCTCGGCCTGTGGGGCGTCGTGGACCGCCTCGACGACCGGTTCCGGCTGCTCACCACACAGCAGCGCGACGTGCCGGCGCGGCAGCGCACGCTGGCGGCGGTGATCGGCTGGAGCTGGGACCTGCTGGCCGAGGCCGACCGGCACGTGCTGGCCCGGCTCGTCGTGTTTTGCGACGGCTGCCCGGCGGAGGCGGCCGAACGGGTGTGCGGGGCCGACGTCGACACGCTGACCCGGCTGGTGGACCGTTCGCTGGTGGTGCTGGACGAGACGCCCGACGGCCCGCGCTACCGGCTGCTCGAGTCCGTCGCCGCGTTCTGCGCCGAGCGGCTCACGGACGCCGACGACGTCCGGGCACGGCACGCGGCGTACTACACGGAGTTGGCCGAACGCGCGGACCCGCAGCTGCGCGACGCCGACCAGCGGCGGTGGCTGTCCCGGCTCGACGCCGAGGCCGGCAACCTGGCGGTGGCGCTGACGCACGGCGGCGGGCTGCGGCTGGCCACCGCCCTGAGCTGGTACTGGTTCCTGCGGGGCCGACTCACCGAGGCGGGGCGGGCGCTGACGGCGCGCGGCGAGCCGGCGCAGGAGGCCCGCGCCGCGCCCTGGCGGGTCGGCTTCGCGCTGTTGCGGGGCGAGCGGATCGCGCCGGGCGAGGTCCGCGCCGCGCTGGCCGGCGCGGTCGACGGCCGGGCAGCGTGGTTCGTCGCGCACGCGCTGATCGACCGCAGCGAGCTGGCGTTGGCGGCGGAGCTGCTGCCCGTCGCCTGCGCCGACCCCTGGGTCGAGGCCGCGGTGCTCTGCTCCCGGGCCAAGCTGGCGCACGCCACCGGTGATCTCGCCGTGCTGGAACGCGCCGGAGGCCGCAGCGCGGCGCTGTTCGCCGCGATCGGCGACCGGTGGGGCCGGTTGCAGGCCACCGACTGGGTGGGCGGCCTGGCCGAGATGCGCGGCGAGCACGAGCGCGCGGCGTCCCTGCACCGGGAAGGGCTGCGCTGCGCCGAGGAGCTGTCCCTGCGGCCGGAGGTGGGCAGCAAGCTGTCCTGGCTCGCGTGGCTCGCGGTGCAGACCGGCGACCACGGGCGCGCCCGGGAGCTGGCCGGTCGCGCGTACGCGCTGGCGGCGGAGCAGGACGCCCCGGCCGCGCTGGTCTTCGCCGAGACCACCCTCGGCGTCGCCGCCCGCCGGGCGGGCGACCTGGACGTGGCCACCGGTCACCTGACGCGCGTCGCCGAACGGGGTCGCCGCGAGGCGCGGCCCGCGCTCTACCTGCCGATGGTGCTCGTCGAGCTGGGCTACGCCGCCGAGCAGGGCGGTGACCGGGCCGCCGGGCTGGCCCTGCACCTGGAGGCGTTCGACGCCGCGCGGGCGATGGGTTCGCCCCGGGATGCCGCCGCCGCCCTGGAGGGGATGGCGTCGGCGGTGGGGCCGCCCGAGGCCGGCGCCGCGCTGCTGGGGGCCGCCGCCGCTGCCCGGCTGGCCGCGCAGGCCCCGGCCGCGCCCGCGGAGCGCGCCGAGACCGACCGGGTGGCCGGGCGCCTCGCCGCCACGCTCGGGCGGGAACGCTTCGACGCGCTGTTCGCCGAGGGTGGGCGGCTGGACCCGGTCGAGGCGCGGGCCCAGGCCCGGGCGGCCGTCACCCGACCGGCCCTGGCCGGTACGAGGCGATGACCACGCCGCTCTTCATGACCCTGGTGTCGATCAGCTCGAACGATGCCGTGAAGTCGGCCAGGGGCGCCGTCATGCTGGCGCCGCCGGTGAGGACGGGGTGGATCCAGAACCGCACCTCGTCCACCAGGCCCGCCCTGACCAGCTGCGCGGTGACCGAGCCGAAGCCGTACTGGATGATGTCCCTGCCCTCCTGGGCCTTGAGCTTGCGGACCTCCGCCACCAGGTCGCCCCGGAGCACCCGGGTGTTGTTCCAGGTGGGGTCGGTCAGCGTGGTCGAGGCGACATACTTGCGGACGTTGTTGAAGTAGGCGGCGCCGGTGGTCGGGTCGCTCTCGTCCTGGGCCGGCCAGGCGACGGACATGCCGTCGTACGTGACGCGGCCCATCAGCACCGCGTCGGCGGCGTCGGTCTGCGCCCCGGCGAAGGCGCTGGCCTCGTCGTCGAAGTACGGCATGGTCCACATCGGGTTCTCGATCACGCCGTCGAGGGTGACGTAGGTCGAGTTGATCAGCTTGCGCATCGGGGCTCCCGTGTCGGTGGCGCTCGTGGTGACACCGACACCCTGCCGGATCCCGCTTACGGTTCGCTTCAGGTCCGCGCGCGGGGGCGACGCGTTCATTGACAGGCATGAGAACCCGAACTACGGTGCGCCAGGAAAGCGCTTTCACGCACGGCACCCGCCGGCCTCCCCACCCGTCCCCCGGAGGTTCCTCCACCATGCGCAGAAGCCGCCGACGGTCCCTGCTCGCCGTCGCCACCGCCGCCCTCACCACCGCCCTGCTCGGCCTGACCCAGCTCGGCGGCGCCCAGTCCGCGTACGCCGCCACGCTGTTCAGCGACGACTTCGCCGACGGCGACACCGCCGGCTGGTCGAAGTCCGGCGGGACCTGGTCGGTCGTCGCCGACGACAGCCCCGCCCTGCAACAGGCCAAGGCCGACACCGACAACGCGCGCCTGTTCGCCGGCACGTCGTCCTGGGCCGACTACACCGTCCAGGCCCGGGTCAAGGCCCTGACCCTGCCGGCCGACGGGGCCGTGGCCCTGCTCGCCCGGGCCTCCGGCTCGACCACCTACTACCGGCTGGCCCTGCTGCCCGGCAACCAGGTCCGGCTGGAGGCGGTACGCAGCGGCGCGGCGACCACCCTGGGCACGCTCTCCCGGACCGTCGCCACCGACACCTGGTACACGCTGCGCATCGAGGCCGCCGGGTCGACCGTGCGCGGGTGGGTCGACGGCGTCCAGGTCGGCTCCGGCAGCGGCAGCATCGCCACCGGCCGCATCGGCGTGCAGACCCGCTACGCGACCGCCCGCTACGACGACGTGACGGTCACCAGCGGCACCACCACCCCCACCACGCCACCGACCGGCACTCCCCCGACGGCCACCCCCACCGCGACGCCGACGACCACACCCCCCGCCTCGCCGACCCCGACGCCCACCGGCACCCCGCCGGCCACCGGCACGGTGGTCGTCGCCAAGGACGGCAGCGGCACCTACACCAGCGTGCAGGCGGCGGTGGACGCCGTGCCCGCCGGCAACACCATCCCGCGCACCATCGTCATCCGGCCCGGCACCTACCGGGAACTGGTCACCATCCCCGCCGACAAGCCCCACCTCACCTTCGTCGGCTCCACCGGCGACGCCCGCGACGTGGTCATCACCTACGACAACGCCTCGGGCACCCCGAAGCCGGACGGCGGCACCTACGGCACCTCGGGCAGCGCCTCGGTGACCATCGACGGCAGCGACTTCACCGCCCGGCACCTGACCTTCGCCAACAGCTTCGACGAGGCCGCGCACGACTACAGCGCCGAGCAGGCCGTCGCCGTGCTCACCCGCGCCGACCGGCTGGTCTTCGACAACGTCCGGTTCCTCGGCAACCAGGACACCCTCTACCACAACAGCGCCAACAGCAGCACCATCGGCCGCGCGTACTTCCGCAACTGCTACGTCGAGGGCGACGTCGACTTCATCTTCGGCCGGGGCACCGGGGTCTTCGACCGCTGCGAGATCAGGTCGCTCGACCGTGGGTCGTCGAGCAACAACGGGTACGTCACCGCGCCGTCCACGATGATCGGCAACCCGTACGGCTTCCTGTTCGTCGGCTGCACCCTGACCACCGACTCGGCCGCCGCCCAGAGCGTGCACCTCGGCCGGCCGTGGCACCCCAGCGGCGACGTCAACGCGATCGGCCAGGTCGTGTTCCGCGACAGCGTCCTCGGGGCGCACGTCAAGGACTCCCCGTGGACCGACATGTCCGGGTTCTCGTGGCGCGACGCCCGGTTCTTCGAGTACCGCAACAGCGGCCCCGGCGCGACGGTCACCGCCGACCGCCCGCAGCTGACCGACGCCCAGGCGCCCACCTACACGGCGCAGCAGTACCTGGCCGGCTCGGACGGCTGGAACCCGATCCACTGACCGGCCCCGGTACGCGGGGGCGGCGGGACCACGCACCACCCCCGCGTACCGGCGGGTAACCTCCCGCCATGACGCACGAACGCGAGATCACCGCCCCCGTCGACCTCTGCCTGCCCGACGGGCGGCTCGACCCGGCGGCGGTCGGCTGGACCCGCCGCCCCCTGCACCGGGCGAACCTGCGGGGCTGGGGGCGGACCAAGCGCTGGGAGTACTGGGGCGTCGTCACCCCCGCCCACGTGATCGGGGTCGTCGTGTCGTCGCTGGACTACGCCGGCGTACACAGCGTCTACGTGCTCGACCGCGCCACCGGCGAGGAGGTCGTCACCGAGGCGGTGGTGCCGCTGGCCCGCGGGGTGACGCTGCCCGAGCGCAGCGGCGTCGGCCCCGTCACCGCGCGCGGGCCGGTGACCGTCGACGTCGACCAGCGCCCCGACGGGACCACCCTGCGCGCCACCGCCGGCGACGTCGAGGTCGACCTGGCCATGCCGCTGCCCGCCGGCCACGAGTCGCTCGGGGTGGTCGTGCCGTGGGGCCAACGACGGTTCCAGTACACCGTCAAGGACGTCGGACGGCCCGTGCACGGCCGGCTGCGCGTCGGCGGCACGTGGCACGACGTCCCCGCCGACGGCTCGTTCGCCGTGCTCGACCACGGCCGCGGACGGTGGCCGTACTCGATCGCCTGGAACTGGGCGGCGGGCAGCGGGCCCGGCCGGGCCGTCCAGCTCGGCGGGAAGTGGACCGACGGCACCGGCAGCACCGAGAACGGGCTGTTCGTCGCCGGCCGGCTCCACAAGATCGGCGACGAGCTGCGCTGGACGTACGACCGGTCCGACTGGCTACGCCCGTGGCGGATCACCGGCGACCGGGTGGACGTGACGCTGCACCCGTTCCACGAGCGGGCCGCCCGCACCAACCTCGGCGTGGTGGCCAACGAGACGCACCAGTGCTTCGGGCACTTCACCGGCTGGGCGGCCACCGACGACGGCGAGCGGGTCGACCTCGACGGGCTGGTCGGGTGGGCCGAGGAGGCCCGCAACCGCTGGTAGCCACGCCGACACCGGCCTGCCCCACACCGCGCCCACGTCCCGTTCAGCGCAGCAGGCGCACCGCGCCCGGCACGGCGGTCACCGTCACCGGCAGGTCGAGGCACCGCTCCCCGTCGGCGTACGTGGTGATCCCCTCGGCGGCCAGCTCCACGGTGCGGGCCCGGTGGGTGCTCACCAGCGGATGCCGCACGTGGGTGCCCCGGTAGATGCGCGGCTTCACCCGGATCAGGGTGCGCCGGTCGAACCGGCCGCCGACCACCACGTCCAGCAGGCCGTCCGTCGGGTCCGCGTCGGGGCAGATCCGCATGCCGCCGCCGTAGCTGGCGCAGTTGCCGACCGCCACCAGCACCGCGTCGCACTCCAGCGGCTCGCCGTCGAGCCGCAGGGTGTAGCGGCGCGGGCGCAGCCGGGCCAGCTCCACCAGGATCGCCAGGTCGTAGCGGCGGGGGCCGCGCGGGCGGCGCATCCGGTTGGCCCGCTCGTTGACGATCGCGTCGAAGCCGGCGGCGAGCACCGCCCCGTACCACCGGGTGTCGCCGCCGGGGCCGGTCAGCCGGGCCAGGTCCACCGGCCGGGTCCGGCCCTCGCGCAGCGCGGCGGCGACGGTCTCGACGGCGGCGAGCGGGTCGGCGGGAAAGCCGGTGTCGGCCGCGAAGTCGTTGCCGGTGCCGGCCGGCACCGGAGCGAACGGCACGCCCGTGCCGGCCACCGCCTGCAGGCCGCGGTGCACCGTGCCGTCGCCGCCGACGGTGACCAGGGCGGCGGCCCCGTCGGCGACGGCGGCCCGGCACGCCGCCTCGGCCTGCGCGCCCGTGCCCGCCTCCAGCAGCCGCACCGGGCGGCCGGCCGTCGCGAGCCGGTCCAGCAGGCGCGGCAGCAGGCTCCCGTGCCGCCCGCGCCCGGCCGTGGGGTTGGCGAGCACGGCGACGGGACCGTCGGGACGCGGCCCGGGGGCGGGGTGGTCGGCTGCGGTCACGGCGAGCACCGTACCGCCCGCTCGCCCGCCCCGGCACCGGCCTGCCGGCCCGCGCGGGACGGCCCTCGCGTCGGGCGGGCGGGAATCGTCGCCGAACCAATCTGCCGTCGCGTTGAACGACCGGCGGGCCAACCCCGTACGTTCCGGTGAAGGGAGCTGCCCCATGAAGCGCATGACCCCGCTGCTGACGCTGGTGACCGGAGCCGGAATGGCGGCCGTGCTGTTCGCGATGAGCGCGCAGGCGGCACCGACGGCCGCACCGCCGAAGGTGGACGCCGCGCCCCCGGCCAGCGCCGCCGACGCGCCGCCGGCACCGTCCGGGAGCCAACCGCCCGAGCTGTCCCCGGGCGCCTCGGCGCCCCCGGCGGCGGCCCCCGGCGCGACGGACGTCCCGGCCGCCGGGACGCCCGAACAGAAGGTGGACGCGAGCTGGACCGGCCGCCTGAACAACGGCGCCACCATCGCCATCACCTCCCGCGACGGCGCCGCCGAGGCGTACGTGTGCGACGGCAAGGACATGGAGCTGTGGCTGCGCGGCACGGCCACCGACGGCAAGCTCGACCTCGACGGCAAGGACGCCACGCTCACCGGGACGTTCGACGGCTCCGAGGCGACCGGCAAGCTGACCATCGGCGGCGACACGACCACGTTCACCGCGAAGGCCACGGCCGGCACCGCCCCCGTGGTCTACCGGGCGACCCCGCAGCTGCGGGACGCCGGGGTCGACGGCGGCTGGATCCTGCGGCCCGACGGCACCCAGATCGGCGTGCTCACCTGGAACGGCCGGCCGATCCCGGCACCGCCGCTGGACCCCGCGTTCGGCACCACGATCGTCGAGGGGCTGACCGTCACCGCCCGGCCGGTGATCCCCGCGCCGGAGCCCGGCCGGTGACCACCGGCGACTGGCGCGCCGGCACGGACGTCGCCCCGGCCGGCGGCGCCTGGGACAGCGGCACGAAGGCCCCGCCCCGCGTCGACTGGGACACCCCGCCCGAGGTCGACGTGTGGGGCGGCGACGCGGACAGCGCGCCCCGGGCCGGTGCCTGGGACGGCGGGAACGACGACGGCCCCCGGGCCGGCGGGTGGATCGGCGACGGCGGCGACGCGCCCCGCGCCGGCAGGCCGGGCCGCGACGACGCCCCCCGCGCCGGGGCGTGGGACGCCGGCCCGGACACGGGGCCCGAGGTCGACGTGTGGGGCACCGGGACGGGTGCCCGCCCCGGTGGCGACCGGTGGGACGCCGGCCGCAAGAAGGCCCGGCCCGAGGTCGACACCTGGCGCGCCGGCCGTGACGGCGGGTCGGACGCCGACCGGTCCCGCGACGACCGGGACCCCGGCGACGATCGGGGCCTGCGGGTGCTGCCCGATCCCGCCGCGTTCGCGGCGCGGCTCGCCGCCGAGACCGAACCGGCCCGGACGGCCTCGCTGCTGCTGCCGGTGCTCGCCGGCGCGGCGGTCGCCGTGGCCACCGGCGTCTACGCCAAACTGCACCAGCCCACCGGCATCGCCGTCAACGTCGCCGGCTTCACCGGGCCGATGCAGGTCAAGGTGTGGCTGGGCAGCGGCGCGATGGCGCTCGCCGTGGTGCAGGTGCTGTCGGCGCTGGCGATGTGGGGACGGCTCGGCGGCTTCCGCCCGTCCTGGGCGGGCGTCGCCCACCGTTGGTCCGGCCGGGTGGCGTTCCTGCTCGCCGTGCCCGTGGCCGTGCACTGCCTGTACGCCCTCGGCTTCGCCGCCTACGACCTGCGCACCCTGGCGCACTCCCTGTTCGGCTGCTTCTTCTTCGGCATGTTCACCACGAAGATGCTGGCCCTGCCGAAACCGGGACTGGCCGGCTGGGTCCTGCCCGTCACCGGCGGGGCGGTCTTCGTCGCCCTCACGGCGATCTGGCTGACCTCGTCGCTGTGGTACTTCACCACCTTCGGGATCACCCGGTGACGCCGCCCGCCGGCACCGCCAGCAGGCCGTCCGGCAGCACTGGCAGCGGGCCGCCCGTCGGCACCGAACGCAGCGAGGAGAGCAACGCGATGACCGACGAGCAGCGGCCCTGCCCGTCCCGCCGGGCCGTCCTGTGCGCCACCGGCGCGGCGGGCGTCACCGCCCTGCTGACCGGCTGCCAGACGTACGGGGAGCCCGTCGCCGCCCCGGTGGCGGCCGACCCGCCCGGCGGCGGCGCGCCGGCCAGCGGGGACCCGGTGGCCGAACCCGCCGGCAGCGGCGATTCGGCCGACGCCGACGCCCCCGCCGGTGGGCAGGCGGCAGCGCTGGCCGCCGTGGCCGACCTGCCCGTCGGCGGCGGTCGGATCCTCGCCGACCGGGGCGTGGTGCTGACCCGGCCGACGCAGGAGACCGTCAAGGCGTACTCCGCCACCTGCACCCACGCCGGCTGCACCGTCACCCGCGTCGACGGCGGCACCATCGTCTGCGGCTGCCACAACAGCAAATTCGACATCGCCGACGGGTCGGTGCGCGGCGGCCCGGCCGGCTCGCCGCTGCCACCGGTCGCGGTGTCGGTGCGCGACGGTCAGGTCCTGCTCGCCTGACGGCGGACCCCACGACGCCACTGCCGGCCCGACGGGCCGCACCCCCGGCACGACGAAGGCCCGCCCCGAACTCTCGGGGCGGGCCTTCGCGTCGTCAGCCTCGTCAGGTCATGTCGTCGTAGCGCCGGTCGATCGGCGCCGGCGCGGCCACCGGCTCCGGAGCCCCGATCGGGGCCGAGGCCTCGATCCGCTGGCTGGGCGGGACCCGGTCGTCGTTGAGCTCCAACGGCGACACCTCGTCGTCGGCGATCCCGGCGTAGATCTCCTTGCCCCGCCCGCGCCGCCTGTCGTTGAGGAACGCGACACCCACGGCGGCGAAGTACAGGGCGGACAGGCAGACTGCCAGAGCCGTCATACCGAACGGATCCGGCGTCGGGGTGACCACCGCCGAGAAGGCGAAGAACACGAAGATCGCGACCCGCCACCAGCTGAGCAGACGCTTGGCGCTGGCCAGCCCCACGAAGTTGAGCATCAGCACGATCAGCGGGAACTCGAACGCCACCCCGAACAACAGGATCAGGTTGGTGACGAACGAGATGTAGCGGGTTACCTCGAGGTTGGTCGAGATGTCGTCACCGGAGACGTTGAGCAGGAACTCCAGCCCCTTGGTGGTGACGAAGAAGGCCAGTACCGCGCCTGCGGCGAAAAGCGGCGCCGCAAGCGATGTGAAGACGTAGGCGTACCGCCGCTCGTGCCGGTGCAGACCCGGCGCGATGAACGCCCACAGCTGGTAGAGCCAGACCGGGGCGGCGATGACCAACCCGACCCAGAGGCCGATCTTCAGGTTGAGCAGGAAGACGTCGGCGACACCGAGCTGGACGAAGTTGCACTTGCCCGTGTCGGGGTCGATCGAGGCCGGCAGGTCGCAGTACGGCTTCGACAACAGCAGCCGCACCGGAGTCGCCAGCCAGATGCCGAAGCCGAAGCCGACCACGATCGCCAGCGACGCCCGGAACAACCGGGAGCGCAGCTCACGGATGTGGTCCATGAGCGTCATGGAGCCGTCGGCGGCCTGCTCGAACTTGCTCGGTCCGCGTTTACGAAGGGCGAAGGCCACGGTGGTCGGGCCCCTCGGTCAGTGGTCGCGGACGCGCTGCACCGGGTCGATGACCGGCTGCTGCGGAGCCTGCGGCGGGGCGTACGGCTGCTGCTGAGGCTGCACGTACGACTGCTGCGGCTGCTGCGCATACTGCTGCTGAGGCTGCGCGGCGTTCGGCTGCAGCGGCTGGTAGCCGGCCTGGGCGTCGGCCTTCTCGGCCAGATCGCGGTCGTCGTCGTGCAGGCTCTTCGTCTCGGCCTTGATGATCCGCAGCGAACGGCCCAGCGAGCGGGCCGCGTCGGGAAGCCGCTTCGCGCCGAAGAGCAGGATCATCACGACCACGAGTACGGCGATGTGCCACGGCTTGAGGGCACCCATGGGAAGCTCCAGTCGCTCTGTGTCGTCGTGGGGGTGTTACCGGAGCCCATCGTACGTCCGTCGAGGGCCGATGCCACCCGCCGGACGCTGGTGGTTTCGACCGGCTGGTGAAGTGTTGACCAACTCCGCGCGTCCCGTCAACCACCCGGACCCGGATCCCACCTGCGGATACCCGCCCCGCGCCGACCAGCGGGGACAGGGCGCAGCGGCCCGGGTCGATCTAGTGGCCGCGCTTCGCCTTGATCACGGCCAGGCGACGCTGGGTGAGCTCCACCTGCCCCTGCATCGCCTCCGCGCGCTCCTGCAGCGCCTCGGCCGACACCCGCAGCGCCTCCGCCTCCGCCTGGCGGCCCTGCAACGCCATGGCCGCCCGCCGCAGCCGGGGCAGCCGGACCAGCACCGGCCGCACGGCCAGCCCCAGCACCACGAACGCGAACAGCACCACCGCGACCACGATCCACTTCACCACGGCGGCCAGCCTACCGGGGCGACGCGGACCCCGCCGGGTCACCCGACGGCGCGCCGTCCGGGCTGGCGTACGCCTCCAGCGCGGCGACCGCCTGCGCCCGGACCTGCTCGGCCAGCTCCGCCGGGGCGACCACGGCCACCCCGGGGCCCAGCCCCAGCACGAACCGGCGGGCCCAGCCCAGGTCGGTCACCCGCAGCGACACCAGCCACTGGTCGCCGTCGCCGCGCTCGACCCGCTCGCACGGATAGTATTCCGTGATCCACCGCTCGCCCCGGCCGATCCGCAACGTGATCAACGGCAGGTCCGGCGACGGGCGGAACACCCCCTCGGTGAGGTCGTGCGGCCGGGCCTGCGGCGGCACCACCGCCGGCTCGTCCAGCTCGACGACCGCGTCGATCCGGTCGGCCCGGAACAACCGGACCTCCTCCGCGCGGCGGCACCACGCCTCCACGTACGCCCGGCCGCCCACCATCAGCATCCGCAGCGGGTCGATGACCCGCTCGGTCGTCTCGTCCCGGGCCGGCGTGTAGTAGGTGATCCGCAGCGCCCGGCCCCGCCCCACGGCGGCCCGCAGTTGCTCCACCCGCCGGCCGTCCGCCTGCAGGCGCACCTCCACCGGGGCGCCGACCAGGTCGCCCGCCGCGTTCTCGATCTTCGCGAGGGCCCGCTCCACCGCCTCCCGGTTGGCCACCCCCGGCGTCTCGGCGAGCATCCGCAACGCCACCACCAGCGCCAGCGCCTCGTCGGGGGTCAACCGCAGCGGCCGGTCGATCCCCGCGTCGTAGGTGATGGTCACCCGGTCGCCGTCGAACGCCATGTCGATCAGGTCACCCGGGCCGTAACCGGGCAGCCCGCACACCCACAGCAGCTCCAGATCCTCCCGCAGCTGCCGCTCGGTCACCCCCAGGTCGCCGGCCGCCTCGGCGATCTCGATCCCCGGCCGGGCCAGCAGATAGGGCACCAGGTTGAGCAGCCGGGCCAGCCGGTCGGCCGACGCCCGGTTGCCGGCGGCGCGCGGGCCGGTCGGGCGGGCGGCGGGACGGGTCGCCGGGCGGGTCATCGGGCACCTCCGGTCACGGTCAGCTCGTCGTGCCGGGCGGCGATCTCCTTGAGCCGCTGGATGACCGCCTCGCGCACCTCCGGCGGGTCGAGCACCCGCACGTCCGGGCCGTACCCCACCAACTTGGCGGCCAGGGACTCCGCGTCCGCGTACGGCAGGACCAGCCGGTCCCCCGCGGGCCCGGAGCCGCTGTCGACCGCCCAGCGACGCAGCCCCGCCGCGCGGCCCGGACGGACCAGGACCGTCGCCCGGCCCGTGCGCTCCACCGGCCCCGACCAGCGCGCCACATGGCTGATCAGATCCAGCCCCGGCGGCGGCTCGAAGCCGCCCGGGGCGCCGGCCACCCGGACCGCGCCCACCACCCGCGACAGCCGGAAACAGCGGGTCGCCGCCCGGTCCAGGTCGTGCCCCACCACATACCACCGGCCCCGCCAGCAGACCACGCCCCACGGCTGCACACGGCGGCGGGTCGGGTCGTCACGGTCGGGCGCCCGGTAGTCGAAGCTCACCTCGCGGCGGTCCCGCGCGGCGGCCGTCAACGGCGCGAACGCCGGATCGACCGTCACCATCGGCTCCAGGCCCAGGGTCGCCTGCGGGTCCACGTCCACCCCGGCGGCACGCAGCTTCGCCAGCCCCGACGACGCGGCGGCCGCCAGCCCCGCGTGCTGCCACAACCGGGCGGCGATGCCGACCGCCGCGGCCTCGTCCGGCTCCAGCGGGATGTCCGGCAGCGCGTATTCCCGGTGGGCGATGCGGTAACCCGGCTCCGAGTCGAAGACGCTCGCCGTGCCCGTCTCCAGCGGCACCCCCAGCTCACGCAGCTCGGCCTTGTCCCGCTCGAACTTGCGCTGGAACGCTTCGTGATCCTTCGCGTCGTCCGGATCGTGCTCGTAACCGGGCACGGTCGCGGCGATCTGCGCGGCGGTCAGGAACCGTCGCGTCGACAACAGGCAGATCACCAGGTTGACCAGGCGTTCGGTGCGGGTCCGCGACACGTGTGCACGCTAGCAGCCCGCGCCGCGCGGGCGTGCACCCAATCCGGGCGCGTCGCGGCAACGCCACAACACTCACCCTGGGTGACCGCAACGGCACCGCTGCGGGCCCCGCCGGGCGGCCATAGGGTGGCCCCATGCCCGAAGCGGACGTCAAGACCGAGAGCGTGGGCACCGTCGTCGTGGCCGGCGCGGCCAACCTCGCCATCGCCGTGGCCAAGCTCGTCGCCGGGCTGATCTCCGGCTCCGCGGCGATGCTCTCCGAGGCCGCGCACTCCGTCGCCGACACCACCACCGAGGCGCTGCTCTACCTCGCGCTGCGCCGCGGCGCACGGCCCGCCGACGTCCGCCACCCCTTCGGGTACGGCAAGGAGAGCTACGTCTGGGCGTTCCTCGCCGCGCTGTTCACCTTCGTCGCCGGGGCCGGCTTCGCCATCACCCACGGCGTCACCACCATCCTCGTGCACGAACACAGCGGCAACTACCTCGTCGCGTACGTCGTGCTGGCCGTGTCGTTCGCCGTCGAGTCGGTCTCCCTGGCCCGGGCGACCCGGCAGATCCGCGCCGAGTCACGCCGCTGGAACACCACGCCGCGGCGCTTCCTGCGGCTCACCGCCGACACCACCGTCAAGGCCGTCTTCCTGGAGGACAGCGCCGCCCTGATCGGCCTGCTGCTCGCCGCCGTCGGCCTCGGCCTGTCCCACCTCACCGGCGACGAACTCTACGACGGCCTCGCCTCCATCGCCATCGGCCTGCTGCTGCTGGTCGTCGCGATCACCCTCGCCAAGGCCAACATCTCGCTGCTCGTCGGGCGCTCCGTGCCCGAGCGGCTGCGCCACGAGATCGCGGCGGAACTCGACGGGCTGCCCGCCGTCGAACGCATCGACACCCTGCTCACCATGCAGCTCGGCCCCGAGGACATGCTGGTCGCCGCCAAGGTCGACTTCCGCGACGACGCCACCGGCGCCGACATCGAGGCCGCCGCCGACGAGGCCGAGCGCCGCCTCACCGCCCGCTACCCCGAGATCGGGTACGTCTTCCTCGACCCCACCCCGTCGCGCCCCGAGACCCGCAACCGGCGCACCCGACACATCCAGGACGAGCCGCCACGCTGACCCCGCCGCCGCGCCCCGCGCCCGGCAACCGCTAGCGTGCACCGCATGGTGCGATGGCGGGCGGGAACCGTGACGGCGCTGCGGCGGGAGTGGACCGGCGCGATCGAGCTGGACGTCACACTCGCCGACGGCACCACCATGCGGGCCCTGGCCTACCCGCACCTCGTCGGCCGCCCCGCGCCCGGCGACCGGGTGCTGCTCAACGCCGGGGCGCTGCTCATGGGCCTCGGCACCGGCGGATACGCGCTCGTCGTGGCCCTGCCCGACCGGCTGCCGCCCGACCCGCCGCAGGCCGGCGACACCCGCGACGCCGGGCACCTCGTCAAGGCCCGCTACACGCCCCTGCAACCCATCCTGCTCGGCGTCGACGAGGAGGCCAGCCCCCACCGCGAGGTGCTCGCCGCCGCCGAGGACGTCGCCGGCCTGCCCGTCGTCACCGCCGACCTGCACTCCGCCCTGCCCGCCATCCTCGCCGGCATCCACGCCGACGCCCCCGACGCCCGCGTCGCCTACCTGCTCACCGACGGCGGCGCGCTGCCCGCCTGGTTCTCCCGCGCCCTCGACGGGCTGCGCGGCCGGCTCGCCGGCACCGTCAGCGTCGGGCAGGCGTTCGGCGGCGACCTGGAGGCCACCACGGTGCACAGCGGCCTGCTCGCCGCCCGGCACGTGCTCGCCGCCGACGTGGTCATCTGCGCCCAAGGCCCCGGCAACCTCGGCACCGGCACCCGGTGGGGCTACTCCGGCGTGGCCGTCGGCGAGGCCGTCAACGCCGTCGCCGCCCTCGGCGGGAAACCCGTCGGCTCCCTGCGCATCTCCGACGCCGACCCCCGCCCCCGGCACCGTGGCGTGTCCCACCACAGCCTCACCGCGTACGGCCGGGTCGCGCTCGCCCCCGCCGACCTCGTCGTGCCCGACGGCCTGCCCGCCGCCCTGGCCGACGACGTCGACACCGCGCTCGCCCCCCTCGCCGGGCGGCACCGCATCGTCCGGGTCCCCACCGACGGGCTCGACGCCGCGCTGCGCGCCAGCCCCGTGCCCCTGTCCACCATGGGCCGCGGCCTCGACGCCGACCACGCCTACTTCCTCGCCGCCGCAGCCGCCGGCCGGCACGCCGCCGCCCTGGCCCGCTGAGCCACCGCCGCGTCCCGGTCACGGCCGGGCGGCGCGGCTACGGCCGGGCGGCGCGGGTGCCCCTCAGGCCAGGAAGATCAACGCCAGCCAGCCGCCGACGATCACCACCAGCGCCACGGCCAACACCCACGTCGGCACCGTGTACTCGCCGCGCCGGTTCCGCTCCACCTCCGCGCGGATCTTCTCCCGGCGGCGGTCGATCCAGTTCAACTTCTCGGCGCCGCGCTCGCGCCCCGGAGGTTCAGACATCATGGCAGCGCCAGCCTACCCGGACGGCCCCCTCCCGCCGCGACCAGCGCCGCACGAGGGGGCCCACCGGATCACATGCTCGCGATCAACCGCTCCACCCGCTCGTCGTACGCCCGGAACGGGTCCTTGCACAGCACGGTGCGCTGCGCCTGGTCGTTGAGCTTCAGGTGCACCCAGTCGACCGTGAAGTCACGCCGCTTCTCCTGCGCGTGCCGGATGAACTCCCCCCGCAGCCGCGCCCGCGTCGTCTGCGGCGGCGTCTCCTTCGCCTCGAAGATCTCCGGATCCGTCGCCACCCGGTCCACCTCCCCGCGCCGCTCCAGCAGCCCGTACAGGCCCCGCCCACGCCGCAGGTCGTGATACGCCAGGTCCATCTGCGCCACCCGGGGATGCGACAACGGCAGGTCGTGCTTGCGCTGGTACCGCTCGATCAGCCGCAGTTTCGACACCCAGTCGATCTCCCTCGACACCGGCTCCAGGTCACCGGTCTCCACCGCCCGCAGCACCCGGCCCCACAGCTCCACCACCCGCTTGGCCGTCTGGTCCCCGCCCCGGCGCTCCACGAACTCCGTCGCCTTCGCCAGGTATTCCTGCTGGATCTCCAGCGCGCTGACCTCCTTGCCGGAGGCCAGCCGCACCTTCCGCCGGCCGGTGATGTCGTGCGACACCTCGCGGATCGCCCGGATCGGGTTCTCCAGCGACAGGTCCCGCATCACCACCCCCGCCTCGATCATCCGCAGCACGATGTCCGCGGAACCGACCTTCAGCAGCGTGGTGACCTCGTTCATGTTCGAGTCACCCACGATGACGTGCAGCCGCCGGTACCGCTCCGCGTCCGCGTGCGGCTCGTCGCGGGTGTTGATGATCGGCCGGCTCCGGGTCGTCGCCGACGACACCCCCTCCCAGATGTGCTCCGCCCGCTGCGACAGGCAGTAGACCGCACCCCGGGGCGTCTGCAACACCTTGCCCGCCCCACAGATCAACTGCCGCGTCACCAGGAACGGAATCAGCACGTCCGCCAGCCGGCCGAACTCGCCGTGCCGGGAGACCAGGTAGTTCTCGTGACAGCCGTACGAGTTCCCCGCCGAATCCGTGTTGTTCTTGAACAGGTAGATCTCACCCGCGATGCCCTCGTCGTGCAGCCGCTTCTCCGCGTCGATGAGCAGCCCTTCCAGGATCCGCTCCCCCGCCCGGTCATGGGCCACCAGGTCCACCACCGAGTCACACTCCGGCGTCGCGTACTCCGGGTGGGACCCCACGTCCAGGTAGAGCCGGGCACCGTTGCGCAGGAACACGTTGCTCGACCGGCCCCACGACACCACCCGACGGAACAGGTACCGCGCGACCTCGTCGGGGGACAGCCGCCGCTGCCCACGGTAGGTACAGGTGACGCCGTACTCGGTCTCAAGGCCGAAGATTCGCCGCTCCATGAGTTGACATTAGTCCTCTCCGGCCCCGAATGGGCAGGGCTGACCACCCGGACACACGCGACCGGCCACCCATCTGGGTGGCCGGCCAGGTGATCACTGTTGCCGAACGGTCACGCCCCGGGCGTGTCGGACCCGCGCTACCCCTCCAGGTCCGCCGAGCCCGCCGACGTCGTCGGCTTCCCCGCCTCCTGCGTCGGCGTCGCCGGGGTCTCCGGACGCTCCTCGGTCGCCGGCTCCTTCGACTCCTCCGCCTCGGCGTCCAGCAGCGCGGTCAGGGCCGCACCGGTGATCCGCCGGAACGTCCGGCCCTTACGGTGCCGGTCCAGGACCGCCACCTCCAGCTGGTTCGCCGCGATCGTCCGCGCCGCCCCACCCTCACCGCCGACGCTGCCCAACGCCGCCACGGCCACCCGGACCGCCTCGCCCAGCGACATGTCCGGCCGGTGCTGCGACTTGAGCACACCGGAGATCGCCTCGGCCTGCCCACCCATCGCCATCCGGCCCGGCTCGTCGTTGACCGAACCGTCGTAGGTCAACCGGTAGAGCGCGTCGGCCTCCGGCGTCGCCCCCACCTCCGCCACGCAGATCTCCACCTCGAACGGCTTCGACTGCTCGGTGAAGATGGCGCCGAGGGTCTGCGCGTACGCGTTGGCCAACGCCAGACCCGTCACGTCCCGCCGGTCGTAGCTCAGGCCGTTGAGGTCGGCCATCCGGACCCCGGCGCGACGCAGATTCTCGAACTCGTTGTACCGGCCCACGGCGGCGAAGCCGATCCGGTCGTAGATCTCACTGACCTTGTGCAGGGTGCTGGAGAGGTTCTCCGCGACGAAAAGCACCCCGCCGGAGTAGCTCACGACCACCGCGCTGCGGCCCCGGGCGATGCCCTTGCGGGCCAGCTCGGAGCGGTCGCGCATGATCTGCTCGGGCGAGGCGTAGAACTGCATGGCCACGGCGGCGGTTCTCCTTTGGGCGCTGTGCTGACGACGACTGCTGACTGGGGCGGAGGCGGGGCTCAGCCGCCCGGGTTCTCCATCCGGCCGGCCACCACGGCCTCGGCGATCGCGGCCGTCTCGGCGTCGGTGAGCCGGTGCGTGCCCTCCGCCGTCGCCGTCATCACCACCGGGTAGATCCGGCGGGTCAGGTCCGGGCCACCGGTGGCCGTGTCGTCGTCGGCCGCGTCGTAGAGCGCCTCCACCGCGAGCCGCACCGCGTCGTCGACCGACAGGCCCGCCCGGAACCGCTTCTTCAACGCCGATCGCGCGAAGATCGAACCGGAGCCGATCGCGTCGTAGCCGGTCTCCTCGTAGGGGCCGCCGGTGACGTCGAAGCTGAAGATCCGCCCGGCCCGCGCCGGGTCGGCGGCGGCCAGGTCGAACCCGGCGAACAGCGGGATCACCGCGAGGCCCTGCATGGCCGCGCCCAGGTTGCCCCGGATCATCGACGCCAGCCGGTTGGCCTTGCCGTCGAGCGAGAGCATCGCGCCCTCGATCTTCTCGTAGTGCTCCAGCTCCACCTGGAACAGTCGCATCAGCTCGATGCCGATGCCCGCGGTGCCCGCGATGCCGACCAGCGAGTACGCGTCGGCCGGGTGCACCTTCTCGATGTCCCGCTGGGCGATCAGGTTGCCCATGGTGGCCCGTCGGTCGCCCGCCATCACCACGCCACCGGCGGCCGAGATGGCCACGATGGTGGTCGCGTGCGGCGCCAGGTCGGCGGCCATGCCGGGCGGCAACGGCCGACGGCCGGGCAGCATCTCGGGGGCCACCCTGCTCAGGAAAGACGTGAAGGACGACGTCCCCGCGTTGGTGAACGCATCTGGTAGACGCCCGGATGGATCAAAGCCCGCTGCCACGTGGTTCCTCTCAGGTACGTGATCGCCCTGGCCAGTCTCGTAGGACTGTCACGGAACTGGCCAAGACCGCCGTTGCAGTTGAAGCAGAGTATCCCGCGCACCCAGCCGGTGCGATGATCGTGGTCCAGATGTTGCGGGTCCGCGCCGCCGCAGATCGCGCAGACCCCGCCCTGCTCGGCCAGGAGCTCGTCGAACTCCTTCTGCCCCACCCCGTAGCGGCGACGGAGGTGGTATTCGCGGGTGCCGCCGTAGAGCCGCTGCACCGTTTCCCTGCCACGGACGTTGTGACACGGTTTGCAGTACGAGTGCCGCCCACTGGCCTTCCTGGTACGCGGAAAGTCCTCAAGCGGCTTGATGTCTCCGCAGTCGGGGCACCACTTCAGCCCGGTGGGGACCGGAACCGGAGCCCTCTTCGGCGCGCTGATCCCGCGCTTGCGGCGGCTCGCCTCCGAGCGGGCCGCCGCGCAGCTCTTGCAGTAGAAAGCCAGCCCGTCCGCGCGCCGCCGGTTGCGGTGGAACTCGGTCGTGGGCAGCAGGCGCTCACACTGGGGACACCTCTTGTCCGATGCGCTGGGCAAATCGGACATATAGTGTCATTCACCCCCTTTCTGGACGTATCCCCTCACGAACTCTTCTGCGTTCTCCTCCAGGACGGAGTCGATCTCGTCGAGCAGGTCGTCGACGTCCTCGGTGATCTCGGCGTGCCGCTCGGCGACCTCCGGGTTCGCCTCGGTGGTGACGTCCTCGATCTCCTCGCCCTGCCGGGCCTTGCCCGACTGCGACTGCCCGCCGCTGTCACGAGTGGCCATTGCTGCCTCCTCCACGATCGTCTCCGATGAACTTACCTCGCGGAGGCGACGAAAAGCCCGCCGCGCGCCGGCTTGGCGCGGGGCGGGCTTTCGGGCCTACGGCAGGGTCAGCCGCCGGTCAGCGTCTCCAGCAGGTCCTTCGCGCTGACGCACCGGTCGAACAGGGCACCGACGTGCTTGCGGGTGCCCCGCTCCGGCTCCATCATCGGCACCCGCACCAGCGACTCCCGGCCCACGTCGAAGATCACCGAGTCCCAGCTCGCGGCGACCACCTCGGAGGCGTACTGGGCCAGGCAGCGGCCCCGGAAGTAGGCCCGGGTGTCCTCCGGCGGCTCGGTCATCGCCGTGCGGGTCTGCTCGTCGGTCAGCAGCGTCTTCATCGACCCGCGCTGCACGAGGCGGTGGTAGAGGCCCTTCTCCGGCCGCACGTCGGAGTACTGGAGGTCGACCAACTGGAGCTTGTGCGAGCCCCAGCCGAGCTTCTCCCGCTCCCGGTAGCCCTCCAGCAGCCGCAGCTTCGCCACCCAGTCCAGCTCGTCGGCGCATTCGAACGCGTCGCGGCCGAGCCGGTCGAGCACGCTCTCCCAGCGGTCGAGCACGTCGGCGGTCTGCTCGTCGACGTCGGCGCCGTACCGGTCGTCCACGAAGGAGCTGACCCGCTCGAAGTAGGCCCACTGCACGTCCAGGGCGGTCAGCCGACGCCCGTCGCGCAGCCGCATCAGGTGCTTCAGCGACGGGTCGTGGCTGACGGCGCGCAGCTCGCTCACCGGGTCGGCGATGCCCAGGTCCGGCCCGAGGGCCTTCTGCTCGATCATGGTGAGGATCAGGGCGGTGGTGCCGACCTTGAGGTACGTGGAGATCTCCGACAGGTTGGCGTCGCCGATGATGACGTGCAGCCGGCGGTACTTGTCGGCGTCGGCGTGCGGCTCGTCGCGGGTGTTGATGATGGGCCGCTTGAGCGTCGTCTCCAGACCGACCTCGACCTCGAAGAAGTCGGCGCGCTGGGAGATCTGGAAGCCGCTGGCGCCGCCGTCCTGGCCGATGCCGACGCGGCCGGCGCCGCAGACGATCTGCCGGGTGACGAAGAACGGCGTCAGGTAGGCGACGATGTCGGCGAACGGCGTCTGCCGGCGCATCAGGTAGTTCTCGTGCGCGCCGTAGCTGGCGCCCTTGTTGTCGGTGTTGTTCTTGTAGAGGTGGATGGGCTGGGTGCCCGGGATGGTGGCGGCCCGGCGGGCGGCCTCGGCCATCACCCGCTCGCCGGCCTTGTCCCACTTCACCACGTCGAGGGGGTTGGTGACCTCGGGGGTGGAGTATTCGGGGTGGGCGTGGTCGACGTAGAGGCGGGCGCCGTTGGTGAGTATGACGTTGGCCAGCCCGAGGTCCTCGTCGGCGAGGGCCTCGGCGGGGTCGTACGCGGCGCCGGAGTAGGTGAAGCCGCGGGCGTCGCGCAGCGGCGACTCCTCCTCGTAGTCCCAGCGGGCCCGGCCGCCCCGGTTGAGTTCGGGGCGTGCCCCGTAGGCGTTGACCACCTGGGAGGAGGTGACCATCGGGTTGGCCCCCGCCTGGCCGGGCACGGAGATGCCGTACTCGACCTCGGTGCCCATGATCCGTCTTACGCTCATCAACCTACCCGCTTCGCTCGCCGACCCGGTCCCCCGTCACGTCGAGCGTAGTCCGCGTTGCGCGGTGCGGGGGCGCGGCGGGCGGCCGCGGCGGGGCGGTGTCGTGCCGGATGCGGGGACGCGGCGGGGCCCGCGACGTCGCTGTCGCGGGCCCCGGTCGTGTCGTCGGGGGTGGTTACAGGTACTGGCCGGTGTTGCTGGCGGTCTCGATCGACCGGCCGGCCTCGGTGCCCTTGCCGCCGGAGACGAGCGTGCGGATGTAGACGATCCGTTCGCCCTTCTTGCCGGAGATGCGGGCCCAGTCGTCGGGGTTGGTGGTGTTGGGGAGGTCCTCGTTCTCGCGGAACTCGTCGACGCAGGCGTCGAGGAGGTGCTGCAGGCGCAGGCCCTTGCGGCCGGAGGTGAGGAACTCCTTGATCGCCATCTTCTTGCCCCGGTCGACGATGTTCTGGATCATCGCGCCGGAGTTGAAGTCCTTGAAGTAGAGGACTTCCTTGTCGCCGTTGGCGTAGGTCACCTCGAGGAAGCGGTTCTCCTCGGTCTCGGAGTACATCCGCAGCACGACCGCGTCGATCATGGCGGCGACGGTGGCCTGGGCGTCGCCTCCGTGTTCGGCCAGGTCGTCCGGGTGCAGCGGCAGCCCGGAGAGGATGTACTTGGAGAAGATGTCCTTGGCCGCCTCGGCGTCCGGCCGCTCGATCTTGATCTTCACGTCGAGCCGGCCGGGGCGCAGGATGGCCGGGTCGATCATGTCCTCCCGGTTGGAGGCGCCGATGACGATGACGTTCTCCAGCCCCTCCACGCCGTCGATCTCGCTGAGCAGCTGGGGGACGATCGTGTTCTCCACGTCGGAGGAGACGCCGGAGCCGCGGGTGCGGAAGATGGAGTCCATCTCGTCGAAGAACACGATGACCGGCGTGCCCTCGCCGGCCTTCTCGCGGGCCCGCTGGAAGATCAACCGGATGTGCCGCTCGGTTTCGCCGACGTACTTGTTGAGCAGCTCGGGGCCCTTGATGTTGAGGAAGAAGCTGGTGTGCCTCTCCTTGCCGAGCCGCTCGGCGATCTTCTTGGCCAGCGAGTTCGCCACCGCCTTGGCGATGAGCGTCTTGCCGCAGCCGGGCGGGCCGTAGAGCAGGATGCCCTTGGGCGGGCGGAGCTGGTGCTCACGGAACAGGTCCGCGTGCAGGAAGGGCAGCTCCACCGCGTCGCGGATCTGCTCGATCTGCGACTGGAGGCCACCGATGTCGGTGTAGTCGACGTCGGGCACCTCCTCCAGGACCAGCTCCTCGACCTCGCTCTTCGGGATCCGCTCGTACGCGTACGCCGAGCGGGGCTCGATCATGAGCGAGTCGCCGGCCCGGATCGGCGAGCCGATCAGGGTCTCGGCGAGGTGCACGATGCGCTCCTCGTCGGAGTGCGAGACCACCAGCGCCCGGTCGCCCGGAGCGCCCTCGGGACCCGCGAGGATCTCCTTGAGCATCACCACCTCGCCGACCCGCTCGAAGCCGAACGCGTCGACGATGTTGAGCGCGTCGTTGAGCAGGACCTCCTGGCCACGTCGCAGCTCCGCGACGTCCAGCGAGGGTGAGACGGCCACCCGGAGCTTGCGCCCACCGGTGAACACGTCCACCGTGCCGTCCTCGTGCGCTGCCAGGAAGACACCGTAGCCACTCGGCGGTTGCGCGAGGCGGTCGATCTCCTCCTTGAGCGTCACGATCTGCGCTCGGGCCTCCTTGAGAGTGCTCACGAGCCGTTCGTTGTTCTCGGTCAGCCGCGCCAACTGTGCCTGGGTGGCCGCCAGCCGCTCTTCGAGCTGCCGGACGTGTCGGGGGCTTTCGGTCAACTTGCGCCGCACCAGAGCGAGTTCCTCTTGAAGGAACGCGACCTGCGTGGAGAGATCGTGGGCCTCCTTCTCCCACCGTGCGGCGCGCGAGTCCGCGTCGTCGCTGCGTGCCACGTCCCACCTCCCCGGGGGGCTTGAACGTTCTGCCCTAACACTAGCCGCTATGAGGCCGATTCGGTCCCACGCAACGCCCTCGTCACTGAACCTTGATCGCCAAGGGTGGCCGCGGGGGCGGGTCGGGGCGTTCGGGTACCGTCGTGTCGTGGGACGGGAGAGCATGGGGGTGCGCCGGTGAGCGAGGTCGCGACCGACCAGTTGCAGGTCTGGGTGGACCAGGATCTGTGCACGGGCGACGGCCTGTGCGTGCAGTACGCGCCGGAGGTCTTCGAGTTCGACGTCGACGGGCTGGCCTACGTCAAGGGTGCCGACGGCGAGTTGCAGCTCGCCCCGGGCAGCCGGGTGGGGGTGCCCGAGCACCTGCGCCTTGAGGTGATCGACTCGGCGAAGGAGTGCCCGGGCGAGTGCATCCACGTGGTGCGGGGCGACGGCGTCGAGGTCGCCGGCCCGGACGCCGAGGACGACTGAGCCCGGACGCCGCGGACGACCGACCGCCGACCGGGCACCCGCCGGGCCGCCCCGGGCGGGGCGACCCTGGCGGTGGCGCCCGGCGGGCCGGGCTCAGAGCAGCGGCCGGCCCACCACGGCGGCGACCGTCCGGGCGAACTCCTCCAGCCGGGCGATCTGCCCGGCCCCGCCGTCGTCGAGGGTCTTGCCGAAGCGCAGCGCGTCGTGCCGGGGCACCCCGCCGATCTCGTCGCCGGGCGGTGCCTCGTCGAGCGAGGTGAGCAGCAGGTAGACGTCGATGCTGTCGACCCGGATCCGGCCGTCGTCGGTGCGGGTGAGCCGCCGCCGGCAGCCGACCTCGGTGACGGTGGAGACCGGCACCACCCGCAGCGACGAGGTCATCGAGCCGGGCGGCCCCTCCCCCGGCGGCACGTCCTCGCCGTGCCAGAGCACGAGGCGGCTGCCGTCGCAGACCACCACCTCCTGCCACACGCCGTTGACCTCGTTGACGAACCGTTCGAGGGTGAAGCCGAGCACGGACGCGCCGCGCAGCACCCCGCCCAGGGCCTCCAGGGCGACGTCCGGGTCCCGCAGGTAGGCCCGCGCCGCCGATTCGAGGTCGGGGTAGGGCGACCAGTCGGGGAAGACCGCCGGCACGTCCTGACCGCCGAAGCCCGGCTGGCTCATTCGGCCACCCCACGCTCCTCCGCCGTGTCGGGCAGCGCCCCGGCGGCCTGGGCGGCGGCGGCCTGGCGGGCCTCGGCGGCCGCGCGCAGCGCCTGCTTGCGTTCGGCGTACGCCTCGGCGCCCTTGCTGGGTTTGCGCCGCCGGGGCGGGGCGGTGACGCCGGGGGCGAGCCGGCGGGCGGAGACGAGGAACGCGGTGTGCGCGATCATCCGGTGGTCGGGGCGCACGGCGAGCCCTTCGGCGTGCCAGTCGCGCACCAGGGACTCCCAGGCGCGCGGCTCGGTCCAGCCGCCGCGCTCGCGCAGCGCCTCCACCAGCTCCGACAGCTGGGGGGTGGTGGCGACGTAGCCGATGAACACCCCGCCGGGCACGAGGGCCCGCTCGACCATGTCGAGGGCTTCCCAGGGGGTGAGCATGTCCAGGATGATCCGGTCGAAGCCGGTCTCCGCGCAGTCGGCGACGTCGCCGACGTGCAGCCGCCACGCCGGGTGCGGGCCGTGGAAGAACGCCTCGACGTTGCGGCGGGCGATCTGGGCGAAGTCGTCGCGCAGTTCGTAGGAGTGCAGTTCGCCGGTGGTGCCGACGGCCCGCAGCAGGGAGCAGCTCAGCGCGCCGGAGCCGGCGCCGGCCTCGAGGACCTTCGCGCCGGGGAAGATGTCGCCCATGGCGACGATCTGCGCCGAGTCCTTCGGGTAGATCACCTGGGCGCCGCGCGGCATGGACAGGACGTAGTCCGACAGCAGGGGGCGCAGCGCGAGGAACGCGGTGCCGCCGCCGGAGGTGGTGACCACGCTGCCGTCGGGCAGCCCGATCAGCGCGTCGTGGGCGAGGATCCCGCGGTGGGTGTGGAACTCCTTGCCGTGCTCCAGGGTGACCGTGTGCATCCGCCCCTTCGGGTCGGTCAGCTGCACCCGGTCGCCGGGGCGGAACGGCCCCCTGGCGTGGCGGAGGCCCGGCGCGTCGCTGCCGTGGGCCGCCGGCACGGGCGGCGACGCCCCGGTGTCGGCGGTCGCCGGCGCGTCGGGGTCGGCCGGGAGGGTGGGGGGATGTGCGGTCACGTGTTCATCTTCCGTTTGGGTTCCAGGAGCTGCGCCAGGTCCGCGATGTGCAGAACGCCGACGACATCTTCGCCTGCCGTCACCACGTACTGTGCGCCCGGGTGGGTCCGCACGGCCTCCATGACCCGTTCCCCGTCGAGGCCGGCCGGCAGGACGGGCAGGCCGGCGAGGGCGCGGGCGACGGCGTCGACGGCGATCCAGGGCCGGCGGGCCGGCGGCACGGCGTCGGCGGCGACCGGGTCGACGAGCGCGACGGGCCGGCCGGCGCCGTCGGTGACGGCGAGCGCGGCGTCGGGGCGGTCGCCCTCGGCGCGGCGGCGCTGCGCCTCGGCCAGCGGTGTGCCGGTGGGTACGGCGAGGACGGGGCGGGCCAGTCGGCGCAGGTCGATCAGCGGGAACCGGCGGCTGATCCGGGCCAGCCGGATGGACTGGCCCGCCCCGCGCCACAGGGTGACCGCGACGAGCAGCATCAGCGGCAGGGCCAGGGGCGCCAGCAGCCGGTTGACGGTCAGCACGAGCGTCACCGCGGCGGTGCCGACGGCGACGGCCCGGCCGACCCAGCCGGCGACCTCCGTGCCGGTGTGCCGGTCGCGGGTGAGCGCCCACACGGCGGCCCGCAGGGCCCGGCCGCCGTCGAGCGGCAGGCCGGGCAGCAGGTTGAACAGCGCGACGATGACGTTGCTGACCGCGAGCTGGAAGGCGAGCTGGTTGGTCAGGGTGCCGTCGGGCAGCGCGAGGGTGGCGGCGACGGCGGCGGCGCCGAGCACCGCGGAGACGGCCGGGCCGGCCAGCGACACCAGCAGGTCGACGCGGGGGCTGGGGGCGTCACGGTCCATCTCCGTGTATCCGCCGAGCAGCTCCAGGGTGATGCCCCGCACGCCGATGCCGTAGCGGCGGGCGGTGAGGGCGTGGCCGAGCTCGTGCAGCAGCACCGAGCCGAGCAGCGACACGACGAACCCGACGCCGATCAGGTACGCGCCGAGCTGGGACAGGTCGAGCTGGCGGCGGGCGAACTCGGCGTAGGTCACGGTGACCAGGAGGGCCAGCAGCAGCATCGACCCGTTGAGGTGCAGGGGCACGCCGAAGACCCGGCCGACGGTGAGACCGGGGCGGGTGGGGCGGCGCGGCGGTCGGTCGGTCTGCGGCTGCTCCATCGTCCCGATGCTACGGACCCGCCGCCGACGGGCACCTGCCGGAGCGGCGCGGTGGGCTTGTCGGACCGGTGGCCTAACCTTCCGGACATGACGGCGGAACCGGTGATCGACCAGCAGCAGGCGCGGGCCACGGCGGAGGTGCCGGCGACGGTCCGGGCGTCGCTGTCGCCGTCGCGGGCGGCCGACTTCAAGACGTGTCCGCTGCTCTACCGGTTCCGCAGCATCGACCGGCTGCCCGAGCGGCCGAGCGTGGAGCAGGCCCGGGGCACGCTGGTGCACGCGGTGCTGGAGCGGCTGTTCGACCTGCCGGCGGCCGGGCGCACCCCGGAGGCGGCCGGTGACCTGGTGGCCCCGCAGTGGGACCGGCTGGTCACCGAGCAGCCGGAGCTGGCGGCCCTGTTCGACGCCGACGATCCCGACGGCACGGCGGAGTTCCTGCGGTCGGCGTCCGGGCTGCTGGGGGGCTACTTCGCGGTGGAAGACCCGCGCCGATTGGAGCCGGCCGAGCGGGAGGCGTTGATCTCGGCGGTGGTCGACGACGAGCTGCTGATCCGGGGTTATCTCGACCGTCTGGACGTGGCCCCCGACGGGGCGCTGCGGGTGGTCGACTACAAGACCGGCGGCGCGCCCCGGGAGGCGTTCGAGGCGCGGGCGTTGTTCCAGCTGAAGTTCTACGCGCTGGTGCTGTGGCGCACCCGCGGGGTGGTGCCGCGGGTGCTTCGGCTGCTCTACCTCAAGGACGCGGAGGTCTGCGACTACACCCCCGACGCGGAGGAGCTGGCGCGGTTCGAGCGCACCGTGGTGGCGTTGTGGCAGGCGATCGAGGCGGCGACGGCGCGGCAGGATTTCCGGCCCCGGCCGAGCCGGCTGTGTGACTGGTGCAACCACCGGGCGCTGTGCCCGAGTTTCGGCGGGACCCCGCCGCCGTTCCCGGCGGCGGCCGCCTCGGCGGATCCGCTGGTCGACGCCCGGTCGCGGCCCAGCCCGCCCGGCGCGGACGAGTGAGCGTCCTCCCTGAGGAGGAGACCGGGTTCACCGTCGGCGACGATCGATCGCGTGTGGCGGCGGCTAGCGTTCCCGTATGACCGCAGGGTTGAGGGCGTGGCTGCGCCGCCACCGGCTGGCCGCCGACGCGCTGCTCGCCGTCGCCGTGGTGCTGGTGGACGCCGTCTTCGTCCTGCTCACCCCGGTCGACTTCCGGCCCGGTCCGCTGCCGGCGGCGCTGGGCTGGAGCGTGCTGTGCGCCGCCCCGGTGGCGCTGCGCCGGGCGGCGCCGTGGCCGGCGGTGGCCGCCGCCGTGGCGACCCTGGCGGTGCCGGTGGTGTTCGGGCACGCCCCGACCACGCAGAGCCTCACCTTCATGGCGTTGACGTACACGATGGCGGCGCACCACCGGGCCCGCCCGGCGGTGCTGGCCACCGTGGTGCTGTGGGTGCCGGTGGCGGCGGTCAACGTCCTCGCCCCGATCGCCGACACGGTCTTCGAGGTGGGCCCGGCCTACCTGGTGCTCAACAACCTGCTCGTCGCCGTGGTGGCGTACGCGGTGGGCCGGGCGGTGCACGCCCGCCGCGCCTCCACCGAGGCGCTGCGGGAGCGGGCCCGGGTGGCCGAGCAGAACCAGCGGTCCCTGGCCGAGCAGGCGGTGGCCGACGAGCGGCGGCGCATCGCCCGGGAGCTGCACGACGTGGTGGCCCACCACGTGAGCGTGATGGGGGTTCTCGCCACCGGGGCCCGGCGGGTGCTGCGCCGCGACCCGGACGCCGCCGACGAGGCGATCGCCACGATCGAGGACACCGGCCGGGCGACGCTGCGGGAGCTGCGCCGGCTGCTGGACGTGCTGCGCACCGACGCGGAGCCGGCGGCCGACCTGGCCCCGCAGCCGGGGCTGGCGGGCATCGAGCCGCTGGTGGAGCAGGTGCGCGAGGCGGGGCTGCCGGTGACGTTGCGGGTCGAGGGCGAGCCGGGGTCGTTGGAGGAGGGGGTGGCGTTGACGGTCTACCGGATCGTGCAGGAGGCCCTGACCAACGCCCTCAAGCACGCCGGGGAGGCGACGGCGGTGGTGCGGTTGACGTTCGGCGCGGCGTACCTGGCGGTGGAGGTAACCGACACCGGTCGGGGGCCGGCGCCGGGCGCGGTCCGGGTCGGGCACGGGCTGGTGGGCATGCGGGAGCGGGTGGGTCTCTACGGCGGGACGCTGCGCACCGGGGCCCGGCCCGGCGGCGGCTACCGGGTGTACGCGAGGATTCCGGTGGAGCAGCTCGGGGCGGTGCCGGTGTGACCGGGCCGCGTCACGACCAGCCGGCCGGGCCGGCGCGACGGGGGGACCCCAGATGACCGAAGAGGGCGCGACGCCGCCGCGGCCGGTGCGGATCCTGCTCGCCGACGACCAGCCGCTGCTGCGCACCGGGTTCCGGATGGTGTTGGGCTCCGAGGAGGGGCTGGACATCGTGGCCGAGGCCGGCGACGGCGTGGAGGCGGTGGACCTGTCCCGCCGGCTGCTGCCGGACGTGGTGCTGATGGACATCCGGATGCCCCGGATGGACGGGGTGGCCGCGACCCGGGCCATCGTCGAGGCCCGGCTGCCGGTGCGGGTGCTGATCCTGACGACGTTCGACCTCGACGAGTACGTGGTGGGGGCGTTGCGCGCCGGGGCCAGCGGTTTCCTGGCCAAGGACGTGCCGGCGGAGGACCTGGTGACCGCGATCCGCACGGTCGCCGCCGGGGAGGCGGTGGTCGCCCCACGGATCCTCAAGCGGCTGCTGGACCGCTTCGCCGACTCGCTGCCTGATCCGGCAGCGACGCCGCCGCGGGCGCTCAGCACGCTCACCGAGCGCGAGCGGGAGGTGCTGGTGCAGGTGGCGCGGGGGCTGTCCAACGCGGAGATCGCCCGGGAGTTGACGGTCAGCGAGACGACGGTGAAGACCCACGTCGGGCACGTGCTGACGAAGTTGGGGCTGCGCGACCGGGTGCAGGCCGTGGTGCTCGCGTACGAGTCGGGTCTGGTGCGGCCCCGGGGGTAGCCGGGCCGTCGCCGGGGGGCGGCGCGGGCACGGCGTAGCGGTCAGGGGCAACCCTGAGCCGGCATCGGGGCCCACCCGCAGCGGGAAATCCGCCGTGGGTCCGCCCGAAGTCGGAGGGTCCGGCGCCGCGGGGGCCTGAGGATGGGCACATGCCCGCACCGGGCCAGCGGGGGCCGGTGCGGCCCACCCGACGGAAGAGGTAGATGACGTGACCGCGACGACAGGCCGCCAGGCGCAGGCCGCGGCCCGCGCAAGCGACGTGTGGAAGGTGTACGGCAGCGGCGAGGCGCAGGTCGTCGCGCTGCGGGGGGTGAGCGCCGAGTTCGAGCGGGGCAGGTTCACCGCGATCATGGGCCCGTCGGGGTCGGGCAAGTCGACGCTGATGCACTGCCTGGCGGGCCTGGACTCGGTGACCCGGGGCACGGTGGCGATCGGCGACACGACGGTGACGGGGCTCGGCGACGCGGGGCTGACGAAGCTGCGCCGCGACAAGGTGGGCTTCATCTTCCAGCAGTTCAACCTGCTGCCGACGCTGACGGCGAAGGAGAACATCCTGCTGCCGTTGTCGATCGCCGGGCGCAAGCCGGATCCGGCCTGGTACGACGTGGTGATCGGGACGGTGGGGTTGCGCGACCGGCTCGACCACCGCCCGGCGCAGCTCTCCGGCGGTCAGCAGCAGCGGGTGGCGTGCGCGCGGGCGCTGGTCGCCCGCCCCGAGGTGATCTTCGCCGACGAGCCGACGGGCAACCTGGACTCCCGCTCCGGCGCGGAGGTGCTGAGCTTCCTGCGCAACTCGGTGCGCGAGCACGGCCAGACGATCGTCATGGTGACCCACGACCCGACGGCCGCCGCGTACGCCGACCGGGTGGTGTTCCTCGCCGACGGGGAGATCGTGTCGGAGCTGATCGAGCCGACGGCCGACACGGTGCTGGACACGATGAAGAAGCTGGACGTCCCCGCCGCGACCGAGGTGGGCAACTGATGTTCCGGGCGACCATGAAGAGCCTGCTGGCGCGCAAGGTGCGCCTGGTCCTGTCCGGCCTGGCGGTGGTGCTCGGCGTCATGTTCGTCTCCGGCGCGTTCGTGCTCACCGACACCCTCGGCCGGTCCTTCGACGCGGTGTTCGCCGACGCGTTCGCCGGCGTCGACGTCAACGTGGCCGCGAAGCCGAAGCTGGAGGTGGGCGAGGGTGAGGGCGAGCAGGTGGCCCTGCCGTTCCCCACGGACGTGGTGGACCGGGTGCGGGCGGTGCCCGGGGTGGCATCGGCCACGGGCCTGGTCAACGCCGACGGGGCCCGGCTGATCGGCAGCAACGGCAAGGTGGTCACCTCGTTCGGTCCGCCGCAGCTCGGCGTGAACTGGACGGGCGAGTCCGACCTGGTGCGGCTGCGCGAGGGGCGCGGCCCGCAGGCCGACGACGAGATCGCGGTGAATGCGGCGCTGGCGAAGGCCGCGAAGGTGAAGGTGGGTGACCGGGTCGGCGCGCTGACCGCGTTCGAGTCGAAGCGGCGCGAGTTCACCCTGGTGGGGGTCTTCGGCTACAGCAGCGGCCGGGACACCATCGGCGGCGCGAACGAGGTCGCGTTCACCACGCCCGCCGCCCAGCGGCTGATGCTCGGCGCACCCGGCACGTTCAACAACGTGACCGTGCGGGTCGCCGACGGGGTACGCCCGGAGACGGTGCGCGACGACGTGGCCCGCACGCTGGGCGCCGGCTTTGACGTGAAGACCGGCGAGGAGCTCTCCGCCGCCTCGTCGGCCAGCCTGAAGGAGGGGCTGTCGTTCTTCAACAAGGTGCTGCTCGGCTTCGCCGCGGTGGCGCTGCTGGTGGGCACGTTCCTGATCCTCAACACGTTCTCGATCATCGTGGCGCAGCGGACCCGGGAGTTGGCGCTGATGCGGGCGATCGGCGCGAGCGGGCGGCAGATCATCGGTTCGGTGGTGCTGGAGGCCCTCGCAATCGGCCTGGTCGCCTCGGTCCTCGGGCTGGGCGCGGGCGTCGGGGTGGGCGCGCTGCTGGCCTGGGCGTTCGGCAGGTTCGCCGGGGGGCTGGAGCTGGCCGGGATCGGGGTGCCCCCGCAGGCGGTGGTCGGCGCGTTCGCCGTCGGCATGCTGATCACGGTCGTCGCGGCGCTGCTGCCGGCGCTGCGGGCGGCGCGGATCCCGCCGATCGCGGCGATGCAGGACGTGGCCACGCCGGACCGGCCGCTGACGAAGGTCACGGTGTCCGGGGCGGTGGTCACCGCCCTCGGCGGCGGGCTGCTGGCGGTCGGGCTGACCGGCAACGCGGGCGGGGCCACGCTGACGGTGATCCTGGCCGGGGTGCTGTTCACGTTCATCGGGGTGGCGCTGCTGACCCCGCTGATCAGCCGCCCGGTGGTGTCGCTGCTCGGAGCCTTGTTCGCCTGGTCGGTGCCGGGCCGGCTGGGCCGGCTGAACTCGGGGCGCAACCCGCGCCGCACGGCGATCACCGCCGCCGCGCTGATGGTCGGCATCGCCCTGGTGACCGGGGTGACGGTGATCCTGGACTCGGCGAAGTCGAGCATCTCCGCCTCGGCGGCACGCACCGTCGACGCGCAGCTGGTGATCTCCGGGGAGCAGACGGGGCCCCGGCCGCCCACGTTCGACGCGTCGGTGGTGGACAAGGCCGCCGCGCTGCCGGGGGTGGACGCGGTGCTGGGCGTCTACAACGACAACGCGATCGTCGACGGCGACCGGACGTACGTGGTGGCGCTGACCGACCTGGCCGCGATGGCCCGCATCTACGGCACCGTGCCGCAGTCGGGCACGGCCGCCACCCTCAAGCCGGACCAGGTGGCGCTGAGCGTGTCCGGGGCGAAGGAGCTGGGCAAGTCGGTGGGTGACCGGCTGACCGCGCAGTTCGCCCGGAGCGAGTCGCCGCACACGTACACGGTGGCAGCGGTGCTGCCCGACGAGCGGTCCATCGGGTCGATCATCCTGCCCAGGCAGGCGGGGCCGGAGTTCACCAATCCGGAGCCGTTCTCGGCCCTGGTGCGGCTGACCCCGGGCACGCCGGTGTCGCAGGTGCAGCCGCAGCTCGACGCGCTGGTGGCCGACAACCCGGAGGTGTCGGTGGCCGACCGGGCCAGCTACATCGAGCAGCAGACCAGCGGCTTCGACACCCTGCTCACGATGATCCAGATCCTGTTGGCGCTGGCCATCGTGATCGCCGTGCTGGGCATCGTCAACACCCTGGCGCTGTCGGTGCTGGAACGCACCCGGGAGCTGGGGCTGCTGCGGGCGATCGGGCTGCGCCGGGCGCAGACCATGCGGATGATCACCGTGGAGGCCGTGGTGATCTCCGTGTTCGGCGCGCTGCTCGGCGTCGCGGTCGGCACCGGCCTCGGCGCGGCGGTGGTCCGGGCGCTGAAGGACGAGGGGATCACCGACCTGGTGCTGCCGTGGTCGCAGATGGGGATCTTCCTCGGCCTGGCCGCGCTGATCGGGGTGGTCGCGGCGGCGCTGCCGGCGGTCCGCGCCGCCCGGATCAACGTCCTGGGCGCGATCGCCCACGACTGACGTGGTGCAAGGAAGGGCCCCCTGTCAACGCCTTCGGCCTGGCAGGGGGCCCTTCTTGACGCCGGGCACCGGGTCGGGTCGCCCTCGGCGGGCCGAGGCGGCGGGCGACGAACCGAGGCGACGGGCGGCGGGCCGGGCCCGCCCGGGTTACGACGGGACCGGCTGCCCCGGGGCGTCCGCGCGGCCCCGACGCCGCAGCGCCGGGACCAGTCCCACCGTGAGGGCCAGCGCCACCAGCAGCGCGCTGACCCACAGCGGGGACCGGTAGCCGAGGCCCGCGCCGATCGCGGCACCGCCCAGCAGGGGGCCGGCGGCCGCGCCCACGTTGAGGGCGGCGGTCGCGAAGGAGCCACCCAGCGACGGCGCGTCGGCGGCCCGGTAGAGCACCAGCGTGATCAGCGTGGCCCCGACGGCGAACGACAGCGTCCCCTGGACGAGGACGAGCAGCAACGCCACCGGGGCGATCGCTGCGGTCGCCGCGAACAGCAGCCAGCCGGCGAGCAGGGCCAGGCCGCCGGGCACCAGGATCCGCATCGGCCGGGTGTCCGACAGCCGGCCGGCGACGGTGACGCCGACGAAGGATCCCAGGCAGAAGACCGCGAGCAGCGCCGGCACCCACGCCCTGTCGTACCCGCTGACGTCGGTGGCCAGCGGGGCCAGGTAGGTGAAGGTGCAGAAGGTCGCGCCGTTGACCAGCGCGGCCAGGACCAGGGTCACAGCCAGTCGGGGACGGCGCAGCGCGCGCAGTTCCCGCCGCGCGTCGGGCACGGGCGCGCCCAGGGGCGTGGGCGGCACGGAGCGCAGGATCGCGACGGCGGCGGGCACCGAGACGGCGGCCACCGCCCAGAACGCCGACCGCCAGCCCCACAGGTTTCCGAGCACGGCGCCGGCGGGCACCCCCGCGACGCAGGCGAGGGTGACGCCACCGAGCAGCACGGAGGCGGCCCGGCCCTTGGCGTGTGGCCCGGCCAGGCCGACCGCCGTGGCGAGCCCCACGGCCAGGAACCCGGCGTTGGCCACGGCACCGACGACGCGGGTGGCCAACAGGACACCGAAGCTGGCGGTGACCGCCCCGACGACGTGGGCGGCGATGAAGGCGGTCAGGAAGACCAGCAGCGCCCATCGTCTGGGCCAGCGCAGGCTGAGCACGGCCATCAGCGGCGCCCCGATGATCATTCCGGCGGCGAAGGTCGAGGTGAGCGTGCCGGCTGCCGGGACGGAGACCCGCAGGTCGGCGGCGATGTCCGGGATCAGGCCGGCCAGCATGAACTCGGAGGTTCCCTGGGCGAAGACGGCGAGCCCGAGAATGTAGATCACGATTGGCATGACGACTCCACAACCGCGTCGTGGGTGGATGGCGGGGACGCGGCGGGCCACGGGGCGGCGGATTCGTCCAGCCGGCCGCGCGGGTGCCACCGCGAGAGGACTTCCGGGCGGGCAGCGCTACGGGCCCCGCCACTGCGTGGCGACGGCGGGCAGGCGCGCCCCGGGAAACCGTGGAGTCGGTGGCGACGCGGCGACGGGCGTGCCGCCTCAGCGTGAGCTGAGGCTCAGCGCGACATCATCAGGGGCCAGCCACCGGACAACGGTGGCTGGCGTCTGGACGCCTCGGGGCCGGACACGCAGCGAAGGCTAGTCGCCACGTGCGGCAGCGTCAATCGCCGCGCGGGGCGGGCCCACGGCGGCCGGATCCGCCGGCGTTCAGGCGCGCGCGGGCGGCTCGCCGAGCAGGGCGGCGAGCAGTTCCAGGTCCGCGCCGGTCAGGCTGTCGAGCTGGTGTACGCCGTCGGTCGGCGCGATCGGCACCTCCGCCGGCACCGCCAGCACGGCCGCGCCGGCGGCGAGGGCACTGGCCACCCCGGTCGGGGAGTCCTCGATCGCCACGCACCGGGCGATCGGCACGCCGAGCAGCCGGGCGGCCGTCAGGTACGGCTCCGGGTGCGGCTTCGCCGCGTCCACCTCGTCGCCGCAGACGACCGCGTCGAAGCTGTCCCGGCCCAGGGTGTCCAGCGCCACCTCCACGAGCGGGCGGCCGCTGGAGGTGACCAGGGCGGTGGGGATGCCCGCCGCGCGGACCGCGCGCAGCAGCGCCAGCGCGCCGGGCCGCCAGCGCAGCCCGGTGCGGAACAGCTCCAGGATCCGGGCGTCGATCCACGCCGCGCTGACCTGCGGGTCGCGGTACGGCTGGCCGAGGTCGTCGTGCAGGATCCGCATCGCGTCGGCCATGCTGGTGCCGATGAGCGCCTTGCGGCCGGCGTCGGAGAGGGTGGCGCCGTATTCGGCGGCGAGCTCGCGCAGCGCGACGTCCCACAGTTTCTCGCTGTCGACCAGGGTGCCGTCCATGTCGAAGAGCACGGCGGCGGGGTGGTGGCTGCTCAGGGGGTCCTCCAGGCGTCGCGGGGTCGACCCGATCCTCGCAGCCGGCCCGCCCCGGCCGGGACCCGGTCCCCGCCCCTGTCCACGCCCGGCGGTCCCGTTGCCACCCGGCGGCGCGCCGTCGGCCGGCCCGCCGGGTTCGCCGTCAGCCGAGGTTGCAGGCCGCGAGGCCCTGTTCGTACCCGCGGAAGAAGTGGTCGGTGCGTTGCTCGGCGGTGCCGTGCGCCCCCTCGGCGAACCACGGCTGGTCGGGGTCGTCGCCGACGGCGAGCAGCCCTTCCCGGAACTCGTCGAGGTCGCCGTCCTCCAGCCGCAGGTGACCGGCCTCGATCGAGCCGCCGATGTACGCCCCGGCCATGCAGTCGGCCTGCAGCTCCTGCTGGATGGTGAACTGGGCGCGGATGCCGAGGCGCACCTGGATGCCGTGGGCGTACTCGTGGCCGAGCAGGTAGTAGAGGAACGCGTCGCCGACCTGCCGGAACGCCGCCACGGACCAGCGGACGTCGTAGGCGATGAAGTCGCCCGCCGAGCAGTACACGGCGTTGTTGCGGGGCAGGGCCTGCCCGGCGCAGGAGACCTCGCCCTCCCGCTGGTAGGGCACGACCCGACGCACCGGCTGGAACCGCCGGCCCGACGCCCGGAACTGCGCGGTCCAGTAGATCTCGGCCTTGTCCACCGCGACGGCCATGTCCTCCTGGAACTCGGCCACGCTGGTGGTGCCGTCGGCGCGGGTCTGCTCCCCCTGCGGCGAGCTGGGCTGGCGGGTCGACCGGGGCAGGGGTTGCTGCGGCGCGCCCTCGTTCACCCCGCCGACCACGCAGCCGCTGGCCAGCACCAACGCGGCCAGCAGCCCGGCCAGCGGGCCGCCGGGCCGACGTCCCGACCGTGCCGTCACAGTGCCTCCCCGGCTCGTCCGACCGGTCCACTACCCCGGCTCCCTGTCGATCATGCCCGGCCGGCGACACGGTGACCATCCCCGATCGCGGTCGACCGGACCGCACCCGTGGGCCGCACCGGGCCGGGCCGGCGCGCGGCCGTCAGGAGCCGGCGGCGAGGGATCAAGGGCTGGCGGCGAGGAAGACGAACGCGGCCAGCAGGACCAGGTGCACGCCGCCCTGCAGCAGGGTGGCCCGGCCCGGCACCACGGTCAGCACGCCGGTGACGACGGTCAGCGCCAGCAGGGTCAACTGGGTGCCGCCGAGCCCGAGCAGCAGCGGCCCGTCGAGCCAGATGGAGGCGATCGCGATGGCGGGGATGGTCAGGCCGATGCTGGCCATGGCCGAGCCGAGGGCCAGGTTGAGGCTGATCTGCACCCGGTCGCGGCGCGCGGCGCGGGCGGCGGCGAGGGTCTCGGGCAGCAGCACCAGCAGCGCGATCACCACACCGACGAACGCCTGCGGCAGGTTCGCCGCCGACACCCCGGCCTCGATCGCCGGGGACACCATCTTCGCGAGGCCCACCACGGCGATCAGCGCCACCAGCAGCATGATCAGGCTGGCCAGGGCGGCGCCGGCCGACGGCGGGTCGGCGTGCCCGTCGCCGTCGGCGTCGGCGACGGTCCCGTCGGAGGTGACCGGCAGGAAGTAGTCGCGGTGCCGGCCGGTCTGCACGAGCACGAACAGCCCGTACAGGGCGAGCGAGGCCACGGCGGCGAAGACGAGCTGCGGCGGGGAGAACTCGGGGCCGGGCCGGCTGGTGGTGAAGGTCGGCACGACCAGGCTGAGGGTGGCCAGGGTGGCCACGGTGGCCAGGGCACCGCCGGTGCCCTCGGGGTTGAACACCGCCACCCGGCGACGCAGCGCCGCGAGCAGCAGGGACAGGCCGAGGATGCCGTTGCAGGTGATCATGACGGCGGCGAAGACCGTGTCCCGGGCCAGCGAGACCGTCTTGTCGCCGCCGCTGATCATCAGGGTGACGATCAGGGCCACCTCGATCACCGTGACCGCGACGGCGAGGACCAGCGAGCCGAACGGCTCCCCCACCTTGTGGGCGACCACCTCCGCGTGGTGCACGGCGGCGAGCACCGCCCCGGCGAGGAACGTCGCGACCACCCCCACGACCAGCGGGGGCAGCTCCCTGCCCCAGGTCAGAGCCAGGATCACCACGGCCAGCACGGGCACGGTGAGGGTCCAGTCGGTGACGCGGGAGCGCAGGAGGGCGAGCATGGGGTCAACCCTGCCAGAAATCGCGATCATCGCCCACAGTTCGGGACGCGGCCCGGCCCCGTGCCGCACCGCCGCAGCTGGGCTGTTTCGGTCACCCTGGATACCCGGCAATGATGCCCGACAATACGGGAATGTCCCTCGGGTCGGGGCTTCCCGCATTCCGGAAGCAGGAGATGAACAAGCCTCACGACTGATGTACGGCACCGCCGCCGGTCGATAGGTTGTGACGCCCCCGAGTACCGGAGTCACACCATGTCATCTGGCGCCGCAACGCCACTGATCTCCGTCATCGTCCCCACCTACAACCGTTCGCCCCTGCTGCGCGGCACCCTGACCGCGCTCGCCGACCAGCGGATGCCCGCCGAGCGGTACGAGGTCGTCGTCGCCGACGACGGCTCCACCGACGACACCCGGCAGACCGTCGACGCGTTCGCCGACCGGCTACGCCTGCGCTACCACTTCCAGCCCGACCTCGGCTTCCGCGCCGCCGCCGCCCGCAACGCCGGCGCCCGGCTGGCCACCGGCGACGTCCTCGCGTTCGTCGACACCGGCGTGCTGCCCGGCCCCGACTTCCTGGCCGCCCATCTCGCCGCCCACGCCCGCCCCGGGCCGCCCCGCGCCGTCCTCGGCTACACCTTCGGCTACCAGCCCGGCGACCCCGTCCCCGGGCTGGAGGCCGCGACCCGCGACCGCACCCCCGAGGAGATCGTCCGCACGTTCGGCGCGCTGCCCTCCTTCCAGGACGGCCGGCACGCCACCTTCGCCAGCACCGCCTTCGACCTGTCCCGCGTCCCCCTGGCCTGGCAGCTGTTCTGGTCGCTCAACTGCTCCGTGCCGGCCGCCGACTTCCACGCCGTCGGCGGCTTCGACGAGGACTTCCGCTCGTGGGGCGGCGAGGACATCGAACTCGGGCTGCGCCTGGACCGCCACGGGCTCGCCTTCGAGGTCAGCCGCGAGGCGTGGGCGGTGGACAGCCCCCACCCCCGGGAGGCCACCGTCGACACCGGCGACGACCCCAGCAACGTCCTGACCATCCTGCGCAAGCACCCCGAACCGGTGCTGGAGCTGCTCTGGGCCTGGTTCGCCCGGCACCTGCCCCAGCTGGAGGACACCCGCGCCTGGCACCTGCGCCAGGAACTGCCCGCCATCCGCCGGGCCGTCAACCGGGTCCGCGCCCTCGACGTCACCGCCGAACTGGCCCGGCTGCGCGACACCGTGCCGCCCGGCGCCCGCATCGCCGTGTTCGGCTGCGGGGGCGAACTACCGCCCGGCTTCCCGCCCGCCCACCTGTTCGACTACGACGAGACGCTGATCGCCAGGCTCCCCGAGGATCCGACGCGCCCCGCCCACCACGCCCTCGGCATCCGCACCGTCCTGCCCGACGACGCCGTCGACGTCGTCTGGCTGACCTCCCGGATGACCCCGCTGTGGCGGCGCTGGCGCGCCCACCTCCTCGCCGAGGCCCGCCGCATCGGCGGCTCCGTGCAGGGCCCACTGGTGCAGGGGCCGCTGGTGCAGGTGGCCGCCGCCGCGTCCATCGCGGCCGGCTGACCGCCGCGTGCCGCCGGCCGGCCCCGCGCCGGCCGGCGGCACGCCACCCGGCCACGCCCGCCCTCAACCCCGGGGCGTACGCCAGATCCGCAGCTCCGTGTCCGGCACCCGCTCGGCGAACCATCCTCCGGACGACGCCGCCGAGAGCAGGGCCCGTAGGTCGGCGTCGAACTCCCCCAGCCGCGACCCGAACAGGTGCGGGGCCCCGTCCGAGCGCGAGTGCACCCACGCCACCACGTCGTCGACCGACCGCCGCACCACCGCGCCGGAGGGCACCCGCAGCCGCGTGGGGCCCGCGAACCCCGCCCCGGCCAGGACCCGCTCCTCGCCGCCGGGCGTCCCGTCCGGCAGGACCCCCCGACCGGCCCGCCGCACCGGCCCGAGCCAGCGGCGCACCAGCTCGGCGACCGCCGCGTACGGGGGCACCGGATGCGGCAACCCCTCCGCCGACGGCAGCTCCTTGACCTCGGCGACGTGCACGAACGCCCCGCCCGGCGGCAGCATCCCCCGCACCGCCGCGGCGACGGTGTCCTGCACCGTCCAGTGGAACGACTGCGCGAACACCACCACCCGGAACACGCCCAGCCCGGCGGGCAGGTCCTCGGCCCGCGCGCGTACCCATTGGAGGTTGTCCACGCCGTCGCGCGCGGCCCGCAGCCGCGCCCGGGCCAGCATCCCGGCGTCGGGGTCCACGCCCACCGCCTCGGCGAAGCAGCCCGCCAGCGGCACGGTCACCGTCCCCGGGCCACACCCCACGTCCAGCAGCCGGCCCGACCCATCGAGCCCCAGCTCGTCGGCCAGCGCCGCCACGAATCCCGCCGCGTAGGGCAGGCGGCCCCGCTCGTAGTGCGCGGCGGCACCCTCGAACAGCGACTCGTCCCACGTCCACCCGTCCGTCACGGCCGCACCCTACCGGCCGCCGAGACGACCAGCGGTACGATCACCGGATCGCACGTGGCGGCCTCAGCACGACGCCTTGCGCACCCCGGGCAGCTCGCCGCGCAGGGCAAGCTCGCGGAACCGCACCCGGGAGAGCCCGAACCGGGTCAGCACTCCGCGGGGGCGGCCGTCGATCTGGTCGCGCGACCGCAGCCGCACCGGGCTGGAGTCGCGCGGAAGCCGGCTGAGCCGGCGGACCGCCTCGCCCCGCGCGCCGGGGTCGGTCCCCGGGTGGGCGACCAGCCGCTTCAGCTCCGCCCGCGTCCGGGCGTGTCGGGTCACCAGCTCCTGTCGACGCGCCTGCCGGTCGACCATGCTCTTCTTGGCCATCAGCGCGCCTCGCGGAACTCGACGTGCCGGCGCACGACGGGGTCGTACTTGCGCAGGACCAGGCGGTCCGGGTCGTTGCGACGGTTCTTGCGGGTCACGTACGTGTAGCCGGTGCCGGCGGTGCTGCGCAGCCGCACGATCGGACGGACGTCGGTCTGGCGGGCCATCAGACCTTCACCCCCCGGTTACGCAGCTCGGCGACGACCTTCTCGATGCCCTTGCGGTCCACGGTCCGCAGGGCCCTGGCCGTCAGGGTGAGGCTGATCCAGCGCCGCTCCGACGGGAGCCAGTAGCGGTGGTGCTGCAGGTTGGGGTTCCACCGGCGGCGGGTGCGCCGGTGGGAGTGGGACACGGCGTTGCCGAAGCTCGGCTTCGCGCCGGTGACGTCACAGCGTCGGGACACGGTGCTCTCTCCTTCGTGGTAGCCGTAACGATAACGACAATGATTTTCAGTTCTACGCCAGCCGCCCGGCCACATCCACACCGGGCCACTGGCGTCGACTCACCGCCGGGCGAGGGTCCGGAGCGGACGCCGGGCGAGGGCCCGGCGCGGACGCCGGGCGGCGGGCCTCACCCCGGCTCGACCCCGACCACCCGACCCACAGGCCGTCGTTCACCCGGCCGCGCCGTGTGCTTAGAATGACAATCGTTTTCAACTAGGTCGAGAGGAGTCCGATGTCGTCGTCACCACAGGCCCCGTCCCACGCCGCGACAACCGACGTCGATACCCGCCCGTCGCTGACCGTCCTGTCCGGGTTCTGGCCGGCGGCAACCTTCGCCGTCGCCCGCACGCTGCTCGCCGCCGACGAGTCGCTGCTGCTCGTGCGGCACGACCTCGCCCGGATCCGCGACGGCGTCGTCCGTCGGGTGGTCCGCTCCGACGCCGGCATCGTCGAGGACGAACAGATCACCCTGCGGCACGGCTGCATCTCCTGCACGCTGCGCGAGGACGTGCTGCCCACCATCGCCCGTCTCGCCCGCACCCGTCCCGGCCGGGACCTGGTGCTGATGCTGCCGGAGGTGGTGGAGCCCGAGGCCGTCGCCGCCGCCTGCGCCCACTGCCTCGTCGACGGCGCGCCGATCACCGACCTCGTCCGCGTCGACTCCTACGTGACCGTCCTCGACGCCGAACATCTGCTCGACGGCCTGGCCAGCACCGAGGACCTCCGCGCGCTCGGCATCCAGGCCGCCGAGGACGACCACCGCGCGCTCGCCGACGTCGTGGTCCGGCAGATCGAGTACGCCGACACGCTGGTGCTCTGGGGGCGGTCGCGCGAAGGCGCGTTCGACACGAGCAGGCTGTCGGTGCTGCTACGGAGGATGGCCCCGTGGGCGGCCCACCTCCGCGTCGACGGCGACGTCGTCGACGCCGGCGCGTTGACCCGCCAGCTACGCCACACCCGTCGGCACCGTCCGGGAACCCCGGGGATCTTCGCCCGCGGCCTGCAGGGCTACGCCCTCGGCGCACACGAGCCGGAACCCGACTGCGGAGTGGTCTCCGCCGTCTTCCGCGCCCGCCGGCCGTTTCACCCCCAGCGCCTGCACGACGTGCTGGAGGACGTGAACGCCGAGATCATCCGCTCCCGCGGGCACCTCTGGCTGGCCAGCCAACCCGACACCGTGGTGGCCTGGGAGTTCGCCGGCGGCGGCCTGGCCATGGGATCCCTCGGGCACTGGCTGGTCAGCCTGCCCGAGGACCGCTGGGAACACGTCGACGACCAGCGGCGCATCGCCGCCGCCCTGGACTGGGACCCCTACTACGGCGACCGGCACCAGCACCTCGTCTTCATCGGCGTCGACATCGACCCCGTCGACCTGCACCGCACCCTCGCCGGCTGCCTGCTCACCGACGCCGAACTCGCCGACGGCGAAGACACCTGGTGCACCTACCCCGACCCGTTCGCCGGCTGCTTCCCCCTCGGCACGGCGGAACCGGCCGGATCCGACACCGACACCGACACCGACACCGAAGGAGCACGACCCGCATGAAGCCCGGCATCCACCCCGAGTACCGGCCCGTCGTCTACCGCGACAGGGGCGCCGACTTCGCCTTCCTCACCCGCTCCACCGCCACCAGCGACCAGACGATCGAGTGGAGCGACGGCAACACCTATCCCGTCATCGACGTGCAGATCTCCTCGGCCAGCCACCCGTTCTGGACCGGCAGGCAGCGCCTGCTCGACACCGCCGGCCGGGTGGAGAAGTTCCGCCAGAAGTACGCCCGCCGCGGGCCCCGGGGCGGGTGAACACCGGGCCGCCCGCCTCCCGGTGGCGGCGCGAGTGGCTCACCATTCGCGCCGCCACCGGGCGACGTCCCCGGCTGCCAGGGGCGGCCCTCGTCAGGCCGGGACCGGGTCCGCGTGGTCGTGCAGGTCGCCGAGGTCCCAGGCGGGGAACGGGTCGGGCAACGCCCGCCACACGTCCTCCCCGGCGGCGATCTCGGTGTCGGTGAGCAGGCAGGCCGCGAGGGCCGCCCGCAGGCCGTCACCGTCGAGGTGCACGCCGATGAGGACGAGTTCCTGCTGCCGGTCACCGAAGACCGGATGCCAGCGGGACTCCAACTCGGCCCGCTCGTCGGGGTCCTGCGGCCACTCCCCCGACGCCACCACCGGGACCCCGACCGGGTCGCACCGCCCCGTCGGGCCGGCCTGCGACCACAACGCCTGGACACCGGGGCGGCTGGCCAGCCACAGGAAGCCCTTCGACCGCACGACCCCGTAGCCGTCCACGCCACCGGCGAGCAGGTCCCAGAGTCGCTGCGGATGAAACGGCCGGTGGTCACGGAACACGATGCTGGAGATGCCATACTCCTCCGTCTCCGGCACGTGCCCGCCGTTGAGCTCGGCGACCCAGCCGGGCGCGGTCTCCGCCCGCTCCAGGTCGAACCGGCCGGTGTCGAGGACCTCCGCCGGCGGGACCCGACCGTGCACGGCACGCACCTGCCGGGCGGCCGGGTTCAGCCGGGTCAGCAGCGCCTCGGCCACCACCAGGTCCTCCGCGCCGACCAGGTCGGTCTTGTTGACCACCAGCACGTCGGCGAACTCGATCTGGTCGACCAGCAGATCCGCGATGCCACGGTCGTCACCCTCGTACGCGGCCAGCCCTCGCGCTTCCAGGCTCTCCCCCGCCTCGATCATGGCCAGCAGGCCCGCCGTGTCGACCACCGTGACCGTGGTGTCCAGGCGGGCCAGATCGTCGAGCACCTGCCCGCCCTCCACGCCGAAGGCGAACGTCGCGGCGACCGGCATCGGCTCGGAGATGCCGCTGGACTCGATCAGCAGGTAGTCGAAACGGCCCTGCCGGGCCAGCCGGGCCACCTCGGCGAGCAGGTCGTCGCGCAGCGTGCAGCAGATACAGCCGTTGGTCAGCTCGACCAGCCGCTCCTGCGTCCGCGACAGCGCGCCGCCGCCACGGACCAGCGCGGCGTCGACGTTCACCTCGCTCATGTCGTTGACGATCACCGCCACCCGCAGCCCGTCCCGGTTGGCCAGCACGTGGTTGAGCAGGCTCGTCTTGCCGGCACCGAGAAACCCGGACAGCACCGTCACCGGGAGCCGTCCGGTCACGGCCGCTCCACCACCTGACGCCCCTTGTACAGCCCGCAGTGCGCGCAGGCCCGGTGCGGCACCACCATCTCCTTGCGCGGGCACGGGCAGGGGGTCAGCTGCGGCACCGCCGCCTTCCACTGCGCCCGCCGGTGCCGGGTGTTCGACCGCGACATCTTCCGCTTCGGTACGGCCATGGGTTCTCCTTCGTCGAGAGGTCGACGCCAGCTTAACGGAAGTGGTTTTCGTTTCGCATAACCCCTCGGTCGTCGGCCGGATGGGCCGGCGCATTCCACAGCTGCACCTCCGTGGCCGCGCGGAGAACGTCGCGGGCGGCGGCGGCCGCCGGGCAGCCCGCCGTGCGGCAGATCGGGCAGCGGCCGTCGGGGGCGGGTCGGTGGTCGCGTAGGACCCAGCGGGCGGTGAGGATGAGCCGGTTGCGGATCTGCGCCAGGGACAGGAACGGCGCGGTCATCGGATCAGGCCGATCGCCGTGGCCAGGTGGGCGACGCCGGCCGGTGCAACTCGCCCGTCGACCCCACCGGCCGCACATCGGGCCCGACCGGGCGGATGTCATAGCAGGCGAGGGCCGCCCGGACCCCCTCCACGCCCTCGGTCCCGGTGGTTCCCGCCGGCCGCACGTCACCGCCCAGCAGGATTGTCGCATCCACCCGCAGCACCTCGGCGACGTCCCGGATGACGGAGAACCGGTCCAAGGCGCGAACGCCACGTTCGACCTTGTCCACCCAGCTCTTGGACTTGCCCAGCCGGTCGGCGAGCATCTGCTGCGTCATCCGCCGCCGCGCCCGCCACTGCGCCACCCGCCGACCTATCGCCGGCTCACCGCTGCCCACGACGCCACCGCCGGTCCGGCACCGCCCGGGTCGTCTCCTCGACCGGTATCCGTTCGGCCTCGGCCTGCGCGAGGATCCGCTGCCTCGCCGCCTCCCGCTCCTCCGCGTCCGCCTGCTCGCCCCAGCTCGACCCTGGATCGTGTTGCGCGTCGCCCACCTGCAACCCCTTCGGGAAGGGGCGCGGCGGTGGGCTCCGGGAAGGACCGCCACCACCGCGCCGGCTCAAGGGCACGGCGGCAGTCAGACGCGGGCAGCCGCACCCGTGATCAGGACGCTACGGAAGACGCACACGGTCGCTGGAACGACTACGCACCACTACCGGGCGACTACTGTGCGGCCATGCTCATCCGCTCGCACAGGCCGCGCAACTCCGGCGAGGCGACACCCCGGCGCAGCAACGACCGGGCCGTCTCCCGCGCCGACGTCGACGAACGCGCGTGCTGTGGGCCGACCCGTTCCGCCGCGAGCAGCATCCGCACCGCGTCCCGGTCCCGCCCGACCGCCTCGGCGGCCCGGCTCATGTCCAGCCAGAAGTACACCTGCCGCACCGCCGGCAGGCCGCGCACGTCCACACCGGCGACCGTCCGGATCGCCTCCTCCGGTCGGCCCGTGTCGAGCTGAAACGCCATCCGCCACAGCGCCACGTTGCGTGGGCCCCAGGCAAGATCCCAGCTCTCGGTCTCCCCCGTGTACGCGGCGATCCGCGCCGCCTCGGCGAGGTGCTCCTCCGCGCCCGCCCGGTCACGCAGGCCGGCAAGGTGATGGGCCCGCGCGAGATGCAGGAACCCGAGCACGTCCAGGGCCCCGTCCGCCCCGCTGCCCGCCAGGTCGGCACCCGCCGCGTCGCACCACGCCCGCGCCGGCCCGTACGCGCCCGAGTAGGCCGACACCCGCGCCCGGTTGGCCGCTGCCACCCCTGCCGCCACCGGATCGTCCAGCAGTCCCGCCGCCTCCGCACAGCGTTCCGCCGCGAGCCACGCGTGAGCCGGATAGCCGACGTTGAGCAGGGAACCCATCGCAACCCCGTAGACCGACACCATCTCCGCCAACGCCGCCCGCCGATCGGTCAGGCCATTCATCGCCGGCACCAAGTCGACAAGCCTGCGCAGGGCACCCGCGTAGTCACACCGCCCGTACAGGGCGCGCACGAGCCCTGCCTCCCGACGCACCTGCTCGACGGTGGCTGGCAGCTCCCGCCTGCCGGCCATCGGCGTGTCCATCATGATCCGCCACACCCGTTCGGCATCGATCCGCGCCGCATCGAGCTGCCGATCGGCCGGCGTGTACGCCTGCCCGGTCAGATCGACCACCGAGCACTCCAGCGCCGCAGCAAGGTCCACCACCATGTACCGATCGGTGCGCTGCTGGCCACGCTCGATCCGCGACCACGATGTATGGGAGATGCCGGCACGGCTGGCGGCATGCCGGATGCTCCAACCGCGCAGCTCGCGACGGATCCGGATGCGATCACCGATCGACGGATCGACGGGTATGGGACGACGGGGCATCAGCGACACTCCCAGGTCGAGGGCTGACCGGCATGCCCGCTGGCATCAACCAGCGGCCATTTCGGACGGTACACTCGAACGCACTGACCGCAGTGTTACCCGGCGGAGCTTCACGTCGGCGGCCAACCGCCACTGTCGCTCCCGTCGCGGTCAATCAGGGGCGGTGCCGGGCGGCGTCGCTCATGGCGCGGGCGCGGGGTGGCGGAGGCCCGCGAGGACGAGGGTGACGACCTGGTCCGCGTCGGCGCGGAAGTCCGGGTGGTCGTACGCCGCGCAGATGCCCTGGAGGGCGATCATGACGGCGCCGGCGCTCACGTCGTCGCGGACGGTTCCCGCCTCGGCGGCGGAGGCCAGCAGGTCGGCGACGACCTGTTGCAGGGCCTGGGCGCCCTCGGCCATCGCGTCCGGGCGGGTGGCCATGAGCGCCGCGAGGGTGCGGGCGAGACCCTGGTGGGCGTGCAGGTGGGCGACGAGGCCACGCAGGAAGGACTCCAGCGCCTCGTCGGCGGGGAGGGTGGCGTGCAGGGCGCGGGCGCGGTCGCACAGTGCGGCGAGTTCTTCGCGGTAGACCGCCTCGGCCAGGGCCTCCCGGGTCGGGAAGTGCCGGTAGAGCGTGCCGGTGCCCACGCCGGCCAGCTTGGCGAAGTCGTCGAAGCGCAGGTCGAAGCAGTTGTTGGCGAAGAGTTCGCGCGCCTTGGCGAGCAGGGCGTCGCGGTTGCGGCGGGCGTCGGCGCGCAGCGGCTTGGCGTCGGTCACGTGAGATCCCATGTTGACAAGTGGAGACCGTCTCCATATGTTGGAAGTGGAGATGGTCTCCAATTATAGCCTACGGGGCGGCGCGTGAAGATCTTGATGTTCGGCCGGGGCGTGATCGGCGCGGTCTACGGGTGGGCCCTGGAACGGGCCGGACACCACGTCGAGTTCTACGTCCGGCCGGGGCGGGCGGCGGCGTACGGGGATGCGATCGACCTCGACCTGCTCGACGCGCGACGGCTGCCGTGGGGAAAGCGCGTCACCGAGAAGTGGCCGGTGCGCTACCGCGAGTCGCTGGAGCCGGACCACGACTTCGAGCTGATCGTGCTGAGCGTGCAGCACTACAGCTTCGCGGAGGCCACGGCCTTCCTCGGGCCCCGGGTGGGCGGGGCCACGGTGCTCGTCTTCAACAACCTGTGGGTCGATCCGCTGGCCGCGATCGACCATCTCCCCACGGAGCAGGTGGCCTGGGGCTTCCCCGGGGCCGGTGGCGGTTTCGGCGACGACGGTGTGCTGCGCGCGGCGCTGCTGCCCGCCGTCTTCCTCGGCACGCTCGACCGGCCGCCGACCGCACGCGAGCAGGCCGCACGCGGGCTGTTCCGCGGGGCCGGGCTCAGGGTCCGGGAGAACTCCGACTTCCGGGGGTGGCTGGCGATCCACTTCGTCCAGAACGCGGGTCTGCACACGCAGAGCCTGCGGCTTGGTTCCCTGTCCACGATGACGCGCGGCGACGTACGCGAGGCGATCCTCGCCGTCCGCGAGCTGCTGCCGCTGGTCGAGGCGCGCGGCGTCGAGCTGCGGCGGCACCGGGCCGACCTGCTGCCGTTCACCGTGCCCGTCTGGCTGGCCGCGCCGACCCTCTCCTGGCTGCTCGCCCGGTTCCCGCCGATGCGCCGGGTGACGGCGGCGCACGCCAACCCCGAGGAGCTGCGCGCGATCTGCCGCGACACTCTGGCGGAAGCGCGCAGGCTGGGGGTGAAGGTGCCCAGGCTGGAGGCAGCCGAGCCCTACTTCACCGACGGTCATCTGGCGTTGAAGTAGCTCGCCTCCGGGTGGTGCACCACGATCGCGTCGGTCGCCTGCTCCGGCACGAGCTGGAACTCCTCCGACAACTGCACCCCGATCCGCTCCGCGCCCAGCAGGTCCACGATCTTCGCCCGGTCCTCCAGGTCCGGGCAGGCCGGGTAGCCGAACGCGTACCGGCAGCCCCGGTAGTCGGTGCGCAGCAGGCCCGCCAGGTCTGCCGGGTCGTCGTCGGCCACCGTGCGCCCGCCCGGCAGCGTCAGCTCCGCGCGGATCCGCCGGTGCCAGTACTCCGCCAGTGCCTCGGTGAGCTGCACCGACAGGCCGTGCACCTCCAGGTAGTCCCGGTAGGAGTTCCCGGCGAACATCTTCGCCGTGTAGTCGCTGATCGGCTGCCCCACGGTCACGAGCTGCAACGCCACCACGTCCAGGCCGTCGCCGCGCGGCCGGAAGAAGTCGGCCAGGCACAGCCGCCGCTCCTGCCGCTGCCTCGGGAACGAGAACCGGGTCCGCTCGGTGCGCCCGTCCTCGTCGAGCACCATCAGGTCGTTGCCCTCCGAGTACGCCGGGAAGTATCCGTACACCACGGCCGCCTCGAGGACCTTGTCGGCGGTCAGCCGGTCCAGCCAGTACCGCAGCCGGGGCCGCCCCTCGGTCTCGACCAGCTCCTCGTACGACGGGCCCTTGCCGCCCCGCGCCCCCCGCAGCCCCCACTGCCCCAGGAACGTCGCCCGCTCGTCCAGCAGCGCCGCATAATCCGCCAGCGGCACCCCCCGCACCACCCGCGTGCCGAGGAACGGCGGCGTCGGCACCTCCACGTCGACCGCCACGTCCGAGCGCACCGACGCGTCGTCCAGCCCCGGCAGCGCCTGCCCGACCGTCGCCCGCTGCCGCTCCCGACGCTGCCGCCGCGCCGCCAGGGCCGCCTCCCGCTGCGGATCCACCACCGGCGCGCCGCCCCGCTTGGCCGTCATCACCCGGTCCATCAGCGACAGCCCCTCGAACGCGTCCCGGGCGTAGTGCACCTGGCCGGGGAACGCCGCCCGCAGGTCGTCCTCCACGTACGCCCGGGTCAGCGCCGCCCCGCCGAGCAGCACCGGCCAGCGCTGCGCCACCCCGCGCTCGGCCATCTCGGCCAGGTTCTCCTTCATGATCACCGTGCTCTTGACCAGCAGCCCCGACATCCCGATCGCGTCGGCCCGGTGCTGCTCGGCCGCGTCGAGGATCGCCGAGATCGGCTGCTTGATGCCGATGTTGACCACCTCGTAGCCGTTGTTGGACAGGATGATGTCCACCAGGTTCTTGCCGATGTCGTGCACGTCGCCCTTGACGGTGGCCAGCACGATCCGGCCCTTGCCGCCGTCGTCGGCCTTCTCCATGTGCGGCTCCAGGTAGGCCACCGCCGTCTTCATCACCTCGGCCGACTGCAGCACGAACGGAAGCTGCATCTGGCCCGAGCCGAACAGCTCCCCGACCACCCGCATGCCGTCCAGCAGCAGGTCGTTGATGATCGACAACGGCGACCGGCCCCCGGCCATCGCCGCGTCGAGGTCGGCCTCCAAGCCGTTGCGCTCGCCGTCGACGATCCGCCGCCGCAGCCGCTCCTCCAGCGGCAGCGCCGCCAGCTCCTGCGCCCGGGTGGCCCGCGCCGACGAGGCGTCCACCCCCTCGAAGATCTCGATGAACCGCTGCACCGGGTCGTGGCCGGCGCGCCGCCGGTCGTACACCAGGTCCAGCGCGGCCTCCCGCTGCTCGTCGGGGATCTTCGACATCGGCAGGATCTTGCTGGCGTGCACGATCGCCGACGTCAGCCCCGCCCGCACGCACTCGTGCAGGAAGACCGAGTTGAGCACCTGCCGGGCAGCCGGGTTCAGCCCGAACGACACGTTCGACACACCGAGGGTGAAGTTGACCCCCGGCCAGCGCCGCGCGATCTCCCGGATCGCCTCGATCGTCTCGACGCCGTCGCGGCGGGTCTCCTCCTGGCCGGTGGCGATCGGGAAGGTCAACGCGTCGATCAGGATGTCGGACCGGCGCAGCCCCCACCGGCCGGTCAGGTCCTCGATCAGCCGCTGCGCGACCCGCACCTTCCACTCGGCCGTGCGGGCCTGCCCCTCCTCGTCGATGAGCAGCGCCACCACCGCCGCCCCGTGCTCGACGACGACCGGCATCACCCGGGCGTAGCGGGAACCCGGCCCGTCGCCGTCCTCGAAGTTGACCGAGTTGACCACGCACCGCCCGCCGAGCATCTCCAGCCCGGCCTCGATCACCGCCGGCTCGGTCGAGTCCAGCATGACCGGCAGCGTGGACGCGGTGGCGAACCGCCCGGCCAGCTCCCGCATGTCCCGGGTGCCGTCGCGGCCCACGTAGTCCACGCACAGGTCCAGCAGGTGCGAGCCGTCCCGGGCCTGGCTGCGGGCGATCTCCACGCACGCCTGCCAGTCGCCGGCGAGCATCGCCTCCCGGAACGCCTTCGACCCGTTGGCGTTGGTGCGCTCCCCCACCATCAGGACGCTGGCGTCCTGGGCGAACGGCACGTGGTGGTAGATCGAGGAGACCCCGGCCTCGGGGCGCGGCTCGCGGGCGCCCGGCCGCGCCCCGCGCAGCCGCTCGGCGACCAGCCGGATGTGCTCCGGCGTCGTCCCGCAGCAGCCGCCGACCACCGCCACCCCGTACTCGGCGACGAACCGCTCCAGCGCGTCGGCCAGCTCCACCGGGGTCAGCGGGTAGACCGCGCCGTCGGCGGTGAGCTGCGGCAGGCCGGCGTTCGGCATCACCGACAGCGGCACCCGGGCGTGCCGGGACAGGTAGCGCAGGTGCTCGGTCATCTCCGCCGGGCCCGTCGCGCAGTTCAGCCCGATCAGGTCGATGCCCAACGGCTCCAGTGCGGTCAGCGCCGCGCCGATCTCGCTGCCCAGCAGCATCGTGCCGGTGGTCTCCACCGTGACGTGGCAGATCAGCGGCACGCGCCGCCCGGCCTCGGCCATCGCCCGGTGGGACCCGACCACCGCCGCCTTCACCTGCAGCAGGTCCTGGCAGGTCTCGACGATCAGCGCGTCCACGCCACCGGCGAGCAGGCCCGCCGCGTTCTGCTGGTACGCGTCGCGCAGCGTCGCGTACGCGGCGTGCCCCAGGGTGGGCAGCTTCGTGCCGGGGCCGATCGCACCGAGCACGAACCGGGGCCGCTCGGCGGTGCCCCACGCGTCGGCGGCCTCCCGGGCGATCCGCGCGCCGGCCTCGGACAGCTCCCCGATCCGGTGCTCGATGCCGTATTCGCCGAGGTTGGCCAGGTTGGCGCCGAAGGTGTTCGTCTCGACGCAGTCCGCGCCCGCCGCGAGGTAGGCGTCGTGCACCCCGCGGACGACGTCCGGGCGGGTGACGTTGAGGATCTCGTTGCAACCCTCGTGCCCCTCGAAGTCGTCCAGGGTCAGCTCGGCCGCCTGGAGCATCGTCCCCATCGCGCCGTCGGCGACGAGAACCCGCTCCGCCAGCACGTCCAGCAGCGAAGTCCCCACCCCACTCAGGGTAGTGCGAGGATCCGACGGTGGGGGCGGGCCGCGACGCACCGGGGGCCCGCGGGCCGGACCGGCGCGGCCGACGGGCCGCATCCGGCCCCGACACGTAGGCTGACGGACGTGAAGGACATCAGGGACGTCACCGGGCCCGGCAGGCGGACGACCGGGCCGCAGCCCGGGACCGCCCGCCGACGACAGGGTGAGGTGACGGCATGACCGAGTTCGACGGACTGCCGGTGCTGCGGTCCCCCGTGGCCATCGCCGCTTTCGAGGGCTGGAACGACGCCGCGGACGCCTCCACCGCGGCGGTCGAGCACCTGGAACAGGTCTGGCAGGCGCGGCAGGTCACCGAGCTGGACCCGGAAGACTTCTACGACTTCCAGGTCAGCCGGCCGACGATCACGATGGCCGACGGCGAGACCCGCCGCGTCGAGTGGCCCACCACCCGGTTCATGGTGGCCAGCCCGGAGGGCACCGAGCGGGACGTGGTGCTGATCCGGGGCATCGAGCCGAGCATGCGCTGGCGCACGTTCTGCGAGCAGGTGCTGGAGATCTGCCACAGCCTGGAGGTCGAACGGGTGGTGCTGCTCGGCGCGCTGCTGGCCGACGTGCCGTACACCCGGCCGTTGCCGATCAGCGGCAGCGCCTCCGACGCGGAGGCCGCGCGGCGCTACCAGCTCACCCCCACCCGCTACGACGGTCCCACGGGCATCGTCGGGGTGCTGCACGACGCCTGCACGCGCGCCGAGGTCGACGCGGTGTCGTTCTGGGTGCACGTGCCGCACTACGCCAACAACCCGCCCTGCCCCAAGGCCACCCTCGCGCTGCTGCACCGGGTCGAGGAGGTGCTCGACCTGCCGGTGCCGATGGCCGACCTGGCGGAGGAGGCGGCGGAGTGGGAGCAGCGGGTGCGCGGGGCCGCCGAGCAGGACGCCGAGCTGGGGGAATACGTGCGTGAGCTGGAGGAACGCGTCGGCGACGCGGGCATCACCCCGCTGACCGGCGACGAGATCGCCCAGGAGTTCGAGAAGTATCTGCGCCGGCGCGGCGGCTCCGCCGGCCCGACGGCCGGCTCCTGGTAGCCGGGTTTCTTCCGAAAGCCCCTGGATCGCCTGGTCCGGGGGCTTTCGCGTGTCCGGGGTGGCGCGCTCACATCCCCTAGGGCATCCTAGGAACCTAGCTGTGATCTCCAGGAGGAGCCATGCAGATCAACCCGGGTGCGGCCGAGTTCCCGCACCGGCAGATCGCCGCGCAGCTCAAGGCCCAGGTGCGCCGCGGCGACTGGGGGCCGGGCGAGCGCCTGCCGTCCATCCCGGCCATCGCCGAGATGTTCGGCGTCGCCAAGCAGACCGTGCAGCGCGCCGTCGACCAGCTGCGGGTCGAGGGCATCCTGATCACCAAACCCGGCTCCGGTACGTACGTCAGAGGCACCCGACGCCGGCTCAACCGCCTCTCCCGGGGCCGGTACGGCGGCTTCCGCGGCTACCACACCGACCTGGCCGCCCGGTACCGTCAGCAGCTCGTCTCGGTCGGCCGCGCCCCCGCCCCGCCGGAGGTGGCCGACGCGTTCGGCGTCGCCGACGGCACCGAGCTGCTCTGCCGCCGCCACCTCGTGCGCACCGAGGACTCCCCCGTCGAGGTGGGTGCCTCCTGGTTCCTGCCGGCCGACACCGCCGGCACCACCCTGGAGCGGGGCGAGGCGTTCGGCCGGCCCCTCTACCAGGAGGCGGAGGAGGCCACCGGCCGGCAGTACGTCACCGCCACCGACACCATCACCGCCCGCCAGCCCAGCCGGGAGGAGGCGGAGACCCTCCAGATCCGCCCCGACACCCCCGTGCTACACCTGCTGCACGTCGCCTACGACGCCCGGCGCAAGCCCATCGAGGTCGCCCAGGCCACCTGGCCCGGCCCGATGACGACGCTCACCGAGGAATACAAGATCCCGGCCCCCACCCCGGCCCCCGACCCGGACCCGGGCCTGATCCTGGGCTGACCCCACCCTGCCCCCGCCCCGCGCCCCCTGCTCCCCCCCGCGCCCCCGCCCCCGCCGCCCGCCCCGGTGATCAAGAGGTTTGCGTCATCGTCGAGATCAACTTTGACGCTTTTCTCTTGATCACCGACCAGAGCGGGGGCGGGGTGGGGCGGGGTGGGGGTGGGGGTGGGGGTGGGGGTGGGGGTGGGGGTGGGGGTGGGGTTAGAGGCGGAGGCCGAGGAGGGCGTCGACGGTCGTGGCGAAGAGGGCCGGGGCCTCGGGGTCCGTGCCCGTGCCGGCGAGGGCACGCTCTGCCCAGTCGTCGGCGAGCGCGAGCGCGCCCGGGGTGTCCAGGTCGTCGCCGAGGCGCTCGCGTACCCCCGCCAGGAAGTCGTCGCCGGACGGCCCGGACGGCGCGGTGGCGGCCCGCCGCCAACGGGCCAGGCGCTCCTGCGCGGCCGCGAGCAGCTCGTCGGTCCAGGTGCGGTCGGCGCGGTAGTGGCCGGCCATCAGCCCGAGCCGCACCGCCATCGGATCCACCCGGTCGGCGCGCAGCCGGGAGACGAAGACCAGGTTGCCCTTGGACTTCGACATCTTCTCGCCGTTCAGGCCGATCATGCCGGCGTGCACGTAGTGGGTCGCGAACGGCGACCGGCCGGTGAGCCGCTCGGCGTGCGCGGCGGAACACTCGTGGTGCGGGAAGAGCAGGTCGTTGCCGCCGCCCTGCACGTCGATCGACTCGCCGAGCAGGTTCAGCGCGATCACCGCGCACTCGATGTGCCAGCCGGGCCGGCCCGGGCCGAGGTCGCCGCCGGGCCAGGACGGCTCGCCCTCGCGGGCGCCGCGCCACAGCAGCGGATCGAGGGGGTCGCGCTTGCCGGCCCGCTCCGGGTCGCCCCCGCGCTCCGGGAAGATCTCCAGCATCTCGGCCCGGGACAGGTTGGACTCGTAGCCGAACTCGGGCGCGGCGGCGATGTCGAAGTAGACGTCCCCGGTGCCGTCGTCGAGCCGGTACGCGGCCCCGTCCTTGAGCAGGGTGAGAACCTTGTCGGCGATGTCGGGGATCGACTCGACCGCGCCGACGTAGTGCGCCGGCGGGATCATCCGCAGCGCCTCCATGTCCTCGCGGAACAGCGCGGTCTCCCGCATGGCCAGGACCTTCCAGTCCTCGCCGTCGCGCTCGGCCCGCTCCAGCAGCGGATCGTCGATGTCGGTGACGTTCTGCACGTAGCGCACCGTCAGGCCGGCGTCGAGCCACATCCGCTGCACCAGGTCAAAGGTGATCATGGTGGCGGCGTGGCCGAGGTGCGTGGCGTCGTACGGGGTGATGCCGCAGACGTACATGGTGGCCACGTCGCCAGGTCGACTGGGATGGGCACCGCGTCGCGCCGAGTCGAACAATGTCAGCGGGCCGCCCCTGCCGGGCAGCCGTGGCACCTCATGTCCCGTCCAAGACTCCATGACCGTCAGCCTAGCCAGCCGCCCCGCGCGCCGGACCCACCCCACGGGTGACCAACGCGACAACCGCTCACGCCCCTGGTGGGCGGCGCGGTCGGGCCTGCCGGACGGTCGGACCGACGGCTACATCGGCGGCCAGGGCATCGCCGGCCAATCTTGCGGCGGCTGGGGGAACCGGCCACCGTCGCGCAGCCGGCCCACCCGGGCCGTCAGCTCGGCGACCTCGCGGATCGTCAGGTGCTCGGCCAGCTCCCCGCCCAGCTCCCCGCCGAGCCGGACGGTCAGGTCGGCGAGCATCTCCAGGGCGTCCGGCGGCAGCTCCCGGCCGGCCCAACCCCAGAGCACGGTGCGCAGCTTGTCCTCCACGTGGAAGCTCACCCCGTGGTCGACGCCGTAGAGCCGGTCGTCCGCGCCGAGCAGCACGTGGCCGCCCTTGCGGTCCGCGTTGTTGATGACCGCGTCGAGCACCGCCAGCCGGGCCAGGCGCGGATCGTCGGCGTGGGCCAGGGCGTACGCGGCACCGTCGTCGTCCCGGGCCGCCGCGACCGGGAACCAACGCGGCGGCACCGCCTCCGCCGGCACGAAGCCGACCAGCGGCTCGGCGTCGTCGGGCTCGTCGATCCACAGTTGACAGGAGCCCGGCCCGAACGGGCCGTCGCGCAGCACCGTCGGCGGGACCAGGTCCCAGCCGGTGGCGCGGGAGACCAGGTACGCCGAGACCTCCCGGCCGGCGAGGGTGCCGTCCGGGAAGTCCCAGAGGGGACGCTCGCCGCGCACCGGCTTGTAGACGCAGCGGGCGCTCACCCCGTCGAGGGTGAGCGCACCGAGCAGCGTCGCGTTCGACGCGTCGACCAGGCGGCCTTCGACGGTCAGCTCACCGTCACGGAGCAGCCGTAGCGTCGCCGCGTCGTCCTGCCGACGTTCGAGGTCCGACGAGGTCACCGGTGATAACCGTTGTGCCGCGGGCAGAGGTGCCCGGCGGGATCCAGCGGCTGGCCGCAGAGCGGGCAGGGCGGGCGACCGGCGTTGACCACCCGGCGGGCCCGCTCGATGAACTCGCGGGTCGCCTCGGGGGTCAACCGGACGCGCAGCCGGTCCAGGTCCTCGTCCGGCTCCTCGTCGTCCTCATCGTCGTCGTCCTCGTCCTCGTCGCCGCCCAGCTCGACCTCGGTCTCCGCCTCGCCGGCGGCGATCGCCTCGATCACGACGGTCGCGGTGTCGACGTCGAAGGCCAGGCCGAGGGTGCCGACGCGGAACTCCTCGTCGACCGGCGTGTCCAGCGGGTCGTTGTCGCCCACCGACGTCACCGCCTCGGGCAACTGCACGCCGAAGCGGCGCTGCGCCTCGGTGAGCAACTCCTCCAGCTTCTCGGCGAGCAACGACACCTGGACCTTCTCCAGCGCGACGCTGACCAGCCGGCCTCCGCCGCGGGCCTGCAAGAAGAACGTGCGCTCCCCGGGCGGCCCGACGGTCCCGGCGACGAACCGCTCCGGCGGCTCGAAGGCGTGCACCTGGTGGGTCATACCCACGACCCTATCCGGCGTGCCACAGCGTCGCGCACCCCACCGACCCGGAATCGCGCGCCCGCGCCGCACCCGTCCTGCCACCCGGGCCGACCGACCGGGAGGACGCCCGCCGCCGGCCTCACCGCGTGGCCCCCGCTCCCCCGCCGACCGCCGCGTCGGACTCCGCCGGCCGCGTGGCCCGCCGTCGGCGCCGGCGCGGCGGCGGCACCAGCCCGGCCAGGTCACCGCCGGTGTCGTTGAGCCGCAGCAGGAAGGGCCGCAGCGGCGTGTACCGGATCGCCGTGACCGACGCCGGGTCCGCGACGATGCGCTGAAAAAGATCAAGGTGTACGCCGAGCGCGTCCGCGACGATGGCCTTGATCACATCGCCGTGGCTGCACGCCAACCAGACCGCCTCGGGCCCGTGCTCGGCGGTGATCCGGGCGTCCCAGGAACGCACCGTGGCGACAGCTCGGGCCGCCATCGCCGCCATGGCCTCCCCGTCGGGAAAGACGACGGCGCTCGGGTGCTGCTGGACCACCGGCCAGAGCGGTTCCTTGGCGAGCTTCTTGAGCGGCTGTCCCTCCCAACTGCCGTACCCGCACTCGATCAGCCCCTCGTCCACCGTCGGCGCGGCCTGCGGCAGGGCCAGTTCCAGGGTCTGCCGGCACCGGACCAGCGGGCTGGTCACCACCGCTGCGAGGGGCAGCCCGCGCAGCCGCTCACCCACCGCCGTCGCCTGGGCCCGGCCCGTGTCGTCCAGCTCGACGGGCTGCCGTCCGGCGAGACCGCCGTCGGCGTTCGCGGTGGTGCGGCCGTGCCGCAGGAGGAGAAGAGTCGCCACGCTGCCCACCCTAGGCGGTACGGACCGGACCGCGGCGAGAGGTTGATCGACTCCGTGTCGGTGACATGGCGGCATCAACGCGCCGGGATACCCCCACCTGCCCGGCATCCCACCACGCGACCGCCCGATTGGGTGGTTTGTCCGACCCGGCGCGGTGGCGTGGGACGGGTCCGGCGTGGGCGCGACGTGGGGCGGGGCGGGGCCGGGGTGACCGACGGACCCCGGGGCGGGCGGGCCGGCGGGGCGTGGCTGGGTTGATCGACTTCATGTCGGGAAGGTGGGGGTATCCCGCGTCGTTGATACCGCCACCTGCCCGACATCCCGTCACCCCTCCACCGGAATGGGCGGATTGTCCGCCCCGGTGGGGCGGCGAGGGGGCGGGGCGGGGTGACCGGCGGCACCCCGCGGCCGGAATCCTGGCCGGGGCGGGGGCGTTACACCTGACGGACGACCGCAGCAGCACCCCGGATCCCCCGATCCGGCAGGCCCCGGGCCGCTCGCGTGCTGGCTCACCCGACGCGCCTGCCCCACCGACGCCCGGTCCGCCCCGCGGCGTGCCGGCCGCCTCGGCATCAGGCCCCGGGGAATGGGGGCCGGTCGCCGGTCGTTACACCCGGACCCGGCGCGGTACCTCACGGCAGCCGCCCCGGCCCTCCCTCATCTTTTTCTTTCCCCCTTTGTTCGTTGTTCGGGCGCCTCGACGTGGTGCTCACACCCGCCCACCCCTACGGGCCGGTGTCGACCCCCCCGATAGGAGACACCCCTCATGAACACGACCATCCTGCGTAAGAGCGTCCTCGGCATCGCCGGACTCGCGTTCGCCGGTGGCCTCGCCGCCGGCCCCCTCCACCACGCCACCACCACCGACACCGGCACTGTTGACGCGCGGCCCGTCGCCGCCGTACAGGCCGACACGACCGCCGCCGTGGACACGGCCAAGCTGATCCCGCACGGCGTGCAGGGCACGCAGTCGCGCATCGACCTCGACGCCGAGCAGACCGCCAACGCCAAGGCCATCATCGCCGCCACCAAGAAGACCGGCCTCGACGAACGCGCCGCGGTCATCTCCATCGGCACCGCCCTGCAGGAATCGAAGCTGCAGAACCTCGGCCACCTCGGCGACCGCAACGACCACGACTCCCTCGGCCTGTTCCAGCAACGCCCCTCCAGCGGCTGGGGTTCGCCGGAGCAGATCACCGACCCGCAGTACGCCACCACCGCGTTCCTCAAGGGCCTGCGACAGGTCGACGGCTGGCACGACATGCCGCTGACCGACGCCGCCCAGACGGTGCAGGTCTCGGCCTACCCCGACGCGTACGCGCAGTGGGAGCAGCAGGCCGCCGACCTCGTCACCCAGCACTGGAACAACAGCTGACCCAGCGAACACACGCCGCCGGCCGGGCCCCGATCACCGGGGCCCGGCCGGCGGCGTCTCCACCTCACCCAGCCGAGCGCAGGGAAAGGGCTCCGTTAGAAGGTGCCCTTCCTTGCAAGCGCTCCTAGGTGGCGGCGATGGTGCCCGTCATCAGGAGGGCGAGCACGAGGGTGCCCAGGGCCACCCGGTACAGCACGAAGACGTAGAGGGTGTGGTGGGCGACGTAGCGCAGCAGCCAGGCGATGGCCGCGTAGCCGATGACGAAGGCGATGAGCGTGGCCACCACCATCTGCGCCCCGCTCGGCGTGGACGTCCCCGGCGCGGACGGCTCGAAGACGTCCCCGACGCTGAAGATGCCGGACATCACGACCGCCGGGATGGCGAGCAGGAACGAGTACCGGGCCGCTGCCTCCCGGGTGAGGTTGAGCAGCAGTCCGGCGGTGAGCGTGCCGCCGGAGCGGGACACCCCGGGGATCAGCGCCATCGCCTGGGCGAAGCCCATGACGATGCCGTCGCGCATCCGGAAGTTCTCCAGGGTGCGGTGCTGCCGCCCCCAGTACTCGGCGAAGGCCAGCACGAACGCGAAGACGATCAGGGTGGTGGCGACCAGCCACAGGTTGCGCCCGGCGGTGCGGATCTGGTCCTTGAACAGGAAGCCGAACAGCCCGATCGGGATCGAGCCGACGATGACGTACCAGCCCATCCGGTAGTCGAGGCTGGCACGCACCGAGCGGTCCCAGAGCCCGACGATCCAGGTCCGGGTGATCCGCCAGATGTCCTTGGCGAAGTAGATGAGCACCGCCGCCTCGGTGCCGAGCTGGGTGACGGCGGTGAACGACGCGCCGGCGTCCCGGCCGAAGAAGATCGCCGAGGTGATCCGCAGGTGCCCCGACGAGCTGACCGGGAGAAACTCCGTGAGCCCCTGGACGACGCCCAGGACGATGGCCTCGATCCAGGTCACTCGCCGACCCCGGACATCTCGAGGGCCTCGGCGACGGTGCGCAGCGTCTGCACGCCGCTGTCGCGGTCGGCGACGAAGAGGGTCACCGACAGGGTGGTGACGCCGGCGGCGGCGTACTCGCGCAGGCGCTCGGCGATGCGCTCCTTGGGCCCGAGCAGCGAGGTGCGGTCGATGAACTCCATCGGCACGGCGGCGGCCGCGTCGCGCTGCCGCTTGGCCAGGTAGAGGTCCTGCACCTCGCGGGCGGCGTCGCCGTAGCCCATCCGGGTGGCGAGCTGGTTGTAGAAGTTCTGCTGCCGGCTGCCCATGCCGCCGACGTAGAGGGCGGCGTACCAGCGGACCAGCTCGGCGCAGGTCGCGACGTCGTCGCCGACGACCACCGGCACCGACGGCACGACGTCGAAGCCGGCCAGTTCCTTGCCGGCCTTCGCCCGGCCGGCGGCCACGGCGGCGAGCTGCTCGTCGGCGAACTCCGGGGCGTAGAAGACGGCCAGCCAGCCGTCGGCGATCTCGCCGGCCAGCTCCAGGTTCTTCGGGCCGACGGCGGCGAGGTAGATCGGGACCTGCTCGCGCGGCGGGTGGAAGCCCAGCCGCAGCGCCTTGCCGGGACCGTCGGGCAGCGGCAGGGTGTAGAACTCGCCGTCGTACGCGACCTCCTTGCGGGCGATGGCGAGCTTGACGATGTCGACGTACTCGCGGGTGCGGGCGAGGGGCTTGGCGAAGCGCACCCCGTGCCAGCCCTCGGAGACCTGGGGGCCGGAGACGCCCAGGCCGAGCCGGAACCGGCCGCCGGAGAGCGTGTCGATGGTCGCCGCCGTCATGGCGGTCATGGCCGGGGTCCGGGCGGGGATCTGCATCACCGCGCTGCCGACGTCGATCCGTTCGGTCTGGCCGGCGATCCAGGCCAGCATGCTCGGCGAGTCGGAGCCGTACGCCTCCGCCGCCCACACCACCGAGTAGCCGAGCCGGTCGGCCTCCTGGGCGAGCGCCAAATGGTCGGCGGGTGTGCTCCACGCCGTCTGGTATCCGAGACTGAGCCCGAGTCGCACTGGTCCTCCCCCATCGGCGCACCACAGGTCGCATCAGGTTACGCAATGCGGGCGGCCCGGCCGATCACCGGCTCACCCCCGAACCCGCCGCCCGGCCGGGTGCAGCGTGTCGCCCGGAGGGCGAGCAGGAACTTGACGGGAGCGAGGATATCCGTGGCGGCGGGTTCGAAATAAGGTTCACCCATGCAACAGCGACCGCTCGGCCGAAGCGGGCTGGCGGTTTCCCGGCTCGCGCTCGGCACCATGACCTGGGGCCGGGACACCGACGCCGACGACGCGGCCGCCCAGCTGAAGAGCTTTCTCGACGCGGGCGGCAACCTGGTGGACACCGCCGACGTGTACGGCGACGGGGACGCGGAGTCGGTCATCGGGTCGCTGCTGGGCAGCCTGGTTCCCCGCGACGAGCTGCTGATCGCGACGAAGGCGGGGCTGCGGCCGGGCAGCGGCCGGCGCCGAGACGGCTCCCGGGGTCACCTGCTGCGCACCCTGGACGCCTCGCTGCGCCGGCTCGGCACGGACCACGTCGACCTGTGGCAGGTCCACGGGTACGACCCGGACACGCCCCTGGAGGAGACCCTCGCGGCGCTGGACCACGCGGTGGCCAGCGGCCGGGTCCGCTACGTCGGGGTGTCGAACTTCTCGGGCTGGCAGACGGCCCGGGCGGCGGCCTGGCAGGCGGCCTGGCCGGGGCGCGCGCCGGTGGTGGCCGCCCAGGTGGAGTACTCGCTGCTGGAGCGGGGCGTCGAGCGGGAGGTGCTGCCGGCGTGCGCGGCGCTGGGGCTGGGGGTGCTGCCCTGGTCGCCGCTGGGGCGGGGGGTGCTCACCGGCAAGTACCGGCACGGCCGGCCGGCGGACTCGCGGGCGGCGTCGCCGCACTTCGAGCCGTTCGTGGCGACGTACCTGGAGCCGCGCTGCTCCAGCATCGTGGAGGCGGTGGCCACGGCGGCCGGGGGGTTGGGCGTGTCGCCGCTGGAGGTGGCGCTCGCGTGGATCCGGGACCGGCCGGGCGTGACGGCGCCGATTCTCGGCGCGCGGACGGTCGGGCAGTTGCTCGGCGCGCTCCAGGTGGAGCGGATGACGCTGCCGGCGGAGATCATCGTCGCGCTCGACGACGTGTCGGCGGTGCCGGTGGGCTATCCCGAGCGGGACGGCTGAGCGGATCCGGCCAGGCCCCCGCGCTGCCGGGCGGGGCGCGGAGGGTGGCGGACGGCCGCCGGGCTGGGCAGCATGGAACGCATGGACTACGAATACGCGCCGCTGCGGCTGCCCTCGAACGTCGACCGGCTGACCGCCGCGGCGCAGTTGGCGATCCAGGCGGAGTTCTCCGGGTGGGAGCTGGCCCGGGTGCGGTTGTACCGGGACGGCACGCGGCAGGTGGTGCTGCGGCGCCGTGTGGTGAACCAGCCGCAGCCCGGCCTGTCGTACTGACCCGGGCGGCACGAGCCCGGCGTCCCGGGGCCCCGCCGGCTGGCCGGGCCCCGGGACGAGCCCGGCCTAGTGGTGGTGCCCCGCGTGGTCGTGCTCCTCGTCGGTCAGGTCGAGGAACGGGTGCTCGTCGAGGCGGCCCACGAGGCGGTCGTCGGCGGCCGGCTGGAACGGGCCCACCGGATCGTCGTCGTCGAAGGACTCCAGGTCGACGGGGGTGCCGACCTCGCTGACCATCACGACCCCGTCGAGCGGCTCCAGCTCCGGCACGTCCAGCGCGGACAGCGAGCCGTCGCCGCTCTGCAGCAGCTCCAGCACCGCCTCGCCGACGCCCTCGACGGGTGCGGCCTCGTCCTCCTCGGGGGTGCCCTCGCGGCGGGCGGCCTCGGCGGCCCGGATCAGCGCGGCGACGCTGGGCACCCGGTAGTCGCGGCGCTGGCGCACCGAGATGACCCGGGGGTGCGGGTCGGTCGCCTCGACGCCCTCGGCCGCGCCGAAGCGCTCGTCGGCCTCGTCGGGGTCGATGGACTCGACATCCCAGGGTGTGACCTCGCCGAACGCGTCGAGCAGCTGCTCGTCGTAGGCGAACGAGGCGTTGTTCAGGGCGACGTACGCCTGCCAGACGTCGTCGTCGTCGATGCGGCCCTGTGCGGCGCGGACGGCGGCCAGGTGGTGGCGGGCGGCGTCGATCACCCGCTCTAGGGCGGCGTCCAGCTCACCGTGCTGGTCGGTCATGTGCGTTCCCTTCGCGATGGGGGACGATCCGTGCCGGGCGGGATGGGGCGGCGGACACGGTCAGCAATTCCGGAGGAAGCGGTCGAGAACCCGCACGCCGAACTGTAGTCCGTCCACCGGCACCCGCTCGTCGATGCCGTGGAACAGGCCGGAGAAGTTGAGGTCGGGCGGCAGCCGCAGCGGGGCGAAGCCGAAGCAGCGGATGCCGAGCTGGGAAAACGCCTTGGCGTCGGTGCCGCCGGAGAGCATGTAGGGCACGGGCCGGGCGCCCGGGTCCTCCGCCCGCAGCGCCGCCGACATGGCCTCGACGAGGTCGCCGTCGAAGGTGGTCTCCAGGGCGGGCTGGCGGTGGACGTACTCGATGGCGATGTCGGGGCCGACCAGCTCGCGCAGCTGCTGTTCGAGGAGCTCGGACTGGCCGGGCAGGCTGCGGCAGTCGATGGTGGCGGTGGCCCGGCCGGGGATGACGTTGTCCTTGTAGCCGGCGGCGAGCCGGGTCGGGTTGGCGGTGTTGCGGATGGTCGCGCCGATGATGTTGGCGATGGGGCCGAGCTTGGCGATGGCCGCCTCCGGGTCCTCGGGGTCGAGTTCGACGCCGAGCAGGTCGGAGACCTCCTCCAGGAAGGCCCGCACGGTGTCGGTGACGACCACGGGGAAGCGGTGCCGGCCGATGCGGGCGACGGCCTCGGCGAGCGCGGTGACGGCGTTGTCGTCGTGCACCATCGAGCCGTGGCCGGGGCGGCCCTTGGCGTGCAGCCGCAGCCAGTCGATGCCCTTCTCGGCGGTCTCGATGAGGTAGAGCCGCTGCGACGCGTCGACGGTGTAGGAGAAGCCGCCGACCTCGCCGATGGCCTCGGTGCAGCCGTCGAAGGCGTCGCGGTGGTGCTGGACGAGGTAGTGCGCCCCGTAGTCGCTGCCGGCCTCCTCGTCGGCGGTGAACGCCAGCACGATGTCGCGGGCGGGCCGGACGCCGGTGCGTTGCCAGTTCCGCACCACGGCCAGCACCATGGCGTCGAAGTCCTTCATGTCGATCGCGCCCCGGCCCCACAGGTAGCCGTCGCGCAGCTCGCCGGAGAACGGGTGCACCGACCACTCGTCGGCGTCGGCCGGGACGACGTCGAGGTGGCCGTGGACGAGCAGGGCGTCCCGGCCGGGGTCGGCGCCGGGGATGCGGGCGACGAGGCTGGCCCGGCCGGGGGCGGACTCGTGGATGCGGGACTCGACGCCCACCTCGGCGAGCTTCTCCGCGACGTACTCCGCGGCGAAGCGCTCGCCCGCGCTGGTGGCGTTGTCCCCGGTGTTGGTGGTGTCGATGCGCAGCAGGTCGCGGCAGAGGTCGACGACCTCGGCGGTGGGGTCGGGCGGGGCGGAGGCGGCGTCGCTCGTCATCGGTTCTTCATACCAGCCGCGCCGGTCGGGCAGCTCCCCCGGCCGCCCGACACCGCCGCCGGCGCCCCGGGCGGCCTCGTCGCGCGGGCCCGCCGTTTCGGCGGTACGCGGTCTGGGTACCGCCGCTGCCGTCCCGCACCGCTCACCGGGCCGCCTCCTCCTCGCAGCGCGCGCCCGCCCGCCGAGGAGGGCACCATGACCGTTCCCCTGCCGCCGCTGCCGCCCGTGCCCGAGGAGGGCTACCGACCCGGCGGCCCGAGCGTGGTCGACCTCGTCGGCCGCGAGCACCGGCAGCTGCTCGACCTGGTCGACCGGGTCACCGGCCCGGACGCCGCGCCGCAGCGGCTCGCCGAGGTCGTCGAGGTGCTGACCGCCGTGGTGTCGCGGCACCTGTCGGCGGAGGAGCAGTACCTGTTCCCCGCCGTCCGGGCGGCGGTGCCCGGGGCGGCCGCGGCGGTCGACCGGGAGGTCGGGGCGGCGGCCGAGCTGCTGGCCGCCCTGAAGTCGCTGGCCGGGCCGGCGGATCCGGCGTTGGCCGACGTTGCCGACCGGGTGCGCCGGCACGTCGCCGGGACGGCGGCGCTGCTGGCGTCGCTGCGCGAGGTGGCCACCGCCGCCGAGTTGATCCGGCTGGGCAACCGGTGGGAGATCGCCGAGGAGGCCGCGCCGACCCGGCCGCACCCGGGGACGCCGGCGAGCCCGCCGTGGAACCGGATCGTCGAGCCGGCGGTGGGGGTGGTGGACAAGGTCCGCGACGCCGTGACGGGGCGGCCCACGTACGCGTCGGACCTGCTTCCACCCGGCGACTGACCGGATACCGGACGGTTACGACGGGGTCACCGACCGGATACCGGGCGGTCACCAATAGACATTGGCCAACTCCTATCCGCCAGAGCCCTTCCATCGATCCTTCCGTGGTCATACCGTCACCGTATGAATCTGGAGCTGAGACACCTGCGGGTGGTCTGCGCCATCGCGGAGACGGGGAGCGTGACGAAGGCGGCGTCCACGCTCGGCCTGGCCCAGCCGGCGCTGACCGCCCAGCTCCAACGCATCGAGCGGGCACTCGGTGGGCCGCTGTTCGAACGGGACCGCCGGGGCGCCCGGCCCACCGCGCTCGGCGAGCTGGTGCTGGCCCGGGCCCGGGTGCTGCTGCCGGCCATGCAGGGCCTCCAGGACGAGGCGGCCCGGCTGGCCGGCGCGGGCCCGACCCCCGCCCGGTACCGCTTCGGCGGGGTGAACAGCCCCATCCTCGGCCGCCTGGTGCACCGGCTCGCCGCCGCGCACCCACAGGCCCAGATCACCACGTACGCCTCCTGGTCCGCCGACGAGCTGGCCCAGCTCGTCGGCGGCGGCCGGCTGGACTACGCGCTGGTCGGGGTCTGCGGCGACGCCGTTCCGCCGGCCGGGTACGGGCTGACCTGGCGGGAGGTGGCGTTGGAGCCGGTGCAGGTGCTGCTGCCCGAGCAGCACCCGATGGCCGACCACGACGAGGTGCGGCTGGTGGACCTGCGCGCCGAGCAGTGGGTCGCCGCACCCGGCGACGGCTGCTTCGGCGACTGCTTCGCCGCCGCCTGCGCCCGCGCCGGCTTCACCCCCCGCAAGGTGTACGAGGCCGACGTGCGCGGCTGCATCGACCTGGTGGAGGCCGGCGCGGCGGTGGCCCTGTGCCAGGCCACCTTCCGCCCGGTCCCCGGCCTGGTGACCCGCCGGCTGGCCGGGGCGCCGCTGCGCTGGCGGCTGCTGCTGGGCTGGCACCCCGACTCGGCCGGCGCGAGCTTCGCCGAGGAGGTGCTGGAGGCGGCGGTGGCCGTGTACGACGACTCGCTCGCCACGCACCCCGACTACCTGGCCTGGCTGCTGCGGCACCCCGACTTCGGGGTACGCCGGTCGGCACCGGCCGGGCCGCTCGCCGGGGGCGCCGGTTCCGGGGTGCGAACCGCCTGACGGTGGGTATCACGGGCCCATGACCGATGCCCAACCGACCGCCGACGACCGGGAGACCCTGCGCGTGGCGGCCGCCGCGCACAGCGCCGCCGCCCGGGACGTGGAGGCGTTCCTGCGCCGCCTGCCCGAGGTCCCCGGCCCCGCCGACGTGACCGAGTACGCCACACTGCTCAGCCGGGAGGAGCGGGCGCGCGGGGAACGCCAGGCCGCCGCCGATGCCTTCGGCCTGCAGATCGGCAGCATGGAATCGGAGTGAGCCCGGCCCGGCCGAGGCCCCGCCGCCGTCGCCGGGCAGCGGGGCCTTCACCGGTCGGGCCGTCGCACGCGGGCCCGGCGGGCCGACGGGCGGGAGGTCAGCGTTCCACGAGGGCGTCGTGGCCCAGGTCGAGCAGGGCACGCCGCCACTCGTCGTCGGCGACGCCGTCGGCCGGGCGGGCGGCGGTCAGGGACCGGATCCGGTCGACCGCCTCCCGCATCACCTCGATGTCCTCGCGGGTGAGGTCGACCTTGCGCTTGCGCAGCACGGCCAGGATCTGCCGGCCCGGCTCGGGCAGGTCGAGGTCGGGCCCCGCCCCGAACGACTCCGTGCCGGAGCCGCGGGTCAGCAGCCAGCTGCGCAGCTGCTCGGAGGTCACGTTCACCTCGGCGTGGAAGTCCTCCCAGAGCACCTCGACCTCGGGATCGAGTCGCGCCTCGCGTACCATCACGCCTCCTCTCCGGGCGGCGGCCCGGACGGCTCCGGATCGCCGGTGTGGGAACCCAGGCCCTCCGGCGGCACCCGCACCCGCGCGGGGTTGGCCGTCGGCGGTGCCTCGATCGGCTCGCTGCGGTCCGGGTCGGTCCCGGCCTCCTCGGCGGCCTCCTCGGGCTCGGTCATCTGCGGCCTCCGCCCCTTCACCGGGGGTGGGACGTCGTGGCGGCGGTGTAGCCCCGGTCGCCGGCGCCCACCTCGAAGGCCAGCGCGCCGTCGCGGGCGTCCACGGTGACCCGCTGCCCGGGCGAGACGGCGCTCTCCAGCAGCATCCGGGACAGCCGGTTGTCCACCTCGCGCTGGATCACCCGGCGCAGCGGGCGGGCCCCGAACTCCGGCTGGTAGCCGTGCTCGGCGAGCCAGTCGATCCCGGCGACGGTGAACGCGACGTCGATGTCCTGGGCGTGCAGGCGGCGGCGGGTCTCCTCCAGCAGCAGCTCGGTGATCTGGCGCAGCTGCTGCTGCTCCAGCCGCCGGAAGATGATCACCTCGTCGATGCGGTTGAGGAACTCCGGGCGGAAGTTCTCCTGGAGCCGACGCATCAGCCGATCGCGCAGCTCGTCGCTCTCCCGTTCGGTGCCGGGCTCGCCCGCGCCGAAGCCCACGGCCCGCTGGGCGCCCGTGATCAGCTCCGAACCGAGGTTGCTCGTCATGATCAGTACGGTGTTCTTGAAGTTCACCGTCCGGCCCTGGCTGTCGGTGAGCCGGCCGTCGTCGAGCACCTGGAGCAGGATGTTGAACACGTCGGGGTGGGCCTTCTCGATCTCGTCGAGCAGCACCACCGCGTACGGGCGGCGGCGCACCGCCTCGGTGAGCTGGCCGGCCTCCTCGTAGCCGACGTAGCCGGGGGGCGCGCCGACGAGCCGGGCGACGGTGTGCCGCTCCTGGAACTCGCTCATGTCCAGCCGGATCATCCGGTCGGCCTCGCCGAACAGCGCCTCCGCCAGGGCCCGGCCCAGCTCCGTCTTGCCCACGCCCGTGGGGCCGAGGAAGAGGAAGCTGCCCATCGGCCGGTTCGGGTCGGCCAGCCCGGTGCGGGAGCGGCGCACCGCCTCGGCGACCGCGCCGACCGCGTCGTCCTGGCCGACGACCTTCTGGTGCAGGTGCCCCTCCAGGCGCAGCAGCCGGTCGCGTTCCTCCTCGGTGAGCTGGGCGACCGGGATGCCGGTGGCCCGGGACACCACCTCGGCGATCTCCTGCGGGCCGACGGCCGGGACCTGGGAGCCGCTGCCGTCGTCGCCCTTGGCCCGGCTGATCTGCGCCTCCAGCTCGGCGAGCCGGTCGCGCAGGGCCGACGCCCGCTCGTACTGCTCGTCGGCGACCGCCTGCTCCTTGTCCCGGCGTACCTCGTCGAGCTGCTGCTCCAGCTCCCGCACGTCGGAGGCGGGGGTGCGGTTGCGCAGCCGCACCCGGGCCCCGGCCTGGTCGATCAGGTCGATGGCCTTGTCGGGCAGGTACCGGTCGGTGACGTACCGGTCGGACAGCTCGGCGGCGGCGACCAGCGCCTCGTCGGTGAACCGGACCTGGTGGTGTGCCTCGTAACGGTCCCGCAGGCCGCGCAGGATGGCGACGGTGTCCTCGACGGTGGGCTCGGGCACCAGCACCGGCTGGAACCGGCGGGCGAGCGCGGCGTCCTTCTCGATGCTGCGGCGGTGCTCGTCCAGGGTGGTCGCGCCGATCACCCGCAGTTCACCGCGGGCCAGCGCCGGCTTGAGCATGTTGGACGCGTCCATGCCGCCCTCGCTGCCCGCCCCGCCCGCGCCGACCAGGGTGTGGATCTCGTCGAGGAAGATGATCAGCTCGTCGCGGTGGGCGCGGATCTCCTCGATGACCTTCTTGAGCCGCTCCTCGAAGTCGCCCCGGTAACGGGTGCCGGCGACCAGGCCCGCCAGGTCGAGCTGCACCACCCGCTTGCCGATCAGCGTCTGCGGCACGTCGCCGTCGCAGATCCGCTCGGCCAGGCCCTCCACGATCGCGGTCTTGCCGACGCCGGCCTCGCCGATGAGCACCGGGTTGTTCTTCGTCCGCCGGGACAGGATCTCCACGGCCTGCTCGATCTCGGCGGCCCGCCCGATCACCGGGTCGATCTGGTCGTTGCGCGCCAGCTCGGTGAGGTCCTGGCCGTACTGGTCGAGGGTCGGGGTGCCGTGGTCGGGCTTCGGGCCGGACATCGGGCCGCGCTCGGCGCTGGCCGCCTGCAACGACTCGGGCTGGATCCGGCCGGCGGCCAGCATCCGGCCCGCCGGCGACTCCGGGTTCAGCGGCAGCGCCATCAGGATGTGCTCGGGGCCGATGTAGTTGGCGCCCATCGCGCGGGAGAGCTGGTGGGCGTCGAGCAGCGCCCGCTTCGCGGCCGGGGTCAGGGACAGGTTCGGCGGCACCTCCCCCCCGGGCTTGCCCTCGCCGCGCCCGCCGAGGGCGTTGACCAGGGCGTCCGGGTCGGCGCCGGCCCGGCGTACCAGGTCGCGCAGCGCGTCGCGCTGCAACGCCGCCCAGAGCAGGTGGTCGGTGTCGAGGTCGTTGCTGTGCCGCTGCGCCGCCCGGCGGGCCGCGTCGGCGAGCATCTCCCGGGCGTCGGCGGTCATCAGCCGGGTGATGTCGACCCGGTGCGCCGGCCGGCGTCCCCCCTCGCCCCGGCCGAAGTACCGGGCCAGGAACTCGTCCCACGGGTCGGAGCCGAGGTCGCCGGGTCCCATCATCGTTGTCCTCCCGCGGGTCGGGCACGCTCGCCGGTGCGGTCGCCGCCGGCACGGTCGGCGGTGGCTACCCGGCGGCCGGCGCGACAAACGCGGCCGGAGGCGGGGACGGGCCGGACGGGCCGGGCGGGAGCAGAGCGGGAGGAGGCGCAGGGCACGGGGCGGCACGGGGAGGAGGCGTGGGGCACGGGGCGGCGGGCCGGCACCGGGGCGGCGACGCGGGCGGGTGCCCCGGCGGGCCGGGCGGGGACGACCGCACGGCGGTGGCAGGCTGGGGGCATGGAGCCGACGCCGCTGCTGATCGTGGACGCCGCCAACGTGGTGGGCTCGCGCCCCGACGGGTGGTGGCGGGACCGGGCCGGGGCCACCGCCCGGCTGCGCGACGCCCTCGTCCCGCTGGCCGAGTCCGGGGTCCCGCCGCACCTGCCCGGGCCGGCGGAGGTGGTGCTGGTGGTGGAGGGCGCCGCGCGGGGCGTCCCGGCCGTGCCGGGCGTGCGGGTGGTCGCCGCCCCGGGGTCGGGCGACGACACCATCGTCGGCCTCGTCGGGGCCGCCCCGGGCCGCCGCCGCCTCGTGGTCACCGCCGACCGTGAGCTGCGCTCCCGGGTGGGCGCGCTGGGCGCCGAGGTCCAGGGCCCCCGCTGGCTCCCCACCTGACCCCCACCCCACCCCACCCACCCACCCCGGCCGGTGATCAAGAGAAAAGTGTCAGGGTTGATCTCGACGGTGACGCAAACCTCTTGATCACCGGACGCCCGGCCGAGGGGGGTGAGTCCTGTGGGTGGGATCGGGTGACGCGCGGACGAGACATTCGGGCGGGGTTTGCGCACGTCAGTGACGTAATCGGACAGCCGGGCAGCAACACCGACAGGGCGGATGTTCTCTCCCCACGGGGGATGGGTTGTAATGGAGATCTCCCCGCCCCCAGGAGGTCCCCGTGGCGAGCGTCGCCGAGCTGAAGGCAGCCATCGATGTCGCCCTCCAACAGATCGGCGACGGGCAGACCGCGGTGCAGGCGGCCGGTGAGAAGCTGGCCGAGGCGCAGCAGACACTGGCCGGGGCGCTGGAGGGCAGCGGGCACGAGACCGTCGAGGCGGCGCAGGCGTCACTGACCCAGGCCAGCCAGGAGCTGGAGGAATGCCTCGCGGCGACCCTCGTCGCGGTGGAGCAGGCGCAACTCTACGTCTCGACCCTGTAAGGGGCGGGCGTGTCCATCATCGAGGACGTCGGGGCCCAGGTGCGGGCCGCCGCGGAGGAGTTCCCGCTGGCCCAGCTCGCCCTCGCGCTGGAGAAGTTCGGTCAGGCCACCGAGCGGCTGCGCTGGGTGCGGCAGGAGTCGGCCAACCCGATGGGGGTGCCGGAGCTGTCCGCGGCCGTCGAGCACGCCGAGTCCGCCGGGCACGCGCTGCGGGTGGCCCAGGAGCAACTGTCGACGTACCTCTCGGCCATCGGCCTGGCCCCCGACGGCGCGCCGCCGGCCCGCCCGGCCGGCGACCGGCAGGTGCACGACGCCCCGCGCGACGCGCCGCCCGCCGCCGGCGACGGACCGCCCCCGGCCCGCGACGACAACCCGGTGCTGCGCCGCTGGTGGGCGGTGCGGGTAGCGGAGCTGACCGGCGGCCGGGAGGGCGCGCCGGACGAGCCGGACGAGCGGATCGGCGATTCCCGGGAGCTGCTGCGCCGGGTCGCCGACGGGGTCCGTGGCGGCGACCGGGACCGGCTGCACCGCGAGCTGCGCGCCGCACACGCCGACGTCGGCCTCGGCCTGGCCGCGCTCGCCCCGCCGCTGCTGCGCGAGCTGGCCGGGGAGCTGCTCGGGCACCCGCCCCGCGCCGACGACCTGCCCCGGCTGCGTCGGGAGCTGGACGGCCGGGTGCGCGACCTGCTGCCCGGGCTGCCCCCGCCGGTGCTGGAGACGCTGCTGACCCGGGTCTGCCGGATGCCCCCGCCGCCGCGCGGCAGCGGCGAGGAGCAGCCGCACGCCGCCGACGCGGCCGTCACCGCCGGCGTGGTCACCGCCGTGCTGCTGGCCCGCCTCGGCAAGGACCTGCCCCACGACGAGGGGCAGGCCGACAAGGAGAGCGGGCCCGCGCAGCAGAAGCGTCGCGAGGCCGAACGCGACGCCTGGGACGAGGCGACGCGGCAGCGGGCGGACCGCGAGCGCGCCGCCCGGGAGCGGGCCGCGCAGGGCCTGCCCCCCGTGCGGCCCGCGCCGCCCACCGGGCGCGCCGGCCGGGGGTCCGATGGCTGACCGCCGCGCCCAGCTGGTGACCCGGGTGCGGGGCATGCTCTCCGAGGCGCTGGGCGCCACCCGGCACCGGCTCGCCGTCGCCGACGCCGAGCTGGCCGCCGCCCGGGACCGGCTGGCCAGGGTGCAGCACGCCGCGGCGGCCGTGCCGGAGAAGGTGGGGGCGCAGCGGGACCGGCGGCTCGCCGAGATCGACGCCCGGCACACCGCCCGGATCGCCGAGCTGGCCCGCCGGGCCGTCGACGCCGCCCGCCGCGAGGCGCCCGGCGCGGCCAGCGCCGACTGGGCGCAGTGGACCGCGACGCCGGCCGGTCGCGGCGAGACCCCCGGCGCCGTACGCGTCGGCACCGTGCGCATCCCCGGCGCGGAGCCGGTGCCGGCGCTGGTGCCGCTGCTCGACGCCGGGCACGTGCACCTGAGCGGGGACGGGGCCGACGGCGGGGCTGCCGTGGTGCCGGCGCTGCTGCTGCGCAGCCTGGGTCGGGCCGACCCGGGCGCGGTGCGGCTGTTCGGCTACGACCCGGAGCACCTCGGCGGGGGGCTGGCCGGTTTCGCCCCGCTGGGCACCGCCGGGCTGCTCACCTTCGTCGGCCCGGGCGGGCTGGGCCGGCTGCTCGACGACCTGGTGGAGCAGATCCGCCGGATCAACGAGACCGTGCTCGCCGGGGAATACCGCTCGCTGCGGGAGCTGGCCGCCGCGACCGGCCGCCGTCCGGAGCCGTGGCGGGTGGCGGTGCTGCTCGGCGGCGACGAGCTGTCCCGGCACGAGCGCGGCCAGCTCGACCGGGTCGTACGCACCGGCGCGGCGTGCGGGGTGCACCTGGTCGTACGCGGCGTGCCGGTGCCGGACGACCCGACGGTGACCCGGGTCGTGGTGGGCCCCGACGGCGCCCGGGTGGGCGGCCCGCCCGGCCTGCCGGTGACCCTGGACCCGCCGCCGCCGGCCACGCTGGTCACCGAGACGTGCCGGCAGGTCGCCGCCCGGGTCAACGCCGGCCCCCCGCCGGCCCCGTTCACCGACCTGCTGCCGCCGCCGGAGCAGATGTGGCGGGAGGATTCCTCGACGGGGCTGACCGCGCCCATCGGCGAGGGCCCGCACGGCCGCCCGGTGCTGCTCAATCTCGGCGACTACCCGCCGCACGCGCTGATCGGCGGGCCGTCCGGCACCGGCAAGACCAACCTGATCTTCGCCTGGATCGGGGCGCTGGCCTCCCGCTACTCCCCCGCCGAGCTGGAGTTCTACCTGCTCGACTTCAAGGAGGGGGTGTCCTTCGCCCGGTTCGCCCAGGGCCGGCGGGACCCGAGCTGGCTGCCGCACATGCGGCTCGTCGGGATCAACGTCAACACCGACCGGGAGTTCGGGCTGGCGCTGCTGCGGTTCCTCGCCGAGGAGCTGCGTCGGCGCGCCGACGCGGCGAAGAAGCACGAGGTGACCAAGCTCGCCGAGCTGCGGGCGGTCGACCCGACCGGGCACTGGCCCCGCATCGTCGCGGTGGTCGACGAGTTCCAGGCGCTGCTGGCCGGCCGGGACGTGGTCGCCCGGGAGGCCGCCGACCTGCTCGAAGACCTGGCCCGCCGGGGCCGTTCCCAGGGCATCCACCTGGTGCTGGCCTCGCAGGACGTGCGCGGCATCGAGGCGCTGTGGGGGCGGCCGGCGCTGGTCGCCCAGTTCACCCTGCGCATCGCGCTGCCCAAGGCGCTGCGCATCCTCGCCGAACGCAACGACGCCGCCCAGTCCCTGCCCCGCCACCACGCGGTGGTCAACGCCGAGTCGGGCCTGGTCGAGGGCAACGAGGTGGCGCGCATCCCGTCGGCCAGCGACTGGGACGCGTGGAGCGAGCTGCAGCACCGGCTGTGGCGGATGCGCCCCGCCGACGCGAAGCCGGCCCGGCTCTTCGACGGCGACGCGATCCCCCGGCTCGCCGACGCCCCGGACTTCCGGGCGCTCACCCCGCCCGAGGGCGACGGGGTGCCGCGCAGCCCGGTGGCCCTGCTCGGGGAGATCATCGACGTGCAGGCCCGCTCGGCGGCGCTGCGGCTGCCCCGGGCGCCCGGGCGTAACCTCGCCGTGCTGGGCACCCGCGTCGACGAGGCGTGCGCCGTGCTGGACGCCGCCGCCCGGTCGCTGGCCCGCCAGCACCGCCCCGGCACCGCCCGGTACTCCATCGCCTGCCTCGACCCCGACGCCGACCCGGCCGCCCGGGAGCTCTACGCCGACCTGGCCGACGACGCCGCCTGGTACGACGACGAGACCGTACCGGAGCTGATGGCCGAGACGGCGGCGGCCCTGGACCGGCCGGGCACCCCCGCCACCCCGCACTACCTGCTGCTGTACGCGGTCGACGCGGCGGCGGGGCGGCTGGCCGCACGGGTCGGCGGGCGCACCGGGCTGGAGCACCTGCGGCGCATCCTGCACGACGGCCCGGAGCGGCGCACCCACGTGCTGGCCTGGTGGCGCGGCGTGGCCCGGATGCGGGTCGACCTCGGCGGGCCGGCCGCCCGCACCGACCAGATCGGCGCGTGGGTGGCCCTCGACGTGCAGGGCGGCGAGCTGGGCTCGTCGCTGTACCCGGGCAGCGGCGGCCCCGACTGGTATCCCCGGCCGTGGCGGGGGCTCTTCTTCGACCGGGCGGCGCACCGCACCGGGCAGGTCATCATCCCCTACGGACCGTCGGCGTGAACGAACCGGTGACCAGTGAGACGTACGCGGCGCAGGTGCGGCGGCTGGCCGAGCTGACCGACCGGGTGCGCACCCAGCGCGCCGAGGCCCACGCCTGGCACGAGCAGCAGTGCGCCGCCGCCGAGCGGGCCGTCGCCGAGGCCGCCGAGCAGTTGCGCGAGGCCGAGCGGGAGGCGGCCGACGCCCGCGAGCTGGTGGAGCGGGTGGACGCCGAGGCGGCCCACCTGTGGCAGCAGTTGCGGGCCCGGTTGGGCGCGGGTGCCCGCCGGCTCGGCGACCCGCCCGGCCCGGCCCGGGACGCCTCGGGCGACCCGCTGCTGCTGTTGCACGGGGTGCGCGGGCTGCTGGACCGCACCCGGCAGCCCGGCGAGCTGCCCGCCTCGGCGAACCCGCTGCTGGCGCTGTGCGGGGTGGTGGGCGCGGCGCTGATGTTCGCGCTCGGCCTGGGTGCCCGGGTGTTGGGGGCCCGCAACGGCGGGGACCTGGCGGTGGGCCTGCCGGTGTTGGCGCTGGTGGTGACCCTGCTCGGCCCGCTGGTCGGGTTGGCCCTGGCCAAGCGGCTCGCGGACCGTCGGCACGCGGTGCTGTCGCCCCGGCCGGTCACGGTCGTCCTGGTGGCGGGCCTGGTGACGACCGGGGTGCTGCTGGTCCTCGCCCGCTGAGAAGGTGCCCTTCCTTACTCCGCAGGAACCGCGATCGCCTCGCGCAGCAGGCGGCGGGCGAGGACGACCCGGTCGGCGTCGTCGTCGAGACCGGGCAGGTCGCCGACCCGGCTCACCGCGCCCGTGAGCAGCGCGCGCAGCGCCGGCTCGCAGCCGGCGGGCAGGGTGAGCACCCGGTCGAACAGGCGCAGCGCGACCTTGTCGTCCCCGGTCGGGTCGAGCCGCCAGCGCAGTCCCGGCCGGGGCGCGAGCCGGGTGTCGGCGGCGACGGCGGCGAGCGCGGCAGCCTGGGCCAGGGGCCGGATCGGGGCGGGACGGGCGGCCGGCCAGGCGCGTTGGCGCAGCCGCGCGGCCACGGCCGCCGGGTCGGCGCGCAGCAGCCAGTCCCGCAGCGCCTCGACGGTCTCGGTCAGCTCCGGCTCGATCGCGTCGGGGTCGGCCACGTCGGTGCCGAACGGCAGGCCGGCGCGCAGCCGGGCATCGGCGGCGGCGAGGGCCAGCAGCTCCTCGACGATGGCGTACCGGGTCAGGGCCCGGATGCCGACGGTCAGGTGCAGGGAGCTGGTCTCCTGGGCCTGGGCGCTGTGCAGCCAGCCGCGCGGCAGGTAGAGCGCGTCGCCCGGTTCGAGGACCACGTCGAGCGCGGCGGGCCCCTGGGCGGTCGCGGAGACCTCGTCGGCCCGGCCGCCCCAGGGCTGCCGTTCGAGGGGGTCGGGCAGCACCGGCGGGTGGATGCGCCAGTGCTTGCGCCCGTCGACCTGGAGCACGAAGACGTCGTGGGTGTCGTAGTGGGTGGCGAAGCCCTGGCTGCCGGCCGGGGTCAGGTAGGCGTTGACCTGCAGCGGCTGCGCGAGGGCGGTGCCGAGGTCGCGGGCGAAGTCGATGAGGGCGGGCCAGGTGCGGTGCAGGCCCTGGAGCACGAGGGTCGCGCCGGAGGCGTACAGCTCCAGGACCCGCTCGTCGAGGACCTGGTCGCCGATCTCGGCGCCCGCGCCGCCGCCGCCGGTCCAGCGTGCCGCCGGCACGAGCTGGCCGTCCTTGGCGATGCGCAGGAAGGGGGTACGCAGCCCGCGCCGGCTGAGCAGCTCGTCGGCGTCGGCGGGGCCGAGCAGGTCGGTGAAGCCGTCGGCGTTGGGCAGCTCGGCGGCGCGGGACAGCAGCGGCGCCCGGCCCCAGTGGGCGGCGGCGAACTTGCCCGGCTCGACGGCGACGCAGCGCGCGAGGGCGCGGGCGGCGGCAGCCGGGACCGCCGGGCGGCCGTGGCCGCCCGGCGGGTCGGTGATCGTCATCGCGAGGCGTCAGACGGCGCTGCCGTCGGCACCGCCGTCCCGGTGGCCCGGGGTGGCCCCGCCGTCAGCCGGACCCTCCGCGCCACCGTCGGCACCGCCGTCCTGCTGACCCGGGGTCGCGCCGCCGTCGGCTGGGCCCTCGGCACCGCCGTCGGCACCGCCGTCCTGCTGGCCCGGGGTGGCCCCGCCGTCAGCCGGACCCTCCGCGCCACCGTCGGCACCGCCGTCCTGCTGACCGGGGGTGGCACCGCCGTCGGCCGGGCCCTCCAGGCCGCCGCCGCTGGTCGTCTGGATGTCGTCGTCGTTGAGTGCCATGCGGTGCTCCCTCGCCAAGTTCCCGCCCCGCCGCGCGGCGGGGGTTCGTCGTGCGACGGGTGGTACCCCCGGCACGATCTTCTCTAACCCCACCGTAGACGGCGCGTCCCGCCGGCACGTCCGGTTCGCCCGGTGTGCCGGCGGGACGCGGGCGGTCAGCCGTTGGCGCAGACCTTGCCGTTGAACGTGAAGCTGGTAGGCGACGGGTTGGACCCGGTGTGGGTGCCCTGGAAGCCGAAGCTCACCGTGCCGCCGACGGCCACGGCACCGTTGTAGCTGGCGTTGCGGGCCAGCACCTGGGTGCCGGACTGGCTGACGGTGGCGTTCCAGGCGTTGGTGACCTGCTGCCCGGCGGTGAAGTAGAAGCCGAAGCTCCAGGCGTTGACGGGGTCGGGGCCGTCGTTGCGGATCCGGATCTCGGCGGTGAAGCCGTTGCCCCAGGAGTTCGGCACGTACGTCACCGTGCAGCTGCCGTTCGGGGCGGGCGTGGTCGGGGCCGGCGTGGTGGGCGCGGGCGTGGTGGGCACGGGGGTGGTCGGGACCGGCGTGGTCGGTGCGGGCGTGGTCGGGGTGGTGCCGCTGCCGAGGGCCTCGGCGACCGCCTGGTACGCGGGCTTCGGCGCGTAGTTCTCGTCCCAGATCAGCGCGGCGCCCTCACCGGGGAAGGTCCCCGGGATCCAGGAGTACTTGTCGGTGATGCCCCAGACGGTGACGCCCTGGCACCGGGCCACGGCGAGGCAGATGTTCATGACCTTCTTGTAGTCGGCGGCCTGCGTGGCCAGCTTCGAGGAGTTCGCCGGGGTGGACATCCGGATGTCCAGCTCGGTGACCCGCACGTCGACGCCGAGGTCGGTGAAGCGCTGGAGGTTGGCCTGCATGTCGCCGGGGACCTGCCCGATGATCAGGTGCGCCTGGAAGCCGACGCAGTCGATCGGCACGCCCCGGGACTTGAAGTCCTTCACCAGGTTGTAGATCGCGGTGCTCTTGGCGTTGATCCCGTCGGTGCTGTAGTCGTTGATGCACAGCTTCGCGTCCGGGTCGGCGGCGCGGGCGGCGCGGAACGCCTCCTCGATCCAGCTGTTGCCGATGCGCTGCTGGAGGATGCTGTCGCGGCGTCCGCCGGAGCCGCCGTCGGCGAACGCCTCGTTGACGACATCCCAGGCGAAGACCTTGCCCTTGTAGTGGCCGGCGACCCCGGCGATGTGGTTCTTCATCGCCGCGAGCAGGTCGGAGCCGGAGAGGTTCGACGTCCAGCCGGGCATCTGGTTGTGCCAGACGAGGGTGTGGCCGTACACCTTCTTGTTGCTGCCCACGGCGTAGTTGACGACCGCGTCGCCCTGCCCGAAGGAGAACTGGTTGCGGTTGGGCTCGGTGACTTCCCACTTCATCGCGTTCTCGGCGACGACGAGGTTGAACTCGGCGTCGGCGATCTGCTTGTACGGGCTCTCGGAGAGCCGGTTGGGGTCCAGGGCGAAGCCGATGTCGCGGCCCTTGGCGTCGGCGAGGCTCCTCAGGCTGGCGGCGGCCTCGGCGGTGCCGGGTTGGGCGACGGCGATGCCCATGGCGAGCGCGCTCGTGGCGGCGAGCAGGCCGGCCAGCAGGCCCGACCTGGTGCGCCGACCGATGTGGTGGTGGATGCGCATGCGTTCCCTGTCCTTCGTTACGGGTCGCCAGCCACGGCGACGACGAGACGATGGGAGCGCTCCCGACATCCTGTCAGCATCGACACCCGTCGTCAACCGACCGGCCCGCCGCATGCGGCGCCCGGCGAAGGGCCACTGCCGAGCCCGGACCGGCTTCCCAGATAGCAAGATAATCGTCTCTCATATCGGGATGGCAGCTAGCCTCTGGCCATGGCCGACTCCCGCCGGTGGGTCATGCTCGGCATCGGCACCGCCGCGCAGACCGCAGGCACCCTCTACCTGTACGGGCTGCCGTTCCTGCTGCCCGCGCTACGCCGCACCACCGACCTGCCGCTGTGGGAGCTGGGCCTGCTGGTGGCCTGCCCCAGCCTCGGCATGGTGCTCGCCCTCATCGGCTGGGGCGTCCTGGCCGACCGGCGGGGCGAGCGCTTCGTCATCGGCCTGGGCCTGACCGGCGGGGCCGCGTTCCTGGCCGGGGCCGCCTCCGCCGCCGGGCCGGCCCTGTTCGTGCTCCTGGCCCTCGCCGGGGCCGCCGGTTCCGCCGTGTACGCCGCCAGCGGCCGGGTGGTGACCGGCTGGTTCGCGCCCGGCGAGCGGGGCCTGGCGATGGGCATCCGGCAGACGTCGCAGCCGCTGGGCGTGGCGGCGGCCTCGGCGGTCCTGCCGGTGCTGGCCGACTCCGGCGGCCCCCGGCTGGCGCTGCTGGTCGCCGCCGCGGTCTCCGCGCTGACCGGGATCGTGGCCGCCCTGCTGCTGGTCGACGGGCCGAGGCCCACCGCCGGCCGGACCGCCGCCGCCTCGCCCGCCAGTGGCTCGCCCACCACCGCAGAGCCCGCCGCCTCGCCAGGCTCCGGTGCCGGCGCGACCCACGCGCGGTCGCCGTACCGGTCGCCGACGCTGTGGCGGGTGCACGGGGCGAGCGCCCTGCTGGTCGTGGCGCAGTTCGTCGTCGGCGCGTACGCGCTGGACTACCTCGTCACCGAACGCGGCTGGCCGGTGCGTACCGCCGGGCCGTTGATCGCGGGGGCGCAGCTCGTCGCGGCGGCGGCGCGGGTGCTCGCCGGCCGCTGGTCGGACCGGTCCGCCCAGCGGCTCCGGCCGCTGCGGGTCATCGCCGCCGGCACCGCCGCCGCCCTCGGGGCCCTCGCCGTGGCCGAGACGCTGCACGCCCCGCCGGCGGCCCCGCTGCTGCTGGTCGCCCTCATCGCCACGGTCAGCTGGCACGGCGTCGCGTACGCGGCCGTCGCGGACGTGGCCCCGGCGAGCTGGGCGGGTCGGGCGACCAGCGCACAGACCGTGCTGCAGAACGTGGCCGCCACGGCCACCCCGCCGCTGTTCGGGCTGGCCGTGGCGGGGCTGGGCTTCGGGCCGGGGTTCGCCGTCGCCGCCCTGTTCCCGCTGGCCGCAGTGGCGGTGCTGCACGGCCTCACCGTCGACGGTCGCCCGTCCACCCGCCCACCCGACCCGGGCACCGCCGCCGGAGCCGACGGGGCCGGCCGACCCCTGTCGGGATCGGCCGGCCGGCGTCCGGGCGTCAGGGAATGAGCTGGGCCAGGTCGCGGGGCATGGTGGAGCGGACGTCGTCCCACTCCCCCTGGGTGACGTGCCGGCGCAGGGTGTCCAGCACCACCTGGACCACGCGCTCCGGGCCGCCCTCGACGTCGTACGGGAAGCCCTGGCGGACCTCGTAGAGGAAGTCGTCCCGGTTCAGCTTGATCGGCACGTCCGACGGCTGCCAGCCGTCGAAGTAGATGCCCCGCAGCAGCACCGGCAACTGCGCGGCGAACTCCACGCTCTCCTGCACCGGCATCCGGTCGCGCAGCAGGTGCAGCACCGTGCGCAGGGCCCCGTACGACTGGTTGCGCTGCTCCTTCGGCCAGCCGTACGCCGCCTCGATGTCCTTCAGGATCAGGTTGGTCTTGTCCAGCGAACTCTCGAACGCCGAGATCAGCTGCTCAGCCATCTGCCCACCCCCGTAGGTCGGTCGTGTCCGGTGTCGGTGACCCTCACCGTCGGTCGTCTTCGCGGCGCGGCGGTCCGGCCGGGCCGCGCCAATGCCGAACGGGGCTGACCCGACCGGGCCGCGCCACCGCGCGCGGGCGGTCGCCGGCCGACCCGACCACGTGCAACACGCCGCCGCGCCGTCGATCCGGCACGTCCCGAACCGTCATCGTGCGCACCCCCTACCCAGCTCGGGTGGCCCACCGACGGGCCACGCACACCGCCCACCCTGCGCCCCGCCCGGGTGAGGCCGCCTCACCCCGTGGGGGTGAGACCGGCCGCCGGCAGCTCGCAGGGCACGGGCAACGGTCAGCCGCCGGAGCCCTCCGCCGCGCCGTCGGGGGCGAAGGCGTCGTCGCCCGGACCGGCGTCCAGGTGGACGTGCTGGTGGCCCTGGCCGGTGTCGATGTTGACCTGATCGAGCTGGGTGGCCGCGACCGACCAAGCGGCCACCGCCTGCGCCGCCTGTCGTTTCGCCAGCTCCGTCAGAGCGCCCCGCTGGGTCGGCGGCCCGGTGACAGCGAGGAGATACGACTCGACAGCCAGGGACGCCTGCTCCACAGCGCCCTGCAGCCCTGCGCGCGCCACGTTGGTGGCGGTGGTGCCCGACGGAGGGTTGGCGAACGGCTCCGCGGCCCGAAGCAGGGTCTGTCGCCACTGGCGGGCCTGCTCCGGGCCCGGCTGCCCACCGTCCGACGGAGCCGCCCGGATGGCGCCGAGAATGGGAGAGATCTCGTCACGAAGGCGTCGGGCCGTCGTCGTCAGCTCGGCCACCTGCTGGGTGTCACGCTCCACCTCGGCCCTGCGCATGTCCGCCACAGCCGATTCGACGCCGTCCGGTCGGCTGGCCGTGTAGCCGGTGGCACCGCCCACGAGAACGCCCGTGAGCCCGATCGCCGCCACGACGGCGGCCAGACGGGCCTTGCTGCGGCGGCGCGTGTCAGACGCCGCCAGCAGGTAGGAGGGCTTGCCGGTACGGCGCGACACGACTTCTCCTCGGGCCGACGAAAGTTCGGTCGCAGCGTAGCTTTCTCCGCTGGCCCTAGTCGATAGTCCGCTGCCGGGCTGATGCCGCCCACGTCGGCCCGGGACCCTAGGGGTAGCCGGCCAGGAAGTTCAGGGATCCACCCGGGACGGGCCGCCGGCCACAGGCGACCCCCGGTCCCTACGCTGTACGGCGTGACACTCATCGCGACCGAGTCGCTGACCAAGACGTACGGGGGCGGGGTCACGGCGTTGGCCGACCTGACCGTCGCGGTCGAACCGGGCATCATCGGGCTGGTCGGCGCCAACGGCGCCGGCAAGTCCACCCTGATCAAGATCCTGCTCGGCCTCCTCACCCCGACCAGCGGCCGGGCCCGGGTGCTCGGCCTCGACCCGACCACCGACTCCGCCCGGGTGCGCGCCCGGGTCGGCTACATGCCCGAGCACGACGCCCTGCCACCGGACCTCTCCGCCGCGGAACTGGTCACCCACCTCGGCCGGATCAGCGGCCTGCCGCGCACGGTCGCCCGGGAACGGGCCTCGGAGGCGCTGCGGCACGTCGGGCTCTACGAGGAGCGCTACCGCCCCGTCGGCGGCTACTCCACCGGCATGAAGCAGCGGGTCAAGCTCGCCCAGGCCCTCGTGCACGACCCCGACCTGCTGCTGCTCGACGAGCCGACCAACGGCCTCGACCCGGCCGGCCGGGACGCGATGCTGACGCTGGTGCACCGCATCGGCACCGAGTTCGGCATCTCCGTGCTGGTCTGCTCGCACCTGCTCGGCGAGGTGGAACGGATCTGCGACACCCTCGTCGCCATCGACGGCGGGCGACTGCTGCGCGCCGACCACATCTCCGCCATGACCTCCGCGACCGACGTGCTCGCCGTGGAGGTCAGCGAGGGCACCGAGGAGCTGGCCGCCCGGCTGGGCGCGTTCGGCCTGCCGGTGCGCCGGGACGGCCGGCTGCTGCTCGTCGAACTCGTCGACGACGCCACCTACGACCTGATCCTCGGCGCGGTCGCCGAGCTGGACCTGCCGCTGCACCGGCTGGACCAGCGCCGGCACCGAGTGGCCGAACTCTTCGCCACGAGGGAGCCCAGCCATGCCTGAGCCGACCGGCGTCATCCACGACATCGGCTACCAGCGGTACACCGGCCCCCGGCTGGGCCGCCGGGCCGTCTTCGGTGCGCTCTACCTGCACGGCCTGCGGACGGCGTTCGGCCTGGGGCGCAGCGCGAAGGCCAAGATCTTCCCGTGGCTGGTGGTCGGCATCGTCACGGCGGTCGCCGCCGCCCTCACCGCCATCCGCGCCCAGATCGGCGAGGCGGTGATGACGTACGCCCAGTTCGCCGACAACATGAGCTGGCTGGTCATCTTCTTCGTCGCGGTGGCCGCGCCCGAACTGGTCTCCCGTGACCTGCGCAGCGGGGTGCTGCCGCTCTACTTCTCCCGGCCGCTGCCGCGCGCGGACTACCCGCTGGCCAAGCTGCTGGCGCTGGCGACCGCGCTCTGGCTGCTGCTCGGCGGGCCGCAGTTCGTGATGTTCCTTGGCGCCGCGTTCAGCACCGGCGACGGCATGAGCGGCGTCGCCGAGGAGCTGCTCGACCTGCTGCCGAGCCTGCTCTACGCCGGGCTGTGGGCGGCGGTCTTCGCCTCGGTCGGGCTGCTGGTCGCCTCCCTCACCGGCAAGCGGGCGTTCGCGGCCGGTGGGATCGTCGCCGTGTTCCTGATGACCACGCCGATCGTCGGCACCCTGTCGGTCATGCCGTCGCGGACGGTCAACGAGCTGGCCTTCCTCGCCTCGCCGTCGACGCTGGTGGGCGGCGTGGGCTCCTGGGCGCTCGGCGACCTGCTGACGTTCGAGGGCCAGAGCGGAGTCCCCATCGGCGGCTTCGGCCCCGTCTACGCGGTCGCCGCCGTGCTGCTCGTGGCCGGCTGCGTCGCCCTGCTGCTGCGTCGATACCGGAAGGTGGCCGCCCGATGACCACGACCAGCGCCGCCCCGGCGACGGGGACGCCCACGGCCGCCACCCGCGCCCTCGACCTCGCGGGCGTCTCCCGCTGGTACGGCAACGTGGTGGCCGTCAACGACGTCAGCATGAGCCTCGGCCCCGGGGTCACCGGGCTGCTCGGCCCCAACGGCGCGGGCAAGACGACCCTGCTGCACATGATGGCGGGCTTCCTGGCCCCGTCGCGCGGGGTGGTGACCCTCGGCGGGCGGCCCACCTGGCGCAACCCCGAGGTCTACCGCCGGCTCGGCCTGGTCAGCGAGCGCGAGGCGGTGCAGACCTACCTCACGGCGTACGAGTTCGTGCTGGCCAGCGCGAAGCTGCACCGGCTGGCGGAGCCGGCCGCGGCGGCCCGCCGGGCGATCGCCCTGGTGGAGTTGGAGGGCGCGCAGGACCGCCGGATCGGCACGTACTCCAAGGGCATGCGGCAGCGGGCCCGGGTGGCCGCCGCGCTGGTGCACGAGCCCCAGGTGCTGCTGCTCGACGAGCCGTTCAACGGGATGGACCCGCGGCAGCGGCTGCACATGATGGAGCTGCTGCACCGCCTCGGCGACGCCGGCCGCACCATCCTGTTCAGCTCGCACATCCTGGAGGAGGTCGAGCAGGTCTCCGGCACCGTCCAGGTGATGGTCGCCGGCCGGCTGGCCGCCTCCGGTGACTTCCGCACCATCCGCCGGCTGATGACCAACCGGCCGCACGTGTTCACCGTGCGCTCCACCGACGACCGGGCGCTCGCCGTGGCGCTGATGGCCGAGGCGTCGGTGACGGGCGTCGAGCTGGGCCGCGCCGGGTTGACGGTGCGCGCCGGCGACTACGGCGCGTTCACCCGCGTGCTGCCGAAGATCGCCCTGCGGGAGGGTGTCCGGGTGCGCCAGCTGGTGCCCGAGGACGAGTCCCTGGAGAGCGTCTTCTCCTACCTGGTGGAGGCCTGAACCCCATGTCTACCGTTTCCTGGCTCACCCTGCGCGGGCTGTTCGGGCGTCGCCGCTTCCTCCTCCTGCTGCCGCTGCCCATGGTGCTGGTCGGCCTGGCGGTGCTCTCCCGGTGGCTCGGGGTCACCCCGCGCGACTGGGGGCCGCCGGTGCTGGTCGGCCTCGGCCTGGCCGTGGTGCTCCCGGTCGTGGCCCTGATCGTCGGCACCGGCGTGCTCGGCGCCGAGATCGACGACGGCACGGTCGTGCACATCCTGACCAAGCCGCTGCCCCGCTGGCAGATCGTGCTGCCCAAGCTGGCGGTGGCCACCGCCGTCACCGGCGTCACCGTCGCCCTGCCGCTCTACGCCGCCGGCCTGCTGGCCGACTCCGCACGGCTCGGCCTGGCGCTGGCCGCCGCGTCGGCGGTCGGTGCGTTGGCGTACTCGGCGCTGTTCCTGGCGCTCAGCCTGCTCACCCGCCGGCCGGTGCTGCTCGGCCTGGTCTACGTGCTGATCTGGGAGGGGTTGCTCGGCAGCGTCGTGAGCGGCACGCGGGTGCTCTCCATCCAGCAGTACGTGATCACCCTCGCCGACCGGATCGCCCCCACGGACCTGCTGCTGGCTGACGTGTCGGTGCCGGTGGCGGCGGTGATGAGCGCGCTGATCAGCGTGGGCTTCACCGTGCTGGCGATCGACCGGCTCCGCTCGTTCAGCATGGCCGGCGAGACGAGCTGACCCCTCCCCTGCCCGGTCAGGGGCAGCCGCGCCGGTTGCGGGGGCGGACCCCGGGGCCGGCGCGGCGGGCGTGGGTGGCGGCGGCCAGGTCGAGCAGGCGGCGGAGCCGGTAGGACAGGACCCGCCCCTGGTCGAGGGTGAACATCAGCTCGCCGGGCTCGGCCCCACCCACGGCGACCACGAGCACCGGGCCAGCGCCGGGCACGAGCGCCTGCGCCAGCGCCACGTCGGCGGCGACTTCGGTTCGGGCTCTAGCGGCCAGGCCTTCGGCGGCCGGGTCGTCGGCGGCCAGGAAGCCGGCGGGCGGCTCCGGCGAGCGCGGCGTCAGCGGGAGCCGCGTGGAGCGGTGCCGTCGTCTCGCGGCGCAGCCGTCCCGGTCGCACCAGCGGGGATGGGCGTCGCCGGGCGGGTCGGCCAACCCGCCGGTCGGGTACCGGTAGACGTGCCCGCAGGGCCGGCCCGACTCGGGAACGCGCGGCACCGGACAAGCGGACCACCCGGCGGCCTCGATCGTCGCGACGATCGGGGCCGCGTGCCCGGCGCACGCGTACGCGGCGGCGTCGAGGCCGCCTGCCCCGTACACCTCGATCCGGACGGTGGCCAACTCCCCGCACCCGGGCAACGGCGGCAACACACTCACGACCCGAACCTCCCCTGTCGAACCCAACCTCTCCATGCCGACACCATACCGCCTTACTGGCCAACATATAGATAGTTTGCTGGCCAGTTTCTCGGCCGGAAAATGGCCAAGATCGCCGGTGTGACAGTGTGACGACGTGGCACAGGATCTGGCTTCGGCGACGGCGGCCTACCGGTCTGCCCAGAGCGCCGTGGACGCCGCCAAGGCTCAGGTGCGCACAAGCCAGGACGCGCTGCGTCAAGCGCGGCGAGACCTCGGCGAAGCGATCGTGGCGGAAGCACGGGCCGGCACCCGCATGCGGGACCTCGTCGCCGCCACGGGCCTGTCCCGCGAGTGGATCCGCACCCTCCTCCGCCAGGCCGGCGTCGAGCCCGACTAGGACCCTTGCCGGGGCGTGGGAAGAGACACAGCGTGTGCCCCGCGACTGCAAGCGCACCGCCTACGGCGACGAGCCGTGACCGGGGCAGATCTTGGAAGATTTCGGCCCCTGGAGGGGCCGTCCGCTTCCAAGATCTCCTATTCGCGGCGTGGCCGGCGGCGTCGAGGCGGGGCAGCACGGGAGAGATCGTGCTCGATCGCGGAGAGAGTGGCCTCCGCGCCCCCGTGAGGGCACTCATTCCCTGATTGAGCGCGATCTCGAACCCGGTCCCCCGCGCGAGAGCTCAGGCCCGCGTCAGGGGCCGGCGTCCAGGAGGGACTGGAGGCGCTGGCCGTTGCGCTGGGCGTAGTCCCGGTAGCAGTTGTTCATGAGCACGTGGGTCTCGCCCGCGTCGTCGGCGAGCGTGCGCAGCTTCGGGGCCCAGTCGCGCAGTTCCCGGTCGGAATAGTCGTAGCCGAACTTCTCGTGGATGTCCTTGCTGGTCCACTTGGCACTGTGGCCGTGGAAGCGGACCACGGCCAGGTCGGCGGTGGCCGCCAGCACCGGCGGCACCGACGAGCGGTGGCCCTGCGGCATGTCCACGCAGACGTACGCCAGCTCGTGCTCGCGCAGGAAGCCGAGCGTCTCGTCGCGGTTGTCCCCGGCGAACCAGGAGGCGTGCCGGAACTCGAACACCGGCCGCAGGGGCGCGCACCGGCGGGCCACCTCCAGCAGGTACTGCTTGTTGTCCCGCTTGATGGTGAACCACGGCGGGAACTGGAACAGCAGCGCGCCGAGCCGGCCCGCCTCGACGAGCGGGTCGAGGGCGGACAGGAACCGGGTCCACACCTCCTCGTACGCCTGCGCGGGCAGGTCGCCGGGGTAGACGTTGCGCTTGTCGGTGTCCGGCCGCAGGTCCTTGTAGAGCGCGGAGACCCGCGTCGGGTGCCCGGTCAGCAGGCTGAACGCCTTGACGTTGAAGGTGAACCCGGCCGGGGTGCGCTCGGCCCACAGCCGCGCCGTGCGTTCGGCCGGCGGCGAGTAGTAGGTGGCGTCGACCTCGACCAGCGGGAACTGCTTCGCGTAGTACGACAGCCGCTTCTCCGGGGTGTCCGCCGTCTGCGGATACCACCCGGAGTCGAGCAGGGTCCGGTCGGTCCAGGACGCGGTGCCCACCTTGATCTCACCCATGGGTGGAGTGCACCGCGTCCGCTACCGACCGGCGACCGGAGGGGGCCGCCTCAGGCGGCCCGCCGCTCCCGGCTCTGCTTGCAGGTGACGCAGGCGGTGGCGGAGGGGAAGATTTCCAGCCGCTCCACCGGGATCGGGGCCGAGCAGCCCTCGCAGAAGCCGTACGTGCCCTCGTCGAGCCGGCCCAGGGCCCGCTCGAACTGGGCGCGGCGGTCGAGGATGGTGCGCAGCAGCGACTGCGCGGTGTCCCGCTCGGCCGTCTTGGTGCCGCTGTCGGCCTGGTCGTCGCCGGCGGTGTCGCCGACCTCCACCAGGCGCAGCACCTGGCTCTGCAGCACCGCCTGCTCGTACTCGGCGGAGAGCTCCTCGTAGCGAGCCCGCAGGGACGCCCGGATCTGGTCGGTGTCCGCCTGCGATCGGCCGGTGGCTACCGTGTCGTGGACGAGCATCGCTGCCTGCCTTTCCTGGCTGTGCGCCGGGGTGGTGCCCGGCCCGGTCGCTGCGTGACGCGGGTGGAGATCACTCGCGCTCTGTGAGCCGGGCGATTACCCCGGGTGCAGCCGCGCCAAACCACCGAATTCTGGAATCTCCAGCCCGCCTCCCGGGGCGGCGCCCCAGGGGGCGTGCGGCCCGGGGTCACCGGGCGGCGTCGGGCTCCACGAGGGCGGGGCGGCGGGGGTCGTCGACGCGCACCACCACGTCGGCGAAGCTGGCCGGGGCGACCTCCTCGGCATAGCGGGCGAAGGCAGGCAGCGTCCAGCGCAGCGCGGGGTCGGTGCGCCGGGCCAGGGCGGCCGGGGAGAGTTCCAGGTGCACGGCGAGGTCGACGGGGAGCCCGCCGCCGAGCAGGAGCGCCCCGCTGACGAGGACGACGCCGTGGGGCGGCAGCGTGACGTAGCCGGCCCGGCTGGCCCGGTCGGTGCGGGGGTCCCAGAGGGACGGCAGGATCCGGCCCGAGCCGCCGGGCCCCGCCGGGTCGAGGACCTCGCGGCGCAGGCCAGGCTCGTCGACCCACCCCTCGTAGTAGGCGTCGGGATTGGTCCGGCCGAACTCCAGCCGCACGGAGGCCGGACGGAGGAAGTCCGCGGCCCGCACGTGCAGCACGGGGCGGCCGAGGGCGCGCAGCGGGTCGACCAGCGCGGCGGCCAGTTCGTCGGGGCCCGCCGCCGGGGCGCCATCCACCGCGACGCGGAGCCGGCCGGGCGGGTCGGCGGCGACGAGCCGCTCGGTCAGCTCGGTGACGAGCCGCTCGGGGGTGATGGGGCGCACGCGCATCCGACCATCGTGCCCGGTCGTCGGGCGCGCGACGCGGGCCGGGCGGCGGGGCCGGCGCTGACGGGCCCGGCCGGTGGGGTCGTCAGCCGCTGCGGTCGATGGTCACCCGGGCGTCGTCGGCGAGCCGGTAGCCGACGCCGTAGACGGTGGTGACCAGCGGCACGTCCACGCCGACCTTGCCGCGCAGCCGGCGCACGTGCACGTCGACGGTGCGGACCCCGGCGTGTTCGTAGCCCCAGACGGCGTTGAGCAGTTGCAGCCGGGTGAACACCCGCCGGGGGTGGGCGACCAGGTGCAGCAGGAGGTCGAACTCCAGCCGGGTCAGGGGCAGCGGCTCGTTGTCGCGCAGCACCGACCGGGACGACGCAAGGATGTGCAGCGCCGGGATGGTCGGGGCCAGGGGGCGGGGCGGCGTGCGCCCGGCGGGCACCTGGTCGGGCCGCCGTTCGGGGGCGGGGCCGGCGGTGACGACCCCCTCGCCCCGCTCCAGCATCTCGCGGGCGGCGTCGAGAAGGCGGCGGGCCGCCGGGGTCAGGGTCTCCTCGGCCACGAGCGGGATGCTGAGGGTCACGGTGAGCACGGGCGTGGTGCCGTTGACGGGACGGCGCTGACCGCCGGGGGGCCGACCGGGAACCGCGGGTTGGGACGTATGCCATCCGGCGCGCGGCGATGCGGGGCTGACCGACATGGTCCTCCTTGGCTGGTCCGGGTATCTCCCCACGGCCCGGGACGCCGCTGCATCGATGCTTCCCGGCGCCCACCTGGCGGTCAAGGGGCGGCTACGTTGCATGAATGTGACAATTGACGAACACATCGGAGCCGGATGCTCGCTCTGCGTACGAGGCCTGATGATTACAGCAGAGTCACCATGATCGTGGGATACGGGGGGGTACCCGCGCGGCCCGCCGTTCGCGGTCGGGCCGCAGGGTGACCGGCCAGGCGGCGCGGACGTCCGACACGCGGACGCGGCGCACCCCGGTTCCGGGGTGCGCCGCGTCGCCGGCTGCGCGGCGGACGTCTCAGCGATGCGGGTCGACGCTGACCCGCGCCTCGTCGGCGAGCCGGTAGCCGACCCCGTAGACGGTGGTGACCAACGGGGTGGCGGCGCCGAGCTTCGCGCGCAGCCGTCGGACGTGGACGTCGACGGTGCGGGCGATGGCGTGCTCGTAGCCCCAGACGTTGCTGAGCAGCTGCAACCGGGTGAAGACCCGGCGGGGGTTCTCGGCCAGGAAGTGCAGCAGGTCGAATTCGATGCGGGTCAGCGGGATGACCCGGGGGCCCTGCCGCACCACCCGCGAGGCGGCCAGGATGCGTACCTCCTCGGGGTCCTCGGGGGGCGGCGGGGCGGCGGCGGAGACCCGGGGCACGAGCGGTCGCGGCCCCGCCGGGTCGGCCTGCGCCGACCGGAACTCGACCGGGCGGGGCCGGCGCTCCGCCGGGGCCCACGGCTCCGGTGCGCGGCGGCCCTGTTCCGTGGAGCCCGCCAGCAGCGTGCCCTCGCCGGACTCGGCCAGCTCCCCCAGCAGCTCGACCAGCCGGGCGAGGCGGGGCGTCAGCTGGCCGGGGGCGAGTTCGACGGTGACGGTCAGTGTCGGCACGGACCGGGCGTGTCCCGGCGACGGGACCCGGTCGACCCGGCCTGCCGGCGCACGGTCGGGGCGGCACTGGGGGGCCCGCTCGGCCCGGCCCGGCGGGTGGGGGCGCGAGGAGATGGCGACGACGGACATGGTGCCTCCTCAGATGGCGGTGCCGACCGCCGCGTCCGGTGGGGCGCGGCGGTCAGTGGTGCGCCCGGCCGGCGGTCACCGGCGGCGCGACGGACGGGGAACGGGGCGGGGGCGTGGGGCCGAGCGTGGGCAGGCCGGCGATGCGCCAGGCCGCGAAGCCGCCGACGACGTCGGTGGCGCAATGCAGGCCGATGTCCTGGAGCGCGGCGGCGGCGAGCGAGGAGGTGTAGCCCTCCTGGCACAGCACCACCACGGGCACGTCGTAGCCGACGGCCTGGGGCAGCCGGGCCGCGCACCGGGGGTCGAAGCGCCACTCGAGCACGTTGCGCTCGATCGCCAGGGCGCCGGGCACAGTGCCGTGCGCGGCGCGTTGCGCGGCCGGCCGGATGTCGACCAGCAGGGCGCCCTCGCGGTACGCCAGGTGCGCCTGCTCGGGGTCGAGCCGCCGCAGCCGGGAGCGCGCCTCGGCGAGGATCTCGTCGATGCCCCGGGAGCCGGGGGGTGGCACGGGACGTGGACAGCTCTCGGCGCGGGCGGGGTGGTGCGGCATGGTCGGGTCCTTCCAGGGAGTCGAGGTGGTCAACGATGTCACCACGCGACGCCGGCCTCGGCGACCTCGGCCACCCGCAGCAGGCCGTCGACGAGGCGGTAGCGGGTCATCCGGGTCAACGCGGGACGGTAGACGTGCACGCTGACCGCCGGCTGGTCGTCGCGGTTGGTGACCACGTGCACGTGGCGGGCGCCGAAGCGGCGGCCGGCGCCGGCGGCGAGGCGGTGCGGGCGCAGCCGGCCGCCGCTGACGGTCTCCTCGGTGAGGACGCCGTCCACGACCAGGAAGGCCCCGGAGGAGCCGCCGTGGTCGTGCAGGTCGGTGCCCTGGCCGGGAAGCCAGCTCAGCGCCCAGACCTCGTGGTCGGCGGCGACCGCGAGGCGCGCGTACCACCGGTGTTCGGGATGGAAGCGCAGCGGCACCGGCCAGCCGGCCGGGTCGGCGGCGTACCGGGCGGCGACGGCGAGCAGGTCGGGCTCGGGACGGCGGCTGACTACCATGCGGGACCTCACGGGATCGGTGCGGAGCGTGCGACCACCAGCATAGGAGGTAAAGCCTATAGGTTTAGTAGGTAATACCACATGATGGGAAGCCGCGTGGGCTTGGCGCGCGCCTCAGCGGCGCACCGGTGGCTCCACCCGGTAGCCCGGTACCGACGGCCAACGCACGGTCAGCAGCACCGACTCGCGCTCGGCGTACCAGGAGTGGTCCACGCCCCGCCCCCACACCACGTAGTCACCCGGCTCGGCGAGCAGCACCGTGCGGTCCGGCAGCTCGACCCGGAACCGGCCGCCGCTGACCAGCACCAGCAGCGCCGTACGCCGTTCGCCGGTGGCCCACCGCGAGCGGGCCTCCCCCGCCGCGTGCACGCCCCACTTCACCTCCACGTCGCCGCTGCGCCGCGGGTCGCCCTCCGGCATGAAGTGGCCCAGCAGCCAGCCGCCCTCCCGGGGGCCGTCCACGTCCGCCTTGCCCACGTACACCCTGTCGTCGCCCATCGCCCCTCCCGCGCCGGCCCGGCAAGCTACCAGGCGGCGCGCCGGCCCCGCTCGCGGCGCGCTGGCCGCGCCCGGCCGGGTATACAGGGTCGGTGGACGATCCCCTACCCGAACAGATGCGCGCGGCCGGCACCACGTTGCTCGGCGCGCTGGACGACTCGGCGCGGACCCGCGCCACGCACCGGTTCGACGACGACGCGGCCCGGCGGTGGCTGGAGTACCGTCCCCGGCCGCGCCCCGGGGTGTGCCTGGCCGACCTGGACCGGGCCGGCCGCAAGGCCGCGCACCGGCTGCTGGCCACGGCCCTGAGCCCGGCGGCGTACGCGCAGGCGATGGCCGTCGTCGCGCTGGAGGAGGTGCTCGACCGGGCCGAGGGCTGGCGGCGCGGGCGGCACAGCGGCGACTACTGGGTCGCGGTCTTCGGCGACCCGGCCCGCGACGACCGGTGGGCCTGGCGGTTCGAGGGGCACCACCTGTCGGTGAGCATGACCGTGGTCGACGACCAGGTCTCCCCCGCGCCCGTCTTCCTCGGCGCGAACCCGGCCGCCGTCCGGCACGCCGGGCACCCGGTGTCCCGGCCGCTCGGGGTCGAGGAGGACCTGGGCCGGGCCCTGCTCGACGCCATCGGCCCGGCGGGACGGGCGGCGGCGATCGTCGCCGACGACGCCCCCGCCGACATCGTCAGCGCCACCCGTCCCCGCGTCGCCGGGCAGATCGCGCCGCTGGGGGTGCCGGCCGACCGGCTCGGCCCCACCGGCCGGGCCCTGCTGGACCAGCTCGTCGCCGTGTACCTGGACCGGTTGCCGCCGCAGCTGGCCGCCCGGGAGGCCCGCCGGCTCGCCGGTGGGCCGCTGCACTTCGCCTGGGCCGGCCCCACCGGGCCCGGGCAGCGCCACTACTACCGGGTGCAGGGCGACGACCTGCTCATCGAGTACGACAACACCGCCGACGACGGCAACCACGCCCACACCGTGCTGCGCCGCCCGGCCAGCGACTTCGGCGCGGACGTGCTCGCCGCGCACCACGCCGAGGCGCACGGCTGACCGGAGCCACGCCGACCGCGGGCAGGGGCACGGCGGCGGTCCCCGCGGCCGGCGCGGGCGACGCCGGCCGCGGGTCGGTCCAGGCCGGCTCAGGCGGGCCGGACCGCCTCGATCAGGAAGCGCCGGGCGTGGGCCACGAACGGGCCGTCGGCCTCGATCCGGTCGTGCAGGCGGGCGAGCTGGGGTCGGTAACGCTCGACGGTGAACCCGGGGACCGTCCAGACCACCTTGCGCAGGAAGTAGACCACCGCCGCGACGTCGTGGAACACGGTGCGCAGGGTCGCCTCGCGCAGGTCGAGCACCGTCAGCCCGGCCGCCTCGGCGGCGGCGACGGCCTGGCCGGGGAGCTGCCGCTGCGGCGGGGGCAGCGGACCCAGCATCGCCTCGCTCAGCTCCCGCATGGTGCCGCCGCGGATCTGCTGGGACAGGAACGTCCCGCCGGGCCGCAGCACGCGGGCGATCTCGTCCCAGGGGGTATGCACGGGGTGTCGGCTCACCACGAGGTCCAGGGCGGCGTCGGCCACCGGCAGGCCGCCGCCCTCGGCGACCTGGAGCACCGTCGCGCCGACCGCGCGCAGGTTGCGCCGGGCCACCTCCACGTTGGGCGGCCACGCCTCGGTGGCCAGCAGGACCCGGGGCGGGCGGGGCACCTCGGCGAGGACCTCCCCGCCGCCGGTGTCGACGTCCAGCGCCGCGTCAGCCCGGGCCATCCGGTCGGCCACGAGCCGGGCGTAGCCCCACGGCGGTCGTTCCTCGCTGGCCCGCCCGCGCAGCCAGGAGAAGTCCCAGCCCTGCACGGGCACGGACGCGCCCTCGGCGATCAGCTCCTCGAATCCCCGCTTTCCGCTCATGGGCGGAAGCATCGTCGCACCCACCGCGCCGGGACAACCGGGTTTCAGACGCGGGGCCGGACGATCTCCACGGTGGAGCCCGCCACCGGGCCCAGCGCGTCGAGGGTGCCCGTCTCGGCGCGCCCGGCCTCGAACTGACGCATCAGGCGGGCGCCGAGCCACACGCCGGCCCCGCCCAGCCCGAGCGCGACCAGTTCGGCGGCGAGCATGACGCCGGTCGCGCCCCGCTGCGGCGAGTGCGCCCGGATGAGGCAGGTCAGCAGGAACAGCGCGGCCATCGCCGCGTTGACCAGGTTGAAGGTGATCTTGGTGCGGCGGGTCCGCTCGCCCGCGGCGTCCCACAGGTCGACCATCCCCGCGACGGTGGACAGCGCGGCCGCCACCAGGGCGGCGACCGAGGTCCAGTAGCCGACCTCGCCGAGGAACGCGGGACCGCCCGCGACGTCGGCCAGGTCGAAGACGGTGGCGCTGACGAAGAGCCCGAACGGGAACGTCACCAGCATCGGTTGGATGGGATGCCCGTGCACCCGCAGTCGGCTCTCCATCGCGCCCTCCCCTGGTCGCTTCAGCTCACCAGTCCAGGGTGCTACCCGCAGGTCGCCATGGGGAAACGGCCGGCCGTCGGATCGCCGACAGGCTGGTGGCCGGCGGTGCCGGCGGCCCGGCCCGCAGCTAGCCCTCCCGGGGGCGGGCGACCGTGGCCACCAGGCGTTCGGCGACCTCGCGCAGCGGGATGTCCAGCGACGTCGCCGCGCTGCGCAGCACCTCCAGGGCCTCCGGGGCGGGGCAGCCACGCTGGGTCATGATGACGCCGATCGCCTGCCCGACCACCCCCTCGCCGAGCAGCGCGGCGTCCCGCTCGGTGGCCTCGGCGGCCCGCCGCTCCCGGCCCCGGACGGCGGCCAGCAGCAGCCCGGCGTGCTCGGCGAGGAGCATCGCCGTGAGCTGGTGACGGGTGGTCAGCGCGTCCGGCGTCGAAGCGTACAGGTTGATCGCCCCGATGACCTGCTCGTCGACGTCGACCGGCGCGGAGATGACGCCACGCACCCCCGCCTGCCGGGCCCGGGCCGTCCAGCCCGGCCAGCGCGACTCCCGCCCGAGGTCCTCGGCGATGATCATCTCGCGGCGGTGGATGGCGCTCATCGCCGGCGTGTCGGGGCCGTCGCTGAGGTCGTCCAGGCCGGCGAGGGCCGGGTCGGAGGCGGCCACCCCGGCCGGCTCGCCGGCCCGCAGCGCCGTGAAACCGCACCAGGCGACCCCGGCGACAGCCGCCTGGGCGAGCCCGACCAACTGGACGAGCGCCGCGTCGAAATCCGTCACCTCGATCAGGCCGGCGGTGAGCTCCCGCAGCAGCGCCGCCGTCTCCAGCACGCTCAGGGTCTCGGTGCCGGCGACCTGCGCCTCCAGGTTCACCGGGCCACTGCCCCCGCCGGGAACGCCGGCCACCGGCGCCCCGTACCGCCCCTGCGCTGTCTCATCGTCTTGCTCTCCCGATTCTTTCGACGCGCGCTAGTACCCCCGGCAAGCCGGGTCGAAACGGCCGAAAAGTCGCGCCTCAGCGCGGGGCGGCGCTGAGCCGACGCCCCACCGAGGCGATGAGCCGGTCCAGCTCCGAGCCGAACGGGTTGTCGTGGACGAGGTACGTCCACGTCGCCGACGGCCGCACCAGCGTCGAGGCGTCCGGCTCCCAGTCCTCGTCGAACTCGGTCTCGGTGAACGTGGCGATGGTGCGGGCCTCGATCTCCGGCACCAGCGCGTTGAACGCCGGCACGGCCGCCCGGTGGAACTCGTCGAGCGGGTCGAGCCGGCCCAGGGCGCGCAGGTGCACGCCCTCGCGCACCTCGGACAGCTCGGCGAGGTGCTCGGCCCACAGCCGGTCGAGATGGAAGAGTGCGATCGACCGGGCCGCCCGGGCGAGCAGGTCCTCGTCCATCTCCTCGGCCTTCTCCGGCACCCGCTCCAGCAGCATCAGCGCGGCGATGTCGCTGGTCAGCAGCCGCTCCCGCCGCTCGGCGAGGGCCTTGCGCTGCTGCTCGATCACCACGCTGTAGCGCCAGGTGTTGCGGTGGATCTCGTGGTTGACGCCCTCGGCGACCCGCTGGGCGTGCTCCACGGCGTAGTCGACCTGCGGGTCGGTGACCAGGCCGTCGGCGTTCATCCGGGGCGAGGCGGGGACCGCGTCGCCGGCGTGCCGGACCACGAGGTCGTCCTCCAGGCTGACGAAGAACACCGACCCGCCCGGGTCGCCCTGCCGGCCGGCCCGGCCGCGCAGCTGGTCGTCGACGCGGCGGCTGTCGTGCCGGCCGCTGCCGATGACGTAGAGGCCGCCCAGCTCGGCGACCCGGTCCCGGTCGGCGGAGTCGCTGCCGCCGAGCCGGATGTCGACGCCCCGCCCGGCCATCTGGGTGGAGACGGTGACCGCGCCGTACGCGCCGGCCTCGGCGATGATCGCCGCCTCGTCGTCGTCGTTCTTGGCGTTGAGCACCACGCAGGGCACCCCGGCGGCCTCCAGCCCGACGGCGAGCTGCTCGGACTCCTTGACGTCGAGGGTGCCGACCAGCACCGGCCGGCCCTTGTCGTGGCAGCGCCTGATCTCGTCGACCAGCGCCTCGTCCTTCTCGGCCCGGGTGGCGTAGATGCGGTCCGGCTCGTCCTCGCGCACGCAGGGGGTGTTCGGCGGGATCACCGCCACCTCCAGGCCGAAGAACTCGCGCAGCTGGTCGCCGACCAGCACCGCCGTGGCGGTCATGCCGCACACCTTCGGGTAGAGCGCGATGTACGCCTGCACGGCGATGGTGCCCAGCACCTCACCCTCGGCGGTGGCGTCGAGCCCCTCCTTCGCCTCCACGGCGGCCTGGAGGCCGTCGGGCCAGCGGCGGCGCTGGGCCACCCGGCCGCGCATCTCGTCGATCAGCTCCACCGAGCCGTCCCGCACGATGTAGTCGACGTCGCGGTGCAGCAGGGCGTGCGCGTGCAGGGCCACGTTGACGGCCGAGAGCTGCCCCACGTGCTCGGTGTCGTACAGGTCGATGCCGCCCAGCTTGGCCTCCACGGCGGCCAGGCCGGCGGAGGTGAAGGCGACGCTGCGGCCGTCCTCGGCGACGGTGTAGTGCTTGCCCTTGCGCAGGCCGCGCACCAGGGCCGCGGCGGCGTGCACCGGGTCCTGCTCGCCGCCGACCGCGCCCGCGAGGACCATCGGCACCCGGGCCTCGTCGATCAGGATGGAGTCGGCCTCGTCGACGATCGCCGTGCGCAGCGCCGGCTGGACCCGGTCGTCGAGGTCGGTGACGAGCTGGTCGCGCAGGTAGTCGAAACCGGCCTCGCTGACCGAGACGTACGTGACGTCGCACGCGTACGCGTCGCGGCGCTCCTGCGGGGTGGACGCCTCGCTGACCGAGCCGACGGTCAGCCCGAGCAGGGCGTAGACCGGCTCCATCCAGCGGGCGTCGCGGCGGGCCAGGTAGTCGTTGACGGTGAGCACGTGCACCGGGCCGTTGCCGAGCCGGACGTGCCCGTACGCGGCGATCGTGGCGGTCAGGGTCTTGCCCTCACCGGTGGCCATCTCGGCGACCTTGCCGGAGAGCAGGGCCATCGCGCCGAGCAGCTGCACGTCGTACGGCCGCTGGTCCAGCCCGCGCCGGGCGGCCTCGCGGCCGATCGCGCAGATCTCCTCGTAGCCCGTGGCGGAGCCGGCGGCCTCGGTGAGCTCGGCGTCGGTCAGCGCCGACAGCTCCTCCTCACGGCCCTCGATGGCCGGCAGCAGCTTCTCCAGCGGGCCCAGGTCGACCGTGGTGCCCGGGCGCTGGAGGAACCGACGGAACCTGCTCTTCAACCGTTGCGACACACCCATGAGCCGCAACGGTACGCGACCCGGGCCGGATCGTGCGGCCCGGTCAGCCGGTCAACACCACCTGCAACTCCTGTCGGCGGCGTTCGGCCAGGTCGGTGAGCAGCTCCGGAGCCTGATCGAAGGGCACCACCGCCGACACGAGATGCGTGCGGATCCGATCACCGTACGCCCGCAGCAGGTCGATGGTCTCGGCCGACAGCCGCTCCCGGTCCCAGGTCGGGGCGAGCCCGCGCGGCACCCGGCCGATCTGGGCGCAGCGCAGCGACAGCCCGTTGTGGTGGAACTCCTCGCCGAAGCGGACCGCGTCCGCGCCCGCCTGGTAGAAGGCCAGGTCGATCACGGTGCCCTGGGGGCGCAGCAGGCGCAGCGCGAGCTGCAACGCCCACGCCTGCCCCCGGCACTGGAAGACGACGTCGGCGCCCCGGTCGCCCGCGGCGTGGTTCCACCGGGTCTTCAGCACCACCGCCGGGTCGTCGGCGCCCGGGTCGAGGGTCTGCAGGCCGAGCGCCTCGGCGACCGCCCGCCGCTGCGGGGTCGGGTCGAGCACCACCACCGACGCCGCGCCGTGGTGCCGGGCGAACAGGGCCGTGAGCAGGGCCACCACGCCGCTGCCGACCACCGCGACCCGGCGGCCGGCCACCCCGTCGCCGAGGGAGCGCACGTCGGTGCCGCGCAGGTCGGCGGCGGCGTGCAGCAGCCCGTTGGCGCAGATCGGGCCCATGTGCGCGACGTAGACGCCGAGCAGGGGGTCGAGGTCGTCGGGCAGCGGGACGAACCGCTCGGCGAGCGGGTCGGCGACGTGGCCGGTGCGGTGGCCGTACGTCATCGCGCCGACCGTGCCGACGGCGACCGCCGGCGTGCGGCTCTCGACCACCCGCCCCACCTGCATGTAGCCCAGCCGGGCCACCGGGTACGGGGTGCTCGCCTCGCCCGGCTGGAACAGCCCCAGCCCGGAGTTCCAGGTGACGTGGAGGTAGGGGTTGGTGCCCTTGACGAAGCTCAGCTCGGTGCCGGCGGAGACCCCGCTGTAGAGGGTCCGCACCCGGAACGTGCCGTCGCGCAGCTCGTCGGCGTCCTGCTCGACCAGTTCGACCCGCCCCGGGCCGCTCACCACCACCACCCGGTCACGCATCGACGCCCACCCGCGTCGCGGTCGGCACGACGGCGTGGGGGGACGCGGCGGGACCGGTCGGCAGGGACACCGGCCGCCCCGTGCGGGCGGACTCGGCGATCGCGAGGGCCAGCCGCTGGGTGCGCAGCGCCTCGGCGTACGGGACCCGCACGTCGTCGCCCACGCGCCGGACCGCGTCGACGAAGGCCCGGTCGACGGCGGTGCGGGCGGCGTCGGGATCGGCCGCCAGGTGGCGCTCGCCGTCGGCGTCGCGGACGGTCAGGCCGTCCTCGGTCAGGCTCAGGGCGAGGCCGTCGGCCAGGATCTCCAGCCCGGCCCGGTGTTTCCAGCCCAGGACGCAGGCGGCGGAGACGGTGCCGACCGCGCCGGCCGCGAAGCGCAGGGCGGCGGTGGTCACCGAGTCGACGTCGGCGCCGTCGACCGGCGGCGGGGTGCCGTCGCCGTACGCGGTCACCTCCGTCACCTCCCCGACGAGCACCCGCATCAGGTCCAGCACGTGCGCGGCCTGCTCGACCACGGGGCCGCCGGAGCGGTCCCGCCGCGCCCACCAGGCGACCGGGGGCACCTTGTCCAGCCACGCGCCGCCGACCATCCGCACCGGCCGGTCGGCGAGCAGCTCGCGGGCGTGCCGGACCACATGCAGGTACCGCCAGTGGTGGCCGACGCCGGTGAGCAGCCCGCGCCGGGCGACCAGGTCGGCGATCCGCTCGGCGGTGTCCAGGTCCACCGCGACGGGCTTCTCCACGAACATCGGCACCCCGGCGGCGATCACCGCCTCCTCCACCGGCCCGTGCGCGAACGGCGGCACGCACACGTACACCGCGTCGGGGCCGGCGGCGAGCAGCTCGTCGACGTCGGCGAAGGTCCGCGCCCCGTGCGCGTCGGCCAGGGCGGTCGCGGCGTCGCGCGCCACGTCGGTCACGCCGAGGATCTCGACGTCGTCGAAGCCGTCCAGCACCCGGGCGTGGCGCTGCGCCACCCCGCCGGCCCCGACCAGTCCCACCCGGCACCCGCGCATCGGCACACCCTTTCGCCACGCTTTCGCATTCGCGCGATGCACACTCCCCGGTGGGGCGCGCAATCAAACGTTCACCTGCCGAAAACCGGTGGGGGCGCGGCCCGTGATCAAGCTGTTAGCGACAATCCGGTTAGCGTGCGGGCGGAATTGGGAATTCCGTACTCCGCGTTTTCCACCACGATCTGGGGGTGCGTCAGTGCGGGATGCAGAGGCGAGTGTGACACCGGTGGTGGAGGCATGGGCGACATATCGGACCAGTTCGGCGGCCGAGTGGACGTCGCGGCGGCTGCTGCGCGCCAAGGGCGACAGCCGGGTCAGCGTGGTCCTGCCGGCGCGTAACGAGGAGGCGACGGTCGGCGCGATCGTGTCGACCATCCGCGAGCACCTGATGGACCGGGTGCCCCTGGTCGACGAGCTGATCGTGGTCGACTCCCGGTCGACGGACCGGACCGCGCAGGTGGCCCGGTCCGCCGGCGCGGAGGTGGTCGGCCAGGACGAGATGACGCGGGGGCTGCCCCGGCTGACCGGCAAGGGCGACGCGCTGTGGGCCGGGCTGGCGGCGGCCGAGGGCGACGTGGTCGCGTTCGTCGACGCCGACCTGCACGAGTTCCGCCCGCACTTCGTCACCGGCCTGATCGGGCCGCTGCTGACCGACCCGTCGGTCGACTTCGTCAAGGGGTTCTACCACCGGCCGCTGGTGGGGGCGGCCAGCGTGGAGGCCGACGGGGGCGGCCGGGTCACCGAGCTGATGGCCCGCCCCCTGCTCAACCTGTTCTGGCCGGAGCTGGCCGGCTTCGTCCAGCCCCTCGCCGGTGAGTACGCCGGCCGCCGCGACGTGCTGGAACGGGTGCCGTTCGTCTCCGGGTACGGGGTGGAGACGGCGATGCTGATCGACCTGCTCGACCTGGTCGGCCTGGACGCGCTGGCCCAGGTGGACCTGGGTGAGCGCCGGCACCGCCACCAGGACACGGCGGCGCTGGGCCGGATGTCGGCGCAGATCATGCTGACCGCCTGGTCCCGGTTGCAGCGCCGGGGCTGGGCCAACCCGGGCGCCGTGCCGGCCGCCCTGCTGACCCAGTTCCGGCGGGGCGGCTCCGACGCGCTGCCGAACCTCGACCGGGAGATCGTCGTCAGCGACGTCTCGGTCGAGGAGCGCCCGCCCCTGGCGGAGCTGCGGCACCGGGTGTCCCGGCGCCGGGTGCCCGCGTGACGAAGCCGCCGGAAACCGGCGTGCCGAAGCCGGATGCCGGTACGACGACACGGACGGGGTGGCGGCGCGACGCAGCGTCCGCCGGCGCGACCCGACGGCCCGCCGAGGGAAGGAATCCCGCATGAGCCTCACCGTCCTGATGAACGCCGGCCCGTGGCTGTCCGTGCCGCCGCCCGGCTACGGGGGGATCGAGAACGTCATCGCCACCCTCGTGCCGGAGCTGCGCAGGCTGGGCGTGCGGGTGGTCCTCGCCTCCGTGGACAGCAGCACCCTGCCCGTCGACGAGAAGATCACCGTCTTCGGCGACGGCCAGTTCCACGCCCTGCAACGGCCGTACAACCAGGTCTGCGGCATCTCCCAGGCGCACCTGGGCGGCGTGGTGCGCGCGCTGCACGCCCGCGACGACATCGACCTGGTGCACGACCACGTGGAGGCCGTCGGCCTGGCCACCCTCGCGGCGATGGGCCCGCAGGCCCCGCCGGTGCTGCACACCCTGCACTGGGACCTGGCCAAGCACCCCGACCTGTACGGCAACCTCGACGGCGGCGACCGGGTCCGGGTCAACGGCGTGTCCGCCGCGCAGCTGGCCCGTGCCCCCCGGGCGCTGCGGGAACACTCCGTCGGCCACGTGCACCTGTCCACTCCGCTCGCCGTCGACGCCGACCGGCGGCCCCGGCCGGACAAGGGCGACTACCTGATCATCCTGGGCCGGATCAACCCGGGCAAGGGCCAGGACGTCGGCGCCCGGCTGGCGCGGCGGGTCGGCGTGCCGCTGGTGCTCGCCGGGCCGGTCGGGCCCTACCACCGGCCGCAGGACCTGGCCGCGGCGGGCGACGAGGCCCGGCAGAACCCGGACGTGCGGTTCTTCTACGACGAGGTGGCCCCGCACGTCGACGGCGACCTGGTCCGCTGGGTGGGCACGGTCGCCGGGCAGGAGCGCGACGACCTGCTGGCCGGGGCCCGCGCCGCGCTGTTCCCGCTGCGCTGGGAGGAGCCCGGCGGCACGGCCGTGGTCGAGTCCCTGGCGCTGGGCACCCCGGTCGTGGCGACGGCCCGGGGCTGCCTGCCGGAGCTGATCGAGCACGGCCGCACCGGGCTGCTCACCGCCGACGAGGACGAGCTGGCCGACCTGCTGCTGGCCGCGAGCGTGCTCGACGGCGACGAGTGCCGCCGGGAGGCCGCCAGGCGGTTCACCCCGGCGGTGATGGCGCGCGCGTACGTCGGGCTGTACGAGCAGGTCCGGCAGACCGCCTCCCGCCCCCTGCAACCCGCCTGACGGCGGCGCACGGAGGGGCACCTGTCAACGCCGCCGGGCCCCTGCTGAGACCGCCCGCGCGGACCGCCCGCGTTTGCGCGGGGCGGTGGCGGGAACGCGTCGCCCGGCCGGGGGGGCTCCCGCCCGGCGGTCAGACAGTGGCGGTGAGGAGGTCGTGGTGGCCGGTCCGATGGCCCACGCGCGGGCCCGACGCAACCCGGCCGACGGCCGGGCGCCGGTGCGGCGTGCCGCAGCCACCGTCGGTGTGGTCTTCCTCCTGGTCGGTCTGCTCGGCTTCGTCCCGGGGATCACCACCGACTTCGGCGACCTGCGCTTCGCCGGCCACGGCTCCGGGGCGAAGCTGCTCGGGGTGTTCCAGGTCTCGGTCCTGCACAACGCCGTACACCTGGCCTTCGGGCTGGCCGGCCTGGCGCTGTCGCGCACGTGGGACGGGGCGCGGACGTTCCTGATCGGCGGCGGGGCGATCTACCTCGTGCTGTGGCTCTACGGCCTGGTCGTCGACCACGGCAGCGGCGCCAACTTCATCCCGGTCAACAACGCCGACAACTGGCTGCACCTGGTCCTCGGCGCCGGCATGATCGCGCTGGGCGTGCTCACGACGCGTGACCGTCGTCCCCGCTGAGCGCGCCCGTCGTTCCGTTTCACCCGGCACCGCGCCGGGTACGTCGGGGTCACCCCGAGACGGAAACGAGGACCACGCATGCCGAGCCGGATCACCTGCGAGGTCCGCGACGAGTCGCCCGTGACCGTCGTACGCATCGCCGGCGCGCTCGACCTGGCGACCATGCGGACGGTGCACCGGGTGCTCGACCGCTGCCTCACCGCCCAGCCGGACGCGCTGGTGGTCGACCTCCACGACCTCACCGTCCGTGACGGGCTCGCGCTGTCGGTCTTCGCCGCCGCCGCCCGCCAGGCGGCCGGTTGGCCGGCGGTGCCCGTCGTGCTCTGCGCGCCACCGGCGCGAACGGCCAGCTGGCTGACCCAGTCGAGGGTGTGCCGGGGGCTGCCGGTGCAGCGGGACTGCGCCGAGGCGGCCCGGACGGCGGGGGCCGCCGCCGCGCCCCGGCTGCGGGTCCGCCTGGAACCGGTGGCGGGCGCGTGCCGACGGGCCCGGGAGCTGGTCGCCGACGCCTGCGGCCGGTGGCACCTGCCGGAGCTGGTCGGCCCGGCCTCGGTGGTGCTCAGCGAGCTGGTCGGCAACGTGGTGCGGCACGCCGGCACCCCGATGCAGGTCACGCTGACCCTGCGCCGGCCGTACCTGCAGCTGGCCGTTGCCGACGGCAGCCGCGCCGCGGCCCGCGCGGCGACCCGGACGGACCTGCGGGCCGAGGGCGGCCGGGGCCTGCTGCTGGTGCGGGAGCTGACCCAGCGCTGGGGCAGCGCGCCGGTGGTCGACGGCAAGGTGGTCTGGGCGATGCTGCCCGCCACCTGACCCCGCCGTGTCGCCCGGCTGTCGGTGAACGCGGTCGTGTTCACGGTGGCGGAGACCCGCCCACCCGCGAATCGACCGAAATTACCGCTCTCGCCTGGTTACATAGGGAGAGGGGCGGGTAGGCACGCCCGTCCCTTTCTGTCGCCACGACGGGGTGAGAAGCATGCCCAAGCGGGTAACCACGGAGCCTGCCCGAGACCGGGGGCCCGCGATCCTCGCGCCGGCCCGCTTCGGCGGCTTTCCCGGCCCGGTCCGCCCGGCCCTGCCCGGGGCCAAGCTGATCAAGCTGATCGGGACCACCGACGCCAAGCAGATCGGCCTGCTCTACCTGGTCACCTCGTTCGTCTTCTTCCTCATCGGCGGGGTGCTGGCCCTGCTGCTGCGGGCCGAGCTGGCCCGGCCGCGCCTGCAGTTCCTCTCCCCGGAGCAGTACAACCAGGCGTTCACCATGCACGGCACGATCATGCTGCTGCTGTTCGCGACGCCACTGGTGTTCGCGTTCGGCAACTACATCGTCCCGTTGCAGATCGGCGCGCCGGACGTGGCGTTCCCCCGGCTCAACGCCTTCGCGTACTGGCTCTACCTGTTCGGCGGGACCCTGGTCGTCGGCGGCTACGCCACCCCGGGCGGGGCCGCCGACTTCGGCTGGACGGCGTACACGCCGCTGAGCCGGATGGAGCACTCCCCCGGCATCGGCGGGAACCTGTGGATCGTCGGCCTGGCCATCTCCGGCCTCGGCACCATCCTCGGCGCGGTCAACCTGATCACCACCACCCTGACCCTGCGCGCCCCCGGCATGACCATGTTCCGGATGCCGATCTTCACCTGGAACATGCTGCTGACCAGCGTCCTGGTGATCCTGGTCTTCCCGCTGCTGGCCGCCGCCCTGTTCGCCCTGGCCGCCGACCGGCTGCTCGACGCGCACGTGTTCGACCCCGCCACCGGCGGGATGATGCTGTGGCAGCACCTGTTCTGGTTCTTCGGCCACCCCGAGGTCTACATCGTGGCGTTGCCGTTCTTCGGCATCATCACCGAGATCATCCCGGTCTTCTCCCGCAAGCCGATCTTCGGCTACACCGGGCTGGTGCTGGCCACCGTCGCCATCACCGTGCTGTCGATGAGCGTCTGGGCGCACCACATGTTCGCCACCGGCCAGGTGCTGCTGCCGTTCTTCAGCATCCTGAGCTACCTGATCGCCGTGCCCACCGGGGTGAAGTTCTTCAACTGGATCGGCACCATGTGGAAGGGGCAGCTCACCTTCGAGACGCCGATGCTGTTCGCCGTCGGCTTCCTGGTCACGTTCCTGCTCGGCGGGCTCACCGGGGTCCTGCTGGCCAGCCCGCCGGTCGACTTCCACGTCACCGACTCGTACTTCGTGGTGGCGCACTTCCACTACGTGCTGTTCGGCACCATCGTCTTCGCCGCGTTCGGCGGGGTCTACTTCTGGTTCCCGAAGATGACCGGGCGGCTGCTCGACGAGCGGCTGGGCAAGCTGCACTTCTGGACGATGTTCGTCGGCTTCCACGCCACCTTCCTGGTGCAGCACTGGCTCGGCAACGAGGGCATGCCCCGCCGGTACGCCGACTACCTGCCCGGCGACGGCTTCACCACGCTCAACATGATCTCCACGGTCGGGTCGTTCGTGCTCGGCGCGTCCACGTTGTTCTTCATCTACAACGTGTGGAAGTCCTGGCGGTACGGGGCGATGGTGTCGGTCGACGACCCGTGGGGCTTCGGCAACTCGCTGGAGTGGGCGACGACCTGCCCGCCCCCGCTGCGCAACTTCGACCGGATGCCCCGGATCCGCTCCGAGCGCCCCGCCTTCGACGCCAAGTACGGCCACCTCGTCTCCGACCTGGGCCGGGACCTGCCCCAGCGCACCACGAAGCCGCCGCAGAGCTTCGCCTCGGAGATGCACCACGAGCGGCACGCGCCCGAGTCACCGGCGGCGGAGGGCGCGCACGGCGCCCGGGAGGCCGTCGAGTACCAGCCGGCGCCGCAGTCGGGCGCCCGGCCGGTGGACGTGCCGGAGCCGGAGGAGGTCCGCCGGCCCAGCTTCGACGAGTCCGACGCCCCGGAGCCGGGCGGGCCGGACGCGGGGCGGCGGGCCCCGCAGGAGAACGAGCGGTGGCGGCACCCGCACAGCCGTGGCAACTCGACGGAGCACTGAGCCCGCCCACGCGACGGGCTCCGGGGTGTGAGAAGGGCACCCCTCTCTGCCTCAGGCGTCGACAGGGGGCCCTTCCTTGCGCCTCACCGGCGCTTCGTCGCCGGTTCCGTCTCGGCCGGGCCGTTCTGCCACGGCGGCGGGGCGTCGGCCAGCATCGCCTGCCGCAGCCAGGTCAGCGCCCGCGACAGCAGCCGGGAGACGTGCATCTGGGAGATGCCGAACCGGGCGGCGATCTCGGCCTGGGTCTGGTTGCCGTAGAAGCGCATGGCCAGGATCCGCCGCTCCCGCCAGGGCAGCCGGTGCAGCAGCCCGCTGACGGTCACCCGGTCGTCGACCGACTCCAGCGCGTTGTCGCTCTCGCCGACCAGGTCGCCGAACTCGGCGGAGCTCTCCCCGCCGACGGGCGCGTTGAGCGAGGCCGGGCTGTAGCCGGCCGCCGACTCCAGGGCCGCGAGGATCTCCTCCTGCGGCGTCTCCAGCCGCTCGGCCAGCTCGGCGACGGTGGGGGCCCGGGACAGCTCGCTGGTCAGCGCGGCGGTGGCCTGCCCCACCTCCAGGATCAGGTCGCGCAGCCGGCGGGGCACGTGCACCCCCCAGGTGCGGTCCCGGAAGTGGCGTTTGATCTCCCCGACGATGGTGATCGCCGCGTACGCGGTGAACGAGCCCCGCTCCGGGTCGTACCGGTCGACCGCGTTGACCAGCCCGAGCCGGGCCACCTGCTCCAGGTCCTCCAGCGGCTCGCCCCGACCCCGGTAGCGGCGGGCGAGCCGCCCGGCGAACGGCAACGCGAAGCGCACCAGGTCGTCGCGGGCCTCCTGCCGCCGCTCGGGGGGCAGGCCCTCGATCCGCGCCGCGTACGCCAGCGCCGCCGCGTCGAGATCCTCCAGCCCCCGGTCGGTGGGGGGTGGTGCCGTGGTCGTGCTGGGCTGTCCGAACATCCGCGCCTCCCTCAGGAAGGTCCCCCGCCCGGGTCGGGAAACCGGACGTGCGCGTGGTCGAGCCACGCACCGGGCCGGAAGTGGGTCACATGACGGGATCCGTCGAGGAGCGGCGACAGCGGGCTGCGCAGCCTTGCCCGGCCGTCGCAGCCAGCGGTGTTCCCGCTCCGTAGGTACTCAATCACGCCGGCCCGGGTTCGCGAGGATGTTTCGGCCGGTCGGTACGACCGACTGCGGCACGCCGCCCGGGACGCCCGGCGGCACGGCGGACGAACCGGTCAGCCGACCACCAGGCCGTGCCGGGCGCCGCCGGCCCGGAACGCCTCGACGGCGGTCGCGGCGGGCAGCGGCGGCGGCGCCGGCAGGTCGTACGGCTGGGCACGGAGCACCTCGGTGGCCCGGCGGGTCGGCACCGGCGCGACCGGGTAACCGCGGGCGGCGGTGCGGTCCAGGGCCCGGCGGCGACGGCCGAAGGCGGCGACGGCCAGCCACTGCGGCAGGCCCGCGAGAGCCGGCGAGCGCATCCCCGGCGACTCCGGGAGCACGTCCACGGAGCTGAACGGCTCGCTGCCGGCCAGCCACCACTCGGCGGCGTCGACGGTGCGCCGGGTGGCGTTCTCGCACCAGTACGGCACCAGCCCCGCCCGCACCACCTGCCACGGGTCGAGCAGCCGCCCGCACTCCACGACGAGGCGGTCGCCGGTCTTGCCGGCCCGCCGCAGCCACCCCCGGTACAGGTCGGCGACGGCGGCGCTGAGCGCCTCCGGCCGAGGGAAGAGCACCCGGTGCACGTCGTTGCCCCGCCGCCCGGCCCAGTCCCGGACGGCGAGTTCGAAACCGGGCTCCACGCCGTGCTCGGCGTAGCCCTGGGGGCAGGAGACCTCCGGGGGCTGCCAACGGGCCCCGTCGCCGCCGACGCAGCGGAGCACCTGGCGCAGGACGTGCGAGTCCGGGTGGAAGTCCACCGGGTCCAGGCCGCTGGCCGGGGAGCCGGCCTGGAAGCTGTGCCCCCGTCCGGCGTCGTAGACCGGCCAGGTGCGGGCGTCGCGCAGCAGCAGCACCGGGGCGCCGGGCGCGAGGCGGTCGGCGAGGAACCGGGCGTACGCCGTCGGCAGCGACTGCCAGCGCACCGTGAGGGAGACGGTCGCCCCGGACAGCGGGCCCCGGCTCGCCGGGCAGTGCACCTGGCGCACGTGCACGTCCGGGTTGCCGGCCAGCAGCCGGCCGGCGAGCGCCGCGCCGTGGTCGAGGGCGGCGCCGGGCCGGTCCACCGCGCCGCCGCCCCAGTGCACCGTCGTCTCGAAGGCGGCGGGCAGCCAGGGCACCCCGAGGGCGACCGCCAGGTGCACGGCCGCGCCGTGCGGCGAGCCGAGCACCACGCCCGGGTAGCACCGGCGCGGGTACTGGTCGACGATCCACCGGGCGACCCGGTCGGCGTCGACCTCGGCCGCCTGGTCGGGGGTGAGGGCGACCCGCCCGGCCACCCGCACGGCCGCGCCCCGGCGCACCGGCTCGGGGGCGCCCGGGAAACGGGACGGCACGCCCGGGTTCCGCAGGTCGGCGCAGTCCTCCCCGCGCAGGGCGCGCACCGCGGCGGCGACCATGATCCGGGCCGTGCTGCCTGCCGTCATCACCCGGTCGCCGGCAAGTCCGGCCCCGTCCGCCGTGAGGTCCGGGCGCACCGTGTGCGCCGGTCCGGACCCGCCTCGTTCGCTCACCACGCGGCCCGGCTTCCCGTCCCGATGGGGTCTAAACGGGGCGTCCGCCCTCGCGCGTGCCCGCTGGGCGGGTCGTCCGGAGCCGGACCGCGAGCCGGACCGGGGCGTACGCGCGGGCGGCGTGGCGGCCCCCGGAATCCCGAGACCGCCACGCCGCCCGGCGTGCCGTAGGTGGGTCACGCGCCCTGGCCCGGGGCTACACGAGGTCCTCCGCCTCGACGGCGACCCGGTTGTCGAGCATCCGCCCGCGGACCTGCCGGGCCGCGTCGCCGCCGGCGAACAGGCCGCGCAGGTCCGCCAGGGCCGGTTCCGGGGGGCGCAGCGCGACGGTCGGGTCGACCACGGCCTCCAGCACGCTCGGCCGGTCCGCCGCGAGGACCTCGTCCCACGCCGCGCCGACCAGCTCCGGCCGGTCCACCCGGACCCCGTGCAGGCCCAGCAGGCGGGCCCAACCGGCGTACGGGACGTCGGGGCGCCGGCCGGCCACGCCGGCCGGCGGGCGGCCGTCGCCCACCCCGGAGTTGTCCCGGTTGTTGAGCACGAGCACGACCAGCCGGGGGTCCGGCCACTCCCGCCAGTGGTGGGCCACCGTGATCAGCTCGGCCAGCCCGTTGAGCTGCATCGCGCCGTCGCCGGCGAGGGCGAGCACCGGCCGATCGGGGCGGGCGAGCTTCGCCGCCACCGCGTACGGCAGGGCGCAGCCGGTCGACCCGAGGGTGCCGCAGAGGTGGGCGGTGACGCCGGGCGGCAGCTCCAGATGGCGGGCGTACCAGTAGACGATCGAGCCGACGTCGACCGCGACGGCCGCCTCCCGGGGCAGCCGGGCGGACAGCTCGTGCAGCACGAGCTGCGGGTTCACCGGCCCGGCGGGCTCGGCGGCGCGGGCCGCCGCCGCCTGCCGCCACCGGTCCACCGACGCCTCCACCGTCTCCCGCCACGCCCGCCGGGGCCGGTCCGCAACGCGGGTCAGCAGGGCCCGCAGCGTCTCGGTGGCGTCGCCGACCAGCGGCACGTCCACCGGGTAACGGTTGCCGATCCGCCGGCCGTCGATGTCGATCTGGACGGTGCGGACCTGGCCGGGCAGCGGATAGTAGTCGGTCCACGGGTCGTTGGTGCCGACCAGCAGCAGGGTGTCGCAGCCGCCCATGAGCTGGGCCGCGGCGGTGGTGCCCACCTCGCCGAGCACCCCGGCGTGGAAGGGTAGCCGCTCGTCGAGCACCGGCTTGCCGAGCAGGCTGGCGGCCACCCCCGCGCCGAGCCGGTCGGCCAGCGCCACGATCTCGTCGCCCGCGCCGTGGCCGCCCTGCCCGACCAGGATCGCCACCCGGTCGCCGATGCCGAGCACCGACGCGGCGGCGGCCAGGTCGGCGTCGTGCGGCAGCACCCGCGCCAGGGGCTCCCCCGGCGTCGCCGACATCACCCCGGCGAACTGCGGGACCAGGTCGGGCACCGGGGCCACCTGCAACTCGCGGGGCAGCACCACGCAGGTGGGGCTGCGCGTGGCGGCGGCGGTGCGGAACGCCTGGTCCAGCACGGCGGGCACCTGACCGGGGGTGCGCCCGTAGCGGACGAACTGGTTGCAGACGTCGCCGAAGAGGCGGCTCAGGCCGATCTCCTCGTGGGCGCCGCCGAGCGGGCCGCCGATGTCCTCGCCGACGATCGCCACCACCGGCTTGCTGTCCAGCTTGGCGTCGTACAGGCCGTTGAGCAGGTGCACGGCGCTGGGGCCCTGGGTGGCCAGGCAGACCCCGATCTCGCCGGTGAACTTGGCGTGCCCGCTGGCCATGAACGAGGCCGTCTCCTCGTGCCGGGCGGGGACGAACGCCGGGTCCCCGCCCGCACGGTCCAGGGCGGCGACGAGCGGGGCTACGGCGGCGCCCGGGCACCCGAAGGCGCGCGGCACCCGCCACGCCCGTAGCCGCTCCACCACCAGGTCGGCGACCGTACGCTCAGCCATGTGACCGGCCGGGGGTGGCGGCGTCGACGTAGCGCAGCACCGCGCCCACCCCGTCGGTCAGCTCGGGCGCCTCGTCCGGCGCGAGCACGGTCAGCTCGGCGTCGGTGCCGACGAGCGCCCGGACCAGGGCCGCGTCGGCGCGTACCCGCCGGGGGTCGGCCACCGACACGGCGGTGAGCTGGCCCGGGTCGGTGGCGATGTCGGTCGGCTCGGGGCCGACCCACAGCTGCGCCGTCGACGACGGGTCGTCCACGATCAGCATCGTGTCCACCTGGTTGCGGCGCAGCGCCGACACGACCGCGTCGAGGCCCGCCCCGACGTCCTCCTGCACACCGAAGCGGTCCAGCGTCGCGGTGACCCGCTGGTCGGCCACCTCGGCGATGGTCTGCACGGTGACGTCGTCCATCAGCGCCGGGTCCGCCCCGGCGTGCCGCGACCCGGCGTCGGTACGCACCAGCACGTCCTGCCAGCGCTCCGGAAGCTGGGCGGCGATCATGCCGGTGGCCCGCACGTCGCCGGCGACCACCACCACCTCCGCGCCGACCTTCTCGGCCAGCTCCACGGTGGCCGCCGCCGCGTCGCCGGCGTTGTGGTGCCAGGCCTCCATGGCGGCCCGCTGGTAGCGCGACTGCGACCAGCCGCCCGGGCTGACGCGGCGCAGCGGGAAGTCCTCCCGGCCGGTGACGTGGGCGCGGCGGGGCACCCCGCCGGCGCTGACGGCCACGGCGTCCGCGCCCCTGCGGTCGGCCAGCACCCGCACCCAGGCGACCTGTTCGCCGCGCTGGGCGAGCAGCGGCATGGTGTGCGGCAGCTCCGACACGGTCGCCAGGTCCCGCAGCGGCGGGGCGGACAGGTACTCGGTGAGCACCGCGCGGCCCCGGGTGGCGAACACGGCGATGCCGTAGTCGCCCGCCATCGGGTCGTGGCCGCGGACGACCCGTTCGACGGCGTCCACGGTCGGCGCGTCGGCGCCCTGCTCCAGCAGTCGCCCCTTGAGGGCCCGCCAGCGCAGGTCCAGCGCGGGTCGGGCGTCGTGGGTGTCCCGGGAGGCGTCCAGGTAGACCGAGCACCACGGCCCGGGACGGTCGTAGAGCGGGCGCAGGAAGGACAGCTGCATGCTCGACCCCTTTCCGGCTCGGCCCCCCGCTTACCCGCGCCGGTCGCCTTGTCACCTCACCCGGCGGTCCCGTACGCAAGCGCGCCACGAACATGACTCGCGTTCATTCATGTCGTTCGGCCGCGCCGCCGGATACGATCGGTGCAGCGAATCGGACTCTCCGTGGTGAACGACTCTCGGTGGTGGACAATGGACGGCGACCTCGACTACCGGCGGATCGCTCGCCCGACGCAGCGGATCGTCACCGGCCGCGTCGTCCGGTTGCTCGACGGCTATCCGCGTGAGCTGAAGATCGGCCAGCCCGTGCTCGTCGCCGTGGTCACGGCCGCCAGCGTGATGGGGCTGCTGCTGCTGGCGTTCCGTTCGCTGCTGTCCAGCGGCGGTGGCGGCGCCCGGCGCACCTGGAAGGAACTGCGCAAGGGGCCGGAGTTCCTGGTCACCCCGCTGCGGCTGCGCGACTCCAACGATCAGCTGTGCGAGGTGGAGCTGCACGGGCACCTGGCGCAGAGCGCGCTGCACCCGGCCGACTGGGTGCAGATCACGCTCAAGCCGCAGGATCCGGACCTGCCGCCCCGGGTCGAGCAGATCGTCAACCTCACCACCGGGCAACTGCTGCGCCCCCGCCACGCCACCCTGTGGAGCCACCTCGGGCCGCCGCTGCTGCTCCAGGCCATCCTGGGCGCACTGCTGGTCCTCGTGGTCGCCGCGGCGATCCTGCTCATCTGAGGCTTTGCGGCACCCGGCACCCGGCACCCGACACGGGGCGCGACGGGCGGTCAGCCGACCGGGGTGAGGGGGCGGTCGGGGTCGGGCGCGGTGCGCAGCATGCCCCGGCGGGCCGCCCAGCGTTCGAAGACCAGGGTGGCGAACGGCGGCACGGAGCAGGCCAGCGCCACGAGGGTCGGCCACGTCCGCCACCGGTGCAGCCGGGCGACGGCCAGCACGAGCACACCGTACGCGACGAACAGGCCGCCGTGGATCGGGCCGAAGATCTTCACGCCGATCTCGTTGCCCGGCGGCCCGTACTTCACGGCCATGCCGACCAGCAGGGCCAGCCAGGAGCACGCCTCGGCGACCGCCGCCGCGACGAACAGCTTCGTGATCTTCTCGCGCATCGTCTCCCCCACCGGTTGCCGGCCATGCTAGCCAGCCCGTCCGACACCTCGGCGGCGCGGGAGGCGGAGGCGACGGGGATCACGCGGGCCGCAGGTGGGTACGTAGAGGGACCTTCGGGTCTTCCCCCGGGCCGCCGAGGCGTGCGAGGTTGGGGGAACCAACGGTGACAGGGCGGTGACCATGGGCGAGGAAGTCGGGGCGCGCACCTTCAGTCGGGAGGACCGGGCCCGCTACCGGGAGAAGGTGCACCGGTGTCTGGACGTCTTCGCCGAGATGCTCCGGGAGTCCCGGTTCGACGTCGAGCGGCCGATGACCGGGCTGGAGATCGAGCTGAACCTGGTCGACGAGGAGTCCATGCCGGCGATGCGCAACGCCGACGTGCTCGCCGCGATCGCCGACCCCAGCTTCCAGACCGAGCTGGGGCAGTTCAACGTGGAGATCAACGTCGCGCCGCGCCGGCTGGCCGGCACGGGCACCGCCGCGTTCGAGGAACACGTGCGGGCCAGCCTCAACGCCGCCGAGACCAAGGCCCGGGGCGTCGGCGCGCACATGGTCATGATCGGCATCCTGCCGACGCTGCGCCCCGAGCACCTGACCGCCGAGACGCTGTCGGCCAACCCGCGCTACCAACTGCTCAACGAGCAGATCTTCGCCGCCCGCGGCGAGGACCTGCGGATCTCCATCAGCGGGGTGGAGCGGCTCGCGACCACCGCCGACACCATCACCCCGGAGGCGGCCTGCACCAGCACCCAGTTCCACCTCCAGGTCAGCCCCGCGCAGTTCGCCGACCACTGGAACGCCGCCCAGGCCGTCGCCGGCATCCAGGTCGCCCTCGGCGCGAACTCGCCGCTGCTCTTCGGCAGGGAACTGTGGCGCGAGACCCGCATCCCGCTGTTCCAGCAGGCCACCGACACCCGGGCGGAGGAGATCAAGGCCCAGGGGGTACGCCCCCGGGTGTGGTTCGGCGAACGCTGGATCACCAGCGTGTTCGACCTGTTCGAGGAGAACGTGCGCTACTTCCCCGCGCTGCTGCCGGTGTGCGACCCGGAGGACCCGGCCGAGGCCCTGGCCCGGGGCGACGTGCCGAAGCTCGCCGAGCTGCGGCTGCACAACGGCACCGTCTACCGCTGGAACCGGCCGGTCTACGACGTCTACAAGGGCCGCCCCCACCTGCGGGTGGAGAACCGGGTGCTGCCCGCCGGCCCGACCGTGCTCGACACCGTCGCCAACGGCGCGTTCTACTTCGGGCTGGTCCGGGCCCTCGCCGAGTCGGACCGGCCACTGTGGTCGCAGATGTCGTTCAGCGCCGCCGAGGAGAACTTCAACGCCTGCGCCCGGCACGGCATCGACGCCCAGGTGTTCTGGCCCGGCCTCGGCTACCTGCCGGTCACCGAGCTGGTGCTGCGCCGGCTGCTGCCGCTGGCCCACCACGGCCTCGACCGCTGGGGGCTCGACCCGGCCGAGCGGGACCGACTGCTCGGGATCATCGAGCAGCGCTGCCTCACCGGCCGCAACGGCGCGACCTGGCAGGTGGAGACCCTGCACCGGCTGGAGTCCGCCGACCACCTGGACCGGCCCGAGGCGCTGCGCGAGGTCGTCCGCCACTACGTGGAGCTGATGCACAGCAACCGCCCCGTCCACGAGTGGCCGATCCCCTGACCGGGCCAGGAGTCCCCGGCCGACGGGCCGGTGCCCAAGGCCAGGGTGGGCCGGTGCCCGGGGCTAGGGTGGGCCGGTGCCGACCACCGACGCGGCGATCGACGCCGCCCTCGCCCGGTTGCGCTCCCTCGGGGAGCAGCTTCCCTACCCCGGGGACTGGCTCCCGGCCGCCCGCGCCGACTCGACCGGGGTCGTCCTCGCCGAGGACGAAGGGCTGTCCCGCCTCGTCGTCGACCCGGCCACGGGTGCGGTGTCCCTCGTCGACGCCGACGGCGCAGAGCCGGTGAACTCCACGCTGGACGCGCTCGTCGCCTGCGCGGAGGCGTACCTGGCGGCCCGCGCCGAGGCCGACGCGCTGCCCGACGACGCCGACGACGACCTCGAGGCGGTCGGGGAGCGGCTCACCGACCGGTTCCGGCAGCTCGACCCGGCGTCCGTCGGCCACGAGAACCGCTTCTGGTCGGTGGCCGCCGAGGAACTCGGCTACGGAATGACCTGACGGATCGACCTTCCCAGGTGGCCACGGGCCGGCCTGACGGTCGGCGCTTCGACGGCCTGACGGCGCGGGGGGATTCGCCGGGTCGGCACCCTCCGGTGGCTACGCCCCGCGCGCGTCGACCATCGCCTCGTACCGGTCACCGGCGTCGCTGACCGGGCGGTAGTCCTCGTCGGCCGCCAAGCGGTGCAGCGCCTCCAGCAGCCCGTCGGCCTCCGGCAGGTCGAGCGCCCGCCGCAGCCGCGCCCGGTCGGCGTCCAACTCCGGCCAGTCCTCGCGGATCTCCTCGTCGGCGCGGGCCAGCCACTCCCGCAGCCGCGCGCCGCCGTCGTCGCCGTACGGGACCGACGTCGCGTCGTGGATGCTGGGGAGCCCGACGACGAGGGCGAGCGCGGCGCGCAGGTCGGTCGCGATCAACCCGCCCTCGCCCTCCGAGCCGACGTACAGCACGGGCCGGGTGACGCCGGCGCCCACCAGTATGAAGGCCCCACCCGAGGCATCCCCGGCGATCATCTCCAGGGGCTCGCCGCTGGGCAGGTGCACCGCCTCCGGCGGCCCGTCGGCCACCCGGTCCAGGTCGAAGTCGAACCGGCGCAGCAGGTCGACGATCCACGGGTCGCCGAAGATCCGCCCCAACAACAGCCCCTCGGCCCTCTCGTCCTTCACGCCGCGACGATACCCACCCCCGCTCCGCCCGGCCGGGCCGGGCAGGGCCGCGATCTTGCACTTGCGGCCCTCGGTTCGCCCGTTATCACCGTTATGCGGGGGCCGAAACTGCAAGATCGCGAAGAACGGGGGTCGGGGCGGGGGTCAGGACGGGGTGGGGAGGTCGTGGGTGGCGTGGAAGACGACCGCGCCGAGGACCTCCGCCGGGGCGCGGAACCTGTCGAGGCGTGCCCCGGCGAAGGTGACGTCGCCGTGGAACGAGGCGCGCCCCTCGGAGCCGCCGAGCCGGAACGCGGCCCCCTCGAACGTTGACCCGTCGAACCGGGTGACGCCGTGGAACTGGGCGGCCGTGAAGTCGGCGTAGTCCACCGCGCAGCCGCTGAGGTCGAGGTCGACGAGGGTCGCGCCGCACAGCGACAGGCTCAAGCCCGCCCAGTGCACCGCCCCGGAAACCGGCCCGCCCTGCTCGCCTAGCCCGCCCGACCCGCCCGGCTCCTCCGGTGCCCCGGGCCCCGGGCGCAGGCGTGCGGCGAGGAGTCGCTGGGCGGCGCGGCGCAGTTCCACCTCGCCGGCCTGCGCGGCGGTCAACTCGCCGGTCACGGGGAACGGCAACGGGGCGCGCAGGTAGCCGCAGACGGCGTCCACGACCCGCTGGCGCAGCTCCGGTCGCGCGTCGCCCAACTCGCCGAGGACCCGCAGGCCGACCCGGCGCACGTCGGGGTCGGGGTCGGCGAGCTGGCGGGCGTACGGCGCGACGGAGCCGTCGGGCAGCAGCATCGCCCCGCCGCCCCGGGCGGCCGAACCCTCCGGACCGGCCGGCGCGGCGGCCAGTTCCTCCGCCCTGGCCAGGCCGTTCGCGCCGTCCGGGGCGGGGCCCTGGGTCCAGCCGAGGGGCCAGCACACCGGCTCGTCGTCGGCCGAGCCGGCCCACCGCGCGTCGGTGAGGTCCACGGCCGGCTGGTCCAGGTGCACCGGCCCGCCGAACCACGCCCCGCCGAAGGTCGCCTCCGCGCCGAAGCGCGCCTTGTAGAACCAGGCCGGGCCGGCGAGGCGGGCCCGGCGGAACGACACCGGGCCGACGAAGCGGGCCCCGTCGCCGCCCTCGGTCCACTCCTGGTAGTCGCCCATCAGCACCGCCACGGGCCAGCCGGGGTCGTCCTCGTTCGGCTCGTCCCACTCGGCGGGCCGGACCTCCTCGATGGTGTCCCAGGCCGGGTCGTCCTCCCAGAGCTCCTCCTCGCCGCGCCCGAACCAGGCCATCCCGCCGAAGACCGCGCCCGCGAAGCTGGCCGGCCCCCGGAACCGGGCCCGCCCGAACACGGCGTCGGCCGCAAAGTGCGCCTCATCGAAGCGGGCCGCTCCGTGGAATAACGCGCGGGCGAAGATCGCCTCGCCGGCGAACCGGGCCCCGGCGAACGAGGTCGTCCCGAGGAACCGGGCGTCGTCGAACCGGGCCCCGGCCAGCGCACAGCCGCCGAGGTCGGCGTCGACGAGGGTCGCCCCTGCCAGGTCGACGCCGACCGCCGACGCGCCGGGGTCTCCGCCGAAGCGCAGTAGCCCGGCGAGCACCCGCACCGCCTCCCGCCGACCGTCGGCGTCCGGCCCGTCGGAGCCGTCCACCGGGGTACGCAGGTAGGCGCACACCGCGTCGGCGGCGTCCTGCCGCAGCGCGGGATCGGCCGCGCCGAGCTGCGCCAGCCGCCGCAGGGCGGCCTCCCGCTGCCCACCCTCCGCAGCCAGCACCCGCCGGCCGACCGCCCGGCACTCCTCGACGCCCGCCGCATCGACCATTACGCGCCCCCTCCCGTACCCCGGTGGCTGCCACCCGGCCCCGACGCCGGCCGACCCCGACGCGCCGGCGCAGGATAACCGCAACGACCGACCTCGGCGGAGGCCCAGGGAAACGGGACCTGTGCCGCGTTCGTCGGCACGCGGTCGGGTCGAGCGCCGGTGTCGGGAGAAGGCCACACTCGATCAGGGAAAGAGTGGCCTCACTCCGCTTGAGATGCCACCCGACCCGGGATCGAGCACGATCTTGCAGGCCGCAGCCGGTCGGCAGCCCTCTTTCCGGGGCATCACCGCGTGCTGGCCCGGCTTCCGGTCGGCCTGGTGTCACGCAGGTGACGCGCCGTGGGCCGCAGGGCGGTCACGGCCGGGCCCAGCGAGGGCTGCGCTCGGCGTGCGCGGAGGCCACCGGGCCTCAGCGGTCAACGGGACAGGCCGACCAGCGCCGCCAGGCGCGCCACGCCGGCCGGTGCCAAGCGTGCCGACGCGACCTCGGCGAGCACGGTACGCGCCACCGGCCGGCACCGGACCTCGTCCGGCGCGACGCCGTCCGCGTCGACCAGCACCCGCCCGGCCCCGCCCGGGTCACCAACCCGGAGGTACGCCCGCGCGGCGTCCACCAGGTACGCCGCGCGGTGCTCAGCGGGCAGCAGCCGCCACGCGTCCCGCCGTACCACCTGCTCGTGCCGGACCACGGCCGCCCGGGCGTCGCCCAGCTCGACCGCCGCCACCACCTCGGCCAGTTCAACGGCGACCGGCCCGAAGCCGGTGCGGTGCGGGTCGTCGGCGACGACCCGGGCGGCAACCTCGGCGGCCCGGCCGGTCAGCTCTCCGGCGCGGTGGGCGTCGCCGCAGCCGGCGGCGGCGAGCGCGGCCTGGAGCAGCAGCGCCCCGTGAACCGCCGTCGCTGCCGGCGGCACCGCCTCCGACACCCCTGACGTCTGCGGCTCGGCGGCGGACGTGGGCGCGGACACGGGCGCGGGCGCGATGCGGTGGGCGGCGGCCAGCGCCGCCACCAGCGCCAGCCGGTCGTAGCCCAGCGCGCGCAGCGCCTGGGCGGCCGAGATGGTCGCCGCCCCGGCCAGCACGGGATCGCCGCCGGCCACGGCCACCGCCCGGTCGGCGGCCAGCCAGCCGAGGTCGGCCTCGCCGAGCTTCACCAGCACCGACGACGTGATCCGGTACGCCTGCACCAGCAGCTCCGGCTGCGCCTCCCGCACGCTCTGAGCGGCGTGCAGCAGCCTAGGCAGCAGGCGCACCACCTGGGCGTACCGCGCGTGCTGGTACGTCAACCAGGCGTTCGCCACGTGTCGCCCCACCTCCGCCACCGACGCCGTTGGATGGGGCACGTCATAGCGGGCCAGGGCCGCCCGGATCCCGTCCACCCCGTCCAGCCGGCCGGCCCCGGTCGATGACGACTTACGGCGCTCGCCGAGCAGCACCAGCGGGTCGACCCGCAGCACCTCGGCGACCTGCTGGATCACCGCGTACCGGTCGAGCGCGCGCACGCCCCGCTCGACCTTGTCCACCCAGCTCTTCGACCGGCCGAGCCGGTCGGCGAACATCTGCTGGGTCAGCCGCCGCCGCGCCCGCCACCGGGCGACCCGGCGACCAATCGGCTCTTCACCGCTGGTCACGCCGCCACCGCCGGTCGGGGACCGCCCGCGTGGTGTCCTCCACGGGTACGCGCTCCGCTTCGGCCAAGGCGAGCAGCCGCTGCCTGGCCGCCTCCCGCTCAACCTCCTCGGCCTGCTCGCCCCGGCTCACCATAGGTTCGTCACCGCGCATGGGTGCCTCCGTCAGGGCGGCGCATCAGGGGATTCGATGGCGGCAGATCCCGCTGCGGGGCTTCCGCCCCGAACGATGACCCTGGTCGCCTCTGCGGAGGCGCCACGGCCCACCTCTGGTTGCGGCCCTCACGTGCCCGTCCCAGCGGCAAGGGCTGGTCCCGCCGCGCCCGTCGGGGGTCGCCCGACTGCCTTTCGCCGCTCGGTTCACCTGCCACGTAGTCAACGGGCCTACCGGGGCGCTGGTACCACTTCCATCTGGGCATACCGCTCCTTGCTGAGGATCCATCCTGGCGCAGCCCACTCTACTGACAGAGTTGACAGAGTGAGCACTGTTGAAAGAAGTGACATACTGGACATGGTCATCGGTGCAGACTGATCTACTAGAGCGATGAGCGGCTACATCCCGACCTTCCGAGTCGTCATCAACGACATCAGGAAGTCGATAGCCTCGGGGCAACTCAAGGAGGGAGACAAGCTCCCCTCCCTGCCGGAACTCGCGGAAAAGTACGATTGCTCCATCGGAACGGTAAGACGCGCGATCGAACATCTTCAAATAACCGGGGAGCTTCAGGGCCGACAGGGCAAAGGAACCTACGTGACCGGAAAACTGGCAGAGGGATCCTGACTTCCTCGTTCGAGCCCGAATGCGCGATCCGATGGTCCACCGATGGAGTCGGATCTGCAACGCCGCCCACGTTAAGGTCCGACACATGGTTGACGAGATGTCCCCGGTGGCGTTCTACGTACAGCTCGCAGGGCTTCTGACCAAGGAGATGGAGGCAGGCAAACTCAAGCCGCGCCAGCCTCTGCCCAGCGAGAGCCACCTTCAACAGCAGTACGGAGTCAGCCGGGGAACCGTCCGGGCCGCCATCCGACTGCTTCGCGACCGCGGACTGGTCGTGACCTCCACCGGGCGCGGCACCTATGTCGTTGACCGCTCATGAACCGACATTGGTGTGTCCGTCGCCGCCTGGTCCCGTCAGGCACAACGCGGTGATCAAGAGAAAAGCGTCAGAGTCGATCTCGACGATGACGCATTTCTCTTGATCACGAGGGCGGGCGGCCCCGGTTGCCGAGGAGGCGCAGGCTGACATGATCGTCTGCTGGTTATGGAGAAATTGTCCGGCGTGTCGTCTCATTAATCAGCAGACGATCATGCCAGCCAGCCCCGCTCCCCCTCACAGGGCGACCACCGCTGCCGATTCCGGGGGGAGTTCGATGCGGTCGCGGGTGACCGAGACGCCCTCCTCCGTGGCCAGCAGCACCCGCCGCGCCACTCCCGGCAGGGTGATCCGCTGCGGCCGGCCGGCCAGGTTCGCCACCACCATCCGCTCGCCCCGGTGCATCACCAGGAACTGGTCGCCGTGCCGGACGTCGACAGCGTCGAGCCGGGGATCGGACAGGTCGGGGTCGCTCTTGCGCAGGGCGATGAGCCGCCGGTAGAAGTCGTACATCCGGCGGTGTTCGGGCTTGTCCAGCTCGGCCCAGTCGAGCCGGGAGCGCAGGAACGTCTGCCGGTCCTGCGGGTCCGGCACGTCGCCGGGCGGCCAGCCGTGCGCGGCGAACTCGCGCCTGCGCCCGGTGGCCACGGCGGTGGCCAGCTCCGGCTCCGGGTGGCTGGTGAAGAACTGCCACGGGGTGCTGGCCGCCCACTCCTCCCCCATGAACAGCATCGGGGTGAACGGGCCGGTGAGCAGCAGCGTCGCGCCGACGCGCAGCAGCGCCGGGGAGAGCGTCGCGGAGATCCGGTCGCCGGTGGCCCGGTTGCCGATCTGGTCGTGGTTCTGCAGGTACGCCACGAAGCGGTGCCCCGGCACGCGCTGCCGGTCGACGGGCCGGCCGTGGCTGCGCTGGCGGAAGCTGGACCAGGTGCCGGCGTGGTAGAACCCGCCGGTCAGCACCTGCGCCAGGCACTCCAGCGAGCCGAAGTCGGCGTAGTAGCCCTGCCGTTCCCCGGTGAGCAGGGTGTGCAGGGCGTGGTGGGCGTCGTCGTTCCACTGGGCGTGCAGGCCGTACCCGCCGGCCTCGCGGGGCGTGACCAGCCTCGGGTCGTTGAGGTCGGACTCGGCGATCAGCGACAGCGGCCGGCCCAGCCGGGTCGACAGGGCCTCCACCGCGACCGCGATCTCCTCCAGCAGGTGGGTGGCGCGGGTGTCGGGCATGGCGTGCACGGCGTCGAGGCGCAGGCCGTCGACGTGGTAGTCGCGCAGCCACATCACGATGCTGTCGACGATGTAGCGGCGTACCTCGTCGGAGTGGGGGCCGTCGAGGTTGACGGTGCGGCCCCAGGTGTTGCTCCGCTCGGTCAGGTACGGCGCGAACATCGGCGCGTAGGCCCCGGAGGGCCCGAAATGGTTGTAGACGACGTCGAGGATCACCCCCAGCCCTCTGGCGTGGGCGGCGTCGACGAACCGTTTCAGCCCGTCGGGGCCGCCGTAGGGTTCGTGCGGGGCGAACCAGCAGACCCCGTCGTACCCCCAGTTGTGCTCGCCGTTGAAGGCGTTGACCGGCAGCAGCTCGACCAGGTCGACGCCGAGGTCGACGAGGTGGTCGAGGCGCTCGATCGCCGCGTCGAAGGTGCCCTCGGGGGTGAACGTGCCGATGTGCAGCTCGTAGAGGATGCTGCCGGGCAGTTGCCGGCCGGTCCAGCCGGCGTCGCCCCAGCGGTAGGCGGCGTGGTCGTAGCGCCGGCTCGGCCCGTGCACCCCGGCGGGCTGCCAGGACGAGCGGGGGTCGGGCAGGGCCCGGCCGTCGTCGCCGAGGACGAACGCGTAGTCGGTGCCGGGGCCCGCGCCGGGCACCTCGGCCCGCCACCAGCCGCCCGGCTCGGGGCGCATCTCGTGGTCGTCGTCACCGGCCAGCCGCAGCCGGACCCGGGCGGCCTGGGGCGCCCACACGGTGAACTCGGTCATGCGGCAGCCTCCACGGAGTCGGTGGGTGCGAGGAGGGCGACGGGGAGAGTGGCGAGCAGATCGTCCAACAGCAGCTCAGCCCCACTGTAGACCCGTCCGGTGAACACGTCGGTAACACTGTTGCCGCCCAGCGACAGCCGGGTGCCCCGCCAGCCGCCGGCGCGGGCCAGCCGCAGCGGCAGCCGGGTGGCCACGGCGACCGCCCCGGCGCAGTGCAGCCCGGCAGGAGGAGAGCCGCCCCGGTCGGCGGCTCCCCGGTCGAAGGCGACGACGTGGGCGGCGGCGGGGCCGTGCGCGGGCACCGGGCGGTAGCCGGCGAACAGCTCCGGGTGGTCGCGGCGCAGCCGCAGCGTCCGCGACACCACGAGCAGCTTCGCCGCGCCCGACGCGTCCACCGCCGGGGGCAGGCCGGCGTCGAGCCGCGCCAGCTTCTCCCGGCGTACGCCGAAGTCGACCGGGCGGCGGTTGTCGGGGTCGACGAGGGAGTTGTCCCACAGCTCGGTGCCCTGGTAGGTATCGGGCACCCCGGGCATGGCGAGCTGGACGAGCTTCTGCCCCAGCGAGTTGGACCAGCCGGCGGGGGTGATCTCGGTGGCGAACGCGGTCAGCTCGGCGTGCAGCTCCGGGTCGTCGTACATGCGGTCGACCAGGGCGTGCATGGCGCGTTCGAAGCCGGGGTCGGGGTCGGCCCAGCTGGTGGCCACCGACGCCTCCCGGGCGGCCTTCTCCGCGTACGCGTGCAGCCGCTCGCGCTCGATGGGCCACGCGCCGACGGCGGTCTGCCAGAGCAGGTGGGCGAACGCCGGGTCGGGCAGCGGCGCGGCGGCCGTCCACCGGGTGACGCGCTCGGCCCAGCGGTCGGGCAGCTCGGAGAGCACCGCGAGGCGGGCCCGGACGTCCTCGCCGCGCTTGGTGTCGTGGGTGGAGAGGGTGGTCATGGCCGCCGGCCAGCGCACCTGGCGGGCGGCGGCGAACCGGTGGAACTCGGCCGCCGGGGTGCCGAAGTGGGCGGGGCTGCCGCCGACCTCGTTGAGGGCGACGAACCGGCTCCACCGGTAGTAGGCGGTGTCCTCGACGCCCTTGGCCATCACCGCGCCGGAGAGCTGCGGGAAGCGTACGCCCAGCTCGTCGTCGGGGTCGCGCAGCCGGCGGGTGACCGCGTCGAGGGCGGGGGCCAGGTCGGGGCGGCGGCGGCCAGCCTCGGCGCGGGCGGCGGCGAGGTGGCGGGCCCCGTGCGGCGGGTAGCCCCGGTAGACCGGGAAGCAGGCGGCCAGCTCCGCCAGGGCGGCGCGGGCGGAGTCGGGGGTCAGCTCGGGGGCGAGCGCGGCGAGGCGGGTCAGCTCGGCGGCGAGCAGCCGGGTGGCGGCGGCCAGCTTGGTGTCGTGGGTGAGGTCCTGCCAGGAGGTGTGCCGGCCGGTGAGGCGGGCGTCGAGGGCGGTGAAGTCGGCCTCGGCGGCGCCGTCGACGAACAGGCCGCCCACGGCGGCGAGGGCGTCGTAGCCGGTGGTGCCGTCGACCGGCCAGTCGGGCAGCTCCTCGCCGTACTCCAGGATCTTCTCCACCAGCAGCCACGCCTGCGGGGCGGCGGCGCGCAGCCGGGCCAGGTAGCCGGCGGGGTCGCGCAGCCCGTCGGGGTGGTCGACGCGGATGCCGTCGACCTCGCCGGCCGCCGCCCACCGCAGGACCTCCGCGTGGGTCGCGGCGAAGACCTCCGGGTCCTCCACCCGCAGGCCGGCGAGGTCGGCGACGGCGAAGAACCGGCGGTACGTCAGCTCGCGGTCGCCGCGCCGCCAGGAGACCAGCTCGTAGTGCTGCCGGTCGTGCACCTGCCGGGGGCTGCCGTCGCCGGTGCCGTCGGCGATCGGGAAGCGGTGCTCGTGGTAGCGCAGCTCCCCGTCGGCGATCTTGAGGTCGTCGAGGGCATCGGGGGTGTCGGCGAGCACGGGCAGCAGCAGCCGGCCCCGGTCCCAGTCGATGTCGAACCAGCGCGCGTACGCCGAGTCGCGGCCCCGGCGCAGCACGTCCCACCAGGCGGGGTTGGCCGCCGGCCGGGCCACCCCGGCGTGGTTGGGCACGATGTCGACGACGAGGCCGAGCCCGACGGCGCGCAGCGCCCGCACCAGCCGCACCCGGGCGGCCTCGCCGCCCAGTTCGGGGTTGACCGCCCGGTGGTCGACCACGTCGTAGCCGTGTTGCGAGCCGGGGGTCGCGGTGAGCAGCGGGGCGCTGTAGAGGTGGGTGACGCCGAGGTCGGCCAGGTAGCCGGCGAGGCCGGCGGTGGTGTCGAGGTCGAAGCCGGGGCGGACCTGCACCCGGTAGGTCGAGCCGACCCGGCGGGTAGGGGTGTCGGGGGTGTCGGGCATCGGCTCAAACCATCCTCTCCAGGACCACGAGGCAGCGGTCGGGCACGCAGATGCTGCCGCCCGCCTCGACGAGGGTCGGCTTCTCCGGGTCCGGGTCGGCGGTGCTGATCACCTGTTCCCAGCGCTGGCCGAACTCCTCCCCGGGCAGGGTGAAGTCGAGCGGGGCGTCGTGGGCGTTGAAGCAGAGGACGAAGGACGAGTCGTGGTGGCGCTGGCCGTACTGGCCGCGTTCGCGGATGCCGTCGCCGTTGACGAACAGGGCCACCGAGCGGCCGAAGTCGTTGCCCCAGTCCTCGCCGCTCATCTCCCGGCCGTCGGGGGTGTACCAGGCCAGGTCGGGCAGCCCGGAGCCGGCGGCCCGACCGCCGACGGGCAGGCCGGTGAAGAAGCGGCGGCGGCGGAACACCTGGTGGCGGCGGCGGAAGTCGACCAGCCGCCGGACGAAGTCCAGCAGCGGCTCGTCGGCGTCGTCCCAGTCGACCCAGGCCAGCTCGCTGTCCTGGCAGTAGGCGTTGTTGTTGCCGCGCTGGGTGCGGCCCAGCTCGTCGCCGTGGCCGAGCATCGGCACGCCCTGCGACAGGATCAGGGTGGCCAGGAAGTTGCGCCGCTGCCGCTGGCGCAGGGCCAGCACGCCGGGGTCGTCGGTCTCCCCCTCGACGCCGCAGTTCCAGGACCGGTTGTGGCCCTCGCCGTCGCGGTTGTCCTCGCCGTTGGCCTCGTTGTGCTTGTCGTTGTACGACACCAGGTCGTTGAGGGTGAACCCGTCGTGGCAGGTGACGAAGTTGATGCTGTGGAACGGGCGGCGGCCGTCGTCCTGGTAGAGGTCGGCGGAGCCGGAGATGCGGGAGGCGAACTCGGCGAGGGTGGCGGGCTCGCCGCGCCAGAAGTCGCGCACCGTGTCGCGGTACTTTCCGTTCCACTCGGTCCACAGCGGCGGGAAGTTGCCCACCTGGTAGCCGCCGGGGCCGACGTCCCACGGCTCGGCGATGAGCTTGACCTGGCTGACCACCGGGTCCTGCTGGACCACCTCGAAGAACGTCGACAGCCGGTCGACCTCGTAGAACTCGCGGGCCAGGGTCGCGGCGAGGTCGAACCGGAAGCCGTCGACGTGCATCTCGGTGACCCAGTAGCGCAGCGAGTCCATGATCAGTTGGAGGGAGTGGGGGCTGCGGACGTTGAGGCTGTTGCCGGTGCCGGTGTAGTCGACGAAGTAGCGCCGGTCCTCCTCGGACAGCCGGTAGTAGCTGGGGTTGTCGACGCCCTTGAAGCTCAGCGTCGGGCCGAGGTGGTTGCCCTCGGCGGTGTGGTTGTAGACCACGTCGAGGATGACCTCGATGCCGGCGGCGTGCAGCGTCTTGACCATGCCCCGGAACTCCTGCACCTGCTGGCCGAGGCCGCCGAGGGCCGCGTACCCGTGGTGGGGGGCGAAGAAGCCGATCGTGTTGTAGCCCCAGTAGTTGCGCAGCCCCAGGTCGGCCAGCCGGTGGTCGTGCACGAACTGGTGCACCGGCATCAGCTCCACGGCGGTGACCCCGAGCCGCTGGAAGTATTCGATCATGACCGGGGAGGCGATGGCCGCGTACGTGCCGCGCAGCTCCTCCGGGATGCCGGGGTGGCGCATGGTCAGCCCGCGCACGTGCGCCTCGTAGATCACCGAGTGGTGGTACGGGGTGCGCGGCGGCCGGTCGTTGCCCCAGTCGAAGTACGGGTTCACCACCACCGACTTCGGCATGAACGGGGCCGAGTCGGTCTCCGACATCCGGTTCTCGTCGCCGCCCACCTCGTAGTCGTAGACGGCCGGATTCCACTCGACGTCACCGTCGACGGCCTTCGCGTACGGGTCGAGCAGCAGCTTGTTCGGGTTGCAGCGGATGCCGTTCGCCGGGTCCCACGGGCCGTGGACGCGGTAGCCGTAGCGCTGCCCCGGCTCGATGCCCGGGATGTAGCAGTGCCAGACGTACGCGTCGACCTCGCGCAGCTCGACGCGGCGCTCGGCGCCGGTGTCCCACTCGTCGAACAGGCAGAGCTCGACGCGCTCGGCCACCTCGGAAAAGATCGCGAAGTTCGTGCCCATCCCGTCGTGGGTGGCTCCCAGCGGGTAACGCTCGCCCGGCCAGACCTGCATGTCGCTCCTCAGCCCATGATGATGAGCGCCCCGGACGGGGCCGTGCCCGCCGGGTGCGCACGCCGCTAATGCCCCGCCGTCGGTCGGCCCAATCCACCCGTTGGTGCCGTAACCATTTCCACCCACCTGATACCGACTAGACCTTTGGGTGGTGTCCGTCACCTTGGGCCCTCTCAGGATGCGGTTCGGGCCCGGATGCCCTTTCCTTGATGCGGGGGCGTGCGGAAGCGCGCGTTCCCGCTCGGCCCTCGGCCACCCCACCATGTCCTGTCACGCCGCCATCGTTGCCGGCGCGTTCCACCCTGCACGGACGGAGTTCGATGTGACGACCCTGCGGGCCGGCGAGCAGACCGCCACCGCCGCGGACCGGCTCTGCCGGCCCAGCACCACCTCACGGTCCCAGACCCCGCAGCCCGCGCTCCCGCAGCCCCACGGCTGCGGGGTGCCCCCGCAGACCCGCCGCATCCTCATGCTCTCCTGGGAGTACCCGCCGGTGCTCGTCGGCGGCCTCGGCCGCCACGTGCACGCCCTCTCCGTCGCCCTCGCCGCCGCGGGCCACGAGGTCACCGTCGTCACCCGCCACGCCGACGGCGCACCCCTGGAGGAGTACGCCGACGGCGTCCGCGTCCTGCGCGCCGCCGAGGACCCCGTCGCCTTCCCCCTGGCCACCGGCAGCCTCCTGGCCTGGACCATGGCCTTCAACCACACCCTCACCCGCGCCGCCCTGCGCGCCACCGAATCCGGCTCCTACGACGTCATCCACGCCCACGACTGGCTCGTCGCGCACACCGCGATGACCCTGCGGGACCACCTCGACATCCCGCTGGTCAGCACGATCCACGCGACGGAGGCGGGCCGGCACCAGGGCTGGCTGCCGGAGGAGATGAACCGCACCATCCACGGCGTCGAGCAGTGGCTCAGCGGCGAGTCCAACCGGGTGATCGTCTGCTCGGCGTACATGCGCGACGAGGTCGGCGCGCTGTTCGACGTGCCGGCCGCCCGGGTCGACGTGGTGCCCAACGGGGTGGAGCCGCACCGCTGGAAGGTGCCGACGTCGGCGGTCGCCTCGGCGCGGGCGCGGTTCGCCGGGGACGGCCCGCTGGTCACCTTCGCCGGCCGGCTGGTCTACGAGAAGGGCGTGCAGCACCTGCTGGCCGGGCTGCCCCGGCTGCGGGAGCGGCACCCGGGGCTGCGCGCGGTGATCGTCGGCGACGGGCCGTACAAGCCGGCGCTGGAGGCCGAGGTGCACCGGCTCGGCCTCGGCGGCACGGTCAGCATGCCGGGCTTCCTCGGCGGCACCGACCTGCCCGCGGTGATGGCCGCCTCGGACTGCTTCGCGGTGCCGAGCATCTACGAGCCGTTCGGCATGGTCGCCCTGGAGGGGGCGGCGGCCGGCGCGCCCCTCGCGGTCGCCTCGACGGGCGGCCTGGCCGAGATCGTCGAGCCGGGCGTGACCGGGATGACGTTCGCCCCGCAGGACCCGGCGGGGCTGACCGAGGCGGTGCACGCCCTGCTGTCGGACACCGAGCGCGCCCGGGCGCTGGCCCGCCGGGCCCGGAGGATGGTCCACGAGCAGTACGGCTGGGCCGCCATCGCGCGCCGCACGGCCGACGCGTACGCCTCGGCGATCGCCAAGGCCCCGGCGTTCACCGCCGAGCGCGCCGAGCGGCGGATGAGCGGCGGGGGCACCCCGCTGCGGGTCGCCGAGGGCAACCTGCTGGCCGCCGCCGGCCTGCGCTGAGGCACAAGGAAGGGCCCCCTGCCATCGCATTCCGCATAGCAGGGGGCCCTTCTTAACCACGCACGGGGCGCGTCAGCGGTCGGCGGGCCGCTCGTACGCGCGCTCCGGGTAACCGGTGTAGAGCTGCCGCGGGCGGCCGATCTTGGTCTCCGGGTCACCGAGCATCTCGCGGTACTGGGCGATCCAGCCGGGGAGCCGGCCGAGGGCGAACAGCACGGTGAACATCTTCGTCGGAAAGCCCATGGCCTTGTAGATCAGGCCGGTGTAGAAGTCCACGTTCGGGTAGAGCCGGCGGGAGACGAAGAAGTCGTCCGCGAGGGCGATCTCCTCCAGCTGCATCGCGATGTCCAGCAGCGGGTCCGGCTTGGCCATCCGGCCGAGGACGTCCTGCGCGGCCTTCTTCACGATCGCGGCCCGGGGGTCGTAGTTCTTGTAGACCCGGTGGCCGAAGCCCATCAGCTTCACGCCGTCCTGCTTGTCCTTGACCTTGCGGACGAAGGACCGCACGTCGCCGCCGTCGAGCTGGATCTTCTCCAGCATCTCCAGCACGGCCTGGTTGGCGCCGCCGTGCAACGGGCCGAACAGGGCGTTCACCCCGGCCGAGACCGAGGCGAAGAGGTTGGCGTTGCTGGAGCCGACCAGCCGCACGGTCGACGTGGAGCAGTTCTGCTCGTGGTCGGCGTGCAGGATGAACAGCATGTCCAGCACCTTGGCCATGACCGGGTCGACCTCGTACGGCTCCGCCGGCACGCCGAACGTCATCCGCAGGAAGTTCTCCACGTAGCCCAGGGAGTTGTCCGGGTACAGCAGCGGCTGCCCGATCGACTTCTTGTACGCGTACGAGGCGATGGTGGGGACCTTCGCCATCAGCCGGACCGTGGACATCTCGACGTGGTCGGAGTCGAACGGGTCCAGGCTGTCCTGGTAGAAGGTCGAGATGGCGCTGACGGCCGAGGAGAGCACGGCCATCGGGTGCGCGTCGCGCGGGAAGCCGTCGAAGAAGCGACGCATCTCCTCGTGCAGCAGGGAGTGCCGCCGGATCCGCTCGCTGAACTCGTCGAGTTGCTGCTGGCCGGGCAGCTCACCGTAGATGAGCAGGTACGAGACCTCCAGGAAGGAGGACTTCTCGGCCAGCTGCTCGATCGGGTAGCCCCGGTACCGCAGGATGCCCGCGTCGCCGTCGATGTAGGTGATCGCGGAGGAGCAGGCCGCGGTGTTCACGAAACCGGGATCGTACGTTGTCATCCCGGTTTCCTTGAGGAGCTTGCTCACGCCGATGCCGGCGGGGCCCTCGACCGCCGACTGCACCGGCATCGACAGCTGCCCACCGGGGTGATCGAGCTTGACTTCCGTCATGTGTTCCTCGCTTCGCCGGCAGATCTACGTTGAAATTGCCTTCGCTTTTACCGTAAACACGGTTGCGGGGACACCGCCCGTCGTGGTTCCGCAGGTGAGGTATGCGTCACCCGATTCCCGGGAGGTGGGCGCGGAAACCCGGGGGCCGGGGACCGACCTCGAACGGGGCCAATGTGACAAAAGGCCCCCGATCGCGCACGAAGCGTGACCGGGGGCCCGGTGGGCAGCGGGAACGAAACTCTCAGGAAATACTCAGGTGACGCAGCTCGCCGCCCGGGCCGATCTGGTACAGGTCCACGCGGTTGTCCCCGGCGCGGAACAACCGGTCGTCGGTGAGGAAGGCCGCGAACCGGCGACCGCCGACATCCGGCGGCACCACCGGGACGACCGCCCCGATCCGCCCGTTGACGGCGACGGCGAGCAGCGTGCCGTCGCGTACCGAGGCCGGGACCGTGCCCCAGACCAGGGCCGGCAGCTCGCCGGTGTCCGGGTCGACGGCGCGGAACGCGGCGAGGTCGGCGACCCGCGCCGACCCGCCGGCCGGCCGCTGGCCCACGGTCGTGCCGACCAGCGGGTGCGGCTTCGGCAGCGGCGGCGGCGCGGGCACCCCGCCGGAGATCGTGACCGGCTCCGCCGGCTGGTCGTAGAAGCGCTTGTCGGCGCGCTCGCGCGGGGCCTGCCGGGCCGAGCGCCCGTCGACCTGCCAGGGGATCCGCACGTGTGCGTAGTCGGCGACGGTGGGCAGCAGGTCGACGTGCTCCCAGTTGCGGTCGTCGACCCGGCCGGCGCGCTGCCCGGGCTCCTTGACGAACATCGGCACCCAGGCCACCTGCCCGGCCGCCGCGCGGATCGCGTCCATCCCCCGCCCCTGGGCGCCGTTGTCGAAGCTGACCCCGTGGTCGGCGGTGACCATCACCAGGGCCCGGTCGTACAGGCCGGTGGCGCGCAGCGTACGCAGCGTCTCGCCGATCAGCCGGTCGGTGTACTCCAGTTGGGCCAGGTGCCTCCGCCGGGCCAGGTCGACCCAGCCCGCGCCGTCGTTGGGCAGGTCCTCCGGGGCGGCGTAGCGGGCCCCCGAGGGCAGGAACTGCCACGGCGCGTGCGGCATCAGCAGGTGCAGGAAGTGCAGGGTGGGCCGGTCGCTGGGGCGCAGCCCGGCCAGGAAGCTGGCGAACCGGGCCGGCTGGTTGGCGTTCAGCCGGTCCCAGCGGAACTTCGGGTCGGCGGGGACGGGCTCGGCGGCGTCCAGGCCCGCCTCGGCGGCGGTCTGCTCGCGGTAGGACTCCTCCGGGTCGACGTGGCTGTCGACCGGGGCGGTGACCTGACGCAGCAGCTTCCCGCTCTCCCGGACCAGGGTGCCGAGCCCCTGCCGGGGGCTGACCGGCTGGTCGCACCGGCTGGGCGGGCAGAGCCGCGTGATGCTCTCCTCGGCCCGGATGTCGTACAGGCCGCCGAGGGCGGTGAACAGGTTGTCCGGGTACTGCGAGTAGTGCGGGGCGACCGGCTTCGCCGGGTAGCGGCCGGTGAGCATGGCCGGCAGCGCGTACGGCGTCCAGCCGCTGACCCCGGTGGCGTTGCGGTACCAGGTGGAGCCGCCGGCCAGCTCGGCGAAGTGCGGGTAGCGGGCGGCGTCGATCCGCCCGTCGGGGCCGAGCAGGGAGACCAGCGGCAGCTCGTCGAGGATCAGCATGACCACCGGCGGGTGCCCGCCCGGGGCGGCCACCCCGGCCGCGCCGGCGTCGCCACGCGGCAGCACCACCGCCGAGGCCGGTGAGGCGAACAGGAACAGCGCCACGAAGGCCGCCGGCCCGGCCGCGGCCACCCGCAGCGCCAGGCCCGGCCCGCGCCACCGCCGGTGCGCCGCCACCCCGGCCGCGCCGGCCAGCACGGCGACCACCAGCAGCGGTACGCCCCGCAGCGGCGTGACGTGCCGGCCCACCTGCACGGCGAGGGCGGCCAGCAGCAGGCCGACGAGCACCGTGTGCACGGCCGTGCGGGCGGACCGCCCCGCCAGCCGGCTCGCCGCCCCGAGCAGCGCCAGCGCCACCGTGGGCGCGACGGCGATCAGCGCGACGAGGGCCAGGATCTCGCCCCGGGTGGCCCGGTGGAACAGGAAGAAGTCGGGGCTGCGGCCCAGCACGTCCAGCATCGGCTGGGTGACCACCAGCCCGACCAGGGCCGTCACCTCCAGCAGCCGGCGCAGCTCGGCCCGCCACCCGACCGGGCCGGCGGGGCGGTCCGGGGTCGTGCCGGCGGCGGGCGGCGCGGGGGCGGCCGGCGGCGCGACGGTCACGTCAGCCACCCACCACCGCCTGGTAGAGCGTCCGGGTGCCGCCGGGCAGCTCGACCCGCCGCTCGACGCGGCACCGGGCGGCGAGCAGCCGGGCGAACTCGTCGGGCCGGTAGTCGGGGAAGAGACCGGCCGGCTTGTTGGCCAGCAGCCGCCGGGCCATCGGGTCCTCGGGGTGGACGAACTCGACCACCAGCCGGCCGCCGGGGAGGCAGGCGTCGGCGAGCTGGTCGACGACCTGCGTCAGCGGCACGTTGCGCCCGATCGCCAGGTGGTGCACGACGGCGAGGGCCAGCACCAGGTCGGCCCGCGCCCGGGTGGCGAACGCGGCCCGCTCGACGCCGCGCCAGCCGCCGCCGGGCGACGGGTCGGCCAGGTCCATCACCAGCGGCAGCACCCGTCGCTGTTCGTCGGCGCGCAGCGCCGCGTACACCTCGTCGACCACGGCCGGGTCCTGCTCGACGGCGACGACGTAGCCGGCGTACCGGGCGGCGAGGCGGGCGTACCGGCCGTCGTTGGCGCCGAGGTCGAGCACCAGGCCGGGCGGTCCCGCGGCGGTCAACGCCAGCTCGACGAAGCGCTCCTTGGCCGCGCGGTCGGCGGCGGAATAGCTGCACGTGCGCTGGTAGTCGGCCCAGTGGCTGCGCACGTGGCGGGGGCGCAGCCGCCGGACCAGCCGCTCGATCCGGCGGACGGCGGCCAACGCCAGATCCCGGGAGAAGCCTGCACCGCGCAGTTGCTCGCGTACCTCGCCGCTGGCGGCGTCGGCGTTGCGCTGCTGCATCGCCGAATGCAGGTGCACGTGGGTGGGCACGCCGGGCAGCAGCCGCCGGACGCCGGTGAACAGCCGGCGCATCTGCTCCGGTGGGATGCCGTCGACCTGGGCCCGCAGCCAGGGCTGGAAGTCCACGCCGAGGTGCGCGGTGAGCAGCAGTGGGTAGAGCATGGTCTGGCAGAACTGCCGGTAGCCGGCCCAGGGCTCGCCGTCGCGGGCCGGCTCGAACGAGCCGACGTCGATGAAGACCGGCTCGACGCCGCGCCACTGCAGGTTGTAGGCCGAGCCGTCCTTGGTGGTGAAGCCGGCGGTCAGCGCGGCGCGCAGGATCTCCAGGTGCAGCAGGGCGGCGTCGCGCAGCATGCCGAACGACCACTCGTACGGGTGGGAGACGAACGGGATGCGTTCGTGGCGCAGCACCGCCGCCCACTGCGCGCCGGCCGCGGCGGCGAACCGGGCCGGTTCGACGGCCTCGGTGCCGCAGACCTTGCCGGCCGCGAGCAGCGGCGGGAAGAAGTCGCTGGCGGACAGGGCCCGCCAGTCGCGCGCCGCCCGGGCGTCGAGGCCGCGCAGCACCTCCCCGTCGGCGTAGAAGACCCGGTTGGCCGGGTCGCGGAACGAGCCCGGATCGGTCCGGACGTCGGTGTGCGGGACGGTCATCGGCGGTGTGCCCCCGCTCAGGAACGGTCGGTGCGCTGGCGGCGGTACCGGGCCGTCAGCCGGCGCCAGTAGAGCTTCGCGGCCACCGCCGCTCCGGCCACCCCGCCGACCACCGCCTGCACGATCAGGCTGCCGGATCCCGCATCCAGGTAGGCCAGGTGCATCACGGCCGCTCCTTCCCCTCGCCGTCTCGGAGCCGACCCGGGCACCCGCCACTCTGGGGTGTTCGTGCCCAAAAGCCGGACTTGTCTCATTGCCACCGTACGCGACGCTCCGTCCCGTCGAGGCAACACCGGCCACTCCGGCCCGCCGATCGGCGCGGTGTCCGTTCCGTTCAAGACGCCCGGCCATCCCGGCCGTACGGTCGGCGGTATGACACCTCAGTTCGATCTCGTCGGCACGACGGTCGCCGACATGGCCCGCACCCTCGACTTCTACCGCCGCCTCGGGCTGGACATCCCGGCCGGCGCGGAGGCCGAACCGCACGTGGAGCTCACGTTGGACAACGGGCTACGGCTGGCCTGGGACACGGTGGAGACGATCCGTTCCTTCGACCCGGGCTGGACGCCGCCGACCGGCTCGCCCCGGATGAGCCTGGCGTTCCGGTGCGCGGACCCGGCGGAGGTGGACCGCCGCTGGGCCGAGCTGACCGGGGCCGGGTTCCACGGTCACCTGCCGCCGTGGGACGCGGTCTGGGGGCAGCGGTACGCCGTCCTGCACGACCCCGAGGGCAACGGGGTGGACCTGTTCGCCCCGCTGCCGACGGCCGGCTGACCGGGCCGCCTCGCCGCGGCAGCCGGGCCGACCGGGGCCGGGCGGCCGGGCGGTTCAGCCGCGCAGCAGGGCGGCGGGCGCGACGCCGGCCAGGTCGCGCACGTCCCGGCTCAGGTGCGCCTGGTCGGCGTAGCCGCTGGCGGCGGCCACCTCCGCCAGCGGCGTCCCGGCCCTGGCCAGGGCGAGGGCCCGGCGCATCCGCAGGATGCGGGCGAGGGTCTTCGGGCCGTACCCGAACAGGGCCTGGCAGCGTCGGTGCAGCGCCCGGGGGGTCAGGCCGACCTCGGCGGCGGCCCCGGCGACCGGCCGCCCTGCGGCGAGCAGCCCGGCGACGCGCGCGCCGAGCGGGTCGGGGCCGCCGGCCGCGGCGAGCCGGTCGGCCGCGAGCGCCGCCAGCCCGACGCCCGTGGGCGGTTCGCCCAGCCGCTCGGCGGCCTCCCGGGCCGCCCGGCCCCACAGCGCCTCCAGCGGCACCCGGGCGTCGCGCAGCTCGTCGGCGGGGACGCCGAAGACCGCAGGCCCGACGCCGGGCGGCAGGCGCAGCCCCAGCCACCGCTCCCCCGGCGCGGAGACGCTCAACTGCGCCGTGCGGTCGGGGCCGGCGACCAGCAGCCCGGCGCGGCTGGACCAGAGCAGGTCGAGGCAGCCGTCGGGCAGCACCCGGCTCGGGGTGCCGTCGCTGGTGGCGGTCCACAGCACCGCGCCGGGCAGCGCCGCCGGCCGTTCCTGGTACACCCGGACCAGCATTCCACGCCGCCGCGCCGCCTGGGGAATCCGCCCCCGCGCCCCGCGCAGATCGGGCGAAACGCCCTTCGGCAACGCGCCGGAAACCACGCCGCCACACACCGGCAGCCGAACCCGAAATTTCCACGCCCTGGCGTTGTCGCAGCTCTTGTGCAGGGCGAACGTTTGTGCAACGCTCTCCAGCCAAGTGAGCAATCGTTTGCGCAGGAGGGTGGTCCGGTGCGGATCGCGGTGTTGGCAACCGGTGGGACGATCGCGTCCCGCCTGGCTCCCGACGGGACCCTGGCGGTGACCGACTCCGTCGCCGAGCTGCTCGGGAACGTCCCGGACCTGGCCGACGTCGAGATCTGCGGCTTCGACCTCTCCCGCCGGCCGAGCTTCACGCTGACCCTCGACGACATGCTCGGCACCGTCCGGGCGGTGCGCGCCAAGCTCGCCGGCGGCTTCGCCGGGGTGGTGGTCACCCACGGCACCGACACGCTGGAGGAGGCCGCCTACCTCACCGGCCAACTGACCAGCCGGGACGCCCGCGTGGTGCTGACCGGCGCGCAACGCGGGGCCGACGAGCCGGACTCCGACGCCGCACGCAACCTCCTCGACGCGATCCGGGTGGTCAGCGCGCCGGAGCCGGTCGGCGCGGCGATCGTGCTCGGCGGGGTGGCCTGCGCCGCCGTGGAGGGTCGCAAGGTGCACACCTCGGCGGTCTCGGCGTTCTCCGGCGGCCCGGCCGGCGCGCTGGCGCTGGTGGACCCCGACGGGGTCCTGCGGCTGTCGGCCCCGGTGCGGGGCGGCCACTACGCGGGCCGCCCCGTGCCCGACCGCCTGCCCCGGGTCGACCTGGTCAAGCTCGTGGCCGGGGCCGACGGCACCCACCTGCGCGCCTCGCTGCGGGCCGGGGCCGCGGGCGTCGTCGTCGAGGCGTTCGGGGCCGGCAACGCCCCGCCCTCCGTGGCCGAGGCCGTCCGCGAGGCGGACAAGCAGGGCGTGCCGGTGGTCATCACCAGCCGGACGGGGGCAGGACGGGTCCGCCCCATCTACTCCGGCGGCGGGGCCGACCTGGCCCAGGCCGGCGCGCTCTTCGCCGGGGACCTCACCGGCAGCCAGGCGCGGGTCGCCCTGGCCCTGGCCCTGGCCCTCGATGGACCCGACGCGGTGCCGCAGGCGCTGTCGAACCTGGTGGAAGGACGCCGACCGTGAAGACCGAAGCCGTGATGATGAACGAGTACGGCGGCCCGGACGTGCTCGCCCTCGCCGAGCCGGAGCTTGCCGAGCCACGTCCGGACGAGGTCCGGCTGCGCGTGCTCGCCGTCGCCGTCAACCACCTCGACGCCGACCTGCGCAGCGGCGTGTCCCGGATGGACCTGCGCCTGCCCCACGTGCTCGGCCGGGAGATCGTCGGGGTGGTGGAGGCGGTCGGTGACGCGGTCGTCGACCGCCGGCCCGGCGACCGCGTCCTGGCGCTGCCGAACACCCCCTGCGGCAGGTGCGAACGGTGCCTGGCCGGGCGGGCGAACCTCTGCCCCCGGGCGGACATGCCGGGGATCACCCGGTGGGGCGGCTACGCGCGGCACGCCGTCGTCGCCGGCCGGGGCCTGCTGGACATCGGTGACCTCGACCCGGTGCTGGCCGCGTCGACGCCCATCTCCTTCGGCACGGCCTGGCGCACCCTCTACTCGATCGGGCGGCTGGCCCCCGGCGAGTGGGTCCTCGCCCCCGGCGCCGCCGGTGGGCTGGGACACGCCGTGGTCCAGCTCGCCAAGCTCGGCGGCGCCCACGTCGTCGGACTCGTCGGCGACCCGGCGAAGGCCGACTTCGTCTCCGCCCTCGGCGCCGACGCGGTGCTGAGCACCCGCGACGACGACTGGCCGCAGCGGGCCCGCGCGGCGACCGGGGGTGCCGGGTTCGACGTGATCGTCGAGCACATCGGCGGCGACGTGTTCGAGGCCGCCCTCGGCACCCTCGCGCCGACCGGCCGGATGGTCGTCGCCGGTGGGCACGCCGGCGAGCACCCGCGCCTGGACGTGATCGAGACGTTCCGCAACGAGTACGAGCTGCGCGGCTCCCGCAGCCAGCGGCCCGACGAGATCGCCCGGGTGCTGGCGCTGGTCGCGGCGGGACGGCTCAGCCCCCGCGTCGACGCGGTCCTCCCGCTGGCCGACGCCGCGCACGCCCACCGGGCGCTGGCCCAGCGTCGGGTGCTCGGCAAGCAGGTGATCACCCCATGACCCCCCGGACCGGCCGCCCCGGCGACCCGGCCCACGTCGGCCGGGCGGCCGTCGCGCCCGACGGCGAGGTGCTGCCCGAGCTGGTGGCCACGGGCGTCGCCGCCGCCGACGCGCTGCTGGCCACCGCCGCCGGACAGCAACAGGCCCGGCGCGTCGCGGCCCGGCTGACCGCCAACGCGGTCGCCGCCCGCGGCCACCTGCCGGCCGGCCTCGCCCCGCCGGGCCACCGGGACGGGCGGTGCACCCTGCTGGCGGCCCACGGTGCGACGGACTCCCCCGACCGGGCCGCCGCGGTGACGGCGGCGGCGATCACCACCACCCAGTGCGACGAAGGGCTCCGGGAGGCCCGCGGGCACCCCGGCCTGCACGCGTACGCCGCCGCCCTGGCCGCGACCGAGGACGCCGACGGCGACCTGCGGACGCTGCTGCGCGCCCTGGCCGTCGGCTGGGAGGTGGGCGCCCGCCTCGGCCTGCTGCTGGGTCCCCTGCGTGACGGGGTGCACCCGCACGGCGGCTGGGGCACCGCCGCGGCGGCGGCCGCCGCCGGGGTGGCGGCGGGGCTGGACACCGCCGGCCTCGCCGACGCGGTGAACCTGGCGCTGACCGTCGCGCTGGCCGGCCCCGACGAGTCGACCCGGCGGGGGGCGCCGGCCCACCACCTCCTGCCCGCCCTCGGCACCGCCGCCGGCCTGACGGTCGCGTACCTGGTGCGCGACGGCTTCCCGGCGACCGGGCCGGCGGCGGCCCACCTCGGCCGCACCGCCCACCAGGGCCCGCCGACCCCGGTGGCGGTCGACGCCGCCCTGGCGACCCGGCCGCTGCTGCCCGACGCCTACTTCAAGCCGGTCGGGGTGTGCGCGCACGCCCTCACCAGCTGGACGGCGGCGAGATCGCTGGCCCGCGACGTCCCGGGCGCCGACGTCGCCACGGTCACCGTGCACACCTACGCCGGTGCCGCCCTGCTCGCCGAGCGGTTTCCCGCCAACCGGCTGGCCCGGCAGTTCAGCATCCCCTGGGCCGTGGCCTGCGGGCTGCTGGGCCTGGACCCCGGCGTCGCCGACGGGCGGACCGAGACGGTCCGGCACGCCGAGGCGGCCCGGATCGCCGCGCGGGTCACCGTCCGCCACGACCCCGGCCTGGACGACGGCTACCCGTACGGCCGCCCGGCCGTGGTCGAGCTGCGCGACCGGGCCGGCCGGTGCCACACCGCCCGGGCCCGCTTCCACCCCGGCGACCGCGAGGCCCCGCTGTCTGCGGACGAGCTGGCCGCCGTGGACGCCGCGCTGCTGCGCACGGCCGGTCCGCCGACCGGCGCCACGGAGCTGCTGCGCGCGCTGGCCCAGGCGCCCGGCTCCGTTTCCCTGCGGCACCTCACCGCGCCGGTGCGCGGCGAGGCGCCGTCCCCCACCGGCGGTCCGGGGCCGACCCCCGCCGCGCCGGGCACCTCCCGCAGAAAGGACACGGCTTCATGGTGAGCAGAGTGGAACCCGGCACCGAGCGGGACTTCCTCGGCTACGGGGCGGACCTGCCCCGCGTCGAGTGGCCCGGCGGCGCGCGGGTCGCGGTCAGCCTGTGCCTCAACTACGAGGAGGGTGCGGAGCACAGCCTCCTCGACGGCGACGACGTCAACGAGTGGGTGGGCGAGATCTCGTACACCCCGACCAGCGCGACACACCGCGACCTGTCCCAGGAGTCCGTGTACGAGTACGGCAGCCGGGCCGGGGCGTGGCGGCTGCTGCGGCTGTTCGAGCGGATGGGCACGCCGGTCACGGTGTACGGCTGCGCCGAGGCGCTGGCCCGCAACCGGCCCCTGACGAAGGCGTTCGTCGAGGCCGGTCACGAGATCTGCTCGCACGGGCTGCGCTGGCGGGAGCCGTCGGGCATGACCGAGGAGCAGGAGCGCGCGGAGATCCGGCGGGCGGTGGAGCTGATCGGCGAGCTGTGCGGCGAGCGGCCCGTCGGCTGGTACTCCCGGTACGCGCCGTCGGAGCGGACCCGGCGGCTGCTCGTCGAGGAGGGCGGCTTCCGGTACGACTCCAACGCCTACAACGACGACCTGCCGTACTGGGTGGACGTGGCGGGCACGCGGCATCTCGTCGTGCCCTACACCCACACGTACAACGACGGCCGGTTCGCCTTCAGCCCCGGCTACGCCAACCCCACGGACTTCTTCGAGAACTGCCGCCGCGGCATCGAGTACCTGTGGGAGGAGGGCGAGACCTCGCCCAAGATGATCTCCATCGGCCTGCACGCCCGGCTGATCGGCCAGGCCGGCCGCGCCTCGGCGCTACGCGACCTCATCGCCTGGGCGCAGGAACTGCCCGGGGTCTGGTTCGCCCGCCGCCGCGACATCGCCGACTGGTGGCACGCCAACTACCCGGACCTGCCCGCGCACGGGGGGCGATGAGATGCGTATCGAGATCGACAACGTGGCCAAGGGCTACCCGCGCGCCGACGGCTCGCGACTGTCGGTGGTCGGCAACCTGAGCACGGCCGTGGAGGCGCAGGAGTTCGTCTGCGTCATCGGGCCGAGCGGGTGCGGCAAGTCGACGCTGCTGGGCCTGCTGGGCGGCCTGCGCCGGCCCGACAGCGGGGAGATCCGGTTCGTCGGGGAACGCGGCGCCGACGGCCCCCTCACCTCGATCGTCTGGCAGGACTACGCGCTGATCCCCTGGCGCTCCATCGTGGACAACGTCGCGTTCGGGCTGGAGCTGCGGGGGGTCTCGGCCCGGCGGCGTCGGGAGGTCGCCCGGGAGCACCTGGCGATGATGGGCATCGAGGCGTTCGCCGACGCCAAGCCGCACGAGCTCTCCGGCGGGATGCGCCAGCGGGCCGGCATCGCCCGGGCGCTGGCCAGCGACCCCGAGGTGCTGCTGATGGACGAGCCGTTCGCGGCCGTCGACGCGCAGACCCGGACCCTGCTGCAGGACGAACTGCTCCAGGTCTGGTCGCGCAACCGCAAGACGGTCCTGTTCATCACGCACAGCATCGAGGAGGCGCTGCTGCTGGCGGACCGGATCATCGTCCTCGGCCCCCGGCCCACCCGGGTGGTGGAGGAGATCCGGGTGCCGTTCCCCCGGCCCCGCGACCGCGACGTGGAGCTGGACCCGCGCTTCACGGAGCTGAAGCGCCACCTGTGGGCGCAACTGCGGGACGCCACCCTGGCCGCCGAGTGGGCCGAAGCGAAGGGGGAACGATGAGCGAGAGCAGTGTGCCGACCCGCGACCGGGCGGCCGGGCAGCCCGCGCCGCCGGTGGTCCGCTACGCGGTGGACCCGCGGGCGGAACGCCCACCGGGCCGGCTGTTCCGGCTGCTCAGCAGCGGCGCGGGCAGCATCGTCCCGGTGGCCGTGGTGTTGCTGCTGTGGCAGGCCGGCAGCATGGCGGGACTGATCGACAAGACGTTCTTCCCCGCCCCGTCGGAGTGCGTCCGGGCCCTGGTCGGGCTCGTCTCCTCCGGTGAGCTGCTGCCGAACGTCGGCATCACGGCGCGGCGGATCCTGCTCGGGTTCCTGCTCGGCGTGGTCCCGGCGACCCTGCTGGGCATCGCGATGGGCCGGTCCCGCTGGATCCGGGTGCTGGTCGACCCGCTGATCGCGATCACCTACCCGATCCCGGTGGTGGCCATCCTGCCGCTGCTGCTGGTCATCTTCGGCACCGGCGGGCGGCCGATCGTGGTGCTCGCCGGGATCATCTCGTTCTTCCCCGCGGTGGTGAACGCGATGTCCGGGGTGCTCCAGGTCGACGAGCGGCTCATCCTGATGGCCCGCAACCTCGGCGCCGGCCGGCAGCAGATCCTGTGGAAGATCATCCTGCCCGGCGCGCTGCCGTCCATCTTCGCCGGCATCCGGCTGGCCGCCGGGCTGGCCCTGCTGGGCACCATCGCCGGCGAGTTCCTCGCCGCCAGTGACGGGATCGGGTCGATGACCTGGCGTTACTGGCAGATCTATCAGATCGACAACATGTACGCCACGCTCGCGGTCATCGCGGCGATGGGCTTCCTGCTCACCACGGTGACGTTGCGGGTGCAGCGACGCTTCTTCGGCTGGACGGAGGGTCAGAAATGAGATTGACGAAGGCGGGTGTGGTCGCCGGGGTCCTGGGCGTCTCGCTGCTGCTCGGCACCGCCGCGTGCGGTGACGACGCGGCGGAGTCGGCCGGGTCCGGCGGTCCCGCAAAGGTGACGGTGAACTCGCTGGAGATCCTGTCGTTGGCGCCGATGATGGTGGCCGACGCGAAGGGCTTCTTCGGCAAGCACGACGTCGAGGTGGAGTTCAGCAACGCCGACATCTACTCCCGGCTGGCGGTGCAGGGGCAGGGCAAGCTGGACGTGAACATCCCCGGCACCGGCGGCGCGCTGTTCAACGCGGTCAACCAGGGCCTGCGGGTGCGGGTGGTCGCCGACCGGCAGCAGTACCGGTGCGCGTCGGACAACATGCTGCTGGCCCGGACCGCCGCGTACGACGGCGGGCTCAAGGGCGTCGCCGACCTCAAGGGCAAGAAGGTGGCCATCCTGGCCAAGGGGTCGAGCACCGAGTACTGGCTGGACCGGGCGCTGGGGCAGGTCGGGTTGAAGCAGTCGGACCTCGGGCAGGTCGTGACGTTGAGCTACCCGGACACCGCCAACGCGCTCAAGAGCGGGGCGGTCGACGCCGGCTTCCTCGTGGAGCCGCTGGCGTACCAGCTCATCAGCGACGGGCAGGCCAAGCGGGTGCTGGCGATGAACGAGGTGGCCCCCAACCAGGAGCAGGGCCTCATCACCATGTCCCAGGACTTCATCGACAAGCGTCCCGAGGTCGCGGCCCGGTGGATGGCCGGCTGGCTGGAGGGCGTCCGCTACTACCAGGACCCGGCCAACCGGGACGAGGTCGTCAAGATCGTCTCCGAGCGGACCAAGGTCCCGGCGGAGACGATCGGCAGGCTCTACGGCACCGACCAGTGGCCCTACATGGACCCCAACGGGCGGGTGGACACCGCGACGGTGGTCGCCGAGGACGGCAAGTGGCTGCTCGACAACAAGATCATCGAGAAGCTGCCGGAGGTCTCCGGGTGGCACGACGGCTCCGTCGTCGACGCCGCCCTGAAGATCGTCGGTGAGGTGCCGGTGAACCGGGACTGCTCCTCGGTGAAGAAGCTGGAGTCCTGATGTACCCCCGTCCGAGCCGGCTGGCCACCGTCCTGCGCGACGGCGGGGTCGCCCTGGGCAGCCTCACCCTGCTCCAGGAACCGGCGCTCGGCGAGATCCTCGGCGTCCTCGGTTACGACTTCCTCGTCATCGACACCGAGCACGCCGCCGCCGACGAGCAGAGCGTGCTGGCGATGGTGCGGGCGGCCGGCTCGGCGGGGACCACCCCGTTGGTCCGGCTGCGCCGGATCGAGGAGAAGGACCTCCTGTGGTCCCTGGACAGCGGGGCCGGCGGGGTGGTGCTGCCCCTGGTGGAGACCGGGGCGCAGGCCGCCGAGGCGGCCCGGCTGACCCGCTACCCCCCGGCGGGGGACCGGACACTGTGCTCGGCGGCCCGCGCCGCCGGGCACGGCACCGCCCGGGGCGACTTCGACCGGTACCTGGCGTGGGCGGCGGAGAACACGACCACCGTCGCCCTGGTCGAGACGCCCGCCGGGCTGGCCAGCCTGGACGACATCCTCGCCGCCGACCTGGACGTGCTCATGCTCGGCCGCGCCGACCTGTCGGTCAAGCTGGGCCTGGGCTACCAGCCGACCCATCCCGAGGTGGAGAAGCACGCGGTCGAGTTCGTCGACCGGGTGGTCGCCGCCGGCCGGGTCGCCGGGATGCTGGCCTACTCCCCTGAGGAGGCCCGCCGGTGGATCGACCGGGGCGTACGGTTCGTCGTCTACTCGCAGCCGGAGATGCTGCTGTCCACCATGTACCGGCAGGCACGCGAACAGATCCTGGGGGGTGCGGCATGAGCCTCCTGGTGACCGGCGGGGCCAGCGGAATCGGCGCGGCCGTGGTCGCGGCGGCGCGCAGCCGGGGCGAGACGGTGCACGTCATCGACGTGACGACCGGGGTGGACGCCGCCGACCCGGTGGCGGTGGGCGAGTTCGTCGACGCGGTCGGCACCCCGGACCGCGTGGCGCACCTCGCCGGGGTGGTCAGCGCGGGCGGCATCGAGGAGACCAGCCTCGCCGAGTGGGAGCGGACGCTGCGCAACAACCTGACGTCCGCCTTCGTGGTGAGTCAGGCGGTGGTGCCCCGGATGGCGGCCCGGGGCGGTGGGTCGCTGGTGCTGATGAGCAGCCTCAACGCCCGCGACGGCGGGACCCGGCTCTCCGGCACCGCGTACGCGGCGGCGAAGGCCGGGGTGCTCGGCCTGATGCGGCACCTGGCCGTCGACTACGGGCCACGCGGGGTACGGGTGAACGCCGTCGCGCCCGGCCCGGTGGCGACCCCGATGCACGACCGGCTGACCGCGCAACAGAAGGCGGCCCTGCGGGGACGGATGCCGCTGGGCCGGGTCGCCGCGGCGGAGGAGATCGCCGACATCGTGCTGTTCCTGCTGTCGGACTCCTGCGCCACGGTCACCGGGATGACCTTCGATGTGAACGGCGGCAGTCATCTCAGCTAGGTTGCCGGGGACCGGTTCGACGCGCGGCGCGGGAGGCACTGTGAACAAACGGGTGACGTTGCGGGATGTCGCCAGCTTCACCGGCGTGCACGTCTCCACGGTCTCCCGCGTCCTGCGCGGCGACGACGTCCGGGTCAGCCCCGCCACGGCGACCCGGATCGTCGACGCGGCGAAGGAGCTCGGTTTCCACCGGGACCGGTGGGCGGCGAGCCTGCGCAGCGGCAAGACCGGGGTGATCGGGGTGCTGGTCCCCCGGATCACCGACATCGTGCTGGCCACGGTGTTCGAGGGCATCGACGCCGCCGCCGCGAGCGCCGGCTACCAGGCGGTGGTCAGCAGTTCCTGGGACGACGACGAGGCGCGGGCAGTGCGGATCCGGCGCTTCATCGGGGAACGGGTGGACGGGCTCATCATCGGCGACGCCCGGCGCAGCGACCCCGCCCTGGACCGGCTCGCCGCCGAACAGGTGCCGTTCGTGCTGGTCAGCCGCGCCTCCCGGGGGCATCCCTCGGTTACCGGCCGGGACCGCTTCGGCGGCCGGCTGGCCGCCGACCATCTGATCGACATCGGGTGCCGGCGGCTGGCGGTCGTGGCCGGCCCCGACCACGCGAGCACCTCGGCCGACCGGGTCGCCGGCTTCCTCGCGGCGGCGAAGGCCCGGGGGGTGCCGGTGGACCCGCGGCGGGTGGCCCCGTCGAGCTTCGACGTGGCCGGCGGGGCGTCGGCGATGGCCCGGTTGCTGGAGGTAGGGCAGCCCGACGGCGTCTTCGCCGTCAACGACTTCGCCGCCATCGGCGCGATGGGCACCCTGCGTGACCACGGGCTGTGGGTCGGCCGGCAGGTGGCGGTCGTCGGCTACAACGACATCGACGTGGACGCCCAGCTGCTGGTGCCGCTCACCTCCATCCGGCAGCCCCTGCGCGACATGGGCGCACAGGCGCTGCACGCGCTCCTGACCCTGCTGGGGTCGGGCGAAGCCGGGTCGGTGCGCCTCGCGCCCGAGCTGATCGTGCGGGCCACGACCGGCGACTTCGTCCCGCAGGCCGCCGGAGCGCCGGAAGCCGCCACGCCCTGAGCACGTTCCGCACCGTGTGCCGCAGCTGGACGGCCGGCGCGCGGACGGACTCTCGCGTCACCCCGTGTCACGGCCCTCACGCGCGGCCACTGCCCTCCCGTCCCCTTTGCTCTGCACCCATATCCGCAACAGGGCGGCGACCTGGGCATCCTCGTGGCCGCCGGACGCGGGCAGGGTGGTCACCGGTTGCGCTCGGTGAACCGTTGCGTATCCGGGTGCAGAGCAAAGGGCGGGCCCGGGGTGCCGCCGGCCGGGGCGGCCGATCGCACGGCGTCACACACCGGCCGTCGAGCACGCCAGCCGTCGAGCACACCCACGGCACGCGCCGGCCGTCGATCACGCCGCGTCACGCGCCGGTGGGCGGCCGGCGTCGCCACGCGCCGGCGGGCGGGCGGCGTCGGGCGCGGCCGGGGCGGTCCGCTGCGGCGTCGTCGGTCGGCGGTGGTGCATCGCGGCGCGCAGCAGGACGAAGCGCAGGGCCGTGGCGGCCAGGTTGGCCGCCACCAGCACCGTGAGCTCGACCGCGCGGGGCGGCGCCGCCGCGACGGCGTGCAGGGCCGCCAGGGAGCCGCTGGTCAGCGCCAGGCCCAGGCCGAACGCCAGCAGGCCCTGCAGGTGGTGGCGGCCGGCGTGCCGGCCGCCGCTGATGCCGAAGGTCAGCCGCCGGTTCGCCGCCGTGTTCGCCACGGCCGTCACCAGCAACGCCGCCAGGTTCGCCCACTGGGGGCCGAGCGCTCCCCGGGTGGCGACGAAGAGCACGAGGTACGCCAGCGTGCTCGCCACGCCCACCGCGGCGAACCGGACGAGCTGGCGCGGCAGCCCGACCGGCACCCGGGCCGGCGGCGGGGCCAGCGGGGCCCGGCCGAGCTGCGCGCGCAGCTCCGCCAGGGGCAGCGACCCGGTCAGCAGGGCCCGACCCAGCCGCCAGATGCCCCGCAGGTCGGCCAAGGCGGTGGCGACGATGTCCACCCGACTGTCCGGGTCGTCCACCCAGTCGACCGGCACCTCGTGGATGCGCAACCCGGCCCGCTGGGCCAGCACCAGCAGTTCGGTGTCGAAGAACCACCCGGTGTCGCGCACGAGCGGCAGCAGCCCGGCGGCCACGTCGGCACGGATCGCCTTGAACCCGCACTGGGCGTCGGAGAAGCTCACCGCGAGGGTGCCGCGCAGCAGCAGGTTGTAGCCGCGCGAGATGACCTCCCGCTTCGCGCCCCGCACGACCCGGGAGGTGCGGGCCAGCCGGGTGCCGATCGCCAGGTCGGAGTGGCCGGAGATGAGCGGCGCGACCAGCGGCAGCAGCGCGGCCAGGTCGGTGGACAGGTCCACGTCCATGTACGCCAGCACCGGCGCGTCCGACGCCGACCAGGCCGCCCGCAGCGCCCGGCCCCGGCCCTTGGCGTCCAGGTGCCGCACCGTGACCTGCGGCAGCTCGGCGGCGAGGCCGTCGGCCACGGCCAGGGTGCCGTCGGTGCTGGCGTTGTCGGCGACGGTGATCCGGAACGGATACGGGAAGTGCGCGGTGAGGTGCGCGTGCAGCCGCCGCACGCAGGGCCCGAGGTCGGTCTCCTCGTTGTAGACGGGGATCACCACGTCGAGCACCGCGGGCGGGGCGGCGACGCGGGCGTCCACGGTGGGGCGCGGCTCGGTGGATGCGGTCATCGGTTCAGCCCTCCTGTCCGCTGGTCAGGTCGTAGACGGTGACGCCGTCGACGGTGGTCGCCTCGAAGGTCTCGGCGACCCAGGCGGCGATCTCCTGCGAGGCGGAGCTGCCGCCGTTGGCGCGGAACCCGCCGCCGCCGACGAAGTAGTGGATCTTGCCCTCGGCCACGTACCGCTGGAACTGCGCGAGCGTCGGGGACGGGTCGCTGCCGTTGAACCCGCCGATCGACATGACCGGTTCGCCCGTGGCGAGCTGGTAGCCGGAGGCGTTCTGGGAGCCGATGGTGGCCGCCACCCAGGTGTAGTCGACGGCGTTGGCCTCCAGCAGGCTGCGCAGCTCGGCGCTGGGCTCCCGGGAGTCCAGCAGGCCGCCCATGCCGCCGCCGGCCGGGCCACGGCCCTGGCCGCCCCCGCCGGGCAGTTGGCCGCCGCTTTGGGCCTGGCCGCCGCCCTGGGCCTGGCCGCCGCCGGGGAAGCCGGGGAACTGACCGCCCGGTGCCTGGGCGCCGCCGGGGAAGGCGAGCTGGCCGTCGGTCCGGTTCTGGCCGCCCGGCGCGTTCTGGCCGCCGTCGCGCATCCGGCCGCCGCCGGGGAAGCCGCCCCGGCCCGGGCCGGAGCCACCCTCCACGGCGGGACCGGCGCTGGGGATCGACCCGGTGTGCGGGGTCGCGGCGGTCTGGAGCGAGTACGCCACCGGGCCGGCGAGCGCCGCCGTCGCGCCCAGCGCCACGAGCACCGGGACGGCCCGCCGGGCCAGCCGGTCGGCGACGACCAGCAGCACCGCTGCGGCCAGGCCGCCGGCCAGCACGGCCGTGCGCAGCCAGGGGTACCAGTCGGGGCTGCGGCCGAGCAGCCGCCACGACCACCAGGCGGTGACGGCGAGGGTGGCGGCCAGGGTGACGGTCGCCGCCAGCGCCTGCCAGCGGGGCACGCCCGGCGCCCGGCGCTGCCACAGCAGGGTGACGCCGATGCCGACGAGCGCGCCGACGGCCGGGGCCAGCGCCACCGAGTAGTACGCGTGGAAGATCCCGGACATGAAGCTGAAGATGACGCCGGTGACCAGCAGCCAGCCGCCCCACAGCAGCAGCCCGGCCCGCCGGCGGTCGGTGCGCGCCGCCCGCCCGGCCAGCAGCAGGCCGGCGACCAGCAGGATCAGCGCGGCCGGCAGCAGCCAGGAGATCTGCCCGCCGTTCTCGGTGTCGAACAGCCGCCCGAGCCCCGTCTGCCCGGACGCCGGCCCGCGACCGCCGACGCTGCCCTCCTCCGCACCGGTGATCCGGCCCAGCCCGTTGTAGCCGAGGGTCAGCTCCAGGATGCTGTTGCCCTGCGAGCCGCCGATGTACGGGCGGGCGCTGGCCGGCACCAGCTCGACGACCGCCACCCACCAGCCGGCGGCGACCACGACGCCGAGGCCGGCGGCCAGCACCTGCCGTACCCGCCGCCAGAAGCCGGTGGGCGCGGCCAGCAGGTACACCCCCGCGAAGACCGGGATCACCAGGAACGCCTGGAGCATCTTGGTGAGGAAGCCGAAGCCGACCAGCGCTCCCGCGAGGACGATCCACCGGGTGCTGGCGGTCTCCACGGCCCGGACGGTGGCGTACGCGGCGCCGATCAGCAGCAGCACGAGCAGGGCGTCGGGGTTGTTGAACCGGAACATCAGCGTCGCCACCGGGGTGACGGCGAGGACCGCGCCGGCGATCAGGCCGGCCGCCGGGCCGTACCAGCGGCGGACGGTGGCGAACAGCACGCCGACGGAGGCGACGCCGAGCAGGGCCTGCGGGACGAGGATCGCCCAGCTGTTGAGGCCGAAGACGCGCACCGACAGCGCCATCAGCCACAGCGACGCCGGCGTCTTGTCGACGGTGATCGAGTTCGCCGCGTCCGACGAGCCGTAGAAGAACGCCTTCCAGCTCTCCGATCCGGCCTGGACGGCGGCCGAGTAGAACGAGTTGGCCCAGCCGGACGCGCCCAGCCCCCACAGGTAGAGCAGCGCGGTGGCCAGCAGCAGGGCCGCCAGCGCCGGGCGTACCCAGGCCGGGTCCCGCCGCCCACGCGCGGGCGGGCCGGCGGCGGCCGTGGCGCCCGTCGGCGTGGGGCCGGTCGAGGCCGGCGGGGGCAGGGTCAGCAGGCTCTCTGTCTTGTCCATGCCGCCACTCTGCGCGACCCCACTGGCGACGGGCCGTGGGCGGCCTATGCGGTGGCTGTGGGGTCCGTGAACGCCGGCAACACGACGGTGAACGCCGTGCGACCAGGGCGGCTGGCGACCTCGACCCGGCCGTGGTGGGCGTCCACCACGGCCGCCACGATGGCCAGACCGAGGCCGGTGCTGCCGTGGGCGCGCGAGCGGGAGCTGTCGCCCCGGGCGAAGCGTTCGAAGACCTCGCCCTGCAGGTCGGGCGGGATGCCGGGGCCGTCGTCGGTGACGGTGAGCACGACCCCGTCGGGCTGGGCGGCGAGCCGGGCGGTGACGGTCGTGCCGGGCGGGGTGTGCACCCGGGCGTTGGCCAGCAGGTTCGCCACCACCTGGTGCAGCCGGGCCGCGTCGCCCGGCACCACCAGCTCCGCCTCGGGCAGGTCGAGCTGCCAGTGGTGCTCGGGGCCGGCGACGTGGGCGTCGCTGACCGCGTCGACGACGAGGGCGGTCAGGTCCACCGGCTCGACGGCTAGGGGCCGGCCGGAGTCGAGCCGGGCCAGCAGCAGCAGGTCGTCGACGAGGCTGGTCATCCGGGTGCTCTCCGACTCGACCCGGCGCAGCGCGTGCGCCACGTCCGGCGGGACGCGGTCGCGACCCCGGCGGGCGACCTCGGCGTACCCCCGGATGGCGGCGAGGGGGGTGCGCAGCTCGTGGCTGGCGTCGGCGACGAACTGGCGTACCCGCGTCTCGCTGGCCTGCCGGGCGGCGAGCGCGGCGGCGACGTGCCCGAGCATCCGGTTGAGGGCGCCGCCGACCTGGCCGACCTCGGTGCGCGGGTCGGTGTCGGCGGCCGGCACCCGCACCGACAGGGCCACCTCGCCGCGGTCCAGCGGCAGCTCGGTGACGCGGGTGGCAGTGGCGGCGACCCGGCGCAGCGGGCGCAGGGTGGCCTGGACGATGAGCGCGCCGAGGCTGCCGGCGACGAGCAGGCCGGCGGTGGCGACGCCCGCCTGGGCCAGCACCATCCACCAGACCGTCTCCTCGACGCCCTCCAGCGGCAGGGCGAAGACCAGCGTCTGGCCGTCGACGTACTGGCGGGCCACCGCCCGGTAGTCGCCCCGTTCGCCGAGGTCGATGGTGCGGGGGCGGCCGTCGGGCGTGAGCCCGGCCAGCGGGGCGGCCGCGTCGGCGCCGAGCTGTTCGGTCGCGTCGGCCGCGGTGCGGGTGGTCGCCGACTGGACGCGGCCGTCGACGACCCGGGCGGCGATCGAGCCGGCCGGGAAGCCGGGCGGCAGGTCGACGGGACGCTGCGACGACGGGGGCGGGTTGGTGAACCACGGCGGCCGGTCCCCGGGGCGGCGGCGCTGGTCGAAGGTGAGCTGGTCGTCGACCTGGGCGATCAGGAAGTGGTGCAGCGCCACCGTGGTCAGCGCGCCGATGCCGACGCTGACGAAGGCGAGCAGCGCCACCACGGTCACCACCAGCCGGGTGCGCAGGGACCAGCCGGCCAGCCACCGGCGCGCGCGGTCAGTCGGCGGGTTTGAGGACATACCCCGCGCCGCGCAGCGTGTGGATCATCGGCGCCCGCCCGGCGTCGATCTTCTTCCGCAGGTACGAGATGTAGAGCTCGACGACGTTGGCCTGCCCGCCGAAGTCGTAGTTCCAGACGTGGTCGAGGATCTGCGCCTTGCTCAACACCCGGCGGGGGTTGCGCATCAGGTAGCGCAGCAGCTCGAACTCGGTGGCGGTCAGGGTGATCAACTGGTCGCCGCGGCGCACCTCGTGGCTGTCCTCGTCGAGGCTGAGGTCGCCGACGGTCAGCACGGCGTCCTCCCGGGTGGCGATCGCGAAGCCCGAGCGGCGCAGCAGCGCCCGCAGGCGGGCGATCACCTCCTCCAGGCTGAACGGCTTGGTGACGTAGTCGTCGCCGCCGACGGTGAGCCCGGCGATGCGCTCCTCCACCGCGTCACGGGCGGTGAGGAAGAGCACCGGCACGGTCGGGGTGTGCTCGCGCAGCCGGCGCAGCACCTGGAAGCCGTCGAGGTCGGGCAGCATCACGTCGAGCACCACCGCGTCCGGCTGGAACTGGCGGGCGGTGCTCAGCGCCGCCATCCCGTTGCCGGCCGTGCGCACCTGCCAGCCCTCGTAGCGCAGGGCCATCGAGAGCAGGTCGGTGAGCGTGGGCTCGTCGTCGACCACCAGCACCCGGACGGGCTCGCCGTCCGGTCGGCGCAGCTCGATGCGGCCCTGCGCGGCCTGCCCCTCCATGACCATGCCCCCCATCGTGGGCACGCCCGCTGTGCCCCACCCCAGCAGATCCTGTGTACCAGCTGTGGGAGCGACCCGGTGCCCTCTCACCGCACAGCACGGGCACAGCCGTGCCCCAAGCCCGGTCCAGCCGCGCCCGGCAGGCTGCCCGGCATGGACAGGGAACCGCGCCACACCTGGGAGAGCCGCTGGACGCACCGGGGCCGGCCGGTGCGGGTGGCGGTGACCGGCCGACACGTGCTGCCGGCGGCCCGCCGGGAGCTGACGCTGCTGCTGGCCGGCCTGCGTCGCGGCGATGCCACGCTGGCTCGGGCGCTGCGGGCCGCCGGCCGACCGGTGCCGGTCGGCCCGCTGCTGCGGGACCTCGTCGGCGTCGCGCTCAGCGCGGCCGAGGCCAGCGACGGGGCGGTGGATCCCACCGTCGAGGCGGCCCGGCTGCGCCGCCGACGGGTGCCGGGGCTGCTGCCGGTCTGCGGCGGCGTGGCGGCCGGCCCGGTCCCGGTGGCGAACTGGCGGGCGGTGACGCTCGCCGGGGACCTGCTGGCCCTGCCGCCGACCCTGCCGCTGGGCCTGGCCGCCACGGCGACCGCCCAGCTCGCCCGGCGCTGCGCGCAGCGGATCGCGGCCCGGACCGGGGCGGGGGTGCTGGTCGGCGTCGGGAACCGGGCCGCCGTCGCCGGTCCCGCCCCGCCGGGCGGCTGGCCGGTCGCCGTCGGCGACCGCGTCGTTTCGCTCACCGGCGGTGGCCTGGCCACCGCCGACGTGCGGGTCGACGGCGGCGTGCTGGATCCGCGCACGGGCGCGGCGCCGGTCTCGCCGTGGACGTCGGTCACGGTGGTCGCCCCGGACGCGGTCCGCGCCGCGATGCTCGCCGTCGGGGCGCTGGCCCACGGCCCGCACGGCCCGGACTGGCTCGCCGAGCGGATCGGCGACGGGGCCGCGTACCCGGCGCTCGGCCACCCGATGGCGGCTGCCCCCGGCTGAGCGGTCGTCGGCGGGCGGGACCGGTCCCGCCGGGGGCGCCGGGGCGACACCCCCGGCGGTTTGCCCAGCTCGGGGGCCGGGTATCGGGGCAGGCAGCGCCGCCGTCGACGGGCGGCGCCGGGGCGCGAGCGACGAGGAGCGGTCGATGAGGACGCTGGACGGGCGGTACCAGCTCGAACAGCGCATCGGCGTCGGCGGGATGTCCGAGGTGTGGCGGGCCCACGACAGCGTGCTGGACCGGCCGGTCGCGGTGAAGCTCATCTCCCCCGGGCGCGAGGAGGTCCCGGTCGAGCGGATCCGGGCCGAGGCCCGCTCGGCGGCCCGGCTGGTGCACCCGAACGTGGCCAGCGTGCACGACTTCGGCACGTCCTCGACCCTGCCGGGCCGGCCGGTGCCGTACATCGTGATGGAGCTGGCCGAGGGGGAGACCCTCGCGGCGCACCTGCGCGCCGGGCCACTGGACTGGCGCATCGCGGTACGCGTCTGCGCCGAGATCGCCGCGGCGCTGGCCGCCGCCCACGCGCACGGGATCGTCCACCGGGACGTGAAGCCGGCCAACGTGATCCTCACCCCGTGCGGGGTGAAGGTGCTGGACTTCGGCATCGCCACCCCGGCCGGGGTGCCGGACGAGGCACCGGCCGGCATCGTGGTGGGCACCCCCGCGTACCTGGCCCCCGAGCAGCTCGACCGGCAGCCGGCGACCCCGGCAGCCGATATGTACGCCCTCGGGGTGCTGCTCTACTACTGCCTCGCCGGGCGGCTGCCGTACCCGGCCGACAGCACCACCGAGCTGCTGGGGGCGCGCCGCCGGCGACCGGCCGAGCCGCTGCCGCCGATCGACGGCCTGCCGGCGGAGGTGGCCGGGCTGTGCCGGCAGCTGATGGCCGACGACCCGGCACAGCGGCCGAGCAGCCTGATGGCGGCGCTGCTGCTGGCCGAGGCCGTCGACGCCCGGGTGTACGTGCCGATGCTCGCCACGGCCCCGCCGAGGCAGCGCGGCGGCGCCGGGGTGTCCCCGTGGACCCGGGAGGCGGCGGCCGAGGCGACCCAGGCGGCGACGGTGGGCACAAGCCCCGGTTTCGCCGGGCGCGCGCCGGGTAGCCGGGCGGGTGACTGAGGGGGGACGCGATGCCGGATCCGAGTTCCTGGCTGCACGAGGCCACCGCCACCGCCGAGGGCGGTCACGTCCGCACCGACGACGGCGGGTTGTCCACCGCGCTGGCGTCCCCGCTGGCGCCGCACTGCACGGGGCTGACGCCGGAGCAACTGCTGGCGGCGGCGTTCGCGTCCTGCCTGCACCACGCCGCGGTGGAGGCGGCCGGGCAGATCACCGACGAGGCGCACACCGTGCAGGTACGCGCGGAGGCGCGGCTGGGTCGCGACGACGACGGACGCTACCGCGCCGACGTGCGCGCCTCGATCTCCTCCGCCGGGCTGAGCCGTCAGCAACTCGCCGAGCTGGTCGCGCACGCCGACGAGTTGTGGCCGTTCTCCAGCGGTGACAACAGCCGGCACCGGCTGACGGTCACGCCGGCGGAGAACGGGCGCGGCTGACCTCCTCGACGACCGCCGGGACCGACGCCGGTCGACCCCGGATCGGCCCGTCCGGTCGGGCATCAGGCCATCGGCCGAACGCCCGAGCCGGACGTCGCCGCGCGATCGCATGGCAGGCCCGCCGACTCGGCGCCTTTCCACACGGCGAATCGGTCATACCGTAAACAGGGCATTGGCGAGGTTGGACCGGGTTGCCGCCATTCTCGGGGTGATCGTCCGGGGGGAAACCCGCAATCTGTGACGCATGCCACCAACCACCCCGGTGGCAGGGCGCGGTCGACTATCTAGCCTCGGCGGGTGCATCCCTACGACTCCGCCGAACCGAATCAGGCCCACGACCGACCGGATGGCCGACCGGCCGATGCCGCCTCCGCCGAAAGGGTGGTGGGCCGGCACCGGCGTCCCGAACCGCCCCGGCGCGCGCTGCTGAGGTCCACCCGGGTGCGCGCGGCCCTGGTCACGGGGGTGAGCTGCTGCCTCGGCGTCGCCGCGTTCGCCGGCACCCGCCAGGCCGACGGCCCCGCGGAGCCGGTCCAGGGGGCCCTCGTCGATCGGGCCGCGGCCGCCGCCGAGGCCGAGCAGCGCGCCTCCCGCTCCCTCGACCGCTCCCCGGCGGTCCCGGTCACCGTCTCGCCCAGCCCGACGGCGAAGCCCAGCCCGAGCGCCACCCGCAAGCCGAAGCCGAAGCCCGTCAGACCGGCGCGCCCCCGCCCCGTCGCCGGGCTCAGCCAGCTTCAGATGGACAACGCGAAGACCATCGTCGACGTGGGCCGGGACATGAAGCTGCCCCGGCGGGGCCTCGTCGTCGCGGTGGCCACCGCCATGCAGGAGAGCGACCTGCACAACCTGGCCAGCGACGTGCTCCCCGAGTCCGCGAACTACCCGCACCAGGGCAGCGGCTCCGACCACGACTCGGTCGGGCTGTTCCAGCAGCGGCCCAGCAGCGGCTGGGGCACCGTCCGGGACCTGATGCGCCCCGCGTACGCGGCCCGCGTCTTCTACGAGGCGCTGCTGGAGGTGCCCGGCTGGGAGGAGATGAGCCTGACCGCCGCGGCCCAGGCCGTGCAGATCTCGGCATTCCCCGACGCGTACGCGCAGCACGAGGAGCGGGCCACCACGGTCGTCGCGGCGCTGACCTGAGCCGGCTCAGGCGACCCGGCTGCCCCAGTCGCCCGGCGGCTCGACGGTGACGCCGGCCGCGCCGACCCGGGTGCTCGGCACGCCGCCGTTCGGCACGGCCGCCGCGGCCGTGGGCGTGTCCACCGCCACGGCCGGCCCGGCGAGGATCTCGTCCACCCGGGCCTCCCGGCGTCGGCGCGCGGCCAGGGCGGCCTCGAAGTCCCGGCGGGCGCTCAGCGCCTCGGCGTACACCTGCTCGCGGACGCGCCGGGCCTCCTCGCGGGCCGCGTCCAGCTCGAACCGGGCCTGCGCCAGGATCCCGGCGGCCTCCCGCTCGACGTCGCCCAGCGCCGCCCGCGCGCCGTCGGGCCCGGCGGCCAGCTCGGGCCGGTGCTCGACCAGCTCGCACAGGCGGGCCGCCTCGTCCCGGAACCGGTCCCAGTCCCGGCCCGCCCCGGCGGCGCCCTCCGCGCACGCCGCCAGCCGGCTCAACCGGACCGCCAGCTGATCGAGGCAGGAGTCGACCTGCCGCCGGTCGTAGCCGAACTCCACGACGGAGAACCTCATACTGTCGCCCCCAGGCAGCCGATGTTTCTTCCCCACCTGAGATCCTCGGCGGCGCGGGCGGGCGGCGAGGGCGTTCGGGAAAAATGTTCAGCATCCGAGCGGCGACGCCCCGGGCGGGCGTCAGCCCGGGGGCGCGGGGTGGGGCATCAGCCCGGGGCGCGGGCGTCAGACCCGCTTGGGCAGCACGACGACCCGGCCGAAGAACTCGTCGATGCGGCGCACCACGTCGTTGAAGTCGTCCAGGTCGATCGGCTTGGTCACGTACGCGTTGGCCTGGAGCGTGTAGCTGCCCACGATGTCGGTGTCGGCGTTGGAGGTGGTGAGCACCACGATCGGGATCGTCCGCAGGTCGTCGTCCTGCTTGACCTCGCCGAGCACCTGCCGCCCGTCCATCCGGGGCATGTTCAGGTCGAGCAGGATCACGTCCGGCCGGCGGGCCTCGGTGTGCCGGCCGGACTGGCGCAGGAACTCCATCGCCTCCTGGCCGTCGCTGACCACGTCGATCACCTTGTCGACGTCGGAGTCGGCGAGGGCCTCCTCGATCATCAGGACGTCGCCCGGGTCGTCGTCGACCACGAGGATACGAACGGGGCCGGGGGTGCTTCCAGCCATGGGAACCTGCCTCGGGTCGACGCGGACGGCGACCTCACGATCGCCTGCTGGCGGGGAAATCTAGCCCATCACGGAGCGGACCGCGCTGTCGGGTGGCCCGTGTCGGGCGGGTAGCCCAGCACCTCCGCCAGCCCTGTCAACCGCAGCACCCGCTCCACCCGGCCGGTGGCGCCGGTGACCCGCAGCCACCCGCCCCGAGCCGTGGCCCGGTTGTCGCCCCGGACGAAGGCGGCGATGCCGGTGGAGTCGCAGAAGGTCAGCTCGGCGAGGTCGACCAGCAGGTGCCGCTCCCCCTGCTCGGTGAGCCGGTCGAGCACCGCCGTGAGCTCCGGCGCGGTGCTCATGTCGAGCTCGCCGGCGAGTCGCAGGCACGCCCCACCGCCGTCCCGCTGGGCGTACGTGACGGTGAACGTCAACGTGGTCCCTCTCGCTCCATCGCAGCCGAATGCTTGCAGTGCAGCAAGTATAAGCAGGGGGCCGCCGGAGGCCGGCACGCCACGGTCACCGCGCCGACGCGCCCGCCTGCTGGGCGAGCAGCGCCAGCCCACCGGCCAGGAAGCCCGCGGCGCGCGGGAAGTCCCGCAGCTCACCCGCGAAATGGTCGAGGGTGAGGGCGACCGCCGCGGCCGGCACCCCCCTGCTGACCAGGATGCCGGTCAGCCACTCGACGAACTCGGTGAACAGCGTGCCGTCGTCGACGAAGACGGCGGCGGCGAGGAAGTCGACGATGTGGCCGAGGTCGCTGACGGTCGAGTCGAGCTGGACCGCGTCGTACTCCCGCACGCCCGGCACCCGCGCGCGCAGATCGGCCAGGGCGCTGTCGATCAGCGCAGCCCGCCGCTTGACGAGGCTCGCGTACTCGTCGTCGGCGAGGTGGGCCAGGTCGACCGGGGGGACGCGGCGCAGGGCCCGCTCGTCGGCCACCAGGTCGGCCGCCGCCGGCGCGTCGGGCGCCCACGCCACCCCGAGGCGGCGGGCCCACCGCCCGTCCCGGCCGAAGCCGCGCCCGCCGACCACCACCGGCACGTCGGAGCGGCGGCACGCCTCGACCATGCGGTACGCGTGCGGCAGCCGCATCGGCAGCGCGCAGGCCAGCGCCACGGCGTGCGCGTCGTGCCGGTGCAGGTACGACACCAGGTGCGCCGCCGGGACGCTGGCCCCGAGGAACGTGACCTGCCAGCCGCGCAGCCGCAGCACCTCGGCGACCAGCCGGGGCGGCAGCGCGTGCCACTCGCCGTCCATGCACGCCACCACGATCCGCCCCCGGGTCGGACGGGGGTTGGCTCGGGCCGCGACGGCCGCCACCACCCGCTCGCTGATGTGGGTGGCCGCGTGCTCCTGGGCGACGCTCCACTCGTTGCTGGCCCACCGCTGGCCCACCTCGACCTGCGCGGGGGCCACCAGCTCCAGCAGCACCCGTTCGGCCGGCACCCCGGCGTCGACCAGCCCGAGGGCGGTCTCGATCGCCGCGTACTCGTCGGCGGACTCCAACGCCAGCAGGAAGCCGGGGCAGGCGTCGGCCGGCGAGCCGACGGCGGCGGGGACGGTCACGCGGCGGTCTCCTTCGGGCGGTGGGGCGGTCGGGCGGGCGGTCAGGGCAGCGTCGGCACCGCGTGCAGGTGCCGGGTCGGGCGGCTGTGCGGCCCGGTCGCCCGCAGCGCGAGCACCGCGATGTCGTCGTGGTCGCCGTGGGCCAGCCAGTCGCAGGTCACCTGCTCGATCCGTTCGGCCAGCGCCGGGGCCGGCATCCGGTGGCAGCCGCCGAGCGCGTGCAGCAGCCGGTCGACGCCGAACTGCTCGTCGCCGCGCCGGCCGCCCCGGGCCTCGGTCACCCCGTCGCTGTAGAGCAGGCACGTCTCGCCCGGTGCCAGCTCGACGGTCACCTCCCCGATGCGCGGGTCGGGCACCACGCCGATCAACATGCCGCTCAGGCCGACCGTCTCCACCTCGCCGGAGGAGCGCAGCACGAGCGGCGGCAGGTGGCCGCCGCCGGACATGGTCAGGGTGAGGCCACCGTCGCGCCGGGGACGCACCACGCCGAGCACCATGGTGGCGAAGCGGCCCTGCCCGTGCGCCAGGGTGGTCTCCAGCAGCGCGTCGTTGAGCAGCCGCAGCAGCCGGCCGGGGTGCGACTCCACCCGGTGCAGCGCCTGCAGGCACTGGCGCAGCTGGCCGGTGAAGACGGCCGCCTCGACGCCCTTGCCGGCGACGTCGCCGAGGAAGAACACCGCGCCGCCGTCGGGCAGCCGGTGCGACCCGTAGAAGTCGCCGCCGATGCGCAGCCCCGCCTGCGCCGGCCGGTAGGCCGTGCCCCACTGCACGCCGGGCACCTCGGCCGGCTCCACCGGCAGCAGGCTGGCCTGGAGGGTGTCGGCGACCTCGGCCTGGTCGCGGTAGAGCACGGCCGTGGTCAGCGCCGCGCCGGCCCGGGCCGCGAACGCACGGAGCAGGTCGACGTCGGCCTCGTCGTAGTAGCGGGCCGAGCGCCGGGCGACGAGCAGCGCGCCCGCCGGCAGGTCCCGTCCGGGCAGCGGCACCACGCGGACGCTGACGTCGACGGCGTCCAGGCCGGGCAGCCAGCCCGCCTCGACCGCCTGCTCGACGAGCCAGTCCAGCGTGTGCGGCTCGGCGCCGGCGAGCCCCTCGTCGATCGCCGCCGGCAGGTCGACGGCGTTGAGCACGCCGCTGTCCACGCCCGGGGCCTCGTCGTCGGCCCGGGTGGCCCGCCACCAGCGGGCCCGGCCGGACCGGGGGGCGAGCACCAGCACGGCCACCTCGGCGAGGGTCGGCACGGCGAGCCGGACCACGGCGGCGGCCGCGCGGTCCGGGTGCAGCGGGTTGCCGAGCTTCTCCCCCACCACGGCCAGGAAGGCCGAACGGGCCCGCTCGGCCAGCAGCGCGTCGGCCCGGGTGACGCTCTCGGTGACGTCCTCGACGTAACGGCAGCTCCGGCCGGCGGACAGCGGCACCTCGCGGACGCGCAGCCGGCGGCCCCGGTGGCCGAACTCGCCCCCGGCCGGTGGCGTCCGCAGGCCCGCCACCCCGGACGCGGCGAGCAGCTCGCCGACGGCCACCTCGGGCAGCAGCCGCTCGGCGACCGGGCTCAGTTGGCGCACCACGCCGGCGGCGTCGCAGACGATCAGGCCCTCGCGGAAGTGCTCGACGACCTCCGCCCAGTCGGGCGCGGGCGGGCCCCGGTCGGGGGCCAGGGGTGGCAGCGCAGCGGGCGGACGCACCGGCACGTCGGCGGACCACGCCGGGGCCCGGGCGGCACTCGGCGTGGAGATCCGTCCGTCGCCCGGGTCCCAGTCCCTGACGTCGGCAGCAGTCACCAGCTGAGCCCCACTCCTTCTCGACAACCGCCCGACACCCGCGGGCCACCGGAAACGGCGTATGTGGTCCAATCTCCTCACCCCACCCTACGCCGGTCCGCCGGTACCGCCACCCCACGCTGCCCTGAGCTGCCGAATCGGTCTCGACGGGCGACATCCGCCGGGGATTGTTACGATCCGAGGCGAACCTGCCCGACCGGCAGCCCTGCGGAAAGGCGTGATCGTGGTACCCCACGGGAGGAAGCCCGAGGCGACGCCGCTGACCATGTCCGTCGATCTGACCGATCCCGGCGCGCCCCTCATCCGGGTCGGCGGTGACCTCGCCTTCACCACCGCCGCGCCGCTGCGGCACGAGGTGGACCGGCAGCTCGCCGAGCACCCGCCGGTGCTCGTGCTCGACTTCGCCGACCTGCAGTTCATCGACAGCACCGGGCTTTCGGTGATCGTGCACGCCTGGCGGGAGGGGCAGCAGAGCGGCACCACCCTCCGGCTGCGCTCGACGCCCCGGTTCCTGGACACCATCCTCGACATGACCGGCGTCACCGGGCTGCTCGCCCGCCCGCTGCCCGACGGCGAGCAGTCCGCCGGACCGCCCGGTTCGCACCGGTCGGCGGCGTCCGCCTGAAGCCCCCCGGCGTTTGTCGATCACCGAAGGCTGGGAACATGGAGGCATGCCAGCCCCACTGTTGACCATCGAGGTGAGCCGGCCCGCCCCCGGGCGCGCCCGGCTTCGGCTGGCCGGCGAGCTGGACTACGACACCGCGCCGGAGCTGGTGGAAGCCGCCGACCGGTTGCGCCGGGACGGCTGCACCGAGCTGGAGATCGACCTCGGCGGGATCACCCTCTGCGACTCCTCCGGCCTGAGCGCGCTCGTGGTGATCCACCGCAACGGCACCGGGCCGATCCGACTGACCGGGACGGGCGGGATGCTCCAGCAACTGCTCGACCGCACGGGCCTCGCCGAGGTGCTCGCCACCACCCACCACCCCGCAAACCCCGCCGCCGCCACCACCACCGACACAGCCTGACCCCCGCCCCGCCCGCCCGCCGCCCGCCGCCGCCCGCCGCTCGCCTCGGTGATCAAGAGGTTTGCGTCATCAAAAAGATCAACCTTGACGCTTTTCTCTTGATCACCGGGCCGAGGCGGGGGGTGGGGGTGGGGGTGGGGAGTTGGTTTTGTCGGTGTATGGGAGGGAGTCGCGTGATCTGGATCCGTTGGAGGGTGTCCCTGGGGGCGGTGCTCGTGGTGGGTCTCGCGGCCGGATGCACGTCGGCCCCGGACACGGCCACGCCCGGTGCCGCCACGTCCGGGGCCACCTCCGCGCCTGGCGGCGCCGCGTCCGGGGCCACCGCCTCCCCGGTTCCCCCACCCGCCGAGCTGACCGCCCTGGAGCGGCGGTTCGACGCGCGGCTGGGCGTCTACGCGGTCGACACCGGCACCGGACGCACGCTCGCCCACCGGGCCGACGAGCGGTTCGCGTACGCCTCGACGATCAAGGCCCTCGCGGCCGGCGCGCTGCTCGCCGCGACGTCGGAGGCGGAGCTGGACCGCGTCGTCCGCTACGACCGCGCCGACCTCGTGTCCCACTCACCGGTCACGCAGCGACACGTCGCGGACGGGATGACCCTGCGCGCGGTCGCCGACGCGGCCGTGCGCCACAGCGACAACACCGCCGCGAACCTGATGTTCACCGAACTCGGCGGCCCCGCCGGGCTCGGGCGGGCGCTGCGCGGCATCGGCGACACCGTCACCAATCCGGCGCGCACCGAGACGAGCCTCAACGAGGCCGCACCGGGCGACCTCCGCGACACCAGCACGCCCCGCGCCATGGCCGGCTCCCTGCGGGCGTACGCGCTCGGCGACGCCCTGTCCGCGGCCGACCGCGGCGTGCTGGTCGACTGGCTCCGGCGCAACACCACCGGGTCGACGCTGATCCGGGCCGGGGTGCCCGCCGGCTGGCAGGTCGGCGACAAGACCGGCGCGGGTGGATACGGCACCCGCAACGACATCGCCGTGCTGTGGCCGCCCGAGGGTGCCCCGATCGTGCTCGCCGTGCTGTCCCGCCGCGACGCGAAGGACGCGCAGCCCGACGACGCCCTGATCGCCGAGGCCGCCCGGGTGACGATCGACGCGCTGCGCGGCCCCGGCTCCTGACGCGGCGGCACGAGTACGGGGCCTGTGCCGACCCGCCCTGTGCTGCCCTGCCCTGGTGCTGTGCTGTGCTGTGCGCCGATCTTGCACTTCGGGCCCCTACGATGGGCGTTTTCAGCCGCTTTTTCGGGGCCGCAACTGCAAGATCGCGGAAGTGGGTGAGCGGCGGGACGCGGAGCCTACGGCCGGCGAAAGCCGACAGCCCGGCCGCTCGTGGGTGGCGCCGGGTTCGGGTGCCCTCACCCGGGCCGGGTGAGCGGCACCCGCGGGTCCGTGGCGGGGCTCCCGGGCCGTTTCGGGCCCGACCGGGCCGGGAACGCGACCGCCGAGACAGGAGACGGAGACAGCGGACCGGAGAAGGAGCGAGGTGTGTCATGCGCAAGCAGATGGAGGGGGACAACCAGCGCCGCCGGGCACTCGCACGTCAGGCCCGGGAGCGCGGCCGCCAGGCCAGCGAGACCGGTGCGAGCCTGAGCGCCTCCAAGCAGCTCACCCACCTGGACCAGGGCAAGCGGGCCGGGCCGCCGCCGGCCGGGCGGCACAAGCCGGACAGCACCCGGGGTGGTCCCGCCCCGCCGCCCGCCGCCCCGCCGCCCGCCACTGGGCCCCGGTCCGAGCGTGTCCCCGGCGCGACGCCGCGGTCCGAGCGCCGCCCCGGCGCGACGCGGGCGGCGGCCGGGATCGGCTACCGGGAACTGGTCGGCGACGTGGGCCGGCGGGCCGGTGTCGACTTCGACACGGCGAAGGTCGCGGCCGAGGCGACGGTGCTCGCCCTGGCCTGGGCGCTGGACCAGGGGGCGCGGGAGCAGCTGCTGCGGGCGGTGCCCGTGAAGCTGCACGACGTGGTGCCCGTCGACGGCATCGAACGCCACCGGGACCTGCCGGGCTTCGTCGGCGAGGTGGCCCGGATCAGCGGGCGTACCCCGGAACAGGCCCGGCGGCAGGCGGAGGCGACGCTCGCCGCGCTGGCCGACCACGACGGCGACCTCGTCGCCGCGCTGCACGTACCGGACGGGCTGCGCGACCTGCTCGGCCCGGCGGCCGGCGGTTGAGCGCGCGGGCCGGCGGGCCGAGGCGCCCGCCGGCCCGGCCGGCGGCTTCGGTGCCGGTGCGCCCGCCGGCTACGGTGCCGGGATGCACTCCGCCGCCGAGGGGCCGGAACTCGTGGCCGACCCGGCCCGCCGCACCGGGCGCACCCTGCTCGCCGGAGGCGTCGCCCAGTCCTACGTCGACGTCGCCGACCCCCGCCACCTGCACTTCGAGTACGTCCGCCGGATGGCCGCCGTGGTCGATCTCGCCGCGCCGCCCGGCGCGCCGGTCGCCGCGCTGCACCTCGGCGGGGGCGCGCTGACCCTGCCCCGCTACGTCGGGGCGACCCGGCCCGGCTCGGCCCAGCTGGTGGTGGAGCGCGATCCGGCCGTCGTCGACCTGGTCCGCCGGGAACTTCCCGCGCCACCGCCGGGGGTACGCGTCGACGTCGCCGACGCCCGCGCGGCGGTGCGGGCGGCCCCGGCGCAGGCGTACGACCTGGTCCTCGCCGACGTCTACCGGGCCGCCCGGATGCCGGGGCACGTGGCGAGCGTCGAGTTCGCCGCCGAGGTGGCCCGGGTGCTGCGCCCCGACGGGATCCTCCTGGTCAACGTCACCGACCTGCCGCCGCTGGTGTTCACCCGCGCCCGGGTGGCCACCCTGCGGGCCGAGTTCGCCGACGTCTGCCTGCTCGCCGACCGGCGGATGCTGCGCGGGCGGCGCTACGGCAACCTGGTGCTCGCCGCAGCGCGCCGGCCGGGCCGGCTGCCGGTGGACCGGCTGGCGACGCGGGCGGCCCGCGACGCGGTGCCGGGGCAGGTGCTGCACGGCGCGGCCCTCGACGAGTTCGTCGGCGGGGCACGCCCGGGCACCGATGCGGCCCTCGGCGTCGGCTGACGCGGCATGGGAGCGCCCGCGGGCGGATGGGGTGGCGGGGCCGGCCCGGACGGGTGACCGCGGCACCGGGCGGGCCGGGGCGTCTCGTCGGGGTTTCCGCCGCGCCGGCCGGGGTAGCCGCGCCGGATGAGGAACGCCGAGGACCAGGCGACCGCCCGGCGGGCGGCCATCGTCATCGGCCTGGTGCTGGCGACCCTGGTCGTGCTGGCCCTGGCCTGGGCCACCCGGCGGGTGCTGACCTGGACGGTCGTCGCCGTCTTCTTCGCCGTCGCGCTGAAGCCGCCCGTCGATGCCCTGCAACGACGCCTCGTACGGCGCCGCGCGGTGGCCACGCTGCTGGTCTTCCTCGCCGCGTTCGGCCTGCTCGCCGCGCTGGTGGCGGGGATCGTCCTGCCCCTGCTGGACGAGCTGGGCCGCGCGGCCGACCGCGCCCCGGACGTGCTGCGGGAGACCCGGGCCGGCCGGGGGCCGTTCGGCGAGGCCCTCGAACGGCTGCGGCTACGGCAGTACGTGGTCGGCCACTCGGCGCAGGTGCAGCAGTACGGCAGCCGGCTGCGCGATCCGACGGTGGGGCTGGTCCGCAGCGTGCTGGAGACCCTCGCCGGGCTGGTCACCGTGGTCGTGCTGGCGTACCTGATGGTGCTGGAGGCCCCGAAGATCATCTCGGCGGGGCTGGGGCGGCTCGGCGACGGGCCGGCGCGGCGGGCGCGGCGGGTCGGTCAGGGCATCTCCCGGGTGGTCACCGGATACCTGAGCGGGAACCTGCTGATCAGCGTGATCTGCGGCGCGCTGACGTTCCTGGTGCTCGTCCTGACCGGGGTGCCGTTCGCCGGGGTGATCGCGCTGCTGGTGGCGATCGCCGACCTCGTGCCGCTGGTCGGGGCGACCATCGGCGCCATCCTCGCCGGCGGCGCCGGTTTCCTGCACTCCCCCACCGCCGGCATCGTGGTGCTGGTCTTCTTCGTGGTCTACCAGCAGGTGGAGAACCACCTGCTGCAGCCGCTGATCATGTCCCGGGCGGTCCGGCTGAACCCGCTCACGGTCCTGGTCAGCGTGCTGTTCGCGGCCGAGCTGGCCGGGCTGGTCGGTGCGCTGCTGGCCATCCCCGTCGTCGGGGTGGGGCAGGTGCTGCTGCGCGAGCTCGCCCCGCGCCGGGGTTAGGCGGGCGCGGCGCGAACTCGCGCGGGCGGGAGCGCGTCAACGGGGGTAGGCCGGGACCTCCGGCGACGAACTCTCCAGCGGCACCGCGTTGGCCGGCACCAGGCCGAGCTGCATCGCCGGGCGGGGCAGGGCGGCGTCGAGCAGCCAGTCCGCCCCGACCCGGGCCCGGTTGCCCGGCATCGCCAGCAGGTGGTAGCCCCGGGTGACGGCCTTGGCCGGCAGGCCGGCCAGCGAGACCTTCAGCGGGTTCGCCGCCGCGTCCTTGCCGCCGAGGTCGACCACCCAGCCCAGGTCGTGGTGCTTGTACGGGCGGCGCCGGCCCTGCCCGTAGGAGGCGGCGATGTTGTGCGCCACGAGCTTGCCCTGCCGCTGGGCGTGCTGGGCCGTCATCGTGCAGATCTTGCCGGGTCGGGTCAGGTCGGGCACCGCCGCCGCGTCCCCGCAGGCGTACACCTCGGGGAAGCCCGGCACGGTGAGGTACTCGTCCACGACGAGGCGGCCCTTCTCGGTGCGCAGGCCGAGCTCGGCGACGAACGGGTCGGGGCGCACGCCGACGCACCAGATGAGGCTGCACGTGGGCACGTACTCGCCGTCGGTGAGCATCACCCCGTCGGGGGTGGCCTCCGCCACGGAGGTGCCCATCCGCACGTCGACGCCGCGCCGCCGCAGCACCCGGTCGGCGGTGCGGGACATCCGCTCGTCCAGCTCCGGTAGCACCCGGGGGGCCACGTCGAGCAGCATCCAGCGGGGGCGGACGTCGAGGTGCGGGCGCTGGGCGACCAGGCGGTCGGTGAACAGCTGCCCGTGGGCGGCGACCTCCGTGCCGGTGTAGCCGGCGCCGACGACCACGAAGGTGGTGTGGGCCCGCTGCTCGGCCGGGTCGTCGGTCAGCTCCGCCAGCTCGACCTGGCGTACCACGTGGTCGTGCAGGTAGAGCGCCTCGGGCAGGCCGCGGAACCCGTGGGCGTACTCGGTCACGCCGGGGATGGGCAGCAGCTTGTTGACGCTGCCGACGGCGAGCACCAGCCGGTCGTAGGCGAGCCGGCCGCCGTCGCCCTCCGGCATCCGGTAGCCGACCCAACGGTTCTGCAGGTCGACCCGGTCGGCCTCGCCGACGACCACCCGCACGCCGTCGAGGGTGCCGCTGAGCGGCACGCTGAGCCGCCCGGGTTCGACCACGCCGGCGGCCACCTCGGGCAGCAGCGGCAGGTAGAGGAAGTAGTCGGTCGAGTTCAGCAGCACGATCTCGGCCTTGTTGCGGGCGGTCCGGCTCAACGTCTTCGCCGCGTGGTAACCGGCGAACCCGGCCCCCACGATCACCACACGAGGTTTCGTCATGACGGGTGCCGTTCCCGCCCTCGCCGGGGACAAACGTGGCAGAGCGTACGGGCTCACCCGTCGCGCTTTGGCGGCCGCGACCCGCCGGAACGTGCTTCACGCGATCGGGGGGTGCGCGAATCGGTGCATACACCACGTAAAACACCATTCGTTACCTGATCGCCGCCGACCGGCGTCGCGTCCGCCGCTGACCGCCGCCGAGACCGGCCCGGGGCGCGGCGACGCCCCGGGCCGGCACCCGACAACCAACCCCGACGGGGTACGCCGCCGCGGGCGGTGGGGCCGGGCTAGGGCACCATCCAGGACAGCAGCGGCGTGGCCTGCAGCCCCACCAGCAGGCACATCAGGGCGAGCAGCAGCACGCTCCAGCCGAACATCCGCCGGAACAGGTCGCCCTCCCGGCCGGTGAGGCCGACGGCCGCGGCGGCGATGGTGAGGTTCTGCAGGCTGATCATCTTGCCCAGCGTGCCGCCCGAGGCGTTGGCGGCGGCGAGCAGGACCGGGTCGAGGCCGGCCCGCTGCGCCGCCGCGACCTGCAGCGCGCCGAACAGCGAGTTCGACGACGTGTCCGAGCCGGTCAGGGCGACCCCGAGCCAGCCGAGGACGGGCGCCAGGACGGCGAACAGGGTGCCCGCGCCGGCCATCCAGACGCCGAGGGTGGCGATCTGCCCGGACGCGTTCATCGTGAACGACAGCGCCAACAGCCCGACCACCGTCAGCACGGCCCACCGCAGCTCGTACAGGGTGCGCCCGTAGAGCCGCCCGGCCTCGCGCGGGGACACCCGCAGCAGCGCCATCGTGACCAGGCCGGCCACCAGCAGCAGCGAGCCCGGCGCGGCGAGCCAGGCGAAGCGGAAGGTCGACAGGGGCGACGGGGTGCCGGCGGCGGTGAGCACGTGCAGGCCGGGCCAGGAGACCGCGAGCGTGCCGGCGTCCAGCAGGCGCTTGACGGCCGGCACCTGGGAGACGGCGAAGACGGCCACGATGGTCACGTACGGCGCGTACGCCAGCCACGCCCGGCCCGGCGGCGGCGTGACGCCCTGCGGCGACCCGGCGGGCCCCGGTCCGCCCGCCGGCGACGCGGCGGACCCCGACGACGCGGCGGGCTCCGGCGGGCCGTCGCCGGCCGGTGCGGGCACCGGCCGGCGCGCCCGGCGGGTGACGAGCAGCAGGACGCCCGCCCCCGCGAAGGCGGCCGCGATGTCGGCGAGCGCGGCCGTCAGGAAGTTCGCGGTGGCGAACTGGGCCAGCGCGAACGCGGCGCCGCAGGCCAGCGCCGGACGCCACAGCTCCCGCACGCCCCGGCGGCCGTCGACGACGACGAGCAGCACGAGCGGGACGACGACCGCCACCACGGGGACCTGCCGGCCGGCCATCATGCCCAGCTCCGTCGCGGGCAGCCCGGTCACCCCGGCCAGCGTGGTGATCGGCAGCCCGAGCGGGCCGAACGCGGCCGGCACCGTGTTGGCGACCAGCGCCACGGTGGCCGCCCGGACCGGGGTGAACCCGAGGGCCAGCAGCATGACCGTGGTGACGGCCACCGGCGTGCCCTGGCCGGCCAGCGCCTCCAGCAGCGACCCGAAGCAGAACGCGATCACCATGGCCTGGACGCGGCGGTCGTCGCTGATCCGGGCGAAGCCGCGCCGCAGCGTGTCGAAGTGTCCCGTGTGCACGGTCATCCGGTAGATCCAGATCGCCGTGCCGAACGTCCACACGAGAGGGAAGAGTGCGAACGTCGCGCCCTGGCCGGCGGCCAGCAGCGTCTGTGCCAGCGGCATCCGCCACAGCGCCCAGGCCAGCACGACCGCCACGGCCAGCGCGCCGAACGCCGCCACCCAGGCCCGCGCGCGCACGACGCCGAGCAGGAGGAAGAGGGTCAGCAGGGGCAGCGCGGCGCAGGCGGCGCTCAGCGCCAGCGACCCGGCCACCGGTTGCAGGGGCTGCTGATACATCGAGACCACCTCGGGTGCGACGCCCCCCGGTCCCGGCGGCGTGGAGTAGGGCTCATCCCACCCAAGACCCCCGCGCGACGCTTCTTCGAGGTTGCCCTGCCGCCGGGCCGGTTGCGCAACCTCGGAGAGGACGACCCGCCCCGGGCCGCCTACCGTCGCAGCATGAGCCGAGCGGGCAACGCCGTGGTGCTGGGCGCCAGCATGGCCGGGCTGGTCGCCGCCCGGGTGCTCAGCGAGGCGTACGACAGCGTCACTCTCGTCGACCGCGACGCGCTGCCCGACGCGGTCGCGCACCGGCGCGGGGTGCCCCAGTCGCGGCAGCTGCACGTGCTGCTGGCCCGGGGCCGGGCGGCGCTCGACGAGCTGTTCGACGGCCTCAGCGACGAGCTGCACGCCGCCGGTGCGCCCCTGGTCGACCTCAACGGGCAGGTGCACTGGTGCAACGACGGCTACCTGATGCGCCGGTCCGCGTCCGACCTGGTCGGGGTGGGCGTGAGCCGCCCCTTGCTGGAGCGCACGGTGCGGGCCCGGGTGGAGAGGCTGGCCAACGTCCGCTTCCGCCCGCCCGCGGAGGCGACCGCCCTGTGCGGCTCCGACGACCGTCGCCGGGTCACCGGGGTCCTGCTGACGCCGCGCGGCGGGGCGGCGTACCGGCTCGACGCCGACCTGGTGGTCGACGCCTGCGGCCGGGCGTCGCGCAGCCCCACCTGGCTGGCCGCGCTCGGCTACCCGGCCCCGGCCGAGCAGCGGGTCGCCGTCGACGTCACCTACGTCACCCGCACCTACGAGCGGGACCCCCGCCACCTCGACGGCCTGCTCGGCGCGTTGACCAACGCCGTACCGGGACGCCCGCGCACCGGGATCGTCGCCGCGCAGGAGGACGGCCGCTTCGCGGTGGCGCTGAGCGGCGTGCTCGGTGAGCAGCCGCCCCTGGACGACGAGGGCTACGCCCGGTTCGCCGAGTCGCTGGGCCAGCCGCTGATCAGCCAGGTGGTGCGCGAGGCCACCCCGGTGGGCGGGCCGGCGCTGATGCGCTACCCGGCGAGCGTGCGGCGGCGCTACGAGCGGCTGCGCCGCTTCCCCGACGGGTACCTGGTGTTCGGCGACGCGCTGTGCAGCTTCAACCCCGTCTACGGTCAGGGCATGACGGTCGCGGCCGGCGAGGGGCTGCTGCTGCGGCGGCTGCTGGCCGGCGACCGGCGTCGGTTGTGGCGGCGGTTCTTCCGCGGCGCCGGCCGGCTGATCGACGGGCCGTGGTCCATCGCGGTCGGCACGGACCTGCGGTTCCCCGAAGTGGCCGGGCCCCGCACGCCGCGGGTCCGGCTCGTCAACGCGTACGTGCACCGGCTGCACGCGGCGGCGCGCACCGACGCGGTCCTGGGCACCGCGTTCCTGCGGGTGCTCAACCTCGTCGACCCGCCGCACCGGCTGCTGCGGCCGGCGATCGTCGCCCGGGTGCTGCGGGGTGGCGCCCGGGCCGGGTGAGCGTCAGGCCGGCTGGGCGTCAGGGCCCGCCGAGGACGGCGAGCAGCCCCTCGGCGAAGGTGCGCCGCCAGTTGACGTAGTCGTGCCCGCCCCGGTATTCGGCGTAGGCCACCTGGTGGCCGCGCGCGACCAGCAGGTCCCGGAACCGGCGGTTGACGGAGAGCTGGTCGACCTGCCCGGGGCGGGGCCAGGTGTTCTCCCGGTCCCCCACGTCCAGGTAGAACCGCACGGGCGCGGCGGGCCAGCCGGCGTACGCGCGGGTCAGCCACTCCCGCTCGTCGGGCTGCGGCGACGCCGGCCACCAGAAGCTGCCGGACTGGGCGATCACCGCGCCGAACGCCCCGGGGGCGGCCAGCGCCACGTACGCGGCGGCGAGCCCGCCCAGCGACGAGCCCGCGATGACCCGCCGGGCGGGGTCGTCGGTGACCGCCCAGCGCCGCCGGGCCCAGGGCAGCAGCTCCCGGGTGACGAACGCGCGCAGCGCGGCCGACGGGCGCAGCTCGGCCATCCGGCGCGCCCCGCTGGGGGCCGAGACGAACAGCGCCAGGGTCGGCGGGATCCGCCCGGCGGCGATGAGGTTGTCCAGCGTCGCGGGCACCCGCAGCAGCGCCCGGGACAGGTAGCCGTCGAAGACCACCAGCAGGGGCAGCGGCCCGGCGGCCGGGACCGCCGGCCGGTAGACCGCGACGCGTCGCCGGCCGCCCCACGCGGCGGTGCGCACGCCCGTGCTCAGCACGGTGCCCCGGGGCACGCCGGGGCGGTGCCGGATCCACGGCTCGTCGGGGGCCTTCGGCAGCTCCAGCAGGGACGCCCACAGCTCCCGGTCGTTGGGGTCGGCGGGGTCGGCGGGCAACCGGAACGGGTGGTGGTTGAGCACGTCGAGGTGGGTGGGGCCCCGGCCGGTGGGGTCGGTCGGCAGCTCCGGCGAGCCGTGCCGCAGGAAGTAGATGGTGCGCAGGTCGACCGGCAGCCGCTGGGATCCGTGCCACAGGTCGGTGCCCGGGACGCGGCGCAGCGTCAGGTCGATGCCCCAGCCGGTGGTGGTCTGGGCCGCCTCGCCCCGCCACAGGAAGGTCACCAGGGCGCTGTCGCCGTCGACCCGCTCGATCAGGGGCGTGCCCCGGGCGGCGACCTCCCGCCAGAAGTCGGCGAGCACCTGCGCGCCGCCGGCGCGCAGGTCGTGCAGCAGGCGGGCGATGCGGGGGCTGGTCTCCGGCACGGCTGGTCCCTGTCTTTCTGGTCGATCGGGTCGGAGGGGCGGGTGGTGGCTCAGGGCGTCGGCTCGGGTCGGGGGGCCGGTAGCGGGGGCGGGGGCGGGCGCGGCGGCGGGGCGGCCGACGGCAGCCGTCGCCGCCGCGCCGCCGACACCGGCACGCCGACGGCGCGCCGGCGGGGCCCCGGCTCAGTTGCCGCTGGGGTTGCTCGCACTGGTCGTCTCCACCTTGTCCAGCTTCCGGATGACGATCTGCTCCACGTCTCTCACCTCCCTCCCGTCGACTCGTGACCGGCCATCCCCGCCACCGCCTGCGGCCCGGCCCGGCGGGCGCGGCGACGGGCGCGCAGCCGCCGCCCGTGCCGCCGCCACCACGCCCAGCCCCACACCGCCCAGGAGCCGCCGAACACGGCGGCGGTGACGGCGGCGTCGAACCGGTCGACCGGGTCGCCGCCCGGGCGCAGGCCGCCGGCGGCGTCGACGAGCAGCGCGAGGGTGAACGGCACGGTGACGGTGGCGGCCACGGCGAGGCACGCGGCGGTGCCGACGACCAGCAGCAGCGCGTACCAGCGGACGGCCCGGCGTTCCCGGGCGGGCAGCGCCAGGCTCGGGTCGACGCCGGGCCGGCGGGCCGCCCGCCGCAGCCACCACCGGGCGTACGCGGCGCCGTCGGCGTAGAGGTTGCGCGCGCCCGCCACGTCCTGCAGGACGAAGTAGACGTCGGTGCGCATGAAGACGAGGAACTGCACCGGCAGCGGCAGCACGGCGAGCAGCAGCACCACGGCGGCGGCCCGGTCGACCGGGGTGCCCGGCGCGGCGGCGGCCCGGACGAGCACGGCCACGGACGCGACGACGACGTTGACCGCCATGCCGGCGAGGTAGACGGTGAGCCGGGCCGACCGGGGCGCGGCCCAGATGCCGCTCACGTCGGTCTGGGCGACCAGGAACTGCAGCCGGGTGCCCAGCCCCAGCCGGCCCGGCACCCCGTGGGCCCGCGCGGTCAGCAGGTGCGCCAGCTCGTGCAGCAGGACGATCGACCAGGCGACGGCCGCGTTGCCGGCCAGCACGAGGCTGGCGTGCGGGCTCCAGAGCAGGTCGCGGTGGCTCGGCAGGACGCCGGGGGTCAGCAGCGCCGTCACCGCGGCGGCCCCGGTCACCGCCAGCACCGCGACGGCGACGGGGCGGGCGACGAGCCACCGCACGTGCCGCGGGCGCAGCCGGGGCAGGGTCGGCGCGGGCACCGGCGCGCCGGGCACCGGCCGGCCGTCGACGGCGGCGACGAAGCCCAGCCCGACCAGGTCGCGGACGAAACCGGCGACGTCGATCTCGCGCCCCCGCTCGGCGCGCAGCCGCCGGTGGGTCTCGTCGATGCTGTGCCCCGCCCCGAGCAGCCGCAGGGCGGCCGCCGCGATCTCCGGCACGGCGACGAAGTCACCGGTGTCGACCCGCCCGACGATCCAGTCGTCGCCGTCGGGGCGGCTGCGCAGCTCGTGCAGCAGGACCCGGCAGGAGCCGGCCACCTCGACGCTCACCGGCGCTGCGCCCGGCCGGTGGCGACCACCGCGTCGACCTGCTCGCCGCCGCAGCCGGCCGGGCAGCGCGGGTGCGGCGGGTGGGCGATGAGGAAGTGCTGGTCGGCGGCGACCAGGTTGATCCCTTGGAGCTGGCCGGGGCGCACGGCCGGCACGCCGGTGAGCAGCGCCGACGCCAGGTGGGCGGCGAGGTGACCGGAGAGCCCGGCGGAGGCGGCGCTGACGGCGCTGCTGCTCTCCCGCTCCACCGTGTACTCGGCGGCCGGGTCGTCGCGGCGGCGCTTGTCGTGCTCGGCCAGCCAGAAGCACTCGTAGCAGGGCCCGAGCCCGGGCAGGTAGGCCGCCGCCGTCACCACCGGCCCGTGGTAGCCGGCGTCGACCCACGGGGTGCCGGTGTCCAGGCAGACCCGGTTGGCCCAGGCCCGGATGGCGCCCGGCCGGTCGGCGCAGAGCACCAGCACGTCGCGGTCGGCGACCAGCCGCCGCAGGTCGGCCGGCCCGCGCACCTCCGCCCGCTCGCCGGTGACCTCGATGTCGGAGTTGAGCCGGCGCAGCCGGGCGACGGCGGCGTCCACCTTGGGCCGGCCGATGTCGTCCTCGACGTACACGGTCTGTCGGTTGAGGTTGGACAGCTCGACCACGTCGGGGTCGACGCAGTGCAGCCGCCCCACGCCGCTCGCGGCGAGGGCGAGCGCGACGGCCCCGCCGGTGCCGCCCAGCCCGACGACGACCGCCCGGGCCCGCTTCAGGGCGACCTGCGGCTCCCAGGAGGTGGCGCGCGGGACCAGGTCGATCCACCGGTGGAAGCGGCGGCTGCGGTCGTAGCGTTCCCGGTCTCGGTCGGTGAGCTCCGGCGGGTCGGGGGCCGCCGCGTCGTCGAGGTAGCCGGCGGCGGCGAACTGGTCCAGCGCGGCCCGCACCGCCCGCGCCGTCTCGGTGGGGTGCGCGGCGAGGACCCGGGCGACGATCTCCTCGGCGCTGCGGGTGCCGTCGGCGGCGCGCAGCGTCGTCCAGATCGCGCCGGTGGTGTCGAGCACCTCGGCGGCGATGCCGTAGACCGAGCCACCGATGCGGACCCGCCCGCCGGGCAGCCGGTGCAGACCGTGCTCGGGTTTCACCTGCGGATACCACCCGGACGTGATGAGTGAAGCCATCGATCCTCGCCCCCGTACGGCAGATCGCTGTCTTGGCGATCAGCGTGGCGGACGGCGACGGCGAATGCAACACCCTGTGCCCGAATGGCTACCGGGCGGTAGAACCGCGCTGCCCACGGGCCGGCGCGGGTCTGGCTAGGCCGGCGGCAGCGGCACCTGGAGGAAGGTGGTCCCGCGCAGGTCCAGCCAGGCCCGATCGGGCCCGCGCACCAGGCGCAGCATCACCTCGGCGCAGGCCGGGCAGCGGGCCACCAGGCCGGGCGCGTGGGAGTAGACCCGCAGGCCCGCCATCGGGCCGGTCGCGCCGCACGACGCGCAGCGCCCGGTGGCCCCGCTGACGTCCACCGCGAAGACCTCCCGCAGCGGGCCGTCGAGCATGTTGCCGTCCAGGTAGGACATGTCGGTCATGGGGTCTCCTCGTCGGCGGTCAGCCGGTGGGGCCGAAGCGTTCGGTGCGGACGCGGCGCGGCGGGTGGCCCAGCCCCACCAGCAGGTCCGCCACCGTCTCCACGAAACCGGTCGGGCCGCAGACGTAGCACAGCGGCTCCAGCTCGGCCGGCCAGCCGTGGGTGTTCACGTCGGCCAGCCCGATGCGGTGCGGCTCGCCCCGCCAGCCGTCCGGGGCGGCGCGGGTGTAGACGTACGCCACGTCGAGGCCCCGGTCGTCGCGGGCCCGGCGGCGCAGCTCGTCGGCGTAGATCACGTCGGCCTGCGTGCGCGCTGAGTAGATCAGCCGGAACGGGGCCCGGCTGCCGGCGGCGCGGCGCGCGCGGACCATCGCCATCAGCGGCACCACGCCCGAGCCGCCGGCGACCAGCAGCACCGGCGCCGTCTCCGTCGGCCGCCACACGAACCACCCGCCGACCGGGCCGCGCACCTCCACCGGGTCGCCGGTCGCCCAGGTGTCGATGAGGTACGGCGAGACCTCCCCGTCGGGCACGCGCTGCACGGTCAGCGCGACGCGGTCGCCCTCGGCGGGCCCGGCGAGGGAGTACGACCGGGCGGCCTGGTAGCCGTCGGGGGCGGTGAGCCGGACGTCGACGTGCTGGCCGGGCAGGTGGCCGGGCCAGCCGGGGACGTCGAGCACGAGGGTCTGCGCGGTCGGCGTCTCGGTGCGGCGTTCGACGAGCCGGGCCACCCGCCAGCCCAGCGGGGCGGCCAGCGGGGCGCTCAATCGCCGGCGTAGCGCTGCTCGCGCCACGGGTCGCCGTAGTCGTGGTAGCCGGCGGTCTCCCAGAAGCCGGGGGTGTCGGTGACGCCGAGCCGGATGCCGCGCACCCATTTCGCGGACTTCCACAGGTAGAGGTGGGGCACCAGCAGCCGGGCCGGTCCGCCGTGCTCGGCGGGCAGGTCCCGGCCGTCGTAGCCGTGCACCACCCAGGCGCGTCCGCCGCGCAGGTCGGCCAGCGGCAGGTTCGTGGTGTACCCGCCGTAGGAGTGGACCAGCGCGTACGCCGCGTCGGTGTCGACGCCGTCGAGCAGCACGTCGAGCGAGACGCCCTGCCAGGTGGTGCCGAGCTTGGACCAGCGGGTCACGCAGTGGATGTCGACCGTCGGGGTCTCCTGCGGCAGGGCGGTGAACTCGGCCCACGTCCAGCGGTGTTCCGCGCCGGTCTCGGTGGTGACGACGAGCTCCCAGGCGTCCGGCCGCACCCGCGGCGTCGGGCCGGCGGAGAGCACCGGGAAGTCCTCGGTGAGGTATTGCCCGGGCGGCAGGGCCGGCCCCGCGGAGCGGCGCCGGCCCTGGAAGCCTGGTGACACGATTCCCACCCGTCAGTCGTACCACCTGTGGGAGTACGGCGGTACCGTTCGCCCGGACCGACGTGCGCCCGCGCGGTCAGTGCCGGTCGGCGACGACCTCCTTGTCGCCCGGCGAGGCGTGGCGGGTGGCCCGGAGGCTGGTGAGCGTGACGACGACCAGCACGCCGATGATCACGCCGAGCGAGGCCAGGGTCGGGATCTCCGGCACGCCGGACCAGATGCCGTGCGCCCAGTGCAGGCAGAGCTTGACGCCGATGAAGGCGAGGATGATCGCCAGGCCGTAGCTGAGGTGCACGAGCCGGCTGAGCGCGGCGTGCAGCACGAAGTAGAGCGCCCGCAGCCCGAGCAGTGCGAAGGCGTTGGTGGCGAAGACCAGGTACGGGTCCTCGGTGATGCCGTAGACGGCCGGCACCGAGTCGACGGCGAAGACCACGTCGGTGGCGAGGACCGCAACCACCACGAGCGCGAGGGGGGTGAGCGCCCGGCGGCCGTTCAGCCGGACGGTCATCTTCGTGCCCTGGTATTCGTCGACGACCGGCATGAACCTGCGCAGCAGCTTCACCGACCGCATCTTGTTGATGTCCACCTCCTGCTCGTGGCCGGAGAGGGCGTCGCGGAGCAGCTTGACGGCGGTGGCGATCAGGATGACGGCGAAGAGCAGGAAGGCGAAGTCCAGGGTCTGCAGCGCCGCCGCGCCGAGGGCGATGAAGACGGCACGCAGCACCAGCGCCCCGGCGATGCCGTAGAGCAGCACGCGCTGGGCGAGCACGGCCGGCACGGCGAACGCGGCCAGCAGCAGCATGAAGACGAAGAGGTTGTCGACCGAGAGCGACTTCTCCACCAGGTAACCGGTGAGGTATTCCACGCCCTGCTGGGAGCCGTAGCGCGACCAGATCCACGCGCCGAAGGCGAGCGGGAGGGCGACGTAGAACGCCGACCAGCCGAGCGCCTCCCTGATCGACACCTCGTGCGGACGGCGGGTGACGAGGAAGTCCAGCACGAGCAGCGCGAGCACCCCGGCGATGGTCACCGCCCAGAGGGTGGGGGTGCCGATCGAGGACAGCGCGCCGGCAGCAAGAAGGGATGATTCGGTCATATGGGTCTCCTCGAACACCGTGTCATGTTCGAGGTCTCCTTCACCCACGATTCCGTGGGCAACCACCCGAGGCGCGCCCGGGGCACGCCGTACTGACCGGAATGGTTCGTGGGAAGTACTCCCCTCGTGGGACCAAGGTTAGGCCAGTCCCGGGCGACTCGCCAAGCCGACACCAACCTGTCACCAGGGGTGATGCCCTGGTGGCTGTGGCGGTCCGTGCGGCCTGTCCCGGGACGCCCGCGCGCGCCTATGGTGTCCGGGTGAGCGAGCGCGCGCACCACCCCGACGCGGACCCGGCGGCCGGCGGCCCGGTCGGCCCCCTCACCGGGGTACGCGTGATCGAACTGGCCGGCATCGGGCCCGGCCCGTTCGCCGCGATGATGCTGGCCGACCTGGGCGCCGACGTGATCCGGGTGGACCGGGCCACCGACGTCGACCCGGCCGCCTTCGGCACCCCGCACCCGGACCTGCTCAACCGGGGCCGCCGCTCCATCGCCGTGGACCTCAAGTCGGCCGGGGGCCGGGAGGCGGTGCGGGCCCTGGCCGGCGGCGCGGACGCGCTGATCGAGGGTTTCCGCCCCGGGGTGACCGAACGCCTGGGCCTCGGCCCCGCCGACTGCCTCGCGGCCAACCCCCGCCTGGTGTACGGGCGGATGACCGGCTGGGGGCAGGACGGCCCGCTGGCCCCGTACGCCGGGCACGACATCGACTACCTGGCGCTGACCGGGGCGCTGCACGGCGTCGGCCGGGCCGGGGAGCGCCCGGTGCCGCCGATGAACCTGCTCGGCGACTTCGGCGGCGGCGGGATGATGCTGGCCCTGGGCGTCGTCGCCGCCCTGTACGCCGTCCGCGCCGGCGCGCCGGGCCAGGTCGTCGACGCGGCCATCGTGGACGGCGTCTCGGTGCTCACCACGATGATCCACTCGCTGCGCGGGGTCGGCAGGTGGCAGGACCCGCGCGGGGTGAACCTGCTCGACGGCGGCGCGCCGTTCTACGACACGTACGAGTGCGCCGACGGCCGGCACCTCGCGGTCGGCGCCCTGGAGCCCCGCTTCTACGACGAGCTGGTGCGCCGCACCGGGTTCCCGCTGCCCGGCGACGACGCGCCGGAGCGCACCGACCCGGCGAACTGGCCGGCCCTGCGGGCCGCGTGGGCGCGGCTGTTCCGCACCCGCACCCGCGACGAGTGGACGGCCCTGCTCGGCGACTCGGACGCCTGCGTCGCGCCGGTGCTCGACTGGCGGGAGGCCCCGCGGCATCCGCACCTGACGGCCCGGCGGGTGTTCGTGGAGCACGCCGGTGCGACCCAGCCGGCCCCGGCGCCCCGGTTCTCCGGCACGCCGACGGCCCTGCGCCGGCCGCCCCCGCACCCCGGCGAGCACACCGACGAGATCCTGGCGGAGGCCGGCTTCGCCGCCGACCGGATCGCCGCCCTGCGCGCCGCCGGCGCGGTCGCCTGAGGTGCAAGGAAGGGCCCCCGTCAACGGATTCTGTTGTGCAGGGGTCCTTTCCTCACCACGCCGGTCGGTCAGGGCCGGCGCGGGACGGCCGCGCCCGGGGCGAGCGCCGGCTCCACCATGTCCCGGTAGTCGCGCGGCATCTGCACCACGATGTCGTCGAACTCCCCACCGGTCACCGCCTCGCGCAGCGTGGTGAACACCGCCCGGACGGCCTCCCGGGCGGCCCGCTCGTCGAGCCCGGCCCGCTGGCCGACCCGGGCGACGAACTCGGCCGCGCCGAACCGGTCGGCGGCCTCGGTGTCCGGGCTGGGCCGCAGGACCAGCTGCAACGGCTTCGGCAGCTGCGCCGCGAGGTCGAGCACCTCGCCGCCGGTCAACCGCTCGGCGAGCGTCTCCAGCGTGGCCCGGGTCAGCTCGACGGCCCGCTCGCCGGGGACCCGCGCCCGCAGGGCCACCTGGTCGACGAAGGTGTCGTAGTTCATGACGGCGCTCCTTCCGCTGCCTCGGGCCGGTCGCGCCCGCAGGAGGGGGTCGCGTACCCGCCGGACGGGGGTGGAAACGGCGGCCGGGCGGGGACGATCGCAGGCCCCCGCGCGGGCGTGGGCGGCCGCACGGTGGGTAACCGCCGCCGGTCGGGAACCCCGATCGCGGCGACGAGGAGCGCACCCATGGCGAGCTACGACGACGTCCTGCAGTACCTGTCCAGCCTCGACTACCCGGCGGACAAGGCCGACGTGGTCCGCGAGGCGGAACGGGAGGGCGCCCCGCCGGACGTGCTGCGCGCCCTGCGGGCCCTGCCCCCCGTGGACTACGCCAACGGCACCGAGGTGGCCCGGTCCGCCGGCATCGAGGCCGCCCCCGAGGCCGGCCCGGCGCGGCGGGCGGCGCAGGCCCGGGAGCCGCACACCCGGGTCTCGCAGCACCTGCGGCGCATCTGACCGCCCGCCGGCGGCGCGGGCGAGTGGGTACGCGGCCGGTGCGGCGCGCGGACGGCCACCTCCCGGCGGCGGCACAGCTGCTCGTGATGGCGCTGGTCGGGCTGCTGGCCGGCGGCCTGTTCGCGCTCGTCGGCTCGCCGCGGCTCGGCCCGCTCGTCGGCTGGGACGCGGCGACGCTGAGCTGGCTGGTGCTGGTGTGGCGCACGCTGTGGCCGCTGGACGGCGAGGGCACCGCCCGGCTCGCCGGCCGGGAGGACCCGAGCCGCGCCGTGCGCGACGTGCTGCTGCTGGTCGCCTGCCTCGCCAGCCTGCTGGCGGTGGCGGTCGTGCTGCTGTACGCGCACAGCGCCCCGCCGGGGCCCCGCCGCGACGCGTACGGCGGGCTGGGCGTGGTGAGCGTGCTGCTGTCCTGGCTGGTGGTGCACACCGTCCACACCGCTCGGTACGCGCGGATCTACTACACGGGGCCCGACGGTGGAGTGGTGTTCCACCAGCGGGAGCGCCCCCGCTACTCGGACTTCGCCTACCTGGCGTTCACCGTGGGGATGACCTTCCAGGTCTCCGACACGAACCTGACCAGCAACGAGATGCGCACCACCGTGCTGCGGCACTCGCTGCTGTCGTACCTGTTCGGGGCGGTGATCATCGCCGCGACGGTGAACCTGGTGGCGGGGCTGGCCAGGTGACCAGGCTGGCCCGACAGACGGGCGCCCCGGGCCGCGAACCGCGACCCGGGGCGCCACGCAGAACCTGTGCCCCGGCGGTGAACGCGGCCCGAACCGGACCGCACCGCCGGGCGGCCACTCCCACCCGATGAGGCCGGGAGTCAACTGCCGAGATCATCCTACCGGCACCATCGTCCGAACGGTCAGTTCTCGGGAAAACTGTGGGCCAGCGCACCTCAGGTGAGCTCGGCGTACCGCTGCTCCAGGTCCACCCGGGCGAGCGCGCCGACCAGCCAGGCGAGCCGCTCCGACTCGCCGCCGCCCGCCAGGACCGCCAGGTCGGCCGCCGACCCGCCCAGCCCCAGCCGGCGGGCCGCCGCCAGCGCCCGGCGGTCCGCCACCGGGGCCACCTCCCGCCACAACGCCTGCGCCTCACGCAGGAACAACGCCACCGCCTCGCCGTCGACGCCCGGCAACCCGGCCAGCAGCGTCCGCTCGACGGCCGGGTCGTGGTGGGCCGCCCCACGCAGCCGGCGCAGGTCGCCCCGGTAGCGCTCCACGACGGTACGGGCGAGGTCGCCGAGACCGTCGGCGAGCGCGTCGACGTCGCCGCGCACCCCGGCCCCGCGCAACACGCGCACCCGGTCGGCGTGCAGCGACCGGGCCAGCCGGGCGGCGCTGTCCCAACCGGAGTCACGCAGCGCCGCCGCGGCGGCCACGGCGCACCGGAAGTCACCCCGGCGGGCCAGCAGGACCGACAGGGTGAGCAACTGGAACAGGCTGGACGGGTTGTTGGTGACCCGGAAGCCGTACTGCTCGGCGAAACCGCGCCCGTCGCCCGCCAGGCGGCGTACCAGGCGCTTCTTGTCCTCGATGTTGGAGATCGCGGTGGTCGGCATGCCCGCGACTACCCGCGTCGCCGCCGGCCACGCCTGGCGGCCGGCGGTGGGGTGGGCGGCACCGGCTCAGCGCAGGATCTCGCCGTGCCGGGTGCGGGCCAGCAGCCGGGTGGTCGGCAGGGCGGGCGCCGGCAGCGGCGGGGCCGCGTCGTCCGCCACCACCCCGAAGCGGCGGCCCGCCGTCCAGTCCTCGCGCGCCGCGGCGATCTCCTCGTGCGACCGGCCGACGAAGTTCCACCACATCACCAGCGGCTCCTCGAACGGCTCCCCGCCGAGCAGCAGCAGGCGGCTGCCCGGGGCGGCGGCCAGGGTCAGGCTCTCCCGTCCCAGGCCGAGATAGAGCAGCGCGCCCGGCTCCACCGACACGTCACCCACCTCGGCGGCACCGGACATCGCCAGCAGCGCGTACTCGAAGTCGCGGCGCAGCGGCAGCCGGGCCGGCGCCGCGCCCCGGGCGGTGAGCTGCGCGCCGAGCAGTGGGGTGTGCACGACGGCCGGGGAACGCTCCCCGCCCAGCTCGCCTACCAGCAGCGTGACGTCGGTGTCCCCGTCGCGCCACACCGGCAGGTCCTCGTGGTGGGCGAAGCCCGGCCCACCGGCCCGCGCCGGGTCCGGCAGGGCCACCCACAGCTGCACCCCGTGCATCACCGGCGGATGCTGCGCCGGCGACCGCTCCGAGTGCGCGATGCCGTGGCCGGAGGTCATCACGTTGAGTTGCCCCGGGCGGATCGGCTGCACGTTGCCGAGGCTGTCCCGGTGCACGATCTCCCCGTCGAGCAGCCAGGTCACCGTCTGCAGGCCGGTGTGCGGGTGGGGCGGCACCTCCATGCCGGGCCGCTGCGCGACGTCGTCCGGGCCGAAGTGGTCGACGAAGCACCAGGCCCCGACCATCCGCCGCTGGCGCTGCGGCAGCAGCCGACGCACCGTCGTGTAGCGGCCGAGCGGCACGTCGTGGCCCGGCAGCAGCACGCTGCCCGGGTCGGCGGGCGCCACGCCCGGCGGGCGGGTCTGCGCCGGCAGAGATTCCGTACGATCCACCGCCCGACTGTACGCTCAGGCCCCCTCGACGGTCACCGTGTTGGCCCCGGCCACCATGTCGACGTACACCCGGTCGGCCCGGCGGTCCCAGTCCGGCGAGCTGATCACCGCGCCGGCCGCCACCCCCTGACGGTGCCGGTCGTAGACGGTGACCGCGCCCGCGCCGGCACCCGAACGGACCCGCGTCGGCAGCGCCCCGGGCACCCGGACCACCAGCTGGTTGATCCCGCCGGTCAGCCGCACCGTCAGCGTGCCGACGACCCGGGGCAGGCGCAGGTCGACGCGGGTGGCCCCGGCGGCCAGCTCCAGCCCGGCGAGCCGCCCCCGGGTCAGGTCCAGCACCTGCTCGGTCACCCCGCCGGCCAGCCGCAGCCGCCAGGTCACCCGGGAGTTCAACACGACCTCCGCGACGGCCGGGCCGCGCCGCCCGCTCGGCGCCATCCGCAGCCGCAGCCGGTCGCCGACGAGCTCCGGCCGGGGATCCACCCCACCGTCGGCGGGGCTGGCGATCCGGTACAGGTCCTCGCCGAGGTCGTCGATCCGCAGGTCGAACGTGGTCAGCCCGTCGACCAGCTCGAAACTCGCCCGGGTCCGCCCGGCCAGGGGCGCGGTGAGCACCCGGCCGTCCGCCGACGCTCCCCCGCCGCCGGGCTCGGCCGCCAGCGGCACCGTCGACCCGACGTCCGGCCGACCCCCGGAGAACGCCACCCCCAGCCGGTCCGGGTTGGCCAGGGTCACCGCCACCGCGCCCGCGCCCAACGCCAGCACCACGACCGCGGCGGCGACCATGAGGCGTACGCCGCGCGGCCAGGCCGGGGCGGGCGGCTCCGGGACAGGGTCCCCGGTCACCTCGACGACCGGTGCGGGCACCGGAGGAGCGACCCCCGGGCGGCGGTACGCGTCATGCTCCGAACCCGGCATGTGCTCCCCTTTCGCGGTCCCCGCCAGGCAGTACGTACCCGACCCGGGTTCGGATCAGTCCGCCCCTCGGCTTGCAGGGAAGGGCACCTTGTCAACGCTTTCTGTAGAGGAAGGGCCCCTTGTTGACACCCCGCTGGGCGGGGCCGCCGGGGGCCGGGGACGCCACCGGCCGGGCCCCTGTTGTCGGGGCCCGGCCGGTGGCGTCTGTTCGCTGGGTCAGCTGTTGTTCCAGTGCTGGGTGACGAGGTCGGCGGCCTGCTGCTCCCACTGCGCGTAGGCGTCGGGGTAGGCGGAGACCTGGACGGTCTGGGCGGCGTCGGTCAGGGGCATGTCGTGCCAGCCGTCGACCTGTCGCAGGCCCTTGAGGAACGCGGTGGTGGCGTACTGCGGGTCGGTGATCTGCTCCGGCGAACCCCAGCCGCTGGAGGGGCGTTGCTGGAACAGGCCGAGGGAGACGTGGTCGTTGCGGTCGCCGAGGTGGCCGAGGTTCTGCAGCTTCGATTCCTGCAGGGCTGTGCCGATGGAGAGGACCGCGGCGCGTTCGTCGAGGCCGGTCTTCTTGGTGGCGGCGATGATGGCCTTGGCGTTGGCGGTCTGCTCGGCGTCGAGGTCGATGCGCGACTGCGTGCCCTGCACACCGTGCGGGATCAGCTTCCCGGCGTCCACGGTCTTGTCGGCCTGCACGGCGGCGACGGGCCGCGCGTCAACAGTGCCGGTGCCGGTGGTGGTGGCGTGGTGGAGGGGGCCGGCGGCGAGGCCACCGGCGAACGCGAGTCCGGCGATGCCGAGGACGCTCTTACGCAGGATGGTCGTGTTCATGAGGGTGACTCCTATCGGGGGGTCGACACCGGCCCGTCAGGGGTGGGCGGGTGTGAGCACCACGTCGAGGCGCCCGAACAACGAACAAAGGGGGAAAGAAGAAGAAGGAGGAGGGGGCGGCTGCCGTGCGGCGCCGGGTCCGGGTGTAACGACCGGCGACCCGTCCCCATTCCCCGGGGCCTGATGCCGAGGCGGCCGGCACGCCGCGGGGCGGACCGGGCGTCGGTGAGGCAGGCGCGTCGGGTGAGCCAGCACGCGAGCGGCCCGGGGCCTGCCGGAACGGGGGATCCGGGGTGCTGCTGCGGTCGTCCGTCAGGTGTAACGCCCCCGCCCCGGCCAGGATTCCGACCCGCGGGTGCCGCCCGTCACCACCCCGACCCCGGCCCGGCCCGGCTCGACCCACCCCGCCCCACACGCGCCCCGCCGGGTCGGACAAACCGCCCATTCCGGTGGAGGGGTGACGGGATGCCGGGCAGATGGGGGTATCAACGGCGCGGGATACCCCCATGTCACCGACATGAAGTCGATCAACCGGGCGGGCGGGACGCGCCGACCCGTCAGTGCTCAGGCCCGCCGCGCCAGGAGCCGCTGCGGTAGACCGTTCCCCGGTACTCCCCCGTGCCGCGTTCCGACCCGGCCGGCAGCACCTGATCGGCACCGGCGGACGGCCCCTGCGCAGACGCGCCGTCGGCGGACACACCGCCCAGGGACGGGCCATCGACGGACGGGGAGGCCGGGGCGTCCCGCCGCGCGGCGCGGGACCGGCGTACCCGGGTGGCGACGAACCACGCGACCGCCAGCGCGGACACGGCGATGACCACGTTCTGGAACGTGCCGACGTAGGACTCGACCACGTGCCAGTTCTCGCCGAGCAGGTAGCCCGCCATGACGAAGACCGTGTTCCAGATGAGGCTGCCCAGCGTCGTGTACAGCAGGAACGTCAGGACCGGCATCCGCTCCACGCCGGCCGGGATCGAGATGAGACTCCGGAACACCGGGATCATCCGGCCGAAGAACACCGCCTTGACGCCGTGCCGGAGGAACCACGCCTCCGTGCGGTCGACGTCCTCGAGCTTGACCAGCGGCAGCTTGGCGGCGATGGCCCGCATCCGGTCCCGGCCCAGCATGGCGCCGATCCAGTAGAGCGCCAGCGCGCCGACCACCGAGCCGAGGGTGGTCCAGCCGATCGCCCCGACCAGGCTCATCCGTCCCTGGCTGGCGACGAATCCGGCCAGCGGCAGGATCACCTCGCTGGGGATGGGCGGGAAGAGGTTCTCCAGCGCGACCGCCAGCCCGGCGCCGGGGCCACCCAGCCGTTCGACCAGGCCCGTGACGAATCCGACCGGTCCGTCGGACCCGGGTTCGGGACCGGCGGCGACCGTACGAGGGAAGGGCAGGAGCGGCTGCGTGCTGATCATCCGACAACGTTAGTGACCGTTCCCGCCGGCTGCCACGCCCCGGGCCGGCGGGCCGGGGGCGGGCAAGGCGGGCAGCGGGCAGGCCGTACATCGTGGATGGTCCGTGTCGGTGCGGCCCGTCAGCCCGCCGCGTCGCCGCGCGCCCCCGGGAAGCCGGTGAGCAGCTCCCGCAGCCGGGCGGCGGTCTCCGCGCCGATCCGGTCGCGCTCGATCGCCTCGGCGATGTCCTCGCGCAGCTCCCGCAGGTGCTTGGCCCGGTCCTTGAGCTTGCCCCGGTTCAGCTCGGCGACCTCCTCGCGCAGCTCGTCGGCGGTCTTGCGGTCGATGTCGCCGCGCGCCTGCGCCTCGTCGACCAGGGCGGTGAACTCGGCGGCGAGCTGGCGCAACGTGACCGGCCGCGATCGTGCGGTCGTCGGCGGGGCGGCGGCCGACGGGGGCGGTTCGGCCTTGCGCCCGTCGGCGGGCGTGACGGTTGCGGGCGCCCCGGCCGGCGGGGCCGGGGCATCGTCGTCGAGGGCGAGCAGCGCGACCACGCCGACGAGCAGCGCCAACCCTGCGGCGACGAGGACGCCGAGCAGGCGGTTGCCCTGGCCCGGGCCGCGCGGCGCGCGCCGGACGGGCTCGGCCACCGGACGGGGCTCAGCCACCGGAACGGACGACCGCCCGGGGCGGGCGGGAGACGCCCACGGCCCCGCGCGATCGACCAGGGTCGGCGGGTGCTCCGGGGGCGGCGAGGCGGCGGGCCGGGTCGGGGCCGAGGCGGCAGGCCGGATTCCGGCCGGGGATTCGGCGGCCGGCGTCGCGCCGAGCCGGCGGGCCAGGTGGGCGGCGGTGGGTCGCCGGGCCGGGTCGGCGCTCAGACAGGCGAGGGTGAGCGCGGCGACGTCCGGGGGCAGCCCGGGGACGCGCAGCGGCGGGGCCTGCCGGCGCTGCGCGTGCGCCTCGATGGCGTCCTCCCAGGTCTGCACAGGCAGCGGGGCCCGGCCGGCGAGGGCGCGGTAGAGCAGGGCCCCGAGGGCGTACACGTCGCTGGCGGGGTTCGGCGGCCCGGGGTCGAACCGCTCGGGGGCGAAGTAGGCGGGGGTGCCCATCATCGGCTCGTCGCCCGGCCCGACGCGAGGCTGGTGCGGACCCGTGCGGGGCTGGTGCGGCCCGGCCGGGGCGGCGATGCCGAAGTCGAGCACCTTCGCGCCACTCTCGGTGAGCATGATGTTGGCGGGCTTGATGTCGCGGTGCACCACGCCGATGCGGTGCGCGGCGGCGAGCGCGGCGGCGACCTGACCGGCCAGCCGGACGGCGTCGGGCCAGGGCAGCGGGCCGGCGGCGAGCCGGTCGGCGAGGCTGCGCCCCTCGACCAGTTCCATCACCAGGTACGGCACCACCGTCCCGCCGCCGAGGACCGCCTCGCCGTAGTCGTACACCTGGGTGACGTGCGGGTGGGTGAGCCGGGCGGCGGCGCGGGCCTCGCGCTGCAGGGTGGCGCGCAGGTGCGGGTCGGCGGCGAGCTGGGCCGCGAGCGCCTTGACCGCGACGGGACGGTGCAGGACCTCGTCGTCGGCGCGCCACACCTCGGACATTCCGCCGAGGCCGATGCGCTCGCGCAGGACGTAGCGGTCGTGCAGCCGCAGGGTGGGCGTGAACGGCGACATGGTGGTCCAGTCTGCCTGCCGGCCGGCGCCGGGCACCAGTCGCGGTGGCCGGCGCCGGGGCCGGGCCGGTGGCGGTGGGTCAGGGCTTGCGGGCCACGGCCCCGTACATGCTGACGTCGACCACCGAGGGCCGGGGCTGCGGCTCCCGCTCGGCGCGCCACTGGGCGATCGAGGCGATGCCCGGGTCGACGAGCTCCAGCCCGGCGAAGAAGCCGGCGAACTCCTCCCGGCTGCGCAGGCTGATCACGTCGCGCGAGCTGCCGGTCCGCGTCGCCACCCTGGATTCCTGCGCCACCTGCTCGGGCAGGTGGTCGTAGGTGGCGTGCGAGGCGGCCAGGTAGCTGCCGGGGGGCAGCGCGTCCAGCAACCGACGGACCACCGCGTACGGGTCGTCGGGGTCGGGCAGGAAGTGCAGGATCGCGACCAGCATCAGCGCCACCGGCTGCCCCAGGTCGATGGTGCGGAGCAGGTCGGGGTGGCGCAGGATCTTCTCCGGGTCCCGCAGGTCGGCGTCGATGTAGGCGGTGGCGCCCTCGGGCGAGCTGGTCAGCAGCGCCCGGGCGTGGGCGAGCACGATGGGGTCGTTGTCGACGTACACCACCCGGGCCTGCGGGTCGGCGGCCTGGGCGACCTCGTGGGTGTTGTCGGCGGTGGGGATGCCGGTGCCGATGTCGAGGAACTGCCGGACGCCGGCCTCGCGGGCGAGGTAACCGACGGTTCGCTTGAGGAAGCGGCGGTTCTCCAGGGCGGCGGTGCGGATGGTCGGGAAGGCCGCGGCCATCGCGTCGCCGGAGTCCCGGTCGGCCTGGAAGTTGTCCTTGCCGCCCAGCAGGTAGTTGTAGCGGCGGGCGGGATGCGCCACCGAGGTGTCGATCCGGTCGCTGGGGTGGGCGGGACCGGTCGAGGTGCCGGGGGCATCGGTGGTCAAGGGGTGCCTCCATGGCTCTGCGCTGACCTGTTACGCCGGCGTCCGTCCACTGTCGCCGATGTCGACCATCGTAGAGGCAGCGCGCGCCGCCGCCCCGACCAGGGAACCCGCTATCCCGGGTAGAGCTCGTCGCGCAGCCGGGTGAGGAGTTCCGGGGTGCGCTCCGGGGGCTCGGCCTCGACGCAGAGCCGTTCCATGGCCGCCGCGTAGTAGTCGAGGTCCTCGCGCTTGTCGAGGTAGATCGCGCTGGTGAGCTGCTCGATGTAGACGATGTCGGGCAGGTCCTGGTCGCCGAAGCGCAGGATGGTGAACGCGCCGCCGGCCGCGGCGTGGCCGCCCGCGTCGAACGGGATGATCTGCAACCGCACGTGCGGCGCCCGGGTCGCCTCGATCAGGGCGGTGAGCTGGTCGCGCATGACCTGGGGGCCGCCGATCGGCCGGCGCAGCGCCGCCTCGTCCACGACGGCCCACAGTTGCGGCGGCCGCGGGCGACGGAGCAGCTCCTGGCGCTGCATGCGCAGGCCCACCCGGCGGTCGATCTCGTCCGCCCCGGCCCCACGGTGACCGAGCAGGACGACGGCCCGGGCGTACTCCGGGGTCTGGAGCAGGCCCGGCACGAACTGCACCTCGTAGCTGCGGATCAGCGCGGCGGCCGCCTCCAGGCCCAGGTAGGACTGGAACCACGACGGCAGCACGTCGCCGTAGCGGTGCCACCAGCCGGGGCTGTTGGCGTCGCGGGCGAGCTTGAGCAGGGCCTCCCGCTCGGTGGTGTCGGTGACCCCGTAGAGGCTGAGCAGGTCGGCGACGTCGCGCTCCTTGAAGCCGACCCGCCCGAGCTCCATCCGGCTGATCTTCGACTCGGAGGCCCGGATCTCCCAGCCGGCGCCCTCCCGGGTCACCCCGCTGGCCTCCCGCAGGCGGCGCAGCTGCGCGCCGAGCAGCATGCGCAGCACGGTTGGGCCGGTGGCCGGGCCACCTTCCGTGGGAACCATCGTCACGCGCCGACCTCCGCTTGCTGCCTTCGTCGCACCGGGCCCCACCCCGGCCGACGTGTAAGCATGCCATGAACCGACAGTGAGGTGAACCCGGCCGGTCGGCGTTTCGGTCCCGTTGACGGGACGCAGCCGAGGGGTGACCCAGGGTCAGCCGATCAGGTGGTCGAAGTCGCCGTCCCTGGCGCCGAGGACGAAGGCCGCGATCTCGTCGATCGTGTAGATCAGCGCCGGACCGTCGGGGTAGCGGGAGTTACGGACGGCGATGCCGGCGCCACCGGGAAGCTCGGCGAGTTCGACGCAGTTGCCGCTGGGATTGCTCCGTCGACTCTTCATCCAGGTCAACGGGGGGAGCTGTGCAGTGGGAACGCCGTTGCGGGGCTGCTGCATGGGGCATCTTTCTTGTCAAGAGCCTGCCGATGCCGCGGGAGGAGCGGTGTGCTGGCGAGGGGTCGGGGCTTACGACGGGATTTGCTGCACGTGCATCTGCTATTGCATCTGCACCGGACAGCGAGCATGATAGCCCAACGAGGGTGTACCTAGGTGTTCACTTTGGGTTACCTCACCTGGGGCTGCACCAGGGAAAACAGGAGTCCCCACGGGCACCTGGCCGGCACGGCCGGGCGCGTGGGCAGACGCGGTGAGGAGGGTTCGTGCCGGATCCGTTGACCATCGCGTCCGGCATCTCGGCCGCCGGAGCCCTGGTCTCCGCATGGCAACTGCGCCGCCGGGCCATGCTCGCCGAGGCGGAGATCGAGCACCTCCAGGCCGAGCTGGCCGCCGAACGGCACGCCGCCAGCCACGACCCGCTCACCGGGCTGCCCAACCGGCGCGCCTTCTTCCGGCTGGCCGCGACCCTGCTCACCGACACCGCCGGCCAGCCACTGATCGCCATCGTGCTGGACCTGGACGACTTCAAGCAGGTCAACGACCGCTACGGGCACGCCGCCGGGGACCAGGTGCTGGTCAGCGTGGCCGAACGGCTGGCCGCCTTCGCCGGGGACAACCTCGTGGCCCGCCTCGGCGGCGACGAGTTCGCGGGTCTGCTGGTCACCCCGACCGTCGACCGACGGTGGATCGAGCACGCCTCCCGCCGGCTCTGCGAGTCACTCGCCGCGCCGATCCCCCTCGGCGGCCTGAGCCTGCGGGTCACCGCCTCCGTCGGGCTCGCCCCGGTCACCTGCCCGACCCAGCTCACCGAGGCGCTCGACCGCGCCGACGCGGCGATGTACCGGGCGAAGAGCGTCGGCACCTCCCGCTCCGCCCGCCAGCTCGTCGACAGCGCGCGCCTCGCCGAGTGCTGACGCCCGGCCCCGGCACGCCCCCGCGCCCGGGACCGGCCGCCGGGGTCAGCGCCAGCCGTAGCCGGCGCGCAGGGCCTGGCCGACCCGGTCGAAACGCGCCCGGTCCAGCACCGCGCCCTCGCGGCGGATGCTGTCCTCCCGCATGGTGAGGACGCGGTCGAGCCGCACCCAGCTGGGCCGGTTGTCCCGGTCCCAGGCGCCCGGGCCCAGCGCCAGCCAGTGCCGCTGGCCGTCCCGCTCGCCCTGGCTGGACAGCATCAGGCCGAACAGGGTCCGGCTGGACCGCCCGACCACCAGCACCGGGCGGTCCTTGCCCTGCCGGGGGTCGTCCTCGTAGGGGACCCACGTCCAGACGACCTCACCCGGGTCGGCCTGACCGTCGGGCTCCGGTGCGTAGCTGAGCTCCCGGCGCTGCAGCGCGGAGACCTGCCGGCGCCGCGCCACCTGGGCCGGGATCGGACCGGGGGTACGCGTCGGCGCGGCCCCGCCGCGGGCCACCCGCCCCAGCCGGGACGCCACACTCCTCAACAGACCTGCCACGGCGGGCAGCCTAACCCGTCCCCCGGCCCGCCGCCCACCCACGGCGGGAGGAGACGCGGCGCAGCCACCGCCGGGCGAACGGGACCCCGCCGGGCACAGTAGGGGCATGACGACGAACCTCCACGCCCCGCTGGCCCGCTACGCCGCCCGGCTGCACGCCTCGGCCGGCGACCGGCACCACGTCGCGTCCCCGCTGGGCGCGTGGCTGCTGCTCGCCCTCTGCGCGTCGGCCGCTCCCGACGGCGACGCCGCCGGGCTCGACGGGGACGCCGCCGACCTCGCCGACGCGCTGGGCATCGCACCGGCGCGGGCCGCCCGGATCGCCGCCGACCTGCTGGACGCGCCGCATCCTCTGGTGCCGTCGGCGACGGCCGTCTGGCACCGGCCCGGCACGAAGACCGCCGGGCTGGACGCCTGGCGGGCCACCCTCCCCCGCGCCACCGGAACCGGCCCGCTGCCGGACCAGGCCGGCCTCGACGCGTGGGCCCGCGAGCACAGCCTCGGGCTGGTCGAGCGGTTCCCGCTGACGCTCACCCCCCGCGTGGCGCTCGCCCTGGCCTCGGCCGTGGCCACCCGGATCTCCTGGGCCACCCCGTTCGACCTCGCCCCGGCCGGGGCGCTCGGCCCGGACAGCCCGTGGGCCGGGCGGCTGACCCGGGTGCTGCGCACCCCGGCGCACGGGCACCGCGCGTGGATCGCCGCGACACCGGAGGCCGGGGACGTCGCCGTGCACGTGGCGGCGGCGCAGCCGGCCGGGGACGGCACCGGCGGGCACGCGGCGGGCGGCGCGAACGGCGGCGGAACCGACACCGCCGGGGCGGGGCTGTCGGTGGTCTCGGTGGCCGCCGCCCCCGGGGTGGCCCCGGCCGACGTGCTCGCCGCCGCGTACCGGATCGCCGCCGACGCCGACGCCGACGAGCCCGCCGGCCGGCGGTCGCTGTTCGACCTGCCGCTGGGCGACACTCCGCTGTGGACGCTACGCGAGGAGGCCGTGCGCACGTTCGCCCCCGACCGCCGGGAGCAGCGGCACACGGCGACGCTGCCCTGCTGGTCGGCCCGCGACGAGCACGACCCGACCGGGATCGGGTTCGCCGCCGCCGGCCGGGTGCTCGCCCCGCTGGTCGGCGCGGGCGACGTACGGGCCCGGCAGGCGGTCGCCGCCCGCTACGACCGGTACGGGTTCGCCGCGGCGGCCGTCACCGGGATGTTCGCGCGGGTCAGCCTGCCCCCGCTCGGGGTGGCCCGCGTCGCGGAGCTGCGCTTCGGCCACCCGTACGCCGTGGTGGCCGTCGCCACCGACCGGCGCGGCGGCGGCACCGGCCCGTGGCACGGGGTGCCGGTCTTCTCCGGCTGGGTCGCCGAGCCCGACGACGTCGCCGACGCCGACCTGGCCGACCCGCCGGGGGCCTGAACGCGCGAGGGGCCTGCGGCGGTGGACCGCCGCAGGCCCCTCGGCCCGGGTGGTGGCCGGCCCACGGGCCGGCCGGGCGGGTCAGGCCGCCACGGGCACCTTCTCCTCCTGCCGCTCGGCGGCCCGGGCGGCGAGCCGCCGCTCGCGCTCCTGCGCGCCGATCAGGTCGTCGGGCAGCGAGTCCGGCACCTCCACGTCGAAGCGGCGCAGCAGCCGGATCGCGAAGCCGCCGAGGGTGACCAGCACCAGCGCCGCGCCGAAGCAGACGTACGCGAAGCCGATGCCCCGGCCCGGACCGGTGCCGATGACCGCGCCCACCGACCCGGCGAGCGCCCCGCCCTCGGCGAGCATCGGCTCGAACAGGCCGGTGGCCGCCGGGGCGAGCAGCGCGAACCCGATGGGCAGCGTCGACCAGGAGATGGTCTGGTTGAGGCTGAACACCCGGCCGTGGTAGCGCTGCGGCACCTTCACCTGGACGATCGTCGCGTAGATCGACTGGGCGGTGGTCATGGACATGGCCAGCCAGAACGCCCCGACGCAGATGACCACCACGGAGGCGTCCAGGCCGATCACGACGCAGCCGAGCGCGGTGCCGAGGTTGCCGATCAGGACGCCGATCATCCGCCGGTGGCGGGGGCCGCCCCACAGCGACATCAGCACGCCGCCGGCCACCGCGCCGAGCGCCTCCGCCAGGGCCACCTGCGCCACCTGCGTCGCCGTGGCGAAGGAGAGCACCAGCGGGGTGGTCAGCACCAGCGCCGGGGCCAGGAAGATGTTGCCGATCGCGAAGTAGCCCAGCATGAGCCGGAAGCCCCGGTGCTGCCACGAGTAGCGCAGCCCGTTGGCGATCGCGACGAGCAGCCGTTCCCGGGGCCGCCAGCCGAGCAGGTCGGGGAAGCGGACCACCGCCAGGGTCGTCACCGCCACCACGTAGCTGGCCACGTCGATGAGCAGGATGCCCTTGAGCTCGATGGCGGCCAGCAGGCCGGCGGCGAAGACCGGCATCAGCAGCATCGCGAAGCCGTTGGTGAGCTGGGTGACGCCCATCGCGTGGCCGAGGTAGCGCTTCGGCACGAGCTGCGGCACCGCCGACTGGAACGCGATGCGCTGGAACGACCCGGCGACCTGGCTGAGCGCCACCAGGGCGTAGATCATCCACAGCCGCAGGTTGTCCGTCCAGAGCAGGGCGGCCAGCACCAGCTGGATCGACCCGGCGGCGGAGCTGGCGATCATCATGATGCGACGGCGGCTGACCCGGTCGGTGATCGCGCCCGCGATGGGCAGCATCAGCACGCCGCAGATCAGCGCCAGCGCCCACAGCAGGCCCAGGTTCGCCACCGAGCCGGTCTGGGTGAACAGCCAGATCGGCAGGGCGAACGCGGTCAACGCCGAGCCGGTGGTGGAGACGAGCTGGCCGGCGGTGACCGCGACGAACCGGCCCATGCTCGGCTTGACCACGGCCCGCTCGGGGCTCCGGTCCGCGCCGACGCGCTGGTGGTCGGCGACGACCCAGCCGGCGTCCTCGCCCCGGGCCGCCGCCTCCAGGGCGGTCGTGTCGCCGGCGCGCACCGCCGGGTGCACCGACGTGACGATCTCCGCCAGCTCGTCGGCCCGGTACTTGAGGAAGAAGTGCCCCGCCTGGTCGAGCACGACCAGCCCGACGGTGTCGGTGAGGAACTGCCACTCGGCGTACCGCTCGGTGAAGTAGTCGGTCACCGGGTCCTCGGAGCCGACCACCGAGACGATCGGGGCGCGCAGCTTCGCCGCACCGGCGTCGAGCAGCCCGGTGAAGTACTCCTCGGAGGCGCGGGAGTCGGCCCGCATGTTGCTGATGATCCGGTCGGCCTGCTCCGGGTCCAGCTCGTCGGTGTCGACGCCCATCGACTTGAGCCAGCTCGCGTAGTGCTTGTTGCTGCGCAGCCGTTCGAGACGGTTGCGGGCAGCGGCGAAGAGGCCCTTCGGGCGGGCGAACGGGAACATCGCGCCGATGTAGAGCGCCTCCAGCTCCCGGCCGGCCGCCTCGACCTTGCGGGCCACCTCGGCGACGATGGCGCTGCCGACGCCGCAGTGGCCGTACAGGACGATCGGGCCGGAGATCCGCTCGACGATCTCGTCGGCGACCCGCCGGGTCAGCTCCTCGAACGGCAGGCCCTCCTCGCTGAGGCCCACGTCGTGGCCGGGGATCGCCAGCGAGTACAGGGCGTTGCCGGCGGGCAGGGCGTCGGCGAGGGGCTGGTAGACGATGGCGCTGCCGCCGCCGTAGGGGACGCAGACGTACGTGCGGACCCGCTTGCCCGCCGGGATCGGCTTGGTCAGCTCGTAGAGCAGCCGGCGCGGGCCGTCGTCGGCGGCGTCGCCGGTCATGAACGCGGCCAGCTCGCGGATGGTCCGCTGCTGGAACAGGTCCATCACGCCGACGGGCCGCCCGCCGTGCTCGGCCTTGCGGATCTTCGCGACGACCTGGGTGGCGAGCATCGAGTGCCCGCCCAGGTCGAAGAAGTCGTCGTCGATGCCGAGCGTGTCGACGCCCAGCACCTCCGACCAGATCCCGGCCAGCAGCCGCTCGGTGTCGTCGCGCGGCTCGACCAGCGCCACCGACGCCTCTCGGGTCACCACGGGCGCGGGCAGCGCCCGCCGGTCGAGCTTGCCGTTGGGGCTCAGCGGCAGCGCGTCGAGGGTGACGAACGCGGTCGGCACCATGTATTCGGGCAGCGTCTCCTTCAGCGCCGCCTTCAACGCGGCGTGCTCGGCGTCGCCCACCAGGTACGCGGTGAGCCGCTTGTCGCCCGGGGTGTCCTCGCGGACGATGACGGCCGCCTCGGTGACGCCCGGCTGCTCCCGCAGGGCGCTCTCGATCTCGCCCAGCTCGATGCGCAGGCCGCGCAGCTTCACCTGGTGGTCGATGCGGCCGAGGAACTCGATCACCCCGTGCGGGCCGTCGCCGGCCGCCACTCCGCCGCCGGCCGCGTCAGCGTTGCCGGCCGCGTCGCCGTTGCCGTTGCCGGCCGGGGAGACGACCCAGCGGGCCAGGTCGCCGGTGCGGTACAGCCGGGCCCCCGGCTCGCCGGAGAACGGGTCGGGCACGAACCGCTCGGCGGTCAGCGCCGGCCGGCGGTGGTAGCCCCGGGCCAGGCCGACGCCGCCGATGTGCAGCTCCCCCGCCACGCCGACCGGGCACTCGTTGCCGGCCGCGTCGAGCACGTGCAGCCGCAGGTTGGCGATCGGCCCGCCGATCGGCACGCCGGACAGCCCGGCGAGCGCCGCCCGGTCGCAGTGCCAGGCACTGACGTCGATGGCCGCCTCGGTGGGGCCGTACAGGTTGTGCAGCTCGCACCAGGGCAGCCGGGTGGTGAACTCCACCGCCGAGGCCAGCGGCAGCTCCTCGCCGGAGCAGATCACCTGACGCAGCCCGGTGGCCGCCTCGATGCCGTCCTCGCCGAGGAAGACCGTCAGCATCGACGGCACGAAGTGGGCGGTGGTGATCCGCTCGGCCACCAGCAGGTCCCGCAGGTAGCCGGCGTCCTTGTGGCCGCCGGGCTTCGCCAGCACCAACCGCGCGCCCTCGCGCAGCGGCCAGAAGAACTCCCACACCGACACGTCGAAGCTGGCGGGGGTCTTCTGCAGCACCGCGTCGTCGGCGGCGAGCCGGTAGGTCTCCTGCTTCCAGTGCAGCCGGTTGACGATGCCCCGGTGGGTGTTCGGCACGCCCTTGGGCCGGCCGGTGGAGCCGGAGGTGTAGATGACGTACGCGAGGTTGCCGGGCCCGGCCGTCGGCGCGGGGTCGGTGGTGGGCTGGTCGGCCCACGTCGCGGTGTCGTCGAGGGCGAGCACCGTCGCGCCGGTGTCGGGCAGCACGTCGCGCAGGTGCTCCTGCACCAGCACGACGGGCGCGGCCGCGTCGGTGACCATGAACGACAGCCGGTCGGCGGGATACTCCGGGTCCAGCGGCAGGTACGCGCCGCCGGCCTTGAGCACGCCGAGCAGCCCGGCGACCAGCTCCACCGACCGCTCGGCGCACACGCCGACCAGGGTCTCCGGGCCGACGCCGGCCGCGCGCAGCCGGTGGGCGACGCGGTTCGCGGCGGCGTTCAGCCCGGCGTACGTCACCGGGCGGCCCTCGAAGGTCAGCGCCACCGCGTCGGGGGTGGCGGCGGCCCGCGCCTCGAACGGCCCGTGCAGGGTCTGCTCCTGCGGGAACCCGGCTGCAGTGTCGTTCCAGGCGGCCAGCAGCTCCCGCTCGGCGGGGTCGACCATCGGCAGGGCCGAGACCGGGGTGTCCGGTGCGGCGACGACCGCCCGCAGCAGGGTGGTCCACCGGCGGGCGATCCGCTCGACGGTGGCCCGGGTGAACAGGTCGGTGTTGAAGACGAGCTTGCCCCAGAGCCCCTCGGTGGTCTCCACGGCGTGCAGCTCGAAGTCGAACCGGGTGGCCCGCAGCTCCATCGGCGTCCACTCGAAGCGCACGTCGGCGGCGTCGGAGACCCCGGTGAACCGGCCCATCTCGTAGTTCTGCAACACGAACATGGCCTGGAACACCGGGGACCGGCTCACGTCGCGGGGCAGGCCCAGCTCGTGCACGACCTTGGCGAACGGCACGTCGGCGTGCTCGAAGCCGTCCAGCACGCCGCGCCGGGTGCGCTCCAGCAGCTCGGTGAACGTCGGGTCGCCGGCCAGTTCGGCGCGCAGCGGCAGCATGTTGATGAACATGCCGACGACGTTCTCCAGCTCGGGGACGGACCGGCCGGCCACGGACGCGCCGACGGCGAAGTCCTCCTGCCCGGCGTGCCGGGACAGCAGCACCTGGTAGGCGGCGAGCAGCGTCATGAACAGCGTCGCGCCGGACGTGCGGGTGAGCGCGTTGAGCCGCTCGGTCTCGGCCGGGTCGAGCTGGAACTCGACGAAGTCGCCCCGGTAGGTCTGGGTGGCCGGGCGCGGCGCGTCCAGCGGCAGCTCCAGCGGGGTGATCCCGGCCAGCCGGGACTTCCACCAGTCCAGGTGCCCCCGGGCCGCCGGGCCGTCCAGCTCCTTGCCCTCCCACACGGCGAAGTCGCCGTACTGCACGGGCAGGGCGGGCGGCTCGCCGCCGTGGTAGAGGGTGATCAGGTCGCGCAGCAGCACGTCCACCGACCAGCCGTCGCCGACGATGTGGTGCTTGCTCAGGAACAGCACGTGGTCATCGGGGGCGAGGCGGATCAGCAGGGCGCGCAGCAGCGGCCCGGTGGCCAGGTCGAACGGCTCCGCCGACGCGGCCTCCACCAGCGCCTGCGCGGCGTCGGCGTCGGCCGCCTCCGTCACCGTCAGCGGCACCTCGACGGACTCCTCGACCACCACCGTGGGGCGGCCGTCGGCGTCGGCGGGGAACCGGGTGCGCAGCGACTCGTGCCGCGCGGTCAGGGCGGCCAGCGCGCCGCGCAGGGCCGCGACGTCGAGCGGCCCGCGCACCCGCAGCGGCACCGCGATGTGGTACGCCGCCTCGCCCGGGGCGATCTGGTCCATGAACCAGACCCGCTCCTGGGCGTACGACAGCGGCACCTGCGCGCCGGCGGGTCGGGGGGTGATCCGGGCGGCGGGGGCGGCGGCCCGCTTGCGCAGGCGCTTGGCGATCAGCGCCTGCCGGGCCGCCTCCCGGGCCGGATCCTTCAGGTCGGTCATGCGGTGGGTCCCTCTTCCGTCGCCAGCAGCTCGGCGACCTCGGCGTCGGAGAGCTCGTCGAGTTCCGCGGCGATCAGCTTCTCGATCTGGGCGGCCAGGTCGGCCACCACCGGGCTGCCGAACAGCGCCCGCATGGGCAGGTCCACGTCCACCTCGGCCCGGATGCGGGCCATCGCCCGCATGCCGCGCAGCGAGTTGCCGCCGAGGGCGAAGAAGTCGTCGGCCGCGCCGACCTTCTCCACGCCGAGGATGTCGGCGTACACCTCGGCCACCAGGGCCTCGGCGTCGGTGCGCGGGGCGACGTACGCGTCGTCGACCGCCGCCGGGGCGGCCGGGGCGGGCAGCGCGGCCCGGTCCAGCTTGCCGTTGGGGGTCAGCGGCAGCGCGTCGAGCGTGACGAACGCGGCCGGCACCAGGTGCGCGGGCAGCTCCCGGGCCAGGTCGGCCGCCAGCGTCGCCGGGTCGGCGTCGCCGACGAGGTAGCCGACCAGCGCCGGCTCGCCGGAGTCGGCGCGCACGGCCGCCGCCGCCGCCCGCACGCCCGGCCGGGCCAGCAGGGCCGACTCGACCTCGCCCAGCTCGATGCGCATCCCGCGCACCTTCACCTGGTCGTCGCGGCGGCCCAGGTACTCCAGCGTCCCGTCGGCCCGCCAGCGGGCCAGGTCGCCGGTGCGGTACATGCGCTGCCCCGGCGGCCCGTACGGGCAGGGCAGGAACCGCTCGGCGGTCAGGCCGGGGCGGCGCAGATAGCCGCGGGCGAGCTGGTCGCCGGCCACGTACAGCTCGCCGGCCACGCCCGGGGGCACCGGGTGCAGCGCGGCGTCGAGCAGCAGCGCCCGGGTGTTCCAGGTGGGCGTGCCGATCGGCACCGCCCCGGCGGCCAGCTCCTGCCCGGGTGCGATGCGGGCGGCGACGCAGCCGACGGTGGCCTCGGTCGGGCCGTACTCGTTGGTGACGGCCACGCCCGGGTGGGCGGCCCGCCAGGCGGCGAGCTGTTCGCCGGTGAGCGCCTCGCCGCCGATGACCAGGTCCGCCGTCGGGGACAGGGCGTCGTCGAGCAGCGGCAGGTGGCTCGGGGTGACCTTCAGGAACGCCGGCTTCCCGCCCGCGCGGGCGGCCGGCTCGTCGATCGCGGCGAGCCGGACGGTGCCGCCGGCGGTCAGCGGGCCGAGCAGCCCGGTGACGGTCAGGTCGAACGACACCGGCGAGTGCAGCAGCGCCGTGCCGGCCAGCCCCGGGTAGGCGTCCCGGGCCCAGGCCAGGTAGGCCGCCACCGCCCGGTGCTCCACCACGACGCCCTTGGGGCGGCCGGTGGAGCCGGAGGTGTAGAGCACGTACGCCGGGTGTTCGGGGCGCAGCGGGGCGACCCGGTCGGCGTCGGTCAGGTCGGCCGCGTCGAGGTCGGCGGCGGTGCCCGGGTCGAGCACCAGCGCGTCGCCGGGCACCAGGGCCGCCGTGTCGGCGGCGGCGAGCACCAGCGCCGGCTCGGCGTCGTCGAGGAGATAGGCGATCCGGGCCGCCGGGTAGCCGGTGTCGACCGGCACGTACGCGGCCCCGGACTTGAGCACCGCGAGGACGGCCACCAGCAGGTCGGCCGAGCGGGGCAGGGCCAGCGCGACCCGGGTCTCCGGGCCGGCCCCGCGCGCCACCAGCAGCCGGGCCAGCCGGTTCGCGGCGGCGTTCAGCTCGGCGTACGTCAGCTCGACGCCGTCGCTGACCAGCGCGGTGGCGTGCGGGGTGGCGGCGGCCTGCCGCTGCACCTCGTCGACGACGGTGCCGGCCGGCCGGGCGTGGTCGGTGGCGTTCCAGGCGTCGAGGACCAGCCGCCGCTCGGCGTCGTCGAGCAGGGGCAGCTCGCTGACCCGCCGGCCGGGGTCGGCGACGGCGGCGGCGAGCAGCCGCACGTAGCGGGCGACGACCGCCTCGGCGGTGGCCCGGTCGAACAGGTCGGTGCGGTAGACCAGCCGGCTCTCCCCCGCGGTGACGTCGAAGGCCAGGTCGTCCTTCGTGGTGCCCAGCGGCACCGGGTCCAGGCCGGAGTCGGGGATGAAGTTCAGCGCGGTCTGGAAGATCGGCTGCACCGACGGGTCCCGCTGCGGGGCGACCGCTTCGACGATCTTCTGGAACGGGGTCTGCCCGTGCTCCATCGCGTCGAGCAGGCCGCCCTTGACCCGGCCGAGCAGTTCGGCGACGGTGGGGTCGCCGGTCAGGTCGCAGCGCAGCGCCACCGGGTTGACGAACATGCCGATCAGCGGGGCCACCTCGGCGGTGTCCCGGCCGGCGGTGGAGACGCCCACGACCACGGTGTCGTCGCCGGAGATCCGCGACAGCAGCGCGGCGAACCCGGTCAGCAGCACCATGTACGGGGTGGCCGCCGACGCGGTGGCGAGGGCGCCGACGGCGTCGAGCAGCCCGTCGGGCAGGTCGAAGCGGACCTCGTCGCCCGCGAAGCCGAGCTGGGCCGGGCGGGGCCGGTCCAGCGGCAGGCCGGTCACGGCGGGGGCGCCGGCCAGGTGCGCCTTCCAGAAGTCGAGCTGCCGGTCCAGCTCCGGGCCGGCGAGCTGGTCGCGCTGCCAGGCGGCGAAGTCGGCGTACTGGATGGGCAGCTCGGGCACGGCGGCGGGCGCGCCGGTCAGCGCGGCCGTGGTGAACGCGGACAGCTCGGTGGTGAACAGCACCGCCGAGTGGGCGTCGAAGACGGCGTGGTGCACCACGAACTGCACCGACCACGCCTCGTTGACCTTGACCAGCCGGGCCCGCCACAGCGGCGGAACGTCCAGCGGGATCGGGGTGCGCGCCAGCTCCTCGCGGATCGCGTGGTAGCGGGCGAGCCGCTCGGCCTCGGGCAGGCCCGACAGGTCCTCGGCCGGCAGGCGGACCGGCTCGTGCTCGCGGACCACCTGCACCAGCGTCCCGTCGTCGGAGCGCAGGTGGGTGCGCAGCGCCTCGTGCCGGGCGACGACCTGGTTGAACACCTCGGTCACGGCGTCGGCGTCCAGCTCGGGCGGGAAGGGCCACGGGTTGGACACGTTGTAGACCGGCGAGCCGGGGTCGAGCTGGTTGGCCAGCCACACCCGCTCCTGGGCGAAGGAGGCGGGGAAGGTCCACTCCCGCGTCATGAGGCTGCCTCGCGTACGGAGCGGGGGCGCATGTCGGTCCAGACGGTGTCGATGTGGGCGAGGCACTCGGAGCGCGTGCCGGCGAAGCCGGTGTCGTGCCAGCCCGCGGGGAGCTCCCGGTCGGCCGACCAGATCGAGTACTGCTCCTCGTCGTTGCGCACGACCAGGAATCGGGTTTCGGCCATCAGTTGTCTCCAGTGCTCTCGGGGGTGTGCGGCTCGGCCATCGCGACGGCGATCTTGCGGGGGCCGGTGAACGGCTCCCGCGCGTGCGCGGCCGTCATGTTGTCGACCACCAGCACGTCGTCGCGCTGGTAGTCGAAGCGGACGCTGGCGGCCCGGTACGCGGCCCGCAGGTGGTCCAGCACGTCGGCGGGGATCTCGCCGCCGTCGCCGTAGTAGGTGTTCGACGGCAGCCCGTCGGGGCCGAACATCGCCAGCAGCCCCTCCTGGTATTCCTGCGGCAGGGTGCTCAGGTGGAAGAACGTGGCGTGGTTGAACCAGCGCGGGGTGTCCGAGCCGGGCCGGTAGTGCACCGGCTCGCGCACGGCGCGGGTGCGCAGCCCGTCCGCGCCCACCCACTCCAGGCTGATCCGGTTCGCCGCCGCGTACGCCTCGACCTCGGCGCGGTCGTCGGTGTTGAACACGTCCTGCCAGCGGGTGCCGAAGTCGGCGTGGAAGTTGCGCACCAGCATCCACCGGCGGCGCACGAACTCCTCCCGCACGGCCGGGTCGATCAGCTCGTACACCCGGCGCACGTCCGCCAGGGGCGTCGCGCCGAGGGTGTCGGGCGGGGTGACGCACCAGAAGAACAGCGTCAACGGCCAGCGCGCCTGGTACGAGTTCTCGTTGTGCAGGAAGATCTCCTCGTCCGGCGGGTAGTCGGTCGAGGTGTAGACCCGGCCCTTGATGGCGTGCCGGGGCGAGGACCGCTCGGTGTAGACCAGCGGCTCCCCGGCCAGCGCCCGCACCACCGCGTCGAAGCCGTCGACGCCGCCGACGTCGAAGCCGCGGAACAGCAGCCCGCCGTGGTCGACGAGGGCGGCCCGCAGCTCGGCACGGCGCGCGCCGATCAGGTCGGTCAGTGCCCGGCCGTCGCTTTCGACGACCACCGGCAGCGTGGCGATCGTGTCGCTCATTGCTCTGTACTCCCTTGCTTGCTTGAAGCCACGACTCCTGGTGCTTCCTCGGTGCTCACGGGCGGGACCGCTTCCTTGGTGCTCACGCGCGGGGCAGCCGCGGGATGCTCGTGGCCGGGGCCGGGGCCGGGGCCGGGGGCTCGTCGGCGGCGGACGCCTCGGCGCGCAGCTCCTCGATGCGGGCGGCGAGCCCGGCGACGGTGGGCGTCTCGAAGAGGCTGCGCATCGGCAGCCGCACCCCGGTCGCCTTGCGCATCGACGCGATGAGCTGCACCGCGACGAGGGAGTTGCCGCCGAGGGCGAAGAAGTCGTCGTCCACGCCGACGACCGGCACGCCGAGGCCGTCGCGCCACACCTGGGCGATGGTGGCCTCCAGCTCGGTGCGCGGCGCGGCCGACGCGCCGGCCTCCACAGTGGCGGCCGACACCGCCGGGTCGGCCTCCGACTCCAGGCTCCCGGTGGTGACCCGGGCGGCGCGGGCCCGGATGTCGGCCACCGACCGGGTGGTGATCACCACCTGGGCGCCGAGGCCGGCGGTGAGGCTGCGGCGGAACGCCTCCGCGCCGTCGACCGGGCGGATGTCCTCGCTGGGCGCACCCGCCGCCGGGCCGTCGGCGGCGGCTGGCGTGCCGTCGGCGGCGAGCCCGCCGGTGACCGCCGACGCGTCCACCCGGCGCAGCACGAAGTCGCTGATCGAGACCAGCTCCCGCCCGTCCGGGTCGGTGAGGGTCAGGTCGGCGGAGACGACCTCGTCGGTGCCGCCGTCGCGGTGGCGCAGGTGGCTGTGGAACCGCCCGGGCAGCGGCCCGCGCACCACGATCCGCCCGTACGACAGCGGCAGGTAGGTGCCGGAGCCCTGCCCCCGGCCGAACGCGGTGGCCACGTCCAGCAGGGCCGGGTGCAGGCCCCACGCGCCGAGGTCGGCGGCGGCCTCGGCGGGTGCGGTCACCAGCGCCAGCTCCTCGCCGTCGGCGAGGTGGTGCGCGGTCAGCGACCGCCAGCGCGGCCCGAAGGTGAGCATGCTGGTGCGGCCCCGGCCGAACGACGCGTCGTCGTCGACCCGGCGGGAGCGGGCGGCCACCGCCGCCACGTCGGCCGCCGCCGGGGCGGGCTCGGTGGTCCAGCCGGCCGCGCCGCGCACGTGGGTGCGCAGCACCCCGGCGGCGAGGCTCTGCACCACGAACTCCGTGGCCCCGTCCTCGGCGGGGGTGAGCGCCACCCGGTACTGGGCGATCGTGCCGTCGGGCACCGAGAACGGCTCCAGGAACACCACGTCGCGCAGCTCCACCGCCGCGTCGGGGCCGGGGGCCGCGACGGCGGCGACCACGGCGGCACGCACCGACTCCAGGTGGGCGGTGCCCGGCACCACCGGCACCCCGCCGATGCGGTGCTCGTCGAGCAGCCAGTGGGTCGCGGCGGAGACCAGCCCGTGCAGCACCGTGCCCTCCGGGCCGGTCACCCGCGTGGTGAGCACCGGGTGGTCGACCGTGGCGGTGACGGCGTCCCGGGTCACCGCCCGGAACCCGGCCGGCGCGGTGCTCTCCGCCGCCATGCCGACCTCGGCCCAGCCGCCCCAGTTCTGCGACACCACCGGCGCGGCCCAGCCGGCCCCGGCGCGGGCGTGCGCGTCGAGGAAGTTGTTGGCCGCGCAGTAGTCGACCTGGCCGAAGCCGCCGATCACGGCGGTGATCGAGGAGCAGAGCACCACGAAGTCCAGCGGCAGGTCGCCGAAGACCTGGGCCAGGGCGAGGGTGCCGGCGAGCTTCGGGGCGAGCACCCGGTCGGCCTCGGCGCGGTCCTTCACCTCGGCCATGCCGCCGCCGGGCAGGCCGGCGGCGTGCACGATCCCGTCGATCCCGCCGAACTCGGCCTCGGCGGCGGCCCGCACCCGGCGCAGGTCGGCCGGGTCGGTGACGTCGGCGGCGAGGACCAGCACCGACGCGCCGGCGGCCTCCATCCGGCGGATCGCGGCGATGGCCCGGCCCGCCCGGTCGTCCGCGCCGTGCACTGCGAGGTGGTCGTCCCACCGCTCGCGCGGCGGCAGGCCCGAGCGGGCCAACAGCACCAGCTTCGCCTTCACGCGGGCGGCGAAGTCCTCGGCGAGGGTGATGCCGATGCCGCCGAGGCCGCCGGTGATGACGTACCGGCCGCCGTCGCGCAGCGCGCCCGGCTCGGCCTCGGCGTCGACCGTCACCTGCTCGTAGCCGGTGACCCAGCGGCGGGACCCGCGCAGCGCCACCTCCGGGTGCGCCGGGTCGACGGGGCGGCGCAGCTCGGCGACCAGGGCGTCCGCGCCGGGCGCGGCGGGGTCGGCGTCGAGCAGCCGCACCGTCAGCCCGGGCAGCTCGACCGGCAGCACCCGGGCCAGGCCGGCGAGGGTGGCGTGCTCGGGGCGGGTCAGGTCCGCGCCGGTCACGTCGCCGATGCCGGCGGTCACCAGGTCCAGGGCCAGCGGGCGCTCGTCGCCGGTGCGGCCGGCCCCGGCGAGGGCCTGCACCAGGTGCAGGGCGCTGAAGAAGCCCCGGTCCTGGGCGGCGAGGGTGGCGGCGATGTCGGTGCCGGTGGGCTCGCCGTCGAGGGCGAGGGCGTGCACCAGCCGCGCCGGCAGGTCGTCGCCGAGGGCGGCGACCAGCGCGTCGAAGTCCTCCCGCGCGGCGGGGCGCAGCGCGAAGCCATCGTCGACGGCGGCGAACGCGTCGCCGGGGCGTACCACGACGGTGTCGGCGCCCGCGGCGCGCAGGCCGGCGACGAGCGCCTCCCCGCGCGGGCCGTCGGCCAGCACCAGGCACCGGCCGAGCGGCGCGGTGGCCGGCGCGGGCGCGGCCTGCCGCCACACCGGCACGGCGAACCACTCCGGCAGCGGCCGCGGGCCCGTCTCGGCCGGCGCGGCGGCGACCGCCTCCACCGGGTCCGGGTCGACCCAGTAGCGGCGGCGCTCGAACGGGTACGTCGGCAGCGGCACCCGCCGGGCCGCCGGGTCGGAGCCGGTGCGCACGGGCAGGCCGGCGCACCACAGCGCCCCGGCGGTGGCCAGCAGCGTCGCCAGGTCGCCGGCCGGCTCCCCCGGGCCCGGGAGGCTGCCCAGCGGCACCAGGGCCCGCTGCTGCGCCGAGCCCTTGGCGACCTGCATCCGGGCCAGGTTGGCCAGCTGCCGGCCAGGGCCGCACTCCACCAGGGCCCAGGTGCCCTCGGCGAGCAGGGCGGCCACCGCGTCGCCGAAGCGCACCGGCTGGCGCAGGTGCGCCGCCCAGTACGCCGGGTCGGTGGCCTGCGCGTCGGTGATCCAGGTGCCGGAGACGTTCGACACGAACGGGATGCGCGGCGCGCGCAGCGCCACGGTGGCCATCAGCGCGGTGAACTCGGCGAGGATCGGCTCCATCATCGGCGAGTGGAACGCGTGCGAGGTGCGCAGCGCCTTGCTCTTGACCTTGCGGGTGGCCTTCAGCGTCTCGGCGAACGCGGCCACCGCGTCGGCCTCGCCGGCCACCACGCAGGTGCCCGGCCCGTTGACCGTGGCGATCGACACGCCCTCGGGCAGCAGCCCGGCGACCACCGACTCGTCCAGCGGCACGGCCAGCATCGACCCGGCCGGCAGGGACTGCATGAGCCGGCCCCGGGCGGCCACCACCTTCAGCGCGTCGGGCAGGTCCAGCACCCCGGCGACGGTCGCGGCGACGTACTCGCCGATGGAGTGCCCGACCATCGCCGCCGGCCGCACGCCGAAGCGCTGCCAGGCGACGGCCAGGGCGTATTCCACGACGAACAGGGCGGGCTGGGTGTAGCGGGTCTGCGCCAGCAGCTCGGCCGCCTCCGGGTGCCGGCCGAGGATCAGCTCCCGCAGGTCCAGGCCCAGCTCGGCGCGGAGCAGCTCGGCGCACTCGTCGACCACGGAGGCGTAGGCGGGCTCCTCGGCGTAGAGCTGCGCGCCCATGCCGGCGAACTGGGAACCCTGGCCGGAGAAGAGGAAGCCCACCTTCGGGGCGGGCCCGTCGGTCACCCCGCGCGTCGCGCGCCGGGGGTTGCGCAGCGCGGCGACCGCGTCGGGCAGGTCGGTGGCGGCCACGGCGAGGCGGTGGGCGTACTGCTGGCGGCCCACCCGCAGGGTGTGCGCGACGTCGGCGAGGTGCGCGGCCCCGCCGTCGGGGTTGCCGGCGAGGTGCTCGGCGAGCCGGTCCACGGCGGCGTCCAGGGCGGTGGCGGTCTTCGCCGAGACGTGCAGCAGCTGCGCCGGGCGCACCCGCCGGTCGGCCCGGTGCGCCGGGGGCGCCTCCTCCAGCACCACGTGGGCGTTGGTGCCGCCGATGCCGAAGGAGCTGACCCCGGCGCGGCGCGGCGCGCCGTCGGTGTCCCACTTGGTGAGGGTGTTCGCCACGTAGAACGGGGTGTCGGCGAACTCGATCGCCGGGTTCGGGGTCTCGTAGTTGATCGTCGGCGGGATCAGCCCGTGCTCCATCGCCAGCACCGTCTTGATCACGCTGACGATGCCGGAGGGCTGGCTGAGGTGGCCGATGTTGGACTTGACGGAGCCGATGCCGCACCAGCCCCGGTCGTCGGTGTCCTTCGTGTAGACCGCCGACAGGGCGGCCACCTCGATCGGGTCGCCCATCGCGGTGCCGGTGCCGTGCGCCTCGACGTAGCTGATGGTGCGCGGGTCGATCCCGGCCATCCCGACGGCCTGGGCGACGGCCTCCATCTGCCCGTCCACGCTGGGCGCGGTGAAGCCGACCTTGCCCGCCCCGTCGTTGTTGATGGCGTTGCCGAGCACCACGGCGCGGATGTGGTCGCCGTCGGCGATCGCGTCGGAGAGCCGCTTGAGCAGCGTCACCCCCACGCCGCTGCCCCACACGGTGCCGTTCGCGGCGGCGTCGAACGGCCGGCACCGCCCGTCGGGCGAGGTGAAGCCGTCCATGCCGAGGTAGCCGGCCTGCGGCAGCTCGATGTTGACGCCGCCGGCCAGGGCCATGTCGCACTCGCCGTTGCGCAGCGCCTCGCACGCCAGGTGGAACGCGACCAGCGAGGTGGAGCAGGCGGTGTGCACGGTCAGGCTCGGCCCCCGCAGGTCCAGCCGGTACGACACGTTCGTCGCCACGTAGTTCGGCGAGTTGCTGGTGGCGATGGAGACGGCGCTGTGCGGGTTGCCGCCGACCTTCCTGTTGCGCAGCACGTTGCGGTTGAGGTACGACGCCGCGCCGGTGCCCGCGTACACGCCGACGGCCCCGTCGTAGCGGGCCGGGTCGTAGCCGGCGTCCTGCAGGGCCGTGTAGCAGGTCTCCAGGAACAGCCGATGCTGCGGGTCGGTGACCTCGGCCTCCCGGGCGGTCATCCCGAACAGGCCGGCGTCGAACTCGTCGTAGCCGTCGACGAGGGGGGCGCGGCTGACCCAGCCCGGGTCGTCGACCTCCTCGGGCGGCACGCCCCGGGCGATCTGCTCCTCGCGGGTCAGCTCGGTCACCGACTCCACGCCGTCGACCAGGTTGCGCCAGAACTCGTGCACGTCGGCCGCGCCGGGCAGCCGGGCGGCCAACCCGACGATCGCGATCGGCTCGATGCCGTCGTCGGCGGGGTGGTCGGTGTCGATCGCGTTGTCCATCAGGTCGTCCTTCATGCGGTGCCGCCGGGGCGGCGGGGAGGGATACGTCGGGCGCGGCTGCGGCGGGCGGCGGCCCGCAGCGCGGCGCGGGCCAGCTCCGGCCGGTCGGCCGCGCCGTCGAGGTGCGCGGCGAGGGCCCGGACGGTGGGGTGGCGGAACAGGTCGAGCATCGCGATCGACCGGCCGGTGGCGGCGGTCAGCCGGGCGTGCACGGCGGCCAGGGCGAGCGAGTGCCCGCCGATGTCGAAGAAGTTGTCGGCCACGCCGACGCGGTCGCGGCCGAGGACCTCCCGCCAGATGCCGGCGACCAGCTCCTCGGTGTCGGTGAGCGCGTCGGGCCCCGCCGGCAGCGCCACCGGCCGGGCGGGCTCGGCGGACGCGGCGACGGTCATCGCGCCGAGCCCGGCGGTGCGCACCGTCGGCCGGGGCAGCTCGGCGGCCACCTCCCCGGCCGGGGACTGCGGTGCGGCGGCCAGCGCGCCGACGAGGGCGGCCAGGTCGGCCAGCATCGCCTCGACGCGGTCGGCGTCGAACAGGTCGGGGTTGAACACCACCTCGACGCCGAGCCGGCCCGGCCCGTCCGCCCCGGTGACCGCCCGCTCCACCACGTACACGGTGAGGTCGAACGGGGAGCCCGGCTTGGGCACCGGCACCGGCTCGCCGGCCAGCCCGGCCAGCGCCAGCCGGGGCTCGGCGAAGTTGAGCACGTTGAACAGCACCTGCACCAGCGGGGCGCGGGAGGTGTCCCGGCCCACGCCGAGGGCCTCCACGATCCGCTCCAGCGGCGCGCCGGGGTGGGCGGTGGCGTCGTGCAGCTCGGCGGCGCAGCGGTCGACCAGCTCGGCGAAGCTCGCCCCGGCCGTGCGGACCCGCACCGGGACGGTGTCGATGAAGAACCCGACGACGTCGTCGAACGCGGCCAGCCGCCGGTCGGCGACGATCGCGCCGACGACGTGGTCGTCGCCGCCGGTGAGCCGGCTCAGCAGCTCGCCGAACCCGGCCAGCAGCACCGCCGCCACGGTCGTCGAGCGCCGCTCGGCCAGCGCCCGCACCGCCCGGTCCGCCTCGGCGGAGAACGTGACGGCGGCCTCCACCCCGGCGTACGTCTGCACGGCGGGGCGGGGGCCGTCGCGGGGCAGCTCCAGCACCGTCGGCGCGCCGGCCAGGTGCGCGGACCACCAGGCGAGGTCGTCGGCGCCCCGGCGGCGGTCCCGCTCGGCCCGCCACACGGCGTAGTCGGCGTACCGGGCCGCCGGGGCGGGCAGCGCCGGGTCGTCGCCGGCCACCGCGCGGGCGTACGCGGCGGCGAGGTCGGCGTAGAACACCGCCTCCGACCAGCCGTCGAACACGGCGTGGTGCCAGGTGACGGCGAGCACGTGCTCCGCCGCGCCGAGCCGGTAGACGGTCACCTGCCAGGGCGGACCGGTGGCCAGGTCGAACGCGTGGGCCGCCCCGTCGGCGAGCATCCGGGCCAGCTCCGCGGCGGGGTCGCCGCCGCCGGTCAGGTCCACCACGGGCACCGCCACGTCGGTGGGTTCCGCGCAGACCGCGTACGGCACCCCGGCGGTCTGCGGGATGCGCCAGCGCAGCACGTCGTGCCGTTCGGCCACCGCCCGCAGAGCCGCGCCGAGGGCGGGCACGTCCAGCTCGCCGCGCAGCCGGTGGGCCACCGCGATGTTGTAGGGGGCGCTGGACGGGGCGAGCTGGTCGACGAACCACAGCCGCCGCTGCGGCGGGGACAGCGTGGGCGGGTTGCCGGTGGTCAGCCCGTCGGCGGCGGCGGGGGCGGCGGTGATCCGCTGCACCAGGCCGGCGAGGGTGCGGCCGGCGAACACGTCCCGGGTGTCCACGGCGCGGCCCAGCTCGGCGCGCAGCGCCGCGACCAGCCGCATCGCGGCGATGGAGTTGCCGCCGGCGGCGAGGAAGTCGGTGTCGGGGCCGGGGGCCGCGCCGAGCAGCCGCGCCCACGCCCGGGCCACCGCCCGGGTGACCGGGTCGCCGTCGGCCGGGCCGTCGACGTCGGCGGCCCCGGGCGCGGGGCGGGCGGCGGCGGCCAGGGCCCGCAGCGCCGGCCGGTCCAGCTTGCCGGTGGTCGGGCTGACCGGCAGCTCCGCCAGGCGCAGCACCCGGGCGGGGCGCATCGCGGCGGTCAGCCTCGGCTCGGCGTACGCGCGCAGCGCCGCGTCGTCGGGCGCGTCGGCGGGGGTGAGGAACGCGACCAGCTCGGCCCCGGCGGGGGCGTCGACGGCCTCCGCCACGACCCGGTCGACGCCGGGCAGCCCGGCGAGGACGGCCTCGACCTCGCCCAGCTCGATGCGCTGCCCCCTGATCTTCACCTGCCGGTCGGCGCGGCCGAGGTAGACGATCCGCCCGTCGGGGGCCTGGGTGACCAGGTCACCGGTGCGGTAGAGCCGCTCGCCGGGCAGGCCGGAGAACGGGTCGGGCACGAACCGCTCGGCGGTCAGGCCGGGCCGGTTGAGGTAGCCGTCGGCCAGGCCGGGGCCGCCGATCAGCAGCTCGCCGGTCTCGCCGGGCGGCACGGGGCGCAGGTCGGCGTCGACGACGTACGCCCGGTGGTTGGGCAGCGGCAGGCCGATCGGCACCGGGTCGGTCTCGGCGGCGGTCAGCTCGGCGGTGACGGCCAGCACGGTGGTCTCGGTGGGGCCGTAGCCGTTGACGAAGCGCCGGCCGGGGGCCCAGCGGGCGGCCAGCTCGGCGGGCACGGCCTCGCCGCCGCAGAGCACGGTGCGCCAGCCGGGCAGCTCGGCCGGGTCCAGCATGGACAGCACCGTCGGGGTGATGAAGCCCCAGTTGACCTCGTGGGCGGCGACGAACCGGGCCAGCCGCGCCGGGTCGGACCGGTCGTCGGCGCCGACGAGCTGCACCGTGCCGCCGAACAGCAGCGGCACGAACAGGTCCATGGTGGCGGCGTCGAATCCGAGGGAGGCGATGCCGAGGCTGCGCACCGACGCGTCGGCCCCGGTCAGGGCCGCGCAGCCGGTGACGAACTCGACGACGTTGCGGTGGGTGGTGAGCACGCCCTTGGGCCGGCCGGTGGAGCCGGAGGTGAACAGCACGTACGCGGGGTCGCCGGGCCGGGCCGGGCAGGGGGCCAGCGGCGCGGGGCCGGGCAGCCCGAGCGCCGTCACGCCGGAAACGTCCCCGAACTCGGCCTCGGCGGCGTCGCCGACGACGACGCGCACCCCGGCGTCGGCGGCGATCTCCCGCAGCCGGCGGCGGGGGCCGCCGGGCTCCAGCGGCACGTAGCACGCGCCGGCGAGCAGCACGCCGAGGACGGTGACCACCAGGTCCGGGCGGCGGTGCCCGCACACCCCGACCCGGCTGTGCCGGCCCACGCCGCGCTCGCGCAGCGCGGCGGCGACGCCGGCGGCCCGGCCGACCAGCTCCCGGTAGGTGAGCCGCTCGTCCCACTGGCGCACCGCCACCGCGCCCGGGGTCCGCGCGGCCTGCGCGGCGACCAGCTCGGCCAGCGTCGCGTCGGGCCACGGCAGCGGCTCGCCGTGCGCGGCGCTGATGGACAGGATGTCGGTCACCCGTGTTCCCCCCGGTAGGTGGCTGGATCGGTGATCTGCAGGCGCAGCTCGCTGACGTAGCCGCGCCCGGCGGCGTCGGTCACCCAGGCGTCGGCGGGGGCCGGCAGCAGCTCGCTGACGGTGAGCGTGACGGCCGGGTCGGTCCGGGCGGCGGCGTCGGCCATGGCGCACAGCGACTGGGCGTACAGCGGGCCGGTGAGGTCGACGTAGCAGGGCTTGACCTCGGTGCCGACCTTCACGAAGACCCGCTCGGGCAGGCCGAGGCGGGCCCGCCAGCGGCGCACCGCGAGGTAGCGCGCGGACTCCCCGGTGGCCCCGGCCAGGCCGCTGTCGGCGACGGTGGTGCGCCAGGTGCGCCGGGCCACCACCAGCCGGTCGATGGTGATCCGGGGCGTCGTCGGCGCGGGGGCGAGCAGCTTGAAGCTGTCCAGCAGCAGCGCGCCGAGGAGGTTGGCGAACACCTCGACCAGCGGCCAGCGGGCCCCGTCGGGCAGCACCGCGACGAGCCGGCCCGCGACGGACTCCACCCGTACGGCGCTCGCGGCGACGAGGTCGGTGACGTCCGCGCCCCTGGCCGTGTCGATGCCGACCTGCCGGTCGGCCGGGCCCCGCAGGTGCCAGGTGGTGCGGGTGGTCTGCCGGGGGAACCCGGCCGGCGGCAGCAGCCGCAGCCGGGCCGGTCCCAGGTCGGCGTCCACGGCGGCGCGCAGCGCGGCCGGGTCGGGGTGGAACGGGGCGAACACGGCGCTGTCGAACGGCGTCGTCGCCGGGTGCAGCTCGCCCAGGACGAGCTGGAACTCGCCCCGGTTGAGCGCGTCGACGCCGGCCGCGGCGACCTGCACGTCGGGGCTGTGCACGCGGGCGGTGGGCCAGCCCGGCGCGGTGGCCGGAAACAGCGCCGCGGCCCGCCCGGCCAGGTCGGCGCTGCGCAGCCGCAGCTCCGGCTGGTCGGCGGCGACGTCGGCGAGCCCGAACAGCTCCGCCCAGCGGGCGGTGAACCCGGCGCTGGCCACGGCGACGGGGCCGTCCGGGGCGAGGATGAGCCCCTGCGCGAGGGACCACATGTCGGCCAGCCGCACCGGCCCGTCGGCGGCCAGCTCGGCGTGCAGCTCGCCGAGGACCCGCTCGCAGGCCGCGCCGATCTCGGCGGTGAGCCAACGGGCGGCCCGCAGCACGATCGCCAGGGGCGCGGCGAGGGCGTCGAGGACGGCCGACCCGACGGCGACCTCCAGGTCCCGCGTCGTCTCCTCGTAGACGACGGTGCGACCCGTGTACATCTGCCCACCGTGCCGGGTCGCCGACTCCCCGGTGGCGGCGGTGAACGCGGCGTTGAGGGCGGCGAGGGCGGCGGCGAGCCGGTCCGGGTCGCCGGCAGCGGCGGCCACGGCGTCGCGGGCGGCGGTGAGCCGGTCGAGGCCGGCGGTCAGGTCGGCGCGCAGCTCGGGGTCGCCGACGGCGGCGATCCGCGCGGCGAGCACCCGCACCGCCTGCGGGTTGTTGGGCAGGCCGGCGTCCCAGGTCAGCAGGCCCCGCTCGACGAGCCGGTCGAGCAGCAGGAAGCCGTCGTCGGCGCGGCGCAGGCCGGCGTCGCCGTCTTCGCACAGCCGCGCCACGATCTCCCGGGCCGGGGTGCGGCCGTCGCAGCCGGCGAGCAGCCGGGCCTCCACGGCGGTCAGCTCCACCGCCGGGGCCAGCGGCGGGCACAGCCGGCGGCCGTCGAGCCGCAGGTGGGGCGGGAGCACCGGGGCCCACCAGCGGCGCACCGCCGGGTCGGCGGCGAGCCGGTCGGCGTACGCGGACAGCGCCCACGCCTCCAGGTGCACCTCGCGGCGGGCCACCAGCCCGGTGCCCGGGGCGAGCCGGGTGTGCGGGCTGTCCGGGTCGACGGTGCCCCAGCAGACCGGCCCGAAGAAGCCGATGGTCTCGGCCTTGCCGCAGTAGCGCTGCCAGTAGCGCAGCACCGCGATCTCCCGCTTGCGGCGGGGCTTGTTGCGCACGGCCGGGTCGGTGCGCAGCAGCCCGTCGAGGGCGACGAGCATCTCCGGGTTCTGCCAGGTGACCGCCTCCCGCACGGCCGGGTCGGCGCAGATCCCGGCGAGCACGGCGGAGGAGCGGGCCAGGGCGGCGGCCAGCTCCTTGTCGTACACCTCGGGGGTGGCCTCGCCGGCCAGCAGCGCGTCGGCCGCCGCGGCGGCCTCGGGCGCGGCGAGCAGGTCGAGGCCGGCGGCGGGGAACCCGGCGGTACGCAGCAGCACGTCCCGCCACACCGACCAGCCGGTGTCGCCCAGTGGCAGCAGGTGGCTCACTCCGCGGCCCGCCACTGGTCGTCGACGATGTGCAGCCGCAGCTCGCTGAAGTAGCGGCGGCCGGCGGCGTCGGGCACCCACGCGTCGTCGGGTGTCGGCAGCATCTCGCTGACGGTCAGCGACACGGCGTCGCCGCCGTCGGTGCGGGCGGCCCGCACCATCGCGGCGAACATGGCGGCGTACGCGGGGCTGGACAGGTCGACGAAGCAGGGCTTGGTCTCGGTGCCGAGCTTGACGTAGACCCGCTCGGGCAGGCCGAGGTCGCGCCGCCAGCGGCGCACGGCGAGGAACCGGTCCCGCTCGGCGGTGACGTCGGCCAGGCCGCACCCGGCCACCGTGGTACGCCACGTCTGCCGGGCCACCACGAGCCGGTCCAGGGTGATCCGGGGCGTGTACGGGGCGGCGGCGACCAGCTTGAACCCGTCCACGGCGTGGGCGCTGAGCAGCCCGGCGAACACCTCGGTCAGCGGCCAGCGCGCCCCGTCGCGGGCGGTGACGACGAGCCGGCCGTCCTCGTCGGTGACGGTGAGGTCGACGGTGGGCAGCACCCGGTCGGGGTCGACGCCGGGGGCGGGCAGGAACGCGAGCTGCCGGTCGGTGGGGCCGGTGAGCGCCTCGGCGGTGCGGCTGGTGCGCCGGGGCCAGTCGGCGGGGAACAGCAGCCGGATCCGGTGCTCGCCGAGGTCGGCGGCGAGCGCCGCGCGCAGCCGCGCCACGTCCGGGTGGGACGGGGTGAACACCTGGCAGTCGAACGACGGCCAGGCGGCGTGCAGTTCGCCGAGCACGGCGGTGTAGTCGCCCCGGGCGAGCGCGTCGGCGTCGGCGGCGCAGAGCTGCAGGTCGGGGCTGTGCAGCCGGCCGCTGGTCCAGTCGCTGGGGCGGTCGGGGAACACCTGCGCGACCCGGTCGACCAGGTCGGCCACGGCCAGCCGCACCTCGGTGGCGCCCTCGGGCAGGTCGGCGAGGCCGAACAGTCCCGCCCAGCGGGCGGCGAACTCGGCGGCGACGGCGTCGACGGGCCGCTCGCCGGTGCCCCAAAACAGGCCCTGCACGAGGAACCACAGGTCGGCCAGGCCGACGGGGGCGTCGCCGGCGTCGGCGCGCAACTCCTCGTACAGCTCGCGGAACGTCGCCCCGTACGCCTGCTCCAGCTCGCCGGCCAGCCACCGGGCGGCCCGCAGCAGCACAGCGAGCGGGGCGGCGAGGTCGGCCAGCAGCGGCGCGCCGAAGCTCACGTCGAGGTCGCGGGCGGTGTCCTCGTAGCAGAGGGTGCGCCCGGCGTACATCTGGCCGGCGCGGCGGCGGGCCGGCTGGCCGGTCAGCTCGGTGAACGTGGCGTCGAGCCGGTCGAGGGCGGCGCGCAGCCGGTCGGGGTCGCCGGCGGCGTCGGCCACCTCGTCGCGGGCGGCTTGCAGCCGGTCGAGGCCGGCGCGGGCCGCGAGCCGGGCCGGCTCGTCGCCGATGGCGTCGATGCGGGCGGCCAGCGCCGCCTCGGCGTCGGGGGCGACGGGCAGGTTGGCGTCCCAGGTGATCAGTTCCCGCTCGACGAGGCGGTCGAGCAGGGCGTAGCCGTCGTCGGGGCGGCGCAGCCCGATCGCCGGGTCGGCGACCAGGTCGCGGGCGCTGCGGTGGCCGTCGGCGGCGGCGAGCAGGGCCGCCTCGACGGGCGTGAGGGTCACCGGCGGGCGGCCGGGGCGCAGCACCGACCGGTCGCGCAGGCTCAGGTGCGGCTGGAGCAGCGGCGGCCACCACTGCCGCACGGCCAGGTCCGCCCCGACGGTGTCGGCGTACGCGGACAGCGCCCACGACTCGAACCACACCCAGCGCCGCCGGGTCAGGGCCGGCCCGGGGCGCACCCGGGCGGTGTCGGCCTGCTCGGGGTCGAGGGTGACCCAGCAGCTCGGGCCGAAGAAGCCGACGGTCTCGTTCTTGCCGCAGTAGCGCTGCCAGTACTTCAGCAGCGCCCGCTCGCGGTCGCGGCGGCGCACGTTACGCGGCGCGTCGGCCCCGGCGCGGGCCAGCCCGTCGAGGGCGAGCAGGGCGTTGCGGTTCTGCCAGGTGACGGCCTCGCGCAGCAGCGGGTCGGCGGCGAGCTCGTTGAGCCGGCCGGCGGCGGCGGTGAGCGCCTCGGCGAACTCCTTGTCGAACCGTTCCGCGCCGTCGCCGGTGGCGAGCAGGTCGTCGGCCGCGGCGGCGGCCTGCGGGGCGGAGAGCGCGGTGAGCCCGTCGGCGGGAAACCCGGTGGTACGCAGGATCGCGTCACGCCACACCGACCAGCCGGTGTCGCCCAGCGGCACCCGGTGCGCGCCGGCCTCGTCGGCCCCGTCCCCCGTCGTGTCGATCGCCGTTGGCTCCGCCGGGCCGTCCGGGGCCGGCACGGTCCCGTGTGCGCCGGCGACCCGGACGGCGGCGGCACCCCGGAGGGCGTCGGTGAGGTCGGCGCGGATCGCGGCGACCAGTTCGGGCAGGCAGTCCTGCAGGAAGAAGTGCCCGCCGTCGATCTCGTGGAGGGTGAACCCGGCGGCGGTGTGCCGCTCCCAGGCGGCGCTCTGGGCGTGGCTGACGGCCCGGTCGGACCGGCCGCTGAACGCCACGACCGGCACCGGCAGCGGCTCGCCCGGGACGTACCGGTAGCTGTCGACCCGGCCGAAGTCGGCGCGCAGCAGCGGCAGCAGCAGCTCCACCAGCTCGGGGTGGGCCAGCACCTCCGGCGGCAGCCCGCCGCCGTCGCCGAGGCGGCGCAGCAGCTCCTCGTCGTCCACCGTGGACAGCCCGTCGAACAGGCTCGCGTCGTCGACGTGCGGGGCGCGGGCCCCGCCGACGTACAGCCGCAGCGGCAGCGGCCCGCCGGTGCGGCGCAGCTCGCGGACCACCTCGAAGCCGACCCGCCCGCCCATCGAGTGGCCGTAGATCGCGTACGGGCGGTCGGCCCGCCCGGCGATCGCGGCGGCGACGTCGGCGACGGTGAAGTTCGGGTCCTCGCTGATCCGGTTCTCCCGCCCGGGCAGCTGCACCGGCAGCACCTCGACGTCCGCGCCGAAGGCCCGCTGCCACTCGCGGAACGCGCTGGCCCCGGCCCCGGCGTAGGGCAGGCAGAACAACCGCACCGGCGCCTGGGGTCGGCTTCCGGCGGAGACGAACCAGTTCACCGCGCACCTTTCTGAGGGGGGTCGATCCAGTGCCGCTGACGTTGGAAGGGGTACGTGGGCAGCCCGGTGCGCCGCACGCCGCCCTCGGGGTGCAGGGCCGACCAGTCGACGTCGCGGCCGGCTACCCAGTCGAGGGCCAGCTCCCGCAGCTCGCCGTCCGGGCCGGCGACCCGGGCGTCGGCGGCGGGCAGCTCGGCCGGCCCGGCGGCGGCGAACAGCTCGTCCGGGCCGACGGAGTCGAGCAGTTCGTCCAGGCCGGCGAGGGCGGCGGCGAGGTCGGTGGCGACGACCGCCGCCCGGCAGCCGAACTCCCTGCGGCCCAGCGCGAGGGTGGCGGCGACCTCGGCCAGCGCCGGGGACGCCCCGGCCAGGTGCTGCCGCAGCCGGCGCAGCGCCGCCCGCAACGCCACGGGGGTACGCGCCGACACCGGCAGCAGGTGCGCGACCGCGTCGGGGGTGGCCGGCGGCTCGGCCGGGGGCGGCTGCTCGACGACGACGTGGGCGTTGGTGCCGCCGAGCCCGAACGAGCTGACCCCGGCCACCCGGCGGGCCGCCTGCGGCCAGTCCCGGGCCTTCGTCGGCACGTAGAACGGGCCGCCGGCCAGGTCGATCTCGGGGTGCGGGCGGGTGAAGTGCAGGTTCGGCGGGATGACCCCGTGCTGGACGGCGAGCACCGTCTTGATCAGGCCGGCGATGCCGGCGGCGGCGTCGAGGTGGCCGATGTTGGTCTTCACCGAGCCGAGCGCGCAGCTCTCGGCGGGCGCCGCGCCCCCGTACACCTCGTGCAGGGCGGCGACCTCCAGGGCGTCGCCGAGCGGGGTGCCGCTGCCGTGCGCCTCGATGAGGCGTACCTCGCCGGGGGCGACCTCGGCGGCGGCGAGCGCGCCGGCCACGGCGGCGGCCTGCCCCGACGGGCCGGGGACGGCGAAGCCGGCGCGGTCCGCGCCGTCGTTGGTGACCGCCCAGCCGGGCAGCACCGCGTAGATCCGGTCCCCGTCGGCCTGCGCGTCGGCGAGCCGGCGCAGCGCGACGACCCCGACGCCGGAGCCGAAGCCGGAGCCGTTGGCGGCCTCGTCGAAGGCGCGGCACCGCCCGTCCGGGGACGCCATGCCGCCGGGGGTGTGCCGGTAGCGGGGCCAGGTCACGTTGACGCCGCCGGCCAGGGCGATGTCGCACTGGTAGTCGGCGAGGCTCTGGGCGGCGACGCAGACCGCGACCAGCGAACTGGAGCAGGCGCTCTGCACGGCCAGCGCCGGCCCGGTCAGCCCGAGGCGGTAGGCGACCTGGCCGGGCAGGTGGTCGGTGAACTGCCGGCCGACCAGCCGGGCCTCCCAGTCGTCGGGGTCGACGTCGCCGACCACCGCCGGGTTGTCCATGAGGTGGAACAGGAAGTACCGGTTGGCGGAGGTCGCGGCGTAGACGCCGACCAGGCCGGGGAACCGGGAGGGGTCGTGCCCGGCGTCCTCCAGGGCCTCCCACGCCGTCTCCAGGAACAGCCGGTGCTGCGGGTCGGTGCGGGCGGCCTCCTGCGCGCCGAAGGCGAAGAAGTCGGCGTCGAAGTCGGCCACGTCGTCGAGCCGGCCGGCGGCCCGCACGTGCCGGGGGTCGGCGAGCAGCCGGGGGCCGATGCCCAGCGCGGCCAGCTCGGCGTCGGTGTGGTCGTGGATGGCGTCGACGCCGGCGCAGAGGTTCCACCAGAAGGTGGCGGGGTCGGGCGCGCCGGGGAAGCGGCCGGCGAGCCCGACGACGACGATCTCGTCGCCGGTGTACTCGCGGGCGGCCGTGGCGGGCGCGGCCGGCGCCGGCCCGACGGGCGCGCGGTCGGGCGCGACCGGCGCGTCGACCAGGCGGGCCTGCGCCTCGATCGTCGGGTTCTCGAACAGCCGCAGCAGGGGCAGCCGCACCCCGAATCGGGCGGCGAGCCGCTGCTGGACGACGCCGAGCAGCAGTGACTGGCCGCCGACGTCGAAGAAGCCGGCGGTGCGGGCGACCGTCTCGCGGCCGAGCACCGCGCACCAGATGTCGTGCACGGCCCGCTCGGTGGCGGTGGCCGGCTCCTGGTCGGCTGCCTCCCTGCCGGTGGTGGCTTCGGCGGCCGGGTCGGGCAGCGCCCGCTCGTCGATCTTGCCGGTGACGGTGAGCGGGAACTCGTCGACCACGACGACGGCCCGGGGCAGGGCGTAGTCCGGCAGCCGCCGGGCGAGGGCGGCGCGCAGGGCCGCCGGGTCGAGGCCCCCGCCGGCCGGTCGGGCGTACGCGAGCAGCTCGCCGCCGCGGGCGATCGCCCGGACCGCGCCGACGCCCGGCTCGGCGGCGAGCACGGCCTCGATCTCGGTCAGCTCGACGCGGAAGCCCCGCACCTTGACCTGCCGGTCGAGCCGGCCGAGGCAGACGAGGTCGCCGCCGGGCAGCCGCGCCCCGAGGTCCCCGGTCCGGTACGACCACACGCCGTCGGCGTCGCGGCTGAACCGGTCGTCGGCCCGGTCGAGGTAGCCGGGCGCGACATGCCGCCCCCGCACGACGATCTCCCCGGTTTCGTAGTCGCCGGTCCCGGCGGCTTCGGCTGCGTCGGCGGCCTTCGCGGTGGCTGCGTCGGTGGTTTCGGCAGTGGCTTCGGCGGTGGTTTCGGCGGTGGTGAGGTGCAGCTCGTAGCCGGGCAGCGCGGTGCCGATCGGCAGCGGGCCGGTGGCCGCCGGGTCGGCCTCGGCCAGTGGCAGCGCGTACCGGGCGGCGAACGTCATCTCCGTCGCGCCGTACCCGTTGACCAGCACGCAGCCCGGGGCGAACCGGTCCCGGCCCCGGGCGGCGTCGGCGTGGGTGGCCTGCTCGCCGCCGAGCAGCACCGCCCGGACGCTGTCCAGCCGCCGGTCGCCGAGGGCGTCGAGCAGGAACCGGTAGACGGTCGGGGTGGAGTGGTAGACGGTGACCCGGTGCTTCTCGATCTGGTCGACGGCGTGGGCCAGCCCGTGCCGGCGCAGGTCGACGGGGACGACGGCGGCGCCGGTGAGCAGCGCCGGGTACAGGTCGGGGATGGCCGCGTCGAAGCTGAACGAGGCGAGCAGGCTGAGCCGGTCGTCGGGGCCGATGCCGAGGGTGGCGATCTGGTTGTCGACGACGTGGGCGAGGTTGCGGTGGGTCTGCCCGACGGCCTTCGGCAGCCCGGTCGAGCCGGAGGTGAACAGCACGTAGGCGAGGGCGTCGGGGTCGACCGGCACGGGGCGCAGCGGCGCGGAGGTGACCGCGTCGGTGGTCAGCACGACGCTGGCCGGCTCGGCGGTCCCGGGCCGGTCCACCTGTTCCCGGTGGCCGGATCCGGTCTGGCGCTCGGTCCCAGGCAATTTGGCCGGTTCCCGGTGGTCTGCGGTCAGCCGGTCGGCAAGGTCCCGGTGTTCGGGGGCGGTCAGCACGGCGCGCACCCGCGCGGCGGCGAGCATGTGGCGCAGCCGGTCGGCGGGGAAGCCCGGGTCCAGCGGCACGTACGCGGCCCCGGCGGCGAGCGTGCCGAGGATCGCGGCGACGGTGGGCACGCCGTGCGGGGTCAGCAGGGCGACCCGGTCGCCGGGGCGGACACCGGCGGCGGCGAGCAGCGCGGCGTGACCGCCCGCCGAGGCGGCGAGGGCCGCGTAGCTGACCGGTTGGCCGTCGCCGAGCAGGGCCGGCCGGCCGGCGAAGATGGCCGAACGGTCAGCGAAACGATGGACGACGTTGTATATTTCCATGTCAGTGGGCGCGGGTCGTCGCCACGCCGACGGGCGCGCAGCATCCAAGCATCGTGATCACGATCCCCCCCAGGACTTCACAATGGATGCAGCATAGGACTCGATGCCTGGGCGGCAAGATCATCGATCAGAGTCGGACCGAACAGCCGACGGACGCGACCCGGGACGGTCGGCAAGATTCACCCGATCATCCCCCTAGCGCGCACATGAGTTTCGGCCTAGAGGTGTACCAGCAAGTAATCTTGCGGCCGAAGTGCCTGGTGACCGGCGTTTTTCCTATGTGGGCGATCCTTAACGGCAGCTCAGGAAGGGCAATGCCGGGCGGGCCGGACGCCGACCATCGTACGCCGCAAAGGCGGCCCCCACCGCCCCACCGCGCCCCGCGTCGACCGCCCCGAACCCTGGCCGCCTCCGCGACACGACACGCCGACGCGATTCCACCGCAACCGGCCACCGAACGCTCACCCCGCGCCACCCGACGACCCACACCACCAGGGCGAGCCACATGCGGCGAACCCGACCGGGCCGGGACCAACCCGAGCGCTCGACGCCCCGACCCCCACCACCCCACGAGGCACCTGAACGAGATCGAGAGATCTTGGTACGAAACGGCCCCCAGAGGGGCCGAAACCTACCAAGATCCGTCAACGCCTCCGCGCGACGTCGCAACACCGGTGGCGAGCACGTTGTCGGCCGTCAGGTCACGTCGTGGTCGACTCATGCACGGGCCGGGGCGGGCCTGGTCAGCCGAGGGGGCCGATCCGCTTGGCGAGACTCACGAACCCGGCCCAGGCATCCGGCGCGAAGGTCAGCGTCCCGCCGTCACGGTCCTTCGTGTCCCGGACGAGAACGACACCAGGCAGGTTGTCGGCGACCTCGACACACGCACCGCCGTTGTTGCCGCTCCTCGTGCTCTTGCGCCACCGAGCCTGGCTCATGTCCATGCTGCCGCCGCTTTCCTGATGAGTTCTAGGGATTGCGCCCGCGGCAGGGCATCACCACAGATGCGAGCCCACCGCCGATCCAGCGTAACAAGGTCAGCCGCCTGTTCGAGGATCTGCGCGTGGGCCTGACCATCCACGTGCAGGAGGCGCGCGCCGCCGTCCAGTTCGGCGAGAATGAACGGCCCGCCGAGCCCGGCATACATGCCCACCTCCGCAGGAACGACATGGACCTGCACGAACGGCAGGGTCGCGCAGTCCGCCAGGTGCTCGCACTGGTCGCGCATCATGGACCGGTCCCCACCAGCCGTGCGCCTGAGCACCATCTCATCGATGACCGCGACCAGCAGCATGGGCGGGTCGCGGCGCAGGACCGCCTGTCGGGCCAGACGAGCGGCGACGAGTCGGTCGACCTCACCACTGGACAACGCCTCGCCCGCGAGGGTGGCTCGCGCGTATGCCTCGGTCTGAAGTAGGCCCGGGACCCAGGCCAGCTCGAACCATCGCAGCGAGAGCGCCTCGCGCTCGACGTCGGCCCACCGCCGGAACCACGCCGGCTCGCGCCGCCTGCCGACCTCCGGCCACAACTCCGAGACTTCTCGGCCGAGCAGGGCGGCAACCTTTGCCCGGTGGCGGGACTGCGGGATATGTCCAGGGTTTGCCCACCGCCCTGCCGTCTTCGGGTCCACCTCAACCTGAGCTGCAAGGGCTTCGGCAGTCAGACCGGCAGTCGCCATCGCCTCGATCACCGCGTGGTTCATCCGGCTTCCTTTCTGGATTGTCCCGTGCACCTCAACTTCATCCTGCTACAGGGTGTATTCGTCTCACAACCCTCAGCAAGCTGGTGTCGGGGCGGCGCGGGTCGGTCGACAGACGTCTCGACCCGTGTTCGCCGAGGGGGCCGTCGCGGTCCTTCCGCACCAGTCGGACGGGCGGCCCCCTCTCCACTGCTCCATTGCCGACACGCACCGAGGGAGAGCCATGCCCCACCGACGAGCACGTGACCGGGCGACCCGCCTCGCGCACGGCGGCCCGCTGCGCCGCGTACCCCGATCGAAGGCCGGCGGAGAGACGGAGGCCGCTGGTGAGGCCCGCGCTCGCGCTGGAGCGGCACTGCGCGGCCGGGCCCACCTGGCGGTGCGCGGCCGACGGCGAGCCGTTCCCCTGCGCCGCATGGCGCAGCCTGCCCCTGGACGACCGCCTGCGCGGTGCGCTGCTGGCGGGCTTCACGCTCTTCCTGCGCCCGGCGATCCACGACCTGCGGGGCCGCCCGGAGGGCCCGACGCCGCCGCAGATCGTGCGGCGGTTCCTGTGGTTCCTGCCGATGACCGACGAGGAGGCGCGGGCGACCGCGCTGCGGTACCGCTGATGTCGGGAGGCCCGCACCTGCCGATGCGCCCCCTCTGGCTGTGCCGCCGCTGCGGGGCCCCGTGGCCGTGCGGCCCGGCGCGGCTGTCGCTGCTCGTCGAGTACCGGGGCGACCGCACCGCCCTGCTGTTCTACCTGGCGCTGCTCATGCAGGAGGCGACGGCGCACCTGACGGCGCTGAACCCGGCGAGCCCGCCCGGCGACCTCACCAACCGCTTCCTGTCCTGGGTACGCGCGCCGCGACCGCCCTCCGGAGCGCCCCGCCTCGGGCCGGTTCCGGGTGAAGAGGACCGGCCCGAGGCGGGGCTCGGCGCTGCCCGCCAGGACAATTGTCACCGCGCACCGGGTACCGGCGGTTCTGCCAGCGCCGGCCTGGCCGTTCGTAGCGTGCTGGGCATGGCTGACCTCGTTCTGTCCCGCACACTCAGATTCGGTGCCCTGATCCTGGCCGCGGTGCTCGCGGCGCAGGCCGCTGCGGCGCTGGCCGCCCCGGCGTCGCCGGCGAGCGCCGGGCCGGTCGTCCGGACCGACAGCGGACTCGTCCGCGGGGTGACCGGCACCGGCTTCCGGGCCTTCCACGGCGTGCCGTACGCGGCGCCCCCGACGGGCGAGGGCCGCTGGCGGGCCCCGCAGCCCGTGCCCGCCTGGTCCGGGGTCCGCGACGCGACCGCGCCGCCCGAGAGGTGCGCGCAGAACATGGTCGGCGGCCCGCCGGCCGGGGTCGAGGACTGCCTCTACCTGAACGTCACCGCGCCCACCACGCCGGGCCCACACCCGGTCCTGGTCTTCGTGCACGGCGGCAGCTTCCAGAACGGATCGGGCGTCGACTACGACCCGGCCCGGCTCGCCACCCGGGGCGGCCTGGTCGTGGTGACCATCAACTACCGGCTCGGGGTGTTCGGCTATCTGGGGCTGCCCGGGCTGGCCGGGTCCGGCACCTTCGGGCTTGCGGACCAGCAGGCCGCGCTGCGCTGGGTGCGACGCAACGCGGCCGCGTTCGGCGGGGATCCGGGCAACGTCACCCTCGACGGCGAATCGGCGGGTGCGGCAAGCGTCTGCGCGCAGCTCACCTCGCCGTCGGCTCGCGGCCTGTTCGACAAGGCGATCATGGAGTCCGGTTCGTGCCTGACCGACTGGCCGGACGCGCTGTTCCTTCCGGGGACCGAGGCCGGGGCGCAGTTCAGTCCCCGCACGACGGTCGAACGGGCCGGCTCGGCCCTCGCCGCCACGCTCGGCTGCCCGGCTGGGCAGGCGCTCGCCTGCCTGCGCGGCCAGGACCCGGCCGCGCTGCTCGCCGCGACGACCGGGACCGGCATCGAGGCGCTCACCACCCCGGCGTACGGGACGGCGCTGTTGCCGGTCTCACCGGCGGCGGCGTTGCGGGCCGGGAGGGCGCTGCGGGTCCCGGCGCTGGTCGGCAACAACCGCCACGAGCACCGGGCGTTCATCGGGTTCATGGAGATCACGCGGGGGGCCTACACCGCAGCCGACTACGAGGCGGCGCTGGGGGCGGCGTTCGGCGACCAGGCTGCCCGGGTGGCCGCGCGCTATCCGGTCGACGCCTACCCGACTCCGGGCCTGGCGTGGGCAGCGGCGGCGACCGACCGGATCTGGGCCTGCCCGACCCGCACCGCCCAACGCCTGCTCGCCCGGCACGCGCCGACCTACGCGTACGAGTTCGCCGAGGAGCACGGGCCGGCGCTGACCGCGGACTACCCCTGGGGCGCCGCGCACGGATACGAACTTCCGTACCTCTTCGACGTCGCCAACTTCCTGACGGTCGGCACGGTACAGCCCGAACTGGCCGCCGACATGATCGATTCATGGGCGCGCTTCGCGGCCACCGGGCGGGCGCCATGGCCTGCCGTACGCCCGACCGAGGCGGCACCCTACGCCCGGGTGTTCGCGGTCGGCCGAGGCGGCAGTGTCGACCTGGCCGCCGAGCACCAGTGCGCGTTCTGGGACACGATCGCCACGGAGGCCTCGGCAGGTGGTCGATCCGCCCCGGGTGCCACGCCCACGCCCGTCGGCCCCCGGTCCGCCCACCCGCGCTCGGCCCTGCGCCCCTGACCGCCGCTACGGTGTCCGTCATGTCCGGTGCTGCGGTCGACGCGACGATTCCCGTCGACCGCAGCACGCGACGCCGTGGGTTCGTCCTCGTGGCGGCCCACACGCTGTGGCTGTGGCTGCTGCTGCCGCCGGCCGCCGCGATCGCGCGGGGGCAGGTTCGGCCCGCGCCGGTGGCGGCGACCGGGCTGGTCGTCTTCGCGCTGCTCTATCTCGCGCTGGTGGCGGTGCCGGTGGCCGGCCTGGCCGTCCGGCCGGCTCTGCACCACGCCGGGCTGGTCCTGCTCGCGCTGCTCGGGGTCGCGCTCGCCGCGACGTATGCCGGTGCCCCGCAGGGGTGGCTGGCCCTGCTGATGTACGTCTGCTCCGCGGGCGCCGTGGGGCTGATCCGGGCGAACTGGGCCTTCGCCTGGGTCGGCGGCAGCGTCGCCGCCGTGCTGGTGATCGGGGCCGCGCGACGGTTGCCCGCTGACGACACCGCCAGGATCGCGCTGATCACCCTGCTCGCGGGTGCCATGACGCTGGCGTTCGCCCGGGTGGCCCGCCTGGTGGACGAGTTGCGCCGCACCCAGCGGGAACTGGCCCGCGCGGTGGTGGAACGGGAGCGGCTCCGGTTCGCCAAGGACCTGCACGACCTGCTCGGTCACACGCTGTCGCTGATGGTGGTGAAAGCCGAGGTGGCCCGCCGGCTCGCCTCGACGGACCCGCACCGGGCCGCGGCGGAGGCGGCCGACATCGAGCGCATCGGCCGCACCGCGCTCACCGAGGTACGCGAGGCGGTCACCGGCTACCGGGAGCACAGCTTCGGCAGGGAACTGGACAACGCCCGGACCGTCCTGGCCGGCGTCGGCATCACCGTCACCGTACGAGGAGATGTCCGTCGACTCGACGTCGAGGCCGACGACGCGTTCGGCTGGGTGCTCCGGGAGGGAGTGACGAACGTGCTGCGGCACAGCCGGGCCTCGCGATGCGACATCGGGGTCGACATCGACGCCGACGGGGCGGTGCTGACCATCCGGGACAACGGGGTGGGCGGTCGACCGGACCTTGGCAACGGCCTGCGTGGCCTCACCGAACGGCTCTCGCAGGTGGGCGGGACGTTGCAGGTCGGCCCGGCTCCCGGTGGCGGTCTGCTGCTCACCGGCCGGGTTCCCGCGCGCCCGAGGGCGACGGGGTCCGAATGATCCGGCTGCTGCTCGCGGAGGACCAGGGAATGATGCGTGGCGCGCTGGCCCTGCTGTTGAACCTCGAACCCGACATCGAGGTGGTGGCCCAGGCCGGAACCGCCGCCGAGGCGATGGAGGCTGCCCGCGAAGTTCGTCCGGACGTGGCGCTGCTGGACATCGAGATGCCCGACGGCAGCGGCCTGGACACCGCGGCGATGCTGCGGGAACAGGTGCCCGACTGCCGGGTGCTGATCCTCACCACGTTCGGCCGGCCCGGCTATCTGCGACAGGCGATGGAAGCCGGCGCGGCGGGGTTCCTGGTCAAGGACGGCCCCGTCGAGCAGCTCGCGGTGGCCGTCCGACGGGTGCTGGCCGGTCATCGGGTGATCGATCCGGCGCTCGCGGCGGCGGCGCTGGCGGCCGGCCCGAACCCGCTCACCTGCCGGGAGCGGCACGTGCTGACCGCCGCCGCAGACGGCGCCACGATCGCCGACATCGCCGCGCGCCTGCACCTGTCGGAGAGCACCATCCGCAACTACCTGTCGGCCGCCATCGGCAAGACCGGCACCCGTAACCGGATCGAGGCAGCCCTCAGCGCCCGGGCGAACGGCTGGATCTGAGGCCCGGCGGGCCGCGCGGGCGGTCAGCGCGGGACGGGCGACATCGGCTTGGTGCACAGCACGTCGGGCATGGCAGGTAGCCGAGCGCCTGCCAGAACCGCAGCCCGGCCGCGTTGTCCGGCATGACCAGCAGGTTCACCCTCGGGCAGCCCAGCACCACGGCCACCACATCGCCGAACGCCTCGCCGACGAGGAACAGCTCGGGGTCCCGGGGTGAGCCTGGCGGCCAGCTCGGCCCGGGGCACGACGTCGCGGCCGGCCGCGGTCCACACCGCCGCGACGGCGTCGTAGTCGCTCCAGCGGAACTGCCGGATGCTCAGCACGGCCTGTCTCCTCTCCCCGGTCATGGTCGTTGGATAACGAAGTCGACGGCAGCCAGCACCGGTGGGAGCATCACCGGGTGGCACCACTGCAGATCATCAGGGGCGACGCGACCAGCCCGCAGGCCAGGGGCCCGAAGATCATCGCCCACGTGTGCAACGACATCGGCGGGTGGGGCAAGGGCTTCGTCCTGGCCGTGTCCCGCCGGTGGCCGGAGCCCGAACGCGCCTACCGGCGGTGGCACCGCGAGCGTTCCGGCAACGACTTCGGCCTCGGCGCGACCCAGTTGGTCCAGGTCCGGCCCGACACCTGGGTGGCCAACATGGTCGCCCAGCGCGGCATCCGCACCGGCAGCAACGGGCCCCCGATCCGGTACGACGCCGTCGAGCGCTGCCTCGACGCCGTCGCCGCGCACGCCACGCGGCTGTCCGCCAGCGTCCACCTGCCGCGCATCGGCTGTGGCCTGGCCGGCGGCCGGTGGGAGCGCATCGAGCCGCTCGTCGTCGCGGCCCTGTGCGACCGCGACATCACCACCACCGTCTACGACCACGACTGACCGGTGCCCGCCGGTGCGGACATGTCAGGGCCCGCAGACATAATGCCCCCGTGTCGCATGCCGATCTCACGTTGTCCGCCTGGTCGAGTCTGTCCGACGATGCCGCGGCCCGCACCGCCGCCGCCATCGCGCGGAGCACCGGAACGCGCCTGACCAGCGTCGGGCCGCACGCGTACGCCGGCCGAAGCGGCCGGGTCGCCTTCTTCGACCGGGACGGGGCCAGCTTCGCCCTCGTGCCGGGCGGCACCGCACAGCTCGGCCACGACCCCGACCGCTTCGTTCCCGACGCCCGGCTGCGCGCCGACTTCGCCCAGGCCAGCACGGAGTGGGCCCTCACCGAGCCGCTCGACCGCTTCCTGGCCGAGGTGACCTCGCCGCCGCGTCGCGTGTCCCTGCCGGCCCGTCTCGTCGCGGTCCGCTCCGTGGAGGCCGACGCGCTGCTGCCCGCCGACGACGATGACGATGACGATTCCGAGGGCGAGGACGGCCCCGAGGACGGCGACGAGGACGACGGTCACGCGTGGCTGATGGGCGGGCTCGACCGCCTCGGCCTGCGACCGCCGACTCCCGACGAGTGGGAGTACGCCTGCGGGGCCGGGGCCACCACCCTGTTCCGGTGGGGCGACGGGTATCCCGAGGGCCTGCCCTACGGCACGGTGCCGCTCATCCAGGAGCCGAACCTGTTCGGGCTGTTCATCGGCGACGACCCGTACCGCGCCGAGTTCACCGCCGACCCGGCGGTCCTGTGCGGCGGCGACGGCGGCGCGGCGCTCTGCGGGGGCTACGGCAGCTTCCTGAGCTGGATCGTCCTCGCCACCGCCTACCGGGAGCGGGAGCTGGCGGAGACCGTGCACGACGGCGGCCTGATCGGGGAGACGCCGGTGCGCCCCGTCGCGCCGATCCCCTGAGCCGGGGGCCGCTGCCGGGGCACGCCGGCCGGTCACCGCGGCCCGGATGACCCGACACCCTACGATCCATCGGGTACGGCCATCGCCCGTTCTCAGGCTCGGAAGAGGAACCGTGGACTCGTCCCTTGCGATCCTCATCGGCGGCACGGCGGTCTTCGCCGGCGGCGTCGGCTACCTGGTGGCCCGTCGGGACGCCGACCGGCGGCGTGCCGGCCTGGCCGCCGTCGGGGCGGCCGGCGGCGTCGCCGCGAGCTTCCTCCTCATGCTGTACCTCGCGACGGTCGCCCTGCCCGCCACGGTGGGGCTCGTCGCGTTCCTCGCCGGCCTGGTCGCCTACCTGGCGTTCCGGCGCGACCTCGGCCGGCGACGGGCCGCGCTGGCCGCGTCCGGGGCGGGGGCCTTCGTCGCCGCGGGCTTCCTGTTCGTGGTCTACCTCGCGGTGATCGCCTTCGTCGTCGCCGTCGGCGTCTACCTCCTGGCCCGGGACCGGCTGCGGATCAGCCAGGCGGTGATCCTGACGGGCACCACGCTCGGCGGGCTGCTGGCCGCGTCCGCCCTCGTCTTCTGGGTCAGCCTGAGCTACGTGATGTGACCGCGGCCGGGGCGCGGTGCCGCCGCGCCCCGGCCGCCCCCAGATCGAGGTGGCGGCCAACAGCGGCCGGGTCAGCCGGCGCAGCACCCGCCCGCGCCGGAGTCCACGGTGGCCGGTGGCAGCGCGGCGAGCAGCCCGCCGGACAGGCCGGTGGCCAGGCCCCGGGCGGCCGGCTGCGGGGCGGGGCCGCAGCAGTTCTCCCCGTCGACGGAGTCGGCCGGGTCGCTGCTGCACACCCCGGTCTCGGGCAGTTCCAGCCGTACGTCGCGGGCCGCCGCCCAGTCACCGGCGAGGGCGGCGACGACCGAGCGGACCTGCTCGTAGCCGGTGGCCATGAGGAACGTCGGCGCGCGCCCGTAGCTCTTCATGCCGACCGCGTAGTAGCCGGGCTCGGGGTGGCTCAGCTCGTCGACGCCGTGCGGCGGGACGGTGCCGCAGGAGTGCTCGTTGGGGTCGATCAGCGGGGCCAGGGCCCGGGTCGCGCCGAGCACCGGGTCGAGGTCGAGGCGCAGCTCGGCGGCGATGCCGTGGTCGGGGCGGAAGCCGGTGGCGGCGACGATCCGGTCGACGGTCACCGACTCCTGCCCGCCGTCGGGGCGGCGCACGGTGACGGTGACGCGGTCGCCGGCCGGGTCGAGGGCGTGCACGGAGAAGCCGGTGAGCAGCCGGATCCGGCCCGCCTCGACGTGGGCGCGTAGCCGGGAGCCGAGGGCGCCCCGGGCGGGCAGCGCGTCGGCGTCGCCGCCGCCGTAGGCGCGGGTCGGCGAGGCCGCGCGGATCGCCCAGGTCACCTCCGTGCCGGGCGCGTCGGCGGCCAGCTCGGCGAGGGAGAGCAGCGTGTTGGCGGCGGAGTGGCCGGCGCCGACGACGAGGGTGTGCCGGCCGGCGAACCGGTCGCGGTGCGCGCCGAGCACGTCCGGCAACGCATGGTCCAGGTACGCCCCGGCGCTCGCCTCGCCCCGGGCCGGCAGGCCGGAGGCCCCGAGCACGTTCGGGGTGTCCCAGGTGCCGGAGGCGTCGATCACCGCGCGGGCCAGCAGCTCCTCGCCGTCGGCGAGCCGGACGAGGAACGGGGCCTGCTCGCGGCCGGCGGTGCGCAACCGGTCGAGGCCGAGCCGGCTGATCGCCACCACCCGGGCGCTCAGCCGCACCTTCGGCGCGATCTGCGGCAGCTCCGCGAGGGGCCGCAGGTACGCGTCGACCAGCTCGTCGCCGGTGGGCAGCGCGTCGGGGTCCGGTGCCGCCCAGCCGCTGTCGGCGAGCAGGCGGCGGGCGGCGTCGTCGATGTCGTAGCGCCAGGGCGAGAAGGCGCGCACGTGCCCCCACCGGCGCACGGCCGCGCCGACGCTCTCCCCCGCCTCCAGGACGGTGCAGGGCAGGCCGCGCTCGTGCAGGTGCGCGGCGGCGGCGAGGCCGACGGGGCCGGCGCCGATCACCACGACGGGCAGGTCGTCGAGGACGGTCACGGGTTTCCTCCAGGTGGGTCGGATCAGCGGGATGTGGCGGTCAGCCGACGACGGTGCTGCGGCGTTCCAGCAGCACCACGTCGCGCCAGCGGCCGTGGTGCCGGCCGACCCGCTCCCGTACGCCGACGGTCCGGAAGCCGGCCCGCGCGTGCAGGGCGAGGCTGGCGGCGTTCTCCGGGAAGATCCCGGACTGGATGGTCCAGATCCCGGCGGCCTCGGTGCCGGTGATCAACGCGTCGAGCAGGAGCCGGGCGACACCTCTGCCCCGGGCCGCCGGGTCGACGTAGACGGAGTGCTCGACGACGCCCGCGTAGACGGGGCGGGTCGAGGTGGGCGACACCGCGACCCAGCCGAGCACGGTGTCGGCGTCGTCGACGGCGACGAGGCGGTGGGCGGCCAGCCGGGACGCGTCGAACGCTTCCCAGGTGGGGGCGACGGTCTCGAAGCTGGCGTCGCCGCCGTCGAGGCCGGCCTGGTAGATGGCGAGGACCGGTGCGGCGTCGGCGGCGACCATGGCGCGGATCAGCAATGCAGCCTCCCTGTCTCGACATCCGTCGAAGCAGAGGCTTGCACGCTGATTAGACATCTGTCAACCTAGAGCGATGTCGAAACAAGCGCCGGACCGCATCGCCAGCCCCTGCTGTGCGCCCCTCATGCAGCGTCGGGTGCCGACCGAGGCGGCGGCGGCGCTCGCCCCGGCGTTCAAGGCGCTGGGCGACCCGGTGCGGCTGCAACTGCTGTCGATGATCGCCTCCGCCGAGGGCGGCGAGATCTGCGTGTGCGACCTCACCCCCGCCTTCGACCTGACCGGGCCGACGATCTCCCACCACCTGCGGGTGCTGCGCGAGGCGGGCCTGGTCGACGCCGAGCGGCGCGGCACCTGGGTCTGGTACCGGGCCCGGCCGGCGCTGCTGGGCCAGCTCGCGGCGCTGCTCACCGTCGAGCCGGCCGCCGGCACCGGCGGGGCCGCCCCGGCCACCGGCACCTCCCGGGAGTGCGCGTGAGCACCACCCACGCCGACGCCGCCGAGACCGCGGTGGTCGCCCGGCTGTCCCGCCTCGACCGGTTCCTGCCCGTCTGGATCGGTCTGGCCATGGCCGCCGGCCTGCTGCTGGGCCGGGCCGTCCCCGGCCTGGACCGGGCGCTCGACGCGGTGCAGCTCGGCGGCATCTCGCTGCCGATCGCCCTCGGCCTGCTGGTCATGATGTATCCGGTGCTGGCCAAGGTCCGCTACGACCGCCTCGACACGGTCACCGGCAACCGCCGGCTCCTCGTCTCCTCGCTGGCGCTCAACTGGATCGTCGGCCCCGCGCTGATGTTCGCCCTCGCCTGGATCTTCCTGGCCGATCAGCCCGCCTACCGCACCGGGCTGATCATCGTCGGCCTGGCCCGCTGCATCGCCATGGTGATCATCTGGAACGACCTCGCCTGCGGCGACCGGGAGGCCGCCGCCGTGCTGGTCGCCCTGAACTCGGTGTTCCAGGTGCTCGCCTTCGGGCTGCTCGGCTGGTTCTACCTGGCCGTGCTCCCCGGCTGGCTCGGCCTGTCCGGTGCGGAGCTTGCGGTCTCGGGCTGGGACATCGCCCGCAATGTGCTCATCTTCCTCGGCGTGCCGCTGCTCGCCGGCTGGCTCACCCGCCGCCTCGGCGAACGCGCCCGGGGCCGCGAGTGGTACGAGTCGCGGCTGCTGCCCCGGATCGGCCCCGCCGCCCTGTACGGGCTGCTGTTCACCATCGTCGTGCTCTTCGCGTTGCAGGGCGACGCGATCACCGGCCGGCCGCTCGACGTGGCCCGCATCGCGGTGCCGTTGCTGGTCTACTTCGCGCTCATGTGGGCCGGGGCGTACCTGCTCGGCCGGGCGATCGGCCTCGGCTACGCGCGCACCACCACCCTCGCCTTCACCGCCGCCGGCAACAACTTCGAGCTGGCCATCGCCGTGGCCATCGGCACCTTCGGCGTCGCCTCCGGCCAGGCCCTCGCCGGGGTCGTCGGCCCGCTGATCGAGGTGCCCGTCCTCGTCGGCCTGGTCTACGTCTCGCTGTGGCTGCGCCGGCACTTCACCCACTGACCCCACCACCTCGGAGGAAACCACCGTGGCCGACAAGCCCAGCGTCCTGTTCGTCTGCGTGCACAACGCGGGCCGCTCCCAGATGGCCGCCGGCTGGCTGCGCCACCTCGCGGGCGACGCCGTCGAGGTCCGCTCCGCCGGCTCCGCCCCCGCCGACACGGTCAACCCGGCCGCCGTCGAGGCCATGGCCGAGGTGGGCATCGACATCACCGACCAGCGGCCCAAGCTGCTGGAGTACGCCACCGCCGAGTCCTCCGACGTGATCGTCACCATGGGCTGCGGCGACGCCTGCCCCGTCTTCCCCGGCAAGCGCTACGAGGACTGGAAGCTCGACGACCCGGCCGGGCAGGGGGTCGAGGCCGTGCGGCCCATCCGCGACGAGATCCGTTCCCGGGTGGAGGCGCTGCTGCGCGAGCTGTCCCCCGCCCGCTGAGGTCCACCCGCCGGGACCTCCGGCCCGTGGGGTACGGGCAGGAGGTCCCCGCGTTCGCCGGGCCGGCCGGCCCTGCCCGCCACCACCCGCCCGCTCCTACGGTCGGGGTGGAACGAGGGAGGTCGCCATGCGGGCGTGGCAGGTGCGGGACGTGATGACGACGGACGTCGCGGCGGTACGGGAGGGCACGGCGTACCGCGAGATCGTCGACGTGCTCACCGGCTGGCGCGTCACCGCGGCGCCGGTGGTGGACGGCGCGCGGCGGGTCCTCGGGGTGGTCTCCGAGGCGGACCTGCTGCACAAGGTGGAGCTGCTCGGGCAGCCGCACGAGCGGCGGGTGTTCGTCGGCCGCCGGCACCGCGAGGCGCAGGTCAAGGCCGGGGCGACGCTCGCCGCCGACCTGATGAGCGCCCCGGCGGTCACCGTCGGGCCGGACGCGTCCTGCGTGGAGGCGGCGCGGCTCATGACCCAGCGGCACGTCAAGCGGCTGCCGGTGGTCGACGACCTGGGCCGGTTGGTGGGCATCGTGACCCGTGGCGACCTGCTCCGGGTGCACCTGCGCCCCGACGGCGACATCCGCGCCGACGTGGTGGGCGAGGTGCTGCGCCGGACGCTGGGCGTCCGCGACGACGTCGTCGACGTCACCGTGCACGAGGGCGTGGTCACCCTCACCGGCCAGCTCGAACGCCGGTCCACGGTGCGCCTGGCGCTGCGGCTGGCCGCGCAGGTCAGCGGGGTCGTCGAGGTGGTCGACGCGCTCGGGTACGCCGTCGACGACATCCCGCTGTCCGCGCTGCGGGTGGGCGGCGGAACCCCGGCGGGCGTGGCCTGAGCTCCGGCGGCCGGCCGGCCCGCCCGTGGGCCGCCGCTCAGGTTTCGGCGAGGACGTCGAGCAGCAGCGCGGCGGTCCAGCCGAACGCGGGCGAGCCGAGCCCGGCCCCGGTGTCGGGGTGGAAGTACTCGTGGCAGCCGGCGGTCGCGACGAGGTCGATCATCGAGTCGCGCAGCCCGGCGGCCAGGTCGAACCGGTGGTGGGCGCGCAGCCCCCGCCACAGCAGCCAGTTGAGGTTCTGCCAGCTCGGGCCCCGCCAGTAGCGCAGCGGCTCGAAGTCGGGCGCGGTGCGGTCGTGGCTGGGCAGCGGCCGGTCCATCCGGGCCGCCAGCCCGAACCGGGGCGAGCAGGCCTCGGCGAGCAGCGCCGCGACCGGCCGGGCGGGCAGGCCGGGCAGCGCCAGGGGCATGAGGCCCAGCGCGGTGCGGGCCGGGACGAGCCGGCCGGTGCGCAGGTCCCGGGGGTGGAAGGTGCCGCCGACCGGGTCGTACAGCCGGTCCACCAGGGCGGCGGTGATGCGGACCGCGCGCTCGCGGTGCGGGCCCGGGTCGGCCCCGGTCTCGCGGGCGATCGCGGCGAGCGCGTGCTCGGCGAGCCCCAGCGCCGTGTTCAGCAGCGGGCACTCCACCAGGAACGGGTGCCGCCCGTCCAGCCCGTCGTCGCGGTATCCGCCGGCCCGGTAGGCGTCGACCAGCGCGACGTAGCGCGCGTAGTCCAGGTCGGTGGGGCGGTGCGCGGCGTCGGCGTGCGCGGTGTCGTGCCGCCGGTACGCCCGCATGACCGCCGCGTCGGCGGGCACCGCGGCCAGCGGCGGGTCCCAGGCGGGGCTGTTGTCCAGCCCGGACTCCCACGGGTGCACGATGCTGGCGAGCCCGGCCCCGCCGACGTCGCGCCGGTCGGTGAGGTAGCGCTGCCAGGCGACCAGCCGGGGGTAGAGCCAGGCCAGCTCGGCCCGGCTGCGCTCCGACGGCGCCCGGCGGTGCACCAGCCACGCGGCGAGGGCGTGCACGGGCGGCTGGACGATGCCGGAGGTGGCCACGTCGGGCGCGCCGGGCGCCCGCGCGGAATCCCAGAACTCGGGCCCCGGGAAATACGACCCGGCGCGCAGGGCGGGGTTGAACACGATGTGCGGCACCCGCCCGTCGGCCCACTGGGCGGCGAACAGGGTGCGCAGCTCCCGCCAGGCCCGGTCGGGGCGCACGTGGGCCAGGCCCACGGCGACGAACGCCGAGTCCCAGCTCCACTGGTGCGGGTAGAGGGTGCGCGACGGGACGGTGTGGTCGTGCTCCCAGTTGCCGTCGAGGGTGGCCGCCGCCAGCCGCCACAGCGCCCCCGCCTCCCGGGCTCGGGCCGGTGCGCCGCCTTCGGCGGCGGTGCCCGTGCTCACGCGGCCATCCGCCGGGGCTCGGCGTGCCGCAGCACGGTGACCGCTTGGTGCAGCGCCTGCACCGGCTCGCCGCGCAGCCGGCACCCCAGCGCCAGCCAGCCCGGGTAGCCGAGGTCGCGCAGGGTGCGCACGAGCTCCGGCCAGTCGAGGTGGCCGGCGCCGGGCTGGTGCCGGTTGGTGTCGCTGACCTGCACGTGCCCGAGGTAGGGGGCGGCGGCCCGCAGGGCGGCGTGCACGTCGTCCTCCTCGATGTTCATGTGGAACGTGTCGGCGGCGACCCGCACCGAGGGCAGGCCGACGGCCGCGCAGAGCGCCACCGCCTCGTCGAGCCGGTTGACCAGGTGGTCCTCGTACCGGTTGAGCGGTGCGAGGAACAGGGTGACACCCTCGGCGCGGGCGTGTTCGCCCAGGGTGCCGAGGGCGTCCAGGAGGGCCTGGCGGTCGCCGGCCGGCGGGCGGGGCGGCTGGAACGGCGGCAGCCGGCGGGCGGGCGTCGCCCGGGCGGCGGGGGTCGTCACCCCGACGCCGCCCAGCTCGGCGACGACGGAGAGCTGGGAGCGCAGGTCGCGTACCGCGTCGGCGGAGCGCTCGGGGTCGACGTCGCCGATGAGGGGGCCCGGCTCGACGCGGACGGTCGGCATGACCACCCCGGCGGCGCGGGCGCGGCGCAGCTCCGGCAGCCGGCGGGCGAGGGCCAGCTCGCCCCGGCCGCGCAGCTCGATGCCGGCGAAGCCGAGCGCGGCGGCGAGGGCGTGCTTGCGGATCAGGTCGTCGCCGGGGAGCAGCTGCTCCTGGCAGGCCAGCGGAAGGGTCGGCGGAATGGTCATGGGCACCTCAGCACGCATCCCGGTAGCACCAGGCTTCAGTATAGAGCTAAAAATCGGCATATGTCTTGTTATTGATCAATCGGCACCCTTCCGGTGGGGCGGAGAAGGGCTGACCGCGAGCGTGACGGGTCGGCTCGGCTAGCGTGGGGCGATGGCAGACCCGACCCGATGGGTGACCGACACCGGCCCCGAACACTCGCAGTGGTACGTCGACCGGTTCCGCCGGCTCGCGGCCGAGGGCGCCGACCTGGCCGGCGAGGCCCGGCTGCTGGACGCGATGGTGCCGCCGCGCGCCCGCGTCCTCGACGCCGGCTGCGGCACCGGCCGGGTGGGCGCGGCGCTGCACGCCCGGGGCCACACGGTGGTGGGCGTCGACGCCGACCCGGTGCTGGTCGAGGCGGCCGGTGTCGACCACCCCGGTCCCCGCTGGCTCGTCGCCGACCTGGCGGAGCTGGACCTCGCGGCGGCCGGGGAGCCCGAGCCGTTCGACGCCGCCGTGCTGGCCGGCAACGTGATGGCGTTCGTCGCCCCCGGCACCGAGCGGCGGGTGCTCGGCCGGGTCGCCGCGCACGTGCGCCCCGACGGGGCGGTGGTGGTCGGCTTCGGCACCGACCGGGGCTACCGGCTCACCGACTTCGACGCCGACGCGGTCGCCGCCGGCCTCCGGCTGGAGCACCGCTTCGCCACCTGGGACCTGCGGCCGTGGCGCGACGACGCCGACTTCGCGGTCACCGTGCTGCGCCGCCCCGCCTGACCGGCCTCCCCGGGGGCCTCCCCTACTCGCCGGCCGAGCGGGCCGCCGCCGGGTCGAGCGGGCTGCCGGCCGGCACGAGACTCACCAGGCCGGCGGGCAGCCGGACGGGGCGCACGTCGCGGTAGCCGAGCATGCCGAGCACGGTGGGGTCGGCCAGCACGTACCGGCGGCCGAGATCGGTGACCACGCTCAGCGCGCCGCCGGTGGCACCCGGTGCGGCGACCGACTCCACCACGGCGCCGTGCCCGGGTTCGACCACGACGTGGTCGGCGACCGCCGTCCCGCCCGTCGCCTGCGGGCTGTCCGCCAGGTCGGGCAGGGTCGCGCCCAGCCGCACGTCGCCCGCTCCCGCGTCGTCGCCGACGCGGACGCAGAGCGCCCCCGGGTCCGCCGCGGCGAGCCGGGGCGGGGTCGGCGGCGGGGCGGCCGGCCCGGTCGGCACCAGGTCCGGCAGCTTGGGCAGGGCGGCGAACCGGCCGAGGGTCATCGCCTCCGGCTCCCCCTGGCCGGTGCGGGCCAGCAGCAGGGTGGCCTGCAACTCGGTGACGCCGGCCAGGCCGCCGGTGAGGGCGACGGCGTACTGGCGGCCGCCGCCGGAGTTGCGGACGAGGAAGACGTCGCCGACCGTCGCGCCGGTCACCCGGGGCGACGGTTGGCCGAGGCCGGGCAGGTCGAGCGGGGCGAGGTCGGCCCCGGCCGGGATGCTGTTGATCAGGGCGGGCGCGGCCGGCACCGCCCGCTGCCGGGTGGCGGCGAGCGCGGCGAGCACCCGCCCGGTGTCGCGCAGCAGGTAGCGGCGGGCGCGCCAGACCAGGTGCAACCCGCCGTCCGGGTGTTGCAGCAGGATCGCGTCGTCGCCCAGGGCCCGGCCGCCGGTGGCCGCCGTGCCGATCAGCACGACCGACCGGGGGGCGGCGGGTTCCGCCCCGGCGGCGGCGCGCTCGGCCCCGGCGGCCGAGCAGACCGTCCACCCGGCGGTGGACAGCCGGGCCCGGTCGGGCAGCGAGTCGGGGGCGTCGGGGATGCCCAGCGGCAGCCCGCGCGGCACGCCCTCGATCGAGCGGCGGGAGACCAGCACGGTCTTCGCCCGCTCGGCGCCGATGATCAGCAGGGCGGAGGCGTAGTTGAGCACCGGGTGCAGCTTCTGCTCGCGGTAGACGAACCGGGCGCCGGACTCCTTCTCCACGATCACCGCGCCGGCGTCGCGCCACTTGGTGCCGCCGCCGGCGAACAGCCCGTAGAGGGCGAAGCCGCCGAGGGCGATCGCGGCGACCAGGACACTGGCCAGCCCGGCCCCGGCCAGCCGCCGAAACGGCGACCGTGCGGGGTCGGTTTCCCGCATCACCAGGGCGGCGACCGCCCGCTGCACGGTGAACTGGTACGAGTGAAGCTGGTCCTGCCGCGACGGCATGCGGTCCCCTCCGACGGGTCGGTCGGGGCACAGGATAGACGCTGCGTCGACACCCCGGAGACCCTCCGCCACCGGGGGCGGGGCTCCCGGGAAGATGCCCGGGCGGGCCGCGAAACGGTGGCCGCTTCGTACCCCCCGGGGTACCCTTCTCTCCGGAGGTGACGCGAGGTGAAGCTGCGACCGGAGATGACCGCCGACGCCCTGACCCGCCTGAAGCGGGCCCGGGGCCAGCTCAACGCCGTGATCGACATGATCGAGTCGGGGGAGGACTGCCGGGCGACGCTGACCCAGCTCGCCGCGGTCTCCAAGGCCCTCGACCGGGCCGGCTACAAGCTGATCGCGTCCGGGATGCGGCACTGCAACGCCGCCCGCGACCGGGGCGAGGACCCGGAGATGACCGAGGAGGAGCTGGAGAAGCTCTTCCTGGCGCTCTCCTGAGCCCTCGCGCCCGGCGGGTCACCCGTGGGCGCGGGGTCAGGCGCGGGCGGGGTGGCGGGCGTCGGTGTCATACTCCCAGCCCTCGCGCCAGGCGAAGTCCGCGGTGATCAACTCCTCCAGCGGGAGGCCGTCGAGCAGGTGGTCCAGCGCCCACCGGGTGGCGACGTGCCCGATCACCAGGATCCGACGCCCGGACCACCGTAGCGGGACGTCGTCGAGGAAGCGCCCGGCCCGCAGCACGGCCTGCCGCCAGCTCTCGCCACCCGGATAGGGCGAGTCGAGGTGGCGGGCCCGGCCCTGGTGCAGCTCCGCGGCGGAGGTGCCGTTGCGGTCGCCGTAGTCGCACTCGCGCAGCCGCCAGTCGTGCAGGACCGGGATGCCGGTGCCGCCGAAGGCCACCTCGGCGGTCTCTACCGCCCGGCGCAGGTCCGAGGTGAAGACGGCCGCGAGGCCGTCGTGGCGCCTGCGGTCACCGAGCTCGGCGGCCAACGCCCGGCCGCGCGCGGACAGCCGCCCCGGCAGCCAGCCGGTCGCCACTCCCCGGTCGTTGTCCTCACTCCACGAATGGGTCTCGAAGACGATCCGCGTCGACATGGATCAAGGCTAGGGGCCCGACGGCGGCAGAGGTTGCCGTCGCGTGACAGCCCTGTGAGCGAAACCGCCCCCGGTTACGACCCAACATTCCCTATCAACACCCTTTTGGGGTACGGTAGGGAGCGATGAGGGAAGAAATGTACTCGGTCGAGCAGGTGGCCGACCTCCTCGGCCTGCACGTGCGCACCGTGCGCGGTTACATCCGTGCCGGCCGGCTCCGGGCCACCCGGATCGGCAAGCAGTACCGGATCGCCCGCGCCGACCTCGACGCGCTCACCGGCCACCCGCCGACGCCGCCGGCGCGGAGCACCTCGGTGGAGGTGTCGAGCATCGTGCAGGTCGACGGCGTCGACCGGGCCACGGCCGACCGGCTCGGCACGTTCGTCCTGGCCGGGGCGAACAGCGGGTACGACCTCGCGCACCCGCTGCGGGTGCAGACCGTCCACGACGAGGAACGGAACCGGATGAAGGTCGTGATCCTGGGCGGCACCGCCGCCACGGCCGACCTGCTGCGCATGATCGACGCTGTGCTCGACGCCGACGGCGGCCTGCTCGGCCGCCAGGACGGGGAGACGAAAGATGCCTGACGAGGTGCGGGAGCTGGCCGGGGTGCCGGTGCTGGTGTGCGACGCGGTCGGCCCCGTGGTGGCCACCGAGCAGGACGCGCTGGACCTGATCGGCGCGGCCTTCCTCGGCGCGCAGGTGGTGGCCGTGCCCGTGGACCGGCTGGCCGAGGGGTTCTTCTCGCTCGGCACCCGGTTCGCCGGCGACGTGATGCAGAAGTTCGTCAACTACCGGCTGCGCCTGGCCGTCGTCGGCGACATCTCCGGGCACCTGGCGGCCAGCCCGGCGCTGCGCGCCCTGGTGCACGAGTCCAACCGGGCCGACCACGTGTGGTTCCTGCCCGACCTCGACGCGCTCGACGCCCGGCTGCGCGCCGGGTCCTGACCGGTCCCCGGCAGCCGGACGCGGGCGCGGCGCGCCCGTACCGGATGGCGGTTGTTGCGGCGGCCGGGCCCGCGCGGGCGGTAACATCCGCTCGGACCCGGCCGAAGTGAGGACCCGCGTGGGCGTGCGATTCGAGGAACTGGCCTGGCGGGAGACCCCGATCGGCGAGATCAGCCTGCGCCGTCGGCACGACCCCGCACTGGACCGCGAGGTCTACGAGGTCAAGCTCGACGACGAGTTCCTGATGTCCAGCCTCTTCCCCGTCGCGGAGATCGAGCTGGCCCGGCTCGGGCTGGCCCCGCTGCGCGGCACGGCGCTCGACGTCGTGGTCGGCGGACTCGGCCTCGGCTACACGGCCCGCACCGCCCTGGAGGACCCCCGGGTGGCCTCGCTGCTGGTGGTGGAGGCGATCGAGGATGTCATCGGCTGGCACCGGCAGGGCCTGCTGCCGTTCGCGGCGGGCCTGGCCGACGACCCGCGCACCCGGTTCGTCCAGGCGGACTTCTTCGCGGCCGTGGCCGACGGGGCGGGCTTCGACCCGGACTCCCCCGGCCGCCGGTTCGACGCGATCCTGCTCGACGTGGACCACTCGCCCCGGCACGTGCTGCACCCGAGCCACGCCCCGTTCTACACCGACGAGGGCCTGCGCCGCCTCGCCGGCCTGCTGCACCCGGACGGGGTGTTCGCGCTCTGGTCCAACGACCCTCCGGACCGGGACTTCCAGCAGGTGCTGACCGGGGTGTTCCCGACCTCCCTGGCCCACGTCGTCCGCTTCCCCAACCCGTTGCAGGGCCGGGAGTCGGCCAACACCGTCTACGTCGCCCGCCGGTAGCCGCCGACACCGGCCAGCGACGCCGGGCCGACGAACTCGGCCCGGCCCACGGGCATGGCGGCGGCGGGCATGGCGGCGGCCGAACCGGGAAAGGCGTGTCCGGCGGACGCCCCGGTCGGCGGGACCGTCCGGCCAACGGGAGGTGGACATGCGCGCCATGCTCTGGGTCGTCGGCGTCGTCGCCGGCGCGCTCATCCTGCTGGGGCTGCTGCTCGAGGCGGTCCGCTGGCTGGTGATCATCGGGGTGATCGCGCTGCTCGCGGTCATCGTGTTCGCGTTCGTCAAGGGCCGGCAGGCGGTGCAGCACCGACACTCGGCGCGGCGCTGAACCCGCTGCGGGCGAGCACGGCAGCGCTCTCCGGGGCTTCCGGACGCCCCCGGTCAGGCCGAAGAGGTCGCCAGGGCTTCCGTCCGCTCCTGCGGCTCGGCGGCCGACGGGGCGGAGACGGCGGCGGGGGGCTCGGTGGCGCGGTTGGGCAGGGAGAGCCGGATGACCTTCCACCACGCGGAGGCGACCTGCTTCGGCAGCGCCCCGGTGGTGTACGTCAGCCCGTACCTGGCGAACAGCGCCCGCACCTCGGGCGCGACCTCGGAGTAGCGGCAGCTCGGCAGGTCCGGGAAGAGGTGGTGCTCGATCTGGAACGACAGGTTGCCGGTCATGATGTGCAGCAGCCGGCTGCCGCTGATGTTGGCCGAGCCGAGCATCTGCCGCAGGTACCACTCGCCCCGGGTCTCCCCCTCGATGGAGGTCTTCTCGAAGGTCTCGACCCCCTCCGGGAAGTGCCCGCACATGATCACCGAGTGGCTCCACAGGTTGCGGATCAGGTTCGCGGTGAACGTGGCCGCGAGGGTGCTGAGGAACGACGGCCCCGACAGCAGCGGGTGGATGACGTAGTCCTTGAGGAACTGGCGGCGGATCTTGCGGCCGACCGCGCGGGCCCGGGCCCGGAACTCGGGGGCCTTGTGCCGGCCCTTGCGCAGGTTGCGGCCCAGCTCCAGGTCGTACGCGGCGATGCCGTACTCGAAGAAGCAGGCGTTGACCAGGTTCCACAGCGGCTGGCCGAGGTGGACCGGGTGCCACGGCTGGTCCTCGTCGACGCGCATGATGCCGTACCCGAGGTCGTTGTCCTTGCCGAGCACGTTGGTGTACGTGTGGTGCAGCTGGTTGTGCGAGTGCTTCCACTGCTCGGCCGGGGAGACGTGGTCCCACTCCCAGGTCGTCGAGTGGATCTTCGGGTCGCGCATGAAGTCGTACTGGCCGTGCAGGACGTTGTGGCCGATCTCCATGTTCTCCAGGATCTTGGCCACGGCGAGGCCGAGGGTGCCGACCACCCAGGCCGGCGGGAACAGCGAGAACAGCAGCACGGCCCGGCTGCCCAGCTCCAGCCGGCGCTGGGTGGTGATCACCTTGCGGATGTAGGCGGCGTCGGCCTCGCCGCGGCTGGCGAGCACCCGGTCGCGGATGGCGTCGAGCTCCCGGCCCAGCTCCTCGATGTCGGCGGCGGTGAGGTGGGCGATCGGGTTGTGGGCCTTCTTCTGGATCGCGGTCACGTCCGGTTCTCCTGTCAGAGGTCGATGTCGCAGGTACCGGCCGCCGCCGACACGCAGGTCTGGATGAGCACGCCGTCGCCGGGGACGGCGGTGGTGATCTCCCCGGTGCGCAGGTCCCGGACCGCGCCCTGGCGCAGCGGCACCACGCAGCCGAAGCAGATGCCCATCCGGCACCCGGACGGCATGAGCACCCCCGCGTCCTCCCCCGCGTCCAGCAGGGCGGTGCCACCGTCGGCGGCGACGGTGACCCCGGCGCGGGTGAAGGTGACGTCGCCGCCCGTGCCCGGGGAGATCACCGTGGGCCGGAACCGCTCGGTGTGCAGCCGGTCGGCCGCCCCGTGGGCGGCCCAGTGGGCCTCGACCGCGTCGAGCAGGCCGACCGGGCCGCACGCCCAGGTCTGCCGGTCGAGGTGGTCGGGCACCAGGTCGGCCAGCTCGGCCACGCCGAGCACGCCGTCGGTGTCGGTGTGCCGCTCGACGAGGCGGATCGCGCCCCGGGCGGCGAGGCCGCGCAGCTCGGCGGCGAAGATCACGTCGTCGGGGGTCGGCGCGGAGTGCACCAGCACGACGTCCGCCGAGGCGGGCACGCCGGCGCGCAGCATCCCCATGACGGGGGTGATGCCGCTGCCGGCGGTGAGGAAGAGGACCTTCCGCGGCGCGGTCGCGGGCGCGACGAAGTCGCCCTGGGCCTGGTCGAGCTGGACCAGGGTGCCGGGCCGGACCCGGCGGACCAGGTGGTTGCTGACCCGGCCGTCCGGGATCGCCTTCACGGTGACCGAGATCAGCCCGTCGCGGCGGCCGGGGGCGGAGGTGAGGGAGTAGGCCCGCCACTGGCGGACCCCGTCGACGTCCACGCCGAGGCGGACGTACTGCCCGGGGGTGTGCCCCCGCCAGCCCCGGCCGGGCCGGATGGTCACCGTCGCGGCGTCCCGGGTCTCCGGCCGGACGTCGAGGATCCGCCCGCGCAGGGCGGCGCCGGAGCGCAGCGGGGCGACCATGTCGAGGTAGTCGTCGGGCAGCAGCGGGGTGGTGACCGTCTCGGCGAGCCGGAACAGCCTGTCCCGGACGGTGCGGCGGCCGGACGGGCGCGGGACGGTGGTGGTCATAGGACCAGGGTGACGGACACGATCGCATAACATCTTGGCCAAGAAAGATGAAAGACCCGCACGGTTTTGTTCCGGGAGAACAACATGTCGGAAGAGTCCGGGACCGGCCACCGCGCGGCCCACCTCGAACTGGACGCGCCGATGGCCGCCCGGTTGCTCGGGGTGCTGCCGGCGGTCGCCGAGCGCACGGTCACCGCGATCACGGCCGAGGTGCCGGCCTACTCGGGCACCCTCACCGGGCAGATGCGGGCCAAGATCGAAAACGCGGTACGCATCGCGTTGGGCACCTTCCTCCAGCTCGTCGGGCGTCCCCATGCTGCGGCCGACCCGAGCACCCCGCTGGCCCCCGCGCTGGAGGCGGCGTACGCCCTGGGCAGCGGGGAGGCCCGCTCCGGCCGCAGCATGGACGCGCTGCTGGCGGCGTACCGGGTGGGGGCGCGGGTGGCCTGGCGGGAGGTCTCCACCACCACCGTGCGCGCCGGGCTCGCGGCGACGACCGTCGCCGAGTTCGCCGAGCTGATGTTCGCCTACATCGACGAGCTCTCCGCCGCCAGCGTGGCGGGGCACGCCGACGAGCTGGCCAGCGTGGGCCGGGCGCGGCAGCGGTACCTGGAGCGGCTCACCCAGCAGCTGCTGGCCGGCGAGGCCGAGGACGTGCTGCGCCGCAGCGCCGCCCGGGCGGACTGGCCCCCGCCGCAGACGCTGACCGTCGTGCTGCTGCCCCGCAGCGGCCTGCGCACGGTGCTGACCGCGCTGAGCCCGCACACGCTGGAGAGCGGGGAGGACATGCCGGGGCCGGAGCCGGCCGAGGAGCTGGCCGTGCTGCTGGTGCCCGACGTCCACGGCGGCCGGCGGCGGCAGCTGGCCCGGGTGCTGCGCGGCCACCGGGCGGTGCTGGGGCCGGCCCGGCCGTGGCACCGGGTGGCCGGGTCGTACGAGCGGGCCACCCGCGCGCTGCTGCTCGGGCTGCCCCGCGACGACGCCGACGCGCCCCTGGACACCGAGCGGCACCTGGCGCGGCTGCTGCTCAGCACGGACCCGGAGGCCCTGGCCGACCTGCGGGCGCAGGTGCTGGAGCCCTTCGCCGCGCTGCCGTCGGCCACCGCCCACCGGCTCGCCGAGACGCTGCGGGCCTGGCTGCTGCACCAGGGCCGCCGCGACGACGTGGCGGCGGCCCTGTTCGTGCACCCGCAGACGGTGCGCTACCGGATGGCGCAGGTGCGGGAGCTGTACGGCGACCGGCTGCTCGACCCGCAGACCGTGCTGGACCTGACGCTCGCCCTGGCGGTGCTGCCGCCACCGCCGGAGCCGGGCTGACGGCCGGTGTCGGTGGGCGTGGGACGGGTCGGACCGCCCGCTCAGGCCGGCACGGCGGCGCGGCGCGGGCCGGGCCGGTTGACCGCGTCGGGGACGTCGTCGCCGCGCAGGGCCGCCCGGACGCTCTCGGCGGCGGCGACGCCCGCCTTGACCTGTGCTTCGGCGGTGGACGCGCCCAGGTGCGGGGTGACCACCACCTCGTCGAGGGCGAACAGCGGTGAGGCCACGCAGGGCTCGGTGGCGAACACGTCGACGCCGGCCCCGGCCACCCGGCCGGCGGCGATCGCCTCGGCCAGCGCCTCCTCGTCGACCAGGCCGCCCCGGGCGCAGTTGACGATCCGTACCCCCGGCTTGACCCGCGCCAGCTCCGCCCGGCCGATCAGCCCGACGGTCTGCGGGGTGCGCGGCAGGTGCAGGGAGATGAAGTCGCTGGTGGCCAGGAGCTGGTCGAGGCCGACGAGGGCGACGCCGACCCGGGCCGCCCGCTCGCAGGTGGCGTACGGGTCGTAGGCGACGACCCGGGTGCCGAACGCGGCCATCCGCTGGGCGAAGAGCACACCGACGCGGCCCAGGCCGATCACGCCCACGGTCTTCCCGGCGATCTCCACGCCCGTGAACCGGGACCGCTGCCAGCGCCCCTGCTTGAGCGCGGCGCTGGCGGTGGCGGTGTGCCGGGCCACGGCGAGCAGCAGGGCGACGGCCTGCTCGGCGGCGGACACGACGTTCGAGGTGGGCGCGTTGACCACCAGCACGCCCCGGGCGGTCGCCGCCGGCACGTCGACGTTGTCCACGCCGACGCCGGCGCGGGCCACCACCCGCAGGCGTGCCGCCGCGTCGAGGGCCTCGGCGTCGACGCGGGTGGCGCTGCGGATGACGACGGCGTCGGCGTCGGGCAGGGCCGCCAGCAGCGCCGCCCGGTCGGCGCCGTCGACCTGACGTACGTCGAACTCGTCGGCCAGCAGGCGCAGCGCCTCCCCGGCCAGCTCCTCGGTGACCAGCACCCGCTGCCGGGCGCCGGCCCCGGTCGTCATGGTCTGCTCGCTCATCTTCGCTCTCCTCGGGGACGTCCGGATCTCCCCCGGCACGCGACGCGCCGGTGCGCCGACGATGGACCGTGGGCGTTAGCCGGTGGTTACGCGGTCAGCGACAGCGGCTGCAGGCCCCGGGCGGCGGGGCGGCGGGGCGACGCCGGGCGAGGGGCCGAGGCCCGCCGCCCGCGCAGCCGCCCGGTGAGGGCGAGGTCACGGATCTGCCGGGTACGCCCGGTCGGGCCGACGTCGAGGCCGTCGCGCAGCCGCTGCACGCACAGGTCGTACCAGCTGCGGACCTGACCCAGCTCGCCGAGCATGCCGTGCACCACCAGCAGGTTCTGGTACGCCTCCTCCTGGTACGGGTCGACCGACAGGATGCGCCGGCACCAGGTGACCACCGCGCGGGGATCGTCGCGGAGCATGGCGTCGGCGCGCAGGTGGTGCAGCGACCGCAGCACCATGGCCCGGGTCCACTGGCGCTGTTCGTCGACCCAGTCGGCGGTCTCGCCGTTGAGGAAGTCGCCCTGGTAGAGGCTGATCGCCCGGTGGTGGGCGGCCAGGGCCGCGCCGGTGTCGCCGGTCCGCTCGGCCTCCCGCGCGGCGTCGACGGCCGCCTCGAACTCCTCGGTGTCGATGCAGATCTCGGCGCACCGCAGCAGGTATCCGACGTCCTGGTAGACGATCTCGACCCCGGTGCCGCCGGGGCAGCTGCCGAGGATCTGCCGCAGCGCGTGGGCGGCCACCTTCAGCGAGGTCGACCGGTCCGTGTCGCTGTCGGGCCAGAGCACCTCGTAGAGCCGCTCCCGGGGCACCACGTGGCCCCGGTTGAGCACGAGGAACTGGAAGAGGTTGCGCGCCTTGCCGGCGCGCCAGCGTTCGACGGGCACGCCGTCGATGGTGACCGCGAAGTCACCGAGGAAACGAACGGTGACGGCGGCGGGAGGGTTCGGCAGCATGGGTGTCCCTTCTCAGGCGGTGACGGAAACCTTCATCGACACCTCCGACGCTAAAAGGACCTCCCGAGTCCACAAGGGAACCGTTCGCAACTGGGTACTTCCCCTACGACCAAGGTGACAGTCGCACTACGACCTACCGCGCCCGGACGCTGTGACCTGCGACAGACGACCGCACCGTCGTCCACACCGGACGATCGGTCCGACGACGACCGAGGGGAGCTGGTGACGATGACCATGAGCACGCTGACGGCGACCCGGCCGTCGGACCGGTGGTGGCGGACCCTCGGCCTGTCCTTCGTGGAGGCCCGGCCGGTGGTACAGGTGATCTTCCTGCTCCGGTTCGCCGCGGGCGCGGCGGCCGGCGCGTTGTCCGGGGCGGACCTCGACGGCGCCCTCGGCCGGGGCGCGCTGGCCTGGCTGCTGCTGACCTGGAGCGTCTACCTGCTCAACGGCGTCGCCGACGTCACCGAGGACCGGGCCAACGGCTCCCGCCGTCCGATCGCCCGGGGCCGGCTCGACCGGGGTGTCGCCCTGCGGACCGCACACGGGCTGGCGGCGGCCGGCCTGCTGGTGGCCGCGACCGTCGGCTTGACGCTGGTGCTGCTCGGCGCGGGGCAGCTCGCGCTCGGCTGGTGGTACTCGATGGGCCGGGCGCCGTTGAAGCGCCGGGTCGCCGGGACCGCCGGCGCGGTGGTGATCGCCGGCCTACTCACCTACCTGGCCGGGGCGGACAGCGCCGGGGCCCGGCCGGTGCCGCACCTGTGGGTCTTCTGCGTCGCGATGGCCCTGTGGATGGCCGTCGGGGCCCTCGCCAAGGACCTCTCCGACGTGCCCGGCGACCGGCTCGCCGGGCGACGCACCCTGCCCGTCACGCGGGGCGTGCCGTGGGCCCGCCGGTCCGTGGCGGCCGTCGCGCTCACCGTCGCGCTCGCCTTCCTGCTCGCGGCCCACGACGCGTGGCCGGCCGTCCGGGTCGCGTCCTGGCTCACCGTGGCCGGGGCGCTGGTGCTGACCGGGTTGACCTGCGGGCCCGTCGGGGACGGCACGCCGGCGCGTCGGCGCCGCCCGTACCGGGTGTTCATGGCCACCCAGTACCTGGCCCACCTGGCGCTGCTCGGTCCGGTTGCGACCTGTGTCGGCACTCAGGGACACTACGTGTGCGGGGGTCAACTCGGACCATGAGCCGGCGCTGGGCTGAGAGGTGCGGTGGGGGACACGAGGACAGATGCGGGCACGACCGGACGCGGCCTGCCACCCGCGGTCCGGGCCGAGATCCTCGACGCGTACGAGCAGCGACTACGGACCACCGGCAACGCGATCTTCGCCGACCCGGAGGCGCGCCGGCAGGCGCTGTGCCAGGCCAACGCGGTCATCGACGACGTCGACCGGTACGGGGCCAGCGGCACCGCCGAGATGGCGCCGGTGGCGACCCCGTTCACGCTCAGCGTCGGCCGCGACCGCGCCCAGCGCGGCATCCACCCCGTCCAGTCGCTGCGCGCCGCGACCCTGCTCTTCGAGGCCGCCCTGCCCCCGCTGATCCGCGAGTACGCCCGCGGGGACGCCGACGACGGCGCGGTAACCGCCAACGTCGCCGCCACGCTGCACCGCACGATCATGGCCCGGATCGAGACGGGCGCCCTGTCCTACGTGGGCTTCCTGCTGGAACGGGTGTTCACCTCGCACCTGGCCGAGCGCCGCCGGATCGGCCGGGAGCTGCACGACCGGGTGGCGCACGCCATCGGCGTGGGGCTGCAACACCTCGACCTGCACCGCATCTACCAGAAACGCCGGTCGGACCGGGCCGAGGGCAAGCTCGACCAGGCCGGGCGCGCCATGCGGGACGCGCTGTCGCTGACCCGGGCCCTGTCCGAGGAGCTGCGGCACTCGGTGGGGCCGGCCGGGCTGGAGGACGCGCTGCGCGGCTACCTGAAGGCGAGCGTCCCGTCGAGCGTCGCGATCACCTGCACCGTCACCGGCGACACCCGCACCGTCCCGCAGGCCATCGCCGAGGAGATCTACCTCGTGCTGCGCGAGGCGGTCCGCAACGCCCTGCTGCACTCCGGCAGCGGCCGGCTGGACGTCTCGGTCGAGGTGTGCGGCACGGCGCTCACGGCGGCCGTCCGCGACCACGGCCGCGGCTTCACGCCGAGCCCCCAGGACCTCTCCGGCGGCGGCCTGCTGTCCATGCGGGAACGCGTCGAGCTGGTCGGGGGGTCGTTGTCCATCTGCCCCGGCCCCGCCGGGGGCACCACGGTCGCCATTTGCGTGCCGTTGTCCGGGGAGTCCCGATGACCCACGGCGCGGGGCAGACCCGGGTGGTCGTCGCCGACGACCACATGCTGTTCCGCGACGGCCTGCGCGAGCTGCTGGAGACCGACCCGGGCTGCGCCGTGGTGGGCGAGGCGGCCACCTCCGACGAGGCCCTCGCGCTCGTCGCCCACCTGCACCCGGACGTGCTGCTGCTCGACGTCGAGATGCCCGGCCCCGGCACGCCGGTCGTCATCGACCGGGTGCGCCGGGAGTTCCCGCACACCCGGGTCATCGTGCTCACCATGCACGAGAGCGCGGCCATCGTGCAGGACCTGCTGGCCCGGGGCGCGTACGCCTACCTGGTGAAAAACATCGCCGGGGAGGAGCTGATCGCCGCCGTGCACTCCGTCGGCCGGGGGCGGGACAACGTGCTGCTGTCGGTGTCCCGGGAGACGATCGGCCAGTTGGAGAGCCACCAGGAGGGCACGCCGCCGCTGCTGTCGCAGCGGGAGCTGGACGTGCTGCGGCTGGTCGCGCAGGCGTACAGCAACGGGCAGATCGCCCATCGGCTCGGGATCACCGAGGGCACCGTGAAGCGGCACCTGACCAACATCTACGCCAAGCTCGACGCGGTGTCCCGGGTGGACGCCATCCGCAAGGCCGTGGCCGCACGGCTGCTCTCCGCCGAGGAGACCAGCTGACCGACCGGGCCGCCCCGGGTGGCACCGGGCCGGGGCCGGCCGGTCAGCTCAGGCCCGGCGGTCAGCGCCGGACGACCCGGGCCGCCGCCACCGGCCCGGCCGGCGCTCCCGCCAGCACCAGTTCCCGATCCTCGCCGGCCCGCCGGTCGGCGGTGAGCCGCCCGGCGGCGCGCGCCACCTGGAGCACCCCGTCGACGAGCTCCGGCAGGCGGTGCGTGGGCAGGGCCTGCTTGCCGTCGCAGAGCGCCGCGGCGGGGTCGCAGTGGGTCTCCACGATGATCCCGTCCGCGCCGCAGGCCGCGGCGGCCAGGGCCAGCGGCAGCACCCGGCTGGTCTCCCCGGCGGCGTGGCTCGGGTCGATGATCACCGGCAGGTGGCTGCGTTCCTTGAACACCGGCACGGCGGCGATGTCGAGGGTGAAGCGGTAGCCCGTCTCGAAGGTGCGGATGCCGCGCTCGCAGAGGACGACGTCGGGGTTGCCGCCGTCGAGGATGTACTCGGCGGCCATCAGCGTCTCGTCGATCGTGGCGGCCAGGCCGCGCTTGAGCAGCACCGGCACCCGCAACCGGCCCAGCTCCCGCAGCAGCGCGTAGTTCTGCATGTTGCGCGCCCCCACCTGGAGCATGTCCACCGCCGGCAGCATCGCGTCGAGGTCGCGGACGTCGAGGGCCTCGGAGACGACCGGCAGGCCGGTGGCGCGGCGGGCCTCCGCCAGCAGGGCCAGGCCGCGCCGGCCCAGCCCCTGGAAGGCGTACGGGGAACTGCGCGGCTTGAACGCGCCGCCGCGCAGGGCGTGCGCGCCGCAGTCGCGTACGGCGTGCGCCACCTCCAGCAGTTGGTCGCGGCTCTCCACGGAGCAGGGGCCGGCGATGACGGTGAACCCGCCCGGGCCGACCGTGGCGTCGCCGAGCCGCACGCTGCTGGGCAGCCCGATGCGGGCCTGGGCGGACGCGCACGGGTACTGCCCCGGCACCCCGGCGACGTGCCGGACCTGGGGCAGGTGCGCGACCGCCTGGTCCACCGTCGCCAGGTCGCCGGTGAGGGAGAGCAGGTGGGGGCTGTGCCGGCGCACGCCGGAGCCGATCCGGTCGGCCAGGTTGAGCACCTGGGACAGTTCGCTTTCGGTGGCCGTCTCCCGGAGCACGATGATCACGGTCATGGTTCACCTCGCTGAATCTTCGACGGGGGTCCGCGCCGGCCGGCGCGGGCCCTGAGCCGGTGGCGGCGACCGACGCCGCCGCCACCGGTGGAGGTCAGCCGCCCACCGCGACGGTGGCGGGGGCGGTCGGGTCGACGGCCGGGTCGGCGAGCCGGGCGCGCAGGGCGGCGTCGACGCGGTCGAGCGTCGCCCGGGCCACTTCGCCGCCCGGACAGGTCCAGTCCAGCTCCAGCCGGGGGCCGGTCACCCGCGCGGTCAGGTCGGCCGCGACGCCGGGCAGCAGGTTCGCCCGGCGTACCGGCAGCCAGTCCTCGCCGTCGTCGTCGGCGCGCAGCACGCGCACGGCGACGGCGGGCCCCCCGCCGGTCGGGCCGGCGGTCAGCGGGCCCACGACGTCCCGGGCCGCCGCCGGCGCGCCGGCCGGGGCCGGGGCCAGGGCCAGGGCCGCCGGGGCCCCGGTCACCTCGGCGTACGCGTCCACGGCGAGCGCGCCGAGCAGCTCCTCGGGGCCGGTGCCGGCCCGCCGGGCTGCGGCGGCCAGCGCGGACCAGCCGTCGCCGACGGCGCGGTGCCACCGGACCGGATCGGCGGCGACGGGCCCCGCCGGCGCGGCGGGCGCCACCGCCGGCGCGGGCTCGGCGCGCAGCAGGTCCCGGACGGTCAGCGCGGGCGCGGGCAGGTCCGGGTCCTCGTAGCCGGCGGCGAGCAGCCGGGGCAGCACCTCGTCGAGGCTGCGGTCGTCGGCGACCGCCGGGTGCACGGCCAGGTGGACGGCGACGACGTCGTCGGGCAGCAGCGTCAACCGCAGCCGGTACGGTGGCCCCTCGGCCAGGTCGAACGGCGTGGCCAGCAGCTCGGCGCGGACCCGGTCGAGCCGGTCGGCGGCGTCGGCGGCGTCGGTCAGGTCGCGCACCGGCGGCGGGGCGGGCGCGCGCTCGGCGACCCGCTGGGTGCCGTCGGCGGCGAGGACCAGCCGCAGGGCGTCCTGCTGCGTGACCAGCCGCTGCCACGCGGCGACGAACCGGTCCACGTCGAGCCAGTCGCGCTGCCACTCGACGTACCGCACGCCGGGTGCGCCGGCCAGGCCGGCCTGGGCCGCGCCGAGGCCGAACGGCGCGTAGCGGCCCGCCGCGTCGTGCGTCACGACCCCGGGGGCCCGCCGGGAGGTGCCGGCCCGCTCGGCGAGGGCGGCCACGGTGGGCGCGCGGAACAGCTCGGACATCTTCAGCCGCAGCCGCGCCTCGTCGCGCAGCCGGGCCAGCAGCCGCATCGCCCGCAGCGAGTCGCCGCCCAGCTCGAAGAAGTCGTCGTCGACGCCGATGTCGTCGAGGTCGAGCACCTCGGCCCAGATCCGGGCCACCCGCTCCTGCGCCGGGTTCTCCGGCGCCCGGTACGGCGTGTCCAGCTCGGGGCGGGTGCGCGGCGGGGGCGGCAGCACCGCCCGGTCGATCTTGCCGTTGGCCGTGGTGGGCAGGTCGTCGACGACGTACGCCGCCGGCACCATGTAGCCCGGCAGCCGCCGCCGCAGCGCGGCCCGGACCGCCGTCAGCTCCGGCGGCCGGGCGCGGTCCGGCTCGACGTACGCGACGAGCCGCCGCTCCCCCGGGGTGTCCTCGCGGGCCAGCACCGCGCACTGGCGCACCCCCGGCTGCTCGGCCAGGACGCTCTCGATCTCGCCGAGGTGCACCCGGTAGCCGCGGATCTTCACCTCGTTGTCGGTGCGGCCGACGATCTCCACGGTGCCGTCGGGCCAGTACCGGGCGACGTCGCCGCTGCGGTACAGCACGGGGTACGGGTCGCCGGGCAGCTCGTTGGGCAGGAACTTTTCGCCGTTGACCTCCGGCCGGTTGAGGTAGCCGCGCGACAGGCTCTCGCCGGAGACGTACAGCTCGCCGAGCACCCCCGGGGGCACCGGCTGGCGGTTCGCGTCCAGCACGTACGCCCGGACGTTGGCCACCGGGCGGCCCACCGGCGGCATCCGGTCGGGGCGGCCGTCGGGCGCCTCGGCGGCCAGGGTGGACAGGTCGCAGGTGCCCACCACGGTGGCCTCGGCGGAGCCGTAGACGTTGAGCACCCGGAACGGCAGCTCCGGGTCGGGCCAGGACCGCACCCGCTCGCCGGCGATGCGCATCCAGCGCAGCGCGGTGCCGGCGGGCCAGTCGAGCCGCCACAGCCGCTCGGCCATCGCGGTGAGCACCAGCGACTGCTCGATGCGCTGCTCGACCAGCCAGTCCCGCAGCTGCTCCGGGGACGCGGCGACGGCCGGCTCCGGGATGTGCACGGTGCCGCCGACGGCCAGGATCGGGAAGCAGTCCACCTGCACCAGGCCGAAGCCGGGCGAGCAGAGCCAGGTGCCGCGCTGCCCCGGCGCGAGGCCGCACTGCTCGCGCAGGACGTGCACGGTGTTGCGCAGCGGGCCGTGGCGCAGCAGCACCGCCTTCGGCTTGCCCGTGGACCCGGAGGTGTAGGCGATGTGGCAGACCTCCTCGTCGGCAACCGGGCAGCCGGGGTCGACGGCGGGGGCGGCCCGCCACGCGTCGCCCTCGACCTCCACGACGGGGCAGGCCGCCGCGCCGAGGCGGGCGCGCAGGCCGGCGCGGGTCAGCACGGCCACGGCCCGCGAGTCGTCGACCATGAACTCCAGCCGCTCCTGCGGGTACTCGGGGTCGAGCAGCACCGCCGTGGCGGCCAGCCGGAACGCGGCGAGCTGGGCGAGGATGCTCTCCGGGGAGCGTTCCAGGCAGACGCCGACCCGGTCGCCCCGGCCCACGCCGAGGCCCGCCAGGTGCTGCGCGAGCCGGTTGGCGTCGGCGTCGAGGTCGCCGTAGCTGAGGATGCGGTCGCCGGCCACGACGGCGGGACGACCGGGGGCCTCGCGGGCCACGCGGGCGACCAGTTCGGGGAACTGCTCCGGCGGGAACTGCCGGGCGGTGTCGTTCCACCCGTAGAGGATGGCCGACCGCTCGTCCGGGCCGAGCAGGGGCAGCTCGGCGACGCGCGCGTCCGGGTCACCGGCGAGGGCGGTGAGCAGCCGGCCGAGGTGCGCGGCGATGCGCGCGACGGTGCCGGGGGCGAAGCGCGGGTCCGCGACGAGGCACGTCCGTCCGTCGGCGCTGGTGACGGTCAGCTCGGCGGCGGCCGGGTCGGCGGCCTCCGGCGGCCCGTCGACCACCACCGCGTGGCAGGGCCGCTGCCCGCCGGCCGGGGCCACGCCGCGCAGCCGCGCCAGCTCGGCCGGTGTGACCTCGCCGAGGTCGACGGCCGCCCGGACGGCCCCGGCGGCGGCGGCGCGCAGCTCGGCGACGGTCTGTCCACCCTCGACCGTCACCCGGACGGCGAGCAGGCGCCCGGTCGCGGCCACGGACCGGCCGACGAGCAGGCGCGGCTCGCCGCCGTAGCGGTGCAGCAGCGCGCCGACCCCGGCGAGGAGGTCGGCGGCCGGGTACGGCCCGCCCGGCACCTCCCGGACGACGGGCGCCGCGTCGCGCGCGGCGGCGGTCCGGTCGGCGGGCAGGTTGACCGCCCGCGGGACGTCCTGCAGATGTCGCTCCCAAGCAGCGGTGTCGGGCACGGCCGCCTCCTTCAGGTGGTCGACGGATCTCGGTCTCGGGTCGGCGGGCGTCGCGCCCGGATCGGTGCGGCCCCGCCCCCGTCGCTGGTTGTCGGTCTCCGGCGGACGGTAGGCAGGCCGGGTTAGACCCCGGTTACGGGCGTCCCGACGGCGGACCCGGTGCGCCGGGCGGCGGTCGCGGGTAACCGGGAGGCAACCGACGCGACGTATCATTTCCCACTCAATCCACCGGAGCCGGTCCGTGCCGGATATGGCGGACCGGTCCGCCGACGGAAGGGGAGGCCGGCCATGGCACCACACTTCCTCCGCGTCGTCGTCAACCGGGCCGGGCGGTACGCGTTGTGGCCACACGCCCACCCCACGCCGGCCGGCTGGGCCGACACCCACTTCATCGGCAGCCGGCTGCGCTGCCTGGCCCAGATCGGTGAGCTCAGCCGGACCCGGGGCGTCCCCGCCACCGGCCCGCCCGCCCACCCACCGGCGCACCTGCCGGTGCGGCTGCCGGCCGGGGCGTCGGGGCAGGTCGCCGTCGCCGACCCCACGGTGCAGACCCTGCCCGGCCTGCTGGCCACGGTCGCGGCCGCCACCCCGGACGCCCCCGCCGTCGTCCACGAGGGACACCGGACGAGCTTCCGGGACCTCGACCGCCGCTCCGGCGACCTGGCCCGGCTGCTCGCCGAGCACGGGGTGCGCCCCGGCGACACGGTCGGACTGCTGCTGCGCGGCGGGGTGGACGCCGTCGTCGGGCGGCTCGCCGCGCTCAAGAGCGGGGCCGCGTACCTGCCGCTGCCGTCCGGGGACGGGCGCGGCGCGGCGCGGGTCGGGCTGGGCCTGGTGCTCGCCGAACCCGAGTGGGCCGGATCGGCCCGTCGTCACGGCGTCCGCGTGCTGCCCTGGCGACGCCGTCACGGCTCAGGCCGGGCGCTGGTCCGCCCGGTGCGGGCGGAGGACCCGGCGTACGTACTGAGCGGGGTGACCCCGCTCGGGGGCCTGCTGCTGGCCCACCGTCACCTCGTGCTGGCCGCCCGGTCGGGGGCGACCGACGGGAACCCGGCTGACGACGCTCCCGTGGCGCCCGGCGCGGTCGAGGCCGCCGTGTGGGGCCCGCTGCTGCGCGGCGACCCGCTCGCCCTCGGTCCGACGGGCGCGGATGCCCCGCCCGCCGGGGCGCTGCCCGGCGGCGACTGGCAGGTGCTCGACGACGGCCTCGTTCCCGCCGCCGTGGGGCGGCTGTACGTCGGGGTGCCCTGGCTGGCGGGGGTGGTCGCCGACAGCCCGCTGCGCTCGGCCGGATGGCTGGTGCCCGACCCGTCCGACCCGGGCGGGAACTCGGTGCTGGTGGCGACCGCCTGGCGGGCCGTGCGCGCCCCGGACGGCCGGCTCCGGCTGCTCGGCCCGGCGACCTGACGAGGCCGGCGGCCCGGTCGGTGGCCGGGAGGTGCCCCCGGGCCGCCCGTCCGGTGGGCCGGCGGCCCGCCGGTCGTGCCCGTGCCCCGCCACGTCGGCTGGGTGGCGGGGCACGGGCACGACCGGGGTCACGCCGGGGCGGGCAGCCGCGAGGCGGCGAGGAAGTTCGTCAGCATCGCCAGGCCGTGCTGGGTACGGACGCTCTCCGGGTGGAACTGCACCGACTCCACCGGCAGGCGGCGGTGCCGCAGCGCCATCACGTACCCGTCGTCGGCGGCGTGCGCCGTCGGCACCAGGTCGGTGCCGGCGAGGCTCGCCCCGTCCACGATGAGCGAGTGGTAGCGGGTGGCGGTCAACGGGCGGGGCAGGCCGGCGAAGACGCCCCGGCCGTCGTGGCGGATCTCGCTGGTCTTGCCGTGCATCAGGTGCCGGGCGCGTAGCACCCGCGCGCCGAAGGCCAGCCCGATCGCCTGGTGGCCGAGGCAGACCCCGAAGATCGGCAGCCGCCCCGCGTACGCCTCGACCAGCTCGACGTGGCCGCTCTCCGCCGGGTGCCCGGGGCCGGGGCCGAGCAGCAGCGCGTCGGCCCCCGTGCCCGGCACGTCGGCGACGCCGATCGCGTCGGAGCGCACCACCTCGGCCTCCATGCCGGCGCTGAGCAGGTACTGGCGGATGATGTGCACGAAACTGTCGTACGCGTCGACGAGCAGGACCTTCACAGCAACTCCTCTCCGGTGACCGCCCAGTAGCCGGCGCTCAGCTTGGCCAGGGTCTCGCGCCACTCCCGCTCGGGCCGGGAGTCGGCGACCACGCCGGCGGACGCCCGCGTGTGGTAGCTCTGCCCGTCGTGCAGCACGGTGCGGATGCACAGGGCGAGGTTGACGTACCCGCCGACGCCGATCAGGCCGATCGCCCCGGCGTAGAGGCCCCGGCGGCTGGCCTCCGTCGACTCGATGATCTCCATGGCGCGGATCTTCGGCGCGCCGGTCATGGTGCCCGACGGGAACAGCGCGGCGAGCACGTCGTAGCTGTCCAGTTCCGTCGACACCGCGCCGGTGACCGTGGAGACCAGGTGCAGCACGTGCGAGTAGCGCTCGACGACCAGGGTCTCCGGCACGTCCAGGGTGTCCGGTCGGCAGATCCGGCCGATGTCGTTGCGGCACAGGTCCACCAGCATGATGTGCTCGGCGATCTCCTTCGGATCGGCGGCGAGCCGCCGGCCCGCCTCCCGGTCCCGCGCCGGGTCGCCGGTGCGCGCGGCCGTGCCCGCGATCGGCCGCATCGTGGCCGTGCCGTCCTCGACCCGCACGAACAGCTCGGGGCTCGCCCCGATGACGGTCTGCCCGGCCAGCGGGGCCAGGTACATGTACGGCGACGGGTTGCGTCGGCGCAGCCGCTCGTACACCCGGACCGGGTCGGCGTCGCTGCGGATGGTCAGCTCGTGGCCGATCTGCACCTGGTAGATGTCGCCGGCCGCGATGTGCCCGAGGCAGCGGTCGACGGCCCGGCGGTAGTCGTCCTCGGCGACGTCGTCGGTGACCGCGAACGGCGGCATCGCCCCGTCCGCCGCCCGGTCGCCCGGCGGCCCGTCGGCGGCGGCGTCCAGCAGCGCGACCAGGTCGCCGGCCGGGTCGTCCGGCCAGGCCGGGGACCGGTGCAGCAGCAGCTCCGCCGTCCCGGCCGTCAGGTCGAAGCGGACCAGGCCCCGGTGCAGCACCAGGCAGGCGTGCGGCAGCCGGGGGCCGCCCTCGATCAGGTACGGCAGCCGCTCGAAGTGCCGGGCCGCGTCGTAGCCGAGGAACGCCAGGAAGCCGAAGGAGAAGTCACCCGGCCCGGCGGGGGCGTCGAACAGCTCCTGCACGACGCGCAGCACCTCCTCCAGGCCGTCGACCCCGGCGGCCCGCGCCCGGGCGGCGTCGGCCAGGGCGGGCCGGCCGGTGACGGTCACCGCGCGGCCGGTCACCGCGACCGACAGCAGCTCCCCGAAACCGACGTACGCGTGGCGGGTGTCGCCGGCCGGGCCCGCCGGCGACTCCAGCAGGTAGACCTGGTCGGCGCCGAACCTGCGGCGCAGCGCGAGGTGCGCGGCGAACGGGTCGGCGACGCGGACCCGGTGGCGCTCGGTGGCGACCGGCACGACGGTGTCCGGTCGGGCTGGTGCGAGTGTCATCTCTGCTCCTTGCCTGGACCGTGTCGGGGCGGGTCAGCTGCGCAGCGAGTGCGCGCCGGCGGCGGCCCGGGCGGCGGCGACGTCCTGGTCGGCCCCGGCCCGGTTGTCCTTGATCCGGGCGGCCTTCCAGCTCACGAACGCCCCGGTGTTGGTGATCGGGTCGAGTTCGGTGGTGACCTCCACCCGCGTCGGCACGCCGAAGTGCTCGGTGAGCCGGGTGGCGAGCGCGGCCCGCTCGGCGGAGCCGTCGGCGTCGGCGGCACCGTCGCGCAGCAGTTCCACGTAGACGGTGAGGGCGTCGGTGCCGTTGGGCGCGGTGTCGATGACCACCTGGTAGCCGAGGCAGCGGGACAGGCCGCCGAGCACGGCCGACTCGATCTGCGCGGGACGGTACCGCCCGGCGCCGATCGCGACCCGGTCGGCGACCCGGCCCAGCACCTCCACCACGTCGCCGGGGCCACCGCAGCCGCAGGAGTTCGGCGCGACGGTCACCAGGTCACCGGTGCGGTAGCGGATCAGCGGCTTGATGCCGTCGACGAGCATGGTCAGGCACAGCTCGCCGGTGCCGTACGCGCCGAGGCTGGCCTCCGAGTCGGGGTCCAGCACCTCGACCAGGTAGTTCGGCCCGGAGATGTGCAGCCGGTCCAGGTGGCAGCCGGTGCCGATCGCCATGGCCTCCTGCGACCCGTACAGGGCGGGGCGCACGTCCGCGCCCCAGATCGAGCGCACGTTCGCCCCGAACGCCGGGGTGCAGATCTCCCCCAGCACGGTGAACAGCTTCACCGGCAGGTCCCGCGCCGGGTCGAGCCCGTTCTGCAGGGCCGCCTTGGCCAGGTTCAGGCAGAGCGCCGGGGCGGCCACGAGGACCTCCACGTTCAGCTCCCGGATCAGCCGCAGCGCCTTGCGGAAGCCCACCCGGGGCGACTCCGGCCAGATCTTGACGTGGCAGGCGCCGAGGCGCTGGGCGACGTCGCCGAAAGTGTCGCCGAAGGCGTACAGCTCCGAGGGGCCCATCAGCCCGACCACCGGGCGGCGGCCGTCGAAGTAGTGGTCGAACAGCCGCCGCCACGCCCACTCCACGTGCACGTTGCTGGACATGACGTCCTTCGCGTCGCGGGGGCAGGGCGTGGACGCCCCGGTGGTGCCGGTGGTCTCGTAGTAGATCAGCGCGTCGGCGGGGGTGCCGGCGAGCACGTCGTGCATCTCCCGGCGCAGGTCGTCCTTCGTGGTGAACGGCAGCCGGCCCAGGGTGTCCGGGGTGACCGCGTCGAGGTCGACCCCGGCGAGGTGCCGGGCGTAGAACGGCGACCGGGCCGTCACGTGCCGCAGCACCGCCCGCAGCCGGTTGGCCCGCCAGGTGGCCCAGTCGGCCGCGTCGAGCAGGCCGGCCTGGTACCGCTCGCTGACGAGCGGGTAGTCGCGCCAGAAGTCTTCTCCGGTGGTCGCGTTGGTCATGACTGTCCGCTCCCGGTGTGTGCGCTGGTACGTCGCCAAGGTCGTCGGCGACGCTAGGCGGCCCCGGTTGGCCGCCGGTTACGCGCGGGCGGGACCGCCGCGTAACCGGCCGCTCGTACGGTGCGCACCGATGGCCGCACCGTCGGGCGAGGAGGAGTCATGGGGACGCTGATGGGCCGACTGGCCGCCATGTCGGAGGAGGACCGGGCCAGGGTGCTGGCGAAGGTCCGGGGCGCCGCGGGCGGCCCGGCGGGCACCGGGGAACCCCGGCTGGCCCCCGGGGCCTGCCCGGCGGGGCGGGGGCCGGCGTCGTTCGTGCAGGAGCAGCTCTGGTTCGTCAGCCAGCTCGCGCAGGGCGTTCCGGCGTACAACGTGTCGTTCGCGTTCCACCTGACCGGGCCGCTCGACGCCGACGCGCTGCTGGCGGCGGTCCGCGACGTGGTCCGGCGGCACGACGTGCTGCGCAGCCGGCTGGTGCTCGCCGACGGCCGGCTCGTCCAAGAGGTCACCGACGCCGACCCGCGGGTGCCGGTGCGCGACCTGACCGGCGCGCCCGACCCGCAGCGGGCCGCGCAGGAGCGCGTCGCCGCGCTGTCCCGCACCGCGTTCGACCTGGCCGCCCGGCCGCCGCTGCGGCTGGAGCTGCTGCGCATCTCCCCCACCCGGCACGCGCTGGCGTGGATCGCCCACCACACCCTGGTCGACGGCTGGTCGTTCGGCATCCTGCTGACCGAGCTGGCCGGGGCGTACCGGGCCCGGTGCGCGGGGCGGGAACCGGACCTGCCCGAGGTGCGACTGCAGTTCCGCGACGTCGCGCACTGGCAGCGGGAACGGATGACCGGGCCGACCCTGGACCGGCTGCTGGACCGCTGGCAGCGGCGGCTGGCCGGGCCCGCCCCGGCGGAGCTGCCCACCGACCGGCCCCGGGGCGCCGCGCAGACGTTCCGCGGCGGGATGCTCCGCTTCGACTTCGGCGCCGACGCCGCCGCCGGGGTCGCCGCCGTCGCCGACCGGCTGCGGGTCACCCCGTTCGCCGTGCTGCTGGGCGCGTACGCGCTGGTCGTGGCCGCGTACGCCGGGTCGGACGCGGCGGTGGTCGGCGCGCCGCTGGCCGGGCGGGGCCGCCCGGAGCTGGACGCGGTGGTCGGCCCGTTCTCCAACACCCTGCCGCTGCGCGTCGACCTGTCCGGCGACCCGACCGGGGCCGAGGTGCTGACCCGCGCCAACGACGCGATGCTCGACGCGGTGTCGGGGCAGGACGTGCCGTTCAGCAGGCTCGCCGACGCGGTGCGCGGCGACCGGGACGCCCGCCGCAACCCGCTGTTCGACGTGCTGTTCAACCTGGGCAACCTGCCGCCGGGCAGCGACCGCGCCGACCTGGGCGGGCAGACCCGGCTGGAGGTGCGCGGCTGTCCGAACGGGACGGTCCGCCTCGACCTGGAGCTGACCGCCGAGCACACACCGCAGGCGCTGACCGGCCGGCTCGAGTACAACGCCGACCTGTTCGACGAGGCCACGGCCGGCGCCCTGCTCGACGACGTCCGGCTGGTGGTCGGGCAGCTCGCCGCCGACCCGACCACCCGCCGGTCGGCGCTCGAGGTGCCCGGCGCGCGCCGGCGGCGGCTCGCCGCAGCGGCCCGCGCGGCCGGCGGCGACGCCGCCCCGCTGCGCCCGGCCCGCACCGCGGCCCGGCGGACCCGGGCGTGGAGCCGGTGACCCGGCCCCGGTCAGCCGCCGGCCGGCGGCCCGGCCGCGAGGGCCTCCCGGTCCTCGTCGGGCAGCCAGCAGTCGGCCAGGTCGTGGGCCCGCCACCCCTCCAGCGCGCCGTAGTCGTGCAGCAGGTCGACGAAGTCGTGCAGGACGGGCCGCCGGTCGTTACGCCGCCACAGCAGCGACCACGGGTACACCGGTCGCGGCTCGACCAGCGGCAGGGTGACCAGGTCGTCGGCCTGCGGGTTGGCCACGTCGGCGGCGGAGAGGAAGACCCGCCCCAGGGCCCGGCCCCGGCGCAGCAGCTCGTCCGCCCCGACGTTGTCGACCTGCTCGAAGGTGAGCGGGATGCCGAACCGGTCGGCGAAGAGCTGCAGGTAGGTGCCCCACTCCACGGCGCTGCCCGGGCTGGGCACCCAGACGCCGTGGTCGACCAGGTCGGCGGGGCGCACCGTCGACCGCCCGGCCAGTGGGTGCCCGGCGTCCACGACGGCGACCAAGGGCTCCAGCCGGATCAGCCGGTGCGCCACGGCGGTCGCGGCTGCGGCACCGGCGACCCGGCCGAAGACGGCGTCGATCTCGGCCCGGCGCAACGCCGGCAACGCCAGGGAGAGCCCTCGCCGGGCGCTGATCTCCAGGCGCAGCCGGGGGTTGCCGGCCAGCACCGCCGCGACGAGCCGGGCCGGGCCGAGCCGGTCGTGCAGGACGTCGACGCGCAGCGGGGTGGCCGGGCGGTGCACCGCGGCCACCGCCGCGTCGCCGGCGGCGAGCAGGTCGCGGGCCGGGCCCAGGAAGCGCCGGCCCGCCTCGGTGAGCGCGCTGGTGCGGGTGGAGCGTTCGAACAGCGGCCGGTCGAGCAGCTCCTCCAGCCGCTGGATCCGCTTCGACAGCGCCTGCTGGGACAGGCCGAGGCGCTCGCCGGCCCGGCCGAAATGCAACTCCTCGGCGGTGACCACGAAGGCTCTTACCAGCGCGAGGTCGAGATCCATGCCGCCATCCTGTGGTGACAACCAATCGTTGTCAAACGCACCGGGCGGTTGTTGGACCGCGCTCGCCGGAAGTTATGGAATGAACATACCGGCGCATGCCGGTGGGTAAATGCGAAAACCCTCGCCGTCGACACCGGAACCGGGCCGGCGGAACACATGAACAAGAAGTGGAAGGAGGCGGCAGAATGGCTGCCACGCTGTCGCAACAGGATCTCCCGAAGGCCGATCCGCGCCGCTGGAAAGCATTGGCGCTGCTCGCGCTCGTCCAGTTCATCATTTTCCTGGACGCCACCATCGTCAATGTCGCGCTGCCGTCCATCCAGCGTGATCTCGGCTTTTCCGAGGCGACGCTGACCTGGGTGGTGAACGCGTACCTGATCACCGCCGGTGGCCTGCTGCTGCTCGGCGGCCGGATCGCCGATCTGGTCGGCCGCCGGAAGGTGTTCTGCCTCGGCGCCGGCCTGTTCGCGGTGGCCTCCGCGACCGCCGGCCTGGCCCAGAACAGCGAGGTGCTGCTGGCCGGCCGGTCGTTGCAGGGCGTCGCCGAGGCGCTCTCCGCGCCGGCCGCGATGTCCATGGTGGCCCTGCTCTTCACCGACCCGAAGGAGCGGGCGAAGGCGTTCGGCATCTGGGGCGGCCTGGCCGGGCTGGGCTCCGCCGCCGGTGTGCTGCTCTCGGGCGTGCTGACCGACCTGGCGAGCTGGCGGTGGGTGTTCCTGGTGAACATTCCGCTGGCCGTGATCCCGATGCTGCTCCTGCCGAAGCTGGCCGACGAGAGCCGGGCACCGGCCCAGGGCCGGCGGCGCCCGGACTGGCTGGGCGCGGTGCTGGTCACCGGCGGTCTGATCGCGATCCTCAACGCCGTGCTGAACGCCGCCCGCAACGGCTGGGACTCCGCGCCGGTGCTCGTTCCGCTGCTGGTCGGCATCGCCGCCCTGGCCCTGTTCGTGGTGGTGGAGACGAAGGTGGCGCAGCCGCTGGTGCCGCTGGGCTTCTTCGCCAACCGGGTACGCGCCACCGCGAACGTGGCGACCGTGTTCGTGGCCAGCAGCTCGGCCGCGGTGTTCTTCCTGATCGTCCTCTACACCCAGAACGTCCTGGGCTACTCGCCGCTCGCCAGCGGCCTGGCCTGGCTGCCGTTCTGCGTGGCGTTCATGCCCGGCCTGTTCCTCTCCACCAAGCTGATCATGAAGGTGGGCCCCCGGTCGACGCTGGCCGCCGGCCTGGCCGTCTCGGCGATCGGGGTGGCCCTGTTCACCCGGATCTCGGTCGACGGCTCGTACCTGACCGACCTGCTGCCGGCCATGGTGGTGACCGCGCTGGGCTTCGGCATGACCAACCCGGCCATGCAGAACGCCGCCCTGCACGAGGTGTCCGAGGCCGACGCCGGCCTGGGCTCCGGGATCGTCACCACGGTGCTGCAGATGGGCAGCGCCCTGGGGCTGACCGTCTTCGTCTCCCTGGCGCTGAGCCACCAGCGGGGGCAGCAGGCCGCCGGGGTGGCCGAGAACCTGGCCGTCGTGCGCGGGTACGACCACGCGTTCGGCATCGCCGCCGGGGCCCTCGCGGTGGGCGCGGTCGCGGCGCTGGTGATCCTGCGCGGCGTGCGGCCGACCGCCCCGCAACAGGTCGACCCGGCCGCGGCCGTGGACGACGGCGCGGAGCAGCAGCTCGACGACCTCGCCGACGCCGACCACAGGCGGCGTCCGGTGGGGCAGGGCGCGCGGGGCTGACCCGCCGCCCGACGCGGTGGCCGGGGCGGAGCGATCCGTCCCGGCCACCGCCGTGTCCGGCCCCGCAGGACGCGCCGAGGGCAACCGGGCGCGGGGTGCGGTCTGCCCACGCCCGCTCCGCGCCGGCGGGCCGGTGACGGGGCGCAATCCCTCTCGGCCACGGGCAAGCACTCCCACCGCCCCCTTTGCTCTGCACCCAAGGACGCAACATTCCACGCTGCGTGACGTATCTCCTGCTCCCCCACCCCTCGCCGCCGAACATCCGGGCAGCTCGGGCGGGCTGTTGCGGGTATGGGTGCAGAGCAAAGGGGGCGCGTCAGCTCTGGCGGGGGCGGCCGGACATGACGCAGAGTCACGTTGGTCGGGCCGGACAGCCGGCCCCCACGGGCCGTCACGTCAGGTGAGCGGCGGGGGCGGGGCGGGGTGGAGCGGCGGGCAGGGCGAGGCGGGGCAGGGCAGTCCCGGCCCGCGCCTAGCGCACCGGGCGCGGCGGGCCCGACGCGCGGCGGATGAACGCGACCGCCTCCCGGGCGGAGGTCGCCCGCATCGGCGGGCCGACCAGGTGGTCGAGGACCCGGGGCCAGGACGGCACCACCAGCAGGTGGCCGGCGTTCGGCACGACCTCCAGCCGGGCGTCGGGCAGGGCGTCGCGCCACCACCGGCCGTGCTCGGGGCCGGCGAGGGCGTCGTCGGCGCCGTACAGCAACAGGGTGGCCGCCCCGACCTGGTCGGGGGTGAAGCCCCACGGGCGCAGCGAGTAGCCGGCGATGTCGTCCGCCATCCCCCGCACGCCCTGGGCGAACGCCTCGGCGAGCATGTCGCCGATCCGCGTCCCGGCGCCGGGGTCGGCCGGCGCGGCCCGGTCGGCCGGGTTCGCGCCGAGCAGCCGCAACGCCGCCGGGTCCCGGGGATCCGGCGGCACCAGGCCGGCCAGCGCGGCGTCCAGCTGGGCGCGGACGTCGGCGGGCGGCCGGTCGCGCAGCCCTGCGGTCAGGTCGCGCTGGCCCGGGTCGAGCCAGGGCACCTCCTCGTCGGGGGCGGGCGTGGCCAGCACGGCCACCCGGCGCACCAGGTCGGGCCGGCGAGCCGCGAGGGCGAGGGCGACCCGGCCGCCGGCCGACCAGCCCGCGACCGCCACCCGCCCGAGGCGGCGCTGGTCGATCAGCTCGGCGAGGTCGTCGGCGGCCGTCGGCACGTCGGCCCAGTCGGTAGCCGGGTCGGAGCCACCGTAGCCGGGCCGGTCGAGGGCGAGGAGGGTGACCCCGGCGAGCCGGGTGGCCGCCGGGTCGGGGTCGAACGCGCCGGAGCCCGGGGCGGGATGGCAGAACACGACCACCCGCCGGCCGGTGTCCGCACCGTGGCGGTGCACCACCGCCCGGCGACCGTCCCTGAGCGTGATGATCTCCCCGGTGCTGGACATGCGGCCGAGTCTGACAGCGGGCGGCGGCCGGGGAGCCGGTACGGCGGGAGGTCACCCGATCGGGTGACCTCCCGCCGTACGGCACGCGCCGCGTCCCACGCGGGCTCAGGTGCGGGCCGAGCCGACCAGGACGCGGTCCTGCGGCGCCGGCGGCGCCGGGGTCTGCGGCAGTTCGTCGTCCGGTCGGGCCCGCCGGACCGCCCGGACGCCGGCCGCCCCGGCGAGCAGCGCGGTCACGGTGAGCAGGCCCAGGTACCAGTCGAGCCGACCGGCCCCGGCCAGCCAGGTCGCTAGGGCCGGGGTGAGCCCGCCGGCCAGCGAGCTGGCCACGGCGTGCGGCAGGCCGATGCCGCTGGCCCGCAGGTGGGTGGGGAACATCGACGCCATGATCTTCGGCAGGACCGCGGTCAGGCAGGACATGAAGAACAGCCCCGTGCACAGGCAGAGCACCAACCGCCCGGTGCCGCCGGACGCGGCGTTCAGGGCGAGCGGGCCGGCCACCGCGAAGCCGAGGACGCTGACGCCGAGCATCGGCAGCACGCCCACCCGGTCGGCGAGCAGGCCCAACGGGATCAGCACCACGATGGACAGGGCGATGGCGGCGGTGACCGCCGCGTAGACGGCGTCGGCGGGCATCCCGGCCTGGCTCTGGGCCAGCGCCGGGGCGACGGTGGTCCAGGTGGTCGTCTGCACGGTCACCCCGACCACGAACAGCGCGGCGACCACGACGGCACCCTTGTGGTCGCGCCAGAGCCGGCGCAGGCCGGGCGGCGGGCCGCTGCGCCGGGCCCGGACGAACGCCTCGCTCTCCCCGAGCTGGCGGCGCAGCACCAGCAGCACCGCCGACAGGGCCGCCCCGGCCAGGAACGGCACCCGCCACGCCCAGTCGGCCATGGCCTGCGACCCGACGGTCGCGCTGAGCGCCAGGCCGAGCGCCGACGCCGCGAGGCCGCCGGCGGCGGAGCTGACCGCGAAGATGCTGCCGAACAGGCAGCGCCGGCTGCGCGGGGCCAGCTCCATCAGGTACGACACGGCGGCCGGCCACTCGCCGCCGGCCGACAGCCCCTGGGCGGCCCGCGCGAGGAACAGCAGCACGGGGGCGGCCACCCCGATGGCGGCGTACGTGGGCAGCAGGCCGATGACCAGGCTGCCGCCGCCCATCAGCGTGATCGACAGCAGCAGGGCGAGGCGGCGGCCCTGCCGGTCGGCCAGCGCGCCCATCAGGATGCCGCCGAGCGGGCGGAACAGCATGCCCGTCGCGTACGCGACGAAGACCGCGAGCAGGGCGGTGAGCGGGTCGGCGGAGGGGAAGAAGTGCTGGGCGATCAGCGGCGCGTACAGGCCGAAGATCAGCCAGTCGAAGTACTCGATGAAGTTCCCGGCGACGGTGGTGGCGACGGTGCGCGCCCGCCGTCGGGGCGTGGTGGCGGTCGGTACCGCGTGAGTGGTCATGGTCGTACCTCCGGATGGGTCGGCTCAGCGGGGTCGCAGGGCCGAGGCGTACAGGGCCAGCTCGGCGTCGAGGGCGCGGGTGATCGAGCCGACCTGCCGGAACACGTGCCCCTCCCCGGGGAACCGCAGGTAGGTGTGGGGCGCCCCGGCGTCGGCCAGCGCGGCGACGAACCGTTCGGCCGGCGCGAGCGGGCAGACGGTGTCCTCCTCTCCCTGAAGCAGCAGCAGCGGCCCGGCGAGGCGGGCGGCACGGTGGACGGGCGCGCGGTCGGCGTAGGTGGGCCGGGCGGCCGGCAGCGGCCCGATCAGGCCGTGCAGGTAGTGCGACTCCAGGTCGTGGGTCTCCCCCTCGGCCCACGCCAGCGGGTCCAGCACGGGGAAGTACGCGGCCCCGCAGCGGAACGTGTCGACGCTGGTCAGCGCCGCGCAGGTGGTCCAGCCGCCGGCCGAGCCGCCACGCAGGGCGACCCGGTCGCCGTCGACCGCCCCCTCGGCGGCCAGGGCCCGCGCGACGGCCGCGCAGTCGGCCACGTCGACGACGCCCCAGCCGCCGCGCAGCCGGTCCCGCCAGGCCCGCCCGAAGCCGGTGGAGCCGCCGTAGTCGACCAGCGCGACCGCGTACCCGCGGCTGGTGAACAGGAGCGTCTCGGGGTCGAGGGCGTCGGTGACCCGCCCGGTGGGGCCGCCGTGGGCGACGACGAGCAGCGGCGGCCGGTGTCCCGGGTCGGCGGCGACGGCGGGGTTGCGGGGCGGGTAGACGACGGCGTGCACCTCGCCGCCGGGCACCGGGAACCGGCGGTGCTCCCCGACGGGCAGCCAGCCGGGGCCGGGGGTGTGGTAGCGGTCACCGGTCACCGCGTCGGCCCGCCCGGTCGCCGTGTCGACGCGGACCAGGGCGGGCTGCCGGTCGGGCGAGGCGGCCATCGCGGCCACCGTCGTGCCGGTGGCGCTGACGGGCCCCCACACCGTGTACGGCAGGTCCAGCTCGTCGAGGACGCCCCGGGCCGGGTCGAGCACCGCGAGCCGGGTGCCGTGCCGGGGCCCGTCTGCGTCCGGTCGCGGGGCGGCCGGGTCGGGTCGCCGGGCCCCGTCCCCGTACCAGCCGGTGACGGCCAGGGCGATCCGGCCGTCGGCCAGCGGCGCGGCCCAGGTCTGCCCGGGCCGCCACAGCGCGCCGCCGGCCTCGCGGTCGCCGCGCCACAGCGGCCGGCGGTCGCCGTCCAACCCGATGGCGTACGGGTTCCACCAGCCGTCGGAGTCGGTGAGCGCCAGCAGGGTGCCGGCATCGAGCCACTCGGCCTGGCACACCGCCTCGGCGTCCCCGCCGGCCAGCACCCGGTGCCCGCCGAGCCGCCCGTCGACGATCGGGGCGACCTGCAACCGGGCCGCGTCCCACGGCATGTCGGGGTGGTCCCAGCCGAGCCACGCGGCGTGCCGGCCGTCCGGGGCGACCCGCAGGCCGGCGAGGAACCGGTGGCCGCCGCCGCCCAGCACCCGGGGCTCGGCGTCGCCGTGGCCGGTCAGCGGCACCGCGACGAGGTCGCGGAGCACGTCGGTGGTGCGGGGGCCGGTGCGCCGCTCCCGCACGCACCACACCTCGTCGCCGACGACGGTGCCCTCGGCGTACCGGTGGCGGCCGTCGGAGCACGGGGTGAGCGGGCGCGGCGGCGCCGCGTCGGGGCCGACGGCCACCAGGTACAGCCGCTGGTCGGTGTCGCGGGAGACGACGGCCGCGTCGGCGGAGACGACGGTGAACGGTCGGCCGCCGTACTCCTGGAACCGGCTGCGGGCGCTGAACCCGGCGGGGACGGCGTCGACGACGCCGCTCGCGGCGGTCCACCGGCACAGCACGGCCCGGCCGCCCTCGGCGGGGCGCAGGTCGGTGAACCAGACGGTGTCGCCGTGGGCGACCACCCACTGCTCGATCAGCCAGCGGGGCTCCCCGCCGGCCGCCGCCGCGTCCTGCGGGCGGAACGGCGAGGGCCACGCGCCGGGCGGCGGCGTGCCGGCACCGGCGGGGGCCGAGGTGGTGACAGGCGTGCCGGTGGCAGCGGAGCACGCCTCGGCCGCCGTCGGGGCGGTCACCGGGTCGCCCCGGCGGTCAGCGACGGGGCGGGGCGGGCGGCGACCAGCCGGATCGGGGCGCACCCCGCCGGGTCGACCACGGGCTCCCCGTCGATGCCGGGCCGCACGGCGACGCCGCGACCGGCCACGGCGGCGGCCACGGCGGCGGGTGAGTCGACGGCGAGGGCGACGGCGCACAGGCCGGGGCCGAGCCGGTCGAGGTGGGCGGCGACCGGGTCGCCGGCGCCGGCGGGTCCGGCAGAACCGACGGGGGCGAGCAGTCGCAGCACCCGCCCGTCGGGCAGCGTCCACGTCGCGGACCGGTCGCCGAGGGCGGGCGGGCCGCCGAGCAGGACGGCGTACTCGGCCGCGGCGGCGGGCAGGTCGGTGACGGCGATGTCCACCCCGGCCACGCCGTGCACGCCGCCGTGGCGCAGCTCGGCCGGGTCGGGGTCCGCCCCGGGCCACGGGTCGAGGTACTCGATGAGCGACGGCAGCCGGCCGCTGCGGAACTCCTCCCCGTGCGCGCCGACCCGCCAGCGGCGACGCCGGCCGTCGGGGCGCACCGACACGCCGTCCAGGGGCGGGCTGACCGGCACGCCCCGGTCGGCCAGGGCGGCGCAGGTCGCCGGCAGGTCCTCGGCGGCCAGGACGGCGGACACCCAGCCGCCACCGGCGTCGCTCACCCCGGTCATCCGCCGGCTCGCCGGCCGGCCCGCCGCCTCGGCGCGGTCCACGACGGTGATCAGTTCGAGGTAGCTGTCGGCGAAGCGGAGGACCGCGTTGGTCGTACCCCAGCCGGGGTGGCGGCTGCCGGGGCGCGACGGGCGGTCGAAGCAGGCGGTGAACGCGGCCCGGGCCGCGTCGAGGTCGGGTACGGCGAGCATGACGTGGTCGACGCCGGTGATGGGCATGGGTGGCTCCAGGCTGGTCGGCCGGCCGTGGGCCGGCAGGGGTGGGTACGACGGACCCGGGGCGGACGCGCCGCCGGCGCGGCGCGCCCGCCCGGGCGGTCACTCCAGGAACTCGGCCAGGTCGTCGGCCTCGCCCAGCTCGGCGAGCAGCCGCGCGGCGGCGGCCACCCCCTCGCCCTGCTCCGGGTCGTCGAGCAGGGTGGCGGCCACCTCGGCCACCGTCGGGCCGGTGAACACGGCCCGCAGCGGCAGCTCGCCGCCGGTCAGCTCCCGGATCCGGGACACCAGCTGGGTGGCGATGACGGAGTTGCCGCCGAGGGCGAAGAAGTGGTCGTGCCGGCCGACCCGGTCGACGCCGAGCAGCTCGGCCCACACCTCGGCGAGCAGCTGCTCGACCGGCCCCTCGGGGGCGGTGAAGTCCTGCTCGTCGTCGCGGCCGACGGTCGCCTCGGTCAGCGCCCGCCGGTCCACCTTGCCGTTGCCGGTCAGCGGCAGCCGCTCCAGCACGGTCAGGGCGCCCGGCACCAGGTACCGGGGCAGCTTCGCGCCGACGTGGGCCAGCACGTCCGCCGGCTCCGGCGGCGCGTCCGGCTGCGCCGGGGTCACGTACGCGACCAGCCGCAGCGTCTGCGGGGTGGCCCCGGCGGCCACGGCGACCGCCCGGTCCACCGCCGGATGCTCGGCCAGCGCCGCCTCGACCTCGCCCAGCTCGATCCGGTGGCCCTGGATCTTCACCTGGAAGTCGGTGCGGCCGAGGATCTCGATGCTGCCGTCGGGCAGGTAGCGGCCGAGGTCTCCGGAGGCGTACCTGCGTTCCCCGGTGGCCGGGTCCCGGACGAACTGGGCGTCGGTGCGCTCCGGGTCGCGCCAGTAGCCGCGCGCCAGGCCGACCTCGCTGGCGATGTGGATCTCCCCGGGCACCCACACGGGACGGTGGTCGCCACGGGCGTCCAGCACGTGGTAGCGCTGGTTGCTCATCGGCCGCCCGTACGGGATGCTCGGCCAGGCCGGGTCGACCTCGCCGATCGGGTTGATCACCGACCAGACGCAGGTCTCCGTCGGCCCGCCGGAGCCGATCACCCGGATGCCCGGTGCGACGGCGCGCACCCGGTCGGGCAGGGTCAGCGGGATCCAGTCGCCGGCCAGCACGGTCAGCGCCAGCGGGGCCAGGGTCTCCCCGGTGCCCTCGACGTGGCTGACCAGGATCTCCAGCAGGGCCGGCACCGAGTTCCAGAAGGTGACCCCGTGCCGGCGGACCAGCTCGGCCCACTGCTGCGGGTCGGGGTTCGGCGTCGGCGTGGGCACGACCACCGTGCCGCCGGCCGCGACGATGCCGAACACGTCGTAGACGGACAGGTCGAAGTGCAGGCCGGACACGGCCAGGCACCGGTCGTCCGGGCCGACGCCGAAGCGGCGGTTGACGTCGCAGATGGTGTTCGCCGCGCCCCGGTGGTCGACCATCACCCCCTTCGGCTTCCCCGTGGAGCCGGAGGTGTAGATGACGTACGCCAGGTCGGTGACCGCCTGGACGGGGGCGAGCGGGGTTGGGTCGACGTCGTCGAAGTCGGCGTCGACGCGCAGCCGGCGCACCCCGTCGGGCCATTCGACGCCCGGGTCGACGGCCGCCTGGGTGAGGACGGTGGACACCTCGCCGTCGCGCAGCAGGTGGTGCAGCCGCTCGGTGGGCACCTGCGCGTCGATCGGCAGGTACGCCGCCCCGGCGGCGAGCACTCCGTGCGCGGCGACGATCTGCTCCCAGCCCTTCTCCATCACGACGGCGACCAGCTCGTTCGGCCGGGCCCCGCCGTCGCGCAGCAGCCGGCCGACCTGGTTGACCCGCCGGTCCAGCTCCCGGTACGTGAGCACGGTGTCGCCGCAGATCACCGCCGGGGCGTCGGGGCGGGCGGCGGCGTGCGCGGCGACCGGTGCGTGCAGCAGCGTGTCTGGCACCGGCGCGTCGGTGCGGTTGGCCTCCCGGCGCACGGCGAGCTGGTGCTCGGGCACCAGCGCGAAGTGCTCGCTGCGCCAGCTGCGCGGCTCGGCGACGAGCCGGTCCAGCAGCCCGCAGTACGCGCCGAACATGTTCGCGAGCATCCCGGCGGGGAACACCTCGTCGATGGTGTCCCAGCTGAAGTGCAGCGCCCCGGCCACCTCGGAGACCTGGAAGTCCAGCGTCACCTGCGGGGTCTGGGTGCTGGTGTGGCTGGCCTCGCCGAGGGCGGTGGTGAAGTGCCGGGGCGGCTGCCCCAGCAGGCTGGTCACCACGACCGGGAACGCGGCCCGCACCTGACCGCGCTGGCGTCGGGCCAGCTCCCGCATCACCCGTACGCCGCCGAAGTGGCGGTGTTCCAGGTCCTCGAAGAGCTGCTGCTGCAGGGAGCGGGCCCGGTCGGCGAACGTGCCGTCGACCTTCTCGACGGCCAGCAGGCTGGTGGTGGTGAAGTCGCCGATCAGCTTGTCCACGTCGGGGTGCAGCGGCAGCCGGTTGAACAGCGGGAAGTTGATCGTGAACTGGTCGTTGGCGCTCCACGCCCGCAGCACCTCGGCGAACGCGGCGACGACGACGCCCGACGGGGTGGCCCCGACGGCGTGCGCCCGCTCCTTCAGCGTCGCCCAGGCGGCCGGGTCGAGCCGGTGCTCCCGGCGGGTGAACCGCACGTCGGTCACCTCGGCCGCCCCGGCGGCGCGGGGCAGCTCCGGCGCGGCAGGCAGGCCCCGCTCGATCCGGTCCAGCCAGTACCGCTTCGACCGCTGGTACGCCTCCGACCGCTCCAGCGCCACCTCGGCGGCGAGCACGTAGTCACGGAAGGACAGCCCCGGCTCGGGCAGCTCGGCCGCCGGGTCCTCGTAGCACGTGACCAGGTCGGGCACGAGGATCTGGAAGTAGCTCCAGGCGTCGATGATGAGCAGGTCCAGGCCGAGGTGGATCAGTCCCCGCCCGTCGGGCAGCAGGGTGAGCCGCACGTCCCACAGCGGGAACGTGTCCGCCGGGGCCACGTGGTGGGACAGGTGATCGCGCAGCTCGGCCACCGCCCGGTCGGCGTCGGCCGGGTCACGGTCGCGCAGGTCCAGCACCGGGATCTCGTACGCCGGGGGGTCGGCCAGCACCCGCTGGGTGCCGTCGGGGCGGATCACCGCGCGCAGCATGTCGTGCCGTTGCAGCACCCGCGCCCACGCCGCCCGGAACCGGTCGACGTCCAGGTCGCCGCTGCACCACTCCCAGTAGCCGTGGCAGCCGACGCTGCCCAGCTCGACGGCGTCGCTGCGGCCGATCCAGTACGCCTGCTGCGTGTCGGTGAGCGGGAACGGCTCGTACCGGTCGTCGGGGTGGTGTGCCATCGGCGGCAGGTCGCCGAACGGTTCGTCGTCGCCGTCGTAGCCCTCGTCGCCGTCGTCGTCTCCGCCGTCGGTCGGCTGGTCGACCCGGGCGGCCTCGATCAGCGCCGCCGCGCGGGCCACCGAGGCGACCCGGTCGGGCGCGAGGTCGACGCCGTAGCGGCTGGCGGCCAGGGCGGACACCGCCTGGCGGAGCCGCTGCGGCGTGGCCGCGCCGGTCAGGTCGTCCTCGACGCCGATCCGCTCCACGCCGAGCACCTCCGCGCACAGGTCGGCGAGGTCGCATTCCAGCTCGCTGCGCGGCGCCACGTACGGGGCGTCGCTGACCGGGGCGGGCGGGGCGGGCAGGGCGGCCCGGTCCAGCTTGCCGTTGGGCAGGCAGGGCAGGCCGGCGAGCCGCACGATCGCGCCCGGCAGCAGGTGCGACGGGAGCCGGTTGGCCAGCCCCTCGCGCAACTCCCGGGTGGAGAACGCGGCCTCGTCGGCGGGCACGACGTACGCGACGAGCCGGGGTCGCCCGTCCCGGCCGGGGCGGGCCAGCACGGCCGCCTCCCGGACCGTCCCGTCGGCGGTCAGCGCGGCCTCCACCTCGGTGAGGGTCACCCGGCGGCCGGCGACGCGGACCACGGCGTCGGCCCGGCCGAGGATCTCCACGGTGCCGTCGGGCCGGTAGCGGGCCAGGTCGCCGGTGCGGTACAACACCGGCTCCGGCTCCTCCGGCAGCGGGTTGCGCACGAACGCCTCGGCGTCGCACTCGGGGCGGGCCAGGTAGCCGGCGGCCAGGCCGGCGCCGGCCACGTGCAGCTCGCCGGCCACGCCGGCGGGCACGGGCTCGCGGTGCCGGTCCAGCACGTACAGCCGCATGTTGGCGATGGGGCGGCCGGCGCTGGGCAGCCGGACGGCCCGCTCGTCCTCGGCGACGCCGCGGGAGGTGCACCGCACCCCGGAGCCCCGGTCGTAGCAGCTCGTGGCCGCGCCGACCTCGGTGGCCCCGTAGCAGGCGACCACCTCGAACGGCAGGGCCGGGCTCGGCCAGTGGCGCAGCGGCTCGCCGACCGCGACGAGGAACCGCAGCGCGGACCGGTCCGGCCAGAACAACCCGGCGAGGCGCTCGGCCAGCCGGTTGAGCACCAGGGCGTGGGTGACGCCCCGGGCCACCAGCCAGTCCCGCAGCCGGGTGGGGCTGGCCGTGGTGCGCGCGTCGGCGATGGTGATCTCCGCGCCGCAGGCGAGGAACGGCATCCACTCCAGCAGTCCGATGCCGAAGCCGGGCGCGGAGACCCAGCTGGCCCGGTCCTCGGGGCCCACCCCGTACGCCCGGCACGTCCAGTTGGCCAGGTTGACCAGGGTGCGGTGGCGCTGCCGGACGGCCTTCGGCGCGCCCGTGGAGCCGGAGGTGTAGGCGATCTGGCACACCGCGTCGGGCCCCGGGGCGGCCACCTCCGGGGCGGTCGCCTCCCCGGCGTCGATGTCGGCGGCGTCGCGGTCCAGGCACACGGCCCGCCGGGCCACCTGGCCGGGCAGGTCGTCGAGGAGGCCGTCGAGGGTGACCACGACGTCGGGGCGGGTCTCGGCGAGCATCAGCTCGGTGCGGCTGCCCGGCTGCCCGGGGTCGAGCAGCACCACCGCTGCGGCGGCGCGGTGCACGGCCAGGGTGGCGACCACGGCGGCGGTGCCGCGCTCCAGGTAGAGCCCGACCCGGCCCCCGTCGGGCAGGCCGCCGGCGCGCAGGTGCCGGGCGAGCCGGTTCGCCGCCGCGTCGAGCTGGGCGAAGCTGAGGCGTACGCCCCGGTCGCGCACGGCCGGCGCGTCCGGTCGGCGGGCCGCCAGGTCGGCGACCCGGTCGGCCCAGGGCCGCTCGTCGGTGAAGTCGACGCGGGTGTCGTTCCAGTCGACGAGCATCCGCCGGCGTTCGGCGGCGGGCAGCAGGGTGGCCCGGGACACCGGGCGGTCGGGGGCGGCCACCAGGGAGCCGAGCAGGGTCGCCAGGTGGTCGGCGAGCCGGCCGGCGGTGGCGGCGGTGAACAGCGTCGCGTCGTAGTGCAAACTCGGCGCGCCGTCCGGGCCGAGCGCCAGGGTCAGGTCCGCGCCCGGCCAGACCGGGACCGGACCGCCCGCGGCGGCGGGGTGGAAGCCGACCGGGAACGGGGCCGCGGCGCCGGGCACGTCGTCGGGCCGGACCAGCCGGCCCACCTCGGCCAGCGGCAGGGGCGGCAGCCGGTTGGCGTTGGCCTCGGCGGACTCGACCTGCCGGATGAGGGCCCGGTAGCTCGCGCCGACCGGGACGCGCACCCGACGGGCCGTCGCCTCCGCGTCGCCAGCGGGCATCCCCACGACCAGGTCGGTCTCGGCGCCGTAGCGGACCAGCAGCGCGACGAGCGCCGCGAGCCAGCCGACCGGCGGTGTGACGTCGAGGTCGGCCAGCGCGGCGAGGGTACGCGGGGCGACCGGCACCGGCACCCGGGCGGGGGTGTACTCCCGCTCGGGTGGGCGTAGCCGGTCCAGCGGCAGCTCCACGGCGGCGGTGGCGCCGGCCAGGTGCTGTCGCCAAAGCTCGCGGGCCGACCCGGCCGCCGTCCCGGGCCGCTCGGTCCCCGGACGACCGGGGGACGTGTCGCCGATGGGCAGCGAAGTCGTCACCGTAACTCCTCTCTCGCCTCGCCGGCCGGGCCGGAAGGCGTGGGTGCACGCACCGGTGCGGATGATCCGGCCACGGTAGGAAGGGGCAGTTAGGCCCCGGTTACGCCCGCGCGGTGTGCGCCCGCCTCCCGCCCCGGGGCCGGTTGACCTGGCCGGCTGCCGGGCCCCGGGCCGGCCGCGTAACCGGTGGCGCACCCGGCGGGGGCACCCTGACGCACCGCGCGGGCAGGTGTCCCGCGCAGCGAACCGCGACCGCCCCGCGCGGCTGAGCGCGACCGCGCGGCGGCCCGGCGGGACCGAGGCGAAGGAGAAACCGATGGCTGACGGGACGAGACACGTGCGCCTGCCCGGCGCGGGCGTACGGCTGCACGCCGCGCGCTGGCCGGGGCCGGAGCACCGGCCACCCCTGGTGGTGCTGCACGGCATCTGGGAGTCGTGGCGCACGTTCGCCGACTGCGCCCGCCGCTGGTCCGCCGACCGCACCGTCTACTGCCTCGACCTGCGGGGACACGGCGACAGCGACCGCCCGTCGACCGGGTACCGGTTCGTCGACTACGCGGCGGACGTACGGGTGGCGCTGGCCGCGATCGGGCCGGAGGTGGACCTGCTGGGGCACTCCCTCGGCGCGGCGGTGGCGCTGCACGTCGCCGCCGGGACGACCGGCGGGGGCGACGCGGGCCGGCCGGCCCGGATCCGGCGGCTGGTGGCCGTGGAGCCGCCGGTGCTGCTCCCCGGCGACTGGCCGCCCGTGCGCGCCGACATGGCCCGGTCCTGGCGGCTGGCCCGCCGGCCGCTGGACGAGATCGTCGCCGCGCTGCCGGCCACCGCGACCCGTACCCCGGGCTGGCGACGGATGATCGCCGAGTCCCTCGCCGGCACCGCCGACGGGGTGTTCCGGGCGATGGTGGACGCCGAGCAGGGCGAGGTCGCCTGGGTCGGCCTGCTGCGGCGGATCGCCACCCCCACCCTCGCCGTGGCCGGCGACCCGGACGTCGCGGGCACGCTGCTGGCCGGCGACCGGATGGCGGCGTTCGGCGCGGGCCTGCCGTCGGCGCGGGTGGCGGTGCTGCCCGGCGCCGGACACCACGTCGAGATCGACCGTCCGGCCTGCTTCCACGCCCTCGTCGAGGAGTTCCTGTCCGTCGGGGCCCCCGCGCCCGGCGCGCTGTCGCCCGCCCCGGCGCGGCCGACCACCGCGGCGTTGTCGGCCGCTCGGGCGTGGCCGGCCTGAGCCCGCCGCCACCCGACCTACGCGCCGGTTCCCCGCAGGATGTCCTGCGGGAGCCGGCGGGTGTCGGACGCGCGTGAGAAGGGGACCCTTCTCTACCGTAGGCGTTAACAGGGGGCCCTTCCTTGCACGCCGATGTCCTCGGCGAGCGCGGCCAGGACCCCGGGGGCGGACCAGGGGAAGAAGTGGCCGCCGGGGAACAGCCGGTGCCGGGTCGGCCCCCGGGTGTGCCGGGCCCACTCGGCGACCGCGTCCGGCGGCACCCCCTCGTCGGCGTCGCCGGCCCAGCTCGTGATCGCGCAGTCCAGCGGCGGGCCGGGCCGGTGCCGGTACGTCTCGGCGGCGGTGATGTCCGCGCGCAGCGTCGGCAGGCACAACTCGCGCAGCTCCGGGTGCTCCAGGGCCGCCGAGGGCGCCCCGCCGAGCGACCGCACGGCGGCGACGAAGGCGTCGTCGTCGAGGGTGTGCATGCGCCGCCGGGGCGGATGGTGGGCGGCGGCGCGGCCGGAGAGCACCAGCGCCGCCGGTTCCCGGTCGCCGTGCGCGCGCAGGTCGCGGGCCAGCTCGTACGCCAGCAGCGCCCCGAGGCTGTGCCCGAAGAACGCCACCGGGGCGGGCGGCCCGGCGAGCTGCGGGGCGAGCGCCGCGCGCAGCTCGTCGACGAGGCCGGTCAGGTCGGTGCGGGCGGCCTCGTCGAGGCGGTGTTCCCGCCCCGGCAGGCAGACCGTCCACACCTCGACCGAGTCGGGCAGCCGGGCCGCCCACGGCTGGTACGCGGCCAGCCCGCCCCCGGCGTACGGGAAGCAGTAGAGCCGGACCCGCGCGGTGGGCCGGCGCCGGGCGCAGGACGCCCAGCCCCGGGGCGGCGCCATGGTCCTCACGCCTGCCCCGCGGTGGCGTAGCGGCGGGCGAACCAGCGGTCGTCGCGCTCGTTGGCGTGGTCGGTGGCGAGCGCGTCGCGGCCGGTCAGCTCGCGGTGCTCGGCGAGCAGCCGGGCCATCGCCACCATCCGGTGCAGCATCCGGTCGAGCATCTCCACGCCCTCGGTGTCGGCGAGCGCCTCGCCCCGGTGGTTGCCGTAGAGGATGGCCGGGAAGCCGCTCCCCACCATGACCATCCGGTTGAGCAGCACGTTGGCGACGAGCTGGTTGTAGACCTCGGTGTGGCTGTACCGGCGGCCGATCACCACCACCCCGCCGACCTTGTTGGTCAGGGGGCGCTGGAACCGCAGGTAGCCGACCCCGGCCCGCTCGATGAACGCCTGCATGGTGGTGGCCGGGCCGAAGCCGTGCACGGGCGCGGCCCAGATGATCCCGTCGGCCAGCGCCATCCGGTCGACGATCTCGGGCACGTCGTCGCCGGTGACGACGCACGGCTCGCAGCGGGAGTTGCAGTCGCCGCAGGGGCCGCAGCCGGTCAGCTTCTTCTCGCCGAGGTTGATCACCTCCAGGTCGACGCCGTGGCCGGCCAGCAGCTCGGCGGCGTGGCCCAGCACCTCACGGGTGTTGCCGTCGGTGCGCTCCGAGCCGTTGACGGCCACGAACCTCATCCGCTTGTGCATCTCGACTCTCCTTCCGTAGGGCGTGGGGTGGCGGCGGGCCGGCCTGGGGTCGACGTACGGCCGGCCCGCCGCCGGGGGCCGCTCAGCGGCCGGCGACGGTCAGCTCCCGCTGCGGGGCCGGGATCGGGTAGCCGGGGATGGGGTGGGCGGCGCAGAGCCGCGCCACCCGCTGCCGGGCCAGCTCCCGCACGGCCGCCGGCAGGTGGTACTCGCGGTCGGAGTACGGCTCGACGGCCGACAGCACCAGGTCGATCAGCTCGGCGCAGGCCACGGCCGCGTCGGTGCCCATGCCCCGGGCGGCGATGCTGTTGGTGCCCAGCCGCAGGCCGGCGGTGACCAGCGCCGGGGTGGTGTCCCGGGGCACCCGGTTCTTGTTCACGACGATGTGGCACTCCTCCAGCGCCAGCTCGGCCACCAGGCCGGTCATCCGGCGGGCGGACAGGTCGATCAGGACGATGTGGTTGTCGGTGCCGCCGGAGACCACCGCGTAGCCGAGGTCGGCCAGGGCCGCCGCCATCGCCCGGGCGTCGGCGACGATCCGCCGGGCGGTGGCCCGGAACTCGGGGCCGGTGGCGATGTCCAGGGCGCGGGCCTTCGCCGCGATGGCGTTGAGCACCGGGGCCCCCTGGAAGTACGGGAACACGGTGCGCTGGACGAACTGGGCGAGGGTGCCCTTGCCCCGTGGGGCGGGGGCGTCGGCGTCCCGGCCGGCGAGGATCAGCCCCCCGCGCGGGCCGTAGAGCTGCTTGTGGGTGCAGGTGGTGGTCAGGTGGGCGTGGTCGATCGGGCTGGGGTGCAGGCCGGCGACGACCAGCCCGGCGGTGTGCGAGATGTCGGCCAGCAGGTACGCGCCGACCCGGTCGGCGATGCGGCGGAACCGGGCGAAGTCGATCTGCCGGGGGTACGCGGTCGCCCCGCACACGATCACCTTCGGCCGGTGCTCCCTGGCGAGGCGCTCCACCTCGGCGTAGTCGATGAGGCCGGCGTCGTCGAGGCCGTACCCGACGGCCCGGAAGTACCGGCCCGCGTACGCGGCGGGGCTGCCGTGGGTGAGGTGGCCGCCCTTGTCGAGGGCCATGCCGAGCAGGGTGTCGCCGGGCTCCAGGAGACTGGACAGCACCGCGTAGTTGGCGGTCGTCGCCGAGTGCGGCTGCACGTTGGCGTAGCGCGCGCCGAAGGCCCGCCGGGCCCGGTCGATGGCGAGCTGCTCGATGCCGTCGATCACCTCGCAGCCGGCGTGGTAGCGGCGGCCCGGGTAGCCCTCGGCGGTGACGTTGACGGCGGCGGACGCCTGGCTGGCCAGCACCGACGGGTCGACCGGGGAGCAGGACGCGACGAGGGACAGGGTGCCGGCCTGGCGCAGCTGCTCGCCGACGAGCACCTCGTGCAGCCGGGGGTCGGTGGTGGCGAGCTGGTGCAGCCCGGCGTCGAGCAGCTCGCCCATCGGGTCGGTGGTGGACATTCTCAGACCTCCTCGGTCCGGCCGGTGGCCGGGTGGTCGCGGTCGATGAGCACGGCGATCTCCGGGGCCCGGTCCCGGACGAAGTAGTGCTCGCCGCCGGGGACGACCGCCACGGAGACGTCGCGCACGAGGCGGCACCAGTCGCGGTGACGCTCGGTGAAGCCCTCGGTGGCGGGGTCGGCGTCGCCGAAGATGGCGACGGTGGGGGCCCGTACCGGGGCGGGGGGCTCGGCCCAGCAGCGGCGCAGGTGGTTCATCGCGCCGACGTGGTCGTGCCGGCCGGCGGTCATCATGTGTTCCACGGCCGCCCAGTCCAGCGCGCCGGAGAACCCGCCGAGGCGGGTCAGGTAGCCGGCCCACTCCTCGTCGGAGGTGGCCCGCTCGGCGGCGAGGGCGGCGTCGGGGTCCTCGGCGGGCAGCGACGCGGCCAGGTACAGCCCGCGCAGGTCCGCCCCGGCGGCCTCCAGGCCCCGGGCCACGGCGGTGGCCATGACCGTGCCGGCGCAGTGGCCGTAGACGACGACGGGACCGTCGACGCGGCGGGTGACCTCGTCGACGCACCGCCGCACCACCTCGTCGAAGTCGAGGAAGTCGGCCGGGTCGCCGCCGGTGTCGTAGCCGGGCTGGTTGAGGGCGAGCAGCCGGAACCGCTCGGGCAGCGCCTGCGCCAGCGGCCGGTACGCGATCGCGTTGCCCCCGCCGTACGGCAGGCAGACCACGGTGGTGGTGGCGGGGCGGCCGGGCGGGGTCAGCTCGTGCAGCAGCTCGCCGGTGCCGCCGCCGGCGCCGGTTCGGATCCGCTCGGCGAGGCCCCGGATCGTCGGGTTCTTGAACAGCTCCACCACGGGCACCGGGTTGTCCAGGGCGACCATGGTGCGCACGGCGGCGAAGGAGTCCCCGCCGAGGGCGAAGAAGCTGTCGTCGATGGTGACGTCGTCGACGCCGAGGACGTCGCGCCACACGGCGGCGATGCGCCGCTCGCAGTCGTCGCGCGGCGCCTCGCCGCCCCCGGCGGCCGGGCCGGCGACGTCCCGGGTGGCGAGGGCCCGGCGGTCGACCTTGCCGTTGGGGGTGGTGGGGAACGCGTCGAGCACGACGATGGCGGCGGGCACCATGTGGGCGGGCAGCCGCTCGCCGAGTGCCGCGCGCAGGGCCTCGGTGTCCACCGGCGCGGCGGCGGTGAGGTACGCGGCGAGGGTGGTGTGGCCGGGGGTGCCCCGGGCCACCACGACCGCCTCGGTGACCTCCGGGCAGCGGCGCAGCGCCGACTCGATCTCGCCGGCCTCGATCCGCAGGCCGTGGATCTTCACCTGGAAGTCCATCCGGCCGAGCAGCTCGATCACCCCGTCGCGGCGGTACCGGGCCAGGTCGCCGGTGCGGTAGAGCCGCTCGCGGCGGCCGCCGGGCAGGTCACGCACGACGAACCGCTCGGCGGTCAGCTCCGGCCGGTCCAGGTAGCCGCGGGCCAGCCCCGCCCCGGCCAGGTGCAGCTCGCCGGGGACGCCGACGGGCTGCGGGTGGCCGAACCGGTCCAGCACGTACGCCCGCTGATTGGCCATGGGCCGGCCGTACGGGATGCTGGCCCACGCCGGGTCGACCTCGTCGACCTCGAAGATGATCGAGTCCATGGACGCCTCGGTGGCCCCGCCGAGGGCGACGAACCGCACGTCGGGGGCGACGGCGCACAGCCGGGCCGGCTGGCCGACGGGGATCCAGTCGCCGCCGAGCAGGGCCAGCCGCACCGTCGGCACCGTCTCGCCGTGCCGTTCCAGGTGCTCCAGCAGCAGGTCGAGCAGGGCCGGGGCGGAGTGCCACACGGTGACCCGGTGGTCGCGGACCAGCCGCGCCCAGGCCGCCGGTTGGCGGATCTCGTCGGGGGTGGGCAGCACGGTGGTGCCGCCCGCGCCGACGGTGCCGAGCAGGTCGTAGACGGACATGTCGAAGCTGGGCGAGGAGACGGCGAGCAGGGCGTCGCCGGCGCCGACGGCGAAGCGGGTGTTGAAGTCGGTGAAGTTGTTGACCGCGCCCCGGTGCCGCAGGGCGATGCCCTTCGGGTCGCCGGTGGAGCCGGAGGTGTAGATGACGTACGCGAGGTTGTCCGGGGTGACGCGGGTGTCGGGGCGGGTCGCCGGCCAGTCGCCGGAGTCGTCGTGCACGTCGACGAGGCGGGCCGCGTCGAGTTCGGCGGCGGCGAGCCGGTCGGTGAGGTCGGGCTCGGTGACCACGCCCCACAGGCCGGCGTCGCGGCACATGAACTCCAGCCGCCGCGCCGGGTAGTCCGGGTCCAGCGGCACGAACGCCGCGCCGGCCTTGAGCACGGCGAGCACCGCCACCGGCTGGGCCGGGCTGCGGCGCAGGCAGATGCCGACCAGGGTGTCGGGTCCCACACCGGCGGCGACGAGCCGGTGGGCGAGCCGGTTGGCCCGCCGCTCCAGCTCGGCGTAGCTGAGGGTGGTGTCGCCGCAGACGACGGCGGGGTGGTCGGGCTGCCGGCCGGCACGCTCCTCGAACAGGTGGTGCAGGCAGCGGTCGGTGGGCAGGTCGGTGGCGGTGTCGTTCCACCGCCACACGGCGTCGTCGATCTCGGCGTCGGTGAGCATGGTCAGCTCGGTGACCGGCCGGTCGGGCTCGGCGACCGCCGCCGCCCAGAGCCGCACCAGGTGGTCGAGCATCCGGGCGATCGTGTCGTCGTCGAACAGGTCGCTGCGGTAGACGCTGTCGACCTCGGGTTCGGCGCCGCCGCAGCGCAGCACGAAGCCGAGGTCGAACCGGGCGGTGGTGAACTCCGGCTGGATCGCCTCGGCGGTCAGCCCGGCGAACTCCGGCAGCCCCTCGGTGGCGTCGTCGACGTTGACGTACACCCGGAAGAACGGCGCCTGGCCGGCCTCGCGGGCCGGGGCCAGTTCCTGGACGAGCACGTCGAACGGCAGGTCGGCGTGGGCGAACGCGTCGCGGGTGGTCGCGGCGGCCCGGCGTAGCAGGTCGGTGAACGAGGGCGCGCCGGACAGGTCGGCGCGCAGCACCACCGTGTTGGGGAAGAAGCCGATCAGGTCGGCCAGCTCGGCGCGGTCGCGGGGCGAGTGCACGGTGCCGAGGACGATGTCGTCCTGGCCGCCGTAGCGCTGCATGAGCAGCCCCGCCCCGGCCACCACGGCGTCGAGGAGGGTCGCGCCGCACGCGTCGGCGAGGGCACGGACCCGGCGCAGCAGGGCCGGGTCGACGGCGGCGCGCCGGAAGCCGCCGTCGGTGGAGGAGGCGCCGGCGGCGGGCCGGTCCGTCGGCAGGTCCAGGGCCGGCAGGTCGCGCAGCCGCTCCCGCCAGTACGCGAGCTGCCGTTCGCGCAGCGGGCCGGCCAGCGCCGCCCGTTCCCGCGCGGCGTGGTCGGCGTACTGGACGGCCAGCGGCGGCAGGTCGGCCGGCGCACCGGTCGCGGCGGCCCGGTAGAGGGCCGCGAGGTCGCGGTAGAGCACCGGGGTGGACGGGGCGTCGATGGCGATGTGGTGCACGCTCAGCAGCAGGACGTGCTCGTCGGCGGCGACGCGCAGCAGCCGGGCGCGCAGCACCGGGCCCTCGGCCAGGTCGAAGGGGCGGGTCTCGGCGTCTTCGAAGGCGGCGTCGAGGGCCTCCTCGCGGTCGTCGTCGGTCAGCGCGGACAGGTCGGTCAGCGGCACCGGCACCACCTCGGCGGGGCGGACCACCTGCACCGGCTCGCCGGCCTCGGCCCGGTAGACCGTGCGCAGCACCTCGTGCCGGGCGACCAGCGCGGTGACCGCGTCGGTCAGGGCCGCCGCGTCGAGGTCACCCCGGAACCGCAGCGGCACCAGCACGTTGTACGCGCTGCGCTCCCCCTCCAGTTGGCTGAGCAGCCACAGCCGCCCCTGGGCGAACGAGGTGGGGGCCCGGCGGGACCCGTCCGGGTCGGGGCCGGACCGGGCCGGCTGACGCGTCGGTTCGTACACCTCAGTCATGTCTGTCGCGACCTCCACTCCCTGGATCTCCGCACGGCGGTTGGGCACCATCGGACCGGTCGGATGTGAGTGAGGCGACGGTAGGAAGCGCCGGTTCGCGTCGGGTTACGCGCCGGCCCGGCGCACGGCGGTGCACAGGGCGGCGACGGCCACCGCGACCCCGCCGGCCCCGGCCACGACGAAGGTCACCGGCGCGCCGTGGCGCTGGGCCAGCCAGGTGAACGCCGCCGCGCCGACGCCGCCGAGGGAGAAGTGGATCGTCCAGAACGCGGCGGTGACCCGGCCGAGCAGGTGCTCCGGCGTCACCTCCTGGCGCAGCGACAGCGAGCAGATGCCGCCGACGCTGAGGCAGCCGAAGTAGACGGCCACGAGCGCGCCGACCTCGGCGGGCCGGCGGGTCGACGCGAGGGCCGCGACCGCGCCGCCGGTGGCCGCGGTCGCGCCGATCCAGCACGCCCCGAAGCCGAACCGCCGGCGCAGCCGCGCGACGACCAGCGACCCGGTGACCGTGCCCGCGGCGCCGGCGGCGAGCACCAGGCCGACCGTGCCGTCGGGCTGGTGCAGGCCGTGCTTGAGGTGGTAGACGACCACGTCGTCCATGCCGTAGGTGAGCAGGAGGAAGACGGTCAGCAGCGCGGTCAGCGGGCGCAGCACCCGGTGACGCCACAGGAACCGCGCCCCGGCGAGGAACTCCGCCCACGGCCCGGCGCGGCCCGCCGCGTCGGCGGTCGCGGCGCAACGGGCGGGAAGGCGTACCAGCGTCAGCAGCGCCCCGGAGACGCCGAAGCTGGCGGCGTCGACGGCGAGCGCGCCGGCCGGGCCCCACCAGCCGGACACGGCACCGGCCAGCGCGGGCCCCACGACCGCCGCGAGGGCGGTGCCGGCGTGCAGCCGGCCGTTCGCCCGGGTCAGCTCCGCGCCGTCGACCAGGCCGCGCACCGCCGTGACGGCGGCGACCTGGAACACCATCCCGATCGCCGCGGCCAGCGGCAGCAGCACGAACAGCGGCCAGACCGGTGGGGTCGGGGCCAGCCACCACACCAGCGGGACCACCGCGAACAGCAGCATCCGCGCCGCGTCCGCGCCGACCAGCAGCGCCCGCCGGTCGACGCGGTCCACGACGACGCCGGCGAACAGGCCGGCGACCACCGCGGCCGCGCCGGACGCGCCGGTGAGCAGGCCGGCGGTGGCGATCGAACCGGTCGCGTCGAGCACCAGCAGCGGCACGGCGAGCTGGGAGAAGGAGTCGCCGAGCACGGAGAGGACCTGCGCCGCCCAGAGCGCGCGGAAGCCCCGGCCTCCCCCCGGCGGCGCGGGCGCGACCGGCACCCCCGCGCTCACCGTCACCGGGCAGAGGGTAGCCCACCGGGAGGCGTCCGCGCGGGCCCTGGGAATCGCGGTGGCGGCAATTCCCGAATAGTGCCGGCCGCCGTCGCTTTCGCGTTTCGCGGCCGAGTCGTCTTTCTTACAACGGTCAATTCCGCGCCCCACCCCCGAAAGGATCTGCGAATACCATGCACAGGTGAAGGAGAATCACGGCCGTCAGCCATGGGTGGTGCGCATCCGTGGCGTCGGCGGCCTGATCCTCGGCAGTGGGACGCTGCTGGGCGACCGGCACGTCCTCACCTGCGCCCACGTCGTCGACCGTGCGGTCGGCCGCGCGACGGCGGGGGCCACCCCGCCCGCCGACCGGGTCCAGGTCGAGCTGGTCCGCCTGCCCCGGCTGCCCGCCCGGTCCGCCGGGGTCGTGGCCGGCGGCTGGGTGCCGGCGGGCAGGGAGGGCCAGGGCGACATCGCCCTGCTCGAACTCTCCGATCCGGTCCCCGGCCGCCCCGGGGCCGAGCTGCGGCGGCTGCCGCTGTGGGAGAAGCACGTCTACGCCTTCGGGTTCCCGAAGGAGTTCCGCGACGGCGAGACCGTCCACGCCGTCCTGCACGGGGGCACGGGCCCGGCCAACGAGTGGATGCAGATGGATCCGAGCCCGGCGAGCCCCGGGCTCCGGGTGCGCAGCGGGTTCAGCGGCGCGGCGGCGGTCGACAACGAGACCGGCTACGTGGTGGGCATGGTGGTCTCCTACTACAGCGGCCCCGCCTCCGGCCGTTCGTTCATGATCCCCGTGGAGACGCTGCTCCACCATCTGCCCCTGCTCCAGGCGTGGGTGGTCGGCGACTCCTCCGTCGACCAGGAGTTGACGTCGGTGGGCGGCGGCCGGGAGGACGGCGAGGTCGCCCGGCGCACGGCCGACTTCTTCGCCCGCCGCTCACCGCAGAACGTCCTGGTGGTCGTCACCGGTCCGCCCACGTCGACGGCCTCGGCCACCGTGCGCCGGGCCGTGGTGCTGTCCAACCGGCAGCTCCGGCCGTCGTCGGTCGATCCGGCCGCCGCCGAACGGGACCCGTCGCTGCCGCCGCTGGGCAGCATCGACCTGGCGCTGGACGCCGCCGGCAAGCCACCCCGGGAGCTGGCCGCCCGGATCCTGGGATTCGTCGGCTCCACCGGGCCCCCGGCGGAGGCCGCGGCGGGCGACCTGCTCGGCGACGCGTCGCCCCGGTCGCTGCTGATCGACGGCGTGGACGAGTCGAGCGACCCCAAGGCGCTGGTCGACGATGTCGTCGGCCCGATCGTCGACCGCGCCGCCGAACGCGACCTGCGGATCCTGGTGGGCTTCCGCAGCCCCGCGGTCGGTCTGCGGCTCGCGCTGCTGGCCCGCCGGATCGCCGGGTTGCGCGAGGCCGAGCACCTGGCCCGCGAGCACCGCCGCCGGCTCGAGGCACGCGTGCGCGGGCTGCCACCGGCGAAGCCGCGGGCCAGCCTGCTGCGGATCCGGCTCACCGCGCTGCTGGCCGCGGCCCGGGAGCCCGACCCCGGCCCGTTGCTGGAGCACCTGGCCGCCATGGAGCAGGGCACCGACCGGGCCCTGCACGAGGTGACAGTGCTGCGGCGCGAGCTGACCGCGCGGGCCACCGAGCACCAGCAGCTGCGGGGGCTGCTGGACGCGCACCGGGCCCGCGCCGTCGCCGGCGGGCTGACCGAGCACCGGGGCACCGGGCGGTCCTACCGGCGGGCCCACGACCTGCTCTGGGCCGGCCCCTGCGACCTCACCGACGCCACCGACGCCGTGCACGCCTACGCCGAGGCGGTCCGCCGTGCCCTCGACGACCGGCGGGAAGGGGCGCCGTCCTGATGCGCTGTGCGCGTACCCCTGACTGTCCGGGCGTCGTCGACGCCGACGGCTTCTGCGAGGTCTGCGGCCTCGCGCCCTGGCCGGCGCGGCCGGCGCGCGCCGCGACGCCGACGGCCGGGGCGCCGGTCGGGCACGAGACCTGGCCGGTGGCGGGGCTGGTGTCCCTGCCGGTACGCGACTTCACCGGCCACCGGCGCACGACGGCCGGCCTGACGGTGCCCGAGCACGAGCGGTTCTGCGCCAACCCCGCCTGCCGGCGGGAGGTCGGCCGGGGCGGGGCCGAGCGGCTCGACCACGGCTACTGCCCGCACTGTGGCACGCCCTTCGCGTTCGTCTCCGCCCTCGCACCCGGCGACGTGGTGGCCGGGCAGTACGAAGTGGTCGGCTACCTGGCCCGGGGCGGCCTGGGGCAGGTCTACCTCGCCGAGGACGTCCACCTCGACCGAAAGCCCATGGCCCTGAAGCGGCTGATCAACAAGACCGAGCCCAACGCCCTGGCGATCGAGGTCTCCGAGCGGCAGTTCCTGACCACCCTGGACCACCCGAACATCGTCCGGATCTTCAACTTCGTCAGCGCGGAGGACCGCCTCTTCGGTGGGCAGACCAGCTACATCGTGATGGAATACCTGGAGGGGATGCCGCTGCACGAGCTGTGGCAGGCGGCGGTCGACCCGGCCCGGCCGGCGGTCACGCTGCCCCTGGTGGAGGTGCTGGCGTACGGCCACGAGATCCTGACCGCGCTGGACCACCTGCACGGCAAGGGGCTGCTCTACACCGACCTGCACCCGGGCAACGTCATCCGCACCGCCGACCGGGTCAAGCTGATCGACCTCGGCGGGGTGCGCCGGGCCGACGACCGGCACAGCCCGAAGGTGCGCACCGAGACCTACGGGGTGAGCCCGACGGAGCTGGCCGCGCACGGGTTCACGGTGCGCTCGGACCTCTACGCGGTCGGGGTCATGCTGCGGGAGCTGAGCCGTCCCCCGCTCGACTCCCCTGGCCGCGAGACCGACCTCGGGGCGGAGTCCTTCGGGCGGCTGGTCACCCGGGCCGCCCACCCCGAGTGGCGTCGCCGCTTCGCGTCCGCCTCCGAGATGTCCGAGCAGCTCAAGGGCGTGCTGCGGGAGCTGTTGCCGGCTCCCCCGGCCGACCGTGGCCAGGAGCCGTCCACCGTGTTCGCCCCCACGGCGGCGCTGCTCGACGCCGGGCTCGGCGCGGTGCCGGGGCTGGCCGCGTGGACGGACCCGGCCGCCGCCGACCTGCCGCACCACGGCCGCCCGGTGCCGCCCTCGGTGGCCACCGGCCTGCCGGTGCCCCGCCCCGCGGCCGGCGACCCCGCCACCCCCGCCCTGCACCTGATCGGCGCGCTCGACCCCCGCAGCCTGCTGGCCCGGCTCGCGGCGTTCGAGACGGCCTCGGTCGAGGTCCAGCTGTCGCGCTGCCGGGCGCACCTGGAGCTGGCCGGGGCGGGCCCGGCCGAGGAGGCCCTGGCCGTCGCGGCCGGGCTGCTCGCCGAGGACGCGGCGGCCGACTGGCGGCTGGTCTGGCACCACGGCCTCCTGGCGCTCGCCCGTTCCGCCGTGGCCGAGGCCACCGAGCGGTTCGACCGGGCGTACGCGGAGCTGCCGGGCGAGGTGGCCCCGAAGCTGGCGCTCGGCTACTGCGCGGAGCAGCGGGGCGACGCCGGCGAGGCGACCCGCTACTACCGGGCGGTGTGGCGTCGGGACCGGTCGGCCGCCAGCGCCGCGTTCGGGCTGGCCCGGCTGCGGCTGGCCGACGGCGACCGGGCGGCGGCGGTGCGGTTCCTCGACGGCGTTCCCCGCGTGTCCCGGCACTACGACGCCGCCCAGGTCGCGGCCGTGCGGGTGCTGGCCACCCGGCTCGGCGACGACCCGCCCGGCGCGGAGCACCTCAACGAGGCGGTGCGCCGCCTCGGCCGGCTGCGGCTGGACGGGGGCGCCCGGCACGGGGAGGCCCGCGACCGGATGACGGCGGTGCTCCGGCAGGCCGCCCTGGGCCGGGTCCTCGTGCACGGCGCCGCCGGCCTGGCCGGCGGCGAGACGATGGGCGACGCGCCGTCGGAGCGGTCGCTGCGGCGGCTGCTGGAGAGCTCCCTGCGGGACCTGGCCCGGCAGGCGCGCACGGCCAACGACCACGGTGTCCTCGTCGACCGGGCGAACGCGGTCCGGCCGCTGACCTTCCTGCGATCACGGTGAGGAGCGACCCGGTGTCCAGCGCGCTCGACTTCGACCTGCGGATCGACCACGACCGGTTCCTGTCCACGAGAGACCGCCAGTTGCACGCGATCCTCACCGTCACCGCCTCCGCCGGGGCGGGCGACGCCCCGGCGGAGGCCGACGGGGCCCGCTTCGCGGAGGTGATCGTCGTCGACTGCTCCGGGTCCATGGCGCACCCGCCGACGAAGCTCGGCGCGGCCCGGCGGGCCACCGCTGCGGCCGTCGAGATGCTGCCGGACGGGGTCCGCTTCGCCGTGGTGGAGGGCACCCACGAGGCCCGGATGGTCTACCCGGCCCACCGGGGCCTGGCCGCCGCCGCACCGGCCACCCGGGACGCGGCCCGGCGCGAGCTAGGCCGGCTCGCCGCAGCCGGCGGCACGGCGATCGGCAGCTGGCTGGAGCTGGCCCGGGAGCTGCTGGCGGAGCACCCCGAGGCGATCCGGCACGCCCTGCTGCTCACCGACGGCCGCAACGAGCACGAGACGCCGCAGCGGCTGGCGGAGGTGCTGGCGGCCTGCGCGGGGCAGTTCGTCTGTGACGCCCGGGGCGTCGGCGACGCCTGGGAGCCCCGCGAGCTGACGCGCGTCGCCGAGGCGCTGCACGGCACCGCCGACGCGGTCCGCCGGCCCGAGGAGTTGGAGGCCGACTTCCGGGCGACCATGCGGTCCACGATGGCCAAGCGGGTGGCCCGGGCGGGCCTGCGGATCGCCGTGGTGCCGCCGACGCGGGTGCTGTCCTGCCGGCAGGTGCATCCCACGATCATGGAGCTGCCCGTGATGCCGCTCGACGACCGGTCCGTGGCCTGCGCGACCGGCTCCTGGGGGGCGGAGAGCCGGGAATACCACCTGTGCCTCGAGGTGGACCCGGCGGGCCGGCCGACGGGCGAGGACCTGCGGGTCGCCCGCGTCGACCTGCTGGTGGCCGACGCCCCGGCCGCCCGGCCGGTGAACGTCCTGGCGCACTGGACGGAGGACCTGGCCCTGTCCAGCCGGATCGACCCGCGGGTGGCCCACTACACGGGGCAGGAGGAGCTGAGCCGGCTCATCGCCGACGGCTGCGACGCGTACGACACGGGCGACCGGGCGACCGCCGCGCAGCTGCTCGGCCGCGCGGTGGAGCTGGCCACCGCCGCCGGCGACGCGTTCCACCTGGAGCAGCTTCGGCTGCTCGTCGAGGACGTCGACGCCACCTCGGTACGCCTGCGCGACGACCTGCCCCGGCTCGACGTGATCAGCGTGGCCGTGCGGTCGTCGGTCACGGTGCGCGACCAGGGACCGCGGGCGGCGTCGGGGCCCGTGCCGGCCGTGGACGCCCCGCCCCGGGTCTGCCCGGCCGGCCACCGCTCGCCGCCGGACGCCCGGTTCTGCCAGCGGTGCCGCCACGAGTTCACCGACCCCGCCGACGCCGGCCCGGTGCCGACGTGAGCGGCACGGCGCTGACCAGCACCACCCGGCGGACGCTGCTGCGGCTGCTGTGGGCGCTGCTCGCCGCGAACGCGGTCGCGCTGGCCGGCTGCCTCGCGGTCTTCCTCGGGGTGCAGCGCACCACGGAGGCCGCGTACGACCGTTCCGTGCCGGCGATCCTGGCCGTGTACGACACCCAGGTCGCCCTGCGGGAGGCCCACGGCGCGGCGGTGGCCAGCTTCGCCGCCGGCACCCGGCTGCTCGCCGGCCCGGGCGAGGACTACCAGAACCAGATCGCCCGCGCGGGCCAGCACCTGGCCGAGGTCGCGGAGGACAACGCCGCCGGCGACGAGGGCAGCCGCGACATCCAGGTCGTCGAGGCGTCGCTGGTCACCTACACCGGCCTGATCGAGCGGGCCCACGCGCACTTCGCCCAGCCCGGCGGCGGGGCGCTGGGCGCCGCCGCGCTGCGCGACGCGTCGGGCCTGCTGGAGGAGATCCTGGTGCGCCTCGACGGGCTGGTGGGGAAGCAGGACGCGGCGCTGGACCGGCAGGTCGACGGGGCCTGGACGGGCCGGGCGACGATCCTGCTCTGGCTGCTGCCGGTGCTCGCCCTCGGCGCGCTGCTGGTCGCCGCCCAACTGTTCCTGCGCCGCCGGTTCCGGCGGGTGCTGAACGCGCCGCTGCTGCTGGCGACGCTCGCGGTGCTGACGCTGGGCGGCACGACGGCGACGAGCCTGCACTCGACGGGCCAGCTCGGCGACGCCAGGGCCGCGACGGACCGGGCGGCCGACGCCCGGGGGCTCCAGCTGGCGGCGCTGGCCGACCGCAACGCCACGCAGTTGGCCGGCCTGCTCACCACCGCCTGCACCCCGACGCCGTGCGCGGACACGATCGAGCAGGTCCTCGCCCAGCGCGACGGCGATCGGGGGCCGGCCGAGGCGGCGGACCAGGTCGGGGCCGCCGGCCGCACGGCGTGGCGGCACGGCCAGGACGCCACCGGGCTCGCGGCGCGGGCCGCCAACAGTCGCGGCGGCGAGGTCGTCCTGCCGGCGGCGGCCCTGCTCGCCGCCGCGCTGGTGGTCGTCGGTTTCCTGCCCCGACTAGAGGAATACAGGTATCGGCAGCGATGAGACGCGGCGCGCTCGCCCTGATCCCGGTCCTGCTCGTCGGCGCCGGCCCGGCCGCCTGCGCCGATCCTCCACGGCCGCGCGCCCTGAGCGTCGTCGCGTCCTGGTCGGAGGACGGCGTCGGCGACACCGCGCAGGAGCGCAGGCGGCGCAGCGAGGCCTGGCCCTTCCTGGCGGTGCTGGACGCCTTCACGGCGGAGACCGGGATCGAGGTCAGCTACCAGGGCACCCGGGACGTCAGCCAGGTGCTGCGGTCCGGGGTCGACCGGGGCCGGCCGCCCGACGTGGCGGTGCTGCCCCGGCTCAACGACCTGAAGGCGTACGTGCGCAGCGGCGACCTGTTCCCGCTCGACGACGTCGTCCCGGCCGACGAGGCGGGTCTCGCCCCGCAGCTGCTCCGGCTGCCACCCCCGGGGGCCACGGATGCCCGGGTGTACGGGCTGTCCGTCGCCGTGCACGCCAAGAGCCTGATCTGGTACCGCACGAACCCACCGGGCGGTCCCACCGTGACGTCACCGCCGGCGACGTGGGCGGAGCTGGTGGCGCTGACCCGCGCCCTCGACACCCGTGGGGGCGCGCCGTGGTGCCTCGGGATGGGGTCGCAGCCGCAGTCCGGGTGGCCGGGCACCGACTGGATCGAGGACATCCTGCTGCACCGCTCCGGGCAGACCGTCTACCAGCGGTGGGCGGCCGGGCAGCAGGCGTGGACGTCGCCGGAGGTGCGGGGCGCCTGGCAGGAGTGGGGCGCGCTGGTGGGGGCGGGGCGGGGCAGCCCCAACCCGTTGCTGACCAACTTCGACGTGGCGGGGCCGGGGATGCTCGTCTCGCCCCCGACGTGCTTCCTCGACCATCAGGCCTCGTTCATCGTCGGGTCCTACCGGAAGTTCCTGGCCGAGCACCCCGAGAGGTCCGAGCCGGGCCGGTCGCCGGAGTTCGACTTCTTCCCCTCACCGGCGTTCGGCGCGACGGACGCGCCGGTGCGGGAGGTCTCCGAGGACGTGGTGGGCATGTTCGCCGACTCGCCGCAGGCCCGGGCGCTGATCCGTTTCCTGGCCGGCGAGCCGGCCCGCCGGGTGTGGCGGGAGGCGAGCGGCCACCTGGCGTTCACCCTGAACGCGGCCACCGACGCGGCGGCGTACCCGGACGGTCTGCCGCGCCGCATCGCGCGGACCCTCGCCACCGGCACGCTGTGCCGGGACGCCTCGGACATGATGCCGGCGGCGATGACCGCCGCGTTCCACTCGGCCGTCCTGCAGTACCTGGCCGATCCCACGCTGCTCGGCAGCCTGTTGAAGGAGTTGGATAGCGTGCGGAAGCGGACGCCGCCGCAGGAGTGGCTGGGGCTGCCGTGCCTCAGCCCGCCGGGGTAGCCATCGAGAAGGGACAGTGGATGAGCGAGGTGGTCGAGTTCGCCCTCGACGGCGGGGGGACCGTGCTCGTGGCCGTGGACGAGACGCCGGGGATCGCCCCGGCGTCCGTCGCCGACGACGTGCTCCGCCGGGCCGGGGTGAGCTTCAACAAGGCGATCGGCCAGGCGCGGGACGCCGCGTCGGCCGCGCTGACCGAGTTCCGGTCCATGGTGGACCGGCCGGACGAGGTGGAGATCAGCTTCGGGATCCAGCTGACGGCCGACGCGGGCGCGCTGATCGCCCGCACCGGCGTGCAGGGGCAGCTCCAGGTGACCGTGCGCTGGCACCGGGAGCCGATCGCCTGACCGGCGCCGTCGGGGTGACGTCGCCCGCCTGCGCTCACACCCCGTCCTGACCTGCGCGTACGCGGCGACATCGGGCCGCCCGGCAATCCGCCGGGCGGCCCTTCGCGTGCCCGGAGTCCATCCCGGGCACGCTGCGTGAGCGCGTCGGGACCGGGCGAACGGGATCGGCGCTGGGCTTGCGCGGGCTACTAAACCGGTCTAGCGTCCCTCTCCAACGGGGGGCGTTTGTTGCAGCGGTGTGAACCGAGCATTGCCGGACTATGGCCGAGAGGATGCCGCGCGTGGGACCGAGCCGACCGACCATCACCGACGTCGCGAAGGCGGCCGGAGTGTCCAAGGGCGCGGTGTCCTTCGCCCTCAACGGGCGTCCCGGGGTGGCCGAGGAGACCCGCGCCCGCATCCTGGCCGTGGCCGCTTCGCTGGGCTGGACCCCGAGCCACCGGGCCCGGGCCCTGTCCGCGTCGCGGGCGTTCAGCGTCGGCATGGTGATCGCGCGGCCGCCCGAGCTGCTCGGGGCCGACCCGTTCTACCCGTCGTTCATCGCCGGCGTGGAGCGGACCCTGTCCGACCGGGGGCAGTCGCTGGTGCTCCAGGTGGTGCCGGACCTGTCGGTGGAGGAGGCCAGCTACCGCCGGCTCGCCACGGCCGAGCGGGTCGACGGGGTGTTCGTGCTCGACCTGCGGCTCGGCGACCCGCGGATCGCCCTGCTGGCCGAGCTGGGGCTGCCGGCGGTCACCATCGGCCGGCCGGACGTGCCCAGCAACCATCCCGCGCTGCTGGTCGACGACCGGCCCGGGGTCACGGCGGCCGTGGCCCACCTGGCGGGGCTCGGGCACCGCCGCATCGCCCACGTCTCGGGGCCGCTGCACTTCCTGCACGGCTCCGTGCGCCGCCAGGCATGGGAGCAGGCCCTCGCCGACGCCGGCCTGACCGCCGGCCCGTGCGTCGAGTCGGACTTCTCGGCGGCCGGCGGCGCGCAGGCCACCCGCGCGCTGCTGGACACCGGCGACCCGCCCACCGCGATCGTCTACGGCAACGACCTGATGGCGATCGCCGGCCTCTCGGTCGCCGTCCAGCTCGGCATCCGGGTGCCCGACGAGCTGTCGATCACCGGCTTCGACGACACGGAGCTCGCCGGCTACGTCACCCCCACCCTCACCACCGTCCGCACCGACCCCTTCGGCTGGGGCCGGGCTGCCGCGGACGCCCTGCTCGACCTCATCGACGGCCGGCCGGGCGCGGACATCCCCACCCCACCCGCGCCGCTGGTCGTGCGCGGATCGACGGCACCACCGCCCACCCGACACCCCTGAACAGAGCCCACCACACCCCGACCCAGCACCGCCTCACCCGCACCGCCGACGGCCACCGGCCCGGCGGGCGGACGAACCTGACCCCGTCCCGGATCGGAGAAGACATGAGACGGACCCTTCCCGCCGCCCTGCTGACCGTCGCCCTGGCCGCCACCGCCGGCTGCGGCGACTCCGGCGGCGGCGACGCCGGCAAGGCCAACGCCGCCCGCGGCCCGATCACCATCTGGCTGTCCAACAACGCCGAGGAGGTCGCCTGGGGCAAGGCGATGGTGCAGGCGTGGAACGCCCAGCACGCCGACCAGACGATCACCGCCCAGGAGATCCCGGCCGGCACCAGCTCCGAGGAGGTCATCGGGGCGGCCATCACCGCCGGCAACGCCCCGTGCCTGATCTTCAACACCGCCCCCGCCGCCGTGCCGCAGTTCCAGAAGCAGGGCGGCCTCGTCGCGCTCGACTCCTTCGCCGGCGCCACCGACTACATCACCGAACGCACGGGCGAGACGGCCGGGCAGTACAAGTCGCCGGACGGCAAGTTCTACCAGCTGCCGTGGAAGTCGAACCCGGTGATGATCTTCTACAACAAGAAGGTCTTCGCCAAGGCGGGCCTCGACCCGGAGAAGCCGCAGCTGGCCACGTACGACCAGTTCCTCGCCGCCGCCCGCAAGATCAAGTCCTCCGGTGCCGCCCCGGCCGCCATCTACCCCGCGCCGACCAGCGAGTTCTTCCAGTCCTGGTTCGACTTCTACCCGCTGTTCGCCGCCGAGACCGGCGGCAAGCAGCTCCTCGACGGCGGCAAGCCGCAGTTCGCCTCCCCCGAGGGGCAGCGGGTGGCGGAGTTCTGGAAGACCCTCTACGCCGAGGGGCTCGCCCCCAAGGAGAAGTACAACGGGGACTCCTTCGCCGACGGCAAGGCCGCCATGGCCATCGTCGGCCCGTGGGCCATCTCGGTCTACCGGGACAAGGTCTCCTGGGGCGCCGTGCCGGTGCCCACCTCCACCGGCATCCCCGCCGACCAGGTGCGGACGTTCAGCGACGCCAAGAACGTCGCCATGTACTCGGCCTGCCAGAACCGCGCCACCGCCTGGGACGTGCTGACGTTCGCCACCAGCAAGGAGCAGGACGGCGCGCTGCTCACCGCCACCGGCCAGATGCCGCTGCGGGCCGACCTGCCGGCCGCCTACCCCGACTACTTCGCGAAGAACCCGGCCTACCAGGGCTTCGCCCAGCAGGCCGCGCGCACCGTCGAGGTGCCCAACGTGCCGAACTCGGTGGCGATCTGGCAGGCGTTCCGCGACGCGTACACCGAGTCGGTGATCTTCGGTAAGAAGCCGGTGCCCGACGCCCTCTCCGCCGCCGCGGAGAAGGCCGAGCAGCTCGCGGCCTCCTGATGGCCGCCGCCCACGCCGCAGCCGCCGCCAAGGCCGGGCCGGTGGCCGGCGGCGACGGCGCCGGACGCCGCGCGCCGCGCGGCCGGGTGGCGGCGGTGCTCGGCCGCCACCCGGTGGGCCTGCTCCTGGCCGCGCCGTACGCCGTGTTCGTCGCCGCGGTCTTCGCCTACCCGCTCGGGTTCGCGGTCTGGATGAGCTTCCACGACTACTTCTTCGCCGCCCCCGGCGCGGTGGTGGACCGGCCCTTCGTCGGGCTCGACAACTACCGCGCGGTGCTGACCGACCCGCAGGTGCGGCAGGCGTTCGGCAACATCGGCGTCTTCCTCGTCATCAACGTGCCGCTCACCGCCGGGCTGGCGCTGCTGCTGGCGGTGGCGCTCAACAAGGTGGTGCGGGCGCGGGCGTTCCTGCGGGTCGCCTTCTACGTCCCGTACGTCACCGCGAGCGTCGCGGTCGTCGGGGTGTGGCTGTTCCTGTTCAACACCGACGGGCTGGTCAACCGGGTGCTCGGTCCGCTGGCGCCCGACCCGTCCTGGCTGGTCAACGAGGGCCTCGCGATGCCGGTCATCGCCGTGTTCGTGGCCTGGAAGCAGCTCGGCTTCTTCATCCTGCTCTACCTCGCCGCGCTGCAGAACGTGCCGAAGGAGCTCTACGAGTCGGCGGCCGTCGACGGCGCGTCCGCGTGGGCCCGGTTCCGGTCGGTGACCGTGCCGGCGGTGCGCCCGGCGACCGCCCTGGTGGTCATCCTGGCCACCATCACCGGCGCGAACCTGTTCACCGAGCCGTACCTGCTCACCGGCGGCGGGGGGCCGAACGGGTCGTCGGCGTCGCCGGTGCTGGTCATGTACCAGCGCGGCATCCAGCAGGGCCAGCCCGACGTGGCCGCCGCCATCGGCGTGCTGCTGGTGATCGGCGTGCTGGTGGTCTCGGCGATCAACCGGCGGCTGCTGGAGAGGGACTGACATGCCACGCACCCCCGCGAAGCCCACCACCGGCGGCCGGCTGGCCACGGCGCTGCGCGCCGTCGCGCTGTTCGGCGGCGCGCTGGTCTTCCTGTTCCCCTTCTACTACATGTTCGTCGGCTCGTTGCAGGCCGAGCCGGACACCTCCCCGGCCGGGGCGTTCCCCACCTCGGGGCTGACCCTGGACAACTACCGGGACATCAACGCCCGGGTCGACCTGCTCGGCTCCCTGGTCAACTCGGGGATCTTCACCGGCGGGGTGATCGCCTGCACGGTCGTCTTCGGCGTCCTCGCCGGCTACGCGCTGGCCCGGCTGCGCTTCCGCGGCCGGGGCACGCTGTTCGCGCTCGTGCTGCTGGTGCAGGTGATCCCGTTCCAGCTCCTGCTGATCCCGCTGTACGTGCTGATCGTGCGCGGCTACGGGCTGGCCGACTCGTACCTCGGGATGATCCTGCCGTTCGCGATCAACACCACGGCCGTGTTCGTGTTCCGGCAGTTCTTCCTGCAGCTGCCCGACGAGCTGTTCGCCGCCGCCCGCGTCGACGGCGCGGGCGAGCTGCGGGTGCTCTGGTCGGTGGCGCTGCCGCTGGTGCGCCCGGCGCTGCTGACCGTCGTCCTGCTGACGTTCATCGGCCCGTGGAACGAGTTCCTGTGGCCGTTCCTGGTGACCAAGCAGGCGGACATGCAGCCGCTGGCGGTCTCGCTGGCCAACTACATCAGCAATGTGGCGGCCCGCGCCGCCAACCCGTACGGGGCGGTGCTGGCCGGGGCGTGCGTCCTGGCCGCCCCGGCGGTCGGGCTGTTCCTGGCCTTCCAGAAGCACTTCGTCTCCACCGACATCGGTTCCGGCGTGAAAGGTTGACGATGACCGTCTCCACCACCGTCCCCTACACCCTGACCAGGGTCGGCGTCGTGATGACGCCCGAGCCCGGCCAGCCCCTGGAGGCCGAGGGGGTGTTGAACCCGGCCAGCGGCCGCACCCCCGACGGGCGGCTGCACCTGCTGCCCCGCCTCGTGGCCGAGGGCAACGTGTCCCGGGTCGGCCTCGCCGAGGTCGAGCTGCGCGACGGCGTACCGGCCGGGGTCCGCCGCGAGGGCGTCGTCCTGGCCCCCGACGAGGGCTGGGAGCGGGGCAAGAACAACGCCGGGGTCGAGGACCCCCGCACGACCTGGGTGCCGGACCTCGGCAGGCACCTGATGACGTACGTCGCGTACGGGCCGCTGGGCCCGCGCCTGGCCCTGGCGGTGTCGGAGGACCTGCGGCACTGGCGGCGGCTCGGGCCGGTGCAGTTCGGCTATCAGCCCGACCTGGACACCGACCTGAACATGTTCCCCAACAAGGACGCCGTGTTCTTCCCCGAGCCGGTGCCCGGCCCGGACGGGCGGGACTGCTTCGCGATGCTGCACCGGCCGATGTGGGACCTGGGCTGGTTCCGCCCCGGCGAGGGGGTGCACCTGCCGGCCGGCGTCACCGACGAGCGGCCCGGCATCTGGATCTCCTACGTGCCGGTCGACGAGGTGCGCGCCGACGTCGGTGCGCTCGTGCGGCTGCGCGGGCACCGCTGCGTGGCGCTGTCGGAGTTCCCGTACGAGGAGCTGAAGATCGGCGCGGGCCCGCCGCCGCTGCGGGTGCCCGAGGGCTGGCTGCTGATCCACCACGGGGTCACCGGCGAGATCCCCGAGGGCTTCGACCCCACCACCCAGCGCGTCGAGTACGCCGCCGGGGCGATGCTGCTCGACCCCGCCGACCCGTCGCGGGTGCTGGCCCGCACCGCCGAGCCGATCCTCGTGCCGGAGCTGGCCGAGGAGCGCAGCGGCACCGTGCCGAACGTGGTCTTCCCGACCGCCATCGAGGAGGTCGACGGCGTCCACTACGTCTTCTACGGCATGGCCGACTCCCGCATCGGCGTGGCCCGGCTGGACCGGCTGCCGTGACGACACCCCTGTCCCGACCGCACCGAGGAGCCACCGTGAAGCGCCGCACCCTGATGCTGGGCGGGCTCGCCCTGACCACTCCCCTGCTCGCCGGCTCCCCCGCCGGGGCCGCCCCCGCCGCCGCGCCGTCCACCGCCACGGGCCCGGCCGGCGGGCCGCTGACGAACCTGGCGCACCTGGACTTCCTGCGCCAGGCCGTCGCCCCGCCCGCCCAGGACGGGCACACCACCTACCGGCTCGCCGAGTCCCCCGAGGTCGGCATGCTGTGGACGTACGCGGAGCCGGGGCCGGACGGGAACCTGCGCCGCGTCGGCGGCGGCGCGTACGACGCGGCCACCGACACCTGGGGGCAGGGCGCGTACAACGCCGACGACGTGTCCCGGGCCGCCGTGGTCTACCTGCGGCACTGGGCGCAGACCGGGGCGGCGGGCAGCCGGGACGCCTCCCGGGAGCTGCTGCGCGGCCTGACCTACCTGCAGACGACGACCGGGCCGCACGCCGGCAACGTGGTGCTGTGGGCGCAGCCCGACGGCACGCTCAACCCGAGCGCCGAGCCGGTGGAGCTGCCGGACCCGTCCGACAGCGGCCCGTCGTACTGGCTGGCCCGCACCGTGTGGGCGCTCGGCGAGGGGTACGCGGCCTGGCGCACCGCCGACGCCGGGTTCGCCGGTTTCCTGCGCCAGCGGCTCGACCTGGCCGTCGGGGCGCTGGAGCGGCAGGTCCTGTCCCGGTACGGCACCTACCAGACCGTCGACGGCGAGCGCACCCCCGCGTGGCTGATCGCCGACGGGGCCGACGCCACCGCCGAGGCGGTCCTCGGGCTGGCCGCGTACGTGCGGGCCGGCGGCGGGTCGGCGGCCCGCCGGGCCCTGCGCCGCTTCGCCGAGGGCGTCGCCGCCCTGGCCGGCGGCGACGCCCGGCACTGGCCGTTCGGGGCGGTGCGCCCGTGGGCGCTGTCGCGGTCGATGTGGCACGGCTGGGGCTCGCAGATGCCGGCGGCGCTGGCCGCCGCCGCGCGGGTGCTCGGCGACCGGCGGCTGCTCGACCCGGCGGTCGCCGACTCCGCCACGTTCACGCCGTGGCTGCTGACCTCCGGCGGCCCGGACAACGGGCGGATCCCCACGCCGGTGGACCGCAGCCAGATCGCCTACGGCGTGGACTCCCGCCTGCAGTCGCTGCTCGCCGTCGCCGACGCCACCGGGCGCGGCGGCTTCGACCAGCTCGCCGGGGTCGTCGCCGCCTGGTACTTCGGCGCGAACGCGGCCGGCGTGCCGGCGTACGACCCGGCGACCGGGCGCACGATCGACGGCATCTCGGGCGACGGGGCCGTCAACCGCAACTCCGGGGCCGAGTCGACCATCCACGGCCTGCTCAGCATGCTCGCCCTGGACGCCCGGCCGCAGGTGGCGGAGGCGGCCCGGCAGGGCCGGATCGTGGAGCGGGTCGGCACCCGCGTGGTCGAGGCGGAGCAGGGCACCCGCGACGGCGGGGCCGCCGTGGTGACCCCGCCGTCCTCGTGGACCGGGGAGTCGTCGATCAGCGGCGGCAGCCTCGTGCGGATGCCCGCCGGGTCGACCATGCGCTGGGAGCTGCCGCCGTCGACCCAGCCGGAGCTGGTGCTGCCGGTGGTCGACCTGACCCCCGGCGCGTCGGCGGTCACCCGCTGGGCGGGCGTCGCCGGCGACGGCCGGGAGCTGACGCTGGGCCAGGTGCGGCACGGGCAGGCCGGCGCGCAGGGCACCTCCCCCGCGCCGGGGGTGCTGCTGCCGGTGACCCCGTCCGGGCCGGGCGAGCTGCCGGCGGGCGTCACCGCGCTGGTGGCCACGGCCGCCGGGGACGGCGCGGTGGTCGACGCGGTCATGCTGGAGCCGCTGCTGTCCCGGTTCGTCGTCGCCGGGGACGGCCACGCCACGGCGGTGCTGCGCAGCGCCGCCCGCACGCCGCGCACCGCCACGGTCACCCTGCCGGGCGCGGGGCGGGCGGTCGTCGAGGCGTACGACTCGGCGGGGGTGCGCCGGTCGCGGACGGTGGTGTCCGGCGCGGCCGTGCCGGCGGCGGTGCTGCCCGGCGGCTTCACCGTCGTGCGCCGCTGACCCTCGGCGGCGCTGACCGTGGCGCGGGGCCGGCCCGGACGTCGTCGGCCGGGCCGGCCCCCGCACGCGGGTCAGACCGTGACGACGCGGTTGTCCACGATGGAGCTGAACGTCGACTCGGGCGCGATGAGGCCCCACTTCACCATCCACCGGTAGGTGCGCTCGAACTCGGCCTCCGGGTAGGGCTCGGGGTCGATGTAGCGCAGCCGGCCGAGCCGGAAGTCCGCCGGCTCCAGCTTCACCAGGTCCTCGGGGACCTCGGCGACGAAGTGGTGCAGGTACGGCCGGATGTCCTCGTTGATCTTCTTGACGGCCCGGCGGACGGCCCGGTCGACGGCGGCGAAGGTCTCCGGGTCGACGTCGGCGCTGGCGATCTCCGAGCCGACGTAGAACGCCTCGGTGACCAGCACGTAGCCGAGCTTCTCGGCGGCGGTCGTCCACGGCTCCATCAGGGCCACGGCGTCGACCTCGCCGTCGCGCAGCTTGCGGAACCGCTCGGCCGGCCCGCCGGCGTGCACCACCTTGATCTCGTCCTGCTCGAGGAAGCCTTCGAGGGACTGGATGGCCAGGTAGTGCGAGCCGTGGTGGAAGTTGACGCCGACGGTCCGGTTGGCCAGGCCCTGCGGGTGCTTGATGTCGGAGTCGGGCCGCACGAAGATCGCCTGGCTGGCCACGGAGGCCCGCTTGGCGATGATCTGCCCGCCGCGCTCGCTGTCGTGGGAGCGACGGATCTGCCCCCACTCGCAGGCCCGGTAGAGGGAGACGTCGCCGCTCTCGAACGGCTTGGAGATGCCGCCGAACGAGCTGACCAGCTCGTGCTCCTCGATCGGCTTGAGCACCGCGTCGTACGAGCCGGGGGCGACCAGCTCCAGGTCGATGCCCTCCTCGGCGAAGTAGCCGTGTTCCAGGCCGACGAGGTACGGCAGGGTGAAGATGGCGCCGCTGCGGACGCTCTTGACCTTCTTGAGTGTCACCGGGGTGGTCCCTTCTGTGCTGTGCTGTGTGCGTTATCTGGCGGGGGTAGCGGTCGGTGGTGCCGTCGGCGCGTCCTCGATCCCCACCACCTCCTCTCCCACCGGCCGGTCAGGCGGCGGCCGGAACAGCCGCCACGTCGCGTACGCGCAGTACGCGGCGGTCGCCGCCACCAGCGCGTACGCGACGCGCAGGGCGGTGGTGAAGTCGTCGCCGGCCTCGGCGGCGACCCGGGCGATGTCGTCGGTCGGCTGGCCGGTGAGGGCCAGCACCGACACCACCACCGCGCCGAGGACGGCGACCCCGAGGTTGGTGCCGATCTGCCGGGAGGCGCTGGTGATGGCGCTGGCCACCCCGGCCCGCTCGCGGGGCAGGCTGTTCACGGCCGTGTTGGTGGCCGGCGGGTTGACCAGGCCCATGCCGGCGCCGAGCAGGAGGTAGCCGACGAGCAGCGGGGCCAGGCCCGCGTCGGTGGTGACGGTCAGGGCGAGCAGGGTCATCGACGCCACGAACGACAGGTGCCCGACGGTGGCGGGCAGCCGGCCGCCGTGCCGGCCGACGATCCGGCCGGAGACGTTGGCGAGCACGAGCGTGCCGAGGGTGGTGGGCAGGGTGAGCAGGCCGGTGGCCAGCGGGCTGAACCCGCGCACCTGTTGCAGGTAGAACGTGTTGACGAAGGTGAACCCGCCCAGCGCCAGGTACGCCACGACCGCGGTGAGCACCGCGCCGCGCAGCGCGGGGATCGCCAGGTGGCGCGGGTCGAGCACGGGGTCGGGGCGGCGGCGGGCGGCCGGCACGTAGCCGACGGCGGCGGCCACCGCCACGGCCACGGCGACCAGGACGGGCCCGCTCAGCCAGCCCCGGCTCGGGCCGTCGATCAGCGCGAACGTGAAGCCGACCAGCACCAGGGCGGCCAGGGTGTTGCCCAGCCCGTCGAGGCGGCGGGGCGGGCCGTCGACGACGCCCGGCGGCAGCAGCCGGGTGCCCGCATAGAGCACCGCCGCGCCGGCCACGCTGACGGCGAAGAGGCTGCGCCAGCCGGCGGCCTGCACCAGCACCCCGCCGACGAGGGGCCCGCAGGCGGCGGAGACCCCGGCCGTCGCGCTCCAGGTGCCCAGCGCCCGGCCGCGGCGCAGCGCGTCGGGGAACAGGTTGGCGATGAGGGCGAGGGCGGGCGGGGCCATCAGCGCGCCCCCGACGCCCTGCACGCCCCGGGCGGCGACCAGGGCGGCGGCGTGCGGGGCCACCCCGCACAGCAGCGACCCCGCGACGAAGACCAGCAGCCCGACCCGGAACATCCGCCGCCGCCCGTACCGGTCGGCGACCGCGCCGCACAGCAGGGTGAGGCTGGCCCGCACCAGCGCGTTGCTGGTCGCCACCCACTGCAGCTCGACCGTGCTCAGGCGCAGGTCGCGTTGCACCGAGGGCAGGGCCAGGTTCAGCGCCGCGCCGTCGAGGACGCCGAGGAACAGCGTCCCGCAGCAGACCAGCAGGGCGGCGCGGCTGCGCCAGGTGAGGGTCATCGCCGGCTCAGAGCTTCTCGTACACCGGCTTGTCGGCCCGCTTCTTCAGCACGCCGACCTCGATGGCCAGGTCGATCTGCTTCTCCAGGTTGGCGAAGACGGTGTCGTCCCACACGTCGGCGTAGACGGGGGCGAGCCGCTCCGGCAGCAGCTCGATCGCCTTCTTCTCCTCGGCGGGGACGCCGTAGTCGGCGTGGTACTTGGCGATCAGGGTCGGGTCCTGCTTGATCAGCCGCCAGGCCTCCAGGGTGAAGTCGACGTACGCCTTCGCGGTCTCCCGGTTGGCGGCCAGCCAGTCGCGGCGCACGGCGGTGCCGTTGAGGAACAGCGGGCTGCTGTCGCCGGTGCCCTTCTGCCACAGCTCGCCGACGGAGGCGAGCTGCCGGTTGCCGGAGCCGACCAGGCGGGTGGCGTTGGGCTCGATCGCGATGATCGCGTCGAGGTCGCCGCGCTCGTACAGCGCGAGGTTGGCGATGGGCTGCCCGGTGAACAGCTTGAACTCCCGGTCGAAGCGGATGCCGTTGACCGCCGAGGCGAGCGCCGCCGCCCGGTAGGTGTCGCTGCTGGGCGGCTGCACGCCGACCTTCTTGCCCTTGAGGTCGGCGATGCTCTGGTACGGGCTGTCGGCCGGGACGATCCAGCGGCCGTGGTTCCACAGCGACGGCCCGACGATGACCACGTCGTGGCCGCTGGTGTTCACCTCGGTCGCGCCCAGCGGGCCGAACGCGTAGATGTCGAGCACGCCGGTGAGCAGCTGCTCCTGCCCCGCGCCGGGGCCGCCGCCGGCCTTGCGGTCGAGGCGGAGCCCGTGCTTGGCCTCCAGGCCGAACTGCTCGGCGACGGAGTCGCGGATCGCCCCCGCCGTGCCGGGGCTGCGGGGCTGCACCTTGGCGCTGCGGGTGCCCCCGCCACCGGCGGCGGCCGGCTCGTCGGCGCCGCAGGCGGTCAGCAGGGTGGCCGCGCCGGCGCCGCCGGCGAGGAGCCCGGCGGCGCGCAGCAGGGATCGTCGGGTGAGGGGTGTCGTGGACACGGGGGTTCCTTCCGGGTGAATCAGGTGGGTGGCCCGCTTGCGGGATGACGGCGGCGGGCCTTTGGCCGCGCCGTGCGGGTGGGGCCGATGCAGGTCAGGGCGGCTCAGGTGAGGGCGGCGACGATGCGGCGGTGCACGTCGAACAGTTCGGGGTCCTCGGGGCTGCGGGGGCGCGGGCGGTCGATGCGGTACTCCCGTACCACCTCGGCGGGGCGTCCACCGAGGACCACCACCCGGTCGGCGAGGAAGGCCGCCTCCAGCGCGTTGTGGGTGACCAGCAGGCCGGTGCGCGGGGTGCGCAGCCAGAGCTGTTGCAGCAGCAGCCGCAGGCGGCGGGCGGTCAGCTCGTCCAGCGCGCTGAACGGCTCGTCGAGCAGCAGCACCTCGGGGCGTACGACGAACGCGCGGGCCACGGCGACGCGCTGGCGCTGCCCGCCGGAGAGCACCGACGGGTACGACCGGGCGTACTCGGTCAGGCCGACGGCGTCGAGGATCGGGGCGACCTCGGCGGCGTCGACGCCGGCTGCGGTCGCGGCGAGCCGCACGTTGGTCTCGACGGAGGTCCAGTCCAGCAGGCGGGGCTGCTGGAACACCATGCCGAGGCGGGGCCGCCCGCCGCCGGTGGAGACGGTGCCCGCATCGGGGCGTTCCAGGCCGGCGATCAGGTGCATCAGGGTCGTCTTGCCGGTGCCGGAGCCGCCGACGACGGCGACCAGCTCGTCGGGCGCGAGGGTGAGGGAGAAGTCGCGGAAGATCTGCTGCCGCTCGCCGGTGCGCCGGTTGGTGAACGCCTTGTCGACGCCGTCGAGGCTGATCCGGACGCTCATCGCAGCGCCACCCGCCGCCAGCGCACCGCGCGGCGCTCCAGGGTCTGCAGCAGCCCGTACTCGATGGCGGCCATGACCAGGGCGAAGGCGACGGTCCAGGCGAGCACGCCGGCCACGTTGTGCTGGGAGAACTCCAGGTTGAGCTGGTAGCCGACGCCGTCGGCGAGGCCGAAGATCTCCACCAGCACGATGACCTTCCAGGCCATCGCGATGCCCAGCCGCGCCCCGGTGAACAGGTCGGGGACGATGGCGGGCAGCCACACGTACCGCAGCCGGGTCCACGCGTCGAGGCGGTAGACGTGCGCCATCTCGCCCAGCGCCGGGTCGACCGAGCGGACGCCCTGCGCGACGTTGATGGTCAGCGCGGGGGCCGCCGCGAGCGCCACGGTGAGGATCGGGTTGAGCAGGCTCACCCCGAACCAGATCACGCACAGCAGGGCCTTGACCAGTCCGGGGGTGGCCAGTCCGATGAGGACGGCGGGCTCCAGGAAGCGGCGCAGCCACTCGCTGCGGCCCATCGCGATGCCGGCGGCGACGGAGACGACGAACGCCGCCGCGAAGCCCAGCGCGACGCGGGTGAGGGTGACCCGGACGTTGTCCCACAGCGCGCCGCTGGCGGCGATGTCGACCAGGTTGCGGGCGACGTCGCCGAGGCCGGGGATCAGCGCGCTGCCGGAGGCGTCGGCCATGAGCTGCCAGCCGGCCGCGAGCAGGCCGACGAGCAGCAGCGCGGGCAGCGGCCGGGTGAGGCGTCCTACGACGTCGGTGGCGGGCGGGCGGCCCGGCGGGGCGGGCGACCGCCCGCCGCCGAGCGCGACCTCCTCGGCGACGACAGGGTGCGTGACGGTCATCGACATCCCATCTTTCGGTACGCGGGCCGCGTCGTCCTCGACTGCGGCAGATCGTTGACCAGTGCGTACGCGCCGATCTTCGATTCCCTATCCTGCCGGTAGGATTAGTAGGGTAGCAAGACGCGTCTCACCCATCGGGACATCGGGTGTCGGGTAGCCGACAGCGCGTGATCCGTGACCGTCCGTCGACCGCGCGCCCCGGCCGCGACGGCTCGCCCGCGCCCGGACCTGCGCTCCCACCCGGCGTCCGTAGGGGGTCCCCTGAGGAGGGTCCGGGGCGGCCGGCCCGCCGGTCCCGGGTTTTCTCCCCTGGCCGGGTGGGCGGCCCGCTGCGAGCGTGGGCCCATGGCTTCACTCTCCGTACGGCGCTGGCGTCAGCTCGCGCTGTGGCTGCACGTCACGACGTCGGTGGGCTGGATGGCGCAGGCCCTCGCCCTCTGCGTGCTGCTCACCACCAGCCTCACCACGCCCGACCGGGACGTGGCCGTCGCCGCCACGTCCATGGCGCAGGTGCTCGACGGACGCCTGCTCGCGCCGCTGGCCAACGCCTCGGCGTTCACCGGGTTCATGCTCGCCGCCGCCACCCCGTGGGGCTTCTTCCGCTACCGCTGGGTGCTGGTGAAGTTCGTGATCACCCTGGTCCAGCTCCACCTCGGGATCTTCGTCCTCGGCTCGGCGCTGGCCGACTCGGCGGCGGCGGCCACCACGGGCGGGCGGGGCCCCGCCGTGCCGCTGGCCGTCGGCTCGGCGCTGATGGCCGGTGCCATCGCCTTCCAGGCCTGGGTGTCCGTGGCCAAGCCCTGGTCGACGACCCGCTGGATGCCGGCGGACCGGCGGCAGGTCGCCGGGACCGCGCCGCGCTGGGTCTTCGTGGCCACCGTCGTCGGCGTGGCCGCCGACCTCGCCGTCGCCGCGCTGCTCGGCCACCCGGCGCCGCTGATCTCCCTGATCGTCCTCGGCACGTGGCTGGTGCTGCGGCGACGCCAGGCCCGCGCGGCCCGTGCCGGCGCGACCGCGCAGCCCGACGCCGTGCCGACGCCGACGCGGGCTGGCGCGGGCCGGAGGTAGGAGATCTTGGAAGCAATGGGCCCTCTGGGGGCCGGAATCTTCCAAGATTCACCCCGGCTTCCGCGCGCAGAACCGCCCCAGCCCAGCCGACGAGGACTGACGACGACCGCGCCCGCCCCCGGGAGCGGAGGCGGGCGCGGCGGGTGGGGTCAGCGCTGGGCGCGGAACAGCCAGTGCTGCTGCTCCACGGCGGCGGTGACCCCGATGAGCAGGTCCTGCGAGATCGGGTCGCTGGTCGCGGTGTCGGCCACCGCCTGACGCAGCGTGCGGATCAGGGCGAACAGCGCGTCGACCACGACCTCGACGGCGGTGCCCTCCTCGACGTCGCCGTGGTCGAGGGTCGGCAGCGCCGACTGGGCGGCGACCGTCGCGGCCCGCCCGTCGGGGTTGAACCCGACGGCGGCGGCCCGCTCGGCCACCTCGTCGGCGTGCCGGCGGGCGAGGTCGGCCAGCTCGTCGAGTTGCAGGTGCAGGCTGCGGAAGTGCGGGCCGACCAGGTTCCAGTGCGCCTGCTTGGCCAGCATCCCCAGGTTGATCAGGTCGGCCAGCGCCTGCTGCAGCGCCTCGCCGGTGGTCTTGCGGTCCGTGGAGTCGAGGATGCCGTCGACAACGGCCATGGTTGTTCTCCGTTCAGGTAAGCGGGACAGCGAACGCGCCGTGCGCCGGCACCACCGTGGGCGTGACCGGACCGTTCACGCGGCGATGAAGTCGAGCAGGTAGCGGTTGACCAGCTCCGGGTGGGTCCAGGCGATGTTGTGCGGGCCGCCCGGGATCACCTCGTAGCGCAGGTCGGCGATCAGCTCCGGCAGCCGGTTGGCGGTGGCGTCGATCGGCAGGATCCGGTCGGCGTCGCCGTGCAGCAGCAGCGTCGGCACGTCGATCTTGCCGAGGTCGGCGCGGAAGTCGGTCAGCCAGGTGTCGACGCAGGCGTACGCGGCGTACGCCGACGCGCCGACCGCGGTGATGAAGCTGTTCTGCCACGCCTCGTCGCTGATCCGGGTGCCGCCCAGCACGTCGACGTTGTAGAAGTTGTCGAGGAAGCTCTTGAAGTACGCGGGCCGGTCGGCCACCACCGCCGCCTTGATGTCGGCGAAGACCTGCGCGTCGACGCCCTCGGGGTTGTCGTCGGTCTTGAGCAGGAACGGCGGCACCGCGCCCATCAGCACCGCCTTGCGCACCCGGCCCGAGCCGTGGGTGCCGAGGTAGCGGGTCACCTCGCCGGTGCCCATCGAGAAGCCGACCAGCACGACGTCGCGCAGGTCCAGGTGCTCCAGCAGGGTGTGCAGGTCGGCGGTGAAGGTGTCGTAGTCGTAGCCGACGGCCGGCTGGCTCGACTTGCCGAAGCCGCGCCGGTCGTACGTGATCACCCGGTAGCCGGCCGCGAGCAGCTCCCGCGACTGCTTCTCCCAGGACGCCCCGTCGAGCGGGTAGCCGTGGATGAGCACGACGGGCGCGCCGGCGCCGTGGTCCTCGTAGTAGATGTCGATGTCGCCGCTGTTCTCTTCGCCGACCTTGACGTAGGGCATGTGCCGCTCCTGGTGATGAGTGGGGGACCGCAGGCCCGTCGACGCCCCCGTCGCGCCGTGCGTGACCTGCCGTCGAGTCAACCGGCGCGGCGCGGCCCACACCACGAAGAAGACACGCAGAAACTGCGGCCCTACACCGTCGCCAGCAGCATGAGGCCCATCACCACGCCCATCGTGGCGTGGCAGAGGCCCTCGGCCCGCGCCCCGGCCACCCCCGGTCGGCCGGCGGGCACGTGGTCGCGCCAGGCCGGGGTCAGGCGTACGCCCCGGGCCGCCCACCAACCCGCGGCGAGCAGCAGGTACCCGCCCAGGGCCAGGCTGACCAGCGGCGGCCACCAGCCCGCCGACGTGGCCGCGCCGTGCTGGCCGTGCGGCCCGGCGTGGCCGCCCGGCAGGCCGGTCATCCACACCATCGCCGCCGACGAGAGGGCGAAGTATCCGGTGGCCGCCCGCGAACCGGGCGCCGACGGGCGGCGTGCGGTCAGCGCCGCGAACCAGACCCCGGCCGGCACGAACAGGACGAGCCACACCGCCTGCGGCACCCCGAGCGCCCACACCATCGCGGTCATCGCCACGCCCATGAGCAGGTGCACGCCCTCGGCGATCCGGCACCGGGCGGCCCGGCCCGACCCCGCCCGCGCGGACGCCGGGCCCAGGAACCGGAACCCGTGGTAGGACGTCACGGCCATCAGGGCCAGCGTCATCGGCCATTGCAGCGCCGGGAAGACCATGGGCTTGCTCCCCTCGTCCGACCGGTCCGGGCCCGTGGGCAGGCGGTCAGGGCCGACGGTAGTCGGCGCGGGAGCCGGCGTCTGTGCGCGAAGTTGCCCTCTGCGTCCACACGGGACCGGCCGAGGTGTGTACGGTCGGGCGGTGACCGCGTCCCGGAGCATCGCAGACCCGATCGGCGACGACCTGCCCCACCTCGACCCGACCCGGCCGACCGCGCAGCGGGTGGCCCACCTGCTCGGGCGGATGAGCCTGGCGGAGAAGGTCGGCCAGATGATGCAGCTCGACTCCCACGGCGACCTGGCCGACCACATCCTGGGCAGGCACGTCGGGTCCATCCTGCACACCTCCCCCGCGCGGGTGGTCGAGGCGCACGAGCTGACCGCGCGCACCCGGCTGCGCATCCCGCTGCTGGTCGGCGAGGACTGCATCCACGGGCACTCGTTCTTCCCCGGCGCGACGATCTTCCCCACCCAGCTCGGCATGGCCGCCACCTGGTCGCCGGAGCTCGTCGAGCGGGTCGGGCGCGTCACCGCCGTCGAGGTGGCCCCGACCGGCGTGCACTGGACCTTCTCCCCCGTGCTGTGCATCGCCCGGGACCTGCGTTGGGGCCGGGTCGACGAGACGTTCGGCGAGGACCCGTTCCTGATCGGTGAGCTGGCCGCCGCGATGGTGCGCGGCTACCAGGGCGAGGACCTGGCCGACCCGACCGCCGTCCTGGCCACCGCCAAGCACTTCGCCGGCTACTCCGAGACCCAGGGCGGCCGGGACGCCACCGAGGCGGACCTGTCGCGGCGCAAGCTGCGCGCGTGGTTCCTGCCTCCGTTCGAGCGGGTGGCGCGCGAGGGGTGCCGCACGTTCATGCTCGGCTACCAGAGCACCGACGGCGTGCCGATCACCGTCAACGACTGGCTCCTGACCGACGTGCTGCGCGGCGAGTGGGGCTGGACGGGCATGCTCGTCACCGACTGGGACAACGTGGGCCGGATGGTCTGGGAGCAGCGGGTGCAGCCCGACCACGCGCACGCCGCCGCCGCGGCCGTCCGCGCCGGCAACAACATGATCATGACGACCCCGCAGTTCTTCCAGGGCGCCCAGGACGCGGTCGCGCGGGGCCTGCTGGTCGAGTCGGACCTCGACGACGCCGTCTCCCGCATCCTGGCCCTGAAGTTCGAGCTGGGCCTGTTCGAGGACCCCCGCCGGCCCGACATCGCCCGGCAACGCGCGGTGATCGGCAGCGCGCCGCACGCCGCGCTCAACCTGGAGGTCGCCCGCCGGTCGCTGGTGCTGCTGCGCAACGACGGGGTGCTCCCGCTCGCTGGCGGGTTCACGGCCGACGACACCGGCCGCGCCCGGGGCGACGGCGGCCCGCCGTGCACGGTCGCGGTCGTCGGCCCGCTTGCCGACGACGCGCAGACCCAGCTCGGCGACTGGGCCGGCTCCTCCGGGCAGGCCGACTGGATGCGCGACGGCCAGCCCCGCGACATGATCACCACGGTCCTCGACGGGCTGCGCGCCCACGTGCCCGACGGCTGGGCGGTCACTTACGCGCGCGGCGCCGACATCCTCACCATGGCCCCCGACCCCGAGGGGGAGCTGTTCCCCGACGGCCAGCCCCGCCCGCAGGTCGTCCTGCCCTGCCCGCCGGACGCGGCGCTGATCGCCGGGGCGGTCGCCGCCGCCGAGCGGGCCGACTACGTCGTCGCGGTCGTCGGCGACCGCATCGAGCTGGTCGGCGAGGGGTGCAGCACCGCGACGCTCAACCTGGTCGGCGGGCAGATCGCCCTGCTGGACGCCCTCGCCGCGACCGGCACGCCGATGGTCGTCGTGCTGCTCGCGTCCAAGCCGCTGGTGCTGCCCGACTCGGCGCTCGACGCCGCCGCCCTGCTCTGGGTGGCCAACCCGGGCATGCGGGGCGGCCGGGCGGTCGCCGAGCTGCTGCTCGGCCTCGTCGAGCCCGCCGGGCGGCTGCCCATCTCGTTCGCCCGGCACGTCGGGCAGCAGCCCACCTACTACAACCAGATCCGTGGCCAGCACGGCTCCCGCTACGCCGACCTGACCCAGCGCCCCGCCTTCGCCTTCGGCGACGGCCTGTCCTACACCACCGTCGAGTACGCCGACCTGCGGGTCGCCCCGGGCGACCTCGCGCCGACGGACACCGTCCGCGCCGAGGTCACCGTCCGCAACACCGGGGCCCGGCCGGTCCTGGAGACCGTCCAGGCGTACGTCAGCGACGACGTCACCTCCGTGAGCTGGGCGGACAAGGAGCTGAAGGCGTTCCGGCAGGTGGAGCTGGAGCCCGGGCAGGCCGCCACGGTGCGGATCGACGTCCCCGTCGCCGACTGCGCCATCGTCGACGGCCGGGGCGTGCGGGTGGTCGAGCCCGGCGACTTCACGCTGCTCGTCGGCCCGTCGTCGCGGGACGAGACGCTGCTGCGGGCCCCGTTCACCGTGCGGCCGGCGGGCTGACCGCCCGGGGCGGCTCAGCCGGCGTGCCGCTCGGCGCGGCGCAGCACCTCCGTGGCGGCGCGGATCACCGCCCGGTCCAGCAGCCTGCCGTGGGCGTCGGTCGCCACGCCGGAGCCGTCGCGGGCCGCCCGGTCCAGCGCGTCGACCACCTCCCGGGCGGCGGCCACCTCCGCCGGGCCGGGCGTGAAGACGGCGTTGATGGTCGCGAGCTGGCCGGGGTGGATGGCGCTGCGCGCCCGGAAGCCCTGGCGCAGCAGCGTCCGCGTGCCGGCCTCCAGCCGGTCCGGGTCGCGCAGCGTCGTCTCGACGGGGCCGACCGGCGCGACGATCCGCGCCCCGGCGGAGGCGACCACGACCTGCGAGCGGATCGGGGCGAGTTCGGTCCGGTCCGGCCCCGGTTGCAGGCCCAGCTCCCCCGCCAGGTCCGCCTCGCCGAGCCCGAGCCGCAGCACCCTCGGCGCGGCGGCGACCTGCGGGCAGGTGAGGATCCCCCGGGCGGTCTCGATCAGGGCGACGACCGCGAAGGTGGCCTCGGCCAGCCCGAGCCGGCGTTCCGCGCCGGTCAGCGCCCGGTCGACCTCGGCCAGCAGCTCCGGTTCCGCCTTCGGCACCCACACCCCGGCCACCGCCGGGGAGAGCACCGCGACGTCGGCGTCGACCTGGTCGCTGTTGATCCGTACCCAGGTCTCGGTGGTGGCCGGGGCGGCCAGCGCGGCGGCGACCGCGCGGCGGGCCTCGGCCTTGCGGGCCGGGGTGACGGCGTCCTCCAGGTCGAGCACGAGCGCGTCGGCACCCCGGCCGGGGGCCTTGCGCAGTAGTTCCTCCCGGTCCCCGGGGACGTAGAGGTAGCTGCGGGCGACGGGTGGCACGGCGCTACCGCCCGGCCCGGGGCACGTAGCGACCCTGGGGGCTGCCGGTGACCTTGCCGTCGACGAGGACGTGCTCGCCCCGGACGAAGGTGTCGGTGACCCGGGCGGTCAGCTCGAATCCCTCGAACGGCGTGTACTCCTGGCTGGACTCGGAGTCCGCGGCCCGTACCGTCCAGGTGTGGTCATCGTCGACCAGGCAGAGGTCGGCGTCGTAGCCCTCGGCGACGGCGCCCTTGCCGGCCAGGCCGAAGCGGCGGGCCGGGTTCCACGAGGTCAGTTCCGCGACCCGCGACAGCGGCAGGCCCCGGCGGCGGCCCTCGGTGAGCAGGCCGGGCAGCAGATACTCGGCCCCGCCGAAGCCGGACTTGGCGACGAAGACGTCGTCGCGGGGCTCGCCGAACTTGACCTCGTCCCTGCAGCAGGCGTGGTCGCTGACCACCCAGTCGACGTGGCCGTCGAGGAGGTGGGCCCAGAGCGCCTCGACGTCGGCGCGCGGGCGCAGGGGCGGGTTCACCTTGCCGCCGAGGCCGTGCGCGGTGGTGATGTCGGCCAGCAGGTGCCCGATGGTCACCTCGCGGCGGAAGTCGATGTGCGGGAACGCCTCGGCCATCCGCAGGGCCGCGTCGAGCGCCTTGGCCGAGGACAGGTGCAGCAGGTTGATGGTGGGCAGGCCGGTCTCGTGGGCCAGGTACGAGGCGATGGAGACGGCGAGTCCCTCGGAGTGCGGCGGCCGGGAGGCGTGGTACGCCTCCAGCCCGCGCAGCCGGCCCTCCTGCTCCACCTGCCGGGTGTAGGCGCTCATGATCTCGGCGGTCTCGCAGTGCAGCGACAGGGAGATCTGGTCGGCCAGCTCGGGGAAGCGTTCCCGGGCCGCCTGCACGCCGCGCATCACGAACTCGAAGTGGGCGTAGTCGTAGCGTTCGCCCTCGGGGATCATCAGGAACGAGTTCTGGTCGGCCGAGCGGCCGTGCAGGCCGTGCCCGCCGTAGAACATGAAGATCTTGAAGGAGGTCACCCCGAACCGGTCGACCAGGTCGGGCAGCTCGTCGATGTGCTCGCGCATCATCGGGGCCAGGTGGAAGCCGTAGTCGATGTGGGACCGGCCGGCGCTGGCGGCGAGCACGTCGGGGAAGAAGTCCTCGTACCGGCCGCCCCGGTTGAGGTAGTACTGCCCGGTGCGCATGTAGGTCAGGGCGGTGGTGACGCCGCCCTGGGCGCTGGCGCGGCTCTCCGAGGCGGTGTCCTCGGCGAGCGGATTGTAGATGCCCCAGTGCTGGTGGGCGTCGACGACGCCGGGGAAGGCCAGCTTCCCCTGCCCGTCGTGCACGGTCGCGGCGTCGGCCGGGTCGAGGCCCGGCGCGACGCGGGTGACCTTGCCTGCGGTGACGCCGATGTCCACCGTCTCGGTGTCGGGCCGGTCGTGCCGGACCAGGCGCACGTTGCGCAGCAGCAGGTCGAAGGTGGTCATGCGCTCACTCCTCAGGGGTGTCGGATGCCGCGACGGCGGCCAGCAGGCCGGCCAGCCGTCGGACGTCGGGGGCGGTGTCGAGGGCGGCGATCTCCCGCTCGACGGCCCCGGCGACGTCGGCGGGCAGCCGGCCGGCGACGTTGTGCCGGAACTTCAGGGCCAGCTCGGCGGTGGTCAGCGGGCGGGCCGGGCCGCCCCGGTTGGCCAGGACCTCCTCGGTCCACTCCCGGCCGTCGCGGGTGACCACGCGCAGCACGGCCGGGAACTGGTGCGGGAAGATCTCGTCGCAACGCTCGTCGGGGACCACGTCGACGCGGGCCATCACGGCCCGGCGGGACTCCTCGACGGCGAGGACGTCGGTGAAGTCGTCCGGGCCGACGCCGAGCACCCCGCCGCCGTGCAGCCCGGCGGCGACCGCGTACGGGCCACTGAACTGGGCCTCGTAGCCGGTGCTGGGGCGGCGCTTGCGGTCGATGGGCTGCCCGATGGTGCGGATGACCGGGGTGGGCACGCCGAGGGTGACCGACTCGACGTCGGGCGGGCGTACACCGCGTCGCCGCAGCGCCAGGGCCGCGTCGATGGCCGCGTGGGTGAAGTGGTTGGCCGGGTAGGGCTTGAAGAAGATGTCCGGCACCGCCCAGTCGACGCCCAGCCCCGCGGTGATCTCCGCCGGGTCGTACTCGCCGCGCAGGAACGCCTCGAAGAAGCCGAACCGGCCCTCCAGGACGGTGGGCGGGCCGGTGATGCCGTGCCGGGCCAGAGCCGCCGCGCTCACCGCCGAGTGCGCCGCCCAGCCGCAGTGGATCCGCTTGACGGTGCCGCCGGTGCGGTTGGCCTCGATCAGTCCGGCCGCCATGGAGGCGGCCACGCCCAGCGCGTCGAGGGTGCGCCCGGCGTCCAGCCCGAACAGCCGGGCGGCGGCGACCGCCCCGCCGAGGGTGCCGCAGATGGAGGTGGCGTGCTGGCCGTGCTCGAAGAAGACCGAGTTGCCGGCGGCGCGGTCGTAGCCGGCCATACCGAGCCGCACGCACACCTCCAGGCCCACCGCGACGGCGGCGACGGTCTCCCGGCCGGACGCGCCGGTGAACTCGGCGGCGGCGAGCGCGGCCGGCACCACCGACGCGCTCGGGTGCAGCACCGACGGCAGGTGGGTGTCGTCGTAGTCCAGCGAGTGCGCGAGCACCCCGTTGGCGAACGCGGCCAGCGCGGCGGGCACCGGGTCGGCGACCCCGATCGCCCGGGCCTGCCCCCGCCCGCCCTGGTCGCGGACGTACGCCAGGGCGGCCCGGCTGCTCGGCAGGTCGACGGCGGCCACGCAGAGCCCGACGACGTCGAGCACCCGCTGGCGGACGCTGTCGACGACGGCGGCGGGCAGCGCGGCGGCGGGCGTGTCGGCGGCGAACGCGGCCAGGGCCCGCCCGAGGGTCGGCTCAGCCACGGCCGACCACCGCCAGCGGGCGCACCGGCGAGCCGGTGGCCCCGTACAGGGGCAGCGGGGCCAGCACGAAGGTGAACTCGTGGACCGCGTCGCGGGCGAGTTCCTCCAGCGCCACCGCCTCGATCAGGTAGACGCCGTGCTCGACCAGGAGGATCCGGTGCGCGGGCAGGCTGCTGTGGCCCTGGCCGGGGCGCAGGCACTCGAAGGCGATGGTGTCGGCCCCGGCGGCGTGCACGCCGTGCGCGGCGAGCCACCGCGCCCCGTCGGCGCCCACGCCCGGCACGCCGGAGTCGTGGCCGACGTAGCGGGTGCGGTCGGGATCGTCGAAGTGCCGGCCCCAGCCGCTGCGGATCAGGACCACGTCGCCGGGCTCCACGGGGGTGCCCTGCCGGTCGACGGCGGCGTCCAGGTCGGCCGGGGTGATCTCGTAGCCGGCCGGGCAGTCGGGCCGACCGAGGGCGGCGGGGACGTCGAGCAGGACGCCCCGGCGGACCATCGGCGCGACGGTGTGCACGCCGAGTTCGGTGAACCGCCCGCCGGACTGGGCGGCGGCGGCGTCCGCGCCGCCGTGCAGCAGCCCGTCGTGGGAGACGTGGGCGAGGGCGTCGACGTGCGTGCCGACGTGGGTGCCCATCACCAGCAGATCGTTGGCCGCCGAGCCGCCGTCGGCGCGGACCATGTCACCGTGCCGGCGCGGCATGGTCAGCCAGAACGGCGGGTGGTTCGGCGACTGGGGCATGCCGATCGAGAGCAGCCGGCCGAGGTCGTAGATCTCGACTCCGGCGCGGACGGCGTGGAGCAGCCGGTCGGCGTGGCGGGCGGTGGTCGTCACGGTTCCTCACGTTTCAGCGGTTCGGCCACGCCGTCAGGCGACGATGTGGCGGGCTCGGAGATCGGCGATCTCGGCCGGGTCGCAGCCGAGTTCGTCGATCAGCAGGGATTCGGTGTCGGACCCGAGGGCGCGCCCGGTGAAGCGGATCCGTCCGGGGGTCGCGGACATCCGCCACATCACGTTGTGCATCCGCACCGGCCCGAGGTCGGCGTCGTCGACGGTGGTGAGCATCCCGGTGGCCCGCACGTGCGGGTCCTCGGCGATGTCGCGGGCACTGTAGACGGGGGCGACGGCCGCGCCGGCCTCGGTGAACGCGCGGCTGACCTCGTCGCGGGTACGTTGGGCGATCCACCCGCCGACGTACCCGTCGAGTTCGTCGGCGTGCCCGGCGCGGCCGGCGCCGGTGCGGAACCAGGGCTCGTCGATGACCTCGGGGTGGCCCACCAGGCGCAGCACCCGTTCGGCGATGGCCTGGGCGCTGGTGGAGACGGCGACCCACGCCCCGTCGCTGGTGCGGTAGGTGTTGCGGGGCGCGTTGTTGACCGACCGGTTGCCGTTGCGCTGCTCGACGACGCCGAGCTGGTCGTAGACGGTCGGGCCGGGACCGACCGCCGTCATGATCGGCTCCAGCAGGCTCAGGTCGACGACCTGACCCTCGCCGGTGCGGTCTCGGTGGCGCAGCGCCATCAGCACCGCCGAGGAGGCGGCGATGCCGCAGATGCTGTCGGCCAGGCCGAACGCGGGCAGGGTGGGCGGGCCGTCGGCGGCGCCGGTGAGGTGGGCGAAGCCGCTCATCGCCTCGGCGAGGGTGCCGAAGCCGGCGCGGGAGGCGTACGGGCCGGTCTGGCCGAAGCCGGTGATCCGGGCGATGACCAGGCCAGGGTTGACCGCGTGCAGTTGCGCCGGGCCGATCCCCCAGCGCTCCAGGGTGCCGGGGCGGAAGTTCTCCACCAGCACGTCGGCCCGGGCGGCCAGGCGCAGCAGCAGCGCCGCGCCCTCCGGGGCGGACAGGCTCAGCCCGATGGTGCGCTTGTTGCGGGAGATCTCCTTCCACCACAGCGGGTGGCCGTCCTTGGCCTTGCCGTGCCCGCGCATGCTGTCCCCGGCGGTCGGGTGCTCGATCTTCACGACGTCGGCGCCGAAGTCGCCGAGGATCTGGCAGCACAGCGGCCCGGCGAGGATCGTGGAGGCGTCCAGCACGCGCAGCCCGGCGAGCGGGCCGTCGGCGGGCGTGGTCGGTGTGGTCACGGCGATCACCCCTCTGCCCGGCCGGCCGGCGGGTGGTAGCCCAGCTCGGCGGAGATGTCGGCGGCGGCGGCGGCCACCAGCGCCCCGTGGTCGGCGCAGACCTGCCGGGTGAACCGGTCCTGCGGCCCGCACAGGGAGATGGAGCCGAAGACCTGGCCGGTGCCGTACCGGATGGCGGCGGCGACGCTGCCCGCGCCGTTCTGCCGCTCCCCGATGCTCACCGCGTAGCCCTGCCGGCGGATGTGGGCCAGCTCGTCGCGCAGCACGGCCGGGTCGGTGATGGTCGAGGGGGTGACCCGCTCCAGCGGCTGGGCCAGGTACTCGTCGAGCTCCACGGCGGGCAGCGCCGCGAGGATCGCCTTGGACGACGAGCCGGAGTGCAGCGGGTGGCTGGTGCCCAGAGACACCGACATGCGGACCTCGTGCGGGGAGAGCACCTGGTCGATGTAGACCCGGATCGAGCCCTGCCGCACCGACAGGGTGGCGGTCTCGCCGGTGCGACGGACCAGCCGGACCAGGTACCGGCGGGCGATCTCCGGGACGTCCAGCGCGCGCAGGGCGGCCAGGCCCACCGCGAGCGCCCCGGCGCCGAGCCGGTAGCGCTTGGTGTCCTCGTCGAAGTCGAGGAATTCGTCGGCGGCCAACTCCTTCAGGATCCGGTACGCGACCGCCTTCGGCAGCCCCAGCTCGCGGGCGATGGTGGACACCCCGAGGGTCTCCGGTGCCCGGGTGGCGATGATGTTGATGACGTCGAGGGCCCGGCCGAGGCCGGAGCGGACCCGCCGGTCATCGGGTGCGACGAGGTGGGTGGTGGTCATGTCTGTCCTCACTGTGGGCGGACGCGGGCGCAAGGGTCACCGCCGGTCACGGTGGTGTCGCGGGGGTGCCTGGCGGCAATCCTCGCAACTGCCGCTGCCGTTCCACGGCGACGACGAGCGCCACCGAGGCGAGCACGACGGCACCGGCGAGCACCTGCCGGCCGGCGAGCCGCTCGTCGAGCACCACCATGCCCAGCAGCACCGCGATCACCGGGTTCACGTAGGCGTACGTGGCCACGAGTTGCAGCGGCGCGCGGCGCAGCAGCCAGGTGTAGACGCTGAACCCGACGACGGTGCAGACCAGCATCAGGTAGGTCCAGGCGACCCAGGAGCGGCCGGTGACCTCGGCCAGGCGCAGGCGATGCCACTCGCCGGCGGGCAGGGCGGCCACCGCCACGGCCGCGCCGCCGGCGAGCATCTGCCAGCCGGTGCCGACCAGGTGGTCGGCCGGGGCGGGCAGCCGTTGGGTCAGCGTCGAGCCGGCCGCCCAGACCATGGTGGACGCCACGATGGTGGCGATCCCGGCCAGGTGCAGGCGCTGGTCACCGGCGAGCACCAGCAGGGCCAGCCCGGCGAGTCCGCCGAGGACCCCCACGACGGCCGCCGGCCGGGGGCGCTGCCCGCCGCCGAGGCGGATCGCCAGCACCCACAGCGGCATCGCGGCGACGAGCAGGGAGGCCAGGCCGGACGACACGTACTGCTGGCCGACGGCGAGCAGGGCACTGCCCGCCCCGACCATGAGAAGGCCACCGGCCAGCACGCCGGGCCACCGGTCGCGGGGCAGGCGCAGCCGGTCCGCTCCGTTGCGGGCCGCGACCACCGCCAGCACCAGGGCCCCGGCGGCGAGGAACCGGCCGGCGGTGGAGACCATCGGCGGCAGGCTCTCCAGGGCCACCCGGTTGCCCAGGTAGGTGGAGCCCCACAGCAGGTAGACCGCGCCCAGCCCGGCGGCGAGCGCGGCCGGTTCCACCGGTGGTGGGCCCACCACCGGCGCCGCCGCGGCGGTGGGTTCAGCGCCGGACATGGGACCGGGTCACGGGGTCACCGCCGGGGCGTCGAGGTCGCACTGGGCGGCCACGGCGTCGGCGAACGCCTCGGGCTGCTCGTCCGCCACGAAGTCGGTGCCGCCGGGGATGGTGACCAGCGGGGCGTGCGGCAGGGCGGCCCGCACCTGCGGCGTCATCCGGTCGACCAGGTCGTCGGCGCCGTGCAGCAGCACGGTCGGCACCGCCGCCAGGGCGGCCGTGTCCAGCCGGTGGTCGAAGACGGCCCGGTACGCGGTGGCGTAGTCCGGCCCGGTCAGCAGGTATTCGGCGACCTGCCGGTCCGCCTCGTCGGGGCTGAGCCGGGGATAGAGCCCCCAGACGCGGTCCCAGATCACCCGCAGGTGCGACCCGTCGCGCTCCGGCGTGTAGCCGGGGGCGTACGTCGCCTTCTTCTGGGCGCGTTCGGCGTCGTCGTAGAGCGGCAGCCCCTGCAGGATGAGCCGGCGGACCCGGTGCGGGGCCCGCAGGGCCGCCTCCGCGGCGATCACCGCGCCGGTGTGCTGGCCGAGCAGGTGCACCCGGTCCAGGCCGAGGGCGTCGGCGGTCTGCCAGAGCGCGGCGGCGTACTGCGGGATCGTCCACGGCTGCGGCGGGGCGTCGGACATCCCGAAGCCGGGGGTGTCCACGGCGACGACGCGCAGCCCGCGCCGGGCCAGCGGGGCCAGCGCCACGTCGTAGGTCGCCGACGACAGCGGCGACTGGTGCACGACGAGCAGGGTCGGGTGTCCCGGCGTCCCGGCGTGGCGGTAGTGGACCTGGCCCCAGGGCAGGTCGACGTAGCCGCGCGCGGCGTGGCCCCGCACCCGGGTCACTCGGTCACCGCCAGGGCGGCCATGACCTCGATGACGTGCCTGATGCCGTCGCGGTAGTCGTCGAGGCGGATGTTCTCGTTGGGCCCGTCCACCCCGGAGTCGGCGCGGGACACGCCGACGCCGACGATGGGCCGGGCGGCGAGGGCCCCCTGGTTGCCGATCCACTGGGTGTACGGCTCGATCACGGGTTCGGTGCCGTACGCGCGGCGGGCGGCGTCGGCGACCAGGGCGACGAACGGGTCGCGGTGGTCGGTCATGTTCGGCCGGCTCGTCGCCATCACCTCGATGTCGACGTCGCCGAAGCCGGTGGCGGCGAGGTGGTCGCGGACGGCGGCGAGGACCCGCTGCGGGTCCTGGCCGGGCACCAGCCGGATCTCGACCTTCGCGGCGGCGGTGGCGGGGATGCCGAGGGTGACGTCGTCGCGCATGTCGCCGCCGGCGATGCCCGCGACGGTCAGCGTCGGCACGGTGCGGATCGCCACGGCGGCCTGCCGGTCGTCGAGACCGCCGGTGAAGCCGCGCACGCCGGCCCGCTCGCGCAGGAAGTCACCGTCGAACTCCACCTCGGCGAGCAGGTCGCGTTCGGCGTCGGTGAGCGGGCGTACGTCGTCGGCGAAGCCGGGCACGGTGACCGTGCCGTCGGGGCGCTGCAACTGCGCCAGGGCGGCGGCGAGCCGGGCCGTCGCGGCCGGCAGCAGCGCGGTGTTCTGGCTGGTCAGGTCGCGGGGCAGGGTGCGGACGGTGAGCCGCAGGTAGAGCACGCCCTTCTCGGCGAGCTTGAGCAGCGGCCGGTCCTGCCCGTCGCGCCAGGAGTTCTCCCACAGCGCCGCGTCGCTGTCGAGCCGGTCGGCGTACGCCGCGCAGAACGAGCCGAGGCCGGGGCTGTGCAGCCACTGCTTGCCCTCGAAGATGAACCGGCTGGTGACCGGCGGGGTCAGGCCCGCCAGCCGCCAGGCGGCCACCGCGTGGATGCGCGACATCAGCGCGCCCTTGTCGTCGGCGACGCCCCGGGCGTAGAGGCGGCCGTCGTGGATCTCGGCCGCGTACGGCGGGCTGATCCAGTCGGCGTCGTCGCCGGCCGGTTCGACCTCGACGTCGTAGTGGGTGAAGTGCAGCAGCCGGCGCTGCCCCGAGCCGGGGATCTCGGCCAGCACGTACGGGTGGGACTGCTCCCACTCGATGATCTCGGCCTGGCCGCCCCAGCGGTGCACGGAGTCGGCGATGAACCGGGCGGTGGCCGCCATCTGGTCGGGCTCCTGCCGGCGGCTGCGGATGCGGCAGAGCTGCTGGAGTTCGGCGACGAACTCGTCGAAGTGGGTGTCCACCGCGGCGAGCGCGGCGGCGGTGTCCGGGTGGGGCATGGGTTCCTCCGCGTGGCTCAGTGGATGGTGACGCCGCCGTCGACGAAGACGGTCTGGCCGGTGACCATCGCGGCGGCGTCGCTGAGCAGGTAGGCGACGGCGTTGGCGACGTCGTCGGGGTGCGCCATCCGTCCGAGCGGGATGGTGGCCAGCTTCTCGGCGAGGTACGCGGCGTCGCCGCGCACGTCGGTGGTCATGTCGGTGGGGACGATGGTCGGGCCGACCGCGTTGACCCGGATGGCGTCGCGCGCCCACTCCAGGGCCAGCACCCGGGTCAGGTGCAGCACGCCGGCCTTGCTGACGCAGTAGCCGACGGTGTTCAGCACGGCGATCTGCCCGTTGGTGGAGCCGAGGTTCACCACGGCGCCCCGGGCGGCGCGCAGCGCCGGGTACGCCGCCTGGCACATCCGGAACGTGCCGGTGAGGTTGACGTCCAGGACCGTGGTGAAGTCCTCCTCGGTCATCGTGGCCGCCGGCCCCCGGCGGACCACGCCGGCGTTGTTGACCAGCAGGTCGAGCCGGCCGTGCCGGTCGATGACCCCGGCGACCAGGCCCGCGCAGGAGCGCGCCGAGCGAATGTCGACCCGGTGGCGGCTGTGCGGCCCGCCGGGGTCGTCGACGTCGGCCAGGTCGGCGTGGGCGACGACCGCGCCCCGGGCCGCGAGGGTGGCGGCGATCCGCGCGCCGATGCCCCGCGCCGCGCCGGTGACCAGGGCGACCCGGCCGTCGAAGCGGTTGACGTCGCCGGGGGCGGTCATGCGCCGATCACCTTGGTGTCCTCGGCCCAGAAGGCGAGCCGACGCTGCAACAGCCGGATGACGAAGTGCGCGAGCAGGCCCATCACCGACAGCACCACCAGCACGGCGAACATGCCGGCGATGTCGAAGTTGTAGTTGGTCTGCAGCAGCAGGTAGCCCAGGCCCTCCTTCGCGCCGATGAACTCGCCGACGACCGCGCCGAGGATGGCGAAGACGATGCCGATGTCCAGGCCGGCGAAGATGAACGGCAGCGCGCTGGGCAGCCGCACCATCCGGAAGATCTGCGCCCGGCTGGCCCCGAATACGGTGAGCATCTGGATCCGGTCGGCGTCAGCGGCCCGCAGCCCCTCGATGACGTTGACCAGCATCGGGAAGAACGAGATGACGGCGGCCATGACCACCTTGCTGGTGAGCCCGAAGCCGAACCAGAGCACGAACAGCGGCGCGAGGGCGACCTTCGGCACGGTCTGGAACGCCACGATGTACGGCATCAGGGTGGCCTCGACCACCTTGATCTGGGAGATGAAGGTGCCCAGTAGCACGGCCGCGCCGACGCCGATGGCGAAGCCGAGCAGCGCCTCCTGGGTGGTGACCCAGAAGTGGCCCCAGAACTGCTCGTCGGTGAGCTGCCGGTGCAGCGCCTCGACGATCTGGGAGGGGCGGGGCAGCACGTACTCGTCGACGTCCAGCAGCCGAGTGCCGTACTCCCAGGCGAGCACGACCACGACGAAGACCGTGGGGACGAGCCAGAGCTGGGGGCGTTCGCGCAGGTCGACCCGGCGTCGCCGGGTGGCCGTCGGCCCCGGGGCCGGGGCCGGGGCCGTGGTGTCCACTACCTCGGTGTCGGTCATGGCGGCACCTCCTCAGTCGATGACGCCGGCGGCGTTGAAGTGGCGGCGGATGCGTTCGACGTAGACGCCGGCCCGGTCGGAGGACATGACGCCCAGGTCGCGGGGCCGGTCCAGGTCGATGGTGAGGATCTCGGCGATCCGGCCTGGGCGGGGGCTGAGCACCACCACCCGGTCGGAGAGGAAGACCGCCTCCGGGATGGAGTGGGTGACCAGCACCGCGGTCTGTCCGCTCTCCCGCCAGATGCGCAGCAGCTCGACGTTCATGTACTCGCGGGTCATCGCGTCGAGCGCGCCGAACGGCTCGTCCATCAGCAGGACGGCGGGGTCGTGCACCAGCGCCCGGCAGATGCCGGCGCGCTGCTGCATGCCGCCGCTGAGCTCGTGCGGGTACTTCCGCTCGAAGCCGGTCAGGCCCACCATGTCCAGCAGCTCCTGGGCACGGGCCCGGTGCCGGGCGGGATCCAGCTTCTGGATCTCCGCCGGCACCATGACGTTGTCGAAGATGGTGCGCCAGGGCAGCAGCGTGGGAGCCTGGAACACCATCCCGACCTCGCGGAGGGGGCGGGCCACCTCGGTGCCGGCGATCCGCACCGTGCCGGCCGTCTTCGGGCTCAACCCGGCGAGGATCTTGAGCAGGGTGGTCTTGCCGCAACCCGACGGGCCAACGACCGAGATGAACTCGCCGCGGCGTACGGTCAGGTTGATGTCGTGCAGGGCCTGGGTCGGTGCCGACCGGCGCGGCCGGTACTGCTTGTCCAGCCCGGCGACCTCGATCCAGGAGTCCTCCGACACCGTTGCCGGCTGCTGCGTCCGGCGACCCATCGCCTTGATGGCCATCGAATTCCCTTCCGCGTCCGCTGCCGCTACTTGGCGGGGTAGTTGGCGGCCTTGTCGAGCACCGCGGCCTTGTCGAAGTCGTTGGCCCCGGCGAGCAGGCCCGGCTCCCACACGTCGCCGAGCTGCACGTCCCCGGTGATCTGGCCGGCCTCCTTGGTGTACGCCTGGGTCTTGGTCCACTCCTGGTCGCTGATCGCGCCCCAGTCGCCGAACTGGTCGGGCGTGCCCGACGCCGGGGTGGCGGTCTTCAGCCAGGCGGTGAGGCTGCGGGTGTCAGCCGGCAACTGGTCGGCGGCCTGCTTGCCGGCGAGGATCTGCGGGAACACCTGGTAGCCGATCCGCATGGCGGCCTCCGGGTTCTTCGCGGAGAAGAGCATCGCCTTGTACGCCGCCCGCAGGAACCGGGTGTAGACGTCCTTGTTGTCGTCGAGCTTGCGGGCGCCGACGGCGAAGCTCAGCGACCGGATGCCGTCGAAGGCGTCGGGGTTGTCGAGGTACTTGAGCGTGATCCCGGAGTTCTCGATCACCGCGTACGCCTGCGTGTAGAGCGCCAGCATGTCGACCTTGCCGTCGTTGAGCGCGGCGGCGGCCGGCGCGCCGACGCCGACCGGCAGCAGCTCCACGTCCTTGGCCGGGTCGAGGCCGGCGGCGGCGACGAAGGCCCGGGCGTACGGCGCGGAGCCGGAGGCCAGGCTGATCACGCCGATCTTCTTGCCCTTGAGGTCGGCGCCGCCGGTGAGCGTGCTGTCCGGCTTCACCGCCATCACCCACGGCCAGTTCTGCACCAGGCCGCCGATGGCCTTGACCGGCACGTTCTTTTCGACCGCGCCGAGGATGGAACCGCTGTCGGCGGCGGTCAGGTCGGCGCTGCCCGAGGCGACGGCCTGCAGGGCGGCGACGGAGCCGTCGGTGTTGATCGTCTCGACGGTGAGCTTCTCCTCCGCGAAGTAGCCGAGCTCCTTGGCCACCGCGTAGACGGCCACCTCCTCCTTGGGACCGATGACCGCGGAGGCGATGGCGAAGGTCAGCTTCGTCGGCGCCCCCTCCTCGGCCGCCGCGTCGTCGCCGGAGCCCCCACATCCGGCCAGGGCCAGCGCGGCGACCAACACCGCCGGCAGCACACCCCACTTCTGCTTCATATCGACACCTCGTCCTCAGGGTTCTTTGGGTAGGGAAGATCGGCCGCGCGGGATCCACGCGGCGGGTGGGACGGTTCGGTGATGCCGGCCGTGGTGCGGCCGGTGGGCCGGGCGGCCCGGGGAGGGTCAGCGGGACGGGTCCCGCGACGCCACGGCGATGGCGAGGTCGTTGTAGACGTGCTGCTCGACGATCAGCCCGTCGCGCAGGACGAACACGTCGGCGTAGCGGATCCCGTCGAACGGCTCGCCGTCGGGCCACTGCCCGTACAGGCGGCCGAGGGAGGTCACCGAGACGCCGTCGGCGGCGGCACCGACCAGGTACCGGTCACGGTGCTTGCGCACCCACCGGTAGGTGCCCCTCGACGCCGACGCCAGCTCGGGCAGGGTGGCGAAGCGACGCCCGCCGGGAAAGACGATCAGCGCCCCCGGGGCGAGCAGTCGGCCGGCCCGGTCGAGGTCGCGGTCCTCGCAGAGTTGCAGGTAGTGGTCGACCAGCCGGGCGGCGTCCATCAGCCGCTCTTGCCGCTGAGGGCCGCTTCCCACTGGTCGCGCAGCGGGTGCTCGGCCGGGCCCTGCTCGGTGAGGATGCGCATCAGCCGGGTCAGCAGCAGGTCGCGTTCCCGGTCGAGCACGGCCTGCCCGTCGGCGTCGGCGGTGAAGCCGTCGAGGTCGCCGGGACCGAGCACGTCGCGGCGGACGAGCAGCTGCTCCAGCGCCCGCAGCCGCTGCCGGTCGACGTGCAGCTCGGTGGAGAGCTGCAGCACCAGGTCGAGCAGCTTGCCGAAGCGGGGGTCGCCGAAGTAGTCGAACTCGGTGCTCATCACGCCTCCGGCTTCGTCGCGGCCAGCACGGCCCAGGGGAAGTGCCACTCGACCCGGTCGCCCCAGCCCTCGGGGCGTACGCCGTCGCGGCGCTCGTCGAACGGGGTCCAGCTCGCGTCGACCAGGCCGGCCTCGGCGCAGACGGCGAGCAGGTCGGAGCCGAACAGCGCGTGGAAGAACGGCTCGTTGTTGCGCTCGGCGTGCTCGTAGACGGTGGCGTCGCGCAGCGGGTCGCCGGTGAGCTGGAACTCCAGGAAGCGCAGCGCGCCCCCGGGCTTGAGCAGGCGCGCCGCCTCGACGATCGTCTCCCGGATCGCCTCGGCGGGCATCTCGTGCAGGACCATCGTGCCGGTGACCACGTCGCAGGAGGCGTCGTCGAGGCCGGTGGCCCGCCCGTCGGCCTGCCGGTAGTCGATGGCCAACCCCTGCGCCTCGGCCTCGACGTGCGCCAGGCGCAGCCCGGGCGCGGCCAGGTCGACGCCGATGACCTGCGCCGACGGGTAGCGGCCGACCAGCGGGCGGGTGCTCTTGCCGAACCCGCAGCCGATGTCGACGACCCGGGTGGCCCCCGGCAGGTCCGGCAGCGCGGTCTCGGTGAACAGCCGGTGGAACTTGTAGCCGTCGTTGTCGCGCAGCATGACGATGCGCGCGCCGAACTCGTAGACGTAGGCGGACATGTCGTCGGAGAAGAAGCCGCCCGGCTGGATGTGGATGTCGTAGTCGGTGTACCAGGCGGGCAGGTCCACGTCGGGGTCGAGGGTGAGCGCGCCGAGCGGCTGCGCCGGCACCTCGGCGAGCTGGGCGGCCAGCTGGTCGCGGCGGCCCAGGACGGCCTCCCCGGCGGTCTTCCACAGCATCTTCTGCTGCACCCGCTCCAGGTGGCTGAACCACGGGTAGAGCGGCAGGTCGCGCAGGGTCGCGCCGGCGTCGGCGATGGTGTCCGCCGGTTCGCCGGTGGCGGCGTACTCCCGCGTCAGGGCGGGGTAGACGGTGTCCGCCCAGCGCTTGCGCAGGCCGAGGACGAAGTCCACGGCGGAGCGTTCGTCCAGGGTGAGTCGATCCTCGATGTCCAGCATGCGGATCTCCTTGCGTCGCGCCGGCCCGGTGAGGCGGGCGGCTCGGTGAGGGGATGCTCGGGTCGGTGCCGGCGGGGGTCCGCCACCGACGTGGTCAGTAGGCGAGGGCCACCGCGGCGGCGTCGGGGCTGTCGTGGCGGCCGAGGAACGCGCCGGCGAACCGGCCCTCGTACACCGCCTCCAGCGTGGTGCGGGGTGCGTTGGCGTCACCGACGAGGTGGATCCGGGGTCCGTCGGGTGCCGCGTCCAGGTGGCGGAACAGGGTGTCGTCGGCGGCCGGCGCTCCGGCGTCGACGACGGCGGTGACGCCGGCGACGGTAACGTCGGCGCCGGCCAGTGGGCCGGTCAGGGCGATCGTGTCGCCGCCCACCACGCGGGGGGTCCGCAGTGGATGGACGACGACACCGAGTTCGGTGAAGCGCCGCAGCAGCGCCAGTCGGGAGTAGGTGGTGATCCGGGCGGCGAGGCTCGCCGTCGGGGAGACCAGGTGCACCCGGGCGCCCCGCCGGGCCAGCGCCTCGGCGACGGAGGACGCTGCCCAGGTGCCGTCGTCGTCGAGGACGACGTACGCGCCGGTGCCGGCACCGGGTGCGTCGAGCAGGTCGACCGCCTGCCACAGGTCGAGCACGGGTGGCCCGCCGGGCAGGGCGCAGCGGGCAGGGCGGGAACCGGTGGCCACCACCACGTCGTCGTAGCCGCCGGCGCGTACCCCGGCGGCGGTGACGCGGTGGCCGAGGAGGATCTCGACGCCGGCGGCGTGGGCCTCGGCGGCGAGGTCGCGGGTGAGCAGGCCGAGCCGTTCCCGGCCGGGCACCCGGGCCGCGACGCGGACCTGGCCGCCGAGGTCGTCAGCCGCCTCGGCGAGGGTGACCCGGTGCCCGGCGCGGCGGGCGGCGGTGGCGGCGGCCAGGCCGGCCGGGCCGCCGTCGACCACCAGCACCCGACGGGCTGGCACGGGCCGACGCCGGGCCGAGGCCCACTCCCGTTCGGCGCCGACCTCGGGGTTGACCACGCAGGTGATCGGCAGGCTGGCCTCGACGCGGGCGATGCAGCCCTGGTTGCAGGCCAGGCAGGAGCGGGTCTCGTGCTGCCGGCCCTCGGCGGCCTTGCGGACCAGGTGCGGGTCGGCGATGTGCGGGCGGGCGAGGCCGACCAGGTCCGCCTCGCCCGCCGCGATCAGTTCGGCCGCCTCCGGCAGGCTGTCCAGCCGGCAGACCGCCAGCACCGGCAGGTCGGGGAACTCCCGGGAGAACCGGGCGGCGTGGTGGCGGAAGGGCGCGTGCCCGAAGCTCATGTCGGCCATCTGGGTGGCCAGCGACCAGCTGCCGTGGTAGGCGGAGTGGCTGACGTGGACGTAGGCCAGCGGGTGGTCGGCGCGCAGCCGGGCGACGATCTCCACCATCGCGTCGGGGTCGAGTCCACCGGGGAGGAACTCGTCGGCGCTGATCCGCAGCCCGACCGGCAGGTCGGTGGCGGCGTGGACGGCGTCGAGCACCTCCCGGGTGAGCCGCATCCGGTTGGCCAGGCCGCCGCCGTAGTCGTCGTCGCGGCGGTTGGTGTGCGGGGAGAGGAACTGCTGGAGCAGGTGCCCGTGTCCGGCGTGGACCTCCAGCCCGTCGAAGCCGGCCCGCCACATCCGGCGGGCGGCGGTGGCGAACGCGTCGACGACGGTGGCCAGGTCGCGCCGGCCCATGGCGTGCGGCACGTGCGCCCCGGCGGCCCACGCCACCGGGGAGGAGGACCAGGCGGCGGTGCGGGTGGCGTCGCCGTTGGCCTGCCGGCCGGCGTGCATGATCTGGGCGAAGATCCGCGCGCCGTGCTCGTGCACGGCGTCGGTGACCCGCTGGTACGCCGGGACGCACGCGTCGGTGAAGGCGCCGAGGCTGATGCTGCGTCCGGCGCTGGTGGGGTGCACCCGGATCGCCTCGGTGATGATCAGCCCGGCGCCGCCGCGGGCGCGCTCGGCGTGGTAGGCGGCGAGTCGGGCCGTGGGCTCGTTGTGCAGGCCGAAGTTCGTGGTGTGACCCGGGACGAAGACCCGGTTGCGCAGGGTCAGCGAGGCGATGCGGACTGGCGAGAGGAGCTGCCGCAGCTTCTCGTCGACCATGCGCGGGCCTCCTGTCTGGACCTACCGACCCCCGACCGCAGACCGTTCGGGTGAACCGTACGCCGTTCGAACAAGAGGAACGCTAGGGCTGTCGTTCATCTCCCGTCAATGACTTACCAGTCAGTAACTTCACTTGAGACCCTGCCTTGACCTGCTGTTTCTCTCAGCCGAACGGGGCGGCACGCCGAGCGCGTCGCACGCCTGCTCGTACATCCGGACGACCTCCTGGCGGATCTCGGCCCGCTCGCTGATCCGGCGGGCGAACGGGATCCGCACCGGCACCTCGATGCCGGCGACGGCGACGGCGAAGTCCATGCCGTCGGCGTCCAGCCCGGTCGCCCGCGCCCGGGTGGCGTCCGGGCAGCCGCCGAGGGTGCGGCAGATCAGCAGCGAGTCGTCGGCGTGGTCGGCGTTCATGTGCCGGCAGACCGCGCGCACGGTGTCGGCGTCGAACGGCTGCCCGGCACCGTGAGACGCGGGTCGGTCCGGCCGGCCGGTCACGCCACGGCCTCCGTCGCCCCGGGGTCGGCGTCGGGCACGTGCCGGGCCAGCGCGGCGAAGACCGCCGTGTTGTGCCGGTACGCCAGCAGCACCTCCTCCAGCAGGGCCACCTCGGCCGCCGGGTCGAGCGGCAGGGCGTCCAGCCGCGCCCGGTAGGCGTCCTTGTACGCCTTCGGCCGGGTGATCCGGTCGAACGCGTAGAAGCCGGCCCCCGCCTGCCCGCTCAGCCCGTATCGCCGGGCGACGGCCCGGCCGATGTGCCGACCGCCGGAGAGGTCGCCGAGGTAGCGGGTGTAGTGGTGGGCGACGAAGCGCTCCGGGGACGTGGTGGCGACGGCGCGGATCCGGTCGGCGTAGGCCAGCGTCGCGGGATGCACTGCGCTCCGCCGCGCCCAGTCCGGCCCGACCAGATGGGTCAGGTCCGCCTCCAGCGCGGGCAGCCGGGTCAACGCGTCGTCGACGAACGGCCCGGCGAGCGGGTCGTCGCGCATCGCCTCGGCGGCCGACTCCAACGCCTGGTACAGGGCGTGGTGCTGCACCACGAGGTCGACGTAGCCGGCGAGGTCCACGTCGCCGGCGACCAGCGCCGTGACGTAGCGCTGACTCTCGGCGGCGGCGTGGGCCCCCTGGCTGGCGGCCCGCAGCCGGGCCGAGAACGGGATGGGTGGCGTGCTCATCTATTCCTCCGGAACGGCGGTGCGGTGGGCCGGGCCCCGGCGGGGCACGACCAGCGGCAGGCGGGTACGCGGGTGCGGCACGACCTCGATGTCGTGCCGGTAGACCTCGCTGAGCAGGGGTGCGGTCAGGACGGCGGCCGGCGCCCCGGTGGCCCGTACCCGCCCGTCGGCGAGCAGGGTCATCCGGTCGGCGTACGCCCCGGCCAGGGCGAGGTCGTGCAGCACCACCACGACGGCGTCCCCGGCCTCGGCGCGGTCGCGGGCGATCCGCATGACCAGCTCCTGGTGGTGCAGGTCGAGGGCGGCGGTCGGCTCGTCGAGCAGCAGCACCCCGGCCCGCTGCGCCAGCGCCCGGGCCAACGCCGCGCGGGCCTGCTCGCCGCCGGAGAGGGTGGGGAACGGCCGGGCGGCGAACCGGATCACGTCGCAACGCCGCATGCTCTCGGCGACGATCGCGTCGTCGTGCGCCTGTTCGGGCCGCCCGGTCCAGGGCGCGCGCCCCATCCGGACGACGTCGACCACGGCGAACGGGAAGCTCAGGGTGTGCCGCTGGGTCAGCACCGCCCGGCGCATCGCCAGTTCCACGGCCGACCACCCGCCGAGGGGGCGGCCGTCGACCTCAACGGTCCCGGCCGCGGCCGGGAGGTCGCCGCTGGCGGCGGCCAGCAGGGTGGACTTGCCGGCGCCGTTGGGGCCGACCAGGGCGTGCACCTCACCGGCGCGGACGGCGAGGTCGACGCCGTCGAGGACCGGCCGGCCGGCGCGTTCGACCCGCAGCCCGGCGACCCGGATCCGGGTGCTGCCCGGCGTCGCCGGGGCCGGCGGCTGCGGTGCCGACCGCCGGGCGAGCACGCGCAGCCGCGCTCGCCCACGCGGGAGTCCTGCGCCGCCGGAGGGGGTCGGGTTCCCGGGCCCGGTCACGCCCAGCCTCCCGCGCGGTCCCGGGTGCGCCGCAGCAGCCAGAAGAACGCGGGCCCGCCGACGACCGCGGTGAGCACCCCCAGCGGCAGTTCCTGGTAGTCGACCAGGGTGCGGGCGGCGAGGTCGGCGGCGACGACCACGATCGCGCCGCCGAGCGCGCTGGCCGGCAGCAGCAGCCGGTGCCCGGGGCCGGCGACCATCCGCACCAGGTGCGGCACGACCAGGCCGATGAAGCTGATGATGCCGGTGAAGGCGACCGCGGCAGCGCCGAGCAGCGCGGTCACCACGATCATCCGCACGCGCAGCCGTTCCACGTCGACGCCGAGGTGGCGGGCGGACCGTTCGCCGAGGGCGAGCAGGTCGAGCCGGCGGGCGTCGGCGAGGGTGGCGGCCAGGCCGACCGCGAGGCAGGGGGCGGCCAGCCCGACGGCCGACCAGCTCGCCTGGGCGAGGCTGCCGAGGTTCCAGAACGCGATGGCCTGCACGCCGGACTCGTCGGCGACGAACATCAGCAGCCCGATCGCGGCACCGGCGACGGCGTTGACGGCGACGCCGGTGAGCACGAGGGTGACCACCTCGGTCCGGCCACCGGAGCGGGCGAGGGTGTAGACCAGCCAGGTGGTGGCGAGCCCGCCGGCGAACGCGGCGGCCGGCACCGTCCAGCCACCGAGGACGGTGACGCCGGTGACGATGGCCAGGGCCGCGCCGAGGGCCGCGCCCGCGGAGACGCCGATGACGCCGGGTTCGGCCAGCGGGTTGCCGAAGACGCCCTGCATCACCGCCCCGGAGCAGCCGAGCGCCGCGCCGACCACGGCGGCGAGCGCCACCCGGGGGAAGCGGACGAGCCACAGCGCGCTCTCGCCGTGCGGGGCGGCGGGTCGGGGGCCGACGTCGAGGCCGAGCCGGTGCAGCACCGAGCCGAGCACCTCCGCCGGGGCGATTGCCACCTGCCCCCGGCCGGCGGCGAGCAGGGCGACCAGCAGCAGGCCGGCGGTGAGCCCGGCGAGCAGGAGGGCAGCGCGTCGGGTCCCGCCGGGCCGGGCGTCCTGCGGCGCGGCGTCCACGGTGGCCGGTGGGGTGTCGGTGGCGGTCACGTCCGGTCCCGGCAGTGCAGCGCGTCGGCCAGGGCCCGCACGACCCGGCCGGAGCGGGTGCCGAAGGTGAGCAGGACGCCGTCGTCCATGTCGACGATCCGGCGGGTGGCCCCGGCGGGGGTCTGCGCCACCCCGGGGAGCGCGAGCAGGCCGTCGACGCCGCCGACGGACGCCAGCCCACCGCTCATCACCAGGATCACGTCGGGGGCCGCGTTGATCAGGCCCTCGCTGGTCAGCGGCCGGAACTTCGCCAAGCCGATCGCGGTGCCGGCGTCCACCCCGCCGGCCGCCTCGATCATCGTGTCGGAGCCGGCGCCCCGGCCGCCGATCAGGTAGACCCCGGCGGTGCCGCGCAGGTAGAGGAAGGCGACGCGGGGCGACGCGCCGTCGGGCACGCCGTCGCGGGCGGCGGCGATCTCGTCCTGGACCCGGGCGACGAGCCGCTCGCCGGCCTCGCCGACGCCGAGCGCGGCGGCGATCGCCCGCACGTGCGCGGGTACGGCGTCGAGGGTCTGCTCGGCGGCGACGAGGACGACGGGGATGCCGGCGGCGCGCAGCTGGCGCAGCGTCTCGGGTGGGCCGATGCTGTCGTCGGCGAGGACCACGGTGGGGGCGAGGGCGAGCACCGCCTCGGCGGACAGGTCGTGCCCGGCGGGGGTGACCACGGGCAGGTGGGCGGCGGCCGGGAAGGTGGTCGAGGTGTCCCGGCCGACGACGTTGCCGCCGAGCCCGAGGCTGAACACGATCTCGGCGATCGAGCCGTAGAGGTTGACCGGCAGGATCCGCGTCGCGTCGGTGACCGTGGTGGCGACGCCGTCGGCGGAGGCGACGGTGACCGGCAGGGCCGGGGTCGGCGCGGGGTGAAGCGGGGTGACGTCGGTGTCGGGCAGGGCGGCGGTGACCGGGCCGCAGGAGGTGGCCGAGGGGGTTCCGCCGCCGGCCGCCGCGCCGGTGCAGCCGGCCAGGGTGCCGGTGAGCAGCAGCAGGGCGGCCAGCGGCGCAAGGCCCCGGACGGGCGCGATGGCGTGGTGGGTCCCGGCACGGCGGGTCACGGGGTGGCCTTTCGCCGACGGCGGCGCAGGCCGGCGAGCAGCGTCAGCCCGAGCAGGGGCAGGACCAGCGCGGCGAGCCACCAGCCGCCGGTGCCGGAGGCGGCGCTGACCCGGGTGACCTGGGCGGCGGGGTCGGCGGTGCCGCCCGGGGCGGCGACCGCGTCGGCGCCGGTGGCGGCCGGTGCCGCGCTGCCGGCGGGCGCGGCGGTGACCGGGGCGGCGGCCGTGGTGGCGGCCGGCGGGGCGGTGGCGCGCGCGGCGGGCCCGGTGCCGCCCGTGCCGGCGGTCCCGGTGGTGGCCGGCGCGGCGCCGGTACGGGCCGGGGTGGCCGCGGCGGCGAAGGTGATCGGCACCCGGACGTCCTGGGACCGGTCGGCGGGGCGGGTGTGGTCGGCGCGGGTGGCCACCACGCACCGGCGGACGGTGCAGTCCACGTCGCCGATGCGGGTGCCGACGGTGAGGGTGACCCGGAACGACCCGCCCGCTCCGTACGGCACGGCCAGTCCCTCCCCGTAGGAGGGTGGGTTGGAGGAGATCCAGTGCGAGGCGCCGGTGCTCCCGGTGGTGTCGGCGCCGCCGCCGCACGGGCTGGGCGCGGCACCGGCGCCGTTATCCACGCAGTAGGCGACGTAGATGCCCTTGGTGACGTCGTAGCCGGTGCCGGAGACGGTGACGCTCGCGCCCGAGCGGGCGATGCCGCTGCTGGGCGTGACGGTGAGCGCCTGACCGCCGGCCCCTCGTCCGGTTCCGGCGTGGGCCGGCACCGCGCCGGCGGCGACACCGAGGGTGATCAGTGTTGCGGTCAGGACGGCGCGACGCAGTGCTCGCATCAGGCTCCCCACATGACGGGTCCGGCCGGCTGACGCACCGACCGTGACTAAGGTTTGCCTAACCTAAGCGACACTTCCCCAGTTCACAAGGGGTTCTTCGGGCCAAGATCTTCGACCCCTCGCCCCTGTGCCGCGACAGTTAGGTTTGCCTAACCTCAACCACTGTCCGTATTGGGCGTGAGAAAGGAACAGCATGGTCCGATCCAGAACCGGTGCCGGCCGGTGGCGGTCGCTGCGGTGGGCGGCGGTCGCCCTCCTCGGTGCCTCGGCCGCACTCGTCGGCACCGCACCCGCCTCGGCGGCCGGGGCCGACATCAGCACCGGCAGCCTCACCTGGGGCTTCAAGTCGTCGTTCCGCAGCTACGTCAACACCGGCAACGGCAACCCGCCGATCGCGGCGAGCAACGGGGCCAGCATCAACAGCGACGGCACGTTCACCTTCCCCGCGAAGGGCGGCACGTACGACGCCGGCACGGGCGCCATCAACGCCGAGTACGGCGGGACGGTGGTCTTCTCGTACCCGGCGCACATGTTCACCATCACCCTGGCCAACCCGACGGTCGCCGTCTCCGGCGGCACCGCCGCCCTGAAGGCGGACGTCGACCTGGCCACCACCGCCGCCGAGCCCGTCTCGGTCCGCCAGGCCACCATCGCCACCATCGCCGTCACCGGGGCCAACCCGGGCGGCAGCGGCGGCACGGTGACCGCGACCGACCTGGCGGCGACGCTGACCGCCGAGGGCGCCAGCGCGTTCAACGGCTTCTACGCGGCCGGCGCGGCGCTCGACCCGCTGTCGTTCACCTTCTCCACCGGTGGCGGCGGCGAGCCGGCCGGCCCGGCGGTCGCCGTCAGCCCGTCCACCGGCGTCGACCCGGCCGGGGCGACGATCACGGTCGAGGGCAGCGGCTTCGACCCGGAGGCCAACGGGGCGGCGGGCGTCTACGTCTCGTTCGGCCCGAAGGTCGACGAGCACTGGACGAACGCCGGCGTCCTCCAGGTCACCAAGTGGGTGAACAAGACGAACGAGCCGACGGAGGCCCGCGACCGGCTCCAGGCCGACGGCACGTTCCGCACCACCCTGCCGATCAGCGCGGTCTACACCGACCGCACCGGCGCGCAGGTCGACTGCACTCAGGTGCAGTGCTACGTGATCACCTTCGCCGCCCGCGGCTCGGCCGACCGGAGCCAGGACACCTTCACCCCGGTCACGTTCCGCAGCACCCCGGTGGGCGGCGGCGACGCCGACCAGCAGATCACCGCCACCGTCACCGGCGGCGCGCTGACCCTCGGCGTGGCCGGCTCCACGGTCGCGCTGCCGGCGGTCAGCAACGGGCAGGTCGCCAGCGGGGCGCTGAACACCGCCACGGTGGCCGACCTGCGCGGCACCAACGCCGGCTGGAGCCTGGTCGGGCAGGTCTCCGACTTCACCTCGGCCGGCGGCGGCAGCATCGACGCGGACAACCTCGGCTGGGTGCCGAGCGCGTCCGTCGTCACCGACGGCCTCGCCGGCGCCCCCGGCGTGGTCACCCCGGGCGCGACCGCCGCGCCCGGGGCCGGCCTGGGCACGGCGCGCGCGCTGTGCACCTCGGCCAGCGGCGCGAGCAACGGCACCTTCGGCTGCGGCGCCCAGCTCAACCTCGGGATCCCGGCGTCCGCCCCGGCGGGCGACTACACCGCGGTCCTGACGCTCACCCTCTCCTGATCACGGCACCACCCGGTGGGACGGGCTCCGCGCCCGTCCCACCGGCCCGACCACATGCGGAGCCCGGCATGCCCCTGCCCACCGCCCTTTCCCGGGCGAGCGTCGCGCTCGCCGCCGCGCTGCTCGCGGCGGCGGCCCTGCCCGCGCCGGCCGACGCCGCGCCCACCCCGTCACCGAGCGCCGGCGGCGCCGACCGCACCGGCGCGGCCCGGTGGGCGGTGCAGCCGTCCAGCGCCAAGGGACCGACCGGGCGCAACTACTTCATCTACGACCTGGCCCCGGGCAGCACCCTGACCGACCACGTCGGCATCACCAACCTCGGCGACCGCCCGCTCACCTTCGACGTGTACGGCACCGACGCGTACACCACCGCCGACGGCGCGTTCGCGCTGCTGCCGGCCGACCAGCCCGCCACCGACGTGGGCTCGTGGATCCGGTTCGAGCGACGGGCCTGGACGGTGCCGCCCGGCGAACGGGTCGACATCCCGTTCCGCCTCGCCGTGCCGGCCGACGCCACCCCGGGCGACCACGCCGGCGGGGTGATCGGCGCGGTGGCCCGCGCCCGGACCACCGCCGACGGGCAGCGGGTCCTGGTCGACCAGCGCCTCGCCGCCCGGGTCCACCTGCGGGTCACCGGCCCGGTCCGCCCCGCCGTCACCGTCGAGTCGGTCGACGTCTCGTACGACAACCCGGTCGACCCGTTCGCCGGCGGCGACCTCGTGGTCCGCTACCGGGTGCGCAACACCGGCAACGTCCGGGTCACCGGCAGCGGCACGGTGCGCGTCGCCGGGCCCTTCGGCTGGGAACAGGCCCGCACCTCCCCCACCGACCTGCCGGAGCTGCTGCCCGGGGGCACCTTCACCGTCACCGAGCGGATCACCGGCGTACCCCCGCTGCTGCGGCTGACCGCCGAGGTCGACCTCGCGGCGACCACCACGGACACCGCCCTGCCACCGGTGCTGCGCTCCGCCGGGGTCTGGGCCCCGCCGTGGGTGCCGCTGGCGCTGCTCGCGGTCGCCGGCGGCTGGGGCGGGCTGCGGTGGTGGCGGCGTCGCCGCGCCCCCGGCGACGGTGGGCGGGCCACCGTGGACGCCGGCCGGGCGACGGCATGACCGCCCGGACCCGCGCCACCGCCCCGCTGGCCCTGGTCGCGGCCCTGGCGCTGGCACCCGGGGCGGTCGGGGCCACCGAGGACGGGCCCGGCGTCACCCTGCCCGCCGGGCCGCTGCGCGTCGGGCAGCGGGTGCTGGTCGGCCTCGACGGCTGGCCCGCCGGCACGGTGCAGGCCGAGGTGTGCGGCAACGCCGCCCGGCGCGGGGCGCTGGACTGCGCGACGGGCGACGCCACGCACGCCCAGGTGCCGCCGTCCGGCCGTGCCCGGCTGCCGCTGCTGCTGGCCGCCCCGCCGGTGGCCTGCCCCTGCGTGCTGCGCGTCCGGACGGCGACCGGCACGGCCGCCGCCACCGCCGACCTGCCGCTGACCGGGGTGGACGCGCCGCCCGCCGCGCCGGGCGTCCCGGCCGCGCTGGCCCTGGACGCGTTGCGCGCCGACGACCGGTCCGGACCGGGCGGGTGGTTCGGCCTGCCGGGTGAGCTGGCCGTGCGGTTCACCCTGCGCAATCCCGGCACCGAGGACGTGACCGACCCGCCGTTCACGCTGCTCGTCGGGCCGCCCGGCCGGGCCCGGACCATCGTGGCCGCCCCGGCGATCGGCACCGTCGCCGCCGGGGCGACCCGCGACTACCTGATCACGGTGCCCACGGGCGCGGCCCCGTACGGGAGGTTCGAGATCGACGGCCGGATCGAGGTGCCCGGCCGCCCGGTCGCGTTCACGGTGCAGGCCGCCCGGCGGCCCTGGGGCCTGCCGGTGGCCGCGGCGGTCCTCACGGCGGCGCTGCTGCTCGCCCGACGGGGCGGCCGGACACCGTCGCGGTGACCCGTTTCCGCAGCTCGGGTGCCGTCCCGACGGCGTCACTCGCCTCTTCCCAATGCGGGCGGGAGGTGAAAGGCTGTCGGAGAGCCCGGCGCACCGCACGCCCGGCACCCGTCCCGGGCGCGGCCACGACGGTTGGCACGACGGTCCCGGGCGGACGTCCTTCCTGACTGTCCCCCGCCCTGCCGGATGAAGGGACCGCCCGCCGATGAGCGAAGCGCTGCGCTGGCCGATGACGCTCGCGCTGGCCGTCGTGGCCCCCTACTTCGCGTCCCGGCTCCTGCGGCCGGCGGCCGGCGGCGGGCCGGCACGCCCCGCCCGGCACCGCGGCTGCGACGCCGCGCACCTGCTCATGGCGGTGGCGATGACGGCGATGGTGTGGACGGTCGCGGTGCCCGGGGCGATGTGGGTGGCCGTGTTCGCGCCGGCCGCCCTGTGGTTCGTGGTGCTCGCCGCCCGTTCGCCGGGCCGGCTGCCGCACGGGTCCCGGGCGGTCACCTGGTACTTCGCGGTCTCCATGGCGGCGATGGCCTGGATGGCCTGGCCGAACGGGCACCCCGGGGGCGGGGGCCATCACGGCGGCCCGGCGGGGCCACCCTGGTGGCCTTCGGTGGTCAGCCTCGCCCTGGGCGGATACCTGCTGCTCACCGCCGGCTGGTGGGCCGGTCGCGGCTTGCGGCTGACGCCGCGGTGGCCGGACCAGGCCGGGGCGGTCGCGTCCCCGGCCGGTCCCACCGTGCGGGTGGAGGGCCTCTGTCACGCCACGATGGGGGCGGTGATGGGGCTGATGCTGCTGGCGATGGTGTGAGGCTGGCCCGGCGGAGGCGGTCAGGCCCGGTCCGCCCGCAGCGCGGCCCGCCATCCACCGGCGGCGCTGACGTCCCGGGCGTCGCGTACCCCGTGTTCGCTGGCCAAGAAGCCGGTCACGGTCGTGCCGTCGTCCAGGCCGACCGGCCCGAGCCCGAGCGGCGGCGGGATGCTGCCCAGCAGCGCGCCGACCGCCTGCTGCGGCAACTGCCACACCTCGACGGCGATGCCGCCGTCGGGTCCGTCGCCGGTGAACACCAGGCCGGGCCGGGCGACCCCGGGGCCGGGCAGCCGGTAGAGCCGGTACCCGGGGGCGGTGCGGGCCCGGGCGTGCAGCCGCCCGCCGAGCGCGACGAGCTGCGGGTTGAGCGGCATCCCGGTCAGGTGCGCCCCGGCGACCGCGACCAGCGCGGTCCCCGGCGACGGCGCGTCCACCGTGCGCGGCGGCTCGCCGCACCAGCGGGCGGCCAGGTCGAGCAGCGGCAGGTCCGCGAAGGCCGGCGCGACGAACTGCACCCCGAAGGGCAGGCCGTCGGCCCGGGTTCCGGCCGGCACGGCCACCGCGCACAGGTCCAGCAGGTTGACGAAGTTGGTGTACGTGCCGAGCCGGCTGTTGACGCCGACCGGGTCGGCGGCGACCTCCGCGAGGGTGGGGTGCCCCGGAGTGACCGGCAGCAGCAGGGCGTCCACGTCCAGCCAGACCTGTTCGGTGGCTCGGCGCAGCGCGGCGAGCCGGTCCAGCGCGGCGAACACGTCGGGGCCGGCGACGTCCCGGCCGGGTGTCACGATGCGCCGGACGGTCGGGTCCACGCCGGCACCGGACAGGTGCGTCCCGAACCCGGCCCACCGCTCGGCGACCCACGGTCCGCCGTAGAGCAGGGCGGCGGCGGCCAGGAACGGGCCGACGTCGACGGGCACCACCTGGGCGGCCACCGTGTCGAGCCGGCGCAGCGCCGCCGCCCAGGCCGCCCGGTGGGGCGGGTCGAGGTCCAGGTCACCGGCGGGCACCGCGACCGTACGCATCCGGGTGGCCACGCCGGGCGGCGGGGCGGGCGGAGCCGGTCGCGACCACGGGTCGTCGGGGTCGGCCCAGGCCAGCACGTCGAGGGCGGACGCGGCCCCGGCCACCGTGCGGGTGAACGTGGTGACGCAGTCCAGCGACCGGCAGGCCGGCAGCAGCCCACGGGTGGAGACCAGCCCACGGGTCGGCTTGAGCCCGACGAGGCCGTTGAACGCGGCCGGCACCCGGCCGGAGCCGGCCGTGTCGGTGCCCAGCGCCAGCGGCACCAGGCCGGATGCCACCGCGACGGCGCTGCCGGAGCTGCTTCCGCCGCTGACGTGCGCCGGGCTGTGGACGCTGTGGCAGGCGCCGTACGGGCTGCGGGTGCCGACGAGGCCGGTGGCGAACTGGTCCATGTTGGTCTTGCCGGCCGGGGCCGCGCCGGCCGCCACCAGGCGACGTACGGCGGTGGCGGACGTGGCCGCCGGCCGGTCGGCCAGGTCGGGGCAGGCCGCCGTGGTCGGGTAGCCGGCGACGTCCAGGTTGTCCTTGACGGCGAACCGGACGCCGGCCAGCGGCCCGTCGGGCGCCTCGGCGGCGAACCGCGCCACCGCCTCCGGGGCGAAGCGGGTGATCCAGACCGGCTGGTCGGGGTCCACGTCGGCCGGGGCCGGGGCGGCGGACGGCAGGCCGGCGGCGGGCTCCGGTGGCGGCGTCACGACGCCCACCCGAGCAGCCGCACCGGCGTCGGGTCGTAGCCGTTGCACGGGTTGTTCACCTGTGGACAGTTGCTGACCAGCACCAGAATGTCGCGCTCCGCGCGGAGTTCGACGTGCTTGCCGGGGGCGGAGACGCCGTCTTCGAAGGTGAGCCCGCCGGCCTCGGTCAGCGGCACGTTCATGAAGAAGTTGATGTTGTGGGTGAGGTCGCGCTTGTCCAGCCCGCCGGCCACGGCGTAGCGCAGGAACGTGCTCCGGCAGGCGTGCTGGTGGCGGGTGTGTTCGCCGTAGCGCACGACGTTGCTCTCCTTGGCGCACGCGCCGCCGAGGGTGTCGTGCCGGCCGCAGGTGTCGTCGACGATCGTGGCCAGCGGGTCGAGGCGCACGCTGCGCAGCACCGAGCCGGTGGTCAGGTACGCCGAGCCCTGGGCGCGGACGGTGTCCACGGCGCTGTACCGGTTGGCGGTGTCCCGCGCGTCGTACAGCAGGGTGTCCACGGCCTGGTTGCCGTGCAGGTCGACGATGCGCAGCCGGCCGCCGGCCGGGATCTCGCCGAGCCAGCCGTCGCCGGCCGCGACGGTCACGTCGAACAGGACCTCTGGGTCCCCCGTGTCGCTCATCGTGCGCTCCGCTCGGCGGCGGCCAGCGCCCGGGCGGACTCGGCCCGGAACGACCGGCTGGGGTCGTCGGCGGGCGCGGGCGCGCCGGGGGCGACCACGGCCCGTACGCCGGCCGGCCGCCAGTGCGCCACCGGGTCCAGCGGGTGCGGGGCGGTGGCGAACACCACCAACAGGTCCTGCTCGGCCCGCAGGCACACCCAGTCACCGGCCGTGGTGTGCCCGGGCACATAGCCGAGGGTGCCGCGCTCGTCGCCGCCGGGGCGCACCTTGACGAACCAGTTGACGGTGGCGTGCAGGTCCCGCTCGCCGAGGCCGTGCGCGTACAGCTCGTCGAGCAGCAGGCTGCGGGCGCTGCGCCGCCACCCGTTGCGGTCGCGCCCGTAGTCCGACGGGCCGAACCGGGCCAGGTCGGCGTCGACGCTGTGGCCGGTGATCGCGTCGTGCCAGTCCGACGAGGAGCCGGTCACCGAGGCCAGCGCCCTGCCCATGTCCGACATCAGGACCATCGGCGGGTGGATCCGCGCCGACATCTGCGCCTTCAGCGTGTCCGGCACGTTGAGCCGTTCCCACCGGTCGTCCGCCGCGTACAGCAGCATGCTGGCGACCGCGTCGGCGCCCAGCGCCTCCAGGCGCAGGGTGCTGCCGCGGGCGAGGGTGAGGGACCAGGCGGCGCCGCCGGGCACGTCGTGCCGGTGGCCGCCGGGGTCGCTCACGCGGCCACCGCCGCGCGGACCCTGCGGACGGGATGTCCGACGTCCATGTCACTTCCTCTCTGGTCGACGGGCCGGCGACGCCGGTGGGGCCCGCGATCAGGGCCCCACCGGTCGGTCGGTCACTTGCCTGCGAGCCACTTCGTGTACCAGGCCAGCAGTTCGTCGCTCACCTTCGCCCGCTCCTCGGAGTTCCACGGGACGACCGTGGTGTGCTCGGGGGCGTTGACGACCTTCGCCTTGGTCTCGGCGTCCATGTACTTGAACGCGTCGGGGTTGCCGGGGCCGTAGCCGGTCAGCTTGGCGAACGCCGCCTGGCGTTCCGGGTCGTTGAAGACCTTGGCCAGCGCCTGGATGTTCTTCATGTTGGGCGCGCTGGCCGGGATGGCCATCACGTTGGGCGCGATGAGCGCCTGGTCGAACGAGATGGTGACGTCCACGCCCTGGTTCTTGAGGGCGACCGCCTGACCGGACGGGCCGGCCACGACCGCGGCGGTCTTGGAGGTCAGCAGCTGCTGGATCTGCGGGTACGAGGTGTAGAAGACCATGTTCGGCCGCAGCTCGTCGAGCTTCTTGGTGCAGCGGTCCAGGTCGAGCGGGTACAGCTTGTCCGGGGTGACGCCGGAGGCCAGCAGGGCGATCTCACAGGCCCCGTCGTAGCTGCCCGGGCTGCCCATCCAGCCCCGCTTGCCGGGGAACTTCGCGACGTCCCAGAAGTCGGCCCAGTTCTTCGGCCCGCCGTTGGGGAAGGTCGCGGTCAGGTACGCCTGGACGTGGCCGACCAGGAAGGTGCCGAAGGCGTAATCGCGGATGTTCTCGGGCAGGTTGGTGTCGCGCCCGACCGAGTCGTCGAGCCGGGCGATGTTGGCCTTGTTCTGGTAGACGGTGTCCAGGCCGACATGGATCGCGTCGTACGCGCCCTTGCCGCCGGTGAGCATCGTGTTCGCGATGGCGTCGCTCTCCACCTCGGAGATGACCTTGACGCCGGTGTCCTTGGTGAAGTCGTCGAAGTAGGTGCCGTACCGGGCCTTGTTGGTGGGGCCGCCGAAGTCGGCCCAGACGACCTGACCGCTCAGGCCGTCCGACCCGGAGCCCGAGGCGTCGCCGGAGTCGTCGGAGCCGCCCGACGAGCATCCGCTGAGTACGAGGGCCAGCGCTGCCCCGGCGACAAGCGCCGCCCGCATTCGCCGACCCGGCTGGACCAGGAGTATGCGCAAGGTTCCTCCATGTGCTTTGGTGTGGCTTGTTCAGCTGTCGCACCGGCACCCCGCCGCCGTGGATCCATTGAACACCCGATTGGATCCCGAACTCAAGATGTGCATCCATTAAACTCGGGTCTCGCTACGGCTACGGACGTGTTTCGTGCCCAGCTCAGCGGCGTCGCAGCGACGCCGTCGGCCGCGCCAACGGACCGGAGCCGGCAGCACAGCCGGACCGGGGCCGCCAGACACCGCCAGGCCGGGCACAGTCAGAACAGCCCGAAGTACTCCCGCTGCTCCCAGTCCGAGACGTGCAGCAGGTAGCGCTCGTACTCGGCCCGCTTGAGGCGGGCGTACCAGTCGACCACCACGTCGCCCAGCGCCGCCCGGAACACCCCGTCGGCCTCCAGCGCGGCCACCGCCTCGCCGAGCGAGCGGGGCAGCGGCGGCGCGGCGGCGTCGTACGGGTTCGTGGTCGGCGGCCGCAGCTCCAGGTCGCGGGTGATGCCGTCGAGGCCGCTGACCGCCTGCGCGGCGATGTAGAGGTAGGGGTTGGCCGCCGGCTCCCCGGAGCGGTTCTCCAGCCGGGTGGCCGGGTCACCCGGGCCGCCGACGGCCCGCACCATGGCCCCCTTGTTGTCCACCCCCCAGGCGACCCGGTCCGGGGCCAGCGAGTGGCTCTGGTAGCGCTTGTAGCCGTTGACCGTCGGCGTGGTGAACGCCGCCGCCGCGGCGGCGTGGCGCAGGAGCCCCTCCAGGTAGGCCCGGCCGGTCGCCGACAGGGGCCCGGCGTCGTCGGCGTCGGGCACGAACGCGGCCCGGCCGGTGCGCAGGTCGGTCAGCGACTGGTGCAGGTGCCAGCCGGTGGAGGCCGTCTCGGCCCCCTGCGGCCGGGACATGAACGTCGCGTGGAAGCCGTGCCGCCGGGCGATCTGGCGCACCGCGCTGCGGCACACCACCACCGCGTCGGCGGTCGTCGCGGCGTCGGCCGCCGCCATGGTCAGCTCCAGCTGGCTCGGCCCGAACTCCAGCTCGATCGAGCGCAGCGGCAGGTCGAGCGAGGTCAGCCCGGTGTAGAGCGCCTGCACCAGCGCGTCGAGGCCGTCGAGCGCCTCCTCGTGCAGGAGTTGCGCGCCGGGCGTCGTCGGACCGACCGGGGCGGCCGCGCCGGGCGCGCCGGGCCGGCCGACCCGGTCACCGGTGAGCCCCGCGCCGGCCGCGCGGAAGACGTGGAACTCCAGCTCGGCGCCGACGGTCATCCCGTAGCCGCGCCCGGCCAGCGCGCCCAGCTGGTCCCGCAGCAGGCTGCGGGTGCAGAAGGGCACCGGCGAGCCGTCCGGGAAGCGGACGTCGCACAGGACCCACCCGGTGCGCTCGGCCCACGGCACGACCCGGAAGGAGGTCGGGTCCGGCACGAGGACGATGTCGCCGGCACCGGCGAAGCCGGCGACGCCGACCCCGGTGTCGGCGGCGAACACCGGGAAGACCGACTTGCCCGAGGTGTCCTTGAGCAGCAGCGAGCTGGGGGCGGTCAGGCCCGAACGCATGACCGCGGCGACCGCGGACCGGGCGATGGTCTTGCCCCGGACGATCCCGTGCTGGTCGACGAAGCCGAAGCGGATCATCTCGATGCCGAGTTCGTCGATCACCCGGCGCATCTGCGCGGCGGCGGCGTACTGCCCCTCGGACCACAGGTCGTGCCGGTCGACGAAGCCGCCCCGGTCCTGGGCCAGCATCGGTCGGGCGCTGGCCCCGCCGCCACCGGCGGAGACGTCGCGCTCGTCGGCGTTACGCACCGGCCACCTCCGGCTGCGGCCGGTGCCACGGCGACCGGCTGCGGCGTTCGGCCTCCTTCTCCCGCCACCGCTCCTGCCAGCCCTCGCTGGGCGAGACCATGTCGACGGCCAGCGGGCCGACCAGCCCGGCCGCCTCCGCCTCGTCGAGCGGGTGCGCGGGCAGCGCGCCGCCGGCCTGGAAGGCGTCGATCGCGCGCAGCAGCAGCCGCCGGTTGGCGGTGACGGCGCGGTCGGACACGCCGAGCCGCTCCACGGTCCGGTCCTGGATGCGGCCCATGCTCTCCACCGCCCACTGGTCGTGGACGTTGATGTCGAGCCCCATCCCCGTGTACGTGAGGTCGCGCTGCTCGGCCGGGTCGAATCCCCAGTTGTTCGACCGGTTGCGCAGCGGGCGGTAGTCGGGCAGGGAGACGTTCTCCAGCCGCTGGCGCAGCAGCGTCTCCTTGTCGGTCCGCTCGGCGAAGTCGTAGAAGATCATGAACCAGTGGTGGTTCTCGTCGTCGATCGGCACGTGCCACTGGGTGAAGACCTTGTCGTTGCCGAACGGCACCACGAAGGCGTTGGGGAACAGCAGGTTGGTCACCCGGACGTGCTTGAGCTGCTCGGTGAGCTGGCGGATCGCGAAGACCCGCAGCCCGTGCTCGGCGCTCTCCACCTCGATGTCGGGGCGGTAGTGGTCGCCGACCAGCTTCGACAGCTTGGTGCCGGTGCCCTCGACCTCCTCGCTGAACTGCTGGCCGTAGACGTCGCGGGGGTCCTCGCCGACGAACCGGTGCAGGAAGGAGACGTGGCTCGGGTCGATGCCGCCCTCCAGCCCCTGCAGCCAGTTGCACTCCCACAGCCCCTTGAAGGCGAACGTGTACTCGTCGGGCGCGGTGAAGCAGTCGTACGCCGGGAAGGGCGGCGGGTCGCCGGCCCCCAGGTAGGCGAAGACGATGCCGTTGCGCTCCACGCACGGGTAGTTGGCGATCCGGATCTTGTCGAGGAACTGGCTGTGCGGGGGCTCGGCGGGCTGCTCCACGCAGCGTCCCTGCGCGTCGTAGAGCCAGCCGTGGTAGAGGCAGCGCAGCCCGCCGTCCTCCAGCCGGCCGTAGGAGAGGTCGACCCCGCGGTGGGCGCAGAAGCGGCTGATCAGCCCCCAGCCGTCGGCGCGCCGGAACAGCACCAGGTCCTCGCCGAACATCCGGATCGCCTTGACCGGGCGGTCGTCGGGCATCTCCGACACCAGCGCGGCCGGCTGCCAGTAGGCCCGCATGAGGCCGCCCAGCGGGGTGCCGGGCCCGGTCCGGGTGAGCTTCTCGTTGTCTGCCTGTCGCAGCACTGCTTACCTCCGCGGTTGGGGAATGGGGGTGGAGCGGGGAGCGGGTGCCGGACGCCCGCCGGCGGCGGTCGGCAGGGGCGGCACCTCGGGGCGGCTCACAGGTCCAGGACCAGCCGGTCGCCGGCGGCGCGGGAGACGCAGACCATCAGGCAGTCCCCCGCCGCCCGTTCCTGGGCCGTGAGGACGTGGTCCCGGTGGTCGACGGCCCCCGCGAGGACCCGGGTCTCGCAGCTGCCGCAGATCCCCTCGTGGCAGTCGTTGACGATCTCGACGCCGGCCTCCAGCAGGACGTCCAGCGCGGACCGGTCGGCGGGCACCGTCACCTCGACGCCGCTGCGGTCGAGCCGGACGGTGAAGGCCCCGGCCGGCTGCGGCTGCGCCGGCACGGGCGCGGAGAACAGCTCGGTGCGCAGCCGGTCGGGGCGGCCGGCCGCCTCCGTGGCGGCGCGCAGCCCGGCCAGCAGCCGGCTCGGGCCGCAGGCGTAGACCAGCGCGTCGGGCGGCAGCCCGTCGAGCAGGTCGCGCAGCTCGGGCCGGGGCCCGTCGTCGGCGGCGTGCACCCGGATCCGGTCGCCGTAGGGGGCGAGCTCGTCGAGGAACGCCATGCCGCGCCGGCTCCGGCCGAAGTAGTGCAGCCGGGAGGCGGCCCCCCGCCGCCGCGCCTCGGCCAGCAGCGGCAGGAGCGGGGTGATGCCGATGCCGCCGGCCACGAACAGGTAGCTGCCGGCGGGTTCCAGCGCGAAGTGGTTGCGCGGGCCGCGCAGCCGGACCCGGTCGCCGGGGCGCAGGTGGTCGTGGACCCAGGCCGAGCCGCCGCGGCCGGCGGGCTCGCGCAGGACCGCGATCCGCCACCACGGGGCGCCGGGCTCGCCGCACAGGGAGTACTGCCGGGTGGAACCGTCGCCGACCACCAGGTCGACGTGCGCCCCGGGGGTCCAGTCCGGCAGCGGCGCGGCGGCGTCGGCCGGGACCAGCTCGACCGACAGCACACCGGCCGCCTCCAACCGGAGCGCGCGGACGACGAAGGGTAGTTCTGTAGACACGGGCCCCCTCTCATTGGATCCAATGTTACTTTCTTCGGATCCGTTACGGAAGCAAACACACCCATGTCGGGGTCACGTGGGTCCACGCATCCTCCACCCTGCTATCGTGGTGTGACCCAACGGGCAGGTTTGGTCGCCAACGCGGCGTTCCGATGCTCCGCCGCAGGTGAGCGGCCGGGGGGCCCGGATCGATCGACGCAGAGGGAGAGTGGCCGGTTGACCACCGAGGAACTGGCGGCAACCCGCAAGACCGGCGCCGCCCTCGTCGACGACCTCGCCGAGCAGATCCGCAACCGGATCATGACCGGCGAGATCCCGATCGGCGCCCAGCTGCGCCAGGCCGAGCTGGCCAGCAACTTCGGCGTCTCCCGCACCCCGGTCCGCGAGGCGCTGCGCCAGCTGCAGACCAGCGGCCTGATCGAGGTGCTGCCCAACAAGGGCGCCGTGGTCAGCGTCCCCGCGCCGTGGGACGTCCGCGAGGCCTACGAGGTGCGCGCGGAGCTGGAGGCGCTGGCCGCCGCGCGCGCGGTGCGCCGGATCACCCGCGACCAGATCGACCAGCTCCGGGCGGCCAACCAGGAGATGTACGACCTCTCCGTCGCCGGGCGCGGCGACGGCGTGCCCGCCCAGCACGACCACCGGCGCAGCAACGACGTCTTCCACACGCTGATCGCGAGCATCTCCGGCAACGCCCGGCTGAGCAAGGCGATCAACGACATCAACGAGACCTTCCCGCGCAACGTGTCGGCGCAGTTGATCGTCAACGACAGCCGGCACCGCGACGAGAACTTCCAGGAGCACGAGCGGATCCTGGAGGCGCTGGCCGACGGCGACGCCCAGCGGGCCGCCGACCAGATGCGCGAGCACGTCATCAAGGCCGGCGAGCAGCTGGCCCGCTGGTACGAGCTGCGCTCCTCCACCGTCTTCCGCGGGTAGGATTGGATACAATCTAGCCGTCATGGCATCCACTGAGTTAGCCTGGGCCTGTTCCCCGCACTCAGGAGGTCACATGACGCTCACCACCGTCCCCCGCACGGCCACGGGGCTCGAGGAGAAGCCCCTCGGGCCACCGAGCGCGCAGCCGCTCAGCGGCGAGATCCTCGTCCGCAGCCGGGTGGACTTCACCAACGAGGCGCGCACCGTGATCTCCGGCGTCTGGGAGAGCGACCCGGGCACGTCGCGCTGGGAGTTCCTCACCCGGGGCGAGATCATCCACGTCGTCTCCGGTCGGATGACCGTCCAGCGCGACGGCGAGGAGCCGGCCGAGGTGACCGCCGGCAGCACGGCGTACTTCCCGATCGGCTGGTGCGGGACGTGGACCGTCCACGAGACGCTGCGCAAGGTCTACGTGGTGTTCAAGCCATGACGAACCCGCCGCCGCCCGCGATCGTGGGCAACGCCGTACTCATCGTGGTCGACATCCAGGGCGGCCCGGTGCCCGACGAGGAGTCCCGCTCCGAGATCGCCCACATGGGCGGCCGCCGGGAGCGCGCCGACCGGGTGGAACGCCTCATCGACGCCTGCCGCGAGCACGACGTACCGGTCGTCTTCATCCAGGAGGTCCACAAGCCGAGCCTGGTCGACATCGGCCGCGAACTGGACGGCGACGAGGGCCCGCACTGCGTCGAGGGGTGGCCCGAGACGGAACTCGCCCCCTGGGTACGGCCACGCCCCGAGGAGTTCCTCATCCGCAAGCGGCGCTACTCGGCGTTCTTCGGCACCGAGCTGGAGATCGTGCTCAAGGCGTACCGGGCCGGGACGGTGCTGCTGATCGGCGGGCTCACCGACGTGTGCATCCACTACACGGCCGTCGACGCCCACCAGCACGACTACCGGGTCCGGGTGCTGACCGACTGCGTCGGCGGCTCCTCCCGCGAGGCGCACGACGCCGCACTGCGCGCCGTGCGGTACCTCCAGCGCGACGCCCTCGTCACCAGCGACCAGGTCTTCGCCTGGCTGGCCGCGGGCAAGCCGACCGCCGACGGTACGCGGCCGACCGCCGACGTCGCAGGCGGGCCGGCCGCCGGCTGAGCACGCACGTGGCCGGGGCGCCCCCGCAGGAGCGCCCCGGCCACCGGCCTCACCGGCCGAACATCGCCCGCCGGGGATTGTCCACCGTCATCATCGTGAGCACCTCGGGCTCGATGCCCGCCGCCACCGCGTACTCGGTGAACTCCTCGAACAGGAAGCACATCCCCGGCCCGCCCAGCTCGGCCTGGTGGGACCGCTGGCTGACGTCCTGCGACAGCAGGATCTTCGCGGCGAAGCCCCGGTCGACGAGGTGCCGGAGGTAGTCCACCCGCCGCCGCAGCTCCGGCACGACCACCTGCCCGCCGCTCTTGCAGGCCATCATGCAGTCGTACTGGACGTAGACGCCCCGGTGGAGCAGGTCCAGCGAGTAGCGCACGTCCTTGACCGTGTCGGTGTGCCCGATCACGATCCGTTCCGGGTCGACGCCCTCGGCCGTGAGGATGTCGATCTGCGCCTCGCCGGTGGGGTAGGTGGGCGCGTGGGTGCTCACCAGCGCGCCGGTCTCGACCGCCGCCCGGCCGGCGGCCCGGAACGAGCGCTCCTCGTTGGCGGTGATCCTCGGCTGGTCGGAGGCGATCTCCCCGATCAGGCCGGCGCGCACGCCGGTGCCGGGGATCTCGTCGAGCAGGTCCGCGACCAGGTGGTCGGCGATCTGGTTGGTGCTGGTGCGCTCCCACCAGCCCTGGTCGAGGTACGCCTCGAAGTAGTGCCCCGTGCCCAGCACCACGGTGACGCCGGTGCGCTCGGCCAGTTCCCTGGTCGCCAGCACGTTGGCCACCGAGCGCGACCCGGTGACCGGGTTCTGCACCTGGTGGGCCGGGTCCCGGTCGTAGTAGACGGGCGCCGCGTACGCGCTCAGCTCACCGTTCGTGACGTCCCACAGGGTCTTCCCGCCGCGTTCGACGAACCGGCGGATGTCGCGCTCCCGCTCCTCCCACACCGTCATGAACCCGTCCCGCGACTCGGTGCGGGTCAGGTTGGCGAAGACGTGCTCGTGGGGCAGGGTCAGCCCGAGGTCCTCCGGGCCGGTGGGCCCGGTGACCGACCACACCTGGTCCATGCCGCGCCCCCTAGTGACAGCAGGCGTCGTCGGCGCCGGCACCGTGGCGGCGTGGGGCCGGCAGGTCCAGCGACGGGTTCCGGTCGAAGAAGCCGTCCGGCTCCAGCCGCATGCCGATGCGGTGCACCGCCATGATCGGCCACTCCTCGGGGCGGGGGTCGTGGTGCACGCCGACGACCGGCCACAGCACGAGTTCGACGCCGTCGAGCGACCGGTTCGCCTGCTGCCAGGCGGTGATGCCCTCCGCGCCGAGCGGCGCCTGGTTCGGGTACTCGCCGGCGATGAACCGCTCCGTCGGCTCGTACGGCGTGGCCCAGAGCTGCTTGGCGACGAACGGCGCCTTCCGTTCCACGATGCTGCCGGGCCGGGCGTAGAGCCGGGCGGTGTTGGGCAGGGTGAGCCGGTAGCCGGTCTGGTCGCCGTAGCGGTTCGTCCGCGAGGTGCTCTCGACCAGCCAGTGCACCGCCTGCGCCGGGTTGGTGTTGCGGGCCGCCTCGGCCTCCGTGGTGATCGGCGTGCGCACCATCCGGCAGGCGTTGCCGTACGGGTTGAGCGCCTCGTCCGGCTCCACCTCGGCGTGGATCTCGTAGAGCCGGTTGAGCGGGCCGTCGACCCCCATGTCCAGCCGCAGGCCGAAGTAGTGCTGGTGGTTGGGAGCCTGCACGTTGGGGGCGACCAGCCGGCCGTAGCGGGGCGTCTGCCCGTCGTCGATGCCGGAGACCGACATGACGCCGGTCAGCTTGATCTCCAGGTCGATCATGCCGTCCTGGTAGAACGACCAGTAGAAGCCGTAGTCGTAGTTGGCCACGGTGGCGAAGAAGGAGATCACCAGGCGGCGGCTGCGCCGCACGTCCGCCTCACCGGTGCGGGTGTTGACGTGCTTCCACAGGATGGAGAAGTCCTCCTCGTGCAGGCAGACCGCGTTCTTGATGGTGCGCGCCTCGCCGTGGCCGTTGAGCACGGCGGTGTCGAAGTAGCGGATCTCCCCCAGGCAGTCGCAGCCCAGCTCCAGCGACGCGGTGAGCGGGCCGGCGCCGTACTCGCCCCAGTCGAAGAAGTTCTTGCGGTACGCGGTCGGGTCGCTGTCGAGATAGGGCACGTACATCTCGCTGACGGCCGCCCGGCGCACCACCGGTCGCGCCTCGTCGCCGTCGTGGTAGACGACGTCGTGCAGCACCAGGCCCTCGCGGTGGGTGAAGCCGACCCGGAACGACCAGTTCTGCCAGGTGACGAGCTGCCCGTCGATGGTGAAGCCCGGCCCCTCGGGCTGGACGATCTCCAGCGGCGCGACGTGCCGGTCCGGCCCCCAGGTGCCGGAGCGGTAGTTGCCCGTCTCGGAGGCCATCGGGAGCACCCCGTGGTCCTCGATCCGGACCACCTCGAGGGTCTCCAGGTCGATGATCGGCACGAGCCCGGCGACGGGCCGGGCGTAGCCGTTGTCGTCCTCGCTCACCCGGTGCCAGACGGTGCCCCAGGACAGCCGCCGGCCGACCAGGTCCTCGGGCTCGAAGCCGGTGATCGACTCGGGGTCGACCCAGACCAGCGAGACGTCGGTGATGCCGCGCCGGGCCAGCGCCGCCTGGAACGCGGCGTCCTCGCGGCACGCCTGGGCGACCATCCGGGCCTCCTCGCTGGAGACGCCGGGCCGCTCGGCGTCGACCGGCGTCCAGGAGGCGATCGACGCCGGCCGGTCGGTGCCGGAGGTCCACGCGCCGACCTCCCAGGCGGCGTGGGCGTCGGGGTTCATCACCACCAGCCGCACCGGCCGGCCCTGCCCCGGGGCGAGGGCGCGGGCCAGTCCCTCCTCGACGGCGATCCCCCAGTAGCGCGGGCGCTTGCCGATCCGCGGATCGTCGCCGACCAGCGCGACGACCTCGGCGATCTCGGCTGCGGTGAGGGGGTCGTTCCAGTGCGCTGCGGTCGTCATGAGTCCTCCACGGGGTGCGGGATGCGGGCGGCGGGCACCGGCCCACCGGCGGGGGACGCCGGGGCCGGCGGCGCGGGCGTCACGGGTCGAGCCGGCGTCGTACGCCGACGAAGTCGAGGTCGCGGCGGTCGTCGCCGCCGCACAGGTCGGCGACGGCCGCGCCGATCGCCGGGGCGAACTTGAACCCGTGCCCGGAGCACGCGGCGGCGACGACCACCGGCGGGGCCCAGGGCAGCCGGCCGAGCACGAACCGCCGGTCCCGGGTCATCGTGTAGAGGCAGGACGCGGCCTCGACCACGTCGCGGCGCGGGTCGGCGGCCACGCCGGGGACGTAGCGCGCCATCAGGTGGCACAGGTCGCCGATCTCGTCGGCGGTCGGCGGCGCGGCCGGCCGCTGCGGATCCCAGACCTCACCGGCGTCGACGCCGGCCTTGAAGCCGTTGCCGGCGGCGTCGGGGATGCCGAAGACGAGGCCCTCGGGCCGGTCCACGGAGAAGGCGCCGAGCCGGGGCGGCAGGGCGGCCGGCTGGTCGGGGCGGAGCGTGGCGGTGACGATGCGCCACACCTCGAACAGGTCGGCGAGCTCGGGCACGACCCGGCCGACCCAGGCGCCGGTGGCGAGCACCAGCGAGCGGGCCCGGATCCGGCGGGCGGTGGTCTCGACCAGGCACCCGTCGCCGGTCGCCTGCCAGCTCAGCATGCGTTCGCCGAAGGCCAGCTCCGCGCCGGCCGCCCGGGCCCCGGCGCGGGCGACCGCCAGGGCGGTGCCGGCCTCGACGACCCCGGCGGACGGGTCGTACACGGCCCGGTAGCCGGCCGGCACGGCGAAGGAGGGCATCAGCTCCCGCAGCCGGCCCCGGTCCTCGACGACCTCGCAGCCGGGCCCCTGGAGCTGGGCCGTCCCCCAGTGGGCGTAGAGGCCGCCGGTGCGCCGCACCAGGGTCTCGCCGCTGGCCCGCTCCCAGCGCTCCCAGCCGGCGAAGGCCCGCGCGACGAGGTCGTTCCAGACCGGGTTGGGGTACGCGCGGCGGATCATCCGGGTCCGGCCGTGCGACGAGCCCCGGTGGTGGTCCTCGGCGAACTGGTCGATCGCCACGACGTCCGCGCCGCGCTGGGCGAGCTCGTAGGCGGCGGCCGAGCCGTGCACGCCGAGCCCGACGACGAGGACGTCGACCTCGGGCGGCCCGCTCACGGGTTCGCTCCCCGGGCGATCTCGGCCACCGCGCCCAGCAGCGCGTCGAGGTCGGCGTCGTTGTTGTAGACGTGCACCGAGGCCCGGACCACGGCGGGCACGCCGCGCAGGCCGAGGTCCCACTGGCCGTGGCTGGCCGGCACCGACACCGTGCGCACGCCGCGCACGGCCAGCCGCCGGCTGACCGCGTCGCTGCCGAGACCGTCGACGGTGAACGTGACGATGCCCGAGCGGCTGGCCGGCGGGTCCTGCACGGTCACCCGGTCGATGGCGGCGAGCCCCCGACGCAGCCGGGCCCCGCACGCGGTCAGGTACGCCTCGGTCGCCTCGACGCCCCGGTCGAGCAGCTGGGTCAGCGCCACCCCCAGGCCGAGCCGGCCGGCCACGGAGGACTCCCAGGTCTCGAAGCGGCGGGCCGTCGGCGCCAGGGTCCACTGGTGCGTCCCCGTCCACACCGCGCCCCGCACGTCGGGCGCGACGGGCGTGAGCCGGTCGAGGAAGTCACCGCGGAGGTACGCGAAGCCGGTGCCCCGGGGGGCGCGGAGGAACTTGCGTCCGGTCGTCACCAGGGCGTCGCAGCCGATCTCGTCGACGTCGATGCGCAGCTGCCCGACCGACTGGGTCGCGTCGAGCAGGTAGACCGCGCCGGAGCGGCGGGTCAGCGCGCCGATGTCGCGCGCCGGCTCGACCAGGCCCGACGACGTCGGCACCTGGGCGACGCAGACGACGTCGCGCGGGCCGCCGGTCAGCGCCCGCTCCAGCCGGTCGAGGTCGACCGCGCCGTCGGGGCCGCTGGGCAGGACGACGAGCTCCGCGCCGGTCTCCCGGGTCAGGCTGAGCAGGTGCAGGGCGTGGCTGACGTAGGTCGAGCGGGCGACCAGCACGCGGCTGGTCGCGTCCAGGCGGAGCGCGTCGACGATGACCCGCAGGCCGGTGCTCGCGCTGTCGGACAGGGCGATCTCCTCGGCCCGGGCGCCGACGAGACGCGCCGCCGAGGCGTACACCTCCTCGATGCGGCCGGCGACGGCCGCGGCGGCCTCGTAGCCGCCCTCGGTCTCCTCGCGCCGCAGGTGGGCGACGACCTCGTCGACCACCGCGACCGTCGGCAGGGCGGAACCCGCGGAGTTGAGGTGGTGCGCGTGGCGCACCCCGACCGTCTGCGCCCGTTCCCGGGCGACGTCCACGGGTCGCACGAGGGTGCCGAGCCGGTCGACGTCCGCGTGGTCAGCGTTCACCGAGAGCTCCACCGTCGACCGCTCCCCCAACTCCCGACATGGGATCCAGAAAGACCGAATGTGGATCCCATCGTACGGCACGATTTCCCACGCTCGCCAGCCTCATGGATACTATCTCCCTCAGAATGGATACGATCTACAGGCTGACGACGACGGCCTTCGACTCCAGATAGCCGTGCAACGCCTCGTCGCCGAGATCGCGGCCGACGCCCGACTCCTTGCGCCCGCCGAAGGAGAGCGCGGGGTCGAACACGTTGTAGCTGTTGACCCACACCGTCCCCACCTCCAGCTGGGCCGCGACGCGGTGCGCCCGGCTCAGGTCGGTGGTCCAGACGCCGGCGGCGAGGCCGTACGTCGAGTCGTTGGCGATCCGCACCGCCTCAACCTCGTCGTCGAAGGCCAGCACGCCGACCACCGGCCCGAAGATCTCCTCCCGGGCGATGACCATGTCGTTGGTGACCCCCGCGAAGACGGTGGGCGGCACGTAGAAGCCGGGGCCGGCCGGGGCCGCGCCGCCGACGAGCAGCTCGGCCCCCTCGGCGCGCCCCTGCGCGACGTAGCCGAGGACCCGCTCGCGCTGCTCCGCCGAGACCAAAGGACCCACCGAGATGCCCCCGGCCAGCCCGTCGCCGACCGGCACCCGCGCCGCCGCCTCGGCGAGCCGCCCCGTGAACTCGGCGAGGACCGCGCGGTGCACCAGCAGCCGGCTGCCCGCCGTGCACATCTGCCCGGAGTGCCCGAACGAGGCGCGGAGCGCGGTGGTGACGGCGGCGTCCAGGTCGGCGTCGGCGAAGACGATGTTGGCGCTCTTGCCGCCCAGTTCGAGGGTGACCCGCGCCAACCGCCGGGTGGCCGCGGCGCCGACCAGCCGGCCGACCTCCGTGCTCCCGGTGAAGGAGACCTTGGCGACGCCGGGGTGGTCGACCAGGGCCGCGCCGACGCGGCCGTCGCCGGTCAGCACGTTGAGCACCCCGGCGGGGACCCCGGCGGCGGTGATCAGGTCGGCGAGGCGCAGCATCGTCAGCGGCGTCTGCTCGGCCGGCTTGACGACCACCGAACAGCCGGCGGCCAGCGCCGGGGCGATCTTGAAAGCGCCGGTCATGATCGGGAAGTTCCACGGCAGGATCAGCGCGGCCACCCCCACCGGCTCCAGCGTGGTGTAGACGTGGTGCGCGCCGGGGTCGATCGGGACGGTGCTGCCCAGCAGCCGGCTCGGCGCGCCGGCGAAGTGCCGGAAGGTGCGCGCGGCGGTGGCCACGTCGGCCCGGGACCGCTCGATCGGCTTGCCGTTGTCGCGGGTCTCCAGGATCGCGAGCTCCTCCAGCTCCGCCTCGATCAGGTCGGCGACCCGGTGCAGGATCCGGGTCCGCTCCAGCGGCGGCAGGCCCACCCAGCGCCGGTCGGCCAGGCTCCGCCGGGCCGCGCCCACGGCCGCGTCGACGTCAGCCGGGGTGGCCTGGACGGCCCGGGTGAGCACCTCCTCGGTGGCCGGGTCGACGACGTCGAACAGCTCGCCGCCGGGGTGCCACGCCCCGTCGACGAACAGCGCCTGGGTGGGAGCGAGGGCGGGCAGCTCAGCGCGCATGGTGGGCCTCCTCGGCCGGGGTGGTGGTCGGGTCGACGGTCGGGGACGGCCGGTCCAGCAGCCGGCGCGGCTCGTGGGTCACCATGGCCGCCAGCCGGTCCGGGGCGACGCCCCGGCGGACCAGCTCCGGCAGGACCCGGGTGGTGAGGTGGTCGTAGCCCTCGCCGCCGTAGCGGCGCAGCTGGGCCTTGGTCCACACCGAGCCGCCGAGCACCCACCGGCCGTCGGGGCGCGCGGCGAGGAACGCCTCGAAGAAGTCCAGCCGCTGCCCGTCGGACGGGTTACGCATCCGCCCGACGTGCTGGCACTCGGTGCCGAAGCACATCTCCAGGGTCGCACCGGTGTCGAGCAGGTCGTGCCAGTAGGCGGCGTCGAGGTACTCGTCGGCGTTGGTGAGCAGGATCCGGTCGGCCGGCAGCCCGGCACCGGTCAGCTCGGCCACCACCTCGACGCCGGTGCGGCTGTCGCCGTCGAGCCGGACGCCGACGCTCGCCCCGGCACCGGCGGCGGCGACGGCCGCCGCCCGCAGCCGGGCCCGCTCGACGGCGGGGAACGCCGCGGTGGTGCCCATGATCCCGAGCAGGGCGGCGCGGTAGTCGGTGCCCGGGACCCGGTCGGTCAGCGCGCCGTGCAGGAGGCGGTGCACCCCGTCCTCGTCGAGGTCCCGCGCCCAGCCTGGCAGGGTCGGCGTCACGTACAGGCCGTACGCCACGGCGACGTGCACGCCCGCGGCCCGCGAGATCGCCGGCAGGGCCGGGTGGTCCGGCCCCAGCCCGATGCTGGTGTCCTCGACGACGAGGTCGACGCCGCCGGCGGCGTGCCGCAGCTCCGCGGCGGCGAGCCGCGGGTCGTCCAGCCGCAGGTTGTCGGCCAGGGCCAGGGCGTTCCACCGGAGGAAGCCCAGGTTGGCCGTCGTCACCCGCTGGTCGGCGGGGGCCGGCTCCGCGCCGGGGCGGCTCAGCGCGCTGGCGTCACTGAGCAGATGCTGGTGCATGTTGACCCGGCCGACGCCGGCCGCCGCGACGGGCCCGAGGACCGTCTCGATCATCGCCGCCGCCCCGGCCTGCCCGCCGCCATCACGCGACCAGCTTGAGCTGCTCACCCACGGCGGCCGGGTGGATCACGTGGACCCGGTCGGAGTCCGCGCACCCGAGCGTGACCTCGCTGCCGGGCAGCAGCGCGCCGGCGTCGGTGTGCGGCGGCAGCGAGCAGACCACGCTGCGCCCGGCCGGGGTGGTCACCTCCAGCCGGAAGCGGCTGCCCTGGAAGCTGAGCAGGCGGACCACGCCGCGCACGTGCCAGCGGTCGCCGAGCTGGCCGGCGTCGAGCACGACCAGGTCCTCCGGGCGGACCACCGCCGTGCCGGTCGCCGGTGCGCCCGAGTCGACCGGCAGCGGCCCCTGCCGGTCGGCCGGGAAGAGGTTGGCCTCGCCGAGGAAGCTCGCGACGTACTCGTCGACCGGCCGGCGGTAGAGGTTCTCCGGCGAGTCGACCTGCACGAGCTGCCCCTCGTGCATGATCGCCACCAGGTCCGACATCGTCATCGCCTCGGCCTGGTCGTGGGTGACCGCGACGGTGGTGATGCCGACCTGCTGCTGGATCCGCTTGATCTCGACCTGCATCCGCTCGCGCAGCTGCTTGTCGAGGGCGGCCATCGGCTCGTCGAGCAGCAGGATGCTCGGGTCCGAGGCGAGCGCGCGGGCCAGCGCCACCCGCTGCCGTTGGCCGCCGGAGAGCGACGCCGGGGCCCGGTCCACCATGCCGCCGAGGTCGACCAGGTCCAGCATCTCCTGGACCACGCGCCGCCGCTCGGCGGCCGGCCGGCGGGCCGCCCGCAGCGGGAAGGCGACGTTCTCCCCCACGCTCATGTGCGGGAACAGGGCGTACGACTGGAAGACGACCCCGACCCGGCGCTTGCGCGGCGGCCGGCGCTCGACGTTCTCCCCGTCGAACAGCACGTGCCCGGAGTCGAGCTGCTGCAGCCCGGCGATGACGTTGAGCAGCGTGGTCTTGCCGCTGCCGCTGGCACCGAGCAGCGTCACGAACGTGCCCGGCTCGGCGTCGAGGCTCACCCCCCGCAGGACCTCGAACTGGCCGAGGGTGACGTGGACATCCTTGATCGACAGCGCGATGCTCATGCGGTCGCGGCCTTTCGGGAGAGACGCCGGGCGCGGGCCGCCCGGCGGTTGGAGAACAGGCTGTAGCCGCCGAGCAGCGCGACGGCGAGCATCGAGACCAGCGTCGAGGCGGCGGTGAGCTGCGGCGACAGCTCCTCCTGCGACGCGGTAAGCATCTGCAACGGGAGGGTCTTGACGCCGATCGGGGTGAGGAAGACCGAGAGGACCACCTCATCGAAGATCACGGCGAAGGCGAACACCGCGCCGGCGAGCATGTGGCCCACGATCATCGGCAGGTCGACCCGCCAGATGACCATCGGCCACGAGGCGCCGAGCGTGCTGGCCACCGGCCGCAGCGCGGGGTCGGCCTGGCTCAGGCCGGAGGAGACCATCACGAAGACGTACGGCACGGCGAGCAGCGCCTCGCCGAGGACCAGCAGGGCGAGGTTGTCCTGCAGGGCCTCGGCCCGGAGGCTGACCGAGTAGAGGCCGACGGCGTACGCGACGGGCGGGATGGCCATCGGCACGATGAAGAGCGTGCGCACCCAGCTGCGCGCCGCCCGCGAGCGCAGCCGGGTCAGCGCCAGCGCGCCGAGGGTGCCCAGCGCCACCGAGATGACGGTGCCCAGCCCGGCCACCCGCAGCGACACCTTGAACGCGTCCATCCACTCCAGATCGTTGAGCACCCCGGAGTAGGACTGCAGGGAGAAGCCGTCCGGCGGGAAGATGATGAACGAGGTCTCCGTCCAGCTGGTCGCCACGACGACCAGGAACGGCACGTAGAACAGCAGGCTGGTCACGAGCGCGACGACCAGGATGGGCAGCCGGTACCAGCCGAGGCTGCGGCGCAGCGGGGAGTCGGTCATGTCAGCCCCACCTCTCGCTGACCTTGAACAGCCGGTCGGCGACCAGGTAGATGGCCACCGTGCCGCCGACGAGCAGCAGGCTCATCGCCGCGCCGACGTCGGCGCGGTTGGCGGTGTTGAGCTGGGCGTTGATGATGCCGGACATGGTCATGTTGGCGGGCCCGCCGAGCAGCAGCGGGGTCACGTAGAAGCCCAGGCTCATCACGAACACCAGGACGCCGCCGCTGATCATGGCCTGACGGATCGCCGGCAGCACGACCGCGCCGAGGGTGAGCAGCGGCCCCGCGCCGAAGACGGTGGCGGCCTTGAGCTGCTCGCGGTCGAAGCCGATGACGGACGCCAGCACCGGCAGCACGGCGAACGGCAGCATCACGGCGATCATCGCCGGGTACATCGCCGCGGTGCTCTGGTAGAAGTCGATCGGCTCGCTGCGCAGGTGCAGCAGCTCCAGCACCCAGAAGAGCGCGCCGGTCGGGAGTTCGAGGAGCATCCAGCCGATCGTGCGCACCATGACCGACGTCCAGAGGGAGATCAGCAGGCCGCCCATGAGCAGCGCCTTGACCCACACCGGCCCGACGGCGATGGCGAACGCGTAGCAGGTGCCGACGACGACCGTCGCCACGGTCACCACCGCCGCGAGCAGCAGGGTGCGCCACACGGAGTCGACGAAGACCTCCATCCGCAGGGACTCGGCGAAGGCGTTGCCCTCGCCGGAGAGCGCCTGCTGGACCAGCGCGACGACGGGCCCGGCGACGGTGAGGAGGAAGAACACCAGCGGCGGCCACAGCAGCCAGCGCCGCTCGGCGGCGGCGCCGTCCGCCATGGGCCTGCGCCGTCGGGTGGTGGCCGGCGCGGCGAGAGCCTGTTCCATGGTCATCTTGGCGCGCTCCGCTTCGCCGCCTGCGCTGCCCCGACGTACGCTGCGAGCTGGGGTTGCGGCCGATGAGTCATCCGGTTTCCCTTCCACCGAAACGAACTGCATTGGATCCACGGTATTGCTTTATGGATCCCGTAGCGTCCCACGTGCGTTGCCGATGTGTAAACAACCGCGACCCGTCCCGTCGACGGGAGGTGGCGGGCCCCGGCGGGTGCCGGCCCGGCGCTCATGCCGGCGCCCGGTGGACCGTCCGGCCGCCGACCACCGTGCGCAGCACCCGCAGGGTCGGCAGCTCGTCGGGCGGCACGCCCAACGGGTCCCGGTCGAAGGCGACCCAGTCGGCCAGCCGGCCGGGCGCGAGGCGGCCCCGCCGGTCGCCGTCGAAGGCCGCCACGGCGGCCGTCGCGGTGTACGCGGCCAGCGCCTCCGCCACGGTGATCGCCTCCTGCGGGGCGAGCGGCTCCGCCCGGCCCCGGACCCGCCGGGTGACCGCCGACCAGATCAGCTCGCGGGGGTCGAACGGGAAGAACGGGCCGTCGGAGCCGAGCACCACCGGGACCCCCGCGTCGAGCCAGGAGCGCAGCGGGTTCATCCGTTCCGCCCCCGCGCCGAGCTGCGCGACGAGGCCGGCGGCGTTGCGCAGCGGAATCGACGGCTGGGCGGCCAGGACGACGCCGAGGCGGGCGGCGAGGGCCATCGACTCCGGCTCGACCTCCAGGTAGCCGTGGATGATCTGCCACTGCCGGCCGGCGATGGGGTGCTTGCGGTCGGCCTCGGCGAAGCAGTCGAGCACCGTGGCGATCGCGGCGCCACCGACCGCGTGCACCCCGACCGACCAGCCCTCGGTGGCGCAGAAGTCCACCAGCCGCTGGAACTGCGCGGTGGGCAGGCGCTGCCGCCCGGTGGAGCCGTTGTGCGGCCACGGCGTGCGCCGCAGCGCCTCGCCCTTCATCGCCTCGCCGTCGAAGTAGACCTTGATGCCGCCGACGCGCAGCAGGTCGTCGCCGTCGCCGGTGCGCAGGCCCAGGCCCCGGAGCCAGTCGATCGCCCCGTCGACGTCCGGGTCGGCGAACCCGCCCACCTCGGGGTACGGCATGGCCACCACCCGCATGGTCAGCTCGCCCCGCCGCCGGCTCTCCTGGTAGCCACGCAGCTCCTCGGGGGTCGCCGCGGGGTCGATGATCCCGGTGAAGCCGAGCTGGTGCATCAGCGGCTGCACCAGCCGCAGGGCGGCGGCCCGGTCGGCGGGGGTCGGTGGCTGCGGGCCCCACCCGGCTTCGAAGCCCCTCTCCCGCATGGTCGCGATCACCAGGTCGAGATCGTGGGTGGCGTCGCCGAGGTCATGGATGATCTTGAGGCCGCCGCGCTGCATGTGCAGGTGGGTGTCGATGAGGCCGGGGGTGATCGTCGTGCCGTCCAGCTCCTCGACGCCGACCCCGGCGGGGCAGGCGGCGAGCACCTCGGCCAGGGTGCCCACGGCGGCGATCCGGTCGCCGTCCACCGCCATCGCCTCGGCCAGCGGGCGCGCCGGGTCCATCGTGTGGATCCGCCCGGCGACCACGTACGGGGGTTCAACGTTCACCACGATCTCCTCACGGAGCTGCTCGAAGGGCGGTCAGGACACGTACGCCGCCGCCGGCTGGCGCGGGTCGGCCGCCGCCTCCAGGAAGCCGGTGCGGGCGTTGCGGTAGATCGCCTCCACGGCCGCGGCGTCCCGGGTGAACGGAGGCCAGGACCGCACGTCGTGCCCCCTGGCGCGCAGCGCCTCGAGGGTCCCGGCGGGGAACCGGTCCTCCAGGAACAGCCGGGACGGCAGGTAGTCGAAGGGGGCGAACGAGTTGGGGAAGCTCCAGGTGGAGAAGCGCGGCGCGTTCACGGCCTCCTGCAACGGCATCCCGAAGTGGAAGGCGTTGAGGAAGACCTGCACCATCGCCTGCACCTGCATGTCGCCGCCGGGGCAGCCGAACGGCATGACCGAACCGTCGTCGCGCACCACGATCGCCGGGTTCGGGGTGAGCCGGGGCCGCTTGCCCGGGGCGACGCCCGACGGGTGCGCCGGGTCGGGCCGCGACTGCATGCCGCGCAGCGACGGCACGAACCCGGTGCCGGGGATCACCGGCGAGGTGGAGGCACCGTCCGACGGCGTCGCCGAGAACGCGTTGCCCCAGGCGTCGACCACGCAGACGTACGAGGTCGCCCCCTCGCCGACGACCGGCAGCTCGTCGTAGTCCTTGGGCTCGGGCAGCGGCTGCGGCGCGCCGAAGATCAGGTCGGGCAGGCCCGGGTGGGCCCGGTCGGCGTCGATGCCGGCCGCGCGGGCCGCCGCGTGCGCGGTCGACAGCAGCCGCTCGACGTCGACGTCGACGAACGCCGGGTCGCCGTAGAGGTGCTCGCGGTCGCTGAAGACGCCCTTGAGCGCCTCGACGACCAGGTGCACGTACCCGGGCGAGTTGTGCTCCAGCCCCTGCAGGCCGTACGCCTCGAGGATCTGCAACGTCTGGGCCAGCGTGGGTCCCTGGCACCAGGCGCCGCAGGTCAGCACGGCGAAGTCGCGCCAGCGGGTGGTCAGGACGGGCTCGCGGCGGCAGCGGAAGTCGGCGAGGTCCCGCGCGGTGAGGTAGCCGCCGTTCTCCCGGTGGTAGGCGACCATCCGCTCGGCCAGCTCGCCCTCGTAGAAGACCGCGCGGGCGGCCTCCAGGCCCGCCAACCGGCCGCCGGTCGTGGCCGCCTCCGCGTCGGCCATGAGCTGGATGCTGCGGGCGAGATCGGTCTGGACGAACCGCTCGCCGACCCGGGGCGGCCGGCCCTCGGGCAGGTAGATGGCCGCGTTCGCCGGCCAGTTGCGGTAGCCGCGCTGCCGCGCGGTGATCCCCTCAACCAGCAGCGGGAAGGCCGCGAACCCGTCGCGGGCGAGCCGGATGGCGGCCTCGGCGACCTGGCCGAAGCTCATCGTGCCGTAGTCGCGCAGCGCCGTGATCCAGGCGTCGGGGGCCGCCGGCACGACGGTGCGCAGCAGGCCTCGCGGGATCGTGCCGGCGTGCTCGCGCAGGAAGAGGTCGGCCGGGATCCCCGCGGGCCACACGCCGAGGCCGTCGATGCTGACGGTCGTCCCGTCGGCCATCCGGATCATGATGGGGGCCACGCCCGCGAAGTTGACCTCGTCGGCGTGCAGGACGGCCAGCGCCATGCCGGCGCAGCAGCCGGCATCGACGGCGTTGCCGCCGGCGTCGAGGATCGCCAGGGCGGCGGAGCTGGCGAGGTAGTGCCCGGACGAGACGGCATGCCGGGTGCCCAGGACGGTCGGGTGGGGTACGTGCCAAGCCGGAGCGCTCTCGTGGCCCATCGGGCTCCTCTTCGTCAGCGGCGCCTGTGCCGTCTGGACAGGGCGGGTCGGCGGGACCCGGCGGGGGCGGGCCCGGCGCCGGAGGCCGGGGTGGCCTTCCGCGCCCGAGTGATGTATCCATGCTACATGACATTGGATCCAATGCGCGAGTGCCAATCGTGACCCCGTCCCAGGCCGCCCTCCTGCTGCTCGCCGGCCTGGCCGGCGGCATCGTCAACGCCGTCGCCGGTGGCGGGTCGCTGGTCACCTTCCCGGCGCTGCTGGGCATCGGCCTGCCGCCCGTGTCGGCGAACGTGACCAACGCGCTGGCCGTCGCGCCCGGGTACGGCGCCAGCGTCCTCGGCAGCCGCGCCGACCTGGCCGGGCAGGGCCGGCGGATCCGCCGCGCGGTGCCGACGGCCGTCCTCGGCGCGCTCTGCGGCACCGTGCTGCTGCTGGTCACGCCACGCGCGGTCTTCGACGTCGTGGTGCCGTTCCTGGTGCTCGGCGCGACCGCGCTGCTGGCGTTCCAGGGCCGGGTGCGCGCGATCGCCGGGCAGCCCCGGGCCCACTCCCCCCGCCGGGCCGGCGCGGCCCTGCACCTGGCCGTCTTCGGCTGCGGGCTGTACGGCGGCTACTTCAACGCGGCGCTCGGCCTGCTGCTCATCGCCGGCCTGGCGCTCGTCCTCGACGACTCGCTGCGCCGGGTCAGCGCGCTGAAGAACGTCCTCTCGGCGACGGTGGGCGTGGTGACCATCCTGGTCTACGGCGCGTTCGGGCCGGTCAACTGGGCCGCCACCGGGGTGCTGGTGCCGGCGACCATGCTCGGCGGCTTCCTCGGCGCCCGGCTCGCCCGCCGGCTGCCGCCCGCCCTGCTGCGCGCGGTCATCATCGCCTTCGGCACGGTCGTCGGCGGCGTGCTGCTGGTCCGGGCGTTCTGACCCCGCGCGGCCGGGGCGGGCGACCGCCGCCGGCCGCGTGCCCCACCCGAAGGGCGGGTCAGGAGTCGGCCGCGCCGCGGGTCTCGACGACGGTGAGGATCTCGAAGACGTTGCCGCCCGACAGGCTCAGCACGCCGACGCTCGCCGAGGTGGCCCGCCCGACCCGGTCGCCGAAGACCTCCACGAAGAGGTCGTTCGCGCCGTTGGCGACCAGGTTGACGTCGCTGAACTCCGGGGTCGTCACGACCAGGCAGAGGGTGCGCACGAAGGAGGTGACCTCGTCGAGGGAGCCCACCGCGAAGCGGATCAGCCCGAGCACGTTGACGGCGGTGTAGCGGGCCGCCTCGTAGCCCTGCTCCGGCGTGACGGTCGCGCCGACCCGGCCCGGGAACACCTTGTTGCCCTGCCGGTCCTCCGGGGTCATGCCGCCGAGCGTGAGGGTGCGGCCCGACCGGTGGAACGGCTTCATCGCGCCGTACCGCTCGCCGTAGGGCGGGTCGGCGTAGTCGGGGATCACCAGGCCCAGCTCGGCCACGCGCTGCTCAGGGGTCGGGGTCGTCATGCCAGCCTCCTCCGGTTAAAGTGGATCCACTCTAACCATCTTCGGATACAAAGCGGGAGAGTCTGTGGCCAGTGCGGAGCAGAGAGTCCGGGAACTCGGCCTGGAGATCCCCGACTACGCCGACCCACCGTACGGGCGGCGCTACGGCCGGCTGAAGCCGTTCCACCGCATCGGCGACCTGCTCGAACTCAGCGGGCTCACGCCCGAGAACCGGGCCGGCGAGCGGCTGCACCCCGGGGTGGTCGGAGTCGACGTCACCGTCGCGCAGGGCTACCAGGCGGCCCGGCTGACCGCGATCCACACGCTCGGGATGATCCGGCTCGCGCTCGGCTCGCTCGACAACGTGGTGGGCCTGTCCCGCGCCCTGTGCTTCGTGGCCTGCCCACCGGGGTTCGAGCCGCTGCACGAGGTGTCCAACGGCGCCACCGACCTCTTCGTCGAGGTGTTCGGCGACGAGATCGGCAGCGTCGGCCGGGCGTCGATCGGCGCGACCGCGCTGTCCCGGCGCAACTGCTTCGAGCTGTGGCTCAGCCTGGAGTGCGCGCCGGAACCGACGGCGTCATGACGTCGCCGCGCGACGTCACCCGGACCGTACCCTTCTGGCTCCTCTTCGCCGCCTCGACCCTGGGCGCGATGACCAACTCCGCCAGCACCCCGATCATCCCCGGCTACGTCGAACGCGTGCTCGGCGGCGACGCGTCCCTGTCCGGCGTGCTCATCTCGCTCAGCGCGGTCGCCTCGATGGTCGCCATGCCCGTTGCCGGGCTGCTCGGCGACCGGCGCGGCTACCGGGCGGTGGCGTTGGCCGGCGGCGGCACGGCGGCGCTCGGGATGCTCCTGCTGGCGGCGGTGCCCTCCCTGTGGGGCGCCGGCCCCGCCCGGCTGCTGTTCGGCCTCGGCAACGCCGCCGCGATGACGCTCGTCATGGCCTGGCTGGTCGCGCTGGCGCCCACCGGGCAACGCGGCCGGGCGTTGAGCGTCTTCGGGCTGAGCGTGTGGCTCGGGCTCGCCGTCGGCCCGCAGGTCGGCGTGGCGGTGAACCAGGCGGTCGGGCCCGCCGGCGTGTTCGCGCTGTGCGCCGCCCTGGAGGTGGCCACCGTCGTGCTCGTCGCCTGGCTGCCCCGGCCGGCGCGGCCACCGGAGGCCCCCCGCAGCCGGCGCGCGGGCGCGGTGCGGGGCTCCTTCCGCGCGGTCTGGGTGCCGGGCGTCGTCGCCGCCGCGGCCTGGTGCGGCGAGGGGCTGATGCTCGGCTTCCTCCTCGTCCACCTCCAGGCCCGGGGCGTGCCGGCCGGCGGCGTCACGGGCGCGGCCTCCGTGTTCGCCGTCTTCTCGGTCAGCGTCATCGGCGCACGGATCGCCCTGGCGGGCCTGCCGGACCGGATCGGCCCGGTCCGCGCGACCGCGGTCTCGCTGTGCGCGCTCGCGGCCGGCCTGACCACCATGGGCCTGGCACCGAACTTCTGGGTGGCCGCAGCGGCCCAGGTCCTGATCGGCATCGGGTTCTCGCCGCTGTACCCGTCGCTGACGATGCTCGCCGCCCGGGGCCTGGACGGCGCGAACCAGGCCCTCGGCCTCGGCCTGTTCTCCAGCTTCACCGGCCTCGGCTACGCCGGTGGGGCGCTCGTCGGCGGGCTCGTCATCGCCGCCGCCTCGACGGGCTGGGCGTTCCTCCTCGTCGCGGCGCTGCAGGTGGCGGCGCTGGTCGTCGTCGCGGTCTTCGCCCGCGAAGCCCCGCCCGACCGGCCCGGCGCGGCACCTGGCCGGCCCGGCGCGGCACCCGACCTGGCCGACGGGGTACCCGGGCCGGCCGCCGGCTGACGACGCGACCCGGGCCCCGCCGGGCAGCGGTCAGGGGCGGTCCAGCAGGCGGCGGGGATTGCCGACGAGGATCGTGTCGACGACGGTGGGGTCGCCCCCGGCGAGGTCGGCGATCGCCGGGCCGATCCGGCGGAAGAGGTGGTCGTAGCCGTTGCCTCCGTTGCGGCGGAGGTTCGCCTGCGTCCAGACGTCCGCGCCGATCACGAGCTGCCCGCCGAACCCCTCGCTCAACAGCCACCCGACCATGTCGAGCCGCTCCGCGTCGGTGGGATTGCGCAGGGCCGGCGTGCCGTAGTAGAAGTCCGAGCCGAACGTGTCGTAGGCGAGCACGGCGCCCGCCTGGGCGATCTCGCGGTGGTAGCCGCGGTCCCACCGCTCGTCGAGGTGGCCGATGACCACGCGGTCCGCCGGCATCCCCTCCTCCAGCAGCGCCGCCAGCACCGGTACGCCGCCCGCGCCCCGGAAGGACAGGTGCATGTAGACGGCCGCGCCGGTGCGGGCGCCGGCCCGGCCGGCGGCGCGCACCATCCGCCACTCGGCGTCGGTGATCGGCCAGCTCGTGCCGATCTCGCCGAGCAGGGCGGGCCTGATGCCGGTGTCGCCGATGCCGTCGGTCAGCTGCGCCACGAGCAGCTCGGTGAGCTCGTCGACGCCCGCCGCCCGCACGTGCGCCGGCATCGTCTCCTCCACGTAGAAGCCCGAGCCGACGCAGACGTGCACCCCGGCGCGACGCGCGATCTCCGGCAGGTCCCCGACGCGCCGGCCCATCCCCTCCAGGGTGAGCTCCACGACGGCCGAGCCGCCGGCCGCCCGCACGTGGGCGAGCTCCTCGGCGGCGACGTCGGGGTCGTGCAGGATCAGGTTCTCCTCCAGCGACAGCGCGTTCCACCGCAGGTACGACGCGAGCTGCGGGCCCATCGGCACGCCCACGGGCGGCAGCTCCCGGGGCGGCTTCGACCAGATGCGCAGATCGCTCAGCAGGTGCTCGTGCATGGACGTCGGCCCGAGCTGCTCCGGCGCGATCGGCCCGAGGACGGTGTGGATCGGCATGATGCTCCTTCTGGTCGGACTCGGACTGTGGCTCGGACTACGACCCGGACGGTGGCTCGGACTTCGACCCGGACTCGGGCAGGGCTCAGGCTCGGGAGTGGGGGCCCGGGGGCCGGGCCACCACGGCCGCGCCGTCGGCGCGGGGGTCGCTGGCGGCCTGCAACGCCGCGCCGTCGCGCCCGGCGCGGCTGCGCACGACCTGGACGTGGCCGGCGGCGTCGGCCCGGCCCGGGAACCAGGCGACGGGCAGGCCGGCGGCCCGCGCCGCGTCGACCACCCGGTCGTCCACGCCCGGCTCGGCCACCAGGGTCAGGTCGGCGTGGCCCAGGTCGACGTCGCCGACCACCCAGCGCGGCCGGGCCAGCACCTCGTCGAGCGGGCGGGCCAGGTCCGTCGTCGCGGGGACCAGCTGGGCCAGGATCCACGGCTGGGCGCGGCCGCCCTGGCAGCCCGCGACGACCGTGGCCTCGGCGGAGTGGACGATGACCGGGCAGAGCGTGTGCGGGGGCCGGGCCCCGGGCACGAGCCGCGCCGGTGACGCGGGGTCGAGGCTGAACGCCGAGCCCCGGTTGTGCAGCACGACGCCGGTCTCCGGTTCGAGCAGGCCCGCGCCGAAGGTCTGGTAGACGCTCTGCACGAGCGAGACGCTCCACCCGGCGTCGTCGCTGGCCACCACCGCGACCGTGTCGCCGTGGGCGGGCGGCTCGGCCGGGCCGGCGGCGGCCGCAGGGGCGTCGAGCCGCAGCAGGGCCGCCAGGTCGGCCCCGCCCGTGCGGGGGTCGCCGAGGAACCCGGCCCGGGCGGCGACCCCGGCCAGGCTGGCGTCGAGCAGGCGCGCCGGGTCGGGTGCGCCGTCGCCGTCGGCCACCGCAGCCGCGACGCCGAGCAGGACCGCCCCGACGGACGGGGGCGGCGCGACCGACCAGGTGCGGCCGGCGATCTCCCGGGTCACCGCCGGGCCCGTCTGCGGCCGGTAGCCGGCGAAGTCGGCGAGCGTGTGGGCACCGCCCAGGGATCCCAGCAGCCGTACGATGGCCCGCGCCGTCTCCCCCTCGTACAGATCACGCGGGTCGGCGGCGAGCCGGCGCAGCGTGGCCGCGAGCGCCGGCTGGCGCACCGTCGCCCCCTGCCGCAGCGGCCGCCCGCCGGGCGCGAACACCGACCGCAGTCCCGGGTCGGCCAACACGGTGTCGCGGCGGCTGTCGAGCGCGCGTTCGAGCCCCGCGCTGACCCGGGTGCCGGCCTCGGCGACGGCCGCCGCCTCCCGCAGCGGCGCGGCGAGCGGGAGCAGCGCGCCGAGCCGGGCCAGCTCCAGCCAGCCCGCGACGACCCCGGGGACGGTGACGGAGTGCGCGCCCTGCCCCGGCATGGTCCGCCACCGCGTCGCCGGCCGGTCGATCCCGCGCGGCGCGGTGCCCGCCGCCACCACCGCCGTCGTCTCCCCCTCGGGCGAGCGGACCACCGCGATGAGGTCGCCGCCGAGGGCGCACTGGTGCGGGTAGACCACGGTGAGCATGCAGGCGGCGGCGAGGGCCGCGTCGAGGGCGTTGCCGCCGGCCGCGACGGCGCGCTCGCCGGCGCGGACGGCCTCGTGGTGCGGGGCGGCGAGGGCGACGGTCATGACCCCGACCTGCGTCGCGCGGCGACGGTGGCAGCGTCGTGCGGTACGTCGTCGAGTCTGCTCACGCGGCCCCCACTTTCCAATCAAGGGATCCAAAAGTAGCATGCGTGGATCCAACCCGCGAGGGGAGCCGCCCCATGGACCACCACGTCAGCACGCTGCCGAACTACCGGCGTGACGACGTCGACGCCCACCCGCCCCTGCTCAGCCCCGGCTACCGGTCGACGGTGCTCCGCGCGCCGAGCCAACCGCTGGTGTACCTGCCGCAGCGGCTCACGGAGGTCACCGGGCCGCTGCTCGGCGAGGGCCGGCTCGGCCCGCTCGACCACGACCTGACCCGGCAGCACGACGGCGAGCCGCTCGGCCAGCGGATCATCGTGCACGGCCGGGTCCACGACGGCGACGGGCGGCCCGTGCCGCACACCCTGGTGGAGATCTGGCAGGCCAACGCCGCCGGCCGCTACCGGCACGCGGTGGACAACTGGGCGGCGCCGCTGGACCCCCACTTCGACGGCGTGGGCCGGGTCCGCACCGACGAGCGGGGGCGCTACCGGTTCGTCACGGTGCAGCCGGGCGCGTACCCCTGGCGCAACCACGACAACGCGTGGCGGCCCGCGCACATCCACTTTTCGCTGTTCGGCCGGGCGTTCACCCAGCGCCTGGTGACGCAGATGTACTTCCCCGGCGACCCGCTGTTCTTCCAGGACCCGGTGCTCAACTCGATCCCCGACCCGGCGGCGCGCCAGCGGCTGATCGCCCGCTACGACCACGCGACGACCCGCCCCGAGTGGGCCCTGGCGTACGAGTTCGACATCGTGCTGCGGGGTCGGGAGAGCACGCCCTTCGAAGACGGGGACGACGATGAGTGAGCGCCACGGCGTGACCCCGGCCCAGACCGTCGGGCCGTACCTGAGCATCGGCCTGCGCTGGCCCGACGGCCCGCACGTGGTCCCGCCCGGCACCCCGGGCTCCTTCTGGGTGCGCGGCCGGATCACCGACGGCGCGGGAGCGCCGGTCGTGGACGCCCTGGTCGAGAGCTGGCAGGCCGACCCGGACGGCCGGTTCGACCACCCCGACGACCCACGCGGCGCGCGGGCGTCGTCGGTGGCCGGCTTCCGGGGGTTCGGGCGCAGCGAGACCGACGACCAGGGGTGGTACGCGCTGCTGACCGTGCGGCCCGGGGCCCTGCCCGCGCCGGACGGCGGGACCGAGGCGCCGCACCTGAACCTGTCGGTGTTCGGGCGCGGGCTGCTGCACCGGGTCGTGACCCGGCTCTACTTCCCCGACGAGCCGGCGGCCAACGCCGCCGACCCCGTCCTGCGCGGTGTCGACGCCGACCGGCGGGGCACCCTCGTCGGCCGGGAATCCGCCGACGGGGTGCGCTTCGACATCCGGCTCCAGGGTGACGATGAGACCGTCTTCTTCGCCGTCTGACGGCCTGTTCTCGGGCCTGTCCGGCGACCCCGGGGTCGACGCGCAGCTCGCCGACCGGGCGCTGCTGCGGGCGCTGCTGGACGCCGAGGCCGCGCTCGCGGCCGCCGGGGCCGACTGCGGGGTGCTGCCCCGGGCGGCGGCCGAGGCGATCGGGGCGTGCTGCCGGGCCGACCTGTTCGACCCGGCGGCCCTCGGCCGGGCCGCCGAGGACGCCGGCAACCCGGTGGTGCCGCTCGTGCGGCAGCTCACCGCGGCCCTGCCCGAGCCGGCCCGCGCCTGGGTGCACCTCGGGGCGACCAGCCAGGACGTCCTCGACACCGCGCTGATGCTGGTCGCGGCGCGGGCGGCCGGGCCGCTGCTGGCCCACCTGGACCGGGCCGCCGACGCCGCGGCCCGGCTGGCCGCCGCCCACCGCGACACGGTCATGCTCGCCCGTACCCTCGGCCAGCAGGCCGCGCCGACCACGTTCGGCCTGAAGGCCGCCGGCTGGCTGGTCGGCCTGGCCGAGGCCCGGACCCGGCTCGACGCGGTCCGCGCGGCGCTGCCGGCGCAGCTCGGCGGCGCGGTCGGCACGCTCGCCGCGCTCGGCCCGGCCGGGCCGGCGGTCGCCGCCCGCTTCGCCGCCCACCTCGGCCTCGCCGCGAGCCCGCTGCCCTGGCACACCCGCCGCCAGCCGCTGCTCGACCTCGCCGCCGCGCTCGGCGGGCTGCTCGCCGCCGCCGGCAAGACCGCGCTGGACGTCGGGCTGCTCGCCCAGGTCGAGGTCGGCGAGGCGGCCGAGGGCGGCGCGGCCACGGGTGCCGGGCCGGGCCGGGGTGGCTCGTCGGCGATGCCGCACAAGCGCAACCCGGTCGACTCGGTCCTCGTCGGCGCAGCGGCGCGGCGCGGGCCCGGCCTGGTCGCCACCCTGTACGCCGCCGCCGTGCAAGAACACGAGCGGGCCGCCGGAGCCTGGCACGCCGAGTGGGAGCCGCTGCTCGACCTGCTGCACCTGGCCGGCGGCGCGGCCGCCCGCACCGCCCGGATGCTGGGCGGGCTGCGGGTCGACGCGCGCCGAATGCGGGCCAACCTCGACGCCACCGGCGGCCTCGTGCTGGCCGAGGCGGTGGCCGCGCGGCTGACGCCCGCCCTGGGCCGGGGCGCGGCGCACGACGTCGTCGCGCGGGCCGCGGCCGGGCCCGACTTCCGCGCCGCGCTGCTGGCCGACCCCGAGGTCCGCGCGCACCTGGGTCCGCGCGAGATCGACGAGGCGCTCGACCCGTACGGCTGGCTCGGCTCCGCCGGGCTCCTCGTCGACCGGGCGCTGGCCGACCACCGCGCGCACCGGGCCGGGCCCTCGTGACGTCCCGCCTGCACGCCACCGTCGACGGCCCGCCCGACGCGCCGGTCCTCCTGCTCGGCAGCTCGCTGGGCACCACCGCCGCCATGTGGGAACCGCAACTGGCCGCCCTGACCGCCCACTTCCGGGTGGTCCGGTACGACCACCTCGGCCACGGCCGCTCGGCGGTACCGCCGGGCCCGTACACCATCGAACTGCTCGGCCGGGAGGTGCTGCGCCTGCTCGACGACCTCGACGCCCGGCGCGTGCACTACGCCGGGCTCTCCCTCGGCGGGATGGTCGGCATGTGGCTGGCCGCCCACGCGCCCGAGCGGGTCGGCCGGCTCGCGCTGCTGTGCACGTCGGCGGCCCTGGGCCCGGCGCGGATGTGGCACGACCGGGCGGCGGCCGTGCGCGCTGGCGGCCTGCCGGCCGTTGCCGACGCCGTGGTGGCCCGCTGGTTCACGCCCGGCTTCGCCGCCGCCCGGCCGGAGGCGGTCGCCGCCTGGCGGGCCATGCTGACCTCGACGCCGGCCGACGGGTACGCCGCGTGCTGCGCGGCGATCTCCACGATGGACCTGCGCGACGACCTGACCGGCATCCGGGCGCCCACCCTGGTCGTCGCCGGGACCGACGACCAGGCCACCCCCGTGCCGCACGCCCGGCTGATCGCCGAACGGATCCCCGGGGCCCGGCTGGCGATCGTCGCCGACGCCGCGCACCTGGCCAACGTGCAGCAGCCCGGGCAGGTCGGCCGTCTGCTGCGCGACCACCTCGCCGAGGAGACACACCGTGACGCCTGAACCGGCACCCGAGCCATCCGGTCCCCCGCCCGAGCGCGACCGGCACGCCGCCGGCATGGCGGTCCGCCGGCAGGTCCTCGGCGACGCCCACGTCGACCGGGCCGTCGCCGCCACCGATGCGTTCACCGCCGACTTCCAGGACCTGATCACCCGCTACGCGTGGGGCGAGATCTGGTCGCGCCCCGGGCTGGACCGGCGCACCCGCAGCGTGATCACCCTCGCGGTCCTCGCCACCCTGCACCACGACGAGGAGCTGGCCATGCACGTCCGGGCCGCCCTGCGCAACGGCCTCACCCCGCAGGAGATCAGCGAGGTCCTGCTCCAGGTCGGCGTCTACGCCGGGGTGCCGGCGGCGAACCGGGCGTTCGCCGTGGCCCGGCGGGCGTTGCGGCAGGAGGACGAGTGACCGACGCGGCACGACGTCCCCGTTGACGGCCTCCACCGCCGGGCACTACGTTCGACATGAGTACACCCGTCCGCATAGCGAACACGTTTGCGGACGACGACAGCACAGGAGGCGGAGGGCGATGGCGAAGATCGTCTCACTGGCCGACGGGATCGCCGAGCTGGTGCACGACGGGGACGTGGTGGCCCTGGAGGGGTTCACCCACCTCATCCCGTTCGCCGCCGGTCACGAGATCATCCGGCAGGGGCGGCGCGGCCTGACCCTGGTGCGGATGACCCCGGACGTCATCTACGACCAGCTCATCGGGGCCGGCTGCGCCAGCCGCCTCGTCTTCTCCTGGGGCGGCAACCCCGGCGTGGGCTCGCTGCACCGCTTCCGCGACGCCGTGCAGCACTCCTGGCCGGTGCCCCTGGAGCTGGAGGAACACAGCCACGCGGGGATGGCCAACCGCTACGTCGCGGGCGCCTCCGGCCTGCCGTTCGCCGTGCTGCGCGGCTACACCGGCACCGACCTGCCCCGCCACACCGCCACCATCCGCAGCGTCGACTGCCCGTTCACCGGCGAGACGCTGACCGCGCTGCCCGCGCTGCGTCCCGACGTGACCGTGGTGCACGCCCAGCGCGCCGACCGGGCCGGCAACGTGCAGATGTGGGGCATCACCGGCGTGCAGAAGGAGGCCGTGCTGGCCGCCCGCCGGTCCCTGGTCACCGTCGAGGAGCTCGTCGACGAGCTGACGCCGGTGCCGGGGCAGGTCGTCCTGCCCGGGTGGGCGATCACGGCGGTGGCCCGGGTGCCCGGCGGCGCGCACCCGTCGTACACGCAGGGCTATTCGGTGCGCGACAACGACTTCTACCGCGACTGGGACGCGATCAGCCGGGACCGCGACACCTTCCGGGCCTGGATCGCCCGGCACGTGCTGACGACGGAGGTGCCGGCGTGAGCGCGGCGGACTGGTCGGCCGACGAGATGATGACGGTCGCCGCCGCCCGGCAGCTGCGCGACGGCACCGTCTGCTTCGTCGGGATCGGCCTGCCCAGCACCGCGGCGAACCTGGCCCGCGTCACCCACGCCCCCGGCCTCGTGCTGGTCTACGAGTCGGGCTGCCTCGGCGCGAAGCCCGACCGGCTGCCGCTGTCCATCGGCGACGGCATCCTCGCCGACACCGCCGACGCGGTCGTCTCCGTGCCGGAGGTGTTCAACTACTGGCTCCAGCCCGGCCGCATCGACGTCGGTTTCCTCGGGGCGGCCCAGCTCGACCGCCACGGCAACATCAACACCACCGTCATCGGCGGCTCCTACGCCGACCCGGCGGTCCGCCTCCCCGGTGCCGGCGGCGCCCCGGAGATCGCCGCGTCCTGCGGCGAGGTGGTCGTCATCGTCCGGCAGAGCCGACGCACGTTCACCGAGCGCGTCGACTTCGTCACCTCCGTCGGCTACGGCGCGGGGCCGGGCGACCGGGCCCGGCTCGGGCTGCGCGGCGGCGGCCCCCGGACGGTGATCACCGACCTCGGCGTCCTCGAAGCCGACCCGGCCACCGGCGAGCTGACCCTCACCCGGCTGCACCCCGGCGTCACCGTCGAGCAGGCCCGGGCGGCCACCGGCTGGCCACTCGCCGTCGCCGACGGGCTGACCACCAACGAGCCCCCCACCCCCGACGAGCTCGCCGCGCTGCGGGCCCTGCAGGCCACGCTGAAGGCGACGCCATGACCCGCGACGTGTACGTGCTCGACGCCGTCCGCACCCCCATCGGCCGCCACGGCGGCGGCCTGGCCGGCGTACGCCCCGACGACCTCGCCGCGCACGTGGTGCGGGAGGTCGTCGCCCGCAGCCCCGGGCTCGACCCGGCGCGCATCGACGACGTGCTCCTCGGCGACGCCAACGGCGCCGGTGAGGACAACCGGGACGTGGCCCGGATGGCCGTCCTGCTGGCCGGCCTGCCGCCGTCGGTGCCCGGCGCGACCGTCAACCGCCTCTGCGGCTCCGGCCTGGAGGCCGTCATCGGCGCGTCCCGGGCCGTCGCCCTCGGCGACGCGTCGATCTGCCTCGCCGGCGGGGTGGAGTCGATGAGCCGCGCGCCGTGGGTGCTGCCCAAGCCCGAGGGGGCCTACCCCCGGGGGCACGAGACGCTGCACTCCACCACGCTGGGCTGGCGGATGGTCAACCCGGCAATGCCGCCGCAGTGGACGGTGGCGCTGGGCGAGGGCGCGGAGATCCTCGCCGAGCGCCACGGGATCACCCGCGAGCGGCAGGACGAGTTCGCGCTGGGCAGCCACCAGCGGGCCGACCGGGCCTGGCGCGCCGGCACGTACGCCGACGAGGTCGTCCCGGTGCCCGGCACCGACGTCGACCGGGACGAGAGCATCCGGCCGACGACCACCGCCGAGGCGCTGGGCCGGCTCAAGCCGGTCTTCCGGCCCGCCGGCACGGTCACCGCCGGCAACTCGTCGCCGCTGAACGACGGGGCGAGCGTCCTGCTGATCGCCGACGAGGCCGGCGCCCGGGAGATCGGGCGCGCGCCGCTGGCCCGGATCGTCTCCCGGGCCGTCACCGGGATCGAGCCCCACCTGTTCGGCATCGGCCCGGTGGCCGCCGCCGAGGAGGCACTGCGCCGCGCCGGCCTCGGCTGGGCCGACCTCGACGTGGTCGAGCTCAACGAGGCGTTCGCCGCGCAGTCCCTGGCCTGCCTGGCCCACTGGCCCGACCTCGACCCGGCGATCGTCAACCCGCAGGGCGGCGCCATCGCCCTCGGCCATCCGCTCGGGTCCTCCGGGTCGCGCATCCTCGGGTCGCTGGCCTGGCAGCTGCACCGCCGCGGCGGGGGCCGGGGGCTCGCCGCCATCTGCATCGGGGTGGGCCAGGGCTTGGCCGTCGTCCTGGAGGCGTGAGGGGACGACCGGTTCGGGGCGCCGACGCCGCGCGACCCACGGGGCACCGGTGCCTGCCGCCGCGGGCGGCGCGGCTACGCTGGCCACCGACGGTGACCGGGTGCGCCAGGCCGCCCCGGGCGACCCTGCGGCAGGAGACCGAGTGACCGAGGCGCGATCCGGGGAGTTCGTCCAGTCGCTGGAGCGCGGCCTGGCCGTGATCCGCGCGTTCGACGCCGAGCACCCCCGGCTCACCCTCAGCGAGGTGGCGCGGGCCACCGGGCTGACCCGGGCCGCCGCCCGGCGCTTCCTGCTCACCCTGGTCGAGCTGGGCTACGTGCACACCGACGGGCGGCTGTTCTCGCTGCGCCCACGCGTGCTCGACCTCGGCTACGCCTACCTGTCGGGCCTGGGCCTGCCGGAGGTCGCCCGGCCGCACCTGGAGGCGCTGGCCGCGCAGGTGCGCGAGTCCTGCTCGGTGTCGGTCCTCGACGGCGACGAGGTGGTCTACGTCGCCCGCGTCGCCACCAGACGCATCATGACCGTGGGGATCAGCGTCGGCAGCCGCTTCCCCGCGTACGCGACGTCGATGGGTCGGGTGCTGCTCGCCGCGCAGCCCGCCGACTGGCTGGACGACTACCTCGCCACGGCGCGGCTGCGGCCGTTGACCCGGCACACCGTCACCGACCCGGCCCGGCTGCGCGCCGCCCTGACCACGATCGCCGCGCAGGGCTACGCGATCGTGGACCAGGAGCTGGAGGAGGGGCTGCGCTCGCTGGCCGCGCCGATCCACGGGGAGCACGGGTCGGTGGTCGCCGCGATCAACGTCTCCGCGCACGCCAGCCGCGGCTCGTCCGAGACGATCCGCACGGAGCTGCTGCCGCCCCTGCTGGCCACCGCGAAGCGCGTCGAGGAGGACCTGGCGGCCGGTCCGGGCCGGTGAACCGGCACCGGACCGGCCCGCCACCGCGCCGGCGGCGGATGCTCCGCCTCAGCGCGCCGACACCGCGAGCCGGCGGCCCGGGCCGAGGTGCCGGGCGTACGCGCCGGTGGTGAAGAACGCCGGCAGGTCCTCGCCGAACGCCGTGTCCTCGACGATGCGCGCGGCCCGCTCGGCGCGCTCCCGGTCGGCCGCCCCGCGACCCGTCACCAGCTCGGCCAGCTCCTGCGCGAGGATCGACCGGACCAGCTCGTCGGTGACGCAGCCGCCGTCGGCAAGCGGGGTGCCGTGGTGCAGCCACTGCCACACCTGGCAGCGGGCGATCTCGGCGGTCGCCGCGTCCTCCATCAGGTTCCACAGGGCGACCGCACCAGCGCCGCCGAGCCACGCGTCGATGTAGCGCAGCGCGACCGCGATGTTGGCGCGCACCCCGGCGGCGGTGACCTGGCCGGGGGTCTTGTCGACGGCGAGCAGGTCGGCGGCGGCGACGCTGACGTCGTCCCGGAGCCGGTCGAGCTGGTGCGGGCGCTCGCCCAGCACCGCGTCGAACTCCTCCCGGCAGGTGGCGACCAGGCCCGGGTGGGCGACCCACGAGCCGTCGAAGCCGTCGCCGGCCTCGCGCCGCTTGTCCGCCCGCACCCGGTGCAGGGCCACCTCGTTGACCTGCGGGTCCCGGCTGGGGACGAACGCGGCCATCCCGCCGATCGCGTGCGCGCCCCGCCGGTGGCAGGTCGCCACCAGCAGCTCGGTGTACGCCCGCATGAACGGCACCGTCATGGTGACCTCGGACCGGTCGGGCAGGACGAAGTCCGACCACTGCCCGAAGTTCCTGATCACGCTGAAGATGTAGTCCCACCGGCCGGCGTTCAGGCCCGCCGAGTGCTCGCGCAGCTCGTAGAGGATCTCCTCCATCTCGAAGGCGGCGGTGATCGTCTCGATGAGGGTGGTGGCCCGGATGGTGCCGCGCGGCAGGCCCAGGCGCTGCTGGGCGAAGACGAAGACGTCGTTCCACAGCCGCGCCTCGTGGTGGCTCTCCAGCTTCGGCAGGTAGAAGTAGGGTCCGGCGCCCGCGTCGAGCTGCCGCCGCGCGCAGTGGAACAGGTAGAGCCCGAAGTCGACCAGGCTGGCCGAGATGGGCCGCCCGTCCACCGCGATGCCCTTCTCCACGAGGTGCCAGCCGCGCGGCCGCACGACGATGGTGGCCAGTTCGTCGCCGAGGGCGTAGCGCTTGCCGCGCGCGTCGGTGAAGTCGATGCGCCGGTCCAGGGCGTCGATGAGGTTGAGCTGCCCGGAGACCACGTTGTGCCAGGTCGGCGAGGTGGCGTCCTCGAAGTCGGCGAGCCACACCCGCGCCCCGGAGTTGAGCGCGTTGACGGTCATCTTGCGGTCGGGCGGCCCGGTGATCTCGACCCGCCGGTCGAGAAGGCCGGGCGCGGGCGGGGCCACCCGCCAGGTCGGGTCGGCGCGGATCGCGGCGGTCTCGGGGAGGAAGTCGGGGAGCTGACCGGTGGCGTACCGGTCCCGGCGGGCCCGGCGGGTGTCCAGCAGGGCCACCCGGCGGGCGGCGAACTCGCTGTCCAGCTCGACCAGGAACTCCAGCGCCGCCGGGGTGAGGACCTCGTCGAACCGGTCGGCCATCGGGCCGATGATCTCGTACCTCATGCGAACTGCTCCTCCTCGGTGGAACCGCGCAGGGCGGTGGTCTCGGCGGCCGGGTTGAGCACGGTGCTGATCAGGTCGAAGTAGCCGGTGCCGACCTCGCGCTGGTGCTTGACGGCGGTGTAGCCGGCCGGCTCGGCGGCGAACTCCCGCTCCTGCAGCGACACGTAGGCGGACATGCCGTCGGCGGCGTAGCCGCGGGCCAGGTCGAACATCGAGTAGTTGAGGGCGTGGAAGCCGGCCAGGGTGATGAACTGGAACTTGTAGCCCATGTGGCCGAGTTCCCGCTGGAACTTGGCGATGGTGGCGTCGTCGAGGTGCTTGCGCCAGTTGAACGACGGCGAGCAGTTGTAGGCGAGGAGCTGGTCCGGGTGCTCCGCCTTGATCGCCTCGGCGAAGCGCCGGGCGATCTCCAGGTCGGGGGTGGAGGTCTCCATCCAGAGCAGGTCGGCGTGCGGGGCGTAGGCCAGGCCCCGGGCGATGCACGGCTCGACGCCGTTGCGCACCCGGTAGAAGCCCTCGGCGGTGCGCTCGCCAGTGACGAAGGGCCGGTCCCGCTCGTCGACGTCGGTGGTCAGCAGCGTGGCGGCCTGGGCGTCGGTGCGGGCGATGATGACCGACGGCACCCCGGCGACGTCGGCGGCGAGCCGCGCCGCCTCCAGGGTGCGGATGTGCGCCCCGGTCGGGACGAGCACCTTGCCGCCGAGGTGGCCGCACTTCTTCTCGGCGGCGAGCTGGTCCTCCCAGTGCACGCCCGCCGCGCCGGCCGCGATCATGGCGGTCATCAGCTCGTACGCGTTGAGCGGCCCGCCGAAGCCGGCCTCGGCGTCGGCGACGATCGGGGCCAGCCAGTCGGTCCCGTTCTCGTCGCCCTCGGCGGTGGTGATCTGGGCGGCGCGCAGCAGGGCGTTGTTGATCCGGCGCACCACGGCGGGCACCGAGTTGGCGGGGTAGAGGCTCTGGTCGGGGTAGGTGTGCCCGGCGAGGTTGGCGTCGGCGGCCACCTGCCAGCCGGAAAGGTAGATCGCCTTGAGCCCGGCGCGGACCATCTGCACGGCCTGGTTGCCGGTGAGCGCGCCCAGGGCGTGGACGTAGTCCTCGCTGTGCAGCAGCCGCCACAGCCGCTGCGCCCCGTGCCGGGCCAGGGTGTGCTCCTCCTGGATCGCCCCGCGCAGGCGCACCACGTCCTCGGCGCGGTAGCCGCGGCGCACCCCCTGCCAGCGGGGGTCGGTCTCCCATTCGGTCCGCAACTTCTCCACGGCGTTCTGCATGATGTCGTCTCCTCGGCTGTCGTGACGCCGGCGCTCCGTCGTGCCGCCCAGCGGCGTGACCGCGGTGCCCGTCCCGGCGTGTCGCCAACGGTCACACGGCGTCGGCGGTGCGGTCGAGGGACGGAAGAAGCCAAGTTCTGAGAAGTTCGCGCCCCGTCTTGCGAAGTTGCGAAGGGTTATATTTGCAGCCTGCCAATGGCGCTGGGCTGCCGAAAGACCGACGAGGAGGTGAGGGCGATCAGCAAGACCTTCGCGGGCGCCCGGCTGCGCCGGATGCGCGAGGACCGCGCGCTGAGCCAGTCGCACCTGGCCCGCCTGCTCAACATCTCCCCCAGCTATCTCAACCAGATCGAGCACGACGCGCGCCCGCTGACCGTGCCGGTGCTGATGCGGATCACCGAGGTCTTCGGCGTCGACCCGACGGTGTTCGCCCCGCGCGACACCCCGCGGCTGGTCGCCGGGCTGCGCGAGGCGCTCCCGGGGCGGCCGAGCGTCGCCGACCTCACCGAGCTGGCCACCCGGCTGCCCGAGGTCGCCGAGGCCGTCCTCGACCTGCACCGGCGCTACCGGCAGGCCGACGAGCAGCTCGCCGAGCTGCTCGGCGACCGGGAGACGATCGGGCGCAGCCCGCACGACCGGGTGACCGAGTTCTTCTACCGGCGGCAGAACTACGTGCCGGACCTCGACGAGGCGGCGGAGCGGCTGGCGGCGGCCATCGGGCTGCGCCGCGGCGAGGTGCGCTCCGCGTTGCAGGACCGGCTCGCCGAGCGGCACGGCGTGCAGGTGCGCCGCGACGACGCCACCCTGCTCGGCGACGAGCTGCACCGCTACCGCCCGCAGACCCGCACCCTGCACCTGTCGACCTCGCTGCGGGCCGGGCAGGAGGCGATGCGGATGGCGGCGCAGATCGCGCTGCTGGAGTTCGCCGACGTGATCGACGAGATCGTGGAGGAGGAACGCTTCGACGACGTGCAGACCCAGATCCTCACCCGGGTCGGCCTGGCGAACTACTTCGCCGCCGCGCTGATCCTGCCCTACGAGCGCTTCCTGGCGGCGGCGGAGCAGCGCCGCTACGACATCGACCTGCTCACGCAGCACTTCGCGATGGGCTGGGAGACGGTCTGCCACCGGCTCAGCACCCTGCAGCGGCCCCGCGCGCGGGGCGTGCCGTTCTCGTTCGTCCGGGTCGACCGGGCCGGCAACCTGTCCAAGCGTCAGTCCGCCACCGGCTTCCCGTTCTCGCTGACCGGCGGCACCTGCCCACTGTGGAACGTCTACGAGGCGTTCAGCTCGCCCGGCCGGGTCGTCGTGCAGGTCGCCGCGATGCCCGACGGGCAGCGCTACCTGTGGATCGCCCGCACCATCACCCGGCACCACGGCGGCTACAACCAGCCGGGGAAGGTCTACGCGATCGGGCTGGGCTGCGAGACCCGGCACGCCGAGCGGCTGGTCTACTCCGCCGGGATCGACCTGTACGCGGCCGACGCCACCACCTCGATCGGCCCCGGCTGCAAGACCTGCGAGCGGATGACCTGCCCGCAGCGCGCCGCCGCGCCGATCACGGGCCGGCTCGACCTCGACGAGAACCGCAGCACCTTCATCCCGTACCCGCTGAAGGGCTGACCCCGCCCGCCGGGCCGGTCCGGCGTACGCCGTCAGCCCGCCGGACGGTAGTCGAACCAGTCGAACGCCGCGCTGCCCTCGGTGACGTACATGCCGATGACCCGGCCGGTGAAGCCGGCGGCGACCTCGGTGGACAGGTAGCGCCCGTCGAGCTCGGCCAGCACCCGGGGGCCGTCGGAGGTCTGCACCTCGAAGGCGACCATGTCGCAGGCGGCGGCGCGTACGCCGAAGGGCGCGGCCCCGGCCGACAGGTCGGCGGCGCAGGTCACGGTCGGCGGCCGGAGGTCGTGGGTCCGGGTGGCGATCGTCAGGACGAGCGGCCCCGGGGGCACGGCGAGTTCGGCGAAGACCTGCCGGAACGGGCCGACCCGGCCGACGACCCGCACGCGGCCGGCGGACACCTCCAGGTCGTAGTGGTGCGCCTCGTCGATGCGGATCGTCAGCCCGGCGGTGCCGCCGCCCGGGTCCAGGCGCGCGCTGGCGCGGCAGTCGTGGTGCCGCTGCCGGGTGGCCACGATGGTCGCGCCGGCGCGGTCCAGCGTCGCCCCCGTGGCGTTCAGGGTGAGCCAGCCGGGCCGCGCGGTCAGCGACCAGGCGGCGTCGGGCCGCGAGCGCGGCGAGACCCAGCCGGGGGCGAGGACGGCCGCGTCGAAGTCGTCGCGGTACGCGCCCGCCTCGGCCGGGGCGGCGAGCGCCGGGGCGCTGCCGGCCGGGGCGGCCGTGACCTCCTCGACGGGGTCGACGACGGGCCACCCGTCGACCCAGCGCACGGGCACCAGGAAGGTCTCCCGGCCCAGGACGTGGTAGGGCGGCCACTGGCCCTTGGCCCGGATGCCGAGCAGGACCATCCACCAGCTGCCGTCGGGGCTCTGGACCAGGTCGGCGTGCCCGGTGGCCTGCACCGGCAGGTTGCTGCCCCGGTGGGTGAGGATCGGGTTGGTCGGTGCGGGTGCGAAGGGGCCCCGGGGGCTGCGCGACCGGGCGACCGAGACGGCGTGGCCGGTGTGCGTGCCGCCCTCGGAGAGCAGCAGGTACCACCAGCCGTCGATGCGGTAGAGGTGCGGGGCCTCCGGATACTGGCCGCCGGTGCCCGACCAGAGGGGAATCGGGCCCTCCAGCACCCGACCGGTGTCCGGGTCGATCCGGTAGGACTTCACCCCGGAGGTGGTCAGCCAGCAGTTCCCCTCGTCGTCCCAGGCCAGCGACGGGTCGACGTGCGGCAGGTCGAGGTAGACCGGGTCGGACCACGGCCCGGCGGGGTCCTGCGCGGTGACGATCAGGTGCCGGCCCAGGCTGACGTTGGTGGTGACCACCCAGAACCGGCCGTCGTGGTGGCGGATGGTCGGGGCGTAGACGCCCTGGGAGGCCGGGGTGTCCGCGGGGAGTTCGAGCTGGCTCGGGCGGTCGAGGACGTTGCCGACCTGCCGCCAGTTGACCAGGTCCCGGCTGTGCAGCAGCGGCACGCCCGGGAAGTATTCGAAGCTGGAGCAGACCAGGTAGTAGTCGTCGCCGACGCGGCAGATGCTCGGGTCGGGGTAGAAGCCGGCGACGACCGGGTTGCGGTAGTGCGGGTCGGCGGACGGGCCTCCGGGCACGAGCACCACCTTCGAAAGTGTTCTCGATAACATTTCGGAAACTGGATGCTACGAGAAAGCCCCGGTGGACTCAAGCGCCCTAGGGCGCCACCTGGCCGAAGTGGAGCCGCCTGCCAGCGCGGCGACACCGACCGCACCCAGGGCATCCGCCACCCTCGCCGCCGGGGGAAGAACTTCACGAAACCTAAACGTCATATCTTGACGGCGGGCACATGCATCCACGAGAGTCCATATGGGCAAGCTGGCGCGCCGTCGGGAGCTCGGACGCCGGCAGACATCCGCGCACGGCGGCGTCAGGACGCCGGACGTGGCCGTTGTTAACGTTAACGGCTTCGTTCCACCCGCTGTCCTGATCGCCGCACCGGCACGGGTGACCGGTCGGCGGATCGACGGGCTTCACCGGGTCAGCGCGAGTTCGAAGCGCCAGCGACCGGGCAGGTACGCCACCCTCCACACACGCCCCGACCGTGGGCAGGTCAGCCTGCCGGGAACCGCTCCCGGCCGGATCGGCCACGTCCGGGCTATCAACAACGGCTCGCCGTCGACACCACCGCCCGCCCCGGCACGAAGGAGACGTCTGATGTCCACACCTGGATCCCGGCCGACATCCGTCGCGGCCGCGGTGCTGCTGACCCTCGGCATAGGCGCTGCGATGGTCGGCGGCACGCCCACGACGACGTCCCTGACCTGCGTCAGCCTCTGACCGGCACGACTTGGAGAGATCATGTCTGAAGTGACCCGAAGGAACGTGCTCAAGGCCGGGGCGGCGGGGGCCGGGGCCGCGCTGGTGCCGGCCGCCTGGAGCGCCGTCGCCCGCGCCGACTCGGCGGTGCCGCCGCAGGCGCTGGCCGCCGGTGACATGGCGCTGTGGTACGACGAGGGGGCCGGCACCGACTGGCTGCGCGCGTTGCCCATCGGCAACGGACGCCTCGGCGCCATGGTCTTCGGCAACGTCGACACCGAGCGGCTGCAACTCAACGAGGACACCGTCTGGGCCGGCGGCCCGTACGACTCCGCCAACACCCGGGGCGCGGCCAACCTGGCCGAGATCCGCCGCCGCGTCTTCGCCGACCAGTGGTCCTCGGCGCAGGACCTGATCAACCAGACGATGATGGGTACGCCGGGCGGCCAGCTCGCCTACCAGACCGTGGGCAACCTCCGGCTCGCCTTCGGCTCGGCCAGCGGCGCGTCGCAGTACACCCGCACCCTCGACCTCACCACCGCCACGGTCACCACCACGTACGTGCTGGGCGGCGTCCGCTACCAGCGTGAGGTGTTCGCCAGCGCCCCCGACCAGGTGATCGTGCTGCGGCTGACCGCCGATCGGGCGAACTCGATCACGTTCACCGCCACCTTCGACAGTCCGCAACGGACGACCATGTCGAGCCCGGACGCCAACACGATCGCCGTCGACGGCATCTCCGGCAACATGGAGGGCATCAACGGGTCGGTGCGGTTCCTCGGCCTGGCCCACGCGATCGCGACGGGCGGCACGGTCAGCAGCTCCGGCGGCTCCCTGCGGGTCTCCGGGGCCACGAGCGTGACCGTGCTGATCTCGATCGGGTCCAGCTACGTCAACTACCGCACCGTCAACGGCGACTACCAGGGCATCGCACGCACCCGGCTCAACGCGGCCAAGGGCGTGGCCATCGACCAGCTGCGCAGCCGCCACGTCGCCGACTACCAGGCGCTGTTCAACCGGGTGACGATCGACCTGGGGCGCACGGCCGCCGCCGACCAGCCCACCGACGTGCGGATCGCCCAGCACGCGAGCACCAACGACCCGCAGTTCGCCGCGTTGCTGTTCCAGTTCGGGCGCTACCTGCTGATCTCCTCCTCGCGGCCGGGCACCCAGCCGGCGAACCTGCAGGGCATCTGGAACGACTCCCTGGCGCCGTCCTGGGACTCGAAGTACACCATCAACGCCAACCTGCCGATGAACTACTGGCCGGCCGACACGACGAACCTGTCCGAGTGCTTCCTGCCGGTCTTCGACATGATCAAGGACCTGACGGTGACCGGCGCGCGCGTCGCCCAGGCCCAGTACGGCGCCGGCGGCTGGGTCACCCACCACAACACGGACGCGTGGCGGGGCGCGTCGGTCGTCGACGGGGCGCTGTGGGGCATGTGGCAGACCGGCGGGGCGTGGCTGGCCACGCTCATCTGGGAGCACTACCTGTTCACCGGCGACCTCGGGTTCCTCCAGACCAACTACCCGGCCCTGAAGGGCGCCGCGCAGTTCTTCCTCGACACCCTGGTCACCCACCCGACGCTCGGTTACTTGGTCACGAACCCGTCGAACTCGCCGGAGCTGCCGCACCACTCGAACGTCAGCGTCTGCGCCGGCCCCACGATGGACAACCAGATCCTGCGCGACCTGTTCGACGCCGCGGCCAAGGCCAGCGAGGCACTCGGCGTCGACACCACCTTCCGGTCGCAGGTGCGTACCGCGAAGGACCGGCTGCCCCCGAGCCGCGTCGGCTCGCGCGGCAACGTCCAGGAGTGGCTGGCCGACTGGGTCGAGACCGAGCGGACCCACCGCCACGTCTCCCACCTGTACGGCCTGCACCCCAGCAACCAGATCACCAAGCGCGGCACCCCGGCCCTGCACGAGGCCGCGCGCAAGACGCTGGAGCTGCGCGGCGACGACGGCACCGGCTGGTCCCTCGCCTGGAAGATCAATTTCTGGGCCCGGCTGGAGGACGCGGCCCGCGCCCACAAGCTCTTCAAGGACCTGGTACGCACCGACCGGCTCGCGCCGAACATGTTCGACCTGCACCCGCCGTTCCAGATCGACGGCAACTTCGGGGCCACCTCCGGCATCGCCGAGATGCTGCTGCAGAGCCACGCCGGGGAGCTGCACGTGCTGCCCGCGCTGCCGACGGCGTGGCCCACCGGGCAGGTGGCGGGCCTGCGCGGCCGGGGCGGCTACACCGTCGGCGTGGCCTGGACCAACAGCCAGATCGACGAGATCGCCATCCGCGCCGACCGCGACGGCACGCTGAAGCTGCGCGCCCGGCTGCTCACCGGCAGCTTCACCCTCGTCGACGTCACCGACGGCAGCACGCCGGCCGTCACCCGCCCGGAGACGGACGTCGTCGCGCTCACCGTCCGCGCCGGCCACACCTACCGGGCGGCGCGGCCCGGGGTCACGCCGTCACCGACCCTGACCCCCACCCCGACGACCACGCCCACCCCCACCACCACGCCCACCGGGTCACCGACGCCGACGCCGACCCCGCCGCCGACCAGCTCGCCGCCGTCGTCCGGCGCGCGGGCGACGTACGCGGTGACGGGGTCCTGGTCGGGCGGCTTCCAGGGCGAGGTCACCGTCACCGCCGGCGCGACCGCGATCCGGGGCTGGACGGTCTCCTGGACGTTCCCCAACGGCCAGGTGATCAGCCAGATCTGGGGCGGCTCGCACACCCAGAGCGGGTCGAACGTGTCGGTGCGCAACGTCGACTACAACGGGGCGCTGGCCGCCGGCGCCTCCACCACGTTCGGCTTCATCGCCACGACGACCGGAACCAACAACCCGCCGACGAACCTCACCTGCACCACCACCTGACCGGCGCGGGGCGCGTCGTCGCGCCGGGCGGCCTTGGGCGCCGCCCGGCGCGACGACGCGCCCCGCCCCGCCCACCCTCAGAGCGGCTTGAGGCGGGCCTTGAGCAGGCAGAACTCGTTGCCCTCGGGATCGGCGAGGACGTGCCAGGACTCCTCGCCGGTCTGGCCGACGTCGGCCCGGCGCGCCCCGAGCGCGAGCAGTCGTTCGAGCTCGGCGTCCTGGTCGCGGTCGGTGGCGTTGACGTCGATGTGCAGCCGGGGCTTCGCCCGCTCCGGCTCGTCGGTGGGGGCGAGGATGATCGTCGGCTGCGGGCCGCCGAACCCCTCGCGCGGCCCGATCTCGATGCTGCCGTCGCCCTCGCGGTCGAGCACCACGTAGTCCAGCACCTCGCACCAGAACCGCGCCAGCACCTCGGGGTCGCGGCAACTGAGCACGAGTTCGCTGATCCGACAGGCCATCGACGCCACCTAACAGTGAGGGGAACAAGCATCGCGCTCCCGACGGCGGGAACACGCCGGAGACCGTACCGGGCGGGGTGGGCCGACGCGACGGGTTTTCAGCCCTCGCCGGGCCCGCCGGTGAGGACCACGTGCAGGTTGCGGGGCCCGTGGACGCCCTCGACCCGGTCGAGTTCGATGTCGCTGGTGGCCGACGGCCCGCTGATCCAGGTCAGGGGGCGGCGCGGGTCGAGGCGGGCGAGGGCGTCCGGCACGGTGGCGACGACCTGGTCGGCCCGCAGCACGCACACGTGCACGTCGGGCAGCAGGGTGACGACCCGGCGGCCCTGGTCCGGGGCCCCGTCGAGCACGATGGTGCCGGTCTCGGCGACGGCCACGGCCGCCGCGGTGACCACGCCGTCGACCGCGGCGATCCGCGCGGCGTCGAGGCCGTCGTCGGTCACGGCGGTGACTCCGGGCGGCAGCCAGTGCGGGGGCAGCCCGGGCGGCACCACGACCCGCCGGCCGCCGAGCACCTCGTCGACGACCCGGGCGACGTCGGCGTCCGCGCACCGGTGCACGGTCGCCCGGTAGTCGGTGAGCCGGTCCGCGAGCACGTCCAGGTCGGCGGCCACGGCGCCGGCGGGCCGGTAGTCCCGGGGCACCTCGGCCGGCGGGGGCGCGGGTGCGGCCAGCGCGGCCCGCAGGCGGCCGAGGATCAGGTCGCGGGCGGTCACCGGTCGGCCCACCACTGGCGGAAGGTCTGCGGCGGCGGCTCCGGCAGGTCGCGGCTGGCCGTCCAGCCCGACAGCGGCGGGGGCAGGCCGCGCCCGCGCGGGCCGGCGAGCCGGCTCAGCTTCGCGCCGCGCTGCGCGGCCGCGTACAGCGCGGGATGGTCCATCGTGTACGCGGCGGCGGCCATCGCCGCCGCCTCGCCCCTCGGGTGCGGCGCTTGGCCGCGCAGGTGGACGAGGATCGACGGGATGTCGATCATCACCGGGCAGGCGTCGTAGCAGGCGCCGCAGAGCGACGACGCGTACGGCAGGGAGGCGTTGTCGGCGACGCCGGTGAGCTGCGGGGAGAGCACCGCGCCGATGGGCCCCGGGTAGACCGACCCGTAGGCGTGCCCGCCGGTGCGCTCGTAGACGGGGCAGACGTTGAGGCAGGCCGAGCAGCGGATGCAGTGCAGCGCCTCCCGGCCGACCGGGTCGGCGAGCACGGCGCTGCGGCCGTTGTCGAGCAGCACCAGGTGGAACGCCTGCGGGCCGTCGCCGGGGGTGACGCCGGTCCACATCGAGGTGTACGGGTTCATCCGCTCACCCGTCGACGCCCGGGGCAGCAGTTGCAGGAAGACCTCCAGGTCGCGCCAGGTGGGCACGACCTTCTCGATGCCCATGACGGTGATCAGGGTCTCCGGCAGGGTGAGGCACATCCGCCCGTTGCCCTCGGACTCGACAACGGCGAGGGTGCCGGTCTCGGCGACGGCGAAGTTCGCCCCGGACACGGCGACCCGGGTGCTCAGGAACGTCTCGCGCAGGTGCCGGCGCGCAGCGGCGGCCAGGGCCGCCGGCTCGTCGGTGAGCGCCGGGTCCACCCCGGGCATGGTGCGCAGGAAGATCTCCCGGATCTCGGCCCGGTTGCGGTGGATCGCCGGCACCAGGATGTGGCTGGGCCGGTCGTCGCCGAGCTGCACGATCAGCTCCGCGAGGTCGGTCTCGACCGGCTCGATGCCGGCGGCTTCCAGGGCCTCGTTGAGGCCGATCTCCTGGGTGGCCATCGACTTGACCTTCATCACCCGGTCGGCGCCGGCCGCCCGGACCAGGTCGGTGACGATCCGGTTGGCCTCGACCGCGTCGGCGGCCCAGTGCACCGTCCCGCCGGCCCGACCGACCGCCGCCTCCAGCTGCTCCAGCAGCTCGGGCAGGCGGGCCATGGTGTCCGTCTTGATCGCCCGGGCGGCGGCCCGCAGCTGCGGCCAGTCGGGCACCTCGCCGATCACGGCCGCCGACCTGGCGCGGATGGTGCTGGTGGCGTGGCCCACGTTGCGGCGCAGCTGGGCGTCACCCAACGCCCGCCGGGCGGCCACCGGGAACGGCTCGTCGCCGCGCAGGTGCCCGACGCCGGGCGGGGCGGTGGCCGGCATGCCGAGGAAGGTCTCGGTCATCGCGCACCTCCGGTGGCCGGCGTCGCGACCGCCCCGCCGGCCGGGTTCGCCTCGGTGCTGGCCAGGATCTCGGCCAGGTGCACGGTGCGCACGCCGGCGCGCAGCCGGGACAGCCCACCGCCGATGTGCATGAGGCAGGAGGCGTCGCCGGCGGTGCACACGTCGGCCCCGGTGGCCAGCACGTGGCGCATCTTGTCGGCGAGCATCGCCGTCGACGTGTCGGGGTTCTTCACCGCGAAGGTGCCGCCGAAGCCGCAGCACTGCTCCGCCTGCGGCAGCTCCACCAGCTCCAGCCCGCGTACGGCGCGCAGCAGGCGCAGCGGCCGGTCGCCCACCCGCAGCATCCGCAGCGAGTGGCACGTCGGGTGGTACGTCACCCGGTGCGGATAGTAGGCCCCGACGTCGGTGACCCCGGCCACGTCGACGAGGAACTCGGACAGCTCGTACGTGCGCGCGGCGACCTCCTCGGCCCGGCCGGCGAGCCGCTCGTCGCCCGCCCGCCGGGCCACCGTGGCGTGCTGGTGCCGCACCGATCCCACGCACGACCCGGAGGGCGCCACCACCACGTCGTACGGGGCGAAGACGCGCACGTGCCGGCGGACCAGCCGCAGCGCGTCGTCCGGGTAGCCGGTGTTGACGTGCATCTGCCCGCAGCACGTCTGGTCCTCGGGGAAGACGACCTCGTGCCCGAGGCGCTCCAGCAGCCGCACCGTCGCCACCGCCGCCTGCGGGAACAGGGTGTCGGCCAGGCAGGTCACGAACAACGCGACGCGCATCCTCCACCACCCATCCGCTCCTGCGCGGCCCGCCAGGCCGCCTGGTCGCCCCTCGGCTCGTACCGGACGAGGCGCTGCGTCGCACGCAGCAGGCCCCGCAGCGCGGCCAGGTCGCCGCCGACCGCGCCGGCCGCCCGGGCCTGCACGAGAATGTTACCCAGCGCGGTGGCCTCGACCGGCCCCGCGACCACCGGCAGCCCGCAGGCGTCGGCGGTCAACTGGCAGAGCAGCTCGTTGCGGGCACCCCCGCCGACCACGTGCACGACGTCGACCGACCGGCCGGACAGCTCCTGGGCCTGGCGCACGGCCCGCCGGTGGGCCAGCGCCAGGCTGTCCAGGACGCAGCGGACCGTGGCCGCCGGGGTGTCCGGCACCGGCTCGCCGACGCGCCGGCAGGCGTCGGCGATCCGCGCCGGCATGTCGCCGGGCGGCAGGAACACCGGGTCGTCGGGGTCCACCACGGACCGGAACGCCGGCTGTTCGGCCGCCTGGCGCAGCAGGGCGGGCAGGTCGACGTCGCCCCAGGTGCGCACCGACTCCTGCAGCAGCCACAGGCCCATCACGTTGCGCAGGTAGCGGACGGTGCCGTCGACACCGGCCTCGTTGGTGAAGTTGGCCCGCCGGCTCGCCTCGGTGAGCACCGGGGCGTCGAGTTCGACGCCGACCAGCGACCAGGTGCCGCAGGAGACGTAGGCGAACCGCTCGCCGGCCGCGGGCACGCCGACGACGGCGGACGCGGTGTCGTGGGAGCCGACCGCCACCACCTCGGGGGTGCCGGGCAGCCCCAGGTCGGGCCGGACCGGGCCGATCCGGGTGCCCGGCGGGTGCAGGGGCGGCAGCAGTCCGGCGGGAACCCCCGCCTCGGCCATCAGGTCGGTGGCCCAGGCCCGGCGGCGCAGGTCGTACAGCTGGGTGGTCGAGGCGTTGGTGACCTCCGCGCCGAGGCGGCCGGTGAGCCAGTAGGTGATCAGGTCCGGGATCAGCAGGAGCCGGTCGGCGGTGGCCAGCTGCGGCGTGCCGGCCGCCGCGACCAGCTGGTAGAGGGTGTTGAACGGCAGCCGCTGCAACCCTGTGGTGGCGTACAGCCGCTCCCGGCCCAGGTGCTCCTCGACCCGCTCGGCGACCCCGTCGGTGCGCGCGTCGCGGTAGTGCACGGGGTTGCCCAGCAGCGCGCCGGTGGCGTCGAGCAGCCCGTAGTCCACGGCCCAGGAGTCGACGCCGACGCTCGTCACCGGGCCGGCGGCGCGCAGCCCGGCGACGACCCCCTGCCACAGGCGGAGGATGTCCCAGTGCAGGGTGCCGCCGACGCGGACGGGCACGTTGGGGAACCGGTGCGCCTCGGTGAGCGCCACCCGCCCCGGGCCGACGCGGCCGACCATGACCCGGCCGCTGGACGCGCCGAGGTCGACCGCGGCGACATCGACGACGGCGCTCACCGGAGGAAGGCCGCCGCGACGCCGGCGTCGACCGGGACGTGCAGGCCCGTCGTGTGGGACAGCTCGCCGCCGGTGAGCACGAAGACGGCGTTGGCGACGTGCTCGGGCAGCACCTCCCGCTTGAGCAGGGTGCGCTGGGCGTAGTACTCGCCCAGCCGCTCCTCGGGCACCCCGTAGACGGCGGCCCGCTTCGCGCCCCAGCCGCCGGCGAAGATGCCGGAGCCGCGCACCACCCCGTCGGGGTTGATGCCGTTGACCCGGATGCCGTGGCCCCCGAGTTCGGCGGCGAGCAGCCGGACCTGGTGCGCCTGGTCGGCCTTGGCCGCGCCGTAGGCGACGTTGTTGGGGCCGGCGAACAGGGAGTTCTTGCTGGAGATGTAGACGATGTCGCCGCCCATGCCCTGGTCGACGAGCACCCGGGCGGCCTCGCGCGAGACCAGGAAGGAGCCCTTGGCCATCACGTCGTGCTGGATGTCCCAGTCCGCCTCGGTGGTGTCCAGCAGCGACTTCGACAGCGACAGCCCGGCGTTGTTGACCACGAGGTCCAGGCCGCCGTAGGCGAGCACCGCCGCAGCGACCGCGTCGGCCACGGCCCCGGCGTCGGTGACGTCGACCGGCACGGCCACCGCGACGTCGGCGCCGCCCAGCTCACGGGCCACGGTCTCGGCGGCGGCGGTGTCGCGGTCGGCGACGACCACGCAGGCGCCCTCGGCGGCGAGGCGGTGGGCGATGGCCCGGCCGATGCCGGAGCCGGCCCCGGTGACCAGCGCGATCCGGGTGGCGAGGGGCTTCGGCTTCGGCATCCGGGCGAGCTTGGCCTCCTCCAGGGCCCAGTACTCGATGCGGAACTTCTCCGCCTCGTCGATCGGGGCGTACGTCGACACGGACTCGGCACCGCGCATGACGTTGATGGCGTTGACGTAGAACTCGCCGGCGACCCGGGCGGTCTGCTTGTTGGGGCCGTAGCTGAACATGCCGACGCCGGGGACGAGGACGATCGCCGGGTCGGCCCCGCGCATCGGCGGGCTGTCCGGGCTCGCGTGCCGCTCGTAGTAGGCGCGGTAGTCGTCGCGGTAGGCCGCGTGCAGCTCCTTCAGCCGGGCGACGGTCTCGTCCAGCGACGCCGACGGCGGCAGGTCCAGCACCATCGGGCGGACCTTGGTGCGCAGGAAGTGGTCGGGGCAGGAGGTGCCCAGCGCCGCGAGGGCGGGGTGCCGCTGCCTGGCGACGAAGTCGAGCACGACGTCGCTGTCGGTGAAGTGGCCGACCTGCGGGCGGTCGGTCGACGCCAGGCCGCGCAGGACCGGCGCGAGCGCGGCGGCGCGGGCCCGCCGCTGCGCCGGCGGCAGCGGCTCGTGCCCGGCGATCACCGGGCCGAACGGCTCGGGTCGGCCGTGCCGGTCGAGGTACGCCTGCGCCGTGCGGATGATCTCCAAAGAGTGGCGTTCGCACTCCTCGCTGGTGGCCCCCCACGCGGTGATGCCGTGCCCGCCGAGAACGACCCCGATCGCCTGCGGGTTGGCCCTGGCCACGGCGGCGATGTCGAGGCCGAGCTGGAACCCGGGCCGCCGCCACGGCACCCACAGCACCCGGTCGCCGAAGATCTCCTTGGTGAGCGCGGGCCCGTCGGCGGCGGTGGCGAGGGCGATGCCGGCGTCGGGGTGCAGGTGGTCGACGTGCGCGGCGTCGACCAGCCCGTGCATGGCCGTGTCGATCGACGGTGCCGCCCCGCCCCGCCCGTGCAGGCAGTAGTCGAACGCGGCGACCATCTCGTCCTCCCGGTCGACGCCGGGGTAGACGTCGGCCAGTGCGCGCAGCCGGTCGAGCCGCAGCACCGCCAGCCCGGCCTCGGTCAGGGTGCCGAGGTCACCGCCGGAGCCCTTGACCCACAGCAGCTCGACGGGCCCGCCGGTCACCGGGTCGGTCGCCTCGCCCTTGGCCGAGGTGTTGCCACCGGCGTAGTTGGTCGTGGTCGGGTCGGCACCGAGCCGGTTGCTGCGGGCCACCAGTGCCTGAACCTCGGAGTGCATTCCTTGTTTCCCCTGTCTGCGTTTCTCGGCCGGCGCTCAGGCGTCCCAGCCGGCCTGCTGTCCGCCGACGCGTTCGGCGCGGATCTTCTCGAAGTAGCCGGAGCGGGCGTACGCGCTCATCGGGTCGGGGTCCAGGCCCGCGTCGGCGCGCAGTTCGGCGAGCACGGGCCGCACGTCGGTGTGGTACGCGTCCATCAGCACCGCGTTCGCCGCGAGCACGTCACCGGCGTCCTGGGCGGCCCGCAACGCGGCCCGGTCGACCAGCAGCGCCTTCGCAGTGGCCTCCTGCACGTTCATCACCGACCGGATGACCGCCGGGATCTTCGGCTCGATGTTGTGACACTGATCGAGCATGAACGCGACGCCGGCCTCCGGACGCAGGGCATCGGCCAGCACGATCTCGTGCATGATCCGGAACAACTGGAACGGATCCGCCGCACCCACCATCAGATCGTCGTCGGCGTAGAACCGCGAATTGAAGTCGAAACCACCCAACTTCCCAGCCCGCAACAGAACCGCCACGATGAACTCGATGTTCGTCCCCGGCGCATGATGCCCGGTATCGATCACCACCTGCGCCCGCGGCCCGAGCTGGAGGCAGTGCGCATACGCGGTGCCCCAGTCCGGCACATCCGTGGCATAGAACGCCGGCTCGAACAACTTGTACTCCAACAACATCCGCTGGTCGCCGCCCAGCCGGTCGTACGTCTCCCGCAACGCCTCCGCGAGACGGTCCTGCCGGGCGCGCAGGTCGTCCTGCCCGGGATAGTTGATGCCGTCGGAGAACCACAACTTCAAATCCCGCGAACCGGTCGCGTCCATGACATCGACGCACTCCAGCAGGTGGTCGATCGCCTTGCGGCGCACCGCCGGGTCGGGGTTGGTGACCGAACCGAGCCGGTAGTCGTCGTCCTGGAAGACGTTGGCGTTGATCGCACCGAGGGCCACGCCCTGCTCCTTCGCATGGCGGGCCAGATCCGCGTAGTCGTCGACCCGGTCCCAGGGGATGTGCAGTGCGACGGAGGGGGCGACGCCGGTGAACCGATGCACGGTGGCCGCGTCGGCGATCTTCTCGTACGGGTCGCGCGGCACGCCCTCCTGGGCGAACACCTTGAACCGCGTACCGGAATTGCCGAACGCCCAGGACGCCGTCTCGATGCGCTGGGCGCGCAGGGCCTGCTCGACCCGGTCGCGGGTCGCTTCGGTCTGCGTCATGGTGCTTCTCCCGTCCGGGCGGCGAGTTGCGCCCCGGGTTGGTCCAGCCGCCGTACGGCACGTCCGACTGCCTCGCGACGCACCTGAATCGTTTCATGCGCGTCCCGAGATAGGACCGTAGGGTGCGCGCCAGCGAACGTCAAGAGGTTCAAGCGCTTTCCCGACGTCATACGGCCGGCTGGCCCACGCCGCGGTGCCGGCCTTCGCGATCCGATCGTGTCAGCACAATTCCGGCAGCAGACCCTTGCACCCCATAAAACGTTTTAGGCCGACGATCTCCAGCACCTCCGCGCGGACCTTCAGGTGTCCGGGGGTCGGGGTGGCGGCGCGGAGGCCCCAGGTCCGCCACCGCAAGGGGGGCGGGCCACCGCGCGGTCCTCCCGAAACGCAGTCGAATGACAGAGGCCCCACGATGCCCTCCGCACCAGACTGACCGGCGAGCCGTCGCGGCGGGCTCCGCCCCGGCTCCGCACATCCCGATCCCCACCTGAGAGGACCCCCATGTCCGAGGAGAACAAGCGGATCGTCCGCGACTACTTCCGGGAACTGGACCGCGGCCGGACGACCCCGCTGCACCTGTGCACCGACGACTACCGCTTCCACCCTGCCGGGCTGCCGTCCATGGACCGGCAGGGGGTAAAGGAGTTCGGCGACGCGTTCTTCGCCGGCATGCCCGATCTGCGGCACCCCCTCGACGAGTTGATCGCGGACGGCGACCACGTGGCGCTGCGCTGTCGATACGAAGGCACCCACCACGGGGAACTGCTGGGTGTGCCCGCAAGCGGGCGGCGGGTGTCGGCGGTCGGCATCGGCGTCATGCGAATCGAGGCGGGCAGGATCGCGGAGTTCTGGGTCTCTCCGGACCGGTTGACCATCATGCGGCAGATCGGTGCCCTGCCGGCGTAGTCAGGCAACCGGCCCACGACGGGGTCCTGCCGACCATCCGGCCCGACCATGGCCGCCGCCCGCAGGAGCCGGACAGACAGGACCGCCGTCGCGTAGGTCACCGGCTCCCGTGACGGCCCCGGCGGGAAGTCGAATGACCGATGTGAGGCACCAGTTCGCCGAACAGGATTGGTTCGACAATCAGCCGAACGGGCGACAGGAGCCTTGCCATGCAGACAGTTCTCATCACCGGCGCCTCATCCGGATACGGGCGGGAAACCGCACGGCACTTCCTCGAGCAGGGGTGGAACGTCATCGCCACGATGCGGACGCCGCGCGCGGACGTCCTGCCCGAGTCGGACCGGCTCCGCGTCCTCGAACTCGACGTGACCAGGCCCGACACCATCACCGCCGCGTTCGCCGCGGCGGGGCCCGTCGACGTCCTGGTCAACAACGCCGGCGTCGGGCTGATCGGCGTGTTCGAGGGCACGCCCATGGCCCGGGTACGGGAGATCTTCGAGACCAACACCTTCGGGGTGATGGCCACCACCCAGGCGGTGCTGCCCCAGTTCCGCGAGCGCGGCTGCGGGGTCGTGGTCAACGTGACCTCCAGCGTGGTGCTCGGCCACATGCCGCTCTCGGCGGTCTACAAGGCCAGCAAGATGGCCATCGAGGGCTTCACCGCGTCCCTCGCCCTGGAGCTCGCCGAGTTCGGCGTGCGGGCGAAGACCGTCGAGCCGGGCGCCTGCCTGACGACGAACTTCGCCGCCGGGGCCACGAGTCACGCCGACCTCACCGGGTCGCTGGACGGGCTGGTCCCGGCGCCCTACGAGCCCTTCGCGAAGAAGGCCCTCGGCGGCTTCGTCAACCAGGACCTGTTCACCAGGGAGAGCGACGTCGCCGAGGCGGTGTGGCGGGCCGTCCACGACACCACCGGCCAGTTGCGGTTCCCTGCCGGCCCCGACGCCGTCTGGCTCGACCAGGCGAGGTGATCCAGCCGGACCGCGCGGTGAGGCGCGGTCCGGGCGGTCCGGCCCCGCGGCGTCCGGGGTCGGACCGCGTGCACCACGAAGACGCGCCGCCTCAGCGATAGGACCACCCTGTGAGCTGCCTGGCCAGTGAGCACGACACCGACACCCGCATCCGTGAGCTGCTCGCCGCGCACGGCACACCGCTGGCCCGGTTCGTTCGGGGGCTGACCATGGGCAACCGGCACACCGCCGAGGACGTGGTGCAGGAGACCCTGATCCGGGCGTGGCGCCACCTCGACTCGCTGCCGCCGGACAGCGGGGGCAGCAGCCGGCGCTGGCTGTTCACCGTCGCCCGGCGGCTGGTCATCGACGAGGCGCGGCGGCGGCAGGCTCGCCCGGTCGAGGTCGCCGCCCAGGCGGACCAGGAGTATGGCGTGACCGGCGACGAGACGGCCGGCACGGCGATCGCGAGCCAGGCGCTACGCCAGGCGGTCGCTCGGCTCAGCGCAGACCACCGCCGGGTGTTGCACGAGGTCTACTTCCGTGACCGGACAGTCGATGAGATCGCCGCCGAACTGGGCATTCCGGTCGGCACCGTGCGCTCCCGTGTCTACTACGCGCTGCGGGCCCTCCGTGCCGCGATGGGAGAGGGCTGACGGGGGCAGGGGCTGCCACACTCCCCCGGGTGCGTACCCGGCACTGCCGTCGCCGGCGGTCCCGGCTGGCCGGCGGCGGGTGAGCCCGGAACCCGGATCGTGGTCACGGTGGTTCAATTGCGGCCATGCCGCTCGACGAGTTGCGCACCCTGCTGGACCGGCACGCCCGCCCCGACCTGAGCACCGGCATCGCCGACGTGCGCATCTTCCGCGCCGATCGGCCCAACCCGCCGACGCCGACCACCTACGGCAAGGTGCTGGCCCTCGTCGCGCAGGGCACGAAACGGTTCGCACTGGGCGACCGCGTGTACGAGTACCAGGCCGGCGACTATCTCGTCGCCTCGGTCGACCTGCCGGTGACCGCGCACTTCGCCCGGGCCAGCCCGGAGGAGCCGGCGCTCGGCTTCGGCCTGACCCTCCAGCCGGCCGCCGTCGCCGAGGTGCTGCTGCAGGCGGACCCCGCGGGCCTGCCGGCAGCCGGCCCCGGCGCACCGGCCGGCCTGGCCGTCAGCAGGGCCCCCGTCGAGCTGCTCGACGCCGCCGTCCGCCTGCTGCGCCTGCTCGACCAGCCCCGCGACATCCCCATGATCGCGCCCCTGATCAAGCGGGAGATCATCTGGCGGCTGCTCACCGGCGAGCAGGGCGGCGTCCTGCGCCAGTTCGGCCTGCCCGACAGCAGCCTCAGCCACATCGCCCGGGCCGTCCAGTGGATCCGCGACAACTACGCGCAGCCCTTCCGCGTCGAGGACGTGGCGCAACAGGCAGGCATGAGCGTCTCCGCGTTCCACCGCAACTTCCAGGCCGTCACCTCGATGAGCCCGATCCAGTACCAGAAGCAGATCCGCCTGCAACGCGCCCGGCTGCTGCTCGCCGCCAACCCCGGCGACATCGCCGGGGTCAGCCGCCGCGTCGGCTACGAGAGCCCCGCCCAGTTCAGCCGCGAGTACCGCCGGCAGTTCGGGGGCCCGCCCCGCCAGGACGCGGCCCGCCTGCACACTGGCACCGCCGCGCGGGTCGCGCCCCGCGACAGTTGACCGGAACTCGCGTTCTCTTGCCCGATCCTGCCCGCCTGCCCGACGAACGGCCGGACGACGGATCACCGCCGGTAGCCTGCCCGGGCAGAGGGTCGAGGTCGGCCGGGCCGACGGACAACGACGGGCGCGTGAGGTACGGGTGGCCGGTAGCGAACTGTTCGGACGCCACGACGACCTGGCTCAGCTCGCCGAGTTCCTCGACGGAGTGCGCCGTGGCGGCGGCACGCGACTGATCTGCGGCGAGCCGGGGGTCGGCAAGTCCGCCCTGATGACCGCCGCGACGGAACTCGCCCTCGCCGACGGTATGCGCGCGCTGCGGGCGTCCGGGTCGGAGTTCGAGGCCGACGTCAGCTACTCCGGCCTGCACCAGCTGCTGCTGCCCGTGCACGCAGCCCTCGACCGCCTCCCACCCGGTCCGCGCGAGGCCCTGTCGGTGGCGCTCGGCTTCGGTGTCGGCACGCCACCGGACGTCCTCCTGGTCTGCAACGCCGCCCTGCTGCTCGTCACCGAACTCACGGCCGACGGGCCGGTCGTGCTGGTGGTCGACGACGTGCACTGGATCGACCGCGCGAGCGCCGTCGTCCTCGGCTTCGTCGCCCGGCGGCTGGCGGGTCGCCGGGCCGGGTTGTTGGCGTCGACCAGGACGGGATCGGTGAGCTTCCTCGACCTGCGAGGGCTGTCCGAGCACGTCGTCGGGCCGCTCGACGACGGGGCCGCGGGGCGGCTGGTCGACGCCTGCCACCCGCAGCTGCCGGCGCGGGTACGTCGCCGCCTGCTCGACCTCGCCCAGGGCAACCCCCTCGCGCTGATGGAGCTGCCCGCCGCGCTGCTGGGTTCCGTGCGGCGCACGGGGACGCAACCCGAAGTGGTCCCCCTCAGCGACCGGCTACAGGCGATCTTCGCAGCCCGGTTGACGGGGCTGCCCGAGGCGACTCGGCGGGTGCTGCTGCTGGCCACCTTCGAGGGCACCGGCGACGTCCGGGTGCTCCGCGCCGCGCTGCCCGACCAGTCCAGCCTGGCCGACCTGGCCCCCGCGGAGCGGGCGCAGCTCGTCCGGGTGGACGACGCCACGGCCCGGATCGCGTTCCGGCATCCGCTGATCCGCTCGGCGATCGTGGCCATGTCCACCCACGAGGAGCGCCGCACCGCACACGTCGCCCTCGCCGGAGCCCTGGTCGACGACGAGGAACGCCGCGCGTGGCACCTCGCGGCGGCCTCCGTCGGCCCGGACGAGGCGGTGGCGGAACTCCTGGAAGAGGCGGCGCACCGGGTGATGGGGCGCGGGGACGGGTTCGCGGCGGTGGCGGCCCTGGTCCGCGCCGCCGAGCTGAGCACCACGAGCGCCGGCCGGGGACGGCGGCTCGCCCAGGCCGCGTACATCGGCGCCGAGGCCAGCGGCACCATCGACGACGCGAAGACTTGGCTGACCGACGCGCGTCGGGCGGCTCCCGACTCGGCTGGTTCGCTGCACGCGGGCAACGCGACCGCCTTCCTCATGATCAACGGGGACGGCGACGTGAACACCGCCCACCGGCTGCTGGTGGGTGCCATCGAGACCGGCGACCACGGCTACCGGGCCGACGACCCCGCGCTCGTCGAGGCCATGCACACCCTGCTGCTGCTGTGCTGGTACGGCAGCACGCCGGAGTACTGGGAACCGTTCTTCGCGATGCTGCGCCGGATCCGGCCCCGGCCGCCGGACGTGCTCGCGCTGGCGAGCGACAGCTTCGCCGACCCGGTGCGCACCGGGAAGGCCGCGCTGGGTCGGATCGACGCGGTGCTCCGCACGCTGACCGAGAACGAGGACCCCACCCGCATCATGCGGATCGGCACGGCCTCGGTGTACCTCGATCGTCTCGGCGACTCGCGGGAGGCATCCTGGCGGCTGGTCGAGCACGGGCGCAACGGCGGGGCGCCCCGCCGGCACCTCGGGGCCCTGATGCACCTGTGCCTCGACGACTTCCTGACCGGCCGGTGGGACGAGGCCGAGGAACTCGCCGCCGAGGGTCAGCGGGTCTGCGACACCACCGGCTTCTCGTTCTTCGCGTGGTACTTCCGGTACAACCGGGCGATCCTCGCCGCCGGCCGGGGACGGTTCGACGAGGCGTACGCGCTCGCCGACGAGATCACCCACTGGGCGCTGCCCCGGGGGGTGGCCGCCGCCGCGCTGTTCGCGCAGCATCCCCGGGCGCTCGCCGCCTTGGGGCAGGGTGACTACGACGCCGCCTTCGGGCACGCCGCCGCGATGTGCCCGCCCGGTGTGCTCGCCTCCCACGTGCCGCACTGCACCTGGGTCATGTTCGACCTGGTCGAGGCGGCCGTACGCACCGGGCGCACGGCCGAGGCGCGGGCACACGTCCAGGCGATGCGGGACGCGGACGTGGCTGGATTGTCGCCCCGGATGGCCCTGCTCCAGGCCGGCGCGGAGGCCCTCGTCCTCGACGACGACGAGTCGGTGGCCGGCCTGGAGGTCCTGCTGGCCGACGCCGCGACCCGACGGTGGCTGTTCGACAGCGCCCGGGTGCGGTTGGCCCTCGGGGAGCGGCTGCGGCGGACCCGGTCGTCGGCGGATGCGCGGCGGCACCTGCTCGCCGCACGGGACGGGTTCGCCGCCATGGCGGCCGAGCCCTGGCTCGCCCGGGTGGAGGGGGAACTGCGCGCCTGCGGCTACCGACCGGTCCCTCGCCAGCGGGGTGGCCTGACCGCGCTGACCGCGCAGGAACTCCAGATCGCGGAGCTGGCGGCGAGCGGCATGACGAACAAGCAGATCGCCGAGCGCCTGTTCCTGTCCCACCGGACCGTCGGCGCCCACCTGTACCGGATCTTCCCCAAGCTGGGCGTCACGTCGCGGGCCGCGCTCCGGGACGCTCTGTCGTCGCCTGCTGCTGAGCAGACTGTGCGCTGAGCTCGTCGGCCTGCGTCTCCTTCGCCTCAAGCAGCCGCTCCAGGAGCCGGCGGGTGGTGGGGTCGTCGTCGCCGATCCAGCGCACCGCCTCCTGCAACGTCTGGACGAGAATTCGCGCCCCGACGAGGTTCTGCGTCACGATACCGACGACGTCACCGTCGGGAAACGCCCGGAAGGCGACCCGCGACCGGACGCTCAGGTGCTGTGGGTCGTAGTCGCCGACGCACCCGAGTTGCCGGATCCGGGTCGCGACCAGCCGCGCGTCGCCACGGTCGCGGTCGGCCCCGGCGAACAGAAGCTCCGCGAGCAGACGGGCCGACGGGGCGCGGACGCCCAGCGCGTGCTGCTCGTACTGCAACGAGGACACGACCAGGCTCGCCAGCAGCACGTTGAGCAGGCGCGTGATCGCCGTCAGGTCGGCCCGGTTCGACGGCGTGACCGGCCCGTCGTCGAGGTCGAACAGGGCGCGGTCGCGGACCTCGCGCATCCGCAGCACGGTGGGCGGCGATGCGCGGTGTTCCCGTCCTGGTGGCGTCACGCCGTCGATCGTGCGGCGCGGCTCCCGGCCCGCGCATCTGTCGAATGACCTAACCAACGGGCTGAGGCATCGACGCCGGGCGGCCCTCGCGGCTTCGGACCGGATCGCGTGACCCCTCGCACCCAGGGGCGGGGCCCGCCGTGCGCGGCACCACCGGCTAGGTCATCCACGGTCGGCGACCCACATTTCGGAAGTCGGATGACAGATGAAGGCCGACCGGCTGGCACCGAGAGTGGAGCCCAGCAGGCAATACCGTCGCCGCCGACCTCCGGTGGCAGCCGCCGAGGAGAGTGCCCGATGAGCATCAGCTACGGATTCCACGCCACCATGACCGCCCAGCCCGGCAAGGGCGACGACCTCGTCGACTTCCTGCTCGCCTCGCCGTCGCTGGCGAACGAGGACTGCGTCGTCTTCCTGATCGGCCGGTCCGCCACCGCCTCCGACATCGTCCACGTCACCGAGGGCTGGACGACCGAGGAGGCGCACCACCGGTTCTTCGCCACCGCCGAGGCACAGGCCCTGGTGGCGCAACTCCAGCCGCTGATCGTCGGCGAGCCGGCGTACCTCGACGAGGTGCCGGTCGGCGGCAAGGCCGCCATCTGAAACCCGCCCGCCCGTCTGTCCGTCCACATCGAACACGACAGGAAACCCCTCATGGCACTGACACGTCCCCCCTTCGACCCCGAGCTGCGCGCGCTCCTGGCCGACATGCCGCTCGTACCCGAGCTCAACCGCGAGGTGCTCCCGCAGATCCGGCAGTTCTCGACACTGCCGGTGGAGCCGCTGCTCGAAGGCCGGGCGATCGACCGGCGCGAGGTCGACATCGCCGGCCCGGACGGCACGGACATCCCGCTGTCCGTCTTCCGCCCCGCCGGCCCGGAACACACCGCCCCGGCCCCCTGCGTCTACTGGATGCACGGCGGCGGAATGGTGATGGGTGACCGCTTCTCCCAGCTCGACATCCCCCTGGAATGGCTCGACCGGTTCGGCGCCGTCGTGGTCTCCGTGGACTACCGGCTGGCCCCCGAAGCCACCGGCACCAGCCTGGTCGACGACTGCTACCACGGCCTGCTGTGGGTGGCCGAGCACGCCGACGAGCTGGGCGTCGACCCGGGCCTGATCGTCGTCGCCGGGATCAGCGCCGGCGGCGGCCTCACCGCCGGGATCGCCCTGCTGGCCCGCGATCGCGGCGGCCCGCCGCTCGCCGCCCAGGTGCTCATCTGCCCCATGCTCGATCATCACAACGACACCACCTCCAGCCGCCAGTACGCCGGCGAGCCCGGGGTGTGGACGCGCGAGATGAACGAGTTCGGCTGGCGGTCGGTGCTCGGCGACCTGGCCGACGACGCCGTGCCCGGTCACGTCTCCCCCGCGACGGCCGACGACCTGTCCGGCCTGCCGGACGCCTACGTCGATGCCGGCACCGCCGAGGTGTTCCGCGACGAGGCCGTCGCGTACGCCACCCGCATCTGGGCCGACGGCGGCCAGGCCGAGCTGCACGTCTGGGCGGGCGGCTTCCACGGGTTCGACGCCCTGTACCCGCAGGCGCGGATCTCGGCCCAGGCCCGCCGCGCCCGCACCGACTGGCTCGCCCGGGTCCTGGACCCCGCCGCCGGGCCGGCCCGGCCGCAGCTCTCCGGGCAGCGAGCCGGGCGATGAACGACAACCACCGGGTGGCGTTCCTGCGCGAGTTCCTGCGTGACCCGTTCACCGTCGCCGCGGTCGCCCCCAGCGGTGGGCCGCTGGCCGATCTCGTCACCGCGCCCGTGCCCGGCGTCGGCGAGCCGCTGGTGGTCGAACTCGGCCCCGGCACCGGGGCGTTCACGGCTGCCATCCAGCGTCGGCTCGCCGGCCGGGGCCGCCACCTCGCGGTCGAGGTCAACGAGCGGTTCGCCGGCCTGCTGGCCGCCCGGCACCCACGGCTCGACGTCGCCGTGGCCGACGCACGCGACCTCGGCGACGTGTTGGCGCAGCGGGGCCACGGCCGGGCGGACGTGATCGTGAGCGGGCTGCCGTGGGCGGCGTTCGCCGGGGGCCAGCAGGACGAGCTTCTACACGCCGTCACCGACGCGCTCACCCCGGACGGGGCCTTCACCACGTTCGGCTACACGATCGCCCGCTGGGCCCCGGCAGCCCGACGACTGCGGCGGGCGCTGGGCGACCGGTTCGAGGAGGTCGTGACCGGCCGCACGGTGTGGGCCAACCTACCGCCGGCCTTCGTGTACTTCTGCCGGCGGCCCCGGGCCACCGCGCGGCCACGCACGCTGGTGTCCCTGGCCCGCTGAGAACCGAACCCCGAGAGACGGGTTGGCCATGGGGAGCAGCGGACGTGTCCGGCGCGGGGTGGTCGCCAGGGGGCGGTGGCCATACCCCCCGGGAACGGCTCAGAACGCCCGGAAGGAGTGGTACTCGCCGGCCGGGAAGGTCCGCAGGGTGCCCAGGCCCACCGCCGCGCCCGCGCAGTCGGCGCTGCGGAACGCGAGGACCTGCTCCACACCGCCGGCGGCGGCCAGGGAGTCGGCGCCCGCCGGGAACGCCGTGCAGGCGCCGTCGGGCTCGGCGACGTGCAGCACCGGGGTGGCGAACGTGCCCTGGTAGAAGGTAAGGCCCGCAGCCGGCGCTGCGTGCGCCGGCAGCGCCATCGCGGCGGTGGCCCCCGCAGCGAGGGCCAGGCCCATGACGGTACGAATGATCCGCTTCCTCATGCTGCTGCCTCCTGTGCTCGACGAGCTGTCTGTGCGCTGCCGATCCACCATCCATCGAGATGCATGAGTTCTCAACGATCGCGCCCGGTGAGATACTCGACAGATCTATCTGCCCGAGCCGATGAATTCGACGGGCTCGCCTACGTGTCACCCGGCCGGAGGGCAGCACCTGCGGCGGGAACCCGGCGCATGGGGGTTGACCGGGGGCTCAGCTCCCGGCCCGGCGCAGGAACTCCACGCTGTGCCGGGTCCACTCGTCCTCGACCGCGCAGGTGCGCTCGATCGAGTCCTGCCGGGGCAGCCAGTGCTCGACGATCTGGTTGATCCCGCGCTCGACCGGACGGACCCACGCCACCATCGCGGCGTAGTCCAGCAGGCCGGTGCCGAGCGGGCAGCCGACCAGCGAGAAGCCCACCCAGCCCGGGGCCCGGGTGAAGGCGAAGTCCTTGACGTGCAGGTTCACCACGTACGGCGCGGTGCGCTCCACGGTGGTGGCGGGCAGTTCGAGCCGGGCCACGCAGTTCGCCGGGTCGAGGCACACCCCCAGGTGCGGGTCGTCCACTCCGCGTACCACCGCGAGCAGGTCGTCGGTGGCCACCTGCTCGTAGGTCTCCAGGCCGATGGTGACGCCCCGGGCGGCGTACCCGGGCAGGGCGGCGGCGAGCAGGGCGACGGCCTCGGCGACGGTCGGGCGGTGCGCGGCGGTGTTCAGCATGGTGCGCACGAAGGCGACGTCGAGCCGGCCGGCCAGGTCCAGGTAGCGGGCCAGGTGCGGGCCGGCGACGCCCCGGGTGCCCAGCTCCAGCCGGACGCCGAGGGCGGACGCCCGGCGGCGCAGCCGCTCCAGCTCCCCGTCGGACGCCTCCTCGATCGGCGGGTAGTCGCAGACCTGGAAGACGGTCGCGCCGGCCTCGGCGGTCCGCTCGACCATGTCGGTCAGGGACAGCGGGCGCTGCGCCGCCGTCCAGCGCCAGAAGAACGAGTACGTGCTCAGGCCGATGGCCACGGCGGCTCCCCGGTGCGGGCCGGCGCGCCACCGGCGGTGTCTGCGGTGTCCCCGGTGGCGGCACTGTCCCCGGCGGCACCGGTGAGGGCGGTCGCCTCGTCGAGGATCGCGGCCAGGGCCGCCGGGTCGTGGGCGAACCGGCCGAGGAAGAGCCCGTCGACCCGGTCGCCGAGCCGGCCGAGCAGCCCCGGTCCGGCGCTGCCGCCGTAGATCACCCGGCTGCCGGCCCGGCCCGGCTGGTCGGCGATCCAGTCGCGCAAGGGACCGGTGACGGCCCCGATGTGCTGCGGCGGGGCGGGCTCGGGCCGGCCGATGGCCCACCACGGCTCGTACGCCAACACCACGGGACCGGGCGGGGCGGCGGCGAGGGCGGCGCGGGCCTGGGCGACGCAGTCGGCGGCGGCCGCCGGGGCGTCGACCCGGTCGGGCTCGCCGACGCAGAGCACCGGCGTCAGGCCGTTGCGCAGGGCCGCCGCGGTCTTGGCGGCGACGACGGCGTCGTCCTCCCCGAAGAGGGTACGGCGCTCGAAGTGCCCCACCTCGGCGTAGCGGCAGCCCAGCTCGGCGAGCAGCGCGCCGCTGGTGCCGCCGGTGACCGCGCCCCGGTCGGTGTGGTGCAGGTCCTGGGCGCCGACGTGGACGCGGGTGCCGGCGAGGACGCCCCGGACCGGGGCGATCAGCGGCGTCGACGGCAGCACGAACAGCTCGACCCGTCCGGCCTGGACGGCGTCGTGGGCGCGGGCCAGTCGCGCCACGTCCGCGCACCAACGCAGCGTCTCGCGTTGCCCGAAGTACATCTTGAGGCTGACCCCGACGGTCAGCGGCCGGTCGCGCATCGGCTCAGCACGACCCGGTCGACTCGTACGTCGACATCAGCCGGACCTTCGCCCCCGACGGCGACGAGTCGTCGAAGTCGTAGCCCAGCCACTCGCGGGCCAGCCGGCGGGCCAGCTCCGGCCCGATGACGCGCTGGCCGAAGGTGAGGACCTGGGCGTTGTTGCTCAGGATGGCCCGTTCGACGGAGTAGCTGTCGTGGGCGGTGACCGCGCGGATGCCGGCGACCTTGTTGGCGGCGATGGCCACGCCCAGGCCGGTGCCGCAGACCAGCAGCGCCCGGTCGGCCCGGCCCGCCGCGACGATCTCGGCGGCGGCGATGGCGACGATCGGGTACGCGGTGTGCCCGTCCGCGTCGACGCCCACGTCGATCACCTCGGCCACCCGCTCGTGGCCGCGCAGGTCGGCCTTGAGCATCTCCTTGTACTGGTAGCCGGCGTCGTCGGCGCCGACGACGATCCGCAGTCTGCTGGCGCTCATCGCGCGGTCTCCTCTTCACGGGTGGGTGCGGTGGCGGCGTCGGCGACGGCCGCCAGGATCAGGGCGAGCGAGACCGCCCCCGCGTCCGGGGCGCCGACGCTGCGGTGGGCCAGGGGGCGGGCCCGACCGACGCGGGGCACCAGGTCGGCGGTGGCCCGGGCCGCCACGTCGGCCACGGCGGCGGCCTCCCGCCAGGCGGCGGCGACCGGCTGTCCGGCCTGCACGCGGTCGGCCAGCGTGGCGGCGAAGGGCGCGAACGCGTCGACGAGGGTCTTGTCGCCGACGGCGGCCCCGCCGACCCGGGTGACGTCGGCCAGCGCCCGGGAGACCGCCCCGGTCACCCGCGCGGCGGTCGGCTCGCGGTCGTCGCCGAGGGCCACGGCCGCCCCGCGCAGGGCCACCCCCCACAGCGCGCCGGAGGTGCCGCCGCCGGCGTCGGCCCAGGCGTCCCCGGCCCGGGTCAGCGCGGTGCCGACCCCGGCTCCGGCGGCGACGGCGGCCACCGCGGCGGACACGGCGGCGTTGACGCCCCGGCTCATCCCGATGCCGTGGTCGCCGTCGCCGGCCAGGGCGTCGATGCGGCCCAGCTCGTCGGCGTGGGCGTCGACGGCGTCCCGCGCCGCCACGAGCGCGCCGAGCAGGCGGCGGCCGGCGGCCCGCGACGCGGGGCTCGCGGGCGGCACGGGTTCCTCCGCCTCCTCGGCGAGGACCGGCGCGGGCGGCGCGGCGGCGGTGGCCGACAGGCCGCGCCGGAAGCCGGGGGCGTCGGCCGGGGCGCACCACAGCGGGACCAGCTCGTCGGTCAGCCAGCACACGGTCAGCGAGACGCCGGCCATCTCGAAGCTGGTCACCAGCTCGCCGACGGCCGGGGCGACGACCTGCACACCGGCGGCGGCGAGCAGCTCGGCGACCCGCCGGTAGACGACGAACAGCTCCTCGTACTTGACGCTGCCCAGCCCGTTGAGCAGGACGGCGGCCCGCTGGCCGGCGGGGGCGTCGATCCCGGCCGGCAGTTCGGCGAGGACGGTGTCGACGAGGAGCTCGGCCAGGCCGTCGGCGCTGGGGCGGTCCCGCTCGTCGATGCCGGGCTCGCCGTGGATGCCCAGGCCGACGGCCATCCGCCCGCCGGGGACCGCGAACAGCGGGGCGGCCGCGCCGGGCAGGGTGCAGCCGGTCAGGGCGACCCCGAACGAACGGGTCCGGGCGTTGGCCAGCCGGGCGATCCGCTCCACCTCGTCGAGGTCGAGCCCCCGGTCGGCGGCGGCAGCGGCCACCTTGAACACCACCAGTCCCCCGGCGATCCCCCGCCGCCGGTCGGCCTGTTCGGCCGGGGCGCTGGCCAGGTCGTCGGTGACGGCGACGGCGCGGCAGTCGACGCCCTCGGCCTCCAGGTGCACCCGGGCGGCGGTGAAGTTGAGGACGTCGCCGGCGTAGTTGCCGTACGCCAGCAGGATCCCGCCGCCGCCGGACGCGGCCCGCGCCACCGACCGGACCTGCCGGGCCGACGGGGACGCGAAGACGTTGCCGACGGCCGCGCCGTGGGCGAGGCCGTCGCCGACCAGGCCGGCGAACGCCGGGTAGTGTCCGCTGCCGCCGCCGACGACGACGGCGACCCGCCCCGGTGCGGGGGCGGCCGCCCGGACCACGCCGCCGCTCACCCGGCGCACCAGCCCCGGGTGGGCCGCGGCGAAGCCGTCGAGGGCCTGCTCGGCGAAGCGGGCGGGGTCGTTGGACAGGCGGGTCATCGGGCCGGCCGCACCGCGTCGATACGCAGCATCCGGGCGATGACGGAGTCCAGCTCGGCGTCGTCGAAGATGCGCTTCCAGTCGTCGCGCACGATGGTCTCCCGCCCGTAGTCCATGGCGATGAGGCACGCCTCGGAGAACGGGTTGGAGCCGCGCAGCGAGTTGCTCAGCGCCACCTGGATGTGGCCGAAGAGCATCGCCTTCGCGGCCGGCTCGGGCACGCCGACGGTGTGGACGGTCTCGTGCAGCGCGTCGCGGAGCAGGCCGCTGATCATGCAGGCGACGGTCTCGACCAGGGTCGGCTCCAGGACGGCGAGCTGCTTGACGGTGACCCAGTGCACGTCGAGCACCGGGCCGTACATGATGCGGACGACGTCCTCGACGCGCGCCCGTACGGCGTCGTCGCCGGACTCGAGCGCGGCGACGACGTCCTGGGCGGCGGCGACCCCGCCGAAGGTGTCGGCGTACTCCTCGCCGGTGGTGCGCTCCAGGAAGACCGACGGGTGGCAGGGGTGGGCGCAGGCGAGGTGGATGTCGTCGCGGCGGGCGAGGACGCCGGCGTAGGCGGCGGCCGGGTCGAGCGTGAGCACGACGGCGCCCGGCTTGAGCAGCGGCACGAGCTGCGCGGAGATCTCCCCGAGCAGCACGTCGGGAACGGCGAGGACGACGACGTCGCTGTCGGCGGCGGCGGTGGCCGTGTCGCTGAGTTCGCGGCCCTCGGCGGTCACCCGGGCCTGGGCCGGCGGGTGGTTCTCGCAGTAGCGGACGGTGTGGCCGCTGCGCTGGAGGTTGGCCGAGATCCGCAGGCCCATCTTGCCGCCGGCGCCGACGACGGTGATGACCAGGTCCGAGGTGGACATGAGGGGCTCCTCACGAGGGTGGCAGAGGGTTGGCGAAGGGTGGGGCCGGCGGGCGGCGGGAGGCGGGCGGTCCCGGGCGGATGCCACGGGGTCACGGCCCGACGAAATGAAACGTTACAGTAGATGGCGCGGGACGGTCAACGGGCCGCCCCGCGACGGCGACCTACAGCCGGTCGTACGCCACCAGGGTGAGGAATTCCGGCAGCTCGTCGGCGAGGGCGACGCGCGCGAAGACTTCCCGCGCGTCCTCCGGGCGACCCTGTCGCCACACCCGGTCGCCGACCTCGGCGGCGATCCGCGCCGTCTCCTCGGCGAGGATGCCGGCCACCAGGTCCCGGGTGACCACCCGCCCGTCGGGCAGCTGCGCGCCGTGCCGGATCCACTGCCAGACCTGGGATCGGGCGATCTCGGCCGTCGCGGCGTCCTCCATCAGGTTGTCGATCCCGGCCGCGCCGCGACCGGTCAGCCAGAACGACAGGTATTGAAACGTCACACTGACGTTGCCCCGTAGCCCGGCTTCGGTGACCGACCCCGGGGTCGACGCCACGTCGAGCAGGTCGGCCGGGGTGGTCGTGACGTCGTCGCGCCGCCGGTCGATCTGGTTCGGCCGCTCCCCCAGCACCGCGTCGAACGCCGCGCGGGCCACCGGCACCACGTCGGGGTGGGCGACCCAGGTGCCGTCGAAGCCGTCGCCGGCCTCGCGGCGCTTGTCCGCGTCCACCGCCGCCACGGCCCGGGCGTTGGCCTCCGGGTCGCGGCGGGACGGGATGAGGGCGGCCATGCCACCCATCGCGAACGCGCCGCGCCGGTGACAGGTGGCCACCAGCAGCTCCGTGTACGCCCGCATGAACGGCACGGTCATCGTCACCGCCGTGCGGTCCGGCAGCACGAACCCCGGCCGGTCCCGAAAAGTCTTGATCATCGAGAAGATGTAGTCCCAGCGGCCGGCGTTGAGCCCGTACGAGTGCTCCCGCAGCTCGAACAGGATCTCGTCCATCTGCAGCGCCGCCGGGAACGTCTCGATCAGCACCGTGGCCCGGATGCTGCCCCGGGGCACCCCGAGCGCGTCCTGGGCGTGGACGAACACGTCGTTCCACAGCCGCGCCTCCAGGTGGTGCTCCAGCTTCGGCAGGTAGAGGTAGGGTGCGCTGCCCCGCTCCAGCAGCCGGCGGGCGTTGTGGAAGGCGAACAGCCCGAAGTCCATCAGCGCCCCGGCGACGGGGACGCCGTCGACCAGCAGATGCTTGTCGACCAGGTGCCAGCCGCGCGGGCGGACCAGCAGCGTGGCCGGCGAGTCGACCAGCCGGTACCGCCGGCCGTCGGAGGCGTCGTGGGTGATCGTCCGGTCGATCGCGTCGGTCAGGTTGAGGTGGCCCTCGACCTGGTTGCGCCAGGTCGGGCTGTTGGCGTCCTCGAAGTCGGCCATGAAGCCGCGGGCCCCCGAGTTGAGGGCGTTGATCACCATCTTGCGGTCCGTGGGGCCGGTGATCTCGACACGGCGGTCGGCGTAGTCGGGGCGGGGCGCGGCGACCCGCCAGTCGCCGGCCCGCACGTCGGCGGTCTCCGGCAGGAAGCCGGTCGGCGCGGGTCGGGCGGTGCGGGCGGCCAGCAGCTCCCGCCGGCGCGGGTCGAAGCGGCGGTGCAGCTCGGCCACGAATTCCAGGGCGGCCGGGCTGAGCACCTCGGCCCGCGCACGCTCGCTCAGCGGCGGCGCGGCGGAGTAGGAAACGGTCACGGTGGCTCCTCCAGTCTCGGCGGCGGCCAGAGGGCCGCCATGCACCAGCTCTCGGCGGCCGGGGCCGCTGGCGCCCGGCCGGGGCGGTTCAGTCGGGTTCGCGGGGGACCAGTTCGTGGCGGGGGTGGTGGCCGCGGATCACGCGGATCACCTCGTCCACCATCAGGTCGAAGAAGCGCGGCTCGCTGGCGGCGGTGACCCCGGCGATGTGCGGGCTGAGGAAGACGTTGGGCAGGGCGCGAACGGGGTGCCCGGCCGGGATCGGCTCCGGGTCGAACACGTCGAGGCAGGCGACGATGTCGCCGGTCGCGAGCCGGTCGAGGAGCGCGGCCGAGTCGACGACCGCGCCCCGGGACACGTTGACGAAGACCGCGCCGGGCCTGAGCAGGGCGATCTCGCGGGCGCCGAGCAGGCCCCGGGTGGCGCTGGTCAGGGGGGCCAGGCAGACCACCACGTCGGACCCGGAGAGCACGCCGTCGAGGCTGGTCAGGGTGAGGTCGTAGACGTCGGCGAGCACCCGGGGCGCGTACGGGTCGTGGGCGAGGACGTTGACGTGGAACGGGGCGAGCAGTTCCAGCAGCCGCCGGCCGATGTGGCCGAGCGCGATGATGCCGACCGTCCGGCCGGTCAGCTCGCCGTTGCGGTAGCCGGGGTCGTCGAGGAACACGCTGCGGTCGGGCCAGAGCACCTCGTCGGCGACGAGGCGGCGGAACAGCGCGCCGGCGTTGCGCAGGCCGACGAGCATCAGCGCGAGCGCCCACTCGGCCACCGGGTCGGAGGAGCCGTTGGTGGTGTCCACCGCCCAGACCCCCCGGGCGCGGGCGGCGGCGACGTCGACGCGGTGGGCGAAGCGATCGCCGTGGGTGTCGCCGACGAGGCGCAGCCGGGGCGCGGCGGCCAGCACCTCGTCGGTGACCCGGGGGCAGCCGTGGCTGACGATCAGCGCGTCGAGGTCGGCCACGAAGGCGGTCAGCCGGGCGACGGTCGCCGGGTCCGTCGGTGGCGGCGCGGTGGAGCGGTCCGGTCCGTCGAACTCCAGCCAGGCCACGTCGGCGACCCCGGCGAGGCGGGCCAGCGCGGCCTCGGTGACGAAGCGTTCCCGGGTCGCCCGGTTGCAGGCGACGCCCACCCGGGGGCGGGGCGGCGGAGCCACGCGCGGGCGGGGCGGCGGCGGGGTCACGCGCGGACTCCTTCCGGGTCGCCGAGCAGCCCGGCGAGGGTGCCGCCGAGGACCAGCGGCAGGTCGGCCGGCGCGATGAAGTCGCAGTGCCGCCGCACCGCCTCCAGCGACTGCCGGTACGTCATGGCCGCGCCGGAGGCCGGGTGGTCCGAGCCCCACACCAGGCGCCGGGGCCCCCACGTCTCGTAGTACGCCCGGACGACGTCCAGCGCCGCCCGGTGCGGGACGTCCCAGGGGTCGGCCGCGCCGTACTGGAGGCCGGAGACCTTGACGATCAGGTTGGCGGGGGCGGCCGGGTCGAGCACCCGGGCCAGGGCGTCGGCGACGCCGCCGGGCCAGGCCGGCACCAGCGCCAGGTGGTTGCACAGGATGGGCAGGCCGGGCACGGTCGCGGCGAGCGCGCGCAGGTCGGCGTGCCAGGCCGGCCCGGCGGCCAGTCCCATGAGCAGACCCCGGCGCTCGGCGGCGGCGAACAGCGCCCGGGCGTCCGCCGAGCGCAGCCACCCGTCGTTGTCGGGGCCGAGGTAGTGGCTGATCCCGGCGAGCGGGTACCGGTCGGCGAGCGCGGCGAGCCGGTCGGCGGCCCCGGCCGTGTGGTGCCGGGGGCTCCACCGGCTGTCCAGGTCGGCGAAGTGGTGCAGCCGCCCGGGGTGCCGGGCCACCGCCGCCGCGACGTAGTCGTTGTTGTCGGCGTTGCGGTCGATCTCGGCGGCCACCACGACCGCCCGGTCCACCCCGGCGGCGGCCATCTCGTGCAGCAGCACCTCGACCCCGCCCCGGGTGGCGTCGTCCGGCACGGGCGGCCGGTACGGCCAGCGCGGCCAGGCGTGGGTGTGCGCGTCGACGATCACCGGTTCAGCCCTTCAGCGACCCGGCCGCCAGGCCCTTCATGATCTGCTTGTTGATGAACACGTAGACGACCAGGATGCCGAGCACGGTGGTGCAGATGCCGGCGAAGAGCGGGCCGTAGAGGGTCGAGCCGTACTCGCCGTTGAAGTTGAGCAGGCCCACCTGGATGGTGCTCAGCTCCTTGCTGGTGTTGAAGGTCAACGCGATGAGCAGGTCGTTCCAGACGGAGAAGAACATCAGCAGGCCGAGGGTGAGCAGGCCGTTGCGGACCATCGGCAGGCCGACGGAGAAGAACGCCCGGAACACCCCCGCCCCGTCCAGCGTCGAGGCCTCGAACAGCTCCCGGGGCACGGCCCGGAAGTAGGCCGCCATCAGGAACACCGTCAGTGGCAGGCCGTGCCCGACGTAGGTGAGGATGAGCGGCAGCAGCGAGTCGGTGAGGCCGAGGCGGAAGTAGATCGTGAACAGCGGCAGCAGGATCAGCTGCAGCGGCAGCATCATCCCGCCGACGATGAGCAGCAGGACGGTGTTGCGCCCCTTCCAGACCATCACCTCCAGGGCGAACCCGGCCGCCGCGCCGAGGGCGAGGATGAAGAACAGCGACGGCAGGGTCACCAGCAGGCTGTTGCGGATGACGGTGCCGATGCCGCCGAGTTCCCACGCGTCGACGTAGTTCTGGAAGTTCAGCTCGCGGGGCAGCGACCACAGCGGCTCGGTGATGAACTCGTTCTCGGTCTTCAGCGAGCTGGCGAACATCCAGAACAGCGGGTAGATGGTGATCACCAGCAGGACGGCGATCACCAGGCCGGTCCAGGCGCGGTTGCCCACCCGACGCCAGTTGACGCCGCGGCGGCGCGACGGCGCGGGCGGGGCAGGTGCGGTCGCGCGGGTCGCCACCGGCGCGGAGGGGTCCGTACGTGTCGCCATGGTCAGCCCTTGGTGAGGTCTCGTCGGGAGGAGCGGAACAGGAAGAGCGTGACGGTCAGGCAGATGGTGGTGATCAGGATCGCCAGGGTGCTGCCGTAGCCGTAGTCGCTGTAGAAGAACGAGGTCTGGAACATGTAGAGGTTCAGCGGGGTGGTCGACGTCCCGGGGCCGCCGTTGGTCAGCGCCACCACGGAGTCGAAGACCTTCAGCGAGGAGTTCAGGCTGAAGATGATCGAGGAGATCAGCACCGGCAGCGCCAGCGGCAGCACGATGTGCCGCAGCAGCCTCCAGCCGACCGCCCCGTCGAGCCGCGCGGACTCCAGGACCTCGCCGGGGATGTCGAGCAGGCCGGTGTAGAGCAGCACCGCGTAGAAGCCCATGGTGCGCCACAGGTCCATCAGGATGATGACCCAGAACGCCTTGCTGCCGGTGGAGAACCAGTCGGTCGCCCCGAACCCCAGGACGTCGAGCAGGCTGTTGGCCGGGCCGGTCTGCGGCGCGATGGCGAACATCTTGGAGAACAGCAGGCCGACCGCGACGGTGGGCAGCACCACCGGGAAGAAGACCAGGGTACGGATGAGCGCGGAGGCCCGGCGCAGCACGAAGACGTAGAACAGGGCCAGCGCCAGGCCGAGCAGGATCTGCCCGACCGTGATGACCAGGGCGTAGGTCACGGTGAACCGCAGCGAGGTCGGGACGATCGGGTCGTCCAGGAGCTTGCGGAAGTTGTCGAGCCCGACCGGGCGGAAGCCCTCGATCACGTTGCCGGTGGAGAAGGCGTAGAACAGCGACCACACCGACGGCACCAGCATGATCGCCGTGTACATGAACAACGCGGGCCCGAGCAGGATCGCGATGGCCCTTTTGTCACCGAATACTCGGTCCATTGATTACCCGTCCCAACCAAGGATGCCTGACCGGTGGGGCCGTCCACCGGGCGGCGGTCACCCGCCGCCGCCCGGTGGACCGGCCCGCCGGAACTACTGTGCCGCAGAGAGGTCGTTCTGGAGCAGGCTCATGTACTGCTCGGGCTTCATGGCACCGGTGAGCAGCGGGGCGGCGTTGGCGCTGGCGTCGCCGGTCGCCTTGGTGTTGAACAGGGCCTCGAACCACAGGACCGTGGAGGTGCTGGCGTCGATGCGCTTCTGCAGGTCCTGAGTCAGCGGCGGGACGTTGGCCACCGGCTTGCCCATCTTGAAGCCGGAGAAGGCGCCCTGGGTCTCCATCAGCCCGCTGGCGTAGTTCTCGGCGATGCACTTGAGCCAGCCGCCGACCTCGGGGCTGTACTGCTTGGCGGAGATCGCCGTCGGCGCGCCGACGTTGGCCGGGTACTGGTCGATCGAGCCGCTGCCGCCGGTGACGGCGGGGACGGGCATGAACCCGATCGCGTCGCCGAGGGGGTTCTTCTTCGGGTCGTTGATGCTGGCCAGCAGCCAACTGCCCATGTACATCATGGCGGCCTTGCCGTTGAGCAGGTTGGCCGTGGCGGTGTCGTAGTCGACGGAGGTGACCCCGTCGACGAAGTAGCCGGCCTTGCCGAGGTCGGCGATCGCCTGGGCGGCCCGGACGTACTCGGGGTCGGTCAGCTTGGCCTGCCCGTCGGCGACCTTCTTCAGCGCGTCGGGGCCCAGGTCACGCAGGATGTACGCGCCGACCCAGCGGCTGATCGTCCAGCCGGTCTTGCCCGAGGCGGTGAACGGGGTGATCTTGGCGGCCTTCAGCTTCGCGGCGGCGGCGAGCAGCTCGTCCCAGGTGGCGGGGACGGCGATGCCCTGCTCCTCGAAGATCTTCTTGTTGTAGAAGATGCCTTCGATGTTGTACTGGAACGGGATGGTCGGGTACACGCCACCGCCGTAGAGCTTGTCGATCGTGTCGGACGCGGCCGGGGTGAGCTTGTCGGCGACGCCGAGGTCGGTCAGTGCCTTCTTGACGTCGACGAGCTGACCGGACTTCTGCAGCGCCCCGTCCTTGTTGATCAGGGCGTTACCCCCGGCGAACAGGACCGGGAGCGCGTCCTGGCCGGCGAGGAGCTGCACCTTCTGCTGCATGTTGCTGCTGGGGGTCTGCTCGATCTTGAGCGGCAGCGCGTCGTTCTGGGCCTTGCACTCGCCGGCGGCGAGCCGGTTGAGCTCGGCGGGGATCTGGGTGTTCTCGGTGGTGAACAGCGCCGAGAACGCGGTGGGCTTGGAGGCGGAACCGGACTTGGTGCCGGTGCCTGCCGCACTGCATCCCGAAACCAGCAGGGCGGCGGCGCTGACAGCCGCTACTGTGCGTAGTGTGGGGTGCGTGCGAGCGGCTCGCCAGGTTCTGATCACGGGTGCTCCTCGGGGGCAGGGATGGTCGTGCGAAGCAACGCGCATAGCCGGCCGGCCTTTAAATCGTTTCAACGGACGGATGCTACCTGCGTCACATCCGCAGTGTCAACAGGCTGTTTCCCGCTTGTAACGCGGCCCGGCCGCCGCCCCAGCTCCGCGGGTCGACGGGGCGACAGCGACACGGAGCAGGGCGGAATGCGCGCACGCCGGACAGGCAGCGGGCGGCGCACCGGCAGACGGGCTTGCCAGCACCGCTCTGAAACGTTATACATGCAGGGCCCTCGCCGCCCGCCGCCGTCGGCCTCGTCCCGCCCCCGGGGCCACGAGGAGCAGCCGCGCGCCGTCCGGGCGCGCCTGCCCGCCACCGACCACGGAGTGCAGATGCCATGACCGACAGTGACGGCGACGCAGGTGTCTGCGTCCTCGTGCCCGATGAAGAGGGCGCGGCGGCGCTGACGGCGTACCCACTGCTGCGCCCGCAGCTGCTCGGGCCCGGCGGGGAGCCGACGGCCGGGCAGCGCGACCACGCCGTCGTCCTCGTGCACGGCTTCCACCCGGTGGAGCGCACCCTCGCCCTGCTTCCCCGGCTCCCCCACGTCCGGCTCGTGCAGACCCTCAACGCCGGCTACGACGGCTGGATCGGCCGGCTGCCACCCGGCGTGGGCCTGTCCAACGCCCGTGGCGCGCACGGCGCGGTCGTGGCCGAGTGGGTCGTCGCGGTGCTGCTCGCGCACCACCGGGAGCTGACCTTCTTCGCCGAGGCGCAGCGCCGGCGGCGCTGGGAGCGCCGGACCGGCCGGTCGCTGGCCGGCAGCCGGGTGGCCGTCCTCGGCGCCGGTGACATCGGCCGGCACGTCGCGGGCCTGCTGCGCCCCTTCGGCTGCGAGGTGACCCTGGTCGGGCGACGCGCCCGCGCGGGCGTCCTGTCGACCGCCGGGTTCGCCGCCGTCGCGGCCGAGCAGGACGTCGTCGTCCTCGCGCTGCCGGCCGGCCCGGACACCGACCGGATCGCCGACGCGCGGTTCCTCGCCGGACTGCGCGACGGCGCGGTGCTGGTCAACGCGGGCCGGGGCACCCTGGTCGACACCGACGCGCTGCTGCGCGAGACCGGCGGCGGCCGGTTGCACGCGATCCTGGACGTCACCGACCCCGAGCCACTGCCGCCCGACCACCCGCTGTGGGACGCGCCGAACGTCACGCTCACCCCGCACGTCGCCGGGGTGACCGAGGGGATCGCGGCGCGCGCCTGGGCCGTGGCCGCCGCGCAGATCGACCTGTTCGCCCACGGCCGGCGACCCGACAACCTGGTCATCGACCCCACCTGAGCCAACCGGACACCTCCACCCGAAGGGAACCTCCCGCGACATGACAGCCCCACCCGCGCCGTCGGCCCGCCCGCTGGCCGGCCGCCGTGCCGTCGTCACCGGCTCCGGCGGCGCCCTCGGCCGCCGCATCTGCCGGGCCCTCGCCGACCAGGGCGCCGCCGTGGCCGGCCTGGACATCTCCGCCGACGCCGCCGCGGCCACCACCGCCGACCTCACCGCCCGGGGGGCCACCGCCCGGCACGACGCGGTCGACCTGCTCGACTTCGCCGCCGTCGTCGCGGCGGCCGACCGCACCGCCGCCGAGTGGGGCGGCATCGACATCCTGGTCAACACCGCCGGTGGCGGCCTGGTCCGGCCGTTCGCCGAGCTGACGCTCGACGAGTGGCAGACCCAGCTCGACCGCAACCTCACCAGCGTGTTCACCTCCACGCGGGCGGTCCTGCCGCACATGCTGCCCGGCGGCTGGGGGCGGATCGTGTCGCTGTCGTCCATCGCCGCCGTGCGCGGCGGCCGGCTGGTGCGCAACGCCACGGCGTACGCGGCGGCCAAGGCCGGGGTGATCGGCCTGACCAAGGCGCTGGCCATCGAGCTGGCCGAGACCGGCATCACCGTCAACGCCATCGCCCCCGGGGCGCAGGCCACCCCGGGCCGGGACCGGGACACCCCGCAGCGCCGGGAGGAGCTGCTCGCCCAGATCCCCACCCGCACCCTCGGCCAACCCGACGACCTGGCCGCCTCGGTGGTCTTCCTGTGCCAGGAGTCGGCCGCGTACATCACCGGCGTCACCCTCGCCCAGGACGGAGGGCACTCGATTTGACCACGGAACCGACCGGGACGCCCGAGGCCGGACAGAGCCGGCTCGACCGGGGACGGCGGGCGTTCAACGAGATCTACGGGCCGGGCGCGGCCGACGTGTTCCTGCAGCGCCGCTCCGGCCTCGGCGCCGACCTGGCCCGCTTCGGGCTGGAGTTCAACTTCGGCGACGTCAACTCCCGGCCCGGCCTCGACCTGGCCCGCCGGGAGATCGCCACCCTCGCCGTGCTCATCGGCATGGGCGGCGCGGACCCGCAGATCGCCGGGCACACCAAGGCCGCGCTGCGGGTCGGCCTCACCCCCGCCGAGATCGTCGAGGTGGTGATCCACTGCGTGCAGTTCGTCGGGTTCCCCCGGGCGATCAACGCGCTCGCGGTGGTCCGCGCCGCGCTCGCCGACGCCGGGGTCGACGTCGACGACCCCGACCCGCCCGCCCCACCGCTGCCCGAAGGGAGCTGACATGTCCACCGCCCCGAAGGAGGCCGGCATGCCCACCGTCGTTCTCGTCGGCACCCTCGACACCAAGGGCCCCGACTACGCGTACCTGGCCGAGCGGCTGCGTGCCCTCGGCGTCGACGTCCTCGTCGTCGACGCCGGCACCGCCGCGCCGCGCGGCCTCACCCCGGACGTCACCGCCGACGAGGTCGCCGAGGCCGCCGGCACCACCGTCGCCGAGCTGCTCGCGGCGGGCGACCGGGGCGCGGCGGTCACCGCGATGGGCCGGGGCGCGGCGGCGGTCGTCGGCCGGCTGGTCGCCGCGGGCCGGGTCGACGGCGTGCTGGCCGCCGGCGGCTCCGGCGGGTCGTCGATCGCGGGGGCGGTGCTGGCCGCCTGCCCGGTCGGGCTGCCGAAGCTGCTGGTCTCGACCATGGCCTCCGGCGACGTCTCCCCGTACGTCGGGGCGAAGGACGTCACGATCATGTATTCGGTCGTCGACGTCGCCGGGGTCAACCGGATCTCCCGGCTCGTGCTCGGCAACGCCGCCGCGGCGATGGCCGGCATGGCCCGCGACCGGTCCCGCGCCGACACCGCCACCGACGCCCGGCCGATCGTCGCGGCCAGCATGTTCGGCGTCACCACCCCCGCCGTCGAGGCCGCCAAGGCCCGGCTGGAGGAGCTGGGGTACGAGGTGCTGGTCTTCCACGCCACCGGTGCCGGGGGCCGGGCCCTGGAGGGGCTGGCCCAGGCCGGACTGCTCGCCGGGGTGCTGGACCTGACCACCACCGAGCTGGCCGACGACCTGGTGGGCGGGGTGCTCACCGCCGGGCCGGACCGGCTCACCGCCGCCGGGGCGGCCGGTGTGCCGCAGGTGATCGCGCCCGGCGCGCTGGACATGGTCAACTTCGGGCCGGTCGACACCGTGCCGGAGCGCTTCGCCGACCGGCTGTTCTTCGTGCACAACCCGACCGTGACCCTGATGCGCACCACCGCCGACGAGATGGCCGAGCTGGGCCGGCGGATCGGCGCGAAGGCCGCCGCCGCGACCGGCCCGACCGAGGTGTTCTGGCCCGACGGCGGGGTGAGCGCGCTGGACGCGCCCGGTCAGCCGTTCGCCGACCCGGCGGCCGACACGGCGTGCCGCGACGCCCTCGCGGCGACCCTCGCCGCGCACGGCGGGACGCTGCACCGCGTCGACGCGCACGTCAACGCACCGGAGTTCGCGGCGGCGATGGCCGACACCCTGCACCGGCTGATCCAGAAGGGAGCCTGAGATGGAACGCGCGGAGGCGCTGCGGCGGCTACGGGAACAGGCGGCCGCCGGCCGGCCGATCGTCGGCGCGGGCGCCGGCACCGGCCTGTCGGCCAAGTGCGCCGAGGCCGGCGGGGCCGACCTGATCATCATCTACAACTCGGGCCGCTACCGGATGGCCGGGCGCGGCTCGCTCGCCGGCCTGCTGCCCTACGGCGACGCGAACGCGATCGTGGTCGAGATGGCCGCCGAGGTGCTGCCGGTCGTGCGGGACACCCCGGTGCTCGCGGGCGTCTGCGGCACCGACCCGTTCCGGCTGATGCCCCGGTTCCTCGACGAGCTGGCCGCGATCGGCTTCACCGGGGTGCAGAACTTCCCCACCGTCGGCCTCATCGACGGGGTGTTCGGGCAGAACCTCGCCGAGACCGGGATGGGCTTCGACCTGGAGGTCGAGATGATCCGGCTGGCCGCCGAACGCGGCCTGCTCACCTGTCCGTACGTCTTCGACCCCGAGCAGGCGGCGGCCATGACGGCGGCCGGTGCGGACGTGCTGGTGCCGCACATGGGGCTGACCACGTCCGGCACCATCGGCGCGCGGACCGCGCTGACCCTCGACGAGTCGGTCGAGCGGATCCAGGCCATGCGGGACGCCGCCGTGGCGGTGAACCCGGACGTGCTGGTGCTCTGCCACGGCGGCCCGATCGCCGAGCCGGACGACGCCGCGTACGTGCTGGCCCACACCACCGGCGTGGTCGGCTTCTTCGGCGCCTCGTCGATGGAACGCCTGCCGGTGGAGCGCGCCCTGACCGCCCAGGTCCGCGCCTTCAAGTCCCTGCCCACCTCCTGAAGCCAACCCCCGATCGGAGACCCCCATGCCACCCACCCACATCCCCGCGCACGACGTGGAGACCTTCAGCTTCGACTGGGGCACCATGAAGTGGTTCGTCTCGCCGGTGACCATCCCCGGGGCCGTCAACTCCCAGGGCGAGGTCATCATCAACCCGGGGCAGGGCCACGGCCGGCACCTGCACGCCGGCGCGGACGAGCTGATCTACGTGGTGTCCGGGGCGGGGGTGCAGACCGTCGGCGACGACGAGTTCGCCATCGCCGAGGGCGACATGGTCTACATCCCCCGTGGCACCCTGCACTCGACGATGAACTCCACCTGGCGCACCCTGCGGCTGCTGGTGACGTACACGCCGGGCGGCGAGGAGCAGGCGCTGACCGGGCTGCCCGACTTCTGCCGCCACCCGGCGGGTGAGGTCGTGGCCTGGCAGCGGCCGGGCGCGTGAGCGTCCTGCGGCTGGGCGCCGGCCAGCGGTGGACCGTGGACGGGCCGGCCTGGAGCGACCTGTCGGCGGTCGGCTGGTTCAGCCTGGAGCGGGCCGGCTTCCGGTTCGACCGGCATCACCACTCCTGCCCCGAGTACTGGGCGGTGGTCGAGGGCCGGGCCCGCGTCGCCGTCGGGGCGCAGGAGTACGACGTCGCCCCCGGTGACCTGGTCTGCACGCCGGCCGGGGTGGAGCACGACATCCTGCGCGCGTACACCGACGACCTGCGGCTGTTCTTCTTCGTCGCGGCCGTTCCCGAGGGCGAGCCGGCCGGGCACCTGCACCGGGAGCCGGAGTTCGCCCTGGGCCACGACGTCGGGCGACCCGGACCGCCGGCCGGCTGACCGGTCGCCACGACGATCGGGGCGGGGACCCTGCACGGGTCCCCGCCCCGATTCGTGTCCGGCAGCGGGTCAGGCGCGGGCGCGCAGGGTGTCGCCGACGGCGGCGAGGTTGTCCAGCCGCATCTCGGAGTACTTGCGGGACAGGATGATGCCGTCAGCGCCGCCGTCGAGCGCCGCGGTGACCGAGGCGCGGACCTCCTCGGGGCTGGTCTTCTTGACGTGCTCCGGGGTGGGCACGTCGAGGTCCAGCCCCGGGTACACGGCGGCCCGGCCGGCGACGGCGGCCACGGTGCGGCGGGTCTCCCGGGTGACGTAGTCGGCGGACAGGCCGGTGGCGGGCAGGTCGTCGAACCGGACGGCCTCGTCGTAGCCGAGCACGCCCCGGTAGAGGTCGTAGAGGGTCTGCTCGTCGACCCCGGCGAAGATGCTCCGGGCCACCTGCCGGATGTGGTGGTGCAGCCGGTAGCCGGCGCAGTTGTTGTAGAGCACCGGCTTGACGAAGTCGGCGTACTCGGCGAGGGCGGTGAAGTCGGTCTGGGCCCGGTAGAGCGGGGAGAACGAGTTGTGGTGCCAGACGTGCCAGCCGACCTGCACGTGCGGGGCGAGGAACTTCGCGGCGCCGTAGAGCTGGCGGCGCAGGGCCTCGAAGCCGTCGGTCCAGAGCTGCTCCCAGGCGAGGATCTCCGGGTACTCGGTGAGCAGGCGCAGGAAGCGCACGAAGCCGCTGTCGCCGCCGGGGTCGGCCCCGCCGTGGGCGAGCCGGTGCAGCGCGACGTACCCCTCGCGGGCCCGGCGCACGTCGATGCCGCGGCGGTGGCCGGCGGCCTCGCAGTGCGGGCAGAAGCAGTACGGGTTGCCGTCGCGGGCGAAGCCGCCGTCGCCCAGGACGTTGCCGAGCGGGCCGTGCCGCTCGGAGCCGAACATGAGCCCGTCCAGCGGGTAGCTCTTGAGCTGGTCCTCGATCAGGCCGAGCCACCAGGCGACGTAGTCGGGGTTGCGCACGCAGGCGTACGGGTCGGCGCGGCCCCAGGCGTCGACCTGCAGGACCTTCGGCCAGTTCGGCACGTGCCGGGTCAGCCCGGAGTGGGTGTTCTCCAGGACGAACGAGTAGACCCTCATGCCGCGCCGCCGGGCGGCCGGGATGACCTGTTCCAGCACGTCGAAGCCGGCGACCTCGCGGTCCGGGGCGCGGAACGGCCCGAGCGCGGTGTTGGCGTAGAACTCCGGGTGCTGGGTGACGTACGAGCCGCCGACGTGGTGGTGGTCGAGTTCGCGGGCGCCGTGGCCGGGCCAGGGGCGGCTCACCACCTGCCGGCCCTGCAGGCCACGGTCGAAGGACTGGGTCGCCACGAACACGGCGTCGACCGCCGCGGCCTCGCCGACGATGTCGAGAACCTGGTCGACGCCCTCGTCGACGAAGGAGATGGCACCGATCTGGATTCCCACCAGGGACCCCACACGCTCTCCTCGGGGGTGCGCGCCCCGCGGCCGTCCCGCAGTGGGGCGGACCGCGCGTCGGGGCGGGTCAGCGGCACGGCGGCGACGGAACCGGAGGCTGAGACGTTTCAATCTGGGGCCCACGCTATGCCCGTCACCACTGCCGGTCAAGCGGCGTTACGACTCGACACCCTGCGGCAAGACACTTGTGAAACCTTTCATTGACTCGTAACGTACCCGGTGCCACCGGACGGTCGAGAGGAAGCCCATGAGCAACGCCGACCCCGCGCCCCGGACGACGGTCCAGGCGCCCCGCGTCGCGCACGTCGACCCGGCGATCGGCATCGGCGAGCCCGCCCCCCGGCTCTCGTTCCGCGTCACCGACGCCCCCGCCGGCTGGCGGCAGGTCGGCTACGAGGTCGAGGTGACCGGGCCGGACCGGGCCGCCCACCGCAGCGGTCGCCTCGACTCGGCCGACTGCGTGCTGGTGCCCTGGTCCGCGCCGCCGCTGCGCCCCCGCGAGCGGTGCGAGGTGCGCGTACGGGTCTGGGGTGCCGACGCCGACGAGCCCACGCCGTTCAGCGACCCGACCACCGTGGAGGCCGGCCTCGACGCGGACGACTGGCAGGCGGAGTTCGTCTCCGGCGACTGGGCGGTCGACCCCACGGTCGAGCAGCCCCCGCCGCTGCTGCGCCACGAGTTCGACGTCACCGGCGAGGTCACCCGGGCCCGGGTCTACGCCACCGCCCTCGGCGTCTACGAGCTGGAGCTCAACGGCGCCCGCGTCGGCGACCAGATCCTCGCCCCGGGCTGGACCAGCTACCACCACCGGCTGCGCTACCAGACCTACGACGTCACGGGGCTGCTGCGGCCGGGCCGCAACGCCGTCGGCGGCTGGCTCGCCGAGGGCTGGTACGCGGGCCGCCTCGGCTTCCACGGCGGCCACCGCACCGTCTACGGCAGCCGGATCGGCCTGCTCGCCCAGCTGGAGATCGAGTACGCCGACGGCCGGCGGCAGCTCGTCGCCACCGACGGCTCCTGGCGGGCCGCGACCGGGCCGCTGACCGCCTCCGGCCTGCTCGACGGCGAGCACCACGACGCCCGCCGCGAGCCCACCGGCTGGTCCTCGCCAGGCTTCGCCGCCGACGGCTGGACCCCGGTGCGCGTGCTGCCCCGCCCAGCGTCGGCCCTGGTCGCCCCGACCGGCCCGCCCGTGCGTTGCGTGCAGGACGTGCCCGTGGCCGAGGTGGTCGACGCCACCGGCGGACGGATCATCCTGGACTTCGGGCAGAACCTGGTGGGCCGGCTGCGGATCACGGTCACCGGCCCGGCCGGGCAGACGGTGCGGCTGCGCCACGCCGAGGTGCTCCAGGACGGCGAGCTGTTCGTCCGGGCGCTGCGCGGGGCGAAGGCCACCGACTCGTACACGCTGCGCGGCGGGGGCGTCGAGACGTGGGAGCCCCGGTTCACCTTCCACGGCTTCCGCTACGCCGAGGTCACCGGCTGGCCCGGCGAGTTCGATCCGGCGGCGGTGGTGGCCCGGGTCCACCACACCGACATGGTCCGCACCGGCACGTTCGAGTGCTCGGACCCGCTGGTCAACCGGCTGCACGACAACGTCGTGTGGAGCATGCGGGGCAACTTCCTGGACATCCCGACCGACTGCCCGCAGCGCGACGAGCGGCTGGGCTGGACCGGCGACATCCAGGTCTTCGCCCCCACCGCCGCCTTCCTGTACGACTGTGCGGGCATGCTCTCGTCGTGGCTGGTCGACCTGGCCGCCGAGCAGCTGCCCGACGGGACCGTGCCGTACTTCGTGCCCCGCATCCCCGCGCCGAGGTGGGAGCCGCCGCAGCCGACGGCGGTCTGGGGCGACGCCGCCGTGCTCACCCCCTGGACGCTCTACGAGCGCTACGGCGACCGCGACGTGCTGGCCCGGCAGTACGCCAGCGCGAAGGCGTTCGTCGACCTGGTCGACCAGCGGGCCGGCGCGGACCACCTGTGGGACAGCGGCTACCAGCTCGGCGACTGGCTCGACCCGACCGCCCCGCCGGACGACCCGGAGGACGCCAAGGCCGACCGCTACCTGGTCGCCACGGCCTACTTCGCCCGCTCCACCGGGGTCCTCGCCCGGATGGCCGAGGTGCTCGGGCGGCACGCCGACGCACAGCGCTACGCCGCCCTCGCCGCCGCCGTCACCGAGGCGTTCCAGCGCCGGTACGTGCTGCCCTCCGGGCTGCTCGACAACGACGCGCAGACGTCGTACGCGCTGGCGCTGCGGTTCGGTCTCGTGCCGGCCGGCGGCCCGCGCCGGGCGGCGGCCCGGCGGCTGGCCGAGCTGGTCGAGGAGGCCGGCTGGCGCATCGCCACCGGGTTCGCCGGCACCCCGGCCATCTGCGACGCGCTCGCCGACAACGGCGAGGTGGAGACCGCGTACCGGCTGCTGCTGAGCACCGACTGCCCGTCCTGGCTGTACCCGGTGACCACCGGCGCGACCACGATCTGGGAGCGCTGGGACAGCCTGCTGCCCGACGGCACGGTGAACCCGGGGCAGATGACGTCGTTCAACCACTACGCGCTGGGCGCGGTGGCGGACTGGCTGCACCGCACGGTCGCCGGCCTCGCCCCGGCCGAGCCCGGCTACCGCCGGCTGCTGGTGCGGCCCCGGCCCGGCGGCGGTCTGCGGCACGCCCGCGCCGCGCTGCTGACCCCGTACGGGCCGGCGGCGGTGGGCTGGCGGCTGGCCGACGGCGAGCTGGCCGTCGAGGTGACGGTGCCGGCCGGCGCGACCGCGCGGGTCGAGCTGCCCGGTGCCGCGCCGACGGAGGTCGGCTCCGGCGCGCACCGGTTCACCGTGCCCTGGAGCGAGGCGGCCTGACGGCCCCACGGCCCGGCCCCGGGGGCGGGGTCGGGCCGCCACCCCGCGCCCGGCGGGTCCGACACGTGGTCGGGGGGACGGTCAGACGCCCGGTGCGGTGGGCCGCGCCACCCGGGGCTTCGGCTCGCGGATCTCGGCCACGTCGATCGCGTCGAGGCGGGCCAGCACCTCCGCGTCCGGGATCAGGGCGGCGGCGCGACCGGCGGCGGCCACCTCCTCGGGGTTCTCCGCGCCGACGATCGCGGCGGCCACCGTGGGCCGGGACAGCAGCCAGGCGACGGCCAGCTCGTCGGCGCGGTGCCCGGCGGCGGCGGCGATCTCCTCCACCTGGGCGGCGGCGGCCTGCTGGGACGGGGTGAACGCGCCGCCGCCCCACCGGGACTCCCCCGCGTGCGCCCTGGTGCGGGCCGCCGCCCCGGCGAGCAGCCCTCCGGCGAGCGGGCTGAACGCCACCACCGACAGCCCGAACCTGTCGGCGAGGGGGACGATCTCCGCCTCCACGCCCCGGGCGAACAGGTGGTAGCGCACCTGGAGGGCGACGGGCGGGTGCAGCCGCCGGTCGTCGCAGATCCACAGCGCGTGCACGGTCTGCCAGGCCGGGAACGTCGACAGCGCGCAGTGCCGGGCCTTGCCGGCGCGGACCAGGTCGTCCAGCGCGGCGAGGGTGGTCTCCAACGGGGTGGCCGGGTCGGGGTGGTGGGCGTAGAAGACGTCGACGTGGTCGGTGCGCAGCCGGCGCAGGCTGCGGTCGAGCTGGGCGAACAGGTGCCGGCGGGACAGTCCCCGGTCGTTGACGCCCGGGCCGACCGGCTCCTGCGCCTTGGTGCACAGCACCACGTCGTCGCGGCGGCCGGCCAGGGCCCGGCCGAGGATCTCCTCCGCCGACTCCCGCTCGGCGGCCGGGGGCACGCCGGGGCGGTCGAAGTGCGGCAGGTTGCCGTACGCGTTGGCGGTGTCGACCAGGTTGATGCCGGCGTCGAGGGCGGCGCCGACGACGGCGTCGGCGCGGGCGGCGTCGGGCGCCACGCCGAAGGTCGCCGTGCCCAGGGCGATCCGGGAGACCCGGATACCGGACGGGCCGAGCAGCGCGTACCTCATGGTTGTCCTCCTCGTGGCTGCCGGTCGACCACCACGCAGGGGGTGGGCGTGCCGGCGGTGCGGGCCGGTTCGCGGCGCAGCGTGCCGGCCACGGCGTGCAGCACCTCGGCGGTGGGCGGGAAACCGCCGGCGGGCGGGTCGTCGGCGAGGCAGGCCAGCAGGTCCAGCCCGCCGGCCGGGCCGCGCAGCCGCAGCCCGGTGGTGCCCGGCGGCGTCGCCCCGGGCAGCCGCCGCCAGCCGGCCGTGCCGGCCAGCTCCCGCAGCGCGAACCACACGGGGTACGCGGCGAACACGTCGCCGGCCGGCTCGCCGACGCCGCGCAGGCCGGTGGTGTGGCACAGCGACACGCGGGCCACCCCGGCGGCGGCGAAGCCGGCGAGCGCGGCCACCGTCCAGGCGGCGTGGAACACCGACCGCTGCCGGGCCAGCCCCGGCCCCCAGCCGTACGCGGGGCCGGGCGTGGCCGCCCCCCACGAGTCCCAGTACGGCAGGTGACCGACCGGGCCGACCAGCAGCGGCCGCCCGCCCGCCAGCTCGGTGGCGGCGGCCAGCACGGCGGGGTGGCTGTCGAGCGACGATCGCACGGCGGCCCGGTCGACGTCGTGCGCGCAGGACGCGATCGGGAACGTGACGACGTCCAGTTCGTCGACCGGCGGCGCGGCGAGCAGGGCGGCCAGGTGGGCGCGGCTGCCACCGCCGATCGTCACGCCCGCGCCGAGGCGGGGGCGCAGGGCGCGCACCAGCGCGGCGGAGGTGCGGGCGGTGCCCGTGTCGAACGCGAGGACGGTGGTCAGCCGGCCGTCGAGCAGGCCGGGCAGCTCGGCGGCGGGCCCGGGGTCGGTGGGGTCGGCGACGAGGGTGAGCACGACCGGCACGTCCAGGGCGCGGGCCGCCGTGGCGTCGGCGGCCAGCAGGTCCCGCCACCGGGGGTGGGCGAGGTCGGTGGTCAGGTGGAGGAAGGCCGGCCGCAGCTCGGCGACGGCCGCGAGGGCGGCCGGCGGCAGCGCTCCCCCGGAGTGCTGCAGCCCCAGCGGGGGCATGACGCCGGCCGGGGTGGCCTCGTCGGGCCGGCGGGGGCGGGCGCCGGCCGGGCTCGACCGGCCCGGGGCGGCGGTGATCCGGAGCCGGTGGCGCAGCACGTCGCCGGGGCGCAGGACGATCGGGCGGGGCGCGGCCAGCGGCGGCGTGTAGGTCTTGAAGCCGTCGTCGGACCAGTCGCGGTGGTCCTCCACCTCGAACTCGCCGCCGTCGAGTTCCAGCACGACCCCGGTGGGGGCGAGGCCCAGCTCCATCCGGGCGCCGGCGGCGAACACCGGCGACCGGGCGACGTGCCGGGGGAACGCGAACCCGGCCGGGAGCCCGCCCGGGTGCCCGCGCACCGGGCGTCCGGCCTGGTCCCCGGGGTGCAGGACGGCCGGGCCGACCCGGTTGACCCGCACCGTGCGGGGGCCGGCGGGCCGGGACTCGAACACGACGTCGAAGCCGTCGGGGACGGCCCGGATCTCGCCGCGCAGGTCGAGACCGTGCCCCGGGTAGCGCGCCGTGAACGTGGCGGCGGGCCCGTCCCGGCCGGGCGGGGCGAGGGTGTACGCCAGCGCCGCCCGCTCGGTCGACCAGTCGGTGGCCCGCACGGTGTGCAGGACGCGGGTGAGCACCCGCCGCCCGTCGAGCCGGACGTCCTCGATCCCGCGCGCCGTGAGCCGGGCCGACCACCGCCCCAGCGCGAGGTCGTGCCACGGTTCGGCCGACTCCCGGTCCCCCCAGGCCAGCTCGTCGGCCCCGCCGGTGTCAGGCACCCCAGCCGGCCTGCCGGCCGCCGACCCGCTCGGCGCGGATCTTCTCGAAGTAGCCGGAGCGGGCGTACGCGCCCACCGGGTCGGGGTCCAGGCCCGCGTCCGCGCGCAGTTCGGCGAGCACGGGCCGCACGTCGGTGTGGTAGGCGTCCATCAGCACCGCGTTGGCGGCGAGCACATCACCGGCCTGCTGGGCGGCGGCGAGCGCATCGGCATCGACGAGCAGGGCCTTCGCGGTGGCCTCCTGCACGTTCATCACCGACCGGATGACCGCCGGGATCTTCGGCTCGATGTTGTGACACTGATCGAGCATGAACGCGACGCCAGCCTCCGGACGCAGGGCATCGGCCAGCACGATCTCGTGCATGATCCGGAACAACTGGAACGGATCCGCCGCACCCACCATCAGATCGTCGTCGGCGTAGAACCGCGAGTTGAAGTCGAAACCACCCAACTTCCCGGCCCGCAACAGAACCGCCACGATGAACTCGATGTTCGTCCCCGGCGCATGATGCCCGGTATCGATCACCACCTGCGCCCGCGGCCCGAGCTGGAGGCAGTGCGCATACGCCGTGCCCCAGTCCGGCACATCCGTGGCATAGAACGCCGGCTCGAACAACTTGTACTCCAACAACATCCGCTGGTCGCCGCCCAGCCGGCCGTACGTCTCCCGCAACGCCTCCGCCAGCCGATCCTGCCGAGCACGCACGTCGTCCTGACCCGGATAGTTGATGCCGTCGGAGAACCACAACTTCAAATCCCGCGAACCGGTCGCGTCCATGACATCGACGCACTCCAACAGGTGCGCGACAGCCTTGCGGCGCACCGCCGGGTCCGGATTGGTCACGCTACCGAGCTTGAAGTCATCGTCCTGGAAGACGTTCGCGTTGATCGCGCCCAGGGCCACGCCCAGCTCCTTCGCATGACGGGCCAGATCCGCATAGTCCCCGACCCGGTCCCACGGAATGTGCAGGGCGACGGAAGGCGCGACACCGGTGAACCGATGCACGACCGCCGCATCCGCGATCTTCTCGTACGGATCCCGCGGCACACCCTCCTGCGCGAACACCTTGAACCGCGTACCAGAGTTGGCGTACGCCCAGGACGCCGTCTCGATGCGCTGGGCGCGCAGCGCCGCCGCCACCCGGGCCCGGGTGGTCGGGGACAGCTCAGGCATCGGGTGCCTCCCCCGGTGCGGGGGCGCCGGGGGATCCCGGGCCCGTCCCGGGCAGCAGCGGATTGGCCACCATCGCTCCGATCTCGGCAAACGCGTCGTGAAACGTTTCATGCACCTGTTACGCTCACGGTAGGTCGCCACGCACGGCACGTCAAGGAGTCCGGCCAACTCGCCCTGCGTGTAACCTGGGGGACGGCGTTTTCCCGCCCGACCGTAGTTGACACGTTTTAGAAGGCGGCTCCCTGCCGGGGTCGCACCGGTGCCGCCGGCTGACGGCGACCGGCTGGCAAGGCGACGAGGAGCGAGGCGATGACGGCCAGCATCAAGGAGGTCGCGCGCCACGCCGGGGTGTCCATCGGCACGGTGAGCAACGTGCTGAACCGGCCCGACCTGGTCGCCGAGGCCACCCGGCGGCGCGTCCTGGACGCCATCGCCGAGCTGGGGTACGTCCGCAACGACTCGGCGCGGCAGCTCCGCGCCGGGCGCAGCCGCCAGATCGCCATCGTGGTGCTCGACGTCACCAACCCGTTCTTCACCGACGTGATCCGGGGCGCCGAGGCCGCCGTCGACAAGCACGGCGTGATGGTCGTCGTGTGCAACAGCGGCGACGACGACGAGCGCGAGCGCCGGCACCTGGAGCTGCTGGAGGAGCAGCGCGTACGCGGGGTGCTGATCACCCCCGTGGACGACTCGCGCGGCTCCCGGCTGGAGCAGCTCATCCGCCGGGGCACCCCCGTCGTGCTGGTGGACCGGGGAGCCGGCCGGCACAGCCTGTGCTCGGTGGCGGTCGACGACGTGCTCGGCGGTCGCCTCGCCGGCGACCACCTGGTCGAGCAGGGGCACCGGCGGATCGCCTTCGTCGGCGGTCCGCTCAGCATCGCGCAGGTCGCCGACCGGCGCGCGGGCGTCACCCAGGCGCTGGAGGGCAACGCGGAGCTGATCAACGTCGCGACCCCGAACCTGACCGTCGGCGCGGGCCGGTCCGCCGCCCGCGAGCTCACCGCCCTGCCCGCGGCCGACCGGCCCACCGCCGTGATGTGCGCCAACGACCTGATCGCCCTCGGCGTGCTCCAGGAGCTGACCCGGCAGGGCATCCGGGTCCCCCAGGACATCGCCATCGTCGGCTACGACGACATCGAGTACGCCGCCGCCGCGGCGGTGCCGCTGTCCTCGGTGCGGCAGCCCCGCGAGCAGCTCGGCCGCACGGCCGCCCAGCTGCTCCTGGAGGAGGTCGACAACGCCGGGCAGCACCAGCACCGGCACGTGGTCTTCCAGCCGGAGCTCGTCGTGCGGGAGTCCAGCGCCCGGCCTGCGCGGCGGCGACCGCGGCAGCCGTCGGTCGCCTCCTAGCGGCGGTCGCCGCCGCGCAGGCCCGGTCAGAAGTCCTCGTCGAAGCCGACCGTCCCGGTCACCCCCACCTGGTAGGCCGACACCCGTCGTTCGAAGAAGTTCGACAGCTCCTGCACGTCCTGCAACTCCATGAACGCGAACGGGTTGCGGCTGTGGTACATCGGCTCGATGCCGAGCGTGGCCAGCCGCCGGTCGGCCACGTGCTGCAGGTACTCGCGCATGTCGGCCAGCGACAGCCCGGACACCCCCTGCTCCAGCAGGTCGGCGGCGAACTGCACCTCGCACTCCACGGCCTCGGCCAGCATCTGCCGCACCTGCCGCTCCAGCTCCGCGTCGAACAGCTCCGGCTCCTCGGCGCGTACGGTGTCCACCACGTCGAAGGCGAACTCCATGTGCATCGACTCGTCGCGGAACACCCAGTTGGTGCCGGAGGCCAGCCCGTGCAGCAGCCCCCGGGAACGCAGGAAGTACACGTAGGCGAAGGCGCCGTAGAAGAACAGCCCCTCGATGCAGGCGGCGAAGCAGATCAGGTTGAGCAGGAACGCCCGCCGGTCCTCGCGCGTCCGCAGCTCCCGCAGGTCGTGGATCGAGTTGATCCAGGTGAAGCAGAACTCGGCCTTGCGGGCGATCGACGGGATGTTCTCCACCGCCGCGAACGCCGCGAACCGTTCCCGCTCGTCCGGCACGTAGGTGTCCAGCAGGTTCAGGTAGAACTGGACGTGCACCGCCTCCTCGAACAGCTGCCGGGACAGGTAGAGCCGGCCCTCCGGGGAGTTGACGTGCTGGTAGAGGTTGAGCACGAGGTTGTTGGCGACGATCGTGTCGCCGGTGGCGAAGAACGCGACCAGCCGGGACACCAGGTGCTGCTCCGCCGGGGAGAGCCGGGCGAGGTCGGCGAGGTCGGAGTGCAGGTCGACCTCCTCGACGGTCCAGGTGTTCTTGATCGCGTCCTTGAACCGGTCGAAGAACCGGGGGTAGCGCATCGGCCGCAGGGTCAGGTCCATCCCGGGGTCGAGCAGCAGGTGCCGCTGGCCGGCGGTGGAGCGGGGTTCGGAAACGGTCGTCACTGGCACGCCTCGCAGCTCTCGGGGTTCTCCAGGGAGCAGGCCAGCGCCTCGTCGGCGCTCACGGCGACGACCGGCCCGGCGGCCGGGGTGACCGCGACGGTGGCCTGCTGGATGCGGGTCGCGGGACGCGAGCGCAGGTAGTAGGTGGTCTTGAGCCCGGACTTCCAGGCGTACAGGTACATCGAGGAGAGCTTGCCGATGGTCGGCGCGCTCAGGAACAGGTTGAGCGACTGCGACTGGTCGACGTACGGGGCGCGGGCGGCGGCCAGGTCGATCAGCGCGCGCTGCGGCAGCTCCCACGCCGTGCGGAACAGGCTCCGCACCGCCTCGGGCAGCTCGGTGACGCCCTGCACCGAGCCCTCGTCCCGCTTGATCCGCTCGCGGATCGCCGGGGTCCACAGCCCGCGCGCCTTCAGCTCGCGGACCAGGTACGTGTTGACCTGGAGGAACTCGCCGGACATGGTCTCGCGCTTGAACAGGTTGGACACCTGGGGCTCGATGCACTCGTAGCAGCCGGCGATCGAGGCGATGGTGGCGGTCGGCGCGATCGCGACCAGCAGCGAGTTGCGCAGGCCGTGCGCGGCGATCCGCGCGCGCAGCGCGGCCCACCGCGACGTCTGCGTGACCCGCGCTCCCCACAGGTCCGGGTGCAGCTCGCCCTTGGCGGCCCGGGTCTGGGCGTACGCCGGGTGCGGGCCGAACCGCTCGGCGAGCCCGGCGGAGGTCTCCAGCGCGGTCAGGAAGATCTCCTCCTGCACCCGGGTCGACAGCTCGCGGGCCTCCGGCGAGTCGAACGGCAGGCGCAGGGTGAACAGCGCGTCCTGCCAGCCCATCAGCCCGAGCCCGACCGGCCGCCAGCGCGGGTTCGACGCCGCCGCCTGCTCGGCCGGGTAGTAGTTGATGTCGATCACCCGGTCGAGGAACACCACCGCCGTGCGGACGGTCGCGCGCAGCCGGTCCCAGTCGACGCCGTCGGGGCCGACGTGCGCGCCCAGGTTGACCGAGCCGAGGTTGCACACCGCCGTCTCGGCGTCGTCGTTGACCTCCAGGATCTCGGTGCACAGATTCGACAGGTGGATCACGTTGCCCGGCTCGCCGGTCTGGTTGGACAGCCGGTTGGACGCGTCCTTGAACGTCATCCACCCGTTGCCGGTCTGCGCGAGCGTGCGCATCATCCGCCCGTACAGGTCGCGGGCGCGGACCGTGCGGACGGCCTTCTTCTCCGCCGCCCGGTACGCGGCGTCGAACGCCTCCCCGTAGAGGTCGGGCAGCTCGGGGGCGTCGGACGGGTCGATCAGCGACCAGTCGCCGTCGGCCTCGACCCGGCGCATGAACTCGTCGGGGATCCAGTTGGCCAGGTTCAGGTTGTGGGTGCGCCGGGACTCCTCGCCGGTGTTGTCCCGCAGCTCCAGGAACTCCTCGACGTCCGGGTGCCACGGCTCCAGGTAGACGCAGGCCGCGCCCTTGCGCCGGCCGCCCTGGTTGACCGCCGCCACCCCGGCGTCGAGCGTCTTGAGGAACGGCACGATCCCGTTCGACCTGCCGTTGGTGCCCCGGATCAACGCGCCCCGGCCGCGCACCCGCGACCAGGAGATGCCGATGCCGCCGGAGAACTTCGACAGCTTCGCCACCTGGTGGTAGCGCTCGTAGATGGAGTCGAGTTCGTCGCGCGGCGAGTCGACCAGGAAGCACGACGACATCTGGGTGTGCCGGGTACCGGAGTTGAACAGCGTCGGCGAGCTGGGCAGGTACGCCAGGGCGGACATCAGGCGGTAGAAGTCGACCGCCTCCCCCGCCGTCTGCGACAGCCCGCAGGCCACCCGCAGCAGCCAGTACTGCGGCGTCTCCACCACCAGCCGGGTCTGCGGGTGCCGCAGCAGGTAACGGTCGGCGACCGTGCGCAGGCCGAAGTACTCGAACCGCAGGTCCCCGGCCGGGTCGACGGCGTCGTCCAGCTCGCGGGCGTGGGCGGCCACGAAGGCGGCCGTGCCGTCGCCGATCAGGCCCAGGCCGTGGGCGTACCGGATGGACTGGCTGAAGCTGTCCACCTCCTGCCCGCGGACCTCCTCGGCCACGTACGCGGCCAGCAGCCGCGCCGCCAGCTTCGAGTACTGCGGTTCCTCGCCGATCAGCTCCGCCGCCGTCTGGATCGACAGCTTGTCCAGCTCGGCCGTGGTCGCCCCGTCGTACAGGCCGCTGATCGTCTTCGTCGCCACCCGCAGCGGGTCGACCTCGTCCAGGTCGGCGACCCAGCGCTGCACCGCCTCGACGATCTTGTTGACGTCCACCGGCTCGGTGTCGCCGTCCCGCTTACGGACCTGCATGACGTGCCGGCGTTGCCCCGGCCCCGCCTGTTCGCGCGTCGCGCTCATGTTCGCCCTCCTCAAGCCCGTCCCCGAGGTCGAGGGCGCGCGGGAGGACGCCGCCGGACACCCGCGACGGCACAACCCGCCGCCGCTGCCGGCTGATGGCGTCGGCCGTCCCACGCGGCCTTCGACCGCCGCACGCGTCGCGTGCGGCACGCTGGCAGGTCTTCGGACTCGCGGGCGTCATGCTCGGTGCCTACTGGCCGTCGCTTCCCAGGCCCGGCCGGGCCCAGTGCTTCGTTGACGGCGGTCGTTCCCACTCACCGCTGCGGGGCAGCCCCGGAATCACACCGGGTTCCCTCTTGCCTCGACCACCGTGGACCGATGGCCGAACCAGCTACGGGTGACACCATATATGGGCGCAAGGCGAAGATGGCAACACCAGATGATGTGTCGGGCGAGTCGCCGCGCAGCGTGACCCCACCCTCGCGCCGGGTGAGCGGCGACCGCGGGCCACCGGCCGGACGACGGGCCAGCCCGCAGGTGCGCGGGCTGGCCCGGATCCGGGGTTGCGGCCGGCTAGGAGGTCTTCAGGCTCCACTGCTGGTTCGCGCCGCCGTTGCACGACCACAGGACGATCTTCGTGCCGTTGGCGGTGGCGGCGCCGCTGGCATCCAGGCAGAGCCCCGACGCGACGCCCGTGATGGTGCCGTTGGCGTTGACGTTCCACTGCTGGTTGCTGCCGCCGTTGCAGTCCCAGATCACGACCGTGGTGCCGTTGCTGGTGCCCTGGCCGTAGGCGTCCAGGCACTTGTTGCCGTACACCTGGAGCTGGCGGCTCGACGTGTAGGTCCACCGCTGGTTGCTGCCGCCCCCACAGTCGAAGAGCTGCACCTGGGTGCCGTTGGTCGTCGTCGAGTTCGGCACGTCCACGCAGCGGTTGGACTGGGTGCCGACGATGGTGCCCTGCTGGCCGTTCCCGCCGTTCGCCGGGGGCGGCGGCGCCACCACGGCCGGCGCGGCCGACACGACGGTGGCCCGGTCCAGCGCGACGGGGCCGTTGCCGACGACCCGTACCCGCACGACGTGTTGCCCCTGCGTGAGGGTGCCGCTGTTGTACAGCGCCACGTTGCCCCGACGGGCGGACGCCTGGAAGCTGACCGTCTGCTCCGGGCCGCCGTCGACCGAGACGGCGGCCGAGCCGTGCGACGGGTCCTGCACCCCGAACAGCACCACGCGGTTGCCGGTGACGGTGAGGGTGGCCGTGTCACCGGCCGTGCCGCTGCGGGTGTAGTCCTTGCTGAAGGTCTGGTTGTCCCCGACGGCCTGCCAGCTCCCCGCGTAGGTGAAGCTCTGCCGGTCGTTGACGTCGACCGGGAAGCCGAACGTGTACGCGCCGCTGGTCGGCACGATCGGGTCGGTGGACGCGGTCGTGTTCACGGTGACGTTCGCCGACGTCAGGCCCGGCGCCGACGCCGTCAGCGTCACCGCGCCGGTCTGGCCCAGCGCGCTCTTGAGGTACACCGCGCCGGTGCCGGCCTCCAGGGCCAGCGGGCTCTCCCCCACGACCGCCCCGGGCCCGGTGACGGTGAACGACACGGGGGCGCTGTTGGTGGGTACCACCTGGTTGTTGCTGTCGAGGGCCTTGACCACGACGCGGGTCATGTCCCCGCCGTCGGCCTTGATCGCGGAGTCGTCGGCCGTCAGCGTCAGCCGGGTCGCCGCGCCCGGGGTGTGCCGGGTGTCGGTGGCCACGACCTGCCCGCCGATCCAGCAGTCGGCCCGCAGCTGCCCGGTGCTCACGGTGATCCCGGTGAACTGGAACATCGGGTGCGGCAGGCTCGTGTACGCGTTGGGGTTGATGCGTCCCCGGGACGCGCCGTTGACGAACAGCTCGACCTGCTGGCAGTTGCCGCCGACGTAGACGGTGCCGCTGGAGACGCCGGGCGTCCACTGGCTGGCGATCGACACGTACGGCCCGTACAGCGCGGGGTCGCGCTGCGAGGCGTACGCGGCGGCGGCGATCTTCGGGATCCGGAAGATGTCCGAGACGCCGTGGTAGCAGGTGTAGTCCTGGCAGGACGGCGGGGTCACGAACGTGGTGTTGTAGTCGAAGGCCGCCCAGCCCAGCGCGCCGGCCATGTTCGACCTGCCGGCGGCGGTGTTCTGCACGTTCAGGTGCACCCGCATCGTGTTGACCTGCGTCTGCTCCGGGTCCCACGACTTGTGCGGGGAGGTGTGCCCGACCGCCTCGGTGACCAGCCACGGCAGCACGGTCGGCGCTTCGGCGGTGCCGGAGAAGTCGTTGTAGGTGTAGACGTCCTCCAGCAGCTCGCTGCCCTTGAAGTTGCGCACGCCGCCGGTGGGACGCGACGGGTCGAGCTGCCGGGCCAGGTTGTTGGTGCGGGTGTAGAAGTTGTGGTTGTCGCCGGACTCGTTGATCCGCACCCCCCACAGCACGACCGACGGGTGGTTGCGGTCGCGCATCACCATCTCGCGGACGTTCTCCACCGCGATGTCCTGCCAGGCGGTGTTGCCGATGTGCTGCCAGCCGGGGATCTCCTCCATCACCAGCAGGCCGATCTCGTCGGCGCGGTCGAGGAACTCCGGGTCCTGCGGGTAGTGCGAGGTCCGCACGATGTTCGCGCCGAGTTCGTACTTGATGATGTCGGCGTCCTTGGCCTGGAGCCGGTTGGGCGCGGCCCGGCCGATGTAGGGGTAGGACTCGTGCCGGTTGAGCCCGCGCAGCTTCAGCGCCTGGCCGTTGATGTAGAACTTGCCGTCGCTCTTGTTGAACTGGATGGTCCGGATGCCGATCCGGGTCTTGTGCTCGTCCACATAGGTGGAGCCGTCGCGCACCTGCGTGTAGACGGTGTAGAGGTACGGGCGGTCCGGGTGCCAGGCGGTGGGGTTGGCGATCGTGCTGGTGTCGTAGGCGAACTCGACGGCCGACTGCGCCCCGATGGTCTGGGTGGCCGTGCCGGTGGCCACGACGTTGTTGGTGGCGTCCACGACCTGGGTGACGACGGTGACCGACCGGGACTGGGCGCTGTCGTTGCGCACCCGGGTCCGCGCGTTGACCGTGTTGGTGGTGGGGGTGGTGAGGTACGTCCAGTCCACGTGCACCGGGTCGGCGACGATCATGTTGACGTCGCGGACGATCCCGCCCCAGACGTAGTAGTCGATCGCGCCGCCCTCCGGCGGGATGTCGTTGCGGGTCATGGAGTCGACCTTCACCGCGATCACGTTGTCGGCGCCGCCGATGGTGAGGTACGGCGTGATGTCGTACGTGAACGACGTGTAGGCGCCCTTGTGCTGGCCGACGAAGGTGCCGTTGACGTAGACGTCGGCGACCTTCGCGACGCCCTGGAACTCGACGGCGATGCGGCGGCCGGCGTACTGGGTGGGCAGCGTGAAGTGGCGGCGGTACCACGAGGCGGGCACCTCGAAGTCGCCCTTGGGGAAGCCCTTGTGCGGGTGGGTCCGGTAGTAGGGCAGGGTCACGGGGACGAACCCGCTCTCGTCCAGCCCCACGGCCTGCCCGGCGCCGCCGGACACGTCACCGGAGAACAGCCAGTTGGTGTTGAAGTTGAGCACGGACCGGTTGGACCCCTGCGGAACGTAGGGGGCGGCGGACGCCGGTCCCGGCGGCCCGATCAGCACGAGCGCGGCGGCGGTGACCAGCGCCGTGAGGGCAGCGGCTAGCTTTCGCATTGTCCTCCCCATCTCTCGGGAATGCGGGTTGAAGAACCGGGCCGTCCGGGCACCAGCGCCCGGCACCGGAGTTGACATCGGCGTCCTCACCCCCGCGTGGCCGCCAGCACCGACCTGACCGGGGACGGCCAGCTTGACGACGCCCGTCCGGGTGCAGGCACGGCTGCTGCGGCACGTGCGCTCCCCCGCCCGGCGGAGGGTGACGGGAGCATGGCCAACGTAATTCGTATGACATCTGATGTCAATATCGTTACATGGGAGTACGTCGATGAATAGTGTGGCTCGTCCTGCGGTGCGACTTCGACTGCACCGCGTCGGCCACCGGCGGCACCAGCGGCTACCACTACACGTGGCAGCCGCTGATCCCGATCACGGTCTTCTACGACGACCAGGGCCCGGCGAGCAGCGGACACTGCTCGGCGTACGTCGACAACGTCGTGCGGGTGACGGTCGCCAGCGGCGCCGAGACCGCCAGCACGGACATCCGGTTCCCCTGCTCCTGAGGGATGCCCGGATCACCCGCCGAGCCGGGCCAGCCCGGCGGCGAGCAGGCCGGGCACGGCACCACCCACCGTCTCGAAACCGGAGCCGACGGTCATCCCCTCCACGAACCGGCGGTGCACGCCCTCCGCGATCACGGCCAGCTTGTAGTAGCCCAGCGCCTCGTAGAAGGTCAGCTGCGTGAGGTCGCGGGACGTGCCGGCGGCGTAGCCCGCCACCAGCTCGTCGCGGGTCGGGAAGTGGTCGCTGCCGGTCACCGGGCAGCCGTGCGGCAGCACGGGCGCGCACACCGGGTCGGTGTAGACCAGCAGCAGACCCAGGTCGGTGAGCGGGTCGCCGATCGTGGCCATCTCCCAGTCGAGCAGCGCGGCCGCCCCGGACAGGTCCGCCGAATAGATGATGTTGTCCAGCCGGAAGTCGCCGTGCACGATGCCCGGCGCGGACTGCGGCGGCACGGCGGCCGCCAGGCGTCGGTGCAGTTCGTCGGCGTCGGCGGACGACCGCGTCGCGACGACGTCCCACTGCCGCTTCCAGCGGTGCACCTGTCGCAGCAGGAAGCCCTCCGGTCGGCCGAAGGCGTCGAGGCCGACGCTCGCGGGCGCCACGGAGTGCAGCCGCAGCAACAGGTCGATCATCGAATGCCCGACGGCGCGCACGGTCGACGGCGCGAGGACGGCGAGTTGCCCGGGGTCGCGGATCACCACGCCGTCCACCCAGGCCGCGAGGCTGAACGGCGCCCCGATCACGGCCGGGTCCGCGCAGTACAGCACGGGTGCCGCGACCGGCACGGTCGAGCCGGCCAGGGCGGCGGTGACCCGGAACTCGCGGTGGATGTCGTTCGCCGAGGGCGCGATGGTGCCGAACGGAGGACGCCGAAGCGCCCACGACCGGTCGCCGGCGTGGACGGCGTACGTCAGGTTGGAACGCCCGCCGTCCACGAAGTCCACCCGCAGGCCCCCGGTGAGGCCCGGGATTTTGTCGGCCAGGTACGCCCCCAGCGCGGGCAGGTCCAGCGAACGCAGATCGGCGGTCATGCCGGCAGCGCTCCCCGCACCGCCGCGTCGCGCTCCTGGACCCGGCGCTTGACCGCCCGGCGGGAGATCGCCCAGCGATGGGTCTCGCTCGGCCCGTCGTAGATCCGGAACGGACGCACCTCCCGCAGGTAGCGCCCGAGCATGAGGTCGCCCGAGACGCCGAGGGAGCCGCAGATCTGCAGCGACCGGTCGACGATCCGCCACACCGCCTCCGCGACGAACGCCTTCGCGACGGAGGTGGACTGCGCGGCGCGGCCCCCGGAGTCGAGCTCCCACGCCGCCCGCAGGATGAGGGCGCGGCTGGCCTCGATCTCGATCTCGCTGTCGGCGAGCATCTGCTGGATCATGCCCAGGTCGGCCAGCGCCGACCCGAAGGCCCGCCGGCCGGCCGCGCGGTCCAGCGCGATGTCCTGGGCGTGGCGGGCCAGGCCGAGCCACCGCATGCAGTGCGTCAGGCGTGCCGGCGCGAGCCGGACCTGGGCGTTGTCGAACCCCTGGTCCACCGCGCCGAGGACCCGGTCGGCCGGGACGAAGCAGTCCTGTAGCACGAGCTCGCCGTGCCCGCCGACCATCGCCTCGTCGAGGGTCTCGATCGTCCGGACCAGCTCCAGCCCGGGGACGTCGGTGTCGACCAGGAACATCGTCGCGCCGCCCCGGTCGCCGGGCTGGCCGGAGGTGCGGGCCATGACGATGGCGAACGCCGCCCCGTCGGCGCCGGTGGTGAACCACTTGCGCCCGTTCAGGACCCACCCACCCGGCACCGGGCGGGCGGTGGTGGCGAGCGCGCTCGGGTCGGATCCCGCCCCCGGCGCCGGTTCGGTCATGGCGAAGCAGGACCGGATCAGCCCGGCCGCGAGCGGGCGGAGGTATCGCTCCTGCTGTTCGGGGTCGGCAACCGCCGCCAGCAGGTGCATGTTGCCCTCGTCGGGGGCCGCGATGTTGAGCGCCAGCGGGCCGAACAGCGAGTAGCCGGCCTCCTCGAACACGAGCGCCTGTCCGCGCCGGTCGATGCCCAGGCCGCCCCATCGTGGGGGCAGGTGCGGACAGAAGACCCCCGCCTGTCTCGCCGCGGCCTGCAGGTCGAGCCGCACCTGTTCCGGCAGCGCATGGGCGCTGCCCCGGTGCTCGCGCTCGACGGCGAGCACCGTGTCCCGGACGAACGCCCGGGTGCGTTCGGCGACGGAGCGGGCGGCGTCGTCGGGGGTGAGATCCACGGCCAAGGCTGCCTCCGGTGCCATCAAACTGAGCTAACGCTCACTAGCCGATACAGGGAAGCAGGCTCGCGAGGGCGTGTCAACATGTGCCGGTGGAATTCCGGAAGATGGACGACCAGGCACGCCCGCACGGCCCCGCCCCCACCCCCGCGGGCGGTCGACCGGATCGGGGCGAGCGGGTCCGGGCTGCGGCGCTCGACCTGTTCGCCGCCCGGGGCTACCAGCTCACCACGATGGACGAGATCGGCGAACGCGCCGGGATCCGGGGACCCAGCGTGTACAAGCACGTGCGCTCGAAGCAGGACCTGCTCGCCGGGATCATGCTGCGCACCATGACGGCGCTGCTGGAGGACCAGCAGGTCGCCCTGGACGGCGGCACCGACGTCGAGAGCCGGCTGCGCCGGGCCGCCGAGGCCCACGTGCGCTACCACGCCCGGCACGCGGCGGAGGCGTTCGTCGGCAACCGGGAGATCAACAGCCTGGACGAGCCGCACCGCAGCGACGTTCTCGACCGGCGCGCCACCTACGAGCGGCGGCTGCGCCAGCTCATCACCGACGGCGTCGACCTCGGCCGGTTCCGGGTCCCGTCGGCCCGGCTCGCCTCGTACGCGATTCTCGACATGGGCATCGGCGTGGCGATGTGGTTCCGGCCCGACGGCGAGTTCACCGAGGACGAGGTCGTCCGCCAGTACGGGGAGATGGCCCTGCGGATCGCGGGGCACGACCACCAGGCCGGTTCACACATCTGAACCTGTTGACAGTATCTGGAACAGGCGGAAACAATGGCCGGACTCTCCAGCCGAACGAGACGGAACCCTCTGTTATGGCGAGCAGCGCCCGAGCGGGCCGTGCCGATCGGGACGGGCCCCACAGCAGCCTCAGCTTCGAACCCCTGACCCCGACCGCCTTCCTCGACCGGGCCGCGGCGGTGCACGCCGACCGCTTGGCGGTGGTCGACGGCGCGCTTCGGCTGACGTACCACCAGTTCCACGACCGGTGCCTGCGCCTGGCCGGCGCGCTGGCCGACCTCGGCGTCCGGCCGGGTGACCGGGTCGCCGTCCTGGCGCCGAACACGCACCTCATGCTGGAGGCACACTTCGGGGTCCTCTACGGCGGCGCGGTCCTCGTCACGCTGAACACCCGACTCTCCGCCGACGAACTGCGCTACATCCTCGACCACGCCGGCTGCCGGGTCCTGCTGCACGACCCGGATCTCGCCGGGTTCGCCGCCACGATCGTGCGGGCGCTGCCCGGGGTGCGGCTGGTCGACGGCGGCGCGGAGTACGAGCGACTGCTCGCCGCCGCGCCACCGCGCCGGGTGCCGGTGACCGACGAGCGTGCGCTGATGGCGTTGAACTACACCAGCGGCACCACCGGCCGCCCCAAGGGAGTGATGTACCACCACCGGGGCGCCTACCTCCAGTCGCTGGCGATGGTCGCTCACTTCGGGCTGGGCGCCGACACCGTCCACCTGTGGACGCTGCCGATGTTCCACTGCAACGGCTGGTGCTTCACCTGGGCGGTGACCGCGGCCGGCGGCACCCACGTCTGCCTTCCCCGGGTCGCGCCGGACCGGGTCTGGGAACTGATCCGCGACGAGCGGGTCACCATGCTGTGCGCCGCGCCCACGGTGCTCGTGTCCCTCGCCGAGGCCGGCGCGGCCGGCGCCGTCGCGGGCCGGCAGGTCACGGTCGCGGTCGGCGGCGCGCCGCCGTCGCCCAGCCTGCTGCGCCGGTGCGCGGCGCTCGGCTTCGACGTCACGCACCTGTACGGACTGACCGAGACCTTCGGCCCGGCGGCGATCTGCGACTGGCGGCCGGAGTGGGATGACCGGCCGGCCGCGGAGCAGGCGACGCTGCGCGCCCGGCAGGGCGTGGCCAACGTGGTCTCGTGCGAGCTGCGGGTGCTGGACGCCGACGGCCGCGACGTCCCTGCCGACGGCGAGACGGTCGGCGAGGTCGCGATCCGCGGCAACAACGTCATGCTCGGCTACTACCGGGACGAGGCGGCGACCCGGGCGGCCGGACCGGGCGGCTGGTTCCGCACCGGCGACCTCGGGGTCCGGCACCCCGACGGCTACCTCCAACTGCGCGACCGCGCCAAGGACGTGATCATCTCGGGCGGGGAGAACATCTCGTCCATAGAGGTCGAGGCGGTGCTGTGCAGTCATCCCGCGGTGCTGGAGGCCGCCGTGGTCGCGGTGCCCGACGAGCGCTGGGGCGAGCGGCCGGTGGCCTTCGTGACGCTGCGGCCCGGCGCGCCCGCCGACCCGGACGCGCTGCGCGCCCACGTGCGGGCCCACCTGGCCGCCTTCAAGGTGCCCGACCGCATCGAGTTCGGCGACCTGCCCAAGACGGCCTCCGGCAAGGTTCGCAAGGTCGAGCTGCGCGCCACCGCCCGGTAGGGCGGGGCCTGCCGGCACTCGACAGGCCCCGCCCGGCCGGGAGGGCCTACCGGCCCTCGGCCACCACCAGCACGTCCAGCGTGCGCGGACCGTGCACCCCCTCGACCCGGTCGAACTCGATGTCGCTCGTGGCACTGGGCCCGCTGATCCAGGTCATCGGCCGGGTGGCGTCGAGTCGGGCGACCGCGTCCGGCACGGCCGGCACGATCTGCTCGGCACGCACCACCACCAGGTGGTAGTCGGGAACCAGGGTGACCGCGCGCCAGCCCTGGCCCGGCCCCGAGTCCAGCACGATCGTGCCGGTGAGCGCGATCGCCAGGGCGCAACCGGAGACCACCCCGTCGAAGGCGTCGAGCGCGACCGGGTCCGGTGGCGCGCCGCCGCCGATCACCTGCCAACCGGGCGCGGTCCACCGCGCGGGCAGGCCGTGGGGGACGCAGATGCGGGTCCGGCCGCGCTCGCCCAGGATGCGGGCGATCGCCCCGCCGACCTCGTCCGCACCGCACCGGTACGCGCTCGCCCGGTAGTCGGTCAGCCGCTCCACGAACAACCCGACCGGGTCGTCGGCCGGACGCGCGCCGACGCCCCGGTAGTCCCGGGGCACCCCGACGCCGGGCGGCTGCGTCCCGACGGCGAGCCGGACCCGGCGCAGCACCTCGGCCCGCGCGGCGTCGGCGTCGCGTCCGGTCCCGCCGCTGGACACGTCGCGGCTCACCGCCGCCTGCCCCGGGCCCGGAACGGGCGGCGCGGCGGGCGGGGCGCGTCCCGCGACCTCGTCCACGCCGACATCGGCGGCGGCAACCGGCGGATCCAACCGGTACGCCGGCCCAGGACCCGCCCCAGCCACAGCGCCCGTAGGGCGGCGGACCAGCGCCCCGGGCTGGACATGAGCCAGCCGAGCACCGACATCGCGGCGGCCTCGGACGTCGGCAGCCGCCGCTGCCGCGCGCCCGCCGCCACCGCCTGCGCCCGCAGGTGCACCAGCATGCGCGGGATGTCGATCGCCACCGGGCACGCGTCGAAGCAGGCCCCGCACAGGGTCGACGCGAACGGCAGGTGGGGGTGGTCGGCCACCCCGGTCAGTTGCGGGGTGAGCACCGCGCCGATCGGCCCGGGATAGACCGAGCCGTACGCGTGTCCGCCCGTGCGCTCGTAGACCGGGCAGACGTTCAGGCACGCCGAGCACCGGATGCACCGCAGGGCCGCCCGACCAGCCGGGTCGGCCAGGGTCGCGGTGCGCCCGTTGTCGAGCAGCACGAGGTGGAACTCCTGCCCCTCCACCGCGCCGGTCCACATCGACGTGTACGGGTTCATCCGCTCGGCGGTCGACGAGCGGGGCAGCAGTTGCAGGAACACCTCGAGGTCGCGCCAGCTCGGCAGGACCTTCTCGATCCCCATGACGGTAATGAGGGTGCGGGGCAGGGTGAGGCACATCCGCCCGTTGCCCTCGGACTCGACGACCGCCAGGGTGCCCGTCTCGGCGATCGCGAAGTTCGCCCCGGAGACGGCCACCCGCGCCGTGAGGAACCGCTGCCGCAGGTGGGCTCGTGCCGCCTCGACCAGCTCGGCCGGCTCGTCGCCGAGCGCGGGGTCCACCCCGGCCATCTCGCGCCGGAAGATGTCGCGGATCTCCCGCCGGTTGCGGTGGATGGCGGGCACGAGGATGTGACTGGGGTGGTCCCGGCCGAGTTGCACGATCAGCTCGGCCAGGTCGGTCTCGACGGCACCGATGCCGCCTTGGGCCAGCGCCTCGTTGAGGCCGATCTCGGCGGTGACCATCGACTTGACCTTGACCACCTCGGTCGCGCCGGCCTGCCGGACCAGGTCGACGACGATGGCGTTGGCTTCCGCCGCGTCCCGGGCCCAGTGCACCGTGCCGCCCCGGGCGGTCACCGCCCGTTCGAGCTGGAGCAGGTAGCGGTCGAGGTGGTCGAGCACGTCGTCCTTGATGGCGGCTCCGGCGGCCCGGAGCTGCTCCCAGTCGTCGAGCTCGGCGACCGTCTGCAGTCGCCGGCCACGGATGGTGCGGGTGGCGTGCGAGAGGTTGCGCCGCAGTTGGTCGTCGCGCAGCGCCTCGGCGGCGGCGGTCGGGAACGGCGTCGCGGCGTGCAGGTTGCCGACGCCGGGCGACGCGGTGGGCAGGCCCAGGAACACCGTCACGGTCGTCTCCTCGGGTGCGGCGGAGCACCGGGCGGTGCCCACGGTCGATCTCGGGTCGCGGCCAGGATCTCGGCCAGGTGCACGGTGCGGGCCCTCGCCGCCGCGCGGGAGAGCCCGCCGCCGAGGTGGGTGAGGCACGAGGCGTCCCCTGCGGTGACGACGGTCGCCCCGGTCGCGTCGACCGCCCGCAGCTTGTCGGCGAGCATGGCGGCGGACACCGACGCGTTCTTCAGCGCGAAGGTGCCACCGAAGCCGCAGCAGGAGTCGGCGTCGGGCAGGTCCACGAGCTCGATGCCCTCGACCCGGTCCAGCAGTCGTCGCGCCCGGTCGCCGGTGCGCAGCAGGCGTAGCGCGTGGCACGCCTGGTGCAGCGTCACCCGGTGGGGGAACCACGCACCGACGTCCAGCACGCCGCGCACGTCGACGAGGAACTCGGAAAGCTCGTAGGTGCGTGCCGCGACGGCGGCCGCCTCGGCGGCCAGCCCCTCGTCACCGACCGCCCGGGCGAGCTCGACGTGCTGGTGCCGGATCGCCGCCACACACGAGCCGCTGGCCACGACGATCGCCTCGGCGTCGGCGAACGCCGCGACGTGGTTGCGGACCAGGGCCAGCGCCTGGTCCGGGTAGCCGGAGTTCACATGGAGCTGACCGCAGCAGGTCTGTCGCCGGGGCACGGCCACGTCGAGGCCCAGCCGTTCGAGCACCGCGACCGTCGCGGCGCCGACGCGGGGCACCAGCCCGTCCACGAGGCAGGTGACGAACAGCGCCACCCGGACCGGGGACGGAGCTGACGCGACGGTACGGGCGCAAGGCCCGGCATCCTGGCCCAATCGATGTCCTTTCGGCGTGCCGCCCGACCCGGTGACCCACGGGCGGCGACGAGGTTGTATGGTACCAGTATCAAAACCACGGTTCATCTACATGAACAGGTCCGTTCCTATGAGCACTCTCGTCAAGTCGGCAGACCGCACGCTGGCGATCCTCGACCTGCTGACCGAGCACCGTGACGGGTTGACCCTGACCGAGGTCCAGCGCCGCCTGGAGTTCCCCAAGAGCAGCACCTACGTGCTGCTCATGACGATGACGGCCCGGGGCTTCCTCGAACAGGACCCCGACACCCGCCGGTTCCGCATCGGCATCCGACTGTGGCAGGCCGGCCAGAGCTACGTCGCGATCAACGACCTGGAGAAGGTCGCGCTGCCGTACATGGAGACCCTCCGGGACACGCTGAACGAGACGGTCCAGCTCGCCACCCTCGACGGCACCGACAACGTCTACATCGCCAAGGTCGATCCGGATCACCACCTGCGCCTCGCCTCCCGGGTCGGCGTGCGCCTGCCGGCGTACGCGACCGGCATCGGCAAGGCACTGCTCAGCCAGCTCGACGAGGACGACCTGCGGGACCGCTTCGCCGACACGGAGTTCGTCCGGTACACGCCGCAGACCGTCGCCTCGCTCCCCGAGCTCGTCGCCGCCGTCCGGCAGGCCCGCACGCACGGGTACGCGATCGACAACTGCGAGTACACCCCGGGCGTCTTCTGCGTCGCCGCCCCGCTGAACGGCCTGCGGGCCACCACCCGGGCCGCCATCAGCGTCTCCATTCCCGAGGTCCGCAAGACACCCGAACTCATCCGGCGCACCATCGACACGCTCTGCTCCACGGCCCACCAGCTCTCGCTGCGCCTGGGCTACCGGGACGGCGCCGCACCCACGACACGAAGGGACTGACATGGAGTTGTTCCGCTTCGGCGCTCCCGGCAAGGAACGCCCGGCCGTGCGCCACGAGGGCCGGGAGTACGACCTCACCGGGCTGACCGCCGACCTGGACGGTTCCTTCTTCGAGACCGACGGCATCGAGCGGGTGGCCGCCGCCCTCGCCGCCGGCACGCTCGACCCGGTCGACACGGCCGGGCAGCGGATCGGCGCACCGATCGCGCGACCGCCCGCCGTGGTGTGCATCGGAATGAACTACGCGGCCCACGCCACGGAGTCCGGCGCCGCACCGCCGCAGCACCCGGTGGTCTTCCTCAAGCACCCCGGCTGCGTGGTCGGCCCCGACGACGACGTCATCCTGCCGCTCGGGTCGACGAAGACCGACTGGGAGGTCGAGCTGGCCGTCGTCATGAAGCGCACGCCGCGCCACCTCACCGACCCGGCCGACGCCCTGGACTACGTGGCCGGCTACGCGCTCGCCAACGACCTGTCCGAGCGCGCCTTCCAGATCGAGGTCTCCGGCGGCCAGTGGTCCAAGGGCAAGTGCGCGGAGACGTTCAACCCGCTCGGGCCGGTGCTGCGCCCGGCGAGCGAGCTCGACCCCGGCCGGCTGCGGCTGCGGTCCTGGGTCAACGGTGAGCCCCGGCAGGATTCCAGCACCGCCGACATGATCTTCTCGGTGCCCGAGCTGATCGTCCACCTCAGCCAGCACATGCTGCTGATGCCGGGCGACGTCGTCAACACCGGCACCCCGGAGGGCGTCGCGCTGTCCGGCCGGTTCCCCTACCTCAGGGTCGGCGACGTCGTGGCCCTGGAGATCGAGGGCCTGGGCCGGCAGGAGCAGACCGTCGTCGGGCACCGGGCGGCCGGCTGACCCCGCCGCTTCCCGCTGTCCGGCCGGGCCGGACAGCGGGAAGCGCACCCCGGGCACGTCACCGCCCGGGCGGCTCGGCGACCAGCCCGTCCGGGTACGCGGTGAGCTGGTCGGCGTCGTAGAGGGTCAGCGGCACGTCGGCGACCCGTCGCACCCGCTCGTGCGCCGCCATGGCCTCGTAGATGTTCTCGCAGATCCCGATCGGATGGTCGGAGTCCAGGTTGCGGCGGGTGAAGTAGGCGTCGGTGACGGTGACGACGCCAACCGTGCTGTCGATCTCGACGGCCATCGAGGCGCGGTGGTGCGACCCGGTCCACCAGGTACGGATGCCGGGCACGACCTCGTCCTCGTCGGCGAGCAGCCGGACCCGGTCCCACGCCTCGTGGGTGAGGTGGTGCAGCACCTCCGGCGACAGGGAGGACCAGCGGTCGTCGTGCGGGTGCTTCGTCGTCCGGTGGAAGTGGGTCCACCCCCGCTCGGTCAGGCAGATCTGCGCGCGGGGGAAGAACGGCACGTTCGACGTGGTGTAGAGCTGCAACGGAGTGAGCAGGACGTGCGTGATGTCCTCGGGGGCGAGGCCATGGGCGGCCAACTGGTCGGGCAGCCACTGCCCGGGGGCCCGCCGCAGGGCGGCCCGCTCGCCGAGGAAGGTGGCCCACCGCGCGTTCATCGGGCCCAGATCCCGGGCCGGGCCGGTGCTCACCAGCGCGTTGACGCCCGGGCCCTGGATCAGGACCGCCTGGAAGGCGAGCCGGTACCAGCGGTCCCAGTCCGACATCCAGTACACCTCGGGCCCCGGCACGTCACCGTCACCGAGATGAAGTAGCCGCACGCCGTACATGGCGTTCCTCCTTTCCTTGGGGTCGGCCGGCTGGGGTCGTCGCCGCGCCGTCACGGCCGCAGCACCGCCTTGACCACGTCCTGGCGGCCCCGCATCAGCTCGGTGAAGATGGTGGCCCCGTCGGCGAGGTCGAACGGTGAGGTCCAGTCCAGCGCGACCGTCTCCGCGAGGGCGACCGCGTGGGCGAACTCGGCACCCGTGTAGCAGTACGAGCCCACGACGTGCTTCTCCTCCCGGACGATCTGCTGTCCGTCGAAGCCGGCGTCGCCGCTGAGCAGGCCCACCCAGACGGCCGTGCCGCCCGGACGCAGGCGCTGCACCGACAGCCGGTGCGTGGCCGCGGCGCCCACCGCGTCGATGATCACGTCGAACTCGCCCGTCAGGGTCGGGCCGACGGCCGCCGCGCCGAGGCGCTCGGCCACCGCCAGGCGGGCCTCGGACAGGTCGCAGACCGTCACCTCGTCCGAGTACTGACGGGCGACGAGCAGCGAGACCAGGCCGATCGTGCCGGCGCCCAGGACCGCGATCCGCGCGCCCTCGGCCGGGCGGGCCAGGTTCAGGGCGTGCACGGCGTTCGCCAGCGGCTCGATCATCGCGGCCGTCTCGAACGACATCGTGGGCGCCAGCGGGTGCAGCGCGTGCTCGGGCACCGCCACGTGCTCGGCGAACGCGCCGGGCCGGTGGATGCCGAGGATCTGCCGGCGGCGGCACAACTGCTCGCGGCCGAGGCCACACAGGTCGCAGGTGCCGCAGCTCAGCAGCGGGTTCACCGTGACCCGACGCCCGTCGCTCGTGGTGCCGGAGAACTCGTGTCCCATGATCAGCGGCGGGCTGCGGAAGTGGGAGTCGCCGATGCCGTGCAGCTCGCTGCCGCAGATGCCGACGGCGCGGACGGCGACGACGACCTCACCGTCTGAGGGTACGGGCGGCGCGACGTCGAGCAGTTCCACCGTGTTCGGCCGGGTGAAGACGAGAGCGCGCACCGGTCAGCCCGCCGTGGTCAGCAGGTCGCGCAGGATCTCGGCGGCCCGCCGCTGCAACTGCGGCAGCGACACCGTCGACAGGTACGCGAGGTGGGGGGTCACCAGGGCCCGCGGGTGCCCGGCCAGCTTCGCGGACGTCTGCTCGGGTGGCTCGCTGGCCAGCACGTCGAGCGAGGCGAAGCCCAGCGTGCCGGCGTCGAGCGCCGCCAGCAGGTCGGTCTCGACCACGAGGGCGCCCCGGGCCGTGTTCACCAGGTGGCCGTCGGCCCCGAGCGCGTCGAGCACCGCGCGGTCGACGATCCCGCGCGTCTGTGGCGTCGCGGGCACGTGCAGGGTGAGGTGGTTGACCGCAGCGGCGAGCTCGACCAGCGTCGGGTGCGCCGTGACGCCGGCGGGCACGTCGGAGACGAACGGGTCCCACACGTGCACCGGGAAACCCAGGGCGAGGGCCCGCGAGGCGACCTCGCGGCCGATGCGGCCGAAGCCGGCGACACCGACGGGGTCCTGCCCGGGCGGCAGCGCGGGGGCGATGCCCGCGGTGGTCCACCCCACGTCGGCGCACGACCGGCTGGCCGTGGTGAGCCGGCGGTTGTGCGCGTAGACGGCCGCCATGCTGTGGTCGGCGACCTCCGCCAGGCAGTAGTCGTCGACGTTGCGCACCTCGACCCCCCGCCGGGCGGCGGCGGCCAGGTCGATGTTGTCCAGGCCGATGCCGTAGCGCACTACGGCACGCAGCCGGGGCAGCCCGGCCAGCACCCGGTCGGTGATGGGCGCCCACTGCACCAGCAGCCCGTCGGCGTCGCCGGCGACGTCGAGGACGGCGTCCTCGGTCCTGGCGTCGAACCGGCTGACCGCGAAGTCGCCGGCCAGCACGGCTCGTTCGATCGAGCCGTCCCCCAGGTTGGTGTCGGTGATGACGATGTTGGTGGTCACTGTCGTTCCTCGAATCACTAGTCGATGCGCCCCGCGGGGCGGGCGGTGCTACCGGGAGCCGGCGAAGGACGAGTCGTCCCCGAGCCCTTCGGGCCCCATGGCGAGGTAGCCGCCGTCCACCGGCAGTTCCGTGCCGGTGATGAAGCTGGCGTCGGAGGAGCACAGGAAGGCGATGGCGCGGGCCACCTCCACCGGCTCCCCGAGGCGGCGCAGCAGGTGGAACCGGCCCCAGACCGGCTCCCAGGCGGCCCGGTCGCCGCCCGCCGCCCGGCTGACCTCGGGGGTCCAGATCCAGCCGGGGCTGACCACGTTGACGCGGATGCCGTCGGGGGCGAGGTCCATCGCCATGCACCTGGTCAGCGTGACGATCGCGGCCTTCGTCGTGTTGTACGTCCACCGGGACCGCTGCGCGACGTGCGCCGAGATGCTGGCGGTGTTGACGACCGCCGCGCCCGGGGCGCGGGCCAGCAGGGGGTGGGCCGCCTGCACGACGTTGCTGATGCCCTGCACGTTGACCCGCAGCACGTGGTCCCAGTCGGCGCCGGTCACGTCGAGGCCACGGGCCAGGAACGTCGCGGCGCAGTTGACGACGAGGTCGAGGCGTCCGTGCCCCGCCGCCACACCGGCGATCACGTCCTGCACCGCGGCCCGCTCGGCGACGTCGACGACGGCGGCGGTCGCGGCGCCCCCGGCGGCCTCGATCGCGGCGACCGTGGCGGACAGACCGGCCGGGTCGATGTCCATCGCGACGACGTGCACGCCGCGGGCCGCCAACTCCTGCGCCGTCGCGGCCCCGATGCCCGAGGCTGCCCCGGTGACGGCACCGACCCGACCGATCCACTCCATGTGGTGTTCCCTTCCTCAGGCCGCCGGTCGCGTGACCGGCGGCGGCGTCAGTTCGTGACCCAGGCGTTGGCGAAGGTGGGCACGCTGTAGCGCAGCCGGCTCGGCTCGTCGTAGTCGGCGCTGTGCATCCGCTTCGACCAGATGAAGCCGATCGGCGCGCTGGTCGTCCACACCCAGGGCAGTTGGGTGGTCAGCACGGTGTCCGCCTCGTTCCACAGCTGCTTGCGCTTGGCCGGGTCGGACTCGGCGCGCGCCGCGGTCACCCGGGCGTCGAACGTCGCGTCGGTGAACCCGCCGGTGTTCAGGTCGCCACCGGAGTACAGGAACCGGTAGGGCAGCAGGTCCGGCGTCAGGAAGCCGGCCATGGTCCAGCAGATCGCCTGGTACTTCTTGCCGAAGAAGGCGGCCACCCACGCCGAGTAGTCCAGCGCGTCGAGCTTGACGTCGAAGCCGGCCGCCTTGAGCTGCGCGACGATGACGTCCGTGGCCGGGCGGATGGTGTTGCACGTGTAGGAGAAGCTCGGCTTCCGGCCCGTCGCCGTCTCGTACTCCTTGACCAGCGCCTTGGCTCCGGCCAGGTCGAAGCCCGGGTCGGCGGCCGTGCCGTGGAAGGCGTTCCCCTCGGGGAACAGGCTGACCGCCGGCTTGCCGAAGCCCTCGGTGGTCAGGTCGACGATCTCCTGCCGGTTGAGCGCCTTGGACACCGCCTGCCGCAGCCGCAGGTCGTCGAACGGCGGCTGGGTCAGGTTGAGGATGACGGCGTCCTGGTCGCCGCCCACCCCCTGGACGAAGTTGACCTGGCTGTCGGCCTTGGCCGTCTGCATCAGGGTGGGGTTGACCGTCGACATCAGGTCGATGTCACCCGCCTGCAGGGCCTGGTAGGCGCTCTGCGGGTCGGCGATCGTCTTGATGACGACCTGGTCCAGGTAGACCTGCCGGTCCTTGTTCCAGTAGTTCGGGTTACGCACCAGCTCGACCGGCTTGCCGGGCGACCAGGACTTCAGCTTGAACGGTCCGACGCCGGCCGCGTGGGCCGTGTAGTCGTCGCCGTGCTGCTTGAGGGCGGTGGGCGAGGCGATGTAGCCCGCGGTGCCGGAGCCGTCGTAGGCGAAGGCGTACGGCAGGCTGGCGAAGGGTTCCTTCAGGCGCAGCAGCACGGTGGTCTCGTCGGGGGCCTCCACCGACTTGACCGACGACAGCAGCGCCGCGGCCGTGGAGCCCTTGGCCATGCCGCGCTCCAGGTTGAACTTCACCGCCTCGGCGTTGAAGGGCGTGCCGTCGCTGAACTGGACCCCCGTGGGCAGGGTCATCGTCCAGGTCAACTTGTCCGGGCTCGCGGTCAGCGACTTGGCGAGATTGGGCTGGGGCTGGTCGCCGAGCTTGGGAACGACCATGAGGGTGTCGTAGATCGACGAGCCGACCAGCGCCATCGCGTTGGCGGATCCCTTGCTGGGGTCGAGGGTCGTCACCTCGACCGCCAGGGCGACCGTCAGCGTCCCGCCGGCCCGGGGCGCGGTGTCGCCACCGGTGTCGCCGGTGCCGGCCTTCGTCGTGCAACTGGTCAGGGCCACCGCCAACAGGGGGGTCAGCAGCAGGGCTGTCGCCCGGCCGAAGCGGCGGCGGGCTGGGGGAAAAGGCATGTCGGGGCCTTTCGGATGACGGGTTCGGGGGTGGTGGAACCGTGTCGCGGCGAGCCGACCGGGCAGCCCGGAGGCTGGGTCAGACCGTGTTGGACGGCTGCGCCGCGACACGCGGGGTGGTCGACGGGAAGGGATGGACGCAGGCCACCTCGTGGCGCGGCGCGATCTGCCGCAGCGGAGGCGACGACGTGGTGCAGGCGGTGGTCACCGACGGGCACAGCGTGGCGAACCGGCAGCCGGCAAGCTGGCGGCCGTCGACGTCCTCGGCGCCCGGGGTGGGCTGGACCCGGGGCGCCCGGGCGGCGGCCAGGTCAAGGGAGGGTACGGAGTCCTGCAACATGACGGAGTAGGGGTGGCGCGGGTCGTGCGCGATGTCGAGGGCGCCGCCCTGTTCCACCACCCGGCCGGCGTACATCACCGCCGTGCGGTCGCACAGCGACGCGACGACGCCCAGGTCGTGCGAGATGAACAGCATGGCCAGCCCCTGCTCGGCGCGCAGCTCGGCCAGCAGTTCCAGGATCTGGGCCTGGATCGAGACGTCCAGCGCGGAGACCGGCTCGTCGCAGACGAGGATCTCGGGGCGCAGGATGGTGGCGCGGGCGATCGCCGCGCGCTGGCACTGGCCGCCGGAGACCTCCCGGGGCCGGCGGTGGGCCAGTTGTTCGGTGATGCCCACCCGGTCCAGTTCGGCGAGGGCACGCCGACGCCGCTCGGCGGGGGTGCCGTGCCCGTGCACCCGCAACGGCTCGGCGACCGAGTCGAGCAGGGACCGCTTCGGGTTGAACGACGCCGCCGGGTTCTGGAAGATCGCCTGCACGGACCTGCGCAGCCGGCGGTCGTGACGCCGCACCGGCTCGCCGTGCAGGAGCAGGGTGCCGCCGCTGAGCGGGACGAGGCCCAGCATGGCCCGGGCGGTGGTGGACTTGCCGCAGCCGGACTCGCCGACCAGGCCGAGGATCTCGCCCCGGTGCAGTTGCACCGAGACCTGCGAGACGGCCTCGACCGAGCCGGTGCCGTAGCGGACCGAGCCGTCCCTGAGTTCGAACACCGGGGCGCTGCGCTCGGCGGTCATTCCGCCACCTCCCTGTCCTGGCGCGGCGCGACCGCCGCGCCGACCGCCGGTTCGCCGGGGTGCCAGCAGGCGAACTCGTGCCCGGCCCCCGCCGCACGCGCCGTCATCGGCGGCTGCGCCGTGCGGCACCGGTCGGACGCGAAGCCGCAGCGGGGCGCGAACCGGCAGCCGGGCGGCGGGTCCAGCAGGTTCGGCGGCAGCCCCGGAATCGGCCTGGGCAGGACCTGCCGCGCCACGTCCGCCCGCGGGATGGCGGCCATGAGGGCGCTGGTGTAGCGCATGCCGGGGCGGGCGAAGACGTCGGCGACGGGACCGCGCTCGGCGATCCGGCCGGCGTACATCACCGCCACCCGGTCGGTGTGCCGGCCCACCACGCCCAGGTCGTGGCTCACCATGACCAGCCCGATGCCGAACTCCCGGCACAGGGCGTCGAACAGGTCGAGGATGCGGGCCTGCACGGTGACGTCCAGAGCGGTCGTGGGCTCGTCCGCGAAGATCAGCTTGGGTCGACCGGCGACGGCCATGGCGATCGCCACCCGCTGCCGCATCCCGCCGGACAGCTCGTGGGCCCGGGACCGGGCCCGCTGCGCCGCCAACGGGATGCCCACCGTTTCGAGCAGTTCGACGGCCCGGGTGGCGGCCTGCCGGCGGGTCACCCGGGGATCGCGCCGCACCGCCTCGGCGATCTGCTCCCCGATCGGGGTGATGGGGTGCAGGGCGCTGAGCGGATCCTGGAACACCATGGCGACCTCCCGGCCCCACAGGGCGCGGCGGCGCCGCTCGCTCAGATCGAGCACGGCGTGGCCGGCGAGCCGGACCTGGCCGGTGACCCGGGCCACCCTGGTGCGGGTGAGGCCCATCGCGGTACGCGCCAGGACGCTCTTGCCCGAGCCGGACTCACCGACGATCCCCAGCCGCTCGCCGAAGCCGAGGTCGAGGCTGACCTGGTCGACGGCGCGCACCGGCCCGGCCGGGGTCGGGAACTCCACCACGAGGTCACGGATGCTCAGCAGGGCGTCCCCGGTCATCGCACACCGCCCGTCACGGCGTCCGCCCCGGACAGGAACCGGTCGGCGAGCAGGTTCAGGCTGAGGATCGTCAGCAGCATGAACACCGCCGGCACCACGATCAGCAACGGGTCGTTCGCGATGAAGGACCGGCCAAGATTGATCATGCTTCCCCACGAGGGTTGAGGCGAGGGCACGCCCAGGCCCAGAAAGCTCAGACCGCCCTCGATGAGGATCGCGGTGCCGATGCTGACCAGCGCGTACGACAGCACGGCGGTGCGGATGTTCGGCAGCACGTCCCGCCAGAGGATGGACCGGGCCGGTGTGCCGATCACCAGGCTGGCCTCCACGTACTCGCGGCCGGCCACCGCCAGGGTCTGCGCCTTGGCCAACCGGACGAACACCGGTGTCATCGGCACCGTGATCGCGATCAGCACGTTGGTGATCGAGGCGCCGAGGAACGACGCCAGGGCGAGGGCGAGGATGAGACCCGGGAAGGCCAGGATCACGTCCACCACGAACGAGACGACCGCGTCGAACCGGCCGCGCAGGTAGCCCGCCAGCATGCCCAGCGGCACCCCGACGAGCGCGGCGGCGGCGACCGACCCGAAGCCGATGAACAGGGAGACCCGCGCCCCGGACAGCGCCCGGGCGAGCAGATCGCGCCCGTAGTTGTCCGTGCCGAGCAGGTGCGCGGCGGACGGCCCGCTCAACCGGTCGGTGGCCGCCATCTTCTGGTCGTCGAGGCCGAGCACGGTCGGCAGCAGCAGCATCGACAGGACCAGCAGCACCAGCCAGGCCATGGACAGCAGGTCGGTCACCCGCCACCGTCGGCCGGACCGCGCGGGGGTCCTCGGCGGGGCCGGGGCGACGGTGGCCGGGGCCGTGGGTGCGACGTCGAGGCTCATCGGGTCACCGCCTTGCTCCGCGCCCGCAGCCGCGGGTCGATCAGCCCGTAGATCAGGTCGACCGCCGCGTTGATCAGCACGAACGCGGCGGCGATCACCAGCACCAGGCCCTGCACCTCCGCGTAGTCGCGGGCGCTGACCGAGTGGGCGAGTTCGGCGCCGAGCCCGGGCAGGCTGAACAGGGTCTCCACGATCACGTCCGAGCCGATCAGCACCCCCACGGTGACACCGACGGAGGTGGTGAGGTTGAGCAGGCTCGGCCGGAAGGCGTGCCGCATGGCGGCGCGGAGCGGCGAGATGCCCTTGGCCCGGGCGACCTGCATGAACTCCTGGCCGTACGTCTCGACCAGGTCGGCGCGCAGCACGCGCTGGTAGAGCGCGAACGGTGCGGCGGCCAGCGTGAGCGAGGGCAGCAGCAGGGAGCCGAGGTGCTGGCCGATCCCCGCGCTGACCGGGACGTAGCCGTTCGCCGGGTAGAGCCCGAGCTGGACCGCGAACACCCAGATCAGGACGAATCCGACGACGAAGTTGGGCGTCGACAGGACGGTGAAGACCCACAGGCTCATCCCCCGGTCGACGGCCGAGCCGCGGCGGGCGGCGGCCGCCACGGCGGCGGGGATCGCGGCGGCGATCGCGATGAGCTGGCTGAGCACGATCAGCTCGATCGTGACCGGGGCCCGCTCGGCGATGATCTGGGCGACCGTCTGGTTGGTCGCGTAGGACCGGCCGAGGTCACCCTGCAACGCGTTGCCGAGCCAGCCGAGGAAGCGTTCCAGGAACGGCCGGTCCAGCCCGAGCTGCTCGTGCAGCGCGGCCACCGCCTGCGGCGACGCGGACTCGCCGAGGATCGCCTGGGCGGGGTCGCCGGGCAGCAGGCTGAGGCTGAGGAAGCAGAGCAGCGACACCACGAACAGCACCGCCGCGAGCCGGACGAGCTTCAGCAGCACGGTACGGGCCAGCGGCCACCCGGGGGTCACGGCGCCACCAGCCCGTGCACGGCGACGGTGTGCCGGCCGGGGCCGAGCCGCAGCTCGGTGCCGCCGACGCCGCCCTGGCCGGCCGCGACGAGCCGGGCGCCGGCCGGTGCCCGGACGGTGGCGTACGCGGTCGCGGGGATCCGCAGCTCGTGCTCGACCACGTCGCCCGCCCAGCGCCACGAGCTGCCGATCGGGCCCGCCGGGCTGTCGTAGGCGGCGCGGGCCCAGCCGAGCGCGGCGGAGTACGCGGCCCGCACCGTGATCTCCCCGGTCCAGGTGGTCTCGGTGGCGTCGATGCCGGCGACGTGCTCGAACAGGAACCGGCCCACGGCGCCGAGCGCGCAGTGGTTGAAGGAGTTCATCTCGGCCGTGGCGAGGGTGCCGTCGGGGCGGATGCCGTCCCACTTCTCCCAGATCGTGGTCGCGCCCTGGTCGACCATGTACAGCCAGCTCGGCATCTGCCTGCGCAGCAGGAGTTCGAGCGCGAAGTCCGCGTGCCCGTGCGCGCAGAGCACGGGCAGGACGTGCTCCACGCCGTGGATGCCGGTGGTGACGTGACCGACCCGTTCGATGGCCGCGCGCAACCGGTCCGCCGCCTCCTGGGCCTCGGCACCGGTGAGCAGCCCGTATCCGACCGCCTGCGCGTACGCGGCCTGGGTCGCGTCCTCGACGCCGCCGGTCGCGAGCGGGAACGCGGCACGGTACGCGGCGCGGATCTCCGCCGCCCGGTCCGCCAGCCGGGCCGCCTCCCGGTCCCTGCCCAGCCAGGCCGCGATCTGGGCGAGCTGGACGAAGGAGCGGTAGCTGTGGGCGGTGTCGACGATGGCGGTCGGGGTGGTCGAGTAGGCGCCGGTGTAGGCGTACCCCGGGTGCAGCTCCAGGCCGTCGCGTTCCGGCAGCGACAGCCAGTCACCGAAGTCGGCCCCGACCTCGTTGACCCGCAGCCCGGCCGGGTTGGCCCGGTCGACGTGGTCGAGGAAGCGGACCATCGACGCGAACAGCCGCTCGGCGGTCGGCAGGTCCCCGTACCGCTGCACGAGCAGGTGGACGAGGCGGATGAAGCCGTCGGACCAGCCGGGCGCCCCGGGCCGCATGCTGGAGGGCGGAATCGCCGGGGCGTAGTTGCGGATCTCCCCGTCGGGGCCCTGGGTGTCCGCCGCGTCCCGGGCGAACTTCGCCAGGAAGGCGGACACGTCGAAGTGGTACGCGGCGGTCGGCGCGATCGCCCCCGCGTCCCCCAGCCAGCCGAGGCGTTCGTCGCGCTGGGGACAGTCGGTGGCCACTTCGAGGAAGTTGTCACGGATGGTCCACGCCACGTTGGCCGCGAGGCGGGTCAGGTGCTCGTCGGAGCAGGCGAACTCGCCGACCGGGCTGGGCAGTCCGGTGACGGAGACCGCCTCGATCGAGGTGTCGGGCAGCAGGGTGAAGTTGTGGTGCGGCAGCTGGCTGGGCAGGCCCCAGACCTCCGCGTAGCGGAACCCGTGCATGGTGAACGACGTGGCGAGCTGGTGCGGGCCGGCGTCGGGCACCACGAAGCGGTCCTCCTGGAAGGCCCCGCGCAGGTTGTCGCGGTAGACGAGCTGCTCGGGGGTCAGGATCTCGCCGTGGCGCACGATCAACTCGACCGACGGCAGGCATCTCGTGGTGAGCTTCGTCCAACCGACCAGGTTCTGCCCGAAGTCGAAGACGGCCGGGCCCCGGGCGTGTTCGTGCACGAGCCGGCCGGTGTGCACCTGGTAGGTCGTGATCGGGTCGTGGGGCTGCGGTTCGACCGGGGGCGTGACCCCGGCGAAGGGTTCGGCCGGCGCCCAACCGGCGTCGTCGAAGCCGGCCAGCCGCCAGCCCGGCGGCTCCTGCCGCAGGTCCTGGGACTCACCGCGCAGCAGGTCCGTCGCCTGCAGGGCCCCGTGTCCGGCGCGCCAACCGGCGCCGGTCGAGGCGACCGGCCTGCCGTCGATCTCCAGTTGGGCCAGCAGTGCCGGCCGGTCGCCGTAGAAGCCGGGCTCGCGCAGCAGTCCGAGGCGTCCGGCGTACCAGCCGTTGGCCAGGACGGCCGCCAGGGTGTTGCGGCCCGGACGCAGTGCCGCCCCGCAGTCGAAGGTCTGGTGGTAGACCCGGGTGCGGTAGTCGGTCCAGCCGGGGCGGTAGAGCGCGTCGGCGGTCAGCTCGACGCCGTTGAGCCACAGCCGGTACAGCCCGAGCGCGCTCGCGTAGACCCGGGCGGTGCCCACCTCGTCGACGTCGAACTCGTGCCGCAGGTACGGGCAGGGGTCCCAGCTCTCCCGCCGGTAGGTGGGCACGGGTGCGCTGATCCAGGTGGCCGACCAGTCCCCCGGGTCGGTCAGCCCGACCTCGAAGGCCGCCGTCGCGCTGCTGACCGGGCGGCCGGAGCGGTCGGTGGCGGTGACCCGCCAGTAGCGGCGGTCGCGCGAGGCCAGGGGCGGGCCCGCGTACACCGTCCAGGGCCGGGCGCAGGTGGTGGCCCAGGCGAGGTCCCTGTCCGACTCGACCGCCTGCCTGGAGGCCGCCACGGACACCTGGAACCCGCGATCCTGGTCGATCTCCGCACCGCCCGGCACCGACCAGGACAGGTGGGGTGCCGTGCCGGGCACGCCGAGTGGCGCGACCCGCCCACCGACCCGCATCCCGCGCGGCCCGCACCCCGGCTCGGCGGTCATCGCGCGCCGGCCGATGTCGGTTGTTGGCACCGATTGTTTACAGGGATTTTGCACACGCCCGGCATCGTCTGCCAGGCCGCGCTCGACTGTCAAGGATAAGAACATAAGTTCATATACATGAACCTCCCGCCCCGCTCCTCGCTGACCAGCGCATTCCCGAACTCCACCGGAACGTCGTCCGCGCTCCGCGACCGGACAGGAGGCGCCTCCACCGTCCGACCGACCCGGCCACCCTCCGTCGCCGGCATGTCCGGCCGGCGTCACCCCGCAGGCTGGTGGCGACACCCGAGTTCCGGATCCACCGCCCGATCGATGGTGTCGGTGCGACGATGACAGGCGTGGGAACTCCGAGAACCGCCCCGCCCGCCGTCTCGCCGCTCACCGGCGAGCCGATCAAGCGCGCCGACGCCGAGCGGCTCGCGGGGGTGCTGAAGGCGATCGCCGACCCGGCCCGGCTGCGGCTGCTCAGCCTGATCCAGTCTTCCCCGGAAGGCGAGGCGTCCGTCAGCGACCTCACCGCGCCGCTCGGGCTCTCCCAGCCGACGGTGAGCCACCACCTGCGGATCCTCACCGAGGCCGGCCTGCTCGAACGCGAGAAGCGCGGCGTCTGGGCGTACTACCGGCTGGTGCCGTCCGCGATCGCGGCGATCGCCGACCTGTTGACCCCGCCCCGCAAGCGGGCGACGCGGAAGACCCGCTGAGCGGAGCACCCGCCCGCGGCGGAGCGCAACCGGCGTCAGCCGGCACCTGGTGCCGGGCGCGCCTACCAGCTCGTCAGCAGCAGGTGGTTGATCGCCAGGGCCACCCCCGCCTGCACGGCGAGCCACGTGCGGCGGTCGGCGGGCGGGATCAGCGCCGCCCCGGCCATGAGCCAGGCGGTGAACGGCAGCCAGATGCGTTCGACCTCGGCCTTGCTGTAGCCGGACAGGTCCGCCGCGACGATCGCCGCCGTGGCGGCGAGGGGCAGCAGCCAGGTCGCCTGCTCCGCACCCGGCCGCCGCAGCGCGACGGCCCGCCGGCCGGCCAGCGCCGCGCGGCGCAGCAGCACGGCCGCCGCCGGACCGGCCGCGGCGACCACGAGCGCCAGGTTGGCCCAGACCCAGTAGCCGTACGCGCGGTCGGCGGCGATGCCCTGGTAGTAGCGCTCGACGACGAGATGGTAGCCGGTGGGCCACCAGAAGCCGGCGGCCGTGAACGCGGCCACGACCGGTGCCGCCCCGGCGAACGCCCAGCCCACGGTGCGTCGGTGCCGGCCCGCCAGCACGACGACCGCCAGGGCGACCGGGGCCATCAGGACGAGCCCGTAGGAGAGGTAGCAGCCGAAGGCCAGCAGCGCGCCACCGGCGACCGCGCCCACGGCACGCCCCCGGGTGACGCCGTGCGCCAGCAGGGCGACGCCGGTGGCGGTCACCCCGGCGAACAGCCCGTCGGCCGACACCCCGGACCAGACCGCACCGGGGAACAGCACCACAAACGGCAGCACGGCACGGGCCGCCGCGCCGGTGCCGAGCAGGCGTACGGTGTGCGGCACGGCGACGGCGACGAGCGCCGCGGCCAGGATGCACAGCACCCCTGCCCAGCCGCCGCCGCCCAGCCCGACCCGGTCGAGCCAGACGAAGACGAGCAGCGCACCCGGCGGGTGGCCGGACACGTGCGTGGTCCAGGAGTCCGGCTGGAAGTCGAGGATCCGGGTGGTGAAATCCCCCAGCATGGCGGGGATGTCGGAGACGCCGGGGACCTCGTGCAGATACTCGTGGACGGTGGTCAGCCGGCCGGCGACGCCGCGCCGCCAGCCGTCGACCAGGGCGAGCGACAGCGTCCAGGCCACGGCGGTGGCGTAGGACAGCGCCAGCAGCGGCCGCCAGGGCAGCCGGGCGGCCAGCGCCGGCCCGCGCCAGCAGACCAGCGCGGCCAGCAGCAGCGCCGCCGGTGTGCCGGGGCCGGCGTGCGGCAGCCAGTGCGCCGACAGCGGCGCCGCGCTGGCGTACACCGGGCGGCCCAGCGCGTACAGCACGCCGCCGGTGACGGCGGCCGCCGCGAACAGGCCGAGCGCGACGGCGGCGGCGATCAGGTCGGCCCGCGGCGGACGCCGCCCCCGCTCCGTCGAGGGGGACGACACCGCGCTCGGCAGCCGGACGCTCATCCGCGCAGCGGCGCGTGGGCGAACTCCGTGATCCCGTCGGCGAGCCCCACGGCGGCCCGGAACCCGAGTTCGGCCTCGGCCCGGGCGGGCGAGGCGACCACGTGCCGCACGTCGCCGAGCCGGAACTCGCCGGTGACCACCGGCGGGGGCCCGCCGGCGGCCCGCGCCAGCTCCGTGGCCAACTGGCCGACGGTGGCCGGGCGACCGGAGGCGACGTTGTACGCGCGCCAGCCCGTGCGCGTGCCGGTCGCCTCCAGCGCGGCGAGGTTGGCCGCCGCCACGTCGCGGACGTGCACGAAGTCGCGGCGTTGGCCACCGTCCTCGAACACCCGCGGCGCCCGCCCGGCCTCCAGCGCGGAGCGGAAGATCGCCGCGACCCCGCTGTACGGCGTGTCGCGGGGCATGCCGGGCCCGTACACGTTGTGGTAGCGCAGCGCCACGACGGTGCCGCCGGTCTGCCGGGCCCAGACCGCCGTGAGGTGCTCCTGGGCGACCTTCGTGGCGGCGTACACGCTGCGCGGGTCCAGCGGGGCCTCCTCGTCGACCAGTCCCGGGGTGACGGCGGCGCCGCAGCTCGTGCAGACCGGCTCGAAGTGACCGGCGGCCAGGTCGGCGACGCTTCGCGGCGCGGGGCGGACCGCACCGTGCCCGGCGCAGGCGTAAGCGCCCTCGCCGTAGACGACCATGGAGCTGGCGAGCACGAGCCGGTGCACGCCCGCGCGGGCCATCGCGGCGAGCAGGACCGCGCTGCCGAGGTCGTTGCAGCCGACGTACTCGGGCAGGTCGTCCAGGTCGACGCCGAGCCCCACCATGGCCGCCTGGTGGACCACCACGTCGACGCCGGCCAGGACGCCGGCGACGGCGGGCCGGTCCCGCAGGTCGAGCCGGACGAGCGGGGCCCCCGCCACGGTGTCCGGCAGCGGCAGGCGGTGTGCGCCGGGATGGCCGGCGTCCACGACGGTCACGCGGTGGCCGGCGTCGTGCAGGGCGGTCACGACGTGGGTTCCGATGAATCCGGCGCCGCCGGTAACGAGTACGTGGGTCACGGCGCCGACGGTAGAGCCGGGACGCGGCGATCCGCCCCGGCCGCGGCCTACCGTCAGCGGTTCGTAAGAACTCCGGGCCGGGTCACCGTTCCGTAAGACTCTGTCACCGTCAGGTAAGGATTTCCGGGCGGATCAGGTCCTAGCGTCCGCGGCATGACCGATGTGGTTCTTCCCTGCCGCAACGAGGCCCCGGCCCTGCCCGACCTGTTGGCCCGGATGCCGGCCGGCTACCGGCCGATCGTGGTGGACAACGGCTCGACCGACGGCTCGGCGGAGGTGGCCCGCGCCTGCGGTGCCGAGGTGATCAGCGTCGCCGAGCCCGGCTACGGCGCCGCCGTACACGCCGGTGTCCTGGCGGCCGACCCCGGCGACGGCGTGGTGTGCGTGATGGACGCCGACGGGTCCTTCGACCCGGCGCAGCTGCCCCGGCTGGCCGACCCGGTGCTGGCCGGCGAGGCGCACCTGGGCACGGGGCGGCGCCGCCCGGCCGCGCGGGGGGTGTGGCCCGCGCACGCCCGGGTCGCCAACGCCGTCCTGGCCCGTCGGCTGCGCCGCACGACCGGCCTCGACATCCACGACATCGGGCCGATCCGGGCCGTGCGCCGCGCCGACCTGCTGGCGCTGGGGCTGCGCGACCGCCGGTTCGGCTACCCGTTGGAGCTGCTGATCGCGGCGGGCCGGGCCGGCTGGCGGGTCGTCGAGGTCGACGTCGACTACCACCCCCGGGCGGCCGGCACCCGCTCGAAGGTGACCGGTACCGTGCTCGGCACCGTCCGCGCCGTCCGGGACATGAGCGCGGTGCTGGCCCGGTGAGCGCCCCCCAGGTGCTGGTGCTGGCCAAGGCCCCGGAGCCCGGCCGGGTCAAGACGCGGCTCTGCCCGCCCTGCACCCCCGAGCAGGCCGCCCGGATCGCCGCAGCGGCCCTGGCCGACACCCTCGACACCGTCGCCGCGGCCACGGCCGGCGCGCGGATCCTGGTCGTCGACGGCGACCATCCGGCCCCGGCGGGCTGGGCGCGGCTCGCCCAGCGCGGCGGCCCGCTCAGCGACCGCCTCGCCAACGCGTTCGCCGACACCCGCCCGGTCGCCGACACCCGCCTGGTCGCCGACCATTGCGGGACGGCTGCGGCGACCCTGCTGATCGGCATGGACACCCCGCAGCTCACCGCCGCGCACCTCGACGCCGCCGTGGGGCTGCTCGGCACGGCGGACGGGCCGGACGCGGTGCTCGGCCCGGCCGACGACGGCGGCTGGTGGGCGCTGGGCCTGCGCGAGCCCGGCCACGCCGAGGCCCTGCGCGCGATCCCCACCTCGACGGCGCACACCGGACGGCTCACCCTGGCCGCGTTGCGCCAGCGCGGGCTGCGGGTCCACCTGCTCCCCCGCCTGCGCGACGTGGACACCGCGCCCGACGCGCACGCCGTGGCCGCGCTGTGCCCACCGGGCAGCCGGTTCGCCGTCGCCGTCGACGCCGACGTGCCGTCAGCGGCGGCGGTCGGCCGGTGAACGCCGTCGCGGTCTTCGACGCCGTGTTCGACCGGGCCGCGTCGGGCGTCCCCGCCGCGTTCACGGCCCGGCACTCCAGCGGCGGCGAGCTGCGGTTCGACCCGACCGTCTGGTGCCGGGACGCGACCGCCGGGGACTCGACGCTGCTCGCCCGCTGCACCGGGCCCACCCTCGACGTCGGCTGCGGACCCGGCCGGCTCACCGGCGCGCTGATCGCCGCCGGCCGCCCCGCCCTCGGCATCGACATCAGCGCCACCGCCGTCCGCCTGGCCCGTGGCCGCGGCGCGGTCGCGCTGCAACGCGACGTCTTCGACCCGGTGCCGGGCACCGGCCGCTGGCAGCATCTGCTGCTGGCCGACGGCAACATCGGCATCGGTGGTGACCCGCACCGGCTGCTGCGCCGCTGCCGCCGGCTCCTGACGGCCGACGGCCGGCTGCACGCCGAGGTCGCGCCGCCCGGCACGCCCGCCTGGTCCGGCACCGCCATGGTGCAGGCCCCCGGCGGCGTCGGCAGCCCGCTGAGCTGGGCCTGCGTGCCCCTCGACGACCTGCCCGCGCTGGCCGACGCCACGGCGCTGCGCATCCTCGACACCTGGACGGCGGCGGGCCGATGGTTCGCCACCCTCGGCCCCGCGTGACCGGCCGTCCGACCGCGCTGCGGCGGTTCGCCCGCTGGTGGTCGACGCCGCTGCCGGCACCGCCCGCGGCGCTGCGGCGGGGACCCATGCGCGCCGGCGCGTTCCCGTCCCGGCTGCGGTCGACGCGGCTGACCAGCCAGCTCGGCGTCGCCCTCGGCGTGGCGTTCGCCGTCTGCTTCCTCACCGGGCTGCTCAGCCACCTGGTCCAGGATCCGCCGGGCTGGTTCCGGTGGCCGGCCCGCCCGGTGGGGCTCTACCGGTTCACCCAGGGCCTGCACGTGGCGACCGGGCTCGCCACGGTGCCGCTGCTCGGCGTCAAGCTGTGGTCGGCCTACCCGCACCTGTTCGCCTGGCCGCCGGTCCGCTCGGTCGCCCACGCGCTCGAACGCGCCAGCGTCGGCGTCCTGGTCGCCGCCGCGCTGTTCCAGGTGGTCGGCGGCGTCCTGAACGTCTCCCGCTGGTACGCGCCGATGCCGTTCTTCTTCACCGCCGGGCACTACTGGGTGGCGTGGCTGGCGGTCGGCGCGCTGCTGGTGCACGTCGGCGTACACCTGCCGACCGTGCGCGGCGCGCTCGCCCGCACCGCCGCCGGGACGCCGCCGGACCGGCTGAGCCGGCGCGGGCTGCTCGGCGGCGTCGCCGCCGCGGCCGGGCTGATCACCCTGACCACGGTCGGGCAGACCGTCCGGCCGCTGTCCGGCCTGGCGGTGCTCGCGCCCCGCCGGCCGGACGTGGGGCCGCAGGGGCTGCCGGTCAACAAGACCGCGGACAACGCCGGGGTACGCGCGCGGGCGCTCGACCCGTCCTACCGGCTGGCGGTCGTCGGCCCCGCCGGGCGGGCCGACCTGGATCTCGCCGCCCTGCACGCCTTCGCGCAGCACACCGCCGACCTGCCGATCGCCTGCGTGGAGGGGTGGAGCGCCACCGGGCGGTGGACCGGCGTGCGACTGCGGGACCTGGTGGCCCTCGTGGGCGGCGACCCGGACCGCGCGGAGGTCCTCGTCGAGTCGCTGGAGGCCGCCGGCCGGTACCGCGCGTCGACCGTCGCGCCGGCCCACGCCCGCGACCCGCTGACGCTGATCGCCCTGCGGCTCGACGGCGAGCCCCTGCACCCGGACCACGGCTACCCGGCGCGGCTGATCGCGCCGAACCGGCCCGGCGTGCTCCAGACGAAGTGGGTCGCCAGGATCACCGTGCGGGAGCCGCGATGAGAGTCCGCAGCGTGCTCGTCGCCGTCGGCGTCCTGCTGATGGGGTACGCCGTCGTGGGCGGCAGCGCCGACCCCGACCTGAAGCCGGCGGGCGTGCTGCTCTTCCTGGCCGGGGTGCTGGCCGGTCACGACCTCGTCTGGATGGTCGTGCTGCTGGCTGGGGGCGCGGCGGTCGCCCGATTCGTCCCGCGCCGGCACCGGCCCGTGGCGCGTGCCGCCGCCGTCAGCGCCGCCGCGCTCACCGTCGTGGCGGTGCCGCTCGTCCTCGGCTTCGGCCGGCCCCCGGACAACCCCTCGGTGCTGCCGCTGCCGTACGGCCGCAACCTCGCCGCCGTCCTGCTCCTCGTCGCCGGCGCGGCACTGGCGGGGGGCCTGACGGCGGACCGGCGACGGCGGTTGACGGCGGGCCGTGGGAGGGGCCGGCCGGCGGCGGGCCGTAAGCAATCCGAAAGACCCGGCGGTGGCGGCCCGCCGCCCGCCGGTCGGTAGCGTGGCCGGGATGGGACACCGGGTGCTGGTGGTCGACGACGACCCCACGGTCAGCGACGTCGTGCGGCGCTACCTGGAACAGGACGGCTGCGAGGTCCGGCTGGCCGCCGACGGCGCCGACGGCCTCGCGGCGATCGCCACCCACCGGCCCGATCTCGTGGTGCTGGATCTCATGATGCCCGGCATCGACGGCCTCGAGGTGTGCCGCCGGATCCGCAGGCAGCTGCCGGACCTGCCGGTGATCATGCTCACCGCCCTCGGCGAGGAGGCCGACCGGGTCCTGGGGCTGGAGGTCGGCGCCGACGACTACGTGACCAAGCCGTTCTCCCCCCGCGAACTCGTCCTGCGGATCCGTTCGGTGCTGCGTCGCGCCAGCGGGCACACCACCGGCCCGGCCGACCTCACCCGGCTCGTCGATGCGGAGCTGACCGTCGACACCGCCCGCCGCGTCGCCGAGCGCGACGGCGCGCCGCTGGCGCTGACCGTCCGGGAGTTCGACCTGCTGGCCTTCCTCATGCGCCACCCCGGGCGCGCGTGGTCCCGCGCCGATCTGCTGGACAAGGTGTGGGGCTGGCAGTTCGGCGACCAGTCGACGGTGACCGTCCACGTCCGCCGGCTGCGCGAGAAGATCGAGTACGAGCCGGCCGAGCCGCGCCGCATCCGCACCATCTGGGGCGTCGGCTATCGCTACGACCCGCTCGACGGGGGACCCCAGCGGTGACCGACATGCTGCTCATCGGGCTCTACGCCCTCGTCGCCGGAGGCGTCGTCGGGCTGGCCGGCGCCGGGGCGCTGCGGCTGCTGCGCGGCCGGTCCATCCTCGTCCACGTGCTGGTGCTGCTCACCGTCACCGTGCTCGCCGTGGTCGTCGGCGTCGCCACGGTCGCCCAGGCCATGTTCCTGTCCCCGCACGACCTGTGGGTCGTCCTCGTCACCGTGAGCGCCTCCGCGGTGATCAGCCTCGCCGTCGGCGCCGTCTTCGGCAGCCGGCTGGCCGCCTCCGCGGTCTGGGCGCAGGCGGCCCGGGACCGGGAACGGCGGCTGGAGGCCGGGCGGCGCGAACTCGTCGCCTGGGTGTCGCACGACCTGCGTACCCCGCTCGCCGGGCTGCGGGCGATGGCCGAGGCCCTCGAGGACCGCATCATCGACGACCCGGCCACCGTCGACGAATACCACCGGCGCATCCGGGTCGAGACCGACCGGATGACCCAGCTCGTCGACGACCTGTTCGAGCTGTCCCGGATCAACGCGGGCGCGCTGCGGCTCGCGCCCACCACCGTGCCGCTGCGCGACGTCGTGTCCGACGCGATCGCCGGCGTCGCCCCGCTCGCCGCCCGCCGCCGGATCCACCTGGTCGCCGCGGACAGCGGCTGGCCCCTCGTCCGCGCCGGCGAACGCGAACTCGCCCGCGTCGTCAGCAACCTGCTGATCAACTCCGTCCGGTACACCCCGGAGGACGGCACCGTGCACATCGCGGCCGGCCACGAGCGCGACGCCGTGTGGCTCGCCGTCTCCGACACCTGCGGCGGCATCCCGGAGGAGGACCTGGACCGGGTGTTCGACGTCGCCTTCCGCGGCGAGCGCGCGCGCACCCCGGGCGCGGCCGGCTCCGGTGGCGGCGGAGGGCTCGGCCTGGCGATCGTGCGCGGCCTCGTCGAGGCACACGGCGGCCGGGTCGACGTGCGCAACACCGGCCGCGGCTGCCAGTTCGAGGTACGTCTCCCCGCAGCCTGATCCCGGGTGCTCGAAGCTACCGGGCAGGGCCGTGTCGGAAGCGGCGTACGGGCGGTGGGATCACGGTCGCCGGCAGAGGGCTCGCGTTCCGCGCCTGCCGAGCCGCGCGGGCTCAACCGGTTCCCTGTCGTTCACACCCGAGCCGCTGCGCAGGTGGTCTGGGCCATCAGTGCCCGCTGTCGTATTCGTCATGTGGGGCGTTCTACCTGGCGGACGCATCGGACGCGGGTCCCGCCTCGACGATCGTCTCCGCGTACGTCTGTCCGGAGACGGGGACCGACACCCGCAGGCCGGGTCGCCGCCGAAGGGTGGTTGCCCTCCGGCGGCGCCCGATGGTGGGGTCAGTTCCGGTTGATCGTGAAGGTGGATGTGGTGTTCTTGATGTCCTGCGCGTTGTTGCTCAGTCGCAGGTTGGTGAAGGTGACGGAACCGACGGCCGGACCCTGGCCCGCTTCCGGCATCTCGTTCACCCAGATCCCGAAGCCGGACTTGGCGTCGAACGCGTCACCGCTGCGACGCGCGCCGCTGATCGAGATGTTGGTGAAGACCGTGTCGGTGACCGGGAACTGCGGCTGGCCGCCGACGTAGTTGGTCTGGAACATGATGCCGCTGTAGGTCGGGTCGACGATGTCGACGTCACTGACCCGGATGCCCTGGAACACCTTCGACGCGGAGAAGACCCAGATCGCGGGGAAGGTCTGGGCGCCCCAGAAGTGCCCGCCGGCCCGGACGATGGAGATGTTCTCGAACCGGGTGGGCGGGTTGGCGCCGAAGCCGTTCATCGGATAGCCGAAGTCGAGCGAGCTGATCGTGATGCCGGAGTAGACCAGCGTGTCGGCGATGTAGATGTTGCGGAACGTGTTGCCGTAGCCGCCGTAGACGGCCACCCCGGCGGCCCGCCAGGTCAGGGTCGAGGTCAGGTTCTCGTAGACGTTGTCCTTCATGTCGGCGCCGCCGGCGTCGATCGCCGAGAACAGCGCGAAGCTGTCGTCGCCGGTGGCCCGCGCGTCGTTGTTGCTGACCAGGTTGTTGGTGCTGCCGTTGGTCATGTTGACGCCGTCGGCGAACATGTTGCGGATCCGGGAGTTCTTGATGGTCATGTAGTCGGTGTTCGCGCCCCAGTAGAGGCACACCATGTGCTCGTTCCAGATGTTGTCGATCACGATGTTCGACACGTTGGCGAAGTCGAACACCTTGCCCGGGCCGTCGATGCGTGAGGTGTAGTTGCCGAAGTAGGCGAAGTTCGCGAAGGACGAGCCGGCCGCCGAGTTCTCGGCGCGGAAGCCGATGTCGGTGTTGTCCTGGCCCGGCGGGGCGGTGAACCGGGTGTACCAGGGGCCGGCCCCGGTGACCTTGACCGCCTTGCCGTACACCTGGAACTTCGACGCCGTGGAGTAGGTGCCGGCGGGCAGGTAGACGCCGACCAGGTTGCCGGTGGTGTCCATCCGCACCCGGTCCAGGGCGTTCTGCACGTCGGAATGGGTGAAGCCGGCCGGCGTGGTGTACCTCGCCGGGTCCGGGTTGGCGATCGGCGCGACCTGCTCCGTGTTGATGAAGTCGATCGCGTACGTGGTGGTGTTCGCCGGGTCCTTCTGGAGCCGGATCCGGCTGCCGGCCGGGACGGTCGAGTTGAGCATGACGTTGGCTTCGTCGTAGATGTGCCGCGGGCCGCCCGCGCCCGGCGAGTTGCCCGGGCTGGCCTCGGCCCCGTAGAGCCAGGCGTAACGGGAGGTCAGGTCGATGGCCTTGTGGAACGTGCCGTTGACGTAGATGTTCAGCGTCGAGTCGATCCCGCCGCCGCCCGGGGCGTCCGGGATGGAGAAGCGGGTGACCAGCGTGTTGGTGCTGGCCCGGGTGGTCCACTCGACGTAGCTGCCGGTCGAGTTGAGGGTGACCGCGCGACGGCCGGACGCCTCGCCGGCCAGGTCGCCGACGGTCCGGTTCGGCCCGACCACGGCAGCGCCGCCGCCGACCACGCCGTCCTCGGCCTCGTACATGTCGTACGGCATGTTCGCGCCCCGGCCGACGAACAGCGGCCGGTCGCTGGTGTTGTTGGCCTGCTTGACCGGCAGCTCGTTGCCGTCGGCGGCGAGCGCCACCCGCACGGTGTACTTGCCGTTCGCGGCGGTCCAGGTGCCCAGGTCGACCGGGGCGACCGTGGCCCCGGCGTTGATCACACCGGAGTGCGAGCCGGTCAGCGTGCGCACGACGGTGCCGGCCTCGTTGAGCACGGTGAGCGTGATGCCGTGCGCGCCCGACGCCGAGGCGACGGAGCCGGCGTTGCGCAGGGTCACCGAGAACGTGACGACGCTGCCCGCCGACGGGTTGCCCGGGGCCCAGCCGACCACCGAGGCGACCAGGTCCGAGCTGGCGACCGGGTTCACCACCAGCGCCGAGGGGTGGGTGTAGCTGTTGTTCGTCTCGTCCTGCTCGATGACGGCGTTGGCCTCGTCAGCCTTGGCGCTCAGCGGGTAGCTGCCCGCCGCGCGGGTGCCGATGTCGGCCGAGACGGTGGTCGACGCGCCGGCGGCCAGGGCGCCGACGGCGGCCGTGCCCACCCGGACGCCGCCCAGGTACAGGTTGACGTTGGTGGCGGCGGACGTCGCCGTGCCGGCGTTGCGCACCGTGGCCGACACGGTGACCGCGTCGGTCTCGGTCGGGCTGGCCGGGCTGGCCGACATGCCGGTGACGGTCAGGTCCGGGTTGGCCGCCGGGACGCCGATCACCTGGAACTCGGCCACCTGGCCGCCCGGGGCGCCGGAGTTGGCGGTGAAGGTCAGTCGCACGTCGGCGGCGGTGGCGGAGACCGGGATGGTCACCGTGTTGCCCGAGCCCGGGTTGAAGGCGTAGCCGGCCGCGCCGACCAGGCCGGTGAACCCGGAGGCGCTCTGCTCGCGGCCGAGCACCTGCACGGTCTGGGTGCGGGCGCCCCACGTCGAGTCGGGGTTCAGCTTCAGCACCACGGCGCTGACGGCGGCGTTCGACCCGAGCTGCACGGTCAGGGTGCCCGGCAGGCCGTTGCTCTCCCAGTACGTCGCCGTGTCGTTGTCGTTGGCGTTGGCCGGCATGAAGGTGTGCACGTACCCGGAGGCGGTGACCGGCTTGCCGACGGCGAGGTTGGTGCCGGCGGTGCCGGTGCCCGTGCGGGTCACCGGGTTGCTGTTCGCCGACTGGTTACCGGCGGCGTCGCGGGCCCGCACGTGGTACGTGACCGTGGCGCTGGCCGGCTGGTCGTCGGTGTAGGTGAGCACGTTCCCGGCGACGCTGCCGCGCAGGGCACCGTTGGCGTAGACGTCGTACCCGGTGACGCCGGTGTTGTCGGAGGAGGCGCTCCAGGTCAGCCGGATCTGGCCGCTGGCCGGCTGGGTGTAGGCCAGGTTCGCCGGGGCGGTCGGGGCCTGGGTGTCCCCGGAGGTGTTGCCGTAGACCTCGAACTCGGAGACCTGGCCGGCCGGCCAGCCCGTGTTGGCGGTGACGTTCAGCCGGACGTACCGGCTGGCGGCGGCGGTGAACGTGATGGTCACCGTGTTGCCGGTGGCCGGGTCGAAGGTGTAGCCGGCGGACGCCTTCAGGGTGGTGAAGGTCGAGCCGTTCGTGCTGCCCTGCACGGACAGCGTCTGGGTGCGGGTCTGCCACGCGGCGGCCGGCGGGAGCTTCAGCACCACCCGGTCCACGGTGACGGTCGAGCCGAGGTCGGCCTGGAGCCACTGCGGGAAGGCGTTGTTGGCGCTCTCCCAGTAGGTGCTGGCGTTGCCGTCGTTGGCGTTGCCCGGGCCGTAGTTCTGGCTGACGCTGCTGGCGGTCATGGTGGCGGAGATGCCGGCGAGGGCCGCCGCCGTCGCGGGGGCCGGCGCGGGCCCGGCGGCACCGGCGCGCGGCGCGGCCTCGGCGTCCGTCGCGGGCGCGGCCCCGGCGGACCCGCCGGGGACCAGCAGGCCGGCGGCGAGCAGGCCGGCGGCCAACATCCGGCCGGGGGTACGTCGTCTCGTGCTGTTTCCGGGCATGGCGGAGCTGCACCTTCTTTCGGGGGTGGTGGTGCCCGCCGGTGGGCGGGGGTGCCACGGCGGGGTGGGGCTGCCGGGGCCGGTCGGTCGTGGGGACGCACCGACCGGCCGGGGCTGGCGCGCTGGCGGTGACGCCGTCGGGCCCGGTGACGCCGTCAGGCCGAGTGGACCTCGAACTCGGAGAGCTGGCCGGCCGGCCAGGCGGTGTTGCCGGTGAAGGTCACCCGGACGTGCCGCCGGGTGGTGGCGGGGAAGGTCACGGTCACGGTGTTGCCGGTGGTCGGGTCGAACGTGTACCCAGCCGAGGGCTTGAGCGTGGTGAACGCCGAGCCGTCGGTGGAGCCGAGGACGGAGAGGGTCTGGGTGCGGGTCTGCCAGGCCGCCGCCGGGGGCAGCCTCAGCACCACCCGGGACACCGACCGAGCGGCGCCCAGGTCCACGGTCAGCGACTGCGGGAAGGCGTTGTTGGCGCTCTCCCAGTAGGTGTTGGCGTTGCCGTCGACGGCGTTGCCGCCGCCGTACACGTCGGCGTGGCTGGTCTCGCTGACCGGACGTCCCTGCGCCAGGTTCCCGGTGGGCGGCGGCGTCGTGGGCGGGGCGGTGGTCGGCGGCGGAGTCGAGCCGCCGCCGTACACCTCGAACTCGGAGACCTGGCCCGCCGGCCAGCCGGTGTTGCCGGTGAAGGTCAGCCGCAGGAACCGCCGGCTGCCGGCCGGCAGGGTGATCGACACGGTGTTGCCGGTGGCCGGGTCGAACGTGTACCCGGCAGAGGCGAGGATCGTCGCGTACGCCGAGCCGTCCGTCGAGCCGGCGACCGCGAGGGTCTGGGTCCGGGTCCCCCAGCCGGCCGGGAGCCTCAGCGCGATCCGGTTGGTGCTGACCGCCGCGCCGAGGTCGACCGTCAGCGTCTGCGGGAACGCGCCGTTGGCGCTCTCCCAGTAGCTTGCCGCGTTGCCGTCCACCGCGTTGCCGGCGACGTAGTTCTGCGACACGCTCGACGCGGTCACCGGCCGGCCCTGGGCCAGGTTCCCGTTGCCCGGCGGGGGCGTGGTGGGCGGCGGGGTGGTGGGCGGGGCCGTGGTGGGCGGCGGGGTGGTCGGGGTGCCGGTGGGCGGGGTGGTCGGCCCGTTGCCCCACTGCGGCGTCGGCCACGGCCCGCAGTACGGGGTGGCGGTGTACCAGCCGGAGTTGCCGGAGCCCTGGGTGACCTGGAATCCGCTGCCCACGCAGTTGTGCATCGGGTTGCTCTGCGCGATCCCGGTGGCCCGGACGCCGGTGAACGACACCTGGCTCGGCGCCTGCACCTGGAGCGCGTACGTTCCCGCGCCGTCGATGCGCACGTTGGTGAGGTTGATCCCGCTGCTCTGCCCCTCGATCCAGTGCAGCGCCGCGTAGGAGCTGTCCAGGATGTCGGTGTCGGTGATGTTGACCGTGGCGCCCTGGATCGCCTCGTTGAGGGCGGAGAACCAGATCGCGCCGACGCCGAAGTTCCAGTTGTAGTCGGAGTTTCCGTTGCGGATCAGGGTGTTGCGGGCGATCGTCCAGGTGCCCTTGACCGCGGTGTCGCCCTGCACCCCGGGGTAGCGGTTCGCGACGTGGATGCCGCCGCCGTTCGTCACCGAGTCGGCCGTCACGTTGTCGGTGATCTTGATGTCCCGGCCGCCGTAGCTGACCAGGTGGTTGGCCAGGATGGTGACGCCGATGGTGTTGCGGGTGAACGAGTTGTTGACGTTCGGCACGCTCTGCGCCCACATGGCGAGCGCGTCGTCGCCGGTGTTGCGGACGAAGGTGTTGGTCACCGTCGAGTTGGTCACGCCCCAGTGGAAGTTCACCCCGTCGGCGGTCTGGTCGAGGATCCGGCTGTTGCGGATGGTGAAGTTGTCCATCGGGCCGTCCATCCAGGCCCCGACCTTGGTGTGCTGCATCCAGACGTTGTCGACCACCGAGTCGGTCATCGCCCCGCCGATGGCGTTGACCTGGTCGTCGTCGATCCGCTCCCGGACGTCGCCGATGATCGCGAAGTCCCGCAGCGTGACGTTGCGGCTCGGGCCGCCGGCCTCGTGCGGCCGGATCTCCCCCGTGTAGCCGCCGCCGGGGACGTACTTGCCGTAGACGCCGGCGGCGCGCTTGCGGTCGGTGGGGTGCCGGCCGCCGAGCACCGAATACCACGGGCCGGCGCCGCGCAGGGTCACCCCGTCGACGACGACGTGATCCCAGAGGGTGAAGGTCCCGGCCGGGATCCAGACCGCGCGGCCCTGGGCCCTGCCGGCGTCGACGGCGGCCTGGAACCTCGCCGTGGAGTCGGTGGCCCCGCTCGGGTCCGCGCCGAAGTCCGTGACGACGTCGAGCACCCCGGCGGGCTTGGCGATCGGCGTGCCGACCAGCTCGAAGTCGGCCAGGTCGATGGTGAACGTCGGGGACTGCGCGGTCGAGGAGACCTGCAACCGGATCTTCGTGCCCGCCGGGTAGGTGGTCCCGAACATGGTCCGGGTCTCGTCGTAGAAGTGGTGCGGGTTGGTGTCGCCCGGATTGTTGTTGAACGGGTAGCCGCCGTAGTACCAGCCGTACCGGGAGGTCACCGGCACGGCCTTGACCAGGCTGCCGTTGGCCCGCAGGTCGATGCTGGCGTCCCGGCCGGTGCCGGCGGCGTTGTCGGGCAGGCTGTAGCGGAAGGTCACCGCGTTGGCCGGGGCGGTCAGGGTGAACTCGACGTACTCGCCGACGGCGTCGAGGGTGACCGCCTCCCGGCCGGACGCCTCGGACGGCAGCTGGCCGTAGTAGCGGGTCGGGCCGATTCGGGTGCCGTTGTGCGCCGCCTGCTCCGCCTCCTGCTCGACGAACGGCACGGTCGCGCCCCGTCCGGGGATGTCGAACGGGGACAGCCCGGCGGCGCGGGCGGGGGTGGCGGTGGAGAACGAGACGACCGATACGGCCGCCGCCACCAGCGCGACGCCGGCGAACGCGGCCAGCACGGCACGGGCGGGTCTTCCGAGGGATGCGACGGTGGTGCCGGTGGTGTGGTGGGCCATGCGGGAAGTTCTCCGTTTCGTCATCAGGCCAGGTCCCCCTGGACTGGGCGGTTCGCGGTAGCTGCCTCTCCTTCGGGTCGGGCTTGTGGTCCTCGCCGGCCGCGGCGGCAGGCCGAGGGCGGGTCGGGACGCCGAAGTGGGGGGTGGGTGGCGCCGGCCGGGCGGGACGGACCGGCCGGGGCCATGGCCGGGTCGGGTCAGCCGGCCGACGTGGGACCGGCGGCGGGATCCTCGGCGGTACGCAGCCAGACGGCGGTGTCCGGCGGGAGCAGGTCGCCCTCCAGCGGCCCGCTGGCGAGCAGCCGCGCCTCGTGCGGGGGCAGCGGCACCGGGGCCCCGCCCAGGTTGACCAGGCAGGCGAAGCCGGCCCCCCGGGCGAAGCCGAGCACCCCGTCCGGCGCGGCCAGCCAGCGCATCTCCCCGTCGCCGAGGCCCGGCTCCGCACGCCGGATGCCGATCGCCGCCCGGTACAACTCCAACATCGAGTACGGGTCGCCGGTCTGCGCCCGGACCGTGCGGTCCTTCCATTCGGCGGGCTGCGGCAGCCAGGGTGCCCGCACCGCGTCGTCAGGGCTGAACCCGAACGGCGGCGCGTCGGCGGACCAGGGCAGCGGCACCCGGCAGCCGTCCCGGCCGTGCCCGGAGCGGCCCCACATCGGGTCCTGGCGCAGCTCGGTCGGGATGTCCTCGACCTCCCACAGGCCCAGCTCCTCGCCCTGGTAGACGTAGACCGCGCCGGGCAGGGCCAGGGTGAGCAGCGCCGCCGCGCGGGCCCGTACGGTGCCCAGCTCCAGGTCGGTGGGGACACCCTCGCGTTTGGTGGCGAAACTGAACGTGGTGTCCGCCCGGCCGTACCGGGTGACGTGCCGGGTCACGTCGTGGTTGGACAGCACCCAGGTGGCGGGTGCGCCGACCGGGGCGTGCGCGGCGAGGGTGTCGTCGACGCACCGGCGCAGCGCCGCCGCCTCCCAGGCGCAGCCGAGGAAGTCGAAGTTGAACGCCGAGTGCAGCTCGTCGGGGCGCAGGTAGTTGGCGAACCGCTCCCGGTCCGGCAGCCACACCTCGCCGATCAGCGCCCGGTCGCCCGGGTACCCGTCGGCGATCCGCCGCCAGTCCCGGTAGACGTCGTGCACCGCGTCGAGGTCGACGAAGGGACTGGGCGCGCCGTCGACCACCTCGGGCAGCGCCGGATCCTTCATCAACAGGGCGGCCGAGTCGATCCGGATCCCGTCCACCCCCCGGTCGAGCCAGAAGCGCAGGATGTCCTCGAACTCGGCACGCACCCTCGGGTGGTCCCAGTTGAGGTCGGGCTGCTCGGGAGCGAACAGGTGCAGGTACCAGTCGCCGGGGGTGCCATCCGGGTTGGTGGTCCGGGTCCAGGTGCCCCCGCCGAACTGGGACACCCACTCGGTGGGTGGCCGGTCGCCGCCGGGGCCGCCGCCGGGGCGGAACCAGAACAGCTCCCGCTCGGGGGCGTCCGGGCCGCCGGCCAGCGCCGCCTGGAACCAGGGGTGTGCGTCGGAGCAGTGGTTGGGCACCACGTCGACGATGATCCGGATGCCCCGGTCGTGCGCCTCGGCGATCAACTCCTCGGCCTCGGCGAGGCTGCCGAAGACCGGGTCGATGTCCCGGTAGTCGGCGACGTCGTAGCCGGCGTCGGCCATCGGCGAGGGGTACCAGGGGCTCAGCCACACGGCGTCGACGCCGAGGCCGGACAGGTGGTCCAGGTGTGCCCGGATCCCCTCGATGTCGCCGATTCCGTCGCCGTTGCCGTCGGCGAAGCTGCGCGGATAGATCTGGTAGATCACCGCACTGCGCCACCACGGACCAGCAGCTGATGTGGACACGGACACCTGCTTTCTCAGTCGTACCGGCTGTCTCGGTGGGGTCGGGGTGCCGGCGCGGGTCAGCCCTTCACGCCACCGGCCGACAGGCCGCTGACGATGCTGCGCTGGAAGACCAGGAAGACCACCACCATCGGGATGCCAGCGATCACCAGGCCGGCCATCATCTCGGTGGGCGGCACCTGGCTGACGTTGGAGAGGCGGCTCAGCGCGACGCTGAGGGTCTGGGCGTCGGTGTCCTGGAGCACCAGCAGCGGCCAGAGGAAGTCCTTCCAGATCGCGATGATCGAGAAGATGGAGACCACGGCGAGCACCGGACGCGACAGCGGCAGCACGATCGACCAGAGCACCCGCAGCCGGCCCGCGCCGTCCAGGCTCGCCGAGTCGAGCAGGTCGTCGGGGATCTGGTCGAAGAACCGCTTCAGCACGTAGACGTTGAACGCGTTGGCCGCGCCCGGCAGCCACAGCGCCCACGGGGTGTTCAGCAGGTTGACGTGGAGGATCGGCACGTCGGTGACCGTGAGGTAGGCCGGCACCAGCAGGGCGGCGGCCGGCAGCATCAGGCTGGCCAGCATCCCGGCCAGCACCACGTTGCCGAAGCGCGGTCGCAGCTTGGACAGCGCGTACGCGGCGGTCACCGCGACGACGAGCTGGATCAGCCAACCGCCGACGGCGTAGTAGACGGTGTTGGTGAAGTACCGCAGGATCTGCATGTGGTCCCACGCCTCGGCGTAGGTCTGCGGGTGGAACGACTCCGGCACGAAGGTCGGCGGTGTCTGGGCGAACTCGGCCGGCGACTTCACCGCGCCGGTCACCATCCAGTAGAGCGGGAAGAAGAAGACCAGCGCGAACACGACGGTGACCACGCCGAGGACGACGAGGTAGACGACCCTCCCCCGGCCCCGGCTCAGCTCGGTTTCCGAGATCAGGGTACGGGTGGCCGGTGGCCCGCCGCGCCGCTGGCGGCCCCGCCGGTTCTGGTCGGCCGGCGCGGCGACCGGCGGCACCGGCGGCGCGGGCGGAGCGGTGAGTGTCATGGCGGGCTCCCTCAGTCGGCGCGGCGGGTGAGCCGGAGGTAGATGGCGGAGAAGGCGCCCAGCACCACGAAGAGCAGCACGCTCATCGCCGCCGCGAGGCCGAAGTCGTTGTTGACGGTGAAGGCGTACCGGTAGATCAGGATCATCACCGTCACCGTGTCCGGGTTGGTGGTGCCGGTGAGCTGGTACGGCTCGATGAACACCTGCATGGTGGCGATGACCTGGAGCAGCAGCAGGACCAGCATGATGAAGCGCAGCTGCGGGATGGTGACGTGCCGCAACCGCTGCCAGACCGAGGCGCCGTCCAGCTCGGCCGCCTCGTACAGCTCGCCGGGGATGCTCTGCAACGCCGCGAGGTACATCAGGGTGGCACCGCCGAGGTTCGCCCAGGTGGAGACCAGGACCAGGGAGATCATCGCGGTGCCGGAGGACTGGGTCCACTGCGACTCCGGCAGGTGCGCCCCACGCAGCAGGGTGTTGAACAGGCCGTTGCCCGGGTCGTAGAAGTACTTCCAGAGCAGCACCACCACGATCGGCGGCAGCATCACCGGCAGGTACACCGCGATCCGGAAGAACCCCTTGAAGTGGCGCAGCTCGTTGAGCAGGATCGCCAGGGCCAGCGGCACCAGGTAGCCCAGCACCAGCGCCAACCCGGTGAAGACCAGGGTGTTCTTCCACGCCGTCCAGAACAGCGGGTCGGCGAAGAGCGCCTCGAAGTTGTCCAGCCCCACCCAGTACGGGTCGGTGACGAAGTTGACCTGCTGGAAGCTCAGCAGGACCCCGCGCGCCAGCGGATACCAGGAGAACAACGCGAAGCAGGCGATGCCGGCCGCCAGGAAGGCGTACGCCAGGAGGTTGTCGGAGATCGAGCGGCGGAGCCGTGCGCCGCGCGGCCCGCGCGAACCGGCCGTGACGACCGCCATGCCATGTCCTTTCGTGCTCGGGAGGGCCCCAGCCAGCCGCTGCGTGCGGGGGCCCTCACCGGTCGTCGGCTCGGCTACTTCACGCCGGCCAGGATGGTGTTGACCTGCTTCTCCGCGTCGGCCAGCAACTGGTCGACGTTGGCGTCACGGTCGGTGAGCACCTTGAGCATCGCCACGTCCAGCACCGCGTAGACCTGCTGTGCGTTCGGCGGCTCGAACTTCACCGGGATGGAGTCCATCGCGGCGACGAAGGGCGCGTAGTTCTTCTGCGGCACGTTGGCGTACTTCTTGTCCGCGGCGGCCTGGGTCGCGGCGGCCTCCCCGGTGAAGATCTGCGGCTCGGGGATCCCGACCGGCAGCTTGTTCTCCGCCGCCCACTTGTTCTCCGCCTCGAACCGCTCGGCGCTGGTGAACCAGAAGGTCAGCCACTTCAGGCCGGCCCTGATCTTCTCCGGGGTGGCCTTGGCGTTGAACATGTAGCCCTCGCCGCCGCCGAGGGTGCCCTTGCCGTCGGGGATCGGGCCGAGGCCGTAGTCGGCGAAGTTGCCCTTGTACTGGTTGACGATGGTGGGGATGTTGTCGGCCGGCGCGACGTACATGCCGAGCTTGCCGGAGCCCATCAGCTGGAGCAGGTCGGCCCACTCCAGGGACTGCCGGGCACCCATGCTGTCGTCGGTCCAGCGCATCTCCTTGAGCTGGTTCAGCACCTGCCTGCCCTGGTCGCTGTTGAACGCGGCCTTCCAGGTGCCGCCGTCGTGGACGGCGACGTCGCCGCCGACGGAGTACAGCTCGGTGGTGAAGTGCCAGCCGCCGGTGTTGGACTTGCTGTACTCGCCGTAGCCGACGGTGCCGTTGCCGAGCGCCGCGATCTTCTTCGCCGCCACGCGCACGTCGGCCCACGTCTTCGGCGGGTTGTCCGGGTCCAGCCCGGCCCTGGTGAACAGGGGCCGGCTGTAGAGCAGGCCGGAGGAGTAGTTCTTGTAGGGCAGGCCGTACAGCTTGCCGTCGGCGCCGGAGAACACCTTGCGCAGGTCCGGCTTGACCTGGTCGACGACCGGGAAGTCCTTGGCGTACGTGCTGATGTCCGCGACCTGGCGCTTGGCGATCAGGTTGGCCGGGTCGGTGAAGTAGACGTAGAAGACGTCCTCGAGCTGCCCACCGGCCAGCTTCGCGGAGAAGGTCTGCGGGTCCATCTTGCCCTCGCGGGCGTCGATGTCGATGTCGGGGTTCAGCCGCTCGAACTCTGCGACGTTGTCAAGGAAGCGCTGGTGGTTGGCCGCCTCGGTGGCGGGCGGCAGCCCGTTCACCGTGATGGTGACCTTGCCGCCGGAGGCCGACTTCTCGTCGTCGTCACCGCACCCGGCGGCCGACAGCGCCACCCCGGCGACGAGGAGCAGCCCGAGCGCGCTGCGCAGGCTGGTTCTGGTCATGGAGACACCCTTCCTGGGCGAATGTGATCCGACTCTCAAAGCTGCCATGTTTCGTGGCGATGACGATACAAAGTCGAACCTCTTGCCGCAAGAAGTAGACGGCGAAGCGAAAAAAGAGGACTGGGCTCACCCTGGGTCGCGTCGGGGAGGATTCGCGGGCTCTCCACCAGGTTCGTCGCATTGATCCTGTCGAGTGTCCGGTCGCCTCAGCCCCGACCGCACGGAGTTCGCGCAGGGTGCCGCGGCACCGGTCCGGACACCGGGAGCTGACGCCGGAACACCGGGAGCTGACGCCGGAACGGCGGGCAGCGAGGGCCGGCCCGGCGGGACGCCGGGCAGCGAGGGGACGCCGCGCACAGGGGGACGCCGGGCACGCCCCTGCGCGGACGCGATCGGGCAGCACCGGGGGCAGGACTACCCGGCGGCGGGGTCAGCGCCGGCCGCCGCCGTCGGGCTCAGCGCCGGGCCACGAAGTCAACGCCCCCGGCGGGTCAGCGCCCGGGTGCCGGGCCCGTCGAACCGCGGACCACCAGCTCCGGCTCGAAGAGCAACTCGTCGCGCAGCACGCCGGCGCCGTCGATCTGGGTGACCAACAGGTCGACCGCCGCCTGACCCATCGTCTCGATCGGCTGGCGCACCGTGGTCAGCGGCGGGTCGGTGCAGGTCATGAACGCCGAGTCGTCGAAGCCGACCACCGACACGTCGTCGGGCACCGACAGCCCGAGCCGGCGCACCGCGCGGATCGTGCCAAGCGCCACGACGTCGCTGGCGCAGATCACGCCGGTGACGCCCCGGTCCACCAGCTTGGCGGCGGCCACCCGGGCACCTTCCATGGAGAAGCTGGACCGCTCGACACACTCGTCCGGGTCCCGCCAGCCGGCGATCCGGGCCAGCGCGGCCAGCTTGCGCCGGGAGGGCACGTGGTCCTCCGGGCCCAGCACCATGCCGATCCGCTCGTGGCCGAGCGACCGCAGATGCCCGTACGCCTGTTCCACCGCGACCGCGTCGTCGGTGGAGACCCGGGGAAAGTCCAGCTCGTCGATGCCGGCGTTCACCAGCACCACCGGGAGCCCCCGATCGGTCAGCCGCCGGTAGTGGTCGTGCGAGGCGGCGGCGAGCGCGTACGAACCGCCCGCGAAGATGATGCCGGACACCTGGTGATCGAGCAGCATCTCGACGTAGTCCGACTCGGACACGCCACCGATGGTGCGGGCGCAGAGCGCCGGGGTGTAGCCCCGCTGGGCGAGCGTCCCGGTGACCACCTCGGCCAGCGCCGGGAAGATCGGGTTCTGCAGCTCCGGGAGCACCAACCCGACCAGCCGCGCCCGCTCCCCCCGCAGCTTGGTGGGCCGCTCGTAGCCCAGCACGTCCAGCGCGGTGAGCACGGCGGTGCGGGTGGACTCGGAGACTCCGCCACGGCCGTTGAGCACTCGGCTGACCGTCGCCTCGCTGACGCCCGCCTTCCGGGCCACCTCGGTCAGTCGCTTCGCCACGCCGCAATGCTACGACATCGCGCTGCAAAAAATAAACAAGCCGATGACGTGCGCAGTCATCGTCCTGACGTCATCCGTCCATTTCCGGGTGACCCGCATGCTTGCGGTCGGCATTGGTTGATCGGCCCCCGGGGCCGCCGCGCGTCACGCAACCCCACCCGCACTCCGGCAGCCCCGGGCGCACGTTCAGCGCGGCGGCCCCGGGGCCGATCAACGCGCGTCCAGCTCCGGCTGGTCGGCGTCGGCGATGGCGTGCTCCTCGTCCACCCATCAGCAGCATCCGAGGATCTGGGCGGCTCCGGCCCACCCGAACGGCGGATCATCAAATCGTCAGCTATGGATTTACGGTAGGCAGGCAGTCAGTCGCCGCTCCGGAAGGACTCTCTATGCCCCAGCCGCTCCGCCGCCGGCTCACCCGCCTCGCGATTGTCGCCACCGCCGCGGCAGCCGTCAGCTTCACAGTCCAGCCGACCCCGGCCGTCGCCGTGCCATTCGATTGGAACGGCTACTTCACGACCTACGAAGAGTGCGAGGCCTACCGCATCCAGGCCAGCTACTGGGGCGAGGTAAGCAACAGCTGCGAGTACCGCACCCTGCCCGACAGCGAATACAACGGCTGGTACTTCCGGGCCTGGCTGCCGGGGTAGGACCACCGGGGCGACCGGATCTGGTGGCGGCAGCGCGGGCCGGGCTCGCGCGTCCCGCCCTGCCGCCACCGAGGCCGTCGACCGCAGCCGGCACACCCGCCGAGCGACCGCCACGACACGGGAGGACGCCCCCGCAATCCTTCCGATGATCTCCCGCGAGGACGCCCAGCCCAGACCACCGCGCCAGGTGGTCGCGCCCCCTGGACACCCGGGCACGAAGCCGTTCCACCTCGCCGATCGGTCACCGCCCGGCAGGCGCCCTCCCACGTGCTTGACCGCTCAACTTTTCGGCGATAGTTTTGATGTCCATCGATCGATATCCCTCGAAGCAGGTGGACCATGCTGTGGAAATCCATCGCCGTCGCCGCGTCCGTCGCAGGCGTGCTGGCCACCGCCCCCGCCGCCTCGGCAGCACCCTCTCAGGTATCAGCCGAAAGCTGGGGAGCCGGCAACTGCCCGCAGGGCATGCTCTGCATCTGGCCGAACTGGAATCACCCGCCGGAGGGCCCCACGGCGACCCCGTCCCTGACGACCAACAGCGAGTGGTCCGGCAACGTCCCGGCGTTCAACTTCTACAACTACACGTCCAAGAAGGCCGAGATCACCTGGTCCTACACGTATCTCGGATCGCCGCTCTCTGGCACGATCTGTGTCTACCCCGGCGGCGACGGGGACCTGTACGTGCCCATGTACGTGACGAAGGTGACCTGGCAGCCGCGCACCTGCTGATCCCGCCGGGGCGCTGACGTCCCGCACCTGAGCCCCGCCCCGCTGTTTCGGCGAAGCAGTCCACGGACGGCCGGACGATCATCGGCGTCACACCACAAAGGGCTGACCCGCTTTCCCGGGGCAGCCCTTTGAACTGCGTCCGAACGCAACCAGTAGCGGCTCCCGCTCGTTCCGTCGTGGCACCGGTCGCCGCCCGCATGCAGTGCCCCGGGCCGGCCGACCACTCGAAGGAGGCTTCGATGCCCAGGTTGAACCCACTGCCGAGGGTGGGCCCGCGGCGGCATGCCTGGCGGGTCGGGTTGGCCACCGGCACGGCGGCGACGATGCTCGCGGGCACTGCGGTGTTCGGCCTGCCGTCGGCCTCGGCAGCGACGGTGGACACGTCGGCCTCGTACGTGTTCGTGAACCGGCACAGCGGCAAGGCGATGGACCTCTACGACTGGTCGACGGCGGAGAACGCGCCGGTGAACCAGTGGACGCGCAACGACCTCGCGGTGCAGCAGTGGCAGTTCGTCGACGCCGGCGGCGGCTTCTACAAGGTGCGGTCGCGGCACAGCGGGAAGGTGCTGGAGTTGCCGAACGCCGCCGACGGCACCCAGTTGGTGCAGACCACCGACCGGGGCTCCGCCACGCAGCAGTTCCGGTTGCAGGACTCCGCCGGCGGGTTCGTGAGGTTCGTCAACCGGCAGTCGAGCAAGGTGATCGACCTGTGGGAGTGGTCGACGGCCGACGGGGGCCGGTTGGCCGGATACTCCAACGTGGACGGGGCCAACCAGCAGTGGCAGCTGGTGCGCCCGGGTGGCGGGACGCCGACCACGCCGCCGGCCTACCCGCAGCCCGGCAGGGTCGCCGGGGACGTCGGCGTCCACGATCCGACCGTGGTCAAGCGGCCCGACGGCACCTACCTCGTCGCGCACACCGGTGACGACATCACACTGAAGACCTCGCCCGACCGGACCACCTTCCGCAACGCCGGCACGGTCTTCCCCGGTGGCGCGCCCTGGACCACCACCTACACCGGCGGCTCACGCAACCTGTGGGCGCCGGACCTGTCGTACCGCAACGGCCGCTACTACCTCTACTACTCGGCGTCGACCTTCGGCTCCAACCGCTCGGCCATCTTCCTGGCCACCAGCACCACCGGCGCGTCCGGAAGCTGGACCAACGAGGGACTGGTCATCGAGTCGCGCACGTCGGACGACTTCAACGCGATCGACCCGAACCTCATCGTCGACGACCAGGGCCGCTGGTGGCTGAGCTTCGGTTCGTTCTGGTCCGGGATCAAGATGATCCAGATCGATCCGGCCACCGGACGCCGGCTCGGCACGTCGATGCACAGCCTCGCCAGCTACGGTCCCGGCATCGAGGCGCCCGTCATGGTCAAGCGTGGTGCCTGGTACTACCTGTACGTCTCGTTCGACCGCTGCTGCCAGGGCGCCAGCAGCACCTACCGCGTCATGGTGGGCCGGTCGGCGAGCCCGACCGGGCCGTTCGTCGACCGGGCCGGACGCGCCATGCTCTCGGGTGGGGGCACCGAGATCCTCGCCTCGCACGGCAGCATCCACGGCCCCGGCCACCAGGCGGTCCTCGGCGACAGCGACGGCGACTGCCTGTTCTACCACTACTACGCCGACAACGGCGCGTCGCTGCTCGGCATCAACCGCATCGGCTACGACGCGGCCGCCTGGCCCTACGTGTACTGACGCGGCAGCCGCCCCCCGGTGCCCGGCGCGGGCCGGCTCCGTCTGCTCGCCCCGAACGTGCTGGGCGTCGGCGGGCCCGCCGGCGAGTCCAGCGCGAGGGTGCCGGCGGGTCCTACGGTGGGCACGGACCGCCGACCGAGGGAGAGACGTTGTCGCCGTCGCACCACCCAGCCCGTTGGAGTGTCGCCGCCCTCGTCCTGAGCCTGGTCGCGGGGCTCCTCGGCTGCACCGCGCCCGGGGCCGAGCGGACGGATCGACCATCCGTGCGGGTCGAGAAGACCCAGGAGAGCCTGCGGCACAGGGTCACGTCGCCCGCCGAGGGCCCGCCGCCAGCCTGGTCGGTGCCGCTCCGGCGGCTCGACCAGGAACTGGGCGAGATCGGTCCGGTGATCCTGGTCCCCGACACGAGGGACCTGCGGGCCGTGGACCGCGCCACCGGCCAGGAACGGTGGCGTCATCCGTTCACCACGGGCTACCAGTATGTGATCGCCGATGAATCGATCGTGGCCGTCGACAGCGACGACGGCGGCATGGAGGTGCTCGACGCGGCCACCGGCGCCACCCGGTGGCGGACGGCGGAGAGCCAGGACGTCGTCGTCCACGAGCAGACCGTCTACGCCAGGGAGTGCGCCGGCACCGGCGGTTCCGCGACGTGCACGATCGTCGGCCGGGACGTGCCGAGCGGCCGCCAACTCTGGGAACGGCCCGCCGACCGGTTCGCCAGGGTGAGCGACGTGACCCTCGGTGCCCGCACGCCGTACGCGCCGGTCAGCGGCCGGTACGTCGCGGTGCGGCTGAGCACGTCCCCCCGGTCAGCCGCCTACGCCCCGGTCGCTCCCACCACCGGTCGGGTCGGCGCCGGACGGCTGCCGAACCGGGCCTGGTACGGCTTCGTGGCCGGGGACCTGCTGGTGACCACCGACAACGACCCTGCGCGGGGTGAACAGCGTTGCACGGTCAGCATCGCCACCGTCAACGCGGCCACCGGAGACAAGGGCTGGTCCGGCGTGGTCTTCAGCGGACGCAGGGAGGACGGCGAGTGCGGCAAGCGGTTGGCCCACCACCACAGCGGGCTGACCCTGATCGGGACCGGCACCCGGCTTGTCGCGGTCACCGCCGACGGACGGCCGCAACTGGTCGACCTGCGCACCGGTCGGACGGTCTGGAAGGGTGCCGCCGCCGGGGTGCCGATCGACGGTGACGACCGGTCGGTGCTGGTGCGGGGCAACGCCGATACGGGTGGGCTGGCGTTGCTGGACCTGTCCACCGGCGTGACCCGCTGGACAGCGCCGGATCCGATGCTGTCGGGCGCGTCGGCGAGCTGGCGGTCGGCGGTGACCGAGGGGCTGGTGGCGGTGAGCGCGGCGGAGGACGACCGGCCGATCGTGCTCGTGTACGAGGCTCGCACCGGCCGTCAGCTCGGCCGCTATCCGGGCTGGCTCGCCGGAGCCGGAGAGGACTGGGTCGCGGTCAGCCACACCGGTCCCGACGGCCTCGCGGTGGACCTGCGCGCCTTCTGACCGAACAGCCGGTGCCGCCCAGCGAACCCACACCGACGCCCGTCGATATTGCCAGGGCCGATCCATACGTGTTGGAATAGCTCATATCGCCGCAGCGCGGGGGCAACCGCGCTGAGCACGGCCAGCACGGGAGCATCGCAGTGTCGGCAGTGCGCCGCTTCGGCGGACGCTCGCCTGTCACCTCGCCGGGCCATCGCCCCGATGAAGGGCACCATGCCGGGCGGGCGCTCCCGCCCGCCACACATGTCCCCGGCAGATGCCCCCGACGGCCGACGCGCCCGACGCCTGGCACTCGGGGGCATCCGATCGGCCCGCCAGCACACCACGAACGGCAACGAGGTGAGAAGCGATCATGGTTTCCCGAGCGAACTTCGCGGGGTGGTATCGCCACCGCCTGGTGTGGGTGGCGGTGATCCTGCTGGCGGTGGCGGCCAGCGCGGTCGCACTCAACCGGGCCGCCGGTCAGGAGGCAGAGCCGGCGGATCTGCAAGCGCAGATCGTGGCGCGGATGCGCACCACGCTCGAACAGGCGGACCCGGGGCAGCACAACCACGCCGGACACACCGTCCAACAGGGCGCCACCGAGGAGAAGCCGCCGGTGATCTGCGGGGTCCGCGTCTACGGCTACGAGCCGGCCGAGGCCACGACGCTCGCCGACGTCCAGAAGGTCTACGGCTTTCACCTCTGCGGAATCGCCGAGCAGAAGCGCCCCTGGGACGTGGCGGTCAAGCTGGCCGGACCCTTGATCATGGACATGTCCACCGAGCCCCTGGGCATCCAGGTCGTCGAGGCGACAGAGGGCGTCAGGTTCATCGACCGGCTGTGGCAGATGTTCCCGGCCAAGTACGCGACGTTGGCGCAGGAGGAGGCGCTGGCCGCCAAGGAGATGGCCGACCTGCGCCGCCGGTACGACGCCGCAGCCGGGCTGTGACCACATCCCGCCGGCGCCGCCCGCGCTGACGTACGCGCTGGCCGCCGCCGGGGACGCGCCCCGTTCGCTGACCAGTCGCACCGACACCCGTGCGGCTGAGCCGGAGGAACCGGGTGACACGCGGTCGCGTGTCACCCGGTGGTGGCCTTACCGAGGCACCCAGGCACTTTCGGGCGTGAACCCTCCGAAGTCCGGCAGGGAGCTGTTGCCAGGGACTTCGAAGGCCCCCCCGGCGCAGTCGTCGTTCATGAACATCGCAGCACTCCGACTGCTGGTGTTGATCGCGGAACGCGCACGGTCTCCCCAACCGGCGTCCACCAGACTTACGCACGTACCGGGCGATACCAGAGAGCTCAGGGTGAGCTGCTCACCGGTGAAGTTGGTGCCCTCGAAGAGGCAGAGCGTGTTAGGGAACGGGCAGGCGTCAACGGCTGGCGTGCTACGTGCGACGGGGTCCGGACTCGCCGTGGCGGGGGCCGAGACGGCACCCAGAAGCGCTGCCAGGAGGCCGAACACCACCAAGGTGTGTGACAGCCGCCGAACGGTCGGTGGAACAGACTGAATCATCATCCCCATACCTTTCTCTGCTCCGACTGGTCTCGATGCCGCACCTTCGGCTGCGGTGGCGCGGACGGATGACGAACCCGGGTCGGGCGGGTTCAAGCCGAGTGAAGACGCGCTGAGGTTGGTCTTCCAACGGAAGGCGGGCGTCATGTCGCTGAGGGACTGCGTTCAGTGTTGTGCGCGGGTGACGCCTGATCGGGTGCGGGACCAACGTCCGAGAAAGTCGAGTCGTCCACTGACGATTGCCGAGGGTAGGAGTAGTACGCTCCGGGCAGCGCGTCTGCGGTGTCGGTAAATCAGGACTTGCACCAATTGCTCCGCAATCATCGCTGCTAGTCGATGTGGTGCCGAGTCGCAACTTTTGTGGATGGTCTTCGGACGGTCGCCTCATCGGGGCTGGGGCGGCGGTCCGACCATCACGGCCCGGGCATCGGTTCGAGTCGATCGATGCGTACACCACGCCGCGGAGCGCCGCCCCGGCCACCTCCAGCCGCCGGCATGTCGGCCCCGTCGTGGTCACCGGGAACGGCCGCTCGGCCGCGTGTACACCAGCTCGGGGGCCCGGGGCGGACCGGGCCCGCCACACGTCGGCACCGGCGGCGGCCCGCATGGCGGTGGCCAGGCGGGGCAACTGCCAGCACTCCCCCGTCATCGGGCAGCCGGCCGCGCAGGTGCAGGTCGCGCAGCCGGCGCAGCGGCGTCACGCCGGTCGGCCAGTGTGCGAGCGACCGGCGGTAGCACTCGGCGGCCAGGTCGGCCCGGCCCAGCTGCCCGTGCACCTGGCCGGCGTCGAACCAGGAGACGTGACCGTACGGGAACTGCAGGTGCGCGGCCCGCAGGTACGTGCCGAACACCCCTGGCGGCCCTGCCGACGTCTTGACGAAAACCTTTTCGGGGGCCAGTCTGGTCGACGAACACGTCAATCGATGCACATCGTTTTCAACCTGGCCGGCACGGCGGTTCGCCCCTCGCCGTCACACCGGCCGAGAGGAGAACCCATGGTTCCACCGATGAACGGCGCCCGGCTGGCGGTCGTCCTGGCCGCTACGCTGGCCACCACCGCCGGTGCGGCGCTCATGGTCACCGGAGCGCAGGCCGCCGCAGCCGGCTGCCGCGTCGACTACCGAGTGACCAGCCAGTGGTCGGGCGGTTTCGGCGCCGACGTGACGGTCACCAACCTCGGCGACCGGGTCGACGGCTGGACGCTCGCCTGGTCCTACACAGCCGGCCAGACGGTTTCGCAGGCGTGGAACGCGAGCGTCAGCCAGAGTGGCAGCCGGGTGACCGCGACGAACGCCTCCTACAACGGTTCCCTGGGCACGGGTGCCGCGACCTCGTTCGGCTTCAACGGCACCTTCTCCGGCACCAACCCGGCGCCCGCCTCGTTCACCCTGAACGGCACGACGTGCACCGGAGCGCCGACGACGCCAACGCCGAGCACGCCTGCGCCGACCACACCGACACCCACTCCCACCTCCGGCCCCACGACGCCACCGCCCACCTCCGGCTGGAACCCGCCGGCGAACCTGGCCGGCCCGCTCAACCAGGTCTGGCAGCACGTGGAGCAGACCTACAACAACGGCAACCCGCTCGGCTTCCGCAACTACGGCTGGGACCAGCTCTTCGCGAACCGGGGCGCGATCAACTACTGCGTCCGGTGGGACTCGTCGGCCACCGTGACGGCCGCCCAACGCGACCAGATCCAGGCCGCATTGGCCCGCCAGTACAAGAAGTGGATCAGCGTGATGGTCGGCCACAACGGCTTCCCCTACACCGACGTGCCGGTGAAGGTGGTGGGCTGGGCGGTGCGGGACCGCAACCAGTTGCAGTGGTCGGACAACTCGGTCGACATCTACGTCAACAACATCCGGGAGAACGCGCCGCAGTGCAGCGAGCCGTGCGGCCGGTACTTCAACCAGAACGGCCAGTACCCGAACTGCCCGGGTGGCGCCGCCCACCACTACGACCACTCGCTCTGGCTGACCGACGGCTTCGCCGGTGGTGCCGGCGGCGACTGGGGGCAACGGATCGGCCGCGAGTACTTCATGGGCAGCCTCGGCAGCGACAACATCCACATCCTGCTGCACGAGATCGGCCACACCTACGGCCTCGACGACTTCTACGACTGGGATCCGCTGCCCGGCCAGGGGTTCATCATGAAGGCCGGCAGCGCCACCACGATCACCGAGTTCGACACCTGGATGTTGCGCGACTGGTGGCGGCACCTCAAGAGCCGGTACGGCTACTGACGAAGGACGGCCAACCGATAGCACCCGAAGGAATCCCTTCCGTCCCGCGGCGGCGGCGCTCGCCGTGGTCCCGGCCGGTGCCGACGTGGCGTCCGGCGGCACCTCGCCGAGCCCGCAGCGCCCGACCGGCAACCCGGCACCCACACCGACCGCGCCGCTTGCCCCGCGACGGCACACCGCCGGGCACGGGAGTACCCGGACCCGCACCGGCCCGCATGGCGCCTTCCTGACCTGCTGTCCGCCGACCGGCCCGACCCCGAGCGGGTCGGGCCGGTCGAGGCCGGACCGTTGCGCACCTCAGGGGCGCGACCGGCAGCCACCCACGGTTCGGCGCACGACACGAAGGCGCCGAGGTCGCCGGCCGGGGTGGTGGAGTCGCCGCCGACCACGCCGCCGAAATGCCGGACGACGCCGCAGCCGGAGGACCGGTTCTGAAGAGGGTTTCGAGAATCCGTTCGCATCACCCACACCGGCCGCTCGCGGGAGTCGTGCTGATCCACGACACCAAAAGGTTTTCGGGCTAGTGCGGACCTTCGGCATGTTGTCGAGCGCAGCAGAAGCAGCCATCGAGCAGCGTGAAGAGTTGACACTTCCCGATCCAGTGATATCTTCCTGAAAAGGTTTTCGGCTCAGGTCGGTAGGGCAGCCGGCAGGGCGAGCCGGTGGTCGACGGCCGGGCGTCGACCACCGGAGGGCGGCCCCCTCCCGCCGCCGCAGGTCACCACCACCCCCACCCCCGTCACGGACCGGATGTCCGACCTGTCACGACGCACCTCCCACCCCGACAACGAAAGGTCTCGGTGAGTACCCATGGACACGTGGGATCCTCCCGGAAAGCCATCCCCCGCCCGGACCCGGCGGCTCGTCGGCGCGGCGCTCGCCACGGTGGTCGTCGCCGCGCTCACCCCGGTGACCGCGAGCCCCGCACAGGCCGCGCAGCCCATCGGCTATCCCACCTTCGGCGGCCCGGCGGTGCCGCCACCGCCGGTCGGGTACACCACCGGCGACATGATGCGGTCCATCTACGACGCGGAGAAGTCGGGCACCGACTTCTGGATCGACCGGCTCCTGTCCCGCTCCGGCGGCAGCGACCCGTCCGACGCGGACGGCGGGATCCTGATGACCCGCGGCCGGGCGCTGTTCATGAAGCAGCACGACCCCGCGGTGATCGGCTTCGGCGGCCGGGTGGCGTACTGGGAGAGCATCAGCGACGCCGCCGCGTACTCGATCGCGCTGAGCCCGGGGACGTTCACCGAGCAGAGCAGCCAGCGCTGGCAGGCACCCAGCCACTTCCGGAGCGTCTACGCCAGCGGCTCGGTGCAGGCCACCGTCACGAAGTTCATCACCGACAACAACGTCGCGGTCACCAACCTCGCCATCCGCAACGGCGGCAGCGCGCCGACCACACTCACCCTGCGGGCCACATCGCCGTACGCCTCGTCGGGCAGCGGCAACGAGCTGACCGGGTCGACCGGGGTGAAGAACGGTCTCACCACACTCACCACCCGGCTCGCCGGAGACGGCTTCGCCGTCTCCGGCGGCGCGCTGACCCGCTCGATCACGATCGCCGCGGGCGCCACCGTGCAGACGAAGGTGGTCATGGGGTTCACCGCGCGGGAGATCCCGCAGTCGGCCACCGACTACGCCAGCTACCGCGACGCCACCCCCGACGCGGCGTTCGCCACGCACGTCCGCGCCTACCACAAGTGGTGGGCCGACAACGTCCCCTACATCGACGTGCCGGAACCGGCGATCAAGAAGAACATCTACTACCGCTGGTGGCTGATGCGCTTCAACAGCCTCGACGCCAACATCCCGGGGCAGACGTTCCAGTTCCCGACGTCGGTCGAAGGCGCGCTGGGATACAACAACGCGATCGCGCTGACCCAGCCGATGCACATCGACGACCTGAAGTACCTGCGCGATCCGAAGTACGCCTACGGCGACTGGCTCTCGGTCGGCCAGGTGTCCCGGGGCGGCCGCTTCGTGGACAACCCCGGTGACCCGGAGAACTGGTCCAACAGCTACACCCAGTACATCGCCGAGGCGGCCTGGCGCAGCTACCAGTTGCACGGCGGCCAACCCGCCATCGCCGCGAGCCTGGCCCGCTACGCCGAGGGCGACGTCAAGGGACAGCTCGGCTACTACGACCGCGACGGCAATGGGATCATCGAGTACGACTGGGGCGCGTTGACCGGCAACGACGCCGACGCGGTCTCGTTCCACTGGCGCTCCGGCAACCTGGACCGGGCCGAGGGCGCATACCAGTACAGCGGCGCGCTGGCCGCCGCCCAGGCGTACGACGCGGTCGGCAACGCCGCGAAGGCCGCCGAGATGCGCACGTTGGCCACCCGGATCCAGAACGCGATCGTCAACGTGCTCTGGAACCCGTCGAACAACCTGCTGGAACACCGGCACGTGGCCACCAACGCCCACGTCCCGTGGAAAGAGATCAACAACTACTACCCGTACGCGGTCGGCCTGATGCCGGCGACGGACCAGTACAAGCAGGCGCTGCGGCTGTTCGCCGACCCGGCGGAGTACCCGATCTTCCCGTTCTACACCGCCAACCAGCGGGACAAGGCCGCCGCAGCAGCCGCGGGCAACCCGGGCAGCAACAACTTCTCCACCATCAACTCGACCGTGCAGTTCCGGCTCTACTCCTCGGTGCTGCGCAAGTACCCCAACCAGTGGATGAGCGCCGAGGACTACAAGAAGCTGCTCTACTGGAACGTCTGGGCGCAGTACGTCAACGGCGACACCCGCTGGCCCGACGCCAACGAGTTCTGGGCCAACTGGAACCCGGGCAGCCAGCGCATCGACTACCGCTCCTGGATCCACCACAACATCCTGGGCAGCAGCAACTGGACCGTGATCGAGGACGTGGCCGGCCTGCGACCGCGCAACGACAACAAGGTGGAGCTGTCGCCCATCGCCATCGGCTGGCCCAACTTCACCGTCAACAACGTCCGCTACCGCAACAGCGACCTGACCATCGTCTGGGACGACCCGGGCGACGGCGTCGTGAAGTACCCCGGCGTCCCCGAGGGCTACTCGATCTACGTCAACGGCAGCCGGGCCGTCACCGTCGACAGGCTGGTCCCGTTCGTCTTCGACCCGGCGGGCGGCACGGTGAGCTTCCCCGGCGCGACCGCCGGCGTCACCTTCAGCACCGCAGTGCCCGGGATGCGGGCGCCCAACCAGGTGGTCCTCAGCGACGCCAGCACGGTGGACCTGCTCGCCAAGGCCGGGGTGGACCTGACCGCCGCCCTGCCCAACCTGGCCGCCGGCGCCACCGTGACGGCATCGACCACCGCGAGCGGCACCAGCGCCACCGCGGCGATCGACGGTTACCCGACCAACGAGCCGTTCTGGGGTGCCGGCGGGTCCAACGCCCAGGACTGGTACGAAATCAACCTCGGCTCGGCGAAGACGGTGGACGAACTACGGCTGTACGTCAAGGACAGCCGGCCGGCCAGCACCACCTACCGACCGCCGGCGTCGTACCAGGTCCAGTACCACGACGGCAGCGGCTGGGTGAACGTCACCTCGCAGGTCGGCACGCCGGCCACGCCGCAGGGCAACTACAACGACGTCAGGTTCACCGCCGTGACCGCCCAGCGGATCCGGGTGCTGCTGACCCATGCGGCCGGCTCCCGGTCGGGCCTGACCGAGGTGCAGGCATACCGCCGGGGCGGCACCACCCCACCCCCACCGGCCGGCAACTCGTACGAGGCCGAGGCGTCCGGCAACACGCTGTCCGGCCAGGCCGCGACGCGGTCGTCGGCCGGCGCGTCGGGCGGCGCGCTGGTCGGTTACGTCGGCAACGGCGCCGGCAACACGGTGCGGTTCAACAACGTCACCGTGGACACGGCCGGCCCTCGCACGGTCACCGTCTCCTACGCCTCGGCAGAGGCGAGGTCGATGCAGATCAGCGTCAACGGCGGCACCGCGGTCACCGTGAACGCACCGGGCAGCGGCGGCTGGGACACCATCGGCACGGTCGCGGCGACCGTGACCCTCGCCGCCGGAACGAACACGCTCACCTTCGGCAACACCGCCGGCTGGGCACCCGACCTCGACCGGATCCAGATCGGCTGACCGCGGTGGGTGGGTGGGGCCACCACCCACCCACCCGCCTCCTCACCCCACCGAAAGGAACGCCATGAAACCGTCCCGGCACCCCCGTCGGCGCACCGGTGGGGCCGCCGCCGCGGCGCTGTTGGTCACCGCGCTCCTGCCCCTGCTATCCGGCACACCCGCCCAGGCCGTCGACGCCTTCGGCACCACCATCGTCAACCAGGCCAACGGAAACTGCGTCGAGGTGCCCGGTGGTGCCGCCACGAACGCACTGCAACTCACCCAGGCCGGCTGCAACGCGGGCACCCGGCAGACCTTCACCGTCACGCCCGTCGCCGGCACGACCGACCGGTACACCGTCACGACCCTCACCGCCGGTAGTTGCGTCGACATCTCCGGCGCGTCCACGGCCGACAACGCGGCGGTCATCCAGTACACCTGCCACGGCGGCGCCAACCAGCAGTTCCGGCTCGCGGCCAACGGCACCGCCGGGACCGTGAACCTGGTCTCCGTCGCCAGCGGCAAGTGCGTCGCCGCGGCCAACGACTCTCCCGCAGCCAACACCGCGCTCGTCCAGCTGCCCTGCACCACCGCCACGAACCGGACCTGGCGGCTCACCGGCTACCCGGGTGGCGGACCGAACCCCGCTCCCCGTACGTACGCCAACCCGATCAAGGCGAACGGGCCCGATCCGTGGCTGACCTACCACGAGGGCTACTACTACCTGGCGACTACGACCTGGAACAACACCGTCACCATGCGGCGGTCCCGGACGCTGGACGGGCTGGCCAGCGCGGCCGACACCGTGCTGTTCACCCTCACCCGGCCCAACGGGGCGGGCACCATGTGGGCCCCCGAGTTCCACCTGCTCGACGGCCCCAACGGCAAGCGCTGGTACCTCTACTACGTCGCCGGCCGCGAACCGTTCGACCTCGGCACCCAACGCATCCACGTGCTGGAGAGCGCCGGCACCGACCCGATGGGGCCGTACACCTTCAAGGCCGACCTGCTGGACCCGACGGCCGACAACACCTGGGAGCTCGACCCCAGCGTCATGCGGCTCAACGGCAAGCTCTACCTGCTCGGCACCTACTACAACGGCGCACAGCCCAACTTCATCCGCGAGCTGAGCAACCCGTGGACCGCCGCCGGCACCCGCCACCTGCTCTCCACCGCCACCTACGGCTGGGAGACCGTCGGCGGCTCGGTCAACGAGGGCGCCGAGGTCCTGCAACGCAACGGCAAGACGTTCATCATCTTCTCGGCCAGTCACTGCAGCACCCCGGACTACAAGCTCGGGATGCTGACCTACAACGGCGGCGATCCGCTCAACTCCTCGTCGTGGGTCAAGTCGCCGCAACCGGTCTTCCAACGCAGTGACGCCAACCGCGTGTACGGGCCCGGGCACAACGGGTTCTTCAAGTCCCCGGACGGCACCGAGGACTGGATCGTCTACCACGCGAACAGCTCGGCCTCCGGCGGCTGCGACATGAACCGGAGCACCCGGGCACAGAAGTTCACCTGGAACGCCGACGGCACACCCAACTTCGGCACCCCGGTCGCCGCCGGGGTCCGGCTGCCGGCCCCGTCCGGCGAGCCGACCGGCTGACCCGACCCATGGGGCACTCGATCATGCGCGACGTCGCGCGGCTGGCGGGGGTGTCGAACCAGACGGTCTCCCGGGTGCTGAACGCGCACCCGCACGTACGGGACGACACCCGCCGCCGGGTGCTGGCGGCGGTGCAGGCGCTGAACTACCGCCGGAACCAGGCGGCCCGCACGCTCGTCACCCGCCGCTCCGGGACGCTGGGGATCATCGCGTACGAAAGCGCCCTGTACGGGCCGACCTCCCTGCTGTACGCGATCGAGGGCGCGGCCCGGTCCGCCGGCTACTTCGTCACCGTCGCGGGGCTGCGTGACCTGGACAGCCGGTCGGTGCGGGACGCTGTCGACCGGCTGCGGCAACAGTCGGTCGAGGGAATCATCGCGATCGCCCCGAAGCCGGTCGTGGCCGACACGCTCGCGCAGGCGGCCGACGACCTGCCGGTCGTCGGGGTGGGCGGCGGACAGGACAAGGCGGTGCCGAGCGTCCAGATCGACAATGCCGCCGGCGCCGGGCTGGCCACCCGGCACCTCCTCGACCTGGGGCACGCCACGGTGCACCACGTGGCGGGTCCGGCCGACTGGCCGGAGGCGACCGAGCGGTCCGACGGATGGCGGGCCGCCCTGCACGCCACCGGTCGCCCGTCCCCCTACGCCACGCCGGGAGCGTGGACCGCCCGGGCCGGCTACGCGCAGGGCCGGGGGCTGGCCCGGGACCGGTCCGTCACGGCGATCTTCTGCGCCAGCGACCAGATCGCCCTGGGGGTGCTCCGCGCCCTGCACGAGGCGGGCCGGCGGGTGCCGGACGAGGTCAGCGTGGTGGGCTTCGACGACATGCCCGACGCGGGTTACTTCCTGCCGCCGCTGACCACCGTCCGGCAGGACTTCGCCGAACTCGGCCGGCGCAGCCTCGACATGCTGCTGGCCCGACTGGTCGCGGCGGGCCCCCAGGCAGCGCCCGAGCGGGTCCTGCTGCTCCCCCGGCTCGTCGTCCGGGGCAGCACGGCGCCGCCGCCGCGCTGAGCCGGGCCGCCGGCCGGCGGGGCCCGACATCGACGGGCCCCGCCGGCGGCGGTGCCCGTCGAGCCACGACGGTCAGCCCAGCGGCAGGGACGACTCGCGCATCACCAGGCGGCCGGGGAACTGCTCCGAGGTGGGCACCGCGCCGCCGATGGCAGCGAAGAGCCGCTGGCCGGCCACCGAGCCGAGGTGCTTGAGGTTCATGTCGATGCTGGTCAGACGCGGACGGGAGTGCGCGGCGATCGCCTCCCAGTTATCGAACCCGATCACCGAGGTCGTGCCCGGCACGTCACGCCCGAGGTCGCGCAACGTCTCCAGGACGCCCCGGGCGATCTGGTCGCTGCCGCAGAAGATCCCGTCGACCTCGGGATGCCGCTCGACGACCATGCGGGCCGCGGCGCGCCCCCACGCCTCGTCCCACGACCCGAAGTACGGTCGGTCGCCCACCATGGTCAGGCCGGCGGCGGCGAGCGTGGCCGCCGCCCCCTCGGCGCGGTCCCGGGCGGCCCGGTAGACCGCGTCGCCGGTGATGTGGGCGATGTTGCGCCGGCCGCACGCCAGCAGGTGCTCGACGGCCAGCCGGCCACCGCCGACGTTGTCGACGGTGAGCGAGATGTCGGCCGGATCGGCGGAGGGATCGTAGACGTACACGACCGGCACCGGGATGTTCCCGGCCAGCGGCGGGCGGGGATCGGTGCGGGAACCCACCACGATCAGGCCGTCCACGCGCCGGGACAGCAGCGCCTGCACATGATGCTTTTCCCGGATCGCGTCGCCGCGGGCGTCGCAGAGGAAGACCGAGACCTGCCCCGCCCCGAAGGCGTCCTCCACGCCCATCAGGATGGGAATCGAGAAGCGCCCCTCCAGGTCGCTGGTCAGCAGGCCGACGGTGCCGGTGCGGCCGCTGAGCAGGCCACGGGCGAGGGCATTCGGTGCGAAGGACAGCAGCTCCGCGGCCTCCAGCACCCGTACTCTCGTGGTCGCCCGCACCTCGCCGCGCCCGTTGATGGCCTTGGACGCGGTCGCGACCGACACCCCGGCCAGTTTGGCGACGTCGGTGAGCGTGGGCGTGCGGTTGGCGGGGCCCTCCGGCTCGTTGGTCATGTGCTGCTCCCTCCCGGCGAGCGCGCGGGGGCCCACCGCCTCCCGAGCGCCGCGCACTCCCTCACGGAAGAGTAGACCGGCAAACCTTTTCGAGGATGCTTCGGTGTGGTTAATCATGGCTCAGGCCGACCGCTACCTAGCCTCTCACGTAGCCAAACACTACACCGGAACGGCCCGCCGACGGTTGCCGGCAAGGTCACCTCCGGGCTGCCAGGCCGAAAGGGTTACCGAAAGATCGCGACGTGGTGGTGGCGGCAGTTGGTCCCGCCGCCACCACCCGACCTAGTCGCAACTGGTCACGCCGTAGGGGGACCCGACCTGCGTGGTCACCGGACTGCCGTCGACCGTCCCGGTGGCCCGGACCAGCGCGGTGTCGGCCGCCACCGACGTAGCGCGGGCCTTGAACGTCTGGTAGGCGGTGGCGCCGGGGGCCACGTCGACCACCGTCCGGGAGCCGTACGGGGTGATCAACTCGATAGTGAGCGGCACCTCGTCGGCGTTGCGGGCGCTGATCGCGAGGTAGGCGCTGCCGCCGGTGCACCGGATCCGGGTCTCGACCTCGACGTTCCAGCCCGGGGCAGGCGACAGTTCCCGGTCCGCCTGCCCGGCGCGCGTGACGACGAGCGCGCGTTCCGCCTCGGTGAACACGCCCGCCACGGCGAACGCTTGGGCGATCCGGGTGACGGCCGCGACGAACTTGCTGTGGTCGGCGAAGGGCGCCTCGTCCCAGAGCAGGTCGAGGAACGTGGGGCCGTCGTCACCGGGCGACACGATGCCGGTGACCGGGACGTCGTAGTTCGGCAGGTTCTCGTCGCGCTTGCGGTTGGGCACCCCGGTGTCGATCGACCCGAACACGACCGTCGGCTCCACCCGGCGGAAGTAGGACGAGGCGGGCTGGGTGTCGGCGATGTAGTAGGGCCGCAGGCTCAGGCCCTGGACGGCGAAGAGCGGGTCCCCCGCCGCCGTGCTGCCGGCGCGGGTGATCGCCGCCCGGGTGAAGTCGCCATCCCGCTTGAGGTGGCGGTACAGGGAGAGTTGCCGGTAGTTGCCGCTGCCCGGGTTGCCGAGGATCTGCAGCAGCAGCGGCCCCCAGAAGATCGACTGGGTGTCGGGGCGGTCCAGCGCCCGCTCGATCCGGATGCTGAACGGCATGCGGATCTCCACCCGGTCCCCCGGCCGCCAACTCCGGTTCACGGTCGCGTAGCTGCCGGGTGCAGCGTCGACCTGCTGGGCCACGCCGTTGACCGCGACTGAGAAGCCCTTGCGCGCCCAGTCCGGGACACGGAGCTTCAGGACCAGCGGGCCGCTGCCGTCGACGACCAACGTACTGCGGTCCTCGCGCGGATAGGCCGTGGACTGGGTGACGACGAAGCCCTTCTCGGCCCAGTCCAGGGTCGACGACGCGTACAGGTTGACCCAGAGCGTGCCGCCGTCGGCCGACTTGAAGTAGATGGTCTCCTGGTATTTGGTGTGGTTCTCGAAACCCGTCCCGCCGCAGCAGGTACCGATGTTGCCGTAGCTTCGCACAGTTCCCGGGGTCAGGGGCTGGAAGTAGGTGACCTGGGGGTCGGCGACGCTCGTGGTATCGGCGCGCGAGCCGAGGATCTGGTTGAGCAGGCCCCGCTCGTAGTAGTCCAGGTACGCCGGGTCCTGCTCGTGCAGGAACAGGTTGCGCGCCAGCTTGAGCAGGTTGTACGTCGTGCAGGTCTCCGCGCCGCCCTGAGCGATCGAGTTGGCGATGTTGCCCCGGTTCTGGAACAGCTCGGTGTTGTTGTTGGACCCTGGGTAGTTGCCGCCGATCCCCCCGTGGGCGTACATGCGGTGCGGCACGACCATGCCGTAGAAGTTCTTGGCGGCCCGGAAGTAGTCGGCCTCACCGCTGTGCTCGTAGACGCGCAGGTAGCCGATGAACTGCGGCACGTGCGAGTTGGCGTGCAGCCGGTCGGGGCGGCGACGTCCGGGGTTGGTCTGCGGCGTGGTGACCAGAATGTCACGGTTGGCGACGCAGGCACCGAAGAGCGACTCCCGGTTGTCGAAGAGCTTGGCGGTGACGAGGTGCCGCGCGTCGCCGGTGAGCGCGTAGATCTCGGGAAACACCTCGTTGGCGCCACCGGTCTCACCGGCGATGTACAGGTCCCACATGTAGTTGAGGTTGTCCCGGGTGATCGGGCCGCCGTACGCGGGGTGGTTCCTGTCGCCGACGGTCAGGGCGAGGTGCGCCCACTCGGCCATCCGGACGACCACGTCGAGGGCCTTGCGGTTGTCGGTGTGGTAGTACGCGTCGAGCAGGCCGCGCATGATCTTGTGCTGGGTGTACCACGGGGCCCAGGTGTTGGTGTCCGCGTTACTGCCGTAGACGGCCCACCTCGGCGGCCCGAGCCGCAGCACCGCGTCCTCCGGGATCGCGCCCAGGTAGCCCGGGTGGGTGGGGATCCACATGGTGCCCGGACCGGTCTGCGACGCCACGATGCCGCCGTCACGCCGGTTGGGTGAGGAGTCGAGGATCGTGGATCCGCCCGCCTCCTCGAACCGGTACCAGGCGATCGACCCGCCGCCGGTGGTTCCGGCCGCCGAGGTCGTCAGCGACTGCACCTCCGACTGGCTGAGCGCCCGGTCGAAGATCTGGAACTCGTCGACCGTGGCGTCCAGGTACGGATCGCCGTACTGCGACCGCCCGATCCAACGGTTGCCCGGATTGCCGAGGTTGGCCGGGCTGAGCGTCATGGCCGTGTTCCGGCCGGCCTGCTGGCCGTTGACGTACAGGGTGCCGGTGTTCTGGGTCAGCGTGACGGCCAGGTGCACCCACTGGTTGGTGGGCAGCGCCGCGGTGCCGTCGATCCGCTGCTCCCCGCCGCTGCCGCCGACCGTGATCGCGAACCTCGGCACGTTGCCGGTGGTCCCGGCCCGCGGGGTCAGGAACATGTTGACCGTCGTGTTCTGCCCGAAATCGAACAGCCGGCTCCAGCTTCCCGTGCCGGCCAGGTTCACCCAGGCTGCGATGGTGAAGTCGGTGAGCTGGCTGATCGCCTCCTGGGGCAGGGTCACGTACTGCGCCCGGCTCGGGCCGTTGAGCCGAAGGCCGGTGCCGAAGCGCCCCGGCACCCGGTCGATCGCCGGCTCCTCCGGCTCCGGGCCGCCCGGGCCACCTGCGCCCATCCGGGCCGTGATCGCCGCCTGGCACGCGGCGAGCTCGTCGACCATCCAGTCGAGCTTGCTCTTGAAGATCGGCTCGCCGAGATCGGCGTACCCCTGCGCCAGGGCCGTCAGGAAGTGCCCGGCCCAGTGGCCGCTGAGCAGCCCGCCGTCCTCCCAGCCCCCGGGGACGGAGACGCCCGCCGGGTTCGGCCGCCCGGCCTGGTTGTTGAACAGCACGAGGAAGCGACGCTCGTCGAACTGCCGCAGGTAGTTCTTCATCCGGTCGCGCTTCTCCTGGAACAGGCCGCTGCCCAACGTCACGTCCCGCAGCGGGAACGGCCGCACCGGCGCGGTGCCGCCGGGACCGGGCTCGGCCGGGATCGCGGCGCTGGGGGTCGAGCCGGCCGCCCCGGTGGGGGCCACGGCCGCAGCCGCGCCGACGGGCAGCCCACCGGCGGTGGCGGCCACGGTGGCCCCGATGGCGGATGCCGCCAGCACCTGCCGGCGGCTGACGGGCAGTCGATCGAGCTCGGTCATGCAGCTTCGTCCTTCCACGATGGCACCGAGGTCGGCGCCGTTGGGGCGGTACGGGCTTCCGCCCGGTCCTCGTCGCGGGCGTCGACGAGAAGCTGGGCGATTCGCCGACGACGTCGTCGGCTGGTGAACAGGTGGGGGCCGTGTTCCCACGGCCCCCACCGGACCGTCACTCGAACAGCGACAGGGTCAACGTCGAGGTGTACGCGCCGGCCGCGACCTCCGCCGGCGTGCGCAGGAACAGGTCCGCGTCGACGGAGTACGCGTCGTTCGCCACCGCCTGAGAGTCGAAGGTCGACACCAGCAGCTCCTGGTCCACCAGGCCCACGTTGTTGCCCGGCTGGGTCGGCTCGTCGAGGACGGTCACGACCTCCTCGCCCTCGCTGACCAGACCGTCGTCGTCGCCGTCCAGCAGGCGCGGCTTCCACCCCAGGTGGGCGGCGCTGATCGGGGCCTGACCGGCGTCACCGGTGAAGTCGGTGGCGCTGCCCAGCACGGCCCAGGCCGCGCCGGCGGGCACCTCCTCGGCGGTACGGGTGTCGGTGACCGTCACCCTGGGCAGGGTGCCGACGAACTGGCGCACCAGCAGGGTCGAGCCGTCCTCGGACAGCGCGACCGAGTCCGCGGCGACCGACAGGGCCAGCACGCCCGGCTGGTCGGGCTCCTCGATCTCGACCGTCACCGTCACGTCGGCGTTGTCGCCGGGCGCGGCCACGGCGGGCGACTGCGCCATCGCTGTGACCATCAGGGCGCTCGCGGCGCCCGCCGCGACCAGCCGGGTGCGATTCCATGTGTTCATTCGATGCTCCGTGATTCTCGTGGTTGCTGAACTCGGAGAGATCAGCCGGCGCAGGTAACGCCGGCGTGTGTTGCGGTGAGGACCGTGGTCACGTCCCGCCCGTCGACGGGGCCGCTGGCGCGGACCGTCGTCGAGCCGGCCGCCACCGCGGTGGTACGGACGGCGAACGACTGGTACGCGTTCGCCTTCGGCGCCACGGCCACGAAGGACCGCTCGCCGTACGGCGACTCCAAGGCGATGTCCACCGGCTTGTCGTGGTCGTTGCGCACCTGCACGGCGACGTAAGCCTTTCCGGCGAGGCAGCGCGCCTGCGCGGTGGCCGTGACGGGCACCCGGGCCTGGACGCCCGGGTCGTCGGCGAAGACCCGCCACTCGGTTGCCCCGACCGCCGAGTAGGTGTCGCCGTTGCCGTTGGCCCGGATCGTGGCCCGCACCCGGGACGTGGTCACGGGGTCGAACGAGACCGTGTTGAAGGCGGTGGTGCTCGTGCCGTAGGCAGACGCCCCGGTCACGTCCCGCCACGCTGAGCCGGCCTCGTCCCAGTACTGCAGCACCCACCCGTCGGGCTGGGCGACGCCGTTGCCGGTGCCCTGCTCGCTGTCCCGCCAGAACTTCAGCGCCGTGCCGGTGATCCGCACCGGTCGGGCCCAGTCGTACTGGACCCACTGGCTGGCCGGACGGGTGCCCGACCAGGTGCCCCAGAGCTGCGCCTGGCCCGGGTTGGTCGGGTCGGCGTCGTCGTTGAGCGCGGCGACGCTGTTCCAGCCCGCCGTGTAGGAGGCGGTCGGCGTGGCGATCGGGCCGACGTTGCCGGTCAGCCCTCCGGACAGGTCGGCCGGAATGGTGACCGTCCTGGCGGTCTCCACGTTGCCGGCCACGTCGAGCGCCCGGTAGGACACGGTGTGCCGGCTCGCGTCGGGGGGCCCGACGGCACCCGTGTAGGTGGTCCACGCGCCGGAGTCGATGGCGTACTCGATGCGGTCGACTCCGGAGGTCGCGTCGGTCGCGGTGACCGTGACCGCCCGGGTGGTGCCGCCCACGGCCGCCGTGCTGACCGGCGTGGTGGCGTCGATGCGTACGGCGCGTACCGCCTGTGGCGAGACGTTGCCGGCGCGGTCGGTCGCGGTGGCGGTGACGGTGTGCCGGCCGTCCCCGGTGACGGTGACGTCGGCGTACCGCACGTCGGTCGCCACGACCGGCTCGCCGTCGTCGACCTTCGTCGAGATGGTCAGCCGGCCGCCCCGGTCGTCGACGCCGGCGGCCCGCACCCGCACCGCGGACCGGAACCAGTCGGCGCTGCCGGCGCTGCCGCTCGGCGTCAGGGTCAGCGTCGGCGCGGTCTCGTCACCCTCGACGTCGTCCGGGGAGACGACGGTGACCGGTGCGGAGATCCGGCCCGCCGCGTAGCCGAGCACGGTGCCCGCGACGCTGAACGTGCCGGGCGCGGCGACCTGCTGCGGCGTCACCGGGTCCCAGAAGACCGGCACCCGCAGGGTCTCCGCGCCGAACGGCACGGCGACGGTGTCGGGCAGGTCGGTCTCGCCGACCTCCACGGTCACCGCCGGCGCGGCGACCGCGGCCGGCGGCTGCGCGGCGAGGACCTTCCACTCCTCGACCGCCACGGCCGAGTAGGTGCTGCCGTTGGTCGAGGCGTCGAACACGGCACGGACCTGGGTGGTGGTGACCGGGTCGAAGGTAGTGTTCTGGAAGCCCTGCGTGCCGGTCGGGTAGCCGCTCGGGTTGGGCACGTCGGCCCACTGCCCGGTGCCGGACCTCCAATACTGGATGCGCCAGCGGGCGGGCGCGGCGACGCCCGCGCCGGTGCCCTGCGGCTGGTCGTTCCAGAACTCGATCTGCGAGCCGGAGATCCGCATCGGCTGGTCCCAGGTGTACTGCACCCACTGCTGCGGCGGGTTGTTGCCGGTCCAGGTGCCCCACATGTCCGGCGGCAGCGGGTTGGACCGGACGATCTCGTCGTTGAGCGCTTTCACCCAGTACTGGGTGGGCACCGGGTCGTTGGAGACGGTGACCCGGGCCTCCTGGGCGATGTTCGGCCGGGGGGTGAGGTCACGCCCCTTGGCCGGGGTCGGGGTGACCAGCTTGATCCGCGGCGGGGTCTGGGTGTCGTCCCATTCGACCGGGTCGATCGCCACCGACCGGCGGAAGTGCCCGCCGCCCACGGCGTCGGCCGTGTGGTAGGCGAGGTACCACGTGCCGTCGAACTCCAGGACGCCCGGGTGGCTCGTCGTGGAGGAGACCGGCCGCAGGAAGGTCCCCCGGTAGGTCCACGGCCCCTCCGGCGACGACGCCGTGCCGTAGGCGAGGCAGGCGTGGTAGTTCGCCGGGGTGCACGGCGACGTCGGGCCGGCGTTGTTGCCGGCGTACGCCAGGTAGTAGGTGCCGTTGCGCTCGAACGCCCACGCGCCCTCGAAGAAGCCGGTCAGGCCGGTGACGGTACGCGGCGTGCCGATCGGCGTCTTCATGTCCTGGCCGAACTCGAGCATCCGCAGCTGGCCGAACGAGCCCCACCAGACGTACACCCGCTGGTGGGGGGCCTCGCCGTCGATGAGGATCGTCGGGTCGATGTTGTGGATGGTGTTGGCCGTCGGCACCCGCTGGGAGATGATCGGCCCACCCGCGTGATCGGTCCACGGGCCGGTCGGGCTGTCCGAGACGGCCACGCCGATGGCGAACTTGTCGGACGCCGGGCTGTCCCGCTCGTGGATCGGGACGTACCAGTAGTAGCGGCCGTCGACGCCCCGGACGACCTGACCCGCGTACGCCCGGCCGGGGGTGGCCCAGGAGAAGACCTGCTCGGGGCGCATCAGCGACGGGAAGTGGGTCCACTGCCCCGAGGCGACGTCGGTGGTCCGCAACGCCCCCCACCCGTTCATGATGAAGTCGTTGGTGGACGGCCCGGCCTCGTCGTGGCCGGTGTAGACGTACAGCTGGTCCTTGCCGGTGTCGTTGCCGGGCGCGCCCGCCGGCACGACTACCGGGGCCGGGTCGGCCGAGTAGTAGCTGCCGTCGCCGATGATCGGGTTGACGGTGTTGGTGAAGGTGCGCGAGGGGGGCTCGGCGGCGTGAGCCGGGGCGGGGCCGGCCACGCCACCGGCGACGAGCCCGGCTACCGCCGCCGCGGCGACCGCCCGGCGGAGGCGGCCCGCCGGCCGGTGCGATGGTGGGGCGGTGCCGCGCCCCACGGTGGTGTTCACGATGTCTGTCTCCTAGCTCGGGGAGAGGGTGGTGGCGGCGCCGCTGCCGACGCCGCCACCACGGGGCGGGCTAGCCGCAGGAGAGCGCGCCGTACGGCGCGGGGATCTCGGTCGTGACGGCCTTGCCGTCGACGGTGCCGGTGACCCTCACCGTCGTGGTGCCGGCCGGCACCGACGCGGCCCGGCTGTTGAACGCCTGGAAGGCGGACTTGCCGGGGGCGACGTTCGCCATCGTGCGTGATCCGTACGGGGTGACCAGCTCGATGGTGAGCGGCACGTCGTCGGCGTTGACCGCGTTGACCGCGACGTACGCCCTGGCGCCGGTGCACTGGGTGCGCGCCTGCACCTGCACGTCCCACGTCGGGATCTGACCGGGGTCGCCCACGGTGAGGGTCAGCGTGGTCCGGGTGGTGCCGGCCTGGCTGACGTACGGGGGCAGGATCAGGTCGCCGATGACGGTGTAGCGACCGGCCTTGTCGACGATGGCCCGGTCGAAGTTCCAGCGGACCCCGACGGCCTGGTTGTCCCGGGAGCCGTCGTTGTAGGAGACCTCCACCTTCGTCGGCAGGTACGGCAGCTCGCCCACCTCGACGGACTGCGCGAAGGTCTCCGCGCCCTGGATCGAGATGCCCCCGTCGGACATCTCCGGCCGCACGTAGACGCGGGCCTCGGCGATCAGCCCGTACGCGTCGTTGGTGCCGTAGACCACGAACGGGTCCACGTTGGCCTCGGCGACCTGCGCGGGGGTGATCTCCTGCCAGTTGAAGGCGACGGTGCCCCGCGCGCCGCTGGCGTAGACCGCGTCGAGGGTGGCCGGCAGGGTCGGGATCTGGCCCACGCCGGTGCGGATGAGCACCGGCGAGCGCACCGAGTCGACGGTCTCGCCGTTGGCGCGCCAGCGCAGCACGCCGGTGCCCGCGCCGCCGCTCATCAGACCCCAGATGCGGATGCGCAGGTGGCTGGCGGTGATCGGCTCGAACGTGAGGCGGTTGTAGGTGTTGGTGGCCAGGGCGTCCGCGTATGACGACCCGGCGGCGAGCTTCACCGGCGTCCAGGTGGTGCCGTCGGTGGAGCTCTCCACGACGTACGTGGTGGCGGTGGGGCGGCGGGTGCCGCCGTTGTCGTCGTACCAGTAGATGTCGGTCGACGACAGCCGCACCGGCGCGGTCCAGCGGTACTGGATCCACGCCTCCCGCTCGGTGCTGGTGCCGTTCTGGGTCTGCCCCCAGTTGCCCCAGCCGTTGCCCGCGCCCGGGTTCGAGCTGGCGGGGGTGGTGGCCTCGTTGACCCGGGAGTGGTTCTCCCAGGACGCGGTGCCGCTGGTGCTGATCGTCGCCGAGGAGCCGAACTCGGCGCTGACCTCCCGCTTGGCGAGGTTCACCGCCACGGTGGCCGTCGACCGCTTCGCGCCGTCGTCGGCGAAGAACCGGAACACGTAGTCGCCGGCGACGGTGCCGGTGACCCGGGTGGCCAGCGCCTTGGGGTCGGCGAAGACGACGCCCGCGCCCTGCGGCGCGGAGACGGTCTCCCAGCCGAAGGTCAGCTCGCTGTCGTAGGGCACGCCGTCGTCGGCGGCCGTGCCGACCAGCCGGGTCGACAGGTTGCCGTCGGCCGAGCCGTCGCGGGTGGCGGTGACGGCGGGAGCCTGGTTGGTGACCTCCGGCACGTCCCGCCCGGAGTCGAACACCTGGATCTCGGAGATCGCGGTGAAGAACGTCGGGCTGTTGGTGAACGCGATGCGCACCTTGCTGGCGGTCACGGTGCCGAACAAGGCCTCGTTGAACTTCGCCGACGGCACGGTCGGGTTCTTGAACTGGCCGGGGACCTCCTTCCAGCCGCCGTTGCCGTCGGGCACCTGGACCCACCAGCGGGCGGGTTCGCGGTAGCCGCCGGCCTGCCGGTCGCTGACGAAGAACGCCTTGACGTTGTCGAACGACTTGGCCGATCCCAGGTCCAGCTCGACGAAGCCGGTGCGGTCGGTGGTGCCGTAGTTGCCCCAGTACGGCTCGTTGGCGGTGACACCGTCGGTGACGGCGGCCAGCGACACGGGCCGCTCGGTCTGGGCGATGGCACCGGGGGCGTAGTTCATCGAGGTGCTGCTCCAGCCGGGGGTGTGGAACTGCCGCCACGGCGTCGGCCGCACGCCCTGCTGGGTGTACGACGAGGTGACCTGGGCGCCCTTGGCCAGGTTCGGCGCGTCCTCGGTGAGGTCGACGCCGGCCGTCCTGAGGTAGTCGACGACCCGGTCGTCGGCGATCGGGGTGTCCACCGCGCTGGGCAGGTCGGCCCCGGTGGCGGCGGTGAAGGTGACGGTCACGCCGGCCGCGGCCTGGACCTGGTTGGTCTTCGGGTCGTAGGTGAGCTTGCCGATCTTGTCGGTGCTGACCTTCTTCGCGCCGTTGACGAACAGGCTGTAGCCGGCGCCCAGGCCGTACTCGCTGCCGTCGGGGTCCCAGACGATGGTGACGTCCTGGCCGTGGTAGCGAAGGTTGTTGACCATGAAGTGGCCGTAGCCGAAGTCGATGGGCCACAGCTCGATCTTGTCGTCGGAACGCGGCTGGAGGCCCGCCATGTCCTCGACGAAGATGTAGTTCATGTTGCCGAGCATCACGTGGTTCGGGTTGTTGCGGTTGTAGGTCTTGGTGGCCGGGTTCCAGTTCGAGTAGTACTCGGCCTGGTTGGGCGCCCGCAGGTCCGCGTTGGGGTAGACGCTCCACGCCATCCAGTCCAGGAGCCGCTTGGCGTACGCCGGGGTGACGTACTTCTGCTCCGGGTCGTAGTGGCGCAGGGCGGAACGGACGCCCCGGTACTGCACGGTGAAGTTGATGTTGGAGAAGTTGTTGGAGCCACCGATGCCGTAGGCGGCCCGGTCGTACTGGTCGGCGGTGTAGAACGGGAAGATCGGGAAGTTGTCGCCGTAGGTCAGGAAGCGGAACCCGTCGACGTACTTCCGCCACTGGTCGGTCGGGATGAGGTTCTCGGCGTAGATGTCGTAGAGGTTCGACTCCTTGGCCGGGATGAGGGTGCGCGCCGACTCGGGCAGCGGGTTGGGCGTGCCGTTGGCGCTGGCCGCGCTGGTGGCCCCGTGCGACGTGCCCGCCAGGAACATCCGCATGTCCGGGCTCCACAGCCGGGTCAGGATCGCGTTGCGGACCTCGTCGGCCTTGGCGCCCATCTGGTCGACCTTGGCCTGGTCCGCGCCGGAGAGCTGGTAGAGCTGCCGGGCGGCGTCGAGCGCGCCCCACACGTACGCCGACTCGGGGCGCTCGATGGTGCGCGCCCCGGGCGCGCCGGCGTTGGCCTTCGGGTAGCCGAAGGTGATCGCGTCGGCGTCGTTGCCCGGCATGTAGTTGGTGTCGTAGGCGATCAGCTTGTCGTCGTTGCCGTCGTAGTGTTCGAGCTGGCCGACGCCGTCGCCCTCGAAGTACCCGGCGAACTTGCGGGCGATCTCCCGGCCGCCGCCGTGCACGTTGTACGCCTCGAGGCCGGCCGTGCCGAGGTACTGCGAGTAGTGGTTGTTCCAGCTCGTGTGCCCCGGGCTGTCCAGGAACGCCGACGAGCCGGACAGCTCCCCGATGTTGAGGATCTGCCCGTACGGCAGGTACGGGGTGCGCAGCCACTTGGTGTCCTGCAGGTGCATCGGCTGGGTCAGCGCGACGGCGTTCTGGTAGAGGTTCGACCCCTCGACCGTCGTCGGGTACTGGTAGACGTGGCCGGACGCGTTGGCGTCGAGGGTGTTGTAGCGCTCGCCCCACCACCGGTAGACGATGGCCTTCTCCAGCGCCGGGTCGGGCACGTCGATGTAGGGGATGTCCTGCGCCCAGCGGCGGTGGAACTCGGTGATGCCGGTGCGCACGGCGGTGGCCGGCGGCAGCTCGGCGTACTCGCGGAAGCTCTGCACGGTCGCGGGCAGCGTGGGCGAGGAGACCGCGCCGACCACCGACAGCGACACCGAGCCGCCGGCGGGCACGGTGACCTCCCGGTCCAGGTTGGTGCCGGTACGGGTGAATCCGGCGCCGGTGAGGTCGACGCGGATCGTGTCCCAGGGGGTGTCGACGAGGCCGTTGTTGGCGCCGCTGGTGATGGTGCGGGTGCCGGTGAGCGTGGCGTCGCCCGTACCGGCCTGGGTGGCCAGCGGCGAGGCGGCGCGGACGGTGAGGTTGGCCGCCGAGCCGCCGGGGTTGGTGAGGGTGACCGCGGTGACCGCGACGTTGTCGTACGTGATGAACTTGGTCAGGTCGGCGGTGACGCCGGTGGTGCCGATCGTGTAGTGGCTGCGGGCGTGGCTCGGCGCGTTGAACCGGTTCGCGTTGACCTCGGTGACGGTCTGCCCGGGCACGGTGACGGTGTAGAGGTTGCCGAGGTTGTTCGGGCCGCCGACGAACGCGCTGCCGGCGAAGCCCATGACGGTGAAGTTGTTGTTGCTCGCGCCCCGCAGGTACAGGGAGCGGCCCCGGGTCATCAGCACCGCCGAGCCCAGCGTCCCGCTCACGCCGAGGACGCGGTCGAGGTAGTAGTCGGTCCCGCCGGCGGCGAGGTCCTTCTCGAAGATCGACTGGTGCATGCTCGCCGCGGTGAACGGCACCCCGGGCTTGAGCTGGTTGGCGACGTCGCCGACGTTGGCGTAGACCGGGTCGCCGATCTCCATGGCGTGGCTCTGGCCGTCGGTGTAGACGCCGACGTCCCCCTCGTTGCCGGGCAGGACCGGGCCGGCGGCCCGGGCCGGGGACGGTACGGCGACCGTCCCCACGACCAGCGCGGCCAGGGCGGCCCACAGGGGCCCCCTCCGCACGCGTCCAGGGGTCATGTCGTCTCCTCAGTGTCGTTGTTAGCGTTAACACCCCGTGAGTTCTCGGCCGACCCCGAAGCCTCGGGGCCGGTAGGGAGCCAGACGCGCATCGTGGAGGGGCCCCGGTTGGCCCAGGCGTGGTACTCCACCAGCGCCACCTCGTCGAGCAGCTCGTCGACGGCCGACACCGCCTCGGCCGCGTCGCCGCGGTAGGGCCACCCGGGCTCCGGCGGACGGATTCGCACGCAGCGCACCGTGACCCGGCCGTCGACGAGGCGCGGCGGCCGGGCGGTGTCGACCCGGAGTTCGTCGACGCTGGCGACGCCCGGCACGTCCACCGACTCCAGGGCGTACACCAGCGGGCCACGCTCCACGGCGACGCAGCCCCGGACCGCGTCGATGCGGGTGTCCGGGTAGCTGAACCGGGGCGTCATCGGCAGGGACAGCACGACCTCGTCGCCGCGCCGCCACGCCCGGTGCTCGGTGACGTAGCCCGGGCCGACCGGTCGGGTCCGCCCGTCGACGGTCAGCGTCGCCCCGGCGGTGGCCCACCCCGGCACCCGCAGCGACAGCGACCACGGCAGGTCGGCGTCGCGGTCGACGCACACCCGGATCTGACCGTCGTGGGGGTACCCGGTCTCGACACGCACGCCGACGTCCCGCCCGTCGGCGAGCCGGTGGGTGACCGTGCCGGGCAGGTACTGGTGCAGGTGCAGGCCCGCGTCGTCGGCGGTGGCGACGTACGCCGTCAGGCTGGCCAGGGTGCGGGCGACGTTGGTCGGGCAGCAGGAGACCTCGAACCAGGGCGCCCGCAGCGAGGCCGCCGCCCGCAGGCTGGGCCGGTCGGGGTCGGGCCGGGTGCCCAGCTCACGGCGGTGCAGGGTGTTCGTGTAGAAGAAGCTGCGCCCGTCCGCCGCCGGGGAGGTCGACACCACGTTGAACAGCGTCCGCTCGATGAGGTCGGCGTAGCGGGGGTCGCCCTCGGCCAGCAGCAGCCGCCACGCGAGCATCACCGAGCCGATCCCCGCGCAGGTCTCCGAGTACGCCCGGTCCGGCGGCAGCGCCCAGTCCTCGCCGAACGCCTCGTCCTGGTGCCGGGAGCCCTGCCCGCCGGTGACGTAGGTGCGGCGGGACACCGTGGTCTCCCACTGGCGGCACACCGCCTCCAGCAGGCTGGCGTCCTTCAGCTCGACGGCGACGTCGACCGCGCCGGCGGCGAGGTAGTTCGCCCGCACCGCGTGGCCCCGTAGGGCCGTCGCCTGCCGGACCGGCAGGTCGTCCTGGTAGTACTCCCGGCCGAACTCCACGTCACGCAGCCGGCCGTGGCCGCGGCGGTCGACGAAGAGGGCCGCCTGGTTGAGGTACCGCTCCTCGCCGGTGGTCCGGGCGAGTTCCACCAGCGCCACCTCGATCTCCGGGTGGCCGCAGACGCCGTCGACGCCGTCCGGCCCGAACGTCTCGCACACGAGATCGGCGACACGGCGGGCGGCTGCGACCAGTCCGTCGTCCGTGTCGGGCCGGGTGCGGGCGCGGGCCACCGCGGCCTGGATCAGGTGACCGGCGCAGTAGAGCTCGTGGCCCCACTCCAGATCCGACCAGCGGGGTGCCTGCCCTGGCCGGCCGAAGTTGGTGTTGAGGTACCCGTCGGGCTCCTGCGCCGCCACCACCCGGCGCACCAGGGCACGGAACCTCGACTCCAGGTCGGCGTCACCGGTGCGGCCGATCTCCCAGGCCATCGCCTCCAGGAGCTTGTAGACCTCCGAGTCGGAGAACTCGCGGCCCCGGCGCTGCGCGGACACGTCCCCCCGGACGGCGAGGTCGAAGTTGCGGATCCACCCCTCCCGGTCGAGCCAGTGCTCGATGTGCGCGAAGGTCGCAGCCGCGTTGATCGACTGACGCTCGGCCCAGAAGCCGCCCGTGACCCGCACTGCGTCCAGGCCGAGTGGCCGCAGCCGGCCCCGGGCCGGCAGGACGGGTGCGGCCGTGGGTGCGGTCCCGCTCATGTTCATCCCTTCAGCGCGCCGGACATGAAGCCGCGCACGTAGTGTCGTTGGAGCAGCAGGAACAGCAGGACGCACGGCAGGGCGAGCACCACGACACCCGCCTCGGTCGCCCCGTAGTCGACGACGCCCTGGACCTGGCCACGCAGGTTGGACACCGCGAGCGGAAGGGTCATGCGGTCGGTGTCGTTGATGAGGATCAGCGGTGCCATGAAGTCGTTCCAGGCGTTGAGGAACGCGAACAGCCCGACGGTGATCAGGCCCGGCTTCACCGCCGGCAACAGCACCCGCCACAGCGCGGCGAACGACGAGCATCCGTCGACCAGCGCGGCCTCGTCGAGTTCGCGCGGCACCGCCTCGAAGGAGATCCGCATCAGGAAGGTGGAGAACGGCAGCTGGAACATCGTGAGCACCAGGGCCACCCCGACCAGGGAGTTCTGCAGCCCGACCTCGTTGAGCAGGACGTACAGCGGGATCAGCAGCGTCGCGTACGGCACCATGAGGATGGCGAGCGTGACCAGGAACAGCAGGTTCCGGCCCGGGAAGCGGAACCGCGCGAACGCGTAGCCGCCCAGGAAGGAGGTGAGCAGCGTCAGGGCGACCGTGAGCAGCGAGACGAACGCCGAGTTCGCCACGTAGCGCCAGACGCCGGCCTGGTAGTTGGCCAGGGTCTCGTAGTTGCCCAGTCCCCAGCCCTCCACCTGGTTCGTGCCGGGGTGCGGGGAGACGGAGGCGACCGCCGTCCAGAGCAGCGGAGCGAGGAAGATCAGCCCGAGCGCGCCCGTGAACACCCAGTACGGCGTGCGCAGCGCGATGCCCGCGATGGTCGTGCCGGACGGCCGCCGCGTCGGGGCGGCGGGTGCCGGCGGCGCCGGGTCGACGGTCGGATCGGTGGTCGGCTGGCTGGTGCTGGATACGGAGACCATCGGCTCAGTTCTCCCCGGACCGGAATGCGCGCAGTTGCAACGCATTGATGCAAACGAGGGCCGCCAGGACGATGACGGAGATGGCGGCCGCCACTCCGAGGTCGTTCTGCCCCTGGAAAGCCACCATGTAGATGAGCTGGACGACGGTGATCGTGCTGTTGTCCGGGCCGCCCTTGGTCAGGATGTAGAACTGCTCGAAGGCGAGCAGGGAGCCGGTCACGCAGAGCACCGTGGTCAGCGCCAGCGTCGGACGCAGCAACGGCAGGGTGACCTTCCGGAAGGTCTGCCACCGGCTCGCACCGTCCGTGCGGGCAGCCTCGTACACCTCTGCCGGGATGCCCTGCAGGCCGACCAGCATGAGCACCATGTAGAAGCCGGCATACCGCCACACGATGAGAAAGGTCGTCGAGAGCAACGCCGAGGTCGGGCTGTCGAGGAAGCTCAGGCCCAGTCGTTCCATCACCGGCGACAGCGGGCTGGCGTACGGCGAGTAGAACACGTAGAACAGCAGCGACGCCGAGGCCAGGCCGAGGGCGCTGGGGATCAGGAACGAGGCCCGCAGCAGGTTGTTCCACCGGCTCGACTCCTGCACGAGCAGGGCGAGCCCCAACGCGAGCGCCAGCAGCAGCACGGTCGCGAGCGCCGTGTACTTGAGAGTGAACAGCACCGAGTCGGCGAAGAAGCGGTGCTCGACCGCCTTGACGAAGTTGTCGGGGGCGTTGACGCCCTGGTCGCCGGCCAGCAGCGGCCACTTCGACAGCGACATCCTGAAGACCAGCAGCAGTGGCACGGCGAACAGCGCGATCACGAACACCGCTGTCGGTGTCGCGTAGAGCCAGCCGAGCAGGGCTTCACGTCCGCGGGGACGGGCGCGGCCCCGCCTCGCCGCGCGGGACGGGCGAGACGGTGCGGTGACGCTCATGGGAACGGACCTTCCGTTGAGGGGTGGGCAGGCGTCGACGGATCCGGGGCGGGTTCGGCCGCGGGCGTACCCCGGCCTTGCGGAGCCGTCGGCGTACGCCCGCGGGAAACCACTACTGCTTGAGCACGGCGGTGATCTCGCCGTTGTCCTTCTGCACGTCACCGCTGCCGTTGAGCACCTGGTTGCGCACGAGGGTCAGCCAGGGGCTGTTCGCCGCGTTGAACGCCTGCTGGAAGTTGAGGGCGACGGGGGTGTCGCCCTTGCCGGCCACCTCGTTGATGGTGACCAGCCGCGGGTCCTCGGCGGCGTACTTGTTCTTCGCGAGGTCGTCGCGCGACACCACGTCCTTGTTCTTCGCGAGCACCTCGACCTGGGCGTCCTCGGACATCATCCAGTTCAGGAAGTTCCAGGCCTGGGCGGCCTTCTTCGAATCCTTGGACACCCCGAGCCCGTCGCCGCCGACGAAGGTGGAGGCGCCGCCGTTGGGGCCGGGGATGCCGGCGACGCCGACGTCGAACTTGGTCGACGAGAGCAGCGTCGCCGGGTAGAACATCAGGCCGATCTTGCCCTCGGTGAACGCCGCGGTCCAGGTCGGGCCGGTCTCGCCCGCCGAGGCGGGCAGCACGGCACCGGACTTCCACAGCTCACGCCAGGTGCCGTAGACCTTCTGGGCGGTGTCGTCGGCGAGCTTGGCCTCGGTGCCGTCCTCGCTGAGCACCTCACCGCCGCCGGCCCAGATGGAGGGGAACCAGGTGAAGACCAGGCATCCGCCGCAGTTGAGGCCGGCCGCAGTGCCGTAGACGTCCTTCTTGCCGAGGGCCTGGACCGCCTTGGCCGCCGCGGCGTACTCATCGAGCGTGGCCGGGGCCTTCTCCGGGTCCAGGCCGGCGTCGCGGAACAACTGCTTGTTCCAGAACAGCATCGACAGGTCCAGCACGAAGGGCAGGACGTGCTTCCTACCGTCCACCGTGCCAGCCGCGAGGTGGCCCTTGTTGATCGAGTCCTTGAACCCGAGGCCGTCGATGTTCGCGCTGATGTCCTGGAACAGCCCCTGCTTGACCCAGTTCGGCACGTACACGATGTCCGCGGCGAAGAGATCCGGCAGGCCGCCCGAACCGGCGGCCGCGCCGACCTTCGCGACATAGTCGTCGTTGGGGACCACGGTCAGCTTGACCTTGTTCTTGTGGCTGGCGTTGTACGCCTCGACGAGCAGCTTCGCCTGCCGCTCCAGCGGGGCGCGGGTCCACATGGTGAGCTCGCTGCCGTCGTCGAGGCCGTTCGGTCCGGCCTGCGCGGCGGTGGTGCCGCCCGGCTCGTCGCCGCCGCACGCGGCCACGCCGACGGTCAGCGTCGCCACGAGGACTCCGGCCAACGCACGTAGGGCGACGCGTCTGCCCAGGATTCTCCTCATTATGTCTCCTCGATGGGTTCGGTCGGACCGCTCGGGTGCTGTCGACGCCCACGTATCCGGGCTGCGGCGTCGGCATACGCCGGGCCGCTGAACTGGGTGGAGGGTCGTCAGGGCGTCGATCCGTTGACCGCTCGGCAGGGGGTCGGGTTCACTCGTTGACGTCGTGGTGCGCGCCCCCTCGGCGCGGTACCGGGTGCGTCCCGTTGCCGTCGTCCGCCGGCTGGGGCGCGGCCCGTGCCGCACGTCGCTACCGCCGAGGTGGCGCCTGTCCCGTTCTGCGGATAGCGTGTCGCACGAAAACGATTTCGGCAAGATGCCGGACGGAGGAAACCCGATCATTCTTCGGCGGAGCCCTCGCGCCTGCCCGTACCCAGTCTGGCCAGCATGGCTGCTGCGGAGAGTCGACGAGCGGGCAGCAACGACAGGACTGAAAAGCTTGCGAAAGCCTTTCGGTCACCGGGCAGCGCCCGACGGCGGGGCCCGTCCGACGGCGGCACCCGGGCGAAAGAACGAAGGACGTGGCCTGCGGAAGATCCGCCGGCCACGTCCTCACGGTCGCGGGGTCAGGAGAAGAAGCTGCCGTAGGGGCCGTTCAGGATGGCGCTCTTCTGGGCCTGGGTGAAGTGGGTGTTCGGGTAGTTGTAGAACGACCCGGACATCGGCGTGCCGTCCGTGCTGGTGGAGTCCGGCAGCCCGAGCCCGTGGCCGATCTCGTGGACCATGCCGCCGTACCAGCGGTTCATCGGGCCGTTGATGCCCGCCGCGCCGTCGGCGTCGTGGCCGCTGAGGACCACCCAGCCGGTGCTGGCGCCGCCGCCGGACTGACCGGGCTCCTCGGCGCTGATCTCACCCACGTTGAGCCACCGGTTGTCCGGGTTGCGGATGCCGAACCTGCGCATCAGCTCCTGGTGCATGTTGCCCACCACGCACCAGTAGCGGTCGCCGCCGGGCGTGCAGTTGGTGTTGATGTACCAGTTGGAGTCGTGCTCACCGGTGACCACCTCGACTACCGGGTTGTTCAGGGTGAACGTCTTGCCCAACTCCTGCTTGTAGTAGCGCTGGGCCTCCCGCACGACGTTCGCGATGCCGTCGGGGTAGCGCTGGTCGTAGGGGACGTCCGTGGGCCTGAGCCAGAAGACCCGGACCGTGCCGGCCGGGGGCGTGGCCGGCGGGGCGGTGGGACCAGGCGTCACGGTGGGCGTGGGGTTCGGCGTCGGCGGCTTCACGGTCGGGGTCGGCGTCGGGCCCACGCCCCCGGTGCACGCGGTGTTGTTGAGCGTGAAGCTGGTCGGCACCGGGTTCGCGCCGGTCCATGAACCGTTGAAGCCGAACGAGGTGGTGGCGCCCGTGGCCAGCGAGGCGTTGTGGCTCACACTGACCGCCGTCACGGCGGCGCCGCTCTGGGTGACCGTGGCGTTCCACGCCTGGGTGACCGCCTGCCCGGAGGCGAACGACCAGCGCAGGGTCCAGCCGTCGACCGGATCGCCGAGATTGGTGACCGTCACGTTGGCACCGAAGCCGCCCTGCCACTGCGAACTGATCGTGTACGACACTCTGCAGCCGGCGGCGGCGGCGCTGGCCGGCGCGGTGCCGACCGCCGCGGCCACGGCCGCGGTGGCCACCATCGCGACAGCCAAGCCGCCGCGGAATCGTTGATGACGCATCGTTGTCCTTTCCGAGCTCTGGCCAGGGGGACGCTGCGGCCGGTCGCCGCAACCGCAGCTGTCGGTACGGACACCCTCACATTTCATCGACAGCCATCGATATTGAAGGGTGGAGGGCACCCGCTCGACAGCTGCGGGCATGTCGCCCACAATGCCTCACGAAAAGGTTTTCGGCAAGCCGCAACCGGGTGGCCCGTCATGCGTCTGTCACTCACACAGGTTGCTGCTACGGCCCACCCTCGCCCGCCGCGGCGACCAGGCGCAGCACCGTTTGCCGGACCGAGTCCTGCCCAGCCTCACCCGGCAACCGACTGCCCGGCCCGCCACAGCGGTGGACCCCCGGGCCCGACCGTCTGCTACATCGCGGGTCGGCCCTGCACAGCCTCACATTCGGGATCTCAGCACGTCGACCTCACAGCCCGGCGCGAAGGGGTCGAAGCCGTGCTCGATCAGCCAACGCACTGCCAGCAGGCTTCGCAACGACCACCATGCGTGGATCACGTCGAGGTCGACGTCGGTGCCGTAGCCGGCGATGACGTCGTCGAGGTGCTCCTCGTGTCCGAGCGTGAAGGTGGCGAGGTCGTACAGGGCGTCGCCCTGGCCCGCCTCGGACCAGTCGATGATGCCGGTGACCTCGTCGCCGTCGACGAAGACGTGTGCGATCTGCAGGTCGCCGTGCGTGAACGCCGGGGTCCACGGCCGGAACGCGGCCTCGGCGACCTGGCGGTTGCGGGTGACCAGGTCAGCGGCAAGGACACCGCTCGTCACGAGCAACTCGCACTCGTCGTCGAGTTCCGCCGCCAGCGCGACGACGCTCCGGCCGGCCCGGCCCGGCAGGGGCGGCAGGGGTGCCTGGTGCAGCTTTCGGATGGTGGCGCCCGCCGCGGCCCACGCCGCTGGCGACCCGGTCGACGGACCGCCGAGGCGCCCGAGCGTCGTCCCCGGGAGCGCGGCGACCGCGAGCACGGGCGGCTTGCGCCACAGGACCGCCGGGGTCGGGACGGGCGCGAGGGACATCGCCTCGACCTCGACGTCGATGCGTGCCTGATCGGCGTCGACCTTCAGGAACACGTCACCGACGCGCAGGGTCGCACGCTCGGAATGGGCGACGACGACTTCGACCTCATCCATGGGCGACCAGTATCCCGCGGATGCTCGCCGACGTCGTCTCCGGCGTGGGTTTGCCCGAACGCACGAACGGAGTCGTCGACCACCCCGGCCACCAGGTCGGCGGCGCTGTCGGGTGCGTCGGCCACGCAACTCTGCCCGCCGCGTGGTGTCACTGGCCGCGTTCCGACGCGTGGGTAGCCTGGACCTCACCCATGTGCGAGGCAGGACGGAAGTCAGGATGACCGCCACCATCCGGATCGGTGAACTCGCCGCCCGTACCGGAGTCAGCGTGCGATCCCTGCGCTACTACGAGGAGCAGGGGCTGCTCACCAGCCTGCGCAGTCCGCGCGGTCACCGCCGCTACCTCGAGGGCCAGGTCGAGCGGATCCGCTTGATCCAGCGGCTGTTCTCGGCGGGCCTGAGTAGTCGGACCATCGTCGACCTCCTGCCCTGCGTCGAGTCTCCGAGTGCGGACACCTCCGAGGCGGCCCTGGAGCGCATGGGGCAGGAGCGTGACCGCCTCGATCAGCACATCGATGAACTGGTCAGGACCCGAGCGGTGCTGGACGATCTGATCGCCGCGAATCTGGCGCACCGTGGGGAGATCGCGAGCGCGTGAGCCGGATGTGAGTCGGGTCACGCGCTCTTGTTTCTGACACCGGTGTCAGTAATTAGCGTCGGCGGTCGACATCCAGTGAGGGAGTACGACAATGAGCCGCGCTTTTGGATACCGCGCCTTCGGCGGCCCGGAGGTCCAGTTCCACTTCGACCGGCCCGATCCGCAGCCCGGTGTCGGGGAGGTCCTCATCAGGGTCCGGACCGCGGGAGTAGCGCGCCTCGATCCCCTTCTCCGGTCCGGACATGTCCGGGCGCTGAACGGACACCTACCGTTCCCGCAGGTGATGGGCATGGAGGCCGCCGGGGACGTGCTCGCGACCGGTGCCGACGTCACCGACCTCGTGGTGGGCGACGCGGTGTTCGGGTTCGCGCTCAGCGGCGCCGGCACGTACGCCGAGACGACGGTCCTGCCGGCGGCGAACGCGGCTCGTAAGCCGGAGACCCTGCCCTACGAGTGGGCGGCGACCATACCGGTGTCCGGCACGACCGCCCTCGACGCACTCGACTGGCTCGACCTGCCGGAGGGCGCGACGCTGCTGGTCAACGGCGTCGGGGGAAGCACCGGCCAGATCACCGCGCAGCTCGCGCGTGCGCGGGGTCTGACGGTGATCGGGACCGGCAGCGACAGCAAGCGTGCCGGGGCCGAGGCTCTCGGCGTGACCTTCGTCAGCTACACCGCCGGTGACGTCCCCGGACAGGTACGGCAGCTCGCCCCGTCCGGTGTCGATGGCCTGATCGACCTCGTCGGCGGCGACGCGCTGCGGTCGGTCGCCGCGCTGGCGACGGACCCCAGGCAGCTGTTGTCGGCCGCCGACGACACCGTGCGCGAACTGGGCGGCGAGTTCCTGCCCCGCCGCCTCGACCGGGCATCGCTGGAGACCGTCGCCGCGCTGATGGTGGACGGCACCGTCGACCCGCACATCACGCGCGTGTTCGCCTTCGAACAGAGCGCGGAGGCGGTAGCGGCCGTGGAGACCGGTCACACCGCCGGAAAGCTGGTCCTCACCGTCTCCGCCTCACCCCAGCCGGCACGGTAGCTTCGGGCGTCGCCTCTCACCGCCTACGGCGGTGTCTTCGTCGCCGGGTCACTCGCCTGGGCGATGCTCATCGGAGGGTTCCGGCCCGAACGCCACTACCTCGTCGGCGCGGCGATCCACCCGATCGGGGCGGCCGTGATCAGCACACCTGACCATGACGGGCCGGAACCACGACGGATCAGGCGCCGGACGGCGAGGCGACGTGATCGGGGCGGCCCGCACGGACGCCGGAGCGGCGGCGGACCCGGGCCGGCGGAGGGGGCAGCGCCCGCCGGTCGACCTTGCCGTTGGCCGTGGCGGGCAGCTCGGGCAGGAGGACGTAGCGTACCGGCACCATGTGGTCAGGTAACGCCTCGGCGAGGAAGGCGCGCAGCGCCGGCTCGGTCAGCCGGGCCGGGTCGGCGTCGCGCTCGGCGACCAGGTACGCCACCAGGGTCGGCGCGGCGCCCAGGTCCTCGCGGAGCAGCACGACGCTGTTGGCCACGAGCGGGTGCCGGTTGAGGGTCGACTCGATCTCCCCCAGCTCCACCCGCTGCCCGCGGATCTTGACCTGGGTGTCGACCCGGCCGACGTAGTTGAGGTGGCCCTCCGGCGACCACCAGACCAGGTCCCCGGTCCGGTACACCCGCTGCGGCCGGCCGGCGACCGTCACCTCCACGAACCGCTCGGCGGTCAGGTCGGGCCGGCCGGCGTAGCCGCGCGCGAGGCAGTCCCCGCCGACCACCAGCTCCCCCACCTGGCCCAGCGGGACGAGATCGTCCCGGTCGTCGAGCACGTACGCGACGACGTTGCTGATCGGCCGGCCGATCGGCACGGTGTCCGCCGGTTCGGGCCGGCGGCACTGCCAGGCGGTGACGTCGATGGCCGCCTCGGTGGGGCCGTACAGGTTGTGCACCCGCACCCCGGGTAGCACGGCGGTGAGCTTGTTGACCAGCTTCGGCGGCAGCGCCTCCCCGCTGCAGATCACCCGGCGCAGGTCGGCGCAGCGGTCCAGTCCCGCCTCCTCGACGAAGAGGGCCAGCATGGAGGGCACGAAGTGGACGGTGGTCACCGACTCCCGGGCGATCACCTCGACCATCTCCTGCGGGTCGCGGTGCGCCTGCGGCTGCGCCGTCACCAGGGTGGCGCCGGTGAGGAAGGGCCAGAGCAGCTCCCACACCGAGACGTCGAAGGTGTACGGCGTCTTCTGCAACACCACGTCACCCGGGCCGATCCGATAGGTGTCCTGCATCCAGACCAGGCGGTTGGCCAGCGACAGGTGCGTCATCTGCACGCCCTTGGGCGCGCCCGTCGACCCGGAGGTGAAGATCACGTACGAGAGGCCGTTGACCACCTCCTCCGGCGCCCGGTGGCCGCGCCAGTCGACCGGCGGGGCAGGCCGGTCGCCGCCGTCCAGCGGGCGGACGGGCACGGTCGGCTCGGCGCCGAGGGCGGCCTGCCCCGCCGGGTCGGCCAGCACCAGCGCCGCCCCGGCGGTGCCGAGCATGAGGTCCAGCCGGGGCCGCGGGTGCGCCGGGTCGACCGGCAGGTACGCCGCACCGGCCAGCAGCACGCCGAGCACCGCGACCACCAGCTCGGGGCTGCGCTCGGCGCAGAGCCCGACCACCGACCCCGGCCCCACCCCGTCCGCGCGCAGCCGCCCGGCCACCGCCGCCGCCTCGTCCAGGAACTCGCGGTAGCTGAGGTGGCGGCCGTCGCCGCGCAGCGCGACGGCGTCCGGGGTGCGTGCCGCCTGCCGGCAGATCAGCTCGTGCACCGGGGTGCGCGGGGCGGGCGTCGGCGCGGGGTTGAAGCCGAGCAGGGTCCGGCGTTCCTCGGGGCCGACCAGCGTCGCCTCCCGTACCGGCCGGTCCGGGTGGGCGGTGAGCCAGGCGTGCAGGGTGCGCAGGCGCTCCGGCAGCCACCGGGCGTCGCCGTGGTGGCGCAGGAAGCGCACCGGTAGGCTGCCCAGGGTGGCCGCGACGCCGCCGGCGGCGGCCGGTGCGGGCAGCAGCACGTCCGGCACCCTTGCGGGCAGCAGCACGTCCGGCACCGCCGCCGCCGGGGACAGGCTGCGCGCCTGCGCGCGTACCTGGTCGAGGGTGTGCTCGGGGCACACGCGCAGCCGCAGCTCGCCGCGCGGGCCGTGCACCGCGACCTCGGTCGCGCCGCCGAGCCGGTGGCAGAGCACGGCCGCCACCGCGGCGGCGAGGTCCAGGTCGTCGTGACGGCCGGTCACGCGGTCACCAGCCCGGCGAGCACGCGCGGCGTGGCGTCCGCGGTGAGGGTGTCGATCGGCACCCGCACCCCGTAGCGGCGCCGCACCTGGCTGATCATGCGGATGAGCAGCAGCGAGTCGCCGCCGACCGCGAAGAAGTTCGTGTCCGGGCCGATCTCCGGGACGCCGAGCAGGTCGGTCCAGAGCGCCACGATCTCCCCCACGAGTCCGTCCTCGCCGCCGGCCGGCGACGCCGGGAGGTCCGGGACCGGTGCCGGGTCGTCCGGGACCGGCGGTGCGGCGTCGAGCCAGTGCCGGGTGGGGGCGAACGGGTAGCCGGGCAGCGCGACCCGCCGGCTGCCGGTGTCGCCGCGCAGCGCCGGCCAGTCCACGCCCACCCCGGCCGTCCAGAGCGCGCCGATGCCGGCCAGCACGTCACCGGCGTCCGGGCGGGCCGTCGGCCGTGGCTGCAGGGCGTAACCGGGCACCGGCCGGCCCTGCGGGGTCTGCCGGGCGGCGCCGGTCAGCGCGCTTCCCGGCCCCACCTCGACCAGGACCGGGTCGGGCAGGCCGAGCGCGGTCAGCAGCGCGTCGTGGTAGCCGACCGGGCTGCGCAGCTGGGTCGCCCAGTAGCCCGCCGGGCGGGACAGCCCCTTGCCGAGCAGCGCGCCGTCCACTGTGTTGATCACCGGAACGGTGCGGGGACGCCGGTCCACCCGGTCGGCCTCGACGCCGAACCGCCGGGCCGCGTCGGCCATCATCCGGCTGTGGAAGGCCCGCCGGGCGGGCAGCGCCCGCCAGTGCACGCCCGCCCCGGTCAGCCGCTCCCGCAGCGCGTCGAGCTGCGCCACCGGCCCGGCCACCACGGTCAGGTCGGGGGCGTTGCGCGCGGCCACGTCGAGCTCCTCCAGGCCGGCCAGGTGGGGGGTGAGAACGGGTGGGGAGGCGAGGACGGCCAGCATGCCGCCCTCGGGTGCGTCGTGCATGAGCCGGCCCCGGGTCGCCACCAGGCGCAGCATGTCGTCGCCGGCCAGCTCCCCGGCCAGCGCGGCGGCGGCGAACTCGCCGACGGAGTGGCCGACCAGCGCGGCCGGGCGTATCCCCCAGGAGAGCAGCAGCCGGCCGAGGGCCAGCTCGTGCAGCGCCAGCACGGGCTGGGTCACGTCGGTGCGGTGCACCACGTCGTGCGGGTCGTCGTCGACCAGCACGTCGCGCGGGTCCAGCCCGAGGATCGGGGTGAGCAGCCGCGCCCCCTGGTCGAGGTCGGCCCGGAACGAGGGGTAACGGTCGTAGAGGCCCCGGGACATGGCGGGGAACTCGGTGCCCTGGCCGGGAAAGAGGAGGACCACGCTGGGCCGGCGGGCCGCCGCCCGGGCCGGGGCGCGGCGCAGCCGGGTCGCCGTCTCGGCGAGGTCCCGGGCGGCCACCGCGAGCCGGTGCGGGAAGTGCCGGCGGTACGACTGCAGGGTGCGGGCGACGTCGGCCAGCGGCAGGTCGGGGCGCTGCCGCAGGTGCTCGCCGAGCTGCTCGGCGGCGGCCCGGACCGCCTCCGGGGTACGCCCGGAGAGCACCACCAGCTCGGTGCGCTCCCCGGGCGGGACGGTCGGGTCCGGCACGTCCGGCCCGTCCCCCTCCTCCAGCACCACGTGGACGTTGGTGCCGCCGAGGCCGAACGCGCTGACCCCGGCCCGGCGCGGCGTGCCGTCGGTCTCCCAGGGCCGGGCCACGGTGTCCACCGTGAACGGGGTGGAGCCGTCGAGCAGCTCGGGCCGGGCCTGCTTCAGGCCGGCCAGCGGCGGGATCTGGCGGAAGTGCAGGGCCAGCGCGGCCTTGATGAGCCCGGCGACGCCGGCCGCCGCGTCGAGGTGGCCGACGTTGGCCTTGACCGAGCCGAGCGAGCAGGGCCGGGCGCCCCGGGTGAAGACCTCGGTCAGCGCGGACAGCTCGATGGCGTCGCCGACCTCGGTGGCGGTGCCGTGCGCCTCCAGGTAGCCGACGGTGGCGGGCTCCACCCCGGCGGCGGCGTACGCGCGGGTCAGCACGTCGATCTGGCCGGCGACCCCGGGGGCGGTGTAGCCGACCTTCAGGTTGCCGTCGTTGTTCACCGCCGAGCCCCTGATCACCGCGTAGACGGTGTCGCCGTCGCGGCGGGCGTCCTCGGCGCGCTTGAGCACCACCAGGGCGACGCCGTTGCCGGGCACGGTCCCCTCCGCGGTGGCGTCGAACGGGCGACAGGTGCCGTCGGCCGACATGATGCCCTTGGTCTCGTACAGGTAGCCGGAGTGCTGCGGCACGGCCACGCAGGCCCCGCCGGCCAGCGCGACGTCCGAGTCACCGGCGCGCAGGCTCTGCGCGGCCAGGTGCACCGCCACGAGCGAGGTCGAGCAGGCGGTCTGCACGGTGACGGCGGGCCCGCCCAGGCCCAGCCGGTAGGCGATCTTCGCGGCCAGGTGGTCCTTCTCGTTGCCGAGCACCACCGACAGCAGCCCCTGCGCGTCGACCAGGCCGGGCCGCGCGAAGACGTGGTTCAGCGCGTAGTAGTTGAAGCCCGCGCCGGCGAAGACGCCGACCCGGCCGAAGGGCGCGTCGGTGGTGAGCCCGGCCGACTCCAGCGCGGCCCAGGCGGTCTGCATCAGCAGGCGGTGCTGCGGGTCGGTGGTCTCCGCCTCCCGGGGGGTGATGCCGAAGAAGGCGGCGTCGAAGAGCTCCGGGTCGGCCAGCATCCCGCGCGCCGGCACGTACGCGGGGTCGTCCAGCCGGTCGGCGGGCACCCCGGCGGCCAGCAGTTCGCTGCGGGTCAGCGAGCTGATGGTGATCCGTCCGGCGGCCAGGTTGGACCAGTACTGCCAGACGTCGGCGGCGCCGGGGAACCGGCCAGCCATGCCTACGATCGCGATGTCGCCGTTCATGAGGGTGCGCCTGCTCCTTCGGTCTGTGCGTGCAGATGCCGGGCCAGCGTCTGGACGGTCGGAAAGCGGTAGAGGTCGGTCAGCGGGATGGTCCGGCCGGACAGCCGCTCCTGGAGCAGCCGGCGGACCACGGCCAGCCGCAGGGACTCCCCGCCGACGTCGAAGAAGGCCTCGTCGAGGTCGAAGTCGTCGGTGCCCAGGGCCTCCACCCACGCCCCCGCGACCAGCTCCTCGAACTCGGTCAGCGACGCCGAAGCCGAGGCCGGGGACGACGCCGAGGAGGAGGCCGGGGAGTTCGCCGCGGCGGCCGCGGTGGGGGGCGCGGTGGCGACCAGGGCGGCCAGCACACGCAGGTCGACCTTGCCGTTGCGGTCCAGCGGAAACTCGGCCACGGTGTGCCACTGCTGCGGGCGGGCGTACGGGGCCAGCTCCGGCTCCACCGCCCGGCGCACCTCGGCCACGTCGACGCCGTCCGCGTCGGGCTTCAGGGCGGCGCACAGGCGCACCCCGGTCGCCGGGTCGCCGACGGTGAAGACCACCGCGTCGCGTACGCCGGGGCGGGCGCGCAGCCGGCGCTCGATGTCGACCAGCTCGACCCGGTGGCCGGCGATCTTCACCTGGCGGTCGTTGCGGCCGAGGAACCGCAGCTGCCCGTCCGCGCCCCAGCGCACCAGGTCACCCGTGCGGTACAGGCGCGTCCCCAGCTCCGCGGAGCGGACGAACGAGGCGTCCGTACGGGCCGGGTCGTCGAGGTAGCCGTCGGCGAGCCCGGTCCCCGCCGCCCACAGCTCGCCGACCGCCCCGGGCGGGACGAGGCGTCCGCCCGGACCCACGACGTGCAGGTCGGTGCCGCGTACCGGCCCGCCGATCGGCAGCGGGTCCGGGGTGGCCTCGGCGTGGTCGACCGAGTACGTGGTGGTGAACGTGGTGTTCTCGGTCGGACCGTAGCCGTTGGTGAGCCGCAGCCCCGGGCAGGCGGCCAGCGCCCGGCGCACGTGCGCCGGGGAGACCACGCCGCCGCCCGTGAAGAGCTGCCGCAGCCCGGCGAAGGCATCCGGCCGGTGGTCGGCCACCAGGTGAAAGACGCCCGAGGTGAGCCAGGCGTGGCTGACGGCCTCGGCGCGCAGGAACCCGGTCAACGCGCTGGGCGTCGGCTCCCCGGCGGGGAAGACCACCACGGTGTCCCCGTTGGCCAGCGGCACCAGCAGCTCCAGGGTGGACGCGTCGAACGCCAGCGGCGACAGGCGCAGCATCCGCATGCCCGGCCGGTCGACGAAGAGCCCCGGGTCGTCGGCGAGGCGCAGCACCGCCCGGTGCGGGACGACGACGCCCTTCGGCACGCCGGTCGAGCCGGAGGTGAACGAGGTGTACGCGGTCCGGTCCGGCCCGGCCGGTGCCGCCTCGGGGCCGGCGTCGACGACCGGGGCCGGGTCGTGGAGGTCGACCAGCGGGCAGTCGGCCACGCCGGAGCGGTGCGGTCCGGGTGCGTCCACGCCGAGCCGGGCGCGGGGTGCGACCGCCTCGACCAGGTGTGCCCGCCACTCGTCGGTGGCGTCGCGGTCGACCGCCACGTAGTACGCGCCGAGGCGCAGCACGCTTAGCACCGCCACCGCCTCCGCCGCCGAGCGCGGCAGCTCCAGCAGCACCCCGTCGCCGGCCCGTACCCCGCGGGCGTGCAGCAGGCCCGCCTGGGCGACGGCCCGGTCGTGCAGTTCGCGGTAGGTGAGGGTGAGCCCGGCCTGCGGGTCGACCAGCGCGATCCGGTCGCCCGCGGCGCGGGCGTGGCGGGCGAACCGGTGCCACACGTCGTCGGTGGTGTGGTGGGGGCCACCGCCGCCCAGGGTGCGCAGCCGGTCCCGCTGGGCCGGCGAGAGGGTGCCGACCTCGCCCAGGGGCGCGTCGGGGTCGGCGGCGAGCGCGGCCAGCGCCGCCCGGAACGACTCGACCAGCTCGCCGGCCTCGGCGGCGGTGAGCGCCGACGTCGCGTACTCCAGGGCCAGCCGCGGGCGCGCCGACCAGGACTGCAGGTAGAGCAGGGCGTCGAAGACCGCCCCGTGGCAGTGCCCCTCGTGCAGCCGCCAGCGCCGGCCGCCCCCGGTCAGCTCGTCGGGGACCAGCTCGTGGTGGGCGGCGAAGCCGAGCTGCGCCAGCGGGTTGCGCGCCGGGTCGGTGGGGACGTCGAGCGCCGCGACGACCCGCTCGAACGGCACGTCGGCGTCGGCCGCCGCCTCGCCCAGCGCCCCGGCCACGCCCCGGACGTGCTCGCGTACGGTCAGCGCGTCGCCGCTCGCGCAGCGCACCGGGACGACCCGGGTGCACAGGCCCACGATCTCCGCCATGCCCGCCTCGAAGCGGCCCGCCGCGGGGACCCCGAGGACCAGGTCGTCCAGCCCGGCGTGGCGGGACGCGGCCAGCGCCCAGCCCGCCATGACCACCGACGTCACGGTCACCCCGCACCGGCGGGCCAGGTCGGTCACCGCGCCGGCCGTCGCCGGGTCGAGGTGGAAGTGCAGGCGCGCGCCCCGCCCGTCGGCCTCGGCCAGCGGGGGCAGGTCGGTGGCGAGGGCCACCGTGGCCGGCGCGCCCGTCAGCCGGGCCCGGATCCGGGCCAGCGCGGCGTCCACCTCCCCGGCCGCCTCCCGCGCGGCCAGCCGGCTGCCGATCCAGTCCGGGGAGGGCGCGGGCGCGGTCGCCGCCACGTCGTCGCCGGGTGGTGCGCCGCCCGCCGCGTCGGCGGCGTAACGCGCGGTGAACTCCCGCCAGAGCAGCCCGATGCTCCAGCCGTCGCTGACCACGTGGTGCACCAGCAGGGTCAGCAGGTCCCGGTCCCCCGCCCGGGTCAGCACGAACACGACCGGTGGCTCCTCGAAGGGGCGCAGCAGCCGCCCCGCCGCGGTGCCGTACAGGTCGTGCACGGTGCGGACCGCGTCGTCGCCGGGCAGCGCCTGGTGCAGCAGCCGCGGCTGGTACGGCGCGGGCAGCACGATCCGGACCTGCCGGGGCTCGTGGACGAAGCGGGTGCGCAGAGCCTCGTGCCGGGTGGCCAGTTCCCCCAGCACCCGGCGGACGCGGGCCGGGTCCAGCGGACCGTCCGCTTCCAGGGTGAACATCAGGTGGTAGGGCGCGTCCCGGTCGAGCAGGTGCGCGGCGAGCATGGACCGCTGGCCGGGCAGCAGGTCCCGTTCGGCGGGCCGCCGCGCGAGCACCGGCGGGGCGGTGTCGACGTACTCGACCGCGTCGGCGAGCACCTGCGCCAGCGGCAGAGCGGACAGCAGCCGGCCCGCCTCCACGTGCGCCCGCAGCTCCCGCTGGCCGAGCGCGACCAGCGCGATGGCCTGCAACGAGGTGCCGCCCAGGCCGACGAAGGACTCGGTGGCCGCCACCTGACGCAGGTGCTCGGGCGCGACGCCGAGCACCTGGGCCGCCAGCGGCGTCCAGGCGGCCAGGTCGGGGCGGTCCATCACACCGCCTCCGCCGCCGGCCGGTCCGCCGACACCTGGCCCGCCACCGCACGCAGGTCGGCGAAGCGGGGATTCTCCAGCACGTGACCGAACATCACCGCGAGGTTGAGCTCCTGGCGGATCAGGGTGCTGAGCCGAAGCGCGCTCAGCGAGTGGCCGCCGAGGTCGAAGAAGTCGTCGTCGTCGTCGACCGTGTCGACGCCGAGCACCTCCTTCCACAGCTCCTCGAACTCGGCCACCCAGGTCCGGTCGTCTACGTCGCGCATCAGTGGTGCCTCTCTGTGTCCAGGTGGGTAGCGGGGGCGTCCAGGTAGTGCCGGGTGGCGGCGAAGGGGTAGGTGGGGGCGGGCACCCGCCGCCGCCCCGTGTCGTACGCGGGATCCCAGGGGCCGGCCAGGCCGAGCTGCCACAGCGCGCCGACGGTCGCCAGCAGCCGGGCGTGCCGGTCGGTGGGCAGCGCCGACGGGTCCGGCCCGAACCGGGGGGTGACGCTCGTGCCGACCTCGATCCAGAGCAGCCGGTCCGCATCGGGTGGGAGCGGCTGCGGCGCGGCCGGGGCGAGCGCCGCCGCCCGCCAGCGGGTCGGATCGGCGCACTCGGCGTCGGTGAGCGGTTCCCCGCCGGCGGCCCGCAGCGGCAGCTCGGCGGGGCGGGGCCGGGCCGGGTCGCGGTCGCCGCGCAGCAGCGCCACCGCCTCCAGCAGGGTGAGCACCCCGGCCACCACCGCGCCGGCCAGCAGGCCGAGGCCGGTGCCGGCCAGTTCGCGGGGCGCGATCCCCCGACCGTGTAGCGACCGGGCCAGGCCGACGCAGGCGACCAGCCGGTTGACCCGCTCCCGGGCCGGCTCGTCGAGGGGCTGCCCGCGCAGCAGCGCCGCCCCCTCGTCGGCGGTGGCCCGGTAGACCGGGTCGGCGTCGTAGTTCGGCCGGTTGCCGGTCAGCTCGCCGGCCGCGGTGAGGTACAGGCCCACGCCCCGCGCCCGCGCCTTCGCGTCGACCTGCCGCGCCGCCGGCCCCGGCACACCGGCCCCGACGGCCGGAGCGTGCCGGCCGGTGAGGAACGCCGCCCGCCAGGGCAGCTCGGCGCGGCCGGTCCGCAGCGTGTACGCGACGTCGGCCAGGTCGCCGGGGGCGGTCCGGGCCACGAAGTCCACCGCGCGGTCGACGCTCTCCTGGGCCGCGGTGGCCGTCTTCGCGGAGACGAGGACCAGCTCGGTGACGTGCCGACGGCGGCGGGACGCGGGGTCCGGGGCGGCTTCGAGGACGACGTGCGCGTTGGTGCCGCCGATGCCGAAGGCGCTGACCCCGGCCCGCAGCACCCCGTCGATCGGGGTCCAGGGCCGCGCCGCCACCGGCAGGTCGAAGACGGAGCCGGCCAGCTCGACCCGGGGGTTGGGGGTGCTCAGGTGGGCGATCGGCGGGACGGTCCGGTGTTTCAGCGCCAGCACCGTCTTGACCAGCCCGATCACGCCGGCCGCGGTGTCCAGGTGCCCGACGACCGACTTGACCGCGCCGAGCGCGCAGGGGGCGCGGTCGGGCCGGTCGCTGTCGAAGACCTGCCGCAGGGCCGCCACCTCGATCGGGTCGCCCAGCGCGGTGCCGGTGCCGTGCGTCTCGATCAGCCCGACGGTGTCCGGGTCGACGCCGGCCACCTCCAGCGCCGCCGAGATCACCGCCGCCTGGCCGGTGGGGCCGGGCGCGGTGAAGCCGGCCTTGCGCAGGCCGTCGTTGTTGATCGCCGACCCCCGGACGACGGCGTGCACGGTGTCCCCGTCCCGGCGGGCGTCGGCGAGGCGCTTGAGCACCACCACGCCCGCCCCGTCGCCGGGCACGGTCCCGTCGGCGGCGGCGTCGAAGGCCCGGCACCGGCCGTCGGCGGAGAAGATGCCGCCGGGCTCGTACCGGTGTCCGCGCCGCGTCGGCGGCGCCACCGTCGCCGCCCCAGCCAGCGCCACGTCGGCGTCGTACGTCAGCAGCGCCTGCACCGCCTGGTGCACCGCGACCAGCGAGGTCGAGCAGGCGGCCTGCACCGTGACCGCCGGGCCCTGCAGGTTCAGCTTGTACGCGATCCGGGTGGCCGCGAAGTCCTTGTCGCTGCCGATGATCAGCCCGAGGCCGCCGGCCGCCTCGACGGCGCGCTGGTTGGGCCAGACGTTGTCGAGCATGTAGACGTTGAGCCCGGTGCCCACGTACACCCCGATCCGGTTGCCGTCGGCGGCGACCGGTGGCTGGCCGGCGTGCTCCAGCGCGGCCCACGCGCACTCCAGCAGGACCCGCTGCTGGGGGTCCATCAGCGCGCTGTCCGACGGCGAGTAGCTGAACAGCCGGTGGTCGAAGCGGTCCGCGCTCTCCAGCACCGCCCGGGCCGGCACGAAGTCGGGATGCTCGACGAGGTCCTTCGGCACGCCCCAGCCGAGGAGCTGCTCCGGGGTGAAGAAGCTGACCGCGTCGATGCCGTGCACCACGTGGTGCCAGAACCGGTCCAGGTCCCGGTCCGCGCCGGGGACGCGCACGGCCAGGCCGACCACGGCCACCGCGGCGTCGTCGTCGGGCTCAACCACGGCCGCCTCCGGCACCGCGCCGCCGACCGGCGAGCAGGGCCCGCCCCTGGTGGCGCTGGGCGACCCGCGCGTCGGCCAGCACCGGGGCGGCCTCGCGCAGCCGCGCCGCGCAGCCGGCGACCGTGCCGGCCCGGAACAGGTCCGTCACGGAGACCTCCAGCCCCTCGTCGGCGAGCCGCTGCTGCAACGCGATCAGCGCGAAGCTGTGCCCACCCAGGTCGAAGAAGTTGTCGTGCAGCCCCACGTCGGAGCGGCCGAGCACCTCGCTCCAGCAGGCCCGTACCCGCTCCTGGAGGTCCGTGCCGGCGGCGCGGTCGGCGGCCGGGGCCGGCGCGGCGGCCGTCCGGGCCGCGCGGGTCTCGGCCAGCAGGCGGGCGGTGTCCACCTTGCCGTGGGCGGTGAGCGGGATCGCCTCGACGGTGAGGATCCGGGCCGGCACCATGTAGGCGGGCAGCGTCTGCCGGACGTGGCCGCGCAGCTCGCGTTCGGTGTCCGGGCCGGTCCCGCCGACGACGAAGGCGACCAGTTGGTCGTCCTCGGCCGCCACCGCGCACGAGCGCACCGCCGGGTGGCTCAGGAACGCGCTCTCGACCTCGGCCAGCTCCACCCGGTAGCCGCGCAGCTGCACCTGGGTGTCGTTGCGGCCGAGGTAGATCATGTTGCCGTCGGTGCCCCACTTGACCACGTCGCCGGTCTTGTACATGGCTCCCCGCCCGTACGGGTCGGGCAGGAAGCGGGCGGCGGTCAGCTCGGGGTTGTTCACGTAGCCGTGCGCGACGAGCACCCCGCCGCAGTACAGCTCGCCGGGCACGTCCACCCCGGTCGGGCGCAGCCGTTCGTCGAGGACGTAGCACCGGGCCGAGGGCAGCGGCACGCCGATGGTGCCCTCCCGGACCCGGGCCAGCTCGGCGGTGGGCGCGGCGAAGATCGTGCAGTGGATGGTGCCCTCGGTGATGCCGTACATGTTCACGAAGACCGTGTCCAGCTGGGGCGCCCCGCCGACCAGCTGGGTGAGCCGGGCCCAGCTCAACGCCTCGCCACCGAGGACGACGTAGCGCAGCCGGGACCACCCGCCGCCGAGCTGCCGCAGGTAGGGCGGCAGCAGCCGGTAGAGGGCGCCCGGGGTCTGGAACACCGCCGTGACCGCCTCCCGGTGCACCAGGGCGGCGAGCCGCTCCCGGTCGACCAGGTCCGCCTGGTCGGCGACGACCAGCCGGCCGCCGGTGGTCAGCGCCCCCCACATCTCCCACACCGAGGCGTCGAACGAGAAGGAGCTGGCCGCCAGCCACACGTCGTCGGCGGAGACGTCGAGACCACCGGGGGTGGGGGTGTTCAGGGCGTCCAGGCCGCCGTGCCCGACCAGCACGCCCTTGGGCACCCCGGTCGAGCCGGAGGTGTAGATGACGTAGGCCGGGTCGTCCCCGGCGGGGTAGGCCCGTGGCACCTCGGCGGCCCCGTCGAGGGTGTGCGGGTCGGCCAGCCGGATGCCCCGGTCGGCGGTGAGCGCCCCGGCGGTCCCGGCGGTGCCGGGCTCCGCCAGCATGATCCGCAGCCCGGCGCTGGCGGTGATCAGGTCGAGGCGCTGCCGGGGATACTCCGGGTCCAGCGGCACGTAGACGGCGCCGAGCCGCCACACGCCGACGATGGCCGCGATCACCGCGGGTGAGCGGCCGAGCAGCAGCCCGACCCGGTCGCCGTGGCCGATCCCCAGGTCCGCGAGGCCGGCGGCGATCCGTCCGGCCCAGCGGTCCAGCTCGGCGTAGGTCACCGTCGCGTCGCGGTGCCGCACCGCCACCGCGTCCGGGGTACGCGCCACGTGCTCGTCGAAGCGGCGCAGCACCGACGGGTAGCCGATCGGCTCGGCGGTCAGCGGCGGGTTCACCTCCTCGACGAGCAGCCGGTGCTCGGCCGCGTCCACCATGGACGGCTCGGCGTCCGGCTCGTCCACGATCGCGCGCAGGAAGGTCAGGTAGTGCCGCAGCAGCGTGGCGACGGTCTCCTCGGTGAACAGCTCGGTGCTGTACTCGGCGCGCAGGAACGGGGCGTCGGTGGAGACGTCGAGGGTGAGCCCCACGTCGAACTTCGTGACGTCGACCTCGACGTCCACCTCGGTCAGCTTCACCCCGTCGAACTCGGGAAAGGCGAACGGGAAGTTCTGCACGGTCAGCGAGGTCTGGAACAGCGGCGCGTGGCTGAGCTGCCGCTCCCCCACGGTGGCCCGCACGATCTCCTCGAACGGCACGTCCTGGTTGGCGAAGGCGGCCATGCTGGCCCGGCGGGCCCGGTCGACCAGCTCGGCGAAGCGGGGCCGGTCGGCCAGGTCGAGCCGGATCGGCAGGGTGTTGACCAGGCAGCCGACCAGGCGCTCCTCGGCCTCGTCCATCCGGTTGGCCACCGGGACCCCGATCACCACCTCGTCCTGGCGGGCGTAGCGGGACAGCACCGCGGCGTAGGCGGCCAGGGTCACCGCGAACAGCGTCGCGCCGTGCTCCCGTGCCCACGCGGTCAGCCGGTCGACCAGCCCGGCGTCGACCGGCCGGCGCAGCACCGCGCCCCGGTTGCCGAGCACGCTCGGCCGGGGGAAGTCGGTGAGCAGCGCGAGCTGCGGGACGTCCCGCAGCGTGGTGCGCCAGAAGTCCAGCCCGGAGCCGTCCCGCTCCCAGTCGGCGCGCTGCCGCTGCGCGTACGCCAGATAGGACTCGGCGGGTTCGGCGTGGCCGGCGCCGTCGGCCCCGGCCAGCGCGGCGTTGTACTCGGCGGCGAGGTCGCGCAGCAGCAGGCCGACCGACCAGCCGTCGCAGGCGATGTGGTGGACCAGCACCGCCAGGGTGTGCTCGTCGGGCCCCCAGGAACGCAGGTACGCGCGCAGCACCGGGCCCTCGTCGAGCGCGAACGCCCGACGCGCCTGCTCGGCGACCAGGGTCCGCAGGAACCCCTCCTGGGTGTCCCGGTCGGCCCACTCCCCGGCCTCGATCTCGATCTCCGCCTGCGGGGAGTCCGCCACCAGCTGGACGAGCACCCCGTCCACCAGCGCGAACGTGGTACGCAGCGCCTCGTGCCGAGCGGTGACGCGCAGCAGGGCCGCGCGCAGCGCCTCGGGGTGAAGCGTGCCGTGCAGGTGCACCCCGAAGGCCACCACGTAGGCCGGGTTGCCGGGTTGCAGCTGGTTGAGGAAGTAGAGCCGTTCCTGAGCGAACGAAGCACGACCGGTACGAACCATGCACCGATCGTGGCCGCCCGGGCACCCCGCCCGACAGAGCGGGCTTTCCCGCCCCGGCAGGGAAAACCTCCCGGTCGGCTGGCGGACAGATCCGCCGGACCCGGCCCGCCGGCGGGCCCACGGTCACCGTCCCGGCCACCGCCGCGGAGCCAGGGTTACGCGAGGTCGGGGTGGCACCGCGCGCGGTGCCACCCCGACCTGGGACCCGACCGGGGGTCAGTACTCGCCGCGCCCGAAGGCGGCCAGCTCGGCGGAGTGCGCCGGGTTGCTGACGTACGTGGCGCCGATCGGCGCGGTGACCCGGCACCACATGTCGAGCCGGTCGACGTCGATCCCGGCGGCGGCGGCCAGCTCGTCGCGGCGGCGTACCATCTCCACGCGATCCAGCCCCTCGAGCACGTAGTCGACGGCGTCGAAGCAAGGGTCGCCGGCGCAGGCCATCGGGTCGATCGCCACCAACCCCCGGGCGCCGCCGCTGAGCACGTTGCCCAGGTGCAGGTCGCCGTGGAGCAGCACGGTCTCGGTGGGCACCGCGAAGAGGTCGTCGCGCAGCCGCTTCGACCCGGCGAGGTCGGCGCCCCGCCGGACCGCCGAGTTGAACAGCACGTCGATCCAGTCGGTGAGCTGTCGGGGCGCGGCGGCCGGGTCACCGGCGGCGTGCAGGTCGGTGAGGAAGCCGGCGTAGTCGGCGGGGGTGGGCGGCTGCGCCATCTTCTCCACCAGCGTGCCCGGCCGGATCGACTCCAGCAGCACCGCGCCCCGGGCCGCCGCCAGCACCACCGGCACCCGCCCGCTGGGCCCGAACTGACGCAGCATGTCGACCTCCTCGCGCACCGCGTAGCTGTCCGGTGACAGCTTCAGCACCGCCTCGCCCTGCGGGCCGGTGCAGCGGAACACCACCGAGGAGTTGCCGGACTTGAGCTGCTCACCGAGGGTGAGCCCCCACTCGGCGACGAGATCGGTCAGCCGCTGCGGCAAGGTGCCGGCCCAGCGGTGGGCGGCCTTGCCGAAGCGCGGCTCCAGCCGGTTGGCGATGGCCTCCAGGTCCAGGGTCATACGGTTCATCCCTCCACCGAGCGCAGGCTGGCCAGTGCCGCCGGGCCGCCCGCACGGCGCAACGGCATCGCGCCAGCGCCGTGCAGGCGGGGACTCCCGCCGCCGGCCACCAGGTCGAGCCCCGGCCGGTACGGCCGCGGGCGGGCGAACCGGGCCTCGCGGGCCACCTCGATCGCCTCGTACCGGTCCGACACGTTCAGTTTGTTGAAGATCGTCGAGATGTGGTTGCTGATCGTCTTCGGGGACAGGTTGAGCCGGGCGGCGATCGCGGCGTTGCGCATGCCCGCCGCGATCAGCTCCAGCACCTGCCGCTCGCGCTCCGTCAGCTCCGGGAACATCTGCTGGTTGCGCGGCTCCCGGCCGAGCTGCCCGATGAGCAGGTCGGCCACCCGGGGACCGAGGATCACCTCGCCGGTGGCCAGGCCCCGGACCGTCCGCACGATGCCGTCGCCGGGGCAGCTCTTGAGCACGTACCCCCGGGCGCCGGCACGCATGGTGGTGACCACGACGGCCTCGTCCTCGACGGCGGTGAAGACCAGCACCGCGGTCGACGGCGAGACCCGGGTGATCTCCTGAAGAGTGCCGGCCTGGAAGTCCGGCATCGCGATGTCGAGCACGAGCACGTCGGGGCGGGCCGACGCCGCGCTCCGCAGCGCCGCCTGCGCCGATCCCGCCTCGGCCACCACGTCGATCTCAGTCGAGGTGGACAGCAGGGCGATCAGCCCCCTGCGCACCACCGGCTGAGCGTCGGCCAGCACCACCGTCACGACCCGGGGTTGTGCCCCGTCCGCGACCTCCTCCGGATCCCGACTCATCGTATGAGCCAGGTCCGTGGACGAGCCAACGCCGACCATTGCCACACCTCACCCCGTCCCCAAGCAGCCCGCGACGCCTCCCGGCGGGAGGGCGTCGCGGGAACGGATCGCCTCATCGGCGTGAACAGCTACCTACATCTACTAGAACAACACATATACACGATCGGCGGGCCCCCCTGTCAATCATCCGACCTATTTTCCGAGGTCAATTACGTAAACGAAGATGGATCGCAGCTACTGTCAGTCAGAAACATTTCAGCGCCGATGGTGGATTCCAAGGTCACGACCTGCGCCTACGGTCGTCCGGCCGGCGGGATCCGCCCCGATCTGCGCCTACGCCTAGCGCAGCGGCCCCGGGTTGTCCAGCGGAAAACTTCCCGGACGGCCGGGAAGTCGTCCCGCCCGCCGCCGCCCGCAGGCCCTGTCCATCCGCCACCCCGATCACGATTATTGATGACGACCGCGCCATTACACCAGGATGTGGGAACATGCCCTTTTCGCGATTGATTGATTATTCGTTCCGTTTGGTGCCGACCGATCCGCTGCGCAGGAAACTGATCGCGATCCGGCTGGCCGAGTCGATCGGCAAGGGCGTCTTCCTCAGCGGCAGCGTCGTCTACTTCACGCTCCGCGTCGGGCTCGACGCCAAGCAGGTCGGCCTGGGCCTCTCCGCGGCCGGCCTCTCCGCCTTCGTGTCGTCGGTGCTCTTCGGGGTGATCGCCGACCGGGTGGGCGCGCGGCGGCTGCTGATCGTCCTGTTCACCACCCTGGCGGTCGGCTTCGGCCTCTACACCCTGGTGGGCAGCGCGGCGCAGTTCTACGCCCTGGTGGTCGCCGTCGGGTTCATCGAGTACGGCACCGGACCGACGAACGGGGCCCTGGTCGGCAACCTCGTGCCCGCCGACGAACGGGTCAAGCTCAAGGCGATGATGCGCTCGGTGTTCAACATCGGCTTCAGCATCGGCATCGGGGTGGCCGCCGTCGCCGCCCTCAGCCAGCGGCTGCTGGTGCTCATCCCGCTCACCACCGCCGCGCTGATGGTCGGCGCCGCGCTGCTGGTCACCCGCCTGCCCGACGCGCCGTCACGGCCGGTGCCGGTGGGCTTCAAGCGCTTCGCCGCCGTACGCGATCCGCGCTTCCTCGCGGTCATCGGCGTCTCCACGATCCTGGCCTCGCACGTCAGCGTCATCCTGGTCACCATGCCGCTCTGGGCACTCAACCGCACCACGCTGCCGCACTTCCTGGTGCCACTGCTGCTGATCTTCAACACCGTGTTCGTCATCCTGTTCCAGGTCCGGGCCAGCCGCGGCGCGGACACCGTGGCGGGAGCCGGCCGGCTCGCCCGGCGCTCCGGCTACTGGCTCGCCGGCGGATGCCTGGTCATCGCCCTGACCGCGCTTGAGGACAACGTGGCGCTCGCCTGCGTGGCGATCGTCGCCGGCGTGCTGATCCTCTCGGTGGCCGAGGTGATGCAGGCCGCCTCCGGCTGGGGACTCGCCTTCGGGCTCGCCCCCGAGCACGCCCAGGGCGAATACCTGGGCGCGTTCGACCTGCACGTCATCACGCAGAACATCGTCGGCCCGGCGGTGCTCTCCGGCCTGGTCATCACGTTCGGGTTCTGGGGGTGGCTGGGCATCGCCCTCGCCGCGCTCGCCGCGTCGGCGTTGATCGTCCCGGTCGCGCACCGCAGCCAGGTCACCCTCGAGCCCGAGCCCGCCCCGGCGACCAGCCGCTGACGGGCACGGCCAGCGCGGCTGCCACCGCACCGTCCCGCCCTTCTCCTGAGCTGCCCCGATCCGTCGTCCACTCGTTGTCCACAAGGCACACCTAGCCTTTCACCAGTGCTTCGAGGGCATCGGACGACAGGGGGCCCACGGTGACAGAGCTACGCTCGACGGGTCGCTCGGTGCAGACGATCTACGACTCGATCGCGAGCACGTACGACCACGTCACCCGACGCAACGACTACGACCGCTGGGTCGCGCTCTACCTGGACCTGATCGGGCGCCACGGCGCAGCCGGACGACGCCTGCTCGACCTGGGCGCCGGCACCGGCCAGGCCGCCATCCGCTTCGCGCAGGCGGGATACCAGGTCACCGCGGTCGACGTCTCGCCGGAGATGCTCCGGCAGGCACGGGCGAAGCCGGGCGCCGAGCAGGTCCGCCTCGTCGTCGCGGACCTGCGGGAGCTGCCCGACCTCGGGGTGTTCGACGTCGCGGTGACGCTGGGCGAGCCGTTCATCTACCTGCGCGACGAGCAGGAGCTGTCGGCCGCGCTGCGCGGGGTGTCCGCCCTGCTGGCGCCGGGCGCCCTGTTCGTCTTCGACCTCGGCACCGCCGGATTCCATCGGCGGCACCCGTCGCGCGTGGTCGTGGAGGACAGCGAGGACGAGTTCACCGTCGTACGCGGGGCGTCGTCGCGGCGCGACCCGCACGGCTCGGACTACCTGATCGACCGGTTCACGACCGACGACGGGATCACCTGGCGGCGGTTCCACCAGCGGCACGAGTTCTCGTACTTCGCGCCGGACGTGGTCGAGCGGCTGCTGGCCGAGGTGGGCCTGACGCACCTGGCCACCCACGGGCTGCACCTCGGTGAGCTGACCGACAACGCCGACGAGGAGCTGCACCGCAAGAGTTTCGTCGTCGCGCGCAAGCCGGGCTGAAAGCTTGCCCAGGCCGCCGCATGCCGTGCGGCACCGGGTCGGGGCCGGTGCCGGGGAGCCCCTGGAGGCGAGAGGAGGTGTCCGATGAAGATCGCCGACTGGAGCGAGTGACCCGCGGTCCCGTGGCGGGTCGCCTCCCGCGCCGGCCGCAGGAGCGGCCCGCCACGGACCGGGCACGCGCAGGGCCCCCGGGTGCCCCGGGAAGGGGACGCCGGTGGACGCGGACCGACCTCCCGTCACACGTGGCGCCGCTGCGGGTGCCGGCGTTCCGGCGTTACTGGGGCGCCGTGAGCGTCTCGACCGCCGGGGACGGGGTGCTGTCGGTGGCGGTGCCCGTCGCCGCCGCAGTGCTGCTCGGCGCGGGCCCGGCCCAGATGGGCTGGCTGACGGCGCTGGCGTGGATCCCGAGCGTCCTGTTCGCCATTCCGGCGGGAGGGTGGGTGGCCCGCTTCCGGCACCCGCTGACCCCCATGATCGGCGCCGACGTCGTCCGCTTCGCGGTGACCGCGTCGCTGCCGGCGGCCTGGTGGCTGGGCTGGTTGCACCTGCCCGCCCTGTACGCGCTCACCGCGGTCGTCGCGAGCGCGTCCGTGGTGTTCGTCGTGGCCGATGCCGCTCTCTTCCCCACCCTCCTCGACGACGACCGCCTCGTCGCCGGCCAGTCGCTGGTCTACAGCGCCCGCACCGTGGCGTCCGTGGCGGGATCCGGTGCCGGCGGTCTCCTGGTCCCGGTCCTCTCCGCCCCCGTCGCGGTGGCCGCGGACGCGCTGTCCTACCTCTGGTCGGCCGCCCTGCTGACCAGGATCGACCGCCCTGCGGCACGGACGCCGCCACGACGGACCGCACCGGTCTCCACCACGGGGCTGCGCTTCATCATGGCCAGCCCAGCCCTACGTGGCGCGCTCGGCGTCACCACCACCGCCAACTTCTTCAACCTGATGTTCCACGCTCTCCTCGTCCTGTTCCTCACCCGGACGCTGCACCTGTCCGCAGCCGTGACCGGGCTCGTGCTCGGTGCCGAGGCCGCCGGGGCCCTGGTGGGATCCATGGCACTCCCGGCGGTCGCCCGGCGCCTCGGGATGCCCCGGAGTCTGGTGGCCGGCAGTCTGCTCTCCGCCGCGCCGCTGACGGCCGTCGCGGTCGCGGCCGGTCCGGCGGTGGTGATCGTGACCGTCGTCCTCGTCGCCTCGTTCCTGTCCGGGGTGGGCCGCTCGGTGCAGGACATCAGCGTCGCCGCCACCTTCGTCGCCACCGTGCCGGTGCCGCTGCGCGCCCAGGTCCGTGGGGCCTACCAGACGATCAGCTTCGGGGTACGCCCGGTCGGCGCGGTGCTCGGCGGGCTGGTGGGGCAGTCGGTCGGGCTGCGGCCGGCGGTCGTCCTCGCGACGGCCGGTGGCCTGCTCGCGTTCCTCTGGGCGCTGCCGTCCCTGCGGTCCCCGCGCGAGGCGCGACGGGCACCGGAAGCCTGACGGCGGCGCGACACCGTCAGGCCCCGCCCCTACCGGTGCCGCGCACCGGGACTTCATGCCGACGACTGGAATCGATGATGTCGCGGCGGAGCAGGCGGCCGAATCCGGCGCGGTCGAGTCGTCGGATCAGCCCGTCCCGGTCGGTGCGGAGCGCGGCGGCGGTGGCATCGAGGTCCCAGTCGGTGGCGGCGAGTTGGGACAGCAGGTGTCCGCGGCGGGTCTGCGCGGCCGACAGCCGAAACGTCTTGAGGTACGCCAACGCGCCGGCCTCTTCGGTGATGGTCTCGCCGATGTGGTTCTCGGCGTCGGGGTCGAAGGCGGGCAGGAACCGGGACAGGGTGAAGCGGCCCATGCGCTGAACCGGGGTGCTGGTGAGTCGCTCGGCGGTGAGCAGCCCGTCGGCCATGAGGACGTGCGACGCCGCCCAGTCGGCGTTCACCCGGGCCAGTTGGGCGCGCAGGTCGGCGATGCTGGCGATGCGGGTGTCGTCGAGACGGAAGGTGAAGTCCGGTACGGCTGGATACAGCTGGGTGTAGTGGAACAGCAGTTCGCCGTAGAAGTCCTGCAACAGTGTGGGGTGCAGGGCGCGGTAGTCGTCCGGGTGCGGGACGACGAACGCGGCGGCGAGCGCGTCGGCGACATAGAGCAGCATGCCGCACTGGTCGGGGTGGATCTCGAAGACGCGAAGTGCCTCGTCGAGGCCGGTGATGGTGGCGCCGGTGTAGCTGGCCTCCACGCGGGGGGACAGCCCTCGGGTGACGGCGTCGCGGGTCCATTCCTGCCAGGCGACGGGCGGGCCGCCGAACTGCAGCGTGAGGTACCCCTCCATGGCCAGGTGCAGCGGCAGGAACCGCAGCCGTTGCCTGTCCTCACGGCGAGCCATGCGGCGGCGCGACGCCAGCCGGATGCCGGTGGGAGCGCCGGTGTCGGCGGGGTCACGCAGCTGGGTGCCGTACGCGGCGGCCGGGGTGGCGTCGGTGGTCCAGGTGGCGACGAACGCGTGCGGGAGGTAGGAGAGGTACCCGGTGCGTGGCCCGGTGCGAACCATCGACAGTTCGTCGGGGTCGTAGAGGCGGGCGTGCAGACGCAGGTCGGTGATGGGGACCGGCCGCAGTAGCGGGACGAGGCGGACCGCACCCCACGTCTGGGCGGGGCCGGCGGCCAGCCCGGTCAGATCGATTCCGCCGGCTACGGCCGTCACGACGCTGCCTGCTCGGCGTTGAGGAACCGTTCGACCCGGTCGGCGAGGTGGCGGCGTAGCTCGTCGAAGCCGGCACTGCCGGTGGCGAAGCGGGCCAGCTCGACGAGCGCGGCGGCATCCTCGGCGTCGCGGACACCTACCGTGGCCACGCCGGCGGCGAGACGACGCACGTCGAAGGTGTCGGCGTCGTAGACCGGGTTGAGGTGCACGACGCTCGTGGCCTGGTGGGGATCGAGGCGGGTACGCCAGACCCGCAGCACCTCGGCGGCCTGCCCGGGTGGGTCGTTGTCCCAGCCGTCGGAGACGATGACGAGCCGGTCGGGGCGACGCTCGAGGGCGTCGACGAGGCGCAGGCCCAGCCCGGTGGCGCCGACGGGGTGTACCAGCAACGGTTCGCCGCGGTGGTGCAGCCACAGCCCGGCGTAGTCGGCGGCGAGGGCCTCCAGCAGATAGTGCGTGGCCAGGGCGACGGCCAGCGGCCGGCCGCGCTTCACGCCGGAGCCGGCAGCGGAGTAGCTGTCGTCGAGGACGGCCACCACCCGGCCCCAGGTGCCCGCCTGCCGGCGGGCGGCGCGGCGCGCGGCGGCCCGCAGCGCTCCGGTGAGCTCGTCCCGTCGCCGGGCGCGTTCCGGGCGAGGCAGTGACAGCGCGTAGATCGCGAGACGCGTCAGGGGCGCGGTGGCCAGGTCCAGGGCGACCGCCGCGACCTTGTGCCGTGCGGCGGCCCCCTGCAAACGCAACCGTTCGCCGTCGGTGAGCTTGGGCGCGATGCCGGACAGGAACCGGGTCCGGTCGATGCCGTGCTGGGCGGCCAGTCCCTCGGCGACGGTGTACGGCAGCTCGTACAGGGCGCGCTGGTCGTAGTGGGCGCGTCGCCACGCGTCCAGGATCGGGGTCTCGTAGCGCTTCGGACGGCGCCAGTCGAACAACACCGTACCGACCTCGCCGGGAAGTGGGAGGTGGGCGTGGCGGGCGGCGACCGACAACGATCGGCGGTACTTGACCGCGTCGAAGGCCGGGTCGGGCCGGGCGGCCACCCAGTCGCGCACGATGGCGCGGGTACGCCGGTTGTTGATCCCCAGCCGGCGCAGTTCGCGGAACACGCCGTACACCCGCTGCGGCGGCAACGTCCGCAACCGTGCGGCGATCAGCCGCCCTTCCGTCGCGCGCTGCTGGTCGCTCGCCTCCCGGGCGGTGCGTAGCAGGTTCGTCACGACCATGCCGGTGTTGAAGTGGTTGACGTCCAGGGCCAGGGTCGCGGCGTACAGGTCACGGTAGTTGCCCAGCACGTACTCGTGGAGGAACGCCAACGACAGGCGCTGCGTGGCGGCTCCGGAGCGGAACTCACGCTGGCCCGTCGAGGCGATCGCGGCGTTGACGAACATCACCACGTCCTCGCACGCGACCCGATCCGCCCGTGACATGACCGCAGCCGCCTTTCCACACGGTGCTGATGGGGCCGGCCGGGGATTGGGGGCACGAACTGCGAAGCATCGCTTCAGAGGCGGGTTCCGGAAGTCGCACCGAAGTCCCGCGACCGGCCCGGCCACGATACCCGCCACGATCACCACGACGCGACGAGAAAACCGCTCCGAGCCCCGAGGTGGGGACACTCACCACCGCCCCGGCGAAGCCGTGACGAGGCGCTAGTTGCCGACGCCGAGGCTCGACATGAACGCCGCCGGGTAACGGTCACCGCGCGCGGCGCCCTTCGGCACGGCCGCCTCGATGTCTTCGAGGTCGTCGGCCGACAGCTGCACGGCCAGCGCCGGCAGCGCCTCGGCCAGCCGCTGCCGGGTGCGCGCACCGACCAGCGGTACGATGGACGGGTCCTGCGCCGCCACCCACGCGATCGCCAGCTGCGCCACCGTGCAGCCCTTCGCGTCGGCGACCCGGCGCAACGCCTCCACCAGGGCGAGGTTGTGTGACGCGTTCTCGGTGGAGAAGCGGGGACTGTGGTTACGCGGGTCGTCCGCCCGCCCCGGCACCCAGTTCCCCGAGAGCAGGCCGCGACCCAGTACCCCGTACGCGGTCAGCCCGATGCCCAGTTCCCGCAGCGTGGGCAGCACGTCGGCCTCGACCGCCCGCGACAGCAGCGAGTACTCGATCTGAAGATCAGCAACCGGGTGTACGGCGTGCGCCCGCCGGACGGTCTCCGCGTCGACCTCGGAGAGCCCCACATACCGTACGTAACCGGCGTCGATCATCTCCTTGATCGCGCCGATCGTGTCCTCGATCGGCACCGACCGGTCGAGCCGGGCCGGCCGGTAGATGTCCACGTGGTCGACGCCGAGCCGGGTCAGCGAGTAGCTCAGGAAGTTCCGCACCGAAGCCGGGCGGGAGTCCTGACCGGCGAACCGCATGCCCGGCCCCACCTGCTGCCCGAACTTCACGCTCAGCAGATAGCTGTCCCGGTCGCGTCCCCGCAACGCCTCCGACAGCAGCAGCTCGTTGTGCCCCATGCCGTAGAAGTCACCGGTGTCGACCAGCGTGACCCCCGCGTCCAGCGCGGCCCGCACGGTGGCGATGCTCTCCCCGCGATCGGCCGGGCCATACGCGCCCGACATGCTCATCGCCCCCAGCCCCACCGCGGAAACCGTGGGACCCGTGTCGCCCAGAGTGCGTGTCTGCATCGAAACTCTCCCTCGTCGGTCGATCTCGGCTCCACCCTGCGCCGTTTCCCGGCCCGCCGGCAGCGGAGTGCTTGTCGTGGGAGCGCCGCTCCCTGGCTCCGTGCCCGGTCCCGGGGGCAGCATGGAGGCATGCAGCGCAAGCAGCTCGCCGACTTCCTGCGTCGCCGGCGCGAGGCCATCCGCCCCGCCGAGGCCGGCATCGCCGACGGCCCCCGCCGCCGCACCGCCGGCCTGCGCCGCGAGGAGGTCGCCATGCTCGCCGGCATGTCCGTCGACTACGTCGTCCGCCTCGAGCAGGGCCGCAGCAGCCAGCCGTCGACCCAGCTGCTCGGCGCCCTGGCCCGGGCCCTGCGCCTGACCGACGACGAGCGAAGCCACCTGTTCCACCTGGCCGGCCACCAGCCGCCGCCCGCCGACGGCATCGCCCGCCTGGCCCGGGCCGGCCTGGTCCGCCTGCTCGACCTGGTGGGCGACACCCCCGCCATGGTCCTGTCCGACCTCGGCGAGATCCTGGCGCAGAACCGCATGTCGATCCTGCTCAGCGGCGACCACACCGGGCTGACCGGCGACCGCCGCTACGTCGCCTACCGCTACTTCACCGACCCGGCCGTCCGCGACCTCCACGGCCCCGATGAATGGCAGCGACACGCCCGCCAACAGGTCGCCGACCTGCGCGCGGTGGCCGGCCGGCGGGCCGGCGACCCGGCCGTGACCGGCCTGATCGAACGGTTGCGGGCCGCGAGCGACGACTTCCGGCGGCTGTGGGCCGAGCACGAGGTCGCGGTACGCCGGGCCGACCGCAAGACGTTCCTGCACCCGCGCGTGGGCCGCGTCACGATGGACTGCGAAACCCTGGTCACCCCCGACCTCGGCCAGCAACTGCTGGTGCTCACCCCGGCCGACGCCGGGGACCGGGAGAAACTCGACCTGCTGCGCGTGCTGGGGGTCGAGGAGTTCCCGGCCCGGGTGCCCCACTGACGGAGACGCCCGTCGTGGGCACCTCCCGGCGGGTCCGGCCCGCCGCCGGCATCCCCCGGCGTTCCCGACGGCTCAGCGCCTGCCCGACCGCCCGGCCGGATTTCGGGTGGATCCCGCCGTCGTTCCTCCGGCACGATGCCCGGGTGATGATGCTGGTGCCCGCGAACCCGCTACGCCCGCGCCTGCCCGACGACCACTTCGCGCCCGAAGCCCACGCCGCCCGGGAGGCCGGGATCACCGTCGCGGTGGTCGACCACGACGCGCTGACCCGCGACGACCCGCACCGCGCCGTCGCCACCGTGCCCGCCGGCGGCGTCGCGGTCTACCGCGGCTGGATGCTTCGCAGCGACCAGTACGCCGCCTTCGCCGAAGCCCTCGCCGCCCGAGGCGTGTCCCTGCGCACCAACGGCGACCAGTACCGCCGCGCCCACGAACTTCCCGGCTGGTACCACCCGCTCGCCCCGGTCACGCCGACCTCCACCTGGACCACCAGCGCGGAGCGGGCCGCCTTCGACCACGCCCGGACACAACTCGGCACCGGTGCCGCCGTACTGCGCGACTACACCAAGTCGATGAAGCACCACTGGAACGAGGCGGCCTTCATCCCCGACCTCGGCGACTCCGCCGCCGCCTGGCAGGTCGCCACCCGTTTCCTCGAACTACGCGCCGACGACTTCACCGGCGGGTTCGTCCTGCGTGCCTTCGAACACTTCACCACCGCCGAAGTACGCACCTGGTGGATCGACGGCGCCTGCGCACTGATCGGCGCCCACCCCGACACCCCCGACGACCTGCCATCCCCTGCCCTCGACCTGGCCAGGCTCACGCCACTGGTCGCCGCCCTCGACCTTCCCTTCGTCACCGTCGATCTCGCGCAACGCCACGACGGCACCTGGCGCGTCGTCGAACTCGGCGACGGCCAGGTCAGCGACCGACCCGACTCCATCAGCCCGTACGACTTCGTCGCCACACTCCTCGACGGCGGCCTCTCCGACGACGCCCGCTCCCGGATCGGCCGGTGAGGATCAAGCCCACGAACACGCCCGGCACGGGACATCGGGCCGGCCGTCGCGCATGACGACGAGCGGATTCCGTCCCCACCGGCGACACCTCCCGCCTGAGTTCGGGCACGGCCCGGTCGACGAGCGGTCGGGGCCGCGCTCCGTCGGCCCTACCGGCCGTAGTGCAGGTAGGGCGCCCACGCACCGACGTCGGACGGCCGCTCGCGGCGCCACCGACGAAGCGCCTGGTGCAGCGCATACGGCGCCCGGTCGACGAGCACCGTGCCCTCGGGCGCGAGATCCCGGTAGACGGCTGTCACGAACTCCTCCTCGCCGGGGAGCGTCACGAGGTCGTGGTCCACGACCTGCCAGAGCGTGGCGATGACATGGCGGCCGCCGGCCAGTTGCAGCGCGGAGGCCACGTGGATTCCCTCGTTGAGAACGTCGGTGCCACCGATGGCGGTGTGGCAGGCGTCGAGGAAGACGAGGTCGGCGCCGACGGGATGGGCGGCGACGTCCTGAAAGGTCATGGCTCCGTCGGACGCGGCGACGCCGCCGCGTAGCGGTTCGCTGACATCCTGGTGGCCGTGGCCGGCGATGTGGACGATGCGGTGGCTGCCCAACGCCTGGAGGAGCCGGTCGCGGGTGACCTCACGGCCGTCGAGTCGCACGGGCACCGGGTCGAGCAGCTCGTCGAGCCGGCGGGCCTGGCGTTCGGGGCCGACCAGCGGCGGCAGGCCGGGCGGCTGCGCGATGGTGATGACGCAGGGCCGTTCATCCGTGACGCCCGCTCTCGTCGGCGTGCGGCCGGCCGAGAGGCTGAGATGCGTCAGGGTCAGCGTGTACGACGACACCACCCGTTCCAGCACGGCGTCCGGCGAGCCGTGCCCGCGTTGCGCGGCGTGTATCGGGAGCATGGTCAGTGGGCCGGTGAGGCACCACCACACGCGTGGTGGCTCGTTCTCGGAGGCGGACGAGTGCCCTAGGGCGGTCAGGACCGGCTCGGCCGTCGTTTCCCACAACCACGCCAGGACCTCGCTCATCGCCTCCTGTGCCCGCCACATCGGCATCCGGCTGTTGCCTGCGGGGCCGCTCAGGGCTTCCGCGTACTGCTGGACCGCCTGGATGTACTGCTGCGCCATCGAGGCGGCGGCGTGGAGGGTGAGCCGGGGCAGCGGGACCGCCCGCAGGCCGGCGGCGTCGACCAGCAGGGCATCACAGCGTTGCAGGCTGACGTTGACCAGGACGGCCGCACCCGCGCCGACCGACTGTCGCAGCTCCGCGAGCGTGGCCGGGCCACCGAACAGGTCACGACCGAGCAGGGCTCTGGCCTGGTCCAGGAGCTCGGCGAGGACGCGGCGGACGCGGGAGCGCAGTTCGGAGGCAGGCTCCACGACGTCGTCCGGGCGTTCCCACCACCGGCGGGGTTCGGCCGCCGGCCGTACCCGCGCCAGCCGGTCCAGCTGGCGGGTCATGGCCTCGATCCGTGACGCCAGGTCGGGATCGATGCGGGCGAGCTCGGCCAGGGCATGCCGGCGGCGCAGCGCCGCGCCCCAGCTGAGGAACCGGGCCCGTTCGGAGAGTTCGAGGGCCAGCGCGGCGTCGCCTGCCTCCAGTGCGGCGCTGGCGGCCTCGGTGGGCAGGCTGGCGACCGACCCGGCGAGCAACTGCCGGTCGGGGTCGGCCAAGCCGTGGGCGACATCGGCGGTGAGGTCGACCGCCAGGCGATAGTTGGCCAACGACCGGGCGAGGTCGGGCGGGTTGGCGCGCAACGCCAGCCGACCCGCCGACATCGCGGCTTCGCGTCGGTGCGCGGGCCGCGCCGCGGCATGGCCGACGACCTCGCCGAACAGGCGGGCCGCTTCGGTCTGCGCCGCCGGGTCGGCGCTGCGCAGCCCGATGTCGCCGAGGTGGGAGCCGAGGCGCAGGGTGGCCTCGACCCAGTCGACGGAGGTGGTGCGCAGCAGGCCACGGGCCGACCGGGTCAGCTCGGCGAGCCGCATCGTGACGGCGATGTCCATGGGGACTGTCCGGTGCTGTCCGGCTTCGAACTCCGCCTGCAGCAGCAGGGCGGTGCCACGGACGTCGTCGGGAAGATCGTCTTGACCGAGGAGGCCGAGCAGCAGCGTACGGGCCTCGGTCAGGTCGGCAGGCCTGTCCCACACGGCGGCGGCCGCACCGAGCGTCCGGGCCAGCAGGAGCGCGCCGTGCGCTCCGGCGTGTGCGGCGGGGTCTGCGGCTGCGGTGACCGCCCGGGCGCAGGCGAGAGCCTGCCGCAGGTCGTCGTCCGAGCGCGTGCGCCCGAAGGCGGTGAGCAGCGCGCCGGCCAGGTGACGGCACTGGTCGCCACCGGGGTGCGGTACGTCGATGCGGGTGTGGGCCGCCCGGAACAACCCGACGGCCTCCGCAAGGTCACCCGAGTCGCCGGTGACGGAGAAGCGGTCGGCCAGCGCCAGGCCGAGCACCGTCCGCACGTCCTGCTCGCGCCGTGCGGCCTCCCGGAGCGCGGCGACGGCCTCGTCGAGGTCGGCGAGGTCGCCGGTGGCGACGAACCGGTCGTGCAGGGCGGAGCCGAGGCCGCCGACGTGTTCCGCGGAGTGCCCGCCGAGATAGAGGCCGATCGCCTCGTCGATGTCGGCGGTGCGCCGGTAGACGCGGAACCGGTGGGCGAGGACACCCGCGCGCATCAGGCGCCGGTGGGTGCGCTCGGAGGAGCCGGGCGTGGCCTGGTCGATCGCCTGGTCGATCCAGTCGAGGGCGCGGGCGAGGTCGGCTTCGTCCCCGGTGAGGACGAACAGCTCCTGGTGCAGCACGCCGGCCATCTGCATGCGCAGCCCGCGTTCGTCGGGCCCGGAGGCCACGGCCAGGGCCCGCTCGACGAACGCGACAGCGGCGGTGATGTCGGCGGGGTCGCCGTGCTGCCGACCGCGTATCGCGGCGCAGCCCGCACGGGTCTCCAGCAGCCAACCCAGGTCGCCGCCGAGCTGCCCGGACGACAGGGCCTGGTCTGCCGCGTGCACCGCCGCGTCGAGCAGGGCGGGGTCCCCGGCGTGTTCGTGGTGCAGGACGAGCGCCCGGGCGAGAAGCGCCCGTACGACCGCGGCGTCCTGCGGTGACCGCGCCTCGGTCTGCTGGCGCAGGAAGCCCACGAGCGCCCCGGTCAGCGCACCGGCCCGGTCGCGTTGCACATGTGACGAGAGCGTCGACACGGCGTCAGCCGCGCGGCGGACCTCGACCAGGTGCAGGTCACCGGGGCTGTGCATGCCCCGCCAGAGCGGCCCGGTCGCCCGGTCCGGATCCCAGCGGTCGGCGGTCAACGCGTAGTGCGCCAGGTGGGCGGCGCCCGCGTCGATCGCTCGGGCCCCGCCGCGCGGGTGGTCCACGGGCGTCGCCCGCAGGACGGCGTCGAGCTCCTGCACGACCAACTCGGCCGTGCGCCGGATCCCCGCGCCGTGCCGGCGGCCCGGTGGGGCCCGCCCTTCCCAGGACCGCAGCCAGGCCGATGCGGCGGCATGGCGCAGCGCGGGTTCGGCGGGCGGCGCCGAGCGGCGGCGCAGGCATCCGGCGACGCCAAGCAGGTCACGGTCGTCGCCACTGTGCTCGTAGCGACGCAGGTAGGCGGTGGCCACCGCGTCCAGCCAGCCGTCGGGCAGCTGTGCCGGCCCGCGCCCCAGGGCCCGGTTCAACTGGTGGGCGGCGGCGTCGAGGGCGTCGGCGGTCAACGGGCCCCGACCGGTGTCCCGCAGCGCGGACAGCGCACGGTGCAGGTCGTCGAGGGCAGCACTCGCATCGCCCGCGACCCCGTGTCGGCGCGACGACTCGTCCAGCTCGGACCGTTCGCCGGTGGCGGCGTACCGCTGCGCCGCGTCGTCGCTGGCTCGGGTCACCGGCGTGCTCACGGCCCCTATGCTGGCATACACGATCGGGAGCGTGGCCAACCGAAGAGGTGGTTGATGAGCGGTCCGTCCGAAAGGGAGTTTCTCGCGACCTTCTGCCGGGACACACCGCATCTGCGGCGGGAGCTTCCCGAGAGTCGGCGTCGGCTCCTGGAATCGGGCCTGGCGTCCTTGCGGTCGGGCACCACGTCACTGGTGGAAGTGTGCCGCTCGATCGGCTACCCGACCGCCGGCAGCCAGCGGGGAGAGGAGTCGCAGAACCAGAATCCGGGGTACGCACCACTTCCCGGCGGGCTTGCCGGGCTGCCACCCGGAAGCTATGTCTGTCCGGCCACGGCGTGCAGCCGGGTCGAACCGCGCGACAGCGAGGGCGTGGTCCCGGAGTGCGCCGTGTACGACCGCCGCCTGCGGCGCGGCGCGGATCACTAGGCCATGGACGCGATCCTCGGGGAGATCAGCAGACGGCTGACCGGGCAGTGGATCCAGATCGCGCTCTCCGGTGTGCTCTTCCTCGGCGTCGGGTGGGTGGCGCTCACCCTCGGCCAGCGGCACGCTCTCGACCACGGTCTGCTGCTGAGCCGTGTCGACGCCCTCGTCGCCGGCATCGACGGCACCACCGCGCTGATCATCCGCGCCGTCCTGATCACGGCGCTCGGCTATCTGGTGGGCATGACCGCGCACATGGCGGGGTCGCTGCTGCGGCGGCTCTGGACCGACCGGTGGCCGCCGCCGTTGCACTGGATCGAGAAGGGCATCGTCCGCCTCCGGCGGGCGTACTTCGGTAGGCGGTGGCCGGACCGGACGCGGGAGTTGCCCGCCCGCTACCTGCCGGCCCGGGCCACCCAGGTCGCGGACCGGATCCGGCTGGCCCACGAACGGGTCGACGCCGAGTACGGGGCCCATCTCGGGCTGCTGTGGCCCCGGCTGTGGCTCATGCTCACCCCCGACGAGCGGGGCCCGATCGAGCTCAGCCGAGCGGGCCTGGACAGCGCGGCCGTTCTCGCCGTCTGGGGCGCCGCGCTCGTGGGGCTGGGCTGGTGGTGGTGGCCGGCCGCGCTGATCGGGCTGGCCGTGGTGCTGCTGGCCCGGCACCGGGCCCGCACCGCGGTGGGTGCGCTCGCCGATCTCGCCGAGTCGACCGTCGACAGCCAGCAGCACGTGCTGGCGGAGCGGTTCGGCGTGGCTCTGGTCGAGGGTCGGATCAGCCGGGAGGACTTCCGGCAGATCAACGACCGGCTCACGAAGGGAGCGTGACGTGCGGCGACTGATGGTGCCGTGCACGTTCGACACCGGCGAGACGGCGATGTTCCCGTTTGTCGTCGGGCAGCCCTGCGCCGACAGCCACCCGCTGGAACAGCAGCTGGCGTGGCTCGCCAGGGAGCGGGGTGGCCAGGCACCCCAGGAGGTCGTCGACTCGCTCGCCCAGGTCCACCGGCTCGCGGTGGAGCAGTCCACGAAGTTGGAGGACCTGGTCGCCTACGCCATGCGGGAGGCGGCGATCGTCTCCGCCGCCGACTCACCGCCGTAGCGAGGCGAGCAGGGCGTCGAGCGCCTCGGGCACCGCGACACCGTGCTCGTGTGCCGCGGCCGCCACGGAATCGATCACGATGGACAGCCCGCCGGTCACCGAGGCGTCGACGCGTCCGTCGAGAGCGGACATCTGGCGACCCACCGTGACCCGCCGCGGCGTCACCCGGTCCGGGAGGACGAGTTCGAGCGCCTGCTCGCCGCCGAGCGGCACGACCAGCCGGGCGACCGGGATCTCTGGCCCGACGACGCTGCCGCCGCGCAACTGCGCGGCGGTGTCGCCCAGCGCCTCGGCGACGGTGCCGGCGTCACGGAGACCGTCGTCGAAGACCTGCGGGGAAACGGCCACGGTGGACGGGTCGGGCCGGTCGAGCGCGTCGGCGATCGCCAACCGGGCTTCGCCGGCGAGCAGGTCGCGGGATGCCAGCACCCGGATCAGGCGGGCAGCCAGGACCGCGATCGTCGGTGACGGGCCGGTGGCGGCGGTGACCAGCGCGGCGACCGCGTCCGCGGGGATCCGGTCGAGCGCGGCGACCGCGTCCGCCAACCCGTCCTCCAGCGCCTGCGCCCCGGCGACGGCCGTCAGGACTCCGGTCATGGTCGCCGCGTCGGGTTCCAGCAGGACGAGCAGGCTCACCGCCTGCTCGGCCAGGGCAACGCTGCCGCCGGTGAGCCCGTCGCGGATCCGCCCGGTCAGCCCCTCCCGGTCGCCGATCGCCTGTCGTACCAGGTCGGGGGCCTGCTGGCCCAGCACGGCGAGGGAGGCCAGCGCCGACACGAGATCCGGGGTTTCCGGGGCCGGTACGGTGCCGGCGAGCACCGCCGGATCGGTGCGGTCCACGGCCGTGGTGGCCAGGTCGGTCAGGACGCCGGCCAGCCGCAGGCTCCGATCGGCGTCGCGGGTGACGAGCCGTGCCGTTTCGGGAAGCCACCGCTGGTGGGCCGCGAACGCCGTGGTGCTGGCCGCGACGACGAGGGCCCGGACCGCGAGTTCGTCGTCGGGCAGGGATGCGACGTCGGCGCCGGCGTGCGCCAGAGCCGCCAGGATGCCCGCAGCCAGCGGGCTCGCCCCGGACAGGGCCGAGTTCAGCCGCTGGGAGAGCACCTGGACGGCCCGGGACTGCTCGTCGGGTCCGAGCCCGCCGCCGGCGAGCAGATGCCCGAGGCCCGTGGCGGCACCCGCGGCGCGCCGGTCGGTGAGGTCCGCGCCATCGGCCTCGGTGCAGAGCGCGGCCACCACCGAGGCGTCGCCGGGCGCACACCGGCCGAGAAGTGCCATCGCCGAGCCCGCCACGGCCGGGTCCTCGTCGGCTGCCAGGTGGATCGCCACGGAGGCCAGGTCGCGTACCCACTCCGGCGACACCCCGCAGCGCCGGGGCTCCTCGGCGACGACGTGCAGCGCGTCCAGCAGGGCCCACCGCTCGCCGGCGGTGAGCGAAGCGGCCAGCGCGACCAGCGCGTCCACGGGAAAGTCCCGGAACCGGCGCAGCCCGCGCAGCACCGTGATCCGTGCCTCCGGCTGGTCGGACAGCTCTCCCAGCGCGTCGTGCAGAACCGACGGGGCGTCGTGGCCGACGTTGCGCAGCATGATCTGCAGGCCGGCGGCCACCGCGGGGCGCGTCTCGGCGGTGAGCGCCCGGGCGAGCGCGGCGACAGCGACGGCTCCGGCCGCGCCGGCCAGCGCCCACGGGCCCGACCGTCGGCCGGCATGAACCGGCCCGGTCGCCTGCGCCAACCGCCGGCGGACCACGGAGTCGGGATGGGCGAACAACCGGGCGGCGGCCGCCGCCGTCCCCGCGTCGACCTCGCCCCACTCGACGCTGATCAGGGTGGCCAGATCGGCCACCTCCGTCGTGGCGTCGGCGCGCCACCGGCGGACCGCCGGTTCGCGTACGTACGACCGGGACAGCGCCAGGACCACGGCGACGGTGTCGGCCTCTCCGCTGGCCAGCAGCCGATCGAGAACCGCGACGGCCGTCGGGCCGAGGGCGAGCAGTTCCGTCGTGCCGCGCCGGGTCAGGGCGGCCAGCGCGGCAGCCCGCGTTCCCGGCGTCAGCAGGGCCAGCCAGGCGGCATCACCGTGCAGGGTGGTCGCCGACCCGGACCGGTCCAGCTCCCGCAGGCCGTCGACACACACCGCCGCGGCGCTGACGATGCTCCATCGCAGCGGCAGCCGGTTGTGCGGATTCTCCGTCCACCCCCGTGGGGGACGGTGGTCACGTTCGACGCTCAGCAGCGGCTCGGCGAGGCGCTGCTCGGCGCGCGCCCGCAGCTGCGGTGCCGTCAGTCTGTCGAGGGCGGCGGCCCGCACCGCCGCCTGGTCGTCGTCGAGCGGGGCGGGCAGCCGGGACAGCAGATCGGCAGCCTCCTCCGGCGGCACCTGGCCCAGGTGCGCCACCGCGCGGGTAAGGATGTCCTCACCGGTGAGGCGGGCGAGCCGGACCGCGGCGAGTGCCCGCTCCGTGGGCGAGACGAGCTGCGGCACCAGCGACGTGAGGGCGGTGACGACCGCGGCGGCTTCGTCGGTCACGCCGAGGTCGAGGGCCAGCTCCCACATCCGTATGCGGTCGTGGACGTCGCCGATCTCCGCCGCGTCGGCCAGCAGCCGGCCCGCGGTGATCCGCTGCCCGGTGTACTGCGCCAGCCGGAGCCGGACCCTCGCCCTCGCGTAGCTGTCGGCGACGCGGCCGGCCAGGTACTCGACGGACCGCAGGACCGCCGGCGGTGACACCGGCTGCCCCTCGCCCGCCGGGTGCAGGCGCAGCCGGTGGAGGGTGCGGGTCGCACTGACCGGATCGAGATCCAGATCCTGCAACGCGAGGCAGGCCGCCTCGGCCACGAACTGGGCCTCCGTCAGCTCGCCGGCCAGCCGGTCGATGATCCAGCAGCGGAGGAACGCAAGCGACGGGTGCAGTGACCGCACAGCCGTCAGCGTCTCCGCCAGCGGATGCCCCGCACGGGGCGCGAAGGGATCCAACGGCCAGCGGACGCCTGCGCCCCCAGCACCGCCGGCCCGGAAGGCGATCGTCGCGATCAGCGCCGCCAAACCCTGCCCCTGCGCCTCGACCAACCCGGCGCCAGCGCTGTCGAGGTAGACGGCCATGTTGTAGGTCAGGTCCTCGGAGTGGCCGTTGACGTTCTCGACGAGCGCGACCGGGAGATGCCCGTCCATCAGCCCGGTCCAGGCGTTACGCCGCCCGCTCACCGCGGTCAACGCCCGTACGACGGCACTGTCCAGCGCATGCTGGCGGGCACCCGGTAGCCGAAGCGCGTCGAACGCGCCGGCCACCGGCCCCGGGGTCAGCCGGCGTGCCGCGTCACCGAGCACCAGCAGCGCGCGTCCCAGCCGCCACCGCACCCGCCGAATCACGGCGTCGTCGTCGACCATCCGCGGCCACGACGCGGGCTGTCGCCCGAGCAGCGCCCACGCGACCAGCGCGTCCCCGCGCAGGCTGGCGTCCTGGCCGGTGTCCGACGCCAGCTCGATCAGGCTGTCGCCCACCAGGGCCAGGTCGGTGCCGTCGCGCAACCAGGCCAGGAGCCGGGAGGTCAGCGGCGAGTCGGCGACGATCGCGGCGGGGTCGATCCGCGCATCGTCCACGCCCGGATCCGACCCGTCGGCCCCGGCGGTCAGCAGGTCGAGGACGACAGCTGCCTGTGCCCGCCGCGAACTGCCCATGGCCTCGTCCTCGAAGTCCGCCGTCAGGCGCAGCCGCAGGGTCTCGTGTCGGCGCGCCTCGGGAAGCGGGACACCGCCGTAGAGGACCAGCACGACGCGGCTCCATGCCGGCTCGGCCATGATCCGGGCGGCGACGTCCGGATCCGCGGCCAGCGCCGCACGCAGGGGCAGCACCGACGGCGGCAGGAACGGCGACACCCGGAGGACGGGTGGCGTCCGCGCCCGCTCGACGCGGGCGTTCTCCAGCAGTTGGCGCACCCCGTGCATGCGCCCTTCCAGGAGCCGACCGGCCACGGCCTCGACGACCTGCCGCGCGGAACCCCGCCGGCCGGTCAGCATCCGGTCCTGCCAGTCCCGGGAGGCTCGGTACAGCGTCCGGGTCCCGTGCCAGTGGTTGTCCTCGGAATCCAGCTCCTGTGCCGTCACGAGATCGATGGCGGCAGGATGGGAACTCGATGTCACGGCGACAAACTCCTGAGGGGCCTCGCGGTGAGCTGCGCATGCCAGCCGAACGCTACCGCCTCGGCGGCAGGGAGATCCAGCGTCACGCTCCGGGTACGCCCGGCGACCCCGTGCGTGGTGGCCCCCTCGCAGCCGCACACGACGGTGGCTCAGTGGTCGCCTCGTTCCTGCAGTCGATCAGCCTGATCGCCAGCCCCACAGGTCGGCCTCCCGGTGCAGCCCGGTCCTGTGGTCGAACGGACAGCCGTCGTCGGGCCGATGGTTCTATCCTGCCGAGTGCTCAGTCTGTGAGCGGATCTGCCTGAATTTCTCCCCTGGGTCGTCCGCTCCAGTGAGGCCACCGAAATGGATCATGCCGAGGGACTGTGCGGATGCCCAGACGCAGACATCGATGCGGAGATCCTTGCTCCGGCCGACGCCGCACCGTGCCTTCCCTCCGAGCGGACCGGACGGGACCGGCTCTACATCGTCGACAGCCGTCAGCCCGGCGAACACCGCGTCCAACACGGCATCCGGAGCGGTGACGGTTCCCGACACCCCGCTGAGGAGGATGAACCGATCGTCATCGCGATAGACCCCGAGTTCAGGAGAGTAGTGCTCCTTGGCTGCCACATAGGCGGTGCCTACTGCACTGGTCGGCTCTCCCCGGACAAACCCCTTGAAGAAACCCATGTTCTTCTCGGCCAGCCCGATCAGTCGTCGATCGACTGACTCGTTCCAGCGCCCGAGCAGTCTCTCCGGCTTGTCGAGGCGCATCGCCGCAGTTCCGAGGCTAGGCGAGGGCTGGGTCGAGGTCCGCGACTCGACGGTGTCCGCAGAGCGCGAACACCCGACTGTGCTCAGCACGGCCACTACGACGAGGATGCCGAGTCTCGCGGTGTGTCGTACGCCGTCGATCGACGGTCTTCCCATCATGTGTGCCGATCTCCGAAGCAGTTGTCGGCGCAGAGTATCGCAAGCCTCCCGCCTCACGTCGGTGCGGCACCGGGTCGATCCGCTGGACGACCACGCCCGCCGAAACCAGACCTGGCCGTGTGCACGACAGCATGCGTGCTTCTGGCGGGGCCGTCACCGCCCCGGTCGAGGAGCCCGCCGTCGGCCGGAACTGCTACCGGGCGGGTGTGAGGCTCCACGACGGAGTCGAGGTGGGCCTTCCGCTGAAGCCGCAGCATCGTTGGATGTCGATCGGGTGGGAACAATCCTCACCAGAGGTGCACTAGCGTGGCCATCGCCACGAGCAGGAACGTCGGCGACGTGGCGACGGTGCCGAGCGCCACGGCCGACCTAATCCGGTCTCCCGCCAGGAGACTCCAGAGCCAGAACAGCCCAGCCAGCAGGGTGCCGAGGAACACCGGCGCACTGTAGACGCCGAGGATCACCATGTCCTCCCACGGCGAGTTGCCGTACGACGGCCCCCGCAGCGACGACTGCCGGTCCAGGACGGCGAGATAGGCGGCAATCACCAGGCCGTGCCAGCAGAGTAGAACCAGATGCGCGACTACGCGGTTCGCGACCGTCCGGTTCTCGGACGGCGTCACCCAGCCTCGTCCGGCGATGCCACGCTCGCCGCCATCCGGCTCGTCGCCGCGCCCGGCGTTCGACCAGGACCCGGGTCGAAGGGTCGCAGCTGTGGCAGTTCTCCTGCCGGCGGCCCGACCCCGCCTGCGGCGAGCCGCCACCCGAGGACCGGTCGACCGTACGCACCGACGAACCACCGCCACCGCTCCCGCCCCGACCTCCGCCGCTCTTGGTCGCTGCGGCGCGGGCCGAGGAGCCGCCTCCGGCCTTCACTGCGCTTCCGCCAGGCATCCGGCTGCCCAGGCTCGGCAGCCGGCCGGCGGCGCCGCCGAGCGCCCGGGTCCCGAACGCTCCCCCGAGTCGCCCGAGACCAGCGGACGCGGCACCGTCGAGACCGCCCTCGATCATGGTGCCGGCCAGGCCGCTCCAGGAGAACTCCTCCGAGACGTAACTCCTACTCGCACCCCACCAGTGCTCGGGCACGCTCATGGACCCTTCCTTTGCTGTCGCCGGCAATAGCGATCGGACGACTCAATCTTCGACAGAAGATTCACGTTATAGATAGATCGATCGAGTGGCTACAACGACCGCTCGATCGGGGTAGCCGTTCGGTGCTCCCACCATTGTCGAGGCCACATCCAGGCGCCGGTCGCAAGGCAGTGAGACTCTTGTCTCCGCCGGGAGTGAGCATGGGCGGCCCAGGAAAACTGCCCCTATGCTGGCCGCGAAATACCTCCGATCCGATGCCGATACGAGGATTCGCGAATGCGCCGGAATTCTGCTCTGGACAACGGCACGGCGTCCGCCGCGATCGCCGAGGAACAGGAGTTTCTCGACCAGGCCACGGCCCGGCGCGACAAGCTTGCCGACCACCTGCTGGCCGGGCTCTCGGTGGCGGCTCTGGACGCGCTGGAGCAGGCGCGGCTGCGCATGCTCCGCCAGCAGTACGAGGATCTGCGCCGAGCAACCGAAGGGCTGGTCTTCGGCCGCCTAGACGGGCTCGACGGTACCGTGCGGCACATCGGCCGGGTCGGCCTCCGCGACGACGAGGGCAGCGAGGACGACGAGCCACTGCTGGTGGACTGGCGCGCCCCGGCGGCGCGGCCGTTCTACACCGCGACCGCCGTCGACCCGCAAGGTCAGGCCCGGCGCCGGCACATCCGTACGACGGGATCGGCCGTCGTCGGCGTGGACGACGAGCCCCTCGACGGGACCATCACGACGGATCTCGTCGGCGAGGGCGCCCTCCTGGCGGCCCTAAACCAGCGGCGCACCGGCCGCATGTCCACGGCGATCTCCACGCTGCAACGCGAGCAGGACGACATCATCCGGGCCGAGGCGAGCGGCCCGCTGATCGTGCAGGGCGGTCCCGGCACCGGCAAGACCGTGGTGGCCCTGCACCGCGTCGCCTACCTGCTCTTCGCCCACCCGACGATGGCCGAGCAGGCGGTCCTGGTCCTCGGCCCCTCCCCGCGGTTCCTGGAATACATCGGCCAGGTGCTGCCCGCGCTCGGTGAGACAGCTGTCGTCCCGGCGACCTGCGACACCCTGCTGCCCGGGATCAGCGTGGACCGCGACGAGAGCCGGGCGCTCGCCGAGATCAAGGGCCGCGCCCTCTGGCAGCCCGCGCTCGAGGACTATGTCGCGTCGCTACTGCCCCGGGCCCGCGACCTCAAGCTGCGTTGGGAGGGCGAGTTCTACGTCATTCCCGCCGCGACGGTGGCACAGGCGCTCGGCGCGGTGCGCAGACGGCCGTACCATCCGGCTCGCCGGGTCTTCGCCGAGCAGCTGCACCACATCCTGGCCGATGCCGTCGTCGAGCAGCGTGAGGCGCTGATGAACGAGATGGAGGAGGGCTTCGAGGACATCCTGGCCCGCGTCGACCGGAGCATGCACTACGACCCCGATGCCGCCGCCGGCAGCGACGTCGACGGCCTGCTCTCCGATGAGGAGGTGGATGACCTTCGCCGGCGCATCGCGGAGAACGCGGCCATCGCCCGGTTCGTCGAGGCCTGGTGGCCCACCCTGGACGCCGAGACCCTGCTGCGCGACCTCCTGGCCGACGGTGACCTGGTGGCCCGGTTCGCCCCGCGGCTGTCCGCGGCGGAGATCGCCGCCGTCGTGGCCGAGCCCGCGCCGTGGGCGTCGAGCGACATCCCCCTGCTCGACGCTGTCGCCGACCTGCTCGGCGACAGCGACGCCCCGCAGCAAGAGGGCGAGTTCGTCGCCGACCGCGCCCGCCGGCAGCGCGGCTGGGTGTACGGCCACGTCGCCGTCGACGAGGCGCAGGAGCTGTCCGAGATGCAATGGCACATGGTCGTGCGGCGGTGTCCCAGCCGCTCCATCACTGCGGTCGGCGACATCGACCAGGCGGAGGCGGCGCACCGGCACACCAGCTGGGCCCAGGCGGTACAGGCCGTTCTCGGCGACCGCTGGACCCCCGCGGAGCTCACCATCTGCTACCGGACGCCACGCGAGGTCATGGAGCTCACCGCACCGTTCCTGCGGCGAGCCGGCAGCCACAATGAGCCGCCCCGGGCCGTACGCGCCTCCGGCATCTCGCCCTGGGAGCGCATGGTGACGCCCGCCGAGCTCAGCGACGCGGTCGCCGAAGCCGTGCGCGAGTTGCGCGAGCGATGGCACGGTGGCACGGTCGGCGTCATCGCGCCGGTCGGTCGCATCGCCGAACTGCAGGCCGCGGTGGGTGACGACGGGCCGGTGCTGTCCGCGGCCCAGTCCAAGGGCCTCGAATGGGACGCGACCCTCCTCGTCGACCCCGACGGCATCACCGCCGAACCACGCGGCTGGAACGGCCTCTACGTGGCACTCACCCGCTGCACCCAGGAACTCGGCCAGCTGGTGCTTGCGTAGCCACGCTGCTTCTCAGAGCCCAGCTACCAAGCAGGAAAGTTCTTCGACAAGCTCCTGACCGTCCCCGGCTGGGAATCGATGCCACTCACCCAGGCCGCCCAGACGGTCCAAGTCTCGGCCTACCCCGACGCGTACGCCAAGTGGACCGACGACGCGACGATCCTTGTGGACCAGTTGACCAGCGCCCTTACCGACTGCCCACCGACGCGCTCAACATCCTCCCGGCTCGGTTCGCCCATTTTGACGACACCCCACCCGGGTAGCGGCCCACCAGACGGCCCGGGTACGGCACTGCGCCTGGGCACCCGGAGTCAGGCTCAGAAGTGGTTCAGACTTTCTGCACATTCTCAAGGCGGCCCGGTCGGGCCGCTCGTGCCGGTCGACAGGGACGCGCGGCCGGAGGCGTTCCGCTGTCGCTGCACACCCCGGCCGCGCCGGATGGGCCCGTCGATGGACACGACCAGGAGGCGCGCGCGTGGGGGCCGGGGTCGAGACTGGTAAGACCGCCTATTCAACCGTCGCCAGTTCGTCGTGAAAACACCGTCGGATGGTCATGGCTCTCACTGTCCGTGGTTGCCCGGGGCGTAGCTGGACCAGGTGGTGCCGGCCTCGGTGGCGAGACGGGCGGTGGTGGCATGGTGGTAGCCGAGCGCCGTCGCGACGATCGGGGCGGGCATGTCGAGGACGTGCTGGCGGATCGCGGCGGCGCGGCCGGCGGTGGTCGGGACGCCGAGGGAGTGGACCAGCGCGGCGGGGGTGTTGGGGTGCAGTGGCTGACACCACCGCACGGACCAGGTCGTCGAGCCGGTAGCGGGCGTAGACGTCGAGGGTCGCCGGGTGGGCCAGCTCCCGCCAGGTCGGGTCGTCGGCGGCCAGCCGCAGCAGCACGTCCCACGGGCGGGCGGGAGGTGGGTCGACGTCGGCCTCCACCCCGGCGATCGGGAACCCCAGTCGGGCGTACATCGCGGCGACCTGCGGGGTCGAACAGGCGACCACGGTGTCCGCCGGGGTCAGCTCCAGACCGGCGGTGGCCGCCACGTTCTTCAGGGTCACCTCGGCGCACCGGTCGGTCTCGGCGGTGTCGAAGACCGGCACCACCACCGAGCGCAGCCCGGCCAGCACGCTGAACCGTTCGATCACCGCCTCCCGCCGGTGGTAGGGGACCGGGTTGCGGCGGGTGTTCTCGTGGTTGGCCGAGGTGACCGCCCAGACCACCGTCTCCTCGTCGCCGGAGGTGGCGGTCGGCCCGCCGTCGGGGGTGGCGTGGTCGCCGTCCGGCGCGTCGTGGTGACCGGCGGTGGCGAGCCGGTGCAGATAGTCGGCCTGGAACCGGGTCAGCAGGTGATGTCAGCCGGGAAACAGCAGGTAGCGGGGCATGCACCGTTCCTAGCCGACGCGGCCCGCCCGGCTCCGCGCGGGGTGGGTGGGGGCGGCACCCGCAGGTGCCGCCCCCACCCGCCGGTGTCAGCCCACCACGGAGCGCAGCGGGATCTGTTCGGCCCGCAGGGTCCGCACCAGGTCACCCAGGAACGGGTGCTCGTCGATCTGGAGACCCTCCGGGTTCGGGATCACCAGGTACGCCGAGCCGTGTGCCACCGAGACCCGCGCGGTGTCGGTGTACCGGTCGACGACCGCCTCGGTGCGGGCCAGGTCGCCGGCCGCCACCTGGATGGTGAACGGCCGCCACTCGCCGCCGAGGTTCTCGGCGACCGGGGTGGCCGCCGCGGCGGCGCGGTCCGGGTCGACCCGGACCGGCGAGGCGGTCCGGGCCGCCGTGCCGCTGCTCGGGTACAGCAGCGCGTTGGCCACCAGGTGCAGGCCACTCTCGTTGTACGCCCGGAACAGCGGGTTGAACGCGAACAGCACCGCCCGACCGGCGCCGGTCGGCTCGTCCACCACCGCGACCGTGCCCTTGAGCGCGTCACCCTGCACCGTGTAACCGTTGGCCCAGAAGGTGTCCCCGCTCGGGTAGCGCAGCACGTTGCGGCCGGTGCTGCTCGGGGTGAGGATCGGGTCGTTGTTGTTGAACTCGAAGTCCTCCGCCGGCCGGCCCAGCCCGACCGGGCTGTCGGCGTCCACGTCGACCCGCAGGTGCGAGCCGATCACCGTGTAGCCGGTCGGCTTCGGCTTCTCGGTGGTCGAGGTGAGACCGGCGGCGCGGGCCATCCGGGTGCCCTCGTTGCGCAGGCCCAGATAGGTGTGGCCCTGGGCGATCCAGTTGCGCAGGTTGGCCTGCCCGGTCGCGGTCAGCCCACCTGTCGCGTTGCTGCCGTCCGGCACCAGCAGCACCGTCCGGCCGGTGAAGGCGGGGGTGTTGTCGTTGATGTCGGCGGTGGTGACCGGGGTGAGGTCCAGGCCCCACCGCTTACCCAGCACGTACCGGGCCTCGCCGTGCGAGCCGGAGGTGGTGGAGATGCCGGTGCCCTGGAACAGGCCGACGTCCGGCCGGCTGATCGGGGTGCCGACGGCCGCCGTGGTGTACGGGGTGAGGGTCACCCCCAACTTCTTGGCCGTGGTGTTCAGCTCCGGCGTCAACGCGCCGGCCGGCATCCCCACCTGGCCGTCGTCGAGGTCCCGGACCAGGTTCACGCCCCGGCCCAGCAGGGTGAAGGTGAACTCGGCCGCGGCGGCGGAGTCCAGCTCGTAGGTGTAGGAGCCCTTCAACGGCGGCGCGGCCAGGATCTTGCCGCCACCGGTGTTCTGGATCTTGTCGATCAGCTCCGCGTTGGGCTTGACGTCCGCGCCGGTGTAGACGGCGTTCACGCCCATCAGCAGCGGGTTGCTCCACGACGACACGTCGTAGAAGTACGGGAACGGCGTGTACGGGTCCTCACCCATGATCGCCTGGATCCAGTGCTTCTGCGGCTGGTTCATCGGAATCCAGTACGACCCGACCGGCACGGTCAGGTTGGTCGCCGACCGGCCACCGAAGATCTTCGCGCTGGGCAGCTTGACGGCCTTGCGGACCTGGTAGACCTCCACGTCCATCCGGCGCAGCCGCTCGACGAGCTGCCGGGCGTCGGCGAGCTGCCGGTCGGGCAGCAGGAAGTACGACCGGATGGTCTGGTTCGGCACCGGGAACTGGACGGTGTTGGTCGGCTGGACCACCTCGTTGGGCTCCAACGTGCCGGCCCGCCCCTGGGCGAGGGCGTCCTTCCAGACCTTGAACCAGCCGTTGAGCACCTCCTGCTTGTGCGTCGCCGCCCAACCCAGCGTCGACCACTGGGTGTGGAACTGCTGCTGCACCCGGTCGGCCACCGCCGACGAACTGCCCTTCTCGAAGGTCATGCCGGCGGCACCGAAGCCGGCGGCCGGTACCGTGTCGCCGTACCCCATGAAGAACAGGTCGTAGGTGGAGTAGTTGAAGTAGCACTCGGTGGTCACCGCGCCGCCGCACGCGCCGTTGTAGCCGAAGCCGGCCTTGTTGGCCTCACCGATCCGGTTGATCCAGTCGACCGCCTCGCCGGAGATCTCGTGGTGGATCGGGTCGGCGTTGGGCGGGAAGAAGTACTGCCTGCCGCCCATCTCGTGCGCGTCGATGAAGACCTGCGGCGGATACCTGCGCATCAGTTCGAGCTTGCCGTCGGTCTCCTGCTGGGTCCGGGCGAACCAGTCCCGGTTCATGTCGAAGCCGTACTCGTTCTGCCGGCGGCTGGCGTCGCGGCCGTCCGGGTTCTGCGTCGGCACGATGATCGTGATCAGGTTGTCGTTGCGCTGCTGGACCTCGCAGGAGAGCCCGGCGGCCAGCTCGTACAGCGTCTTGAGGGCGGCGTCGGTGCCGCTCTTCTCGCCACCGTGCACGTTGGCGGTGACCCAGACGATCGCCGGCGCCGCCTCGGCGATCTCCCCGGCCCGCTGCTGGTTGACCACCCGGGGGTCGCGCAGCGAGCGGACGTCCTCGGCGATACCCTTGAGCACGGCCGGCCGCACGTTGCGCTCGTTCGACACGATCGCGTACGGCAGCGGCTGGCCGAGCACGCTGGTGCCCATCACGCCGGTGACGACCCGCTTGGAGGCGGTGTCCACGGCGTCGAGGTAGCCCCGCACCTCCTCGTTGGTGACCACCCGTTCCTGGCCGGTGCCGAGCGGGAAGCCGAGGTAGCTCTCCGGGCTGGGCACCGAGGCCAACCGGTCGGTGGGATCGGTACTACAGGTTGTCGGGGGCGCGGCGGCGGCCGAGGGGCCGACCACCAGAGGGGCCATTCCGGCCAGTAGTACGATTGCGGTGGCGCTCGCCAGCCGTTTACGGGAATGCAATGTGGAGCGGAGTGGGGCAGTTCGCATGGGTGTCCCGTTTCCCTTCCCGGGAAATGAATCAAGGGTGCCCGGAGCGTATGACCTGCGCTTTCGGGTGGTCAAGATTCACAACCGGCGGCCGGTACACGATTCGTCAACTGCCCCACACCCGGCCTAATGTGGGCGTTTGGTGGCGAGTCTGCGCGTCCACCGTGGACCCGGCTTCCCGGTGCCGGCGGTCCCGGCCCATCGACGGCGGGCCGGGACCGGTCGGTCAGCGCACCCGGACGAACACCGGGTTGGAGTAGAACCACAGATCGCTCCACGGGCTCTCCAGCCCGTCGGCCAGCGGCTCGGCCTCGTCGGTGCTGGTGCCACGTACCCGCAGGTAGCTGTCGGCCCCGACGTCGCGCAGGGTGTGCCGGATGACGTACTGGGCACCCTGCTGCCGCCAGTCGCGCGGACCGAAGCGGGCCACCACGGCGGTGGTCGGGTTGGTGTCGGCGTCCCGGTCGGCGCTCGGGCCGGTCACCCGGCCGACGATCAGGTCCACCCGGCGGACCTGCGGCCGGTCCCCGTTGGCGTTCGTGCCGGCCGGCGGCCGGAACCTGATCTCGACGTCCACGTCGGTGCGGTCACGGCGGCTGACGGTGATGGTCTCGCCCGCCCCGGCCGCTCGCCCCTGGCCGCTGGCGGTGACGTCGAGCCGGGTGATCAGGTCACCGGTGGTGACGAAGATCCGCCCGTGCCGCAGCCCGTCCATGATGTCGTGATACTCCTGGCGGGCCAGCACGTAGGTCTTGCTGTACTCACCCGGCCAGAAGTCGCTGCCGCCCCGGGTCCAGTGCACGTGCGAGTCGGAGATCGCGGTGATCCACCAGCGCCGCCCCTCGCCGAGCAGCGCGTCCCACAGCCCGCCGACCCGGGCGGTTGCCTGGTCGTAGCCGCCGTAGGTGGGGTGGTTGCCGTAACCGCCCCGCGCGCTGCCGTTGAGCGGGCCCGCCTGGTGGCCCGGGGCGCACTCGAAACCGACGTACACGTCCGGGGCCGCATCGTTGCCGTTGCGGAACTCGTGCGGGAGATCCTGCCCGTACACCCCGAGCCCGGTCGCCGAGCGGGAGGTGTGGTGGGCAATCACCAGCGGCTTGTGCGGCATGTTCCGGGTCACCCGGAGGAACTCCACCATCTTGGCCTCGGTGTCGCGGCCCGGGTCCGCCGGGAACGGGTCCCGCTTGGCGAACCGGCTCTCCAGCTCGAAGAGCTGCTTCGCCTCGTCGGCGTGCCGGGGAATCACCAGGGCATGAGCAGGTCTGGATCCGGGAACGCCCGAACGTCGGCGGCGCGACCCCGAGTCGGCGAGATCGGTCGGGACAAGAGCGTCGGCCGACGCCTGCGGGTCGGGGACGTCGACGAGAGCCACGTGTGGGCCCACGTCTCGTACTCCAGCGGCCCAGCCGCCGACCGGCACGGTCGACTCGGATCAGACTCGCCAGTTGGCCACGCCGCTTCGTCCTTGAGCGCGTGCAGGCCTCCGGGGTTGGAAGATCCGTACAGGAACTAGCGCTAAGGATGATCTTGTGGGCGGGGTAGCGGATTCATCGCCCGATGGGTGACCAGTCGGCAGATGCCGGATGTGCGGGCGTTCTGGCTAGCCAGTTGGCGACACCCGGGCAGCCGGCACCGGCGCGCGGCGGTACGCGGGTAGGTCCGCTCAGCTGCGTCGGGGTGGGGTGATGTCGAGTAGTTCGGTGACCTCGGCGACGGCTTCCCCGCCGGGCTTGACGTGGCGCACGGCGGTGCGGGGGTTGCGCCACCGCCCCTTGGCTATGATCAGTTGGAGGCCGACGTTGGCTTCGCCGAGGTGGGTGGCGGCCGAGTGGCGCAGCTGGTGAAGATCCCACCCTGGCCGACCCTCGCCGGGTGAGGTGAGCGGTCCAGCAGGATCCGGGCCCGGTCGTAGCCCAGTCGGGCCCGGCCGGTGTGCGGGCACAGGTCTTTGGCCTGGGGCGGCGGGCCGGGCCCGGGCGGCGCTCGGAGAGGAACACCGGGCCGCGGTCGCGACCGCGAATGAGCCGGGGCAGCAGGTGCGCCGTACCGCTGGCCCAGTACACGTACTCGGTGGCGCCACCCTTGGCGGTGATCCGGGCGCGGCGGGCGTCCACTTCCAGGTTCTCGATGTTCAGTGCGAGGATCTCGTTCGCGCGGGCAGCGGTCTCGTAGAGCATCCGCCACAGGGTCTTCTTCCGTAGCGGGATGTCCCGGCGGGTCAGCAGCCGCTCGATGGCGGCGCGGTCTACGGCGCGGGTCTCGTCGCGCTGCTCGGGCTGGCGCTCGACGCCGGCGGGCAGCATCGGCGCCGGGTACCCGTTGCGGGCACACCAGGCGAGGAACGAGCCGACTGCGGCGCGGCGCTGGTTCCAGGTCGACGCTGCGGCGGTGCCCCACAGCCGGGTGAGGGTCTGGCCGAGCTCATCACCGGTGATCTCGCGCAGCGGCCGGTTCGGGCCAGAATGAATTAGAGGCCGTTGGCCAGGGCATATGCCCCGGTCGACGGCCTCTCTACGTGCTGTCGGGACGGCCGGATTCGAACCGACGACCCCTTGTTACGGAACGTAGCCAAATCGAACTTGTCATCGCTTGCCGCAAGCCGCCACTGAGCTGCACAAACACGGCCAAGCGCTAGTCATTAGTTGTTACTGACCGACATCCTTGGGCCGGGGTTTTCGGGGGGTAAACGGGGGCCGAGCCGGCTCGGATTGACCATCACGACCGGGCATCGGGTTCGCGTCGGCAGCCCTTAGCGGGGTTTGAACTTCGACCCGAAGGCGCGCAAGAGACTCATCGTCGTCAACAGTCCCCTCAGCCCAGCCAACAACTATAAGCGCTTCGGAGATCGCTAAGCCAAACTCCTGACGCAACGCCGCAGCAGCCTGAATATGCTGACCAGCCCCCCATTAGCACGGATAGCCCTGGCGACATCTACAATGTCACCGCCAGACTGCACAATCACACGTAGGAAAAGACGCCATTCGGCTGCACTGATCACCTCGAACGCCCGAACTGAAGGCGAACGGAGACGCCACCCTTTACCACCCGCGTCCGCAGGAAGGACGCCTGCAAATCCGTGCTCTCGCTCCATCTTACCGGTCCACGTCTGAAATGCTGCGTCTTCCGACGCAAGACCCGTAGGCCAAAGCCCCACCCCCAACAGCATCACCGCCCTGTCAGGCGAAATATTTCGATGTCCGGCAGCCGATGACATCAACACTTACAGCAACCCACGCAAACGACGATGCCTATAGACGAACAGAGTCTGGAGCGGCCCGTCCTCGCAATGAAGGCGAAACCACTCATAACGCGCGCCGTCAAGGTCAACTTCTCCGGACGACGGCATGGTCAGGCGCAGGCCGCCGCCGTCCTGGGTGCGGGGCAGGTGACGCGGTAGGACGTGGCGGGAGTGCTGCCGGTGGCGAACTGCCACCAGTCGAGGTTGAACAGGTCGCCGCTGCCGCCGGTGAAGCGCAGGTACAGGTCGCGGGTGCCGGTCGCGCCGGTCACCGCGCACGACGTGTTGGCCCAGGTCTGCCAGCCCCCGGTGCCCGACACCCGGCAATTCCCGACCAGGGGCCCGGTGGCGCTGTCCAGACGCAACTCGATCGTGCCGCCGCTGGCGGCGGACGCGGTCCGGGCGGTGAACGAGGCCGCCCCAGTGCCGAACGCCACGCCCTTGACCTTGATGTAGTCGCCGTTGTTGATCGACCACACGTTCTGCGTGCCGCCGCTGGCGGGCTGCGTCTCGACGCCGGAGGACCAGGCGATGGTCTCGGCCTCCTGACGCACGTACGGGTTCAGCGTGCCGACCTGCGGCGCCCCCTGCGTGGTCATGTTCATGCTGGGGATCGTGCCGTCACTCCGGTAGGTGAACTTCTCCACCGCCACCGAAGCGTGCCCCCGCCGTCGGACCGGCAGCGGGGGCACGTCGGGTTTCCCGGGTCGGGCACCGTCGTCGACGAACTCGGAGACCTCCGGGGCCGTGACCGCACCGGAGATCACTGCGGAGGCACCGGGCCGGCGGTGAGATCGCCGGCCCGGTCGCTGCTGGAACGGCGAATCGTCAGATTCCTCGCGAGGACCCGTAGGTGTTGCCGCTGATCGTGAACCCGCTGCAGCCGTTGAGCCAGATGTCGTAGGAAACGTTCGCCACCAGCGGATTGTCGTATGCCTGGTTGTTGATCAGTGAGCCGTTCGTGCTCCAGAGGATGTTGAATCCGGAGCTGCCGTTGTGGTGGGCCACGTTGTCGACGATTGCCGCGTTCTGCAGGTAGTAGACGGCCGTGCCGCGGTCGTAGTTGTAGTTGAAATCGCTGTTGCGGATGCTGACGCTGGTCTCGGTGTTCGCGTTGTAGAAGTCGGTGACCTTGAGGCCGATCCCGGTCACGTTGTGGGACGCGTTCAGGCCATCGATCACGACCTGGTCGACGATGCTCAGGTAGAGGCCGTGGAAGTAGCCTTGGACAGCACCGTTGTACTGCACGTCGGTATCGCGAATCGTCACACCGGTGGCGCGGCCGATGATGATGCCCATGGCCGCGCGCTCGACCAGTACGTTCTCGACCACCGCCCCCACGTTGACGACGTCCTGGTGCTTGTCGGAGAAGTCGATGCCGATCCGGTTGATCCGGGCGGCCTCGATCCGGGCGTCCAGGGATGCCTTGGTCTCCGTGCCGCTGCTGATCCGCTCGTTGTACTGGGCACCGCCCTTGTGGAAGTACGAGGGATAGGCCTGCTCGGCGCCGCCAAGGCCGCCCAGGACGATCGCGTTGCGGATGCCGACATTGGTGAACGGCACGGAGGCGTTGGTGACGACCGGCTCGTCCCGGCCGACTGCGAGGGTGATGACCGGGCGGTCGGAGGCTGACGTTCCCTGCACCGTGCAGCCGTCGTAGACCTTCAGGCTCGCGGCCAGCGTGTACGTGCCCGGGTTGACGAGCAGTGTTCCGCAACCGAGGTCCCGCAACCGGTCCATGGCCGCCTGGAGGTCGGCGCCAGCGGAGACGGTCACCGTCGCCGCGCTCGCCGGGCCGGTCACCAGCAGAGGTACGGCGGTCGCGAGGACACTGGCGACGCAGAGGACGGCCAGACGGCGTTTGTTCTTGATCATAGATACTCCCTGATCAGTGGGGGGTGGGGGATCGCGGCGCTATCGCTTGCCCTGCAGGGTGACAATCGGGACGGATGAGCACACGAGGCGGCATGCCGCCCGAAAAACGACGAAGGTCGCTGGCCGCAGCAATGAAACTAGTAACATCGACCGCTGGGCGCAACACATCGGCCACAAAGAGAACGTTTCTGGAGGCTAAGGGATGTCTCGTAACTCGGTGATGGCGTTGCCGGTCAACGGTGTCGGTGTCATCCGAGCAGGATGATGTTGTGGAGGTGGGCGATGCCGGAAGCGGTGTCGGTCAATGTGCTGGCGGCGCGTCGGTAGTCCCGGAGGATCTTGAAGGTCTTCATGCGGGCCAGGGCGTGTTCGACCTGCGCCCGGATCGTGCGGTGGTGCTTGTTCAGGTCCTTCTTCCAGTCGGGTAGTTCGGTGCCGTCGGTGGGTTTGCGGTACGGGATGATCACCTCGGGGTTGCCGCGGTAGGCGCCGTCGGCCATGACGGGCCGTCCGGCCAGTTTCTGGTCGATGCCGGAGGTGCGGTAGGCGATGGTGTCGTTACGGTTGCCCGGCTGCGGGTCACCCAACGCGACGACCAGGCGGGTGTGGGCGTCGATGGCGACCTGCAGGTTCGTCGAGTAGCGGTAGTTCTTGCTCGGGGCGGCCAGCCGGTGGTCCCGGGTCGGGACCAGGGTGCCGTCGACGATGGCGATCTGTTCGATCCGGCGTCGGCGGACCGGGGCCAGGGCGAGCAGGGGGCCGAGGGTGTCGATGACCCGGTGGGCGGCGGAGTGCGACACCCCGAACAGCGGGCCGATCTGCCGCATGGTCAGGTTCGTGCGCCAGTAGGCGGCGACCAGCAGCACCCGGTCGGCGAGGTCGAGGGACCACTGCCGGCCCGGCCGCCCGTCGGCGATGGCGTCCCCGCCACGTTCGGCGACCAGCCTGACCAGCCTGCGGAACTGGGCGGGCTGCAGCCCGGTGAACGGGAAGATCCACTCCGGGCGAGCCGCCGTGATCACCTGCACCAGAACATGATCCACCATGGACCCACCGCCGAGTTACGAGACATCCCTTAGTGTCCTGAGTCGTTAATTCGCCGTCAGATAGTAGGCTGTCGGTGTGGCTGGTCGTCCGCGTGGTGTGGTGGAACTGACTGATGATGAGCGTGCGTGCCTGACCAGGTGGGCACGGCGGGGTAAGTCGTCGCAGGCGTTGGCGTTGCGGTCGAAGATCGTGCTGTTGTGCGCCGAGGGTCTGGTGAACACGCATGTCGCGCAGCGGCTTGGGGTGTCGCGGGACATGGTGGGTAAGTGGCGTGGCCGGTTCCTGGCCCGCCGGTTGGAGGGCCTGGTCGACGAGCCGCGGCCGGGGGCGCCCCGCCGGATCAGTGATGATCGGGTCGATGAGGTGATCGTCAAGACTCTCGAGCGGCAGCCGGCCAATCAGGACAGTCATTGGTCGACCCGGTCGATGGCGCGTGAGACCGGGCTGTCGCAGACGGCGGTGTCGCGGATCTGGCGGGCGTTCGGCCTTGAGCCGCATCTGGTGGACACCTGGAAGTTGTCAGCTGATCCGATGTTCGTGGAGAAGGTCCGTGACGTCGTGGGCCTGTACCTGGATCCGCCGGTCAAGGCGATGATGCTGTGCGTCGATGAGAAGTCGCAGATGCAGGCCCTGGAGCGGACCCGACCGATGCTGCCGATGATGCCCACCGTCGCGGCGAGGCAGACCCATGACTACGTCCGTCACGGCGTGGCCAGCCTGTTCGCCGCGTTCGACCCGGCCGCCGGCAAGGTCATCGGGCAACTGCACCGGCGGCACCGCCATCAGGAGTTCCTCAAGTTCCTGAAGGTCATCGACGCCAACACTCCCGCCGAGATGGATCTACACCTGGTGCTGGACAACTACGCCACTCACAAGACCCCGGCCGTGCACCGCTGGCTGGCCGCGCATCCCCGCTTCCACCTGCACTTCACCCCGACCTCCGCGTCGTGGCTCAACCTCGTGGAGCGCTGGTTCGCCGAACTGACCCACCGCAAACTCCGCCGATCCAGCCACCGCAGCCTCGCCGACCTCGAAACCGACGTACAGACCTGGATCGAGGCATGGAACACCGACCCGAGGCCGTTCGCCTGGACCAGAACCGCCGACGAGATCCTGAACAGCCTCGCCACATACTGCGGCCGAATTAACGACTCAGGACACTAGGTTCCCGGCCGCTGCCGAGCACCGCCCGGCCGGACAGCTCCACCCGTGGCAGCGCCCAGCGCCGTCTCTGCATCATCTGCACCACCCACGGCGATCCGGGCACACGAGCTTGCCGGCGTTCGCACGACCCGTCGCTGGCCATCCTGGGCGACCGGACTCGAGGCCGCACCAGCCTCGTTGTCGTACGGGATCGAGATCGCCGGCTGAAGCAGCGTCCACCACTCGCACGGTCAGCGTCCACGCGACGGCGACCCGGTCAGGGCGAGGATTCGCGGACGATCAGCTCGGTCGGCAGTTGCACATGTCCGTCGTACTCCTCCAGCCCCAGCGCCACCCGGGCCCCGTGCACGCCGACCTCCCAGAACGGGACACGGATCGTGGTGAGCGCCGGAGTCAGGTCAGCGACGATCGGGGCGTCGTCGAATCCGACGATGGCGACGTCACCGGGAATTGCCAGGCCGAGGCTGCGCGCGGCGCGGTAGACGCCGACGGCGACGCCGTCGGTCAGGCACACCAAGGCCGTCGGCCGGTCCGGCCGGCTCAGCAGGCTCAGGGCGGCGACCCGCGCACCGTCACTGTCGTTGGCGCACTCGATCACCAGCGACGGATCGACCGGCAGTCCAGCGTCCTGCAGGCCCAGTTCGTACCCGCGCAGGCGTTCCGCCGGCGTGGTCCGCTCGGGGATCAGGCCGAGGAATGCGATCCGTCGATGCCCGCCGGTCACGAGGTGCTCGACGGCCCGCCGGACGCCGCCGACCTGGTCGTAGTCGACAGAGAGGATGCTCTTCGAGCCCGGGCAGGCCGGGTGACCGACCAGGACGAGACGGGCGCCGACCGCCGCGAGCGCCTCGGCGTAGGCCACGGCCCGCTGTTCGAACTCCTCACCGGTCTGTGTCGACCCGGCGAGCAGGACCGCAGCCGGCCGGTACTCGCGGAGGGTCTCCATCAGGTCGCGTTCACGTGCCGGGTCCTCACCCGTGGTGCTCAGCAGGAAGAGGTTGCCCTCCGCCGTGGCCACGCTCTCCGCGCCGGCCGCCATGTCGGCGAAGGTCGAGCCGATCATGTGGGCGGCGACGAAGGCCACTGTGCGGCGGCCCAGGCCCATCATGGCCTGGGCCAGCGCGTTGACGACGTACCCGAGGTCGTCGGCGGCAGCGAGGACCCGGTCCCGGGTCGCGGGGCGCACGGAGGGGTGGTCGGCGAACACCCGGGAGGCGGTGGTCAGTGACACGCCAGCGGCTTTCGCCACGTCACGCAGGTTCGCCCGGGAGGCAGGCTTCGGACCACGCTTCCCGTTCCGCGGGGCGTTGGGAAGCGCTGTCATGGGGCCATCGTATGCCGATGCGCACACCGTGTTGACGGCAAGGAGCCCTCCACCGGCGGCGGTCGCGGTCCCGGCAGCACGTTTCGCACAGGTTGCAGGCACATGAAGCCTGCCTCTTGACGGCCTGGTAGGGGGCGTTTACAGTCGCCTGAAACTAGTTCCATCCGCGCCCCAGATCGACGCACGGACATGGGCCGGACATGGACCTTCCGGACGAGCTTCTGCGAGTACCCGGTGACGTGATGGCCTGGACGGCAACGCCCAGGCCAATCCGGAAGAGCGGCAGGCTGAGGAGAGAGCACGAGATGATAAACGGGAACACGAAACGACCCGTCCCGCAGTCGCGGACGAGACGTGCGGTGGCGGCAGTCGCCATTGCCGCCATGGTTGCCACCACCGCCGCATGCTCATCCGGCGATGACGCGGCATCGGGCAAGACCAAGATCCGCTTCACGTACGCCACCGGCGACGAGACCTGGAACGGGGCCGTCAAGGCCGTGTCCGACGCGTTCAACGCCAAGAGCACGACAGCCGTGGTGCAGCTCGACCCGCTGCCTGCCGGAACCGACTATGCCACCGCCTTGAAGACGCTGGACAGCACCGGCAGGTGGCCTGCGATCATCGAAATGCGCGACACCAAGACCTACGTGGAGGCGGGCAAGCTGGCCCCGCTGCCGAGCGAGGTCACCGACCTGCTCGACGACAAGGCCGTCGCCAAGTCCGAGGACGGGAACGTCTACATCACCCCCTCGGGCGCGCTGAACGGCGAGATCGGCCTCAACATCGTCTACGACAAGGACTACTTCGCCCAGCACAACCTGAAGGTCCCGACCACCTACACCGAGTTCATCGACCTGCTCAAGGCGATCAAGGCCAACGGCGACACGCCGCTGGCCACCGCGGCAGGGGACATCTGGCCCAGCGACCAACTCTGGAAGCCGCTGGCAGCCCCCTACTTCGCCAAGTGGAGCGACAAGGGCGGGTTCTGGAACGCCGTCCAGGACGGGACGGCCTCCCTCGAGGATCTCCGTGAGCCTCTCACCCGCCTGCAGGACATCACCAACAACTACGTGCTCAAGGGCTGGCAGTCCACCGCCGACGCGCAGACCTCGACGTTGCTGGTCAACCACCAGGCTGTCATGGCCACATCGTCGGCCGGTATCGGCCGGCTCAACGACATCCACAAGGTCGACCCGAAGTTCAAGGCGGGCCTGTTCATCATCCCGGACGACGCGGGCAACATCGACGTGCTGAAGAACGCGGTCAACGGTGACACCGCACCCGGCCTGGCCATCTCGTCGCAGGCCAAACAGAACGGCGCAGAGTACGACGCGGCGGTGGACTTCCTGACCTTCTTCTACTCCGTCGAGGGCGCGAACATCGTGGAGAAGGCCGGCGTGGTGGCCCCGAACATCAAGCTGGCCGACCAGATCACCCGCAACACCGCGATCCCCGGGGCCGAGGACTACTTCGCGCTGCTGAAGAACCCGAAGCTGGTCTGGTACCAGAACGACCCCAAGGCGACCACCTTCAGCGGGTTCAACACCTTCTTCCGGCAGACCCGGATCGAGATGCAGACCGGCCAGATCACGCTCGACGAGGCCGTGGCCAAGTCCCAGACCGAATTCAACAAGCTCGTCAAGAATTGAGTAACCGGTGGTCTGGCGGAGTCGTCCTCTCCAGGACGGCTCCGCCGTACATCACCCGGCATGAACGTGAGGTCATGAGGACATGCAGCAACCACAGTCGGCGGCCGGGGCGACTGCCGCGCTCGAGAATCCGCGGCGTGCCGAGCCCGAGCCAGGACCGGCGGGCCAGCCGCCCGACACCGCCCGGACGCCCCATACCCGGCCGGAACGCCTGCGCCAGCGGATGGCGCTGTGGTTGTTCATCGTTCCCGCCCTTGTCATGTACATCGCGACGGTCATCGCCCCGTCGCTGCAGTCGATCGAGATCAGCCTGACCGACTGGGACGGCGTGAACGCGGCCTACAACTACATCGGGTTCGCCAACTACACGGACATCGTGCAGGCCGACCGGTTCTGGAACGCCGTGACCAACACGCTGCTGCTCGGTTTCGGCTCCGCAGTCATCATCAACGTGATCTCACTGGGCGTGGCGCTGTTGCTCGACCGGTTGCGGCACTGGCAGGGCCTGTTCCGCACACTGGTCTACCTGCCGTCGCTGATGAGCGGCTTCATCGCCGCCACCATCTGGAAGTACATCCTCAACTACAACTTCGGCGTGGTGAACACGACGCTACGCGAGCACGGCATGGAGACCTGGGCCAAGGACTGGTTCGGCGACAGCGGGCTGGTGATTTGGGTTCTGCTGTTCGTCCTCTGCTTCACCCTCGGTGGCAACACGACGCTCATCTACCTCGCGAACCTGCAGTCGGTCCCGCGGGACCTGGTCGAGGCGGCTCGCATCGACGGCGCCTCCGGCCTGCAGGTCTTCCGCTACGTGACCTGGCCGATGCTGGCCGGCTCGGTGACCGTCAACATGACGCTCGGCATCATCGCCGGCTGGACGATCTTCGACCAGATCCTGGTCCTGACCGCAGGCGGGCCCGGCTTCGTCAGCGAGACGATGGCCTTCTTCATCTACAAGGTCGGCTTCGGCGAATACCGGGCCGGCTACGGCAGCGCTGCCGCCGTGCTGCTGTTCCTCGTCGTCATGGCCACCACCGTGGGCGCCAACCACTACATGCGCCGCAGGGAGATTCAGGCATGAGTAGCCAGATCGCTGTCACCCGGCAGACGCGCAGGCGTCGTGCCGCACGGAAACGCTTCTCGGCCGGCGAGATCGCCTCGATGGCCGTGCTGGTGATCCTCATCCTGGTCATCGCCTTCCCCGTGCTCTACGCGTTTCTCAACTCCTTCCGCAGCTACGCCGACATCACCCGCGACCCGATGGGTCTGCCGACCTCGTTCGAGTTCACCAACTACCTGCAGTTGTTCCAGCAGACCGACTTCGGCCAGGCGGTACTCAACACGGTGATCATCACCGGCGCGTCCGTCCTGCTGCTGCTGGTGCTGGTACCGATGGCCGCGTACGGCATCGAGCGGCTCGGCGGCCGGTCCTCCCGGATGCTCTATCTGTTCTTCATCGTCGGGCTCATGATCCCGTTCCAGGTCCGCATGATCCCGCTGGTCAAAGGAATGAACGACGTCGGCCTGTACGGCACCCTGACCAGCGTCATCCTGGTCCACCTGGGCACCGCCGCGCCCTTCGGCATCCTGCTGTACTGCAGCTTCATCAAGGGCGTCCCGATCGAGGTGGAGGAGGCCGCCCAGATCGACGGCGCCGGGCGCCTGCGCACCTTCTGGTCCATCGTCTTCCCGATGCTGCTGCCGGTGACCTCCGCGTTCGCCATCATCGAGTCGCTGGCGTTCTGGAACGAGTTCTTCATCCCCCTGGTGTTCCTGGACTCCACCTCGGCCGGCACGATCAACGTCGCGATCAACCGGATGGTCGGCCTGTTGTCGTCCCGGTGGGAGCTGATCTACACCGGCGCGATCCTCGCGCTGATCCCCTCGATGGTCATCTTCGCCGCGTTCCAGCGGTACTTCATCAAGGGCATCTCGGTCGGGGCCGTGAAGGGATGAGCAGGGCGTGGTCCGCCCCTGACGGCCCGGTGGCGCAGACCGCCATAGCGGTCTGGTACGTGTTCGTCATCTCGCTCTGCTTCCTCGTGGCCTGCCTGCCCTACTTCGTCTTCGAGACGGTGGTGGGCTGGCAGGCCAGCCATGTCGCGTTGTGGCTCGGCACGCTGTCACTGGCACCGGTGCCTCCGGCCCTGCGCGGGCTCATGGAGTCCGCGCGGGCGCTCGTGACGGAGCGCGGGCACCCGGGCCGGCCGATACGCCGCTTCTACCGCGCCGTCCTCGATGCCACGCCGGCGCTGCGGGCGCTCTGGTACACGGTTCCCGTACTGATCCTGCTGATGGCCTACGACCTCGCCCTCTACGGCGCGGACTCGTCCGCCGCGACGGTGGCCGTCGCAGTGGCCGCGACGATCGTGGGCATCGTCGTCATCGGCGCATCGGCCACGTCGGCGCCGACCCCGGGCGACAACCTGCCGGGCCTGGTGACGGCGGTCCTTCGTGCCCTCGGGCGGCGTCCCCTCGTACCCATGGCATGGATCCTTCTGCTTGTCGTCGCGATCGCCGCCAGCCGGACGCCGTTGCTCGGCCCGAGCCTGACCCTGTTCCTGCCCGGCGCGTGGGCGGCCGCGGTAGGCATCGTCAACCGTTGATCCATTCCCTACCTACGCAAGCCTTGGAGCACCGTGTTCACCGCCTTTCTCAGCATCCATCCGGCGTTCACCATCGCCCCCGTCTCCCGCCGCACCTTCGGTTCCTTCGTCGAGCACATGGGCCGCTGCGTCTACACCGGCATCTTCGAACCGGAACACCCGACGGCCGACGCCGACGGTTTTCGACAGGATGTCCTGGCGCTCACCCGCGAGCTCGGCGTCTCGCTGGTCCGTTACCCCGGCGGCAACTTCGTCTCCGGCTACCGCTGGGAGGACGGCATCGGGCCGGTCGTCGACCGGCCCGTACGGCGTGACCTGGCCTGGCGCAGCCTGGAGACCAACAGGGTCGGCATCGACGAGTTCATGCGCTGGGCGGGCAAGGCCGGCGTCGAGGTGATGTACGCGGTCAACCTCGGCACCCGCGGCCTCCCGGAGGCCCTGGACGTGCAGGAGTACCTCAACCAGCCGGATCGCACCCGCCTCGCCGAGCTGCGCGCCGCCAACGGTTCACCGAATCCGTACGGCGTGACGATGTTCTGCCTCGGCAACGAGATGGACGGCCCCTGGCAGACGGGGCACAAGACCGCCCACGAGTACGGACGTCTCGCGGCCGAGACGGCTCAAGCCATGCGCGACGCCGAACCGGACCTGGAACTGGTCGTCTGCGGCAGCTCGGACTCCGGGATGCCCACCTTCGCTGCCTGGGAGTCCGAGGTCCTCGCACTCACCTACGACCAGGTCGACTACATCTCGGCACACGCCTACTACGACCCCGCCAAGGTCGACGCCGACAGCTTCCTGGCCTCGGCCGTCGACATGGACCGGTTCGTGGACAAGGTGGTGGCGACGGCCGACAGCGTGGGAGCACGCCTCAAGCACACCAAGCGCATCAACATCTCCTTCGACGAATGGAACGTCTGGTACCAGACCGACTTCGGCGCGGCCCGCCGCGCCGAAGACCGGACCGGCTGGCCGATCGCACCGCGGGTGATCGAGGACCGCTACAACGTCACCGACGCGGTGGTCGTCGGCGGCCTGCTGATCTCGCTGCTGCGGCACAGCGACCGGGTCACCGTGGCCTGCCAGGCGCAGCTGGTCAACGTGATCGCCCCGATCATGACCGAACCTGGCGGCCCGGCCTGGCGGCAGACCATCTTCCATCCGTTCGCCATCACGTCACGCCTGGCCAAGGGCGAAGTGCTACGCGTGGAGATCGACGCGCCCACCTACGAGACGACCCGCTACGGCGAGGCCTCGCTGGTGGATGCGGTGGCCACCCACGATCCGGAGGACGGTGAGCTGGTCTTCTTCGCGGTCAACCGGAGCCGGAGCGAATCCGCCGATCTCCGCGTCCCGTTGACGGGCTTCGCCCCCGGGCTGCGGGTGGCCGAATCGTGGACCCTGGCCGACGACGACCCGGCCGCCGTGAACACCGCCGACCAGCCGGACCGGGTCGTCCCGCGACCGACCGCCCAGGTGTCAGTGACCGACGGGGTGCTGCACGCGGTCCTGCCGCCGGTCTCGTGGACCGCGATCCGGCTGTCCGTCTGACCACAGCAGGCCGGGTGCCACCAACCTCGCGGAGGTCGGTGGCACCCGGCCCTTTCGGCTTACTGGACGGTGCCGAAGACGCGCAGTTCGGCGATGTTCAGGTAGTTGCCGTTGCGGATCCGCAGGTAGCGGTACTGGCCGTGGCCGGTGGCGGGCAGGCTCTGCCAGGACAGTGACTTGCCGGTGGTGCCGGTGAGCCGGGTCCAGGTGCTCAGGTCGTTGGACCCTTCGAGGGCCTGGTCGACCTGGCGGGTGAGGCCGTTGTTGTCCTGCCGGACCAGCACGTCGGCCCGGTCCAGCGTGATCGTCTTTCCGGCGCCGAGGTCCCAGGTGAGGGCCGCGGCCCCGTTGACCGGCGCCACGTCGCTGAAGGTGGTGACGCTGGAGTCGAACAGCCGGGCGGCGTGTGTGGCGTTGGCCGTGTCCGCGGTCCCGGTGCCGGTCACCAACGTGCCGCCGGTGGCGAGGTTGACCTGGTTGCGGTCGTCCGAGGCGAACAGGGCGGTGAAGTCGGTGCTGGCGGTGATCGAGGGCGCCGTCACGCCGCCGGCGGTGATGTAGTCGATGGTGAACGGCAGGATGCCGCTTCCGGTGACGTCACCGAGGGTGGTGGTCGCCGTCCAGGTCAGGCCGTCTTCGCTGGCCGGGGTGACCGGCTGTCCACCGATGGTCACGGCGACCCGGCTGATCGCCTCCGGTCCTGAGAACTTGAGGGTGACCGGGGCGCCCGCGCTGATCCGGCCGGCCAGTGCGCCGGTGGACGCGATCGACACCGTCGAGAGGGCACCGGGAACCTCCTGCCGCTGGCCGAACACGTGGAACTCGGCGAACGACCAGATGCCGGGGTAGGCGGGGTCGGTGGGGACACCGGGTTGGTCGACCTGGAGTTTGAGGAACCGGTATGCCTTGCCCTTCTGGTCGTCGCGGACGGCGACGGTCTGGTAGTCGTTGGTCTCGACGGTTGCGGAAGCGCTCAGCAGGGTCCAGGTGACGGCGTCGTCGGAGCCGTAGACATTGGTGCCCTGCATGCGGTTGCCGAAGTTGTACCGGGCCTGGAAGGTGAACTGCTCGGGGGTGACCCGGTAGCGGGTGCCGAAGTCGAGGACGACCGCACCGACCCGTAGATCACCGCTGAAGGTGCTCTGGTCGTCGTCGGTGAGGTAGCCGACCGTGGTGGCGTCGATCACCGAGGACTTCACCAGCGGCGCGTAGGCCAGTGAGCCGTCGGAGAGGGTCGGGTTGAGCAGCTGCAGCGCCGAGATGGCCTCGAGCAGCGCGGCGAACGCGGTGGCGAACTCCTCGTCGGTGCCGGTCGCGGCGACGCTCCGGGCGGTGGCCAGCGCGGCGTCGTAGGTCGCCTTGGTCGGGCTGGTGTAGACGGCGGAATCGCTGGTGCCGTCGGCCACCGCCGCCTTGATCATGCGGGCCCGGTCAGCCGAGACCACCATTTCGAAGGTACGGGCGGTGACGCTCTGGCCGTCGTCGGCGACGACCTGGACGGGGTACCGGCCGGGACGCCTGGCCGGGGTCCAGGTCAGCGCGCCGGTCGCCGGATCGAGAACGGCGCCCTTCGGCAGCCCGTACGCCCGGTAGGTGACCGAGCCGCCCGGGTCGGTGGCGGACAGGTCGATAACCGACGGCTTGTGCAGCAGCAGGTACTGCTGGGCCCGCTGCTGCGGGAAGGCCGGCTGGGTGAGATCCTTGGCTCCGGTGAGGATGACCTTGTCGAGGTCGACGGTCGTGCCCCGCTTGCCGGTCAGCCGGTAGTAGCCGACGTTCGATCCGGCGGACGGGTAGGCGATGTAGCGCCAGGTTCCCTCGGTGTCCGGGACCTCGATGGTCGACAGGACCCGGGCGGCGATCTCCTTCGGGTTCCTCTTCGACGCCGGCTCCTTGTCGAGCACCTGCAGCGTGGTGGGCCCGTCGGAGCGCAGCAGCACGCCGGTGCGGCCCCCGGCGCTCCACATCTGCCGGCTGAGGGCGCTGATCGTCCCCTTCTCGTCGACGCGGGCTCGGGCGAAGCTCTGTCCCCCCTCGGTGACGATCCTGGTTCGGCCGTCCAGCTGGAGGCTGTACTTGGCGAACGGCAGCGACGCGTCGGCGGGCAGGGCGGCCGGTGCGGTGCCGGCCAGTTCGGCCGGGAAGGCGTACCAGTAGCCGGCGTTGCCCGGGATGACGCCGTAGTTCCAGAAGTTACTGACGGTCGTGCCGTACCAGAACTGTGGGCCGTCCTCGACCGCGTGCAGCTTGGCGAGGTACGGTGCCACCCGGTCGACGTCGACGCCGCGTCCCTTGTAGATGTAGTAGAGCTCGGTCAGCGGGCTGAACTGGCGGCCCCGGTATGCCTGCGACAGGAAGCCGCCGGAGCCCGTCTCGTCGATCCACGGTGTTGGGGCGCCCAGCATGTATCCGGCGAACGCGTCCGCCGCCGCCAGCAGCCTGCGGTCGAGGAAGTCGTAGAAGCTGACGGCGTCGCTGTCGGTGGAGACCGTCCCGGCCACCGGGTCGATCTTCGTGCCCTGCACTTCGAGCAGCTTCCCGAGCGAGGCGAAGTTGACGACGTTGCACTCGGCGTGCGCCTGGTCGCGGCCCATCTCCCGGAGCTGGACGAAGTCACGGCCGTAGGGGTTCGCCGGGTCGCCGGCCTTGATCAGCGGGGCCTGCGCGGCCAGGGAACCGTTCCAGTACTCGTCGAAGGTGGAGTTGACGGTCAGCCATTCCACGCCTTTGGCGTACCCTGCCGCGTCGTCGGCGAAGATGGCGGTGGCGATGCGGCCGAACAGTCCGAAGAGGTGCTGGTTCATCCACCTGTCGTTGCCGGGTGAGAAGACGGTCAGCACCGGGTTGGCGAAGTTGGTCAGCAGGTTCTGGGCGTCGGACTCGTGCCAGGTGACGTCGTAGCCGTTGTAGGTGCCGGGGGTGTCGTCGGCGACGGGTTCGGTGGCCCGCAGGATCTCCGCGGCCGTGAGGATCTGCTGGAGCGGCAGGCCGGTGTGGATGTGCGCGTCGGCGAAGTAGGCGTACTTGGTCGGGTCCATCCGGCTCCATACCCGGACCACCTGGATGGCGTTGCGGCGGTAGACCTCGTTACCGGTGGTCACCCACATCAGTGCCTGGGTCAGCGCGGCGACGCCGTCGGTGTTCTCCCGGTAGCGCATGCCCACCTGAGTGAACGTGTTGTCGGCCGGTTGGTCGGGAACAGCCGCGGACTTGGAGTTGGCCGACCGGTAGGTGGTGGCGGCGGCGGTGGTGGCCGCCATCGCCTCGAAGTACGACTTCCACGGTTCCGTGCCGGCCCGGATCTGAGCCTGGGTGGAGCGCAGGTCGGCGGCGGACAGACCGATGCCCGGGTGGGCGAAGCCAGCGGCGCCGACGCTCTCGTTGATCTGTACGACGTGCTCGGTCAGCAGGTCCGCGACGGTCGTGGCCTGGGCGGGCGGCGTGTACACCAGTCCCAGGCCGAGAAAGGTGGTGGCAGCGAGGGCTATCCGCGATCGTACTGATCGGGGGAGGTTCATCGGTTTGCCTTCCTGGCGCGTGCGGCGGCACCGTCGGTGGAGGTGAGCGGCAAGCGCCGTCGGGTGGTGGCGGGGAGCGTCCCGCGTCGCGGGCACCGGCTTACGCCGGGGCCGGTGAGGGCGGCTAAGCACGCGAACGCGCAACCGTAGAGACGGATAGATACGGCTCTGTGGGGAGACTACGGCGTCCGTTACACTCAGGCAAGAAACTAGTTGCACGAAGATGTCCACGACCACCTGCCAGGCAAAACACACCCGCGCACCCACACCCTCCCGCAGCCCCACGATCCCGCGCCAGCAGATGCGGAGACACCTTGCACACGCCAATCACGGCTGTCATCACTGCCCTCACCGCGCCCTCGCGGCCCCCGACCGCAGGCCTCGCCGACGGAGCGCTCCGATGAGTGACGAGACACGGCCCCGCGCGGTCCTCGCCATGCGACCAGCCGCCCTCGCCGACGACCTGTTCGGCCCCGGCCGGCATCTCCTACGCCAACACGTCGACGCCGCGACAGTCCTCGAATCTCTGGACGACGCGCCGGCCCACGAACTGCTCGCCGAAGCCGAGGTACTGATCACCGGATGGGGCTGCCCACCGGTGACCGCCGAAGTCCTCGACCGGGCGCCGCGCCTGCGCGCCATCGTGCACTCCGGCGGCTCGACCGTCGAGTTGATCGACCCGTCGCTGGCGGCCACCCACGGGATCGCGGTGTCCAACGCGGGCGAGGCGAACGCGATACCGGTCGCCGAGTACGCGTTCGCGGCGATCCTGCTGGCCAACAAGCAGGCCACGGCGGCCGAGCAGCTCTACCGGCAACGGCGCGACCGTATCGACCGCGAGGTGGAACTACGCGACACCGGCAACTACCGACGCCAGGTAGGTCTGGTCGGGGCCTCCCGGACCGGCCGCCGCGTCGCCGGGCTGCTCGCACTGACCGACCTGGACGTCCTTCTCTACGACCCGTACCTGACCGACGATCAGGCCACCGAGCTGGGGGCCCGCCGCTGCGACCTCGCCGAGTTGATGGCCCTCTCCGACGTGGTGTCCCTGCACGTGCCGTCGACCGCGGAGACCGCCGGCATGATCAGCCGGGCACTGCTGAGCCTGATGCGCGACGGCACCACACTGATCAACACCGCTCGCGGCACCGTCCTCGACCAGGACGCCCTCCTCGACGAGCTGCGCACCGGCCGGCTCCGGGCCGTGCTCGACGTCACGACACCCGAACCACTGCCGGCCGACCACGAACTATGGTCGCTGCCCGGCGTCACGCTCACTCCACACATCGCCGGCGCCACCGGCACCGAACTGCGCCGGCTCGGCAGTTACGTCGCCGACGAACTCGCTCGCTTCCGGCAAGGCACACCGTTCGCCTACCCGGACAGCACGCCCACGCCGGTCGTCGGTGTCCCGTAACAGAAGAGGAGTCTCGTTGCCGCTCGTCGAATCCTCACCGGACGGCGCCACCGTCGTCCTGCACACCCGCACCGGCAGCTACGCCGTCCGGCTCGACCACGCAGCCGGCGCGGTACGCCCGCTGCACTGGGGCGAGCCGATCACCGTGGCCGCCGCCGCGGAGCTGCCCCTCTGGCAACCGCCCTACGACATGGCTTTCGAGGGCCCGTACGACGGATCCGAGGACTTCCCGTTCGACGGCGGCCGCCGCTTCGGCCCCCGCGCGCTGGGAATCCGGTACGCCGACGGCACCGGCGGCCTGGACCTCACGATCACCGGCCACCACCTCGGCCCGGACACGCTCGTCGTCGACCTCGCCGACCGCGCCGGTCCGGTCGCCGTGCACCTGCACTATCGCGTCGCGGCGGACACCGACGTGATCGAACGGTGGTCGGCGGTCCGGCACACCGGCACGGACCAGCCGCTGGAGCTCACCGACCACGCCGCCGCCGTCTGGTGCCTGCCGCCCCGCGACGACTACCGGCTCAGCCACGTCACCGGCGGCTGGTGCCGCGAGGGACGCCTGCACCGCACCGCCGTTCCGGTGGCCGAGACCACCCTGACCAGCCGTCGCGGCATGACCAGCCACTCCGCCAACCCCTGGGTGATGATCGACGACGGAACCACCGAGGAAGAGAACGGCGAGGTCTTCTCCGCCGCGCTCGCCTTCAGCGGATCCTGGCGCGTCACCGTGCTGCGCACCCACGACGGCCCGTGCAGCCTGCTCGGCGCCGCCGGACACGACCGGGTCACCACCCCCCTGCCGCCCGGCACGACCGTGACCAGCCCGGTGTTCGCGGCGCAGCGCACCACCGGCGGTTTCGGCGCTGCGAGCCGAGCCTGGCACGACTACCAGCGGCGACGGATCCTGCCGCACCCGGACGAGGACCGGCCGGTCCTCTACAACTCATGGGAGGCCACCGAGTTCGACGTCTCCGAGACCGGCCAGCGCAGGCTTGCCGAGCTGGCCGCCCGGCTGGGCGCCGAACTGTTCGTGGTCGACGACGGCTGGTTCGGCGCACGCACGAATGACAGGGCCGGTCTGGGCGACTGGTTCCCCAACCCCGCCCGGTTCCCCGACGGCCTGCGCCCGCTCGCCGACCACGTACGCTCGCTCGGCATGCGGTTCGGCCTCTGGGTCGAGCCCGAAATGGTGAACCCGGACAGTGACCTCTACCGGGCACACCCCGACTGGGTGCTGCACTTGCCGACGCTGCCGGCCACCGAGGGCCGCAACCAGCTCGTGCTCGACTACACCCGCGCCGACGTACGGGAATGGGCACTCAGCTGGCTCGACGACCTGGTCCGCTCGTGCGACCTGGCGTTCCTGAAGTGGGACTGCAACCGTCCCTTCACCGAAGCCCGCCCGCAGTCGTGGATCGGGCACGCGCTCGGCGTCTACGAGGTGCTGGACCGGCTCCGCGAGCGCCATCCCAGGCTGCGGATCGAGGCGTGCTCCAGCGGCGGCGGGCGCGTCGACCTCGGTGCGCTGGCCCGCACCGATCAGGTGTGGACCAGCGACAACACCGACGCGGTCGACCGGCTGTCGATCCAGCACGGCTACGGCCAGCTGTACGCGCCGGAGACGATGGTGGCCTGGGTGACCGACAGCCCCAACCCGCTGACCGGGCGCGAGGTGCCGCTCGAGTTCCGTTTCCATGTGGCGATGTCGGGTGTCCTGGGCATCGGTGGCGACCTCGCCACCTGGAGCGACGCGGACCTGGCCACCGCGGCCGGCCTCGTCGGGCAGTACAAGAGCATCCGCCCGGTGATCCAACACGGCGACCTCTACCGGCTCACCGGACCAGAGGCCACGGTCACCGCGTCGGCCTACGTCGCCGGGGGTGCCGCAGCCGTATTCGTCTGGCGGGTGCCCGGCGGACCGGCCGAGACGATCACGCTGCCCCTGCCCGGCCTCGACCCAGGCGCCGTCTACCGCGACGCCACCGGGCGGCAGTTCCACGGTGCCGGCCTCCGGAGTACGGGCCTGCCCGTGACCCTGGCGGCAGGACCGATGGTCAGCGCCCTCGTTACCCTGGAACGGGCGTGAAGAACGTGGACGATCGCGTGATTCACAACCCGGTCATCCCCGGTTTCCATCCGGATCCCAGCGCCATCCGGGTCGGCTCCCGCTACCTGATCGCCACCAGCACCTTCGAGTGGTTCCCCGGCGTAGCCCTCCACTCCTCCACCGACCTGCGCACCTGGCAGGCGATCGGCGGGGCCCTCGACCGGCCGGAACAGCTCGACCTACGCGGTGTGCCGGACTCGGGCGGCATCTGGGCGCCCACGCTCAGTTACCACGACGGGCTCTACTGGCTGGTGTTCACGGTGGTCCGGACCATGACCGGCGCCTACAAGGACCTGGACAACCATCTGGTCACCGCGACCGACCCCGCCGGGCCGTGGAGCGACCCGGTCTACCTCAACTCGTCCGGCTTCGACCCGTCGCTGTTCCACGCCTCCGACGGCCGTCGATACCTGGTCAACGTCAACTGGGATCACCGCGCGGATCGGTTCTCCTTCGGCGGAGTCCTGCTGCAGGAGTACGACCACGACCGTCGGGGACTCGTCGGCGAGCCGGAGGTCATCTTCGCCAGTGACGAGCTGATGGAGGGCTCGCACCTCTTCGAACGCGACGGCTGGTTCTACCTGATCCTGGCCGAGGGCGGGACCGGCTTCAACCACGGCATCCGGCTGGCACGGTCGCGGGAGCTGCACGGCCCGTACGAGACCGATCCGCAGCCGCTGCTCACCTCACGTGACGACCCGCGGCTGCCGATCCAGAAGGCCGGCCACGGGCAGCTGATCACCACCCCGGACGGCGAGCACTACATCGTCCATCTCGGCTCCCGCCCAGTGGCCGGGGCGACCGAACCACGGTCGCCGCTCGGCCGGGAGACCTTTCTCCAGCGGGTACGGTGGGACGCCGACGGCTGGCTGCGGCTGGCCGACGGCGGCCATCACCCGTACGTCGAGGTGCCCGGCGTCGAGGCACCGCAGGAACCCGCCGTGCCCGAGGAGCCGTTCCGCGGCCCGGAGTGGGTTAGCCTGCGCGGCCCGGTGGCGGCCGACCTCGACAGCCGCCCGGGCTGGCTCCGGCTGCGCGGCGGGGAGAGCCTGGACTCGCGGTTCCAGCAGTCGATGCTGGCCCGCCGCCTGACCAGCCTGCACTGCACCGCCGAGGTGACCGTCGAGGCGGACCCGCGACACTTCACCGAGATGGCCGGCCTGGTCGTCTACTACAACACCACCGGCTACCACTACCTCGCGGTCACCCACCACGAGGCCCTCGGCCGCGTCGTCGGGGTGATCAGTAAGTCGCCGGCCGGGATCGTCGAGCACAGATGGCATCCGGCCGATCCGGGCCCGCTGCGGCTACGGGCGGAGTTCGACCAGCTCCGCCTGGTTCTCAGCGCCGGCGACGGCCACCGCTGGGAGGCCGATCTCGACGCGCTCTCCGACGAGATCGGACCGCCCCTGCGATTCACCGGGACGATGATCGGCGTCTGCGTTCAGGATCTGGCTCGCCGCCGCTTCACCGCGGACTTCACCCATTTCGAGTTCAGGGCGGAGTGATGGTCAACCGCCCGGGACAAGGACCACCCGACCCGAATCCCCTACCAGGAGGACACATCCCCACGCTCGCGCCACCGGGGACGATCGTCCCCGGCGCTCTCTTCACCGACCAGGCCGGCCGGATCGCCCAGCTGCACGGCGTCGGCATCCAGCACCTCAATGGCCGCTTCTGGGCTTGGGGCGAGGACAAGACCAACGGCCCCACCTTCGGCGGAGTCGCCTGCTACTCCTCACCTGACCTGGCCACCTGGACCTACCACGGGCACGCCCTGTCTCCCGACCCGGCCATCCCCGACCTGGCGCCCGGCCGGATCGTCGAACGGCCCAAGGTCCTGCCCCGGGCCGACGGCACGTACGTCATGCTGCTGCACCTGGACTACCCGGGCTACCGCGACGCCCGGGTCGGCTGGGCTGTCGCCGACCGCCCCGAGGGTCCCTACCGATACCTGCACGGCGTGCGCCCTCTCGGCAACGAGAGCCGCGACATCGGCGTCTTCACCGATGACGACGGCACCTCGTACCTGATGTCCGAGGACCGTCCCCACGGCCTGCACCTCTACCGCCTCTCCCCCGACCTGCTGACTGTCGACGAGCTCGTCAGCACCACGCTGACCCCGGCCGGCACGCACGGCTACGAGTCGCCCACCATGGTCCGGCACGACGGCCTCTACTACCTGTTCGGGTCGGACCTGACCGGCTGGTCCACCAACGACAACAAGTACGCCACCGCCACCAGCCTGTCCGGCCCGTGGAGCGACTGGGCCGACTTCGCGCCGCCCGGGAGCGCCACCTTCGACTCGCAGGTCTCGGTCGTCGTCCCCGTGCAGGGCACCGAGCGGACCAGCCACGTCTACGTCGGCGACCGCTGGATCAGAGACGACCTGTTCCACTCGGCACCGGTCTGGCTCCCGATCGACATCGGCGACGGCCGAGCCCGGCTCCGCTGGCGCGACTGCTGGACGATCGACCCCCACACCGGAGTCATCACCGGGTAGGGCGCCTGACACCCAAACGGGCCGGTACACGCTGCGTGTACCGGCCCGTTCGTACACCGCTAGATCTGGAAGGGGGCGGCTGCGGCGGCGACGACGATCCGGTCGCCGTCCCCGGCGGTCAGCAGGCCGCCGTCCACCCACGCGTCCACGACGGCCCGCACCCGATCCACCAGGGCTTCCTGGTCACGGAACGGTGCGGCGTCCCAGACCTCGTCGAGCAGGCCGGTGCCGTCGTCGCGAACCGGGTTGGCCACCCCGGAATCCAGGCCGGCGAAGATCACCTGAGGCTCGGAGCGCCGGAAGTAGACGTGCGTGGGGTCGTCGGTGCCTTCGAAGAACGGCGCGACCGGCACCCCGTCGAGGGTGAAGTGCAGCGGCGCGCCGGGCTCCGGGGTGAGCGCCGCGATCAGGTCCCCCGACAGCCGGGCGGTGGGATACAGGCTGACCGGCAGAAGGGTGGAGCGGGCGTCCCGGGCGACCAGGTTGACCGGCCCGTAGAACAGCGTCTGGATGCCCGGGTCGTCCAGGGCCCTCTCCACCCGCAGCCGGAACGGGATGCGCACCCCTACGGTGTCACCGTCCCGCCAGGCACGGGAGATCGTCAGATAGCCGTCCGGTCCCGCGGTACCGGCCGTCCGTTCGCCGTTGACCTGCACCTCGAACCCGTCGCGCGCCCAACCGGGCACCCGCAGGCACAGGTCGAACGCTCCCTCTCCGTGGATGGTCAGGGTGGTGTCCTGCGCGTACGGGTAGCGGGTGTCCTGAACGACGGTGATCCCCCGCTCCGCCCAGCCCAGCGTCGACGGGCTGTAGAGGTTCACGTAAAGAGCGCTGCCGTCGACGGCGGCGAGGTATACCGTGTCCTGGTATTTGGTGGCGCTCTCCATGCCGGTGCCCTCGCAGCAGGTGGCGCCCTCCTTCGGGGTGTAGTCGCGCACGTGCCCCGGTGTCAGCCCGATGAAGTAGGTGACCAGGGGTTTCTCCGCGTCGGCGAGATCCCGTTTCGAGCCGGGGACCTGGTTGTACATGGCCCGCTCGTAGTAGTCCATGTACTTCGGATCCCGGTCGTGCAGGAACAGCATCCGACTGAGCTTGAGCAGGTTGTAGGCGCAGCAGGTCTCGGCGGTCAGCTCACCGAGGCTGCCGGCGATGACCCCGGCCGCCCGCCAGAACTCGACCGTGCTGGTCCCGCCGATGCTGTACATCCGGGTCGGGATCACCATGTCCCAGAACCTGCGGGCGGCGGTGAGGTAGCGCTGCTCGCCCGTGACCTCGTGCAGGCGCACCAGCCCGATGAAGATCGGGATGTGCTGGTTGGCGTGCAGGCCGTCGAGGACGTCCCGGCCGGCCGCGCAGGCGTCGATGAGCGAGTCCAGGTCGAACAACCGGGCCAGCGCCGCGTGCCGGGGGTCGCCGGTGACGGCGTACAGGTCGCAGATCGCCTCGACGATGCCGCCGAACTCGCCACTGGAGAAGATCCCCCACATTCGCTGCCGGGTCTCGTCCGGCAGGACTGACAGCCGGGCGTACATCCAGTCGCACAGGCCCGTGGCCAGGTCCAAGGCGACCGGGTCACCGACCGCCCGGTAGGCGTCGAGCAGACCTCGCAGGATCTTGTGCGCGGTGTAGTACGGCGCCCACACCACGGTGTACCGGCTCTCGGTCATCGACTCCAGGGTGATGAACTGCGTTTCCGGGTACGCCGCCAGGAACCCCGGATGGCTGGGACCGCCCCAGGTGCGCCGCGGCACCGGGTCGCCGACGATGCTGCCGCCACCGGATCGCGGCAGCCGGGCGACCTCGTCGGCGGACAGCGCCCGCCACCAGATCCCGACGCCGTCCAGGGCGCCCGCGAAGACCGGGTCGTCCGGGTACTGGGAACGGCCGATCCAGTTGTTCGTGAGGCTGCCGAGCACCTCGGGGTTCAGCGTCATCGCGGTGTTCTCGCCGACCGCCACGCCGTTGACGTAGAGGGTGCCGGTGGCGCAGGTGATGGTGACCGCGAGGTGACTCCACTCGTCCAGCGGCAACGGCTGCTCGCCGTCGATGCCCTGCTCGCCCTCGGCGCCGGTGGTGGTGATCGCGAAACGTGGTGCCCCGGCGGCGTTGCGCACGGTCAGGTACAGGTACCGGGTGGTGTCGTCGCCGAAGTCGAACACCCGCGCCCAGTCGGTGTCGTGCGTGGGCTTGACCCAGGCGGCGAGGGTGACCTCCGCAGTGGCGCCCAGTGCCGTGGCCGGCAGTTCCAGGTACTGGTACGAGCCCCTGATCAGCCTTACGCTGCCGGGCCGGTCCGTCGCTTCGCGGACGACCGGGTCGTCACGCAGGGCCTGCCGGACCTCGGCGAGCGCACCGACCATGTAGTGGATCCGGTCGGCGAACACCTGCTCGCCGGTGCTCGCGTACGCCTGGGCCAGCATGGTCAGGAAGTGCCCGGTGAAGTGGCCGCGCAGGTTGCCGTTGGCCTCGCCGTCCAGGCCCTCCCAGCCGCCGGGGGCGACCGCGCCAAGCGTGTCCAGCCCGGCGTTGGTGCGGAAGACCTGCAACAGCCGGTCGACGTCGTATCCGCGGGCGAAGTCCAGCATCAGCGACCGTTTGGCCGCGAACAGGCCATCACCCAGTTCGACGTCGGCGAGGGCGAACGGGCGTACGGCCCAGCCAGCCGGCGTGGCACCCGTAACCCGCAGATCGAGTGGAATCGTCATGACACCTCGAAAAGACCCATGTTAGCGCTAACAACGGGGCTTTCCAAGCCGATCCTGCAGCTCCGAGCGGGCGCGGCGCATGCCTCAGAGCACCAATTCGAGCGACTGGCGGGTCGCGTCACGCGGATCCGGTCCGTACGGTTAGATCCAGGACACCGCCGTGTGTCCTGGGAGTGCCGCCGTGAGTCCATATGATCAGCTTGCTGGCCTTGACCTGCCGGCCCTTCAGAGGGCGGTCCGCAGTAGCTTTGATCCATGCGTTGAGTCCGTTTGGTGGCCTTCTGGCGGGTTCGCCGTGGATAGCGGTAGGCCGATGGGTTGAATGTGAGTTCTGGTCGTACCGTGTGCGGCAGGAAGTTGTCCTCCGCCCCACCGCGGCGCTCGCACGGCTCCTTGCCCGGATGGGTCGCGAACTGGCCGCCGACCAGGTGCAGATAGTCGGACGACATCCGGAACGAGTCCACGATGCCGCCGTGCCAGCCGGTGAACCCGGTCCCGGCGACGACCGCCGCGCACAGGCCCGCCACCTGCTCCGGGGTGATCTGCGACATCGTCACGCACTGCACCACGAGGTCGGTGCCGGCCATTTCGGCGGCGTCGGCGTAGACGTCCGTCGACTCCTCGATCCGCACCGCGTAGCCGCTGCGTTCGAGGAACGGAAGGAACAACTCCGTCGCCCGGACCGGCTCGTGTCCCTCCCACCCGCCCCGCACCACCAGTGCCCTGCGCTGGGTCATCTCGCTCTCTCCCCCGGACCGTCGCCACTGGGCTGGCCGTTCCCGCCCCGGCGACGTGTTCGATGCCTGTGCTTCCACGCATCGAAAACCGCACCCACTCGCGCGCGGCGCCGGGCTACCTGGCCCGGGCCACCCACCGCAGCGCGCCGGCCAGATGCGCGCGGAACTCCGGTTCCGCGTAGGACTCGACCGTGTGGCCGAGCGCCGTGTAGAAGGACCGCCCGCCGCACCGCTCGTGGCACCAGGCGAGCGGGTGGTCACCACCCATCGTGCCGCCCCGGTAGGTCGACTCGTCGGCCCGCAACAGCACCCGGGCGTCCGGGCGGGACCGGAAGTCGTACCACTCGTCGACCCGCTCCCAGGTGGTCGGCAGGTGGGCCGTCGCCGGGTGCCGGGGCTCGGCCACCGTGATCCTCGCGGGCTGGACCGGTGGGTGCCGGTCGAACCAGGCACCGACCAGTTCGCGGTAGAACGCCCACCCGTACTCGGTGGCCGCGGCCGAGTGCACGCCCAGGAAGCCGCCCCCGCCGCGCACGTACGCCTCGAACGCGGTCCGACCGGCGTCGGTGAGCACGTCGCCGTTGGTGTTGAGGAAGACCACGGCGGCGAACCGGGCCAGGTTGTCGGGGGTGAAGGCGGCCGGGTCCTCGGTGTTCTCCGCTGCGTCGTGCAGCTCCCGCATCGTCCGCACCCCGGCGGGAATCGAGTCGTGCCGGAATCCGGTGGTGCGGGTGAACAGCAGGATCCTGGTCATCGGTGCAGCCAGTCGGTGATCAGACGGCTGGTGCGGTCGGGGTGTTCGAGGTGCAGGAAGTGGCCGGTGCCCGGCCACACCACCACCCGCGAGCCGGGCGGAGCGGGCTGGGCCGCCTCCCACCGGGCGGGCTCGGCCAGCGCGCGCAGGCACAACACCGGTTGGGTACGTCGGCGCAGGTACGCCTCGGTGGCCGGCCGGTGCCCGAACGCTCCCGGGTCGGTGTACAGGCCGGCGTAGCAGGCGGCGAGCACCGGACCGGGGGTGGCGAGCATCTGCTCGGGCACCCCCGGCGGCAGCGGGACGGCCGGATCGAGCGCGGCCCGGGCGCCCCCGGCACGGATTCGGGCCAGGCGGTCGTGGAAGGAGACCGCCTCCTCGTCGTCGGCGCCGTATGCGGGATCGATCACCACGAGGGCGGAGACCAGCGCCGGATGCTCGACGGCGAGGGCGGTGACGACCTGCGCGCCCATCGAGTGGCCGACGGCCACCACCGGCCCGATGCCCAGCCGGGTGAGCAGTCGGGCCAGGTCACCGGCGAGGTCGGGGGGCCGGTAGCCGTCCGGCGGCGCCGGGGACCGGCCGTGGCCACGCAGGTCCACGGCGACGGTGCGGTGCCCCGGGAACCGGATCGGGTCCCACACCCGCAGGTCGCCGCCCCATCCGTGGACGAGCAGCAGGGTCGGCTCCCCCGCCCCGGTGTCCCGGTGGTGCAGGGCGGGCAGGTCGCGTTCGGTGTCCGGCATCTTCGTCCGTCCGTGAGGTGACGTCGGTGAACTCGGTGGTGACGGTGCTCAGGCGTTCTTGGCCAGGTAGGAGTCGGCCTGCTTCTCCATCTCCGCCAGGAGCTTGTCCACCCCGGCCGCCGCCGCAGCCTTCTTGAGCTTGTCGAGCTGGGGGTCGACGTCGACCACGCCGTAGTACAGCGGGTTGGCGTACTGGGTGATGACGGTGGTCATCGCGGCGATCTGCTGCTCGACCGGCTTGTTGTCGGGAACGAACGACGCGAACGGGTCGACGGTGAAGTTGTCGTAGTCCTGGGCCCAGCTGAACACCCGCTCCTCGGATTCGGTCATGTAGGAGGCCTTGCGTTCGAGGCTGGCCCGCCAGGAGACCGCGTAGCCGGGGAAGCTGGAGTACTGGGTGAGCGCCTCGAAGCGGTCCTCGCCGACCGGCTTCCAGTCGGTGCCCTCGATGCCGTACTCGAGCAGGTCGTGGTTCTCCTTGACCGACACCCAGTCCTGGAGCCGCATGGCGTTGCCGACATTCCCCCCGTTGGCGTTGACCACGACGAGGTTGTCCGCCTGGAAGGTCTGGTTGGGCTTGGCGTTCAGGCCCTTGCCGTACGGGATGACGTCGGCGACCATCGCCCCCGGGACCGCCTTGGTCAGCGCCGGCATCACGTTGCTGGTCGTGCCGTCGGTCATCGCCCAGGTCGCCGCGTACTTGCCGGCCGCCCACTGGCTCTTGACGGTGTCCACGTCGGCGTTGGTGGCGTCTTTGTTGATGATGCCGTCGAGGTAGTAGCGACGGATGCGGCGCATCGCGTCGAGGACGCCGGGATCGTCCCAGAACGGCACCGGACGGCTGGCCCGAGTCTGGGCGGCGTCCTTGGCGAAGACGAAGAACATGCCCCGACCGGTGAACGCGCGGGCGATGGTGTGCGGATCCTGCCAGGACTGGACGTTGAACATTCCTGCCGGGTACGGCACCACGCCCAGGTATCCGCTGGCGGAGTTGTGCCCGTACGGGATGGTCCCGCCGCCGCGCTGCTTGACGGCGTAGAAGAACCGTTCGAGGGTGTCGTAGTCGGTGATCTCACCGAAGCCCAGCTTGTCGGCGAGATCCTGCCGGACGGCGAAGTGCTGGCACCGGCCGGCGCTGTTGACCTGCGGGATCCCCCACAGCCTGCCGTCCCACCGGTTGGCCTTGATGAGCCGGTCGTCCAGGGTGGCACGCAGGTTCTGGTGCTTGTCGACCTCGGCGGTCAGGTCGGCGAGCGCACCGTCCTGCTGGAGCTGGGCCATGTTCAGCCAGAGCGCCTGCAGGGCGGTGTCGAACGTCTCGCCCGAGGTGAACTTGAGCAGGGCCTGCTGCTGGTAGTTCTGCCAGTTGATGAACTGCACGTCCAGGCTCAGCCCGGTGTCGGCCTTCAGCTTCTCGTTGACCTTCCGGCTGACCGCCTCCCAGCCGGGTGGCACGGTGCCAGGGACGAGGATCCGGACGGTGTCGGAACTCGCTGCGGAGTCGTCTCCGCAGCCGGCCATGGCGAGCAGCGCGGCGACGCCGGCCCCTCCGGTGAGGCCGAGGAAGCCTCGGCGGGTGAGCGGGTGGGACATGGGGCTTCTCCTTGGGGTGGGGGTGGGGGTGGGGGGTCAGCCCTTCGTGGCGCCGAGGGTGAGGCCCTTGACGAAGTAGCGTTGGGCGAAGGGGTAGGCGAGGATGATCGGCCCGATGGTGACCACGGTGAGGGCCAGCCGCAGCTGGTAGACGGGCACCACCGGGGCGCTGCCGCCGGGCAGCACGGTCGCGTTGGTGACGTTGGCGATGAGGTTCTGCAGCAGCAGTTGCAGCGGGTACTTGTCCGGGTCCGAGATGAACAGGATCGCCATGAACCACTCGTTCCAGTAGGTCACGGCGTAGAACAGCGCGATCACGGCGAGGATGGGTTTGGCCAACGGCAGCACGATCCGGAAGAAGATCCGCAGTTCACCGGCCCCGTCGACGTGGGCGGACTCCATGATCTCGGTGGGGATCTGCTGGAAGAAGGCGACCGTGATGAACACCAGGAAGGGCATCATCAGGTGCGGCAGGATCACCGCGAACCAGCTGTCGCGCAGGTGCAGGACCTGTGTGACGAGCAGGTAGATCGGCACCAGGCCGCCACTGAACAGCATCGGCAGGTAGGTGAAGGCGGTCAGCGGCCGGCTCACCGGCCGCAGCCGGCGGGCGATTACCCAGGCCAGGCCGGCGGTGCAGGCCACCGACAGCACCGTGCCGACCCCGGTGATGAACAGCGTCGCCAGGTACGCGCGGCCGATGGCCCGGCCGCTGAACAGCTGCGCGTACGCGTCGACCGAGAACGGGTCGGGCAGCAGGCTGTAGCCCCGCAGGGACAACACGCTCTCGTCGGTGAACGACCCGGCGACGATCATCCACAGCGGGACCAGACAGAACAGGGCGAAGAGAGTCACCGTCAAGTAGCTGACGACGGTGAACGGCTCGACGGTGCGGCGCCGGTGCCGGGCCGCCCTCGCGGGCGGCGCGGCGGGCGAGGTCGGGAGTTGGCTGGGCATGGTCGCGGTGCTCACAGCAGGCTGCTCTCTCGTGCGTACCGGCGTTGGATGATCAGGGCTGCGGTGACGAAGACCAGGCCGACGAGGCCCTGGAACAGGCCCACGGCGGCGGTGGTGCCGAAGTCGCCCAGGCTACGCAGGGCGCGGAACACGTAGGTGTCGATCACGTCGGTCGTCGAGAACAGCACCCCGTTGTCTCCGACGATCGCGTAGATGGTCGCGAAGTCGCCGTAGAAGATGCGGCCGATACCGAGCACGAGCAGGACCGCGGCGGTTGGCCGCAGCAGCGGCACCGTGATGGAGAAGGCCATCCGGGCACGGCTCGCGCCGTCGATGACACCGGCCTCGTACACGTCCGGGGAGATCGCGGTGATCGCCGCCAGGAAGATCACCGACAGGTAGCCGCCGAGCTGCCAGACCTTGACCACGGTCAGGATCCAGGGCCATGCTCCGGGTTCGGTGTACCAGCTGACCTCGGGCAGGTGCAGGACGCTGAGCGCGTCGTTGAGCGCACCGCCCTCGCCACCGACGCCGGCCAGCAGCACCTGGAGCATGACGCTGATGACGATCGGCGAGACGAAGTACGGGAAGAAGACCACCGACTGGGCGACCCGTTTGAACAGGTGCAACCGGATCTCGTTGAGCATGAGCGCCAGCAGCAGCCCCCAGGCCAGCGTGGCGGCCAGGAACAGCCCGTTGAGGAACAGGGTGTTGAATACGATCCGTGGGGCGTCCCCGGTCTCGAAGAAGTACCGGAAGTTGGCCAGCCCGTTCCACGGGCTGCCGAAGATGCCCTCCCGGATGTTGAAGTCCTTGAAGGCGACCACCAGCCCCGCCATCGGCAGATAGGCGAAGACCGCGAAGTAGCAGACACCGGGGGCGGCGAGCAGGAGCAGGGCCCAGCGCCCGAGCCGCCCGCCCGGCGGGCGGCGGGGTGGGGAGGCGCTCACGACCGGGCCTCCGGGCCGGGGGTCCTCGGGTGCTGGCGGGCGCCGGAGGCATCCGGCACGGCCCCGGTCGGCGGCGGGTGGGCACCGGCGGTACGTCTGCGCAGCGGGGTCATCGGACGACTCCTTCGGCGGACTGGTGGGTCACGTCCCCTCAAGGGGTCGGCAGTTGCCGGCGTGGCCCGAGAGTCGAGTAGAAAACGTTCTCCAGAGGCTAGGACTCAAAGGCGGAGAAGGCAAGGGCTCGTTACGAGCAGGTTGCCGGCCGGCTTGGCCGCTCGTCACATCGCCGCACTTCCAGGCGTTCCACGGCAAGGGTGGCGCTCGCCTTGACCGGACGCCCGCAGAGCCCATACCGTGGAGAACGATTTCCTGAGATAGCACGAGTGGGGGACCGTCCGTGACCAAACGCCCGACGGCGCTGTACGCCATGAGCCCGGTGCACCTGCCGCTGCTGTTCCCCACCCCCGTCCGGCGCCGGATCACCGCGCTCGTGGACATCGACGCCGACCTGGCGGTGGACCGGTTCGACGACCCGCGGGCCGCAGACCGGCTACGCGACCTCGAAGTGCTGATCACCGGCTGGGGGTGCCCCCCGCTGGACGACGCCTTCCTGGCCGCCGCGCCGAGGCTGCGCGCCGTCCTGCACGCTGCGGGCAGCATCAAGCCGCACGTCACGGACGGTGTGTGGGAACGCGGGATCACCGTCTGCTCGGCCGCCGAGGCGAACGCGACCCCGGTCGCCGAGTACACGACCGCGATGGTCCTGCTGGCCGGCAAGGGTGTGTTCGCCCTGCACGACAGCTACCACGCGGCACGCACGTTCACCGTGGCGCAGATCGCGCCCTCCGTCGGCAACTTCGGCCGCCGGGTGGGCATCGTCGGAGCCTCCCGCACCGGCCGTCAGGTGATCCGGCTGCTGCGCCGGCACGACCTTCGGCTGTGTCTGTACGACCCCTACGCCACCGTGTCGGGCGTGCCGAACGTGCCGCTGGAGGAACTGCTGGCCACCAGCGACATCGTGAGCCTGCACGCGCCGGCCACACCGGAAACCCACCACCTGCTCGACCGTCGTCGCCTGGCGCTCCTGCGCGACGGCGCCGTCCTGATCAACACGGCCCGTGGGGTGCTGGTGGACACCCCGGCGCTGGTCGACGAGCTGACCACCGGCCGGATCTCGGCCGTCCTCGACGTCACCGACCCCGAGCCGCTGCCCGCCGACTCACCGCTGTTCGACCTGCCCAACGTGTTCCTCACTCCGCACGTGGCCGGCTCGCACGGCAACGAGTTGGCCCGGATGGGCAGCCACATCGCCGACGAGCTCGAGCGGCTGCTCACCGGGCGGCCCCTGCGCTACCAGGTCCGTCAGCACGAGCTGCTCCGGGCCGCATGATGGCCCGCCACGTCGGTCGGGCCCCGCACCGCCCTGCCGTAGCATCCAGCCATGCGACCTGGTGCCGGTGATTCCGACATGAGCCCACGAGCCACGGTCAAGGACGTCGCCGCCCGCGCCGGGGTGTCCCCGGCGACGGTCTCCCGGGTACTGGCCGGCGACTACCCGGTCTCGGCCGCCACTCGCGCCCGGGTCCAGCGCGCGGTCCGCGACCTGGACTACGTCGCCAACGCCCAGGCCCGCGCGCTCAAGGGCGCGGGCCCCGGCATGATCGCATTCGTCATGGAGGACGTCACCGGCCCTTCGTTCGCCTATGTCGCCAAGGGAGTCGAGCAGCAGGCCACCGCCGAGGGGCGGCTGTGCCTGATCTGCGTCACCGACGGTGATCCGGCCCGGGAGCTGACGGTCGTCGAGGCGATGCGAGAGCAGCGCGCCGAGGCGGTCATCCTGGTCGGTGGCGGGTTCCTCGACGAGGGACACCGGCAACGCATGATCCATTTCGCGCACGCGCTGGACAAGGCGGGTTCCCGTCTCGTCCTGTGCGGGCGGCCGCCCCTCGGCGACGGCGTGCCGGCCACCGTCGTGGAGTACGACAACGAGGGTGGCGCCTACGCTATGACCAGCCACCTGCTGTCCCAGGGGCACCGCCGGATCGTCTACCTCGGCAACGTCCAGCCCAACCACACCACCAGCCTGGACCGCGTCAAGGGCTTCACCCGGGCACACGAGGCGTTCGGGGTGCCGCTCGACCCCACGCTGATCGTCCCCGGCGAGTTCAGCCAGGCGTTCGGCCAGGCGGCCACCCGACGGCTGCTCGGCCTGGGCGTCGACTTCACCGCCATCTTCGCCGCCACCGACATGGTCGCCGCCGGCGTGCTGCGGGCGCTCCGCGAGGCCGGGGTCCGCGTCCCGCAGGACGTCTCCGTCGTCGGCTACGACGACATTCCGCTGTCGATCAACGTCACGCCGGCGCTCACCACGGTGCGGATCCCCACCGAGGAACTCGGCCGCACCGCGGTCCGGCTCGCCCTACGCCCCACCGAGCCGCAGCACGTCGTGCTGGGCACCCACATCGTGGTCCGCGAATCGGTCGCCCCGCTGGTCGCTCCCGGCCCCCTCGGCCCGGTCGCCGCCGCCGACCAGCGCGGCAGGTAGCCGTTGACCGGGCCCGGCACGGACATTCCCACGACGGCCACGGATTGTTCCGCGGCGGACAAGCCGCTCGCCCAGGTGAGTGAACGCGGGTTCGAGTTCCGCGCCCCATGAGACGCGGATCCCGGATCGGGTCGCCTGGAACAAGATCCTGGCCGCGTCCCAGACCACCAGCAACCCAGCCCACATATCCCCGGCTCGGCCTGGCGAAGTACCACCAGGGCGAGCCGGCGGCGAGCGGTGGGTCGACCGGAAGGCGGTCGACCCACCGTCCCTCATCCACGCCTGGAGCCGGAGCTGGTCCTAGCCGACCCTGACCAGGTCGAACCGGTCGAACACCATGACGTAGCCGGTGGAACTCGGGTTCTTTCCGACCGCCACGGCCCGGACGGTGTGGTTGCCCGCGGCCAGCGATACCGTGCCGTAGTCGGTCCCGTAGTAGCCCACGTTCCCGTACCCGTCCTGCGGTGGGCCGACCATGACGCCGTCGATGTAGAGGGCGTGGAACGCCCGGTTGGTGAGGCGCTTGAGAACCGCGCGCAGGTCGTAGACGCCGGAGGTGCTCACCGGGAGGGTGAACTGGAGGTACTGGCCCCTGGCGGTTCCGTCCAGGGCGGCCGCCGCACCGCCGCTGGCCCCGGCCTCGGTGAAGACCCGGCCGGCCAGGCCCGGCGAGGCGGTCATCGGCAGCGACTCCGCCTCGTACCGAGTGACCGGCGCGCTGGTCGTGGCCGGGGTGACCAGGACCTTATACACGGCGTTACCCGGCAACGTGCCGAGTGGGACCGTGGCGCCGCCCGAGGCCAGCGTCACGTCCGCGTCGAACACGACAGTCGGCGCGGAGAGGGTCGACGCGTTGCTGATCCGCTCCGCCCGCACGTGCACGACATTGGACAGCGCCAGCGCCGACGCGTTGTTGAGTCGTAGCGACACGTCCTGGTCGCCGGCGGTCTGGTTACCGATCAGTAGTACGCCGCGGCGCTGCCCGGTGTCCAGCGAGCCGAGCGCGTCGACAGTGGTCGCCGAGGACGAGGTGACGTTCACCATCCGGCCGGTCATCGTCTTGTAGGTGTTGTAGTTCCACCAGACGCCCTTGGGCAGGGTTCCGGTCGCCTTGTCGGCGGAGTTGCCCAGCGTGGCGATGAAGTTGCTGTCGTCGCCGATGTAGTCCCAGTCCGAGGTCAGCGCGTCCTCCAGCCCGTTGGGGACGCTGCGTTCGAACTGGGCGAGCCAGCGGACGTTCGGTCCCGCCGCCCAGGCGTCCGGGTTGCCGTAGCTGCTGCCCTGGTACTCGGTGATCGCGATCGGCATCGGGGTGATGCCGTTGGCCTGCATCCAGCTTCTGATCTGGGCCGTGTGGCCGGGCACGTCCGTCGTGGTCGGGTTCAGTTCGTGCCAGGACAGGACGTCGGGCAGGCAGCGGTTGTCTCGGCAGTAGATGAGGAACTGCTGCAGCTTGGTGAAGTTGTAGGCGCTCAGTTCCGGAGCCTCGACCCGGTACGACGAGTTGCGGGCCTTCACCGCGTCGTAGGCCACCTTGTGTGCTTGGAAGTAGGTGGTGGTGTAACGGCTCCCCCACTGCGCTTCCGGCTCGTTCCAGGGAATCCAGGCATTGACCCGGTAGCCCTTCTGCTCCGCCTCGGACATGACGCCGTTGACGATGGTCGTCCACGTGCTGAAGTTGCCGTTGTCGCCCGGGCGGTAGCTGCGGTACGGGCTGCTCGGGTTCGCCGTGTAGTAGTAGAGGCCGACCCGCAGGTTCGCGCCGGTCGCGGAGACCCGCTGGTACGTCGCGGTGTCGTAGAGGCTCGGCAGGTTGGGGTGGTGGTCGGCGCCTCGCAGCGACCTGACCTTCACGCCGTCCACGAGATACTGCGCGGGCGAGGTCGCCGAGATTCCGTGCAGGAAGCCGCTGGCGATCTGGGTGGCCGGGCCCCGGTCGGCGCCGTAGTCGACCGTGATGGTGCTGGTGGCCGCCGCCTGCGCCGCCGGGGCCTCGACCGCGGCCAGGCCGGCGGCCACGAGGATGCCGGCGGCGACGGCGGTGAACGTTCGTCCTGTTCTGACGGATGTCATCGATCTCCTCCTGGGAAGATCCGGGGACGGGAACCGCGGGCGCCGGACGTCCGGCGCGCGGGCGGAACGCGCACCGTGCGGCGGTGCACGGCGCGGTGGTGCGTGGTGCGGTGGTGCGGGTGGTGGGCCCGCACCGGTGGTGACGGTTCCGGTGGTCCGGCTGGCCGGCGACCGCGTTCAGGTCGCTTGGTAGGGGCTGAGTCGGCCGCACATGCCGAACGGCCGTTGGTCGGGCTCGGGCGCCGTCCGCATGCGGACGTTCGCCTCGGCCAGGTGCGCGCCCGAGCCGTCGGCCAGGCAGCGCAGGCGACGCCGGACCTCGCGAAGGGAGGCGGCGGGCCCGGCGTCGAGGATGCGGTGCCAGGCCGCGGTCCGGGCCGTGGTCAGGGACACCGCCGCGCGGTACAACTCCCGCAGCGACGAGGGGTCACCGGCGGCCAGGTCGCGTCGGATCGCGAGGTAGCCGCGCACCGCGAGGTCACGGCGGGCACGGGCGCGGCGTTCGGCCGCCGGTGAGGTGGCGGGCTCCGGCCCGAGACTGGCGGCTTCGGCGTACGCGGCGGGGTCCGCGAGGATCTCCGGTGGAAAGGTCAGGACGGCGTCCCCGGCCTCCGGCAGTCCGGAGTTCTCCATGATGACCACCACCCGCAGGTCGCCGAGGTTGACCGCCCGGTGCACGGTCCCGGGGGTGAACCAGACGACGGTGCCCGGCAGCAGTGGGGTGGTACCGGGGCCGGCGGGGGTCAGCGTGTGCAGCTCGCCGCGCCCGCCGACGACGACGTACGCCTCCGTGCATGCCGTGTGCAGGTGCGGCGATCCTCCGTGGCAGCCGTCGGAGGCCGCCCAGGGGTAGACCTCGAGCCCGGAGACTCCGACGCCGTTGGGCAGATTCACCACGGGTGCTCCTTCAGGTACCCCTCGACGCGATCGGCGTCCCACGTTCCGTCGGCGACCACCACGCGGTACCGACGTCGCAGGGTGGCGCCGGCGGGCACGGTCACCTCGTCGGCGAACGCCAGCGACGGGTTGATCGCCGGGAAGGGCTCGTTGCGGACGAACCAGACCGGCGGGCTGTCCTCGGCGCCCGGATCGGGGACCACGACCAGGGTCGAGGACGCGTCGACGACGTCGTGCGGGCCGGTGTAGGCGAGCCACGCCGCGCGCCGGCCCATCACCTGTGGCCCTTCCAGGCCACCGGCGGCGAGGATGGTGCCGCCGGTCAGGTCCCGTGGTCCGCGCCAGAAGAAGCCGCTGTAGCCGGCCGCCTCCCGACCGAAGACGGTGGGGCTGCCGATGTCCAGCCGCCCGCCGCTGACGTTGGTGAGCGCGGTGGCGACGGTGAGCTCCCAGGTGCCGCCCGCCGCGTCGGCATCGTGGACGGCGATGTCGCGCCGCTCCTCGATCCAGTGCCGGCCCCGGGCGTTGTGCCAGCGCACCTGCTCGGTCAGGTCGAGCCGGTCGACCCCGACGTCGAACCGGGAGAACGCGCGGTGTCGCAGCGAGCCGACGTTGTCCAGCCGGCGATAGCCCTCGTCCCGCACGTAGCTGTAGCCACCCCAGAAGTTGTCGCCGGACAGGTGGGAGATCGTCATCGCGAGGCCCTTGTGCCAGCGGTGGTCGTGCGGGCGATGCGCCGAGACGAGGTTGCCGGCGGTGGTGCGGATCGGATGGAAGAAGGGCGCCGGGCACTCCCACGGATCCGTTTCGGCGCCGTACACGTACGACATGAGTTCCTGGTGCCGCACGCTGACCGTCACGGCCGTGCCGATGTCGTGCCGAACCCGCAGCGCGGAGCTGTTCGGGAGGTCACGTGTCATGCGTTGCTCCTCGCCGGCGTCCAGCCGGCCGTGTCGCCGTGCAGGGCGTGGTAGAACGGGTTCGCCGGGACCAGTTCGTCCCGTCGGACCGACCGGCCGGTCAGGGCTGCCTGGTAGAGGGCGGTGACGAGTTCGAGGGTTCGCCGTGCGCTCGCCCCACTGGCTGGTGGGCGCACTCCGGCCCGCATCGCCGCCAACACCAGCGAGAACTGAGCCGTGTGTGAGCTGGGTACGTCGGCCTCCGGCGGCTGCCATCGCCGCTGACGGTCCTCGTCCACCTCCGGGGCGGCGGTGTACGTCCAGTCGCTGTTGCGGTAGCCGTACAGGTGGGTGAGTTCGACTGTCGCGTCGGACAGGTCGATCCGCAGGTAGCTCTCCTCACGGGGCGACAGGACGCTGTTGGTGATGCTGGCCAGCGCGCCGTTGGTGAACCGGAGCAGGGCGAGCGAGACGTCCTCGGTCTCGACGTCGCGGTCCAGCCGCCCGGCGATCGCGGTCACCTCCTCCCAGGGCCCGAGCAGGGTCAGCAGCAGGTCCATCTGGTGGATCCCGTGTCCCATGGTCGGACCGCCTCCTTCGGACGCCCAGCTACCGCGCCAGGGGACGGTGAAGTAGGCGGGCGGGCGGTACCAGGCGGTCGTGCACTGTGCCAGCAGCGGTCGGCCCAACTCACCCGCCGCGATCAGCGCGGCGGCGTGCCGCGCGGCGGAACCGAACCGGTGTTGGAACACCACCGAGGCGTACGCCCCGCTGGCCTCTTCGGCCACGGCGATCCGGTCGAACTCGGCGAGCGTGCGGCACGGTGGTTTCTCCACCCAGGCCCAACTGCCGGTGGAGAGGACTGTTTCGATCTGCCCGACGTGTTCGGCCGGTGGCGTGCACACGTGCACCAGGTCCGGTTGTCGCGCGGCGAGCATCTCGTCGAGATCGGTGTAGCCAGCGGTGATGCCGGCCAGCTCGCAGAACTCCGCGACCCGGGACGGGTCCGCGTCGACCGCGGCGACGAGTTCGACCCGGTCCCGGTGGGCCTGGATGGCGGGCAGGTGACTACTGGTGGCGATTCCGCCGGTTCCCACCACGGCCACCCGGATGGGCTCGTTTCGACGTGTCACGCGGCCGACTCCTTCGGGGTTGGTTCGATGGCGACGGGCTCACCGGCCGGACCGACGGTCCCGAGCGGCCACCGAGGTCGGATCGACGAACCGCAGGGCGACGAGCAGCAGCACGAGGGTGGTCAGCATGTAGACCACCGCCATGGCGTTGATCTCCTGCGAGGCGAGCTCGCCGGCCTGGACCGCCGCGCCGTACAGCGCGACGACAAGTGTCTGGCTGTCCGGTCCGGAGACGAGGAAGGTCAGTTCGAACTGGCCGACCACCCGGACCAGGGTCAGGACACCGGCCGCGAGCAGGCCGGGCACCAGCAACGGTCCGAGGATGTGCACGAAGACACGTCGGTTCGTCGCCCCGCATACCCGAGCCGCCTGCTCGACGCGGGGATCGATCTGCTCCACGAACGGGATGAGCACCAGGACCGCGAACGGGATGGCGGGAACCAGGTTGACCAGCACGATCCCCGCCAGGGTGTCGTTGAGTCTCAGCCGGTATACCAGGGTCGCCAGCGGCACCGCATAGGTCATCACGGGCACCACCTGCGGCACGAGGAACAGCAACAGGAGCAGCTTGCGGCCCGGGAAGGTCAGCCGGGCCAGCACGTACGCGGTCGGCAGCGCGACCACCAGCGTGACCGCCACGACGGCCACCCCGACCTCGACCGTGGTCACCAGCAGCTGTCCCAGGTCGAAGGTGGCCCACGACTGCGCGTACCAGCGGGTGGTGTAGGTGCGCGGCAACCAGCCCTCGGCGAGCTGCGCGGTGAGCGAGGCGAGCAGGACGGTGGCCACGGCCAGCAGCAGGCCCCCGACGAAGAGCCAGAGCCCGCCCCAGGTGATCGCGCCGGTGAGCGTGTGGCGGATGGGCCGGCGTCCGGCTTCGGGGAGCGTCGCCGTGTTCTCCTCGGCGGACGTGACGGCGACGTCGGTCATCCCTTGCCCCCGCTGGTCGGCCCCCGGTGGAACAGACCACGCCCCCAGAGCACGAGGCCGAGGACGGCCAGCTGGACGACCGCCATGACCACGGCGGTGGCGGACGCGGTCGGGTAGTGCCCGTAGCTGTACTCGGTGTAGGCGATCTTCGAGAGCACGCGGGTCGGGCCGGCGTCGTTGCCCACCAGGGTGGCCGAGGGGAACACTCCGAACGCCAGCACGAACGACAGGCAGAACGTGATCGTCATCCCGGGCAGCAGCAGCGGGAAGGTCACCAGCCAGAACCGCTGGGCGGGACGCGCACCGCAGACCGCTGCGGCCTGCTCCAGGCTGGGGTCGATGCCGGAGGTGTAGCCGACCATCAGCAGGAACGCGAAGGGAAGCCCGGTGAACACCAACGACAGCAGCACCCCGGTGAAGTTCCCGACCAGTTGCAGGGGCTGGTCGATCACCCCGGTGTTCAGCAACGCCCGGTTGAGCCAGCCGGACGGTCCGAGGAACTCCTTCATCGCCGAGGCGACGAAGACGGTGCCCAGGGTCATGGGCACCAGGACGATCGCCATGATGGTGCGCTTGGCGCGGACCCGCCGGCGCATGCGGTACGAGATCGGCACCGCCAGTGCGACGTTGATGATCGAGGCGGCGAGTGCCAGTTCCAGCGTGACCAGGATCGACTCGCGGCTTCCGTGGTTGTTCACCAGCCGGTCGGCGAAGAAATCGTGATAGGCCGAGTACCAGCCGTCCGCCCCCTGCAGGGACAGCCCGACGCCGTAGCCCAGTGGATAGACGAAGAACACGACCATGAACACCACGCCGGGTACGGCCAGCCACAGCGTCGGCGTGACGCCCCGCTGGCGGGCCCGGTCCCGCCAGCGGGGCCGGTACGCCTCGGCGTGGTCGGGACCGGCGGCGGCGGCTCCGGAGTGCCCGCTCGCCCTCACGACGGCTCCTGGCCGACCAGCAGGGCACGGTCGATGGCCGGCGCCGCCTCCGCGGGTGCGGGGAAGGTCCGGATCCGATCCGGCGCGACGACGGCGACCGCCCGTTCGCCGGGCCGGAACGGCTGGTCCGACCGACCGTGCAGCAGGTGGCCGCCGGGACCGGTCCCCTCGACGGCGAAGGTCCGGCCCTGATATTCGCACACGCGCACGTCGATCGACAGCTCGTTCCCCGTGCCGCCCCCGGATTCCCGGGTGATCAGCAGGTCCTCGGGTCGGATCATCGCGACGACGCTGCCCTGCTCCGGCAGGCCGCTTCCGGGGTCGTCGATCCGGAGCGCGACGGGACCGGCGTCGACCACCCCGGCGGTCAGCTTCCCCGGCACGCTGTTGCGGTAGCCCACGAACGCGGCCACGAACGCGTTGGCCGGCCGCTCGTACACCTCGGCGGGCGTGCCCACCTGCTGGACCGCCCCGTCGCGGAGCACCACCAGCCGGTCGGCCAGCGACAGCGCTTCGACCTGGTCGTGGGTCACGTAGATCGTGGTCAGGCCGAGCTGCTGATGCAGCGACCTGATCTCGGTGCGCAGATCCAACCGCAGGCTCGCGTCAAGGTTGGACAGGGGCTCGTCCATCAGGACCAGGCGCGGTTCGACGACGACGGCGCGGGCGATCGCCACCCGTTGCTGCTGGCCGCCGGAGAGCTGGCGGGGATACCGGTCGGCCTGGGCCCGCAGCCGTACGAGGTCGAGCGCCCGCCGGACCCGCTCGACCCGTTCGGGCTTCGGGCAGCCGCGCATCCGCAGGCCGAAGGCGATGTTGTCGGCCACGGTCAGGTGCGGGAAGAGCGCGTAGTTCTGGAAGACCATCCCGATGCCGCGCTTCTCCGGTGGCAGCCGGTCGATGCGCCGGCCATCGAGGCTGATGGCGCCGGTCGTCGGTTCGAGCAGTCCGGCCAGCAGGTTCAGCGCCGTCGACTTCCCGCAACCGGACGGTCCCAGCAGTGCCACGAACTCACCGGCCGGAACGTCGAGGTCGAGGCTCTCCAACGCGGCGAACGAGCCGAACTTCCGGCGCAGGGCGCGGATCCGCAGCGCACCACCGGCGCTGTGCTCACCGGTCATTTCTTCGAGCCGATCAGCTTGTTCCAGATGTCGTACTTGGCCTGGACGTGGTCGCCGACCACGGGATTCCTGACCTGCGCCGTCGCCAGGAGCCGCTGGTTGAAATCGGGGCTCCCGAACTGCTGGTACCGCGTCCGCGCATCCGCAGGAGCCATCGACAGGTCCACTCCCTGGACCGGGAAGGCCGCGCGGAACGGAATCGTCAGCGCCTGATGCTGGGGTTGCAGCAGATACGTGATCAGGGCCAGCGCGACGGCCAGGCGATCCGGGTCCACACCCTTCGGCACGGCGGCCCACTGCGCCACCTCGATCGTGTACGGGTTGTCGAAGGCCTGTAGGGCGAAGTGGCTACCGAGCACACCCTTGGCCTTCATCTGGACGTCGAATCCGGTCTCACTCACCGCGATGTCGAGTGATCCCTTGGCGAGCGCGTCGAAGGTGTCGACGGTCTTGGTGGCGTACGGCGCCGTGTACCTGTTCAGCTCCTCCAGATACGCCCAGGTCTTCGTCCAGGTCGACGGGTCGGCCGGATTCGTGTCGCCGAGCATGTGGGGCAGCGCGTCGGTGAACTGGTTGGCCGGCCCGCTGCCGGTCGGTACGGCCGCGTACCCGAATCGGCCCGGATGGGCCTTCGCCCAGGCCAGCAGGTCCTGCGCGGTCTTCGGCGGGTGCGGGACCGTCCGGGTGTTGTACGCGAGCACCGGGCCGTCCGGCTGACCGGAGATGATCATGCCGTTGCCCGCCAGGGCGTCCTGCAGTTGTCGGGCGGCCGGCGTCATCACGGTGGCGGGATCGGGCAGGGCGGAGGCATAGCCGGGCAGCAGCGGTACGACGGTCTGCTGCTTGGCGAGCAGGGACAGCCCCTCGGTGCCGGTGAGCACCAGATCGTCGGTGACGTTGCCCGACTGCTGCTGGGCGTAGAGCTTGCCGACGACGTCGCTCGGGGTACCGCTCTCGTACCGCACCGACGACACGAACTGCGGATGTTCCTTGGCGAAGTTCTCGATGATCGGCTTGGTCAGGGCGAGGACCCCGGACACGTCCAGGATGCGGAGTTCGACCGGCTCGGACGGCAGGGCCGGCACCGTCGTCGGCGGGGCCGCGATCGGGGCGCGGTCCGGTGCGGCACAGCCGGTGACGGCCGCGAGAGCAAGAGCGGTGGCGAGCGCGGCGGATCGGTAACTCGTCATGGTCGATCCTCCTGAACGGACGTGGAAAGTTGACGCCGACCGACGTGGACACCCCGTGATTCGACGGACGCGCGAGCACACCCGACGCGGGTCGTGTCGACACGGTGGCTGCGCCCGGGCCGGACGCGCCGGAACCGAGCGCAGTACCCTACTGACGGATGGCGACCGGCGTCAATGAGCCGACCGCTCTCGGTTCTGTCGAGGATCCACAGCAAAATTAGACTGACGTCTATGTGATGGCCAAGAATAGTGATCGATCACTTTTCTGTCAACGCCCATCGCTCACCGGCTCTAACCAGGGGGTATGAGAAAGATGGCCATCGGGCAACCCGCACCGGACGGCCGCACCGGAAGGGCCGCCACGATCCACGAGGTCGCTCGCGCGGCCGGCGTCTCCCACCAGACCGTCTCCCGCTTCCTCAGGGGTCAGGGAGGGCTCAAGCCCCAGACGTTGCAGAAGGTCACCCAGGCCATCGAGCGACTCAACTACCGGCCGAACCTCGCCGCGAGGTCGATGCGGACCCGGCGGTCCGGCCGGGTCGCCGTGGTGCTGCCCGGACCCGCCGACGTCGTGCCGACGCGGCTGCTCAACGGCGCCGCCGACGTGGCCCACGAGTTCGGATACCTGCTGGACGTCGTCGGGCTGGAGGGAGACGCGTCGGCCAGGGCCGAGCGGATACGCATCCTGCTGCACCCCGAGAACGTGGACGGCATCCTGTCCTTCACTCCGCTCACCACCGGGATGGCGGGCGTCGATGTGGCCTCCTTCCCGGTGCCGGTGGTTGTCGAGGGCGAGTACGACGACAACATGCGGGCGCAGGGCCTGCTGGCGGACGCCTCGCCGATGGCCGAGATCGTCCGTCGGCTCGCCGCCGACGGCCACCGGCGCTTCGTCCACGTGGCCGGCTCCGACCTGTGGGCCTCCGCGCGCAACCGTCGCACGGTCTACGAGACGACCATCGCGCAACTCGGCCTCACCTCCTGCGCCGTGGTCCAGGGCGACTGGACCGTGCGCTCCGGCTGGGAAGCCGCCACCACGGTGATCCCTCGGTGCGGGGCCACCGCCGTGCTCGCCGCCAACGACCGGGTCGCCTTCGGGGTCATCCAGGGCCTGCAGAGTCTGCACGTCGACGTGCCCCGGCAGGTCAGCGTCGTCGGCTGGGACGACGAGGAGATCGGCAGGTTCATGCGTCCCACGCTGTCGACCGTCAGCATCGATCGGGAGCGGCAGGGCAGGGAGGCGATGGGTCGGCTCCTCGCCCTCCTTCGCGGCGAGGAGCCGACCAGCCTTCCGACCCCTTCCGGTCTCAGCCGCCTGGTGCTACGCGAATCCACCGGCCCGGCACCGACCGGTTGAACCCACCACGCTCAACCCGAGAACGGGGATCAGACAGCGGTCACGCTCCACTGCAGGTTGGTGCTGCTGTCCGGCGCCCACATGCCCACCGTCGATCCCGACGTGGCGTTGCCCGCCCCGTCCAGGGCCGTGCCGGTGCCCCGGTTGATGATCTGGTAGCGGCCGTTGCCCATGCTGGTCAACCGCCACTGCTGGTTGTTGCCGCCGTTCCACGGCGCCTGCAACGCGCTGGCCCCGTTCGCCGTGTTGCCCCAACTGTCGATCACCATGCCGTTGGTGCGGTTCACGATCCGGTAGTAGCCGCCGCCGACGTCCACCAACTGCCAGTGCAGGTTCGTGCTGCTCCCGTCGCTCCACTGCTTCACCACCGCGCCCGACGCGACGCTGCCACCGCTGTCCAGCACCAGACCCGTCGTCACGTTCTTGATCTTCACGTAGCCGGTCGGCGTCGGACCCGTGCCGGGCGCGGGGATCTGGCCGGAGAAGGTCAGCTTCACCACGTACGCCAAGGCGCTGAACGGGGCGTTGGACGACGGCATGGTCAGGCGCAGGCCGCCGCCGTCCTGGGTGCGGGGCAGGTCGATGTAGGTGCCCGCGGTGGTGCCCAGCAGCCGCGCCGACGTCAGGTTACCCAGGTTGATCCGGTTCGAGCCGAGCGTGGCGATGGTCAGCGTGGCGCCCGGCCAGCCCAGCACGGTCGCGTACAGGACGGTGTTGTCCTTGCTGCGGGTGAAGCGGATGTCCTGCGCGTTGCCCTCGCGCGGCGCCTGGAACGAGCCGCCGCCCATCTGCGTCGGGCCCTCGCCGAAGGTCGACCACGCTCGCGTGTTGTAGAGCCCCTCGCCGAAGCGACGCAGGTGGTCGCCGAAGCCCTGGAGGATGGTGCGCTGGCCGGCGGGGATGGTGCCGTCGGCCATCGGGGCGATGTTGAGCACCATCGTGCCGTTCTTGCTGACCCGGTCGATCAGCGCGTGCAGCAGCGCCTTCGTCGAGTAGTAGCCGATGCCCTGGGTGTAGCACCAGCTGGAGCTGGAGACGCTGTCGTCGGTGAGCCAGTACGGGGTCTGGATGCCGGCCGGGCCGCCGCGTTCGTAGTCGTAGACCTCGCCGCGGTTGTTGAACCCGTCCTTGTAGGTGGCGACCACGTCCCTGTTCCAGGACACGGCCTTGTTGTAGTAGTAGGCCAGGAACTCCAGCCGGCGCCACTCATCGATCCGGCCGATGTAGAGGTCCTGCCAGATGAGGTCGGGCTGGTAGCCGTCGATGACCTCACGCAGCTTGTCGGACCAGAGCTGCTGCTCGGTGGCGGCGTCGAGCTGGCCGTACAGCTTGCGCAGCGTGGTGCTGGACTGCTGCGGCACATACTGGTAATAGCCGCCGAAGTTCCACTGGTGGTGCATCGACACGAACAGCTTGAGGCCCTTGGCGCGGATGGCGTCGGCGTGCAGCCGCAGCAGGTCCAGCTTCGGGCCGAGGGCCACCGAGTTCCACTCGTTGACCCTGCTGTTCCACATCGAGTAGCCGTCGTGGTGCTCGGCGACCGGGCCGGCGAACTTCGCCCCGGCGTCGGCGAACAACTGCGCCCACTCGTTGGGGTCCCAGTTGCCGCCGGCGGACTTGAGCTTCGGCGCGAACTGCACCCAGTTGCCGGCCTTGTCGCGGGCCCCGTTGATGAAGTTGTGGTACGGCCACGCGGACGGGTCGCCGTACACGCTCTTGTGGTGGTTGTTCTCCGCCGAGCCGGTGTTCCACATGTTGCGCGGGTACCACTCGTTGCCGAACGCCGGGACGCTGAACGCGCCCCAGTGGTAGTAGATGCCGAACTTCGCGTCCTGGAACCACTCGGCGGCCGGCGGGTGCTGGTCGACCGAGGCCCAGGTGGCGGTGTAGCTCTGCGGCCCCTCGGTGGCCAGCGCCAGACGCGCGTGGGTCAGGCCGGTCGCGGTGGCGAGGCCGGTGAGCCCGACGGCGGCGAGCAACCATCGGCGGCTCAGGTCCGGGGTGGTGAGGTCCATGGGTGGGCGGTCCCTTCTCGTGGTTCGGAGTCGAAGCCGGGGCGGAAGGACGGTGCGCAGGCGGCCAGCTTCGGATGTCACCTGCGCTCGTGCGTGATGCGCCCGCCTACCGCAGCCGCGGTCGCCCTCCGTCGGCGCCGGCGTGGAAGATCGACGCCGGCGCCGACGGAGGCGGGTCTCCGGCCGTCAGGCGCGGGACCACTGCATGCTGGTGGCGGAGCCGCACGTGCGCTGCTCCAGGGCGGCGCCCGCGGCGGTGGAGCCGTTGACGACGTTGAGGCACTTGCTGCTGTTGAGGTTGACCAGCTGGTAGTAGCCGTCGCCGGTCGACCGCCAGGTGAACGTCTGATTCGCCCCACCGTGGCAGGTGTACTGGACGATCTGCGCCCCGTCGGCGGTGGAGAAGTCGCGCACGTCCACGCACTTGCCGCTGTTGACGCTCTGCAGGGTGACGTTGCCGTTGCCGGCGTCGTTGAATTTCCACTGCTGCCAGGCGTTGCCGTTGCTGGTCCACTGGCCGATGACGGCCAGGTCGTTCAGGTTGGGCGACTGCACGTCGATGACCTGGCCGCTGTTGCGGTTGGTGACCCGGTACGACGCGGCGGGAGTGCTGCCGGTGGCGAACTGCCACCAGTCGAGGTTGAACAGGTCGCCGCTGCCGCCGGTGAAGCGCAGGTAGAGGTCGCGGGTGCCGGTCGCGCCGGTCACCGCGCACGACGTGTTGGCCCAGGTCTGCCAGCCCCCGGTGCCCGCGACCCGGCAGGTCCCGACGAGGGGCCCGGTGGTGCTGTCCAGCCGCAGCTCGATCGTGCCGCCGCTGGCGGCGGACGCGGTCCGGGCGGTGAACGAGGCCGCCCCGGTGCCGAACGCGGCGCCCTTGACCTTGATGTAGTCGCCGTTGTTGATCGACCACACGTTCTGCGTGCCGCCGCTGGCGGGTTGCGTCTCGACGCCGACGGACCAGGCGATGGTCTCGGCCTCCTGCCGCACGTACGGGTTCAGCGTGCCGACCTGCGGCGCCCCCTGCGTGGTCATGTTCAGGCTGGGGATCGTGCCGTCACTCCGGTAGGTGAACTTCTCCACGGCCACCGGGCGGGTGAAGCCGCCGCCGCCGGGCAGGGCCCCGTTGTGGTAGAAGAAGTACGACCCGCCGTTGAAGTCGACGATCCCCGGGTGGTTGGTGAAGCTGGCACCCTGACGCGGCATGACCGTCCCCCGGTAGGTCCAGGGTCCGGTGGGCGTGGGCGCGGTGGAGTAGGCGATGAACTCGCCGCAACACTCCGCGGCGAACACGTTGTAGTAGAGCCCGTTGCGCTTGTAGACCCAGGGGGCCTCCTCGTAGAGGGTGGGCCGGCTCGCGTTGCCGGTGCGGGTGCCGAACCCGGCCGTGGTCAGCGGGATCTTCGTCGGGCTGCCCGAATAGGAGATCATGTCCGGGTTCAGCTTGACGTACCACAGGTTGGGGTTGCCCCAGTAGAGGTACGCCTGCCCGTCGTCGTCGATCATCACGTTCGGGTCGATCTCACCGTTGCCGAGCAGCGGGCGGCCGATCGCGTCGCGGAACGGGCCGGTGGGGCTGTCGGCGACGCCGACGCCGATCACCATGCCGCCACCGCGCTGCTTCACCGGCACGTACCAGTAGAACTTCCCGTTGCGTGCCGCGACGTGACCGGCCCACGCGTCGGACTCGGCCCAGGAGAACGTGGCCAGACTCATCGGCGAACCGTGATCGGTCCAGTTGACCATGTCCGCCGAGGAGAACACCCGCCAGTCCTTCATCGTGAAGTACGTCGAGCCGTCCTCGTCATGCCCGGTGTAGAGGTACACCCGACCGTTGTGCACCAGCGGCGCCGGGTCCGCGGTGTAGATCGTCTGCACGATCGGGTTGTCGGCGTGGGCCGGTCTTCCCGGGAGCAGCGTCGCGATCAGGAACAGGCTCACGAGCCAGGCGCCGACGCGTCTGACGCGGGCTCTGGTCGTGGGTGGGCGTATGACTGTCATCGTCATCTCCAGGTGTGGTGGCGGTGATCTCGTGGAACGGAACGGGTCTTGGTCGTCACCAGGCGGGTGGTCAGCCGTGGCGTGCGGCCGTCACGGTCCTGCGGGCCAGCGGGCAGCGCCCCCGGTCGCCAGTGCGTCACGGGGGCGTTGGTGCGGCTACTGGAACTGGGTGATGAAGCCCCACGCCGCCGCAGGAACCCAGGTCCGCGGTCCGCTGTCGCCGGGCGCACCGTCCTGGGGCGCGGCGATGTGTCCCCCGTCGAACGCGGCCCAGACCACCGGATACCCGGAGCGGCAGCCGGAGTAGGTGGTGACCACGTGGGTCAGACTGCCCGCCGACGGCTCCCGGGGCGACTGCGGCGTGCAGCCGTTGTTGGCGACGAACCGGTCGCGCAACGCGCGTCCGCTGGCGATGTTGTCACCGATGCCGTGCACGCCCATGTACGCCACGGGCTGGGTGCCACCGCTGCAGCCACTGAGCGTGCCCGGCGAGGACTGCACCACGACCGCGCGGAAGATGTTCGGGCGGGAGCAGGCCAGGGAGAAGCTCATCGCGCCGCCGTAGCTGAACCCGATGGAGAAACGCTGCCGCGTGTTGACGCAGAGCGCCCCCTCGATCCGGCTGAGCATGTTGTCCACGAAGGTGACGTCCTCACCGCCGGAGTTCGCCCAGCCGTTGTCGATGCCCTGCGGGGCGACGAAGATCGTGGAGTTGCCGGCCAGCCGCTGCAGGCCGTAGTAGGACCAGGTGTTGCGGTCCACGGTCTGCCCCGTGTCCACGTCGATCGCCGTGCCACCCCACCAGTGGAAGCCGAAGACCAGGCGGTAGGGGGTGTTCTGATTGTAGTTGGCCGGGATCCGCAGGATGAAGCTGCGGTTCTTGCCGCCGCTCGCAATGGTGTGCGTACCGCCGGCGATGCCCGGCGCCTTGCCACAGCCAGCGGTGCCGTTGCCCGACGGAGGCGGGGTCGTCGGCGTCGTGCCTCCGTCGACCCGGACGAGCTGCCACTGCTGGTTCGCCCCGTTCCAGTCGGCGTACTGGACGACGTTCGCGCCGTCGGCGGTCGAGGCGTTCTGCACCTCCACCGCCTTGTTGCTGTTCCGATTGATCAATCGAACATAGCCGGCGTCGGAGTCGGCCAGCCGGAACTGCTGGTTGGCGGCGTTGAGATCGGTCCACTGGTTGACGGCCGCGCCGTCGGCGGTCGACCAGCCGGCCACGTCCAGCACCTTGCCCGAGTGCCGTGACTTCAACCGGTAGTAGCCGCCGCCGGAGTCCACGAACTGCCACTGCTGCTGGTTGCCGTTGTTGCGCGTCCACTGGGTGATCCGCGCCCCGTCGTTTGTGGCCAGGTTGTACAGGTCCAGGGCCTTGTTGCTGTTGCGGTTCAGCAGCACGTACCAGGCGCTGGTGTCCACGCTCGCCGCCGCGGCCGGTGTCGAGTTCACCGCGACGACCGCGCCACCCGCCAGCACCGTTGCCGCAGCCGCGGCGATGGCCCGGACCGCCCACCCGCGTCGCCTGAACGACGCGGGGGACAGATGCCTTGCGAGAGCAACCATGTTTCCTCCAATGACGATGGTTGGACCGGAGGCGCCGAACGAGCCACGCCGCGACGGAGGGCAGCCACCGAGGAGCATCTGGTCTCGAACGTTCAACCGGGGCGCGCACCCGCCCGGCCGAGCGACATTCCGAGTCGACGCACGGCGGGTGACCCGTATGCGGACCACATCACGGCACCCTGCCTTCCGACTGTGATCGATCACATTGCGTTCGTCAAGTTGTAACCATTGATGTCTTGCGCCCCTCCCGCAGCGGCTGCGCACGATCGGCCGACCGGTCTTGCGGCGACGTTACGAGCAAGTTATGTTATCGATCACATTCACCTCGCTGCATGGTTGGCACCTACCACGCACGTCCTCCGGCCGAGGTCTCGGCGCGCCCCGAGACTCGTCCGGCAGCACCCGAAACCGGCGGCGTCGCAGCCCCCACTCGACTCCGGTCACGCTGCGACGACGAGCCGGAGGCACTCCGCGCCCCAGCCATCCGTACTCCGCTGCGACCAGAAAGGCCGACACACCATGGCGTTGACCCGACGGCAGTTCACCCTGGGGGCGCTCGCCTCCACCGCGCTCACCACGACCGGGCTGTCGCTCGGCGCGCGGCCAGCCCTGGCGGCCACCTACACGGCCTACGCCATGACCTACTTCACCGAGTCGCCGAGCTTCACCGGGGCCAACTACGGCCTGCACGTCGCCGTGAGCCGGGACGGCCTCAACTGGACCCCGCTCAACCAGAACAACCCCGTGGTCACCCCGACCGCCGGCGACCTCGGCCTGCGCGACCCGTACATCCACCGCAAGCAGGACGGCACGTTCGTGGTGGTCGCCACCGACCTCTACGGCACCAACTTCGGGCGCAACAGCCAGTACCTGCACGTGTACGACTCGACGGACCTGACGAGCTTCACCGGCTACCGGCGGATCCAGATGCACACCTACAGCAACGTGCACACCTGGGCCCCGACGGTGTTCTGGGACGCCGGGCGCGGCCAGTACGCCATCGTCTACTCCGCCAACACCAGCACGGACCTGTTCCTGGTGAACTACACCTCCGACTTCCGCACCGTGAGCGCGCCGCAGACCTACTTCAGCCCGGGCTTCCCCATCCTCGACGCGGACATCCGGGTCAGCGGCGGGGTCACGTACCTGTTCTACAAGAACCTCTCGAACGGCAACCTGTACGGCGCCCGTTCCAGCACCGGCGCCCCCAACAGCTTCACCACCTACACCAGCGGCCTGCGGCAGGGCAACGCCATCGAGGGGGCGCACCTGGTCCCGCGCAACGACGGCGGCGCCTGGTGGCTGTGGGGGGACTCGTTCTCCCCGGTCAACAACGACATGTACATGTGGTCCACCAGCAACGTCGGTGGCAACTCGTGGTCGGTCATGAACCAGCGCGACTACACGCCGCCGCTGAACTGCAAGCACGGCTCGATCACCGGCATCACCGACGCCGAGTACAACGCCGCCGTCAGCCGCTGGGGCGCCCCGAACTGGGTCCGGCTGAAGTCCTCCAACCTGCCCGACTACTTCGTCCGGCACTCCAACGGCGCGGTCCGCATCGACCCGTATCCCTTCGACCCGTACCAGGACCAGATGTGGCGGATGGTGCCCGGCCTCGCCGACTCCTCCGCGGTGTCGTTCGAGTCGGTGAACCGCCCAGGCAACTACCTGCGGCACAGCGGCTACGTGGCGCGGCTCGCCGCCAACGACAACACCTCGACCTTCCGGGCCGACGCGACCTTCTACCGCACCGCCGGGCTGGCCGACAGCTCCTGGTCGTCGTTCCGCTCCTACAACTTCCCCGACCGCTACCTGCGGCACAGCAACTACGTGCTGCGCATCGACCCCCTCAGCGCGGGCTCGTCGGAGGCGGACCGCCAGAGCGCCACCTTCCGGGTCACGTCCTAGTCGTTTCGCCCGGCGGCCGAGCGGAACGGTCCGGTGACCGCAGGACGGCTGGTGGTGCGCCGTGTCCGCGCCGTGAGAGCCAGACGTCAGCGGCGGTGGCGACTGTTGGCGAGCAGCGATCCGCGCACCGGGAGGGCATCATGAACAACCCAGTCACCATCATCGGCGCCGGGCTCGGCGGTCTCGTCCTGGCCCGAGTCCTGTCCGGGCACGGCATGCCGGTGGAGGTCTACGAAGCCGAGGCCACGGCCGCGGCACGGTCGCAGGGCGGAATGCTCGACATCCATGACTACAACGGTCAACTCGCCATCGAGGCCGCCGGGCTGACCGACGAGTTCCGCCGCATCGTCCTGGCGGGCCGCCAGGCGATGCGGTTCCTCGGCACGGACGGCACGGTGCTGTTCGAGAAGGGCGACGACGGCTCCGGCGGACGCCCCGAGGTACAGCGCGGCGACCTGAGGCGAATCCTGCTCGACTCGCTCCCGACCGGCACGGTCCGCTGGGCGGCCAAGGCCAGGACCGTACGCGGTCTCGGCCACGGTCGCCACGCGGTCACCTTCGCCGACGGCTCGACCGTGGAGACGGAACTCCTGGTCGGTGCGGACGGCGCCTGGTCACGGATCCGGCCGCTGCTGTCCGACGCCGTTCCGGAGTACACCGGTGAGTCGTACGTCGAGACCTACCTGTACGACGCCACCACCCGGCACCCGAGAGCGGCGAAGATGGTCGGCGAGGGATCGATGTACGCACCGTCGGCCACCGAAGGGATCGTCGCCCACCGGGAGAGCGGCGACACCCTGCACGCCTACGTCTCCCTCACCCGCCCGCTGGACTGGTTCGACGACATCGACTTCACCGACCGCGCCACGGCCGCCGCCCGGATCGTTCAGGAGTTCCAGGGCTGGGCACCCGAACTCACCGCGCTGATCACCGACGCCGACGGCGGACCGGTCCTGCGCCCGTTGCACGCACTGCCGCTCGGCCACCGATGGGATCACGTCCCGGGCGTCACGCTGCTCGGTGACGCCGCGCACCTGGTCGCCCCCAACGGCGAGGGCGCGAACCTCGCCATGCTGGACGGCGCCGAACTCGGCAAGGCTCTCGCCGCCCGCCCCGGCGACATCGAGGCCGCCATCGCGGAGTACGAACAGGCCATGTTCCCGCGTACCGCCGAGGTCCCGCAGGACGAGGAGCTGATGGCCAGCATCTTCGGCGACACGCCACCCGCCAGCGTGCTCGCGCTTCTGGCCGAGGAAGGTGAGCGCCCGTGAGCCGGTCCTTCCGAACGTAAGGCTTACCCGTCGACAGCAGGTCCGGCCCGTCCGCGACGGCGTGACGCGCCGCGCGACCGGTCGCTGTCGGTCACGGTGCAGGTGGCAGCCGCCACCTGCACCGTGGTCTGCTGCGCTCAGCGAAGACCCGCCGCGTACGCCGCGTCGAACCGGTCCTCATCCAGCGCAGCCTTTCCCCTGCGGGTCAGCTCCCTGACCTGCGGGTCGGTGTGGTCGTGCGCGCCGCGCAGGCGGGCGGCGACACCGAGGAGCACGGCCGATTCGTGATGTCTTCCCCGCCGGTCGGCAACCGCGGCCATCTGTACCGTCACCTGGGCGAGGACCGGCAGCTCCCGGGTGGCCCGGGCCGCCTCGTGCGCTACCGCCAGCGCCTCGTCCGCGCCGGACAGGTCGCCCAGTTCCAGAAGGAGCGCCGCCCTGGTGCTACTCACCAGCGCGCGGGCGTGATCCGCCGGGTAGGCCGGGACGACGGACAGCCCCCGCTCGGCGGCGTCGATCAGATCACCCGCACGGTCCAGGTCGCCGAGCCGCACCCTCAGGGCCGCCTCGTGCACGTCGATGAGGACCAGCATCTCCGTCGAGGACGCGCGCCGCGCGCGCGCTCGTGCGGCGTCGAGCAGGTCTGCCGCCAGATCGGTGTCACCGCGGCGCAGGTGCAGGTCGATCCAGCGCAGGTCGCTGTGGAACTGGTCGCTGACGCCGAGCGCACCGAATCGGCCGGTCAACGTCCGGGCCTCGGTGAGGTCGGACAGGGCGCCGTCGACGTCGTCGTACCGCCGCAGGGCCGCACGCATCGGTAGCACGGCAGCCGTGGCCCACTGGTCACCGATGCGCCGTAAGTGGTCCAGCGCCACCTCGACGTGACGGCGCATCCGGTAGAGCGCCCCTTCCTTCTCAGCGATCTCGGCCTGGAACATGTGCGCCAGCCCGGCCGACCACCGGTCGTCGCCGTCGCTGAAACGCGTGAAGGTCGCGAGCGCGGCCGGCTCGTCCTGGAGAAACAGAAGGATCGAACCCAGCAGGCGGAAGTGGCCCGGCAGGTGCGGATGGGCGAGCAGCCGACCGGCCAGCTCCCGCACCGTCGTTCGTTCGTCGACCTCATACCGCGCGGAGACGCCGGCGGTGATGTCCGCTCGGTTGAGCAGATAGGCGGCACGGGCGCAGTCGCGTGCGACGGTCCATTCGCCATTCGCCACCGCCAGCGCCTCCCCCAGCCAATGGATGCCGTCGGCATGGCGGCCACGCATCTGCCAATACCACGTGAGGTCGAGAGCGAGAGCGATCGCACCCGTGGCGTCCCCGGCGGCGCACAGATGGTCGAGGGCGGCAAGGATGTTGTCGTACTCTGCGTCGACGATCCCGATCGCGGCCAGTTGGCCGGGTCCACGCAGCCGGGGATCCTGCTCGGCGATCAGCGCGGCGAAGTGGGCCGCGGCCAGGTCACGGGCCCGCCCGAGCGCGCCAGCCTCGGCCAGCCGCTCCCTGCCGTACTCCCTGATTGTTTCCAGCATGCGGTAGCGGCCGGTGGTCGGATCAAGCTGGAGCAACGACCGGTCGACGAGTGCGGCAAGCACATCCGGGACATCGGCGCTCCCCTCGCAGACCGCGGTGGCGGAGCTGGCCGTGGCGCCGCCGGGCAGGATGGCGACGTGTTCCGCGACGGTCCGCTCGCCGGCGTCGAGCAGTTCCCAACTCCACGCGATCACCGCGCGCAGGGTGCGGTGCCGCAGCGGTGCGGTGCGGCTGCCCCTGCCGAGCAGGTGGAACCGGTCGGCCAGCCCTTCCGCGAGGTCGAGCAGCGACAGCGTCCGAAGCCGGGCGGCGGCCAATTCCAACGCGAGAGGCATGCCGTCAAGGCCACGCACGAGGCGCACGACGTTGGGCAGCGTCGTCTCGTCGACATCGAAGCCCGGGCGTACGGCGGCAGCGCGAGCGGTGAACAGGCGTACCGACGCGGTCTGCCGCGCCTGCGCGACGCCGGCATCCGGGCCGGGCAGTTCGAGCGGAGCCAGTGGGACGAGCCCCTCGCCGTCGACCGCGAGGGGTTCACGGCTGGTGGCGAGCACCCGCAGGCCGGGACAGCGGGGCAGCAGCGAGGAGACAACGCGCGCCACGGCGTCGATCAGGTGCTCGCAGTTGTCCAGCAGGAGGAGGATCTCCCGGCCGCTGAGTTCGGTGAGAAGGACGTCGGACTCGTCGTCGCCGGTCCGCCCGAGCGGGCCGCCGGTCCGCGGACCGATCGCGGCGAGCAGAGCCGATATGATCTTGGTGGAGTCGGTGACGGATGCGAGGTCGACCAGCCGTACACCGTCGTGGTAGTCGTGACGGTGGCGTCGGCCGGCTTCCAGCGCGAGGCGGGTCTTTCCGGCGCCGCCCGGTCCGACGACGGTGACCAGCCGGCCGGCCGTGAACAGGGCGGAGATCCGGGCAAGGTCGTCATCGCGGCCGACAAAGCTGGTCAGAGGCACGGGCAGGTCAGCATTCGGCCGCCCGGCCCCGAGGCTCCCGGCCGGGAGCCCGGGCACGACCGGGTCGGCCGTCGGGGCGTCGGGCGCCGGTCCGGGCGGCTCGGGTCGCAGCAGCCGCAGATGACGCTCACGCAGGGCGGTACCGGGATCGGCGCCCAGCACGTCGGCCAACGCCTCGCGGACCCGCTCGTAGACGGCGAGAGCCTCCGCCTGTCGCCCCAGACCGGCGAGCGCGTCCATCAACAGGGCGGCCGCCCGCTCATGTCCCGGCTGCTCCCGTAACAGCACGGACAGCCGGGCAGTCGCGGCTTCGGCCCGTCCGGAGGACAGTTCAGCACCGGCGAGGTCGGCGACCACCTCGATCGAGGTCTGCACCAGGCGGGTCGCGACGGTGGGCGCAACCGCCGCGATGACTGCGGGCTCGACGCCGGGCCGGTCGCCCCACAGCGCCACCGCCTCGGCGAATGCCGCCTCTCGGCCGGTCGCGGCGAGTTCCTCGAACCGCACGGCGTCGACATCGGATGCCTCCACCGCCAGCCGGTATCCACCCGCGACCTGCCGGACCACGGCGGGATCCGGGGCGTCCGGGGAGAGCGCGCGGCGTAACCGGGAGACGAGTCGCTGGAGCGCCTGCGTGGGGTCGGACGGCAGGTCCTCCCCCCAGATCGCGTCGACCAGCACGGCCGGTGCGACCGGCCGGCCGCCAGCGAGCGCCAGCCGGACGAGCAGATTCCGCAGGCGCGTTCCGGGTACGGCCAGGGTGGTGTCACCACGGGCGACCCGGAAGGCGCCGAGCAGCGTGATCCGTAGCCGTTCACCTCCGTCCATCCCCCGATCCTCCCGCGCTCAGCTGTCCGGTCCGGCGGCGGGGCGGTGTCCGCGCGATGTGTGCCGCGTGTCAGCGCCGCGCCGCAGGCTGACGCCACTGATTCACCAACAGGAGGACGTCGTGACCGACATCAGGCAGCGCACCGCGGCCGCAGCGGCACTCATGGCCAGCGGAATCATCTACTTCACCGGCGAGTTCGTCGCCGCCGCGGCGTGGACGGATCCGCCCTACAGCTACACCCACCACTTCATCAGCAACCTCGGAGTCCACGGGCCGCTCACCGCGTTCGGTCAGTACATGTACTCCCCGCTGGCCCCGGTGATGAACACCGGACTCGGGCTGACCGGCCTGGCCGCGCTGGCCGGAGTCGCCATGCTGAAGGGCCTGCCGGGTGGGCGGCGGGCGGCGACGGTCATCTCGGCGGTCGTGCTGGCGGTCGGCATGGTCCTGGTGGGGCTGTTCCCGGGAGACGGCGGCACCGAGGGCACCGACTACCACGGGATCGGCGCGATCCTGGCCTTCGTCGCCGGCAACGTGCTCGTCATCCTGCTCGGTCGAGCGTATCGACTGCTCGGAATGTCGTCCGGGCTGGGCCGTCTGTTGACCATGTCCGGGACGTTCGGCCTGCTCTCGCTCGTGGGCTTCGGGACCATGGTGGCCTCGGGTGCGGGCGTACTCATCGGTCTCTTCGAACGCGGGATCATCTATCCGTTCCTGATCGGCTTCATCCTCGCGGGAGCGGCGCTGCGCAGACGCCGAGCGTAGCCGCCGGAACATTCCGGCATACGTAGGTTCTGCCGACGCGGGACGCGCGGTCGTCAGGGCACGGTGATCCCGTGCGGACCGCGGCGCGGTTTGGCCACGAGAGACATGGAGATGCCATGAGTGACGACATCACCCGCCTGGTCGGTGCCTGGAAAGCGTTGTGGAACGGAGACTTCGGCGACGTCGATGAATTGATCGCACCCGACGTGCGGGTGCACGCGGCGCTGGCCGACGGCGGCGACGGCAGCGCGATCGACGACGCCAAGGCCATGACCGGTTGGGTGGCACAGCTTCGCGGTCCCCTACCCGACCTGGTGTTCGACATCGAGGTCGGTCCGATCGTCCAAGACGACCTGCTGGCCCTGCGCTGGCGTGCCACGGGCACCTACGGCGGAGGGTTTCCCGGCGCCGGCGCACCGGTCGGCACGCCTGTCGACTTCACCGGCGTCGACCTCCTGCGCGTCCGCGACGGTCAGATCGTCGAGTACTGGCTCAACTCCGACATGCTGCTGCTCCTCACCCAACTGTGCGTGCAGCCGACCGAGCCCTCCGCCATCTGACTTTCTTCCCACCCCCGGCTGGACCGGCCGGCGGCTGATTGCCGCCGGCCGGTCCAGCGATTACCGGGTTGAGGCCACCGAGCCGGGCCGGCCCCGTCACGCGCCGAGATCGGAGCGGTGCCGGAGTTGCCGGCGGGAGTTGATGCCGAGCTTGCGGAAAATGTTGCGCAGGTGGGTGTCGACGGTGCGCGGGCTGATGAACAGCTGCGCAGCCACCTCGCTTGACGTCGCACCGGCGGCGACCAGCCGGGCGATGTGCAGTTCCTGGATCGTCAACTGGTCGAACGTGTGCGGCGACCGTTGGCGTGGCCGTTCCCCGGTGGCGCGCAGCTCGACGGCAGCCCGTCGGGCGAACGCGTCGAACCCCGCCTCGGACAGCAGGCGGTGTGCCGTGCGCAGGTGCATTCGGCAGTCCCGCCGGCGGCCCTCGCGTCGCAGCCATTCCCCGTACACGAGGTGGGCTCTGGCCCGATAGGTCGACAACGGGCTTTCCTCCAGGTGCGCGACGGCGGTCCGATACTGCTCCTCGGACCCGGTAACCAGCCCTCGGGCGTACGCCGCGATGCCCAGACCGGTGGCGGTTCCGCTGGCATCGGCGCGTTCCACGAGTGATTCCAGCGCCGAACCCGCGGTGTCGGAGTCACCGCAGCGGACCGCCGCTTCGACCAGTTCGGGCAGGGAGAAACTGGCGAGGAAGAGGGTGCCGTCCGCGACGGCCCGACGAGCGGCCACCAGTGCGGCCGGATAGTCGGCGAGGCCGTTGTGCAGCACCGCCGACGCCCAGTCGATGTTGCCGGTCAGGAGACCACTGCCGCTGGTGGTCGCCGCGACCGTGGCCCTGTCGAACAACGCGAGAGCCTCGGCGCGGCGACCACGCATGGCCGCCAGATGGATCCGGTGGTAGTGCATCGGCGGCCCGCCGATCGCGTCGGCGATCGCCTCCTCCTCGGCGATCGAGGCCATCGCCAGGCCAGGGTCGGCGGTGAGCGCGCCGTACGACCCCGCCTGCGCGAGCCCGAGACGCAGCAACAGCGGCGAACCGGACTCGCGGCCGGTCCGCACCAGCCACTCGACGATCGCCGCATACCGATCGGGATCCCAGATCTCCGCCGCGAGCATGAGGGCGAGCGCGGGGTGCTCGATCCAGCCGGGCCTGCCGGAACCGTGGCGGCCGTCGAGAACCCGCCGGATCAGCGGTATCGCGCTGCGATGGCCCGCCGAGTTCAGCAGGCCCAGCGCATCCAGCACGTCCGGCGGACGCGACGCGGTCGCCGGCACCGACCGCACGGCGGCCAGCGCCAGGTCCAGCACGCCGCTGGCCCGGCCGACGAGCAGACTCGTCTCGATCGCGTCCAGGAAGCACCTGCGGGCCCGTTCCGGATCCAACCCGGCCAACCGCCTACCCGCGCGGATCATGAACTCCGGGCCGTTCTCGTCCCGATGGCTCTGGAAGGCGACCTGTCCCCGCACCAGGTCGGCGTGGGCGAGCTGGAACTCGTCGAGCCCGGTGTGCTCGACGGCCCTGACCAACATGGCGGCCCGGTCGGGACGGCCCGCGACGAGGGCGGCCTGCGCCGCCGCCAACGTTCGTTCGACCCGGCCGGCGGGGTCCAGGGAAAGCTCGGCCGCCCGTTCCAGGAAGGCCGCCGCGGCCACCACGCCCCCGCGAGACCGGGCACGGGTGGCCGATCGGACGAGTTCCGCGGCGACGTCGTCGTCGGGGCCGACGGTGGCCTGGGCGCGGTGCCAGGCCCGCCGGTCCGGGTCGGTGCCGGCGTTGGTCGCCTCGGCCAGTGCCCGGTGGGCCCGCTGTCGTTCCCGCGCCGACGCGGCCCGGTAGACCGCGGACCGGGCCAGCGGGTGGCAGAAGCGAATGTCGGCGGCGAACTCGACAAGCCCCGTCGCGGCCACGCCGGCGCTGGCGGTCGGCACGTCGATGCCCAGCAGTCGCGCGGCCGGCCACACCAGGGCGGCATCGCCCGTCGGGTCGGCGCTCGCCGCGGTCAGCAGGAGACGGGCGTCGTCCGACAGTGCCGACAGCCGGGCTTGGAAGCTGCGCTCGATCCTGGTCGACACCGGGGAGGTGTCCGGCGGCCCGAAGCCGCCCGCCTCGGGCAGTTCGAGCAACGCCAACGGGTTACCCCGGGCCTCGGCGAGCAGTCGGCTGAGCACCTGCTCGTCGAGGACGAGGTGCCGTCGGGCCGCGAGCACCGTCCGCGCCTCGGCGTCGGTCAACCCGGTGAGGTCGAGGCCGGGCAGTTCGTGCAGCTCGTCCGAGGCGGGCAGCCGCAGCGCGAACACCATGGCGATCGGCTCGGTGGCCACCCGCCGGCCGACGAACGTCAACGCCCTCGCCGACGCCGCGTCCAACCAGTGGGCGTCGTCGACCACGCACAGCAGCGGACGTACCCGCGCCGCGGCAGCCAGCAGACCCAGCGTCGCCACACCGATGTGGAAGAGGTCGGGCGTGCCCGCCGCCAGCCCGAACGCAACCCGGAGCGCGTCGGCGTGCCGGGTGGGCAGGTCCGCGAGGTGACCCAGCACCGGCACACACAGTTGATGCAGCGCGCTGTAGGGCAGCTCCCGCTCGAACTCCGCCCCGGCCACGTGGATCACACGTACGCCGGACGCCGCGTCGCGGGCGTGTGCCAGCAGCGTGCTCTTGCCGATGCCGGCCTCGCCGCGCACCACCAGCGCACCGCCCCGCCCCGCCCGCACCTCCCCGGTTAGTTCGTGGAGGACCTTGAGCTCGACCGACCTGCCGACCAGTGAGCCCCGGGAGCCAGCCGCGGTTCGCACGCCGGCCAGGCTACCTCCTGCCCGATCCGGAGGTAGCAGCCGGGAAGTCACGCTGTTCGCCTCCTGCAGTGAGCCGGACGGTTGCCGCTTCCCGCTGATGGGGGACCGAGTCGGCGGCCAGGTGACCGACCGCTGACGATCGAGCGGACGACGCGGGTCATGAGGCCCAGACGGCGCCCCGGGGCTCGTACTCCAGGATCCGCGCCACCAGATCGGCTGCATCCGCGCCGAACTCACGGCGCACCAGGTGCAGTCCCAGATCGAGCCCGGAGGTGACGCCGCCGCAGGTGACCAGGTCACCGTCGTCGACCACGCGGGCCTCGGTGACGAGGCCGCCGAACGCCGCGAGTTTGTCCTTGACCATCTGATGGGTGATGCAGCGCCGACCACGAGTCAGTCCCGCCGCGCCGAGCAGCAACGCGCCGGTGCAGACCGAGGCGACGACCAGGCCGGGGCGCGGTGCCGCGGCGAGTGTCCCCGGTAGGTCACCCTTCGCGATCTCCAGTTCGACACCGGGCCGGGTCGGGCCGGTCAAGCCGCTGCCCGGCACGACCAGAAGATCCGCGTCCCACGGCGACCAACCCGTACCGACCTCGACCCGGGTGCCGCCACCGGCGGTGATCGTCCGCGGGGCGTCGGCGGTGACGTAGTCGATGGTCAGCGACGCACGGGCGGCACTGCGGGCGATGCTGAAGACCTCGTACGGCCCGACGAAGTCCTGCTCCTCGACGCCGTCGTACAGGAGAACCTGCACGCGCAGTGGACCGGTTGCCGCGTCGGGCCGGTGGTGAGCTGTCATGCCACGGTAGTCGTCCCCATCGAGGCTCGGGTTCCGGCTCGATCACGTGTCGTCGACATGCCGCCTCTGGCCCGGGCGAGCCACCCGACGTCACCCGAAGCATCCGCGACGACCGGAACGGTTACGCAATTCCCACCGACGCGACGCCGCTCTCCGATGACGGATGGTCTCCCTGTCCACGCGCACGAAGTGATTGAGCAGACAGGAAATCTCATGACAGTCCGCACCCATGTCGTCGCGGAAGCACCAGCCGCGGCACCGACACGCTGGCAGGATCGGACCGGCCGCATCCTGATGGCGATCACGGCCGCCGCCACGCTGGTGCCGTTCGTCGAGGGCGTCTCCCGCCTCGGTGGTCTCTCCGACGACCTGATCCTGACCGAGTACTGGCGCACCTGCGCCTACATCGTCTTCGCCGGGATGTGGGCCATGCTGGCGATCGCACCCCGCAAGCAGCGCGGCATGTGGGAACTCCTGCTGTTCCACAAGCTCGCGGTCACCGTCCAGGCCGCCTTCATCCTCGACGTCTCGCACGCGCTGCGGACCCTGTTCGCCGACGGGTTCGTCTCGGCGACCACCATCGCCGCCTACGTGCTGTGCCGTGGCTGGCACACCTGGCGCCGCGGGGCACTGGGCCCCGACGACAACCGCTGACCGGAGGAACGCCGTCATGACCAACCCCGTCACCACGAGCACGACCGAGATAGTTCTACCGGGCGTGGTCGACCCGAGCGGACTGGCGGTACGCGCCCGTGAGCTGCCCGCGCCGGTTGCGGGACAGGTCGTCCTGCGGATGGAGGCGACCGGTGTGTCGTTCGCCGAGCAGCAGATGCGCCGGGGCAAGTACTACGATCAGCCGCCGTTCCCCTTCGTACCCGGATATGACCTGGTCGGCACCGTCGCGGCCGTCGGGCCCGGCGGGGACACCGACCTGGTCGGACGCCGGTTCGCCGCCGTCACCAAGATCGGCGCGTGGGCCACCCATGTGCTGGTCGAGGCCGCCGACCTGGTTCCGGTGCCGGACGGGGTGTCCCCCGCCGCCGCCGAGACCGTGGTCGTCAACGGCATCACCGCCTGGCAGATGCTGCACCGGCTGGCCAAGGTCCGCTCCGGGGACGTCGTCGTCGTGCTCGGGGCGAACGGCGGGGTCGGCTCCACGCTCGTCCAGCTGGCCCGGCACGCCGGCGTCCGCGTGATCGGCACCGCCTCGTCGCGCCACCACGACGCGGTACGCGCGCTGGGCGCCACCCCTGTCGACTACCGCGAGCCCGGCATGTACCACCGGATCAGGGCGTTGGCCCCGGACGGTGTGGACGCGGTGTTCGACCACGTGGGCGGCCCCGGCGTGGAACGGTCCTGGCAGTTGCTGCGCAGGGGCGGCACGCTGGTGTCCTACGGCACGGCGGCGACGAAGGACGAGGAGGGCAACTCGCGGCTGCCGGTGCTGAAGCTCTTCGCGCAGCTGAAGCTCTGGCACACCCTGCCCAACCACCGAAGCGCCTACTTCTACAACTTCTGGGCGGGCCACCGTGATCGGGCGGCCTTCCGGCGCAGCCTGGCCAAGGACCTGACCCAGGTGTTCCGGCTGCTCGCCGACGGTGTGCTGGACCCGCAGATCGCCGCGGAGATCCCCCTGACCGAGGCCGCGTCGGCGCTGACGCTCGCCGAGTCCCGCACCGTCGCCGGCAAAATCATCCTGGTGCCCTGATCACGGATGCCGGTGGTGACCCGGCGGGACGCCGACCTGCTCGCCCTCGCCCAGGACGACGAACTGACCCATCATCCCGTCGTCCTCGTGGGCGAGCAGGTGGCAGTGGTACATGTACGGCGTGTTCGGAGCGGTGTGGCCCCGGAAGCGCAGCGCCAGCCGGTAGCGCTTCCCCTGGACCAGCAGGACGGTGTCCTTCCAGCCGCGCAACGGTGGTTCCGGCGTACCGCCGTCGACCGTCAGCACCTGGAACTGCACGTCGTGGATGTGGAAGTTGTGCAGATACCCGTTGTCGTTTGTCACCTCCCACACCTCCACGGTGCCCTCCCGGACACCGAAGTCGATCCGGTCCATGGCCATCGAGCGACCGTTGATCCGGTTCGACGCGAGCACGAAGGAGCGTTCCTGGGCAACCGTGCGGCCCGCGAGGTCCGGTGCGGCGGCGAGCACGGCGGGCACAGCGGCGGTGGCGGACAGCGAACCCGCGGCCCGGAACTGGCAGATGTCGAAGCGGTCGTCGAAGCCGTCGAGCCGTCCCAGCACCCCGCCGTGCGCCGCCGGGTAGGAACGCAGCTCCACCCGCTCCCCCGGTTCGAAGGCCACCACGATCTCCGCGCGTTCCCCCGGCGAAAGGTAGAGCCGGTCGGTCTCCCACGGCGCGGCGAGCAGACCACCGTCCGTGGCGACGAGCGAGAAGCGCCGATCGTCGGAGAACCCGAAGTGGTACAGGCGCGCGTTGGAGCCGTTCAGCATCCGCAGCCGCACGAGCCGGGTCGTGACGTCGAAGTACGGCCCGATCGTGCCGTTGACGAGGATCTCGTCGCCGATCACCCCCAGCGAGCCAGCCAGCGGTTCCCGCTGCACGAACTGCTGGTCCCCGTCGAACGCCCGGTCCTGCACGATCATCGGGACGTCGTCGACGCCGTACTCCGACGGCAGGTTCAGCGCCTCGACCCGCTCGTCGTCGACGAGGAACAGCCCGGCCACGCCCCGGTACATGTGGTCGGCTGTCGCGCCGTGCACGTGCGGGTGGTACCAGAGCGTCGCGGCGGCCTGGTCGATCGTCCACCGCGGCGCCCAGGTGTCTCCGGCCGCGATCGTCTGGTGCGGGCCGCCGTCCATCACCGCCGGCAGGTGCATGCCGTGCCAGTGCAGCGACGTCGCCTCGTCCAAGCCGTTGTGCACCGCGAACTCGACCCGCTCGCCGCGCCGAGCCCGGATCGTCGGGCCCAGGTACGTGCCGTTCACACCCCAGGTGCGGGTGGCCTTCCCGTCCTTGAACAGGGTCTCACCCGGCTGGATGCCGAGCGTGAAGACACGGGCGCCCGAGGCGCCGCTCGTCGACCGGGCCAGGGCGGGAATCGACAACGCCGTGTCGAAGGCAAGTTTTCCCACGGTGTCCCGCTTCACGCTCAGGTAGTAGGCGCCGAAGCCACCGCCACCCAGGGCGACCGCGCCCCCGACTCCCCACCCGAATGCCTTCAACACCGTACGACGTCTCATGGCACAACCGTTTCGCAGCCGGCGATGCCATCGCGTCGGCGACAACTGCGTAGCCATGAGGGCAGCACCAGGGGCCATCCCTCCGGGTTCCAGCCGAAGATGCCGGAACCCGGAGGACGGTGGCTCCTAGGCAGGCAGTTCGAAGAGTTCCAGCTGGATACCGTCGGGATCGCGCAGGTAGAGGATCTTGGTGCCGGCCAACGCCCCCGCTTCGACACCGTCGCCGTCCTGGAGCACGACCGGATCGGCGTTGACGTGCACGCCCCGCTCCACCAGGTCCCGGTGCGCCGCATCGAGGTCGTCGACCTCGAAGCACAGGTGCATCACCCCGACGTCGCAGTTGCGTCCGGTGAAGGGCTTCGGCTGCGGGCTGTCGTACTGGATGAGTTCCAGGAGGAGGTTGTCGCCGGCCAGCGCGAACGATGCCCGCATCGACGCGTTGTCGACCTCGACGACCGCACCGATCGCCGGGTTCGTGGCGGAGATCGTCACGCCGCTCGGCGCGATGCCGAGGACGTCCTCGTACCACGTCACCGATCGGGCCAGATCGCTGACCGGCACGCCAATATGGTTCATTCTCGTCACTCTGCTCATGAACCCATCCTGGCGAGCGAGCCACGGTGGTGGAAGGCACGGATCTTCCGCGTACCGCTGATACCACCCAGTCCCCTGACCGATGGCGGATCATGTGGTCATGAATGACCTCGGCGCTGCGCTGCGGGCCTGGCGGGAGCGTACGGACCCGGATGCGGTCGGTCTCCCGAACGCATCACCTCGCCGCGTCGCCGGGCTTCGACGCGGCGAGCTGGCGACGCTGGCCGGCATCTCCCCCGAATACGTGGCACGCCTCGAACAGGGCCGGGCCGGCACGCCGTCGGCGCAGGTATGCGCCGCCCTGGCCTGCGCGTTACGACTCTCCGACGACGAGGAGGCGCACCTGATGCGCCTTGCCGGCTTCGCCACGGCGCCGGACCGGATACCCTGCCGGATCCCCGGCAGCCTGCACCGCGTCATCGACCACCTGGGCGACGTCCCGGCGGCCGTCTACGACGCCGCGTGGCGACTTCTGCACTGGAACCGGCTGTTCGCGGCCGTCTTCGGCGATCCCGCAGACGCGTCCGCCGACGACCGCAACGCGCTGATCGTCCAGTTCGAATCCCGTAATCCCCGCGTCCGCCAGACCGACACCGAGCGCGCCTACTTCGAACAGTCGCTGGTGGCCGACCTGCGCGCCACCAGCGCCCGCTACCCGAATGATCCCGACGTGGCGGCGCTGGTCACGCGCATGGCGGGCAACGACCGGTTCCGCCGCCTCTGGGCCCTCGGCGCGGTAGCCCTGCACGAGAGCGCGCACAAGACCGCCGTACATCCGGACGTGGGCCCAATCCCGCTGGACTCCAACGTCCTGACCACTCGGAACACCGACCATCGCCTCGTCGTCCTCACACCCCGACCCGACACCACCGCCCGCGAAAAGCTGGACCGACTGGGTGGACGAGGGCCGGTTCCGCGGCAAGTCGGGCTAACTTGATCTTTAACGTCGGCGGTTCGGGTGATGGCCCCGGTCGATCGTGACGACAGCCCTTGGTTGATCATTCTTCTTGTCTAGGGAGGAGATCAACAACCAAGGGCTGTCCAGTTGTCAGTGTGCATGATCCGGTTTGGGGGCAAGGCGTTCGGGGAGCTGCGGCGGTTTCGCCAAGAGTTCCACTCCTGCCTGATCTCGCGGGCTGACGCCATGTTCGAGCTGACCGACGCGGCCCTGTGCGCCGACGGTCCCGTCCGGTCGCTGGCCGAGCTTTCACTGGTTGGTGAGCACCGCCGTGGGCACGGCTCGTCGTACGCGGCGGTGGTCGACGGCCGGATCGACGTCGAACTTGACAGTCCCGTCATCCTCGACGGCCAGCCACATCGGCCGCGAACGCGGCCACCCAGGTAAGTGCGGAGTTCCAATTGATGGTGATCTCGTTGACCGACCAGGCTTCGAGATTGTCGACGTAGCAGAGCTGTGGGGCGCACCCGTATAGCCAACTCGCCGAGAGCGGGTCTTGGAGGCTGGAGTTGGGGCCACCGGCGACCGACCCGACGGGCGGGTTCGGCAGTCGGGCGTCGAACGATTTCGCGTACCACCGGCTGTGCTGGTTCTTCGCGTCGTTGCTGCCGTAGCCGGTGATGTACGACTGCCCGAGGGCGTTGCGGCCCAGCAGGTAGTCGAGGCCCTCGAAGACGGCGTCGGCGTACCTGGCGTTGCCGGTGAGGTCGTAGGCGGTGGCGAGAACGACCTGGTTGTTCAGCATGGACGCGTTCGAGCCCCAGTCGTAGCGTCCCGTGGTGGGAGTGTAGGTCTGCCCGAAGCGCTCGGCCTTCTGGAAAGAGATCAACCGGTCCGCGGCGGCGACCACCCACCCTTTGATCTGCTCACGGTCATTCAGCTCGGTGCCGAACCGCGCCAGGTCGAGCTGGGCCAACGCGGCCACCGAACCCCAGTAGAAGCCGTTCTGGCTGAACGCCGTACCGGCGGTGTGGAACCGGCTGACCCGGACGGCGGTGAGGTAGGTGGCGTCCCTGGTGGTCAGGTACAGCTCGGCGGCGGCCCAGTAGAACTCGTCGGAGATGTCCCCGTCGTTGTAGGGACCGCCGCCACTGCGGTCCTCGTACGGTGCGAAGAGCGCCGGGTTGGCCCGGGCCGCAGCGTACGCGCGTTCGGCCGCCGCGCGCAGCCGGGCGGCGAAGCCGGCGTCGTACGGCTGGTAGATCCTCGCTGCCTGGGAGGCGACGGCGGCCAGGTTCAGGGTGGCCGCGGTCGACGGCCGGTGCAGTTCCCGGGGCTTCTTGTCCTGGTGCGGCAGCATCGGCGGCCCGGTCCAGGTCTCGTCGTGCACCTTGTGGTGGACCATGCCGGCCAGCGGGAGACCGTCGGGCACCTGCATCTTCAGCATGAAGTCGAGGTTCCAGCGGGCCTCGTCGAGGATGTCCGGAACCCCGTTGCCGCGTTCGGGCACGGCCAGGGTGCCGTCGCCGAGCGCCGCCGGCCGGTTGCGTTCCCACGTCGACAGGAGCTGGTACGTGGCGATGCCACCGTTGACGACGTACTTGCCGTGGTCACCGGCGTCGTACCAGCCGCCGGTGACATCCAGCCGGTAGGAGCAGGTCCAGTTGTTCAGGAACGACTTCGGCTTCTGGCAGGGCACCTGGGTGTCGCCACCGTTCGGTGAGTCGGCGACGTGCCCGGCCGGGCGGGCGTACGCGGCCCCGGCGATGCCCCCGTCGATCGCGATTCCACTACGGTTGGTGTAGAAGAACCGTGTCGCGTCGGTGCGCAGCCGGTCATACAGGTCCGCCCGGATGTCGAACGCGTGACTGGGCCGGTCGACCCAGCCGTCGTACACCAACTCGAACCTGCCGGTGGTCGTGACGTGGCTGAAGTCGATGACGTGGGTGATGGCGCTGGCCGACGCGTCGAAGCCGGTCGGGGTGGTGCGGCCCGTCGCCACCGTCGCGCCGCCGCCGGCCCGGCGCAGCGTCCACGGCACCGCCTGGGACGCGCCGTACAGCAACGTCGCCCGTTTGGGCCCGTTGGGTAGGTAGCCAAGTTGGTTCACCTTGAGGTCCGGCCCGGCGTCGGCCCGGTACGCGTACTCGGCACCGGTGAGCGTCACGTCGTCCATGCAGAACTCGTACGGCGCGGTGGACTTCCCGAGGCGGAACTGGAGCTGGGCCAACCGGTACGGCTCCGGGTAGGTCGTGGTGATGCTGTACTCGTACTCCTTCCAGGCGGTGCCGGTGTTGAAGCCCTTGTTCAGGTACGTGACGTTCGTCGGGTTGTCGAAGGGCGCGAGGTAGATCAGCGGGTTCGCCGCCGTGTTGGTGCGGGCGCGGAACCGCAGCGTGTACGTGGCGCCGCCGGGCAGGTAGATGCTGTTGTGGCCCACCAGGACGTCCCACGGGTTGGTGGACGCGGGCGCGGTCACGCAGAAGGTCCCGCCCTCCAGGTTCGGCGTCATCCCCGCGTTGGTCCACCACGGCTTGTCCGTGCCGGTGAACGTGCTGTTCTGCAACAGCCGGCCGTCGAGCTGCGGTCGCGGTGGCCCACCCCCGTACGCCGGCAGCGTTCCGGCCGGCAGGTCCTGCCCGCCGCTCTGGCCGGGCTGTCCCGGGCCGGGATCAGCGCTGCCGTAGCGGGGCAGCAGCCAACCGTCGAGACCACCCGAGACGGCGTTGACCAGGACGAAGTCGCCGATCAGGTCGGCATCGAGGTCGGCGAACAGGCCGGTGGTGCCGGCGAACGGGCCATCGTCACGGATCGGGCCCAGCGAACGCCAGCCGGTCGTCGCGCTCCACGGTGCGCCGATGTTCTCCCAGGCCAGCACTTTGCCGCTGGGGTAGTCGACGCGCAGCACGTCGGCCCGGCGGTCACCGGTGACATCCGAGAACGAGGTCTGGTAGTAGCTGTCGGCGGGGGTCGCGAAGCCGCTGACCGAGTGCCAGTCTCCCGGCACCGGCATCCGGCCCGGGGACCGGTTCTCCCAGAGGCTGGCGTTGCTCAGCCGATCCGAGTTGATCAGGTCGTCGTCTCCGTCGCCGTCGATGTCGACGAAGCGCGGGTTCTCGTAGAGCAGGTTGTTGGCCACGATGGTGGGTGCTCCCCATCGTTTCTGCGCGGCGTCGGACTCGTTGCGGGACACCTGTATGACCCGGATCCCGGTAGGCGACTCGTCAGCGGCCAGCAAGCGGATGTAGTCGTCCCGGTCGTCGCCGTCGAGGTCGCCGAAGTGCACCGTAGTGGGCAGACCCCGGTCCGGCGGGCTAATGTCACCGAGGGCGGTCCAGGTGGATCGGGGGCCGTTGTTGCGCCACGCGGGTATCCGACCGTCGGGCTGAACGATGACGTGGTCGGCGTCGCCGTCGCCGTCGAGGTCGGGGAAGTGGGTCTCCGAGCCGGCCGGGGTGGCGTCCCGGAACTCCCCAATCGGGTCCCAGCGCGGGCCGATGCCGTTGCGGGGCTCCGGTCGCCACTGGTAGAAGGACTGCGCGACCATCAGCCGCGATCCGAGAGCCTCGGCGGAGGGTTGCAGGGAGCCGCTGAGCCCGGGCGTGAAGATCTGCCCGTCCTTGAACTGCCACCGCGAAACCTCCGCCTGCTCCGAACAGAGGGTGCTGCCGGTGCTCCGGGAGTTCGTGTCCCATGTCAGGCATCGCTCGGTCGCCGGGTCGGCCTGCGGCCAGGCGAGCTGGTACTGGCCTCCAGTCGTGCTGAAGCGCACCTGAATGGCCTCGTCGAGGCTGCCGCGCGGCGTCCTGACGTGCGGTCCGATATCGACGCCGTCATTCGTCTTCAACGCGATCACCGCGTTCTCCATGTGACGGGCGAAGAAGCGGTACGTGTCGCCGGGGACCGGGGCGTAGCAGTCCCGGTCGGCGGTCGTCCGGGGCGCGAGGCCCCCGCCGGAGCCACAGCCGGCGTTCCCTACGTAACGGACGTACGCGTGGTCGGAGTTTCCGCCGCGAACCTCGGCGTTGATGGTGTTGTTGTTTTCGTTGCTGGCATAGGCGAAGTCCAGCTCATGGCCGCCCTGGTGGGTGGGCTGATTCGCCGCGACTATGTGGTTCTGTAGTGCGGCCGGCATCCGTGCCGGATTCTGGTTGAAGTCGGCGAGCACCATCCATCCGCCGGTGGGGCGGCGAGCCATGAACTGCCTCGCCGTCTCGATGATGTCGGCGGCGTCGTTGGCGCTGTTCTCACCGTTGGACAGCGCGTGGGCGGTGAAATACCAGTCGGTGCCGATCTGGACGCCCATCATCGGCCGCGAGTTGAACCGCCCGCCCACCGGCAGGATCACGGCGTCGCTTACCGTCTCCCGGGTGACGATGGCCAGGCCGTTGCGTTGCTGACCGGGGTCGGCCCAGTAGATCTGCACCAGGTCCGGGCGGCTTTCCGAGCCGATGTTGTACAGATGCTCGGTGATGCCGGGATCGGCGAACCGACGATCGGTCCACACCGCCCGGTCGGGCGGTGTGCTGCCCGCCTCCTGGAGTGCGGCGACCTGCACCCCTTCCTGGTTGAGCATCTGCTGCACACCGGTCAGCCACCGCGACTCCGGAGGCCCCCCGGTCCCGTCGCTCTGGCCCTGCATGTTCCAGGACGCGGTGACCCGGTCCTGCGGGGCCGCCACCGCCGGTGTCATCGGTTCGACTGCGGACAACAGCGTCGCCGCCGTCGTCGCCGCGATGATCGTGGCCAACCGTTTGCGTGCAAAGCCCACGTCAGATCCTCCAGAGCTCGGACACAGAGACCATGCGGTAGCGGGGCTCGACATCGCATCGGTAGGAATTACCTAAGAAATGTCTCGTAACTCGGCGGTGGGTCCATGGTGGATCATGTTCTGGTGCAGGTGATCACGGCGGCTCGCCCGGAGTGGATCTTCCCGTTCACCGGGCTGCAGCCCGCCCAGTTCCGCAGGCTGGTCAGGCTGGTCGCCGAACGTGGCGGGGACGCCATCGCCGACGGGCGGCCGGGCCGGCAGTGGTCCCTCGACCTCGCCGACCGGGTGCTGCTGGTCGCCGCCTACTGGCGCACGAACCTGACCATGCGGCAGATCGGCCCGCTGTTCGGGGTGTCGCACTCCGCCGCCCACCGGGTCATCGACACCCTCGGCCCCCTGCTCGCCCTGGCCCCGGTCCGCCGACGCCGGATCGAACAGATCGCCATCGTCGACGGCACCCTGGTCCCGACCCGGGACCACCGGCTGGCCGCCCCGAGCAAGAACTACCGCTACTCGACGAACCTGCAGGTCGCCATCGACGCCCACACCCGCCTGGTCGTCGCGTTGGGTGACCCGCAGCCGGGCAACCGTAACGACACCATCGCCTACCGCACCTCCGGCATCGACCAGAAACTGGCCGGACGGCCCGTCATGGCCGACGGCGCCTACCGCGGCAACCCCGAGGTGATCATCCCGTACCGCAAACCCACCGACGGCACCGAACTACCCGACTGGAAGAAGGACCTGAACAAGCACCACCGCACGATCCGGGCGCAGGTCGAACACGCCCTGGCCCGCATGAAGACCTTCAAGATCCTCCGGGACTACCGACGCGCCGCCAGCACATTGACCGACACCGCTTCCGGCATCGCCCACCTCCACAACATCATCCTGCTCGGATGACACCGACACCGTTGACCGGCAACGCCATCACCGAGTTACGAGACATCCCTTAGACAATCTGGCCCTGGAGTTCGACCCCGACTACGCCACGACCGCGGCGATGCGGAGACGGCTCGAACGGCAGGAGGCCGGCGGGCGGGTGGAGCGGCTTAAGGCCGACCCGTTCGACGTGGTGCTGGCCACCTCGATGCTGCAGGTCGGGGTCGACGTGCAGCGGCTCGGGCTGATGCTGGTGGTGGGGCAGCCGAAGAACACCGCTGAGTACATCCAGGCGTCCTCGCGGGTGGGCCGTGATGTCGGCCGTCCGGGTGAGGACGGCGGCCGGCCCGGTCTGGTCGTGGCGCTCGGAAACTGGGCGAGGCCCCGCGACCTCGCCCACTACGAACAGTTTCGGCACTACCACGAGACGTTTTACGCGCAGGTGGAGGCGCTGTCGGTTACCCCGTTCTCGCCGACGGCTCTGGACCGGGGCATTGACGGGGTGCTGGTCAGCGCGGCTCGGGTGCTGCAGGCGCACCGTGACGACGGGCTGTCGCCGGAGCGGGCCGCGTGGCGGGTCCGTGACGAACAGGACGCTCTCGCCGCCCTGGTCGATCGGCTCTATGCCCGAATTCGGCCGGCGGCCCAGCTGGACGACCTGATGGCGCAGGCGCACCAGCGGCTGATCAACCGGCTGGACCAGTGGAACGCCCGGGGAAAGTACGCCGGGAAACTTAGCAAGACCCTGGTGTATGAGCGCACCGGTGACAACGACAGCTACCTGCCGTTGCTGATCAGCCCGGAGAACGCGAAGGCGCACCAGGGTCAGCCGGACCGCGCGCCGTTCGTCGTCGCGCACTCGATGCGGGAGGTCCAGCCGGAGATCAACCTGCTGGTCAGCCCCATAGCCGAACGGCTGTTCGTCGTCGAGCCCGATGACGCGCCGTCGTGGGAGCTGCCCGAAGGAGAAGACGAGTGACGGACGACGACGGGCAGATGATCTTCGAGTCGGCGCAGCTGTTGGACCCGCTGGCCGACAGTGAGCAGTCGAACGTCAAGAACCGGACCAAGGTGGGCTCAGCCCGGCCGTCGTCGCTGCTCTACACCTACGGTGTCGGCTCAATCATGGACCTGCCACAGTTCTCGATCATGCCGGCTGGCCTCGACGACTGGGAGCCGATCTGGCGGCGGCGGCCAACCGTGCCGACGATCGAAGAGCCACGGCTACTCAAGGTGGTTCAGCTTCACCTCGGATCCCGCGTGCAGCAACTGCGGCCCTTCCCGTGGCAGCCAAAGGCTCGTGCGATGTCACAGGAGGGCTCCGACCTCGGCATTCCGGCGCGGGTGTTCCCGCAGTGGCTGCGGTGCACCGGCTGCGACTACCTCGGGCCGCTGTCGCGGTTCAGCTATATCAACACCCACCCGTTCCGGCCCGACCTGGCCACCTTCGAACACGCAAGTTGTCCTGGCCGTACGTTTGCGGGGGCGGCGAATGGGAAGGCCAAGGTTCCCGCGAAAGGAAAGGCCAGGCGCAGCCCGGCTGTGCCTGCCCGTTACCTGCTCGCCTGCGCCAACGGGCACCTCGACGAGTTCCCGTACGCGCTATGGGTGCACCGCGGCAGAACCTGCCCCGCTGCCCCGCACCCTGACCTGAAACTGCGCGACAGCAACATCGGTCAGGGAGCCGGCGCGGTCATCGCCTGCGAACGATGCCAACAGCGGCGCGGCATGGGCGAGGCGCAGGGCGAGGCCGGCAAACGGAAGCTACCGACCTGCCGGGGCCGGCATCCGCACCTGAACGCCTTCGATCCCAAATGCGGGCTGGACACCTCGCTGATGATGATGGGCGCGTCCAACCTCTGGTTCGCCTCGACCCAGTCGATCATCGTCATGCCCCGCAGCGAGGAGCAGAAGCAAACCGCGCTCGCCACGAAACTCCGCACGCATCTGACCCCGGAGGAACTGGCCGACTACGCAGCCCTGCCGAAGGTGCTCCGTTCGCTTCTCATCGCACACAAGTGCGACACCACCGGAGTCACCGACGAACAGCTGACCGCGGCGGCGGCCGAGGCACTCGCCCCACCCCCGTCGGAGGAGGAGCGCCGGGAGAGGCTACGCGATTGGGACCCGGTCGAGCTTCTTGTGCCGGAGTGGGACTACCTGCAGAAGCCGAGCCTATTCGCGCAGCAGCAGGACTCCAGCGGACTGATGGTCACCGAGATGCCAACGGCTGCCGACCTCCCGAAGCAAGTGCACCGGGTCATCGCCGTGAACCGAATGAAGAAGGTCAACGCGGTGATCGGCTTCACCCGCATCGACGAGATGGACCGGGTCAACGACCTCGCCAGCCGGCTCGTCAAGCTGACCCGGGACGGCAGACCCACCTGGGTACCGGCCACCGAGGACCGCGGCGAAGGCATCTTCCTGCAACTCGATGAGCCCGCCATCGCCGCCTGGGAAGCGCAGATCCTGCCCACCGCGCTGTGGCGAGCACACCGCGAAGCCCATCGGCACAACTTCTCCCGGCGCTTCTCCGCCACCGCCGCCCAGATCGACCCCGACACCCGCTTCCCCGCCCCGCGCTACTGGCTGATCCACAGCCTGGCGCACATCCTCATCCGCGAAATGGCGATGTCCTGCGGGTACGGCGCCGCCAGCCTCAGCGAACGCCTCTACGCCTGGCCTGCCACGCCCGACCGGCCCGCCGCCGCTGGACTGCTCATCTGCACCACGGCCTCCGACAGCGAGGGAACTCTCGGCGGCCTCGTCGCGCTCAGCCAGCCGGAACGACTGCACGGGCTCCTGCTCGACGCACTGCGCCGAGCAGCCCGCTGCTCCTCCGACCCCGTGTGCGGGCAACGCACACCACGGCACGGCGAGGACTTTCTGCATGGCGCGGCCTGCCACTGCTGCAGCTTCGCCTCGGAAACCTCCTGCGAACGCGCCAACCGATTCCTCGACCGCAGATTCCTGCTCACCCTGCCCACCATCGACGACGAACGGGTCCCCGGCTTCTTCGGCACCATCGATGTCTACTGACCCCTACACGGCGCTCGGCGCCTTCCTGACCGCCTACGAGGCACAACGACTCGCCACCGTCCTACAAGCCGGCGGCACCACCGGCCAAGCGCTGAAAGAGGTGCACGCCGCCCGCCGCGGCGAGGCGAAGCGCCTACTCCTCGCAGCCGAGCTCGGTCCGGAGCACCGGGACGGCTCCGTCGCCATACTCCGGGCCATCGCCGGCGCACGATCCGTCCGGACCGTCATCTCCCCCGTCTGGACCATGCCCGGCGTCGAAGCCACGACCGGTCGCCTCACCAGCGAGGCTCAGCGCATCATCGACGACGCACGCATGTCGATCGTATGCTCCAGCTTCAACTTCACACCGCACTCGGGCATGTGGACTGCCCTCAAAAGCGCCGCAGTGCGCCCCGGCCTGAGCGTCACGGTGTACCTCGACGCCCACGCCGGCTCTCCGGCAGCCGTCGCGGCCCATCTGCCGAAGGCCACGGTACTTCGGACGCTGACCCCGCCCGGAGGCCACCATCCGCTGGTCAGCCACGCCAAGTTCATCATCGTCGACCGCGTGATCACGCTGCTAACCAGCGCGAACTTTTCCTACAGCGCCGAGAACACCAACATCGAACTGGGGCTGCTGGTGCACGACATCAACCTCGCCGCGTCCATCGAAGCCCTCATGCGGAGCAAGCACGGGGTGCTTTACGAGCAAGTGACCTGACAGGTGCACGCGCGCCTACCAAGATTCCAGCACGCACATCGGCAACGCGCGCACCACCGATGCCGCGCATAGCAGTTCCGGCCGGATCGAAGGGGCCGACGATAGCGCATTGCGGGTCAGTTCTCCCATCTACCCAGGCCCAAGGGGCCAGAGAAAGACGGGTGCCACTGGCAGGCGGCCGAGGATGACTCAGGGGTTGACCCACCAGCGGCAGACCTAACGCGACAACGTTGCGCGTCTACCAGTCGATCGGCAGGCGATCGGCGAACAGACCGCCGGTCGGGCCGTCTGATGGCAGGGTTGCGAGCCAGATCGGCGTGTCTGCGCCTTCCTCCGGGCTTCGGTCGGTCTCGCCGTACGCCATCCGGGTGTTCATGCGTCCCGGTGAGCATGCGTTGACCAGGATGCCGGTGTCGGCCAGTTCGGCCGCGAGCACCCGGGTCAGCGCGTTCAGAGCCGCCTTGGACACCCGATAGGAGACGTTCGTGTCGCCCATGGTGGCGAGCGAAGCGAGGTGGCTGCTGATGTTGACGACACGGCCGTAGCCGTTCTTTCTCATCTCTGGCACGGCGGCAGCGCAGCAGCGCCAGGCACCCAGCAGGTTGGTGTCCAGGGCGCTGCGGACCCGCTCGAAGTCGGGGCTCGCCGCAAACTGGCCACGATCGATCGCGATACCGGCGTTATTCACCAGCACGTCCAGCCGACCGTATCGCTTGGCGGTGCCGGCGAAGGCGCGGGCCACGCTGGCCGGGTCGTTGATGTCGAGTTGGTGGCCGCTTGCGGACAGTCCGTCCTTCGTCAGCTCGGACACCACGCGGTCGACGAAGTACTCGTTACGTCCGGCCAGCACCACGTGCAAGCCTTGCTCGGCCAGCCCGCGGGCGATGGCGGCGCCAAGCCCACGGTTGGCGCCGGTCACCACGGCTACCTTGGTGTCATCAACCATGATCAGGCCCCCAGGGTGGCGAGTTGGGCGTCGAGTGCGCGAGCGCGCGGGTCGATCTTGGTGAACGGGAGCCGTTGTCGTGCTCGAACGACGCGACGCAGGTTCCGTTCCGAGGGCGCCTCACGGATCAGCGGAATCGCCTCCGCGAGGAGCGACGCGGCGTGGTCGGCCTCCCCGAGCTGCGCCTGCGCCGACGCGCGGCGGATCACGTACGTCGCACGGTCGCGCACCTTGGTGGTTGGGACCAGCCGCAGCGTACGATTGAGGTACACGTCGGTTTCTCGCGGCCGACCCAGATCCAGGTAGCTCGGCATCTGCCTCACGCTCTGCCCGGCCCCGCTGCCGGCGCAGCCGCTGCTGGTGCCGCGAGCGCCTGCACCGCCACATCTGCTGCAGTGGTCAGGTGGCGTACCACTTCCTCCGGTAGTTCACCGAGCCCGAGGCCCGCCGTGGTGGCGATGCGGCGCAGGGCGGCATGCTGGTCGGCGGTGATGCCTTTCAGGGGTTCGCGGAAGCCGAGGATGTCGCGGGCGGCGTAACCGTCGGCGGTGTCGATGGCCTGTCGCGGGGTGTGGTGCAGAAGTCGGGTCGCCAGTTCGGGCTGGGTCGCGTTGGCCAGGATGGCGCCCGCGAGTCCGAGCAACGCGCGGTAGGACGCGTAGTTCGGTGCCGTGAAGGGAAGGGCGAGCCGCTCCATCAGCACGGTGAGGCGCTGGGGCTTGGCGGGGCGGGCCAGCGTTGCACCATGGGGCTGAGGCAGGCGGCGCGTTCGGCATGGGCCGTTCCGTACTTCGCGATCTCGGCCAGCAGCGGGGCGACGACCGCGATCTGGGTGTTGTCGGCATCGATGAGAACCGCCACACGGGTGCTTTCTGCTCGTTATTGTCCATGCTTTCACCTGCTGGTTGAGGGTGAAGTCGCGGCAGCTGCGGCCGCCGGCTGGACAGCGCTAATCGGCAGAAGGAAGTTCACGGTAGTCAGTGCCGAGGCGCCGAACCGGAAGTACGCGAAGAGGACCGCGTGCAGCCAGGCGGCTGGCCCGGTCAGGCGCAGCGGCTCGGTGTCGGCGAACAGGAGCACCACGCCGTGCGGGTCGAGGTGGTATTCCATGACGGCGGTGTGTTCGAACGACAGCCAGCGTCCGAAGGAGTAGCACCAGGTTCGGGTGGGGGTGAGCACGACCCGGGTGAGTTCGTGGTCGCGCCACTGTGGGCTGGCGAGGCGTGCGGCCCGGGAGCGGGCGTTACTGTTGCCGACGGCGTTGGCGAGCAGGGCGCCGGTGACGAAGGCCGCTGACCCGAATGCCAGCGCGGAGGTCTGCTGGTAGGTGACCGTCGTGCCGTAGTGCCGCGCGTAGTGCAGCCGGGCGTCCAGGTGAACCGGTTCGTCGGTGAGGAATCCCGGGGCGGGCACAGCGCCGAGCTGTCCGCCCTGGGCGAGGAATTCGAGGGTACGACGCGCGGCGTCACGACCGTCCGTCCACGACGTGTCGGCGGCGGGGGGTCGTAGTAGCCGGCCGATGCCGTAGCCGACGGCGTAGGCAGCCAGTGCCCATAGGGCGGCGACGCCGACGACGGTCAAGGTGAACCAGCGACGGTGGCCGAAGCCGCGCCGGCGGCGTCCCTCCGCCACCCCCACACACAACCCGGTGATCGCCGTCGCCGCGACGTAGGCACCAGCGATCAGTGCCAGCATGCCCAGGAGCGCGCTGATCTGCGAGCACGCGTCCGGAATATCGGCCTCTGAATCACCGATCCATGATCCGTGGGCCCGCAGGCACCGATCCGTGGAACGGTACGACCGGTCGATGCCCCACACCAGCGCCGGTGTGACGACCGCGGTGGCGGCGGCGGTGAAGGTCCAGTGCCGGCTCTTCGGCGGCGGGGGCACGAAGGACATGACGGATAGTCGCTCCCTATGTCACCGCATCAGTACGCTCCGACGCGCGATGCTACCGCTCGGTCGATACGCTGTGGGGCCCGCATAGGAGTCGTCACTCGCAGGGATCAGCCGAGTCCGCCCCGGTCAAGCCGGCCGACCGCCAGAACTCGTAGTACTGGTATTCACGACCCTTCGCAGATGCTCATCGGTTCGGGGACAGTTGGGCAGCGCGGCCCGCGTCCACCAGCGCCGATCGGTCGCACACCGCCGGACCGCCACCTTGAACAGTCCACTCACCACACAGCAAGTCCCTTGACATCGGAGCGATCTCCGTAGAACGTTATTCATGCGTGCATGCATAAGCGATCTTGGTTCGATGATGCTGTAGGAGGCAGTTCGATGCCATACCCCCAGGCTGCGACCGCGCCCGACGCTGAGAGGCGTGATCGCCGCCGGACCTCCGGGCCGGTCAGGCTCGGTTTGATCGGCTGCGGGCAGTGGGGGGCCAACGTCGCGGCGGCAGCTGAACGAAGTGCCGGAGCCCTGCTCTCGGCTGTGTCGGACGTCAAGCCCGAGGCTGCGACGAGGCTTGCCGCTCGTCTGACGTCCGCGCCCAAGGTCCTATCGCCAGCGGACCTGCTGGGTGATCGTCAGTTCGACGCGGTGCTGATCGCGACGGACGCCGCGAGTCACTTCGAACTTGCTATGGCGGCGATCTCCCAGGGCAAGCATGTATTCGTCGAGAAGCCGCTGGCCCTGTCAACGACGGACTCGGTCGCCTTGGCCGAGGCCGCGGCGATAGCCGGTCTCACTCTCATGGTGGGCCACACGTTCCTGTACTCCGAGCACGTCATCGACGTTGAGCGTGCCCTTCGGGAGGGCCAGGTCGGCGAGCTGCGTTACGTCAGCCTGCAGCGCCTGGCATACGGAAGGTTCCGCGAGGACGCCAACGTCATCTGGAACCTCGGACCGCATGACGTGTCGATCCTGATCCACTGGGCCGGAGGTCCGCCGACGGCGGTGCGCTGCGTGGAGTACATGTTCACCCGGCCCACCATCTCCGATCTGGCGTTCCTCACACTCGACTTCGGCGACTTCCTCGGCCACGTGCACCTCAGCTGCATCGACCCCGAGAAGGTCAGGCGGGCTACGGTCGCAGGCACTGCGGGAGGCATCGTCTACGACGATGTGGGTGGATCTGTCCGGTTGTACGTCAACGGCAGCGGGGTGCTGCCGCGAACGCTGTCGGCAGCCAATCCTCGTCCTCCGCTTGACCTGGAACTGAGCCACTTCGCGGAATGCGTTCGCACCGGTGCGCGCCCACGCACTGACGGCATCCACGGCGCGATCGTGGTGGCTGTGCTGGAAGCCGCCACAGCTTCGGCCGCGCTCGGCGGCGACTGGATCGACCTCACGATGACCCTGGGGCAGGTGTCGTCGGCCACCCGTCCCGGCCCTCGACCCGATCGACCCGCCTCAGGTCCCTCACTCGTCCCCTCGCAAAGGACGGCCTTCGCATGACCGACTTGCTGATCTCCGACAGGGTGAACACCCGCCAGATCGACGCTGATCTCGTCGAGGCGCTCCGTGAGGCGTTCGGCGGCGTTCCTGCCGTGGTCGGGGCGATGCTCTTGGGCTCACGTTCACGGGGCATTGCCCACGCCAAGAGCAACATCGACGTTCAACTCATCCTCGACCGCCTCGACGCTGGCACCGCCGTAGGCATTGCGAAGGTCCGCGAGGAGTCGGCAGCGCAGCTCGGCATTCCGATCAGCGTCAACGTGCACACCCTGGCCGATGCGCAGCCTTCGCTGGGGCGGTACGAGCTGTTCCAGCACAAGAACCGCGCGGAGCTGTTCATCTACCAGGCCAAGTACACCAGCGTGAATCTGTTCGGCCGGAACATCTTCGCCGAGTTCACCGACCCGCCACCGTCGCGTACCCGTCGCGAGGCGATCCGGACCGTAGCCTCCTTCTCCTACTTCCTGCGCAAGTTTCTGTTCGACGTCTCGATGGCGCCCCACGGCGCGGCCGAGTTCGTGCGGACGCCGCTCATCAGCCTGGAGTACATCGCCGTGTTCTACGGCTACCTCAGCATGGGCTACCGCGATGGCCTGGATCATCTGACCGCGACCGGGCGGCTGACCGCTGAGGAGATCGCGTTCCTGGAGGAGTGCGCCACCCGCAAGGCCACTTCGCAGTACGAGGAGGTGGGTGCGGCTTTCGCGTTGCGTGGGGCGACCTTCCTGGACGCCGTCCATGGCCGCATGCTCGATGACTTCCGCCGCCGGGGCGTCAGCGACGTGCGATGGAACGGGCAGGACAACGCGGTCCGCTGGGACATCGCGCTGCCGCAGGCGGCGGCGATGAGCATCCTGTGGGCTGGGCACAAGGCACTGCTCCTGCAGCGACACCCCGACGACTACCTCTACCCCGGCCAGTGGACGATCCCGGGCGGCTACCTCCAGGTTGGCGAGGACCCTCCCGCCGGAGCGGCCCGTGAGGTGTGGGAGGAGACCGGCGCCTACCTCGCCGTCAGCCGCCTGTTCGACGGCCAGCCCGTCGTGAGCGGCCGACTGGCCGCGTTCTCGTTCGAGGTCGAGTTGCCTGACAGCGTCGCACCCCGCCTGACCGAGCATTCGAACCACCGGTTCGTCGATACGAGCGAGGTGCTGTCGATGGACCTCACCCCCGAGGCCCGCCTGATCTTCGAGCGTCACCTCAGCCAGTCGCACACCAACTGAAACCGGCCAACGCAAGAATGAGGATGCTGCGGTATGGATGCCACTGAATACGATCATCTCGCCGTCGAGACGACGGTCCGGGCGCTCTGGGAGGAGCATGACATCTACCGGTTCGACCGCTCGGCGGTCGGTCCGGTGTTCAGCATCGACACGCCTCCTCCATACGTGTCGGCGTCCCATTTGCACGTCGGCCATGCCATGAGCTACTCGCAGCCCGACTTCGTGATTCGTTATCGAAGGATGCAAGGCGACCGGATCTTCTACCCGATGGGTTTCGACGACAACGGTCTCCCCACGGAGCGCTACGTCGAGAAGACCTACGGGGTCAGGGCCATCGACATGCCGCGGTCGGAGTTCGTGGCCCTGTGCCTGACCGAAACCCGCAAGACGGCGGCCCGGTACGAGGATCTGTGGCGTCGGGTGGGTCTGTCGGTCGACTGGGATCTGCTCTACTCGACCATCGACAAGCGGTGCCAGCTCACCGCGCAGACCAGCTTCATCAAGCTTCACGAGGCGGGCCATCTGCGCCGGGTGGAAGACCCGATCATCTGGTGCACCGAGTGCCGGACGGCCCTGGCGCAAGCCGACGTCGAGGACCTCGACCGCAATGGGAAGATGCACGACATCGCTTTCACAGCGGCGGACGGTCGGGCGCTGGTCATCGCAACGACCCGCCCCGAGCTGCTGCCCGCCTGCGTGGCGCTGTACTTCCATCCGGCAGACGAGCGGTACGGGGACCTGCTCGACACCCAGGCGACGGTGCCGCTGTTCGGCTATCAGGTCCCGATCAGGGCCGACGAGTCGGTGGATCCCGCCTTCGGCACGGGGCTGATGATGGTCTGCACCTTCGGCGACGGTGAGGACGTCCTGAAGTGGCGACGCGACGGGCTCGACCTGCGGCTCGTCGTCACTCCCGACGGCCGGCTGTCAGAGCTCGCCGGGCAGTTCGCGGGTCTGCAGCTGCCCCAGGCACGGGCGGCGATCGTGGCCCAGCTCGCAGAGATCGGCGCGTTGACCAGAAGCCGCCCGCTCAAGCAGAACGTCGGGGTGCACGAGCGGTGCCTGACGCCGGTGGAGTACCAGATCCGGGCGCAGTGGTTCATCCGCGTGCGCGATCACCAGGACACATTCCTGGCCCGCGCCAAGGAGATGACCTGGATACCTGCCCACATGCAGCGCCGCCTCGAAGACTGGATCGAGGGCCTGAAGTGGGACTGGAACATCAGCCGCCAGCGGCACTACGGAGTGCCGTTCCCCGTCTGGTTCTGCGACGACTGCGGTCACGCGGTCACCGCCGACCTGAGCGCGCTGCCCGTCGACCCCCTCGCCGACACGCCGCCGGTGGATGCCTGTCCTGCCTGCTCCGGTCGCCTCAGCCCGGACCCCGACGTCATGGACACGTGGATGACCTCCTCCCTGTCGCCGCAGATCAACGACAACTGGGCGGTCAACGGGCTGAACAGCGACCCGCAGTTGGCTCCCATGAGTCTGCGTGTGCAGGCGTTCGAGATCATCAGAACCTGGCTGTTCTACACCATCGTGCAATCGCAGTACCACTTCGACCGCCTGCCCTGGCAGACCGTGATGATCTCCGGCTGGGGGCTGAACGAGCAGGGCAAGAAGATCGCCAAGCGGGACCTCGATCGGTCCACCACGCCGGACGGCTTCAACCGCTACGTCCCCGATCACGTCATCGAGCGGTACGGCGCCGACGCGCTGCGCATCTGGGCTACCAAGGCCCGGATCGGCACCGACCTGCGCTACAACGAGAAGGACGTCAAGACCGGCCGTAAGTTCGCCGTGAAGATCTGGAACGTCGCCCGGCTGATGACCTTGTACGGGTTCGACTCACACGCCGCACCCGATCCCGCCGCACTGTGCACCGACGTGGACCGGTGGATGCTGTCGCACCTGGCGTCCGCCATCGACGAGACCACCGCGGCGATGGACGAGTACGACTTCATGCAGGGATACCAGGCCGCCTCACGCTTCTTCTGGTCCGTCCTCTGCGACCGCTACATCGAGATGGTCAAGGAGCGATTCCTCAACCCCGGCAATCACACCGACGCCGAGCGGGCCAGTGCCCGTGCGGCGCTCGGCATCGGCTTCCGCGCCGTCCTCGGCATGTTCGCGCCCTTCGCCCCGTTCGTCACGGACTACCTCTACCAGCAGATGTTCCGGCCCCACGAGAACACCGTCAGCCTCCACCTCACCTCCTGGCCGGCCCCGCATCCGCAGTGGCGGACCGACCGCAAGCTCATCGACGACATGTCCACGATCCTCGACCGGATCCGCGTCCTGCGCAGCGGCCTCAACCTCGGCAGCAACACCCGCATCGCGAAAGTCGTGCTGCACGGCGTCACCGACGACGGCCACCGAACCGCCCAAGCCCTGGCCGAACCGCTGCGCGTGGCTGCCCGCGCCGACGAAGCGGTCTTCAGCGACGCGGACACCGACAGCGGCGTCGACGGCATCAAGGTCGCCATCATCGCCTGACATATCGCCCGGCTGGCCCGCCACCTGATTCAGGGCAGCCAGCCGGGCCCGGACCCTCGGAACCGTACGCATCAGCTACGGAGGCAGCACCATGCCCACACGAGTACGCAGCTTCGCCCCCGGGCCGTCCATCCTCCCCGACGACGTGCTGACCGAGTACCAGGCAGGCATCGAACACTACGCCGACACCGGGCTCGGCATCCTCGAACTAGGCCACCGCAGCGGACAGTTCGAGCAGCTCTACAACACGACGGTCGAGCGTCTACGCGCGCTCATCGGCGTCCCGGACGGGTACGAGCTGCTGCTGCTACCCGGCGGCGCGCGCTTTCAGTTCACGATGCTGCCCGCCAACCACCTCGGCCCGGACGACGTCGCGGACTACCTGATCACGGGACACTTCGGGGCGGCGGCAGCAGCTGAGGCCGCGTTCTACGGCTACGTCAACACCGCGGCATCCACGCAGGCAGACGGCTACCTGCGTCTGCCTGCGCCAGCCGAGACGTCGTTCACGCCGACCGCCAGGTACGTGCATTACACGTCGAACAACACCGAGATGGGTACGCAGTTCAAGCAGCCGCCCGGTATACCGGCGAGCGCCTGGCTTGCCTGCGACGCGTCCAGCGACCTCCTCACCCGCCCGTTCGACATCGCCCGGCACGGCCTGGTCTACGCGACCTCTCACAAGAACCTCGGCACGGCCGGCCTCGCGCTCGTCGTGATCCGGACCGACCTTCTCGAACCGGTGCGTCAGCTCCCGCCCTTCCTCAGCTACCTCACGCACGCGCGGGCAGGATCGCGGTTCAACACTCCGCCGATCAGCGCGATCTTCGTGCTGAACCTCATGGCCGGGTGGACCATGCGGCAGGGCGGCGTCAAGGCGATGGACACCCTCAGCACCACGAAGTCCGAGCTGCTCTACCACGCGATCGACAACAGCGACTTCTATGTGGGTCTCGCCGACCGCGACAGCCGGTCGAAGGTCAACGTCACCTTCGCGCTGCCGACCGCAGAGTTGGAGGACGAGTTCCAGGCGGACGCCGCGCAACAGGGACTCGTCGGACTGTGGGGATACCGCAAGGTCGGACATCTGCGTGCTTCGCTGTTCAACGCGATCTCGCTGGATGCGGTCGGCCAGCTCGTCGAATTCATGGCGTACTTTGCCCGCGCCAAGCGGCGGCGGCTACCCCGCCACGTGTCGAGCCGCAGAGCACGGGGACCCCGATGATCGCGTGGGAGGATCGCGAGACGAGCACCGTTCTGTTGGCGCCGCCGTCACCGCCCGGCGCGCCACACCTCGGCGGAATCTACACATGGGCGCTGCTCGACGCGGCTCGCCGGACTGCCCAACACTTCGGCGGTGCTGCGCACCTGCCTCAGTCATGGAACATGTCGAGCCGCCGCCTCGAACCGACGTTCGGCGACGATCCGGAGGGGTTCGCACGCTATTGCCAACGTGCTGTCGACAATGCCGTCTTCACGTTCGCAGGCTTCGGCATCGTGGTGTCGCCCCACGCAGCACTACGGGACGACGACGCGTCCGTACGGGCACATGTTCAGGCCATCGTCACCGAACTGGCCAACCGCGACATCGTCCGCTACCTGGCCGCTGAGGAGAAGTGGTGCCTCAGTTGCCGAATCGCCCTCCCACCGAGCGCCGCTACCGAGCACTGCTTCACCTGCGAGAACCCACTGCGTCTACGCACTACACGGGACTGGTTCTTGCCCGTCGACCTTGACGAGGTGTTCCGTCGCGCGGCCACCGTCGAATGGGTGCCCGGCTTCGGCATCCGCCGTCTGCGCAGCCTCATCGACGTCCATCCGTTGATCCGTGTCGGTCACCCTCAGCGGAGTCTCGGCGTCCCTTCCCCGCTGCACGACGGCGAGATCCTCGATCCGCGGCTGGTCGCGGCTCTCGGGCCAAGCCTGCTGCGCCGCCTCGGCCTGAACGGCCCGATCGTGGCCGCAGCCGGATTCGACATCCAACGCAAGTGGCTGTTGACGCTCCTGGCCGCCAACCAGACCGGCGCGTTGCCCACCATGATCGTTCAGCACGGCACTCTGTTGGACACGGCGGGGCGCAAACTCTCGCGGTACACGGGCGCCTCGCTCGCCGACGCGCCGGCTGACGTCGAGCCGTGCCTTGTCCGCGCCGCATTGCTGTCCTCACCGCTCGGCAAGGACTTCCGCGCTGTCGCGCTGCCCACCGTGGGTGCGTCGCGGCTGCGCGAAAAGGTGTTGAACAGTCTGCGGTACATCGGTCTACAGCAACCCCGCACCGGTGGCATCGACCTGGACGCCGCATGCGACGAGTGGTTCAACGAGGTCGAGTCGCACCTGAGGAACTTCGATATGTCGCGTGCCTACGCAGGCTTCCAGCGCGCGATCCTCTCCGTATCCAGCACGCTCATCCCGATGATCCGACGGCAGGGCATTGCCTCCTTCGCCGCGACCTATCGCCGTGCCATCTCGCTGCACGGCATCTTCTACGGCGACGACCCACGACTACCCGGGACGCCCTCCGGTCTCGAACTGCTCGATGCGGACGGGCGGGACGCAGCTCAGGTGAGAGCGTCCGACCGCGACCCTTCGTGATCGTTCGCCTGATTCGACTGCCGTCTTCTCGGCCAGGTGAAACACGCGGCCACGACCAACACCACAGCAGCGACGACGAAGGTCGCGTCCAGCCCGGCCGACTTGGCTACCGCGCCACCGACAAGCGCGCCGAGTCCCGCCCCACCCAGGCCCAGAATCCGAAACGCCGCGACCACCCGGCCGATCAGGTCGTCCGGCGACAATGCCTGTCGCGCTGAGCCGACCGCGACCGACGCCAGACTTGCCGCCGCGCCGTAGACGACGAACAGCGCGGCCATCACCCAGACGTTGCCCGCCAACATCGCCACCAGCCACACCCCCGCCTGGACAGCCATGGCGGCGGCCTGCACCTTGCGATACGCGAAACCTCCGATCATGCGGCGCGCATTGGCCGCAGCGACGATCCCACCCACCGCCATCGCGGCCAGCAGCGCCCCGTAGGCCGCATTCGGAAGGTGAAGAGTGCGTTGGGCATAGAGCACGAACGTCCCCATGACCATGAAGTAGCCGAAGTTGAACACGCCCATCGCGACCGCGAGGACACGAAGGTCCGGCGTCCTGAACAGGTGGCGCATGCCTTCGCGAATCGACGCCCACAAGGGTTGGTGGGCCGGCTGCTCAGACCGCACATCGGGCAGCATTCGCACCAGTGCCGCCGAGACCAGAAACGAGACCGCATCGACGGCGAACGGCACGGACCGGCCGACTGAGAACGTCAACGAGCCGAGAGGTGGGCCCACCAGCGACCTTCCCGTGGTGTCCAGAGCCCAGTACCGGCCGTTGACCTTGCTCAGGTCGTCCCCGTCCCTGCCAATGATCATCGGGATCACGGCCTGCGACGCGGCGTCGAAGAAGCACTGGGCGACACCCACCGCGAAGACGACCGTGATCAGCAGCGGAACGCTCGCCCAGCCGAGCACCAGCGCGGCGGCCAAAAGCCCGATCAGCGCCGCGCGGACGAGGTCGGCGATCACGAGCACTCGACGGCGTGGCCACCTGTCTGCGAGCGCTCCAGCCGGTAGGCCAAGGGCGAGCCACGGCAGGTAGAAGGCGGCGCTCACAGCGGAGATCGCCAGCGGATCGGCTGTCAGGGTCGAAGCCAGCAACGGCGCGGCGGCGATGAACGCTCCGTCACCTGCGACGGAGACAGCCACCGCAGCCAACAGAGGACGGATCTGACGCCGCCGGTCGGCCACAGCCGCCGACCGGTCCGACGGCGCCGGCCGAGTGCTCTCAGGCTGTGGCGAGACCGAACTCACCGTTGCCCACGCCGCGCAAGAACGCCGCCCACTCGTGCCGTGCGAAGACCAGGACAGGACTGTCGTCAGACAGTTTCGAGTCCCGCACCCCCACCTCCTCATCGACGAACGCGGCCTCCACGCAGCCCGTGTCGCCACTCACGCTGCTCTTCCGCCACGTCGCGCCTGCGAACCGCACTGATGTCATCAGCTGCCTCCCACCTCGGGAACGATGGCGTCGAAGCGCTCGACGTCGACGTCGAGAGCATTGAGATATTCAACGGCATGATTGCTGTGCAGTGCAATGGACTTCAGCCCCGTGAACGCCTTCTCGAACCGGGCGACGGCAGCTTCCTCGCTGAAGTAGCAGTCACCCCCGGGCGACTCGATCCATACCGTACGAGGGCTGAGGCCGGAACGAAAGTCGAAGATGGTGAACCCCTGGGCTGCTACGACGGGGTGCTGAACGCCGATCGGGACCACACCGAGCTCGATGTTGGGATGGCCCACCAAGCCCGTCAGATGCTGGATCTGGCCTCTGGACACCTCGACCGGGAACGCGCGGAACAGCAGAGCTCGAGCGTCCACCACGACCGTGAAGCGAGGCGCCTCAGGCCCCTCCAGCATCTGCTGTCGCGCCATGCGCACATCTGCGATGTAATCCGGGCTTCCCGCCCCGACCGCGACCGCCATCGCGTGGGCGTAGGCGCGGGTCTGCAGCAGGCCCGGCACTACGACCGGTTGGTACTGCCTGATCTCCCGTGTCGTCGACTCCAGCGCGGCGACGGCCCCCTGCCGCCGGCCCCAGCCGCCGGCGCTCGTGATCCAGGCCCCCTCGCCGTTCTCCTCCGCGGTAGCCGCCAGCAGTTCGGCACGGATGTCGGGATCGACCCCGTAAAGGCCAAGCAACCGATCTATGTCGCGAACGGTGAATGTCGTCGTGCCGGTCTCGATCCGGGAGACCTTCGACTGCGACCACTTGAGCGAATCGGCGACACGCTCCCCGGACCACCCCAGAGTCTCGCGTACTCGACGCAGCTCAGCGCCCACTCGGTAGCGTTGGGGCGATCCGCGAGTACCCATTCGTCAGCGACTCCATGCGCACGTGCATAAGCTCCTCGGACAGTACAGCACCGGTAGCAGGGAGGACCAGCATCGAAACCGCCAAGATCACGTGATCCTGGGCGAGGCGAGCGCTCAGCCCTCACAAGCTGCCCCCAACTCCACCAGCATGCATGCTCGTCCGGACGACCGGCGCACGAACGTGTGGAGCTGCTTGCCGGCGACCCGGTCACTTAGGGAGCCGGGCCGAAGCCCGTCTGACAAGGTGCTGGCCAAGCTTCGCCGTGAGCTGCAAGCGCTCGCTCAGGGGCACCTCGGAGGACTTGGCGCTGTTGAAGTCATCGCCCACGTACCGCGGGATGATGTGCCAGTGGAGATGGAAGATGTCCTGAGCGGGAGGCCCCAGGTTGAGCCGTACCGTGGTCCCGCTGGCGCCGAACGCGGCCTTCACCGCCTGCGTCGTTGCCTGAAGAGCGGCCAGCATGGGGGCCGCCTTCTCGGGCGGCACGTCGGCGATGCCGCCGAGGTGACCTGCCGGGACGAGGAGCATGTGACCTCGGTTGTTCGGCCGCTGGTGCAGGGCCGGAAAGACGACGAACTCGTTGTTGACGGCTAGACAGACCCCAGGATCGGTAACGCCAGCCGTCACCGAACAAAACACGCACGACAGATTCAAGATCGCGATCGCCTCCCGGAGCGAAGTTCCGCACCATTCTTCCCGATGAGTTGACATGGGCAGCGGGTGGATGCGTGTGTCTTGGTGCCCGACGGGTCAGGCGCACCGGCCAGCCTCGTACCGACACGTGGTGCCCTCCGCATTATCGGGAAACCCCAAGGTCAAGGCGGCCGTAGCGGCCTGGCCGCCGCCGGGACTGAACGTCTGCACACACTCGCGCGCTTGCCTGTGCCCCTGTCCCGGCAGCCTACGGGGGAGCCGACTCGCTACGGTGCGCGGCGAGCACGGAGCCGACGACGATCGCGCCGAGCCCGAGGAGCGCGGCGACGCTGATCTGCTCGCGGAGGAAGATCACGCCGAAGGCGACGGCGAAGGCTGGTGACAGGTAGAACGCCAGTGCCGCGCGGGCGGGGCCGACGCGGATGATGAGTGCGTAGAACAGAGCGAGTGTCGCGCCGGTGCAGACGATCCCGAGGACGAGCAGGGCAGCTGTCGCGTCCACGCCGGGCAGCCGAATGGGGGCTGTGACGGAGGCGGGTACGACCACGGCTGCGGTGGTGACGAGCATGGCGGAGGTGGCGACGCCGAGGGGCGGAGCCTCGGCGTACCGGCGGTGGATCATCATGGCGCCGGCGGCGTAGCACAGCGCGGCGGCGAGGATGAGCGTGCCGCCGAGCAGCGCCGTCCGGCCTCCGCTCAGGTCGACGCCGAAGAGCATGACCAGCCCGGCCAGGCCGAGGACTATCCCGGTCAGGCCCCGCCAGCCCTGCGGGCGTTCGTCGGGTGCGAACCGGAGGGCGAGGAGCGCGACGAACAGTGGTTGTGCGCCGACGAGGATGCCGGCGACGCTGGCTGAGACGTACTGCTGCCCGTAGGTGAGCAGCAGCAGCGGGGCGGTGGACTGCACCAGCACCGTCTCGATGATCGCCCGAGGGTTGCTCCAGACGGGGCGGAGTGCGTCCCGGCGTACCGCGAGGGGAAGCAGCAGCAGCGCGGCGAGCAGCACGCGCCCGAGGACGACGAGGGCTGGCGGGAGATCGCGCAGGGCGACGGTGATGAGCGGGTACACCGCGCCCCAGAGGGCGGACAGGACGATGAGTTCGATCCAGGAGCGGCGGGTCACAGCGGGTCGTGGCGGGTCGACGTACGCACGCGCTCTAGTTAATCAGGACCTGCCGGTACAGGCTCTGCACGCAGTCGAGGCCGGTCCAGGGCAGCAGGTCGACGAGGAGCTGGCGTAGCCGCTTGCGGTTGCGCTCGGATCCGGTACGTCGGGCGAGCACGTCGGCCTCGGTGGCGGCGTGGCAGGCCTGTTCGATCTGGTTCATCTGCGTGTACGCGACGGCGAGGTCGATGAATGTGCCGGAGCGTTCCCGTACGAAGTCGGCGGGCAGCAGGGTCAACGCCTCGTAGAGGGAGCGGGTCGCGTCGGTGGGGCGGCTCAGCCGGGTCAGGCAGCGGCCCTTGAGGCGGGCGGCGTGGCAGTCGGCGTTGAAGAAGCTCAACCAGGCGGGGGTGTTGTCCCTGCTGACGCCGTCGAAGGCCCGTTCGGCCCCGGCCAGGGCGGTCATTCCCCGGTGGGGCTCGTCGAGGAGTCCGTACGCCTCCCCGGTGGCCTCGCCGAGCCAGGAGTTGACGGCGGCCGGGACGCCTCGGCCGGCGACGTCCCGGGCGGTGCCGAGCAGGCTGAGCGCGGTGCGGCCGTCCCCGTTGTGGAGATGGATCTGGCTGAGAACGCCCAGGCCGTACGAGTGCAGGGCCCGGTCGTCCGCCTTTTCCGCGAGCGAGATGGTGAGCCGGCAGTATCCGTGCGCCTGCTGGTAGCGCTGCGCATCGATGGCGAGCCAGGCGGCGAGTTGGGCTGCGTCGGCGGCAGCGCGTAGCAGTCGGCGGTGGGTGGCAGTGCTCGTCGTGCGGTTGCTGACCTCCAGCATGCGGTGCAGATGGGTGCCGACATCCGCGCTCACCTTGCCGGCACCCTCCCGGTAGTCGAGACGCCGGTAGGTGTCGGTCAGGATCTCCAGGTCCTCGACCACCCGTTCGGTGACCCGTGTCAGGACGGCGCCGGAGGGCAGCGGAACGCCGGTGGCGCGTTCGCTGGTGGACCGGCTGGCCGGCGCTTCCGGTGTGCCCGCGCGGAGGGCCTCCGCATCGAGGTGGCTGTGGTCCTCGCCGCCGAGCAGGTCGCCGGCGGCGCACCGGTAGAGGAACGCCAGCTTGTTCAGCGTGTCCAGCGACGGTGCCCGGCCCGCCGGGCCCGGCCAGATCTCCCAGTACGAGATCTGCTTCGCGGTCTTCGGCGCGTCCGCGTCGGGCCACTGCTCGTTCCAGCGGCGCGCCACGTCGGCCTGCGTGAGGCCGTGGGCGAGGCGGAACGCCACCCGCGGGTTGATGCGGTACCGCTGCCGCCAGTGGGAGGCGATCCGCCGGTACGTCCACCCGCTGGCCCGCAGCTCGTCGGCCTCCCGCTGGAAACTACGCGCGCTCCTCGCCATCCCTGCCTCCGAAAGTGACCGCCACCAGGACGACCGTCGGTAGCACGTTAGCGATCACCGTCGCCGTGACGGAAGCCATCGACACGCTACTCCCCGTGATCCGGGGAGTAGCGGTAGGTCGAAGGTCCCCACCAGCTGGGGTCGATCTTCCCCGCTGCGGACGGGACCCTCGAACACGACGCGGAACGCCTGCCCACGGCACCTGCTCACGACGGTGGCCCCCTCCACAACCTCCGGCGGCAGGCGATGACGGCGGCGCACGACAGACCGCTCGACCATGACCGGCGTACGACGTCGGGCACACGCAGTTGATCGACATGGAGAGGCTCGCTGATGCATGAGCAGAACGAGTTGGGCCGCTACGGCTATCGGCAGGAACTGGCTCGAGGGCTGAGGTTCCGGGATCTGGTGGCGTACGGGTTGGTGTACATGGTGCCGATCGCGCCGATGGCGATCTTCGGCAGTGTGTACGCGGGGTCGGGTGGGATGGTGGCGTTGGCGTACGTGGTGGGTGTGGTGGCGTTGGTGTTCACCGCGTTCTCGTACGCGCAGATGGTGCGGGCGTTTCCGATGTCGGGCAGTGTCTACAACTACGCGGGGCGTGGGATCGGTGCGCCGGTGGGGTTCCTGGCGGGTTGGGTGATCCTGCTGGACTACGTGTTGGTGCCGGGCCTGTTGTATCTGGTGGCGTCGGTGGCGATGCACGCGAGTGTGCCGTCGGTGCCGGTGTGGTGTTGGCTGCTGGGCTTCGTGGTGGTGAACACGGTGGTCAACTCGGTCGGGATCCGGATGACGGCGCTGGTCACGCGGGTCATGCTGGTCGGTGAGCTGCTGGTGTTGGCGGTGTTCCTGGTCGTCGCGGCCGGTGCCCTCGCCGCGGGCAAGGGCCGGTTGAGCTGGGAGGCGTTCTACGATTCCGACACGTTCGGCTGGTCGGTGGTGGCCGGGGCGGTGTCGATCGCGGTGTTGTCGTTCCTGGGGTTTGACGGCATCTCCATGCTCGCCGAGGAGAGCAGGGGCGGGCCCCGGCAGGTCGGGCGGGCGATGGCCGCGGTCCTGATCCTGGCGGGGGTGTTGTTCGTCGGGCAGACGTGGCTGGCGGCGATGCTCGTCGCCGACCCTGGCCGGCTGTTGGCCGAGGGTGATCCGGCGGGGACGGCGTTCTACGACGTGGCGCGGGTCGCGGGCGGGGGTTGGTTGGCGACGGTGTGCGCGGTGGCGACGGCGATCGCGTGGGGGTTGCCGAACTCGATGGTGGCTCAGGTCGCGACGAGCCGGCTGCTCTACGCCATGGCGCGGGATCGGCAGTTGCCGGGGTTCCTGGCGCGGGTGTCGCCCCGGCGGGGTGTGCCGGTCAACGCGACCCTGCTCACCGGTGTGGTGTCCCTGGTGCTGGGTCTGTACATGGCGGGTCGGGCGGACGGGGTGACGGTGTTGTCGTCGCTGGTCAACTTCGGGGCGATGGTGGCGTTCCTGGTGCTGCACGTGTCGGTGGTGGTGCACCACCTCGTCCGGCGGCGTAGCCGCAACTGGTGGGCGCACCTGGTCATGCCGGTGCTGGGCTTCACGGTCCTGGCATACGTGGTGGTGCATGCGAACATCGCCGCCCAGCGGGCCGGGTTGGCGTGGCTCGCGGTGGGGCTGGTGGTCCTCGCCTGCCTGTACGCCACCGGTCGACGTCCCGTGCTGTCCGGCCTGGTGCCGGCCCGCCCGGCCGGCCGTGACCTGGAGCGGGTGTGACCGGCGTGGACCGGATCGTGTACCGGCCGGGCCCGGGGGAACTGGCGCACACCTTCGGCGCGCGTCTGCCCGTCGCCCACGTCCGCTGCGGGGATGTGCTGGAGGTGTTCACGCAGGACTGCTTCGGTGGGCTGGTGCGGGGCCCGGCGGACCTGCCGTCGCGGGTGTGCCGCATGCCGTACCTGAACCCGGTGTCCGGGCCGTTCTTCGTCGAGGACGCCGAGCCCGGCGACACCCTCGCCGTGCACATCGCCGCGATCACCCCCGCCACGGACTGGGGGGTGTCGACGACGTTCCCGCACTTCGGGGCGCTGACCTCGACCCTCCGCACCGCCACCCTGCAACCGCCGCTGCCCGAACGGGTGTGGGTGTACGGGATCGACCAGCAGGCCCGCACCGTACGGTTCCAGGCCACGAGCAGCGACCACACGGTGGATCTGCCGCTGGAGCCGATGATCGGCACGATCGGCGTCGCACCCGCAGGGTTCGAGGCCCGCTCCACGCTCGTGCCCGACGCCCACGGCGGGAACCTCGACACCCCGCAGCTACGCCCTGGTGTCACCCTTTTCCTCGGGGTCAACGTGCACGGGGCGATGCTCGCCCTCGGCGACGGACACGCCCGACAGGGCGAAGGCGAGGCCTGCGGCGCCGCCGTGGAGATCGCCACCGTCACCACCCTCCTGGTCGAGGTCGTCAAAGGCGTGACGACACCCTGGCCGCGGCTGGAGACCGACACCTCGCTCATGTCGGTCGGCTGCGCCCGTCCCCTGGAAGACGCCTACCGCATCGCCCACCACGACCTCGTCGGCTGGACCAGCACCCTGACCGGCCTGGACACCCTCGACGCCTACCAACTCGTGTCCCAGGCCGGCCGCGCACCCGTCGGAAACGTCTGCGACCCCAACTACACGATCCTCGCCGCCGTCGACAAAGCCCTGCTCCCCGCACCCGCCGACGCCTACCAGGACGCGCACCGCCGGCTACGGCGGCTCGCTGCCGAAACACGGTAGGAGCCGACCGTGACCACGATCCCCCGCCTGCCGCTGCGCGACGAGTTGTTCATGCTCGCCCACGACGACGACACCGGCCGCCTGCACGTACACCGCCGGGCCCTCGCCCTCGGCCTCGCCGGCGCCGTCCTGATCGACCTGCACCTCGCCGCACGGGTCATCGTCGACCCACCCGACCCCACCAGCCCCGTGCCCGGTCAACGGCTGCGCCTGCGCACCGACCGACCCGTCGGAGACCTCATCGCCGACGCCGCCCTCGCCTCACTGCACCCCACCCGCACCGCCCCGCCCTTGCGGACCTGGCTGCGGCACTTCGCCGTCGACCTCTACGACCGCACCCGCGCCGGACTCGTTACCACCGGAATCCTGCGACCACACCGCCAACGACGCCTCGCCGGCATCGCCCACCGCGACACCTATCTACCCACCCACTGCAAGTGGTCCGTCGTGCCTCGCGCCCGACTCTGCTACCTCGCCCAGGGTCGCGAACAACCCAACGACCACACCGCCGCACTCGCCGGCCTCGTCGCCGTCCTCGGCCTGACCACCCACCTGTACCTCGACAACGACCCCACCACGCTGACCACACGCCTCACCACCATCGCCGACCAGCACCACCGAGCTGTACGGGACATCACCGCCGCGGTCGACGCCAGCATCGGCGACCTCGCCACCGCCACCTACCGCTGACCCGCTCTCTCGCCGTCCCCCCGGGGAACGGCGGTGAATCGTCCGTCCCGCAGCCGCCGCAACATCACCGGCTGCCGAGCCTTCATGCCCGCTGGCAGGACCACGACGCGTCACCGCCAGCGACCAGCGCCCTCACGCGCACCACGCCACCGACCCAGCATTCCGATCAGCGCCAAGGAGCCGGTCTCGTGACACCGCCCGCCGCCCATCCAGCCGACCTCCGCGCATCCTGGGCCGACGTCACACCCCACCTGCGCCGCGCCACCGACCACTTCTCGTCCCTCCTGGCCGACCAACGGATGAGGCTGCTGCCCGAACGTGATGCACAAACGTTCCTGGCCACCGTCGGTCACCTGATCGCCGGAGGCGACAACCACGCCGGCCGCACCGCCCTGCTCGCCGCCCTCGCCCCCACCTACCGGCACCTGGGCCTGCAGCCCTACCACCATCAGACGCTCGTCGACGCCCTCACCGCCACCGTCGCCCGCCACGCGCCCACTACCTGGACGTCCACGATCGCCGAACGGTGGCGCCGTCACGGCCACCACGTCCTCAATCTCATCCACCGCGCCGCCCACCGCCTCACCACCACGCTCCCGTGGACCCCTGCGCAGATCATCGGCCGCGACGCGGCAACCGATACCGTCACCGTGCTCACCCTGCGTCCCCGCCGCCGCCTGCACTACGAACCCGGCCAGGCTCTTCCCGTCACCACACTCCACCGACCTGGCACCTGGAGGTGGTACTCCCCGGCCAACGCACCCCGCCCCGACGGCACCATCGAGCTCCACGTCCGCGCTGTCCCCGACGGACCCGTCTCGCCCTGTCTCACCCGCCACGCCGCCGTCGGGGAGTACGTGTGGCTCGGCCCGCCCTACCACGCCGGGCTCACCCTCGACCCCGACCACCACGGCGATCTCCTCCTCGCCGCCGGCGGCACCGGCCTGGCGCCCCTACGCGCCATCGTCGAACACCTCACCACCACCGGCGCCACCAACGGCCGGCAGCGGCGGGTCACCCTCATAGTCGGCGCCCGCACCCTCGAAGACCTCTACGACAGCATCACCCTCGACACCCTCCAGACCGCGTATCCGGAGTGGCTGACCATCAGACCCACCTTCACCGACGACCCCCTCGTCGACCCGGCCGCCCAGGGTGACGTGCTCACCGCCGTCCTCGACCACTACCGGCCCGGCCACCACGTCCACGTCGCCGGCCCACCCGCACTCATCGACCACGCCCGCCACCGACTCCCCCTCGCCGGTATCCCCGCCGACCACCTCCACCTCGCCGAAACCTTCACCCGCCCCACTTCACCCGCCGTAGACCCAACCGGCGGCACCAGGTTCTCCCGACGGGAGGACACCATCACGCGCCGCAAGGCGACCCCGCTGCGGTGACACCGCGTCCACCTCCTCGCGGCCGCCCGGCCCCGAGGCCTTCGGGCCACGCCTCCACGGCCCCTCGACGTGCTCGGGCTGCGCTTCCCCTGCGGGATGTCCCGCCCGGCACCGGATGACCGGTCTCTCCAGGCGAACGAGCCGACGTCGGCAGCCGCCGCCCCACCCACCCTGACCCAGGAGCACACCCTTGCTTTCCCAACCCCGGCGTCTCCACCACGCAATCCTGCGGTCCGCGTCGGCCTGTGCGCCGTCCGCCGCTCCCGGCCGGCTGTCGCGCGTCGACCGGCGTACCCGCTGATGACGCCGATGCCGACGCTGCGCGGCTATCAGCGGGAGGCCGTCGACGCGGTGGTCGCGGCGCTGGTGGACGGCGGCCGTGGTCAGGTACGGGCGGCCTGCGGCAGCGGGAAGTCGGTCGTGGCTGTGCACGTGGGAGTCCGGCTGTGTCCCTCGGGGCTGGTGGTGGTGGCCGTGCCGTCGCTGACCCTGCTGGCCCAGACGTTGAACGTGTGGGTCCGGGCGGGTGCGGCCGCCCGGGTGCTGGCGGTGTGCGGCGACGGTGGTGTCGCCGACGAAGCGGTGCGGGTGGTGGACCTGACCTGCCCGGTGACCACCGACGCGGCGCAGATCGCCGGGTGGGCGAGGCAGCACGATGCGGCGTCGGGGTTGAGTCTGGTGCTGGTCACGCACCGGTCGGCGGACACCGTGGGCAGGGGCCTGAACGCCGCCGGGGTGGCCGCCGACCTGCTGATCGTGGACGAGGCGCACCACACGGCCGGTTGGGCGGGCAAGCACGGTGCGCTGGTGCACCGTGACGAGCATCTGCCGGCGCGGCGGCGGCTGTACATGTCGGCCACGCCCCGGCTGCTGCCGGCCAGGCTCCGCACCAGCGGCGACGGTGACGACGTGCTGTCGATGGATGAGACGGCGGTGTTCGGGCCCGTCTGCTACACGTACTCGTTCGCGCAGGCCATCAGTGACGGCTGGCTGGACGACTACCGGGTCCTCGCCATCGGGGTCACGTCCGCGCAGGCGTTGGAGATGCTGCGCGATCTGGACCCGGCCGCGGTGGTCGATGCGCGGGCCGCGCCGTTGCGGACGGTGGTGGTGCAGACCGCCCTGGTCCGGGCCGCGGCGGAGTTCGGTCTCCGGCGGATACTGGTGTTCACGCCCGGGTGCAGGCCAGCCGGGAGTTCGCCCGCACACTGCCGGCCGCCGTGGAGTCGCTGCCTGCCGGCGAACGGCCGAAGGGCCGGCTGACGGTGGGACACGTCGACGGCACCCAGAGCATCACCCAGCGGCGCCTGCACCTGCGACGGCTGGCCGACCCGCCCGAGGACGGATGGACGGTGCTGTCCAACGCGCGGTGCCTGGGCGAGGGCGTGGACGTGCCCGCCGTGGACGCGATCGTGCTCACCGCACCGAAGGAGTCCCCCGTGGACGTCGTCCAGGTGGTGGGGCGGGCGGTGCGCCGCAATCCGGCCGGTTCCGGCATCGCCACCATCCTGCTTCCGGTGCTGCTGCCGGACGACCCCGCCGACATGACCTCCGACCTGGCCGGGAACATGACCCGCTGGGCGACCCTGCTGCAGACGCTGCGGGCGTTGCGGGCCCATGACAGCGCTCTGGCGGCCGACCTCGACCTGCAACGCGCCCGCACCGGCGCCGGGGCGGCGGAGTTGCCGCCGCGGCTGCTGGTCCGCCTGCCCGACGGATACGCCTCCGAGCAGTTGCTGCGGCACCTGACGGTGCGGGTGCTGGAGGAAACCACCCCCGACTGGATGGTCGGCTACGGCGCCCTGCGCGACTTCCACGCCGACCACGGCCACACCCGGGTCCCGACCGGTCACCTCCGGCAGGGTGTCCGCCTCGACCGGTGGGTCTTCCGGCAGCGCGCCGACCACAAAGCTGGCCGCCTGGCCCAGGACCGCGTCGATCACCTGAACGCGCTCGGCTTCCACTGGGAACCCCGGGAAGGAATCTGGGCCCGAGGGCTCACCTACGCGCGACGGTTCCACGCCGAGCACGTTCACCTGCACGTCCCCCACGGCCACGTCCTCGACGGGTTCGATCTCTACACCTGGCTGTGGCAGCAACGCGCGGCCCGCCGCGGCGGCACCCTGCCCGCCGGCCGGGTCGCCGACCTCGACGCCCTGGGCATCGACTGGAGCATCCGCGCGTCCCACCACGACGGGTACGCCGCCGCCCGCCGGTTCCACGCCGACCACGGCCACCTCGACGTTCCCTTCGGCCACACCGTCAACGCCATCGACCTCTACCGCTGGCTTTCCGGGCCCTCAGCGCCGAGCGGGTCCGCGCCCTGGAAGCACTGGGCATTCACTGGTCCATCCGCGAGGCCGCCTGGCAGCGCAACCTCGCAGCGGCCACCGCCTACTACCAGCGTGAAGGCCATCTACACCCCCGCAAGGGCCACGACGGCCCCGGGGTGAACCTGGCGAAATGGCTCAGCAAGCAACGTGCCGCCCGTCGCGCCGGCACCCTGACCGACCGGCAGATCGCCGCGCTCGATGCCATCGGCATGCAGTGGGAGATCCCCTCCGGCTGGGCCCGCACCCGCCAGGTCACCGCCCGTCGCCGGACAAGCACCCCGGACCCGGCCCCAGCAAACCCCACGCCTGCCCACCAGAGCGCCCCACCCACGGAGCAACCATGATCCCCGTCGCGTTGTTCAACGTCGAAGCCGGCGGCCTCCGCCACGGCCAACGCAACCTACGCCCCCTCGTGGACGCCTTCCACGACGTGCAGGCCCCGCCCGCGCTGATCCTGCTCTGCGAGGCCAAGACCTGGCACGAGGACGGCCAGCGCCCCCTGCACCACGCCGCGGAACTGCTCGCCGACCGGTTCGACCGCCCCTACGTCGGCGTGCTCGGCCACGACCCACACAGCCCCATGCCACCCGCCATCCTCTACGACCCGACGCTGCTGACTCTGCGATCCTGGCCCGCCCCCGCCGACCCGCACGTCTTCGCCGACAAGCGCAACATCGCCGTCTTCGCGATCCGCGGCACCGGCGAACCCGGCACCCCCGACAGCCGCACCACCTTCGCCGCAGCCGTCACCCACTGGGACCCCCACTGCGGCATCCGCCGCCGCCAACAGGCCGCCCTGCTCGACCGCTACGGCACCACCGACATGCCCGTCATCGTCGGAGGCGACCTCAACAGCACCGCCTCCGGCCCCCACCTCCCCCAACGCGACTGGGCAGCCGCCGGCCACCGCGCCCGCGCCCAGAAAGCGCGCCGACACCCCGACGGCACCTGGACCGCCGACACCGACGCCGTCGACCACCTCATCGGACGCTGGGACCCCGAAACCCACCACCGCACCGACGGCTGCGGCTTCCACGCCCTCGCCGAACTCGCCCGGACCGCCAACCCCCACATACCTCTGCTCCCCACCGTCAACCACGGCATCGATGCCGGCGGCGGCCTGCTCATCGACTGGCTCCTCGCCAACGACACCATGCGCCCCCACGTCGACCCCGGCAGCTACCGCGTCCACGTCCCGGCACGACAGCCCTACCCCTCCGACCACCGACTCGTCACCGCCACCCTGATCTTCGACACCCCACCACCGGCACCGCGTCACCACCCCCACGCCCGGCTCCCCTCATCCGGCAGCAACCGGCTGCCGGCCCCCGCCCGTGCGGTCCCCGCCGCTGAGCCGGCGTCCGCGCGGGTCGGCCGGCGAGGCTCGCCGCACGCGCAGCCGGTTGCGTCAGGCGTCGGCGAAATGTTTCCCCAGAATGACACCTACCACCCCCACCTTTCCCACCTTGAGGAATATGGCTAAGGGATGTCTCGTAACTCGGCGGTGGGTCCATGGTGGATCATGTTCTGGTGCAGGTGATCACGGCGGCTCGCCCGGAGTGGATCTTCCCGTTCACCGGGCTGCAGCCCGCCCAGTTCCGCAGGCTGGTCAGGCTGGTCGCCGAACGTGGCGGGGACGCCATCGCCGACGGGCGGCCGGGCCGGCAGTGGTCCCTCGACCTCGCCGACCGGGTGCTGCTGGTCGCCGCCTACTGGCGCACGAACCTGACCATGCGGCAGATCGGCCCGCTGTTCGGGGTGTCGCACTCCGCCGCCCACCGGGTCATCGACACCCTCGGCCCCCTGCTCGCCCTGGCCCCGGTCCGCCGACGCCGGATCGAACAGATCGCCATCGTCGACGGCACCCTGGTCCCGACCCGGGACCACCGGCTGGCCGCCCCGAGCAAGAACTACCGCTACTCGACGAACCTGCAGGTCGCCATCGACGCCCACACCCGCCTGGTCGTCGCGTTGGGTGACCCGCAGCCGGGCAACCGTAACGACACCATCGCCTACCGCACCTCCGGCATCGACCAGAAACTGGCCGGACGGCCCGTCATGGCCGACGGCGCCTACCGCGGCAACCCCGAGGTGATCATCCCGTACCGCAAACCCACCGACGGCACCGAACTACCCGACTGGAAGAAGGACCTGAACAAGCACCACCGCACGATCCGGGCGCAGGTCGAACACGCCCTGGCCCGCATGAAGACCTTCAAGATCCTCCGGGACTACCGACGCGCCGCCAGCACATTGACCGACACCGCTTCCGGCATCGCCCACCTCCACAACATCATCCTGCTCGGATGACACCGACACCGTTGACCGGCAACGCCATCACCGAGTTACGAGACATCCCTTAGACACCATCAAAGCAAGGCGATAAGGGAAAGGCGAATTAGCCAGATTCGCGCGATTGATTCCGATTGCATCCCCGCGGGAGTAGACATTGAATCGCACACGGTGTGCGACCGGGAAAGGAGAAACGGCGGCACGATGATCCACATGTTCCACATAGTGATTAATCAGACCACTCCCAACTTCCCTTAACACTCCTCCGCCGAATGCCACCAAAGGACCCTCCACGCAACCCCTCGGAACCGCCGTCGTTGGTACAGGGGAAGCCCCAGGGAGGAAGACTTTGTCGCGGCCTGACGGATACCCCAACCACCCTTCGATCGAAGTTCAGGAAGCATTGGAAGATCTCTACCTCCGCAGGTTCAGAGGCTGGCGGGGAGAAATGGAACGAGGCGTTGTATGCCCGTCCCCGTGCGGCCAGCACTCCCGACAGGTGCACCCGAACCCATCCGAGCCTCAGAGGTACGCGAACCAGCTGCTGAAGTGGGCTGATTCCCGCCCATGTCAAGGTGACATCATTAGGGGGATGGCGCAGGGATGGAGGCCAGGGTCGTCTTACGAGTCGCAGCCCGAGGACGGGATGGGTGGCTCCCATCCGCAGACGAACTGCACGATGAAGCCGAGCGATTCATGGAAGAGATGCTCGCGGCCGAGGACCCACCCCGAGTCACTGACGTCGCGACCTCTAGCGACGCTCAGGGGGGCACCATCGAGGTCGAAGCCTTCGTTGAGGCAGAGAAGGAAGGCAACGCGGTCGACTGGCTCGTAGACGCCTTCACCTCAGCGCGCGCCTCCATCGAAAGCCGGCGACCAACGAACCAGAGGTACCTCGAATACCGGAAGCAGATCCTGTACATCGAGTACCTCAACGACGGCCAGCCGAGCCCACCGGAAGAGACACCCGGGGGCCGAGGCGAGTGACACGCAACATCGGCTACCCCAAGGCCCCTGACCACCCTGCCCTCCGGCGCGGAGGACTGACGTCGACCAGCCATCGAGGATGAACGCCAGCCGGGCCACGCCGCCTCGCGGGCATCCTCCCAGCCGACGAACTCGCGCCCGGACCGATCGAGAGGTCAGACCACATCGATCGCGCACAAGCGGCGACCGGGCGCCCAGACACAAATAGGCCCCTGTGCGTGTGTGGTGGTGGAGCTTGCTCCACCACCACACACGCACAGCTATTGGTCGGTAGACCGCGTCCGGTCATCGCCTCGGCTACCGAGGGCACGGACGGTGGTACTGAGTTTGATCGGCAGACCCTCGTCTCCCTTGAGGAAGGGTGCGATCTCGATGGTGCGACGGAGGCTGCGTCCGGGGCCGTACGGCTGTTGGCGGTCGTGGCCGGAGACCCAGTAGCGGTGGTCGGGCTTGGCCCGCGTGGAGCCTTCACCAGCTTTGCCTCGTTGAGGTGCGGTGGTGGTGCTGCGCGGTGCGATTCGCACGATCCTGACCTCGGGGGCAGGACGCCGGTGACGCTGGTACGCCTTGGTGGTTGCCTTGGGCAGTTTCGCCGGCACCGCCTCGGCCAGTTGCTGTCTGATCAGCAGCCAGGTGGTGACGAGGGGGCCGAGCGGGTGTCGTCCGTCGAGCTTGGTCCCTCGGGTTACGTGTTCGGCGTGGATGGGTACGAGCCAGCCGATCTCGTGTCGTAGTGCGGGCATCAGGTCGTCGTCGAGGGCGGTGCCGCCGATGCTGCGGTAGCCGATGAGCTGCCAGCCGTCCGCGTGGGGTGTCCAGGACACGGCAGCGAGCTGCCGGGTGTCGCCGACGGGTTCGGGCCAGGCGAGCAGCCCGGCCGGTGTGGCGGCGAGTTCGTCGGTGACGGCCGCGAGTGGCTGGTCGTTGCCGACTTCGTTGACCATGTCGGTGAAATCCTGGTTGATCCAGTACATGGGTGCGAGGTCGAGCTGGTCGGCCAGGACCCGGCGGTGGTCGGGGTCGTTCAGATGTGGGGGCAGGTGCGCGGGGCCGCGGAGGAGACCGGTGAACCGGTCGCGGATCTTCGGCAGCATGTCGGCAGTGAGCCGGGCCGGCGGCCAGTCGGTGGTGCTGAGCAGGGTCCTGCTTTCGCGGCCGAGGACGATGCCGCGGTGCAGTGCGCGGAGGACGGCGTACTCGTGGTGGTGGGGCAGCCACTGCATGCGGGCGGCACAGTGGGCGGTGAGGCCCTCGGAGTCGTCGGCCTCGATGAACTGGGCGCATCGGTAGCAGACGTGCCACTGGTCGTTGTAGGTCTCGACGGCCGCGAGGACCGCGATCTGGATGAGGCTGGTGTGGTAGTTCCACACCGGCGGCGCGCCGGTGCAGGTGTGGCAGCGGTCGAACACGTCGTTCACCTGGTCGGCGTCGACGGGAACGACGGCGTGGCGGCCTTCGGTCACGGGGTGCCGGTAGATGGTGCCGTGTCCGTCGGGGTGCTCGGTGAGGGCCAGCCGGCAGGTCGCGCAGGCGGTGAGGGTCGCGAGGTTCATTCGGCGCTCCCCCGCTGGTCGCGGCGCAGGTCACGCAGCCGCGGTCCACGACGGTACACTCGGTCGGGCATCGTCATGCCGTCGGCGTAGACGACGTACCGGCCGGGTCCCTGGCGCTTCGCGTGGTACATGGCGATGTCGGCGCGGTGCAGCGCGATGTCCTGCAACGGGTCGGTGCTGACCACGGTCGCGATGCCGACGCTGGCCGTGACGGTGCCCGTGGCCAGGCCGCCGTCGACCTGCACGTTGACCGGCGCGGCGACGACGCTGACGATCCGGTCGGCGATGTCGTCGACCGGGTGGTGCCGCAGGGGCAGGATGGTGGTGAACTCGTCGCCGGCCAGCCGGGCGACAGTGCCGCCGTAGGTGTGGACGACCTGGGCGAGCCGGTCGGCGATCTCCACGAGCAGGTCGTCGCCCGCGTCGTGGCCGTGGGTGTCGTTGACCTCCTTGAACCGGTCGAGGTCGATGAGCATGACGACGAGACGCTGCGGTGGAGAGGTCGCGCCGACGGCGGTGTGGATGGCGCGCAAACCGGTGCGGTTGAGCAGGCCGGTGAGCGGGTCGTGGGTCAGTTGCCAGGCGGCGTCGGCCAGTTCGGCGCGCAGCCGGGGATGGTGGGCCGGGCCCCCGCGAGGTGACCGACGCCGGCCCCGAGGATCGCCGCCAGGATGGTGGCGATCGCGAGGAGTGTGGTGAACACTGGGTTCCTCCATTCCGATGGAGAACCCGGGACGCGTACGTTTCGTAGGCGCGCTGCGTCCCGGGTCCTGAAACGACGACGGCCCGCCTGATGGCGGGCCGCTTTCTGTGCTCGGTGTCCCGGCAGCGGGCACCGTGGGGCGGGCTCGGCGTTGCTGCCGGATGCACTGCCGCCCGGTCGGGGGCTGGTGATTACCGGGCACCGGAACTCTGTTCGGTCCTATTGCCGACGGTCACCGCGCGAGGTGGCCGGCGGCCAGCTGCTACGGCAGGTCGCGCAGGAGGTGGTGGACCAGCCAGGAGGAGGCGGTGGGCAGGACGATGACGTAGGTTGCGCCGACGCGCTCGGCGTGCACCCAGACCTTCGCGTCGGGCTGGTTCACCGACGCCACGACGACGATGCCGCGGCAGGCGAGCCGGTTCCGGAACCGGGCGACCAGGTCGGAGCCGATGACGATCAGCGGGCGGCGGCTGGCGTAGCGGCGGCCCTGGGGAACGGAGTCGGCGTACTCGAACTCGTATCCGGCCTGCTGTTCGACGGTGCGCAGCTCGGCACGCAGCAGCCGGCTACCGGTGACGGCGATGACGGGAAACGGTTTGGGTGTCATGAGGAACCTCCGGGAAGGGGGACGTGCCCGCTCGGCGGCGCCGGCGGACGATGAGGGTGGCCGTAGGGGGTGGTCCCAGGGCACGGTCAGATAGCCGGGCGGGCCTTGCGGCTGGCGGCGGGTTGGGCGCAGGAGCGGCAGATGGGGCCGAGGTCGGGGTGGTAGCCGGCGTCGCATGCCTCGCAGACGATCAGCAGGCAGGAGCGGCATTCGCCGGAGGCGATGAGTTGGAGGCTGGTTCCGCAGTAGCCGCACGGGCCGGTCAGGCAGGCATCGGTGTGCCGGCCCCGCGGGTGGTGGCGGCAGGGGTGCTCACGCACGGCGGTCCCGCCGCAGGTGCTGGCGGACGGTGCCGGCGGTGAACAGTTCCCCGGTGATGTTGTTCGGTGGGTCGATGCGCCTCCACCCGCCGAATTCGCAGGCCAGCCAGGTGGTGCGGTCGTTGGCGGTGATGGCGATGACGTCTCCGGTGGACATCGAACGCAGCCGCAGCAGCCGGTAGGTGCAGGCGATGAGGAAGTCGGCTTCTCCACTCAGCGTCTCGCGGCAGGTCTCCAGCTGGTCGAGGTCGACGTTGAACAGGCCGTAGATCCAGCTGGCGGTCCGCTCCGGTTTGGCGGAGGCAGGCAGGCGCCGCCAGTAGGAGATGACCTGGGTGAGGGCGTGGCCCGGCTCGTACGGGAGGAACCGGCTTTCGGTGTTGTGGTAGACGGCGATGACATGCAGGGTCATGACGGACTCCGTTCGGGACCAGGGTTGGATGCGGAGCCGGGCTCGCTGTCCGGCGTTTGATCGGCGGGGTGCAGCGGCGGAGGTGGGCCGATCGGGCGGACGCGCAGAATCTGCTCGGGCAGCACCATCGCGGCCGGTTGGCCGGTGAGCGGATTCGTAAAGGCCCGGTAGCCGCTGGTCCAGAGCAGGTGCCAGCGTTCGGCGGGTGCCGCCGGGCGGATTCCGGTGGGATCACCGTGGAAGGACGCGCCGGCCTCGGTCAGCTGCGCGGCCAGTGGTGTCGTGCGGTAGTGGCTCATCCGGCCGGCCAGCATGGGGCAGCCGCTGGCGGAGTAGGCGGCGCAGACGGGGTGCATGCCCGGCTCGGGGCTGACGAGCAGCCGCAGGTCGCTGTCGCGCATCGCGAAGACGATCCGCCTGGTGTCGAGTTCGTCGCCGCAGGTCTGGCAGAGCCGGTCCTGCAGCGCTCGGACGTGACGGTGGTGGTCGACGGCGCCGAACCGGTACCGGCCATCGGGGGTACGGGCGGTGACCCATGGGACGACCAGCCCTCCGACGACGGGCCGCCGGGCCAGGCGTACGGGGACGGCGGGAACCTCGGGCGCGGTCATGCGAGCACCACCGGGGCGGTGGGGGCGTAGCGCATCCGTCGCAGCGCGGGAAGGTCCCGGCAGCGGCCGGTCTCGGCACGGCGGCCGAGGTGCGCGGCAGGAGTGTCGCCGGGGCGGTCGTCGAGGTGGTTCGGCTGGATCCGGCGGCGAGGGCCGGAGAGTGTGGAGAGGTGGTGTGGCACGGGATTCCTCCATCTGCTGGTGGATGGAATCCGGGCACGCCTGCCGGCCGTGCCCGGATGTTGCGCGGGTGTGCGCGGTCGGCCGGGCATCGGCCGGATGGTGCGGGTCGAGACAGCTACGTGTCCGGTGCCGGATTACGCGTTCCGGCGCAGGTTGGGTCTACGAGACGGCAACGGAGCGCAGGATCAGGTGGGCGTCCTTGAGGTGACCGGCGAGGATCTCGCTGTTGCTGCCGGCGGTGCTGAGGCTGTCGGTGAGGTCCTGCACGACGGTGTCCGGCACGGCGGCGAGTCCGCTGAAGGCAGCGCCGTGGACGTTCTCGGCGATGCGCTGGATCGTCTGGGTCAGGTACGCCTGGACGAGGTTGAGGCCGCACAGCAGCCGGGCCAGTTCGGTCAGGTCATGGCATTCAGTGGCGTGGGTCATGGCCTCGCCGAGCTGCTCGACGGCCAGCAGGGCCACGCCCATCGCGGCGTCGGTCTCCGCTGGACCAACGGAATGCCCGTCGTGGAGCGGTCGTGCGGGCTGGTTGGTCACGGTCTTGCCGTCGTCGCCGCTGTGGATCGTGGCGGGCAGCTCGGCGAACCAGTCGGGGGTAGTCAGGTACCAGCGGGGCATGAGCATGTCGTCCTCCATCGGACAGCGCGAAGGCGGCCACCGGGTGGTGACCGTCGGGCGGAACGGGAACATCACCCATGCCCTTGTGGCATGAGCAGAGGGTCGTGGACCGTGTGGGGCCGGATCAGACGCGGGCGACGGCGGCCGACCGGAGCCGGTGGGCGCGATGCCGTCGCGAGAAGAGGCCAGATCAGGGGACACGAGAAGAAGAAGAGCCCTCAGGTTAGCCTCGGCCAGAGTCCCACGGGCCCTGCTGTCAGGTCGACACGGCTGGCAGAGGCTGTCAGCCCGCCGAAAGCCGCGACCTGTCAGATTGTTCCCCGTGCGGGACTCGACGTCCGGGCCACCAGCTACGGACAATTCAGCCGTGGAGATCGTGGACGTGGCGCAGGCAGGGGCGACCAGGCCACACCACGATCCGGTCGCTCGTGCCGTATGGCTCGCTGCGGTGCACCCCAGCATGCGTGCTTCCGGCGGGACCGTCACCACCCCGGTCAAAGAGCCCGCCGTCGGCCGGAACTACTACCGGGTGGGTGTGAGGCTCCGCGATGGAGTAGCGGTGGGCCTGCTGTTCAACGCTGCGGCGTCGTTGGTCGCTGCGGCCGAGCCGCAGGATCACCACTCGGTGACGCTGACGTTCGTGGACGTGCCGGCCGGCGACCCGTTCTCCGAGGCGGAGTTACGGGTCGCGAAGGCCGCAGAGCTGATCCAGCCGCTCAGCGACAATGACCTGCGATTCCTCACCGAAGACGAACGCCGTGACGTCGCCTACCACCATCAGGACCGGCTCGGAGACCTGCTGTTCAACTGGTTCGACTGAACGCACCGCCGGGTTCGGTGCCGATTCAGCCGGTGGGGGCCGTGCGACAGTCACGGGCATGACGTTTCCCCTGGAGGCGCTGTCGGTCACCGTCAAGGCCCGAGCAGAGACGTGGGCGAGGCTGGGGATGCGATGGCACACGCACCCGATCCAGCCGAACCACGGCAAGGCGGTCGTGGTCAGCGAGCTCGAGTCCACGACGTGGCTCGCCGCGATCATCATCTGGGCCACCGGCGAGGCGGAGCTGACGACAGTCCGCCTCGCCGACGACAGGATGGTCAACAAGCACTACGACCTTGAGAACCGCGACGATCTCGAACGACTACTCGATGAGCTGTCCGCTCTGATCGCCGACGGCCGCGTCCCTGAGGCCGCACTCATCGACCAGGTGCCGGGGACACCGGCCTGACCGTGAACCTCATGTCCGATGAATCGCTCGAGCGTTGGCGGTGACCCGCTGCGAAGCGACAGTCCGGCGGCCCACGCCGGCCGGCCCACACGCCCAACCATCAACTGCCTCGGCCGTATCGCTCAGCAAAGCGGTCCCGCACAAGCCGCCATACTGTCGCCCATGAGCCTAAACGTGCGCAGCGACGACAACTGCCATCTGTGGGCCGAGCAGTCCGGCGCCGGGCCGCCGCTGGTGCTCTGTCACGGCGGTCCGGGCCTGTGGGACTACCTCGACCCGGTCGCCCGGCTGCTCGACGACCGCGCCCGCACCATCCGATGGGACCAGCGCGGCTGCGGACGCTCGCAGCGGCGCGGACCATACACCGTCGCCCGCTTCGTCGCCGACCTCGACGCGGTACGCGACCAACTGGCCGGACCGCGCATGGCCCTGATGGGCCACTCGTGGGGTGCGCACCTGGCGTTGCGGTACACCATCGAACACCCCGAACGGGTCAGCCACCTGATCTACGTGTCCGGGACCGGCATCGACCCCGACCGCGGCTGGCACCCGCACTACAAGCGGAATTTGAGGCTGCGACTCGGGCATCATCTGGCCCGGTGGGAGGCACTCGGCGTCCGCACCCGCACGCCCGCAGAGGACCACGAATGGGCGCTCCTGCAATGGTCGGCCGACTTCGCCGACCCCGGCACCGCACTGCGGCACGCCGAACGCATGGCCACCCCATGGCTGGGCATCAACTACGACTGCAACCAGGCCCTCAACGCGGAGGTCAAGCAAGAGCTCAGCGACTCCGAACTGGCTGTGCAGTGCCGAGCGCTCGACCTGCCCGTGCTGATCATCGACGGCACCGAGGACATCCGCCCCCGCTGGGCCGTTGACTCGCTGCACCAGGCGTTGACGAACAGCCAACGCGTGAGCCTCGCCGGCTCCGGTCACTTGCCGTGGGTCGAGAACCCTGACGACTTCCGTGAAGTGGTGGCCACCTTCCTGACGCAACACAGTCGCCAGCCCCTCAGCCAGGTTCACCGCGAACCCCCGGACCCGCGATAGCGTGACTGCGCAGACGAACCCTGGGTTCACGTCGAGAGCCCGTCAGCTTCCCTGAACTCTCGGGAGTCTGTTAGCGACGTAGGACCAGCACGTCCTCGTGGGCGATCAGGTGCACGGGGATGCCTTCGTCCCTGGCGCGGCGGACGGCCAGGAGCCCGAACATGTTCGCCCGGTGCACGATCTGGCCGTCGCGGACGGCCGCGAGCATCGCCGCGCACCGCTGCACCGGCACGAGCCCCACCGACCGGGCGACCCCGAGCAGTTGCCCGGGCAGGTCGATCAGATCGTCGCGTTGGCGGCGTACCGGACGGCAGGTGATCACCACGATGCCGCCGGGACGCAGCAGCCGGTAGCTGGCGGCCAGGATCGCGGCGAACCCGTCGAACAGGCGGGACCATCCGCCGTAGGCGAGATTGCCGCGTTCCCGGTCCCCGTACACGTGGTCTCGCTTGCGGACCCCGGCGCTCGTCGCGCGCACAAGGCCGTGCGTGCCGCGCCCGTACGGCGGTGAGGTGAGCACCAGCCCCACCCGGCCGACCACCGACGCCGGCACCAGGCCGAGCAGACCCGTGGCGTCGCCAGTGAACACCTGCGCCGACCCGGTCGCACCCTGCGACGCGGCCAGGGCGACGTTGGAGGCGGCCAGCGCGGTGTACCGGGGTTCGATGTCGATCCCGACCCCCTGCCGGCCGAGGTGCATGGCCTCGACCAGAGTGATCCCGGCCCCACACATCGGGTCGAACACCAGATCCCCCGGCGCGGTGTACGAGCTGATCGCGTGCGCGGCCAGGTGGGGCAACATCTTTCCCGGATGGCTGGAGCTCTCCGGCACGTAGCGGCCCCGCCGCTGGTCCCGGGCCGGCTGCTGGCAGGTCAGCCACACCGACGTCACCGGCATGGACTCACCCATCGACGCCTCCGGGCTGCGTCGCGCTGCGGGTCAGGATCAGCACGTCCGTGTGGATATCCAGCTGCGCCCGCTGACCACGCCGGGGCGGCCGGTCGGCCGCCACGATGTGCTGCAGATACGCCAGCCCGGCCCGCTTCGCGGCGATGACCACGTCGACCGGCAGGATCACGTCCCCGTGCGGCAGCAGCACGGCCACGCAGCCGCCCGGTAGGAGGCTCGCGTGGCAGCGCAGGAAGAACTCCACCGCCGAGACGCCGCCGTCGGGGGGCCAGCCGGTGACGATCAGCGTCGCCGCTTCCCGGCCCCAGCCGAGCAGCCGGGTCGACTGCAGATGGCTGCGGCGGTGGGCGGCGATGACCGCGCGGGCCAACTGCGGGCCCACGGCCAGGTCGATGACCAGGTCGGACGGGTGGGTGAGGTTGTGGACCAGCCGTACGCCCATCGCGTTGGACATGGTCTCGCCCTGTGGTGGGGCCGGGACCGGCCAGACGGTGATCGGCACGGGCGCGTCGCCGGGCACCACGTCCCCCACGGGAACCGGTGCCTGGTGCGGGTTTCTGTCGGTCATAGGCGCGGTGGCCCCCGGACCGGCGGGACGTACTGACGATTCCCAGTGCGTGGCTGTCAGGTCGATCGAACCCACCGGCGATCTGACCGAACCGGTCAGGTCACACGCCCCGTCACCCAGTGGGCGGGCACGTGGACGGTCGGCACCGCCGCGAACCTGACCGGGACGGACGCGGCCTGTCCCGGTCTGACAACTCCTTCTGGTGTCAGGTGGAGCTGTCCCAATCGGGGGTCTCGAAGCCTTCGCAGTCGGGCGAAGCGCTACCGCCGAGGGGAACGATCACGATGGCACCGACCACCCGCACCAGAACGGCCGTCACGGCCCTGAGCACCGCCGAGCAGGCGTTCAAGTTGCTGACCTGCGAACCCGCGCCGCTGGTGTTCGACGCACGCCCGGTGCCGGGCCTGCCGGACACGACGATGCCGCTGGACGAGCTACGCACCCTGCTCATGTTCAACCGCTACGACAGTGACACCACCGACGAGGTGTGGCGGCAACTCGCCCACCACACCCGCCGTTGGGGGCCGGCCTGGGTCGTCGGCGCGATCGGCGTGGCCCTGCCCGCGCTCACGCACCTCGCGGCGAAGATCAGCCGAGGCCACGCCCGGCACGCCGACGACGTGGACTCCGAGGTGCTGGCCGGGTTCCTCCACGCCCTGCGCACGGCGGACCTCGCCCCGCCCCGGCTGTGGCTACGGCTGTGCTGGGCCGCGTGGCGCGCAGGCGCCGCCGTCGTCAAGGCCGACGACAGCGAGGAACTCCCGCTGGACCTGCCCACCGGCTCGCGGTCACCGCGCATGCCCTACGGGCATCCGGACCTGCTGCTCGGCCGGGCAGCCGCCGCCGGACTGATCACCGCCGACGCCGCCGAGCTGATCAGCGCAACCCGGTTCGGCGACGCGCTGATCGAGCAACTGGCCGCCGAGCGGGGCGTGACCGCCTCGGTCCTGCGGATGCGCAGAAGGCGAGCCGAACGTGTCGTGGCTGCCGCCGTCACCCGAGGCGACCTCTCCGGCGCGATGCGCCCGCCCGCCCAGCGAGCCGCCGCTGCGGCGGCCTGACGGCATCACACGGCCGGCGTCCTCGACGTGTCCGGGCGGTTCGGGGTGCCCCTGGGCCGGTTCGTCCGGGTAGGTTGCGGGGTCCGGAGTTCGTTCTCGGTCGGGGTGGCTGACGCGTGTCGAGCATGGAACAGATCATCGGGGAGTTGCGGGCGCTGACGGCGGGCGTCGAGCGGGCCCAGGGTCTCACGGCGGCGGTCGACCGGCAGGCCCAGGAGATCGCCCTACGGGCCGCCGCCGCAGGGTTCGCCGGCGTCGCTGCCGGGATCGCCCGGGTACGGGCGACGGTCTCCACCATCCAGGGCGGGCTGGGCAGCCTCGCCGCGGCGGTCGGGGAGGCGACCACGGCCGCCGCAGCGGTTCCCCGGCAGGCTGCCGCGCAGGAAACCATCGCCGCGCTCGCGCCGGTGCAGCAGCGCATCACCGCCGCCCGCGAGTCCGCCACCGCGACGATCAGCCACCTCGACGAGACCCGACACCTGGCCAGCGTCGTCCTGCAGGGCGGACAACCGGGGCCGCTTCTACAGGCCCTCGACGGCGTCAAACAGGTCCTCGTGCTGCTCGTACAACGCGCCGCAACCGCCGGGCAGGCCGTAGAAGCGGCGACCGGCCAGGCCCGGCAGCTCGGGGCCTCGGGAAACTGAGTGGGGCTGACCGGCACCCACCGGCCAGCCCCACTCCTGCCGCCAGCACCGACCCCTCTCCCGCCAAGCCCGGTCACGCCCGGGTTGCGGGTGAGGTGTTTCCGCCGTGGAGCCGGCAACCTAGCGGCGTTCCCGGCGGCACGCCCACCGGACCGCGTACCAGGATCGGGCCCAAGGTGGACGACAGCACCCGGCGGGCCCTGGAACTGGAGAACGAATGCGCCGACAGCATGGCTGCCAGGGGCTACCGGGTGCACCAGAACCCCACCCCAGCCGAGACCGGCGACGCCCGCGAACGCACCGGCGACCACGGCAACCCGGACAAGGACCCCGACTACCTCGTCGAAGGCCACGTCTTCGACTGCTACTCCCCCGCCGCCCACACCTCCGTGCGTAACGTCTGGAGTCAGGTCCGGGAGAAGATCGACGACGAGCAGACCCAGCGGGTGGTAGTGAACCTCCAGGACTGGGAAGGCGACCCGGCCGCGCTACGACGGCAATTCGACGACTGGCCGATCGACGGGCTGAAGGAACTGGCCGTGGTGAAACCCGACGGTACGATCCAACAGATCATCCGGCGAGACTGAGGAAGGCGGGGCGGACATGGGCGTCGAGTTCCGGCTGATCATCGCCGGCGATCCACCCGTCGACGAGATCGCCGCCCTCACCGCCGCACACCCCGACGAGACACCGCGACCGACAGCGAACCCGCGGCTGTTCACGGCCCGCCTCTACGACCAACGCGGCTACGCCATCACCGTCCGCGCCGGCACCCACGGCTACTACGAAGCCGAAGCCGACGACGACGCCCGCTGGGAATGGGAACCCGACACGTACGTCAACATCACCTTCTCCCCCCACGCCGACGACCTGGCCGACAAAGCCATCCCCAACATGATCGCCACGGTGTCCAGGGTCCTGGCCGGACGGGAGGGGGACGCCGCCCTCATCCAGGACGGCAACCACCTCCTCCTGATCCGCACCAACGGCGTCGTCCGCCTGCACCACCGCACCGACTGGTGGGACCACTACCACCTCACCCACCTCATCACCGGCTGAACCCGCCCCCGCTCCGCCACTGCCCTCTGCACGGCACCGAACCAGCGTTCAAAGGTTGCCGCTTACCGGGGGCGATCCCGGGTTGCCACAGCCGGTGACAGCGAGGGGGATGTGAAGGCGGGCCCCGCGAGCGCACCGTGAGGGAGATTCACTCAGGCACGTCACGGGTCATGGACGGTGGTGGCGGCTACGCGTGGGCCGTGGCCTGGCGATGTCTGAGTCGTTCGAGGAGCCGGGCCGGTGTGGCGCCGGGGGCGTGTCTCTGTCGGGCGAATCGTTCGAGCACGGCGACTTCGGCGGCGGGGTCGCCCAGCCTGGCGAGGATGATGGCGGCCCTCTCGTAGTACCAGGGAGCCACCCCGTGCCCCTTGACGCGTGCGTCGTTCTCCACTGCGTCGATGCATCGGACGGTCAGGAGCAGCGCCGCGTGGAGGTCGGTCTTCTGCATCGTCGTGATCTGGTCGGTGAGGGTGTGCGGCTGTTGGCCGTCGACCAGCCCGTCCGTCGTGGGCGCGCACCACAGCGGTAGGCCGGTGCTGTCCGACCAGGTGCGGCCGTCTCCGGCGCTGGCCCGCTCGGTCCAGCCCGTGCCGTCCCAGAAGCGGTAGGTCCACCGCCCGGACGGGTCCAGGTACCAGCCGGCGACGACCTGCGGCCTGCGTGGGGTGGGCACGGGCACCGCGGCGGCCGGTGTCGGCTCGTCGCGGGACTCGTCTTGTTCCGCGCCCACCCCGGTGGCTCCAGGCTGGTGGGGTGCCGGGGAAGGCGTGGCGGTGGTCCCCAGTATGTCGTCGAGGGCAAGGTCGGAGCGGATCGGTATGGCGAGTTCGCGTGCTCGCGCGACCTTCGCGTCGTCCCGGTCGGCAGCGGTGACGACGGCGGCGACGACGTTGCGGGTCAGGTTCGACGCCAGGACGAAACCGGCCCGGGTGAGGCGGTCCCGGGCGTCGGCGGACACGGACGGGCTGCACCAGACGCGTTGTCCCTTCTGCTTGACCGCCCGGGTTCGGTGCGTGGTTTCCGCCTCGGGCGCGGTGAGGTCTGCGAAGTAGTCCGGTTCCCCGAGAAGTCGGGCGGCCGTGACGAGTTGCTGGTACTCGGTGCTGGTCAGGATGTCATCGGCGAGCGCGGCGTCGCGCAGTCCGTCGAGGTAGCGGTGGTGCAGGTCCCGTACCTGTTGGGCGCCCATGCCGGACTGCCCGGCCAGTCGGGCCAGTGCCTTGGCCTCGACGCCGGTCAGCTTGCCGTCGCTGAGGGCGTCCCCGACGGCGGCGAGGTACGCCTCGGCGGACGCCGGGTCGGCGTCGCTCGTGGAGTAGGGCAACTTGCCGAGCAGCGACTGGATCCACCCGTCCGTGCCCTTGCGCAGGCCGGTTACCCGGGTGCGGGGCCGGGCGTGGCGCGGGTACCGAGGCAGTGGCACGGGCGCGGACGGGAACCGGAGGGCGGGCGCGTCCGCCAGGAGCCGGGTGAGGAGTTGGGCGGTCGCCCGGGTGTCACCGAGAGCGGTGTGGGCGTCGTGCAGCTCGATGCCGTACGCGGCGCAGCAGGACACGAGCTGGAAGTTCGGCGCCGCCAGGACCTGTCGGGCCAACCGCAGCGTGCACACCGCCGGCAGGGGCGCGGTGTCGATGCCGGCGCGGGCGAACTCCTGCGCGATGAAGCCCTCCTCGAAACGGGCGTTGTGCGCCACCGCCACCGCACCGTCGAGCCTGGACAGGATGTCCCCCGCCACGTCGGCGAAGGTCGGCGCGCCGGACAGCATGTCCGCCGTGATGTGGTGGACGAACGTCGGGCCGGGGTCACGGCCTGCGTCGACGAGGGTGGCCCACTCGTCGACCACCCGGCCTCCCTCGACGCGGACCAGGGCGATCTCCACGATCCGGTCGGACCTCGACGACAGCCCGGTGGTCTCCACGTCCACCACCACGAACGGTGCCTCGCCCAGGTCGACACCTCCGCTTCCGCCCGCTGACCCGAAGGCGAACAATCCGACCGACGACATACGTACCTCTCCTACTTGACGATTCCGCTGGCCCGACCGGCCCGCACCGGCCTCGGCTGTCCACTGTCCCGACAACGTCAGGCGCTCGCGCCCGCTTGCTCCTGCGCCTGGGTGAGGCTCTGCCGGTACTCCAGGGCCTCCGGGACCTCCTCGTACTGCAACAGGCTGCCGGTCAACGCCAGCAGGTGCTCCTTGGCCTCTTCCGGGGTGGCGTAGAAGAACTCGCGGCGGTGGTTGACCAGGTTGACCCGCCGGTCGGCCAGCCGTGCGTGCATCTGCGCCTCGATGCCGACCGCGTCCTCCGAGAAGAACAGGGCGTGGACGTCGAAGTTGAAGGGCACCGAGGCGTCGCTGAGTTCCCGCACCCGGTCCAGCGGGTCCAGCCGGCGGGTCATCCCGACCTTGACCATCTTCTCGCCGAACGCGCCGAGGTTGGAGATCACGTACACGTAGCCGGCCCGGACGTTCGCGGCCCGGTGGTCGACGTCCTGGATCGCGGTGTCGATCTGGGCCAGCCGGTCCTGCATCTGCGCGGCACCGTCGGTATCGCCCTTGGCCTGCAGGGCGGCCAACGCGTTGGCGTAGTGCTGGCGTTCCTTGTCGAGCCGGGCGCGTTCGCGTTCGATCTCCTGCTGCGCGCGTCGCTCCTCGCGCAGCCGGGCCTTCTCCTCCCGCTCCCGTTCCTTCTCCTCGGCCAGCTTCTCCTGGTAGTCGGCGGTGAGCTCCAACTCCTTGATTCGCAGCCGGTGGTAGTCCTCAGCGATCCGGATCTGCATCGTCTTGCCGAGCTTGGCGATCGTGGCCGCCACCTTCCCCAGCCGGTCGACGGCCGAGTCGAGCTTGTACGGCTTCAACCCGCGTACGAGGTTGTCCGCCTCGGCGTTGTAGGCGCGGAGCATCAGCTTGGAGAAGTCCCGGACCATCGCCCGGCCCTCCGTGACCGAGCCGTTGACCGTCCAACCGGTAGCGGCCTTGACCGCGCCCCCGTCCTTCCTGGCCATGGCCTTGATCTGGTCCTGGATCCGGCTGAGCTGGCTCTGGTAGGCGACCGCGTCCGACAGAGGGTGCCGGTACTGGTAGACGCCGGCCTCCTGCAGCAGCGCGGTCTCCTCGGTGACCACGATCTGCTGCCGAAGCCCACGAAGTCGGCGGTCGAGCTCGGCCTTCTGCGCCTTGCCCTTCGCCGTCAAGTCGGCGAGCTCACGCCCGAGCCTGTCCCGCTGCTGCTCCAACTCCAACACCGACAGCATGCCCAGGCGCGACATCTCCGCCCGCAGCCCCGCCAGCTCGGCGCGCGCCTGCTCCAACTCGGCGCGCAGCCGCGTACCCTCCGCGGCCAGTTCACGCGCCTTGCCCCGGGCACCGAACAGGGGAATGTCCGGATCACTGACGCTGCGCTGGTGCGGGACGACGGCAGGAGCACCGGCAGTCTGCGGGGCTGCCGTCATGGGCGCCACCGGAGCCGGAGTGTCCGGAAGCCACAACTGCCAGCCCGGCGGCGGAGGACCCCAGGAGGGATCCGGTGTCCAACCCGACGGTGGAACCCACCCGGCAGGAGGCGTCGGCCAGTTCGGCGGTGCGTTGAAGCGGTATCCCATTGCTCTCCCCAGGCATCACAACGGCCCGACGAAACTAGCGCCGCAGCCCACGGGCGGACATCGACGACTCAGACCGGCAGTTCAGCCCGTCCAGACGGCCACGAATACCCAAACGAGGAGTTCAGTCCAGTTCCCGACAAAAGCGAGCATTGCTGCGGAACGGGCAGGCCAGCAAAGGACACGTGGGCAGCCCTTCTACCGCATGCCCCGATGACCGGCCCTGTCAGAGGTTGACAGGAAGAACGGGGGTTCGATCGGCCTGACAGTCGAGATCTGAGCGGTGCATGTCATCCACGGCATGCCCGCCCGGTGGGGACCCTTCCTTCCGGCGGGGCCCGTGGTCCGGCACGACTGGCGCGGCGTACTGACACCGCTATCCCTTCACCGCTGGTAAGGGAGGAGCGCCCCACCGGACCACATCCCCTTCGCCCGGTCCCCACCGTGGCGGCCAGCACAGTCTTGTGGAGGGTCGCGATGCGCACCACTCTCGTTGTCCTGTCCGACCTCGCCGCCGTTCAGCCGTTGGCGGCGAACAGCATCAGCCAGGTCATCTCCAACATCACCGACTGGATCATGGGCATCATCGCGCTCGTCGCGACGATGTTCCTGGTCATCGGTGGTCTGCGGTACATGGCGGCCGGGGGTGACCCGGCCCAGGTCGAGCAGGCCAAGGGCAACTTCAAGTCGGCTCTGATCGGTTACGCCCTGGCCGTGCTGTCCCCGGTGGTCCTGCAGGTGCTGCAGGGCATCCTCGGCGGCTGAGGCGGCCACCGGTGATGGTCAACGTACTGATGGACGGTCTGGTCAGCTGGCTCGCCGAGACGGTCGTTGCTCTTCTCGGCGGCCTGCTGGCCTTCCTGACCTCGTCCATCTTCGTGTCGCCGGACGTCACGGTCCTGCCGCAGGTGCAGTCGATCGCCGAGCAGGGGTCGCTGGTCGTCAACGCCTGCTTCGTCCTCGCGATCGTCGCCGCGGGCGCCGCCACGATGGTCGGCGACTCGGTGGAGACCCGCTACAGCGTCAAACAACTGGCGCCCCGGCTCGTCGTCGGGTTCGTCCTGTCCGCGTTCGCGGTGCCGCTGACTGGCGCGCTCATCGACGTCGCGAACGCCCTGACCGTGTCGATGGCCGGCGAGGCCGCGCCGACCACCGTGGCGGTGACCTTCGTCCAGGCCCGTATCTCCTCGGCGATGACCGACGAGGGCACCGCGCTCCTCACCGCCGTCATCGGGCTGCTCATCGTCGTGCTGATGTTCATGCTCGTCGGCGGTTGGATCGCGCGCGTCGGGGTGCTGGTCGTCCTGGCCGGCATCGGGCCGGTGGCCCTGGCCTGCTATGCCACCCCGTGGACGCAGGCCGCCGCCGAGCTGTGGTGGCGCAGTCTCCTGGGCTGCCTGGCCACACCCACCCTGCAGGCGGTGGTGTTCTCGGCGGGCATCGACCTGCTGATCAACCCGGAGTCGAACCTGCCGATCCTGCTCGGGCTACCCGGGTCGGACACGCTCAACCTCGTGCTCGTGGTCGTCGTGCTCTGGACCACGGTGAAGATCCCGACCCTGATGCGCCGGTTCGTCGGCGAGCAGGGCGGCCGGGGGCCCGACGTCGTCGGACTCGTCGTGCGCACGGTCGCCCTCCAGGGGCTGCCCCGCGGCCTGGGCCGGCACCTACCGGTACGGAGGCCGAGATGAGCAGCACGGATGACACGACTCCCCGCGCGGTCGTCCCGGCGGACGTCAACGAGCCGGACCGCATCGCGTTCGGGCTGACGTTCCGGCAGCTCGGCATCGTCGGCGGCGTCGGCCTGGCCGCGTTCGGTGTCTACCGCAGGTTCGGGCATCTGCTGCCGCCGGTGGCGTGGATCGTCGCCGGGGTCGTCGTGTTCGCCGGCGCGGTCGTGGTGGCGCTCGGCCGCCGCGACGGCCTGCCGCTGGATGTGTGGCTGCGCCACGGGTTCCTGCTGTCGCGCAGCCCGCGCACCTTCGCTCCGGGCGCGACGCGGGCCAGCGCGGTCGTGGTCGTGGCCGGCGAGCCGCGTGTCCCGGCGCCGCTGCGCCCTGCGGTCACCGGCGTCACCCCGGCCGGGGTTCTCACCAGCGAGGGCGGCGACAAGGTCCTGATCGCCTGCGGCACCACGAACATCCACATGCGCACCGGCACCGAACAGGCCGCGTTGCTCGACGGGTTCGGGCGGTTCCTCAACTCGCTGACCGGGCCGGCGCAGCTCGTCGTGGCCACGCAACGGCACGACCTGACCGCCTACGCGCAGGCGACCGTGGACCACGCGCCGCGCCTGCCGCATCCGGCCTTGCAGGCCGCCGCCGGCGACTACGCCGATTTCCTGGTCGACCTCGACGGCCGCCGCGATCCGTTGCGCCGGCAGGTCCTCGCCGTCGTCATCGGCGCGTACGCGGCCGACACCGCCGTGCGCGCCCTGTCCGGCGTGGGTGTCGAAGCCGTCGCGTTGGACGGGCCGGCCGTCACCGCCGCCCTCGCGCAGGTGGCCGATCCGTTCTCCCCGCCGGTGTCCGGTCCCCGCGCGGTGCCCGGCACCCCGATCACCCTTCGGAGCACACCGTGATCCTGAGAAAGTCCAGCCGAACGAGAAGCGCCGTTGCCGCCGACGGCATGCCGTCCCCGGCGGCCCTGTCGGTCGCGCCCCGGCACGTGCAGGTGGGCGACGGGTACGCCGCCACGTACGTGGTGTGCGGCTACCCGGCCGAGGTCGGGCCGGCGTGGTTGGACCCGCTGCTGTCCTACCCCGGCCGGGTCGACGTCGCGGTGCACCTCGACCCTGTCACGTCGCAGCTGGCCGCGCCGATGCTCAAGCGGCAGCGGGCCCGCTTCGAATCGTCGCGTCGGCTCGACGCCGACCACGGCCGGCTCGGTGACCCGATGGTGGAGGCGGCGGCCGACGCCGCGGACCTCGCCGAACGAGTCGCCCGGGGGGCGGCGAAGCTGTTCGAGGTCGGCATCTACGTCACCGTCCACGCCCGCACCCTCGACGAGCTGGACGAAACCGTCGCGGGGGTGAGGTCGGCCGCCGCCAGCGTGCTGCTGGACCTGCAACCGGCGACGTTCCGCCACCAGCAGGGTTGGGTGTCCACCCTCCCCGTCGGCGTGGACGCGCTGCGGATGCGCCGCGTCCTCGACACCACCGCCCTGGCGGCGGCGTTCCCGCTCGCCTCGGCCGACCTCGCCGCCCCCGCGCCGGGCGCCGTCGTCGCGCCCGACGGGGTCCTCTACGGGGTCAACACGACCAGCAACGGCGTGCTGATCTGGAACCGGTGGGCGCAGGACAACCACAACTCGGTCGTCCTGGCCCGCTCCGGCGCAGGCAAGAGCTACTTCGTGAAGCTCGAAGTGCTGCGCAACCTGTACCAGGGCACGACCGTGGCGACACGACCTGCGACACACCGGGCTGACCTGGATGGCCGACGCCGGGGTGCCAGTGCACGTGCTTCGCAAGATTGCCGGCCACGGGTCGCTGACCACGACACAGCGGTACCTGCACCCCGACCGACAATCGATTACTGACGCGGGAACGGCACTCAGCGCCCACTTGAAGGCGCGCCGGTCCCCAAGTGGTCCCCAGCTACGCGCCGTCTAGATCAGCAATCCCCTACCGGGACGAAGTGAATTAGAACCCGTTGACCAGGGCATACGCCTTGGTCAACGGGTTCCTTAGCAAGTGTCGGGACGGCCGGATTCGAACCGACGACCCCTTGACCCCCAGTTACATAACAATTCTGTCACGGCGTGGGGGATCATGCCGATAAGTACGCAAAACCGGGCCATTCAGTAGCCCACGATACCGCAATGCCGGCTGCTATCACTGCCGACCACCAAACCTGTGACCAGGGCCGTGACCACGAAAGGTTAAGTGAGCCCCGTCGCCGGCCCCGGTTCGCAGCCCGGCCCGACATGACGACGCCCGGCCGAGCCTCAACGCCACGACATTGCACCCGATGATACAGCGCAACGAACGGCTTCGTCCCACGAAGACGACTACCTTCGGTCACTACCGCATTGAGCTAGAACCGCATCCGGACGATCCGTACGAGACGACCATCGAGTCGCGGACATCTCCTACCTGCATTCACGCGACACGAGAAGTCCGCACACTATGGCCAGCCACCGGGCTCTTCGAAAAGGCAGACATGCCGCCCATACCGCGCTTCGTCAGACTATTTAGCCGGCTCCCGTCAAGCCACCAACAGGCACTCGCATCGCAGCGGCCCGCAAACCGGCAATTATAGAGGAGTCGGCCACAGGATCCTGCAGGGCACTTAGGACATCTACCTGCCGCTGCAGTTCGGCCTGGATCGACGAAGCCTGCAACAGCACCTCACTATCATCACTTCCAATAACCTCTAGATCCTGTTCACGTGCTTCGAACTCGTCCGCTGCCGCATACGCCCGCTCAGCAACATAGACAGCGAGGTCGACATTATCGTCGCGCAAAAGCTCCAAGAGGTAGACAAGCGAGGCAATGGCATCTTCCGCTTGCGGCGCCCACTCATTCCATTCTTCTTGAACTGGCAAAAGTTCCTTTATCGAGTCCGGCGAAGGAAGCTCTGATATGGCGCTGCTCATGTTGCCGCCCTGCAGCCCGGACCAGACCGCGTCCACCCACATCCGAACTAGGACCCGATCGCCAGCCTCCTCCAACTCGCTGAATTTCAAGTATGCAGGTATCAGCACCTCAACACAGCTAACCGCGAAGGCGACACGGTGCCACGGGGCGAGGTTGGCAAGGCCTTCGCGCAGCCGCTGAGAATCGAAGTCTACCGGGGCTACCATCAGTTCTCCCTTCTGAAGGTACGCATAACCGCGCTCATCCCATCGGGCGAGATCCTCCAGTAACACGATTCGCCTGCAACCGGTGGCAGCGGAGCCGACTCGACCAGATGCAGTAGCGTCCAAGCCAGCCCGAAACATATATCATCGCCGAAGTAATTGAGGAGCAGGCGAGCCCACTCACCCGTGAGTGGCTTTTCGATCGCGTGAATCGCCGCTCAATCTCATCGACGGCCTCATCCCCATCTTCCAAGTTGTGAAGCTCAGAGGCCAGCGGGCCAAGGCAAACGAAGTTTTGACCTCACCCCAATCACAGCACCGTGCAAAAGTAGTCCGCAACGCGGATCAAACCGTCCGGAAACGAACGGTTCGCCGGGGAAAGTCCTTGGGGAATATGTTCATTCTGACTCGCCTTGCGAGAACAGCTTCCAGCCATTCCACGGCACCACCATCAAATTCTTCCCACAATGGGCCGCGCGGTTCCCCTAGAGCGACTTTCCACTGGCCGGAATCGCCGACGTGGCCAACTATCCAATACATGACGTCACCATTCTCAGAGCAACCAAAAGAAAGGAGGTCACCAGGACCGCGTGGAAGGGAGTGCCCCCGCTCGGCCAGATACCTTAAAGCCAAACCGGTGCGTTCGTGCTGATACTCCAGATCAAGCCCCTGCCGAGACGATTCGGGGCAGAAAATGTATAGAAACCCGCCGAAACAGCCGATTCCATAGCGCCCTATCAGCCATTTATAGTCCATGGGAAGAGCCACCCCCATGCGAGACTCGACCACAGCCCAGTCAACCTGCCGAGGCATCTCCTGAGGCGGTTCAACCAGCCGCTCGAAGGATTCCGGATCAAACATCACTAATCGCCATGCCCAGACAGGCTTGCAGGATTAGAGACTTCCACCTCACCCGAGGCCGACCCGTCACCCGCTGACAACTCCACACCTTCAACAAACCCCACTGAGACACATGTGGAACACACTCCGATGCCCTACCCGCCGCATCCCACCCTCGATGAGATCCGCTCGTCTTCGTGTCACTAGACCTGCAGAAGATGGTTAGCCTACATCTCACTGGCGGGCCGGGCTCTGATCAACCGCTTACTCTACTCCGGAGCCGCAAAGTCAGCTTGGAGAAGGTTCACCCTCCACGACTTCAATTTCAATTGGCTCCAGCCCGTTCAGATAGAGAACATATCCCGCCTCGCCGTCATCAACCAGGTCAACCGGAATCACCTCAAGCACATACTCAGGTCGAGGAAGGAACCCGAAATCAGCAGGAGGGTCGAACCTCCCAATCCCGATGACTCGAACTTTTGTTGGCGGAATCCCCACGAAGCACGCGTCTCCGCTATTTAACTCCGAAGGGTCTGGCTCCAGCCTCCAGGGCGTGTTGACCCAATCGTAGGCGTCGGGATCGCGTGGAAAACCCAAGGTGCCATCCCATGAGTTTTCCGAATCCGGATCAATCTCCCGCCAAGGCCAAGCGATGGTCAGTCGCCGAGGGGCCACCCTTGCGACGCGCGCTTCCGACGCCTCCGCGGAGATCAAGAGCACGTCACCCACCTTATAGCCAAGCACCTCCGGCAAACCATCTCTCTTCACACCTACCAGTCCTCCTGCCAGAACAACGAAAACGGAGTCTTGTCCGCTCGGCCGCCGAAATACCCAGCACCGCCGAACCTCATTCCATTGCCATTAAGCAGCGGATAGCAGGTGTCCCAGCAGATATTTCGCGACGTCCCACCAAACCCTACAACCTCATCAGGACCGAGGTTATTTATAATCGTCTCTTCAGCGTGACCGGCACCCTGCACGAACTTCTCGTTCCGCCCAAGCGTCCACCCGACGGGCATTGAGCCGTCACCGTTAACGGCGATATGATTCGTCCATTTCCCCGTTGCCTTACTGTACACACCCATCACTGATGTCGTTCCATGATTCGCCGCATTCGGGTAGTCATTTCGCAACCCCTGAAGGTCTTCCGCGCGGTCGCGGGCAAGCTTGGCATCGAGCTCACTCGGCCCGCCGCAGTTGTGGACGAGGACCGGCGCGGTGCCGGCGATCACATAGTACGTGTGGATGTCGGCAACGGTGAGGTCGTACATCGGCTGGTCGCCGGTGTGGTTGCGTACCGCAGTGACGGTGACCTGGCGGCCGGGTCCGCCGCCACCCATGCCGGCGCCGGTGCCGTCGCCTTCCAGGCGCTTGTCGTCGTGGACCAGCAGCCGGTGGCCGGGCGTGAGTTTGCCGGCGTCGACCCAGCGCCGTTCGGTCGCGTCCCAGAACGGGTGGTGCTCGGTGGTCTTCAGGACCGTCCGCTTGCCCGAGGACGTGTCGCGTACGGTGACGTCGGTCAGCTGACGGTCCTGGTTGAGGTGCAGCTGGGTGACGCGTTTCGCCTCGGTCCGGCCGCTGTGCGGATCGGTAGCCGCCACCTTGTCGCCGATGTGGAGCGCGGAGATGGGGCGGCTGCTGCCGTCGGCGAGCAGGACCCGGGTCGACGGGTCGAAGCTGTGGCAGTTCTCCTGCCGGCGGCCCGACCCCGCCTGCGGCGAGCCGCCACCCGAGGACCGGTCGACCGTACGCACCGACGAACCACCGCCACCGCTCCCGCCCCGACCTCCGCCGCTCTTGGTCGCTGCGGCGCGGGCCGAGGAGCCACCACCGGCCTTCACCGCGCTGCCGCCAGGCATCCGGCTGCCCAGGCTCGGCAGCCGGCCGGCGGCGCCGCCGAGCGCCCGGGTGCCGAGCGCTCCCCCGAGTCGTCCGAGGCCGGCGGACGCGGCGCCGTCGAGACCACCTTCGATCATGGTGCCGGCGAGGCCGCTCCAGGAGAACTCCTGGTCACCGCGGGAGACGTCGACCATGTAGCCGGTTCCTGAGGCGAGCGCCCCCGCGGCGGCGCCGGCGAGGATGAGGCATCCGACGCCGGTGGCGCAGAGGGCGCCGATGGCGACGGTGGCGATCAGGCCGGCGGCGGCGGTGGCGGCGAACCGCCAGGGGTCCTTCTTGATGGCCTTTACGGTGGCTTTGGCGCTGTCGATGGTCTTCTTGACGGTTTTCTTGGCTGTTTCCTTGACGCACTTGCCGACGCCCTTGGACAGGCAGCTGCGGGTGGCGTGGTAGGCGTCCTTGAGGGCTTGGGTCTTCTTCTTCGCCCAGCGGACGGTGGTCTTCTTGACCGTGTGCCAGGCCTTGGTGGCCTTGCTCGTGACCTTCTTGGCGCTGGATTTGACGTCTTTCCAGGCGCGGCCGGAGGAGACGTACTTGAAGGTGGAGGCGGTGTAGTTGGCGGCGGCGCGGAATGTGGAGACGGGGTTGGTGACGACCCTCGCGGCGCTGGAGATGCCCCGCTTGAAGCTGGACCAGCCGAAGTGTCCGGTGGGGTCGATGGTGGTGAGGGGGTTGCCGTCGCCGTACTGGAAGCGGTTGGCGGTGATGGAGTCGGGGACGGGGCTGACGTCGGCGCTGTCGCGGGTGTCGAACTGGCCGGTGGTGGTGTTGTACCAGCGGGCGTGCATGTTGACGCGGCCGGTGAGGGATTCGGTCCACTCCGACTGGTAGCCGAGGTTGCCGACCATGCCGCTGGTGGCGGTCACCTTGCCGAGGGGGTCGTAGGTGGTGGAGCCGGCGATGGTGGTGCCGGTGGCGGTGAACTGGGCGACGACGTCGGTGTGCTGGTCGGTCCAGGTGTATCGGGATCCGGCGCCGGTGCCGCTGCCGGTGCCGAGGAGTTCGCCGGAGGGGCCGCGGGTGTAGGTGGCGGTGCCGTCGCTGGCGAGGTCGTTGCCGAGGCCGGTGTAGGTGAAGCCGGGTTTGAGCGCCCGGCCGAGCGCGTCGTAGGTGTAGGTGGTGCTGGCGCCGCCGGTGCCCTGCTGGGTGATGACCTGGCCGAAGGCGTCGGTCTCGGTGGCGTACGCGGCGGACCCGTTGGCGGTGCTGCGGAGGGTGCCGCGGGCGGTGTAGGTGTAGGTGTAGGTGGTGCCGTCGTTCTGGGTGCTGAGTTGGTTGCGGGCGTCGTAGGTGAAGGTCCTCGACCCGTTCTGGGTGCGGTTGCCGGAGTCGTCGTAGGCGTATGTCGTGTTGGTGGTGCCGTTGTTCCACGAGGTGAGCCGGTCGGCGAGGTCGTAGGTGTAGGTGTTGCTCGCGGATCCGGCGAGCCCGGTGGTGGTCTTCGACGTTTCGTTGCCGTTGTTGTCGTAGCCGTAGGTGATGGAGCCGAGGGTGACGGTGCCGGCGGAGTTCTTGAGGGTGTCGGTCTTGAGTCGGTGCAGCGGGTCGTAGGCGAGGGTGCGGACGTTGTTGTTGGTGCCGTAGGTGATCGTCGCCGGTTGGGAGGTCTTGTTGTAGGTGACGGCGACGTTGATGCCGGTGGTGGGGTTGGCGGTGGTCTTGAGCCGGCCGGCGACGTCGTAGGTGTAGTTGGTGGTGCCGGCGGCGTCCGTGCGGGCGGTCATGCTGCCGTCGCGGTTGTACGAGAAGGAGTTGCTGCCGGTGGGGCCGGTGATGGTCAGCGGAAGGCCCCGGTCGTCGTACCCGATGGTGTTCGTGCCGGAGGGGACGGACAGCGAGGTCAGGCGGCCGGCGTCGTCGTAGTCGAAGACGCGGTCGGTGGTGGTGGCCTCGGCGCCGCTGCCCGCGACCCGGGTGAGCTGGCCGAGGTCGTCGTAGGTGTTGGTGACGGTGACGCCGCCGGGTGAGTCCTGGCGGGCGGGGCGGCCGAGGGCATCGTAGGCGACGGTGAAGGTGCGGTCGGCGACGTTGGGGTAGGCCGGGGTAGCCGGTTCGATCCGCGACTCGGGCAGGCCCCACGAGTTGTAGGTGGTCCAGAAGGCGTTGCCGCGGCCGTCGGTGAACCGGGTCTGGTTGCCGGCAAGGTCGTAGCCGAAGGAGGTGCCGATGGCGGTCGTGGTGGTGACCGGTTGGGTTTCGCTGGTGAGGTTGCCCCGGGCGTCGTAGCCGAAGTTGGTGGTGGTGCCGCGGGCGTCCTTGACCCAGATCAGGTTGCCGTTGTCGTCGTAGCCCATCTTCTCGGTGGTCTGGACGACGTTGCTGGCGTCGAGGTTCTGCACCATCGTGGGACGGCCGACGCCGTCGTAGGCGACGGTGCTTCTGGTCAGGTCCGGCAGGATGGTGCGGACCGGGCGGCCGAGACCGTCGTAGTCGGTGGTGGTCACGTTGTTGGCGCCGTCGGTGACGGTGAGGGGTTCGCCGACCCAGTTGTAGGTGGTGGAGGTGGTAACGCCCTCCGGGGTGGTGACCTTGCGCAGCCAGGGTCCGGCGGCGGGGGTGTTGCCGTACGCGCCGGTGCCATAGTCGTAGGTGGTGGTGTTGGTGATCGGGGTGGGCTGGCGGACGACCTGGCTGCGGGTGAGCACCCGGCCGAGGTAGTCGTACGTGGCGGTGGTCTTGGCGCCGGTGGGGTCGACGGTCTCGAGGAGGTCGCCGACCTTGTCGTACGCGGCGGTGGTGACCTTGCCGGCCGGGTTGGTGACCTGCACGGTGTTGCCGAGCGCGTCGTACTCGAAGGTGGTGGTCTTGCCGCGGGCGTCGGTGGTGGACTCGACCTGGCCGAGCCCGTCGTAGGCGGTGGTGGTCTCGGCGGCGGGGATCGGGCTGCCGCCAGGTGGCGTGTAGGCGGGCCGGATGGTCTTGATCGGTCGGCCGACGGCGTCGTAGCGGGTGGTGAGGACGTTGGTCAGCGGGTCCTGGGTCTCGGTCGGCTCGCCGAAGGTGTTGTAGCCGGTGCGGGACACGGGCACCGCCGGCACGGGCGCGCCGCCGCCGAACGTCTCCGTGGACACCGGCGGGGCGACGACCTTGGCCAGGTTGCCGGGGGCGTCGTACTCGTAGGTGGTGACGTTGCCCATCGGGTCGGTCACGGCAGTGATCAGGCCGCGCTTGTCGACGGTGTAGCTGGTGGTCAGCTTCTTCGGGGTCACCGTCGTGGTGGCCTTGCGGCCGTTGCCGCCGCCGTAGAGGGTGCCGACCTCGTCGGCGCTGAGTTCCTCCTGGAAGATCTGCACGTTGTCGATGGCGCCGTTGACCAGTTGCGCCTCGTTGGGGCCGATGAGGATGCCGCCGACGGACAGTGGGGTGACGGCGTTCCAGGGGGTGGGCTGGGTGGTGCTCCCCGACAGCGAGCCGTTGACGAACAGGCTCATCTCCTTGGTGCCGGCGTCGAACACGGCGACCAGGTGGGCCCAGGTGTTCACGGCCGGCACGGCGCTGGAGCGCGCGGCGCTCCAGGTCGTGGAGGTGGTGTCCGTCCGGGCGGCGGCGAACTCCCACCGGTTGTAGGACTTGCTGTACTTGAGGAAGAAGGCCCCGTTGTTGTTGCCGCCCTCGCCGACGACCGTCTGGTCCTGGTTGAGGTCGCTGAGCTTGACCCAGGCGGACACCGAGTACGACTGGGTGGTGTTCAGCGACGGCTGCATGGTCTGCAGAACGTTGGTGCGGGTGAACAGCGCGGCGCCGTCGGAGCGGCCAACCGGGCCGTTGTACGAGTAGAGGGTGCGCTGCGACGGCGAGGAGTCGTACGCCTCGTAGCCCGCCGCCTCCTCCATCCGCCACCAACCGGTGGGTAGCGCCCCGCTCTTGACGCTGACGCTCTCCGAGGTCACCCGGCCCATCGGGTCGAAGGTGTTCTCCACGGTCTGCAGGGGCGTTTGCAGCTGCCCGACGAGGCTCTGGGTGCTGACGACGTGGTCGTCGGCGTCGTACGAGTACTTGGTGACCCGTTCGAGGTCGCCCGGCTGCTCGGTCGAGGAGACGAGCCGCCCGGCGGCGTCGTAGCTGTAGGTGGTCCAGTTGGCACCGTTGTCGGCGCGCTGGCTGATGACGTTGCCGATGGCGTCGACGCTGTTCTCCTCGCGGACGAACCGCTTGACGCCGTCGGTGCGGGTGACCTTCGTGACGTTGTCGTTGAAGTCGTACTCGTACTCCGTCACCCAGTTCATGGCGTCGGTGTCGGAGGCGAGGTTGCCGTTGGCGTAGTAGGCCTTCGACGACACGCGGGTGTTGGTGCCGTCGGCGCCGGTGATCGTGGTGGTGAGCTGTTGTCCGGCCGCGTCGTAGGTTTCCGTCTTGGCGCGCAGGACGTCGCCGGTCGGGCAGGGGCTCGTCGGGGGTGGGCTGGTGGCGCACGCCACGGTTCTGGTGGTGTTGCCGTAGTCGTCGTACTCAAAGAGGGTGACTGCTCCGACGGCGTCGACGGTCTTGACCAGATGACCGTGCAGGTTGTAGTCGCTGGTGGAGTCGCGGGGCGCGTCCCCGCCGGTGGTGTCCTCGACCTTGCGGTAGGTGACGTTGCCGTCGGCGTCGTAGGTGGTCGTGGTCCTGGCCGTGTGGGTCGCGCCGGTCACCTGGTTGAGCACCGGCGGGTCGAGTTGCTCGACGACCTGCCCGGCCGCGTCGTAGGTGTAGGTGGTGGTCAGGTCACCGACGGGCGCTTCGGCCTTGACGGTCTTGGTGCGGGTGCGGCCGATTCCGTCGTAGGTGAACTCGGTGACCAGCCCGGCGGGGTCGGTGATGCGGACGGCGTCGCCAGCGGAGTTGTACTGCGTCTGCTGCGTGGCGCCCTTGGCCGACACGGTGGTCAGCGGGAGGCCGGGTGGGACGGTGCCGCCCCCGACCGCGGGTGTCGTCGCGGTGGAGTACGTCATCGTCGTGGTCCGCCCGGACGCGTAGCCGGGGACGGGTGGGGAGGTGACGCTGACCCGGTTGCCGGCGGTGTCGTAGCCCAGCTTGGTGAGGTGGGTGTTGTCGGTGGCGCCCTGCGAGCGGGCGTCGCGCACCTCGATGAGCTGGTCGTTGCGCGGGTCCGGGGTGAGGTTCACGGTGGTGGAGTCGGGCCAGTACTTGTAGTACGTGCTGTCGCACGTCGTCTGGTCGCGGCAGACGGTGGAGCGGATGGTGTTGCCCCGCACGTCGCGGCCGGAGGCCGTCTTCATGCCGAGCGGGTCGAACTCCACGGATTCGAAGCCGCCGACGTCGTAGCCGTAGGAGGTGGTCCGGCCGAGCGCGTCGGTGGCGGCGATGAGCCGGTTGCCGTTGACGATGTCGTAGACGTCGGTGGACGTCTTGTTTGCCGGGTCGGTGGTGGTGACGGTGGCGACGGGGGTCAGGGTCGCCGTGGGGCCGGTCTGCGCGGCGCTCTTCGCGGCCCGGTAGTGGGCGTCGACCTCCGCCGATGGGAGTTCCCGGTCGTAGTAGGCGAACTCGGCGATGTTGCCCTTGAAGTAGCTGACGTCCCCCGACGAGCTGGGCCAACCCTTGGTCGTGCCGGCGCCGAGGTAGGAGACGGTGGCGTTGGTGGCGACCATGGCGCCGAGGAAGCCGACGATCTTGTTGTCGAGGTAGAGGGTCTGCCGGGTCGTCGACGCGGACAGCACCACGTGGTGCCACTTGCCGTCGTTGACCTTCGTGGTGGAGGTGATGGGCGCGTTCCAGGTGCCGTTGTAGAACTCGCCGCGCAGCAGGCCGTCGGCGCCGACGTACAGCGCGGGCGTCCAGTTCGTGGTGGCGGGGGCGTTGTTCAGCTCGTTGCGTTGGTAGGAGTAGAGGACCCCGCTGGCGGCGTGGTTGGCGGGCGTCTTGAACCACATCTCGACGGTCGTGTTGTCCACGAGCGGGAAGTCGACGCCCGGATAGACCTGGTTGGCGGGATTGTATGGTCGCACGTAGGACGAGGTGCCGTTGAAGATCGCGCCGTAGGTGTCGGAGAACGGGCTGGTGTCCGACTGGTTGGTGTCGAAGGTGACCGCGTTGTAGCGGGCCTCGTGGCTGTGCACCACGTTGACGGCATCGGCCGGCGCCTCGACGTCCCCCAGCCGCCAGTAGTCAGTGGGCTGCGAGCCCAGCACCGACGACATGTACACCAGGCTGGACCCGGACGCGGACGGCGCGCCGACCTTCCACACGCCGCCGTTCTCGTCGGTGATCTGGGCGACCCGGCCGGTGATGCTGTGGTAGACGACCTGGGCCTGGACCCGCCCGGAGGCGCTGGTCACCAGGGACAGCTGCGGGGTGCCGGCGCGACCCGACTCGTACGCCGCGGCGACGTCCGTGCCCGTCAGGCCCCGGTTGTGGTAGGCGACGTCGGCGATCGACCCGGTGAAGAAGGTGGCCGTCGGCGTGCTGTGCGGCTGGTTGGGCCAGGCGCCGCCGAGGAACCCGGCGCCGAGGTAGGCGTTGCCGGCGTCGAGGCTGTGCAGGTTGATCGCGCCGGTCAGGCTGCCGATCTGGGTGCCGTCGAGGAACAGTTGCTGGCTGCCGCCGTTGCCGGCGAGGACCACGTGGTGCCACTGTCCGTCGGTGACCGGGCCGGGCGAGGACATCGCGCCCGCCGGGTTCGCGGTGCCCAGTTCGCCGTGGAGCCTGCCGTCGGAGCCGACGTAGAGGGCGGGGACGTATGCCGCGGATGTGGTGGCGGCGGGCGTGACCTGGTCCTTCTGGTAGCTGAACAGCACCCCGTTGGGGGTGCTTGTCTTGAACCACAGGCCGATCGACTGGTACGCGCTTTCGGCGACGGCCTTCGCGGGCAGGGCGACACGTGAGGTGGTGCCGTTGAACGTCGCGGACGTCGACGTCGAGTCCGGCAGCGCCGCCGCGCCGCCGAGGGTGACGTCGGTGTAGGTGCCGGTGTCGGCGCCGTCCTTGGAGATCACCGCGCTGAGGGCGGCGGTGGCGTTCGGGGCGTCGTTGAGGCGCCAAAACGCGTACGGGTCGCTGTTGAGGACGGTGTTGACGTGCTGGGATACCGACGTGTAGCCGTAGGTGTCGCACTGGGTGCCGGCGTCGGGTTCGCAGACCGACGTGAGCAGGTCGCCGTCGTAGCCGTAGGTCCAGGTCTGGACGGTTCCCGGGTCGGCCGGCACGACCGGGTCGGTGCTGACGGTGGCGACGTGCGCGACCGTGGCGGTCGGCGGCGTCGACCAGGTGAACGACAGGCTCCGGTTGGACGCCGCCGACGTCATCGTCTCCAGCCGGCCGCCGGTGCCGTACTGGAAGGTCAACGCGCGGCCGGAGGCGTCGGCGATCTTCGTGATCCGGTGCACGCCGGTCCCGGTGGCCTGGGTGAACTCGTAGGACGTGGCGTCCTTGTCCGTCAGGGAGTACCCGCCGGTGATCGGCTTGAACACCGAGTGGCGGCCCAGCGGCGCGACCCAGGTGCCGCTGTTGTTGCGGCCGAACGCCACCTCCTGCCCGTCGGGGTAGCGCACCGTCACCGTCTGCAGGGTGTTCGAGGCGTCGCGGTTCTCGGAGGTGCGCATGTCGAGGATCGACGACCAGCCTCGACCGAAGGCGTTGTCGGTCCTGGTGTCGAGGCTGTTGTAGTCGCGGTTGACGGCCAGCGCCGGTCCGACGGTGGTGACCTGCGCGTCGGTGTCGGAGGTCGTGTAGTTGCCGACGTTGCCGTCGTAGCCCTTGCCGCCGTTCTGGGCGAGCGCGGAGGTGACCGGGGGCTGTGGCACCTGGGGGGTGAACGCGTACATCGGTGTGGTGGCGCCGGTGGAGGAGTAGTCACTGACCTGGACCGCGTACAGGTAGGTCTTCTTCCACTCCAGCACCCCGGCGGGGACCTTCCACACGCCGCCGGCCACCCAGCCGGAACTGGTGATCTGCGTCGCCTGGTCGTTGTAGATGAGGAAGTTGAACCGCAGGCCCTTCGCCGGCCAGTTGTCCGGGTCGTGGCCCTGGGCGATCAGTTCCGGGGTGAGGGTGTCGACGGTGCCGTTGTTCGTCGGGTACCGCAGGTCGACCTGCGGGGCGACGTTGTCGGTGTAGGTGACGTCGATGAAGGGGCCGCAGTCGATCAGCCCGTAGACGCTGTTGTTGCAGTCCAGGTCGGCGTTGGCCGACGTGAACCGCTTCCACGCGACGGTGTCGGTCTCCGAGGCGGTCAGGGCGAGCCCGTAGTTGCTCGCACCGGTCACCCACTCGTTGACCTCGGTGGCGTTCAACGGCACGGACACCCAGGTGCCGACGGTGCGGACCGCGTTGACGTTGCCGCACGCGGCGGCGCTACTCGGCGACGCGTTACCGATCGAGCTCGTGTAGGAGGGGAAGTTGCTGTAGGTGACCGACGCCGCCGACCAGCTCTGCGTCACCCGGTGCACGTCGAACCGGCGGGCGGCGCACTCCCCGCCGAGGCCCTGGTAGCTCATGAACACGTTCAGGTCGGCCGCGCTGAGCCGCTTGCCCGCGTAGGTGGTGCCGAAGGTGGGGAAGGGCAGCAGCGCCTTGGCGCTGCCGGTGCCGAACGACCCGACAGCGACGTTGTCCGCGGTGAACCGTGCGGTGGTGCTGTCCGACTGCACGTACGTGTCGTCGGTGTTCGTGGCGATGGTGCCGGTGGTCGGGTCCAGCTCCACCGGGAACTTCCGTGCCGGGTCCCGCAGCCAGGCGCCGTCGATCGACACCTTCAGCGCCTGCCCGTCGCCGTGCTCGACGATGGCGTAGCGGATGTCGTGGGAGGTCGCCTTCGCCCCGGTCCGGTCCACCGCCGAGTCCTGCATCCACCCGACCGGCATGACGGCGACCGCCGTGCCGTCCCCGTCGAGGAAGCGCACCGCGCCGTTGTCGTCGACGCGCGCCGTCAGGCCGGTCAGGTGCAGCGGGTACAGGTACTCGGTCGTCACGTCCGCCGAGTGGAAGACGAGGCTCTCCTTGACCGCGTTGCCGCTGACGCGGAGCGTCAGGTCGACGTTGGGAAACACGCCCGGATAGGTGGCGACACCGCGCTCGACCGACGCCGTGCTGGGCGCGGCTCCGGCCAGGTCGTAGCCGAGGCTCTGCCCACCCGGGAGACCCATCCGCACCAGCGGGGTCCCCGGATCGGTGCTTCCGGCGAGGGACACGTCGATCGGGACGGCCCTGGCCCGCAGGCGCCCGCCGGCGGAGGTGAGGCTGTTGTCGATCCGCTGCCAGCGTCCCTGCCGGTCCTTGAAGTTCACCGGGCTCTGCCGCACCCGGCGGGTATAGGAGCCGTCCGGGTTCTGGAAGACATCGGAGGTGCTGGTGGACGCCTCCGGGACGTGCCTGCTGGCCGCGGGGTCGAACCCGTCGGCGGAGCGGGTGGTGCGCTTGCCCGTGGCGGGCTTGCGCGACGTGTGCAGCGCCAGCTCGCCCGGGGCAGGCCGCACGGCGCTACGGTCCTGCACGGTCGGCGAGTCGACGTAGTGCCCCCGCTGGGGCGACCGGCCCATCTGCTGTTTCGGAACCGCCGGGTCGGCCCACGAGAACCTGAGCGCCAGCAGGTCAGACAGCCAGGACAGCGGGAACCCGGTGTTGCCCTGGTGAGGCAGCGGCGCCTTCGGAGCGGCAACCGTCATCAGCATCGTCAAGACGAGGACGATCGCCAGGCGACCGGTGGCCCGACGTCGACGACGGCGGCCGGGGCGGCCACGTACCGCTAGCTGAGCATGCTGCCACCGACCGCCCATGGCAGCCCTCCCCCGTTGATCAGATCACACCGAGAGCAAAGCTTCGTGGACGCTCCGTGATAACACAAGCATGGAAGTATGTAAGTTTATCTGGTAGACGTGGCGGCCCAGACCTCGCCGACCGCCGCCTCGACCCCCGCGCGGACGCCGTCGCCCGAGGCAGCCGACACGACCCGGGCACCCTCCACCTCGGACCCCACCGTCACGTAGCGGGGCTTCGGGAACCGGCTCCTCCCCTGCTCCACCGCCGCCACCGGCGCCTCGCCCACCGCCACCACGACCCCACACCCCTCCAGCGCCAGGGTGTTGAAGTACGCCAGCGCGTTCGCCGACGTCTGCGGCCCCTCGACGGCGAGGTACTGCACCTTGATCGAATGGGCGGCCGAGGCGGACTGCATGCCAGCCCAGGCCGCCTTCGCCTGCTCGCCCGCGAGACCCTTGCCGTCGGTCAGCAGACACGCGGTGAAAGCCTCGTACTGCCGCTCGCGCGGCTCCGGAACCGGTCGATCCCGCGCGACGAGCGCCCAGACCCCGACGGCGGTCAACCCCACCACGGCAAGCAACGAGGCCAGAACAACCGGCCGACGCAACCAACTCATCCGACCTCATCACCGTCAGCGACACGGACACAACAGTCTGAATCCGGGTGAGCGTAGTCGACGCTGAGGCGCGGTCCCGCCCCGCTGGCGCGAGGCTGTCGTAGGCGGTTGAAGCCGAACGGCACGGACGGCGTCGCGGAGATGCCGACCCTGGCCTTCGGCAGCAACGGGCGGTAGGCGGCCGGACGGCCTATTGCGAACCCGTTGCGGACCTGCTGTAAAGGCAACAGGTGACCGCTAAGCGCTTCTCCCACTTGCCGCCGCGGATCACACCCAAAGCAAGAACAGAACCGTAGCGAGGGCCCCGGTCACCGCGACCGAACCCGCTACCAAGGCTGCGTGGGGAAACCCTCGCCGACGCAGCACGAGAGCCATGACGACCGTGAGCACCAACGCGGACGCGGCTAGAGCGGCGAGCCAGAGGAAGCCGAAGACGCTCAATGTCGCCTCGGGCATGTCCCGGCCGAGACGCATCAGCCAGCCACCGCACGCGGCACCCAGCCAAGCCAATGCCGTGAAGATCGTCATCACCAACGCCCCGGTCTTGGAGGCTGGGACGGGACGGCCGCCAACCGGCACCTCGGCTGACGCCTCTGGGGATTCGGCCGGTTGGATGCACGGCCGCAGAAGTTGGGGAGACGTCACCCGTCGACGGTAGCCGGCTCACTACCCAATTGATCAGCCAGAGGGCGGACCTATACGACCTGGTACACAACATAGGCGTGGGGACTTTGCTGCGGATCTCTGACGGTCGGAGTTCGGGGCAAAGTCCCGAGGCCTTCCGCTCCTGTGGCTCGACGTTGACTTCCCTGCTTCGATTGGAGCGGGGTCTACTCCGCTGCCGGGGAGGCCCGCTGATCCGGGGCAGTACCGCCTGCGATGAAGATGCAAGACTGTTGAGGCTTGACGGGTTTCGGGGAGGAGCGGCCGGTGGCTGATGACGCGCCGACCCCAATCCACCTGCCGACGGTGCTGGACGGCCTTGCCGAGAACCCCGCGCTGCCCGCCGGCATGGTCCGCCGCTTGGTGGGATACCGGCGCGGCTTCGGTCACGTCGCCATGCGCGCCGACCTCACCCTGGACGTGATCGAGGAGATCCTCGCCTCGGGTCATCACCGGCTGCTGCACTCGCTCGCACTCAACCCTCAGTTGCCGCACACTGTCCGGATGCGATTGGCCGCGCACACCGACCCCGCCGTCCGGGCTGCCCTGGCCGCCCACGCCCGTGACGCACCCCGCGAACTGTACGAGCAACTCATAGACGATCCGGACACACGAGTGCGCAGTAACCTTGCCGAACGCGACGACGTACCGGCCGATCTACTGGCCCGGCTCGCCGGCGATCCCGACCCGCAGGTCCGGGCCACGCTCGCACGGTGGTGGACGCAGGCACCGGAGGCGATCCGGCGGGCCCTGCTCACCGACCCCGTCGACGAGGTTCGCGCGGCAGCATGCGCGACCTACTATGCGCGGTTACCGCATCCGGTGCCGCCCCCCGACCTCGTGACGGGACTGCTCGCCGACCCGGTCACCCGCGCCGGAGCGGTCCGCCACGCGATCCTGACCCCGCAACTGGCCGCACAACTGGCCGGCGACCCCGACCACCAGGTCCGCCGCCAACTCGCCGAACACCCACAACTCCCCCCACCAGTACGCGACCTACTCACCGACGATCCCAGCGCGAACGTACGCGTCGGCATCTTCGGCCGCCGAGACACACCCGAACCAGCACGCCACCGCATCTACCAGGACATCCAGCAAGGCAAGCGCCCACTGACCGACCTGCTCAACGACGACCTCGACGACGATGCCCTGCTACAGCAATTCGAAGACCACATGGCCATCGCCGAGCTGCACCACCTGCGGCTCGACTGGGTCACCGCAGACCCACTGCCACACCTCTCCTCGCCATACATCTGCTTCCGCCGCTCCGCAGCACGCAGCCGGACGCTGCCCCCCGACGCGGTCACCCGGCTACTCAACGACAACGACAGCGGCGTACGCACGACCATGGCCACCCATGCTCCGCACCTGGTCGATCCCGCCACGGCCGAGCGCATCGACCGCGAATTCCAGCCAGACAAGAAGACGAACTGGCGTCCGGCCCATGTCTTCACGTTCCCGCCGCAGACCCTGCGCCGGCTGGCCACCGACCCGGACCCACGGATGCGAAGCCTGGCACCCCGAGACCTGGACCTACCCGTCGAACTGGCCGAACGTCTGGCCACCGACCCCGACAGCATGATTCGCCACGCCGTCGCCAGGCACCCGAACCTCCCAGTCCACATACGCCGCGCCCTGCTCGCAGATCCAAACGAGCGGGTAGCGCACGCCACCGCCACAGCACCCACCCTGCCAGTGCCCGAAATGGATCGGCTCCTCACCCTCGCAGGCATCTGACCGGACACCTCGCGCACCGAAACGACTCGAGCCCACGAGAACCTCTTACCGAGCGTTACGATCCTAGACCTATCATTGCTCGTCAAAAGTGGTCGCTGAACTGGGTAGACCTTGGCCGACGTCCTGTCAATGCTTGTCACCTGCGGTAGCTACTTCGCGGGGGTTTTCAGGGGGTGAACGGGGGCCATCCCGATGCCTGGGGCCATCCGGCGGCGGCCTGCGAATCCGGAGGCCACCAGCGCCCGCGCCCGCAGACTGGTCTGTGCTCATGCCGAGCGACCGACGCACTATCCCTGGTCGGCGCCGCCATCCATGTGTGTGACACTCGGTGCCAACGGCATCATGCGATCATCTTGGGATGCTCCAGGTCATCACGGGGATGTACTTCGGTGACGTCGCGCTGAACGCGACGGAGCATCGCCGAACCCTATTCACCAACGCGGACTTCTCGGCGGTCGGGCCGGTCGACCTGCCCGTGGGCACCCTGACACCGGCGATCGACACGGATGTCGTGAACACCGAGCCCTTTCCAACCTGATCTTGCAGGTCAGGCTGGTAGCTCTGGGCCGCCGATCGATGAGGGCGAGGCTCCAGGTAAGACAGCAAATCGACCAAAACCCGATGCCCCGACCGGGAGCCTCGCCTGTGCTGTCTTACCCGTCCACGATCTCGTTGTCCAGCCGGACCCTAAACCACCTGGCCGATCGCATCCGAAGCCACCGCCACCAGCGCCGATCCAGGTGGCGGCGCCTCGACGCGGGACGGCAGGCACTTCTCGCCCTGGCTCATCTGCGCAACGGCGACACCTACACCCGCCTCGCTGCCGGATTCACCGTCGGCGTGAGCACCGCATGGCGGTATGTCCAGGAAGCGATAGCCCTGCTCGCGACGGCCGCCGATGACCTGGCCACCGCCATGCACCGGATCCGCCGACTGGCGTACGCGATCCTGGACGGCACCCTGATCCCGATCGACCGGGTCGCCGACCAGAAGCCGTACTACTCCGGGAAACACAAGCGCCACGGCGTGAACGTGCAGGTCATCGCGGATGCCGCCGGCCGCCTCGTCTGGGCTTCACCGGCGCTGCCCGGCTCGGTCCATGATCTGACCGCCGCCCGCACCCACGGCATCATCGAGGCGCTGACCAGCGCGAACGTGATGACCTTCGCCGACAAGGGCTACCAGGGTGCTCGCGGCAGCGTGCGTACCCCGTTCAAACGGCACCGCTTTCGGCCGAAGCTGTCACGCCGGCAGAAGGCCGTCAACCGGGCACACGCGAAGATCCGCGCCCGTGGCGAACGCGCGATCGCCACCCTCAAGACCTGGAAGGTCCTGGCCAAGCTGCGCTGCTGCCCACGGCGATCGACTCCGATCGTGCAGGCCATCCTCGTTCTGCACCACGTCGAAGCCAACCGCTACGCAGGATGAAAAGGGCTCACCGTCCTGCTCGAGTACACCGAGCGGTTGGAAGCCGTCCTGCCCGACGGCACCGAGGACTTCATGATCTCGACTGGTGGCGACGAGATCGCCGACGATCTGGCCGTTGTACTGTCGTTCGCACTGAACGCTACGTTCACCCCGATTCGGGAGAAGGCTGACCGCCTGATCAAAGAGCCCTCGGACTCGACCCGACGGTTGGTGCCTGCGGACGTTCTGCCCCGCACGTTCACCCCGCGTCTAGTCCTGCGTGCCACCGACGTCGAGGCTCTGCTCGCCTTCACGACGAGCCTGCTCGCGCTCAACCGCAGGGTGTATGAGCAGGCGATGAGAGCGATGCGCCGCATCGTCACCGCCAGCGAGCGGGTCGCCGAGGACCCCACGCTTGCCTACACCGATTACGTCGCGGCGCTGGAGTCTCTGTCGGTAGACACCGAAGTCCCTGATACGGGTTGGGACCGTTACCCGCACGAGAAGAAGAAGATCCTCGGCCCGGCGCTCGCCAAGCTAACCGGAGAACAAGCCGAACAGATGCGCTCGGCGATTCTGGAGGCGGAAAAAGCGGGCGTCGCCGCCCGTTACAAGGCATTCATGCATAGCCACATCCGCCCCAGCTTCTTCCGCGAGGAAGCCATCGGTGTAGTCCTGCCCGTGACCGAGCCTGCCCTGCCGTCGCTGGTCGCTCAGTCGTACACCACCCGTTCGAAAAGCGTCCACGAGCTCAGGGAACTGCAACGGGAGACTTGGCTGCATGCCGGCGGCGCCCACACTGCCGATGTGCCGGGCGTCGGGCTGGTGCTCACGCACGAGGGTCTCAACCGACTGGCGCGGCACGTGGTCAGGACCTTCGTCCAGCGCGGCTCGACCGAACTCGACCGCGACTACCGGTGGCGTAATCACCTGCCCAACGTCATCCAGGTCCGGTTGGCTCCGGAGTTCTACCTGGGACGCCCCGACGCGATGACCAAGACCACCGCCGCCGCTAGGGCCGGCGAGTTCTTCGGCTACGTCATCGAGGTCCTGGCTGGACGCGACGAGCAGATGCGCGTCGACATGCGCCCGGTGCTCGAACGCATCGAACTCATGCTGGCCACGCACCGCAAGCGCGCGGTCCGCGAGCCAATGTTGGCCATTTACCTGCTCTGGCACCGGCTCATGGAACCCCAGTACCACCGTCCCGCGCCCGACAAGGTACTCACGGCGGCACTCACAGAACTTCAGGAACCGAGCATGTTCGCGTTCACCACCGGAGTTCTGCTCGGCCGCACCCCGCCGTGGTCCGTAGACGCGGTATGTGATCTCGCCGAGCAGCGATACGAAGACATGCGCCGGCGCGCGCCCGTCGAGTTGCCCATGCGAGTAGACGCTGCCCTCTGGGCGCTCGTCGCGCAGCGCCTGCTGGATGACGGCGCACCCACAACACTTGTCTACGCGGCGATCGACCGGGCGGTGAAGTGCTCTCCAGGCGACGAGGACGTCATGGCACTCGAACGACGGTTCGCCGCCGGCCAGCTGGACGATCTCGACCTGCAGGCGTTGATCCTCGGCCGGTCGCCGCTTGAGCACTCGGGTACTCCTTAGCCGAGGAGCGAGCAGCCGTGCGGTGTCCGCATCGCCGGCATGGCGAGTGGCCCGCCGGCGGCGATGACCGTGCAGTGGCGCAGACACTGACTGACTCGGGATTGCCGTCGCCGGTCGGCGTTGGCGTCCATGAACCCGCGCGGATCGGGCCAGCCGTCCTCATCCGGTCCGGCCCGGTATTCGATAGAAGGAGTGACTCTGCTGGCCGGTGTCCCCATCCATGGCGGGCATCTTCGCACCGCCGACGAGAGAGGCAGACCGATGACCATGTTGCGGCGCTGGTAACGGTTCAGGACCCCAGGCAACTGATCCCGGAACGTGCGACGGCATCCCTGGTTCGGGTACACCAGACGACTACACGCACCCACGCCACCACCGGGTGGGCATCAACCGGCACGTCCGCGAGGGGGCATCGGCCGCACCTGCGGCCGGACTACGGTCAGAGCCGGAGGTGAGCGGTGAGGCTCAACATTGATTCGGACCTACAGAAGGCACTTCACACGCTGGAGGGTATGGCCGACAAGACCAAGCGAGGTCGGCTCTTCGAGAATCTGGTAGCGGACCTGTTCCGTGCCAACCACTTCGACGTGCGCCTTAACGCGGGCGTCGCCCGCCCCCGGCAGACTGATCTGCTTGCTACCAGGGCGGCAGAGGTCTACCTAATCGAATGCAAGTGGCGCTCGGCCAGGGCGGACATCGATGCGATCGACAGCCTCAGGGCCCGGCTAAGGCGCACAAGCGGCGCTATCGGGCTGATGATCGGCATGGCCGGATTCTCCGGTACCGCGATCTCCGAGGTTGCCGACCACCGTGAGCAGCCAGTCCTGCTGCTCTCGGGAGACGAGCTCCGCCGCGTAGTTGACCGACCCGCAGCGCTGCTCGATCTGCTGTGGCGGAAGGGTGAGTCACTACGCGTTGACGGGCAGGCGCTCGTGGACGAGCCTGCTCGCAGGCAGCCCCGACGTAAACCCCTGACGCTCCCTGATTCGCCGACCCGATTCGTCAGCCCCGCACACCAGCACATGTCGCTGATTGAGACTGGCGGTGGCTTCGGCCAGCTCACCTTCACCCACGATCTGGTCGACATCGACTGGGTTGCGGCCTCCGGCAGCGGTGTCACCTTGGACGTCCCAGTGCCAGTGCTTAGCGAACGCGGCGTACTCGACCTGCTCGACAAACTTGCCAGCCTCGGTTGGGCGTCGTCGGACGCTCGGTGGAGCATCCATCAATCCACGACCAGCTGGCACGGATTCGGGGCCGCAGCGTTCGCTGCCGAACTGCCACAGTGGAAGCAGCGCGCCGATCGACCTAACAGCCACCACAGTGAGGAGTTCTGTTATCTCGACAGCTGCACCGGAGGCTTCTACACCCTGACCTCAAGTATCTCGGCTGAGCGCACCAGGTGGGCGACGCAGACCGTGTTGAGCTTCCAGCTACAGGGAATCCCCTTGGACGTCGCGCCACTACTACAGCTCTGCCGGGCCATCGGCATTCACGACAACCTGCACTTCCGCCCCCTGACCGCCAGATCAACCCGAACCGTCCACCTCCCGGACTGGATGACAAGCAGTGTCGAGCCTGGCGCCCACATCGTCACTCCCGGCACCGACATCGATCCCCATCCTGAATGGGTAACCGGGGTTGTCTTGCCAAACCCGCTGCGCCAGTCTCGTTGGAGAAGCGATCCCCTTCGAGCCAAAGCCGACCTCTACGACTTAGAGGTACCGGAGTCGCTGATCTGTCACCTCGGCGATTTTCACCCCACCAACGACGGTAGAAAGTACACGTACCGGCTCCAGCGCATCGAAAAGACCCGAACCTCCGAGGGCATTGTCTACCGACCTGTCGCTCGCTGGGACTTCGCCCACGACGAAGAGGCGACAGACATCAGCCCTGACTGAATCCGCTGCCACCTGCCAGCCGTCGTCCCGCCGGAGGTGAGGCCGCCGCTGCTCGGTCGCAAGCGGCGGCCTCACCTCCGGCGGGACCGAGCTGCCGAACCGGTATCGGCGAGCCCAGCGACCGCTCCCAAGGCCGGTTCGCTGGTTGTTGGAGGCTGGCGACGAGCTAGTCGTCGAGCCGGCGTGGGAGAGGATGGGTCCGGGTCACCCAGCCTCGCACCTCTGTGCCGACAGCGCCACCGAGGCGCGAGTCTGGGTGACCCGGGCGGGGCCATGTGTTGCACCTCTTTCGTGCTGCTCGACTGCTCTGGTGCCACACGGACCGACGACGCTCGGAGGCTGTCGTCCAGGCGAGGTCGGGCGCCGGAGGCGGTGGACTTCGGCCTGAAGAGCGATCCGGCGGTCCAGTATCCACGAGTCAATTCGTAATGGTCGATGACGTTGCCGATCGGTTGTCCCGGCAATCGCCTGCGCTTCCTCCGCAGCTACTCGACCTCGCGGGCTGTCCCCGGCCGTGCTGGGCGAGCGCCCAAACCGCGCGCCGCCTACCGGTCGGCTCATCTAACTCGTAAGAGGACGCTCGTACCACCGGCCCGTTATTCCTTTGTCCGCAGGCGTTGCGCGTCACGCACGGTCCACCACAGCAGGCCGACAAACGGCACCGTGTAGAAGAGCGTCCCGCCGACTGCGTACGCGGTGCCGCTCTCAGGCCAACTGTCGGTGAGGGTAGACACAACCGCGACCACCGTGCCGACGGCGAAGAAGAGGGTGGCCAACCACAGGAGCCCCCGTCCGGCCCAAACGATCAGCATCCGGTTCTTGGCCCGCTTCGCAGCCGCCTCAAGGTCGCGGATCGTCGCCATGCGAACGAGCGTGCCGTCGCTGAGGTACGTCCCTCTGGCTAAGGGATGTCTCGTAACTCGGCGGTGGGTCCATGGTGGATCATGTTCTGGTGCAGGTGATCACGGCGGCTCGCCCGGAGTGGATCTTCCCGTTCACCGGGCTGCAGCCCGCCCAGTTCCGCAGGCTGGTCAGGCTGGTCGCCGAACGTGGCGGGGACGCCATCGCCGACGGGCGGCCGGGCCGGCAGTGGTCCCTCGACCTCGCCGACCGGGTGCTGCTGGTCGCCGCCTACTGGCGCACGAACCTGACCATGCGGCAGATCGGCCCGCTGTTCGGGGTGTCGCACTCCGCCGCCCACCGGGTCATCGACACCCTCGGCCCCCTGCTCGCCCTGGCCCCGGTCCGCCGACGCCGGATCGAACAGATCGCCATCGTCGACGGCACCCTGGTCCCGACCCGGGACCACCGGCTGGCCGCCCCGAGCAAGAACTACCGCTACTCGACGAACCTGCAGGTCGCCATCGACGCCCACACCCGCCTGGTCGTCGCGTTGGGTGACCCGCAGCCGGGCAACCGTAACGACACCATCGCCTACCGCACCTCCGGCATCGACCAGAAACTGGCCGGACGGCCCGTCATGGCCGACGGCGCCTACCGCGGCAACCCCGAGGTGATCATCCCGTACCGCAAACCCACCGACGGCACCGAACTACCCGACTGGAAGAAGGACCTGAACAAGCACCACCGCACGATCCGGGCGCAGGTCGAACACGCCCTGGCCCGCATGAAGACCTTCAAGATCCTCCGGGACTACCGACGCGCCGCCAGCACATTGACCGACACCGCTTCCGGCATCGCCCACCTCCACAACATCATCCTGCTCGGATGACACCGACACCGTTGACCGGCAACGCCATCACCGAGTTACGAGACATCCCTTAGCCACTGGGCCATATGGTGCGCGTCCCCGGGGATCAGTCTTTGGGCCACGGCCAGCCCTACAACGGCACGTAGTCCAGCGCCGAAGCCGACCAGGTAGGCCGGTGACGGCCGGAAACCGGCTTCGGCAGCGCCGTCAGGCTCGGCGTGGACACCCAACGATCGCGCCGCCATGGGCAGCCACCGCAGGAGAGAGCCGTCGGGTGGCGTATCTCCCACCGACATACTTCGCCAAGCCTCCCGCCACGGCTGGAGCCAGGACCGTACGTCGAAGTTCGCGGCCATGAGCGCCTCGATTGCGTAGAGCGGAAGCTCGGTAGCAAGACGCCGCGCATCCACTTCCGCGCGCTCCTGTTCGGAATGCCAGTACAGATTCTCCGCACTGGCCGGGTGGACGGTCGACGCGCTCCTCGGTTGGCGCGATGGGGACATCGGCACAGTGACGGACGGGACACTCGACGGCAACGACGGTGGGGACAACCGAGCGGTGACAGGCGCTGTGCTTCCGGCAAGCCGAGCAGGGGCGGTAGACCCCTTGTTGTCGAAGCGAGCGGGGTATGGGACGTAGGGGCGGCACAGTGGAGCGTCTCCATCCCCGATCCTATGGATGCCGAGGACCGTGCTCGCTCCGGCTCGGTCCTGGGCCGCGACGAGGACGGCTGCCCGTCCGTCGGTGGCTAGGCGGAACATCCGTCGTGCTTCTGCCTTGAACGCCGCCAGCGGCTGGACCTCGTCGGCATCCCGGGGCACCGCGTGCAACACGGACGCCGCGTCCAGCACCAGTAACTGACCACCGCCCAGCGGCGCCAGCCCGGTGACGTCCGGCCCGAGGGAGAACTCGCGCTCCACCGGCTGGCCAGGCCCGGACAGGATGGACACCCGGGTGCCGGTTGCGACGGCACACCTGCCGTCATCCAACCAGGCTGCCGCCACTACTGGAGAACCCGACGAGGGCAATGGGTGGTGCTCCTCCTCGCCGAGGCTTCCGCCCAGCCGAATCAGGCTCGGAACGCTGGCCTGCCCTGCCTTCGACCATCCCGGGTCGAAGCACCAGACTGACCCGTCCGGACCTATCAGGAGCCGGCCGCAGTGCTCGTGCGCGCTGCCGCTCGCTATGGCACTCACCACGCCATCGTGGTAACGGCCGACACCGTGCGCCCGCGCCAGCAGCAGGGAACCGTCGGGAAGTCGCAGGGCCGCATCGCTGCACCCGCCCACCCCCGTCTCCCACCGCGCTTGACCGGTGGCTAGGTCGACGGCGGCAACACCCTCGTCGAGAGTCACCAGCACGGTTTCCGGTCCGGTTGCGCTGAGCCCGAAATACGGTGACTCTGCAACCTCCAGAAACGCGCCGGCTCCTGACGTCAGCGGGGGCAGAAGGAGAGGATGATTCGGGCCGGCCGAGTGCACGGTGAGGGCGGCCGGCTTCCGATCGAGCAGCCGGTGCAGCGGCGCGTGTGCCTCCCCCTTGAACGCGGCCGCGTCTACCACGAGGTCAAGGAGTTCCTGCGGCGGCACGAAGCCGCTGAGCATCGCCTCCCAGTGGGTGCGGTCGAGCAGCACAATGTCCAGCCGCCTTCCCCTGACGACCTCGTCAAGCGCCTCTGCCGTGTAGCCCTCCATGGCAAGAAAGACTCCTGCGACGCCGACCATGCGCTGCTCGACCCGTCGTTGCAGCTTCGCGATAGGCCCGGTACCAGTCTTCTGCCGCTCCCACTTCGCCTCGAGGATGAACGGGCGGCCCGCGTGACGAAATGTCACGTCCAGCTCACCGACGGAACGCTGGTCAGCCTTTGCCGGTATGCCGAAGACAGTCAGCAGCTCCGCCACCAGCCCGTTGAAGCGCTGTCCGCGCTTCTGTGGAGTGAGCCCGCCGTCGAGCCGGTCGAGCGCACGGTATTCAGCGACGAGGCGTCGCCACCGTGACGGATCGTTGAGCACCCGTACACTCTGCCGTAACGACCGACTTGCTGCCAGGCCCTTCGAGGTGAAATCCGTACGGTCGCGCAGCGTCAGCAGACATCAGAGGCAGGAGCGCCAAGCAGGCAGGGCTGGGAGCGCTGCCCGAGCAGCGCGGGTCGCGCTTCGGCATTACGCCGACCGGCTACCGTCGGAGACGGACGCGTTCTAGTGGCTCCGGAGGCTCCATCCCGGGGTCGAGCAGTTGCGACCAGCAATCTGGTAGCGCAGCGCTTCGCGAATGTCCCACAGCAAAGGCCGGGCCGTTGTCGTCGCCCACCGACCAGCCAGCGGCCAGTCCGGGCGGTGTCGCCCCGCTCGTCGGCCTGGTCGGCAAGCTCGATCATGGTTTCTTGGCTGTCCCGAACCGCCGACCGCAACAGCCCCGAGAACACCACCTCCTAAGATCATCGATATTTTGCATACATGATCTCTACAACATTGACTACCTTCCGTCACCACGAATGTGAGACAGGCCGAGACGCCACACTCCCCGCGAGCACTTGCGTGCTCGACAGCGGCCGTAGCGATAGCGTGGTCAGAGTTGTCGTCGTGTATCGCCGAGCAGTTCGAGGTCGATGCGGTACCAGGTCTCGCCGATGATGACGTGGAGTTCCGGGCCGCGGCAGAAGGTACGGGCGCGGCGTATCTCCATGCCGTCGGGCAGGACGAGCCGGATCTGCTCACCGGCGGCGGTCACCGTTGCGGCTTCGGTCTGGAACGGGGTCACCAGGTCGTACTCGGGTCCGTAGCCCGAGAGGAACGCACCGGTGACGCCGTTGGTCAGCAGGGCGTGAGCGCCGCGGTACGGAGCTCGGCCGTGGTCGGTCGGCGTGTCGGCGGTGACGGAGACGAGGTGGAACGGGGTGTAGGCGCAGGTCCATGCTGTCTCCTCGGCCAGGTTGAGGGCGTAGCAGTCGAAGATCTCCGGCATCGCGGGTCGCTGCGGGTAGAGCCAGTCGGGTTCGAGGGCCGCGGTGAAGCGGGCGAGGCCATGTGTCTGGGGTCCGCTGCCGGCCATGGCCTCATCGAAGTAGCCGGCCCAGATTGCGCCGGCGGGGGTGGTCAGCACGTGCGCGATCGCGTCGCCGAGGTCACCGTGGCGTTCGCGATGCCCGTCGCAGGTCCAGACCTCGGCGTTGACGCCCCCGTGGTTTCGGGCTCGGACGAGCAGGATGCGGTCGCCGGGCAGGGGCTGTACGAAACTGGGTCGGATGCACCCGTCGAGTTGCACGGACCGGGCCGCCTGTCGGCTGCCGTCATGGATGGTGACCAGACGCCGTCCGGAATGCTCTCGGCTGGCCCAGACGGCGAGAGCGCGGTGGTCCGGGCCCACGCCGACCGTCTCGGGTGTCCGCGCCCACTGCGGGCCGGTCCGGTGCGGGGTCAGATAGCCGGCATGGCGCAACGGTACGGCGGGGAGCCGGAGGACTTCCAGCCGGCGGTGCCGGCTTTCCTGTTCACGCTCACGTCTGGTCTTGGGCACAGCAGCGGTTCCTCCTGATCGTTACACGGGTCGGTTCGTCTTGACGGCCCTGCGGCGGCCGGTCAGATGGGGGCGGCGGTGATCTGGGCGCGGGTGGCCATGGCTTGCTGCAGCAGGTGTTCGTCGGCGCGCATCTCCGCGTCGGCGTCGCCCAAATGCACCGCGACGCGGTGCCGGGAGGTGATCAGACGATCGAGTACGGGGATCACCGGCCGGGCGTGTGGGCCCATCGCGGCGAGGGCCTTCATGGCCGGTGGCGCGAACGTGTCGTCGTCGAGGTACTGGGGAAGCGTGCTCAGAAGCGTGGGAGCGGCGGGCGGGCCGTGGTGACGCCAGTAGGCGGTCGCCGAGCTGGCCTGCATCCGTCCCGGCTGGGTGAACAGGTGGTTCAGCTGCCGGACCTGCCGATCCGTGAGGCCACCGTGCTGGGCCAGCCAGTCGAACAGGTCCGGGGCGATGCGACACCGGCGCGGCCGTTCCGGGCGGGCGTCGAGGTAGTCGTCCGCGATGCGCCGGTCTCCCGTGATCGTGAGCAACGCACGAACGGCGAGATCCGCCGCCGCATCGCTCGAAACGGCGTACCGGCGCAGAAGCGGCACCGCCGGCGCGGCCGCCGCGCCGATCGCTGCGAGCGCACCCACCACCGGCCGTGCCTCGGGCAGGACATCACGCTGCATCGCGTCGGCGAGCCGGGCAGCCAGATCGGGCACCGCGTCCGCCGCATGCGGGCCAAGCGCTGACAGCAGACGCACCGCTACGCGTGCGGGACACCTGTGCCGGTGCGGTTCCTCGCGGCAGGGCCCGGGGTGGCCGGCCAGCACCTGCCGCGCCACCTGAACCAGGCCCGTCGGATCCGGTGACGCCGCCGCCACCGTGGCGAGCGCGTCACCGAGCCGAGAAGGCGGATCGTCGTCGCCCAGTAGACGCAGCAGCTCCGGAACCGCACGAGGATCCCCGACGCAGCCCAGAGCCACCGCGACCTCCGCCGACACGGCCGGCTCGACCAGCATCCGCGTGAGCTGATCAGCGACCAGACGCGTAGCGGTCAACGAAGCGCACACCACGCCGACAGCCGCGGTCCACACCGCCGAGGCCCGTTGCGTGAACACGGCCGACAACACCGGTGCCAGGCGGTCCGGAGCAGCCCGCCACGTCCGCATCGCCTCCGCCGCGATCGCCAGGCCCGCTTGACGAACGCACTCCTTCTCACCCGCGCGAACCAACTGCCCCACGGCGGCGTAAGCATCCTGCTCCCGATCCCTACGCCGCAGGACGATCGCCCACCACTCGCCCGCACGCCACGAGATCCGTCCGCCCTCCCCACCGAGTGCGTCGGCAGCCGGTGCCAAGTCCCCGCGAACTGCGGCGTCCAGCCTCGGCCAATCGGTCGGGTCGGCAGTCAGCAAACCGGCACAGGCACCGAGGAAACGCACCGCCGGATGGTCGTCGCGCCGCATGCGATCGACCAGGTCGACCCACCGGCCGCCGTGGTCGCTCTGCTGCAGCATCCGAAGCCACAATGCCTCCGCCAACGCCGTACGCGTGACCGGATCAGACGACCCGAACAGCAGCAGCGTCCCCTCGTCCGCGCCGGCCGCCGCCACGAACAACCAGGCCGCCGCACGCCGTACCCGCTCATCGGGATCGCCGAGGGCAACCGCCGCGGCGTCAGCGGCTGCCGGCCACAGACCCTCCTGCGGACACAGATCGGCAAGGACCGCCAGAACCATCAACCGGACATCGGGAGAACCATCGGCAACGCGAGCCAGCAGATGGCGTACGACCACGCCGCCACGGTCCAACTCGGCAGCCTCGAACACCCTCGACCGCGCAGGAGCGTGCCTGGCGACATCACCCGCGCGGAGAGCATCGTCCAACCACGCCAGATCCGCCGATCCATCCATCGGCGCCGGCGCGGTCATCGCATGGGGCGGAGGCCGCCCTTCACATCAGACACGACCCAGATCATGGAGCACCGCAGCAGGACACGCAACCGACTACCACCGGTGAGGTTCCCCCGGTGGCTCGGAGGCTTTCGATCATGCTCTGATAGAGCTGAAGGGAGTCATCCGTGGCTGCACCGAAGAAGTACCCCGATGAGCTGCGTGAACGTGCGGTGCGTTTGTATCGGGAGTCGGATCCGAAGCCTGTGATCCGCCAGCTGGCACGCCAGCTTGGGGTGCATCACGAGGCGTTGCGCAACTGGATCCGCCAGGACGAGGCCGACCGAGGTCAGCGCGGCGACCGGCCGACGACCGCGGAGGTGGAGGAGCTGTGCCGGCTGCGGCGGGAGAACGCCGAGCTGAAGCGGGCGAATGAGATCCTGAAAGCCGCGTCGGCTTTTTCGCCTCGGAACTCGACCCGACCCGGCGACGGTCGTGACGCTCGTCGACGAGCTACGCGATCGCTTCGGGGTCGAGCCCGTCCTCCGGGTCCTCAACGTCGCCGTTTCCACCTACTACGGCTGGCTCGCCCAGGCCGCCAACCCGTCCGCCCGCCGACGCGAGGACGCCGATCTGGCGGTCGAGATCGCCGAGATCCACGAGGTCTCCGGCGGCACCTACGGCAGCCCGCGGGTGCACGCGATGCTGCGCCGCCAAGGCCGCCAGGTGGGTCGCAAGCGGGTGGAGCGGTTGATGCGTACCGTCGGCCTGCAAGGCGCGTTCCTGCGCAAGAAGTGGCGTATCCCCTCGACCCGGTCGAACCCGAAGGCGACACCGGCGCCGGATCTGGTCAACCGGCAGTTCACGGCCGCGGCGCCGAACCGGTTGTGGGTCGCTGACGCCACCCGCATCCCCTGCGGTGAGGGGGTGTTCTGGCTCGCCGCGGTGCGGGACGTGTTCTCCAACCGCATCGTGGGCTGGCGGTGCTCCGACCGCTGCGACACCGACCTGATCCTCGGCGCTCTGGAGTACGGCATCTGGTCCCGCGACGTCCGCGACGGCCAGCTGATCCACCACTCGGACAGGGGGTCGAACTACACGTCGTTCCGCTTCGCCCAACGCCTGGCCGACAACGGGATCCTGCCCTCGATGGGGTCGGTCGGGGACTCGTTCGACAACGCGCTGATGGAGAACTTCTGGTCGACGTTGAAGATCGAGCTGGTCTACCGCAACTCGTGGCGGACCCGGGACGAAGCGGAGAACGCGATCTTCGCCTACATAGATGGGTGGTACAACACCCGCCGCATCCAGAAAGACCTCGGCTGGCGATCCCCAGACGAGTACGAAACCGTCTGGCACACCCACCAGTCGCAGCACGACGAACCAACTATCGTTCAGCCTGAGCCCACCGGCGCCAGGTAACCAACCCTCCGGCAAACCGGGGGAACCTCAATGGATTGCCGACGAGTGCAGCCGATCCACGGTCAAGAACAGCCTCGCCGTGCTGGTCCGGGTCATGCAACAGGCCGTACGCGACGGCATCATCTCGCGGAACCCCGCCCAGGTCACCGGATGGCAGCGCGAGTACCAGCGGGCAGAAGACGAGTTGGACGACCCGCGCACGCTGGCGCTGCCGCACTGGGAAGCTCTGACAGGGCTCGCCGCCGCCTTGGTCGAACGCTCCGCGAACGGCTTTCCCGGATGGGGTGACGTCACGGTCTTCGCCGCGTGCACGGCAGCGCGCATCGGCGAAGTCTCCGGCGTCCGGGCCGAGGACATCAACCGCGAAACGTGGATGTGGACGGTACGTCGACAAACCACACCAGGGCCCGGTGGCCTGATCGACAAAGGCACCAAGGGAAAGCGAGCTCGCCTGGTCCCGCTGATCGAAGAGGTGCGACCGATCGTCGCCCGCCGCCTGGACTCGGTCACCGAGCCACAGTCTCGACTGTTCACCGGGCCGCGCGGAGGACGGATCAGCACCGCCGTACTGCGCGACGCCACGCACTGGGATGAGGTGGTCACAAAGCTGGGCTACGAACACCTACGCCGGCACGACCTGCGACACACCGGGCTGACGTGGATGGCTGACGCCGGGGTGCCGGTGCACGTGCTTCGCAAGATCGCCGGACACGGGTCGCTGACCACGACACAGCGCTACCTGCACCCCGACCGGCAGTCGATCACCGACGCGGGAACGGCACTCAGCGCCCACTTGAAGGCACGCCGGTCCCCAAGTGGTCCCCAGCTACGCGCCGTCTAGATCAGGAAACCTCTACCGCTCTAATACGAGTTAGAGGCCGTTGACCAGGGCGTAAGCCCCGGTTGACGGCCTCTTTTCGTGCTGTCGGGACGGCCGGATTCGAACCGACGACCCCTTGACCCCCAGTCAAGTGCGCTACCAAGCTGCGCCACGTCCCGATGCTCCCGCGAGGCACTTGCTCCCTGCGACAGCCGGTACAGCTTAACGCACGATCTTCCGCACGCACGCATCGGCCCCGCCCTCGATTGCCGACCCACACCCGCCAGGGCATCCTAGGAGGATAGGGGGAAGCTTCTCCGAAGGGCGGTGGTCGGATCTCGGGCCCCACGCGCCCGTGGGGCGTGTCAGATTGGCCGGGCGGGCACCACTCGCTGGGCCTGACCATGCCAGGCCGCCCATGCTTCCCGCCTGGGCCCCGGCGCTCCGCCGCCCGCCGCGCCTCCACCACCCGCCGCGCATTCTCGCCTGCCACGTCACGGCCCTTCTGAACGTGGACAGTTGCCGTTCATCCGCGACATCCGCGACGACAACTGTCCACGATCACATCGGCAGGGGTTTGGCGGCACCGGCGGGAGCAGGGGCGTGCGGGGTGCGGGGTGTCCTGGCCGAGCATGCACGGGGGACGTAGGGACGCAAGCCCGGCCCCGGCTCGAAGGACAGGCAGGACCGCGCCGGCCCGGGATTAGGACGCGAACGGCACGTTGAGCCAGCTGAAGACGCAGACGGCACAGCAGCCGGACGTAGACGTAGACGGCACGCCACGCCAGACAAAGGCACAGACGGGCACACCAAGGCACCGGGCAGACGCCCGGCCCCGCTACGCGGGGCCGGGCGTACCCGGCGGCAGGTGGATCAGCGAAAACGGCAAGCAGGCAGGGCCGAGGGGAACAGGGGGCGGTGCGCCGTCAGCCGTGCGCCTTGCCCCGACCGCCCGGACCGAGCTTCTTGCGCGGGCGTACCGAGATCTCCACCGGGCTGCCCTCGAAGCCGAACTCCTCGCGGAGCTTGCGCTCGACGAACCGCTGGTAGCCGGCGTCCAGTGGCGCGGTGGTGAAGAGCACGAACCGCGGCGGGGCGACCCCCGCCTGGGTGGCGAAGAGGATCTTCGGCGCCCGGCCGCCGCGCACCGGGTGCGGGGTGGCCTGCACCAGGGCGGTCAGCCAGGAATTGAGCTGCGCCGTGGGCACCCGGGTCTCCCAGCTCGCCAGGGCCTTCCGCAGCGACGGGGCGAGCTTGTCGACCGCCCGGCCGGTCTTGGCCGACAGGTTGATCCGCAGCGCCCAGGGGATGCGGCGCAGCTCGCGCTCGATCTCCTTGTCCAGGTAGTACCGGCGGTCGCCGTCGACGAGGTCCCACTTGTTGAAGGCGATGACCAGGGCCCGACCGGCCTCGGTGACCATGGACAGGATCCGCTGGTCCTGCTCGCTGATCGGCTCGCTGGAGTCGAGCAGCACCACGGCCACCTCGGCGGCCTCGATCGCCCCCGCGGTGCGCAGGCTGGCGTAGTACTCGGTGCCGCTGGCCTTGCCGACCCGCTTGCGCAGCCCGGCGGTGTCGACCAGTTGCCAGGTCTCCCCGCCGATCTCGACGAGGCTGTCCACCGGGTCGACGGTGGTGCCGGCGACGGAGTCCACGACCGCCCGCTCCTCGCCGGAGAACCGGTTGAGCAGGCTGGACTTGCCGACGTTGGGCCGGCCGACGAGGGCCACCCGGCGCGGGCCGCGAGGGCGGTTCTCCACGATCGTCGGGGCCTCCGGCAGCGCCTGGAGGATCCTGTCGAGCAGGTCGCCGGAGCCCCGGCCGTGCAGTGCCGAGACCGGGTGCGGCTCGCCGAGGCCGAGCGACCACAGCGAGGTCGACTCCATCTCGATGGTGGTGTTGTCGGCCTTGTTGGCCACCAGGATGACCGGCTTGGCGCTACGCCGCAGCATCTTGACGGCGGCCTCGTCCACGTCGGTGGAGCCGACCATGGCGTCGACCACGAACAGCACCACGTCGGCGGTGGCGACGGCGATCTCGGCCTGCGCGGCGATCGCCGCGGCGCGGTCCTTGGCGTCCGGCTCCCAGCCGCCCGTGTCGACGACCGTGAACGCCCGGCCGGACCACTGGGCGTCGTAGGGGACCCGGTCCCGGGTCACCCCGGGGATGTCCTCGACGACCGCCTGACGCCGGCCGATGATGCGGTTGACCAGGGTGGACTTGCCGACGTTGGGACGGCCGACGACGGCCACCACCGGCACCGGCCCGGTCGGCTCCTCGGTGTCCGCGTCCGGCTCGCGCAGCTCCACCCAGCCCTCGTCTGTGGTCACGCCACGCCCCGCTCGGTCAGCAGCGCGCGCAGCCGGTCGACGACCTGGTCGATGCCCAGCTCCGTGGTGTCCAGCACCACCGCGTCGGCGGCCTGCTGCAACGGGTCGGCCTTGCGGGTCGAGTCGAGCCGGTCGCGACGGGCCAGGTCGGCGGCGGTGGCGGCCACGTCGGTGGCGTCCTCCGCGCTGCGCCGCTGGGCGCGCGCGGCCTCGGAGGCGGTCAGGTAGACCTTCAGGTCCGCGTCGGGGGCGACGACCGAACCGATGTCGCGGCCCTCGACGACGATCCAGCCGGCCTTCGCGATCAGCTCCCGCTGCCGGGCCACCAGCAGGGCCCGCACCGACGGTACGGCGGCCACGGCGGAGACCGCGCCCGTGACCTCGGGGCCCCGGATCTCGGCGTCGACGGTCACGCCGTCGGCGGTCACGGCGTACCCCTGGGGGTCGGTGCCGATGCGCAGGTCGACCTCGGCGGCGACCTTGCCCACCGACTCGGCGTCGGTCAGGTCGACCCCGGAGCGCAGCACGGCCCAGGTGATCGCCCGGTACATCGCACCGGTGTCCAGGTAGCGGGCCCCGAGGCTCACGGCGAGCCGCCGGGAAACGGTGGACTTACCCGAACCGGACGGCCCGTCCACAGCGACCACGCAGCGCCCGGCCCGTACGTTTTCCTCCACCGTGATCCTCCTCAGCCCGTGCCTCGCGGGGCCCGGCGGCCCGTCGCGAGCGGTTTGTCGTCGTCGTCAATCATGCCCGCGGCCCGTCGAGGGGCTGCGCGCGACGCCGTCGGTGGCGACCCACGCCACCGTGCGTCCCGTCCGGGACGTCACGGAAGCCTACCTGTTGGGGTACCCCGTCCTACGGGGTCAGTCACCCACCGCCTTGAACAGGGCGGCGACCTCGGCGTTGGTGAGCCGCCGGGTGCGGCCGGCGCGCAGGTCGCCGAGGCGGATCGGCCCGATCGAGGTACGCACGAGGCGCGACACCGGGTGCCCGACCTCGGCGAGCAGGCGTCGGACGATGTGTTTGCGCCCCTCGTGCAGGGTCAGCTCCACCTGGGCGGTCTTGCCCAGGGTGTCCACCACCTTGAAGGAGTCGACGGTGACGGGGCCGTCCTCCAGCTCGACGCCGGCGGCCAGCCGCTTGCCGAGGTTGCGTGGGATCGGCCCGGCCACCTCGCACAGGTACGTCTTCGGCACCCCGTACGACGGGTGGGTGAGCCGGTGGGCGAGGTTGCCGTCGTTGGTGAGCAGCAGCAGGCCCTCGCTGTCGGCGTCGAGCCGCCCGACGTGGTAGACCCGCTGCTCCACCCGGTGGCCGACGAAGTCGGACAGGGCGGTGCGGCCCTTCTCGTCCGCCATGGTGGAGACGACCCCGCGCGGCTTGTTCAGGGCGAGGTAGACCAGCCGGGTGTCGGCCTGGAGGCGCTCGCCGTCGACGAAGATGACGTCGCGGGTCGGGTCGGCCCGGTCGCCGAGCTGGGCCACCTTGCCGTTCACGGTGACCCGGCGGCGGAAGATCAGGTCTTCGCAGGCGCGGCGGGATCCCACGCCGGCGGCGGCCAGCACCTTCTGGAGGCGTTCGGCCCCCTCGAAGACGGGCGCGTCGGTCTTGGGGGCACGGTCATCGCGTCGCATCGGCAAGCTCTTCTACGTTGTCGGGGAGGAACGGGGCGAGCGGGGGCAACTCGTCGACCGAGTTCAGCCCCAGCTTCTCCAGGAACATCGTGGTGGTCCGGTAGAGGAAGGCGCCGCTGTCCGGTTCGGCGCCGCACTCCTCGACCAGCCCGCGGGAGACCAGCGTACGGAGCACCCCGTCGCAGTTGACACCCCGGATGGCCGAGATGCGCGAACGGGTCACCGGCTGCCGGTACGCGACCACGGCGAGGGTTTCCAGCGCCGCCTGGGTCAGCCGGACCGACTGCCCGTCCAGCACGAACCGCTCCACGTACGTGGCGTATTCCGGGCGGGTGTAGAGCCGCCAGCCGCCAGCCGCCCGGCGCAGCTCGAAGCCGTGCCCGGCGGCGGTGTAGCCGGCCGCGATGTCGTCGAGCAGCGGGCCGATGCGCTCCGGGGACTGTTCGAGGACCTGGGCCAGGGTCAGCTCGCTGACGGGCTCGTCCACCACCAGCAGGATGGCCTCCAGCGCCCCGCGCAGTTCCGCGTCGTCGAGCGCGGGGGCCGGCGGGGGTACGGGAGCGGCCCGCCGCCGCGAGGCCCGCTGCTTCCGCTCCCCCGCGGTCCCGCTCTCCCCGGCACCCGCGCGTTCCCCCTGGTCCCGGCTTTCCGCCTCGACCCGGTTTCCCGCCTCGACCCCGGGCGTGCCGTTGTCCCCGGCCTGGCCACCGTCGCCGGCCTCGCCACCGTCGGCCCTCTCGGCGGCCTCCGCCGCCTCCCCCACCAAGGAGATCTTGGAAGAATCCGGCCCCTCCGTGGGCCGTTCGTTTCCAAGATCTTCCCGGGCGGCCGGCGGCGGGGCGGGGGGTTCCGGTGGGGCGGGGGGACGGGGGCGGTTCCAGGGCGGGACCCAGGCGGCGGCCTGGTCGGCCAGGGAATCCCGGCGCTCCTCGTCACTCATCGCGCTGCTCCTCGCCGTCCATGGCCTCGCCGTCCATGGCCTCGCCGTCCACGGCCACGCCGTTGCCGTCCGTATCGTTGCTCGTGCCCGGCTCGGGCGGGGCGCCGGCGTACTCGTCGACGTGCAGCTCGGTGCCGCCGTCGGCGGGGCCGGTCCAGCGGACGGTCAACTCCTCCAGGGCCTGTTCCTGCACGAAGGACACGAGGCCCTCCCGGTACAGCTCCAGCAGCGCCAGGAACCGGGCCACCACCTCCAGGGTGGCCTCGCAGTCGGCGCAGAGCAGGGAGAACGTGGCGACGCCGGCCCGGCGCAGCCGCTCGGCGATGATCCCGGCGTGTTCCCGGACGCTGACCCGGACCAGGTGCACGTGCGCGATGGACACCTCGGGCACCGGCTTCGGCGTCATCGCCCTGACCGCCAGCTTCAGCAGCCGCTCGGGACCGATGCCGAGCACCAGGTCGGGCAGCGCCTCGGCGTAGCGGGCCTCGAGGGTCACCGCCCGGGGGTAGCGCCGGCCGCCGACCGCCTCCAGCTCGGCGATGTGCGCGGCGGCCTCCTTGAACGCCTTGTACTGCAGCAGCCGGGCGAAGAGCAGGTCCCGCGCCTCCAGCAGCGCCAGGTCCTCCTCGTCCTCGACCTCGGCGGTGGGCAGCAGCCGCGCCGCCTTCAGGTCCAGCAGGGTGGCGGCGACCAGCAGGAACTCGCTGGTCTCGTCCAGGTCCCACTGGTCGCCCATGGCCCGCAGGTAGGCGATGAACTCGTCGGTGACCCGGTGCAGGGCGACCTCGGTGACGTCCAGCTTGTGCTTGCTGATGAGCTGGAGCAGCAGGTCGAACGGGCCGGTGAAGTTGTCCAGCCGGACGGTGAACCCGGTGGACTCCCCGCCCGCGCCGTCGCCGGCCGGGCCGCCGCCACCGGCCACGCCAGCATCACCGCCACCTGCCACGCCACCGGAACCGGCCACAGGGGGCGGCGGTGCGGCGGGCGGGTCCAGGGGCGGCGCGGTCACCGGACGACCGTAGTCCACGCCCCGGGCACCGCGACGACAAGGCCGCCCCGGACGACGAGGTCACCCCGGGCGACAAGGCCGCCCCGGACGACAACAAGGCCACCCCGGCGGCGCGCGGCCGCCGACCGCTGGTGCGTACCCGGCCGGGGACGCGCGCGCCGACGACGGGCCACCCGGCCTACCGCTCCGCCTGCGCGGCGATCACCTCGCGGGCGAGCTGCCGGTAGTTGCGGGCACCCGACGACGCCGGGTCGAGGGTGGTGATGGGCGCCCCGGCCACCGTCGACTCGGGGAACTTCACCGTCTTGGTGATCACCGTCTGGTAGACCTTGTCGCCGAACGCCTCGACCACCCGCTGGAGCACCTGCCGGCAGTGGGTGGTGCGGCTGTCGTACATGGTGGCGAGGATGCCCTCCAGCTCAAGGTCGAAGTTGAGCCGCTCGCGCACCTTGTCGATCGTGTCCAGCAGCAGGGCCACGCCCCGCAGGCTGAAGAACTCGCACTCCAGGGGGATGAGCACGCCGTGCGCGACGGTCAGCGCGTTGATCGCCAGCAGGCCGAGGGAGGGCTGGCAGTCGATGAGGATGTAGTCGTATTCCTTGCGGATCGACCTGAGCACCCGGGCGAGGGCCATCTCCCGGGCGACCTCGTTGACGAGCTGTATCTCGGCGGCGGAGAGGTCGATGTTGGCCGGCAGCAGGTGCAGCCCCGCCACGTCCGTCTTGATCAGGACGTCCTCGGCGGTGACGTCGTCCTGCATGAGCAGGTTGTAGACCGACAGGTCGAGGTTGTGCGGGTTGACGCCGAGGCCCACGGAGAGCGCGCCCTGCGGGTCGAAGTCGACCAGCAGCACCTTGCGGCCGTATTCCGCGAGCGCCGCGCCCAGGTTGATCGTGGTGGTGGTCTTGCCGACGCCGCCCTTCTGGTTGGCCATCGCGATGATCCGGGCCGGCCCGTGCCGGTCGGTGGGCATCGGCTCGGGGATCGGCTTGCGCATCGTGTAGGCCGCCGGGTCCGCCGGCCCGAGGTCCGCCCCGAGCGTGGCCTGCTGCTCGCGGAGCTCCGTCGTCCAGGTCTCGGCACGGTCACCGTTGCCAGCCATGTCCTCGTTGCCCCCTCCCGACGACCACCTGGCGTCGGAGCCGTCCGACGTCCCTCGCGGCGCCGCTGCGCACCCCGGTCCTGTCGCCCCGCAAGGTCCGCGCCATGCCGACTGTACGCCACCGGTCAGCAGGGCGTTCGGCACCGGTACGGCGTGTCGGCCCCGACCGGCCGGTCCCGGTGGGCGGGGCCGGTCGACGCGTCCCTCGGTCAGCCGCGGGCGCGGGGGTGGGCGGTGGCGTACACCTCGCGCAGTCGCTCCACGGTGACCAGCGTGTAGACCTGGGTGGTGGTCACCGAGGCGTGGCCGAGCAGTTCCTGCACCACCCGCACGTCGGCCCCGCCGTCGAGCAGGTGGGTGGCGTACGAGTGGCGCAGGGTGTGCGGGGAGACGGCGTTCGCCCCGTCCACCGGCAGCCCGGCCCGTTCGGCGGCCCGCCGCAGGATCGTCCACGCGCCCTGCCGGGTCAGCGCGCCCCCGCGCGCGTTGACGAACACCGCCGGGGTGCCCCGGCCGGCGGCCACCAGGGCCGGTCGGCCGCGCACCAGCCAGGCGCGCAGCGCCTCGACGGCGTACCCGCCGACCGGCACGAGGCGGGTCCGGCCGCCCTTGCCGCGCAGCAGCACCGCCGCCTCGCCGCTGTCGAGGCCGTCGAGGTCGTCGATCGCCGCGCCGACGGCCTCGGAGATCCGCGCGCCGGTGCCGTACAGGAACTCCAGCAGCGCCCGGTCGCGCAGCGCGAGGGGCGCGCCGTCGCCGGTGGCGGTCACCGGGCCGGCGGTCTCCAGCAGCCGCACGACCGCGTCGACGGGGAGCGCCCGGGGCAGCCGGCGCGGCGGGGCGGGCGGCCGGACGTCGCGGCTCGGGTCGGCGCCGGCCAGCCCCTCGCGCAGGGCGAAGCGGTGCAGCCCGCGCACGGCCGACGCGGCCCGGGCGGCGGAGGAGACCGCCAGGGGCGGGTGGTCGTCGTCGCCGGCGCGCAGCCGGGCCAGGTGCGCCTCGACGACGCCCGCCCCGACGGTGGCGAGGTCGGCGATCCCGGCGGCGGCCAGGGTGGCGAGGTAGCGGTCCAGGTCCCGGCGGTACGAGGCGAGGGTGTTCGCGGACAGGCCACGCTCGACGGTGAGGTGGTCGAGGTAGCCGCGCAGGGCCCGGCGCAGGGCCGGCGAAGGTTCCGCGCCGGCCCCGTCCGGTGCCCCGCTGCGCTGCCCGGTCAGGCCAGCACCTCGGCCAGCGGCAGGGTGGGCATGCCGTGCGCCTCGGCGACCGGCCCGTAGACGACCTGCCCGTCGTGGGTGTTCAGGCCCAGCGCCAGGGCCGGGTCGCGGCGCAGGGCCTCGCGCCAGCCGTGGTTGGCCAGCTCCAGGGCGTACGGGAGGGTCACGTTGGTCAGCGCGTAGGTGCTGGTGTGCGGCACCGCGCCGGGCATGTTCGCCACGCAGTAGAAGATCGAGTTGTGCACCTGGTAGGTCGGCTCGGCGTGCGTGGTGGGCCGCGAGTCCTCGAAGCAGCCACCCTGGTCGATGGAGATGTCGACGAGCACGCTGCCCGGCTTCATCCGGGAGACCAGCTCGTTGGAGATCAGGGTCGGGGCCTTCGCCCCGGGGACGAGGACCGCGCCGATGACCAGGTCCGCGTCGAGCACGGCCCGCTCGATCTCGTACGCGTTGGAGGCGACCGTCTGCAGGTGGCCGCGGTAGATGGCGTCGGCCTGGCGCAGCCGGGCCACGTTCTTGTCCAGCAGCAGCACCTCGGCCTGCAGGCCGAGCGCGATCGCGGCGGCGTTCATGCCGGACACGCCCGCGCCGATGACCACGGTCTTCGCCGCGTACACGCCGGAGACGCCGCCCATCAGGATGCCGCGCCCGCCGCCCTGCCGCTGCAGGTGGTACGCGCCGACCTGCGGGGCGAGCCGGCCGGCCACCTCGGACATCGGGGCGAGCAGCGGCAGCGACCGGTCGGGCAGCTCCACGGTCTCGTACGCGATGCCGGTGACCCCCCGGTCGACCAGCGCGTCGGTGCACGCCTTGGACGCGGCCAGGTGCAGGTAGGTGAAGAGCACCTGCCCGGCGCGCATGCGGTGGTATTCCTCGGCGACCGGCTCCTTGACCTTGAGCACCAGTTCGGCGGTGTCCCACACCTCGTCGGCGGTCGCCAGGATCTTCGCGCCGGCCGCGGCGAACTCCTCGTCGGTGATGCTCGACCCGACTCCGGCGCCGGACTCGACGAAGACCTGGTGGCCGCTGCGGGTGAACTCGTTGACGCCCGCGGGCGTGATGGCCACGCGGTATTCGTGGTTCTTGACCTCGCGAGGGATTCCGACCTTCACGATGCAGACACCTCTCTCCGGGGCCGACCCGCCCCGACCGCCCGGTGCGCGGAGGCTCCGTTGCCGCCGCGGTCCACCGTCCCGCCGGCGGCAGTCTAGGCGGGCCGCCCGTTTCGCGGCGCCGACACTGTGCCATCCCGTGCCCGGGGGTGCTGACGATGTGTCAGGCATCGATGGGGCCGGCGGTGGAGAGCGGATCAGCCGTTCCGCCAGTGTTCGCCTCCCATCGTCCCACCGGTGGGGTGCCGCTGCGGACAGGACGCGAGTCGATCACTATGGTTTCGCCCCATGACCACTCCTTACCAGCAGTACCCGCAGGGCGTCTCCGACAAGAGCAAGGTCGTCGCGGGTGTACTCGGCATCCTCCTCGGCGGCTTCGGCGTCGGGCGGTTCTACATGGGCGACACCAAGACCGGCGTGCTCCAGCTCGTGGTGACCCTGGTCACCTGCGGCTTCGGCGCCCTCTGGGGCACCATCGACGGCATCCTGATCCTGGTCAACGGCGGCGTCGACGGGCAGGGCCGCCCGCTGCGCGACTGATCTCCACCTCGTCTCGAAGGGGCCGTGCGGCGCGCCGCACGGCCCCTTCCCGTCACGTTCCGTCCGCCGGCCGGCGCGGGCCACCGTCGGGCAGCCGGCCGGCTCGCCTCAGCGCGGCAGCGGCGCGTCCGGGCGGCGCAGCGCCGACCAGCCGACGTCCCGGACGCGGGCGGCGGCGAGCAGCCCCGCCACGGCGGAGGCGTTGGTGATCTCCCCGGCCAGCACCATCCGCACCGCCTCGTCGAGGTCGACCCGGACGACCTGGAGGTCGGCCTCCTCCTCGCTGCGCTCGTGGCGCTGCCCGGCCGGCACGTCGGCGAGGTCCCGGGCCAGGAACACCCGCACGACCTCGTTGGAGAAGCCGGGCGAGCTGTGCAGGTCGACCAGCACGTCGATGGTGCCGGCGGTGAGGTCGGCCTCCTCGGCCAGTTCCCGGGCCGCGGCGGCGGCCAGGTCCTCGCCGGAGACGTCCATCAGCCCGGCGGGCAGCTCCCACAGGTGCCGGCCGACCGGGTGCCGGTACTGGCGGATGAGCACCACCTGGCCGGCGTCGTCGAGGGCCACGACGGCGACCGCGCCGACGTGCCGGACGTAGTCGCGGGCGGCGGTGCCCCCGCCGGGCATGGTGACCTCGTCGGTGGCCACGGAGAAGATCCGCCCGGCGTAGCGTTCCCGCCGGTCGGTCACCTCGTAGCGGTGCTCGACGGCGCTCACGACGCCGACGCCGTCTCGCGCCCGGCGGCCGCGCCGCCGTTGTGCTCGGCCCTGCCCGCCGCCTCCGCCGCGCCGTCGAGGGCGTCCAGGTCGACCGGGAGCTGGTCGGCCTCGGAGTAGGCGACGGCGGCCTTCACGAACGCCGCGAACAGCGGGTGCGGCCGCGTCGGGCGGCTCTTCAGCTCGGGGTGCGCCTGGGTGGCCACGAAGAACGGGTGCAGGTCGCGGTCCAGCTCGACGAACTCGACGAGCCGGCCGTCCGGGGAGGTGCCGGAGATGTGCAGCCCCGCCTTGGTGAGCTGGTCGCGGTAGGCGTTGTTCACCTCGTACCGGTGCCGGTGCCGCTCGCTGACCTCGGTGGCGCCGTACGCCTCGGCGACGATCGACCCCCCGGCCAGCTTCGCCGGGTACGCGCCCAGCCGCATGGTGCCGCCCAGGTCGCCCCGGCCGGCGACGATGTCCTCCTGGTCGGCCATGGTGGCGATGACCGGGTGGGTGGCCTCCTCGTCGAACTCCAGGGAGTTGGCCCCGTGCAGGCCGGCCAGGTGCCGGGCCACCTCGATGGTCATGCACTGCAGGCCGAGGCAGAGGCCGAGCAGCGGTACGCCGTTCTCCCGGGCGTACCGGGCCGTGCCGATCTTGCCCTCGATGCCGCGTACGCCGAAGCCGCCGGGGATGACGATGCCGTCCACGCCGGCCAGGGCCGCCGCCGCGCCGGCCGGGGTGACGCAGTCGTCGCTGGGCACCCAGCGCAGCTGCACCCGGGCCCGGTGGCCGAACCCGGCGGCCCGGATCGCCTCGCTGACCGACAGGTACGCGTCGGGCAGGTCGACGTACTTGCCGACCACCGCCACGGTGACGGTGTGCCGGGGCTGGTGGACCCGGTCGAGCAGGTCGTCCCAGCTGGCCCAGTCCACGTCGCGGAAGGACAGGCCGAGGCGGCGCACCACGTACGCGTCGAGGCCCTCGCGGTGCAGCACCTTCGGGATGTCGTAGATGCTCGGGGCGTCGGGGGCGGCGACGACCGCCTCGGTGTCGACGTCGCAGTAGAGCGACAGCTTGACCTTGACCTTCTCCGGGATCTCCCGGTCGCAGCGCAGCACCAGCGCGTCGGGCTGGATGCCGATGCTGCGCAGCTGCGCCACCGAGTGCTGGGTGGGCTTGGTCTTCAGCTCGCCCGACGGGGCCAGGTAGGGCACCAGGGAGACGTGCAGGTAGAAGCAGTTGTCCCGGCCCAGGTCGTGGCGGACCTGGCGGATCGCCTCCAGGAACGGCAGCGACTCGATGTCGCCGACGGTGCCGCCGACCTCGGTGATCACCACGTCGGGGATCTGGCCCTCGGCGTCCGGGTCGGCCATGCCGAGGATGCGGGCCTTGATCTCGTTGGTGATGTGCGGAATCACCTGGACGGTGTCGCCCAGGTATTCGCCGCGCCGCTCCTTCGCGATCACGTCCGAGTAGATCTGGCCGGTGGTGACGTTCGCCTTGCCGGACAGGTCCCGGTCGAGGAAACGCTCGTAGTGCCCGACGTCGAGGTCGGTCTCGGCGCCGTCCTCGGTGATGAAGACCTCGCCGTGCTGGAACGGGTTCATCGTCCCCGGGTCGACGTTGAGGTACGGGTCCAGCTTCTGCATCACCACGCGCAGCCCGCGGGCCGAGAGGAGGTTGCCGAGGCTGGAGGCGGTGAGGCCCTTACCCAACGAGGAGGCGACGCCCCCGGTGACGAAAATGTGCCTGGTCGTCCGTGCTGAAGGGGCCAAGGCCTGCTCCCGTGTCGTCCGTCGCGGTCGTGCAGACCGTCGTGCCGATCAGTGCCGAACAACCGGCCGTGCCGGCTGCGGGCCAAGTGATCACGCGATCCACGGGACTCCACGGTAACACCTCCCCTGGCCGGGTCCGCAGGCCGCACCCGAGGTCGCCCGGCCGGGCGGCGCACCAGGTCAGGCCGTCGCGACCCCCGTCGATGCGCGGGCGGCCCGCCCGGTGGCCCGGTCCGGCGCGTCCCCGCCGCCGCCCGCGACCCCGTCGGCGGGGGGCGGGTCGGCGGGCGGCGACGCGGGCGCGTCGCCGGTCGACGTCTGCTCGCCGGCCCCGGTCCCGGCGTCGGCGTCGGGACGGTCCGGGCCACCCGGCGGGGCGACGCCGAGCCGGCCGTTGGCGGGGCCGCCGTCGCCCGGCTGGGTCCGGTCGGTGGAGTGGTCGAGCACCCGCAGCGCCGCGAGCGCCGCCATCGGCACCACCAGCGCGCCGGCGGCGCCGGCCACGTCGAGCGCGGAGCCGCCGAGCAGCCCGCCGAGGCCGGCGGCCACGCCCGTGCCGGCCATCGCGGCCCGCATCGCCGGGTAGATGCCGAACAGCCGCATCAGCCCGCCCCACGGCTGGAGCAGCGCGAACCAGACCAGCAGGGCACCGGCCAGGGCCAGCACCGTGAGCGGGCTGTTGACCAGGGTCTCGAAGTTGGCCGTGCTGGACCGGTGGACGGTCAGCCCGCCGGTGCCGTCGCCGAGGGCGGCCAGGAACCGGCCGAGGCTGCCCCGCTCGGTCGCCGGCCGGCGCAGGTCGAGCACCGCGAAGCCGATCGTGACCGCCAGCCCCGCCATGCCCGCCCAGACCAGCCGGCTGACCGTCAGCCAGCCGCCGGTGCTGATCGCGGCGGCCACGCTCACCCCGGCCGTCAGCGCGATCGCGCCGATGGAGTCCGCGCCGAGGTAGGGGCTGCCGACCACCACCACGGCGGCCCCGCCGACGGCGACGACGACCATGGGCCGCCACCGGCGGTGGACCCGCTGGGCCAGCCAGCCGGCGCACAGCAGCGACCCGGCGGCGAACACGCCGAGCCCGACGGTGCCCAGGCCGGAGAACCGGCCGCCCTCCAGCGCCGAGTAGCCGGTCACCCCGTTGAGCTGCAACCGGGCGCCGGTGAGCACGTCGGCGGCGACCACGAGGGTGGCCAGGCCGGCGACCGCGCCCAGCGGCCCGAGCGTCGCGTCGTGCCCGGGGGCGAACCGCACGGCGGCGGTCGCCCCGACCAGCAGCAGCACGGTGGTCGCGGCGAACCACCAGCCGGCGTGGTCGCCGCGCCACCACGGCACCACGTCGGCGAGCAGGGCCGCCGGCACCGCGAGGGCGGCGGCGATCAGCAGCAGTTCGACCACGGCCACCACCCGCCGGGGCACCGGCGCCGGGCCGACGGGCCCGGCGTGGCGGCGGGCGCGGCGCAGCAGCGGCAGCACCGCCACGGCCAGCAGCACCTGCGCGCCGGCGAGCAGGGCGAAGAACCAGCCGGCGACCCGCTGCTGGGCGGCGGCCTCCCGGTCGGCGTCGGCCGGCGCGGCGATCGCGGTGGGCAGGTCCGCCGGGCGGCCGCCGACGGAGAGGGCGGGTCGGCCGAGGAACAGCCGTTCCGGCATCGGCCGGCCCAGCGCGGCGAGCGCGGTCGGCGCGAGGTCGACCAGTTGCAGGTATCCCTCCCGGCCGGTGGTCGGCGAGGTGAGCCAGCCCCGTTCCCAGCCCGGCCCGTCGGCGACGGCGACGTGCAGCCGCGACGGCAGGTCGGTGTCGGAGATCCCGGCGACCAGCACCAGGGAGCGCGGGGGCCGGCCGGCGAGGACCCGGGCCAGGTCGGCGTCGGCCCGGCGGGCCTGCTCGGCCCGGGCCGAACGGTCGTCGCCGGCGACGGTGCCGAGGTCGACGACGCTCAGCACGCAGGAGCCGAGCAGCGGGGCCGGGTCGTCGGGCAGCGCCGCAGCGTACCGGTCGACGCGGCCGAACGGGCGGGCGGCGGCCACCGCCGCGCCGGGGCCGACGGCGACCGAGCAGCGCACCGACTCCGCCAGCGCACCGGGCACCGCGCCCCAGGGCAGGCGCTGCTGGTTGTGCTGCACGACGCTCTCCTGGTCGGGCAGGTTCGCGCCGATGCCGTCGGGCTGCTCGACCGTCACCCCGGCCGGCGGGCACACGCCGCCGCCCCGGCTGCCGTTCCAGGCGGCGAAGTTGCCGGCGCCCAGGGTCAGCCAGCCGTCGACGGGGCAGGTGGGCCGGTGGGCGGAACGCACCGACAGGGAGCCGATCGAGCCCTGCTGGGCCATCCGCCACAGCGTCGGGGTGGTCTGCGGGTCGACGTCGTCCCAGCGCAGGCCGGCCACCCCGACGAGCACCACGAAGTCGGCGGTGCGTCGGGGCGTCTCGGTGGCGGGCCGGGCGGCGAGCGCGGTCACCCCCAGCACCACGACGAGCAGGGTCAGCAGGACCGGCGGCAGCCTGCGCAGCAGCACCGGTTTCAGTGCGCGCAGCATCACCGGCGTCCCGTCGACGGGGCGTCCGCGCCGGGGGCGGCCGGACCGCTGGTGTCGCCGGCCAGCTCCGCGTAGAGCGCGGCAAGCTGGGCGACGGTGTCCGCCTCGGTGGGCCACGTCGCCGCCCGCGCGGCACCGCGCCGGCCCAGCTCGGCCCGCCGGTCGTCGTCGTCGAGCAGCGCGCGCACGGCCGCGTCGACCGCGTCGATGTCGCCCGGGGGCACCAGCACCGCGGCGTCGCCGACCAGCTCCGGCAGGCCGCCGACGGCGGTCGCGATCAGCGGTACGCCGGCCCGCAGCGCCTCCTGCGCGAACAACTGGCGGGCCTCCCAGTCGCTGGTCACCACGGCAAGGTCCGCGCCGGCGAGCAGGTCGGCCACGTCGGTGCGGTGCCCGAGCAGGGTGACCGGGGCCCGCGCGGCGGAGATCCGGGCGGCGAGGGGCAGGTACGCCGGGCCGCTGCCGGCGATCACCACGACCGGCGGCGGGGTCCGGCCGCGCCACCGGGCGGCGGCGTCGACCAGCACGTCGTACCGCTTCTGGGGGTGCAGTCGGCCCACGGAGAGGATCAGCGGCTGGCCGGCGGCGACCGCGAACTCGGCGCGGACGGCGGACCGGCGGCGACGTGGCGCGGGCAGCGCCGGCGCGGCGACCGGGGCCAGCCGGGCGTCGGCGGCGCCGAGGGCGGCGGCGCGCCCGACCAGGTCGGCGCTGGCGCCGAGGGCGACCCGGGCGCCCCGGGCGACGAACCGCTCGGCCAGCCGGGACAGCCCGCCGCGCAACCCCCGGGCGAGCACCGCGTTGTGCCAGGTGACCACGACCGGGGCCGCCGGCCGGGCCAGGACGGCGACGAGCCCGGCGCGCAGCCCGTGCGCGTGCACGACCGCGACCGGTTCGGCGGCCAGCGCGCGGCGCAGCGCGGCCACGGCCCGGGCGTCGGCGGGAGTCGGGCTGGCCGGGATCTCGACGGGCTGGAAGCGGGCGCCGGCGCCGGTGAAGTCGAACTGCTCCTCGGTGGCGGCGGGCCCGCAGACCAGCACGGCGCGGCCCGCCGCGGCGAGGCCCCGGGCGACGGAACGGACGTGTTGGCCGACGCCGCCGGTGCTGGAGGCGAGCAACAGCGCCACGGTGCCGTGCCGCCCGGGTGCCGGTGTCGCGCCCGTCACCGCGACCACCTCCGGTCCACCGCCACCCCCGGTCGGCCGCCCGTCGTCCCGCTCACCCGGACACCGTCTCCTTCCCGTCGCCCCGTTCCGGACCGACCACGTCCTGCTGCCGGGGCCCACCGGAGCGCCCGCCGCGCCGCAGCGCACCGGGCAACCGGCGACCCACGGCGGCGAGCAGCGGCCGCACGTCCCGCCGGTCGGCCAGGTACGCCACGGCGAGGAACACGACCCCGACCACGGCTGCAGACAGCATGCCCTGCACGAGGGCCGCGAGTGTCGTCGGGGTGCCGGCCCCGGCCCCGGCCAGGGCATGCGCGGTGGCCGCCCCGGCGAGCGCCGCGAGCGCCCCGCCGAGCAGCCCCGCCGCCCCCGCGCGGGCCGCCCCGGCCAGCGCGGCAGGTCCCGCCGCGCGGCGCGCCGCGACGACCAGCAGGACACCGAGCAGCAGCATGCCGGCGGAGTTGGCCAGGGTCACCGCGAGCACCCGGTCGGCGCGGGGCAGCAGCGCGGCGAGGGGGAGGACGGCCAGCGGCACCGCCAGCCAGCCGACGGTGATGGCCACGGTGGCCGGCCGGGTGTCGCCGCGGGCGTACAGGGCGCGGGAGAGCACCGCGAACAGCCCGTAGCCGAGCAGGCCGGGGGCGAAGCCGGCGATCGCGGCGGCCACCGGGGCCGGGTCGTCGGGGTAGAAGAACGCGGCGACCGGGGCGGCGGTGCCGGCGAGGGCCGCCGCGCCGAGGCAGCTGAACAACAGCACCCCCCGGGTCGTGGCGGCGAGGGTGTCCCGGTACGCCCGTTCGTCGCCGGCCGCCGACGCCGCCGCCAGGGTCGGGTACGCGGCGACCGCCAACGGCACGGCGAGCACCGCCCAGGGCAGCAGGTACATCGTCTGGGCCAGGTTGAACACCTGCGGGGAGCCGGTGGGGCCGCCGGAGGCGCTCTTGACGACCACGGCGAGGGCGAGCTGCTGGGCGGCGACGGTGACCGCCCCGGCCGCCGCGAGTCCGCCGACCCGGGCGCGGGCGTCGGCGTCGAACGCGTACCCGAAGCGCAGCCGCAGGCCGAGCCGGCGCAGCGGGATCAGCAGCGACAGCGACAGCACGACCACGCCGAGGGTGGTGCCGCCGGTCAGGATCAGCTCGCCGCCCCGGCTCACCCCGGCGATGCTGGCCCCCCGGCCCTCGACGCCGCCGAAGGTCAGGTAGACCACGATCACGGTGAGGCTGGACAGCAGCGGGGCGATGACGGGCCAGGCGAAGCGGCGGTGTGCCTGCAGGACGCCGGTGAGCACGATCCCGATGCCGTAGAGCGGCAGCTGAGGGGCGAAGATCCGCAGCATGCGCGCCCCGGCGGCCAGCTCGGCGGGGCTGCGGCCGGAGCTGAGCGCCTCGACGATCGGCCCGGCCAGCAGCGCCACCAGCGCCGCGAGGGGCACCAGCAGGGTCAGCGTCCAGGTCAGCAGGGCGCCGGTGGTCGCGCCGACGGCCCGCCGGTCGCCCGCCGCGACCGGGCCGGCCAGCAGCGGCACCACCAGGCTGGCCAGCGCCCCACCGGCGACGATCTCGAAGATGATGTTCGGCGCGATGTTGGCGACCACGTACATGCCGCCGAGGTCGCTGCGCTCCACCACCCAGGTGAACACGGCCGTGCGGCCGAAGCCAGCGAGCCGGGCGACGACGGTGAGCACCGCGATGAGGGCGGCCGCCCCGGCCACCCGGCCGGCGCCGGCGAGGGGTGCCGGGTTCTTCACGTCAGCAGGGGGCCTTCCCGTCGGTCGCGGCGGCCCGCACGTCGGCCGTTCGCCGCGCCGGCATTGCCGGGCTCATGGGCACCGGGCGCACGTCAGTCGGTGCGCCGGCCCAGCGCGTCCAGCTCGCGCAGGCCCGGGGTGGCCTGGATGACCTGGGTGAAGCTGACCTTCTCGCTGGCGGCGGTGAGCCCGGCGAGCACGGCGAGCAGGCCGGCCCGGCCCAGCGGCCCGGTGCGGGCGGCGAGGGCCACCCCGAGCACCGCGCCGATCGCGTTGGCCCCGCCGTCGCCGACCATCACCTGCTCGTCGAGGTCGTCGGCGAGCAGGCCGGCGGCGGCGCCCACCGCCCCGGCGGCGATCCCACCGTGCGGGCCCCCGGTCAGCGGCGCGCCGAGCAGCAGCGCGGACTTCAGCGCCCGCCCCGGCCGCAGGTCCAGCAGGTTGAGCAGGTTGGCGGTGCCGGCGATCACCCCGGCGCCGAGGAGCACGTCGGCGGTGCGGCCCACCGCGCCGTGCCGCTGGCGGCGGGGGTGGGCGGCGACGGCCCGGTCGGCGGCGAGCAGCGCCGACGCGGCCAGCCCCGCCGCGCCCACCCCGACGATCTTGACGAGCCCGGCGGTGACCCGGCCCTCACGCAGGGCGGCGAGGTGCCCGGCGAAGCCCTTGGCGGCCTTCTGCTCGGGCCGGGCGCCCACCACGTCGTCGTAGACCCCGACCGCTCCCCCGCCCACGCCGGCCACGAGCGCGGCGGCACCGGCGGGGGCGCTGGACGCGCCGAACGCCCCGGCCGCGGCGGCACCGGCGGCGAGCGCCGGCCCGGCGGCGAGGGTCACGGTGCGGCCCCGGAAGTTGGTGCGCTCCAGCGCCGGGGCGGCCGGCGAGGTACGCACCTCGCGCAGCGCGTACCGGGCGGCGGCGGCACCGGCCCCGACGATCAGCAGGCGGCCCAGCAGGCTCACGCGGTCACCCCGTTCGGTACGCCGCACGCACGGCGGGAAGGATCGGACACCCGGGTACGTCGTTCGCTCACTGGGGCAGTCTAGGCAGCAGCGCGGACGCGTTGTCGCCCACGCCGTACTGGCCCGCCTTCTTCTCCACGAGCTGCTGCACCAGGGCGAGCGTGGTGACCAGCTGCCCCTGGGTGGTGTTGGCGTCGTCGACGGTGGAGATGGTCTGCGACAGCACCGGGTCGCCCCGGACGACCGCGACGACGTTGCCGCCGGCCGAGCCGTTGCCGGCCACCACGATCGCCCCCGTCCGGTCGAACTGCTCGGCGACCTTGACCACCGACTCGTCCTTCTTGGCGGAGTCCTTGTCCACGTACGGCTGGCCGCTGACCAGCACCACCGCTTCGGCGGGCCCGGTCACCTTCTCGTCGGTCGTCAGGTAACCGGCGTTGCTGTACGACGCCAGCACCGCCCGGCGGTCGGCCTCGGTGGCCGGGGACGCGCCGTCGGCGCGGTCCAGCAGCACGCTGGCCAGCAGGGCGCTGGACGTCTCCACCCCGTGCCCGTTGCCGGGCAGCCCCGAGGCGGGGGCGCTCGGCCGGGCGGCGGTCACGGCCAGCTCCATCAGGTTGTTGTTGTTGTCCGGGTTGATGAACTTGTCCTGCAGGTCGACCCGGCCGGTGACCTGGGCGCCGCCGAGCTGGAGCATCTTGAGCACGCCCTCGGTGTGCTCGCGCCCGCTGGGCAGGGTGAGCAGCAGCACGCGGCGCCCGGTGAGCTTGCCCGGCAGGACGACCTGGGCGATCTCGGCGGCGAACTGCTCCTCCAGCTCGATCTCCTTCTGCATGTTGTTGACCGCCTGGCGCATCTGCTGGTTGTCCTTGCTCAGCCCGTTGACCCGCTCCTTGAGCGAGTCGGCGACCGGGCCGTTGAGGGCGGCCGTGCCGACGACCAGGCCGATGGCCAGCGCCAGGAAGACCGCGGTCAGGGACACCACGTGGTAGCGGAAGTTGATCACGCTTGCAGCCTCTTGATCGGTCGGGGAGCTAGAAGAGCTGGCCGAGCTGGAACACGAAATTGTTCCACCATTCACTGACCACGCCCAGGTACGCCTTGCCGACGGTGGAGACCGCGACGGCCGAGGCCATCGCCGCCACCGCCGACAGGACCAGCAGCAGCAGCGACGAACCGGAGATGCTCTGCCGGTAGAGCCGGCTGACGCCCTTGGCGTCCACCAGCTTCCCGCCGACCTTGAGCCGGGTGAGGAACGTCGAGGCCATCCCGCCCCGGCCCTTGTCCAGGAACTCGACCAGGGTGGCGTGCGTGCCCACCGCCACCAGCAGCGAGGCGCCCTTCTCGTCGGCCAGCAGCATCGCCAGGTCCTCGCTGGTGGCCGCCGCCGGGAAGGTGATCGCCTCGACGCCCAGCCCGGTGACCCGGGGCAGCCCCGGGGCCCGGCCGTCGGGGTAGGCGTGCACGATCACCTCGGCGCCGCAGCGCAGCACGTCGTCGGTCACCGAGTCCATGTCACCGATGATCATGTCAGGGGTGTAGCCGGCCTCGACCAGCGCGTCCGCCCCGCCGTCCACGCCGATCAGCACCGGCTTGAACTCCCGGATGTACGGCCGCAGCACGTCCAAGTCGGCCTTGTAGTCGTAGCCACGGACCACGATCAGGCAGTGCCGACCCTGGATCTGGGTCTGGATCTCCGGCACGCCCACGCCGTCGAGGAGCAGGTCACGCTCCTGCTTGAGATAGTCCATCGTGTTGGCGGCGAACGCCTCCAACTGCACCGACAGCCCCTCGCGGGCGTCGGCCATCGCCTTCGCCACCGACTCGGCGTCCTGCAACGCGCCGTGCGCGACCGGCTCGCCGCCGACGAACACCGTGTTGCCCTCGATCCGGACGGTGTCGCCCTCCCGGACCCGCTCGAAGATCCCCTCGCCCAGGTCGTCGAGGAGCGGGATGCCGGCGGTCACCAGCACCTCCGGCCCGAGGTTCGGATAACGGCCGGAGACCGACGGCTTCGCGTTGAGGACGGCGGCGACACCGACCGCCACCAGCGAATCGGCCGCCACCCGGTCCAGGTCGACGTGGTCGATGACCGCGATGTCGCCCGGACGCAGCCGGCCGACCAGGCGCTTCGTCCGGCGGTCGAGGCGCGCGGTGCCGAGGACTGTGTCCGGCTCGGTGTTACGGGTCCGGCGCAACGTGGGTAGACGCATCGTGACCATCCTGGCATGTGAGGCAGGCTTTTCTGTCGCGACATGCCTGAGCAGGGCCGCCTACCCAGGGAAGCACACCGGAGCGCGCCACGGTGTGCGCGCGCTCACAATACCCGCCGTCACGGCCGCCTTTCGCGCGCCGCCACGGCCAACAGCTCCTCGGCGTGAGCGATACCCAGATCCGAATCCGGCAAACCCGCCAGCATCCGGGCCAGCTCCCGGGCCCGCTCGGTGTCCTCCACCACCCGCACCCCGCTGGTGGTCACCGCGCCACCCGTGTCCTTCGCCACCACCAGGTGCCGGTCGGCGAACGCCGCCACCTGCGGCAGGTGGGTGACCACCAGCACCTGGTGGCTGCGGGCCAGCCGGGCCAACCGCCGGCCGATCTCCACCGCCGCCTGGCCGCCCACGCCCGCGTCGACCTCGTCGAAGACCAGCGTCGGCGGGCCACCCGAGCCCGCGAACACCACCTCGATGGCGAGCATCACCCGGGACAGCTCACCGCCGGACGCGCCCCGCTGCAACGGCAGCGACGGGGCCCCCGGGTGCGCCAGCAGCCGCAACTCCACCTCGTCGCCGCCGTCCGGGCCGACGCCCACCTCCACGCCGTTGACCGCCAGGCTCGGCTCCGACCTGCCCGCCGGCCGGGGCAGCACCGCCACCTCGATGCGGGCGTGCGGCATCGCCAACCCGGCCAGCTCGACCGTCACCTGCTCGGCGAACCGGGACGCCGCCTCCTGCCGGGACGCCGACACCCGCCCCGCCAGCTCGGCCACCTCACCGGCCAGCCGGGCGGCCTCCCGGTCCAGCTCGTCCAGCACGTCGTCGGAGGTGTCCAGATCGGACAGCCGCGTCCGCGCCCGCTCCGCCCACGCCACCACCCCGTCGACGTCGTCGGCGTACTTACGGGTCAGCGCCCGCAGCGCCGCCCGCCGCTCGTAGACGACCTGCAACCGGGCCGGGTCCGCGTCCAACGCCGCCAGATACGTCGACAGCTCCGCCGACACGTCCGCGACCAGCGTCGCCGCCTCCTCCAACCGGGCCGCCAGGTCACCCAGTGCCGGATCGGTGCCCGCCTGGGCCTCCAGGGTGCGCCGGGCCAGCCCCAGCAGCGCCGTGGCGTCCGGCGTCTCGTCGGTCGGCTCGGTGCCGCCCGCGACGCACTGGTGCGCCGTCTGCGCCGCCGTACGCAGCCCCTCCGCGTGCTCCAGGCGCTGCGCCTCGGCCCGCAACTCGTCGTCCTCGCCCGGCTGCGGATCCACCCGGCTGATCTCGTCGAGCCCCAGCCGGAGCAGGTCCGCCTCCTGATGGCGCGCCCGGGCGTTGCGCCGCCGGTCGGCCAGGTCGTCGACCACCGCCCGCCACCGGGCGTACGCCTCCCGCAGCGCGTCGAGGAGCTTCTCGTGCTCCGGGCCGGCGAACCGGTCCAGCGCGGCCCGCTGCTCGGCCGGCCGCAGCAGGCGCAGCTGGTCGGACTGACCGTGCACCGCCACCACCTGCTCGCCGACCTCGCCGAGCATCGCCACCGGCATCCCGCGCCCGCCCAGGTGCGCCCGCGAGCGACCCTCCACGGTGACCGTGCGGCTCAACAGCAGCGAGCCGTCGTCGTCAGGCTCCCCACCGGCGTCGGTGACCCGGGCGTGCACGGCGGCGGCCACCCGGCCACCGAGCCGCAGCCGCCCCTCGACCACCGCCCGGCCCGGCTGGGCCCGCACCCGGCCCGCGTCGGCCCGGCCGCCGAAGAGCAGGCCGAGGCCGGTCACCACCATCGTCTTGCCCGCACCGGTCTCGCCGGTGATGACGTTCATCCCGCCGGCCAACGGCAGCGTGGTGTCCTCGATGACGCCCAGTCCGGTGATGCGCAGCTCTTCCAGCACAGCACCCGACAGTAGACGCGGGCCCCGACAGTTGACCAGCCGGCACGGCCGGGACGCGGTGACCGCCCGCCGGCGGCCGCCCCCGTCACCTCCGCCGGCACCCCGGCCGACCAGCGGTCGACCCGCGCCGCCGGGCCGCCCCGGAGACGTCGCTCACCTGCGGTTGCCCCGCCAGCCGTGCACCGGCAACCCGAACTTCGCCACCAGGCGGTCGGTGAACGACCGGGCCCGCAGCCGCACCACCCGCACCGGCAGCGCGCCCCGCCGCACCGTCACCTGCGCCCCCGGCGGCAGGTCGTAGACGCGCCGGCCGTCGCAGCACAACACCGCGAGGGTGGTGAACGGGTCCACCGTGATCGAGAACGTCGACGTGGGCGCGGTCACCAACGGCCGGCTGAACAGCGCGTGCGCGCTGATCGGGACCAGCAGCAGCGCCTCCACCTCCGGCCAGACCACCGGCCCGCCGCCCGAGAACGCGTACGCCGTCGAGCCCGTGGGGGTCGCGCAGACCACGCCGTCGCAGCCGTACCGCGACAGCGGTCGGCCGTCCACGTCGACCAGCAGCTCCAGCATCTGGGCCCGCTCGCCCTTCTCGACGCTGATCTCGTTGAGCGCCCAGGACTCGATCGTCGGGCCACCGTCGAACTGCGCCGTCACGTCGAGGGTGAGCCGCTCGTCCACCGTGTAGTTGCGGTCCACCACGTCGCGCACCGCCACGTCCAGGTCGTCGATCTCCGCCTCGGCGAGGAAGCCGACCTTGCCCAGGTTGATGCCGAGCAGCGGCACCTTCGCCGGCCGGGCCAGCTCCGCCGCGCGCAGGAACGTGCCGTCCCCGCCCAGGGCGAAGACGATCTCGGCCCCCTCGGCGGCCTCCGGCCCCGTCACCGGCACCACGCCCGGCAGGTCCAGGTCGTCGGCCTCCTCGGCCACCACCCGCACCTCGAACCCCGCGGCGATCAGGTCCGCCGCGACCGCCCGGGCATGCTCCGTGCTGCGACGCCGGCCGGTGTGCGTCACCAGCAGCGCGGTACGACTCAACGGATCCACCTTCCGTTCGCGACTGCGGGGCTCGCAAGCTCACTCCTCGCGCTCACCCCGCCGCCTCCGTTCGCGACTGCGGGGCTCGCAAGCTCACTCCTCGCGCTCACCCTGCCACCTCCTCCGGGGCCGCGTCCGGCACGTCACCGGACGGGCTCGCGCCCTGCGGGCCGGCCGCCACGACGGCCCGCACCCGCTCCGGGTCGGCCGCCGGCGCGCCCCGGCGTAACCATACGAAGAACTCGACGTTGCCGCTGGGCCCCGGCAGCGGGCTGGCGGTCACGCCCGCGAGCCCCAGGCCTAGCTGGGCCGCCGCCGCCGACACGTCCAGGACCGCCTCGGCGCGCAGCGCCGGATCGCGCACGACCCCGCCCGCGCCGACGCGTTCCCTGCCGACCTCGAACTGGGGCTTCACCATCAACGCCAGGTCGCCGTCGGCCCGGGTGCAGGCGGCCAGCGCCGGCAGCACCAACCGCAGCGAGATGAACGACAGGTCCGCCACCGTCAGGTCGACCTCCCCGCCGATCGCCTCCGGCGTCAGCGTGCGGACGTTGGTCCGCTCGAACACCCGTACCCGGTCGTCGGTGCGCAGCGCCCACGCGAGCTGCCCGTACCCGACGTCCACGGCGACGACCTCGGCCGCGTCGGCGCGCAGCAGGACGTCGGTGAAGCCGCCGGTCGACGCGCCGGCGTCGAGGCAGCGCCGGCCCGCCACCCGCAGCCCGTCCGGGGTGAACGCGGCCAGCGCCCCGGCCAGCTTGTGGCCGCCCCGGGAGACGTACTCCGAGGTGGGGTCGGCACCGGTGACCAGCAGCGGATCGGCGGGGTCGACCAGCGCGGCGGCCTTGCGGGCCGGCACCCCGCGCAGCTGGACCCGGCCGGCCTCGACCAGCGCGGCGGCCTGCTCGCGGGACCGGGCCAGACCGCGACGGACGAGTTCGGCGTCGAGCCGGTTGCGACGTGCCATGGGGTGGATCTCCGGTCGGTCAGGCCTGGTCGATGGTGGCGAGGGTTTCCCGCAGCGTCTGGTACGCGGCCTCGTACTGCGGGATCTGGTCGGCCGGGGACAGCGACGCGGCGTTCGCCATCGCCTGCACCGCGGCGTCCACGGCCGGGTGCCGGGCGTCGCCGTCGTCGGCGTCGGTCACCGGGCGAGGTGGCGGACCCGGCCGGGGCCCCGGCGGCGGCGCGGGCCGACCGCCGGGCGGTGGACCCGGCCGGAACGGCCCACTCACCGCCGGCCCCGACCCGGCACGGGCACCCTCACGCCGCACCGCCCGGCTGCTGCTTGCGGGCCGGCGCCTTCTTCGCCGGGCGGGCCGGCTCCGCCGCCCCTGCCTCCGACTCCGTGCGGCTCACCGTGGCGGGCGCCTTCTTCGCGACAGCCTTCTTCGCGACCGCTTTCTTCGCGACCGCCTTCTTCGCCACGGGGGCAGGCGACCCGGACGGCTCCGCCCCGGGCGACTTGGGGGCCGACGCCTGCGGGGCGGCTGACTGCGGGGCGGGTTCGGCGGGGCCGGTCCGGGCCTCCCGCAGCTGGCGTTCCAGCTCGTGCACCCGACGGGTCAGCTCGGCCACCTCGTCGGCGGTGGCCAACCCGACCGCGCCGAGCGCGCGGTCGACCTCGAAGCGCACCAGCTTCGTCAGCGCCTCCCGGTTGGCCGCGCCGGTCGAGACCAGCTCCTCGGCGAGGGCCTGGAGTTGGGTCGCCGTCGCCTCGCCGGAGCCGACGACCCGACGCACCACGTCCTGTGCCTTCTTCCGGGGCGCCTCCGTCAGGCCCATGGCCAGTCCGAGGTAGGCGCGCCACGCGTCCTGCATGCCTGAGTCCTTCCGCGGGGTGGGGGTTGCGGGTCTCACGCTACCGGGCGCCGTGGGACGCCCATTGCGGTACGGTGCCGGGAAACGGACGTGGCGTGCGTGAGGAGACAAAGTGGCCAGCGTGGACGAGTGCCGGCAGGCGTTGCAGGATCTGGCCGCCCGGCTGGACCGCAACGCCGACGCCGTGCGGGAGCGGGTCGACCTGGACCGCACCCTGGCCTGCCGGGTGACCGACCTGGACACCGCCTTCCACGGCCGGCTCACCGACGGACGGCTGCTCGACCTGACCGACGGCGACGACCCCAAGGCGAAGATCGCACTGAGCACCAGCAGCGACGACCTGCTCGCCCTCGTGCGCGGCCAGCTCGACGTGACCAAGGCGATCGCGTCCCGCCGGGTGTCGATCAAGGCGAACCCGTTCGACCTGATGAAGCTCCGCAAGCTGCTCTGACGGCCCCGGGACGGGCGCAGCCCGCGCCACCGGACCCGGAACGACCGGGGTCGGCGGCGCGGGCTGCGCCCGTCGCTCGGTGGGTCAGTCGGCCAGGCCGAGGGCAGCCAGGGCGGCCTCGGCCTCCGGCGCAGCCGCCCGTACCCGCGCGCCCGTGCCGGTCGTCCACGCGACGGCACAGAGCGCGGCCAGGGCGTCCAGCGGCCGGCCGGCGCCGGCCAGCTCCAAGCCGCCGTCGGTCGCGCGCACCGACCAACCGCCCGTCTCGGCGGCACCCGGCACCCGGACCACCGCCGCCGGGTCGAACAGCCCGGCGAGGTCGACCGAGACGTACGTCGGCCGGCGCGCCGCCGGGGCGGCCAGCAGTTCGGGTACGTCGCTGACGCCGGTCAGCACGAGCAGGCTGTCCAGGCCGGCCCGCCGGGCGCCCTCGATGTCGGTGTCGAGCCGGTCGCCCACCACGAGGGTGCGCCCCTGCCCCGCCCGACGGGCAGCGGTGGCGAACAGCGCCGGCTCGGGCTTGCCCACGACCACGTCGGGCTCACGGTCCAGCGCGGTCCGCAGCACGGCCACCAGCGACCCGTTGCCCGGCAGCGGTCCCCGCCCGCTGGGCAGGGTCCGGTCGGTGTTCGTGGCGATCCACTGCGCCCCGGCCCGCACGGCCAGGGACGCCTCGGCCAGGTCCGCCCAGCCGACCTGCGGGCCGTACCCCTGCACGACGGCGACGGGGGACTCGTCGACGCGGGACACCGGGCGCAGCCCGGCGGCGGTGATCTCGGCGCGCAGCGCCTCCGCCCCCACCACCAGGACCGGCGAGCCGGCGGGCAGCCGCTCCGCCAGCAGCTCGGCGGAGGCGCCCGCGGAGGTGAGCACCTCCTCCGCTGCGGCGGGCACACCCATTCCGGTGAGCAGGTCGGCGACCTCGCTGGCCCGCCGCGACGCGTTGTTCGTGGCGTACGCGACCGCCCGCCCCTCGGCGTGCAGCCGCCCCACCGCCTCGACCGCGCCGGGGATCGGCCGGTCGATCAGGTAGATGACCCCGTCCAGGTCGAAGACGACCAGCGAGTATCCGTCGACCAGCCGGTCCCCGGTGTCCGTCGTCACCGCAGATCCGCGCCCGGCTCGGGCGAGGCCGCGGACTCCGCGCCCCGCTCGGTCTCCACCGGCGCCGACCCGGTCCGGGCCGCAGCTGCCCGGGCCACGCCGTCCTCGTCGTCGACATCGTCGGCGTCCTCGTCGACCTCGCCGTCTTCGTCGTCGGCGTCCTCGTAGGCCTCGCCGTCTTCGTCTTCGTCTTCGTCTTCGTCTTCGTCGGTGTCAGTGTCGGCCGCGCCGCCGGTGCGGTCGGCATCCGGCTCGTCGTCCACGTCGTCGCCCTCGATCAGCACCCCGTCGAGTTCGAGCAGCCGCTCGGCGGCGTCCGTCTCGCCCTCGGCGTCGATGTCGGCCGCCCGGGAGAACCACTCCCGGGCCTCCTCGCGGCGGCCCACGGCGAGCAGCGCGTCGGCGTACGCGTAACGGAGCCGGGCGGCCCACGGCTCGGCCGCGTCGTTGGTCAGCTCGCGGACCTGGAGCATGGCCACGGCCGCGTCCTTCTGGCCGAGGTCACCCCGGGCCCCGGCGGCGACGATCAGCAGCTCGATCGCGACGGCCTGGTCGAGCTTCTCCCGGTCGGCGCCCCGGAACAGGTCGATCGCCCGCTCCGGGCGCCCGAGCGCCCGCTCGCAGTCGGCGAGCACGGCCAGATGGCTCTGCAAGCCGGTCATCCGGTGGTACGTGCGCAGCTCGGCGATCGCCGTCTGCCACTCCCCCGCGTGGTACGCGGCCAACCCGACCGCCTCACGCACGGCCGAGATGCGCGACGCGAGCCGACGCGCGGCGAGCGCGTGCGCCAGCGCCTCCGCCGGGTCCTCGTCGATCAGCTGGCCGGTCGCGACGAGGTGCCGGGCGACGGTGTCCGCCACCGGCTTGGCCAGCGACAGCAGCTCCGCGCGGACGGCCTGGTCCAGGTCGGACGCGACGATCTCGTCGGGCAGCGCCGGGGCGACAGCCCCCGACTGCTCGCCACGGTCACGCCGATCGTCCCGGCGGTCGCGCGACGCGTCCCCGCCGCCGTAGCCGCCGTCCCGGCGTCGGTCCTCGAATCCCGGCCGGTCGTCCCGGCGCGGGCGGTCGCCGTGACCGCCGGTCCGCTCGCCGCTGCGGAAGCCGCCCTCACGCGGCGGACCCGAACGGAAGCCACCCTCGCGCGGCCCGGAACGGGCATCACCCTCGCGACGGTCCCCACCGCGGAAACCACCCTCACGGCGGTCCCCGCTGCGGAAGGTGCCCTCACGGTCGCCGCCGCGGAAGCCGCGCTCGCGGGTCTCCCCGTCGCGGCGGAACCCGCCCTCGCGCGGACCACCCTCACGACGGTCACCGCCACGGAAGCCGCCCTGGCGGGCGTCGCCGTCGCGGCGGAAACCACCTTCGCGGCGATCGCCGCCGCCGAAACCGCCCTCACGACGATCCCCACCGCGGAAGCCGCCCTGGCGGGCGTCGCCGTCGCGGCGGAAGCCGCCCTCGCGACGATCGCCGCCGAAACCGCCCTCACGACGGTCCCCACCGCGGAAACCACCCTCACGCGGCGGACCCGAACGGAAACCACCCTCGCGCGGACCACCCTCACGCCGATCGCCGCCACGGAACCCGCCCTGGCGGGCATCGCCGTCGCGACGGAAACCACCCTCGGAACGGTCCCCACCGCGGAAACCACTGTCACGCGGGCCGGAACGGAAACCGCCCTCACGGCGATCCCCACCCTGGAAGCCGCCCTGGCGGCCGTCGCCGTCGCGGCGGAAGCCGCCCTCGCGACGGTCACCGCCGAAACCGCCCTCACGACGGTCCCCACCGCGGAAACCACCCTCACGCGGCGGACCCGAACGGAAACCACCCTCGCGCGGACCACCCTCACGCCGATCGCCGCCACGGAACCCGCCCTGGCGGGCATCGCCGTCGCGACGGAAACCACCCTCACGACGATCGCCGCCGAAACCGCCCTCACGACGGTCCCCACCGCGGAAACCACCCTCACGCGGCGGACCCGAACGGAAACCACCCTCAGCACGACCTCCACCGCGGGAACCACTGTCACGCGGGCCGGAACGGAAACCGCCCTCACGGCGATCCCCACCCTGGAAGCCACCCTGGCGGCCGTCACCGTCGCGGCGGAAACCACCCTCACGACGGTCACCGCCGAAACCGCCCTCACGACGGTCCCCACCGCGGAAACCACCCTCACGCGGCGGACCCGAACGGAAACCACCCTCGCGCGGACCACCCTCACGACGGTCCCCGCCACGGAAGTCCCGGCCCTCGCCGCGCGGCGGGCCCTGGTGGCCGCCGTCCCGGCCTCCGCCGGTCGACCGCGAGTCGTCGTGGGTGCGGAAACCGCCCTCCCGGCGGTCACCGTAACCGCCGCGCTGATCGCGCGAACGGTCGTCCCGATCACGGTACGGCGGGCGGTCATCCCGTCGGGGCGCGCCACCACGTCGGTCGGAACGGTCTTCATAACGTCGAGGACGGTCGCCGTCCTGCGGTCCTGAACTCACAGGTACATCCTTCCTGATTGCGCCGCACTCGACGCTACGCAGTTGAGGGCCGACCCACATTGGGGCGGCCCTCGACTGGAAAGAATGTCCGGCGGTGTCCTACTCTCCCACACCCTCCCGAGTGCAGTACCATCGGCGCTGGAGGGCTTAGCTTCCGGGTTCGGAATGTAACCGGGCGTTTCCCCTCCGCCATGACCGCCGTAACTCTATGAACATATCAAACAACCCACAACCCCTCACGGGTGGGCGTCTGTTTGTTCAGAGTTGCACAGTGGACGCGTAGCAGCTTTGTAGTCAAGTCCTCGGCCTATTAGTACCGGTCAACTCAACCCGTTACCGAGCTTACATCTCCGGCCTATCAACCCAGTCGTCTAGCTGGGGGCCTTACCCCACCAAAGGTGGGTGGGATACCTCATCTTGAAGCAGGCTTCCCGCTTAGATGCTTTCAGCGGTTATCCCTTCCGAACGTAGCCAACCAGCCGTGCCCCTGGCGGGACAACTGGCACACCAGAGGTTCGTCCGTCCCGGTCCTCTCGTACTAGGGACAGCCCTTCTCAAGTATCCTACGCGCACGGCGGATAGGGACCGAACTGTCTCACGACGTTCTAAACCCAGCTCGCGTACCGCTTTAATGGGCGAACAGCCCAACCCTTGGGACCTGCTACAGCCCCAGGATGCGACGAGCCGACATCGAGGTGCCAAACCATCCCGTCGATATGGACTCTTGGGGAAGATCAGCCTGTTATCCCCGGGGTACCTTTTATCCGTTGAGCGACACCGCTTCCACACGCAAGTGCCGGATCACTAGTCCCGACTTTCGTCCCTGCTCGACCTGTCAGTCTCACAGTCAAGCCCCCTTGTGCACTTGCACTCAACACCTGATTGCCAACCAGGCTGAGGGAACCTTTGGGCGCCTCCGTTACCCTTTAGGAGGCAACCGCCCCAGTTAAACTACCCACCAGACACTGTCCCTGAACCGGATAACGGCCCGAAGTTAGATACCCGAATCAACCAGAGTGGTATTTCAAGATTGCCTCCACCCATACTGGCGTATGGACTTCACCGGCTCCCACCTATCCTACACAAGCTAACTCAAGTACCAATGTCAAGCTATAGTAAAGGTCCCGGGGTCTTTCCGTCCTGCCGCGCGTAACGAGCATCTTTACTCGTAATGCAATTTCGCCGGGCCTGTGGTTGAGACAGTGGGGAAGTCGTTACGCCATTCGTGCAGGTCGGAACTTACCCGACAAGGAATTTCGCTACCTTAGGATGGTTATAGTTACCACCGCCGTTTACTGGCGCTTAAGTTCTCCGCTTCGCCCCGAAGAGCTAACAGGTCCCCTTAACGTTCCAGCACCGGGCAGGCGTCAGTCCATATACATCGAATTACTTCTTCGCATGGACCTGTGTTTTTAGTAAACAGTCGCTTCCCCCTGCTCTCTGCGGCCATACAACGCTCCACCCGCAAGGGGCTTCACGTCTCCGGCCCCCCTTCTCCCTAAGTTACGGGGGCAATTTGCCGAGTTCCTTAACCACAGTTCGCCCGATCGCCTCGGTATTCTCTACCTGACCACCTGTGTCGGTTTGGGGTACGGGCCGCTCAGAACTCGCTAGAGGCTTTTCTCGGCAGCATAGGATCACTGACTTCACCTGAATCGGCTCGGCATCACGTCTCAGCCACATGTGTTGCGGATTTGCCTACAACACGGCCTACACGCTTACCCCGGCACAACCACCGGCCGGGATCAGCTACCTTCCTGCGTCACCCCATCGCTTGACTACTACCCGCCAGGTTCCCACGCTCCCCACCCTCAACCCGAAGGTCTTGGATGGTTCGGATGGTTAGCACAACGAGGTTCATCACGGGCGCTCTTTCGCGGGTACGGGAATATCAACCCGTTGTCCATCGACTACGCCTCTCGGCCTCGCCTTAGGTCCCGACTCACCCAGGGCGGATTAGCCTGGCCCTGGAACCCTTGGTCATCCGGCGGAAGGGTTTCTCACCCTTCTTTCGCTACTCATGCCTGCATTCTCACTCGTGCCGCGTCCACAACTAGGTCACCCCGCTGCTTCACCCCCGGCACGACGCTCCCCTACCCACCCACACACCTGCATACCCCATCAAGGAGGCACAAAGTATCGTGTGAGTGCCACAGCTTCGGCGGTGTGCTTGAGCCCCGCTACATTGTCGGCGCGGAACCACTTGACCAGTGAGCTATTACGCACTCTTTAAAGGGTGGCTGCTTCTAAGCCAACCTCCTGGTTGTCTATGCGACCCCACATCCTTTTCCACTTAGCACACGCTTAGGGGCCTTAGCTGGTGATCTGGGCTGTTTCCCTCTCGACTACGAAGCTTATCCCCCGCAGTCTCACTGCCGCGCTCTCACTTACCGGCATTCGGAGTTTGGCTGATTTCGGTAAGCTTGTGGGCCCCCTAGACCATCCAGTGCTCTACCTCCGGCAAGAAACACACGACGCTGCACCTAAATGCATTTCGGGGAGAACCAGCTATCACGGAGTTTGATTGGCCTTTCACCCCTAACCACAGGTCATCCCCCAACTTTTCAACGTTGGTGGGTTCGGCCCTCCACGTAGTCTTACCCACGCTTCAGCCTGCCCATGGCTAGATCACTCCGCTTCGGGTCTAGAGCATGCGACTCAAACGCCCTATTCAGACTCGCTTTCGCTACGGCTCCCCCACACGGGTTAACCTCGCCACATGCCACTAACTCGCAGGCTCATTCTTCAAAAGGCACGCCGTCACCCCGCAAGGCTCCGACGGATTGTAGGCGAACGGTTTCAGGTACTATTTCACTCCCCTCCCGGGGTACTTTTCACCATTCCCTCACGGTACTCGTCCGCTATCGGTCACCAGGAAGTATTTAGGCTTACCAGGTGGTCCTGGCAGATTCACGGCAGATTACAGGAGTCCGCCGCTACTCGGGAACACCCACAGAAGACCAGCCACTTTCACCTACCGGACTCTCACCGTCTACGGTCAGCCATTCCAGACCATTCGGCTAGCAACTGGCTTTATCACTCCTCACACGAGTGTCAGCTCGTGTAGCAGGGTCCCACAACCCCGACCACGCAACCCCTGACAGGTATCACACGCAACCGGTTTAGCCTCAATCCGCTTTCGCTCGCCACTACTCACGGAATCACTATTGTTTTCTCTTCCTACGGGTACTGAGATGTTTCACTTCCCCGCGTTCCCCCCACACACCCTATGAATTCAGGTGCAGGTGACTGGACATGACTCCAGCCAGGTTTCCCCATTCGGACACCCTGGGATCACAGCTTGGTTGACAGCTCCCCCAGGCCTATCGCGGCCTCCCACGTCCTTCATCGGCTCCTGGTGCCAAGGCATCCACCGTTCGCCCTTGACAACTTGACCACAAAGATGCTCGCGTCCACTGTGCAATTCTCAACAAACAACCAACCCACAACCCACAGCCCCACACCAGAACCCGACAACCGCCGGCGGTATGCGAGACCAGGCCGCGCCTGGCAACCAACGCGCAAACATGACATCCACGCACATCGGCTCTGAAAGAAGACAACCCATGGTTGTTCCTTCAGGACCCAACAGGGTGCTCTCCGCCTCTCCCCAGCCGC
>NZ_JXSX01000003.1:0-1162500 GCF_000876225.1 Micromonospora haikouensis | reverse complement strand
ACTCCCGCAGCAGCCCGGCGACGTCGGGCAGCTCGTCGACGTGCACCAGCCCGGCCTCGGTCAGGGCCGCCCGCAGCGTCTCCGGGGTCAGGTCGTCCAGCGACCCCCGACCGAAGAGGGCCTGGCTGGCGGCGACGGCCTGGGCCGTCTCCCGCTCGCCGTGCACGAGGGTGGTCAACTCCTCGGCGAGGGCCCGCTGGGCGAGCCGGGCCGCCGGCCGCTCCGCGGTCTCCTTCTCCAGCTGCTCGATCTCGTCGCGGGAGCGGAAGCTGAAGTAGCGCAGGTAGCGGACCACGTCGCGGTCGTCGGCGTTGAGCCAGAACTGGTAGAACGCGTACGGGCTGGTCAGCTGCGGGTCGAGCCAGACGGCGCCGCCCTCGGTCTTGCCGAACTTGGTGCCGTCGGCCTTGGTCACCAGCGGTGTCACGAAGGCCTGGACGGGACCGGCCCCCCGGCGGCGGACGTAGTCGACCCCGGCGGTGATGTTGCCCCACTGGTCGGAGCCGCCGAACTGGAGCTGGCAGCCGTGCCGGCGGTGCAGCTCGTAGAAGTCGTGGGACTGGAGCAGCTGGTAGCTGAACTCGGTGAAGCTGATGCCCGTCTCCAGCCGGGCCTTCACCACCTCCCGGGCCAGCATCTTGTTGACCGGGAAGTGCTTGCCGACGTCGCGGAGGAACTCGACCACGGACATCTCGCCGGTCCAGTCCAGGTTGTTGACCAGCCGCGCCGCGTTCTCGCCGGCGTAGGACACGAAGGGCGAGAGCTGGTCGCGGATGCGGTCGACCCAGCCGGCCACCACCTCGGGCGGGTTCAGCGTCCGCTCGGCGCTCTCCTTCGGGTCGCCGATCTGCCCGGTGGCCCCGCCGACGAGCAGCAGCGGCCGGTGCCCGCCGAGCTGGAGGCGGCGGGCCGTGGTGACCTGCATGAGGTGGCCGACGTGCAGGCTGGCCGCCGTCGGGTCGAAGCCCACATAGAAGGTGGCGCTCCCGCCGTCGAGCAGCGCGCGCAGCTCGTCGAGGCCGGTCGAGTCCTGGATGAGGCCCCGCCACTGCAGGTCTTCGGTCAGGGAGTCCCGCCCGGTCGGCGGGAGGCTGCTGTCGGTCACGGTCACCGATTCTCCCCCATCGCCGGAACCGGCCGGTACCGGGTTTGCCGCTGATCACGGTTGGCTAGGCTGGCCCTCCCTGACGCGAGGAGGAGCCGCCGTGGAGATGCCCGAGCTGACCGGGGGCTTCGTCGCCCTGCTCGGCCTGGAGTTCGACGAGGTGAGCGCCGATCGGGTCGTCATCCGGTGGCGGGTCCGCCCGGACCTGCACCAGCCGTTCGGCATTCAGCACGGCGGGGTGTACTGCGCGGTGGTGGAGACCGCCGCGAGCGTCGGCGGCTCGCTGTGGCTGGGCGGGCAGGGCCGGGTGGTCGGGGTGTCGAACCAGACGGACTTCCTGCGCGCGGTCCGCGAGGGCGAGCTGACGGCCGTGGGGACCCCGGTGCACCGGGGCCGCAGCCAGCAACTCTGGCAGGTGGAGATCTCCGACGACGCGGGGCGGCTGGTCTCCCGGGGCCAGGTGCGCCTGCAGAACCTCACCGGCGCCTGATCTCGCCGCCGGCAGAGCCGGGCCGGCCCTGCCGACCCGCCGGCCGGATGCCCGGTTCGGGGCTTAAGGGGCTTTCTGTCCGGATATCGTCGCGGCGATGGCACCCGTCGACCCGCGTCCGAGGTGAGGAAGCTCCTCGCCGCGACGCTCGGCGTGCTCTCCGCCGTCGGCGGGTTCGTGGACATCGGCGACCTGGTGGCGGCGAGCCAGGCGGGGGCGCGCTTCGGCATGGCGCACGCCTGGGTGCTGCTGCTCGGGGTGGTGGGCATCTGCGCGTACGCCGAGATGGCCGGCCGGGTCGCGGCCGTGAGCGGCCGGGCGGTGTTCGACCTGGTGCGGGAGCGGCTGGGCCCCCGGGTGGCGCTGCTGAACCTGGTGGCCTCCTACCTGGTGACCGTGCTGACCCTCGCCGCCGAGCTGGGCGGCGTGGCGCTGGCCCTGCAGCTGGCCTCCGGGCTGAGTTACCTGCTCTGGGTGCCGGTCGCCGCGGCGGCGGTCTGGCTGGTGCTGTGGCGGATGCGCTTCCAGCTGATGGAGCGGGTGTTCGGCCTGGCGGGGCTGGCCCTGGTGGGGTTCGCGGTGGCGCTGTTCTGGCTGCCCACCGACTGGGCGGCGCTCGGGCGGTCGGCGGTGCACGGCGGCGCGGCGGGGCAGGGCTGGGGGGCCTACTGGTTCGTGGCGGTGGCGCTGTTCGCCTCCACGGTCAGCCCGTACGAGGTGTTCTTCTTCTCCTCGGGCGCGGTGGAGGAGCGGTGGAGCGCCGCCGACCTGGCCGACGCCCGGTCCAGCGTGCTGATCGGCTTCCCGGTGGGCGGCTTCCTCGCCCTGTCGCTGATCGCCACGGCCGCGGTGGTGTACCACCCGGGCGGGACGTCGCCGGACTCCCTCGCCCAGGTGGCGCAGCCGGCGGTCCTCGCGTTCGGGGCGGCGGGGCTGGCGGTGGCGGCGCTGGCGTTCTTCGCCGTCACGTTCGGGGCCGCGCTGGAGACGGGGCTGTCCGCCGCGTACGCCGCCGCGCAGTATTTCGGCTGGCAGTGGGGCAAGTGGGTGAGCCCCCGCGAGGCGGCCCGGTTCCACAGCGTGCTGCTGGTCAGCGTCCTGCTCGGGATGCTGGTGCTGCTGACGACGGTCGACCCGGTGACGCTGACGGAGTACATGCTGGTCCTCAGCGCGGTGGTGCTGCCGCTGACGTACCTGCCGATCCTGATCGTGGCCAACGACCGGACGTACCTGGGCGATCGGGTGAACGGGCCGCTGGCGAACCTGCTGGGGGTGGTGTTCCTGCTGGTGATCGTGGTGGCGTCGGTGGCGGCGGTCCCGCTGGCGGTGGTGACGGGGATGGGCCGGTGAGGATGCAGCTCGGCCGGCAGCTGCTCGACCGGCAGATCGTCGACCGCGACGGCCGGCTGGTCGGCAAGGTCGACGACGTGGAGTTCGGCGTCGACGCGGACGGGGTGCTGTACGTGGCCGCCCTGCTCACCGGGCAGGGGGCGCTCGGGCAGCGGATCGGCGGCCGGATCGGGCGGCTCCTCGTCGCGGTTGCCGACCGGTTCACCGAGGAGCGGGCGGTGACGCCGCTGCGCATCCCGTACCGGCTGGTGGAGCGGGTGGACAGCGCGGTGCGGCTGCGGGCCTGCCTCGACGACCTGCCCTCCTCTCCGGTGGAGCAGTGGCTGCGCCGGCACCTGATCGGCCGGATCCCGGGGGCGGACCGTGCGGGCGGGTGAGCTGCTCGGCCGCACCGCGTACGACCTGCACGGCCGGCGGTTGGGTCGGGTGGTGGACGTGGTGGTGCGCAGCGCGGTCCCCGACGGGCGGCTGCGGCTGACCGACGTCGTCGTCGCCGGGCGCTGGTACGCCCGGGTCACCGGGCGGCTGATCGGTGCGGAGCGGCACCCGTCGGGCCCGTGGCTGATCCGCCTGGTCGCCCGGGTGCTGCGCGGCAGCAGCCGTCAGGTGCCCGCCGACGCCGTCCGGTTGGTGCCGCCGGTGCCCGGCTTCCCGTTCGGCGCGGCGCAGCCGGAGCAGCCGGAGGGACCGGAGCAGCCGGAGGGGCCGCCCGCACCGCCGGAGCAGCCGGAGGGACCGGCCGGGCCGGGCTGAGGGTCAGCCCCGGGCCGGGTCGAGGGCGGGCTCGGCGTCGGGCTCCGCGTCGGCGTCCGGCTCGGCGGGGGCGGCGACGCGGCGCAGCCGTACCGCCGTGATGGCCCGCTGGTCGATGTCGGCGACCTCCAGGGCCCAGCCGTCGATGGTGACGTCCTCCCCCGGCACGGTGGGGATGTGCCCCAGCAGGGTCAGGACCAGGCCGGCGACGGTCGTGTAGTCGCCGGCGGGGCGGCCGGGCAGCTCGACGCCGACGTCGACGAGGTCGTGGACGGGGAAGGTGCCGGGCAGCAGCATCGCGCCGTCGGCCTCTGTGCGCACGGCGCGCACGTCCCGGTCGGTCTCGTCGTAGATCTCGCCGACGATCTCCTCGAGGATGTCCTCCAGGGTGACGATCCCGTCGACGGCGCCACGCTCGTCGACGACGAGGGCGATGTGCTGCCGTTCCGCCTTGAACTGGCGCAGCGCATCGACGACCGGCAGCGAGTCGGGCAGCAGCATCGGCGGGCGGGCGCACTCGTCGACGGGCCGGTCGTCGGGCACCCCGACCAGGTCGCGCAGGTGGATCACGCCGACCGCGTCGTCGAGGCCGCCGTGGCGCACCACCGGCGCGCGGGAGTGGCCGGTGGCGGCCAGCACCAGCCGCGCGGCCTCCGCCGTGGTGCCGCTGTCGAGCGTGAAGACCTGCAACCGGGGTACGAGCACCGCGCGCAGCCGCCGGTCGGCGATCTCGACCGCCCCGGCGATGATGGTCCGCTGCTCCTTGGTGAAGCCGTGGTTGCCGGCGACGATGTCGCGCAGCTCGTCCGGGCCGATCTCGTCCGGCTCGTGCTTGGGGTCGAGGCCGACGAGGCGGACCACCAGGTCGCTGGTCGCGCCGAGGGCCCAGACGGCGGGGCGGGTGAGGCTGGCGAGCAGGTCCAGCGGGCGGGCCACCAGCAGCGCCCAGCGCTCGGCGGCCTGCATGGCGATCCGCTTGGGGGCCAGCTCCCCGAAGACGAGGGTGACGAACGTCAGCACCAGGGTGACCAGCACGATGGCGGCCGTCTCGGCGGCGGAGCCGAACACCCCGAGCAGCGGCACGAGGGGCTTGGCCAGGGAGACCGCCGCGGCGGCCGAGGCGAGGAACCCGGCGAGGGTGATGCCGATCTGGATGGTGGCGAGGAAGCGGTTCGGGTCCTTGGCGAGGCGGGCCAGCACCCGGCCGGCCCGTCCGCTGCGTTCCAGCCGTTGGACCTGGCTGTCGCGCAGCGAGACCAGCGCCATCTCGCTGCCGGCGAAGATCGCGTTGAGGACGACCAGGACTCCGACCAGGGCCAGTTGGCTCCAGTAGCTCTGCACGCCCGGTTCTCTCCCTCGCTCCGACGGCCCCGGTCGCGACGACCGGTGGCGCCGCCCGGCGGGCCCGGGCCGGCGTAGGCCCCTCTGTGCCCCGTCGGCGGGTCGGCGAATCCTCCCGCCGCCGACCGGGCGGTCGCGGGGCGGCGGGTCCGCCGGTCGGCCGCCCCGTCCGCGCCGGTCAGGCCCGGTCGGTGGCGGCCAGATCGAGCACGTACGCGTCGTCCTCGGCGCGGAAGCCGAGCCGGTGGTAGTAGGGCGCGACCATGCCGGGCGGGCTGACCACCCGGCGGAACCCCCGGTCGGTGAAGAGGGTGCTGCGCCGGTAGACGAACTCGCCGGGGGTGAAGTCGCGGAACGGCGGGGTGACGTAGTCGAGGTCGACCTGGGCGGTGTCGCCCTCGGCGTGGGAGAGGACCACCCCGACCACCTCGTCGGCGCGGACGACCAGGAACGCGGAGCGGCGGGCGGTGTGCTCGCCCCAGTGGAAGCCCGGGTTGAACCGGGCGATGTCGGCGGCGTGCACGCGCAGCGTGTGGGCCAGGAACTGGTCGTCGACGCCGACCTCGACCACCTGGTACGTCTGCTCGTCGTGCCGGGTGGCGAGCATCTTGCGCAGGTACCACACGTTGATGACGGCGAGCACGACGTTCAGCCCGACCATCGGCCACACGGCGAGAGCGGTGTTGTAGCCGATCAGCACGAGGCAGCCGACGAGGTTGAGTGCGCGCAGCCGGAGGATGCGCGCCTGCAGCAGGGACCAGACCAGCAGCGCCGAGCCGGTCCAGCCGATCAAGTCCAGCCAGTTCACCCCGCGAGACTAGTGCCCGCCCAGCTCAGGCCGGCTGTGGGGCGGTGCCGGGCGGGTGCCGGCGCTCAGGCGGCCAGTTCGAGGACCCACTCCTCGACGACGGCGCGGCGGCCGTTGGCGTACCCCGAGTCCTCGCCGACGACGACGAAGCCGCACTTGCGCAGCACCGCGAGGGAGGCGGCGTTGTCCTTGGCGGCGCGGGCGCGCACCGGGCGGCGCGGCAGCTCGGCCAGCAGGGCGGCGAGGGCTCCGGTGGCGTGGCCGCGGCCCCAGCGGGCCCGGTCGATCCAGTAGCTGACCTCGGTCTGGTCGTCGACGGGGAAGGCGGCCACGTGGCCGACGACGGTGCCGTCGACGGTGACGGTGCGGGTGACGATCGCCGGGTCGGCGCGGATGCGCCGCCAGTGCGCCTCGAACGCCGCCCGGTCCGCCGGGTCGACGGGGCCGAATGCCGCCACCCAGTTGGCCTGCGCATCCTGCTCGAAGGCGAAGAAGTGCGGCAGGTCGTCGTCGCGCACGGGGCGCAGGCGCACGGCCTCGCCGGTCGCGGCGGGCGGGCGCAGATCCTCGGCGGTCACGCAGGCAGGGTACCGGCGGGGTCCGACAGGCCGGGACCTCCGGCCCGGCGGTCGTTCCATCCGGCCCTGTCGGCGGCCCGGCGCGGCCCGCTACCAAGGAGGGGGACGACGTTCCCGCACGGTAGCGGAGTGGAGGGCCGACGCCATGCTCAAGTACGTCTACGACTTCTTCGAGGGTGACCGGAGCCGGGCGGACCTGCTGGGCGGCAAGGGGGCGAACCTGGCGGAGATGACGCGGCTCGGGCTGCCCGTGCCGCCGGGCTTCACGATCAGCACGGCCGCCTGCCGGGCGTACCTCGCGCAGGGTGCCCCGCCGGCCGGCCTGTTCGACGAGGTGAACGCCCACCTGCGGGAGGTGGAGGCGCGGCTGGGCCGGTGGCTCGGCGACCGGCACGACCCGCTGCTGCTGGCCGTGCGCTCCGGCGGCCGGTTCTCGATGCCGGGGATGATGGAGACGATCCTCGACATCGGGCTCAACGACGCGACCGTGGGCGGCCTGGCCGCGCACAGCGGGGACGAGCGGTTCGCCTGGGACTCGTACCGGCGGTTGATCCAGATGTTCGGCCGGACGGTGCACGGGGTGCCGGCCGAGGAGTTCGAGCGGGAGCTGGCGGCGGTGCGGGCAGCGGCCGGGCCGGGCGGGCCGGGCGCGGCGGCGCTGCGCGACCTGGTGGAGACGTACAAGAAGGTGTACGCCCACCACGTGGGGCACGACTTCCCGCAGTCCCCGCACGAGCAGCTCTACCTGGCCATCCGGTCGGTCTTCGAGTCGTGGAACGCCGACCGGGCGGTGCTGTACCGCCGCCGCGAGCACATCCCGGACGACCTGGGCACGGCGGTCAACGTGATGGCGATGGTCTTCGGCAACCTGGGCCCCGACTCGGGCACCGGGGTCGCGTTCACCCGCGACCCGGCCACCGGCGCGCCCGGGGTGTACGGCGACTACCTGCCCGACGCGCAGGGCGAGGACGTGGTGGCGGGCATCCGCAACACCGTCGGCCTGCCGGAGCTGGAGCGGATCGACCCGGTGAGCTTCCGCCGGCTCACGGAGATCATGCGGACGCTGGAGCGGCACTACCGGGACCTGTGCGACGTGGAGTTCACCATCGAGCGCGGGAAGCTGTGGATGCTGCAGACCCGGGTCGGCAAGCGCACCCCGGCCGCCGCGTTCGTGATCGCCGCGCAGCTCGTCGACGAGGGACTGATCAGCGCGGACGAGGCGCTGCACCGGGTCAGCGGAGGGCAGCTCGCGCAGCTGATGTTCCCCGGCTTCGACCTCGACGCCGCGCCCGTGCCGCTGGCCACCGGCGTCGGCGCGTCGCCCGGCGCCGCCGTGGGGCGGGTGGTGTTCGACTCGGCCGCCGCCGCGGCGGCCACCGAGCCGGTGATCCTGGTGCGACGCGAGACCAACCCCGATGACCTGCCCGGCATGATCGCCGCGCAGGGGGTGCTGACCTCGCGGGGCGGCAAGACGTCGCACGCCGCGGTGGTGGCCCGGGGCATGGGCCGCACCTGCGTCTGCGGGGCCGAGGCGGTGCGGATCGACCCGGAGCGCGGCGAGTTCACCGTCGGCGACCGGGTGGTCCGGGCCGGCGACGTGATCTCCATCGACGGCAGCACCGGCCGGGTGTACGCCGGGTCGGTGCCGGTGCGGCCCTCCCCCGTCGCCCGCTACCTCGCCGGCGAGCTGTCGCCCGAGGCCGATCCGCTGGTCGCCGCCGTGCACCGGCTGCTCGGCCACGCCGACGCGGTGCGCCGCCTCGGGGTACGCGCCAACGCCGACACCCCCGCCGACGCCCGGCGGGCCCGCGCGTTCGGCGCGGGCGGGATCGGGCTGTGCCGCACCGAGCACATGTTCCTCGGCGAACGCCGCGAGCTGGTGGAACGGCTGATCCTGGCCGACGGGCCGGCGGAGCGGGACGCGGCCCTGGCGGCGCTGCTGCCGTTGCAGCGGGCCGACTTCGTCGGCATCCTCGCCGCGATGGACGGGCTGCCGGTGACGATCCGGCTGATCGACCCGCCGCTGCACGAGTTCCTGCCCCCGCTGCACGAGCTGACCGCCCGGGTGGCCCGGGCCGAGGCGCTGGGCGAGGACCCGGGGCGCGACGGGGCGCTGCTGGTCGCGGTGCGCCGGATGCACGAGGCGAACCCCATGCTGGGGCTGCGCGGGGTGCGGCTCGGACTGGTCGTGCCGGGGCTGTTCGCGATGCAGGTGCGGGCGGTCGCCGAGGCGGCGGCCCAGCGGCGACGCGACGGCGGCGATCCCCGGCCCGAGATCATGGTGCCGCTGGTCGGCGATGTGCGGGAGCTGACCGCGGTGCGGGTCGAGGCCGAGCAGGTGCTCGCCGGGGTCGAGGGCGCGCCGGAGATCCCGATCGGCACGATGATCGAGGTGCCCCGGGCGGCGCTGACCGCCGGGGAGATCGCCGCCGAGGCGCGGTTCTTCTCCTTCGGCACCAACGACCTGACCCAGACGGCGTGGGCGTTCTCCCGCGACGACGTGGAGGGGGCGTTCTTCGGGGCGTACCTGGAACGCGGGATCTTCCCGGTCTCCCCGTTCGAGAGCATCGACACCGCCGGGGTGGGGCGGCTGGTCCGCCTGGCCGTGGCGGAGGGCCGGGCGGCCCGGCCGGAGCTGACCGTCGGCGTGTGCGGCGAGCACGGCGGCGACCCCGACTCGGTCGAGTTCTTCGCCGAGGTCGGCCTCGACTACGTCTCCTGCTCGCCGTACCGGATCCCGATCGCCCGCCTGGCCGCCGGACGGGCCGCGGTGCGCCCGGCCGGCGCGCCGTCCGACAGCCGCTGACCCGACAACCGAACGGAGGTCGCGCCATGACCGCGATCCTGAACGCCACCGGACCCGCCCCGCTCTCCCCACTCCCGCGCCCGCCGTCGCCCGCTCCGCAGTCGCAGGCCCAGTCGGCGCAGGCACCGTCGGCGGCGGCGCTGTCGCAGGTGCCGGCGCAGATGTCGCAGGCGCAGGCGTCGCAGGCGCAGGCGGCACAGGCACAGGCGCAGGCGGCACAGGCGCAGGCGTGCCCGGAGGCCGGGCAGCGGCCAGGCGGGCAGGTCGGGCCCGTGCTCGTCCTGCCCGGCACGTCGCCGGCGGCGGTGGTGCCGGTGGCCCGCGACGGCCGACCGGTCGGCGCGTTCGTGCTCGCCGGTGGGCGGGTGCGCTACCGCTCGCTGGTCGACCCGGACCAGGTGCTCGCCGCGGCGGCCGGGGCGCTGGCCGTCGGGCTGGTCACCGCTGCGGTGGCGGTGGTGGCCGGCCGGCGTCGCCCGCCGGCCATCGGCACGGTGCGGATGGGACCGGGCGGGTGGGTGAGCCTGCGGGGCGTGCGTGCCCCGGCCCTGCGCTCGACCGCCCCCCGCCCCTGGTGGGCCCACGTCCTACGCGCCCACCGCCTCCCCGCATCCCCCCGCTGACCCGCTGAACCGGTGCCCCCTGGTTCGGTGATCAAGAGGTTTGCGTCAGGTTTCGCCCCGGCCATGACGCAAACCTCTTGATCACCGGGCGGGGGGCGGGGGGCGAAGGTCCTGGGTGGGGTGGTCCGGGGACTCTGCCTTCGGCGGGGCGGGCGGAGCAGATTGAGGGTGGAAGCGACAACGGAGCTGGGAGGCCCCCGATGCGTGCGAGTGTCGTCACCGCGTTCGACCGTCCACTGGAGATGTTCGACCTGCCCGTGCCGGAGCCGGGCCCGGGCGAGATCCTCGTCCGGATCGAGGCCAGCGGCCTGTGCCACACCGACATCCACGCCGCCCGCGGCGACTGGCCGGTCAAGCCGAACCCGCCGTTCGTCCCCGGGCACGAGGGCGTCGGCATCGTCGAGCGGATCGGCGCGGGGGTGACCGAGCACGCCGTCGGCGACCGGGTGGCCCTGCCCTGGCTCGGCTGGGCGTGCGGGACCTGCGCGTACTGCGTCACCGGGTGGGAGACGCTGTGCGAGTCGCAGCGCAACACCGGGTACGCCATCGACGGCGCGCACGCCGAGTACGCGGTCGCGTCGGCCCGCTACGCCGTGGCCGTCCCCGCCGGGGTGGACCCGGCCGAGGCGGCCCCGCTGACCTGCGCCGGCGTCACCACGTACAAGGCGGTGAAGGTAGCCGGGGTGCGGCCGGGCGACCGGGTGGCTGTCTTCGGCATCGGCGGCCTGGGCCACCTCGCCCAGCAGTACGCGCAACTGTTCGGCGGCGAGACGGTCGCCGTCGACGTCACCGCCGAGAAGCTGGCCCTGGCCGCCTCGCTCGGCGCGACGCACACCGTCGACGCCGCCGACGTCGACCCGGTCGAGGCGATCACCGCGCTCGGCGGGGTGGACGTGGCGATCGTGCTGGCCGCCGACCCGCGCGTCGTCGAGCAGGCGCACCGCTGCCTGCGCCGCGGCGGCCGGCTGGTGCTGGTGTCGCTGCCGAAGGACAACGAGGTCACCCTGCCGGTCTTCGAGACCGTGCTCAAGGGCATCACCGTCATCGGCTCGATCGTGGGCACCCGCGCCGACCTGGCGGAGGTGTTCCGGCTGCACGCCGCCGGCCGCACCCACGTCGCGTACGAGGTGCGCAAGCTCGACGAGATCAACGAGGCGATCGAGGACGTGCTGGCCGGCCGGGTCGCCGCCCGCCTCGTGCTCCAGCCGTGACCCGCCACCTCACCGACCGGAAGGACACGACGATGACCGGCACCGAGCACATCCGCGACCCGTGGCGGGGCTTCGCCGACGGGGCGTGGCGCACCAGGATCGACGTGGCGGACTTCGTGCGCCGCAACCACGAGCCGTACACCGGCGACGCCGGCTTCCTCGCCGGCCCGACCGAGCGGACCCTGGCGGTCTGGGGACGGCTCACCGACATGTTCGGCGAGGAGCGCCGCCGCGGCGTGTACGACGTCGACCCGGCCACTCCGTCCACGATCACCGCCCACGCCCCCGGGTACATCGACGCCGACCGGGAGCTGATCGTCGGGTTGCAGACCGACGCGCCGCTGCGCCGGGCGATCATGCCGGCCGGCGGGCTGCGGATGGTCGAGACCGCGCTGCGGGCGTACGGCTACGAGCCGGACCCGGCGGTGCACCGGATCTACACCCGCTACCGCCGGACCCACAACGACGCGGTGTTCGACGCGTACCCGGCGGACGTCCTCGCGGCGCGGCGCTCGCACATCATCACCGGCCTGCCCGACGCGTACGGGCGGGGCCGGATCATCGGCGACTACCGGCGGGTGGCCCTGTACGGGGTGGACCGGCTCGTCGCCGAGCGCCGGGCGCTGAAGGCGGCCCTGGACGACCGGCCGTCGACCGACGACGTGATCCGCGAGCGGGAGGAGCTGGCCGAGCAGATCCGCGCCCTCGGCGAGCTGACGCAGATGGCCGCCGCCTACGGGTACGACATCTCCGGCCCCGCCACGACCGGCCGCGAGGCGATCCAGTGGCTGTACTTCGCGTACCTGGCCGCCACGAAGGAGCAGAACGGCGCGGCGATGTCGCTCGGGCGGACCGCGAACTTCGTGGACGCCTACCTGCGGCGGGACCTCGCCGAGGGGCGGCTGGACGAGGCCGGCGCGCAGGAGCTGGTCGACGACTTCGTGATCAAGCTGCGGATCGTGCGGTTCCTGCGCACCCCCGAGTACGACCAGCTCTTCTCCGGCGACCCGACGTGGGTCACCGAGTCCCTCGGCGGGATCGGCGCCGACGGCCGGCCGCTGGTGACCCGCACCAGCTTCCGCTACCTGCAGACCCTCTACAACCTCGGGCCGGCGCCGGAGCCGAACCTGACCGTGCTGTGGTCGCCCCGGCTCCCGGAGGGGTTCAAGCGGTTCTGCGCCCAGGTGTCGCTGGACACCAGCGCCATCCAGTACGAGAACGACGAGCTGATCCGGCCCGCGTACGACGACGACACCGCGATCGCCTGCTGCGTGTCGGCGATGCGGGTCGGCAAGGACATGCAGTTCTTCGGGGCGCGGGCGAACCTGGCCAAGGCGCTGCTGTACGCGATCAACGGCGGCCGGGACGAGCTGACCGGCGACCAGGTCGCCCCGCCCGCCCCGCCGGTCGGCGGCGAGACGCTCGACTACGACGAGGTGCTCGCCGCGTACGACCGGACGCTGGACTGGCTGGCCGAGACGTACGTGGACGCGCTGAACGTCATCCACCACATGCACGACCGGTACGCCTACGAGCGGCTGGAGATGGCGCTGCACGACCACCCGGTGCACCGGTTCATGGCCACCGGGGTCGCCGGGCTGTCGGTGGCGGTGGACAGCCTCGCCGCCATCCGGTACGGCCGGGTGAAGGTGCTGCGCGACGCCACCGGGCTGGCCGTCGACTACGCCGTGGAGGGCGAGCCGCCCACGTACGGCAACGACGACGACCGGGCCGACGAGATCGCGGTGTGGCTGGTGGAGACGTTCGCGGAGAAGCTGCGCCGGCAGCGCACCTACCGCGACGCGGAGCTGACCATGTCGGTGCTCACCATCACCTCGAACGTGGTGTACGGCAAGCACACCGGCAACACCCCCGACGGGCGGCGGGCCGGCGAGCCGTTCGCCCCCGGCGCGAACCCGATGAACGGGCGGGACACCCACGGCCTGGTCGCATCGGCGCTGTCGGTGGCGAAGCTGCCGTACGACGCGGCGCGCGACGGGATCTCGCTGACCGGCACGGTCACCCCCGACGGGCTGGGGCACACCCGCGACGAGCGGATCGCCAACCTGGCCGGGGTGCTCGACGGGTACGCCGACGCGGGCGGGTTCCACCTCAACGTCAACGTGCTGGACCGGGCCACCCTGCTCGACGCGATGGCCCACCCGGAGCGCTATCCGCAGCTCACCGTCCGGGTCTCCGGATACGCGGTGAACTTCGTCCGGCTCACGCCGGAGCAGCAGCGCGACGTGGTCTCCCGCACCTTCCACGGTTCGCTGTGACCGGGCCGCTGGCGACCGGCCGGGCCGGCGGGGCTTCCGCCCCGCCGGCCGGGCGGGAGCTGACCGGCGCGGTGCACTCGTGGGACCTGTCGATCGGGGTGGACGGCCCCGGCACGCGGTTCGTGGCGTTCCTGGCCGGCTGCCCGCTGCGCTGCCGGTTCTGCCACAGCCCGGACACCTGGTACCGGCGCAGCGGCCGGCACCAGACGGTCGACGAGCTGATGGCCCAGGTCCAGCGGTACCGGCGGTTCATCTCGGTGGCCGGCGGCGGGGTGACGATCAGCGGCGGCGAGCCGCTGATGCAGCCCCGGTTCACCGGCGAGGTGCTGCGCCGCTGCCACGCCCTGGGCCTGCACACCGCCCTGGACACCTCCGGCTTCCTCGGTGCGCGCGCCGACGACGCCCTGCTCGACGCCACCGACCTGGTGCTGCTGGACGTCAAGTCGCGCGACCCGGCGACGTACCGGCGGGTGACCCGCACCGGGGAGATCGGCCCGACCCTGCGCTTCGGCCGCCGGCTGGCGGCCCGGGGCACCACGATCTGGATCCGGTTCGTGCTGGTGCCCGGCCTCACCGACGCGCCCGACAACGTCGCCGGGGTCGCCGACTTCGCCGCCGAGCTGCCCAGCCTGCAACGGGTGGAGGTGCTGCCGTTCCACCGGCTCGGCGCACACAAGTACGCCGAGCTGGGCCTGACGTTCCCGCTCGCCGACACCGAGCCGCCCACGCCGGAGCTGCTGGACCGGGTACGCGGCCAGTTCGCCGCCCGGGGCCTGACCGTCAACTGAGCACCCGGCAGTCCCGGGACGTCGGCCCGCCGGGTCGCGGGATCATGACAGGATCGGGTGCCATGAGGGAATCACGGACGTCCCATCGGGTCCTGGGCCGGCTGGCCCCGGCGCGGGCAACGGGCGCGGCGGCCACCGGCGCCCAGGCGACGGGGGCGCGGGCGGTGGGCGCGCTCTCCGCGGGGGCGATGGCCGTCGGGGCGCTGGCGGTGGGGGCGAGCGCCCTGGCCGTCGTCGCGATCGGGCGGCTGGCGATCCGCCGGGCGGTGATCCGGGAGCTGCGCATCGGTCGGCTGGAGGTCGACGAGCTGATCGTGCACCGCCGCGTCGACGGCGACGCCGTCCGGGGCTCCACCGAAGCCGGGTGACGTCCGGTCGCGGGGATGGTCGGCCGTGGCCAGGGTCCGCAGCCGGGGCGAGGCCGTGGGACAGGGCCGTCGATGCTGCGAGACGGCACATAGGGAGCTGAGTCATCTACGTCATCACCCACCCCTCCGCCCCGCCCCGCCCCGGCGCACGGTGATCAAGAGGCCTGCGTCGTCGCCGAGGTCAACCCGGCGGGCGCGCGTGAGTGCGTGAGTGCGTGATGTCGTTTTCGACTCAGCTCCCTATGCGCCGGCAGGAGCCGCCCCCACCGGACGGCGCACCCAGGGGCGAGACGGGCCAGAACCCGGCCCGAGGTCCGGGTCAGCCCGTCGGGGGCAGCGCCATCGGGTAGCCGTAGAGGTCGAGCAGGCGGATGCGGGCCGACTGGAGCCGGTCCACGACCACGCTCATGAACCGGGTGGTGAGCTGCCGGCCGAACGCGTCGTCGTACTCCATCATCCGGCGTACCCCGGCGGCGGTGAACTCCACGGCCGGGGTGCGGCGCACGGCGACCGCGCCGAACTGCCACCGGTACGGCGGGAACAGCCAGGACCAGCCGAGCACCCCGCCCGGGCCGATCGTGTCGATGCCCACGTCGCCGCGCCCGGGGACCGGGAAGTCCAGGGCCACCTCACCGCCCCGGACCAGCCAGAACCGCTCGGCGGGCTGACCGGCCCGGAACAGCCGGTGCCCGGGGTGCCAGACGACGGGTCGGGCGTACCCGGTGAGCCGGGGCAGCCACTCCTCGGGCACGCCGGTCAGGAACGGATGTTCGCGGAGCATGTCGAGCGGGGTCATCGGCGGGTCTCCTCGTCGTGGGAGGGGCCCGGCGCGCGGCCGGGCCCCGTGGTCACCTCAGTGGGCGCCGCCGTGCTCGACGGTGATCGGGATCTCCCGGGCGGTCGGCTCCGTCTCGCCGACCGTGGCGGTGATCTCCAGGATCCCGTCGGCGTACGCGGCCCTGAGGGTCTCCTGCTTCAGCCCCGCGGGCAGCGGGACCAGCCGGGAGAAGGAGCCGTAGTGGAACTCGGTGCGGACCTTGTCGGCGTGGCTCTCCCGGCGCACCACGTCCAGCCGCAGGTTCTCCCCGGTCAGGGTGATCCGCACGTCCTTGGCCGGGTCGACGCCCGGCAGTTCGGCGCGCACCACGTACCGGTCGCCGTCGAGGTAGTCCTCGACCCTGATGGTCGGGGCCAGCATCGGCAGCCAGGACAGGTTGGTCCAGTCGAACGGCGCGAGCGTGCCGCCGCCCCTGAACTTCGTGACGGTGGACATCTTCGACCTCCTTGTCGATCGTCCTGCCTCCCATCCGACTCCTGTGCGGCCTGTGGCGTCAGGGCCGTTGGTCCCGGGCCACGCGGGAGAAACGCCTCTGCCGCCGCGCCGGCCGGCGGCGCGACGGTGGAGGGGGACGGCGTGCCCGGTGACGCGCCGCGCGGACAGGGAGGTCAGTGGTGGCAGTACCCGTCGGACGGGAGCGGACCGATGCTCGCTGACACCCGACCCCGCACGGCCGCGCCGGACGGCCCCGCCGAGCCGACGGGCCTGGGGGCCGCCGAGGCCGCCGCGCGGCTGGCCGCCGAGGGCCCCAACAGCGTCGCCCGGCCGCAGCGCCGGCACCTGGCGACCCGCGTCCTGCGTCAGCTCGCCGACCCGCTGGTGGCGCTCCTGCTGGCCGCGGCCGTGGTCACCGGCGTGCTCGGCGACTGGCCGGACACCGCCGTCATCGCCCTGGTGGTGCTGGTGAACACCGCGATCGGGGTGGTGCAGGAGGTCCGCGCGGACCGCGCGATCGCCGCGCTGGACCAGCTCGCCGCACCGACCGCCCGGGTCGTCCGCGACGGCACGGACCTGATCGTGCCGGCATCCGCCGTGGTCCGTGGCGATCTGGTACGCGTCGAGGCCGGCGACGTCGTCCCGGCCGACCTGCGGCTGGAGCGGGCCAACCGGCTGCACCTGGACGAGTCGGCGCTGACCGGCGAGTCGGTACCGGTGAGCCGGGACGTCGGCGAGGAGGTCGCCGCCGGCACGGTGGTGACCGTGGGCCGGGGCACCGGCACGGTGGTCCGCACCGGCCCCGCGAGCGCCCTGGGCCGGATCAGCACGCTGGTGTCGGCCACCCGCCCCGGGGCCACCCCGATGCAGCGCCGGCTCGCCGGCCTGGGTCGGCTGCTGGGGCTGGTCGCGGTGGGGCTGTCCGCGCTGGTCTTCGGCATCGGCGTGCTCGGCGGCCGGCCCGTGGTGGACATGGCGATCACGGCGGTGAGCCTGGTCGTCGCGGCGGTGCCGGAGTCGCTGCCGGCCGTGGTGACCCTGGCCCTGGCGCTGGGGGCGCGACGGATGGCCACGGCGCGGGCGATTCCCCGGCAGTTGCACGCGGTGGAGACGCTGGGCTCGGTGACCGTCATCGCGTCCGACAAGACGGGCACGCTCACCGAGGGCCGGATGGCGGTGCAGCGGGCGGTGACCGCCGACGGCTCCGGCTACGAGGTGACCGGCTCCGGCTACGAGCCGCGCGGGACGGTGCGCCGCGAGGGCGGGGCGGTGGGCGTACCCGACGAGCTGCGCCGCCTGGCGCGGGCCGGGCTGCTCTGCAACGACGCCGCGCTGGCCCCGCCCACGCAGGAGCGGCCGGGGTGGGCGGCGGTCGGTGACCCGCTGGAGGCGGCGCTGGTAGCCTTCGCCGCGCGGTGCGGGCTGGACCCGGTGATGACCCGGGCGGCGTGGCCCCGGGTCGCCGAGCACCCGTTCGACCAGGCGAACCGGCGGATGACGACGGTGCACCGGTCCTGCGACGGCCGCTGGCTGGTGGTGTGCAAGGGCGCGCCGGAGAACGTGCTCGCCGCGCCGCTGCTCGACGCGGACGACGCGGAGATCGCGGCGCTGACCGCGCGGGCGCACGAGCTGGCGGGGGCGGGGCTGCGGGTGCTCGCGGTCGCGGCGGCGCTGGTGGACACGATCCCCGACCCGGCCGCGCCGACCGGGCTGCGCCCGGTGGGGCTGGTCGCGGTCGGCGACCCGCTGCGGGCCGGGGCCGCCGAGATCGCGCGCCGGTTCGACGCCGCCGGCGTACGGCTGCTGCTGGTCACCGGCGACCACCCGGCGACGGCCGCCGCCATCGGCGGGCAGCTCGGCCTGTGGCGCGACGGCGACCCGGTGGTGCGGGGCGACGACGGCGACGTGACCGACGCGCACCCGGCGGCCCGGGTGTACGCGCGCACCCAGCCGGAGCAGAAGCTCGACATCATCGCCGGGTTGCAGGCGCAGGGGCACGTGGTGGCGATGACCGGCGACGGCGTCAACGACGCGCCCGCGCTGCGCCGCGCGGACATCGGGGTGGCGATGGGCGGCGGCACGGAGGTGGCCCGCCAGGCCGCCGACCTTGTGCTGGTCGACGACGACCTGTCCACGGTGGCCGCCGCGATCGGCGAGGGGCGGCGCAGTTACGACAACATCCGCCGGTTCCTGCGCTACGCGCTGTCCGGCGGGGTCGCCGAGATCGCGGTGATGCTGCTCGGCCCGCTGTGCGGGCTGGCCGTGCCGCTGCTGCCGGCGCAGATCCTCTGGGTCAACCTGCTCACCCACGGGGTGCCGGGGGTGGCGCTCGGCGCGGAGCCGGCCGAGCCGGGCACCCTGCGCCGGGCACCGCGCTCGCCGCAGGAGTCGGTGCTGGGCGCGGGCCTGGGGCGCGACGTGCTGCTCACCGGGGCGCTGATCGCGGCCGTGGTGCTCGGCGCCGGGGTGCTCGCCGCCCGGTGGGACCGGCCCTGGCAGTCGGTCGTCTTCGTGGTCCTCGGGCTGGCCCAGCTCGGGGTGGCGCTGGCGGTGCGGGCCCCGCGGCCGGCGCGCCGCGGCAGCGTCCTCGCGGCCGGGCGGGCGGGCAACCCGGCGCTGCTGGTCGCGGTGGCCGTCTCGGCGCTGCTGCAGGTGGCCGGCGTGCTGGTCGAGCCGCTGCGGGTGCTGCTCGGCACCGACCCGCTCGGCGCGGCGGACCTGCTCGCCTGCGCGGCCGTGGCCGTGCTCCCCGGCGTGGCGCTACGCCTGCTGCGGCCCCGGGGCGCCTCGGAGGGCCCGCACGACCCGGCGACCGACGGGCCGGGGCACCCGGACCGGGACCAACGGCCCGCCGGTCGGGTCCGGCGGCCCTGACCGGCGCGGCCCGGTCGGGGCAGGCTGGAAGCGGAAGAAGGAGGACGTGATGACCATCAGATCCGGTGCCCCCGTCGTGGTGGGCGTGGACGGTTCCGACTCCGCGCTGAACGCGGTGCGGGTGGCGACCCGGGAGGCCGAGGCGCGGCACCGCCCGCTGCGGGTGGTGCACGCCTTCATCTGGCCGCTGCTCGGCACCCCGCTCGGGCCGGCCCCCGGCGGCCCGCCCGACGCCGGGCTGCGCAACTACGCGGAGCGGATCGTCGCCGACGCCGTCGCCGAGGCGAAGAAGGTCTCCACCGAGGTGGACGTGACCGGCGAACTCGTCGACGGCTCCCCCGTCCCGGTGCTGCTGCGCGAGTCCCGCGACGCGGCCCTGCTGGTGCTGGGCTCGCGGGGCCTGGGCGGCTTCGCCGAGCTGCTGGTCGGCTCGGCGGCGATCGGGGTGTCCGCGCGCGCCGACTGCCCGGTGCTCGTGGTGCGCGGCGAGGCCCGCGCCGACGGGCCCGTGGTGGTGGGCGTCGACGGTTCGGCGCTGTCCGACGAGGCGATCGGGTTCGCCTTCGAGGAGGCGGCGCACCGCGACACCGACCTGGTGGTCGTGCACGCGTGGCTCTTCCCCACCCCGGCCGCCCCCGGCGCGGTGCTGCCCCTGGTGTACGACCTCGACGCGCTGGCCGAGGAGGAGGAGCGGGTGCTCGCCGAGTCCGTCGCCGGCTGGTCGCAGCGGTACCCGGAGGTGACGGTGCACCGGCGCCTGGTCCGGGGCACACCGGCCCGGGTGCTGGTCGAGGTGTCGCGGACCGCGCAGCTCACGGTCGTCGGCGCGCACGGCCGGGGCGCGTGGGGCGGGCTGCTCCTCGGCTCGGTCAGCCACGCCGTGCTGCACCACGCCGACTCCCCGCTGGCGATCGTCCGCCACCACCGCTGAGGTGCAAGGAAGGGCCCCTTCTCAACGCGTTCTGCATAGGAAGGGGCCCTTCCTGACGCCGCGCCCGCGATGCAGTGCGCGCGACGCCGCGCACAGCGGTACGCCGTCGACCGGCGGAGAAGGGCGCGGCGCGGCGGGTTCGGGGTAAATGCCGGTGGTGGGCGGAGGCCACGCCGACAATGGCCTGATCGAGCACCGGGAGAGCTGATGAACCGACCTGTCGTGGTGGGGGTGGACGGATCCCCGTCGAGCCTGGTCGCCGCCGAGCACGCGGCGCAGCAGGCCGCCTGGCGGTCCCTGCCGCTGCTGCTGGTGCACGGCTACCTGCACCCGCTCGGCTACGGCGTGCCGCTCAACCCGTACGACATGGGGTTGCCCGCGCCCACCGAGGAGGCCCGGCGGATGCTGGACCGGACGGCGGAGGAGCTGCGCGGGCGCTGGCCCGGCGTCGCCGTCGAGGCGCACCAGGTGGCCGGCGGTCCCGCCGCGACCCTGGTGGCGGAGTCCCGCCGGGCGGAGCTGGTGGTGGTCGGCAGCCGAGGGCTGGGCGGCTTCGCCGGCCTGCTGCTCGGCTCGGTCGGTGCGCAGGTGGCCGGGCACGGGCACTGCCCGGTGCTCGTGGTGCGGCCCGAGGAGCAGCCGATCCCGGTCGGCGGCCCGGTGGTCGCCGGGGTGGACGGGTCGGAGCCGGGGCGGCTCGCCGCCGTGCTCGCGGCCGACGAGGCGGCCCGCCGGGGCACGGGCCTGGTGCTGGTGCACGTGGCGAGCGCCGACGACGCCCGCCCGGTGCCCGACGCGGTGGCGGAGTCCGGGGCGGCGGCCCGGGCGGAGTCGGCGGACCTGCTCGACGCCACCGCCGCCGAGGTGACGGCCGCCCACCCGGGCCTGACCGTCGAGCGGCGGCCGGTGCGGGCGGCCAAGCCCGAGCGCGTCCTGATCGAGTTGAGCGGGGACGCGGCCCTGGTGGTGATCGGCTCGCGCGGGCGCGGCGGCTTCGTCGGCCTCGTGCTCGGCTCGGTCAGCCAGGCGCTCGTACAGCATGCGCACTGTCCGGTCCTGGTCGCCCACCCGCAGCCGGCCGACGCGGCGTGACCTCGACGGCCGCCCCGCCGGCCCCGCGGCCCCGGGCGGTCAGGAGGGGTCGCGGCCGGCGAGCAGCTCGTCGAAGCCTGCGGTGAGCGCGAACGGGTCGGGCGGCGCGGCGGGGGCCCGGCGCGCCACCTGGTCGGCCAGTTCGCCGGCCGCGCGCACGATCCGGGAGCGCAGGGCGCCGTCGGCCGCCGCCTGCGACCAGTCCTCCGTGGCGGCGAAGACCGCGGTGGGCACGACCACCGCCCTGAGGTACGCGAACATCGGCCGGACGGCGTGCTCCAGGGCGAGGGAGTGCCGGGCGGTGCCGCCGGTGGCGGCGATCAGCACGGGCCGGTCCGCCAGCGTCGTGGCGTCGAACAGGTCGAAGAACGACTTGAACAGGCCGCTGTAGGACGCGTTGAAGATCGGCGTGACCGCCACGACGCCGTCGGCCGCGGCGAGCGTGTCCAGCGCGTCGCGCAGGGCCGGCGGCGGGAAGCCGGTGAGCAGGTGGTTGACCACGTCGTGGGCGTGGTCACGCAGGTCGATCGGGCGCAGCTCGGCCTCGACGCCGCGCCGGGCCAGCTCGTCGCGGGTGGCCGCGGCGAGCTGGTCGGCGAGCAGCCGGGTCGACGACGGCTGGGAGAGCCCGGCGGAGACCACGGCGAGGGTACGGCGGCTCATCGCCCCACCTCCGCGCCGGCACCGACGGCGTCGGTGGGGTCGGCAGCCGCGTCGACGGCGGCCTCGGCTGTGGCGGCGGCGTCCCGGGCGGCCTTCAGCGACGCGTGCGTCGGGGCGTCGGGCACGTGCGCGGGCCGCAGCGCGGCGAACTCCCGGCGCAGCACGGGGACCACCTCCTCGCCGAGGAGGTCGAGCTGCTCCAGCACGGCCTTCAGCGGCAGGCCCGCGTGGTCGATCAGGAAGAGCTGCCGCTGGTAGTCGCCGACGTAGTCGCGGAAGCCGAGGGTACGGTCGATCACCTGCTGCGGGCTGCCGACGGTCAGCGGGGTCTGCGCCATGAAGTCCTCCAGCGCCGGCCCGTGACCGTAGACGGGGGCGTTGTCGAAGTACGGGCGGAACTCGCGCACCGCGTCCTGCGAGTTGCGCCGCATGAACACCTGGCCGCCGAGGCCGACGATCGCCTGGTCCGGCGAGCCGTGCCCGTAGTGGGCGAAGCGCTCCCGGTAGAGGCCGACCATCCGCTGGGTGTGCTCCTTCGGCCAGAAGATGTGGTTGGCGAAGAAGCCGTCGCCGTAGTAGGCGGCCTGCTCGGCGATCTCCGGGCTGCGGATCGAGCCGTGCCAGACGAACGGCGGCACCCCGTCCAGGGGGCGCGGCGTCGAGGTGAACGACTGCAACGGGGTGCGGTACTTGCCCGACCAGTCGACCACGTCCTCGCGCCAGAGCCGGCGCAGCAGGTCGTAGTTCTCGATGGTCAGCGGGATGCCGGCCCGGATGTCCTTGCCGAACCACGGGTAGACCGGGCCGGTGTTGCCCCGGCCGAGCATGAGGTCGACCCGGCCGTCGGCGAGATGCTGGAGCATCGCGTAGTCCTCGGCGATCTTCACCGGGTCGTTGGTGGTGATCAGGGTGGTGGCGGTGGAGAGCAGCAGCCGCTCGGTGCGGGCCGCGATCCAGCCCAGCATGGTGGTGGGCGACGACGGCACGAACGGCGGGTTGTGGTGCTCGCCGGTGGCGAAGACGTCGAGACCGACCTCCTCGACCTTGCGCGCGATGGTCACCATCGCCTTGATCCGCTCGTGCTCCGACGGCTCCCGCCCGGTGGTCGGGTCGACGGTCACGTCTCCGACGGTGAAGACCCCGAACTGCATGACGACTCCTCGTGTGGCTGCCGGACCGTTCCGGCCCCGGACGCAGCGCACAACATATTTGACGAGTCAACTATTCCGCCGGTCGGGGGGTCCCGGTCCCGGGGACCGGACGCCGCGGCGGGGTCACCCAGTGGAACGGGTCAGCCGCCGGCCACCGACGGGAGCACCTGCACCTCGGCGCCCGACGGAACCGGCGCGTCCAGCCCGCCCAGGTGGCGGCAGTCCTCGCCATCGACGTAGACGTTGACGTGCCGGCGCACCTCGCCGCGCTCGTCGCGCAGCCGCCGGGCCAGCCGGGGCCACTCCCCCGCCAGCTCGTCGAGGACGTCGCGCAGCGTGCCGGCCGCGGCGACGGTGAGCCGCGCCGCGCCCCCGACCTCGCCGCGCAGCGGCCCCGGCACCAGGACGGTGACCACTCAGACCTCCGCGGCGCGGACGCAGAGCACGTCGGGCAGGTGGGCGGCGACCAGGGACCAGGAGTCTCCCTCGTCGCGGCTCGCGTAGACCTCGCCGGAGCGGGTGCCGAAGTAGACGCCGGTCGGGTCGGCGTCGTCGGCGCACATCGCGTCGCGCAGCACCGCCGGATAGTAGGGCCCGGCGGGCAGGCCCGCCGAGAGCGCCTCCCACGTCCCGCCCGCGTCGGCCGAGCGGTAGACCCGGCAGCGCTCGTCGACCGGGAAGCGCCGGGAGTCGGCGGCGAGGGGGAACGACCAGATCATCCCCGGGCGGGCGGGGTGCGCCACCATCGGGAAGCCGAAGTCGCTGGGCAGGCCGGCGGCGATCGACAGCCACGTGCGGCCCCCGTCGTCGGAACGGTAGACGCCGTGGTGGTTCTGCGCGTAGAGCCGCTCCGGGTCGCCGGCGTCCCGGGCGACCTTGTGCACACACTGGCCGAACTCGGGCCACTCGTCGGGCAGGAAGTAGGCCCGGATGCCCGTGTTGCCCGGCGCCCAGCTCGCGCCCGCGTCGGCGGAGTGGTAGACCCCGCCGGTCGACATGGCCACCGCGATCCGGGTCGGGTCGTGCGGGTGCGGCAGGACGGTGTGCACCGCCTGGCCGCCGAAGCCCGCGCCCCACTGCTCCCGGTGGGGGTGCTCCCACAGCGCGCGGACCAGCTCGAAGGTGCGCCCCGCGTCGGTGGAGCGGAACAGCGCCGACGGCTCGGTGCCGGCCCAGACCACGTCCGGCTCCGCCGGCCCGGCGGGCGTGAGCTGCCAGACCCGGCCGAGGCTCGCCCCGGTGTCGGCCGGGAACGCGACCGGGGCCTGCTCCGGCTCCTGCCAGGACGTGCCCAGGTCGTCGCTGGTGGCCACGCTCGGCCCGAAGTGGGAACTGGTCATCCCGGCGAGCAACCGGGGCACCTCGCGCCGGGTGTCGACCGCCACCGCGTACACCCCGGTCATGGGGTGGTGGGGGCCGCTGAGCTGCCAGGTGCGGCGGCCGTCGGTGCTGGTGGCGAGGAAGAGGCCCTTGCCGGTGCCGATCGCGAGCAGGGTCGTCATGGGTGCGTCCTTCGCCGAGCCGGGAGCCGGATGGCGTGATTATCACCACCGGGTCCGACAGAAACCGGGCGACGCACCGGGAACGGCGGGGCCCAGCCGCAGGTCAGCGGCGCGCAACGGGGCAGGCCGACGGGCGGGAGCGGGGTGGTCAACGGCGGGAGCGTGGGTGGTCAACGGCGGGTGCGGGGCACGTGCCGGCGGTACTGGCTCACGGTCGGCTCGCGGTCGACCCAGAACCGCCACGGCACGTCGTGCGCCCCGGTCACCCCGACCCGGGGCCCGGCGACGATCGCCGCGTCGGGCACCCGCTCGGCCGCCGGCCGCAGCCGCACCGGCCCGTCGCCGAGCAGGTAGCGCCCGTACGTCGTGCGGTCGATGCCGAGGGCGGCGCAGAGGCGGGCCGGGCCGCGCGCCAGGTCGGCATCCCGGCGTACGGCGGTGCGCCGGGACCGCGCGACCTCGACGCCCTCGACCACCTCGCCGGCCCGCAGCAGCACCGCCGAGGCCTCCCCCTCCGGCCCGGTCACCACGTTCACGCACCAGTGCATGCCGTAGGTGAAGTAGACGTAGGCGTGCCCGGCCGGGCCGAACATCACGGCGTTGCGCGGGGTGCGCCCGCGATGCGCGTGCGAGGCGGGATCGCCGGCCGTGCCCGCGTACGCCTCGACCTCGGTGATCCGGACGGTGACCCCGCCGGCCGAGAGCCGGCAGCCGAGCAGCCCGCGCGCGGCCGGCACGACGGGCCCGGCGAGCAGCTCGGCCAGCCCGGCGACACCCACGTCGGGGTACGACATGAGCCCGACCCTACCCAGCCCCGACCCGCCCTGCCGGTCTGGGCGGGGCGAGCTTGGGCGGGGCGGGGCGGGACTGGGCTGGGCGTCGCCATGTCGGCGACATGGGGGCTTCCCCGGGGCCGGGACCGCCCCATGTCGCCGACATGGAGTCGATCATTACGCCATCCATGAACGGCACGTTGACAACGTACCGTTCAAGTGATGGTATCGGGGCATGAGTCTGGAGCAGCAGGAACCGTTCGCCGCGCCCGATCCGGGGCGGGCGCGGGCGCACCGCACCTACGCCGCGCTGGCCCGGATCGCCGAGCGGCACGCGGGCGACGAGGCGCGCCGCCGCCGCTACGCCCACCCGCACGTGCTGGACCCGTACGAGGCGGTGGCCCTGGTGACCGCACTCGCCGCCGGTGGCGCGGAGCTGGCCGACGGCGAGGAGCCGGTCGACCAGGCCGACCTGGTCGCCGCGCTCACCCTCGTGCCGCACCTGCGCGCCGAGGTGGACGTGCTGGAGGCCGGCCTGCTCCGGCTCGCCCGCGACCGGGGGCTGACCTGGCAGGCGATCGGCCACGGGCTGGGGCTCGGCTCGGCGCAGGCCGCCCGGCAGCGCCACGAACGACTCGCCGGCCGGGTCGGCGGAGACCCGCACACCGGCACCGACAACGACGGGGAGGCGTGATGGACCGCGCGGAGCTGATGGCGTACTGCCTGGGCAAACCCGGCGCGTGGCTCGACCAGCCGTGGGACGCCGAGGTCGTGGTCAAGGTCGGGAACAAGATCTTCGCCTTCCTCGGCCCCGACTCCGACGACCGGGTGGGCCTCAAGTGCGCCCCGACCCGGGAACTGGCCGACGAGTGGCTGCACCGGTTCCCCGGCGACGCCGTCGCGTCCTCGCACGTCGGGCGGTTCGGCTGGAACAGCCTCCGGCTGGCGGGGGCGATCGACGACGACGAGCTGCTCGAGGCGGTGGACACGTCGTACGAGGCGGTGGTGGCGAAACTGCCGCGCCGCGAGCGCCCGACGACGCCGGCCTGATCCCGGCACCGGGGCGTGGTCAGCGATCCGGGTCGCCGTCGGGGCGGGGTGCGGCGTCGCCCCGGGCCCGGGCCCAACTGAGGAACCGTTCATGCAGGTCAGGGGCGCGCTCGGGGTGGAGCCGGGCGAGCTGCGCGCGCGCCTCCACCATGAGCTGGGCCAGCCGGGACACTGCCTCGGCCACCGCTACGCGCACGCCTCCGGGCGAAGTGCCCAAGGCTGGCGCGCAAGATCGTGCTCATTCCCGGAATGAGTGGCATCGGCGTCGCACCGATCCCACTCTTTCCCTGATCGAGTGCGCTCCCCCGGCACCCGCACCACACCCAGCCCCGCCGCACCCCGGCCCGCTCCCCCACCACGCACAGATCTTGCACTTAGGGCCCCAAAGAAGGGCGCTTCACCCCTTTTGCCCGGGCCCAATGTGCAAGATCGCCGCAGGGTGGGGTGGCGGCGAGCGGGTGGCGGGGCGAGCCGGCGGGGGCGACGGCACGGCGCAGGGCCGCACGGCGCAGGCGACGGTCCGGTGAATGCGGTGGGGAGCACGGTGAAGGCCCCCCGGCGTGCTGCCGGAGGGCCTTCGGGGTGACGCGGGACGTCAGCGGGGTACGACGGTCTCGGCGGCCCACTCCCGCCAGCCCGCCAGCTTGTCGGCGGCGGTGGCGAGCTGGTCGGCGACCGGCCCCGGGCCGGTGGAGCCGGGGGTGATCCGGGCGGCCAGGGCCGACCGCACCGACAGCACGTCCCGCACCGACGGGTCGAGGTGCTCGCTGACCGCCGCCAGGTCGGCGTCGGAGACCTCGTCGAGCGCGCACTCGCGGACGGCGCAGAGCGCCACCAGCTTGCCGGTGATCTCGTGCGCGTCGCGGAACGGCACGTTGCGCCGGACCAGCCAGTCGGCGACCTCGGTGGCCAGGGAGAAGCCGACGGGGGCGGCGGCGACGAGGCGGTCGACACGTACCGTCATGGTGGAGATCATCCCCGCGAGGGCCGGCAGCAGCAGTTCCAGGGTGTCGACGGCGTCGAAGGCCGGCTCCTTGTCCTCCTGCATGTCCCGGTCGTACGTCATGGGCAGGCCCTTGAGCATGGTGAGCACGGCCATCAGCCCGCCGACGAGCCGGCCGGACTTGCCCCGGGCCAGTTCGGCGATGTCGGCGTTCTTCTTCTGCGGCATGATCGACGACCCGGTGGCGAACGCGTCGTCCAGCTCGACCCAGCCGAACTCCTGCGACGTCCAGAGCACCACCTCCTCGCCGAGGCGGGACAGGTGCACCCCGACCAGCGCGGTGACGAAGAGGAACTCGGCGACGAAGTCGCGGTCGGCGACGGCGTCCATCGAGTTGGCGAAGGACGTGCGGAAGCCCAGCTCCTTGGAGACGGCCACCGGGTCCAGCGGCAGGCCGGAGCCGGCGAGCGCGCCCGCGCCGAGCGGGCTGACCGCCGTGCGGTGGTCCCAGTCGCGCAGCCGCTCCAGGTCGCGCAGCAGCGGCTGCACGTGGGCCAGCAGCCAGTGCCCGAAGGTGACCGGCTGGGCGTGCTGGAGGTGGGTCATGCCGGGCGCGGCGGTGTCGACGTGCCGGGCGGCCTGCTCGACCAGGGCCTCGGCCAGCTCGACGAGGCGACCGGCCACGCCCCGGGCGTGGTCGCGCAGGTAGAGGCGCAGGTCGGTGGCGACCTGGTCGTTGCGGGACCGGCCGGCGCGCAGCTTGCCGCCGAGGCTGCCGAGGCGTTCCAGCAGCCCCCGTTCGAGGGCGGTGTGCACGTCCTCGTCGTCGACGGTGGGCCGGAACGCCCCGGAGGCGCAGGCGGCCTCCAGGTCGTCGAGGGCCGCCAGCATCCTGCCCAGTTCCTCGGGGTCGAGCAGGCCCGCGCCCGCGAGGACCCGGGCGTGCGCGCGGGACCCGGCGATGTCGTACGGGGCGAGGCGCCAGTCGAACTGCACGCTGACGGACAGCCGGGCCAGCGCCTCGGAGGGGCCGCCGGCGAAGCGGCCACCCCACAGGCTCGTACGGTTGGTCGCGGCGCTGTTCTCGGTGAGGCTCTTGTCGTCCACGTCGCCCATTCTGGTTCCCACGGTCAGCAGCCTCCCCACCGGGCGTCCCGCGCGGCGGCCAGCTTGCTCGGCAGGCCCCACAGCTGCACGAATCCCTTCGCCAGGGACTGGTCGAAGGTGTCGCCGGTGTCGTAGGTGGCCATGCCGAAGTCGTACAGGCCGGCCTCGGAGCGCCGGCCGGTGACGGTGGCCCGGCCGCCGTGCAGCACCAGCCGTACCTCGCCGCTGACCTGCCGCTGAGCGTCGTCGATGAACGCGTCCAAAGCCCGCTTGAGCGGGGAGAACCACAGGCCGTCGTAGACCAGTTCCCCCCAGCGCTGGTCGACGCCCCGCTTGAACCGGGCGAGGTCGCGTTCGACGGTGACCGCCTCCAGCTCCTGGTGGGCGGTGATCAGCGCGATCGCGCCGGGGGCCTCGTACACCTCGCGGCTCTTGATGCCGACGAGGCGGTCCTCGACCATGTCGAGCCGGCCGACGCCCTGCGCGCCGGCCCGCCGGTTCAACTCCAGGATCGCCTGGTACGGGGTGACGGTCTCGCCGTCGATCGCCACCGGCACGCCAGCGTCGAACGTGACGACGACCTCGTCGGGGTCGCGCTCCTGCGCCGGGTCGGCCGTGTACGCGTACAGGTCCTCGACCGGGGCGGTCCAGATGTCCTCCAGGAACCCGGTCTCCACGGCCCGGCCCCACAGGTTCTGGTCGACGGAGTACGGCGACTTCGCCGACACGTCGATCGGCAGGCCCTTCTCCTCGGCGAAGGCGATCGCCTTGTCCCGGGTCCACGCGAAGTCCCGGGCCGGGGCGATGATCTTCAGGTCGGGGGCGAGCGCGCCGAGGCCGACCTCGAAGCGCACCTGGTCGTTGCCCTTGCCGGTGCAGCCGTGCGACACGATCGTGCCGCCGTGCCGGCGGGCGGCGGCGACGAGGTGCTTGACGATCAGCGGCCGGGACAGCGCGGAGACCAGCGGGTAGCGGTCCATGTAGAGGGCGTTGGCGCGCAGCGCCGGCAGGCAGTAGTCGGCGGCGAACTCGTCGCGCGCGTCGACCACCTCCGACTCGACGGCCCCGCAGTCCAGGGCGCGCTGCCGGATCACGTCGAGGTTCTCGCCGCCCTGCCCGACGTCCACCGCGACGGCGACGACCTCGGCGCCGGTCTGCTCGGCCAGGTAGGGGATCGCGACGGAGGTGTCCAACCCTCCGGAGTACGCGAGGACGACCCGCTCGGTCATGGTGTGGTGTTCCCTTCCGCGCTCTCCTCGCGGCGGGACCACGCGGCGAGCTTCTCGCCCAGCGCGGCCCCGCCGACGGCCTCGCGGGCCACCACGAGGATGGTGTCGTCGCCGGCGATGGTGCCGACGACCTCGGGCAGGCCCGCCCGGTCCAACGCGCTGGCCAGGTATTGGGCTGCGCCCGGCGGGGTGCGCAGCACGGCGATGTTGCCGCTGGAGTCGACCTCGTTGAGCAGCTCCCGCAGCAGCCGGATCAGCCGCGCCGGGGCGGCCTCGGCGTCGCGCAGGGGCCGGTGGCCGTCCTCCGGGATGACGTACACGGGGCGGCCGTCGCCGCCGCGGGCGGTGACCGCGCCGAGTTCCTTGAGGTCCCGCGACAGCGTGGCCTGGGTGACGGCGACGCCGTCGCCGGCGAGCAGGTCGGCCAGTTCGGTCTGCGAGCGGACCGCCTTGTCGCGGATCAGCTCGACGATGCGGGCGTGCCGGGCGGCGCGGGTCAGCGGCGCGGTCATGCCGACTGCTCCAGCAGGTAGGTCAGCACGGCCTTCTGCGCGTGCAGCCGGTTCTCCGCCTGGTCGAACACGACGCTGGCGGGGCCGTCGAGCACCTCGTCGGTGATCTCCTCGCCCCGGTGCGCCGGCAGGCAGTGCAGCACGATCGCGCCCGGCGCGGCGTGCGCGAGCAGCTCCGCGTTGACCTGGTACGGCAGGAACGGGGTGATCCGGTCCAGCCCGTCGTCCTCCTGCCCCATCGAGGTCCACGTGTCGGTGGCCAGCACGTCGGCGTCGCGGACGGCGGCGACGGGGTCGCGCAGCACGCGCACCGACCCGCCGGTGCCGGCGGCGATCTTCTCCGCGCGGGCCACCACCTCGGGGTCGGGGTCGAACCCGTCGGGGCCGGCGACGCGCACGTGCATCCCGGCGGTCGCCCCGGCCAGCAGGTACGACTGGGCCATGTTGTTCGCCGCGTCCCCCACGTACACCAGGGTCCGGCCGTGGGTGCCGCCGCACCGCTCGCGGACGGTGAGCAGGTCGGCGAGGAGCTGGCAGGGGTGGAAGCCGTCGGTGAGGGCGTTGATCACCGGGACGCTGGCCCCGGCGGCGACCTCGGCGATCCGGTCGTCGCCGTGGGTGCGCAGCACGATCGCGGCCACGTAGCGGGACAGCACCCGGCCGGCGTCGGCGAGGGTCTCGCCCCGGCCGAAGTGGGTGACCTGGGTGTCCACCACGAGGGGATGGCCGCCCAGCTCGGCGATGCCGGCGTCGAAGGAGATCCGGGTGCGCAGGCTCTGCTTGTCGAACAGCACGGCCACCGACCTCGGCCCGGCCAGCGGCCGGTGGGCGAACCGTTCGGCCTTCATCCGGGCGGCGAGGTCGAGCACGGTCGCCTGCTCGGCGGGCGAGAGGTCGTCGTCGCGCAGCAGGTGGCGGGTCATGCGGTGGCCTCCGGGGTGGCGGCGTCGAGGGCGGCGGGCAGGGCGGCCAGGAACGCGTCGGCCTGCCCGCCGGTGAGGATGAGCGGCGGAGCGAGCCGGATCACGCCCGGCTGCACCGGGTTGACCAGGAAACCGGCGTCGCGCAGCGCCGCCGCGAGCGGCCCGGCGGCGTCGGCGGTGAGCACGATGCCGAGCAGCAGGCCCGCGCCGCGCACCTGCGCGACGAGGGGGTGGCCGAGCGCCTCGACGCCCCGGCGCAGCCGCTCGCCGACCCGCTTGACGTGGTCGAGCAGCCCCTCGCTGGCGATGGTGGACACCACCGCGAGGGCGGCGGCGCAGCTGACCGGGTTGCCCCCGAAGGTGGTGCCGTGGGAGCCGGGGCGCAGCAGGTCTGCGGCGGGGCCGAAGGCCAGGCAGGCGCCGATCGGCAGGCCGCCGCCGAGGCCCTTGGCGAGGGTGACGATGTCGGGTTCGACGCCCTCGGCCTGGTGGGCGAACCAGTGCCCGGTGCGGCCGACGCCGGTCTGCACCTCGTCGAGCACCAGCAGCGCGCCGTGCCGGGCGGTGATCCGCCGGGCCTCGGCGAGGTAGCCGGGGGGCGGGACGACGACGCCGTTCTCGCCCTGCACCGGCTCCAGGATGACCATGGCCGTGGCGTCGGTCACCGCGGCGGCGAGGGCGGCCGCGTCGCCGTACGGGACGTGGGTGACGTCGCCGGGCAGCGGGCGGAACGGATCCGCCTTGGCGGGCTGCCCGGTGAGCGCGAGCGCGCCCATGGTGCGGCCGTGGAAACCGCCGACCGTGGCGACCACGTGCGAGCGGCCGGTGAGCCGGGACAGCTTGAACGCGGCCTCGTTGGCCTCCGCGCCGGAGTTGGCGAAGAACACCCGGCCGGGGCGCCCCGCGAGGGCCAGCAGCAGCTCGGCGAGGGCCACCGGCGGCTCGGCGACGAACAGGTTGGACACGTGCCCGAGGGTGGCGACCTGCCTGGAGACGGCGGCCACCACGGCCGGGTGGGCGTGGCCGAGGGCGTTGACGGCGATGCCGCCGAGCAGGTCGACGTACTCGCGGCCGGCGTCGTCGACCACGACGGCGCCGGAGCCGGAGACCAGCGCCAGCGGCGGCGTGCCGTAGTTGTCCATCAGCGCCTGCTGCCAGCGCTCCACCAACTGACTCATGAGTTGATCACCATCGTGCCGAATCCTTCCGAGGTGAAGACCTCAAGCAGTGTGGAGTGGGCGACCCGGCCGTCGACGACGTGCGCGGCGGGCACCCCGCCGCGCACCGCCCGCAGGCACGCCTCCATCTTGGGGACCATCCCCGATTCCAGGGACGGCAGCAGCTCCGCCAGCTCGTCGGCGGTGATCTCGCTGACCAGGCTGTCGGTGTCCGGCCAGTTGGCGTAGAGGCCCGGCACGTCGGTGAGGACGACCAGCTTGCGGGCCCCGAGGGCGATCGCCAGGGCGGCGGCGGCCGTGTCGGCGTTGAGGTTGTGCAGCACCCCGTCGGCGTCCGGCGCGACGGTCGAGATCACCGGGATGCGGCCGGCCGCGATCAGGTCGGTCACCGCCGACGTGTTCACCGACTCGACGTCGCCGACCTGGCCGACGTCGACGGGCTCCCCGTCCACGTACGCGGGGCGGCGCACGGCGGTGAACAGGCCGGCGTCCTCGCCGGAGAGGCCGACGGCGAACGGGCCGTGCGCGTTGATCAGCCCGACCAGTTCCCGGCCGACCTGGCCGACGAGCACCATGCGGACCACGTCCATCGCCTCGGGGGTGGTGACACGCAGGCCGCCGCGGAACTCGCTGTCGATGCCGAGCCGGCCGAGCATGGCCGAGATCTGCGGGCCGCCGCCGTGCACCACGACCGGCTTGATGCCGACGTAGCGCAGGAAGACCATGTCGGCGGCGAAGGCCCGCTGCAGCTCGGGGTCGATCATGGCGTTGCCGCCGTACTTGACCACGAGGGTGGCCCCGGACAGGCGGGCCAGCCAGGGCAGCGCCTCGATCAGCGTCTCGGCCCGGGCCTGGGCCCGGGCGAGGTCGTCGACGGCGCTCACGTGGAGTACGCCGAGTTCTCGTGCACGTACGCGTGCGACAGGTCGTTGGTCCACACGGTGGCCTGGGCCCCTCCGGCGTGCAGGTCGATGCGGATGGTGACGTCGCGGCCGGTGAGGTCCACCTTGGACCGGTCCTCGGCGGCGGCGCCGGAGCGGCACACCCAGACGCCGTTGACGGCGACGTCGAGGGCGTCCGGCTCGAACGCGGCGGCGGTGGTGCCGACGGCGGCGAGGATGCGGCCCCAGTTCGGGTCGTTGCCGAACAGCGCCGTCTTGACCAGGTTGTTGCGGGCCACCGACCGGCCCACCTCGACGGCGTCGTCCTCGTCGGCCGCGCCGACGACCTCGATGGCGATCTGCTTGGTGGCGCCCTCCGCGTCGGCGACCAGCTGCTGGGCCAGGTCGTGGCAGGCGGCGGTGACCGCCGCCGTCAGCTCGGCCTCGGTGGGCTCGACGCCGGACGCGCCACTGGACAGCAGCAGCACCGTGTCGTTGGTGGACATGCAGCCGTCGGAGTCGACCCGGTCGAAGGTGACCCGGCAGGCGGCGCGCAGCGCGGCGTCGAGCGCCGCCGGCCCGGCCACCGCGTCGGTGGTGAGCACGCACAGCATGGTCGCCATGGCCGGGGCCAGCATGCCGGCGCCCTTGGCCATCCCGCCGACGGTCCAGCCGCCGCCGGCCGCCACGGTGGTCTTCGGCCGGGTGTCGGTGGTCATGATCGCCTCGGCCGCCGCCGCGCCGCCGTCGCGGGACAGTGCGCGGATCGCCGCGCGTACGCCGGGCAGCAGCTTGTCCATCGGCAGCCGCTCGCCGATCAGGCCGGTGGAGCAGACGGCCACGTCGCCGGCCCCGAGCCGCAGCCGGGGGCTGGCCGAGGTGAGCGCGGCGGCGGTGTGCTCGGCGGTGGCGTGGGTGTCCTGGAAGCCGGCCGGGCCGGTGCAGGCGTTTGCGCCGCCGGAGTTGAGGATCACGGCCCGGGCCACCCCGCCCCGGACGACCTGCCGGGTCCAGAGCACGGGGGCGGCCTTGACGCGGTTGGCGGTGAAGACCCCGGCGATCCCGGCGTCGGGGCCGTCGTTGACGACGAGGGCGACGTCGGCGGCGGCGCCGCTCTTGAGGCCGGCGGCCACGCCGGCCGCCCGGAACCCCCGGGGGGTGGTGACGGTCATGGGGTTACTCCGTAGGTGGACAGGCCGGTGGTCTCGGGGAGCCCGAGCATCAGGTTGGCGCACTGCACGGCCTGGCCGGCGGCGCCCTTGCCGAGGTTGTCGATGGCGCTGACCACGATCACCCGGCCGGAGTCGACGTCGACGGTCGCCTGGAGGTGGCAGGAGTTGGCGCCGAGGGTGGCGGCGGTGTGCGGCCACGTCCCCTCGGGCAGCACGTGCACGAACGCCGAGTCCGCGTACGCCGCCGCGAGGACCGCCCGGGGGTCGGCGTCGCCGGCCGGCACGGCGGTGACCGTGGCGAGGATGCCGCGCGGCATCGGCGCGAGCACGGGGGTGAGGGACAGGCTGGTCGCGCCGGTGGCCTGCTTGATCTCCGGCACGTGCTGGTGCGCGCCGACCTTGTACGGCGACAGGTCGCCCATCACCTCGCTGCCGAGCAGGTGCGCCTTGGCGGCCCGGCCCGCGCCGGAGGTGCCGGAGGCGGCGACCACGACCACGTCGGCGGGGGCGACCGCACCGGCGGCGACCAGCGGGGCGAGCGCGAGGGTGATGGCCGCGGCATAGCAGCCGGTGTTGGCCACCCTGGTCGCGGCGGCGACGCGCGCGCGCTGGCCGGGCAACTCGGGCAGGCCGTAGACCCAGGCCCCCGCGTGCTCGCCGCCGTAGTACCGTGACCAGGCGGCGGCGTCGCGCAGCCGGTGGTCCGCGCCAAGGTCGACCACCCGGACCGACTCCGGCAGGGCGGCGGCCAGGGCCGCCGACTCGCCGTGCGGCAGGGCCAGGAAGACCAGGTCCGCGTCGGCCAGGGCCGCCGGTTCGGTCGCCGCGAACACCAGGTCCAGCCCGGTGAGCTGCGGGTGTACGGCGGTGACCGGCGCGCCGGCCTGGCTGTGCGCGGTGGCGGTGACCAGGTCGAGCTCGGGGTGGCCGGCGATCAGGCGCAGCAGCTCGCCCCCGGCGTAGCCGCTCGCCCCGGCGACCGCAACTCGGATACCCATTCTAACCTCCGCATGACTATGCAGAGAAGGTTACCCGCTCATTACGCCGCATCGCAAGGTCATACACCCCACTGCATGGGCATGAGAAGGCACAGCCGTAGGCCTGGAGACCCCCTTCCCGGCGGGGGAGCGCCGGGAAGGGAGCCGGTCAGTTGGCCCGCTGGTCGATGCCGTGCTGCCGCTGGTACGTACGCAGCGCGGCGTCCCACGCCTCGGTGTACTCCGACGGGCCCAGGCCGAGGTCGTTGTGCCCGCGTACCGCCTCCCGCAGCAGGCCCAGCAGCTCCGGCACCGCCTCCCGGCGCTCGGTGACGTAGCGGCGGAAGACCTCGGCGAACTGCTCCCCCGCCAGGCGGGCGGCGTGCGCGGTGACCGGATCGTCCTCCAGCGCCCGCAGCACCTCGCACCACCGGCGGGTCAGCTCGTCGGTGTGGCGGGCCCGCAGCTGCTGCAACTCGTGGTCGCACTCCAACCTGATCCGCTCCTCCCAGTACGGGCGCAGCCGCTCCCGGACCCGCTCGTCCGGGCTCACCCGCACCTGCACGGTGAAGTGCGGCCGGCTCTCGTCCCGCGGCCAGTGCTGGCCCAGCAGCAGGTTGTTCAGGGCCCGCTCCAGCTCGTGCGAACGGTGCGGCTCGTGCTCCCGGGCCAGGTCGGCGGCCCGCTCCCGGACGATCCCGGCGGCCCAGGCGAGGTAGCTCTCCGCACGCTGGCGCAACGCCTCGGCGCTCATGTGCTGCGCCCGCCAGCTGTAGACGGCGAACAGGCGGAAGTCGAACGCGTCTCCCCTGGCCGGCACCAGGATCGGCTGCGGCGCGTCCAGGCGGTAGGTGACCACCTGCGGGGGTGCCGGCGGCGGCAGCGGCGGCAGGGGCGGCGCGGGCGGCGGACTCACGGGCGCCGGCCCGAACAGCGAGAGCAGGATCTGCCACCAGCGCCGCCGGGCCGACGGGCGGGGAATGTACCGAGTGCTCATGCGGGGTCCTCGTCGATCAGGCGTCGTACGTCGTGCAGCAGGGTGTTGTCGCGCATCAGGGGGCCCCATACGTGCCGGAGCTGGTGGTCCAGCCGGCGGCGCAGCGGCTCCCGCCCCTCCACCACCAGGCCGATCAGACGCAGGCAGAGGTCAGACACCTCGGGGTGCCCCTCGGCCCGACTCAGCCAGAAGCCGAGCGTCCGCCACGCGCGGTACGCGGTCCCCGGCAGGCTGAGCGCCGTCGCCCAGCAGGTCGCCAGGTCCGCCATCCGCACCGTGCCCCCGCGAGCCAGGTCGAGCAGCTCCGGCCAGCGTTCCCGGGGGGCGGGGGCCCACCGGTCGGCGAGCACCCGCAGCGCCCGCCCGGCGTGCAGCCGCACCTCCGGCTCGTCCTCGTCGACGGCCCACTGCGCCAGCGCCGGCAGCACGCTGGCCGCATGGCCACCCACGTACACCTCGACCAGGCCGCGTACCACCGAGTTGTTCCGCCGCTGCATGCGCGCCTCGGCGACCCGGCGCAGCTGCCCCAGGGCGGTCTCCGGCCAGAGCCGGGCCAGGCCCAGCGCGTACGCCCGCGCGACGGTGTCGCGCAGGTGCGCCGCCCCGCCGGCCGCCCACCGGTCCAGCTCGATCCGGACCCGCTGGCGCACCTCCGGCTGCATGGCCATGCCGACCAGCGCGATGGCGGCGGCCTGCCGGACCCCGGCCCGGCGCTCCCGGGCGAGCTGGTCCACCACGCGCAGGGCGGCGTGCACCCCGTGCGCCGCCGACCAGCCGACCGCCCCGGCGGCGGCCTGCCGGACCCCGGGGGTGCCGTCCCGCACGAGGCTGCCCAGCCAGCCGAGCAGCTGCTCCGGCAGCCACCAGTCCGACCAGGCGACCTCCAGCAGGCTGCGCCGCAGCGGGTCGTTGCCCGGGGCGAACTCGATGCGCCGCCCGCCCGGCACGCGGTCGTCGTCGACCACCAGCACCGCCTCCCGCAGGACCGGGCCGAGCAGCGCGTCGAGCGCCCCGCCCGACCGGCCGGTGGGTGGTGCGAGCGGAGCACCGGCGAACGGGAAGCCCGGCACCGCGCCCGCGCCCGGCGGGCCCGGGACGCCGCCCGGGTCCGGGGCCGGCTCCAGCCCGACACCGGCCAGCCCCGGCGCGGCCAGCGCCCCGGCCGCGGCGTGGATCTCGGCCACCGGCTGCCCGGCCAGCACCGCGCAGGCCAGCCGGAACGCGCGTCGCCGGTCGACGCCCCAGGCGGGCGTGTCGCCGCCGTCGGCGGCGGCGAGGACGCGGGCCGCCCGCTCCCGGAGCTGGCGCGGAAGCAGGCGCTCCAGCCGCTCGGTGAGCTGCGCGCCCCGGGGCGCGGTGCGGGCCAGCAGCTCCGCCAGGCGGACCACCTCACCGGTCCGGGGACCGGCGGCCAGGTGCGCCGCCAGCAGCGGGTTGCCGACGCACTCGTCCTCGACGTAGCCGTCGACGCAGTCACCGACGCAGCCGGGGGCGCACCACCCGACGCAGCGGCCCCGTAACTGGCGGCGCAGCTGGGCCCGGAACACGTCGACGGGGGCGGCCGGCCGGTGCTCCACCAGGTGACCGGCCAGCTCCTGGTCGCGGTGGTCGAAGTCGCCGACCAGCACCAGGGTGGCGCCCCTCGCCTCGGCCCGGGCGGCCAGCCCGACCAGGGCCATCCCGTCCAGGTCCCGTACGGCCGTCTCGGTGAGCCGCCACACGTAGCCGTGCCCGTCGCGCCACGGGGCTTCGGGCAGCAGGAGGTCGCTCGGCTGCTCCGCGTGCAGCACCGCCACCCGGTCGAAACCGTGCCGGCGGGCCGAGGACAGGCACGCGGCGGCGTGCCGGCCGGTGCCGGCGGCACCCGACAGGCAGACCAGGTGACGCTGCTTGAGACACCGGTCGAGCTGCGGGTCGCTCGGCGTGGGGGCATAGCCGTCGGCCAACTGCCGCACCCAGGTCCCGGTGAGGGTCTCGGCCCAGGTCCGGCCGCTGCCGTCCGTCCGCGCCGTCGTGATGTTCAGCGTGCCGATGGCCGTCGACCCGGGCCCGGTGGCGTTCTGGCCCCGCACCCACACGTCGCCGACGCCGATCGCCGACGAGGGCCCGAGCAGGGACGCGAGCCGGGTGAGGATCTCCCCGGGATCCGGCGTCTCCTCCGGCTCGTCGGCCAGCACGTCGTCGGGCTCCTCGTCCGGCACATCCACGGGTTGTTCCGCCGGCTCTGCCTGCTGTGGGCTCTCCGGGCCGCCGCCGGGGCCTGCCCACCCACCGTCGGCGTCCGGAGGGGTCGCGCCGCCGGGCGGCTCCCCCGGGACCCCCTCGGGGTCCGCCACCGAACCGCCCGGATCGGCGTCGTGCCCGGCGTGCCGGGGCACGGACCAGGCCGGCGGCCCGCTCACCGGTCGCCCCCGCCGAGGATCGCGTCCCGGCCGACCGAGCCGATCGCCGTGGCCCCCGGGCCGATCGCGTTCTGCCCGCGCACCCGGACGTCGCCGACGCTGATGCCGCCGGCCGGGGACGCCTGGCCGGAGTCGGGGCGGACCGGCCCCGGCGGCGGGACCGCCGGACTTCCGGCGCCGCCCTCGGGACCGTCCGGCCCGTCCCAGGTCAGCGCCGGCACCATCGACAGGTCCTCGTCCACCACGCAGAGCCAGGCGTACTCGTCGAAGCCCTTGTCGGGCTTGCTGATCCGCACCCGGCGGAAGCGCTCGGGCCGCATCTCCTCCGGATACTCGAGCACCACGTCGCGGTAGATGTCGGTGGAGACCACCAGGGCGACGCCCGCGTCGGGGAACGCCGCCAGCGCCCGCCGGACGGGGTCGGCGTCGCACAGCCGGCTGACGAACACCACGGCGTTGCCGGGAAAGCCGTTCGCCCCGTCGAGGTGCACGAGCCCCTGGTGGACGGCGATCCGCAGCCGCACCCGAGCCGCCGGCAGCCGACTGCTGTTGTACGCCCGCAGCCGCCGGTCCAGCTCGGGCACGAACCGGCCGATCACCCGCGACTCGGCGACGTCGCGCGGCAGGATCGCCAGTTCCCCGTCGCCGGCCCGCTGCGTGCTCCAGGCGACCCGGTCCAGCCCGACGGCCCCGGCGGCCGCGTGCAGCAGATCGTGGAACGCCTGCTGCGCCTCGTACTGCAGGATGTTCCCGCGCCGGCTGTAACTCTCCATGTCCACGGAGATCAGCAGTCGTCGTTCGGGATGGTCCATCGCCGTGCCGCCCTTCGTCACCGGGCCCGCCCCCGTCGGGGAGGGCCGCCCGGAACATCGAAACGGCGGAGGCCGGCCGGGACCCCGTAGAAGTACGGCTTTCGCGGAATCTGTCCAACACAGGTCATCCCCCTCGGATCCGGTATCCGGGCGGGCCGGACCGGGTGTGCTGGACGCATGACCGAACTCCTGCTGGCCGCCGGCTGGTCGCCGGTCGAGGCACTCGTGGCACTGGCCCTCCAGACCGTGGCGGTCGCCCTGATCCGCGCGGGGGTCTCGCGCTACGCGCAGGGGCGGCTACGCTTCGACGGTTTCCGTCGGACAAGGAGTGCGAGGTCGTCGATGCGACACCACGAACCGCCCCGGGCCGAGTGGCCGTACGGCACCTTCCTGCGGCGGCTGGAGCCGCCGGCCCGCACCGCGCTGCTCGACCTGGGCGTACGGCGCCAGGTGCCGGCCGGACAGATCCTGATCCACGAGGGGGTCCGCGAGTCGCACCTGGTGCTGCTGGAGGAGGGGCTGACGAAGGTGACGGCCAGTGTGCCCGACGGACGGGCCGCGCTGCTGTCGCTGCGCGTCGGCGGGGACCTGATGGGCGAGATGTCGGCCCTCAACGACAAGCCCCGCTCGGCGACGGTCACCACCTGCGGGCCCACCGTCTACAGCGTCATCTCCCGGGACCGGTTCAACCAGTTCCTGCGGACGCACCCGCAGGCCGCGCTCGAACTGGCGGCGATGGTCTCCGACCGGCTGCGCTGGTCCAACCGCCGTCGGATCGACTTCACCTCGTACGCCGTGAAGATCCGGGTGGCGCGGGTGATCGCCGAGCTGTGCCGCACCCACGGCCGGCGCAGCCGCGACGGGGTGGTCATCGACGTCCGGCTCACCCAGCCGGAGCTGGCCACGATCTGCGGGGCGGCGGAGACGTCCATCCAGAAGACGCTGCGCGAGCTGCGGGCCGACGGCCTGGTGGACACCGACTACCGGCGCATCACCGTACGCGACCTGCCCCGGCTGCGCGCCCTCGGCGAGCTGGACCCCGAGGAGCGCTGACGGCCCACCGGGCCCGGGCAGCGGCGGCCAGCAGGGGCCCCACCTTCACAGAAAGCGTGAGGAGGGGGCCCCTGCTTACACCTCAGGCGCCGCGGAGGGTGGCCCCGAAGCGTTCGGCCGCGCGGGCCACCGCCGCGTCGCGGGCCGCCACCGCCTCCTCGACGGTCAGGGTGCGGTCGGGGGCGCGGAACGTCAGCTTGTACGCCAGCGACCGCCGCCCCGCCCCGAGCTGCTCGGAGGCGTAGACGTCGAACAGCCGCACGCCCTCCAGCAGCTCGCCCGCGCCCTCGACGAGGGCCTGCTGCACCTGCGCCGCCGGCACCCGCTCGTCGACCACGAGGGCCACGTCGATCAGGGCCGGCGGGAAGCCGGAGATCGTCGGGGCCGGGGCGACCGGGGCGGCCGGGAGCGCGTCGAGGTCAAGCTCCATGGCGCTGGTGCGCTTCGGCAGCTCCAGCGCGGCCAGCACCGCCGGGTGCAGCTCACCGGCGTGCCCGACCACGACCCCGTCGACGAGCAGCTCGGCGCAGCGGCCGGGGTGCCACGGGGCGTGCTCGGCGGCCCGCACCTCGACCCGGTCGGCGGGCAGGTCGGCGGCGGCGAGGACCGCCCGGCCGGCCTCGACGGCGTCCGCCCAGCCGGCCGGGCGACCCGCGCCCCACCAGCCGGCCGGCTCGACGTCCCCGGTCAGCACCACGGCGACGTGCCGGGGCTGGTCGGGCACGACCGCGTCGGCGGCGGCGAACTCGGCGTCGGTGGGCCGCCGGTCCACGCCCATGGCGGGCGGGGCGCCGACGCCGGGGCACGGGTGGAAGACCGCCCCGATCTCGTAGAGGGCCAGGTCGCGGTGGCCCCGGCCGAGGTTGCGCTTGAGGATGCCGAGCAGCGGGCCGAGCAGCGTGGTGCGCAGCAGCGGCTCCTCCTCCGACAGCGGGTTGGCCACCCGCACCGCCGCCCGGCGCGGGTCGTCGGCGGGCAACCCGAGCAGGTCGGCCAGCGACCCGGCGACGAACGGGTGGGCCAGCACCTCCACGTAGCCGCGTTCGGCCAGCGAGCGGGCCACCGCCCGGCGGCGGCGCTGCTGCCAGGTCAGGCCGCGCCCGGGGGGCGCGGTGGGCAGCACCGACGGCACCCGGTCGTACCCGTCGAGGCGGACCACCTCCTCGACCAGGTCGGCCGGGTCGGTGAGGTCCGGACGCCAGCTCGGCGGGACGACGGTGAGCACGTCCGCGCCGCCGGCCGGCACGCCGGCCGTGCCCGGGTCCTCGCCGAGCCGGTCGACGCCCCGGGTGACGTGGCAGCCGACCTGCTCCAGCAGGGAGACCACCCGCTCCGGGGAGTAGGCGACGCCGACCCGCCGGCCCGGCAGGTCCACCGGCAGGGTGACCGGGGTACGCGGCCCGACGTGGTCGAGGTCGAGGATCTCGGCCCCGGCGGTGCCGCCCGCGTGGGCGGTGAGCAGCCCGACGGCCCGCTCGATGGCGACGAGCGGCAGGGCGGGGTCGACGCCCCGCTCCCAGCGCTTCGCCGCCTCGCTGAACAGCTTGTGCCGGCGGGCGGTGCGGCCCACCATCACCGGGTCCCAGTGGGCGGCCTCGAAGAGCACGTCGGTGGTGGACGCGACGACCTCGCTGGTCTCGCCGCCCATCACGGCGGCGAGCGAGACCGGACCGGTGTCGTCGCAGATGACCATGTCCTCGGCGGTGAGGGTGCGGGCCACCCCGTCCAGGGTGGTGACCTTCTCCCCCGCCGCGGCGCGGCGCACCACGAGCGGGCCGGTGATCCGGGCGGCGTCGAAGGCGTGCATCGGCTGGCCCAGTTCGAGCATCACGTAGTTGGTGATGTCGACCGGCAGCGAGATGCTGCGCACCCCGGCGACGGTGAGCCGCTGCCGCATCCAGCCGGGCGTCTGCGCGGTCGGGTCGATGCCGCGCACCATCCGGGCGGCGAACCGGTCGCAGCCGACGGTGTCGCGGACCTCCACCGGGTACGCCGGCTCGGCCGTCGCGCCGGGGGCCGGGGCCAGCCCCGGGTCGCGGAACGGCACGCCGAGGGCGTGGGCCAGCTCCCGGGCGATGCCCCGGACGCTGAGCGCGTACCCCCGGTCGGGGGTGATCTCCACCTCGACGACCACGTCGTCGAGGCCGACGACCGGGCGGGCGTCGTCGCCGGGCTTGGCGGGGGTGTCCTCGGGCAGCACGATGATGCCCGAGTGGTCGTCGCCCAGGCCCAGCTCCTTGGCGGAGCAGATCATGCCGTGGGAGTTGCGCCCGTACGTCTTGCGCGCGCCGATGGCGAAGCCGCCGGGCAGCACGCCGCCGGGGAGGATCACCACGACCCGGTCGCCGGGGGCGAAGTTGCGCGCCCCGCAGACGATCTCCTGCGGCTCGCCGGTGCCGTTGGCGGCGCCCACGTCGACCCGGCAGAACCGGATCGGCTTCTTGAAGCCGGTCAGTTCCTCGATGTCGAGGACCTCGCCGACGACGAGCGCGCCGGTGACCGTCGACCGCAGGTCCACGATCGACTCGACCTCGATGCCGAGGTCGACCAGCGCCTGCTCCAGGTCGGCGGCGGGCAGGTCGGCGGGGAGGTCGAGGTACTCCCGCAGCCAGCTGACAGAAACTCGCATGACTCTCAGACCACCGTCTCGTTGTCTCGTGCCCGCACCGTCTACGCCCCGGCCCCGAACGCGCGGGTGAACCGCACGTCGCCCTCGGCCATGTCCCGCATGTCGCTGACCCCGTGGCGGAACATCACGGTGCGGTCGATGCCCATGCCGAACGCGAATCCGGAGTAGACCTCCGGGTCGATCCCGCAGGCGCGCAGCACCCGGGGGTTGACCATGCCGCAGCCGCCCCACTCGACCCAGCGCGGCCCGTCGCGGTGCTCGGGGAACCACACGTCGAACTCGGCCGACGGCTCGGTGAACGGGAAGTAGTGCGGCCGCCAGCGGGTCTTCGCGCCCTCGCCGAACATGGCGCGGGCGAAGTGGTCGAGGGTGCCGCGCAGGTGGGCCATGGTGATGCCCTTGTCGACCACGAGGCCCTCGACCTGGTGGAAGACGGGCGCGTGGGTGGCGTCCAGCTCGTCGGTGCGGTAGACCCGGCCGGGCACGACGACGTAGATCGGCGGCTTGCGGGCCAGCATGGTGCGCGCCTGCACCGGGGAGGTGTGGGTGCGCAGCACCAGCCCGGAGCTGTCCGCGCCGGCCGGCGGGGCGATGTGGAAGGTGTCCATCAGGCCCCGCGCCGGGTGGTCGGCGGGGATGTTGAGGGCGTCGAAGTTGGTCCACTCCAGCTCGACCTCGGGCCCCTCGGCCACCTCGTAGCCCATGCCGACGAACAGGTCGCTGATCTGCTCCATCAGGGTGCTCAGCGGGTGCCGGGCGCCGCGCGGGCGGCGGTCGTAGGGCAGGGTGACGTCGACCCGCTCGGTGGCCAGCACCCGCTGCGCCTGCTCGCGGTCGAGGACCTCGGCGCGGGCGGCGTAGGCGGCCTCGATCGCGCGGCGGGCCTCGTTGACCCGCTTGCCGGCGTCGGCCTTCGCGGCCGGCGGCAGGGCGCCGATCTCCCGGCGGGCCAGGGCGACCGGGGACCGGTCGCCGAGGTGCGCGGGGCGCAGCGCGGTCAGCGCGTCCGGGTCGGCGGCGGCGGCGAACGCCTGCTCGGCGTCGGCCACGGCACCGGCCAGGGCGTCCGGGTCGAGCAGGGCGACCTGCTTCGGGTCGTACGGATCGTTGCGGTAGGTCATGGCGTACGGGCACTCCTCACGGCGGCGCCGGCCCTGCGCGGGCGGCGAGGCGAGTCTACGGACGCGCGGCTTCGCCGCAGCCCGCCGGTGGGGAGTTCGTGCAGGGGAAGGGTCAGGCCCGCCGCCCGCCGACACCGGCGGGCTGGCTAAACGAACGCCGTGGCGCGTTCATCATCTCGGGCGACTCCCTGCTGGATGGCCGCGCCGCACCCGTCAGGGGCGGCGGCGCAGTGCTCTGGCTGAAGCGTACAGGCACACGGCGGCGGCCGCAGCCAGGTTGAGGCTCTCGGCGCGCCCGTGCAGCGGCACCCGGACCCGGGCGTCGGCGGCGGCGGTCAGCCCGTCGGGCAGCCCGTGCGCCTCCGAGCCGAACAGCCAGGCGGTCGGCGTCGCGAGGGCGCCGACGTCGGCGAGGTCGTCGAGGTCACGGTCGCCGTACCCCGTGGTGGCGAGGACCGCCAGCCCGGCGGCGCGCAACGCGGCGACGACGGCGAGGGGGTCGCCGGCCCGGACCACGTCGACGTGGAAGAGGCTGCCGGCGGAGGCCCGCACGCACTTGCCGTTGTACGGGTCGACGGCGTCGCCGGCGAAGACGACCGCCCCGGCCCCGGCGGCGTCGGCGGTGCGCAGCACCGTGCCGGCGTTGCCCGGGTCGCGGATCTCGGCGAGCACCGCCACGAGCCGGGGGCCGGCGGCGAGGGCCTCGGACAGCGGCACGTCGAGGTGCCGGCAGACGGCGACGAGGCCCTGCGGGGCGACGGTCTCGGCGAGCGCGGCGAGGGCGTCGTCGGTGACCTCGGACACCGGCACGTCGTCGACGACGGCGCGGGCGGCCAGGTCGGCGTGCCGGTCGAGGGCGGCCGGGGTGCCGAACAGCTCGGCGACCGTGCCGGGGCGGGCCAGGGCCTCCCGGACGGCCTGCGGGCCCTCGGCGAGGAACCGGCCGGTGGCGTCGCGGTCCCGGCGGCGGTGCAGCCGGCGGGCGGCGACGACCCGGGGCGTACGCGGGGTGAAGGGCATGGTGTGCGGCTCCGCAGCGCGACCGAGGCGCCCGCCGCGCGTCGTGGACGACACGGGGGGCGCCTCGGTCGGGTGCTGGCGGATCAGGCGGCCTGGGCCGCCGCGCCACCGGTGCCCTCGGCCGCCACGGCGGCGCGGGCGACCTCGACGATCGCGGCGAAGGCCGCCGCGTCGTTGACGGCCAGGTCGGCGAGGATCTTGCGGTCGACCTCGACGCCGGCCAGGCGCAGGCCCTGGATCAGCCGGTTGTAGGTCATCCCGTTGGCGCGGGCACCCGCGTTGATCCGGGTGATCCACAGCTGCCGGAAGTCGCCCTTGCGGTCGCGACGGTCCCGGTAGGCGTACTGCATCGAGTGCAGCACCTGCTCCTTGGCCTTGCGGTAGAGCCGGGAGCGCTGACCGCGGTAGCCGCTCGCGGTCTCCAGCAGGGTACGACGCTTCTTCTGGGCGTTCACAGCCCGCTTGACGCGTGCCATCTCAACTCCTTCTTCGGTTCAGGTGGCGCGCGTCAGCGGCCGAGCAGCTTCTTGATGCGCTTGGTGTCGGCCTTGGCCAGCTCGACCGTGCCGGTCAGCCGACGGGTCCGGGTGGACGACTTCTTCTCCAGCAGGTGGCGCTTGCCGGCCTGCTCGGCGACGATCTTGCCCTTGCCGGTCACCTTGACCCGCTTGCCCATACCCGTGTGGCTCTTCATCTTCGGCATGTGGAACGTCTCTCCCCTGTTACTGACCGCCGGTGTCGGCGGTCGTGCCGGTCTCACCGGCTGCTGCGGTCTCGCCCGCCGGGGTCTCGCCCGCCGCCGGCGCCGCGGACTCCTCCGCGGGACGCTCCCGGCCGGCGCCGCGGGACGCCGTGGCGGCGACCGCGGAGGCCTTGACGGCCCGGTGCGGAGCGAGAACCATGATCATGTTTCGGCCGTCCTGCTTCGGGGCGGCCTCCACGTAGCCCAGCTCCGTGATCTCGGACTCGAGCCGACGCAGGAGCCGGTAACCCAGCTCCGGGCGGCTCTGCTCCCGACCGCGGAACATGATCGTCACCTTGACCTTGTCGCCGGCCTTGAGGAACCGCACCACGTGACCCTTCTTGGTCTCGTAGTCGTGCGGATCGATCTTCGGTCGGAGCTTCATTTCCTTGATGACGGTCTGCTGCTGGTTACGCCGCGCTTCGCGCGCCTTGAGTGCGCTCTCGTACTTGAACTTGCCGAAGTCCATGAGCTTGCACACCGGCGGGCGCGCCATCGGCGCAACCTCGACCAGGTCCAGGTCGACGTCCGCGGCCAGCTGAAGGGCGCGCTCAAGCGGGACGATGCCCACCTGCTCACCCTCGGGACCGACCAGTCGGACCTCACGTGCCCGGATCTGCTCGTTCACGCGTGGTTCGACGCTGATGGGGCCTCCTCGAGTCGAGTGCTCTGCGGTGGCCGACTCCCGCAGCCCCCGTGGCGGGGGCCGACCCGGAAAGCAGAAGGCCCCGGCGCATGCCAGGGCCCGCTCGACCGGTCGGCACGATCACAGGATCGCGCATCCGGGACCGGGACGTGCCCGGAACCGGTGACCGGGACCCGGCCACCAACTGGGGCGACTCGGGTGGGAGCAGGCGCTCCGCTTCAGGACCACCCACACGTGGGACACGGGGGCAGTCTGGTCGACTCAGCAACACTACACCGTCACCGGGCCGGCCCCCAAACCGGGCGCCGGGCCCGGCGCGGCGGGTCAGCGCCCGGCCGCGCCCTCGGCCAGCGCCGCGAGGTGGGCCTGGTGCAGCCGGCGCAGGGCACGCACGCCCTCGACCGCCAGCTCCTTGTCGGCCGCCTGGAGAGCCACCATCGGCACCAGGTCGTCGTCGTGCAGCTCCAGGCTCGCCCACGGCGCGCCCCGGTCGAAGCGCACCCCCCGCACGACCTCCCAGGGCAGCTCGTACGAGCCGAGCACGTTGCGCACCCGCACGCCCAGCGCGTCGGCCTCGACGCGGGGCCGGGTGAACAGCAGGATGCCGAGCGCCCCGAGGACGCCCAGGCCGGCCATGGCGAGCTGGTCGCCACGCTGGAAGGTGCCGTAGCCGTTGCCGGTGGGGCCGGCCAGCGACGTGGCCACCAGGCTGAACACGACCAGCAGCGTGGCGGCCGACGCCCAGCAGACCAGCCGGATCCGGCGGGGACGCAGGGTCACCGGTGCGGTTTCGCTCACCCGCCCAGTCTGCCACCCACCGGCGCGGGGCCGCTGCGCGGTCCCACCGTGTCGCCGGCCCGCCGCAAGCCGGGGCCGCGGCCGGCGACGACCACCGCCAGCAGGGTCAGCAACGCGCCGACCAGCACCGGCCAGCGCAGCCCGGCCCCGCCGGGCAGCAGCACGTCCAGCAGCAGGGCGCCGCCGAGCTGCCCGGCGACCAGGGCCAGCCCGGTGCGCAGCACCCCCACGGCGCGCACGCCGAGCATCAGGGCGAGGACGATGCCGACGCCGTACAGGCCGCCGAGGTAGAGGAACCACTCGTGCGGCCAGGTCGGCGCCGGGCCGGAGAAGGCCCCGACGAACGCGGCCACCAGCACGACGACCGGGGTGCCGACGGCGAAGTTGACCGCGATCGCGGCGGTGGTGGTGCCCGCCGCCGACACCCGCCCGTTGAGGGCCGACTGCACGGCCACCGCCGCCCCGCCCGCGACGGCGATCAGCACCCCGCCGACCGCGACCCCGCCGACCGGCCGGCCGAGCTGGGCCAGGGCCACGGCGAGGACGCCGAGCAGCGCGCCGGCCACCCGGGGCCCGGTCAGCCGCAGCCGGCCGAGCGGGGCCAGGCCCGCCCGGTCCGCCGCGAGCCCGCCGAGGCTGCCCCCGGCCACCTGGGCGATGGTGAAGACCGCGATCCCGAGCACCGGGACGACGTACGTGGCGACGGTGACGATCGCCGCCCCGCCGAGCCCGCCCAGGTACGACCACCACGGCAGCCGGGCCCGGCGCAGCGCGTCCAGCCCGGCCCGGGTCGACGGCAGGCCCAGCAGGCCGACGAGGACCACCAGGCAGCCGCCGAGGTTGTTCGCCAGCGCGCCGAGGATCGGGTCGCCGGCCCGCTCCCCCAGCACCGCGTTGCCCGCCGCCTGCGCCGCCGACGCCACCCCGCCCAGCACCACGGTCGCGAGGGCGGCTGCCGGCGGCAGCGGCCTCACAGCCGACAGGCGTGGATGTTGGTGACCAGGATGGCGCGGGCGCCCAGCTCGTACAGCTCGTCCATGATCCGGTGCACGTCGTCGCGCTGCACCATCGCCTGCACCGCCACCCAGCCCTCGCGGTGCAGGGGCGAGACGGTCGGCGACTCGATGCCGGGGGTCAGCGAGCTGGCCCGGTCCAGCAGCCCGGCCGGCACGTCGTAGGCGAGCATCACGTAGCGGCGGGCGACCAGCACCCCGTGCAGCCGGCGCAGCAGCTGCGCGGCCTGCGGGTGCTCGGGGGCGTCGACCCGGCGCACCAGCACCGCCGAGGAGCGCAGCAGCGGGTCGCCGAAGACGACCAGCCCGGCCTGGCGCAGCGTGGCGCCGGTCTCCACCACGTCGGCGACGACGTCGGCGACGCCGAGCCGGATGGCGTTCTCCACCGCGCCGTCGAGCCGGATCACCTCGGCCTTGATGCCGAGTTCCGCGAGGTACCGCTCGACCAGCCCCGGGTACGCGGTGGCGATCCGGTGCCCGCCCAGCTCCTGGACGCCCGCGACGTCCTGCGGCCGGGCGGCGAACCGGAAGGTGGCCCGGCCGAACGCCAGGTCGACCACCTCCTCGGCGGGCGCGCCGGAGTCGATCAGCAGGTCCCGGCCGGTAATGCCGACGTCGAGGTCACCCGAGCCGACGTAGGTGGCGATGTCCTTCGGCCGCAGGTAGAAGAACTCGATGTCGTTGGCCTCGTCCGGGCAGACCAGGTCCTTGGGGTCGGTGCGCTGACGGTAGCCCGCCTCGCGCAGCATCTGGGCGGCCTTCTCGGCCAGGGCGCCCTTGTTGGGTACGGCGACACGCAGCATGACGGAGTGCTCCCTCGATCGGTGGAGATGATCAGCGGACGGCGCACTCACAGATGTCGGTAGACGTCCTTCAGCTCCAGCCCGGTGGCCAGCATCAGCACCTGCGCCTGGTAGAGCAGCTGGGAGATCTCCTCGGCCGCCCGCTCCGGGCCCTCGTGCTCGGCCGCCATCCACGACTCGGCCGCCTCCTCGACGACCTTCTTGCCGATGAAGTGCACCCCCTTCTCCAGCGCGGCCACCGTGCCCGAGCCGGGGGTGCCGGCAGCGGCCTTGGCCTGCAGCTCGGCGAACAACTCCTCGAACGTCTTCACGGGGTGCGATTCTTCCAGCACCCGCCCGGCCCGGCGCGCGGCGGGTCCGCCGGTCCCACCGGCCCGGATCGGGCGGCACGGCGGCGGGACGCACCTGCGCGACGGGCGTCGATGGCTCTACGCTGTCCGCCATGCTCAGCTCCCGTACCGTCGCGCTCGCCGCCGCCGGCACCGTCCTCGTCGCGGTGGCCGCCTGCGCGCCCCAGGACGACGCCACCCCCGTCACCGCACTCACCCCCGCCGCCACCGCCGGCCCGGACTGCCTGAAGGACAAACTGCCCACCCGGACCCCGGGCAAGCTCACCATCGCCACCGACGAGCCGGCGTACGCGCCGTGGTTCGTCGGCAACAAGCCGGAGACCGGCGAGGGCTTCGAGGCCGCGGTGGCCTACGCGGTGGCCGAGAAGCTCGGGTACGCCCGCGCCGACGTCACCTGGACCCGGGTGAAGTTCGACGTCGCCGTCGCCCCCGGCCCCAAGGAGTTCGACTTCGACATCAACCAGTTCTCCATCACCGAGGAGCGCAAGAAGGCCGTCGACTTCACCGGGCCGTACTACCTGGTCCGGCAGGCCGTGATCGCGCGGAAGTCCGCGAAGATCGCCGGGAAGACGTCGCTGGCCGACCTGCGGGACGCCAAACTCGGCGCGCAGGTCGGCACCACCAGCTACCAGGCGATCACCGACGTCATCAAGCCGAAGACCAAGCCGCAGGTCTACAACAGCAACGACGACGCCAAGAAGGCGCTGCAGAACGGGCAGATCGACGGCCTCGTGGTGGACCTGCCGACCGCGTTCTACATCACCGGCGCGGAGATCACCGACGCGACGGTCGTCGGGCAGCTGCCGCAGGTCGGCACGCCCGAGGTGTTCGGGCTGCTGCTGGACCACAACTCGCCCCTCACCCCCTGCCTCAGCGGCGCGGTCGGCCAGCTCACCGCCGACGGCACGCTCAAGAAGCTGGAGCAGAAGTGGCTGACCCAGGTCGCGGGGGCGTACGAGCTGAAGTGATCCTCGCACCGCACGAACCCTCCGCGGCGCAGCGGCGGCGGCAGGCGTACCGCCGCCGCCAGACCGTCACCAGCGTGCTGGTCGCCGCCGCCTCCACGGCCGCGCTCGGCACGCTGCTCGTCGTCGCGGTCACCGGCGCGCCCGGCTGGGACCGGGTCCGTGCCTCCTTCGCCGACCCGGCGATCGCCCGGGACGCGCTGCCCGAGGTGCTCGCCGGGCTATGGCTCAACGTGCGGCTGCTGGTCTGCTGCGCGGCCGGCGCGCTGCTGCTCGGCCTGCTCGTGGCGATCCTGCGCACGCTGCGGGGCCCGGTCTTCTTCCCGGTCCGGGCCCTCGCGGCCGGCTACACGTACACGTTCCGGGGCCTGCCCCTGATCATCGTGCTGTATGTGCTCACCCTCGGCGTGCCCGGCCTGCGGTTGCAGGGCATGCCGCCGGTGCTGGTGCTCGGCGGGCTGGCGCTGGTGCTCACCTACGGCGGCTACCTGGCCGAGGTGTTCCGGGCCGGCATCGAGTCCGTGCACCCCAGCCAGCTCGCGGCGGCCCGGTCGCTCGGGCTGACCTACCGGCAGACGATGCGGCACGTGGTGCTGCCGCAGGCCGTCCGCCGGGTGGCCCCGCCCCTGCTCAACGACGTGGTCGCGCTGCAGAAGGACGTCGGGCTGGTCTCCCTCGCCGGGCCGATCGACGCGGTACGCGCCGCGCAGATCGCCACCGCCGAGACGTTCAACTACACCCCGTACATCGTGGCCGGGGCGCTGTTCGTGCTGCTGGCGATCCCGCTGATCGCCGTCACCGACTGGGTGACGCTGCGCGCGGCCCGCCGGCAGGGAAGGTGACGACGATGAGCCTGCTGCGGTGCCGGGGGCTGCGCAAGACCTTCGGCGGTCACGTGGTGCTCGACGGGCTCGACCTCGCCATCGACGAGCACCGGGTGGTGGCGCTGATCGGCGCGTCCGGGTCGGGCAAGTCCACGCTGCTGCGCTGCGTCAACCTGCTCGAAGAGCTGGACGACGGCACCATCGAGCTGGACGGCCAGGACATCTCCGACCCCCGGGTCGACCCCGACCGGGTGCGCCGGCGCATCGGGATGGTCTTCCAGGCGTACAACCTGTTCCCGCACCTGAGCGTGCTGGACAACGTCACGCTCGCCCCGGTGCGGGTGCACCGGCGGCCCCGCGCCGAGGCGGAGGCGCAGGCCCGGGAACTGCTCGACCGGGTCGGGCTGGGGGCCAAGGCGAACGCCTACCCCGACCGGCTCTCCGGCGGCCAGCAGCAGCGGGTGGCGATCGTACGCGCGCTGGCCAACTCGCCCCGGCTGATGCTGCTCGACGAGGTCACCTCGGCGCTGGACCCGGAGCTGGTCGGGGAGGTGCTGGCCCTGGTCCGCGAGCTGAAGGCCGACGGGATGACGATGGTGCTGGCCACCCACGAGATGGGCTTCGCCCGCGAGGTCGCCGACCAGGTGTGCTTCCTCGACGGCGGGCGGGTCGTCGAGTCGGGGCCGCCGGAACGGGTGCTCGGCGACCCGACCGAGCCCCGCACCCGCCAGTTCCTGCGCCGCATCATCGAGGCGGGACGCCTCTGACGGCGCCGGCCGCCCGCCTGTCCGCCCCGCGCCGCCCGACGCCCGCGTCATGTCGGCGACATGGCGGTATCCCGAGCCCGCTGATACCGCTATGTCGCCGACATGGCGACGCCCAAACGCCCGCCCCGCCCGACGCCCGCCCAGCCCAGCCAGGCCGCCCCCGTCCCGCCCAGCCAGGCCGCCCAGCCCAGCCCAGCCGGGCGGGGCGGGCCAGACCGGGCGGGGCGGGTCAGCGGCCGAAGCCGACCCGGTGGGCCGCCGCCGCGTCCAGGCCGCGCACCGCCAGCGCCGCGTCCAGCGCCGCCACCGTCGCCGACCAGCCCTTGTCCTCGGCGGAGCCGGGCAGCCCGGCCCGGTCCCGGGCCTGCTCGATCGTGTCCACCGTGAGCACCCCGTGCGCCACCGGCTTGCCCTCGTCGAGGGCGACCCGGGTCAGCCCCTCGGTGACCGACTTGCACACGTAGTCGAAGTGGGCGGTGGCCCCGCGCACCACCACGCCGAGGGCGACCACCACGTCGAAGCGGCGGGCCATCGCCTGCGCCACCACCGGCAGCTCCACCGAGCCGGCGACCCGGGCGACCACGGCCCGCGCCCCGCACGCCTGCGCGGCGGCCACCGCCCGGTCGAGCATGTGGTCGGTCAGCTCCCCGTGCCAGCGGGCGGCGACGACGCCGACCGTCATCCCTCCGGCGTCGACCGCCGCCACCCCCGGCTCACCGAAACCCGCCATCGCCCTACGCTCCGATCTCGTCGTTCGCCACCGGGCGGCCCAGCGGCGCCTCGGTCGTCTCGTCCAACTCGTCCAGCAGGTGGCCCATGCGGTCCCGCTTGGTGCGCAGGTAGCGCACGTTCTCCGGGTGCGGCCGGATCGGCAACGACTCGCGGCCGGTGACGGTCAGGCCGTACCCCTCCAACCCGGCCCGCTTGGCCGGGTTGTTCGTCAGCAGCCGCATCGACCGCACGCCCAGGTCGTGCAGGATCTGCGCGCCGGTGCCGTAGTCGCGGGCGTCGGCCGGCAGCCCCAGGTCGAGGTTCGCGTCCACGGTGTCGCGGCCGAGGTCCTGCAGCTGGTACGCCCGCAGCTTGTGCAGCAGGCCGATCCCCCGCCCCTCGTGCCCGCGCACGTAGAGCACCACCCCGCGCCCCTCTGCGGCGACGCGGGCCAGCGCGGCCTGCAACTGCGGGCCGCAGTCGCAGCGCAGCGAGCCGAACGTGTCGCCGGTGAGGCACTCCGAGTGCACCCGCACCAACACGTCCTGCCCGTCGCCGAGGTCGCCCATGACCAGGGCGACGTGCTCGGCCGGGTCGTGCTCGGCGCGGTATCCGAAGGCCGTGAACACCCCGTGCGGGGTGGGCATCCGGGCCGCCGCGACCTGCTCGACCTGCTTCTCGGTGCGCCGCCGGTAGGTGATCAGGTCGGCGATGGTGACCAGGGTCAGGCCGTGCTCGGCGCAGAACTTCTCCAGGTCCGGCAGGCGCATCATGGTGCCGTCGTCGTTGACCAGCTCGCAGAGCACGCCGGCCGGGCGCAGGCCGGCCAGCCGGGTCAGGTCGACGGCCGCCTCGGTGTGCCCGGGGCGGCGCAGCACCCCGCCGGCGCGGGCGCGCAGCGGCACCACGTGCCCCGGCCGGGCCAGGTCGGTCGGGTCGGTGGAGGCGGCGGCGAGCAGCCGGATGGTGTGCGCGCGGTCGGCCGCCGAGATGCCGGTGTCGACGCCCTCCCGGGCGTCCACCGTCACCGTGTACGCGGTGCCCCGGCGGTCCTGGTTGGTGTGGTGCATGGGCGGCAGGTCCAGCCGGTCGCACTCGTCCTCGGTCAGCGGCACGCAGACGTAGCCGGAGGTGTAGCGGACCATGAACGCGACCAGCTCCGGGGTGGCCAGCTCGGCCGCGAAGATCAGGTCCCCCTCGTTCTCCCGGTCGGCGTCGTCGACCACGACGACGGGCCGGCCGGCGGCGATGTCCGCGACGGCCTGCTCGATGCTGGCGAAGGTGGTCATGCCACGACCTCCGAGTAGGTGGGTGACAGGGTGGCGGGGGCCGGGCGGGCGGCGCGCGAGGTGCGCCACCAGGAGACGAAGCCCCAGACGCAGAGCGCCCCGTAGACGAGGTACATGGCCGCCGACGGGTAGAACCCGCCGCGCAGCAGCAGCGGCACGCCGACGGCGTCCACGGCGATCCAGACCAGCCAGAACTCGACCCAGCCGCGGGCCATGCCGTAGGTGGCGAGCAGGCTGCCGGTGAGGATCCACGCGTCGGGCAGCGGCCCCCAGGAGCCGAGCGCGGCCAGCACGGGGTACGCGGCGGCGGTGCCCGCCGCGGCGGCCAGCAGCAGGCCGAGGCGCTCCCGCCGGGTGGCCCAGCGCGGGGCGACCGCCGCGTCGTCGCCGCCGGAGCCCGCGCGGCGGTTGCGCGTCCAGCGCCACCAGCCGTAGACGCTCACGGCGAAGAAGAACACCTGCCGGCCGGCCTGGCCGTAGAGGTCGTGGGCCTGCGGGGTGGCGAACGCCCCGCCGAGGAACACGGTGAGCAGCAGCGCGTTGCCGACCATGCCGACGGGCCAGGCCCAGACCAGCCGGCGCAGCCCGAGCAGGGCGGATACGAGGCCGAAGGCGTTGCCGACGATCTCGCGGACCAGCACGGGCGAGCCGGCGACGTGCACCTGGGCCTCCAGCAGCCAGCCGAGCGGGCCGGTCACCGCCCGCCCCCGCCGGGAGTCGGCTCCACTGCGCCGGGAGTCGGCCCGCCCGCACCGGGCGGCTGGTCGCTTCCACCGGGCAGCCGGTCGCCGAGGAGCCGCTCGACGTACTTGGCGAGCACGTCCACCTCCAGGTTGACCGGGTCGCCGACGGCGCGCTCGCCGAGGGTGGTCAGCTTGAGGGTGGTGGGGATCAGCCCGACGCTGAACCAGTCGGGCCCGACGCCGGCCACGGTCAGCGACACCCCGTCGACGGTGATCGAGCCCTTCTCCACCACGTACCGCGACAGGGCGGCGGGGAGCCGGAAGCGGACCGTCTCCCACTGCGCCGCCGGCTGGCGGGACAGCACCGCGCCGACGCCGTCGACGTGGCCCTGCACGAGGTGCCCGCCGAGGCGGCTGCCCAGCGCGGCGGCGCGCTCCAGGTTGACCGGCGCGCCGGGGCGCAGCGCGCCGAGGGCGGAGCGGCGCAGCGTCTCGCCCATGACGTCGGCGGTGAAGACGTCGCCGTCGACGTCGACCACGGTCAGGCAGACCCCGTTGACGGCGATGGAGTCGCCGTGCCGGGCGTCGCCGGTGACCAGCGGCCCCCGGATGGCGACCAGCGCGGAGTCGTCGCCGGTCTCGGCCGTCCGGACGACCTCGCCCAGCTCCTCGACGATGCCGGTGAACATGTCAGCCCTCCTTCTTCCGGGGCAGCGCGGTGATGCGCAGGTCCGGACCGACCTGCGTGACGTCGGTGATCTCCAGGTCGATGGCGTCGGCGATGGTGCCCACGCCGGCGTCGGCCAGCGCGGTCGGCCCGGCGCCGAGCAGCTTCGGCGCGACGTAGGCGACGACCCGGTCGACCAGGCCGGCGGCGAGGAACGCGCCGGCCAGCTTCGGGCCGCCCTCCAGCAGCGCGGCCCGGACCCCCCGGTGGTGCAGCTCCGCGAGCAGCGCCGGCAGGTCGACCCGGCCGTCCGGGCCGGTGCCGACCTCGGCGGCGGTGGCGACCCACGTCCGGGCGGCGCCGTCGCGGACCCGGGCGTCGGCGGGGGTACGCCCGAACGTGTCCACGACCACCCGCAGCGGCTGCCGGATGGCCAGGGTGCCGTCGCGCAGGTTGCGGGCGGTGAGCCGGGGGTCGTCGGCGAGGACGGTGCCGACCCCGGCGATGACCGCGTCGACGGTGCCGCGCAGGGCGTGCACGTCGGTCCGGGCGGCCTCGGAGGTGATCCACATGCTGGTGCCGTCGGCGGCGGCGGAGCGCCCGTCGAGGGTGGCGGCGTACTTCCAGACGACGTACGGCCAGCCCCGGCGCATCGAGGTCAGCCAGGCGACGTTGCCGGCCTCGGCCTCGGCGGCGCGCACCCCCAGCTCGACGTCGACGCCGCCGGCCCGCAGGGTGGCGGCGCCGCCGGAGGCGACCGGGTTCGGGTCGGGCACGGCGATCACCACGCGGGCGACGCCGGCGGCGATGAGGGCGTGGCTGCAGGGGCCGGTGCGGCCGGTGTGGTCGCAGGGCTCCAGGGTGACGACGGCGGTGCCGCCCCGGGCCCGCCGGCCGGCCTGGGCGAGCGCGACGATCTCGGCGTGCGGTCCGCCCGCGTACGCGTGGAATCCCTCGCCGACGACCTCGCCGTCCGGGTCGAGCAGCACGCAGCCGACCACGGGGTTGGGGCTGGTGGTGCCGAGGCCACGGGCCGCGAGCGCAATCGCCCGACGCATCGCGTCGTCCACGGAGACGCTGGCCATCGCCCTGTCCTGCCCTCTCACTCGCCGGTCCGCGCGGGCGAACACGGGAGGCCGCGGGCAGGCGGCGGCGGTCCGGGGACGGCAGAGCCGACCCCGGGGAGCCCACGCGGCGGCCGAGGACAGCCGTCGGCACAGGGCCCGCCCCGTCCCGCGCGCTGTCTCCCATCCGGACTGTCTGGGGGTGGGTTGGCCCGCCCCCAACCGTCGGCCCCGGAGTCTCACCAGGTCCACCGGGCGGCAGGGCCGTCCGGGTCGCGGGCTTACCACGGCCGCAGCCGTGGATCACCGCCGGTTCGGAATTACACCGAGTCCCGCCAGCGCGTGGTGGGTACTGCGAGAAGTGTGGCACGGCACCCGCCGCGCGTCTGCCCTCGGGGAGCTACCTCACACAGGTGGGCAAGATTCAAGAAAGGCTGCGTCGCCGGTCGACCGCCACGTACGAGCCGGGTTGGCTCTTGGCCACGGATTTCATCTCCGAGGCGACCGCGATCGCGTCCAGCGGGTTGGTCAGGCGCTTGCCGGCGTCGGAGACGGACACCCCGATCGACAGGGTGACCAGGGCGGCCCGCCGGATGTTGCCCCGCCGGTCCTTCAGCTCGACGTAGCCGCGCGCGGCGTCGGAGGGGTCGTAGAGCTTGTCGGCGGCGGTCTCGAAGTCGACGACGGCCCGGGAGGTGAGCGGGCGCACCTGGTCGGGGGCGCAGACGATGACGAAGTCGTCGCCGCCGACGTGGCCGAGGAAGGCCGGTGGCAGCCCGATCGCCACGACAGCCCGGTGCAGGCTGCGGGCCAGGGCGGAGATGAACTCGTCGCCCCGGACGAAGCCGTACCGGTCGTTGACGCTCTTGAACCGGTCGATGTCGACGTAGCCGACGGCGTAGTCGACGCCGCTGCGGACCCGGTCGCTGATCTCCCGCCGGATCCGGGAGTTGCCGGGCAGGCCGGTCAGCGGGGAGACCTCCCGGAACTCCTTGTTGCGGCGCAGCGTGGAGCTGACCCGGGCGACCAGTTCGGCGGTGTCGAAGGGCTTGACCAGGTAGTCGTCCGCGCCGGCGCTGAGCCCGTGGACCTTGTCCACGGTCATCCCCTTGGCGGTCAGCATGATCACCGGCAGGGCGGAGGTCATCGGGTCGGCGCGCAGCCGCCGGGTCAGCTCCAGCCCGTCGACGCGCGGCATCATCAGGTCGACGACCGCCAGGTCGGGCCGCTGCCGCTCGATCACCTCCAGGGCCTCCTGGCCGTCGCCGGCGTGGATCACCTCGAAGCCGTGCAGCCGCAGGTTGAACTCGACGAACCGGGCGATGTCGGCGTCGTCGTCGACGACGAGGATGAGGTCGGGTCGCTCGTCGGCCGGGTCCACCTCAGGCCCCGGCGGTCGCGCGCTCCGCCAGGCCCCGCAGGCGGCGGACCGCCTCGGCGGGGTCCTCGGCGCCGTAGACGGCGGTGCCGGCCACGAACGCGTCCGCGCCCGCGGCGGCCGCCTGCTCGATGGTGTCGGCGGCGATCCCGCCGTCGACCTCGATGCGCAGCTCCAGGTGGCCGGCGTCGACGTGCCGGCGGGCGGCGCGCACCTTGTCGAGCAGCTCGGGGATGAACCGCTGCCCGCCGAAGCCGGCCTTGATCGTCATGATCAGCAGCGTGTCGAAGCTGGGCAGCAGCTCCAGGTAGGGCTCGATCGGGGTGTCCCGGTCGATCGCCAGCCCGGCCTTCGCCCCGGCCGCCCGCAGGTCCTTGGCCAGTGACACCGGGTTGTCGCACGCCTCGGCGTGGAAGGTGACGTTGTGCGCCCCGGCGTCGGCGTACCCCGGGGCCCACCGGCGCGGGTCGGTGATCATCAGGTGCACGTCGAACGGCAGCTCGGTCGCGGCGCGCAGGCTCTGCACGACGGGCAGCCCGATGGTCAGGTTCGGCACGAAGTGGTTGTCCATGACGTCCACGTGCAACCAGTCCGCGGCGCCCTCGACGGCGCGGACCTCCTCGGCGAGGCGGGCGAAGTCGGCGGCGAGGATGCTGGGCGCGATGATCGGCGGCGGTACGGTCACGAGGTCAGTGTACGAACGCGGCCATCAGCCGCCCGCATCGCGGCACCTTCCCGGACGCGCTGTGACCCAGCCGTGACCGGTGGTGCAAGATAAACCGGTCCGGATGGGAATCCCGGACGAAAAGTCAGCCGCGACTGGCCGATCGAGGGAAACGCGGCAAGACTCCATGCAGGACGGTCACGTAAGCTGCACGCCCGGTGGCGGAAACGCCCCCACGGGCCGTGGCGCCCGACCGTCAGCTCCCGGAAAGGGCGGACGATGCGACGGTGGCTTGTGGCGCTGGCGCTGGCCGGCACGGTGGTGATGCTGCTGGGCGGCTGCGCCCGCCCGCACGGGGCAGACGGCGACCTCACCGACGACTGGCCGACGCTGCGGGAACCGAAGATGTTCATCCCGGCCACCGACGCCTGCCTGCCCCGGATCACGGCGGTCGTGCAGGCCGGCACGTACGAGACGGTGGACTGCGCCCGCAGCCACCTGGCCGAGACGATCCACGTCGGCATCTTCACCGACCCGGCCATCGACGCGGGCCCGCGCCCCGAGGCGGGCACGCCCGTCCTGCGTGTCGCCCGCGCCGAGTGCGACCAGCGGGCCCGGGAGGTGCTCGGCGGCGACTGGCACTCGGCCCGGCTGAGCCTCACCATCGCCCTGCCGTCGACGTCGGCCTGGGCGAGCGGGGCCCGCTGGTACCGCTGCGACCTCAGCGAGACCGACAGCATCGACAACACCCGGCCGGTCAACCGCGTCGGCAGCCTGCGCGGCGCGATGATCGGCGACTCGCCGCTGACCCACCGCTGCTTCGACCCGAAGCTGATCGGGGCGAACCTGAACTACATGGCGCCCGTGCTGTGCACCGAGCCGCACCGCGCCGAGTTCGTCGGGGTCTACACCGAACGCGACATGACCTGGGCCGAGTTCATCCGGTCCAACCAGAAGGTGCACCGCCGCTGCATGGGGTTGATCGCCGAGTTCGCCGAGGTGCCCAACAACAGCGAGTTGCCGTACCGGGCGGGGTCGATCTTCTATCCCCCGTCGCAGCGGGAGTGGGACGAGGGCGACCGCGGGGTGCGGTGTTTCCTGTGGAGCGACGACCGCAAGCTCACCCGGTCGATGCGCGGCGCTGGGCCGAAGGGACTACCCGCGAGCTGAGCGCCGGTGGCGTAAAGTGCCGCTCCGTGGCGCGCCCGGCGACGGAGGCCGGTGTCCGCGACCACCGGCGACGGGGAGGTCGGACTGATGCGGCGATGGTGGACGGCGGTCGCCGTGTCGGCGGGGGCGGCGCTTGCGCTGGCCGGCTGCGGCACGCCGGCCGGGCTGGACGGTGACCTCGCCGACGACTGGCGGACGATGGCGGCGCCGACGCAGTTCGTGCCCGCCGCCGGAACGTGCCACACCGTCTTCGCCGACGTCGGCTACCTCAGCGGCTACAACCCGGTGGACTGCGCGACGTCGCACCGGGTGGAGACCCTGCACGTCGGCACGCTGACCGGGTCAGCCGCCGAGCTGAGCGCGCCCCCCGCAGCCGGTTCCGCCGGGATGCGGGCCGTCCGCACCGAGTGCGACCGGGAGGTCAACAAGGCCCTCGGGGCCGACTGGCGCGCGGGGCGGCTGTTCCTGTCCACCGTCTTCCCGTCCCGGCAGGCCTGGTCGGGCGGGGCCCGCTGGTTCCGCTGCGACGTGAGCGAGGTGGAGAGCGTCGACGACCCCAGCGCCGTGCCCCGCACCGGCAGCCTCGCCGGCGCGTTGAAGGGCACCTCGGCGCTGGCCCACCGCTGCTTCAACCCGAAGATCAAGAAGGACGACGTGCAGGAGATGACCCCCGTCGCCTGCACCAGGAAGCACCGCGTCGAGTTCGTCGGCGTCTACCAGGCCCCCGACATCTCCTTCGCCCAGGTCGACAAGAACCGGATGCGCATCCACAAGGGCTGCCGGACGCTGATCGCCTCGTACGCGAAGGTGCCGAACAACGGCGACCTGGAGTATCGGGCGGGCACCATCTTCTACCACCCCTTCGAGCAGGAGTGGAAGGACGGCAACCGGGGCGTGCAGTGCTTCCTCTGGGTCGACCGCGACCTCACCCGCTCGGTGAAGGGCGTCGGCACCAAGGGCCTGCCGGTGCAGTGACCCGCCCGGCGGACGGCTGACGCGGTGGGGCGGCCCGGAGGGGCCGCCCCACCGCGGTTTCGGCTCAGCCCCGGCGCAGGACCGCCAGGAACATGGCGTCGGTGCCGTGCCGGTGCGGCCACAACTGCACCGACGGCCCGTCGCCCAGCCCCGGCATGCCGGCCGGCAGCAGCGGCCGGGCGTCGACGAAGTCCGCCGGCACCCCGGCCCGCCGCGCCGCCTCGGTCACCGTCACGTGCGTCTCCACCGTGTGCGGGGAACACGTCACGTAGGCCACCAGGCCGCCCGGCCGGGCCGCCCGCAGCGCCGCCGACAGCAGCTCCCGCTGCAGGCGGGTCAGCGGCGGCAGGTCCGACGGCTGCTTGCGCCAGCGGGCCTCCGGCCGGCGACGCAGCGCGCCCAGCCCGGTGCACGGGGCGTCGACCAGGACCCGGTCGAAGTGCCCCTCCGGCAGCTCCGGGTCGGCGCCCACGGTGCGGCCGTCGGTGTGCAGCACCGTCACCGGCAGCCCCCGCGTGGCCTGGCCGACGAGCCGGGCCCGGTGCTCGGAGACCTCCACCGCGGTCAGCCGGGCCCCCCGCTGGGCGGCGAGCGCCCCGAGCAGGCCGGACTTGCCGCCCGGCCCGGCGCACAGGTCCAGCCAGTGGGCGTCCGGGCCGTCGAGCGGGGCGACCGCGAGGGCGTTGGCCACCAACTGGGAGCCCTCGTCCTGCACGTGCGCCCGCCCCTCGGCCAGCGCCGGCAGGTCGCCCGGGGCGCCGCCGGCGAGATAGACCGCGTACGGGGAGAACGCCCCCGGTGCGCCGCCGACCTCGTCGGCCAGGGCGACCGGGTCGGCCAGGCCGGGCCGGGCACACAGGTGCACCGGCGGGCGCTCGTTGTCCTCGATCAACAGCCGGGTGGTCTCGCCGAGGTCGCCGCCGAGCGCCTCGGCGAAGGACCGCACGATCCACTGGGGGTGGCTGTACGCCAGGGCCAGGTGCCCGATCGGGTCCGTCTCGAAGGCCGGGGCGAGCTTCGCCACCCAGGCGTCGGCGTCGCGCCCCGCCACCTCGCGCAGCACCGCGTTGGCGAAGCCCGTCGCCCCGATGCCGACCGCGCGCACCAGGTCGACGGTCGAGGAGACCGCCGCGTGCGCCGGCACCCGCGTGTGCAGCAGCTGGTAGGCGCCCAGCCGCAGCGCGTCGCGCACGGGCGGGTCGATCCGGGCCACGTCCCGGCCGGCCGCGTCGGTGAGGATCGCGTCGAGGGTGCCGATGTGGCGCAGCGTGCCGTACGTCAGCTCGGTGGCGAAGGCGGCGTCCCGGCCGGTCAGCCGCTCCTGCCGCAGCAACGCCGGCAGCACCAGGTTGGCGTACGCGTCGTCGCGGTGCACCGCCGCGACCGCCTGGTAGGCGACGTGCCGGGGCAGGTCGACGGCGGGCCGCGCCGGCCGCGCGCCGCGCCGGTCGTCGCCCCGGCCGCCCCGGGCCGGGCGGTCGCCGAAGGCCGGGCGGTCGCCCCGGGGGCCGCCGGTCGACCGGTCGGGCCGCCGGTCGGTGCGGGGGGCGGACTGCTCGTCGTACCGTCGTCGGGGCCGCTCCGTGGGCCCGGTCACGCGAGCTCCTCCCCCGCGCCGACCCGGGCGCCGCGCGCCCAGTCGCTCGCCGGCATGGCCTTCTTGCCCGCGGCCCGCACCTCGCCGAGGGCCACCGGGACGGTGGCCGTGCCGGCCAGCACGCGGGACTTCTCCGCCAGCAGCTCGCCGGGCTTCAGGTCGGGGCCGTCGGGCACGGGGACGACCGGGCCGAGCTTGACCCGCTCGCCCCGGAACGTGGTCCACGGGCCGGGCGCGGGGGTGCACGCCCGGATCCGCCGGTCCACCGCGAACGCGGGGTCGCCCCAGCGCACCCGGGCGTCGTCGACGGTCAGCTTCGGCGCGAGCGACACCCCGTCGGCCGGCTGCGGCTCGGCCCGGGCGGTGCCCGCGTCGAGCGCGTCGAGGACGGCCACCAGCAGGCCGGACCCGGAGTGGGCGAGCCGCTCCAGCAGGTCGCCGGAGGTGTCGGTGGGGCGGATCTCGTCGGTGACGGTGCCGTAGACCGGGCCGGTGTCCAGCCCCTCCTCCAGCGCGAAGACGCTCGCCCCGGTCAGCTCGTCGCCGTGCAGCACGGCCTGCTGGACGGGGGCCGCGCCCCGCCACGCGGGCAGCAGCGAGAAGTGCAGGTTGATCCAGCCGTGCCGGGGGATCTCCAGCGCGACCGGGGGCACCAGCGCGCCGTAGGCGACCACCGGGACGCAGTCGGGGGCCAGCGCGCGCAGCCGGTCGAGGAACTCCGGCTCGCGCGGGCGGGCCGGGGTGAGCACCTCGACGCCGCGCTCGTCGGCCCAGGCCCCGACGGGCGAGCGGACCAGGCCCCGGCCCCGGCCGGCGGGGGCGTCGGGGCGGGTGACGACGGCGACGAGGTCGTGGCCGGAGGCCGCGATGGCGTCCAGGGCGGGCAGGGCGACGGCCGGCGTGCCGGCGAAGATCAGGCGCACCGGGTCACCGCCCCAGGCCGAAGGGGTTGCCGGCGTGCGGGTCGAGCTTGACCGTCGGCGGGGCCGCCGCGTCGTACCACTCGGCCTGGCGGATCGCCTTCATCGCCTCCTTGCGGCCGGCCGGGTCCAGCCGGTCGACGAAGAGCACGCCGTCGAGGTGGTCGGTCTCGTGCTGCACGCAGCGGGCCATCAGGCCCGTGCCGACGATCTGGACCGGGTCGCCGTAGCTGTTGAAGCCCTTGGCGACGACGTTCTGCCGGCGCTTGGTGTCGAAGTAGAGCCCGGGGATGGACAGGCAGCCCTCGGGGCCGTCCTGCTCCTCGGCGTCGGGGAACTCCAGCACCGGGTTGACCAGGTGGCCGAGCACGTCGTCGACGTCGAAGGTGAACACCCGCAGGCCCACTCCGAGCTGGGGCGCGGCGAGACCCGCGCCGCTCTGCTCACGCATCGTGTCGGTGAGGTCGGCAACGAGCCTGCGCAGCTCGGCGTCGAAGTCGACCACCGGATCGGCCGGCGTGCGCAACACCGGATCCCCGAACAGACGGATGGGCTGGACGGTCACGCGGGATGGCTCCTTCGGTCGGGCGGGTCAGGGCCGTACCAGTCTACGGACTGCCCGGGGGCCTCCCCCCGCCCGCGACCGGGACGGGTCAGGCGCCGGGGGCCGGATCGCCGGCGAGCACGGCGTCGCCGGCCAGCAGGCAGTGCGCCGGCAGCGGCAGGGTGATGCCGTGGGCGGCCTCCCAGTCGTACACGGTGCCGGGGCGGACCTGGGCGGTGAAGTACTCCGCCGCGCTCGTCCCGCCCACCACCGGCTCGTCGACCTCGGCGACCAGCCGCGCGGGCACCAGCGGGAAGCCGCTGCGGATGGCCGCGCTGAGCCGCCGGTGGCCGTCGACGACGAAGAAGTATTCCCCGGTGAAGCCGATGGTCAGGGGCTCCAGCGCCTCGTCGCCGGCGGCGGCGACCTCGTCGACGAAGCCCGCGTCCCACAGGCCGCGCAGGGCACCGACGTCCTCGGTCGGGTAGACCCGGGTCGGGTCGAGCAGCAGCAGCGGCGGGGCGTCGCGCAGCACGTCCGCGCCGAGCCGCCCCTCGTACACGTCGATGATGTGGCCGATCACCTGCTCCGGGTTGGCCCGGGTGGAGTCGCAGATCAGGTCGTAGTTGCGCAGCCGGGCCTTGTCGACGCCGTAGCGGACGATGAACCGGCCCCGCTCGCTCTCGCTGCGCTCGCGCAGCTTGGCCCTGGCCTCCTCCAGCGAGGCGTAGCTCTCGGCCGGGCCGGAGGGGCGGGCCAGGACCCGGCGGGCCGCCTCGGTCGGCTCGGTGATCATGTGCACCTTGAGCGCGTCGGTGAAGAAGTGCCAGGCGAGCCGGGAGTCCATGACCAGGCTCTCGCCGGAGGCCGCGATGTCCTGCTGGAGCTGGTCGACGTAGCCGTCGACGGCCTGGTCCAGCTCGGCGTGCAGGTTGAGCTGGAGCGCGGTCATCTGCCGCTCCTGCGCCATCTGGCGGTAGAGGTCGCCGACGCTGACCCGGCGCAGCCCGAGCCGCTTGGCGATCTCGACGGACACGGTGCTCTTGCCGCTGCCGAGGTCACCGTTGAAGACGATCGATTGACGAACGGTCACGACTGGTCCACCCCTGATCACCGGCTGACTGGCGTCGTCGACGTGGCGTCGTACCGACACGCCGTCGTGCGCCCGGGCATGACGGGCGATGCTATCACGCAGCGGCGACCACGGATCGTGACCGCCACTCCGATCGACTAGAACAGCGAAAGAGGGTCGATCTGGACGCGGACCGGATCGGTGGCCTTACGGAGAGTGCGCGCCCCGGCGGCGGCGTGCAGCGCCTCGGCGAGGGCCGCCGCCCGCGCCCGGGGCACCCGGACGAGCATCCGCTCCTTCTCGCCGTCGGCGGGGACCGGGCCCAGCACCTCGGCCTCCTCGGGCAGCCGGGCGGCGGCCAGCAGGTCGGCCACCGCCTCGGGCGGGCCGGTGACGCTGGCCATCCGCACCGCCGGCGGGAACCCCAGCTCGCGGCGCTCGGCCAGCTCCCGGGCGGCGAACCAGGCGGCGTCCCAGCGCAGCAGGGCCTGCACCGGCGCGAGGGCGCCGTCGGCGACCACCACCACCCGGCCGCCGGCCGTCGCGGGTCGGGCCAGGGCGGCGGCGGCCAGCCAGCGGCGCAGCGCCTCCTCGCCGGCCCGCAGGTCGGCCCGGGTCAGCAGGGCCCACGAGTCGAGCAGCAGCACCGCGCCGTAGCCGCCGTCGGCGACCGGCTCGGCCCCCGGGGTGGCCACCACGAGGCCGGCGCCGCCGGGCACGGTGGTGAGCACCTCCTCCCGGCCGGAGGTGCGCACCGGCACCCCGGGGAAGGCCCGGCCCAGTTCCTCGGCGGTGCGCCGGGCGCCGGTGACGGCCGCGCGCAGCCGCCGCCCGCCGCACTCCGGGCAGGCGTACGCGGCGGCGATCCGGCCGCACCAGCGGCAGGCCGGTGTCCCCCGCGCCGACGGCAGGGCGAGGGGGCCGGCGCAGTGCGGGCAGCGGGCCGGGGTGCGGCAGTCCGCGCAGGAGATCGACGGCAGGTAGCCGCGGCGGGGCACCTGGACCAGCACCGGGGCGTCGGCGCCGAGCGCGTCCCGGGCGGCGGCCCAGGCCAGGCTGGGCAGCCGGGCCGTCGCCGCGCCGGGATCGCGGGCCAGCTGCGGGTCGTCCCCGGTCGGCGCGACGGCGGGGGTACGCGCCCGCACGGTGGCCCGGTCGGCGACCACCTCCCGCGCCCAGCCGGTCTCCACCAGCAGCTGCGCCTCGGCGCTGCGGGCGTACCCGCCGACCAGGGCGGCCGCGTCGGCGAGCCGGGCGCGGGTGAGCAGCACGTCGCGGGCGTGCGGGTAGGGGGCGCGCGGCTCGGCGTGCAGGTCGTCGCCGTCGTCGACGATGGCGACCAGGCCGAGCCGGGCCACCGGGGCGAACATCGCCGCGCGGGTGCCGATGACGACCGGCACGTCCCCGCGCCGGGCGGCCAGGAACGCGCGGTAGCGGCGGGCGGGGCCGAGGGCGGCGGAGAGGCTGACGTGCCGCCCGGGGCCGAGGGCGGCGGTCAGCGCCGCGTCGAGGCGGTCGAGGTCCCGGGCGTCGGGCACGACGACCACCGCCCCCCGCCCGCCGGCCACGGTGGCGGCGACCGCCTCGGCGTACCGGGCGGGCCAGTCCTCCCCCGGCAGCGCGGACCAGACCGCCCGGGCGGGGCGGCCCTCGGTCAGCGCCCGCAGGAACGCCGGCCCGGCCGGGTACGCCCGCCAGCCGGCCGCCTCCGGCGGGGCCAGGGGCGCGGGCGGCTCCGGCGGGACGTGCGGCTCCTTCTCCACCCGGGCGTGCCGGGGCGGCACGGCCAGCCGGAGCACGTCGGCGAGGCTGCCGGCGTACCGGTCGGCGACGGCCCGGGCCAGCCGGACGACCTCGTCGGCGAGCACGGGCTCGGGCGAGACGAGCCGGTCGAGGCAGGCCAGCCTGCCGGTGTGCCCCGAGTCGTCGGCCCGTTCCAGCAGCCAGCCGTCCACGAGCTGGCCGGCGAAGCGCACCTTCACCCGGGTGCCGGGGACGGCCGCGTCGGCCAGCTCGGCGGGGACCAGGTAGTCGAAGGGGCGGTCGAGGTGGGCCAGGGGCACGTCGACACAGACGCGAGCGACCGGCGACCCGTCGGCGGGTCGCCGGTCGCCGCGCGTGTTGCCGGTCAGGCTCCCGCGGCCGACTTGAGGTCGGCGGCCCGGTCGGTGCTCTCCCAGGTCAGCTCGGGCAGTTCCCGGCCGAAGTGGCCGTACGCCGCGGTCTGCCGGTAGATCGGGCGCAGCAGGTGCAGGTCCCGGATGATGGCGGCCGGACGGAGGTCGAAGACCTCGGTCACGGCCTTCTCGATCGAGGCGACCGGCACGGTCTCGGTGCCGAACGTCTCGATGAACAGGCTCACCGGGTGCGCCTTGCCGATCGCGTACGCGACCTGCGCCTCGCAGCGCTCGGCGAGGCCGGCGGCCACCACGTTCTTGGCGACCCAGCGCATCGCGTACGCCGCCGAGCGGTCCACCTTGGACGGGTCCTTGCCGGAGAACGCGCCGCCACCGTGCCGGGCGTACCCGCCGTAGGTGTCGACGATGATCTTCCGGCCGGTGAGGCCGGCGTCGCCCATCGGGCCGCCGATCTCGAACCGCCCGGTCGGGTTGACCAGCAGCCGGTAGCCGTCGGTGTCCAGGCCGAGGCTCTCCAGCTCCGGCGCGATGACGTGGTCGCGCACGTCCGGGGTGAGCAGCGAGTCCAGCGAGATGTCGGCCGCGTGCTGGCTGGACACGACGACGGTGTTCAGCCGGACGGGGCGCAGCCCCTCGTACTCGATGGTGACCTGGGTCTTGCCGTCCGGCCGCAGGTAGGGGATCGTGCCGTCCTTGCGGACCGCGGTGAGCCGGCGGGCGAGCCGGTGCGCCAGGGCGATCGGCAGCGGCATCAGCTCGGGCGTCTCGGAGCAGGCGAAGCCGAACATCATGCCCTGGTCGCCGGCGCCCTGGGCGTCCAGCGCGCTCTCCGAGGAGCCGGTGCGCAGCTCCATCGCGTTGTCGACGCCCTGCGCGATGTCGGGGGACTGCGCGCCGATGGAGACGCTGACGCCGCAGGACGCGCCGTCGAAGCCCTTCTTCGACGAGTCGTAGCCGATGTCGAGGATCGTCTCCCGCACGATGGTCGGGATGTCGGCGTACGCCTTGGTGGTCACCTCGCCGGCCACGTGCACCTGGCCGGTGGTGATCAGGGTCTCGACGGCGACGCGGCTGTGCGCGTCCTGAGCCAGCAGTGCGTCGAGAATGCCGTCGCTGATCTGGTCGGCGATCTTGTCCGGGTGGCCTTCCGTGACCGATTCGGACGTGAAGAGGCGGCGTGTCACGGCACTCCTAAGTTATGGAAAAGTCGTTCCGCGGAAGTGTAGTCATCCGACCTCTAACCGCGCTGAAACGGTCGGTTCCCGGTCACTGGTCGGGAAGGTGGCCAGCGCGCCACGACGAGGTCCCAGACGGCGTCGGCCAGATCCTCCTTGGACTGCTCGGCCATCGGGTGCACCGAGCCGTCCGCGCCGATGACGGTCGCCGCGTTGGTCTCGGCGCCGAAGACCTTGTCCGGCCCGACCTCGTTGATGACGATGAGGTCGGCCCGCTTGCGGGCGAGCTTGGCCCGGCCGTTGGCCTCGGCGTCGTCCGTCTCCGCGGCGAACACCACCAGCACCTGCTCCGGTCGGCGTTGCCGGCCCAGCTCGGCGGCGATGTCCGGGTTGGTGACGAGGTCGATCGTAGGTGCCCCGGCTGCTGTTTTCTTGATTTTGGCCGACGTGTAGGTGGCGGGGCGGAAATCCGCGGGCGCGGCGGCCATCACCACGGCGTCCGCGCCGGCCGCCGCACGAAGCGTGGCCTCCCGCAGCTCCTCGGTGGTGCCGACCCGCACCAGGTCCACGCCGGCCGGGTCGGCGAGCGCCACGTTGGCGGCGACGAGGGTGACCCGGGCGCCCCGGGCGACCGCCGACCGGGCGAAGGCGTAACCCTGCTTGCCGGAGGAGCGGTTGCCGAGGAACCGCACCGGGTCGAGCGGCTCGCGGGTGCCGCCCGCGGTCACCACCACGTGCCGGCCGGCGAGGTCGGCCGGGGCGTGCGGGCCGCGGGCCAGGGTCCGCCGGGCGACGGCGAAGATCTCCGCCGGGTCGGGCAGCCGGCCCTTGCCCGTGTCGGCGCCGGTGAGCCGGCCGACGGCGGGCTCGACGACGCGGACGCCCCGGGAGCGCAGCGTGGCGACGTTGGCCACGGTGGCGGGATGCTCCCACATCTCGGTGTGCATCGCCGGGGCGAGCAGCACCGGGCACCGGGCGGTGAGCAGGGTGTTGGTGAGCAGGTCGTCGGCGAGGCCGTGGGCCGCCCTGGCGAGCAGGTCGGCCGTGGCCGGGGCGACCACCACCAGGTCGGCCCGCTGGCCGAGCCGGACGTGCGGGACCTCGTGCACGTCGGCCCAGACGTCGTCGGCGACCGGCTGGCCGGACAGGGCGGCCCAGGTCGGCGCCCCGACGAAGCGGAGCGCCGACGCGGTGGGCACCACGCGGACCCGGTGGCCCGACTCGGTGAAGAGCCGCAGCAGCTCACACGCCTTGTAGGCGGCGATGCCGCCGCCGACCCCGAGGACGATCTCGGCGGACATCGGCGTGCGGCGCGGTTACGGCTGGTCGGTCGGCTCGGCGGTGAGCAGGCCCGCGTTGATCTCGCGCATGGCGATGGAGAGGGGCTTCTCCTGGGGGGTGGTCTCCACGAGCGGACCGACGTACTCCAGCAGGCCCTCGCCGAGCTGGCTGTAGTAGGCGTTGACCTGGCGGGCGCGCTTGGCAGCGAAGATCACCAGGGCGTACTTCGACGTCGTCTTCTCGAGCAGCTCGTCGATCGGCGGGTTGGTGATGCCCTCGGGGTTGGCGATGGATCCCACGAAATAACCTCTGCGTCTGTCGTCACCGCGCGGACGCGGTTCGTCTGGCCCCACCACGCGGACGCGGTTGGTGGGTCACTCAGCCGCTCCGCCGCGGTCGGGCCGGAGCCAGATGGGAAGAACCGAACAAGCCTACCAGCTCATCCACCGCCCGCTCGGTGTGGTCGTGCGCCACGACGTGCGCGTCGCCGGCCGGGTCGACCGCCTCCGGCCGCCAGCCGGGCGGGGCGAGCAGGACCAGCCGGGCGTCGGGATGCGCCGCGCGGACGGCGAGCGCGCCGGGCAGGTCGAGCGGGAGGAGCACCGGCCGGCCGGCGGCGAGCCGCCCGGCCACCGGCGGGGCCGGGGTGCCGCGGGCGTACGGCCCGATGCGGGCCCACTCCAGCAGCTGGCCGGCGGCGATCAGCCGGTCGAACGCCGCCGGGGCGAGGAAGACCCGGTCGACGCCGTCCACCTCGCCCGCCCGGCGGGGCCGGGTGGTGGCCGGCACCGGGATCCAGACCGACGGAGAACGCGCCCGGAACGGCTCGACGACACTGCCCACGCCAGCCCCGGAGGGACCGGTCAGGACGGTGAGCCGAGCCGCCGGGCGCGCCTCGTCATCCGTGCTCACGGCTCGTTTCTACACGGCGCCGTGCGCGGCCGGCGGCGAACCGCCGGGCTCAGTTGGCGGCGAACTCGCCGAGCAGGGCCTTGCGCTGCTGCTCGCCCAGACCACGCAGGCGACGGCTGTCGGCGATCTTGAGCTTCTCCATGATCTGGGTCGCCCGGATCTTGCCGATGCCCGGCATCGCCTGCAGGACGGCCGAGACCTTCAGCTTGCCGACGACGTCGTCGCCCTCGGCCCGCTCCAGGACCGCGGCGAGGGTGGTCTTGCCCTGCTTGAGCTGCTCCTTCAGCTCAGCGCGGGCCTTGCGGATCTCCGCAGCCTTCTCGAGCGCAGCTGCGCGCTGCTCGGGGGTAAGTGACGGGAGGGGCACCAGTTCTCCTCAGGTCCTTGTCGCGACGGGCGGGACGCCACGCCGCAGATGTGAAACGTGGAGTCGCCGGAAACCAAAGGGGTCCGTGGTTCCCAGCGCGGGGAAAACTAGCGGTCGCGGACGCATTCGGCAACGTGGGCACGCCACGACCACGGCAAAATGACCGAGCCGTCACTCAGTCAGGAGCCGTCGAGGGCCGCCCGGCAGTCGGCCAGGGCCCGCTGCGCGGCGGCCCGCAGGGCGGCCACGTCGGGCCCGGCGTGCAGCACCTCGCGGGAGTACGACGGCAGGACCCACGGCAGGCTCGCGCCGAACACGGTCCGTAGGTCGGCGGCCGTGGCGCCCTGCGCGCCGAGCCCCGGGGCGAGCAGCGGGCCGCGCACCGCCGACAGGTCGTGGCCGGTGTCGCCGATGGTCGCCCCGACCACCAGACCGAAGCTGCCCAGCGTCTGCGCACCCCGGTTGAGCTGGGCAATCTCGTCGATGACCGCCTGCGCGACGGTGCGCCCGTCGGCGCCCACGGCGCGCTGCACGGCGGCTCCCTCGGGGTTGGAGGTGAGCGCCAGGACGAACACCCCGCCGCCGTGCGTGGCGGCGAGCTCGAACATCGGGGCCAGCGACATTACTCCCAGGTAGGGGCTCGCGGTGACCGCGTCGACATACAGCGGGCTGGATGGATCGAGGTACGCGGAGGCGTACGCGGCGACGGTGGAGCCGATGTCTCCGCGCTTGACGTCGAGCAGAACGAGCGAGCCAGAATCCCGCAACTGTCGGATAGTTGACTCTAGCACCGCCACGCCCCGCGCTCCGAAGCGCTCGAAGAACGCCGACTGGGGCTTGACCACCGCGACCCGGTCGCCTAGGGCCTCCACCACGGTGCGGCAGAACCGCTCCAGCCCGTCGACGTCGTCCGTCAGCCCCCAGCGGGTCAGCAGCCCCGGGTGCGGGTCGATGCCCACGCAGAGCGGGCCGCGCTGCTCCATCGCCCGGTGCAACCGGTCACCGAAGGTCTCCATCCGCGCCTCTTCCTCTCGACTCCTCCGGGCACCCGGCGTCCGCCGGCGCGCCATGCCTGTCCGATCGCGGTCATGCGGCCACCCCGCACGGCCGCCCGGGAACGCCGGTCAGCCGGCCGCCACGGCGGCGGCCATCCCGGCGGCGATCCGGGCGACGTCCGCGTCGTCGGCGACGTACGGCGGCATGGCGTAGACCAGGTCGCGGAACGGCCGCAGCCACACCCCCCGGTCCACCGCCGCGGCGGTCGCCGCCGCCAGGTCCACCTCGTGGTCGAGCTGGACCACCCCGATCGCGCCCAGCACGCGGACGTCCGCCACCCCGGGGGCGCCCCGCAGCGGCTCCAGGCCAGCGCGCAGGGCCGCGCCCACCCTTGACACCTCAGCCGCCCAGTCTCCGGCCCGCAGCAGGCCGATGGAGGCGTTCGCGACCGCACAGGCGAGCGGGTTGGCCATGAACGTGGGCCCGTGCGCGAGCACCCCGTCGCGGGAGATGCCCGCCGCCACCTCCGCCGTGCACAGCGCGGCGGCCAGCGTCAGGTAGCCGCCGGTGAGCGCCTTGCCGACGCAGAGCACGTCGGGGCTCACCCCGGCGTGCTCGGCGGCGAACATCGTGCCGGTGCGGCCGAAGCCGGTGGCGATCTCGTCGAAGACCAGCAGCACCCCGTGGGCGCGGGTCACCTCGCGCAGCACCCGCAGGTAGTGCGGGTGGTGGAAGCGCATCCCGCCCGCGCCCTGGACCACCGGCTCCACGATCACGGCGGCCAGCTCGTGCGCGTGCCGCGCCACCGCGTCGGCCAGCGCCGCGCAGTACGCGGGGTCGGGCGGGGCGTCGAAGCCGGCCGGCGGCACGGGCGCGAAGACCTGCCGGGGCAGCACGTCGCCCCACAGGTGGTGCATGCCGCCCTCGGGGTCGCACACGCTCATCGGGTGGAAGGTGTCGCCGTGGTAGCCGCCCCGCCAGGTGCCCAGCCGCCGGCGCTCCGGCCGCCCGAGCGCCCGCTGGTACTGCAGGCACATCTTCACCGCCACCTCGACGCTCACCGAGCCCGAGTCGCACAGGAAGACCCGCTCCAGCCCCTCCGGGGCCAGCTCGACCAGCGTCTGCGCCAGGCGCACGGCCGGCTCGTGGGTGAGCCCGCCGAACATCACGTGGCTCATCCGGCCGAGCTGGTCGACGACCGCCGCGTCCAGCACGGGGTGCCGGTAGCCGTGGATCGCCGCCCACCACGACGACATCCCGTCGACCAGTTCCCGCCCGTCGGCCAGCCGCAGCCGCACCCCCCGCGCGCCCGCCACCACGTACGGGGGCGTCGCGGGGGGCAGCGGCGCGTACGGGTGCCACACGTGCTGCCGATCGGCGGCGAGGATCTCCTCCGGCGTCACCCGCGCCCCCTCCGGCCCCCGGCGGGACCCGCTGTGGCCGGCTCCCCGGTCACGACCGACCGCCCGACGGCACCGGCGCGGGCAGCGGGCGGGCGGCCCGGGCGGCGGCGCGGACGAGGCCGGGGCCCCGGTAGATGAAGCCGGTGTAGAGCTGCACCAGGGCCGCCCCCGCGTCGAACATGCGCGCGGCGTCGTCGGGGTCGACGATGCCGCCCACGCCGATCACCGGCAGCCGCCCGCCGGTCTCCCGGTGGACGAACGACACCACCGCGCGGGCGCGCGCGGCCAGCGGACGCCCCGACAGGCCGCCCGCCTGCCCGCCGCGCTCCCGGTCGGCGGGGGCGAGCCCGTCGCGGGCCAGGGTCGTGTTGGTGGCGATCACCCCGGCCGCACCCCGGTCGAGGCAGACCTCCAGCAGCTCGGCGATCGCCGGCTCGGTCAGGTCCGGGGCGATCTTCACCAGCACCGGCTTCTCCCCCACCAGGGCCGCCAGCAGCGCGTCCAGGTGGGCGCGGTCCTGCAACGAGCGCAGGCCCGGGGTGTTGGGCGAGGAGACGTTCACGGCGAAGTAGTCGCCGTGGTCGCGCAGCGCCCGGTAGGAGGTGAGGTAGTCCTCCACGGCCTCGTCCAGCGGGGTCACCTTGGACTTGCCGAGCGAGATCCCCAGCGGCGCGCCGACCGGGCAGGGCAGCGCCGCCAGCCGGTCCGCCAGGGCCCGCGCCCCGGCGTTGTTGAAGCCCATCCGGTTGACCACGGCCTCGCTGTCGCGCAGCCGGAACAGCCGGGGCCGGGGGTTGCCCGGCTGGGCGTGCGCGGTGACCGTGCCGACCTCGACGAAGCCGAAGCCCAGCGCCGGCCACGCCGGCAGCGCCGCGCCGTCCTTGTCCATCCCGGCGGCCAGCCCCACCGGGTTCGGGAAGTCCACCCCGAACACCGTCCGGGGCGCCCGCACGGCGTAGCGGGCCCGCAGCGCGGCGAGCGCCACCGGCGACCGCGACACGGCGGCCAGCCGGCGCAGCGTCCACTCGTGGGCGGCCTCGGCGTCGCCGCCGCCGAGGCGGAACAGGCCGGGCCGCACCACCCGCTCGAAGATCACCGGCCCCTCCCCCGGCCGTCGGCGGTCACTCGCCCGCCCGCAGGGTGGCGTGCAGGTCCTGCAGGGGACGCACGGTCATGTCGCCCCGGATGCGGGCCTCGATGCCCATCACCGCCGCCGCCGCACCCGGGACGGTGGTGATGCACGGGATGTCCGCCGTCACGGCGGCGCTGCGGATCTCGTAGCCGTCGGAACGGGCGCTCGCCCCGGAACCCTGCGGGGTGTTCACCACCAGCGCCACGTCGCCGGCGAGGATCATCGACACCGCGTCGGCGCCCGCCCCGGCCTCGTAGTGCTTGCGGATCTGCTCGCAGGCGATGCCGTGCCGGCGCAGCACCTCCGCCGTGCCGGCGGTCGCCACGATCTCGAAGCCCAGGTCGGCCAGGCGCTTGATCGGGAAGATCATGCCGCGCTTGTCCCGGTTGGCCACCGAGACGAAGATCCGCCCGGACGTCGGCAGCGACCCGTACGCGGCGGACTGGCTCTTGGCGAAGGCGTGCCCGAACTTGGTGTCGATGCCCATCACCTCGCCGGTGGACTTCATCTCCGGGCCCAGCAGCGAGTCGACGCCCTTGCCGGTCGGGGTGCGGAACCGCTTGAACGGCAGCACCGCCTCCTTCACCGCGATCGGCGCGTCGGCCGGGAGGGTGCCGCCGTCGCCCGTCGGCGGGAGCAGCCCCTCGGCGCGCAGCTCGGCGACCGTCGCGCCGAGCGCGATCCGGGCCGCCGCCTTGGCCAGCGGCACCGCCGTGGCCTTCGACACGAACGGCACCGTCCGCGACGCGCGGGGGTTGGCCTCCAGCACGTACAGCACGTCGTCCTTGAGGGCGTACTGGACGTTGAGCAGGCCGCGCACCCCCACGCCCCGGGCGATGGCCTCGGTGTAGCGGCGCACCTGCGCCAGGTGCGAGCCGGCCAGCGTCATCGGCGGCAGCACGCAGGACGAGTCGCCGGAGTGGATGCCGGCCTCCTCGATGTGCTCCATCACGCCGCCGAGGTAGACCTCGCCGTCGGCGTCGCAGAGGGCGTCCACGTCGATCTCGATGGCGTCGTCGAGGAACCGGTCCACCAGCACCGGGTGGTCCGGGGAGATGTCGGTGGCCCGCCCGATGTAGTCGCGCAGCGTCGGGTCGTCGTAGACGATCTCCATGCCCCGCCCGCCGAGCACGTAGGACGGGCGGACCAGCACCGGGTAGCCGATCTCGGCGGCGATCGCCTTCGCCTCCTCGTAGGAGGTGGCCATGCCGTGCGCCGGGGCGCGCAGCCCGGCCCGCGCCAGCACCGCGCCGAACGCGCCGCGCTCCTCGGCCAGGTGGATCGACTCCGGGGAGGTGCCCACGATCGGCACGCCCGCGTTCTTCAGCCGCTGCGCCAGGCCCAGCGGGGTCTGCCCGCCGAGCTGCACGACCACCCCGACCACGCCCGGCCCGCCGGCCGCCTTGCCGGACGAGTCCTCGGCGTGCCAGACCTCCAGGACGTCCTCGAAGGTCAGCGGCTCGAAGTAGAGCCGGTCGGCCGTGTCGTAGTCCGTCGACACGGTCTCCGGGTTGCAGTTGACCATGACGGTCTCGTAGCCGCCGCCACCGGCGGCGGCCGAGCCGACGGGCGCGGCGCGCAGCGCCTGGACGGCGTGCACGCACGAGTAGTCGAACTCGATGCCCTGGCCGATCCGGTTCGGCCCCGAGCCCAGGATGATCACCTTGGGCCGGGCCGACGGCGCGACCTCGGTCTCCGAGTCGTACGTCGAGTAGTGGTAGGGCGTGGTCGCCTCGAACTCGGCGGCGCAGGTGTCCACCGTCTTGTAGACCGGGCGGACGCCGAGCCGGTGGCGCAGGGTGCGTACCCCGTCCTCGGCGGCCAGTTCGGGGCGCAGCGCGGCGAGCTGCCGGTCGGACAGGCCGGCCCGCTTGGCGCGACGCAGCAGGTCCACGTCGAGCACCGGGGCGTCGACGATCTCCGCGCGCAGCTCCACCAGCGCGGCGATCTGGTCCAGGAACCACGGGTCGATCCCGCCGGACGCGGCGGAGACCTCCGCGACCGACGCGCCGAGCCGCAGCGCCCGCTCCACGGTGTAGAGCCGGCCGTCGTGCGGCGTGCCCAGCGCGGCGAGCGTGTTCTCCTTCGTCGCACCCTCCGGGTCCGGGGTGGTCCAGAAACCCGACGCCTTGGTTTCCATCGAGCGCATCGCCTTGTTGAGCGCCTCGGTGAAGTTGCGCCCGAGGCTCATCGCCTCGCCGACCGACTTCATGGTGGTGGTCAGCTCCGGGTCCGCGCCGGGGAACTTCTCGAACGCGAACCGGGGGATCTTCACCACCACGTAGTCCAGGGTCGGCTCGAACGCCGCCGGGGTCTTCAACGTGATGTCGTTGGGGATCTCGTCGAGGGTGTAGCCGATGGCCAGCTTCGCGGCGATCTTCGCGATCGGGAAGCCGGTCGCCTTCGACGCCAGGGCCGACGAGCGCGACACCCGGGGGTTCATCTCGATCACCACGATCCGGCCGTCGGCCGGGTTCACCGCGAACTGGATGTTGCAGCCGCCGGTGTCCACCCCGACCTCGCGCAGCACCGCGATGCCGAGGTCGCGCAGCCGCTGGTACTCCCGGTCGGTCAGCGTCATCGCCGGGGCGACGGTCACGCTGTCGCCGGTGTGCACGCCCATCGGGTCGACGTTCTCGATCGAGCACACGACCACCACGTTGTCGTGGCGGTCGCGCATCAGTTCGAGCTCGTACTCCTTCCAGCCGAGCACGCTCTCCTCGATGAGCACCTCGTGCACGGGGCTGGCGGCCAGGCCGGCCCCGGCGATGCGCTGCAGGTCGGCGTCGGTGTGCGCCATGCCGGAGCCGAGGCCGCCCATCGTGAACGACGGCCGGATCACCACCGGCAGGCCCAGCTCGGCGACCGTGGCCTCGACCTCGGCCATCGAGTGGCAGACCCGCGAGCGGGGCACCAGGCCCGCCGGGTCGTCCAGCCCCAGGCGTACGCCCGCCTTGGCGACGATGTCCTTGAACAGCTGCCGGTCCTCGCCCCGGTTGATCGCCTCGATGTTCGCGCCGATCAGCTCGACGCCGTACTTGTCGAGCACGCCCGCCGCGTGCAGGGCGACCGCCGTGTTCAGCGCGGTCTGCCCGCCGAGGGTGGGCAGCAGCGCGTCGGGGCGCTCCTTGGCGATGACCAGCTCGACGAACTCCGGGGTGATCGGCTCGACGTACGTGGCGTCGGCGAACTCCGGGTCCGTCATGATCGTCGCCGGGTTGGAGTTGACCAGGCTGACCCGGATCCCCTCGCTGCGCAGCACCCGGCACGCCTGGGTGCCGGAGTAGTCGAACTCGCAGGCCTGCCCGATGACGATCGGCCCCGAGCCGATCACCATGATGTGCTTGAGATCGGTCCGCTTAGGCATGCGCGCGCCCCTCGCTGTGGGTCCGGCCTTCGATCAGCTCGGCGAAGCGGTCGAACAGGTAGTCCGCGTCGTGCGGGCCCGCCGCCGCCTCCGGGTGGTACTGGACGGTGAAGGCGGGCACGTCGAGCGCCCGCAGCCCCTCGACCACGTTGTCGTTGAGGCAGACGTGTGACACCTCGACGCCGCCGAACTCGGTGTCGATCACCTGGTCGGGCACGACCGCGCCCTGCCCGGCCCCCGGCACCTGCACGGCGAAGCCGTGGTTGTGGCTGGTCACCTCGACCTTGCCGGTGGCCCGGTCGAGCACCGGCTGGTTGATGCCCCGGTGGCCGTAGCCGAGCTTGTAGGTGCCGAAGCCCAGCGCCCGGCCGAGGATCTGGCTGCCGAAGCAGATGCCGAACAGCGGGATCCGCCGGGTCAGCACCTCCCGGGCCAGCCCCACCGGGCCGTCGGCGGTCGCCGGGTCGCCCGGACCGGGCGAGAAGAAGACGGCGTCCGCGCCGGTGGCGAGCAGGTCGTCGATGCTCGACCCGGCGGGCAGCACGTGGGTGGTGACGCCGCGCGCGGCGAGCCGGCGCGGCACGTTGCGCTTGATGCCCAGGTCCAGGGCGGCCACCGTGAACCGGTGCGTGCCCTCGGCCTCGACGACGTACGGCTGCGCGGTGCTCACCTCGGCGGAGAGGTCCGCGCCGACCATCTGCGGCGACTGGCGGACCCGGGCCAGCAGGGCGCGCGGGTCGTCGTCGACGCTGGAGATGCCGACCCGCATCGCGCCGCGCTCGCGCAGGTGCCGGGTCAGCGCCCGGGTGTCCACGCCGCTGATGCCGACCACGCCCTCGGCGGCGAGCCGGTCCGCCAGCGTGCCGGTGGACCGCCAGTTCGAGGGGACCCGGGCCGGGTCGCGCACGACGTAGCCGGCGACCCAGATCCGGGCGGACTCGTCGTCCTCGGCGTTGACGCCGGTGTTGCCGATGTGCGGGGCGGTCTGCACCACCACCTGCCGGTGGTAGGACGGGTCGGTCAGGGTCTCCTGGTAGCCGGTCATGCCGGTGTTGAAGACCGCCTCGCCGAACGTCTCGCCGACGCTGCCGTACGCCTCGCCGTGGAACGTACGCCCGTCCTCCAGGACCAGGATCGCGCTCCTGCGCTTCTCCATATTAGTTAACAGCCTTTCCGTCCAGGACCGTCGGCTCGCCGCGCAGGAAGGTCGCCACGATGCGACCCGGCAGCGTCATGCGGGCGTACGGGGTGTTGCGACTGCGGCTGGCCAGCTCCGCGGGCTCGATCACCCGGCGGGCCGCCGGGTCGACCAGGGTCAGGTTGGCCGGCACGCCGGGGGCCGGGTCGACGCCGTGGCCGTCCAGCCCGGCGATGCGGGCCGGGGCGCGCGACATGCGCTCGGCGATCAGGTCCCACTGCGGGCCGAGCACGTCCAGCGCGATCGACAGCGCCGTCTCCAGGCCGAGCATGCCCGGCCGGGCGTACGCCCACTCGCACTCCTTGTCCTCCACGGCGTGCGGGGCGTGGTCGGTGGCGATGACGTCGATCACGCCCTCGGCCAGCGCGGCGCGCAGCGCGGCGATGTCGGTGGCCGTGCGCAGCGGCGGGTTGACCTTGAACACCGGGTCGTAGGCTCCGGCTGGGCTCCAGTTGTTCGCGAGTGCGGGGCTCGCAAGCTCGCTCCTCCCGCTCACGACGGCGTCCGTCAGCAGCAGGTGGTGCGGGGTCACCTCGGCGGTGACGCGTACCCCCCGGGCCTTGGCCTGGCGCAGCACCTCGACGCTGCCGGCGGTGGAGACGTGGCAGACGTGCAGGCGGCTGCCGACGTGCTCGGCGAGCAGCACGTCCCGGGCGATGATCGCCTCCTCGGCGACCGCCGGCCAGCCGGTCAGCCCGAGCCGGGTGGACACCTCGCCCTCGTGCATCTGCGCGCCCTCGGTGAGCCGGGGCTCCTCGGCGTGCTGGGCGATGATCCCGTCGAACGCCTTGACGTACTCCAGCGCCCGGCGCATCAGCTTCGGGTCGGCGACGCAGTGCCCGTCGTCGGAGAAGATCCGCACCCGGGCCGCAGAGTCGGCCATCGCGCCCAGCTCGGCCAGGCGCTCGCCGGCCAGGCCGACGGTGACCGCGCCGATCGGCTGCACGTCGACCAGCCCGGCCTCCCGGCCGAGCCGCCAGACCTGCTCGACCACGCCGGCGGTGTCGGCGACCGGGGAGGTGTTCGCCATCGCGCAGACCGCCGTGTAGCCGCCGAGCGCCGCCGCCCGGGAGCCGGACTCCACGGTCTCGGCGTCCTCGCGGCCCGGCTCGCGCAGATGGGTGTGCAGGTCGACCAGGCCGGGCAGGGCGACCAGCCCGGTGCCGTCGACCACGGTGGCGTCGGGCGCGGTGAGGGCGGCGCCGGTCTGCGCGACGACGCCGTCGCGGATCAGCAGGTCGGTCGGCGCGGCGCCGACGACGCTCACGTTGGTGATCAGGTACGCGGTCACAGGTTGTTCCCCCCGAGCAGCAGGTAGAGGACGGCCATCCGCACGGAGACCCCGTTGGCGACCTGTTCGACGATGGTGGAGCGGGGCGAGTCGGCGACCTCGGGCGTGATCTCCATGCCCCGGTTCATCGGCCCGGGGTGCATGACGATCGCGTGCTCCGGCAGCCGGCGCATCCGGGGCGCGTCGAGCCCGTAGCGGCGGGCGTACTCGCGGGCCGAGGGGAAGTAGGAGTCGGTCATCCGCTCCCGCTGCACCCGCAGCATCATCACCACGTCCACGTTCGGCAGCACGGCGTCGAGGTCGTAGGAGACGTCGATGCCGGGCGCGAGGGCCTGCGCGATGTCGACGGGGATCAGCGTGGGCGGCCCGACCAGGGTGACCTTCGCCCCGAGGGTGGACAGCAGCAGCACGTTGGAGCGGGCGACCCGGGAGTGCAGCACGTCCCCGACGACCGCGACGTGCAGGCCGGCGAGCCGCCCCAGCCGGGCCCGCATCGTGTACGCGTCGAGCAGCGCCTGGGTGGGGTGCTCGTGGGTGCCGTCGCCGGCGTTGACCACCGACCCGTCGACCCAGTCGGCCAGCCGGTGCGGGGCGCCCGAGGCGGGGTGCCGGACGACGACCGCGTCGGCCCCCATCGCCTGGAGGGTGAGCGCGGTGTCCTTCAGGCTCTCGCCCTTGGTCACGCTGGAGCCCTTGGCCGAGAAGTTGATCACGTCGGCGCTGAGCCGCTTCGCCGCCGCCTCGAACGAGATCCGGGTGCGGGTGGAGTCCTCGTAGAAGAGGTTCACCACGGTCCGCCCGCGCAGCGCGGGCAGCTTCTTGACCTCGCGGCCGGCGACCGTGGCCATCTCGGCGGCGGTGTCCAGGATCAGGGTGGCGGTGGCGGCGTCCAGGTCGGCGCCGGAGAGCAGGTGGCGGATCATGCGGCGGTCGCCTCCCCGTACAGCCTGACCTCGTCGGCGCCGTCGGTCTCGGCGAGGGTGACCTTCACGTTCTCGGCCAGCGCCGTCGGGATGTTCTTGCCGACGTAGTCGGCGCGGATCGGGAGCTGCCGGTGGCCGCGGTCGACCAGGACGGCGAGCTGCACCGAGGCGGGGCGGCCCACGTCGCTGAGCGCGTCGAGGGCGGCCCGGACGGTGCGGCCGGAGAAGAGGACGTCGTCGACGAGGACGACCCGCTTGCCGTCGATCCCGCCGGCCGGGAGCTGGGTCGGGCCGACCGCGCGGGTGGCGTGCCGGCGCAGGTCGTCGCGGTAGAGGGTGATGTCGAGCACGCCGGCCGGGACGGCGACGTCCTCGAAGGTGCCGATCCGGGCGGCGAGTCGCCGGGCGAGCGGCACCCCGCGGGTGGGAATCCCGAGCAGCACCGTGTCGGCGGCGCCCTGGGTCTTCTCGAGGATCTGGTGTGCGATGCGGTCGACCACGCGCGAGACGTCCGCTGCGGCGAGGATCACCTTCACCGAGGGTTGTCGCGGTGGCGACGTGTGGGCAGCCGACGGGTAGGCCACGGCGGACCTCCTTCCCCGCCTCACGGGACGGGTCGTTAAAGGACGTCTGACGCCTCCGGCGGGCCGCGGGCGACCCGGGCGGGGGCTGCATGCCACGTTACCAGCGGTCATGGGAGGGGCCGACGCCGGCACTGACCCCAGAATCAGGCTGGCGAATCGGGATAACTCCACCCGCCCAGCCCAACGGTAGGGTCACGACCACTTGACCAGTTGTCGCAATCCCCGTACCGTCACGCTCCGTAGCGATCGCGGGGTGAACCCCGAGCAGCACTGGGAGTGTCCGAATGCCCTCTGAATACGCCAAGTCGCTGGGCGCCCGCCTGCGCTCCATCCGCCAGCAGCAGGGCCTGTCCCTGCAGGGAGTGGAGGAGAAGTCCAACGGGCGGTGGAAGGCCGTGGTGGTCGGCTCGTACGAGCGCGGTGACCGCGCCGTCACGGTGTCCCGCCTGGCCGAGCTGGCCGACTTCTACCGGGTGCCCGTCTCCGAGCTGCTGCCCGACGGCAGCGGGGTGCGACACGAGCCCACCAGCAAGATCGTCCTGGACCTGGAGCGGCTCTACGACGACGCCTCCGAGGACCTGGCCTACGTCGCCCGGTACGCCCGCGCCATCCAGCAGCAGCGGGGCGACTACAACGGCCGGGTGCTCTCCATCCGCGCCGACGACCTGCGCGCCCTGGCGATCGTCTACGACGCCTCGCCGTCCGGGCTGATCGAGCGCCTCACCGAGCACGGCGTGCTCGTCGCCGACCCGCGGGCGTTCTTCGCGTCCTGACGCGCCCACGGGGAGCTCTTCGCGCCCCGACAAAGGTCACGCCGAAAGGGCCCGTGCCGCAGGCACGGGCCCTTTTCGACACCGCCTCGCCGGCCGGCGCCCCGAGGGGCGACGGTCAGCGGGTGGCGTACTCGGCGATCCGGCCGAGCACCCCGTTGAGGAAGCGCGGCGAGTCGTCGGTCGACATCTGCCGGGCCAGCTCGACGGCCTCGCTGATCGCCACCGCGTCGTCGAGCTCGTCGACGTAGAGCAGCTCGTAGACGGCGATGCGGGCCAGGTTGCGGTCCACCGCCGGCATCCGGTCCAGCGTCCACCCCTCGGCGTAGCTGGCGATCAGCTCGTCGATCCGGTCCAGGTGCGCGGCCACCCCCTCGACGAGGCCGACCGCGTACCCCAGGTGCTCCGGGTGGGGCTTCTCGATCCGCTCGACGTAGCCGGCGAGCACCTCCACCGGCGGCCGGTCGCGCAGGTCGGCCTCGAAGAGCACGTCCAGCGCCCGCTTGCGCGCCTTGCGGCGCGCCGGCATCTGCTGCTTGGGCCCCTCGGCCATCAGGCGCGGCCGAGGTAACGGCCGTCGCGGGTGTCGACCTTGATCTTCTCGCCGGTGGTGATGAAGAGCGGCACCTGCACGGTCGCGCCGGTCTCGACCGTCGCCGGCTTGTTGCCGCCGGTGGACCGGTCGCCCTGCAGGCCCGGCTCCGTGTAGGTGATCTCCAGCACCACGGAGGTCGGCAGCTCGATGTAGAGCGGCACGCCCTCGTGGGTGGCGACGGTCGCCTCGGCCTCCGGCAGGAGGTAGTTGGCGGCCTCGCCGACGGTGCCCCCGGGGACGGTGATCTGGTCGAACGTCTCCAGATCCATGAAGACGTAGTCCTCGCCGTCGGCGTAGAGGTATTGCATCGTGCGCTTGTCCACGGTCGCGGTCTCGACCTTGGTGCCCGCGTTGAAGGTCTTGTCGACCACCTTGCCGGACAGCACGTTCTTCAGCGTGGTACGCACGAAGGCGCCACCCTTACCGGGCTTGACGTGCTGGAACTCCACGACGGCCCAGAGCTCCCCGTCGAGGTTGAGTACCAGGCCGTTCTTCAGGTCGTTGGTGGTGGCCATTTCCTGCCTTGATCATCAATTGGCGGACAGACCTGGCAAGTCTACTAGCTGCCGCCGCCGGCCGTACCCGCCGTCAGCCGCCGGTCGTTCCCGCGCCCGCGCGGGCAGCCTCCGCGCTCGCGCCGGCCGCCTCCGCGCGGGCCGCCAGGTGGTGCAGGGCGAGCCGGTAGCCGTCCACGCCCAACCCGCAGATCACCCCCGTCGCCACCGCCGAGACCACCGAGTGCGCGCGGAACTCCTCCCGGGCGTGGATGTTGGAGATGTGCACCTCCACCAGCGGGCCGCGCAGCAGGGCGCAGGCGTCCCGCACCGCGATCGAGTAGTGCGACCAGGCGGCCGGGTTGAGCACCACCGCCGCCTGCTCGTCGGCCGCCTCGTGCAGCCAGCCCACCAGCTCGTGCTCGGCGTCGGTCTGCCGCACCGTCACGTCCAGCCCCAGCTCCCGGCCGGTGGCCTCGCACAGCCCCACCAGGTCGGCGTAGCTGGTCGCCCCGTACACGTCGACCTGGCGGGTGCCCAGCCGGCCCAGGTTCGGCCCGTTGAGCACGTACACCCTCATGAGGAGACCTCCCGGTAGGCGGCGTGCAGCAGCTCGTCGTCCGGGCCCTCCAGGATCGCCGGGCGGGCCAGCGCGTCGAGCACCACGAACCGCAGCCGCGAGCCGCGGCTCTTCTTGTCGACCCGCATCGCGGCCAGCAGCTGCGGCCACGCGTCGGCCCGGTACGCCGTCGGCAGCCCCAGCGCCGTCAGCACCGTGCGGTGCCGCGCCGTGGTCTCCGGGTCAAGCCGGCCCGCCAGCCGCGCCAACTCCCCCGCGTAGACCAGGCCGACGGACACGGCGTGCCCGTGCCGCCAGCGGTACCCCTCCACCTTCTCGATCGCGTGGGCCAGGGTGTGACCGTAGTTGAGCACCTCGCGCACCCCGGACTCGCGCAGGTCGCCGGAGACCACGTCGGCCTTCACCCGGATCGCCCGCTCGATCAGCTCCCGGACCACCGGCGACGTCGGGTCCGTCGCCGCCGCGCGGTCCCGCTCGACCAGGTCGAGGATCACCGGGTCGGCGATGAACCCGCACTTGACCACCTCGGCCAGCCCCGCCGCCAGGTCGGCCGGCGGGAGGCTGTCGAGCACCGCGAGGTCGCACAGCACCCCGACCGGCGGGTGGAAGCCGCCCACGAGGTTCTTGCCGGCCGCCGTGTTGATCCCCGTCTTGCCGCCCACCGCCGCGTCGACCATGCCCAGCAGCGACGTCGCCACCGGCACCCAGCGCACCCCGCGCAGCCAGCAGGCCGCGACGAAGCCGGCCAGGTCGGTGACCGCGCCGCCGCCCACCCCCACCACCGCGTCGGTGCGGGTGAAGCCCGCCTCGCCGAGCCGGTCCCAGCACGCGGCGGCCACCTCGATGGCCTTGCCCGCCTCGGCGTCCGGCACCTCCACCAGCAGGGGGGCCGCCCCGGCCGCCGCCAGGCGCGCGCCGATCGCGTCGGCCAGCCCCTTCAGCGGCGGCGCGTGCAGCACCGCCACCCGGGTCGCGCCGGGCAGCAACGTCGGGAGCGAATCGAGCAGGTCGCGTCCCACCAACACGTCGTACGGCCGTTCGCCGCCGACCGGAATCCGGGTCACCTCGTCCATCGCCCGGCAGCCTAGTCCAGCCACGGCCCCCACGACGCCGCCTGTCCACTCCGTGGCGCACGGATCGCATGCAAGGAAGGGCACCTTGTTAACGCTTCCTGCATAGGAAGGGCCCCTTCCTAACACCACGCGCGGCGCGACGCCCGCGCTCGGCGCAGCGCCACCCGCACGTCACCGGCGGCGGCCGGCGGCGTTTAGCCGGGCAGGGCGGGGGCAGCGTTTCCAGCACGGACGGCGTTCCGGCACGGGCCGGCCGACGAGGCGGAGGTACCCCGCGATGAGCACACCCAGCACCGAGGGCGCCGACATCCGGCTGCCCGCCACGATCCTCGGCGTCGGCCTCGGCGGCTTCGCCGACGGCATCGTGCTGCACCAGGTGCTCCAGTGGCACCACATGCTCAGCGGCACCGGCAGCGACAACGTCGGGGTCAAGGCGTACCCGGTGGACACCGTGCCCGGCCTGGAGATGAACACCCTGTGGGACGGGATCTTCCACGTGGTGACCTGGGTGGCGGTGCTGACCGGCCTGGCCCTGCTCTACGCCCGGGTCACCGGGTCGCGGGGGCTGCTGTGGCGCTCCCCCGTGCTGTGGGGCTGGGCACTGGTCGGCTGGGGGTTGTTCAACCTCGTCGAGGGGATCGTCGACCACCACCTGCTCGGCATCCACCACGTGCGCGAGGGCGCGTACCGGACGTGGTGGGACCTCGGGTTCCTGGCGCTCGGGGCGGCGCTGGTCGCCGTCGGTTGGCTGGTGCAGCGCCGCGGCACGACCGTGGACGTCTGCGCCGACCGCCGGTGACCCGACATGATCGGGGGCCTGGCAGTGGGCGGAGGCAGCCACGGCGGGCACGACGGGTACGCGCCGGGGCCCGCGCTGCTCGTACCCCTGGTGATCTTCTGGGTCTATCTCGCCGCCGCGCTGCGGCAGCGCGGGCCCGACGGCGGCGGCTGGCCGCACCGGCGCACGGCGGCCTTCGGCGCGGGGGCCGGCCTGCTGGCGGTGGGGCTGGCCCTGCCGGCCGGCGGCTTCGCCGCGCACGCCTGGCAGCACCTGCTGGTCGGCATGCTCGCGCCGCTCGGGCTGGTGCTCGGCGCGCCGGTCACCCTGGCGCTGCGCAGCATCGACCGGCGGCGCGGCCGGGCCCTGGTGCGGCTGCTGCGCCGCCCCGCCCTCGCCGCGCTCGCCCACCCGGTGACCGGCCTCGCGCTCACCACCGGCGGGCTGTACGTGCTGTACCTGACGCCGCTGTACCGGGCGACGCTGGCGCACCCGGCCCTGCACCACCTGGTGCACCTGCACTTCCTGCTCTCGGGGCTGCTCTTCACCTGGTCGGTCGCCGGCCCCGACCCCGGCCCGCACCGCCCCCGGGTGCCGGCGCGGCTCGTGGTGCTCGGGGTCGCCGTGGCCGCCCACGCCACCCTGGCCCAACTGCTGTACGCGGGACTCGCCGTGGACGTCCCGGCCCCGCCGGAGCAGCTGCGCGCCGGGGCGACGGTCATGTACTACGGCGGCGACCTCGCCGAGATCGCCCTGGCGCTGGCCCTCCTCGCCACCTGGCGTCCTCAGGTGGGGCACCGTCGCGTGTCGGTGGGGCCGGTTAGCATCCGCCGGTGACGCTCACCCCTGACGACCTCGTCGGCTACGTCGCCAACGGGCTCGACGCCGACCTCGCCCGCTGGTTCGCCGACCGTCCGCCCGTCACGGTTCCCGCCGGGACCCGGCCGGTCGCGCCGATGCTCGACCGGCTCCCGCCGACGGCCGCCACCGCCCTGGCGGCGTTCGACCAGCGCGTGCGGTCGGGGCGCATGCCCCAGTTCCTGGACATCTACGACTGGTCCTACGGGTTCGACTTCGCGGGCAACGACTGCGGAATCCTGGACGCCGACTACGAGACGGTGCTCACCGACGACGACGTCTACTCCGTCGGCGCCGACGGGGGCGGCAACCTGCACGTGGTGCTCGCCAACGGGCAGGTCGGCCTGTGGTTCCACGAGGAGGAGGTCGTCGAGGGCGGCACCCGCTTCGACAGCCTCGACGTCTTCGTCTGGTCGGTGGTGCGCTACCACGCGGTGCGCGCGGGGGTGCTCGACCGGGCGGCGGTCGAGGCCGACTTCCTGTCGCTGGGTCAGGACGGCGCGCTGGAGCCGGAGGTCGGGCTGCTCAGTTCCATGAAGGCAACCGGGGGCGGGGAGCGCGTCAGGGCTTGAGCAGGGCGGCGACCTCGGCGGCGATCTCCTCCGGCGTACGCCCGTCGGTGACCACCGTCGCGGTCGCCACCTCCGCGTAGAGCGGGCGGCGCTGGTCCATCAGGTGCTTCAGCGTCGCCCTCGGGTTGATCGCCAGCAGCGGCCGGCCGGCACCCAGCCCGACCCGCTTCACCGCGTCGGCCAGCTCGACGCTCAGGTGCACCACGGTGTGCCCGACCAGGGCGGCGCGGTTCTCCTCGGCGAGCACCGCGCCGCCGCCGAGGGCGAGCACCCCGGCGCAGGAGGTCAGCGCCGCGGCGGTGGCGGCCCGCTCCAGGGCGCGGAAGTGGTCCTCGCCCTCGTCGACGAAGATCTCCGGGATCGGCTTGCCGGCCATCGCCTCGATGTCGGCGTCGGTGTCGCGGAACTCCACCCCGAGCAGCGCGGCGAGCGTCTCCCCGACGGTGGTCTTCCCGGAGCCGGGCGACCCGACGAGGACGACCACCGGCCGCGTCCGGCCGACCGGGTCACCGGGCAGCGCCGAGTCGTCGGGCGAAGTCGGGCTCACCGGATCACCAGGGAGTCGAGGTAGCCGGCCAGGTTGCGGCGCATCTCGGCCACCGAGTCGCCGCCGAACTTCTCCACGGCGGCCTCGGCGAGCACCAGCGCCACCATCGCCTCGGCGACCACGGCGGCGGCCGGCACGGCGCACACGTCGGAGCGCTGGTTGATGGCGGTCGCCGGCTCCCTCGTGGTCACGTCCACCGTGGCCAGGGCCCGGTTCAGCGACGAGATCGGCTTCATCGCCGCCTTCACCCGCAGCGGCTCGCCGGTGGTGATGCCGCCCTCCAGGCCACCGGCCCGGTCGGTCACCCGGCGCACCCCGGTCGCGGTCGGCACGATCTCGTCGTGCGCCTCCGAGCCACGGGAGCGGGCCTGCAACCAGCCGTCGCCGATCTCCACACCCTTGATCGCCTGGATCGACATCAGCGCGGTGGCGAGCCGGGCGTCGAGCTTGCGGTCCCACTGCACGTGGCTGCCCAGGCCCGGCGGCACCCCGTACGCCAGCACCTCGACCACGCCGCCCAGCGTGTCGGCGGCCTTCTTCGCGGCATCGACCTCGGCGACCATCCGGGCGCTCGCGTCGGAGTCGAGGCAGCGCAGCGGGTCGGCGTCGATCCGCTCGGCGTCCTCCGGCGTGGGGCGCAGCCCCGGCTTCGCGGCGACCGGGCCCAGCTCCACGACGTGCGAGACGATCTCGATGCCGAGGGCCTGCTTCACCAGGGCCTTCGCCACGGTGCCGACGGCGACCCGGGCGGCGGTCTCCCGCGCGCTGGCCCGCTCCAGGATCGGCCGGGCGTCGGTGTGGCCGTACTTCTGCATGCCGGCAAGATCGGCATGGCCCGGACGCGGGCGGGTCAGCGGCGCGTTGCGGGCCTGCCGGGCCAGCTCGTCGGGGTCCACCGGGTCGGCGGCCATCACCGTCTGCCACTTGGGCCACTCGGAGTTGCCGACCCGGATGGCGACGGGGCTGCCGAGGGTGACGCCGTGCCGGAGGCCGCCGATGATCTCGACGACGTCCTGCTCGAAGGCCATCCGGGCGCCCCGGCCGTAGCCGAGCCGGCGGCGGGCCAGCTCACCGGCGATCTCGCCGGTGGTCACCTCGATCCCGGCGGGCACGCCCTCCAGCATCGCGACGAGGGCGGGACCGTGCGATTCACCTGCAGTCAACCAGCGCAACACGTGGGCAAGTCTGTCACGCCCGGGTTACGTCCCACCGGGCCGCCCACCGCGTCCCGCCCTACGGACGCGCCGCCCGGACGCCACGGGCCCGGCGCGGGTACCCGACCCCGGAACAGACGAGATCTTGGACGCTTGCTGTCCGAGCGGCTGACAGTAGGTGTCCAAGGTCTGGCGCCTACTGCCGGGTCAGCCCGAGGACGGCGGCCAGGCGGGTGACGTCGGCAGAGGTGGGGCCCGTGCGAAGAATCGTGGTGAGGGTGGCCCTGGCGGCGGAACGGGCTCGGGTCTCTGCGGGGGCGAGGCGGTCGGCGGTGAGGAGAGCACGGCCGGCAGCCGCCGGGTCGCCGAGGTCGAGGTGGGCGCGGGCGATGTCGACGAGGTGGGCGGCGCGATGCTCGGCGGGGAGCCGGTGCCAGCCCTCGCTGTTGGCGGCGTGTCGGTGGAGGGTGACGGCGTGGTGGTGGTCGCCGAGGTGGGTGGCGACCAGGGCACGGGCGAGGGTGACAGCGACGGGGCCAAAGGCGACGCCGTCGCCGTCGTACTGCCGGTTGCCGTGGGCGAGGGCGACGGCGCGTTCGGTGAGGTCGTGGGCGGTGGCGGCGTCACCACAGGTAGCGGCGGCGACGGCGGCCTCGATCAACAGGGTCCCGGTCAGTCCCGGTTCGTCGGCCAGCAGGGCACGCGACGGCGTCAGGTCGAGCTGGTGTACGGCGCTGAGCGCGGCAGCCTTCGCGAGGCGACCCCGGCGCAGGGCGCGCAGCGCCTGGGCGAGGGAGACGGCGGCGAGCCCGGTGCGGTGTGCGTCTCCGGTGGCAGCGATCATGGCGCGGTCGGCGGCCAGCAGGCCGAGGTGGGGTTCACCGAGCTTGACCAGCGTCTGGGCGGCGAGCCGGTAGACGCGGACGAGCGGATCGGCGACGGACGCGTCCCCGGTCGGGGTGTGGTGGGCGTGCCGGCTGGCGGCGAGCAGGTCGGGCAGGGTGCGCAGCACCTGCGGATGATGGCCCTTGCGGTACGCGGCCCAGGCGTACCCGGCCTGGTCGTCGAGCTGCCGCACGCACGGGCCGTCGGCATCGGGCGGGTCGTGGCGGGCCAGCGCCGCCCGGATGCGTTCCACGGCTGCCTCGGTGTCGGTGACGGCTTCCCGGCGCGGCTTGTCGGCGAGCAGGACCGCCGGGGCGACCCCCAGCGCCCCGGCGACGGTCTCGATGACGGAGAGCCGGTCGAGGGTGCGTACGCCTCGCTCGACCTTGTCGACCCAGCTCTTCGACCTGCCGATCCGGTCGGCGAAGACCTGCTGGCTCATCCCCCGGCGGGCCCGTAACTCGGCCATCCGCCGCCCGATCGGCACCTCGGCGCGGGCGCGGGGAACCGGCGCGGTCATCTGTCCTGCTCCGGCGGCATGGCGTAGGTGTGCTCGCCGCAACGCGGGCACCAGCGGGACTTGACCCGGAACGCGAGCAGCCCGAGCAGGAAGCCCGGCACCAGCCCACCGAACACAATCGACACGGCATCGGAGATCACCAGAAACCGTCGCCTTCTTGGGGGATGGAGGGTCGGCACGTTGGCCTGCCTGGGCCCCTCGGATCCAGCCACCCGGCCCAGCACAGGGGGCGCGTTACCTGTGACGGGTGCGAAACGAACAGCACCGGCTGCGCGGAACATGGCATGCACTGAAAGCTGCCAGCGTGTCACGGACGGTGGGACCGCTCGCGTGTGACTATGCGGGGACGTCTACGAAAGGTCCTATTCGCCATGGCGCGGAACGATGCACTCAAGGCTGCGATCGTGGCAGCCGGTCTCTCCTTTGCCGACCTCGCCGAGAGGTGCGATGTGGACGCGAAGACCGTGCAGAGATGGGTCAGCCGGGGACGCGTCCCTCATCCTCGCTCCAGAGTGCGCGTAGCAGAGGTGCTGGGCGAGGATGTGGGGGTGCTGTGGCCTGAGATGATCCGACGTGCCGTGAAGGTTGGAAGCGACCGGGAACTGCTCGGCGTCTATCCACGCCGCGCAGACCTGCCCCAGTCGGTGTTCCGTGACGCCATCGGGCGCGCCAGTTCTCGGCTGTGGTTCGGCGGATACACCAGCTACTTCCTCTGGCTGGAGATGCCCGGTGTCTCCGCCACGCTCGAAGCCAAGGCAAGCGCCGGGGCCGACCTGCGATTCCTGCTCGGGGATCCGGACAGCCCGGTCACAGCCGAGCGGGAGAGGATCGAAGCGACTCCGCTCACGCTGTCGACTCGTATCGCGATGACACGGGCAGAACTGAGCAAGGTCGGCACCGTGATTCCGGTCCGCTTCTCTACCCGTCATCTCGCCATGTCCGTGTGGGTCTTCGACGAGGAGGCCATAGTCGCCACACACATCGGGGCGGGGCTCGGGCAGGACTCCGTGACGCTGCACCTGCGACGGTGCCAGGACGGGGGAGCGTTCGATCGGTATGTCGAGCACTTCGAGTCCTTGTGGACCGACGGCAAGCCTGCCCCACGGCACTGAGCCCCAACCGCCACGCCACCCCTCCCCTCCCGCCCCGGGCCCGGTGATCAAGAGAAAAGCGTCAAGTTTGATCTTCACGATGACGCAAACCTCTTGATCACCGACCGGGGCGGGGCGGGGCGGGGCGCAAGCGGGGGGCGGGGCGGGGCGGGGTTAGCGGGTGGCCAGGGTGCGGGCGTCGGCGGCGATGACGCGGGCCTTCGCCTCCGGCAGGAAGCGGCCGGCGTGCCGTTCGGCGTACCGGGCCAGCTGCGCGTACCGGCCCTTCACCAGGTGGTTGGTGAGCACCGTCAGCGCCTGGTCCGCAGCGCCGGAGGTGAGCACCAGGTGACCGAGGCCGGCCGGGGTCACCGCGACGGTGAAGGTGGCCTCGGCGGTGGCGGTGCCCTTCGGGCCGCTCGCCACGGCGCGCAGCCGGTGCGCGCCGGCCGCCAGCCCGGTCAGGTCGAGGGGCTTGCCCACCGGCACCGCCGCCCCGTCAAGGGTGACGGTCACGGTGTCGGCGTCGGTGGCCGGCACGGTGAGCACCGGCCGCTGCGCCCGGTCCAGCTCGACGCCGTCGGCCGGGGCGGCGATCGACACGGTGGGGACCGCCGCGCCGAGCTGACCGGCGGCGTTCCAGCCGGCCAGCTCCGCCGGCCGGTTGGTGATGATCCCGTCGGTGCCGATCCGCTCCAGCTGCTGCCACTGCGCCGGCGAGTCGACCGTCCAGGCCATGACGGCGACACCGGCGGCGTGCAGGTCGGCGATCACCGACGGCCGGGCCAGCAGCGCCGTACCCGTCGGGTTGTACGCCGTGACGCCCAGCTCCCGCGCCATGGCGACCGGATCGGCGTCCAGGCCGCTGCGCAGCAGGCCGGTCGGCAGCTCGGGGGCGAGTTCCCGGGTGAACCGTAGGGCGTCGACCTCGAAGCTCTGCACGAAGACGCGGGTCGTCATCTTCTCGGCGCGGATCACCTCGACGATGCGGGCCACCTCGTCACGGGTGTGCGCGCCCTTGATCTCCAGCAGCAGGTTGCCGCCCCGGGTCCGCAGGTCGGCGAGCTGCTCGGCGAGGGTGGGCAGCCGGGCCCCGGCGTACTGCGGGGCGAACCAGGAGCCGGCGTCGAGCGCCTTGAGCTGGGCGGCGGTGAGCGTACGGATCGCGCCCGAACCGTCGGTGGTGCGGTCGACGGTGGCGTCGTGCAGCACGAACGGCACCCCGTCGCGGCTGGGCTGGACGTCGTTCTCGACGAAGTCCGCGCCGGAGCGGCGGGCGATCTCCTGCGCGACGAGGGTGTTCTCGGGGGCGGCGGCGGACGCGCCCCGGTGGGCGATGATGGTCATCGGGGCACCGGCCGGGCGTAGGTAGCCGTTCGGCGGCAGCTCGGTGACCAGCACGTCGTCGAAGGAGACGCTGCCGCCGTTGACGATCAGGGCCTGCCCGCCGTCGGTGGACCGGGTGAGGCTGGTGGTGCGCAGCAGCTGGCGGCCGTCGAGGAACCAGCGGGCCTGGTTGCCGTGCACCTCCACGGCGACCAACATGTCCCGCCCGGTCCCGGCGGCGTACGGCGCGGAGCCGGTGTTGGTGACGTTCCAGGCGTTGGCGGTGGTGAGCTGGGCGAACTCCAGGCCGTTCGCGGCGGTGGTGCCGCTGCGCATGGTGGCGATCCACCACGGGGTGCGCCCGTCGGCGGGCACGTCGAGGCCGAGCGCCGTCCACCGGGTCGCCTCGGCGACGGACTCGAAGCGGACGGTCGCGGAGAACCGGAAGTCGGTGAGGTGCCGGCCGAAGGTGATCTTCTTGGTGCCGCTGGTGGCGGTGCCGCGCAGCCGGCCGTCGCGCACCGTCCACTCCCCGTCGATGGCCCGCCAGCCGGCGGGCAGCGTACCGGCGGAGAAGTCCTCGGCGACGACGACGTCACCGGGCTTCGCAGCGGCCGGGGCGGGGGCGGATATCTGGACGGCGGCGAGCAGGCCGGCGGTCGTGGCGAGTGCCGCGAGAACGGCCACGGGCCGGCGCGGCCGTCGGTTCAAGGTCAACATGCCCCGGACGCTAGGAACCGCACCCGAACTCCCGGTGTCGCCCCCACTGACGCCGGCCGGCCCCCGGATGCACACCGGGGGCCCGGCCCGCTCGGTCGACGGCGAATGTCGGGGAGGTAGCGGTATCCGTGGGTGCGGATACCGCCATGTCGCCGACATGGCGGCGCTGAACCGAGCGCGCCGCCGCGCGGGGCGGGGCGGGCGACCGAGCCGGGGCTGGCAGGACCGGGGCTAGCGGGTCGGGCGGATCTCGATGCCCACCTCGGCCGACAGCGCGGCGGCCATCGCCGCGACCGGGGCGCGGATGCCGGTGAAGTGCTCGAACTGGCCGACCGCCTGGGCGACCAGCAGGTCCAGCCCGGACACCACCCGGCAGCCGGCCGCCTCGGCCGAGGCGGCGAGGGGGGTGGGCCACGGGTCGTACAACGCGTCGAAGTAGACCGCGCCGGGCCGCCACCGGGCCTGCGCCGCGATCGGGTCGGCGACGCCCTTCGGGACGGTGGAGACGACCACGTCGGCGTCGGTGTGCCCGGCCGCGTCGGCCCAGTCGGCACCGGCCAGCCGCAGGCCGAGCGCGTCGGCGGCCGGGCGCAGCTCGTCGATGGCCGACGCGCGGCGGGCCACCACGGTCACCGTGCCCGAGCCGAGGCGGGCGGCGGCGGCCAGGGCGGCCCGCGCGGTGCCGCCCGCGCCGAGCACGGTGAACCGGGCCCCCGGCGGCACGCCGGCCGCGCCGAGCAGCTCGATCATGCCGGCGGCGTCGGTGTTGTCCGCGTACCAGGAGCCGTCGGGGCGGTGGACCAGCGTGTTCGCCGCGCCCATCGCGGCGGCGACGGGCGACACCTCGGCCGCGAGGGTGAGGGTGGCCTCCTTGCAGGGCATGGTCACCGACAGCCCGGCCCACTCGGGGCCGAGGCCGGCGACCATCGCCGCCAGCTCCGCCTCCGCGCACTCGATCGTCGTGTACGACCACCCGGCGAGGCCGGCGGCGGCGTAGCCGGCGTTGTGGATCACCGGGGAGAGGGAGTGACTGATCGGCTTGCCGACCACCGCCGCCCTGTAAACCGACACGTCACTCCCTCATCCAAGGTTCCGAACTAGGGAAGCGTAGCCACCGTCGAGCAGTTGCCGACACCGGTGCGGCAGATCCGGTAGGAGTAGCCGGAGCGCGCAAAACCCGCCCAACCCTCGGTCGCGGTGCAGATGGAGTTGCCCTTGTAAGACCAACTGCTACTGCTGGGGGCCCGCTCCTGCCAACGCGCGCAGTGCCCGTCGGTCAGCGTGTCGGTGGCAAAGAGGTCCCAGTCACCATTCTTGATGTAGACAGCACGTCCCGACGCGCCGGTGGTGCTCTTGGTGATCTCGGCCGCCTGGGCCGGCACCGCTGCGAAAGCGAGCACCACCGCGGTGCCCGTAGCGACGATTCCAGCCCTCGTGGCCCATGCGTTCATCTTGATCAAAGCCCGCTCCCCGTCCGTGTAGTGACTACCGTCCGTCAGAGCGTAGGGATCCATCAATAGCTCATCAAGGTGATTATCGATGCAGACCCGACCCGCGACGGTCCGGCCCACCCGTTGGGCGGACCGGACGATCCCTCGGCAACTCAGATGATTCCGGCCTCTTCCGCCTTCCTCTGATTGCGGAGCTGCTCCTCGTACGTCTCGGCAAAGGCGGAGTGCCCCTGCCTGTCGATCGCCACGAAGTAGAGCCACTTACCGGGCGGCGGGTCCATTGCCCCCTCCATGGCCTGCTTGCCAGGGTTGTTGATCGGGCTGGGGATCATCCCGCGCAGCTTGCGGTTGTACGGGTTCTTCTTGTCGTCCAACTCGGCGTCGGTCATGTCCTTCGACGTCTTGGTCTTCTGCCCGGTCAGCTCCAGGTAGTAGTTGACCGTGACGTCCATCTCCAGGCAGTTGCACGGGAACTCGCCGTACACCCGGTTGTAGGCCACCCGGGCGACCTTGCCGAGGTCGTCCTTGTTGCCGGCCTCGGCCTGGGCGAGGGACGCGACGATCAGCGCCTCGTACGGGCTGATGCCGCCCCGCTCCTCCTGCACCCGGTCGGCGAACTTCATCTCGCCGGTGACGGTGAGGAAGTTCTGCACCATCGTCGACAGCAGGATCTCGGCGGTGGCCTTCGGCGGGATCTCGTACGTGTCCGGGTAGAGGAAGCCCTCGATCGACTTCTTCGCCGGTTTGCCGTCGGTGCGCTTGAACCACCAGTCCGGCACGCCGAGCCCTTCCGGGTCCTTCGCGGCGGCCTCGAACTCCTTGATCGGGATCTTGGTCTTCTCCGACAGGAGCTTGTAGGTGCGCTTGGCCGTGGTCCCCTCGGGGATGGTGATCTGGTTGGTGATCTTGTTCTTCAGGTCGAGCAGCATGACCAGGGCCTGCTCGCCGCTCATCTGCTTGCGCACCTTGTAGGTGCCGGGCTGGATGTTCTTGCTGCGCGAGTTGGCCTCGGCCGCCTCGATGAACGCCTTGGCGCTCTTGACCACCCCGGCGTCGTAGAGCGCGACGGCCATGTCGGCGATCAGCGCGCCCTGCTTGATCTCGACGGTCACCTCGCCCGTGCCGGCCCCGTCGTAGTCGGGGGTGACGAAGTAGCTCTGCACCCGGTCGAAGCCGTAGAAGGCCCCGCCGCCGATGACGCCGAGCAGCACGAAGGCCATCAGCAGGGCGAGCGCGGTCTTGCCCCCGCTCCCGCCCGACTCGCCCTTGCGCTTGCGTACGTAGCTGCGCCGGTGCTTGCCCTTGTCACCACTCCGTTCCGACTCGTCGAAACCGAGGTCCAGATCGTCGATCATCGCGTCCGCCTCCGCTGCGCGTCCAGCCAGCTCTGCAGGATCTCGACCGCGGCGGCCTGGTCGACCACCGCGCGTTGGCGCTTTCCCCGGACGCCACGCTCGGCAAGCCTACGAGAAGCCACGACCGTCGACATCCTCTCGTCGGTGAGCGTTACCGGAACGGGCGCTATTACGTCAGCCAACCGGTCAGCATACGCCTTCACATTCCGGGCGGCCGGGCCGTGCTGGCCGGAGAGGTTGACCGGTAGGCCGACGACCACCTCGACGCACTCGTGCTCGGCGATCAGGGCGACGAGCTCGGCCATGTCGCTGGGCACCGCGTCCTCGGCCGTTGTCAGGTCCCGGGCGAGTGTCACCAGCGGGGTGGCCAGCACCCCGTGCGGGTCGGACCGGGCGACCCCGACCCGCACCTGCCCCACGTCGACGCCCAGCCGGACACCGTGCACCGTTTCGGTCATCTTCCGTTCATCCTGCCCTGAAAGACCGTTCATCCTGCCCTGAAAAGACCGTTGTCCGCCCGGAAGCGGTTTTCGTCCTGCCCTGGAACGGGTCAGGGCGGACCGTGACGGCCCGCCCTGACCCGACGTGCGGCGCGCTACGCGTCGGCGATCGCCTGCTCGACCGTGGCCAGCAGCTTCGGCGCCTCGGCCGCCGGCAGGCCGCCGCCCTGGGCCAGGTCGTCGCTGCCGCCGCCCCGACCGGAGAACGCCGCCTTGACCAGGTCCTTCGCCGCCAGGCCCCGGCTGCGGGCCGCCGCGTTCACGGCCACCACGAGGGACGCCTTGCCGTTCGACCGGGCCGCCACGGCCACCACGGCCGGCCGCGCCGGGTCGATCTTGCCGCGGATCTCCTGGGCCAGGGTCCGCACGTCGTTGCCGGCCGCGCCCTCGGGCGCCTCGGTGCCGACGTACGCCACCCCGCGCACGTCCTTCGCCTGCCCGGCGAGGGCCGCCGCTCCGCCGAGCACGAGCTGGGCGCGCAGCTTCTCCAGCTCCTTCTCGGCGTCGCGGAGCTGGGTGACGGTCTGCTCCACCCGGTCGGCGACCTGGTCGCCGGGGACCCGGAACAGCTCGGCGAGCCGGGAGACCAGCAGGTGCTCGCGGGCCAGGAAGCCGAACGCGTCCATGCCGACGAGCGCCTCGATGCGGCGTACGCCCGAACCGACCGACGCCTCGGAGAGGATCTTGACGAGGCCGAGCTGGGCCGAGCGGGCCACGTGGGTGCCGCCGCACAGCTCCCGGGCGTAGTCGCCGACCTCGACGACCCGCACCCGCTCGCCGTACTTCTCGCCGAACAGCGCCATCGCGCCGATGCGGCGGGCCTCCTCCTGGCTGGTGACGAAGGCGTGCACCTCCAGGTCGGCCAGGAGCACCTCGTTGACCTGCTGCTCCACGTCGTGCAGGACGCTCGGCGACACCCCGGTCGGCGTGTTGAAGTCGAACCGCAGCCGGCCCGGCGCGTTCAGCGAACCCGCCTGGGTGGCCGACTCGCCGAGGAAGTTGCGCATCGTCTGGTGCACCAGGTGGGTGGCCGTGTGCGAGCGGGAGATGGCCCGCCGTCGGGTCACGTCGATCTCGGCGTACCCGGTCTCGCCGGCGCGCACCTCGCCCCGGACGACGCGGGCGCGGTGCACGATCAGGCCCGGCACCGGCTGCTGCACGTCGAAGACCTCGACCTGGCCGCCGCCGACGGTGATCAGGCCCTGGTCGGGCTGCTGGCCGCCGCCCTCGGCGTAGAAGGGGGTGGTGTCGAGCACCAGCTCGACCGTGTCACCCTCGGCGGCCGCGCCGACCTGGTCGCCGCCGGAGAGCACGGCGCGGACCCGGGACTCCCGGTTCAGCTCCGTGTAGCCGGTGAACTCCACCGGCCCGCCCGCGTCCAGCACCGACCGGTACGCCGACAGGTCGGTGTGCCCGGTCTTGCGCGCCCGCGCGTCGGCCTTGGCCCGGGCCCGCTGGTCGGCCATCAGCCGGCGGAAGCCGTCGGCGTCGACCTGGAGACCCTGCTCGGCCGCGATCTCCAGGGTCAGGTCGATCGGGAAGCCGTAGGTGTCGTGCAGCTGGAACGCCTTGTCGCCCGACAGCGCCGGCTTGCCCGCCGACTTGGTCTCGGCGATCGCCGTGTCCAGGATCGTCGTCCCGGCGCGCAGCGTCGCCAGGAAGGCGTCCTCCTCGGCGTACGCGTACTGCGAGATCCGGTCGAACTCGGCCGCCAGCTCCGGATACGACGGGGCCATGCAGTCCCGCGCCACCGGCAGCAGCTCGGGCAGCGCCCGGTCCTGCCAGCCGAGCAGCCGCACCGCCCGGATGGCGCGGCGCATGATGCGGCGCAGCACGTACCCGCGCCCCTCGTTGCTCGGGGTGACCCCGTCGCCGATCAGCATCAGCGCGGTGCGCACGTGGTCGGCGATCACCCGCAGCCGCACGTCGTCGGGGTGCGACTCGCTGGCGACGTGGCCGGAGTGCGCGCCGTACCGCTTGCCGGTCAGCTCGGCGGCGCGGGCCAGGATCGGCCGGACCTCGTCGATCTCGTAGAGGTTGTCGACGCCCTGCAGCAGGGACGCCATCCGCTCCAGGCCCATGCCGGTGTCGATGTTCTTCTTCGGCAGGTCGCCGACGATCTGGAAGATTTCCTTGCTCTGCACGTCGTCGATCTGGAACTGCATGAAGACGAGGTTCCAGAACTCCAGGTACCGGTCCTCGTCGACCTCCGGGCCGCCCTCGCGCCCGTAGGCGGGGCCCCGGTCGTAGTACAGCTCGGAGCACGGGCCGGCCGGGCCGGGGATGCCCATCGACCAGAAGTTGTCCTTCTTGCCCCGCCGGACGATCCGCTCGGCCGGCATGCCGACGGAACGCCAGATCTCGGCCGCCTCGTCGTCGTCGAGGTAGACCGTCGCCCAGATCCGCTCCGGGTCCAGCCCGAAGCCGCCCTCGGCGACCGACTTGGTGACCAGGTCCCAGGCGAGCGGGATCGCCCCGGCCTTGAAGTAGTCACCGAAGGAGAAGTTGCCGTTCATCTGGAAGAACGTGCCGTGCCGGCTGGTCTTGCCGACCTCGTCGATGTCCGGGGTGCGGATGCACTTCTGCACGCTGACCGCCCGGGAGTAGGGCGGGGTGTGCTGCCCCAGGAAGTAGGGGACGAACTGCACCATGCCGGCGTTGACGAACAGCAGGTTCGGGTCGCTGATGGCGGGCAGCGGAGCGGACGGCACCACGGCATGGCCGTTCGCCTCGAAGTGGGCGAGATACCGCCGCTTGATCTCCGCCGTCTTCATCGCTGGTGCTCCTCCGGAAAGATCTCTCGGTCGCCGATGCGCGGGTCCTCCCGCAGCTCGGCGAACTGGTCGTCGAACGCCTCGCCCCGGGCGAACGCCTCGTGGATCTCCTGCTCGCGCTCGGCCATCCCGATCCGGACGTCCTCCACGAAGCTACGCAGCGACTCCACCAGACCGCCAGCGGATTGCGACAGGCCACCGGCGATGCCGGCCGGCGTGTACGCGTGCGCGGCCTGGGTCGCCTTGCGCACCACCACCACGCCGACGGCCAGCCCGATGCCCAGCCAGAACAGGCGCCTCATGATCTCATCCCTCCGTCGCCGGCCGGCTCAGGCGTTGCCGCGCTTGGCGGCGCGGCGCTGCTGCTTGATGGTGTCGCGCACCTCGCGCTCGGTCTCGGCGTGCCGGCGGGCGGCCGCGGCCCGGCGTACGCCATAGCCGAAGGCGGCCACCTTCACCAGCGGGTTCGCGGCGGCGGCGGAGACCACGGTGGCCAGGTTCGCCACGTTGGCGGTGACGTTCTGGGCGTGGGTGGTCATCGTGTCCACCTTGGCCAGCTGGAGGTTGACCCCGTCCAGCGAGACCTGCACCTGCTCCAGGGCGGTGTTGACGTTCTTCACGGTGGTGTTGACGTCACCGAGCAGGGGCGCGGTGCGGTCGTTGAGGTCGTTGATCATGCGGGTGGCCGCGTCCACGGTGTGCCGCAGCCGCAGGATGGGCAGCGTCAGGATCAACACGAGCATCGCGAACGCGATCGCCGCGATCAGCGCCGCGACCTCTCCAAAACTCACGCCTGTCCTCCTCGAGCAGAGTTCCGGGGCCCGACGCCCCGGAACGCGCGACCGTGAAACCCACACCGTCGTACGGCGACCCGCCCCGGGTCAGCGGGGGCAGGCGGGCCTACCAGCCCCAGACCCTACCGTCAGTGATGAAACCCGGCTCACGACGGTGACGGTGTCGGCGTCAACTCGCCGAGCGGATCCTCGCTCAGGGTCGGGAAGGGATCCTCGCCGGTGAGCGACGGGTCGGTGCTCGGCTGGGGCCGGGTCCGCTCGTCGTCGATGGCGTTGCGGACCTTCACCGACACCAACGACCCATTGCACTCCCCCGCTGCGGGGGGCGTGGCCAGGGACGTCGGCGCGGGCTCCCCGTCGATCGGCGGCGGGACGCAGGTCGGCTCGCGTACCCACAGGTCGAGGGTCAGCTCGTCGCGACGCCAGCAGGTGTAGTCGCCCTTCGCCGGCTGCTCGGGGCAGCGGGTCACCTTCCACGGCTGCCAGCCGGACTCGGTCAGGGCCCGCTCGTAGGCCCGCGCCGTCTCCTCGACCGGCCGCTGCGACTCGACGGTGCGCTCGCGCAGCCGGCACTCCTCCACGCACCAGCGGCTGCCGCTGACGTTGTCGACGGTCTTCGTGGCCGCCCAGCCGGGCACGTTCAGCCCGTCGAGGGTGTCGAAGACGGGGTCGCGGCTCAGCGTACGGATGCCGAAGTAGAGCGGCAGGGCACCCAGCAGCACCACGCTGACCAGCGCGAGCACGCCCATCCGCAGCCGACGGCGCTCCCGCATCTGCCGCCGCAGCTCCGACCGGGCGCCGCGCAGGCCGCCCGACGCGTCCTCGTCCGCAACGTCCGGGTCGTCCGCGTTCGCGGCCCGGCGCAACTGGGCCGCCCCGGCAGGCTCCGCGCCGTCGGGGCCGGGGCCGGATGCGTCGCCGCCCGGACGGGCGGCGGGGCCCGGGCCGAGCCGGTGCACCTCCAGGCCGGGCCGGTGCTCCTGCGGGCCGGACCGGTCCGCGTCCGGGCCGGGTCGGGACGGGGGCGCGTCGACGGCCGGCACCACGGCGGCGGCCCGGGCCACCGCGGGCGGCTGGTCGGGGCGGACCACCGACGCCGCACCGGCGGACGGCTCCGGCGGACGGTGGTGCGGGTGCGCCTCGCCGGGCCCGCCCGGCTGCGCCGGCGGCACGGGGCCGCGCTGCGGCACCGCCGCGCTGCCCGCGTCGCGCTGCGGCACCGCCGCGCTGCCGGAGTCGCGTTGCGGCGGGGCCGCGCGGCCGTCGGCCTGGTCGCCCGGCCGCTCGCCCGGGCGACCGGGCGGGATCACCGCCCGTGCCACGCCGGGCTGGTGGGGGCCGGCGGTCGGTGCGCCGGGCGGCGCGGCCCGGCCGGCGGGACCCCCCGGTGGCGTCGCGCGCCCTGCGGGACCGGACGGAGGCACGTCCCGGCCGGCAGGACCGGGCGGAGGTGCGGCGGGACCGGACGGAGGCGCGGCCCGGCCGGCGGGGCCGGACGGCGGGTGGACCGGGCCGGCGCCACCGGGCCCGGGAACGACCCCCCGGCCGGCGGCGGGACCACCGGGTGGGGTGGCTCGACCGGGCGCGGTGGGGGCCGCCGACGCCCGGGCGGTCGGCCCGGACTCGGGGGCGGAGCCTGCGGGCCGAGGGCCGGCGGCAGCCCCGGACCGGGGATCCGGGTTGGAGCGGCGGCCGGCACCGGGCCGAGGGCCGGACCCGACCGGCGGGGCCTGCGGGCGGCGCTCCTCCGCCGGCCCGGGACGCACGTCACCGGTGCGCGGATCCGCCACCGGCGGCCGCAGCTCACCCGTACGCGGGTCCACCGGTGGCCGGCCCACCTCGCCCGTACGCGGGTCCGCTGCCGGACGGCGGCCTCCCGCACGGGGATCTGCCGGCGGACGGGGTTCCCCGGTGCGTGGGCCCGCGACCTGCGGACGGGACGGCGCCGCCGCCCGGCCGGTGGGCAGTGGGACCGGCTCCTCCGCCGGGTCGACGGGCGCGGTGGCGGGCCGGGCCCTGCCCATCGGGGCTGCCGGCCCGGCACCGGTGCCGTGCGGCGCCCCGGTGCCCCGGCCGCCGTCACCGGGCCGGTGGCCCGGCTCCCCGACCGGCGGCGCGACACCCGGTGGCGGCGCGGGCACGCCCGCCCGGTTGACCATCGGCATCGCGGTGTCCGTGTGGGTGCCCCGACCGGCCTGGCGCAGCCACTCCGCCGGACGCTGCGGCCGGTCGCCCCGGCCCTGCGGGGGGCCGCCCGGCTCGACGGGGCCGGGGTACCCGGCGTCGACGGGGCCGGTCGGACGGTGCGACGTCGCCTCGCCCGGGTCCGCCTCGGGCTGGGCCCGGCGGCGGCCGGGCTCCCGGCCTGCGGCCGCCGGCCCCTGGGCGACGGCCGGATCCGCGCCGGTGGGGCCGTTGGGCAGCCCGGGCACCTCGGGGGCGTTGCCGCTGAGCGGGACGATCGGCGGCTGCTCCTCGGCGGCCCGCCGGCGACCGACCGGGCCGGGCACGGGCGCGACCGGCCCGGCGGTGCCACGACCCGTCGGCTCGTCCGCGGCGGGTGCGGCGGGGCCGCCGGGGCGCTCGCCCGCCGGCCCGCGCCGGGGCTCGTCGCCGGGAGGCATCGGGGCCGGGTAGGGCGGGCCCGCGGGCCCCGGCGCGGCGCGGTGCGGCCCGGACGGCGGAGCCGCGGCCCGACCGGCCGGAGGCGGCGGGCTGACGGCCCGGCCGGCAGGCGGCGGCGGGGCAGCGGCCCGGCCGGCGGGAGGTGCCGGGGCGGCGGCCCGGCCGGCGGGAGGTGCCGGGGCGGCGGCCCGGCCGGCCGGGGGCGACCCGGCGGGGACGACCGGCCAGTCGCCGGTCGAGGGCTGACCACCACGCGCGGGCGGGGCCACGGGTGCTCCGGGTGGACCCAGCGGGCGGGGGCGCTGCCCGGGTGCACCGGTCGCCGACGCCGAGGGTCCGCCGGCCCGCTCGCCCGCCGGTGCCGCCGCTCGGGGCAGTTCGCCGGACGGTTCACCGTCGTCGCGCGGACGCCGGGGCGCGGCGTCCGCCGGGTACGGGGCCCGGGCGGGCTGACCCGCCGGGTACGGCGGCCCGGACGGTTGACCCGTCGGGCGGGGCGGGACCGACGACTGGGCCGGCCCCGGCATCGGCCCGGCCGGCGGGGCCGACGGCCCTGCCGGCGGCTGCGCGGGGCCCTGCGGTGGCCGGGCCGCCTGCTGGGGAGCCCGGGGCGGTTCCGCCGAGCCGTGCGGCGGGCGGTTCGGCTGGTGGGGCGGCTGCGGAGGGCCCTGCGGCAGGAGGTGCGGCGGTGCGGCCTGCGGCGGGCGGGGCGGCTCGGCGGGCCCGGGGCGGCGGGCCGGCTGCGGCGAGCCGGGCCACGGGCCGTCGACCGGTCGCGGACGCGCCGGACCCGGTTCGCCGCCGCGCGCCGGGGCCGCAGGCGCGGTCGGAGCCTGTCGTGCCTGCGGGTCGGGCTGGTCGGGCGGCGGGGCCTGCCCCGGCGCGCCGCCGGGCCCCAGCTCGCCGCGCTGCTGCTTGGCGGAGCGCAGGTCGTCGATCCAGCCGAACTCCTCGCCGGCCACCGGCTCCTCGGGCTCGCTGTCGGGTCGGCCCCGGCCCCACCGGCGCCCCTTGGGGCGCGGCTCGCGCCGCTCCTCGGGGCCGTCCTCCGGTCGCTCCGAACCACGGGATCTCACTGCTGACCCTCCCCGACGGCGCCCGTGCCGTCCTCGTCCGCCGCGCTGGCGTGCCCGTTGCCCGACGGGTGGCGGCCGTTCCCTGCCGGGGCGGGTTCGTCCGGACGCGCCGGGGCCGGCAGCCCCCGGACGATCCGGCGCAGCAGGGGCAGCCGGGCGGCCACCGCCCGCTCCGCACCGTGCCCGCTGGGACGGTAGTAGTCGGCACCGACAAGATCGTCGGGAGCGTACTGCTGGGTGACCACTCCCCGGGGGTCGTCGTGCGGGTAGCGGTAGCCCGTGCCGTGGCCGAGCCCCCGCGCGCCGGAGTAGTGGGCGTCGCGCAGGCCGCGCGGGACCGGTCCGCCCCGGCCGGCGCGGACGTCGGCCGTGGCGGCCCCGATCGCGGTGGTCGCCGAGTTGGACTTCGGCGCGGTGGCCAGGTGGATCACGGCCTGGGCGAGGTTGAGCTGCGCCTCGGGCAGGCCGACGAACTCCACGGCCTGCGCGGCGGCGGTGGCCACACCCAGCGCGCCCGGGTCGGCCATCCCGACGTCCTCGCTGGCGAAGATGACCAGGCGGCGGGCGATGAACCGGGCGTCCTCGCCGGCCACCAGCATCCGGGCCAGCCAGTGCAGCGCCGCGTCGACGTCGGAGCCGCGCATGCTCTTGATGAAGGCGCTGGTCACGTCGTAGTGCGCGTCGCCGGCCCGGTCGTAGCGCACCGCCGCGACGTCCACCGCCTGCTCGGCGGTGGCCAGGTCGATCCGGTCGACGCCCAGCGCCGCCGCCGAGGCCGCCGCGGCCTCCAGGGCGGTCAGGGCCTTGCGCACGTCGCCGCCGGCGAGGCGGACGAGATGGTCCTCGGCGTCGGCCTGGAGGGTGAACGCGCCGGCGAGGCCGCGCGCGTCGGTGACCGCCCGGCGCAGCAGGTCGCGCACGGCCGCGTCGTCCAGCGGCTGGAGGGTGAGCAGCACGCACCGCGACAGCAGCGGTGAGATGACCGAGAAGTACGGGTTCTCCGTGGTCGCCGCGAGCAGGGTGACCGTCCGGTCCTCCACCGCGGCGAGCAGCGAATCCTGCTGGGTCTTGCTGAACCGGTGCACCTCGTCGATGAACAGGACGGTCGGCGGGCCCCCGGAGCGGCGCTGCCGGCGGGCGGTGTCGATCACCGCGCGGACGTCCTTGACCCCGGCGGTGAGCGCCGACATGGCCACGAAGCGGCGGTCGGTGGCGTTCGCCACAAGGTGGGCGATCGTGGTCTTCCCGCAGCCGGGCGGCCCCCAGAGGATCACCGACATCGGGGTGGCGCCGCCGACGAGTTGGCGCAGCGGCGCGCCCGGCGCGAGCAGGTGCTGCTGCCCCACCAGCTCGTCGATGCTGGCCGGGCGCATCCGGACGGGAAGCGGGGAGTCGGCCGCCACGGGGGTGAAGCCGTCGACGCCGACGGCACCCGTGGGGGCACCGTGCGCCCCGGCGGGTGCGCCGAGCGAGAAGAGAGCGTCGGACTCCATCACGAAGACAGTACCGGGCCGGGTCCGCCGCGCCGGAACTGCGCTGCGGGCCCGGCCCGGTTAGATCATTTACGGTCAGCCGCGGCCGGGGCGGCGGCCCCGGTACCAGCGGCCGCCACCACCGCCGCGCGGACCGCTGCCCACGCCGGCCAGGTAGAGGGAGAGCAGCAGCAGGCCCAGCATCAGCAGGGTGTGCACGTTGAACAGGTCCGGCGCGCCGAAGTCGGTGTCGAGCAGGTCGAGCAACAGGGCGAAGCCGAAGACGACGGCCGCGAGAATGGCGAGCATGACGGTCCTCCGGTGGGGGTTCCCAGTAGGTCGCCGCGTGATGTACCCAATCGGTCCGATCGCCAATCTCCACGGTGGACCGGGCTCGCCTGCGCGACGGTGGGTCACCGCCCGCTCGCCCGCGGTGCAGGAACGGGCTCCCTGGAAGCGGCGGGGGCGGGGGTGGGATCGGCAACGGCGGGGGCGCGACCGGCCCGCCAGGCGGGCAGGTACAGCGGGGCGGCCATGGCGAGCACCACCGCGCCGACCAGCATCGCCGCGCTGACACTGGTGTGCTCGGCGAGGGCCGTCAGCGTCAGCGCGCCGAGCGCACCGGCCGGCTGGGCCACCATCGAGTTGAGCGAGAGCACGCTGGTGCGGTACGGGCCGTCGACCTGGCGGTGCAGCAGCCCCATGTGCAGCGGGTTCGACGCGCCGTGCACGGCGTAGCAGGCCAGGTAGGCGACGATCACCCCCACCGGGCCGGCGAGCAGGCCCATGCCGACCACGGTCGCGCCCTGCAGGATCCGCAGCAGCCCGGCGGCCGGCGCGGCCCCGATCCGGCGGGACAGGAGCGGGATGAGCGCGGCGCCGAGGGCGTTGGCCAGCCAGGCCGCCGAGCTGGCCGGGCCGAGCAGCGCGGCGGCCCGGTCGGCGTCGCCGACCACCTCGGCGAGGCGTACGGGCAGCAGCGTCTCGAAGGTGACCATGCCGAAGCCCCAGAACAGCTCGACCGCGACCAGGGCGAGCAGCACCCGGGAGCGGCGCAGCAGGCCGACCGCCTGCCCGACCATGCGGGGGGCCGCCGCCACCGAGGCGCGCAGGGCCGCCGGCCCCCGGGCGGTGCGGGCCTCCCGGAGCAGGACCAGCAACGCGACCAGCAGCACGGCCTGCAGCACGATGGCGGCCAGCACCGGCAGGGTCAGCGCGCTGACCGGCCCGACCGGGCCGAGGGCGACGAGGCCGCCGCTGATCAACGCGCCCGCGCCGATGGCGAGGCCGATGACGGTGCCGGCGTGGCCGAGGCCGCGCTCGTACTCGGCGTCGGGGTCGGCGGCGAGGGTGGCGTCGACGTACCAGGACTCCAGGGGGCCGCTGTCGAGCGCGCGGTAGACGCCCTGCAACGCCCAGGCCAGGAAGAACAGCCAGAACGAGTGCGCCACGGCGAAGACGGCGAACGAGACGAGGCCGACGGCCCAGGCCGCGGCGAGCACCGGCTTGCGGCCGAGCGCGTCGGCGAGCCCGCCGGTCGGCAGTTCCAGCGCGAGGACGATGAGGCCCTGCGCGATGCCGGCCAGGCCGATCTGGGACAGCGACATCCCGCGCTCCTGCATCAGCAGGATCATCACCGGGATCATCAGGCCGCCCGGCAGCCAGCGCAGGCCGTACAGGACCAGGTAGCGGACGTGGACCTGGCGTACGGTCAGCGCAGTCACGGCTTGTCCTCGTCGGGAAGCGGGGCGGTGTCGGAGATCGGGGCGGCGAGCCGCAGCTCGGCCAGCATCGGGTAGGCGGCCAGGTAGATCTGCACCTGCTCGGCGCCGGGCGCGGCGGGGTCGGCCTCCGCCCGGTAGCGCTCGAAGACCGCCCAGAGCTCGTCCTTGAGGGCCTGGAGGCGCTCGGGCGGGACGGTCATGAACACGTCGCCCATGCCGAACGCGTCGCGCCAGGCCGGCGACCACTCGTGCCGCCGGGCGAACCACTGCTCGGCGTGTTGCGTCAGGTAGCGCACCTGGTCGCCCTCGATCCACTCGATCGCGGCGCGGGCGTCGGGGTCGTCGTCGTAGTCGCTGGGCTCCCACTGGGTCACCTGGTGCGCGGCGCGCCAGTAGCGCTGCCGCCCGGTGCCCAGCTCCGGGTCCTCCACGACCAGGCCGACCTCGGCGAGCTGCCGCAGGTGGTAGCTGGTCGCGCCGGTGTTGGTGCCGAGCGTCTCGGCGAGGTCGGTGGCGGTGGCCGGGCCCTTCACCCGCAGCGCCCCGACGAGGCGCATGCGCAGGGGGTGGGCGAGCACCCGCACCTGCCGGTGGTCGAGCCGGACGGTACGCGGCGCGGGCCGCGCCGCCCCGTTCTCCGAGGTTTCCGAGACGTTCTCCATGGCATGCACAATAACTGTGCACAGAAGTTGTGCACAACATCTGTGCAGAGTCGGGGATGCGACGGGTCGGTTCAGCCGAGCAGCTCGTGCACCCCGCGCAGGCGGGTGCGCAGCAGGCCGGCGGCGCGGGAGCTGTCGAGGCGTACCTCGACGGGGCGGGCCAGGCCCGACGCGGCGCTCGTGGCGGTCCGCAGGCCGCCCGGGTCGAGCCCGAACCGCCGGGCCACCAGCAGCCCCAGCTCGGCGCGGCTGACCGCGTCCGGGCCCGCCACGTTGAGCGGGCCGGCGTAGTCCGACGCGGCCAGCTCCAGCACGGCGGCGGCCAGATCGCCCACGTCGACCGGGCAGCGCAGCTCGTCGGTGAACAGGGCACCCCGGCCCGCGAGGGCGGCCAGGCAGAGCCGGACCTGCTTGCTCCGCTCGTCGCCCACGATCAACGAGGTACGCACCAGCGCCGCGCCCGGGTCGACCGCCCGCACGGCGGTCTCCGCCGCCGCCTTCGCCGCCCCGTACGCGAACACCGGCGTCGGCACGTCGTCGTCGGCGTACGGCTCGGGCCGGCCGGCGTGCAGCGCGTCACTGGACAGGTGCACCAGCCGCGCGCCCGCCTCCGCGGCGGCGTACGCCACGTTCGCCGCGCCGTCGGCGGTGACCGTCCAGTCGTCGTACCGGTAGGGGGTGCTCACCACGGCGGCCGGCCGCACCGCCGCGACCAGCGCGCGCACGGCGGCCCGGTCGGTCACGTCGAGCCGGCGCGCCTCGACGCCGGCCGGCGCGCCGGGGTTGGCGTGGTACGTGCCGACCACCCGCTGCCCCGCCGCGACGGCCCGGCGGCACACCTCGCCGCCGAGGTACCCGCTGGCACCCACCACGAGCAGCGTCACGCCCCCGCTTCCTCCCGCCGGCCGGCGGACGGCCGCCGAAGCGCCGCCCGCCGGGATCGCCGCTCGCTCAGACCGGGTCGGCCACCGGGGCGGCCGGGCCGGCGGTGCCGGCGTGCGCGCCGGTCGGGGCCTTCGGCTTGGCGTCGATGCCCGCCTCGGCGCGCTGCTGCGCGGTGATCGGCGTCGGCGCGCCCGTCAGCGGGTCGAAGCCGCCCCGGGTCTTCGGGAACGCGATCACCTCGCGGATCGAGTCCGCGCCGGCCAGCAGCATGCAGACCCGGTCCCAGCCGAACGCGATGCCGCCGTGCGGCGGGGCGCCGTACTTGAACGCCTCCAGCAGGAAGCCGAACTTGTCCTGCGCCTCGGCGGGGGTGATGCCGAGCAGGTCGAACACCCGCTGCTGCACGTCGCCCCGGTGGATACGGATCGACCCGCCGCCGATCTCGTTGCCGTTGCAGACGATGTCGTACGCGTACGCCAGCGCCCGGTCCGGTGCCTCCTCGAACCGGTCCACCCACTCGGCGTTCGGCGAGGTGAACGGGTGGTGCACGGCCGTCCAGCCGCCCTCGTCGGTCTTCTCGAACATCGGGGCGTCGACCACCCAGCAGAACGCCCACGCCGACTCGTCGATCAGCTTCGCCCGCTTGGCGATCTCGATGCGGGCCGCGCCGAGCAGCTCCTGCGCCTCCCGGGCGTCGGCGCTGGCCGCGAAGAACACCGCGTCGCCGGGCTTCGCGCCGACCGCGTCGGCCAGCCCCGCCAGGTGCTCCTCGGAGAGGTTCTTCGCCACCGGGCCCCGCGGCGCGCCGGTCTCGGCGTCGAGCACCACGTACGCGAGGCCCTTCGCGCCGCGCGCCTTCGCCCAGTCCTGCCAGCCGTCCAGCTCCTTGCGGGTCTGGCCCGCGCCGCCCGGCATGACGACCGCGCCGACGTACCCGCCCGCGTCGATCGCCCCGGCGAACACCCGGAACGCCGTGCCGCGCAGGTAGTCCGTCAGCTCGGTCAGCTCCACGCCGTAGCGCAGGTCCGGCTTGTCGGAGCCGTACCGGGCCATCGCGTCGTGCCAGGTGATGCGCGGGATGGGCCGGGGGATCTCGTAGCCGGCCAGGTCGGACCAGAGCGCCGACACGATCGCCTCGCCGAGGTCGATCACGTCGTCCTCGGTGACGAAGGACATCTCGATGTCGAGCTGGGTGAACTCCGGCTGCCGGTCGGCGCGGAAGTCCTCGTCGCGGTAGCAGCGGGCGATCTGGTAGTAGCGCTCCATGCCGCCGACCATCAGCAGCTGCTTGAACAGCTGCGGGGACTGCGGCAGCGCGTACCAGCTGCCCGGCTGGAGCCGGACCGGGACCAGGAAGTCGCGCGCGCCCTCCGGGGTGGACCGGGTCAGCGTCGGCGTCTCGATCTCCAGGAAGTCGCGCTCGTGCAGCACGCCCCGGGCGAGCTGGTTGGCCCGCGACCGCAGCCGCATCGCCTTCGCCGGGCCGCCCCGGCGCAGGTCCAGGTAGCGGTACTTGAGCCGGATGTCGTCGCCGGCCTCGACCTGGTCGTCGACGGGCAGCGGCAGCGGCGCGGCCTCCGAGAGCACCTCCAGCCCGCTCGCGGTCACCTCGATCCCGCCGGTGGGCAGCTCCGGGTTCTCGTTGCCCTCGGGCCGGCGGGTCACCTCGCCGGTCACCTTCACGCAGAACTCGTTGCGCAGCGCGTGGGCGTCCTCCTCGCGGAAGACCACCTGCACGACGCCCGAGGCGTCGCGCAGATCGACGAAGATGACACCGCCGTGGTCGCGCCGGCGGGCGACCCACCCGGCGAGCGTCACCGTGGTGCCGGCGTCCGTCGCGCGCAGGCTGCCGGCGTCATGGGTACGGATCACGGCTTGCGTCTCCTCATCGTCTGCGTTCGGTCTGCCCTCGCATTCTGTCAGGGTGCCCCGCCCCCTGCCGTCACCGGGCGCGGTTGGGGGGTAAGGAGGGCCCTTGTCAACGCTTTCTGTTGTACAAGGGACCCCTGCGAACCCGTCCCGCGCCGCGGGAGCGCCGCCGATGCGCCGCCGGAGCACCGCCGACGCGCCGACCCGCCCCGCGCCGCGTACGGTGTGCCGGATGCGTGTCGTACCCCCGTGGGCCCTGCTCTCCGCCGGCGCGGCGCCGGTGTTCCTGGTCGGCGGCTGGCTGCTCGGCGCGGCCCGGCAGCCCGGCGGGTTCGACCAGGTCTCCGGCACGATCAGCGCGCTCGCGGCCGTCGGCGCGGCCGACCGGTGGATCATGACGCTCGGCCTCGTCGGGCTCGGCCTGTGCCACTGCGTGACCGCCGCCGGGTTGCGGCCGCTGGCGGTCGGGGGGCGGGCGCTGCTCGCGCTGGGCGGGGTCGCCACGCTCGCGGTGGCGGCGTTCCCGCTGCCGGCCGACGGCGGCTCGGCACCGCACGCGCTGGCCGCCGCCGTAGCGTTCGGCGCGCTGGCCGTCTGGCCGGCGTTCGCCCCCGCCGGCACCGGGGGGCCACGGGCCGGCCGCCCGCGCGGGGACGCGCTGCGCCCGGGAGGCGGGCACCCGGCTCACCACACCCACGGGCGGGCCGCCTGGGCCGCGCTTGCGGTGGGGCTGCTGGTGCCGGTGGCCTGGTTCGCGATCGAGCTGGCCACCGGCGGGGAGCGGATCGGCCTGGCCGAGCGGGTGGCCGCCGGCGCGGAGGCGCTCTGCCCCGCGCTGGTCGCCGGGTGGCTGAGCCGGCGCTGACCACGGCGCGGTCGCTACGGCTCGTCGGCGGGGAGGAGGTGGGCGACGTGGACGTCGCCCTCGGTGAGCGCCCTCGCCCGCTCCTCCGCCGCCCGGTCGGCGCCGGTGAGCCGGCCGCCGTGCTGGCGCAGGTGTTCCTCCCAGGACGGCACCTGGTACACCTCGACGAAGCCGTGCGCCCGCTCCCCCGCCCGGAACAGCCCCCAGCGCATCGCCCCGGTGCGCCGCCGCGACCGGCCCACCGCCCGCATCGCCTCGACGAAGGCGTCCTGCCGCTCGGGCGGCACGGTGTAGGAGACGGTCACCAGCACGGGCCCGGTGCGCGGGTGCGCGTCCAGCATCAGGTGCGGCTCGGGCCAGTAGACGGCCGGGTCCCGGTCGACCCCGCGGGTGTCGCGCAGCGGCCACAACGGCACGGTGAGCGCGGCGACGGCCATGGCCGCCCCGGCCACGGCGAGCGCGGTGACCAGGCCGGCGAGCTCGCCGAGTGCGCCCCAGGCGAGGGCGCCGAGCGCCTGCCCGCCGGCGAAGACCATCTGGTAGACCGACAGCCCCCGGGCGCGTACCCAGCCGGGGAGGAAGAGCTGCATCGCGGCGTTCACGGTGGACAGCACGGTCATCCAGGCCAGCCCGGCGGGCACCAGCGCCGCCGTGACCAGGGCCGGCACGGGCACGAGGGCCAGCACCAGCAGCGCCCCGCCGTAGACCAGCCCGGCGACGAGGAGGAGCTGGCTGGCGGTGAGCGCCCGGCGCACCCGGGGCAGCACGAGCGCGCCGGCGACCGCGCCGACGCCGAGCGCGGCGAGCAGCACGCCGTACCCGCCGGGGCCCAGGCCGAGGCGCTGGCTGGCCACCAGCGGCAGCAGCGCCCACAGCGCGCTGCCGGGCACCACGAACAGCGCGGCCCGCAGCAGGATGCGGCGGACGACCGGCGAGTGGCGCACGTACCGGCCGCCGGCGCGCAGCGCGGCGGTGAACCGCTCCGGCATGGCCGGGCCGTCGGGGCGGTCCGGCCGCCAGCGCAGCAGCGCCCCGGCGAAGATCGCGAAGGACGCGGTGTTCACCGCGAAGACCACCGCCACCCCGGCCTGGGCGACCAGCACGCCGGCCACCGCCGGGCCGACGGAGCGGGCCAGGTTGACGCTGATCGAGCCGAGCGCGGAGGCGTTGACGAGCTGTTCCCGGGGCACCAGCTCCGGGATCACCGCCTGCCAGGCGGGCAGGGTGAGGGCCTGGCCGACGCCGAGGGCGAAGGTGAGGTTGAGCAGCAGGGCCGGCGGCATCCGGTCGGCGGCGGTGAGCGCGGTCAGCAGCACCCCCACGGCGGCCAGGAAGCACTGCACGCCGATGAGCAGCCGACGCCGGTCGAGGGTGTCGGCGAGCGCGCCGGCCGGCAGGGCCAGCAGCAGCACCGGCAGCATGCTCGCGGTCTGCACGAGGGCGACCAGGGTGGGGGCGTTGGGTTGGTCGACCAGCAGCCACTGGGCGCCGACGGTCTGCATCCAGGTGCCGACGTTGCTGGCCAGCACGGCCAGCCACAGGCTGCGGAACACGGCGAGGCGCAGCGGGGCCCAGGCCGACGCGGGCGGGGCGGAAGGCGGTGTGGCGCTCACCGGGCGCAAGGTACCCCGGTTCGGCCCGCCCAGTCGATCCGCGCGCGGATCCCGCCCGACCGGGCCGCCGGTCCCGGCCTCTTCCGGCTCCGCCGGGTGCCGGGGTACGCCGGAAGCGGGCCGCCGGAGGCCGGCGACCCGCTTCGCGAGGGCGCGGTGGATCAGATGATGCTGACGCCGTAGACGCTGAGCGCCTCGGTGACCGGCTGGAAGTAGGTGGTGCCGCCGCGGGTGCAGTTGCCGCTACCGCCGGAGGTGAGGCCGATGGCGCTGGTGCCGCTGAACAGCGAGCCGCCGCTGTCGCCCGGCTCGGCGCAGACGTTGGTGCGGATCAGGCCGGAGACGGAGCCCTCGGCGTAGTTCACCGTGGCGTTGAGCGCCCCGACCGTGCCGCCGCGCAGGCCGGTGGTGCTGCCGGAGCGTTGCACGCTCTGGCCGACGAACGCGTTGGCCGCGCCGGTGACGTCCTGGTAGCTGCCGTTGTAGAGGGAGACGTTGCCGGTCGCGTTGGCGGAGTTGCTGTGCCGGACGATGCCGTAGTCGTTGCCCGGGAAGCTGGTGCCGGCGCGGGTGCCCAGGACGCTGGTCTGGCCCGAGTTCGAGTACCAGGTCGAGGCGATGTTGGTGCAGTGCCCGGCGGTCAGGAAGTAGGTCACGCCGGAGCTGCTGCGCACGTTGAAGCCGAGCGAGCAGCGGCCGCCGCCGGCGGCGTAGATCGCCTGGCCGCCGGAGATGCGGGTGCTCAGCACGCCGGCCTCGGCCTCGATGCGGACGGCGCCGCCGGTCCGGGCGGCGGCGGCCTTGACGCGCTCCAGCTTGGCGCCGGTGACGGTGCTGTCGACGGAGACGACGACCTGGTTGGTGACCGGGTCGGTCCACCACGCGGTGCCCGGGATCTTCGCGGAGCGCTCCAGCTCGGCGGTGGCCCGGTCCAGCTCGGCGGCGCCCCGCTTGACGAGCTTGGCGATGGCGCCGGAGGCGCGGACCTGGCGGGCGGCGGCCGCGTCGGTCACGGTGACGACCATCCTGCCGCTGGCGTCGGCGTACGTGCCGGCGGAGCGGTCACCGAGCCGCTCGGCCAGGGTGGCGGCAGCGTCGGGCGAGGCGGCGGGGGCGGCCTGGGCGGGGGCGCCGATCAGCGCGGTGGCGACCAGGGTGCCGGCGGCGGCGACGGACACGGCGCGGAGGAGCGTTGACCTCGTGGGTCGCATGTAACAACCTCCCGGAAGGGGGTGAACGGGTCGCGCCGGGGGTGACGGACCCGAGGACCACCGGCCGGAGCTGGGGTGAACCGGCCGAGTGAACTGAAGTATTCACATACTTGGATTCACTCGCAAGACCCGGCTTCGCCCCGTTTCACCCGAGCCACCCGCCACCCCCGTTCCGGGGGACGGGTCAGCGGGCGGCGGCCAGGCGGGCCGCGCGGGCGTCGCGCTTCTCCTCGAAACGGGACGCGTGCACCTGGAGGGTGTCCAGGTGGGCGGCGATCTGGTCGCGGGCGGCCTCGCCGTCGGCGTTCAGCCCGGTCACGTTGAAGATGTCCCACTGCCGCAGCACCGGGACGACCACCTCGTCGCGGTGCTGACGCAGGTCGTAGATGCCGGCCAGGGCGATCGCCACCGACTTGCGGGCGAAGCCCTCGATGCCCACGCCGGGCATCTGGAAGTCGGCGAGGACCTCGGCGATGGCCCGCATCGCCTGGCTCGGGGCCACCTCCAGGGCGGCGGCGAGCAGGTTGCGGTAGAAGACCATGTGCAGGTTCTCGTCGGCGGCGACGCGGGCCAGCAGCGCCTCGCACACCGGGTCGCCGGCCACCCGGCCCGTGTTGCGGTGCGAGATCCGGGTGGCCAGCTCCTGGAACGACACGTATGCCAGCGAGCGCAGCATCGAGTCGTCGTGGGAGTTGGTGTAGCCGGCGGTCATGTGCACCATCCGGGCCCGCTCCAGCGCCACCGGGTCCACCGCCCGGGTCACCGTCAGGTAGTCGCGGATGGCGGTGCCGTGCCGGCCCTCCTCGGCGGTCCACCGGCCCACCCACGTCCCCCACGCCCCGTCCGGGCCGAAGAGGGTGGCGATCTGGTGGTGGTACGAGGGGAGGTTGTCCTCGGTCAGCAGGTTCACGATCAGCGCGGTGCGCGCGATCTCGGGGATCGTCGAGTCCTGCGGCGACCACGCCTGCCCACCGAGCGGGCCGTCGAAGGTGCGCCCCTCGCTCCACGGCACGTACTCGTGCGGGAACCACTCCTTCGCCATCGAGAGGTGGCGGTCGAGGTTCTTCGCCACGACGGGTTCGAGCTCGACGAGCAGGGCGGTCTGGCTGAGTTCGGTCACGAGGTTCTCCCTACGGTGGCGTAACTTACGCCACCGTAGGTCTTCCGCGCCGTACGCGCCAGTAGCGCCCGGCCCGCGCGGCGTCCCCTCAGCTCACCAGGGGCGACAGGTCGGCCCGGGGCGGGGTCCACTCCCCGGCCGCCGCGACCACCTGCTCGCCGGAGCGGATGTCCTTCACCTCGTCGGGCGCCCCGTCGGCGCCGGGGAACCACACGTACGGGATGCCGCGCCGCTCGGCGTGCCGGATCTGCTTGCCGAACTTCGCCGCGCTCGGCGCGACCTCCGTGGGCACCCCCCGGCGGCGCAGCGCGTCGGCGACGGCGTTGCTCGCCGCCCGCCGCTCCTCGCTGGTCACCGCGACCAGCACGCACGTCGGCACGCTGCGGGACACGGTGAGCGCGCCCGCGCCGAAGAGCAGCCCGAGCAGCCGGCTCACCCCGATCGAGATGCCGACCCCGGGGAAGGACGCGCCACCGGCGCTGACCAGGTTGTCGTACCGGCCGCCGGAGCAGATCGAGCCGAACCGCTCGTAGCCGGCCAGCGACGTCTCGTAGACGGTGCCGGTGTAGTAGTCGAGCCCGCGGGCGATCCGCAGGTCGGCCACGCACAGCCCCGGGGAGTGCGCGGCGGCCGTCTCCACCACCGCGACCAGCTCGGCGACGCCCTCGTCGAGCAGCGGGTGGGTCACCCCGAGGCCGCGCACGGCGTCGGCGAACGAGGCGTCCGGGGCGGAGATCTCGGCCAGGGCCAGGCACGCCTTGGCCTGCGACTCGCTCGCCCCGGCCGTCTCGGCGAGCAGCTCGGCCACCTTCGCCGGGCCGATCTTGTCGAGCTTGTCGACCGCGCGCAGGGCGGCCTCCGGGTCGGTCAGGCCGATGCCCCGGTAGAACCCCTCGCAGATCTTGCGGTTGTTGACCTGGATGGTCACCGGCGGGATCGGCAGCGACCGCAGCGCGTCGCCGATGACCAGCGGCATCTCCGCCTCGTAGTGCGCGGGCAGGGTGTCCCGGTCGACGATGTCGATGTCGGCCTGGAGGAACTCCCGGTAGCGCCCCTCCTGCGGGCGCTCGCCCCGCCACACCTTCTGGATCTGGTAGCGGCGGAATGGGAACTGGAGCTTGCCGGCGTTCTCCAGCACGTAGCGGGCGAACGGCACCGTCAGGTCGAAGTGCAGGCCGAGGGCGTCGTCGCCGGCCGGGCCGTCGGCGTCGGCCTGGAGGCGGCGCAGCACGTAGACCTCCTTGGAGGTCTCCCCCTTGCGCAGCAGCTGATCGAGGGGCTCGACGGAGCGGGTCTCCAGCGGCGCGAAGCCGTACAGCTCGAAGGTGGCGCGGATCCGGTCCAGTACGAACTGCTCGATCATCCGCTGCGCCGGGGTCCACTCGGGGAAGCCGGAGATGGGCGTGGGCTTGCTCATGACGCTCCGTTCAACACCCGCGCCGACGGCGCGGGAAAGGTCGAGGCGCGGCCTAGAGACCGCGGGTGGGTGCGGCCGGGCGCGCGTCGCCCGAGGCCGCCACCTCGATGAGGTACGGGTTGCTCGCGCGCTCGCGGCCGATGGTGGTCGCGGGGCCGTGGCCGGGCAGCACCACCGTGTCGTCGGCCAGCGGGAGGATCTTGTCGCGCAGGCTGGTGAGCATCCGGGGCATGCTGCCGCCCCACAGGTCGGTGCGGCCGATCGAGCCGGCGAAGAGCACGTCGCCGGAGAGGCAGACCTGCTCGGCCTCCCACTGCGAGCCCGCGCCGGGCAGCCGGAACAGCACCGACCCGCCGGTATGGCCCGGGGCGTGGTCGACGGTGATCTCCAGCCCGGCGAGCGACAGGGTCGCGCCGTCGGTCAGCTCGGCGACGTCGTCGGGCTCGGAGTAGGGCAGCCGGCCGCCGAAGAGCCCGCGGAGGTCCATCGACAGCCCCTTGGCCGGGTCGGCCAGCAGCTCCCGGTCCTCCGGGTGGACGTACGCGGTGACGCCCCGCGCGCCGCAGACCGGCGCGACGGAGAACGTGTGGTCGAGGTGGCCGTGGGTGAGCAGCACGGCGGCGGGGTGCAGGCGATGCTCGGCGAGTACGGCGTCGAGCCGGTCGATCACCCCGATGCCCGGGTCGACCACCACGCACTGCTCCCCCGGCCCGGTCGCCACCACATAGCAGTTGGTGCCGAAGGCGTCCGCGGGAAAGCTCGCCACGAGCACGGCGCTCCCCTTCCGTCGCTGTCTAGCCTGCACCGGAAGCCTAGCCGCAGCGGCGGGCGCATCGCGCCGGCCCACCCGCCCCCGTGACACCACCAGCCCAGTGAGCAACTCCGATAAAGCCAGCCCGGACCTCGTACACCACTTTCCCAGCCGCTACCCGTACACTCTGGCGGGCGTGTGGCGTGGCGCACGTGGCACCCGACGGGGCGCGACGCCGACCGCCGGTGACCATCAGGGTAGAGGAAGGGGAGCACGGGTGGCTTCCAGCAGGGACCGGCAGCGCAAACTGGCGCGGGCCAAGCTCGACCGGCAGCTGGCGCGACGGGCCGCCCGGACCAGACGCCGACGGCAGATCCAGGCCGGTGTCGGCGCCGCCGTGGTGCTCGTGCTGATCGTGGCCGGTTCGGCCTGGGCGCTGGGCGCCTTCGACGACGACCCGAAGCAGGACACGGCCGCCGAGGACGTCTGCCTCTGGACGCCGCAGGACGCCACCGCGAACACCAACCTCAAGGACGTGGGCACCCCGGCCACCCAGGGCCTGCCGACCTCCGGCACCCGGGCGCTGACCGTCACCACCAACCAGGGCGCCCCGATCACCGCCGAGCTGGACCTCGCGTCGGCCCCGTGCGCCGGGGCGAGCATCGCCCACCTGGCGAGCAAGGGCTTCTACGACAACACGAAGTGCCACGAGATCACCTCCGAGGGCGCGCTGCGCTGTGGCGACCCGAGCGGCACCGGGCTGGGTGGCCCGACGTACTCGTTCTACGACGAGAACGTCCCGGTGGCCCCCGAGGCCAGCCCGTCGGCGAGCCCCGCGCCCGACCAGCCCCCGGCGTACCCGAAGGGCACGGTGGCGATGGTCGCCAACCCGCCGGGCGCCAACGGCAGCCAGTTCCTGATCTTCTTCAAGGACTTCGACCCGGACAAGCCGGCCTACCCGGTGATCGGCAAGGTCACCGGCGGCCTGGACGTGGTCACGAAGATCGGTGCCCTGCCGACCGTGGACAATGGGAGTGGAGCCAAGGTCAAGCCGAAGACCGACGTGGTGATCCAGAGTCTCACCGTCGGCGAGCCGACGACCGCGCCGGCCCCGGCCCCCAGCGGCGCGTCGGCCAGCCCGAGCGCCGGCTGACCCGGCTCCCCCACACACCACAGCCTTTTGCGGCACCGGCCGCGCCCGAGACAGTCCAGGAGGATCGACCGTGACGTCCACCAGAGAGCGGCAGCGCGCGGCGGCGCGCGCCCGGCTCGAGCGGGAGATGGCCGAGCGCGCGGCCAGGGCCCGCAAGCGCCGGCAGACGCAGGCGATCGTCGGGGCCGGGGCGGCCCTGCTGCTCGTGGTCGCCGGCACCGTCTGGCTCGCCGCCAGCATCGGCGGCGACGACGACAAGAAGCAGGACACCGCCGCCGCCCCCGGCTTCGTGCAGTGCGCCTGGACCGAGGTCCCCAAGGAGCAGCGGACCAAGGAGATCAAGGACGTCGGGCTGCCGGCCGCCCAGCAACCGAACACGGGCACCCAGACGCTGACGTTCGACACCAACCTGGGCCCGATCACCGCCAAGGTCGACCGGTCGGCCGCGCCGTGCACCGCCGCGAGCTTCACCCACCTGGCGAGCAAGGGCTTCCTCGACAACACCAAGTGCCACCGCCTGGTCACCGAGGGCATCAAGGTGCTCCAGTGCGGCGACCCGAGCGCCACCGGCAAGGGCTGGCGGGACACCGACGGCACCGGCGGCCCGAGCTACCGGATGGCCGAGGAGAACCTGCCGACCGACAAGCGCCCGCCGTACCCGGAGGGCGTCATCGCGATGGCCAACTCGGGGCAGCCGGGCAGCACGGGCAGCCAGTTCTTCATCGTCTACGGCGACTCGCCGCTGGACGCGAACTACACCGTGCTCGGCACCATCACCGGCGGGATGGACATCGTCAAGGACGTCGCGAAGGCCGGCGACGACGGCGCGTACGCCAAGCAGGCCGGCGGCGGCCACCCCAAGAAGGAGGTCGTCATCAAGAAGATGACGATGAGCGAGGCGCAGGGCTGACCGCCCGCCCCACCCCGCACGACGAAGCGCCCGCCGGTCACCGCCGGCGGGCGCTGTCGTGTCCGGGCTTTCCCGGGGTGGCTCAGGACCCCGAGGTGACCCGGTAGGCGTCGAACACCCCGTCGACCTTGCGGACGGCGGCCAGCAGGTGCCCCAGGTGCTTCGGGTCGGCCATCTCGAAGCTGAACCGGCTCACCGCCACCCGGTCGCGGGTGGTGGTGACCGTCGCGGAGAGGATGTTGACCCGCTCGTCGGAGAGCACCCGGGTGACGTCGGCGAGGAGCTTGTGCCGGTCGAGGGCCTCCACCTGGATGGCCACCAGGAACGTGGAGGCGGAGGTGAGCTTCCAGCTGACCTCGACCACCCGCTCGGCCTGGGCCCGCAGGTCCTCGGCGTTGGCGCAGTCGTCGCGGTGCACGCTGACCCCGCCGGAGCGGGTGACGAACCCGAAGACCGAGTCGGGCGGCACCGGGGTGCAGCAGCGGGCCAGCTTGATCCACACGTCGCTGACGCCCCGCACCACCACACCCGGGTCGGCGCTGCTCTGCCGGCTGCGCGGGGGCCGGGTGGCAACGGCGGTCTCGGCGATGTCCTCCGCCGCGCCCTCCTCGCCCCCGTACGCGGCCATCAGCTTCTGCACCACCGACTGCGCGGAGACCTGGCTGTCACCGACCGCCGCGTACAGCGACGCCACGTCGGCCAGGTGCAGGTCCCGGGCGATCGCCATCAGCGCGTCGGAGGTGAGCATCCGCTGCAACGGCATGCCCTGCTTGCGCATCGCCTTGACGATCGCGTCCTTGCCGGCCTCGATCGCCTCCTCGCGCCGCTCCTTGTTGAAGTATTGTCGGATCTTCGTGCGCGCCCGGGGGCTCTTCACGAAGCCCAGCCAGTCCTGCGTCGGCCCGGCCGTGTCGGACTTCGACGTGAAGATCTCGATCACGTCGCCGTTGGACAGCGTCGACTCCAGGGGCACCAGCTTGCCGTTGACCCGCGCCCCGATGCACTTGTGCCCGACCTCGGTGTGCACCGCGTACGCGAAGTCCACCGGCGTCGACCCCGTCGGCAGGGGGATGACGTCACCCTTCGGGGTGAAGACGTACACCTCCTGGCTCGACAGGTCGAAGCGCAACGCGTCGAGGAACTCGCTCGGGTCCGCCGCCTCCCGCTGCCAGTCCAGCAGCTGCCGCAGCCACGTCATCTCGTCGATGTGCGCGGGCGGGCCGACGATCTGGGTGCCCTTGTGCTCCTTGTACTTCCAGTGCGCGGCGATGCCGAACTCGGCGGTGCGGTGCATCGCGTACGTGCGGATCTGCATCTCCACCGGCTTGCCGGTGGGCCCGATGACCGTCGTGTGCAGCGACTGGTACATGTTGAACTTGGGCATCGCGATGTAGTCCTTGAACCGGCCCGGCACGGGCTGCCAGTTCGCGTGGATCACGCCCAGCGCGGCGTAGCAGTCGCGCACCGTGTCGACCAGGATGCGCACCCCGACCAGGTCGTAGATGTCGTTGAAGTCGCGGCCCCGCACGATCATCTTCTGGTAGATCGAGTAGAGGTGCTTCGGCCGGCCCGTCGTCTCCGCCTTGATCTTGGCGGCCTTCAGATCGGTGCCCACCTTCTGCGTCACCTGGCGCAGCAGCGACTCCCGCTGCGGCTGGTGCTCCCCGATCAGGCGCAGGATCTCCTCGTACCGCTTCGGGAACAGCGTGCCGAAGGCGAGGTCCTCCAGCTCCCACTTGATCGTGTTCATGCCGAGGCGGTGCGCCAACGGCGCCAGGATCTCCAGCGTCTCCTTCGCCTTCTGCTCCCGCTTCGGCGCGGGCAGGAAGGAGAGGGTACGCATGTTGTGCAGCCGGTCGGCCAGCTTGATCACCAGGACCCGCGGGTCCTTCGCCATCGCCACGACCATCTTGCGGATCGTCTCCGCCTTCGCGGCGTCGCCGAGCTTGACCTTGTCGAGCTTGGTCACCCCGTCGACGAGCAGGGTCACCTCGGGGCCGAAGTCGGCCTTCATCTGGTCGAGGGTGTATTCGGTGTCCTCGATCGTGTCGTGCAGCAGCGCGGCGACCAGCGTCGTGGTGTCCATGCCCAGGTTGGCCAGGATGGTGGCCACCGCGAGGGGATGGGTGATGTACGGGTCGCCGGACTTGCGGTATTGACCGGAGTGCCAGCGGTTGGCGGTGTCGAACGCGGTCTGGATCAGCTTCGCGTCGGCCTTCGGGTGGTTCTCCCGGTGGCTGGAGATCAGCGGCTCCAGCACCTCGCTGACCTGGGAGGTCTGCCAGGGCGCGTTGAACCGGGCCAGCCTCGCCCGCACCCGCCGCCCGGTGGGCGCGTTGGAGAGGGCGAAGCCGCCGCTCGGCGACGGATCGCCGGTGAGCTGCGACGGATCGTCGGCGGCGTCGGCCGGGAACAACGACGCCCCGGCACCCGCCGCCGCGCCGTCGGCGGACCCGGGGCCCGCGCCGTTCCCACCCGCCACGGCCAGGGCGTCAGCGCCCCGATCGGTCACCGAACCGTCAGCGTCGCCTGTCGGGTGCACCGTGCCCTCCACCGGAGGGACGACATCGTGGGACACCGGCCTCCTCACCGCTCGCCGGGGATGCGCCGACCGTCCGGCCGGCCTGGTCTCGCGCCGCCCGGACGGTCACCCGCCCGGTCAGCAATGGGCAATGCTACCCGCACGCACGGTGCCCCGCCGCTCCGCCGGACGGTCCCCACCGGGTCCGCCCGGCGGCCGGGGCCACCAATCGGGCACCGGGGCACGAACAGGCACTCGGCGCGCCGCGCCCCGGGTCGTCGGCGCCGGGGCGCGGGGCGGCCCGGACGGCTCACACGCTCAGCAGGGCGTGCACGGGGCGCGGGGCGAGCCGCTCGCGCCCGCCGAGGAACCCCAGCTCCAGCAGCACCGTGAAGCCGGCCACCGTGCCGCCGGCCCGCTCCACCAGATCGAGGGTGGCCTCGGCGGTGCCGCCGGTGGCGAGCACGTCGTCGACCACCAGCACCCGGTGCCCGGCGGTGAACGCGTCCTCGTGCACCTCCAGCGTCGCCTCGCCGTACTCCAGGGCGTAGGAGGCCGAGTAGGCGGGGCGGGGCAGCTTGCCGGCCTTGCGCACCGGCACCACGCCCACCCCCGCCGCGTACGCGATGGCCGCCGCGACGACGAAGCCCCGGGCCTCGATGCCCACCACGGCGTCGAACGCGTCCCGCCCGTGGTACGCCACGATCCCGTCGACGACCTGTCGGAACACCTCGCCGTCGGCGAAGAGCGGCATCAGGTCCTTGAACATCACGCCCGGCTTCGGGAAGTCCGGCACGTCCAGCACGCGGCTGGCGACCAGCTCGGCGACCCGCGGGCCGCTGTCTCCCCGTACCCCGGCGCTGTGCGTCTCCGTCACGGCGGCCCGTCTCCCTTCATGGCCGACGGCGTCCCGCACGCTGCTCGCACAGCCTGCGGGACGCCGCCGGAACGTGTTTCCTACCGGTGTGGCCGATCAGCGCCGCTTGGCGCCGCCCGGCCGGTTGCCGCCGCCACCGGCGGGGCGACCGCCCCGGGCACCGGTCGCGCGCTTGCCGGCGGGCCGGGCACCCACCTTCGGGGCGGCCCCGGCCAGGGCCGCGTCGGCGTCGACGGGCTCGTCGGCGTCGGCGGCCGGGCGCGCCGCGCCCTTCGGGGTGATCTCGCCCCGGGCGAGGGCGGTCCGCCGGGCCAGGACCCGCTTGTTGTGCGCCTGGATCCGCGGCTCGTAGTTCTTCAGCAGCACCAGCAGCGGGGTGGCCAGCAGGATGGAGGTCAGGAAGGCGACCGCCATACCGACGAACAGCACCAGGCCGAGGTCCTTCAGCGTGCCCGCGCCCAGCAGGCCCGCGCCGATGAAGAGCAGACCACCGACGGGCAGCAGCGCGACCACCGAGGTGTTCAGCGACCGCATGAGGCTCTGGTTGATGGCCAGGTTGGCCGCCTCGCCGTACGTCTGGTTGTTGTTCGCCGTGATGCCCCGGGTGTTCTCCTGCACCTTGTCGAAGACCACCACCACGTCGTAGAGCGCGAAGCCCAGGATCGTGAGGAAGCCGATGATCGTCGACGGGGTGACCTCGAAGCCGACCAGCGAGTAGATGCCGGCGGTGAGGATCAGGTTCATGAACAGCGAGGAGACGGCGGCGGCCGCCATCCGCCACTCGAACCGCAGGACCAGGTAGACCGTCACCAGCAGGACGAAGATCACCAGACCGAGCAGCGCCCGGGACGTGACCTGGCTGCCCCACGCCTCGCTGACCTGGTTGCCGCTGATCTGGTCGGGCTGGATGCCGAACGCGCGGGCCATCTCGGCCTTCGCCGCGTTGGCCTGCTCGGCGTTGAGCTGCGTGGTGCGCATCTCGTAGAAGTCGCCGCCGGTGCCGCCGACCTTCTGCGCGGTGACCACCTCGGCGCCCGCCGCGGTGCTCGCCAGCGCCGTGTCGACCGTCTTCTCGGCGTCGTCGAGGGTGCCGACGCTGGCCGGCACCTGGAACGAGTTGCCGCCGGCGAACTCGATGCCCAGGGTGAAGCCACGCAGGGCGAAGCTGAGCACGGCGACGAGGATCAGCGCCCCGGCCACGCCGAACCACAGCTTGCGCCGGCCGATGACGTCGAGGCCGGCCTCACCCGCGTAGAGGCGGCTCGCCAAACCAGTCTTAGCCATCTCAGGCCTCCTTGACGCGCGAGGTGCGGGTGGCCTGCTCGCTCCGCGCGGGCGGAAGGATCCGGCCGAGACCGCTGACCCGCGGGGACAGGAACGCCCGGGTCCGGGCGAACATCGTCATGATCGGGTGACGGAACAGGAAGACCACGACCAGGTCGAGCACCGTGGCCAGGCCGAGCGCGAAGGCGAAGCCCTTCACCGCGCCGACCGAGACGATGTAGAGCACCACGGCCGACATGATCGTGATCGCGTTGGCCGAGATGATCGTGCGGCGGGCCCGGATCCACGCCCGGGGCACCGCGCTGCGCGGGCTGCGGCCCTCCCGGATCTCGTCCTTGAGCCGCTCGAAGTAGATGACGAACGAGTCCGCCGCCACACCGAGTGAGACGATCATGCCGGCGATGCCGGCGAGCGTGAGGGTGAAGCCGATCTGCCGCCCCAGGAAGACCAGCGCGCCGAAGACCAGCAGACCCGACAGCACCAGGCTCAGGAAGATGACCGAGCCGAGCAGCCGGTAGTAGAAGAACGAGTAGATGATGACCAGCAGCATGCCGATGCCGGCGGCGAGCAGGCCCGCGCGCAGGTGGCTCGCGCCGAGGGTGGCGGTGACGTTCTGCTGCTCCTGCGCCTCGAAGGTCACCGGCAGCGCGCCGTAGCGCAGCTGGCCGGCCAGGGCGTTGGCCGTCTTGTTGTCGAAGCTGCCGGTGATCTGCGAGTCACCGGTGAGCACGCCCTGGATCTCCGGCGAGGAGACGACCTTGTTGTCCAGCACCACGGCGACCCGGCACTTGCCGTCCTGGCCCAGCGCGGTCTGGTCACAGGCCTGGCCCTCGTTGTTGAACGCCTCGCGGGTCAGGTTGGTCCACTTCTCCTGGCCCGCGCCCTTGAAGTCGAGGCTCACCACCCAGGAGCTGGTCTGGTCGAGCACCGCGTTGGCGTCGCCGACGTCGGTGCCGAGCACCTTCGCCACGTCCAGCAGGTATTTCTGGACGCCGTCCTCGCAGGCGACCGCCTTCTGCTTCTCGTCCTTGATCGACGCCGGGGGGCGCTGGTCGAGCTGCGCGCAGGTGATCATCGGCACGTTGAACTGCATCTCCGCCGGCAGCACGGCGACCTCGCGCGGGCTGAGCGCGCCGAACGGCTTGAGCTTGTCGGCCAGCGACGGGTCGGCGGTCAGGTCGGCCGGGGCCTGCAGGCCGCTCGCGGCCTGCCAGGCGGCGGCGCCGACCTTCTGCTCGACGGCCTTGCGCTGCTCCTCGACGCCCGCCGGCACCGGCTCGGCGCTGGCGCTCGACGACGGCGCGGCGCTCGCCGAGGGCGACGGGGTGGCGCTGGCGCTCGGGGCCGGCGCCCCGCCGCCCTGGCCGCCCGCGCTCGGCGACGCGGTGGCCTTCGCGCCGGACGGCGACGCGCTGCCCGACGGCTTGGCGCTGCCGGACGGCTTCGGCGACGCGCTGCCGGACGGGGCCGGCGTCGGGGTGGGCGCCGGGGCCGCCGCCGCGCCGCTGCCGTCGGCGGCCTTGAGCACCTTGCGGAAGCGCAGCTCGGCAGCGCTGCCGACGTCGGTGAGGTCGCGGTTCTCGCCGGGCAGGGAGATGACGATGTTCCGGTTGCCCTCGGTGACCACCTCGGCCTCGGCCACGCCGTAGGCGTTGACCCGGTTCTCGATGATCTGGCGGGCCTCTTCGAGGTTCTCCGCCGTCGGGGGCCGGCCGTCGAGGCTGTTCGTCGCCTCCAGCGTCATCCGGGTGCCGCCGACCAGGTCCAGGCCGAGCCGGGGCTCCAGCCGGTCCTTGAAGCCACCACTGGCGCCGCCCGAGAAGAACACCAAGAGATAGAGGACGACGAAGATGAGCCCGAGCACGGCGAGCTGCCGTCCGGGCCGCATCTGTCCCTGAGGTGGTGGTGCCACGGCTGTCTGTCTCCCTGTTACGGTCGCACCGCCTTCGGCGGCGGCACGAGGGTCGGGCCGGGGGTCCCGGCGACGGGTGTCCGGGCCGGCGACCCGACGTCGACACGGCTGCCCACGGCCGTCGCGGGGGCGGCAGCCGGCAGCGCTCACGCGTCGGCGTCGGGCGTGGGCCCAACTATCCAGTTTTATCGCTGTCTCCGCTGCCCCGTCCCCGGGACGACGGTCACTCCTTGACGGTCTCGGCGTCCTCGGTGGCCTCGGTAGCCTCGGTCGACTCGGGCCGCTCGGCCTGGCTGACGACGCGGGCGATGGCCGGACGGGCGTACCGGGTCTGCACGCCGGGGGCGACCTCGAGCAGGACGGTCTCGTCGTCCACGCCGGTGACCGTGCCGTAGAGACCGCCGATGGTGACCACCTCGTCGCCGGGACCGAGGGTGGACTGCATCCGCTCCGCCTCGCGGCGGCGCTTCTGCTGGGGGCGGATCATCATGAAGTACATGACGCCGAAGAGCAGGGCGATCATGAGGATCGGCGTGAGACCGCCGGCTCCCCCGCCACCCGCTGCTGCGTAAAGCACGGTTACTGACCTTCCGATTGGCCTCCGGCTCGGCACGAGGGGCACCGGAGCGGAGGCGGATTCTCACGTCCTGTACAGACCGCGGCGAGTCTAGTCCCTGCACCTGGGAACGCCGAATGCGGCACAGATCACGAACGGATCACGGCTCATCGGGCGCGGCGGAGAACAGATCGGGCGCGGGAGGGGCACCGGTGCCAAATGTACCATTCGGTGGGGTACGACCCAGATGACGCCAGGCCGCCTCGGTGGCCACCCGCCCCCGGGGCGTACGCGCGAGCAGCCCGGCCCGCACCAGGAACGGCTCGCACACCTCCTCGACGGTGTCCGGCTGCTCCCCCACCGCCACGGCCAGCGTCGACAGGCCCACCGGGCCGCCCCGGAACGAGTCGACCAGCGCGGTGACCACCGCCCGGTCCAGCCGGTCCAGCCCGAGCGCGTCGACGTCGTACACCGTCAGGGCCGCCCGGGCCGTCTCCACCGTGACCGTGCCGTCGGCCCGGACCTCGGCGAAGTCGCGCACCCGGCGCAGCAGCCGGTTGGCGATCCGGGGGGTGCCCCGGGACCGGCCGGCGATCTCGGCGGCCCCGTCGTCGGTGATCGGCACCCCGAGGATGCGCGCCGACCGGCGCAGCAGCACCTCCAGGTCGGCCGGCGAGTAGAAGTCGAGGTGCGCGACGAAGCCGAAGCGGTCCCGCATCGGCCCGGTCAGCAGGCCCGACCGGGTGGTCGCCCCGACCAGGGTGAACGGCTCGACGTCCAGCGGGATGGCGGTCGCCCCCGGCCCCTTGCCGACGATCACGTCGACCCGGAAGTCCTCCATCGCGCTGTAGAGCAGCTCCTCCGCCGGCTTGGCGATCCGGTGGATCTCGTCGATGAACAGCACGTCACCCTCGGTGAGGCTGGTCAGGATCGCCGCGAGGTCGCCGGAGCGCTCGATGGCCGGGCCGCTGGTCACCCGGATGCCGGAGCCCAGCTCGGCCGCCACGATGTTGGCCAACGTCGTCTTACCCAAGCCAGGCGGCCCCGACAACAGGATGTGGTCGGGCGGGGAGCCGCGCCGCATCGCGCTGCGCAGCAGCAGGTCGAGCTGCTCGCGGACCCGGTGCTGGGCGATGAACTCCTCCAGCCGCTTCGGCCGGACGCTGGCCTCGGCGTCGCGCTCCGCGTCGTTGACGTACGCGGAGACGAGGTTGCCGTCGGGCCCCGTCATCGGGTGCGGCCGAGCAGGCGGATGGCCTGCTTGAGCAGGACCGGCACGGGCGGCGGCGGACCGTCGACGGTCTCCGCGACCGCGGCCACCGCCTGGTCGGCCTGGCCCGCCGTCCAGCCGAGACCCACCAGGGCCTGGCGGACCTGCTCGGGCCAGGCGCCCCCGGTCACCCCGGCCGCCCCGTCGGCGCCCACCGGCACCGGGCCGATCCGGTCGCGCAGCTCCAGCACCAGGCGCTCGGCACCCTTCTTGCCGATGCCCGGCACCCGGGTCAGCGCGGCGGTGTCGGCGTTGGCGATGGCCTTGCGCACCGCGTCGGGGGTGTGCACGGCGAGCACCGCCTGGGCCAGCCGGGGCCCCACCCCGCTCGCGGTCTGGAGCAGCTCGAACAGCTGCTTGGCGTCGTCGTCGGCGAAGCCGTAGAGGGTGAGCGAGTCCTCCCGCACCACCAGGCTGGTGGCCAGCCGGGCCGGCTGGCCGACCCGCAGGTCGGCGAGCGTGCCGGGGGCGCAGTGCACCGCCAGGCCCACCCCGCCGACCTCCACCACCGCGTGGTCCGGGCCGGTCGCGGTCACCGTCCCGCGCACACTGGCGATCATCGTGCTCCTCCTCGTCGTGCCCGGTCGGCCGCCTCGGCCAGCTTCGAGCGGGTGCCGCCGCGCCAGACGTGGCAGATGGCCAGGGCCAGGGCGTCGGCGGCGTCGGCCGGCTTCGGCGGCTCGGGCAGCCGCAGCAGCCGGGTCACCATGGTCGTCATCTGCGCCTTGTCGGCCTGGCCGGAGCCGGTGATGGCGGCCTTGACCTCGCTCGGGGTGTAGGTCTGCACGGGCAGCCCGGCGCGCGCGCCGGCCAGCACGGCGATCCCGCTGGCCTGGGCGGTGCCCATCACGGTGCGCACGTTGTGCTGGCTGAACACCCGCTCGACGGCGACGGCGTCCGGCCGGTGCTCGGCGACGAGGTCGGTGAGCGAGCGGTCCAGGTGCAGCAGGCGCAGCGGCAGTTCGTCGCCCGGGTCGGTGTAGACGACGTAGTAGGCGACCAGGGTGCAGGGCCGGCCCGGCACGCCCTCGACCACGCCGACCCCGCACCGGGTCAGCCCCGGGTCGACGCCGAGCACGCGCACGCCGCCTCCTCCCCACCACGTCGGCAGTACGTGTGTTCGACACCCTACTTTGCGGCCCCGACAGCCGGCTGCGGGGACACGCCGCCGAAGAGCAGGGGTCGGGCCGTCGAGGGGCCGGGGGTCGCGGCAGCACACAGCCGGGGCGTCGAGTATGTGCCATCGCCCCATGTGCCCCCGGCCACCCAGCTCGTAGCTTTGTGCGCCATGACGGCAGAACCCGTGGCGGGCCCCCACGTCGTACACGTCGACCTGGCCGGTAGGACCGCGCTGGTGACCGGCGGTGGCGGCGGCATCGGCCGGGCCTGCGCCCTGCGGCTCGCGGCGGCCGGGGCCCGCGTGCTGGTCCTCGACCGCGACGCGGACGCGGCCGAGGAGATCGCGGCGCTGGCCGGCGGCCGGGCCGTGCGGGTGGACCTGGCCGACCCGGCGGCGGTGGACCGGCTCGACGCCGACGTGGACATCGTCGTCAACAACGCCGGCCTGCAGCACGTCGCGCCGGTGCAGGACTTCCCGCCCGAGCGGTTCGCCTACATCCACCGGGTGATGGTGGAGGCGCCGTTCCGGATCGTGCGCCGGGCCCTGCCGCACATGTACGCCCGGGGCTGGGGGCGGGTCGTCAACATCTCCTCCGTGCACGGGCTGCGGGCCTCGCCGTACAAGTCGGCGTACGTGTCGGCGAAGCACGCCCTGGAGGGGCTGTCGAAGGTGGTCGCGCTGGAGGGCGCGGCGCACGGGGTCACCGCCAACTGCATCAACCCGGCGTACGTGCGCACGGCGCTGGTGCAGGACCAGATCGCCGACCAGGCCGCCACCCACGGCATCGGCGAGACCGAGGTGGTGGAGAAGATCATGCTGGCCCGGGCGGCGATCAAGCGGCTCATCGAGCCGGAGGAGGTCGCGGAGCTGCTGGCGTACCTGTGCGCGCCGCCGGCCGCGTTCATCACCGGCGCGTCCATCGCCCTCGACGGGGGCTGGACGGCGAACTAGTGGCCTCGCGCACAATGTCGGTCATGTCGTCGCCGGTGGAGTTCCTGGAACTACTCGCCCGGGAGGCCGCCGCGGTGGAGTTCGAGGGCCCGCTGGTGGCGGCCCGCGCGGCCGGCGCGCCCCCCGACCGGCTCGCCGAGCTGGAGCAGGCGAAGGTGGTCGCGCTGCGGGTCCGGGCCCTGCTGGAGCGCCGACGCCGCCGGGAGAGCGAGCTGTCCGGCCTGTACGACACCGCGAGCGACCTGGCCGGACTGCGCGACCTCGACGCCGTGCTGCGGGCGATCGTGCACCGGGCCCGCCACCTGCTCGGCGCGGACGTGGCGTACATGACGCTCGACGACGACGAGCGCGGCGACACGTACATGCGGGTCACCGACGGGTCGATCTCGGCGCGGTTCCAGCGGCTGCGGCTGCCGATGGGCGCGGGCCTGGGCGGCCTGGTGGCCCAGTCCGGCACCCCGTACGTCACCGCGAACTACCCCGAGGACGAGCGGTTCCACCACACCGGGGAGATCGACGCCGGGGTGGGCGAGGAGGGCCTGGTGGCGATCCTCGGCGTGCCGCTGCGGCTCGGCTCCACCTCCATCGGCGTGCTGTACGCCGCCAACCGCTCCGCCCGGCCGTTCGCCCGGGAGGAGGTGTCGCTGCTGGTCTCCCTCGCGGCGCACGCGGCGGTCGCGATCGACACGGCGCGGCTGCTGGCCGAGACCCAGGCCGCGCTGGCGGAGCTGTCGGCGGCCAACACCACCATCCGGGCGCACAGCAGCTCCGTCGAGCGGGCGGCGGCGGCGCACGACCGGATGACGGCGCTGGTGCTGCGCGGCGGCGGGGTCGAGGACGTGGCGTCCGCCGTCACCGACGTGCTCGGCGGGGCGCTGCTGGCGCTCGACGCCCACGGGCGGCGGCTGGCCCGGGTCGGTCAGATCGACGAGCCGGACCGGGCGGACCTGGTGGAGGCGGTGGCGGCGTCGCGGACCGAGGGGCGCAGCGTCCGCCGGGGGCCCTTCTGGTACGCGGCCGTGGTCGCCGGCACGGAGAACCTGGGCGCGCTGGTGCTGCGCCCCGACGGCGAACTGGTCGACGCCGACCAGCGCATCCTGGAGCGGGCGGCGCTGGTGACCGCGCTGCTGCTGCTGTTCCGCCGCACCGTGGCCGAGGCGGAGGGGCGGGTGCGGGGCGAGCTGCTCGACGACCTGATCGCCCGGCCGCTGGCCGACACCGACGCCCTGCGCACCCGGGCCCGCCGCCTCGGTGTCGACCTGGACGCCCCGCACGTGCTGGTGGCGGTCGGCGACGACGCGATCGCCGCGACGGGTTCCGCCCGGCAGCGGGCGCTCTCCTGGGCCACCACGTACGCCTCGACGCGCGGCGGCCTGGCGGCGGCACGCGACGGCCGGGTGGTGCTGATGCTGCCCGGCCGGGACGCGGGCGGCGCGGCCCGCGCGGTGTCCCGGGACCTGTCCCGGGTGACTGGCCGGCCGGTGACCGCCGGGGCGAGCGGCCCGTCGACCGACCCCGCCTCGCTGGCGGCGATCTTCCAGGAGGCGGACCGCTGCCTGACGGCACTCGGCGCGCTGGGCCGCACCGGGCAGGGGGCGAGCACCGCCGAGCTGGGCTTCGTCGGGCTGCTGCTGGGCGCGGTGGGCGACCGGGGCGACGGGGACGTGGCCCGGTTCATCGCCACCACCGTCGGGCCGGTGGTGGACTACGACGCCCGGCGGGGCACCGCGCTGGTGAAGACCCTGGAGGCGTACTTCGGGGTGGGTGGCAGCCTGGCCCGGGCGGCCGAGCTGCTGCACGTGCACGTCAACACGGTGACCCAGCGGCTGGAACGGGTCGGCCAGCTGCTCGGCCCCGACTGGCAGAAGCCCGGCCGGGCCCTGGAGGTGCAGCTCGCGCTGCGCCTGCACCGGCTCCGCGAGCCGTCGCCCTGACGGTTCGGGGCGACACGTCGCCGACCGGCGCGGGGCGACGGCTCGCCGACCGGGGCGGGGTGCGTCAGCGGGCCCGGATGCCGTCCAGGACGCCGTCGACGATCCGGTCCGGGAGCAGGACGTCGTCCAGCTCGGGGTGCCAGCGCAGCATCCGCTGCATCAGCATCGGCCCGGTGAGCAGCGCCATCGCCACCTCGATGTCGAGGTCGGCCCGCAGCTCGCCGAGGCGTACCCCCCGGCGGAGCACCTCGCGCATCAGCTGCCGGCGGGGCGCGATGATGTTCTGGTAGAGCCGGAAGTGGTCGGGGCTGCGGTTCACCTCCGGCACGAGGCAGGGCATGATCTTCGCGGCGCGCGGGTCGATGTTGTGCCCGACCGCGCCGACCAGCAGCACCAGGTCGTCCCGCACGGAGTGGCCCGCCGGATTCGGCAGCACGCCCTTGAGCCGGCGCAGCGCGTCCAGCAGCAGCGCGTCCTTGCCCGGCCAGCGGCGGTAGATGGTGGCCTTGCCGACGCCGGCGCGGGCCGCGATCGCCTCGATGGAGAGCGCCTCGATCGTGCTGCCCTCGGCGAGCAGGTCGAGGGTGGCCTCCACGATCGCCTCGTCCGCGCGGCTGCTCCGCGGTCGCCCGGGCGACCGCGGAGCCTCGGCGGCGGAAGTCATGTCCGACATTGTTCCCGGACCTACGCTGTTCCGGCCAACTCGGGTTGGCTCGTTGCCGGCGTACCGGCCGCCCGGTCGGGGGCGCGGCCGGGCATCCAGCGCAGCACGACCACGAAGCCGAGCGCGGCGACCGCCGCGGAGAGCGCCGCGGCCCAGTGCATCGCCGAGACGAAGGCGTCGTTGGCGGCCGTGACCAGGGCCGGCCCGGTCGGACCGAGCTGCCCGGCCGCCGCGTACGCGCCGGAGATCGACTCGCTCGCCGCCTCGTGCGCCCCCGCCGGCAGGCCCCGCAGGGCCGGGGCGACGTCGTCCCGGTACACCGCGGACAGCACCGAGCCGAGCACGGCCACGCCGAGGGCGCCGGCGACCTGGCGCACGGTGTTGCTGACCGCCGACCCGACGCCGGCCTTCTCCCGGGGCAGCGCCGACATGATCGACTCGGTGGCCGGCGGCATGATGTTGGCCATGCCGATGCCCTGGAGGAGGAAGACCACCAGGACCACCCAGATCGGCGTGCCCGCGTCGATGAACGCGAACGCCGCGAGGGCCACGGCGGTCAGCGCCAGCCCGACGGCCGCGACGGCCCGGCCCCCGTACCGGCGGACCATCGCCGCGCTGCGCGGGGCGAAGACGAGCTGGGCGGCGGCGAACGGCAGGAAGAGCAGGCCGGTCTGCAGCGGGGTGTAGCCACGGACCAGTTGCAGGTAGAACGAGCTGAAGAACATCACGCCCATGGCGGCGAAGAAGACCAGCCCGACCAGCGCCACCGGGGCGGCGAAGCGGGGCACCCGGAACAGCCGGACGTCCAGCGACGGGTGGTCGCTGCGCAGCTCCAACAGCACGAACCAGGTCAGCACGGCCAGGCCGCCGAGGATCGACACCCAGACCAGGGGCCGGTCGAAGCCGTGCTCGCCGCCGTCGATGATGCCGTAGGTCAGGGCGACCAGGCCCACCACCGACAGCAGCACGCCGGGGACGTCGACCCGCCCCGGGTCGGGGTCGCGGGACTCGGGCACCAGCAGGGCGACCAGGACCACGCCGACCGCGACCACCGGCACGTTGATCAGGAAGACCGAGCCCCACCAGTAGTGTTCCAGCAGCGCGCCGCCGAGGATCGGGCCGATCGCCACGGCGAGGCCGACCGCGCCGGCCCACACGCCGATCGCCCGGCCGCGCTCCCGGGGGTCGAAGACGTTGGAGATGATCGACAGGGTCACCGGCATGATCGCCGCCCCGCCGACGCCCATCAGCGCGCGGGCGCCGATGAGCTGGGCCGGGCTCTGCGCGTACGCCGACAGCAGCGACGACAGCCCGAACAGGACCAGCCCGACCAGCAGGAAACGTTTGCGCCCGGCGCGGTCGCCGAGCACGCCGAAGGTGAAGAGCAGACCCGCGAAGACCAGGGTGTACGAGTTGATCGCCCACTCCAGCTCGCCCTGGCTCGCGCCGAGGCCGTGCACCGGGTCGGCGAGGGTGCGCAGGGCGACGTTGAGGATGGTGTTGTCGAGGACGACGACGAGGAGGCTGATCACCAGCACCCCGAGGATCGCCCACCGCCTCGGATGTCCGGTGTTCTCGTGCGGTTGCATGGGCCGGTCCTCTCCCCCGGTTCGCCCGCCCCGCAAATACGATACGGGGCAGGCTCGTAACTCCAACGAGGCTAGGCGAACCGTTTACGATACGGAACCGGATCGTATCGTTTGTGCGCCACGTCACGCATCACCCGGCACCCACCCCTGTTGATCGACTCCATGTCGGCGACATGGCGGCATCAACGCCCCGGGACACCCCCACCTGCCCGACATCCCGTCACCCTCCACCGGAATGGGTGGATTGTCCGGCCCTGGCGGGGGCGACGTGGAGGCGGCCTCGGCGTGGACGAGGCGGGGCCGGGTCCGGGTCCGGAGCCGGGGCCGGAGCCGGAGGACGGGCCGGGGCCGGAGGACGGGCCGGGGCCGGAGGACGGGCCGGGGCCGGAGGACGGGCCGGGGCCGGAGGACGGGCCGGGGCCGGGGGGGCGGGGGCGGACGTGGCCGGGTTGATCGACTTCATGTCGGGCAGATGGGGGTATCCCGCGCCGTTGATACCGCCACCTGCCAGACATCCCGTCACCCCTCCGCCGGAATGGGCGGATTGTCCGCCCTGGTGGGGCGGCGAGGGGGCGGGGCGGGGTGACCGGCGGCACCCCGCGGCCGGAATCCTGGCCGGGGCGGGGGCGTTACACCTGACGGACGACCGCAGCAGCACCCCGGATCCCCCGATCCGGCAGGCCCCGGGCCGCTCGCGTGCTGGCTCACCCGACGCGCCTGCCCCACCGACGCCCGGTCCGCCCCGCGGCGTGCCGGCCGCCTCGGCATCAGGCCCCGGGGAATGGGGACGGGTCGCCGGTCGTTACACCCGGACCCGGCGCCGCACGGCAGCCGAACCCCTCCTTCCTCTTCTTTCCCCCTTTGTTCGTTGTTCGGGCGCCTCGACGTGGTGCTCGCACACCCCCCGCCATCCCCCTCCGGCGGGCACGGGTGTGCCGACCCCCCGATAGGAGACACCCCCATGAACACGACCATCCTGCGTAAGAGCGTCCTCGGCATCGCCGGACTCGCGTTCGCCGGTGGCCTCGCCGCCGGCCCCCTGAACCACCACACCACCACCGACACCGACGCGCGGCCCGTCGCCGCCGTGCAGGCCGACAAGCCCGCCAGCGTGGACACGGCCAAGCTGATCCCGCACGGTGTGCAGGGCGCGCAGTCGCGCATCGACCTCGACGCCGAACAGACCGCCAACGCCAAGGTCATCATCGCCGCCACCAAGAAGACCGGCCTCGACGAACGCGCCGCGGTCATCTCCATCGGCACCGCCCTGCAGGAGTCGAAGCTGCAGAACCTCGGCCACCTCGGCGACCGCAACGACCACGACTCCCTCGGCCTGTTCCAGCAACGCCCCTCCAGCGGCTGGGGTTCGCCGGAGCAGATCACCGACCCGCAGTACGCCACCACCGCGTTCCTCAAGGGCCTGCGACAGGTCGACGGCTGGCACGACATGCCCCTGACCGACGCCGCCCAGACCGTCCAGGTCTCCGCCTACCCCGACGCGTACGCGCAGTGGGAGCAGCAGGCCGCCGACCTCGTCACCCAGCACTGGAACAACAGCTGACCTATCGCATAGCGCCACCGGGCAACCGAGCGTTAGGAAGGGGCCCCTCCTATACCGAAAGCGTTAACAAGGGGCCCTTCCTTGCAAGCAGGCGGCGGTGGCCGCCGCCAGGGTCGTCAGGCGGATCGACGGGGGCGGCAGCGGTTCGATCCAGCCCGGCCCGGCCGCGTGCACGCGTACGCCCGGGGTGTCGCGGCCGAAGCGGACCAGTCGGTACGCGCGGCCGGTGACCGGCGTCTGCGACCAGACCACCACGGTGTGCGGACGCGCCCGGCGCACGGCGGACGCCAACGCCGTCCAGGGCAGCGCGGGCCCGAGCAGCAGCGCGCCCCGCCCGCGCTCCCGCAGGGCGGCGGCGAGCGCGTGCAGGCCGAGGCAGTGGGTTTCGTGCTCGGCCCCGGCGAGCAGTACGCCGCCGGTGGGCAGTTGCCGGGCGGGCTCGCGACGGAACACGTCCAGGCCGATGCGCACGCCCTCGGAGAGGGCGTGTTCGGTGGCGACCTCGGCCGCCGTGTGGCCCCGCAGCGCGGCGAGCAGCGGAACGCAGACCTGCTGCCAGGACGCCAGCACCCCGTGGTCGGCGGCCAGCGCCAGCAGCAGGGCGGCGACCTCGTTGGCGTCGAGGTCCTCGGCGGCTGCGGAGAGGCGCTTGCGCGCGGTCTCGACGGCCTCGGCCGGCATCGAGTCGGTCAGCACGACGTACCCCCGGGTAGACGGTCACTACCAGGGGTTCGTCCGGGCGGCGCGATTCGGATGCGGCGCGGGTGCGGCTGCCGGCGACCAGCGCCGGCCTACGACCAGCGCCGGCCGGCGACCGGGGCGCGCGCGGCGGGTCAGCCGGTCAGCGCGTCGAGGGCCAGGTCGACGTCGGCGTCGGTGGTGTAGAGGTGGAACGACGCCCGGACCCGGCCGGCGCGCACCGCCGCCCGGATGCCCGCTCGTTCCAGTTTCTCCTGCGCGCCGGGCACCTCGACGGCGACGATCGCGCTGTCGCCGGGTGGCCGGCCCAGCCCGGCGAGGAACCGGTTGGCCAGGCGCACGTCGTGCTCGCGCACGGCCGGCACGCCGATCTCGGCGAGCAGTTCCAGGGCGGGGGCGGTGCCGATCCAACTGAACCACGCCGGGGACTGGTCGAACCGCCGGGCGTCGGCGGCCAGCCGCAGCGGCGGGCCGTAGTAGGAGGAGAACGGGTCCTCGGCCGCGTACCAGCCGGCGCCGTCGGGTCGCAGCCGCTCGCGCAACGCCGGCGCCAGGTAGGCCAGGGCCGACCCGCGCGGCCCCATCAGCCACTTGTACGCCCCGACGGCGACGACGTCGGCCAGGCCGGCGTCGAACGGCAGCCAGCCGCACGCCTGGGTCGCGTCCACGGCCACCAGCGCGCCGTGGGCGCGGGCGGCGGCCACGATCCGGTGGTAGTCGGCGACGGCCCCGTCGGCGGACTGCACCAGGCTGAACGCGACCAGGTCGGTGTCGGCGTCGATCGCGTCGACGAGCCCGTCGAGCGGGACCGTGCGCACCCGCACCCCCCGCTCGGCCTGGGCGAGCCAGGGAAAGAGGTTGGAGGTGAACTCCACCTCGGGGACCACGACGGTGGCACCGGCCGGCAGGGCCGCCGCGACGGGGGCGAACAACGCGGACACCGTGCTGCCGACCGTCACGTCGGTGGGCGCCACTCCGACCAGGCCGGCGAAGGCCGCCCGGGAGCGCCGGGTGGCGTCGTCCCACCCCTCCCAGGAGGTACGTCCCGTCCGCCAGTCGGCCAGCGCCTCCTGCACCGCCGCCCAGGCCGGCTCGGGCGGCAGCCCGTAGCTGGCGGTGTTCAGCCAGCCGGGCTGCGGCTGCCACAGCTTGCGTGCCTGCTCCAACTCCATGCCGCCGACGGTAGTGCGGCCGCAGTCACCTCCGTGAGCGCCAATTCACCGATGGTGGCCGCCGCCCCCGGTCGCGGCCCACCCGAGGGGGGTGGCGGGCGACGCGGGGGCGGTGGTGGACAGGAGACCGGGGACGGGGCGGCGCGGCGGCGGGGCCCGGTCAGGCGGGTGCGCCGCTGAGCGCCGGGCGCTGCGGCTCGGCCGGCGGTTGCGGGTCGTCGTCGTCCTCGTCGAGCATGGTGGCCTCGTCGAAGGGGCGGCGGCCGGCGAGCACGTCGCGGGCCTGCGCGCGGTCGAACTCGCCGGTCCAGGCGCCGACCAGGACGGTGGCCACGGCGTTGCCGGCGAAGTTGGTCAGCGCCCGCGCCTCGGACATGAACCGGTCGATGCCGACGATCAGTCCGACGCCGTCGAGCAGGTAGGTGGCGGGCTGGCCGGCATCTCCCGGGTCACCGCCCGGCGGTACCTGGAGTATCTGGTGGCCGCCGCGCGGGCGGTGCGGGCGCCCCGCTACGGCACCCCGGGCCGCCCGGAGGTGGAGTACCGCCCGGCCTGACCGCGTCCGCCCGCCGGCCCGGCCCGGGTCAGCTCACGTTCGCCGGCCCGAGGACGCTCTTGAGGTCGCCCATGAGGGCGGTGGTGGCCGCGACCCGGAAGGGGCCAAGCCGCAGGGTGGTGGTCTTGCCGCCGTTGAGGAGCTTGACGTGGACCTCGGTGTCGCCGGGGTGCAGGACGAGGGTCTCCTTGAGGCGTTCGACCAGCGGCGGGGTGCAGCGGTGCACGGGAATGGTGAGGGTGACCGGTTTGCTGCCCGGGTTGCTGGTGACGTCGGGCAGTTGCATGTCCATCGCCATGATGCGGGGGGTGTCGTCGCGGCGGTCGACCCGGCCCTTGACCACCACGATCGCGTCCTCGGCGATGTACTGGCCGATCACCTCGTACGTGTTGGGGAAGAACAGGGCCTCCACGCCGCCGGCGAGGTCCTCCAGCGTGGCCGACGCCCACGCGCGGCCCTGCTTGGTGACGCGGCGCTGCACGCCGGAGAGGATGCCGGCGAGGGTGACCACCGCGCCGTCGGGGACGGTGCCCTCCTCGGAGAGGGCGGCGATGGTGCAGTCGGCCGCCGCGCCGAGGACGTGTTCGAGGCCGAACAGGGGGTGGTCGGAGACGTAGAGGCCGAGCATCTCGCGTTCGAAGGCGAGCTTGTCGCGCTTGTCCCACTCGGCCTCGCCGATGGTCGGCATGACGGTGGTGTTGCCGCCGACGGTCTCGGCGTCGCCGAAGCCGGCGCCGAACAGGTCGTACTGGCCGACGGCCTCCTTGCGCTTGACGTCGGCGTACGCGTCGATCGCGTCGGCGTGCACGGCGAGCAGCCCCTTGCGGCTGTGGCCCATGACGTCGAACGCGCCGGCCTTGATCAGCGATTCGATCGTCTTCTTGTTGCACACCACCGCGTCGACCTTGGCCAGGAAGTCGTAGAAGTCGGCGTACTCGCCCTTCTCCTGCCGGCACCGCATGATCGAGGTCACCACGTTCGCCCCGACGTTGCGGATCGCCGCGAGACCGAACCGGATGTCCTTGCCGACCGGGGTGAACGGCCCGGCCGAGGTGTTCACGTCCGGCGGGAGGACCTGGATGCCCATTCGCCGGCACTCCGACAGGTACAGCGCCATCTTGTCCTTGTCGTCGCCGACGGAGGTCAGCAGCGCCGCCATGTACTCGGCCGGGTAGTGCGCCTTCAGGTACGCCGTCCAGTACGACACCAGGCCGTACGCCGCCGAGTGCGCCTTGTTGAACGCGTACCCGGCGAACGGCACGAGGACGTCCCACACGGCCTGGATCGCCTCGTCGGAGTAGCCGCGCTCGCGGCAGCCGTCCCGGAACGGCACGAACTCCTTGTCGAGGATCTCCTTCTTCTTCTTGCCCATCGCCCGCCGCAGCAGGTCCGCCTGGCCGAGCGTGTAGCCGGCGAGGATCTGCGCGGCGCGCTGCACCTGCTCCTGGTAGACGATCAGGCCGTGGGTGGGGGCGAGGATCTCCCGCAGCGGCTCCTCCAGCTCCGGGTGGATCGGCGTGATCTCCTGGAGGCCGTTCTTGCGCAGCGCGTAGTTGGTGTGCGAGTCCACGCCCATCGGGCCCGGTCGGTACAGCGCGAGGACGGCGGAGATGTCCTCGAAGTTGTCCGGCTTCATCAGCCGCAGCAGCGACCGCATCGGCCCGCCGTCGAGCTGGAACACCCCGAGCGTGTCGCCGCGCGCCAGCAGCTCGTAGGCGGCCTTGTCGTCCAGGTCCAGGCCCAGCAGGTCCAGGTCCTTGCCGTGGTTGAGCTGGATGTTCTTGACCGCGTCGTCGATGATCGTGAGGTTGCGCAGGCCGAGGAAGTCCATCTTCAACAGCCCGAGCGACTCGCACGTCGGGTAGTCGAACTGGGTGATGATCACCCCGTCGGAGTCGCGCCGCATCAGCGGGATGTGCTCGATGATCGGCTCCGCCGACATGATCACCCCGGCGGCGTGGACGCCGGTCTGCCGGATCAGCCCCTCGATGCCCTTCGCCGTGTCGATGACCTTCTTGACGTCCGGGTCCGACTCGTACAGGCCCCGGATCTCCCCCGCCTCCGCGTAGCGCGGGTGCTTCGGGTCGAAGATGCCCGACAGCGGGATGTCCTTGCCCATCACCGCCGGCGGCATCGCCTTGGTGATCCGGTCCCCCACCGCATACGGGTAGCCCAGGACCCGCGCCGAGTCCTTGATCGCCGCCTTCGCCTTGATCGTGCCGAACGTGGCGATCTGCGCGACCTTGTCCTCACCCCACTTGTCGGTGACGTACTTGATCACCTCACCGCGCCGACGCTCGTCGAAGTCGATGTCGACATCCGGCATCGAGACCCGCTCGGGGTTGAGGAACCGCTCGAAGATCAGCCCGTGCGGGATCGGGTCCAGGTCCGTGATCCCCAACGCGTACGCGACCAGGGAACCCGCCGCCGACCCACGGCCCGGGCCCACCGCGATGCCCTGGCTCTTCGCCCACTGGATGAAGTCGGCGACCACGAGGAAGTACGACGGGAAGCCCATCTGGATGATGACGCCCAGCTCGTACTCCGCCTGCACCACGTGGCCCTCGGGGATCCCGCCCGGGAACCGCCGGGCGAGGCCCTTGAAGGTCTCCTTGCGGAACCACGACTCCTCCGTCTCCCCCTCGGGGATCGGGAAGCGCGGCATCAGGTTGTGGAACTCGAACATCCCCGCCGGATCGACCTTCTCGGCGACCAGCAGCGTGTTGCGGCAGCCCTGGAGCCACAGCTCGGAGGAGTCGACGGCGCGCATCTGGTCGGCGGACTTGATGAAGTAGCCGCCGCCCTCGAAGCGGAACCGGTTGGGGTCGGCGATGTTGCTGCCGGTCTGCACGCACAGCAGGACGTCGTGCGCCTCGGCCTGCGCCTCGTGGGTGTAGTGCGAGTCGTTGGTCACCACCGGCGGGATGCCGAGCTTCTTGCCGATCTCGGTGAGCCCCTCGCGGACCCGGCGCTCGATGTCGAGGCCGTGGTCCATCAGCTCCAGGAAGTAGTTGTCCTTGCCGAAGATGTCCTGGTATGCCGACGCGACCTTGATCGCCTCGTCGAACTGGCCCAGCCGCAGCCGGGTCTGCACCGCGCCGGAGGGGCACCCCGTGGTGGCCATGATCCCCTCGGCGTGCTCGGCGATCAGCTCCATGTCCATCCGGGGCCACTTGACGTAGTGGCCCTCCATGGAGGCGCGCGAGTTGAGGGTGAACAGGTTGTGCAGGCCGGTCCTGTTCGCCGCCCACATCGTCATGTGGGTGATCGCGCCGTTACCGGAGACGTCGTCGCTCTTCTGCTCCGGCCGGCCCCACTTCACCCGCGCCTTGTGGTAGCGCGACTCCGGCGCCACGTATGCCTCGACGCCCAGGATCGGGGTGATCCCGGCAGCCATGGCCTGCTTGTAGAAGTCGTTCGCGCCGTGCATGTTGCCGTGGTCGGTCATCGCGACCGCCGGCATGCCGAGCCGGTTGGCCTCGGCGAAGAGGTCCTTCAGCCGGGCCGCACCGTCGAGCATCGAGTACTCGGTGTGCACGTGCAGATGCGCGAACGAATCGCCCATGCGTGGCGCCCCCCCGGGTCGATCATGGGTTGTCGAGATCGGTCGGCCCACCCTATCGCCGGGGGATCGGGGACCTCCAGCAGCCGCGCGGGGCGGAACCGCCCGGGTGGCGGGGATCTCCCCGGCCGGCTGATGCGGTATGCCTCCGCGGTCACCCCGTTTCAGAGTTCGACCAGGGCCAGCGTCCACTGGCCGTGATCGTCTTCCCAGAGGGTGACGATCTCGCCGACCGGGACCGAGTTGTACTCGTGCCGCTCGTCTTCCTCGGAGTAGTCGCCGTCCTCCTCGGCCGCCGCGACGATGCGCAGGGCGTCCTCGCGGGTGCCGTCGGTGGCTGCCCGGATGCGGGAGACCCGCCACGTGACACCGCTGAGGTCGCGGCCGATGAGTTCACTACCGGGCACGAGATTCTTGTCGTCGTCATCGATCTCGAAGAGGGTGTTAGGACCGTCGACCAGTAGCGTGTCGGTGTCGCCGATCATCAGGCTTTCGTCGACGACCTGTTGTTCGCCGCGAAGTACCGCTGGGTCGAGCCAGGCCGGCCGCCGGTCGAGTCCGACCTCGCTGATGAAGTTTCCCCAGGCGTAGAGCGCATACATGCGCGGCATGCTACAGGGCGGCAGGATCCTTGCCTGGTCGGAAGGATCGCCGTGGAGCATTGCGGGCCTGGCGACCTTCCCCCACAGCGCCATCACAATGGAACGGCTCATTTATCGAGGGTGAGGGAAACCATTTTATCCGGCCTTCCTTTAGGAAGGCTAAAGCGCCGCCGGGGCAGCGGTGAGCCTTGACACACTCCCGTTTCCGAACCTACTGTGGGAGTCAAACCTCGCGGGCACGGAAGCGACATCAGCTGCGCATACGCCCGCTCGGAGGAGGTGCCCCTGATGCCCCACAATCTGGTCGAGGAATGCCGCCTGGAAGGCGGCCCCGCGCATCTGCCGGATCATTTGCGCACCGCAACAGTTCCGAGAGACGGCAGCAAGGTGAAAGTTCCGTTCCACAACGGCTGGGAGCATTTCGAGCGGATCCACGAGTTCACCCAGACCGGCGCGCCCATCTTCCGCTGGACGATGCGCACGAAGATCGCGGAGTGATCCGCATCGTCCCTGCTCGGGCCGCCTGACGGCCCCGGCCCGCCCGCGCCTGCCCCACCAAGACCCGGGAGACCTGCGTGATCGTCGCGTGTGCCACCCAGCCCGCCCCGGGCCATTTCCTGCTCATGACGGGGCTCCTGCGGGCGCTGCGGGATCGTGGACACCAGGTCACGGTGTTGTCCTCACCGGCCTTCGGCGGTTTCGTGGCGAGTCGGGGGTTCGCCTTCCGCGGTGTCGGCAGCCCATGGCTGGCGGCACAGCGGGCACCCCTGCCGTTCACGGTCGGGGAGAGCCCCACCGCACAATCGACGGATTACTCGTTCGCGGAGGCCGCGATCCGGGACAGTTTTCGGGCCGCGGCCGGCGTACTCGACGACCTGTCGCCGGACCTGCTGCTACGCGAGCCGACCGAGTTCGGTGTCACCTTCGCGGCCGAGCGGGCCGGAATTGCGGTGACCACCGTCGGAATCGGTTTTCTCCGCACCGGTGACCGGCTGATGGCCGACGGCGGAAGCCTGCTGCTCCGGCTCCGCGCGGAGGCCGGGCTGCCGGCGACCCCCGACGACCTGGACGCGCTCAGCCGTCGCCGCTACGTGCAGACCACCCCACCCAGTTTCGAGCAGGTGCCGCAGGCGCTGACCACGATGCGGGCGGTCGACCCCGACCCCGGGCATGCGGCTCCCCGCGCACCCCGCCTGCTCGTCACCCTCGGCACCCTGGTCAACCGGAAGGAGCTGCTCACCCGGGTCCTCGCCGAACTGGCGCGCATCCCGGTCGACTGCGTGCTCGCCGCCGGTGACCGGGCCGCGGAGATCGCCGCACACGCGCCCGCGCACGTGCAGGTGCAGCCGTTCGCCGACCTCGGCCGGCTCGCCGCGAGCTGCACCGCGCTGATCTGCCACGGCGGCTTCGGTTCCATCCTGCACGCCGTCGTGCACGGCCTGCCGGTGACCGTTCTTCCGTACAACGCCGACCAGGAGTGGAACGCGGAGCGGATGCGGGCCATCGGCGCCGGCCGCCGGGTGGGGTGGGACGAGCTTGGCGACGGCGCGCTGGCCGCCGCGGTCGAGGAGATGCACTCGCCTCCGCCGCTGCGCGCGGCCCGGCTCCTCGCCGCCGAGCTCGGCAGCATGCCGTCCCCGGACCAGGTCGCCGACCTGCTGACCGCCGAGATCGGCGCCACGCGCTAGCGGCCCGGGAGACCGATCCCGGGCACGGGACACCAGGCCGACGCAAGGCGCGGCTTAGCGGTCCCGCTCATGCTGAAACGACGGCGGCCGAGACGGCAACCGCCGGCCGGGTGTCCATGCGTCGCGGAAGGATCGGAATGGTCGAGAGCCGGGTGGAGCCGGTCAGCGAGCTGCTCGCTCCCGTTCCGGCGAGCATCGACCCGCTGGAGTTCCGCGGGGTCCTGGGCCACTTCGCGACCGGGGTCGCGGCGGTGACCGGGGTCGACGCGGGCGCCCCGGTGGGGTTGCTGGTCAACTCGTTCACATCGGTGTCGCTCGACCCGCCCCTGGTGGCCTTCTGCGTCGCCCACACCAGCAGGAGTTGGTCGCGGCTGCGCAGGGGGGAACGTCACTGCATCTGCTTCCTGGCCGCCGACCAGCAGGAGCAGGGGCTGCGCCTGGCCGGGCGGGGGGTCGACAAGTTCCGCGACGTGGCCTGGTCGCCGTCGCCCTCGGGGCTGCCCGTCCTCGACGGGGCCCTGGCCTGGCTGGAATGCGCGGTCGAGGCCGAACACCCGGCCGGCGACCACGTCATCGTCGTCGCCCGGGTGCATCGCCTGGCCCGGTCCGGCGACGACTCGCGTACCGAACCGCTGCTGTTCTACCGCGGCAGGTGGACGCGGCTTCCCGGAGCGTGACGGCCGGGGCCGGCGGCGTCACCGCCGGCTGCTATCCCCGGAAGAAGGCGAACCTCGACCAGCTCCGGGCCGTCCGATTCTTCCTGAGCTGCCGCCACAGCCGGCGCTCCACCCTGGTCGGCGGTGCCGTCGAAAGCCGCTCGGGATGACCGGGCGGCGGCCCCACCTCGATGACCTCGTCCCGAAATTGCGAACGCTCCAGCGGCGGCAAGGGGACGCCGGACATGGTCCAGCAGGCGTAGCCGAGCTCGGCGAGATAGCGGATCAGGAGCGGGCAGATGGTGTTCTGCGTGCGGGACCTCACAGGGATAATCCTCGCCGCGGGAGCTAAAGCCGGGTTAAAGCTGCCGGGCCGCCCCACCGTCGGCACCGGCCGCCGCAGCGCGGCCCACCACCGATCATCCGCCGCGCCGAGCGCCGCACAACCGAAGGGGCAAATCGGTCATGTTGAATCTACGCCCCGGGAGATCGAAACCTTCCGAAGACTCGCGGCCACGGATCATCAAGACGGCCAGCCCGTTCCGGAACCGTCCCACGAATGGCGAAGCTGCGCCCGGACACGCGCAGGGCGTATTCTTACCGGTGGATACATGGCACCAGAGCAGCGCTAGCGGGGGCGAGGACTCACCATGACTCGATCGGCAACCAATCGTCGGGCTAAAACAAAACAACGACGGGACCACCGGGTCGGCCCGCTGCGTTTCAACGACGACGAGTTGCGGATCGTTCAAATGGCGGCCGACAAAGCCGGCCTCTCGCTCGGGGCATACGTGACCGCAGCGGCGGTGAGATCGGCCCGCACGGAACTCCACCTGGGCCTTCCCGAATGTGAATCCCCCACCGAACTCCACGACATCCGCACCATCCTGACCCTCCTGCGATGGCGCCTGGACATGGCCGGCGGCGACAGCAGACGGGCGGACCTGCTCAACGACCTGCTCACCGAAGCCATCAACGCGACCCTGCACCAGCAGGCCGAGGCAACGGCACAGGCCGGATCGCCGGCCTCGCGCCCCGCACCGCCGCACGGGCCCGACAGCGCCGAGCCGCCGCCCCCACCTCCCAGCTAGCGGGGCGATCGCGCCTCCCGGGACGCACGCTCCGGGGCGACGCGCCCGCCGCACCCTCGACGCGACCACCCAGCTCCTGGCCAGCCGCAAGGGTCGGATGGAGCAGCTGGTCACTCGACCCGCCCGCGACCGGCGCCGGTCGCGCTCGCCCCAGCCCGGGGAACACGCGCCCACGCCCCGTCGGGCCGCTTGCCGTCCGCCCCGGTCGAGAAGACCGAGGCAGAGGTCCGGCAGGTCCACAGCCGTCACCGGCCGGCGGGCTGCCGGGGTCGAGCCCGGCGCGTTCCAGGACCCGACGGCGCGGGCTCGCCGCACCCGCACGGACATCGGCATCGCCTCCGCGACGACCGAACGCGACGCCGGACCAACGCGATCCCGGCGCCGCCGAGGCGTCCCGGGCCATCCGCCACCCGAGCAGGCCGTCGACACGGTGAACATTCGTGGTCGCGGCACCGGGCGCCCCACCGCCGCCCACCACCACTGCGGGAACACGTAACATCACTTTCCGTAGATGTGCGCCGGGAGATTGCCGGCGCGGCCGCCGGCCAGGGGGCCACGAGGAGGCGGACCCCCGCGCCCGCACCGACGCCACCCGGCACGGGCCACGAGCCGCAGCACCGGGCGCCGATCAACGCCCGTGCAGGGTGCGGCGACCCTGCGGCGGGGGTCGCCGCGCCGCGATCACCGACACCAGATCTGACACGCGTGTAATAATCCATTGATAATGATCATCGCTTGTGCAATATGGCTAACATAACTCTGAGCGACGATAAGGCGAGCACCAACAGCATGTCAGACATACACTGCGGTAGTCCGACAAGATGTGCCGCCCGACTCTAAAATCCCTATAAACTCGCAGGTGGTTCGACCCACAAGCATGGTGTGTCGCAGATCACACAACCTTCGCCGTTTGCTGTCCAACAAGCCGCTTGTTAGAGTTCGTCCGGTTCGAATGAACGGCTGCCGGACGGGGGGCGGCGATCTGCGCCTAAGCGCGAGAAGAAACCATTTCCGCCGGAATGAGGTTTGCTATCGTCGCGCCGCTCCGATTGGAGTACTTGGAGGCCACGGCTTGAGATACGAGATTCTTGGTCCCGTTCGCATAACGGCCGGCAAGGACACGCCATCGGTGGGGACGCACAAGATGGAGGTGTTGCTGCGGACGCTCCTGATCCGCAACGGACACATCCTGTCCCTTGATCAGCTAGCGACGGAATTGTGGGGCGACAAACCTCCCATACGGGCCCGGGCCTCCATCCACGTGTACGTGTCCCAACTCCGCAAGGTGCTCAACAGGTTCTCGCGCAACACCGGCGTGATAACGACGCGGGCCCCCGGCTACATCCTGGAGCTCGGCGGCGACGAACTCGACCTCGAACTGTTCCTGGCCCTGGTCGAGAAGGCGCGGTTGCAGCGCTCGGTCCACCGGCACGACCTGGCAGTCGAGACCCTGACCGAGGCGCTGCGGTACTGGCGGGAGCCGGTCCAGGCCTCCTCCTACGAGGGACCGATCATCCGGGAGTTCGCCAACTGGGCCGAGGAGCTGCGGGTCGAGTGCACCGAGCTGCTGGCCCGCTCGCTGCTCGCGTCGGACCAGAGCAGCAAGGCCGTGCGAATACTGTACGGGCTGATCGCCGAGTTTCCGCTCCGGGAGAAGCTCTACGCGTTCCTCATGGAGGCGCTCAGCCAGTCCGGACGCCGGGCGGACGCCCTGGAGGTCTACCAGACGGCGCGGCGGCAGATCCGCGAGGAACTCGGCCTCGAACCGTGCCGGTTTCTCCGGGAAACACAGGAGATCATCCTCAAGGACAATCTCGACGAGCTGAGCTTCAGGCGAGCTCGCCATGAGCAACGCATACAGCCGTACGCCGTCTGATCTTGAGCGGTCCCGGCGAGAGCCGATACCGGATGAAACGGAGCTGATGTGGATAGTATGGACTTCACCGAAACCTCGATCCCGGGCGCTTACCGGATCACCGTCACTCAGCATTCGGACCGCCGTGGCAGCTTCTTCGAGGCGTGGCGATTCAGCGAACTGCTCCAGCAGGTCGGGCAGCGATTCGAGATCCGTCAGGTGAACTACTCCGTCTCCCGGAAGAACACCCTCCGCGGGATTCACGGCACCACGCTTCCCCCCGGCCAGAGCAAGCTGGTCACCTGCGTACGGGGGGCGGCGATGGACGTCGCGGTCGACCTGCGCGTCGGATCCCCGACCTTCGGCAAGTTCGACGTGACGTTCCAGGACGCGACGTCCGGGATCGGCGTCTACCTCACCGAGGGCATCGGTCACGCCTTCCTGGCCCTGACGGACGACACCTGCATGAGTTACCTGTGCGGGGCGGAGTACGTGCCGGGCACCATGATCGACGTGGCGGCGCTGGACCCGGCGCTGGGCATCCCCTGGAAGCTGGACGGTCCACCGGTCATGTCCGACAAGGACGCGGCGGCACCGACCCTCGCCGAAGCCGCCGGGTCAGGGCTGCTCCCCACCTACGAGCAGGTGCTGGCGACCACCAGATCCGCCTGAAGGCCCATCTCCCCCGGTGGCAGTTCACCGACCGAAACCTCGCCCAAGGAGTGCCGATGGAGCACATGGGGAACACCAGGCCGATCCGCATGGGGGTGATCGGATGCGCCGACATCGCGTGGCGACGAACTCTGCCGGCGATGGAGAACGAGCCTCTCATCACGCTCACGGCCATCGCGAGCCGACACAGGGACAGGGCGGCCCACTTCACCGAACGGTTCGGGGGCGTGCCTGTCGAGGGCTACGAGGCGCTGCTGGAGCAGGACGACATCGATGCGGTGTACGTGCCGCTACCGGCCGTGCTGCACGCCGAGTGGATCGAGCGGGCACTGCGCGCGGGTAAGCACGTGCTGGCCGAGAAGCCCCTCACGACCGACCGCAAGCAGGCGGAGCACCTGTTCCGGGTGGCGGCCGAACACCGGCGCGTGCTGGTGGAGAACTTCATGTTCCTCCACCACCACCAGCACCAGCGGGTCGCCGACATGCTCGCCGACGGGGTCATCGGGGAGGTCCGGTCGTTCGCCTCGAGCTTCACGATCCCGCCGAAGCCGCAGGGGGACATCCGCTACCAGGCCGACGTGGGCGGCGGCGCGCTGCTCGACATCGGCGTCTACCCCATCCGGGCCGCGGGCCGGTTCCTCGGACCCGACCTGCAGGTCGCCGGCGCCGTGTTCCGCCACGAGCGGTTCCGCGACGTGGTGGTCGGCGGCAGCACCCTGCTGGCCACCGACCAGGGGGTGACCGCGCAACTCACGTTCGGTATGGAGCACTCGTACACCAACACGTACGAGTTCCGGGGAAGCACCGGCCGGCTCTGGCTGAACCGGGTGTTCACTCCCCCGGCCACGCACCAGCCGGTCATCTACATCGAGCGTCAGGACCACTTCGAACAGTTCGTCCTGCCCGCCGACGACCAGTTCGCCAAGATCGTCCGGGCTTTCGCGCAGGCCGTCCTCGCCGGGAGCGCCCCGCCGGAGTGGACCGAGGGATCCCTCGCGCACGCGTCCCTGGTCGACGCCGTCATCGCCGGCGCGCTCAAGTTCCCGTTCTCGTAGCCCGCCGGAGGCGTGGTCCTGACCCGGCGCCCGGCGCGGCGCTTCGCGGCCCGGCCCCGTCACCGCCGGAACCGTCGGCGGTGACCGGGCCGGGCCGTCGCCCCGTCCGCAGGCGGCGCGGCCGGGATCGCCGGCCGGCCGCGGACCGGCACCCGGCCGCCGCCCAGACACCAACGGCGTGCCCGTCGCCGACCGGGTCGGCGACGGGCACGCCGTGGTGCGGGGCTGCCCCGCTATCGGGCCGAGTCGGCCAGCGCCTGGAGCGCGGGAACCAGCTGCGTCGCGTCCGGCCGGGCGGCGTTGCGCTCCGCGAGCGCCTGCGCCGCCGCCCGGACGCTGCTCCCGTCGAGCAGCTCCGACACCGTTTTCTCGATGGACTCGGCGGTGACCTCGTCCGGCGTAAGGGACAGGCCCGCTCCGCTCGCCGTCAGCAGCTCGGCCCCGAGGGGCTGCGCGCTGATCTGCGGCACGACGAGCTGCGGCACACCGGACGCGACGGCGGCCAGCACCGTGCCGGGACCGCCCTGGTTGATGAGCGCGTCACACGTCGGCAGCAGCATCGACAGCGGAAGCCAGTCCACCACCCGCACGTTGTCCCGGGGTGCCCCGAGCAGCCCGCGGTCGATCTTCCCCAGCGCCGCCACGACCTCCACGTCCATGTCCGCCAGCGCCTCGACGATGCGCAGCGGGGTCCGCAGCACCTCGCTGCCCATGAAGTCGCTCGTGGTTCCCCAGCTGATGCAGACGCGCGGCCGGCCCGCCGGTTCGTCCAGCCAGGAGGGGGTGAGGGCGGAGCCGTTGTACGGCACGTAGCGGGTCGCGTGCCGGCTGGCCATCCGGATGGCGAGGAGCTCGTCCGGGCAGGGGTCGATCACGAGGTCGGCGTAGTCGGGGCCCAGGGGCACGTCCCACCTGTCGAGGAAGGCCAGCAGCTCCTTCGGCCAGTTCTGCCGCACCTCGCTCTCGGTGACGAGGTCCGCCCACAGCTGGTCGGGCATCGGACCCCAGGTGTGCAGGACCAGCGGCGCCCCGACGGCCCTGGCGACCACCGGGGCGACGAACGCGGCGGGATCGGCCACCACCAGGTCCGGTGACCAGCGCCGCGCGAACGGCACGAGGTCGGCCGCGAACGCCTCGGCGATCCGGACGTGCGGCACGACGATCTGCTCGATGCTCGGTGTGGTGCCGCCCGGCCCCTCCAGGCCACCGGCGAGGGCCTTCTTCAGCTCGATCATGAAGTCGGGGCCGGCACCGGCCTCGATCGCGGGCAGGCCGGCGCCCAGCACGTCACGCACCAGGGGAGGTTGGACCGCGACCCGCACGTCGTGGCCCGCCGCGCGGAGCGCCCAGGCCAGCGGAACGAGCGGGAACAGATGCGACCGGAAGGTGGCCGAGGTGAACAGGACCCGCATCAGATTTCTCCTCGCATTCGGGTTCGGCCGCGCGGGCCGACGTCGGTTCTGCGCGAGCCCGGCACGAACTCGCGGATTCGGCGGGCGCCGCCGCGGCACCCGCCGACGGCGCAGCGGCCGTCGTGCCGCCGCCCCGCCGGATGTCGCACGGCGGCCGGTCAGCCGGGGCGCTGCCCGACCAGGTGGAAGTTCCGCGCGGTGAGCGGATAGGGCATCCGGTCGGCCAGGGCGAGTTCGAGCTTCTCCAGCCGGGCGAAGAACTCCGGATCGGACTTGACGTCGTTGTCGGCGATGACGTTGCAGATATTGATCACCCCGTAGTGGCCGACGATCTCCAGGCCGCTGTCCCGCAGGTCGGCGCCGATCTGGTCGGCGGTGAGCACGGCCACGTCCCTGCCGTACACCGGGACCTGCTTGGTCCTCGCGGTCACCGCCCGCAGGGCCGCGTCCAGGTCGAACTCGCGCACCGCCGCCTCCAACGGCACGGCGTAGGCGTTCGGGCCGACGACCGACAACGACCCGCCCGGCTTGAGGACCTTGACCAGGCCGCGGATCACCACCGCCGGGTCGGCGACGTACTGCAGGAGGTTGTGGCACAGCAGCAGGTCGAACTCCTGGCCGGCGAAGAGCTCCGGCACGTCGTGCGCGTCGCCCTCCCGGATCTCGATGCGCTCCGCGACCCCCTCGTCGGCCGCCAGCCGCTGCGCCATGGCGAGGGAGACGGGTGCCGAGTCCAGGACGGTGACGTGGTGGCCGCGCGCGGCGATCGGGACGGCGTCCCGGCCGTTGCCGCCGGCAACGTCGAGCACGCGCAGCGGGCGGTCGCCGAGATGCCGGGCGACGTTGGCCTCGACCACCGAGTAGCGCAACCGGCCCCAGGGCGTCTTCTGCCATTGTTGGAATTGGGCGAGGCGTTCGTCGAAGAGCGCGTTCTCGATAGCGTTGCCCACGGTGCTACCTCCGGGACGAGGATGAAGTGTCTGGCCACCGGGCGACCGGCCCTGCAACGACTATCCATGCGCCCTGAAGCTATGCTAAACCTGGAGCCCCGGCAGGTTTAGGCAGGATTTAGGGAAAGTCACAATAATCTGCATCGACCCGTGGCGCAGGCGAGTGCCCAATCATTTCGACCTGCAGTGTCACCATGACCGGGAGACGCGTGCATGATTAATGTGACCCAGCCCAGTATCGGGGCAGAGGAACTCGCCGCGATCACTGCAGTTTTTGACAGCAAGTGGCTCGGCAGCGGCCCCCGTACGGAGGAGTTCGAGGGCCTGTTCGCCCGGCACCTGGGGGTGCCGGCCGAGAACGTGCTGTTCCTCAACTCGGCGACGTCCGCGCTCTTCCTCGCCGTCGAGCTGCTCGGCATCGGGCCGGGCGACGACGTGGTCATGCCGTCGAACGGCTTCGTCGCCAACGCCAGCGCCGTGGTGGCCGCCGGTGGCCGCCCGGTGTTCTGCGACATCGACGAGCACCATCTCAATCCGTCGGTGGCGGACGTCCTCGCGGCGCTCACCCCGCGCACCCGGGCGGTCATGGTGCTGCACTACGGCGGTTACCCGGGCGACGTGGACAAGATCGCCGCGCTGTGCGCCGAACGGGGCATCGCGCTGATCGAGGACGCGGCGGTCTCCATCGCCTCCAGCGTGCGCGGCCAGATGTGCGGCACCTTCGGTGACCTCGGCATCTGGAGCCTCGACTCGCGCAAGGTGATCACCACCGGCGACGGCGGGGTGCTGTACGCGCGGGACCCGGCGGTGGCCCAGCGGGCGCGCCGGCTGTCGTACCACGGGTTGGACGACCGGAGTTCGTTCACCACCGCCACGAAGTCGCAGCACGTGTGGTGGAGCTTCCAGATCGAGGACATCGGCCGCCGCCTGGTCGGCAACGACATCACCGCGGCGATCGGCACGGTGCAGCTGGGCAAGCTCGCCGGGTTCGTCGAGCGCCGCCGGGCGATCGGCCAGCGGTACGACAAGGCGCTGGGTGGTTTCTCCGGCATCCGGCTCCCTCCCCCGCTGCCCGAGGGCCACCGCTCCACCCACTACTTCTACTGCGTGCGGTTCGACTCGCAGGCCATCCGGGACGGCGTGAGCGAGGACCTGCTGGCGAACGGCATCTACACGTCCTACCGCTATTACCCCCTGCACCGCGTCCGGCGCTACGGCGCCACGGACACCGTGCTGCCCGTGACCGACGCGGTGTCGGACACGTCGCTGCTGCTGCCCGCGCACCAGTCGCTGCTCGACGACGAGGTCGACATGATCGCGCAGCAGGTGCTGGCGGCGGTCGAGGCGCGGCTCTGACCGCGTACGGCGCAGCCCGCAACAACCCGGAATCCCCATCAGCAGGACATCCCGCAACCGGGCCACCTCGGACGGTCGTCACTGCCTACAGGCCGAAAAGGAAAGGCGTGCCACATGGTGGACGAAAGTAAAGTGAGCAGACTCGACTCACTGACCGGCGCCCGGTTCATCGCCGCTGCCTCGGTGTTCATCTTTCATGCCGCGAGCATTCGGATCTTCCAGCCCACCGGCCCGGACAGCGACTTCTTCCTGACCATTTCGGCGACGTCCGGCACGATGGCGGTCTCGTTCTTCTTCGTGCTCAGCGGATTCATCCTGACCTGGTCGGCGCGCAAGTACGACACGGCTCGGGAATTCTACCGACGGCGCTTCTTCAAGATCTTCCCGAATCACATCGTGACGTTCCTGCTGTCGTTGGTGGTCTACGCCACCCTGGCCGGCGCGCTCCTGCCGGCGCTGCTCAACATCACGCTGCTGCACGCCTGGGTCCCCAAGATGCCGTACTTCATCAGCTTCAACCACGTGACCTGGTCGCTGTCGTGCGAGCTGCTGTTCTACGCGGCCTTCCCCCTGTTGTACAAGCTGGCCCAGCGCATCCCGGTCCGGCGGCTCTGGTGGGCGGCGGGCGGGGTCCTGGCGGCGATCTTCGTCGTGCCGCTGTTCGCGAAGCTGCTGCCCACCGAGCCGCGGATGATGCTGCTGCTGACCGACAACCAGAGCTTCTCCGAGCCGATCCTGCAGTACTGGTTCGTCTACATCTTCCCGCCGGTCCGGCTGCTCGACTTCGTCCTGGGCATCCTGATGGCGCGGATCGTGCTCGCCGGGCGGTGGATCAACCTCCGGCCGCTGCCGGCGCTGGCCGTGGTGGTGGCGTGCTACGTCCTGGCGAGCTTCGTGCCGTTCCTCTACTCCCTGAACGCCGTCACCATCGTCGGGGTGGCGCTGGTCATCCCCGCCGTGGCGAGCGCCGAGACCGCGGGCCGGCCGACGTTCCTGGCCAGCCGGCCGATGATCTGGCTGGGCGAGATCTCGTTCGCGTTCTACATGGTGCACATGATGGTGATCCTCTACGGACGCCAGCAGGTGGGGTACCGGCACTTCCTGAACACGACGCAGGGGATCGGCTGGATCCTGCTGATGTTCGCGATCACGCTGGTCGGCGGATGGCTGCTGTACGTCGCCGTGGAGCGGCCGATGATGCGGCGCTTCGCGCGGGCCAGACGGAAGCGTCCGGCCGTGGAGACCACCGTCTCCTGAGACACCCGTACCAGACCGAACCCGTCCTCAGGTTGCAGAGGTGCGCTCGTGAAGGGAATCGTTCTGGCCGGAGGGTCGGGCACACGCCTGCACCCCCTGACCGTGGCCTTCTCCAAGCAATTGCTCCCGCTCTACGACAAGCCCATGATCTACTATCCGCTCTCGACGCTCATGCTGGGCGGCGTGCGGGAATTCCTGATCATCTCCACGCCGGCGGACCTGCCGCTGTTCCGCAAGCTGCTCGGCACCGGCGCGGAGCTGGGTCTGCGGATCAGCTACGCCGAGCAGCAGCGGCCCGCCGGCATCGCCGAGGCCTTCCGGATCGGCGCCGACTTCGTCGGCTCGGACCCCGTGTCGCTCATCCTGGGCGACAACATCTTCCACAGCCCCCAGTTGCCGGGCCTGCTCGCCCGTGGCATGGCGGACGCCGACGGCTGCACGCTGTTCGGCCACACCGTCGCCGACCCGCGCCCCTACGGAGTGGTGGAGAAGGACGCCGAGGGACGCCTGGTCGGCATCGAGGAGAAGCCAGCTCACCCCCGCAGCTCCGAGATCGTGACCGGCCTGTACGTCTACTCCCCCGACGTGGTCGAGCTGGCGCACCAGATCCGCCCGTCGGCACGCGGCGAACTCGAGATCACCGACGTCAACCGCCACTACCTCGCGCAGGGCCGGGCCCGGCTGCACTCGCTCGGGCCGGACAGCACGTGGCTGGACGCCGGCACCTACGACGGGCTGCTCGACGCCGCCGCGTTCGTGCGGTCCGAGCAGCGCCGGGGCATCCGGATCGCCTGCCCCGAGGAGATCGCGTTCCGCATGGGCTACATCGACGCGGACGCCCTGTACCGGCTCGGCAGCAGACGGCAGAACTCCGGCTACGGCCGGTACCTCATGGACATCTCCCGTGGGGCGGTCGAGGCGGGTGTGGGTGCATGACGACGGGCAAGCGCGTGGTCGTCACCGGGGGCGCGGGGTTCATCGGCTCGCACTACGTCCGGCAGCTGATCGGCGGCGCCTATCCGGCGTTCGCCGACGCCAGCGTCGTCGTCCTGGACAAGCTGACCTACGCCGGCAACCTCGACAACCTCGCCGCCGTCTCCGGTGACGAGCGCTTCGAGCTGGTGGTCGGCGACATCTGCGACGCGCAGCTGCTCGCCGGGCTGCTCCCGGGCGCAGACGTCGTCGTCCACTTCGCCGCCGAGTCGCACGTGGACCGTTCCATCGTCGGTGCCGCCGACTTCATGCACACCAACGTCCAGGGCACGTACACCGTGTTGCAGGCCTGCCTGGACGCCGGCGTCGGACGGGTGGTGCAGGTGTCCACCGACGAGGTGTACGGCTCGATCGCGACCGGCTCGTGGCCGGAGAGCCATCCGCTCGAACCGAACTCGCCGTACTCCGCCTCGAAGGCGTGCGGTGACCTGATCGCGCGGTCGTACTTCCGGACCTACGGCCTGCCGGTGTGCCTGACCCGCTGTTCGAACAACTACGGGCCGCACCAGTACCCCGAGAAGATCATTCCGCTCTTCATCACCAATCTCCTCGACGGCCGGCCGGTGCCGCTGTACGGCGACGGCCTGAACGTGCGCGACTGGCTGCACGTCGACGACCACTGCCGGGCCATCCAGCTGGTGGTGGAGGGCGGCAGGCCGGGCGAGGTCTACAACGTCGGCGGCGGCACCGAGCTCAGCAACCACGACCTCACCGCGCGGTTGCTGGCGGAGCTCGGGGCGGACTGGTCGTCGGTGCGGCCCGTACCGGACCGGCCGGGACACGACCGGCGCTACTCGGTCGACTGGCGAAAGATCAAGAACGAGCTCGGCTACGAACCCCGCATCGGCCTGGAGACCGGCCTCACCGAGACGGTCCGGTGGTACGTCGAGAACCGGGACTGGTGGGAACCACTCCGCAAGACCGGCGCGGCCGTGTGATTCCGCTTCCCAGACCGCCGAGATCACGCAGACGACCGGCGGCGCGAACAGTACGGAGCAGCCCATGTCCTTAAGGCCAGCACGCCAGGAGCCGATCGCGGGACTCTACGAGCCGGTCACCCCGGCGGGTCACGCCGTGCTCGACCGGCTCCGCGGTTACCTGCCGCTGATCCGGTCCACCGCCGCCGAGCACGACCGCGCCGGCACCTTCCCCACCGGCACCTTCGACACCTTCCGCAAGGAGGGCATGCTGGGCGCCACGGTCCCCACCGAGCTGGGCGGCATGGGCCTGGACCGGCTCTACGACGTGGCGGTCGCGATCCTGGCGGTCGCGCAGGCCGACGCGTCGACGGCCCTCGCCCTGCACATGCAGTTCAGCCGAGGTCTCACCCTGGGCTACGAGTGGCGCCACGGCGGTCCCGCCGCGCGGGCCCTGGCCGAACGCCTGCTCCGGGCGATGGTCGCCGGTGACGCCGTGGTCTGCTCCGGCATCAAGGACCACCACTCGGCGGTCACGACGCTGTCGCCCGACGGGTCGGGCGGATGGCTGCTGTCCGGCCGCAAGACGCTGGTCAGCGCCGGGCCGGTCGGCACGCACTTCGTCATCAACGCGCAGACCGACGGCACCGGCGAGCCGCCCCGGCTGGCGTCGCCGGTCGTCACCCGCGACAACCCCGGGCTCTCGGTGTTGGACAACTGGGACGGCCTCGGGATGCGGGCCTCGGGGACCGTCGACATCGTCTTCGACAACTGCCCCATCCCGGCCTCGGACGTCCTGATGCGCGACCCGGTGGGTGCCCGCAACGACGCGGCGCTCGCGGGGCAGACGGTCAGCTCCATCGCCATGCTGGCGATCTACGTCGGCGTCGCGCAGGCCGCCTACGACCTGACCGTGGCGGCGCTCGCCCGCCGGCCCGAGCCGCCGCAGGCCGCGGCGCAGACCCTCGTGGCGGACGCCGGGTCCCGCCTGTACGCGCTGCGCGCCACCGCCAGCACCGCGCTGACCACCATCGACGTGCTCAACACCGACACGTCGATGGACCCCGGCGAGCGCGGCCGGCAGATGATGCGACCGTTCCAGCACGCCAAGATGATGGTCAACCAGCTCGCCCCCTCGATCGTCAGCGACTGCCTGACGCTCGTCGGCGGCGCGGCGTTCACCGCCGGGCACCCGCTCGCCCGCTGCTACCGCGACGTGCGGGCCGGCGGGTTCATGCAGCCGTACACCTATGTCGACGCGGTGGACTTCCTCAGCTCGCAGGCGTTCGGGATAGATCGGGACAACAACTACATGAGCCACTGGGCGATCCGCGCCCGCAGTCAGGGCAGCGCCACGGCCGAATCCCCCTCCAAGCTTCTGTCACGGTGAGGAACATGACGACGCGCGTATGGGACTACCTGCCGGAGTACCGGCAGGAAAGGGCGGACCTGCTCCGGGCCGTCGAGACGGTCTTCGGGTCCGGCCAGCTGATTCTCGGCAACAGCGTGCACGGCTTCGAGTCGGAGTTCGCCGCATACCTCGGTGCGGCGCACTGTGTCGGCGTCGACAACGGCACCAACGCCGTCACGCTGGGGCTGGAGGCCCTGGGGATCGGCCCGGGCGACGAGGTGATCACCGTGTCCAACACGGCGGCGCCCACCGTCCTCGCCATCGACAACGCGGGCGCCGTCCCGGTCTTCGTCGACGTGCGCGAGGACGACTTCCTGATGGACACCGACCTGGTCGCCGCCGCGATAACCCCGCGGACCAAGGCGCTGCTGCCCGTCCACCTGTACGGCCAGTGCGTCGACATGGCCCCGCTGCAGCGGCTGGCGGCCGAGCACGGCCTGCTCGTGCTGGAGGACTGCGCGCAGGCGCACGGCGCCCGCCACCACGGCCGGCTCGCGGGCACGATGGGCGACGCCGCCGCCTTCTCCTTCTATCCCACGAAGGTGCTGGGCGCCTACGGCGACGGCGGCGCGGTCGTCACCGACGACCCGCACATCGACAAGCGGCTGCGCCAGCTGCGGTACTACGGCATGGACCAGGTGTACTACGTCGTCGAGACCCCGGGGCACAACTGCCGGCTCGACGAGGTGCAGGCCGAGATCCTGCGCACCAAGCTGCCCCGGCTCGACTCCTACATCACCCGCCGGCAGGCGGTGGCACGCCGGTACCAGGAGGAACTCGGCGACCTCGCCGACTCGCACGGGCTGATCCTGCCGTCGGTCGCCGACGGCAACGAGCACGTCTACTACGTGTACGTCGTGCGCCATCCCCGCCGTGACGAGATCATCGAACGGCTCAAGCAGTACGGCATCCTGCTGAACATCAGCTATCCGTGGCCGGTGCACACGATGCGGGGCTTCGCCAAGCTCCGGTACGCCGAGGGCTCGCTGCCCGTCACCGAGCGGCTGGCCAAGGAGATCTTCTCGCTGCCCATGTACCCGTCACTGTCCCAGGACCTGCAGGACAAGGTGATCAGTGCGCTGCGCGAGGTTCTGACTGATCTGTGACCCACCTGAAGGAGCTCGATGATGTCCAACCTGGCCGACGTCTCCCCGCCGACCGCCTGCCGCGTCTGCGGGGGCGGTGTGCAGGAGTTTCTCGACCTGGGCCGGCAGCCGCTGTCCGACCGGTTCCGCAAGCCCGACGAGCTGGACGACGAGTTCACCTACCGGCTCGCCGTCGGGCGGTGCGACTCGTGCGAGATGGTGCAGCTGACCGAGGAGGTCCCCCGCGACCTCATGTTCCACGAGGTGTACCCGTACCACTCGTCGGGCTCCTCCGTCATGCGCGAGCACTTCGCCATGCTCGCCCGCGACTTCCTCGCCACGGAGCTGACCGGGCCCGACCCGTTCATCGTGGAGATCGGCTGCAACGACGGGATCATGCTGCGGACGATCCAGGAGGCGGGCGTACGGCACCTGGGGTTCGAGCCGTCGAGCGGCGTGGCCGCGAAGGCGCAGGAGAAGGGGGTGCGGGTCCGGACCGACTTCTTCGAGAAGGCCACGGCCGACGACGTCCGTCGGACCGAGGGGCCCGCGAACGTCATCTACGCCGCGAACACCCTGTGCCACATCCCGTACGTCCAGTCGGTCCTCGAGGGCGTGGACGCGCTGCTGGCGCCGGACGGCGTCTTCGTCTTCGAGGACCCCTACCTCGGTGACATCGTCGCCAAGACGTCCTTCGACCAGATCTACGACGAGCACTTCTTCCTCTTCTCGGCCACGTCGGTGCAGGGCATGGCGCAGCGGTGCGGCTTCGAGCTGGTGGACGTGCAGCGGCTGCCCGTGCACGGCGGCGAGGTCCGCTACACCCTGGCCCGGCAGGGCAGCCGCACCCCGTCGGCGGCGGTGGCGCAGCTGCTGGCCGCCGAGCGGGAGCAGGGGCTCAGCGACATGGCGACGCTGCGGGCGTTCGCCGGGAACGTGCTCAGGATCCGGGACGAGCTGACCGCCCTGCTGACCCGCCTGCGCGCCGAGGGGCGCAGCGTGGTGGGGTACGGCGCCACCGCGAAGAGCGCCACGGTGACGAACTTCTGCGGGATCGGCCCCGACCTGGTGCACTCCGTGTACGACACGACACCGGACAAGCAGGGCCGGCTCACCCCCGGCGCGCACATCCCGGTGCGGCCGGCCTCGGCCTTCAGCGACCCGTACCCGGACTACGCCGTCCTGTTCGCCTGGAACCACGCCGAGGAGATCATGGCCAAGGAGCAGGAGTTCCACCAGGCCGGCGGGCGGTGGATCCTGTACGTGCCGGAGGTGCACATCCGCTGACCCCGTGATCCGCGCATGACCGGGCCGGACGGGACGCGCCCCGTCCGGCCCGCTCGTGCGCGGTTGCACTCCGGTCGCCGACCGTCAGAACGACGCGCGCATTAGGCTCAATTAAGAGCCGGTGGCCATGATTTCTTCCGGGGCCGCAAGACCCCTTTCCCGGCCGCGCCCACGGTGCCCGCCGGGCCCGCGGCGTTTCGAGGAATCAGGGACGGAAATCATGTATCTCGACAAGCTCAGAGAGGTCTGCCACACGAATGTGCACCGGGAGAGCCGTCCGGGTGTGGGGCACCACCTCACCTTCACGGAGGAGCTCTACGACGTCGACGGCAACCTCGTCTCCACCTCCGAAGGCATGGCGGTGGTCTACGGCGACCCGGCGGACGGCAGCCTGATGCAGCTCATGACAGCCACCGAGAAACTGGCCGACGGCACCATCAGCTGGACCGGCACGGTGCGGCAGGAAGACCCCAACGGAACCGAATTCGTGGTCAACAGTTTCCCGGCGATCGGCGTCAGCGGGCGCTACGCCGGAAAGACCGGGACGCGCACCTTCAAATTCGTCGAGCGGCCCGACGAGCACACCACGATCTGTGAGGCCACCATTTACATGGAGGACTGAGAACGGTTGTGCCGGTGCCGCGGCGGTGTGTCGTCCCGCGCGGCCGGTTCCCGTTTCAGTCGACCGCCTTCAGCTGCGCGAGGAAAGCGACCAGGACCTGATGAACGATCACGCCACCGTCCCTGCGCGCCCGCTCCCGGAGCCGGACGACGCGATAGCCGTCGTCGGACTGTCCTGCCGGCTGCCTCAGGCACCGAACCCGGCCGCGTTCTGGCGGCTGCTGGCCGAGGGGCGCAGCGCCGTCACGGCCACGCCGCCGGACCGGTGGCCGGACGCCGGGGCAGACAACCCGGGCCTGCGGCACGGCGGCTTCCTGGACGACGTCGACCGGTTCGACCCGGCCTTCTTCGGCATCTCACCCCGCGAGGCCGCGGGGATGGACCCGCAGCAGCGGCTGATGCTCGAACTGGCGTGGGAGGCGCTCGAAGACGCGATGATCGTCCCCGCGAGCCTGGCCGGCGGCCCGGTGGGCGTCTTCGTCGGGGCCATCGGCGACGACTACGCGGCCCTGCTGCAGCGCAGCGGCCCGGACGCCGTCGACCAGCACACGCTGACCGGCACCCGGCGGGGCATCATCGCCAACCGGATCTCGTACACGCTGGGGTTGCGCGGCCCGAGCCTCACGGTCGACGCCGCGCAGGCGTCGGCCCTGGTGGCCGTGCACCTGGCGGCCGAGAGCATCCGGTCCGGCGAGTCCACCCTCGCCCTGGCCGGGGGCGTCAACCTGAACGTGGCGACGGCGTCGGCCGTGGAGACGGAGCGCTTCGGCGCGCTCTCCCCGGACGGCCGCTGCTACACCTTCGACTCCCGCGCGAACGGCTACGTGCGGGGCGAGGGCGGCGGATTCGTCGTCCTCAAGCGACTGACGACCGCGCTGGCCGACGGCGACGAGATCTACTGCCTCGTCCGCGGCACCGCGGTGAACAACGACGGCGCCACGGCCGGGCTCACCGTGCCCAGCGTCGACGCCCAGCGCGAGGTGATGCTCCGGGCCCACGAGCGCACCGGCCTGACGCCCGGCGCGGTCCAGTACGTCGAACTGCACGGCACCGGGACGAGGGTCGGCGACCCCGTCGAGGCCGCCTCCGTCGGGGCGGCTCTCGGCGCGACCCGCGCCGGCTCGCCCCTGCTCGTCGGTTCCGCCAAGACCAACGTCGGCCACCTGGAGGGCGCCGCCGGCATCGTCGGTCTCCTCAAGGCCGCCCTCAGCGTCAAGCACCGGCTGCTCCCGGCGAGCCTGAACTTCGCGGAGCCGAACCCGGACATCGACACCGCCGCCCTCAACCTCGAGGTCAACACGACGCTGCGCCCCTGGCCGCGAGCCGACGAACCGCTCGTCGCCGGGGTCAACTCGTTCGGCATGGGCGGCACGAACTGTCACGTGGTGGTCTCCGAGCCCCCGGCCGCCCCCGACCGCGCCGCCCCGGCGGTTCCGGCCGCTCCCCCGGTCGTGCCCTGGGTGGTGTCCGGCCGGGGCGGGGCGGCGCTGCGCGCGCAGGCGGCGGCGCTGCTGGCCGGCGTCGAGGAGCAGCCGGACCTCGACCCGGTGGACGTCGGCTGGTCGCTGCTCACCACGAGATCCGCGTTCGCCGATCGCGCCGTCGTCCTCGCGAGCGACCGCGAGGGGCTACTGCGCGGCCTGGCCAAGGTCGCCGGGGGCGAAGGCGGGCCCGGGGTGGTCACCGGCCGGGTCGCCGCGGCGCGGGGCAAGACGGTTTTCGTGTTTCCGGGTCACGGCACCCAATACCCCCGCATGGGCCTCGACCTCTACACCACCAACCCCACCTTCGCCCACCACCTCCACGCCTGCGACACCGCACTCCAACCCCACACCGGCTGGTCACTCCTCGACGTCCTCCACCAAAAACCCCACGCACCCGACCTCGACCGCGTCGACGTCGTCCAACCCGCCATCTTCGCCATCACCGTCGCCCTCGCCCGCACCTGGCAACACCACGGCATCACACCCGACGCCGTCATCGGCCACTCCCAAGGCGAAATCGCCGCCGCCCACATCGCCGGCGCCCTCACCCTCAACGACGCCGCCAAAATCATCACCCACCGCGGCATCACCGCCCACACCCTCACCGGCACCGGCGGCATGGCCGCCATCCCCCTACCCCCCGACACCGTCACCACCCACCTCCAACACCACCCCACCCTCACCATCGCCGCCCACAACAGCCCCCACAACACCGTCATCACCGGCGACCTCGAAACCCTCCACACACTCATCACCCACTACCACCAACAAGGCATCCAAGCCCGCCCCATCCCCATCGGATACGCCTCCCACAGCCCCCACATCGACCAACTCCGCAACCACCTCCTCACCACACTCGCCGACATCACCCCCACCACCCCCACCATCCCCTTCCACTCCACCACCCACCCCCACACCACACCCACCCTCAACAACCACTACTGGTACGACAACCTCCGCCAACCCGTCCAACTCCACACCACCATCACCCACCTCCTAAACACCGGACACACCCACTACATCGAAACCAGCCCCCACCCCGTCCTCACCACACCCATCCAACACACCATCGACACCACCACCACCACCAAAGCCACCACCATCCCCACCCTCCACCGCAACCGGCCCGGCTGGTCGTCATTCCTCGCAAACCTCGCCGCCGTGCACGCCGACGGCGGGAGCGTCGACTGGGCGCCGATCTTCGCGGACCAGCAGCCGCGCCGGGTGCCGCTGCCGACCTACCGGTTCCAGCGGAGCCGCCACTGGCTGGCGTCCGGGACGCCGCAGCGGCAGCTCCCCGGGCCCGAGGCCGCCGGCCCGCAGACCCCAGAGCCTCCGGCGTCACCGGCCGCGGCGGGCGTGCCGGACTCCGCCTCGCCGGCCGCGCGCAGGCGCGCGGTCCTGGAGCGGGTACGCGCCGACGTCGCCGTCGTCCTCGGCCACTCCAGCGCGGCGGACCTCGACGTGAGCAGGCCGTTCAAGGATCTGGGCTTCGACTCCCCGCTCATGGTGGAGCTGCGCGACCGGGTGGTCGCCTCGACGGGGCTGACGCTCCCGGTGGCGGCGCTGTTCAGCCACCCGACCCCGGAGGCCCTCGCCGAGCACCTGTGCGACCGGCTCGCCGCGTCGTCCGCATCGGCCGCGACGGCGGCGACGGACACCCGGGCCGACGACGACGCCATCGACGACCCGATCGCGATCGTCGGCATGGCCTGCCGCTTCCCCGGCGGGGTGCGGTCCCCGGAGCACCTGTGGCGGCTGGTGGAGACCGGCACGGACGCGATCTCCGACTTCCCGGACAACCGCGGGTGGGACCTCGACACGCTGTTCGACCCGGAGGCGGCCAGCGGCACGTCCTCGGTGCGCCGTGGTGGCTTCCTGCTCGACGCGGACCTGTTCGACCCGGCCTTCTTCGGCATCAGTCCCCGCGAGGCACAGGCGATGGATCCGCAGCAACGGGTGCTGCTGGAGGTGTCCTGGGAGGCGCTGGAGCGGGCGGGTCTCGACCCGCTGTCGCTGCGCAACAGCCGGACCGGCGTGTTCGTCGGCGCCATGTCCCAGGAGTACGGCCCGCGCCTGGCCGAGGGCGCCGGGGAGCTGGAGGGATTCCTGCTCACCGGCACGACGGCGAGTGTCGCGTCCGGCCGCATCGCGTACACGCTCGGCCTGCAGGGCCCCACGCTGACGGTGGACACCGCCTGCTCGTCGTCGTTGGTGGCGCTGCACCTCGCCGCGCGCGCCCTGCGCGCGGGCGACTGCGGGCTGGCGATCGCCGGCGGGGTGACGGTGATGTCCGCGCCCGGCATCTTCGTCGAGTTCAGCCGCCAGCAGGGGCTGTCGCCGACCGGCAGGTGCCGGGCGTTCGCCGACGCGGCGGACGGCACCGCCTGGTCGGAGGGCGCCGGCATGGTGGTGCTCGAACGGCTGTCGGACGCGCGCCGCAACGGCCACCGGGTGCTCGCGCTCGTCCGCGGCTCCGCCGTCAACTCCGACGGGACGAGCAACGGGCTGACCGCGCCCAACGGCGCCTCGCAGCAGCAGGTGATCCGCCAGGCGCTCGCCGACGCGGGCCTGCGGCCGGTCGACGTGGACGTCGTGGAGGCGCACGGCACCGGCACGAGGCTCGGCGACCCGATCGAGGCGCAGGCGATCCTCGACACCTACGGCCAGGGCCGACCCGACGACGCGCCGCTGTGGCTGGGCTCGCTCAAGTCGAACATCGGGCACGCCCAGGCCGCGGCCGGCGTCGGCGGCCTGATCAAGATGGTGCTGGCGCTGCGGCACGAGTCGCTGCCCCGCACGCTGCACGTGGACCGGCCCACCCGCCAGGTCGACTGGTCCGCCGGCACGGTACGGCTGCTGACCGAGGAGCGGCCCTGGCCACGGACCACCGTGCGGCGGGCGGCGGTGTCGTCGTTCGGCATCAGCGGCACCAACGCGCACCTGGTGCTCGAACAGGCCCCCGCCCCTGCGGAGCCGGCCGGGACGGGCGACGACCAGCCGGTCGGCCTGCCCTGGCTGGTCTCCGGCCACGACGAGCAGGGGCTACGGGCCCAGGCCGACCGCCTCAGCCGGTTCCTGGACACCGTCCCCGACGACCTGATCGCCGACGTGGGCCGGGCGCTGGCCACCACCCGGCCCGCGTTCGCCCGCCGGGCCGTCGTCTCCGGCGTCGACCGTGCCGCCCTGCGCGCCGGCCTCGACGCGCTGGCGCAGGGCGAACCGGCCGCCCACGTCCAGGTCGGCACGGCGCGGGAGCGGGGGAAGATCGTGTTCGTCTTCCCCGGGCAGGGCTCGCAGTGGGCCGGGATGGCCGCCGAGCTGATGCGGACCTCGACGGTGTTCCGGGAGGAACTGCTCGCCTGCGCCGACGCGCTCCAGCCGTACCTGGACTGGTCCCTGCGCGACGTGCTGACCGGCCGCGAGGGCGCGCCCCGGCTGGACCGCTCCGACGTGGTGCAGTGCGCGACGTTCGCGGTGGTGGCCGCGCTCGCGGCGCTGTGGCGGTCGATGGGGGTGGAGCCGGACGCCGTCATGGGCCACTCCCAGGGCGAGATCGCCGCGGCGTACGTCGCCGGTGCGTTGACCCTGCCGGACGCCGCCCGGGTGGTGGCCCTGCGCGGCAGGGCGCTGCTGTCGGTGGCGCACACGGGCGGCCTGGTGTCGGTGGCCCGGTCCCGCGCCGACGTGGACGAGCTGATCGGACGCTGGCCCGGCCGGCTGTCGGTCGCCGCGCTGAACAGCCCCGTCTCCACGATCGTCGCCGGGGACCTCGACGCCCTCGACGAGCTGCTCGCGGAGTGCGCCGCGGCCGGGGTGTGGGCGCGGCGGGTGCCGATCGACTACGCGTCGCACTCGGCGCACGTGGACCCGCTGCGCGACGAGCTGGCCGAGGTGCTCGCGCCGGTCACGCCGCACGAGCCGCGGATCCCGTTCCGCTCCACCGTGGAGGGCGTCCGGGGCGGGCCGTTGCGGACCGACGCCGAGTACTGGTACCACAACATGCGCAACCGGGTCGAGTTCGAGCCGACGATCCGGGAGCTGGTGGCCGAGGGGTTCGGGACGTTCATCGAGGTGAGCCCGCACCCGGTGCTGACCACCGCGGTGGAGCAGACCCTGGAGGCCGAGGGCGCCGGGCACGCCATCGTGGCGGAGTCGCTGCGCCGCGACGACGGCGGCTGGGCCCGCTTCGCGTCGTCCCTCGGCCGCGCCCACGTCCACGGGGTGCCGGTGGACTGGTCCGCCGCCTTCGCCGGCCGGCCGGCGCGGCCCGTCGACCTGCCGACCTCGGCGTTCCGCCGGCAGCGGTACTGGATCGAGTCCGGGCGGCGCGGGGCGAACACGCTCGGGCACCCGTTCCTCGGCACCGTCACCGAGCTCGCCGTCGGCGACGGGCACGTGCTCTCCGGCACGCTGTCCCGGGCCGCCCACCCCTGGCTGGGTGACCACGCGATACAGGGCACCGTGCTGCTGCCCGGCACGGCGTTGCTGGAGCTGGCCGTGCGCGCCGGGCGCGAGCTGGGCTGCGCGTCCGCCGAGGAGCTCACCCTGGAGTCGCCGCTGCCCGTGCCCGAGGACGGCGAGGTCCAGCTGCAGATCGTCGTGGACGCCGCCGACGCGTCGGGGCGCCGGCCGCTGCGGCTATTCAGCCGCGGCGACGAGACCGGCTGGACCCGCCACGCCAGCGGCTTCCTCTCGGCGGCGGCTCCGGACCAGGGGCCCGCGCCGGCCGCCGTGCAGTGGCCGCCGCGGCGGGCGACCGCACTCGACGTCGCGGCGCTGTACGACGCGCTCGACGAGCACGGCTACCAGTACGGTCCGTCGTTCCGGCAGGTCCAGGCGGCCTGGCGGGCCGGCGACGACCTCTTCGCCGAGGTGGCGGTCCCGGCGGAGCTGCTCGCCGAGGGCAGTCGCTTCGTCTTCCATCCCGCGCTGCTCGACGCCGCGCTGCACCCGCTCGTGGCGACCGGGCTGCTCGGCGAGGACGACGGGCGGATCCTGCTGCCGTTCGGGTGGACCGGTTTCACGGTCACCGGGCTTCCCGGCGATGCGGGCGTCGCCGAGCGGGTGCGGGTGCGGCTCGTCCCGGCCGGTTCCGGCGGCGTCGACCTCACGGTCACCGACGACACCGGCGCGCTGGTCCTCGCCACGGGCTCGCTGACGCTGCGGCCCGTGGCCACCGACCGGCTGCTGCCGGTGCGGCAGGTGCGGCACCTGTACCGGGTCGACTGGGAGCCCCTCCCGACGGGCGTCCCGGAGAGCGCCAGGTGGGCGGTGCTCGGTGACGCGGCCCTCGGCGTGGTCCGCGCCGGTGGCGTGACCGCCGCGGCGTACCCCGATCTGGCCGCCCTGTCCACGGCGGTGGCCGGCGGTGACCCGCGGCCGGACCTGGTTCTCGTGGACCCGGTGGCCGACGCCGTCGGCGAGGGCGACGACGGCGCCCCGGACGCCTCGGCGCACCTGTTCGCCGGGCGGGTCCTCGCCCTCGTGCAGGACTGGCTCGCCGACGAGCACCTCACGGGTGCGCGGCTGGTCGTCCTCACCCGGCGGGCGATGGCCGTGGGTGCCGCGGACGATCCGTCACCGGCCTCCGCGACGGTGTGGGGACTGTTGCGGTCGGCGCAGACCGAACATCCCGACCGGCTGGTCCTGCTAGACTTGGACGACGACGAGACGTCCGCGCGGTCGGTCGCCGCCGCGGCCACCAGCGGCGAACCGCAGCTGGCCGTACGCGCGGGCGAGGTGCGCCGGCCGCGGCTGGTCCCGGTCGCCGCGGAGGCCGCCCCGCCGGTCCCCGGGCTCGACGGCACGGTCCCGGGGCTCGACGGCACCGGTCCCGCCACCGGCGGCACGGTCCTCGTCACCGGCGGCACCGGCGGGCTCGGTGGCCTGGTCGCCCGGCACCTCGTCGGCGTCCACGGGGTGCGCCACCTCCTTCTGCTCAGCCGGCGCGGCGGCGCGTCCCCGGGCGCGGAGGCGCTGGAAGCGGAGCTGCGGGCCCTCGGGGCGGAGGTGACGTTCGCGGCCGCCGACGCGGCCGACCGGGCGTCGCTGGCGGGCGTCCTCGCGGCCGTACCGGCGGACCGGCCGCTCCGCGCGGTCGTGCACCTCGCCGGCGCCCTCGACGACGGCGCCGTGGTCTCCCTGACCCCCGAGCGGATCGGCACGGTGCTGAGGTCCAAGGCCGACAGCGCGTGGCACCTGCACGAGCTGACCCGCGACCTGCCGCTCGCCGCGTTCGTGCTGTTCTCGTCGGTGATCGCCACGGTGGGCGGGGCGGGGCAGGCGAACTACGCGGCGGCGAACGCCTTCCTGGACGCCCTGGCCGGGCACCGGCGCGCCGCCGGCCTGCCCGCCGTGTCCCTCGCCTGGGGTCTGTGGGGCGACGCGGACGGCATGGCCGGCGGGCTCTCCGAGGCCGACCGGGCGCGCCTGCGCCGCAGCGGCGTGGCGGCCATGACGAGCGGCGAGGCGCTCGCCCTGCTGGACGCCGCGCTGGCCACCGACCGGGCCGTCGTGGTCCCGGCCAAGCTCGATCTCGCCTCGGTGCGCGCGGAGCACGAGCACGGAGCGGTCCCGGCGCTGTTCCGCCGACTCCTGCCCCGGGCGGGCGCGTCCGGCACCCGTGCCGCCGCTCCCGCGTCGGCCGTGCTGGCCCGGCAACTCGCCGGCCTGTCCCCGCAGGAGCGGGAGGAGACGCTGACCGCCCTGGTCCGGGTGAAGGCGGCGGAGGTGCTCGGGCACGACGGGGCGCACACGATCGAGCCGGACCGGGCCCTGCGGGAACAGGGCCTGGACTCCCTGACCACGGTGGAGCTGCGCAACCGGATGAGCGCCGCCGTCGGGATGCCGCTGCCGGCCACGGTGGTGTTCGAGCATCCGACGGTGACCGCGCTGGCCCGGTACCTCGCCGAACGGCTCACCGGGACGCAGCAGGTCGACGAGGTGAAGGCGCTCCGGGTCGACAGCGACGAGCCGGTGGCGATCGTGGGGATGGGCTGCCGCTACCCCGGCGGCATCCGCTCCCCCCACGACCTGTGGCAACTCGTCCTCAACGGCACCGACGCCATCGGCGAGTTCCCCACCGACCGCGGCTGGAACCTCGACACCCTCTACCACCCCGACCCCGACCACCCCGGCACCAGCTACACCCGCCACGGCGGCTTCCTCTACGACGCCGCCGACTTCGACCCCGACTTCTTCGGCATGAGCCCCCGCGAAGCCCTCGCCACCGACCCCCAACAACGCCTCCTCCTCGAAACCACCTGGGAAACCCTCGAACACGCCGGCATCGACCCCACCACCCTGCGCGGCACCCACACCGGCGTCTTCACCGGCGTCATGTACGACGACTACGGCAACCGCCTCATGCAGGCGTCGCCCGACGGGTACGAGGGTTTCCTGCTGTCCGGGAACCAGACGAGTGTGGCGTCCGGCCGGGTGGCCTACGCGCTGGACCTGGCCGGACCGGCGCTGACCGTGGACACGGCGTGCTCGTCGTCGCTGGTGGCGTTGCACCTGGCCGTCCAGGCCCTGCGCAACGGCGAGTGCGACCTGGCCCTGGCCGGTGGCGTCACCGTCATGGCCACCCCGGCGTCGTTCGTGGAGTTCAGCCGCCAGCGCGGCCTTGCCTCCGACGGGCGGTCGAAGTCGTTCGCGGCGAGCGCCGACGGTGTCGCGTGGAGCGAGGGCGTGGGACTGCTGCTTGTCGAACGGCTCTCCGACGCCCAACGCAACGGCCACCGCATCCTCGCCGTCGTCCGCGGCTCCGCCGTGAACCAGGACGGCGCCTCGAACGGCCTCACCGCACCCAGCGCCCCGGCGCAACGCCGGGTGATCCGGCAGGCGCTGGCCACCGCAGGTCTGTCCGCCGCCGACGTCGACGCCGTCGAGGCGCACGGCACCGGCACGACGCTCGGCGACCCCATCGAGGCCGAGGCACTGCTGGCCACCTACGGCCAGGACCGCGACCAACCCCTCTGGCTCGGCAGCATCAAATCCAACATCGGCCACACCCAAGCCGCCGCCGGCGTCGCCGGCATCATCAAGATGATCCAGGCCATGCACCACGGGGTCCTGCCGAAGACCCTCCACGTCGATGCCCCCACCCCCCACGTCGACTGGACCACCGGGGACGTGGCGCTGCTCACCGAACCCCAACCCTGGCCCGACCAGGGGCGGCCCCGCCGCGCCGCCGTCTCCTCCTTCGGCATCAGCGGCACCAACGCCCACGTCATCCTCGAACAGGCACCACCCGCCACCGAGCCGGAACAGGGCAGGCCCGCCGACGGGTCCGGCCCGCTGACGTGGGCCCTGTCCGCGAAGACCCCCGCGGCGCTACGCCAGCACGCCCAGCGGCTGCTGCGTCACCTCGCCACCCACCCGGAGTTGAGCGCGTCGGACGTCGCGGCGGCGTTGACCACCCGCGCCGCCCTGCCGCACCGCGCCGCCGTGGTCGGCGACACCCGGGAGGAGCTCACCGAGGCCCTCACCGCCCTGTCCACCGGCGATTCCCACCGCCGCCTAGTCGAGGGGACCGAGATCACCGGGAAGACGGTTTTCGTGTTTCCGGGTCACGGCACCCAATACCCCCGCATGGGCCTCGACCTCTACACCACCAACCCCACCTTCGCCCACCACCTCCACGCCTGCGACACCGCACTCCAACCCCACACCGGCTGGTCACTCCTCGACGTCCTCCACCAAAAACCCCACGCACCCGACCTCGACCGCGTCGACGTCGTCCAACCCGCCATCTTCGCCATCACCGTCGCCCTCGCCCGCACCTGGCAACACCACGGCATCCACCCCGACGCCGTCATCGGCCACTCCCAAGGCGAAATCGCCGCCGCCCACATCGCCGGCGCACTCACCCTCCACCAAGCCGCCAAAATCATCACCCACCGCGGCCTCACCGCCCACACCCTCACCGGCACCGGCGGCATGGCCGCCATCCCCCTACCCCCCGACACCGTCACCACCCACCTCCAACACCACCCCACCCTCACCATCGCCGCCCACAACAGCCCCCACAACACCGTCATCACCGGCGACCTCGAAACCCTCCACACACTCATCACCCACTACCACCAACAAGGCATCCAAGCCCGCCCCATCCCCATCGGATACGCCTCCCACAGCCCCCACATCGACCAACTCCGCAACCACCTCCTCACCACACTCGCCGACATCACCCCCACCACCCCCACCATCCCCTTCCACTCCACCACCCACCCCCACACCACACCCACCCTCAACAACCACTACTGGTACGACAACCTCCGCCAACCCGTCCAACTCCACACCACCATCACCCACCTCCTAAACACCGGACACACCCACTACATCGAAACCAGCCCCCACCCCGTCCTCACCACACCCATCCAACACACCATCGACACCACCACCACCAAAGCCACCACCATCGCAACCCTCCACCGCAACCAACCCGCCCCCACCCAACTCGCACACGCCCTCGCCCACGCCCACACCACCGGACTCACCCCCCCCCACCCCACCCCCACCCCACACACCACCCCCCACCTCCCCACCTACCCCTTCCAACACCACCACTACTGGCTGCACCCGGCGACCGGCTCCTCGTCGGGCTCCGGCCAGAGCAGCACGGGCCATCCCCTGGTCGCCTCCGTCATCGAGCTGGCCGACGAGCGGGGACACGTCCTCACCGGTCAGGTCTCCACCAGCACGCATCCGTGGCTGGCCGACCACGCGGTCTTCGGCACCGTCCTGCTGCCCGGCGCCGCGATGCTGGACATGGTGTTCCGCGCCGGCGTCGAGGTCGGTTGCGAGCACGTCGAGGAACTGACGCTGCACGCCCCTCTTCCGATCGAGGAGGATGCCGCCGTCCAGTTGCAGGTCGTGGTCGACGATCCGGACGACAGCGGCCGGCGCACCTTCGCGGTGTACTCCCGGCCCACCGGCGCCGACGCCGAGACCCCCTGGACGCGACACGCGGACGGTGCGCTCGCCTCGGCCGCTCCCGCGCCCGCTGCCCTGGACCAGGCCATCGCCTGGCCTCCCGCCGGCGCGACCCCGATCGACCTCACGGACTCCTACGAGCGGCTCAGCGCCAGGGGATACGACTACGGCCCGGCCTTCCGCGGGCTCCGGGCGGCGTGGCGATCGGGCGACGAGGTGTTCGCCGAGGTGAGCCTGCCCGAGTCGGAGCAGCCCGGCGCCCACCGGTTCTGCCTGCATCCCGCGCTGCTCGACGCCGCGCTGCACCCCGTCGCCCTGGGTCTCGTCGGTGAGCACGCCGCCGGCGCGCTGCCCTTCACCTGGAGCGAGGTGTCCCTGCACGCGGTCGAGGCGAGCAGCGTACGGGTCCGGCTGGCCCCCGCCGGACCGAACGGCGTGACCGTGGCCATGACCGATGCCTCGGGCGCACCCGTCGCCACCGTCGACGCGCTGACTCTGCGCGCGGTCGACGTCACGCGCCTGCGGGGTGGCGTCTCACCGCTGCGGGTGGACTGGCCGGTCCTGGCGATGCCGAGCGCTCAGCCGGCGCAGCCCTGGCGTAAGGGCGTCGTGGTGGGGGCGGACCCGTTGGGGTTGTGCGAACGCTTCGAGGGTCTCACCGCCACGGATGCGATTCCCGACGACGCATCGGTAGACATCATCTTCCTCCACTGTGGATCGGACGGGGACGACGACGACTCGCTGGCGGCGGCTCATGCGGTGGCGGAACGCACCCTGCACCAACTCCAACAATGGCTCACCAACCCCCACCTCACCCACACCCACCTCGTCATCCTCACCCAACACGCCATCCCCACCACCCCCCACCAACCCATCAACCTCCCCACCACCACCACCTGGGGACTCATCCGCACCACCCAAACCGAAAACCCCGGCCGCATCACCCTCATCGACCACGACCACCACCCCACCACCAACCACACCATCACCACCGCCCTCACCACCGGCCACCCCCAACTCGCCATCCGCAACAACCACCTCCACACCCCCCAACTCACCCCCACCACCACCACCACAACCACTGCCACCACCACCGGCAAACCTCACCCCACCCTCGACCCCAACGGCACCATCCTCATCACCGGCGGCACCGGCACCCTCGCCACCCACATCGCCCAACACCTCATCACCCACCACGGCATCAAACACCTCCTCCTCCTCACCCGCACCGGACCCCACACCCCCCACGCCCAACAACTCCACCAACACCTCACCAACCTCGGCGCCCACCCCACCATCACCACCTGCGACACCACCAACCCCCACCAACTCACCACCACCATCAACAACATCCCCCCCAACCACCCCCTCACCGCCATCATCCACACCGCCGGCGTACTAGACGACGCCACCACCACCAACCTCACCCCCCACCAACTCCACACCGTCCTCCAACCCAAAATCGACACCGCCTGGCACCTCCACCACCTCACCACCGACCACCCCCTCACCCACTTCATCCTCTTCTCCAGCGCCGCCGGCACCCTCGGCACACCCGGACAAGCCAACTACGCCGCCGCCAACACCTACCTCGACGCCCTCGCCCACCACCGCCACACCCAAGGCCAACCCGCCACCAGCCTCGCCTGGGGCCTCTGGGCCCACACCAGCAAAATGACCAACAAACTCACGGAGGTCGACCGGGAGCGGCTGCAGCGACAGGGCTTCCGGCCCATGGCCGCCGAACGCGCCCTGGAACTCTTCGACGCCGCGCTGGCGTCCACGGAGCCGGTGCTCGTGACGGCCGAATGGGACCTACCGGCGCTACACGCGAACGCCGCCGCCGGTGCTCTGCCGCCGATCCTGAGCGGGCTGGTGCGTACCAGACCACGGCGTACCCCGGCCGAGCCGGCATCCGGCAGCGCCACGCTGACCGAGAGACTGCGGACCCTGCCCGAGAAGGAGCAGGAGGACGCGCTCCGCGACGTCGTCAGCCGCCAGATCGCGACGGTGCTCGGGCTGCCGGCGGCGTCGGCTGTGGACCCGGACCGGACGTTCCACGAGCTCGGGTTCGACTCGCTCACCGGCCTCGAACTGCGCAACCGGCTGGGATCCGCCACCAGCCTGCGCCTGCCCGCCACCCTGGTCTTCGACCATCCGACCGCCGCAGCCCTCGCCCGGTACCTGAGGGGCGAGTTGCTGCCCGCGACGACGGAGGTGGCACCGTCCACCCCGGCCGCGCCGACCGCCGTGGACGGGGATCCGGTCGTGATCGTCGGCATGGCGTGCCGCTATCCCGGTGACGTGCGGTCCCCGGAGGACCTCTGGCGCATGACGGTGGAGGGCATCGACGCCGTCTCGCCGTTCCCGGAGGATCGTGGGTGGGACGTGGAGCGGTTGTTCGATCCGGATCCGGACGCGCCGGGGAAGTCGTACGTGCGTGAGGGTGGTTTCCTGACGGACGCGGCGGAGTTCGACGCGGCCTTCTTCGGGATCAGCCCGCGTGAGGCGCTGGCGATGGATCCGCAGCAGCGGCTGCTGCTGGAGACCAGTTGGGAGACGTTCGAGAACGCCGGGATCGACCCGGAGTCGCTGCGCGGCAGCCGCACCGGCGTCTTCACCGGCGTCATGTACGACGACTACGGCTCCCGCTTCCTGCACCATCAGCCGGCGGGCTTCGACGGGCAGCTCGTCACCGGGAGCGCGGGCAGCGTGGCGTCGGGCCGGGTCTCCTACACCTACGGCCTGGAGGGCCCCGCCGTCACCATCGACACCGCCTGCTCCTCGTCACTGGTGGCGTTGCACCTGGCCGTCCAGGCCCTACGCAACGGCGAATGCGACCTCGCGCTGGCCGGCGGCGTCACCGTCATGGCCACCCCGGCGTCGTTCGTGGAGTTCAGCCGTCAGCGTGGTCTCGCGCCGGACGCCCGGGTCAAGTCGTTCGCCGCCGCCGCCGACGGCACGTCCTGGTCCGAGGGCGTGGGTCTGCTGCTGGTCGAGCGGCTCTCCGACGCCCAACGCCACGGCCACCGCGTCCTCGCCGTCGTCCGCGCCAGCGCGGTCAACCAGGATGGTGCCTCCAACGGGCTCACCGCACCCAACGGGCCCTCCCAGGAGCGGCTGATCCGCCGGGCGCTGGCCGAGGCCCGCCTGACACCGGCCGACGTCGACGCGGTCGAAGCGCATGGCACCGGCACGAAACTCGGCGACCCCATCGAGGCCCAAGCACTGCTCGCCACCTACGGCCAGAACCGCGACCAACCCCTCTGGCTCGGCAGCATCAAATCCAACATCGGCCACACCCAAGCCGCCGCCGGAGCCGCCGGCATCATCAAAATGATCCAAGCCATCCGGTACGGCATGCTGCCGAAGACCCTCCACGTCGACGCCCCCACACCCCACGTCGACTGGACCACCGGCAACGTGTCGCTACTCACCGACACCCAACCCTGGCCCGACCACGACCGACCCCGCCGCGCCGCCGTCTCCTCCTTCGGCATCAGCGGCACCAACGCCCACATCATCCTCGAACAAGCACCACCAGCCACCGAACCGGAACAGAGCACCCCCACCGACCAGCCCGTCACCTGGATGCTCTCCGCGAAAACCCCCACCGCCCTACGCACCCACGCCCGACAACTCCTCCACCACCTCACCACCCACCCCGAACTCACCCCGCCGGACGTCGCAGCCACCCTGACCACCCGCGCTCTCCTGCCGCACCGCGCCGCCATCGTCGGCACCACCCGCGAAGAACTCACCGACGCCCTCACCGCCCTCACCACCGGCACCCCTCACCACCGACTCATCCAAGGCACCCCCCTCACCGGCAAAACCGTCTTCGTCTTCCCCGGCCAAGGCAGCCAATACCCCCACATGGGCCTCGACCTCTACACCACCAACCCCACCTTCGCCCACCACCTCCACGCCTGCGACACCGCACTCCAACCCCACACCGGCTGGTCCCTCCTCGACGTCCTCCACCAGACACCCGACGCCCCACCACTCGACCGCGTCGACGTCGTCCAACCCACCCTCTTCGCCCTCATGACCGCCCTCGCCCGCACCTGGCAACACCACGGCATCCACCCCGACGCCGTCATCGGCCACTCCCAAGGCGAAATCGCCGCCGCCCACATCGCCGGCGCACTCACCCTTGATGACGCCGCAAAAATCATCGCCATCCGCAGCAAAGCCCTCCACACCCTCACCGGCACCGGCGCCATGGCCGCCATCCCCCTACCCCCCGACACCGTCACCACCGACCACCCCCACCACCCCGACCTCCACATCGCCGCCCACAACAGCCCCCACCACACCATCATCAGCGCCACACCCACCACCATCGACACCATCATCAACCACTACCAACAACACAACATCAACGCCCGCAAACTCCCCGTCACCTACGCCTCCCACCACCCCCACACCGAACAACTCCGCAACCACCTCCTCACCACACTCGCCGACATCACCCCCACCACCCCCACCATCCCCTTCCACTCCACCACCCACCCCCACACCACACCCACCCTCAACAACCACTACTGGTACGACAACCTCCGCCAACCCGTCCAACTCCACACCACCATCACCCACCTCCTAAACACCGGACACACCCACTACATCGAAACCAGCCCCCACCCCGTCCTCACCACACCCATCCAACACACCATCGACACCACCACCACCAAAGCCACCACCATCGCAACCCTCCACCGCAACCAACCCGCCCCCACCCAACTCGCACACGCCCTCGCCCACGCCCACACCACCGGACTCACCCCCCACCAACCCACCCCCACCCCACACACCACCCCCCACCTCCCCACCTACCCCTTCCAACACCACCACTACTGGCTGCACCCGACACCCGACACCACCGGCTTCGGCCGCGCGGCCACCGGGCATCCGTTGCTCGGCGGCGCTCTCGACCTCCCCGGCAGCGACGCCACGCTGCTGACCGGGCAGATCTCGGTCAACGCCCAGCCGTGGCTTGCCGACCACGCCGTCTTCGGCACCGTCCTGCTGCCCGCCACGGGCCTGCTCGACATGGCCCTGCGCGCCGGGGCGGAGGTGGACTGCGCCCGGGCCGAGGACCTGGTCCTGGACCAGCCGCTCCTGCTGCCCGCGAACCGCGCGGTCGACGTGCAGATCCAGGTGAACGCGCCCGACGACGCCGGCCGGCGGGCCTTCACGATCCACTCCCGGCACGACGAGGACTGGGTCCGCAACGCGACCGGCCTCCTCTCGCCGGAGGCCGCGGCCGTACCCGGCCCGCTGGCGGTGCCGGCCACGGCTGCCGCGCTGCCCGTCACGGACCTGTACCGGCGGCTCGCCGAGCAGGGATACGACTACGGCCCGGCCTTCCAGGGGCTGCGAGGCGCGTGGCGCGACGGCGACGCGCTGTACGCGGAGGTGGAACTGGCGGGCGAGCTCCACGAGGCCGGCTTCGGCATCCATCCCGCGCTGCTCGACGCCGTGCTCCACGTGCGCCTTCTCGCCGGGCTCGGCGAGGACTCCGCCGGTGACCCCGGCGACCTGCGGCTGCCGTTCTCCTGGTCCGGCATCAGCCTGCACGCCTCGGGCGCGCGGACGCTCCGCGCCCGGGTGACGCCCGTGGACGACTCGACGATCGCCGTGGCCGTGGCCGACCTCGAAGGCCGGCCGGTGCTCACCGTCGACGCGATGGCCACCCGCCCGGTCGACGCCGGGAAGCTGACGGGGCACGGTGCCGCGATGCTGACGGTGCGCTGGGCCGAGCAGCCCCGCGCCGAGGCGGACGTCGCCGCCGCAGCGCCCGCAGTCGTGCTCGGCGAGGCCGGAGACCTCGCCGAGGCGCTGTCACTGCCGGCCGCCTCGGGGGTCGACGAGCTGGCGCGCACGCCGGCCGCCGACGTTCCGGGCTGGGCGGTGGTGAGCTTCGGCTCCGCCGAGGGCGACGATCCGGTGCCGTCGGCCCACGGGCTGGTCGAGCGTGCCCGCGTACTGGTGCGACGGTGGCTCGAAGCCGACCGGCTGGCCGACACGCGGCTGATCTTCCTGACCCGGGGCGCCGTCTCCACCGGGCCCGATGACCCGGTCACCGATCTGCCCGGCGCCGCCGTCTGGGGCTTCGTGCGCTCCGCACAGACCGAGCATCCCGACCGCTTCGTGCTCGTCGACCACGACGACGCCCGTCCCGGTCGGGAGGACCTCGACGCCGCCGCCACCGGGGAGCCGCAGCTCGCCCTCCGGGACGGCCGACGGCTGACGCCCCGGCTCGCGCCCGGCTCGTCCTCCGGCTCCGGCACCGCCCTCGATCCGGACGGGACCGTCCTGATCACGGGGGGCACCGGCACCCTCGGCGCCCACGTCGCCCGTCGGCTGGTCACCCACCACGGCGCGCGCCGGCTGCTGCTGGTCAGCCGCCGTGGTATCGACGCCCCGGGTGCGGAGCAACTGCGTCAGGAGTTGACCGGCCTCGGCGCCGAGATCGACATCGCGGCCTGCGACGTCACCGACCGCGCCGGCCTCGTCGCCACCCTGGGGACCGTTCCCGCCGGGCATCCGCTCACGGCCGTGGTGCACACCGCCGGCGTCCTCGCGGACGCCACCGTCACCCAGCTGACCGGGGAGCAGCTCGGCACCGTGCTGGCCGCCAAGGTCGACGCCGCGTGGCACCTGCACGAGCTGACCACCGGGCTCGACCTCGCCGCGTTCGTGCTGTTCTCCTCTGCCGCGGCGACGGTCGGCGCACCGGGACAGGCCAACTACGCCGCCGCGAACGGCTTCCTCGACGCTCTCGCCCACCACCGGCGTACGCGTGGCCTCCCCGCCGCGAGCCTCGGGTGGGGGTTGTGGACCGACACGAGCGAGCTCACCAGCGGCCTCGCCGCGGCAGACCTCGACCGGCTGCACACCAGCGGCTTCCAGCCGATGTCCACGCAGGAGGCGCTGGCCCTCTTCGACGCCGCCCTGCACGACACCGGCCACGCCCACCTCGTGCTCGCTCCGGTGGACCGGGCGGCGCTGCGCCGGCGTGCCGTGCAGGGCGATCTGCCGCCCCTGTTCCGCGAGCTCGTCCCGGGGGCGCCGCCCCGGGCGGCCGCGGACGGCGCGTACGACTGGCGGAGCCGCTTCGCCGCGGCCCCGGCGCACGAGCGTGACACCCTGCTGCTCGACCTGGTCCGCACCCACGCGGCGGCGGCGTTGCGGCACGAGGCGCCCGGGGAGATCGACCCGGACGGCGCGCTCAAGGACCTGGGGTTCGACTCGCTGATCGCCGTCGAGTTCCGCAACCGCCTCGGCGCGGCCATCGGGCTCCGCCTGCCGGCGACGCTGGCGTTCAACTATCCCAGCCTCCGGGCGCTCACGGGCTATCTCGGTGAACGCATGTCGGAGAGCGAGCCGGACCGGGCCGAGCCGCAGGAACCGGCGGACGCCACCGTGCACGACGAGCTCGACCGGATCGAGGAGGCGCTGCGCACGTCGCCGGAGGAGGCCCGGGAGGAGATCACCGCCCGGTTGCGCCGGCTGCTCACCGCGCACGGCGGCACGGGCGCGCACGCCCAGATCGCCTCGGCGACCGACGACGAGATCTTCGACCTGATCGACAACCAGCTGGGCACGGCCTGACATGGGATCGGATGCGATGAACATCGAAGAGAAGCTGCGGGAGTACCTCAAGCGCGTGACCGCAGACCTTCAGACGACGCGGGCCCGTCTGCAGGAGCTGGAGTCCCGGGGCAGCGAGCCGGTGGCGATCGTGGGGATGGGCTGCCGCTACCCCGGCGGCATCCGCTCCCCCCACGACCTGTGGCAACTCGTCCTCAACGGCACCGACGCCATCGGCGAGTTCCCCACCGACCGCGGCTGGAACCTCGACACCCTCTACCACCCCGACCCCGACCACCCCGGCACCAGCTACACCCGCCACGGCGGCTTCCTCTACGACGCCGCCGACTTCGACCCCGACTTCTTCGGCATGAGCCCCCGCGAAGCCCTCGCCACCGACCCCCAACAACGCCTCCTCCTCGAAACCACCTGGGAAACCCTCGAACACGCCGGCATCGACCCCACCACCCTGCGCGGCACCCACACCGGCGTCTTCACCGGCGTCATGTACGACGACTACGGCAACCGCCTGGCGGAGACCTCGCCCGACGGCTTCGAGGGGTATCTGGGCACCGGCAGCGCGGGCAGCCTCGCCTCGGGCCGGGTGTCCTACGCGTTCGGGTTCGAGGGCCCGGCCATCTCGGTCGACACGGCGTGCTCGTCGTCGCTGGTGGCGTTGCACCTGGCCGTCCAGGCCCTGCGCAACGGCGAATGCGACCTCGCCCTGGCCGGCGGCGTCACCGTCATGGCCACCCCGGCCGCCTTCACCGAGTTCAGCCGCCAGCGCGGCCTGGCCCCCGACGGGCGGTCGAAGTCGTTCGCCGCGAGCGCCGACGGTGCGGCGTGGAGCGAGGGCGTGGGACTGCTGCTTGTCGAACGGCTCTCCGACGCCCAACGCAACGGCCACCGCATCCTCGCCGTCGTCCGCGGCTCCGCCGTGAACCAGGACGGCGCCTCGAACGGCCTCACCGCGCCCAACGGCCCGTCCCAGGAGCGGCTGATCCGCCAGGTGTTGGCCGAGGCCCGCCTCGCCCCGGCGGACGTCGACGTCATGGAGGCGCACGGCACCGGCACGACGCTGGGCGACCCGATCGAGGCCGAGGCACTCCTGGCCACCTACGGCCAGGACCGGAAACAACCCCTCTGGCTCGGCAGCATCAAATCCAACATCGGCCACACCCAAGCCGCCGCCGGCGTCGCCGGCATCATCAAGATGATCCAGGCCATGCACCACGGGGTCCTGCCGAAGACCCTCCACGTCGACGCACCCACCCCCCACGTCGACTGGACCACCGGCAACATCCAACTCCTCACCGAACCCCAGCAATGGCCCGACCAGGGGCGGCCCCGCCGCGCCGCCATCTCCTCCTTCGGCATCAGCGGCACCAACGCCCACGTCATCCTCGAACAGGCACCCGCCGTAACCGAGGAAGCCCCTGCCGGCGACGGGGCCACGACGCCGGTGCCATGGGCGCTGTCCGGTCGCAGCCCGGAGGCGCTGCACGCACACGCCGCCGCGCTGCGGGCCCTTCTCGACACGCTGCCGGACGGGGACCTCGCCGCCGCCGGGCGGGCGCTGGCGACCGACCGCGCCGCGCTGACCTACCGGGCCGTCGTCGTCGGCGGTGAGCGCGCCGAACTCGCCGCCGCTCTGGAGGCGGTGGCGAGCGCCGCGACGCCACCCGTACGCGCCGTCGAGGGCAAGGTCGCGTTCCTGTTCACCGGGCAGGGTGCCCAGCGGCTCGGCATGGGCCGTGAGCTGTACGAGCGTTTCCCGTCCTTCGCCCGGTGTCTCGACGCCGTCCTCGCCGAGCTGGACGGCCACTACGACGTCCCGCTGCGGGACGTCGTGTGGGGCTCCGACGCGGACGCGGTGCAGCGCACCGAGCACGCGCAGGCCCTGCTCTTCGCGATCGAGGTGGCGCTGTTCCGCCTGGCCGAGTCGTGGGGCGTCCGGCCGGACTTCGTGGCCGGGCACTCCGTCGGCGAGATCGCGGCCGCCCACGTCGCCGGGGTGTTCTCCCTGGCCGACGCGGCGGCACTGGTGGCCGCCCGGGGGCAGCTGATGCAGGCCCTGCCCGAGGGCGGCGCGATGGCCGCCGTGCGGGCCACCCCCGACGAGGTGCGGCCCGTGCTGTCCGGGGCCGTGGGGCTCGCCGCGGTCAACGGCCCGCAGTCGGTGGTGGTGTCCGGGGACCACGACGCCGTCGCCGCCGTCGTCGCGCACTTCTCCGCGCTCGGGCGCAGGACCACCGGGCTGCGCGTGTCGCACGCGTTCCACTCGCCCCTGATGGAGCCCATGCTGGACCGGTTCCGCGCGGTGGCCGAGGGGCTCTCGTACGGCGCGCCCACCATCCCGGTCGTCTCCACCGTCACCGGGGAGCCGTCCACGGACTGGGCAACGGCGGAGTACTGGGTGGGCCACGTCATGGCGACGGTGCGCTTCGCGGACGCGGTACGCGCCCTGCGTACCCGTGGGGTCACCACGTTCGTCGAGCTGGGACCCGACGCGGTGCTGTCCACGGCGGGGCCGGAAACCACGGCCGACGCCGCGTTCGTACCGCTGATGCGCCGGGACCGGCCGGAGGTCACCGAGCTGGTCACCGGCCTCGGGCGGCTGCACAGCCACGGGGTGCGGGTCGACTGGGCGGCGTTCTTCGGGCCCGCCCGGCGGGTCGAGCTGCCCACCTATCCGTTCCAGCGCCGGACGTACTGGCTGCACCCCGTCGGCGGCTCGGGCGCACGCGGTGACCACCGCCGGCATCCGCTCGTCGGCAACGCCATGGAGCTGCCGGACGACGCCGGCCGCATCGTCACCGGTGAGATCACGGCCGCCGCCCATCCCTGGCTCGCCGCGCACCGCGTGCACGACGTCACCGTGCTGCCCGACACGGCCTTCCCGGATCTGGTGCTGGCGGCGGGCGCGGAAGCCGGCTTCGACCGGATCGAGCAGCTCACCGTCGAGCGGCTGCTCCCGCTGCCCGGCGACGCGCCCACCCGGCTGCACGTCACGGTGGCCCCGCACGAGGACCCGGCGCGCGCCCGGGTCACCGTCCATTCCCGCGTCGGCGACCATGCCGACCAGCCCTGGACCCGGTGCGCCACGGCGGTCCTGGCCGTCGGGGCCGACGCGGATCCGGGTACGGCGACCCCGTGGCCGCCGGCCGACGCGACCCCCGTGGACGTCGGCGACCTGGCGGACCGGCTCACCGGCCTCGGGCGCGACGGCGACGGGTTCCTCGCCGGCCTGGTCGCGGCGTGGCGGTCCGGCGACACCGGATACGCCGAGGTACGCCTGCCCGACGACGCCCCGGGCGGCTATCTGCTCGACCCCCGGCTCATGCAGGTCGCCCTGGTCGCGGCCGGTGAGCCGGCGGAGCAGCTGTGGACGGCCGCCGGCTGGGAGGACGTCACCGTCGTCCGGCCCGGGGTACGCGAGCTTCGGGTCGCGCTCACCCGCACCGCGCCGGACAGGGCCTCGGTGCTGGTCAGCGACGCCTCCGGCGCGGTGGTGTCCACGATCGGCGCGGTCGTCCTCCGCCCGCTGACGGCCGACGAGCTGCGCCCGGCCGACGTCGCGTACCGGCTCGGCTGGGTGTCGCTGGCGGCGGCCCCGGCGACGGACGAGACCCGGTGGGCGCTCGTCGGCGACGACGACGCGCTCGATGGGCTGCCGGGTGACCGGCACCCGGACCTCGCCGCGTGGACGCGCGCCGTCGGCGAGGAGGTCGTGGTCCCCGGGGCGGTGGTCGTCGCGGCGCCGCAGGGCGGGCCGGAACCGTACCCGAGCGTGGGCGGGCAGGTCACCGCGCTCGCCGACAGCGCGCGGCGCTGGCTGGCCGAGGAACGGTTCGGCGCGTCCCGGCTGGTCGTCGTGACCCGGGGCGCGGTCGCCACGACCGACGGGGAGGACGTCGGTGACCTCGGGCAGGCCGCCCTGTGGGGGATGCTCCGTTCGCTGCAGGGCGAGCACCCGGGACGGCTGGCGCTGGTCGACACCGAGGACGAACTCACCGTCAGCTCGCTACGGGCCGCGCTCGCCGCCAGGGAGGACCAGCTCGCCGTCCGGGGCAGCACGCTGTTCGCCGCCCGGCTCTCCCGGGTGCCGGTCGACACCGCTGGGTCCCCGGCCGGGCCGCCGCTCGACCCCGCGGGCTCGGTGGTCGTCCTGGTCGGCGGCGACGGTCCCGCCGGCCCCATCGTCCAACAGCTCACCGCCGGCCACGGGATCCGTCGGCTCGTGCTGGGCCGGGCCCCGGGTGTCGCCGCCCCGGACACCGCCGAGCTGACCGCCTCGGGCGTGACCGTGACGGTCGTACCGGATGAGATCAGCGACCGGGCCGGAGTCGCGGCCCTGCTCGCCGCCGTCGCGCCGGAGCACCCGCCGACCGCCGTGGTGTTCATCGGCGACGCGGGCGACGGCCCGCCGGCCGGCGGCGCTGCGGACCGCGCCGGGGCGGCCTCGCACCTCCAGCCCGCCCTCGCCTGGCACCTGCACGACCTCGCCGAGGGCACCGACCTGCGCGCGTTCGTGCTCCTCGGCCCCGCCGGGGGGATCCTCGGCACGCCCGGCGGCGGCGACCGGGCGGCCACCGGCGCGTTCCTCGAGGCCCTCGCCCGGCACCGGCGCGCCCGTGGGCTCGCCGCGCTCAGCATCGGCTGGGGACCGTGGCGCGGACCCGACGACACCGATCCGGTACGCGAGTCCCGCCACGGCCTCCGGGCGGTGCCCGTCGCACACCTGCTCGCCGTGGTGGAGCTCGGCCTGACGGACAGCCGGCACGCCGGGCTGCTCCCCGTCGCCCTCGACCAGGCCGAGCTGCGCCGACATGCCCGGTCGATGACTCTGCCGACGGTGTTTCGGGACCTCGTACCGGCCCCGGCCGCCCCCACCGGCGTCGGCGGCCCCGCGCTGGGCCGCCAGCTGCGCGGCAGGCCGGAGCCGGAGCAGACGCGGATCGTCCTCGACCTGGTCCTGACCCAGATCGCCGCCGTTCTCGGCCACGAGAACCCGGGCTCGATCGCCCCCACCCGGCCGCTGCAGGAGCTGGGCTTCGACTCGCTCACCGCGGTCGGACTGCGCAACCGCCTGCAGGAGGCGACGCAGCTCACGCTGCCCGCGACGCTGCTGTTCGACTACCCGACCGCCACCGCCATGGCCGCGCACCTGCGGTCCGAACTGCTCGGCACGCAGGACGTCACGGCCGTACCGCTGTCGGCGAAGCCGGTGGACGACGAGCCGATCGTGATCGTCGGGATGGGCTGCCGCTACCCCGGTGGCGTCCGGTCCCCGGAGGACCTGTGGCAGCTGGTGGCCGACGGCCGCGACGCGATCACCGAGTTCCCGACCGACCGGGGCTGGGACCTCGACGCGCTGTACGATCCCGACCCCGAGCACCCCGGCACGTCGTACGTCCGGACCGGCGGGTTCCTGCACGACGCCCCGCTGTTCGACGCGGACTTCTTCGGGATCAGCCCGCGTGAGGCGCTGGCGATGGATCCGCAGCAGCGGCTGCTGCTGGAGACGAGTTGGGAGACGTTCGAGAACGCGGGGATCGATCCGGAGTCGCTGCGCGGCAGCCGCACCGGCGTCTTCACCGGCACCCACGACCGCGACTACGGGACGCTCGTCGCCGGAAACGAGAGCCTCGAGGGTTACCTGATCGTCGGCAACTCGGCGAGCATCCTGTCCGGGCGGTTGTCCTACACGTACGGTTTCGAGGGTCCCGCGATCTCGCTGGACACGGCGTGCTCGTCGTCGCTGGTGGCGTTGCACCTGGCCGTCCAGGCCCTCCGCAGCGGCGAATGCGACCTCGCCCTGGCCGGCGGCGTGTCGGTGCTGGCGACCCCGGCGTCGTTCGTGGAGTTCAGCCGCCAGCGCGGGCTGGCCCCCGACGGGCGGGCGAAGTCGTTCGCGGCGGGCGCCGACGGGACGTCCTGGTCGGAGGGTGTCGGCCTGCTGCTGGTCGAGCGGCTCTCCGACGCCCAACGCCACGGCCACCGCATCCTCGCCGTCGTCCGCGCCAGCGCCGTCAACCAGGACGGCACCACCAGCCAACTCTCCGCACCCAACGGCCCCGCCCAACAACGCGTCATCCGACAGGCCCTCACCACCGCCGGCCTCACCCCCACCGACGTCGACGCGGTCGAAGCCCACGGCACCGGCACGAAACTCGGCGATCCCATCGAGGCCCAAGCACTGCTCGCCACCTACGGCCAGAACCGCGAACAACCCCTCTGGCTCGGCAGCATCAAGTCGAACATGGGTCATGCGGCCGGCGCGGCCGGCGTCGCGGGCATCATCAAGATGATCCAGGCCATCCGGCACGGGGTCCTGCCGAAGACCCTCCACGTCGACGCCCCCACACCCCACGTCGACTGGACCACCGGGGCCGTAGCACTCCTCACCGAACCCCAGCAATGGCCCGACCAAGGGCGGCCCCGCCGCGCCGCCGTCTCCTCCTTCGGCATCAGCGGCACCAACGCCCACATCATCCTCGAACAAGCACCACCAGCCACCACACCCACCGACGCTCAGCCAGCGGACCAGGACACCCCCGTCACGTGGATGCTCTCCGCGAAGACCCCCACCGCCCTACACACCCACGCCCAACGTTTGCTGCACCACCTCACCACCCACCCCGAGTTGACCGCCGCCGACACCGCGGCAGCGTTGGCCACCCGGACGCTTCTGTCTCACCGCGCCGCCATCGTCGGCACCACCCGCGAAGAACTCACCGACGCCCTCACCGCCCTCACCACCGGCACCCCTCACCACCGACTCATCCAAGGCACCCCCCTCACCGGCAAAACCGTCTTCGTCTTCCCCGGCCAAGGCAGCCAATACCCCCACATGGGCCTCGACCTCTACACCACCAACCCCACCTTCGCCCACCACCTCCACGCCTGCGACACCGCACTCCAACCCCACACCGGCTGGTCCCTCCTCGACGTCCTCCACCAGACACCCGACGCCCCACCACTCGACCGCGTCGACGTCGTCCAACCCACCCTCTTCGCCCTCATGACCGCCCTCGCCCGCACCTGGCAACACCACGGCATCCACCCCGACGCCGTCATCGGCCACTCCCAAGGCGAAATCGCCGCCGCCCACATCGCCGGCGCCCTCACCCTCCACCAAGCCGCAAAAATCATCGCCATCCGCAGCAAAGCCCTCCACACCCTCACCGGCACCGGCGCCATGGCCGCCATCCCCCTACCCCCCGACACCGTCACCACCGACCACCCGCACCACCCCGACCTCCACATCGCCGCCCACAACAGCCCCCACCACACCATCATCAGCGCCACACCCACCACCATCGACACCATCATCAACCACTACCAACAACACAACATCAACGCCCGCAAACTCCCCGTCACCTACGCCTCCCACCACCCCCACACCGAAACCCTCAAAGACCACCTCCTCACCACACTCGCCGACATCACCCCCACCACCCCCACCATCCCCTTCCACTCCACCACCCACCCCCACACCACACCCACCCTCAACAACCACTACTGGTACGACAACCTCCGCCAACCCGTCCAACTCCACACCACCATCACCCACCTCCTAAACACCGGACACACCCACTACATCGAAACCAGCCCCCACCCCGTCCTCACCACACCCATCCAACACACCATCGACACCACCACCACCAAAGCCACCACCATCGCAACCCTCCACCGCAACCAACCCGCCCCCACCCAACTCGCACACGCCCTCGCCCACGCCCACACCACCGGACTCACCCCCCACCAACCCACCCCCACCCCACACACCACCCCCCACCTCCCCACCTACCCCTTCCAACACCACCACTACTGGGTGAAGCCGAGGGTCGCCACGGCCGCGTTCGGCGACGGCCCCAGCGTGCACCCGTTCGTCGGCGGCCGGCTCGACCAGCCGGACGATCGGGGGGAGATCTTCGTCGGGCAGGTGTCCACCGCCCTGCACCCGTGGCTGGCCGACCACGCCGTACGCGACACCGTCCTGCTGCCCGGCACCGCGTTCCTCGACCTGTCGCTGCACGCCGCCGAACGCCTCGGCAGCACGCACGTGGAGGAGCTCACGCTGGAGCACCCGCTCGTCCTGCCGGACAGCGGCGCCCTGCGGCTGCACGTCGCCACCGCGCCCGAGCCGGACGGCCGGCACACCGTCACCGTCCACTCGCGCCCGGCCGGCGATCCCGACCACCCGTGGACCCGGCACGCCGTGGGCACGATCAGCGGGGACGCGCACGGGACGCCCGCAGTGCTCGACGGGGCGTGGCCGCCGCCCGGGGCGCAACCGGTGCGGCTGGACCAGTTCTACGGCGACCTCGCGGACCTCGGGTACCTGTACGGCCCGACGTTCCGGGGGCTGCGGGGCGCCTGGCAAGCCGGCGACGCCTTCTACGCGGAGGTGGAGCTGCCGGAGCAGGCCGACCCGGACGGGTTCACGGTCCACCCGGCCCTGCTCGACGCCGCGCTGCACACGACGGCGGTGGGCGTGAACCTCGACCCGGCGCAGACCCCGGTGCGGCTGCCGTTCTCCTGGTCGGACGTCACGCTGCACGCGACCGGGGCCACCCGGCTGCGGGTCCGCACCACCCGGGTCGACGACATCACGGTCGCGCTCGACATGGCCGACGGCACCGGGCGGCCCGTGCTCACCGTCGCGCGGCTGCGACTGCGGGAACTTGACCCCGGCCAGCTGGCCGCGCCCAGCCCGCTGCACAACTCGATCTTCCGCACCGACTGGGTCCGCGCCGAGACGCCGCCCGTGCCGGCCGGCGATCTGTCCCGCTGGGCGGTCCTCGGGGACCTCGACGCCGGGGCGGATCCGGCCTTCGCCGGGCTCCCCCGGCATCCGGAGCTGGCCGACCTCGCCCGGGAGTTGGACGCCGGGGCCGCCGCACCGGAGGTCGTACTACTGACCTGCCACAGCGGCCCCGACGACGCCGGCACCGACCCGGCGGCGCGGGCCCACGAGGTGACGCGGCGGGTCCTGGGCACGGTCCAGGGCTGGCTCGCCGACCCCCGGCTCGCCGGCTCCCGGCTGGTCGTCCTCACCCGCGGCGCGATCGCGGCGCGGCCCGGCGACGCCGTGCGCGATCTGCCCGGCTCGACCGTCTGGGGCCTGCTGCGCGCCGCCTGGTGGGAGGAGCCCGACCGGTTCGTGCTGGCCGACCTCGACGACACCGCGACGCCGGAGTCCCTGCGGGCCGCGCTCGCGACGGACAGCTACCAGTTCGTCCTGCGTGAGGGTGTCTGCCTGGTCCCCCGGCTCGCCGCCATCCAGCCCGACGACGGCGCGGCCGGCTTCTCCTTCGACCCGGCGGGCACCGTGCTGATCACCGGCGGCACCGGGACGATCGGCGCGCACCTGGCCCGCCACCTGGTGACGGCGCACGGGGTGCGGCGTCTGCTGCTCACCAGCCGCCGCGGCATCGCCGCCGACGGGGCCGGAGCGTTGCGCGACGAGCTGGTCGCGGCGGGCGCCGACGTGACCGTGGCCGCGTGCGACACCGCCGACCGCGAGGCGCTCGCCGGCCTGCTGGCCGCCGTCCCGGCCGAGCATCCGCTGACGGCGCTGGTGCACACCGCCGGCGTGCTGGAGGACGGCGTGCTCGGCGCGCTCACCGCCGAGCAGGCCGACGCGGTCCTGCGGCCCAAGGCCGACGCCGCCTGGCACCTGCACACGCTGACCGAGCACCTGCCGCTGCGGTCGTTCGTCCTGTTCTCCTCCGCCGCCGGCATCATCGGCAATCCGGGCCAGTCGACCTACGCGGCGGCGAACACGTTCGTGGACGCGCTCGCCGCCCACCGCCGGTCGCGCGGGCTGCCCGCCGACTCGCTGGCGTGGGGCCTGTGGGCGGAGACCAGCACGATGACCGCCGGGCTGGACGGCGCCGGCAAGGCCCGGCTGACCCGCCACGCGGCGGCCATCACCACCGAGCAGGGCATGGCCATGTTCGACGCCGCGCTCGCGGTCGCGGACGCGACGCCGCTGCTGCTCGCGAAGATCCGGCCGGCGACGGTCGACGCCGCCGACGACACGATCGCACCGATCCTGCGTACGCTCGCCCGCCCCACGGTCCGTCGGGCGGTCTCTCCCGCCGAGCGTCCCGCCGCCTCCGACGGTTTCGCCGAGCGGCTGCTGCCGCTCGACCCGGCCGGGCGTCGGGAGCTGCTGACCGGGCTGATCGGCGCCCACGTCGCGGCGGTGCTCGGCCACGGGCAGCCGGACGCCCTCGACGCGGCGCGCAGCTTCAAGGACCTCGGGTTCGACTCGCTGACCGCGGTGGAACTGCGCAACCGGATGAACGCGGCGACCGGGCTGCGGCTGCCGGCGACGCTCGTGTTCGACCATCCCACCATCGAATCCCTCGCCGACCGGCTGAGCGCGGAGCTGCTCGACACCCACCCGGCCGCCCCGGCGGCGGCGCTGCCCGCGGCACCGGCCACCACCCGGGACCAGGCCGACGACCCGATCGTGATCGTCGGGATGGCCTGCCGGTTCCCCGGCGGCGCGCGCACCCCCGGCGACCTGTGGCGGCTCGTCGCCGACGGGGTCGACGCGGTCGGTGACTTCCCGGTCAACCGGGGCTGGGACCTCGACGAGCTGTACCACCCCGACCCCGACCGGCACGGGAAGACGTACGTCAGGCGGGGTGGCTTCCTGCACGACGCCGACGAGTTCGACGCCGACCTGTTCGGGATCAGCCCGCGGGAGGCGCTGGCCACCGATCCGCAGCAACGGCTGCTGCTGGAGACCGTGTGGGAGGTGCTGGAGAACGCCGCCATCGATCCGACGTCGCTGCGCGGAAGCTCCACCGGGGTCTTCATCGGCGCGGCCGCGCAGGAGTACGGCCTGAACACCCGGGCCGGGGACACCGGGCCGGAGGGCTACCTGATCACCGGTTCCACCACGAGCGTCGCGTCGGGCCGGATCGCGTACACCTTCGGGTTCGAAGGCCCGACGATGACCGTGGACACCGCGTGCTCGTCGTCGCTGGTGGCGCTGCACCTGGCCGTGCAGGCGCTGCGCAACGGCGAGTGCGAGCTGGCGGTGGCCGGCGGTGTCGCGGTCATGGCGGCGCCGACGCTCTTCGTGGAGTTCAGCCGGCAACGCGGGCTCGCCCCGGACGGCCGGTGCAAGCCGTTCGGCGCCGACGCCGACGGGACCGCCTGGGGCGAGGGCACCGGCCTGCTGCTGGTGGAACGGCTCTCGGACGCGCGGCGCAACCAGCATCCGGTGCTCGCCGTGGTGCGCGGCACCGCGGTCAACTCCGACGGCACCAGCAACGGGCTGACCGCCCCCAACGGCCCGTCCCAACAGCGGGTCATCCGGCAGGCGCTGTCCACCGCCGGGCTGACCCCGGACGACGTGGACGCGGTGGAGGCGCACGGCACCGGCACCCCGCTCGGCGACCCCATCGAGGCCCAGGCCCTGCTCGCCACGTACGGGCGGGACCGTCGCGCCGGCGAGCCGTTGTGGATCGGGTCCGTCAAGTCCAACATCGGGCACGCGCAGGCCGCCGCCGGGGCCGCCGGGGTGATCAAGATGGTGCAGGCGATGCGGCACGGGCTGTTGCCGCGCACCCTGCACGTCGAGGAGCCGACCCCGCACGTGGACTGGTCGGCCGGCGCGGTCCGGCTGCTCACCGCCGACCGTCCCTGGCCGGAGACCGGTGGTCCCCGTCGCTGCGCCGTGTCGGCGTTCGGCATCAGCGGCACGAACGCGCACGTCGTCCTGGAGTGGGATCCCACCGTCGCCGCCGAGCCGGTGGTTTCCGGGCCCCGCCCGGAACCCGGCGGCCTCCCGGTGCCGTGGCTGTTGTCCGGCAGGACCGCGGCGGCGGTGGCCGCCCAGGCCGGGCGGCTGGCCGAGCAGCTCACCGGGCACCCCGAGCTGCACCCGGTCGACGTCGGCGGGTCGCTCGCCGCCCGGGCCGCGCAGCGGTACCGCGCCGCCGTGGTCGGCACGGACCGCGCGGAGCTGCTGTCCGCGCTGCGCGACGTGGCCGACGGGAGCACCACCGCCGAGGCGGCCGGGGCCGGCGGCACCGCGTTCCTGTTCTCCGGTCAGGGCAGCCAGCACCCCGGGATGGGCCGGGAGCTGTACGAGCGCCACGCGGTGTTCGCGGCGGAGCTGGACCGGGTCTGCGAGCGCATGGACGCCCGCCTGGACGCGCCGTTGCGGGCGGTGATGTTCGCGGCGGCGGACACCCCGGAAGCGGCCCTGCTCGACGAGACCCGGTTCGCCCAGCCGGCGATCTTCGCCCTGGAGGTGGCGCTGTTCCGGCTCCTCGAATCCTGGGGGATGCGGCCCGACGTCCTGCTCGGGCACTCCATCGGTGAGCTCGCCGCCGCGCACGTCGCCGGCGTGTTCGGCCTGGACGACGCGTGCCTGCTCGTCGCGGAGCGGGCGCGGCTGATGCAGAGCGTCCCGGCGCGCGGCGCGATGGTGGCCATCCGGGCCGGTGCGGCCGAGGTGGCCGAGTCGCTCGCCGACCGGGACGGCGTCGTGTCGATCGCCGCCGTCAACGCCGCCGACGCCACGGTGGTCTCCGGCGACGAGGCGGCGGTGGCGGAGGTCGCGGAGCTCTGGGCGCGGCGCGGCCGCCGGACGACGCGGCTGCGGGTCAGCCACGCGTTCCACTCGCCGCACATGGACGCGATCCTCGGCGAGTTCCACGACGTGGCCGCCCGCCTGGACTACCGGCCGCCGGCCCTGCCGATCGTCTCCGCCAGCACCGGGCGTCCGGCGGAGGCGGCGCAGCTCGGCGACCCCCGGTACTGGACCGACCAGCTCCGGCTGCCCGTCCGGTTCCACGACGGCATGCGCGCCGTGCGGGCGCTCGGCGTCACCATCTGCCTGGAGGTGGGCCCGGACGGAGCCCTCACGGCGCTGCCGGCCGACGAGGGGGTCGGCCGTCGGATCGCCACGCAGCGCCGGGACCATCCGCAGGCGTCGACGCTGGTCTCCGCCGTCGCGCAGGCGTGGACGCACGGGACCCCCGTCGGCTGGCGGGAGTTCTTCGCGCCGCTGGCCGCGCGGACCGTTCCGCTGCCCAACTACGCCTTCCAGGGCCGCCGGTTCTGGCTGCCGGCCGCCCCGCCCGCCAGTGCGGCGGCGCTGGGCCTCGGCGTGGGCGACCACGAACTGCTCAAGGCGACGACCTCGCTGGCGGACAACGGCGGGTGGCTGCTGAGCGGCCGGGTCTCCCGGAGCACGCACCCGTGGCTCGCCGAGCACACCGTGAACGGCGCGGCGCTCGTACCCGGCTCGGTGTTCCTGGACATCGCCGTGCACGTGACGCGGACCGTCGGGGGTGCCCGCGTCGACGAGCTGACGATGGAGTCCCCGCTGGTGCTGCCCCCGCAGGGACCGGTGGACCTGCAGGTGACGGTGTCCGGGCCGGATCCGCGCGGCGTGCGGTCGCTCACCGTCAGCTCGCGCGCCGCCGCGCCCGACGACCCGGCCGGCGAACGCCCGTGGACGCGGCACGTCTCGGGCACCCTGAGCGACCGGGAGACCGGGGCGTTCACCGGTTTCCCGGCCGCCTGGCCGCCGCCCGACGCCGAGCCGATCGACCTGGACGGGCTCTACGAGGCGCTCGCCGGCACGGGCATCGAGTACGGCCCCGCGTTCCAGGGGCTGCGCGGCGCCTGGCGGGACGGCTCGACCGTCTACACCGAGGCGGTCGCCCCCGACGGCGGCACCGCGGATGGCCTGCATCCGGCGCTGGTCGACGCGGCGATGCACGCCCTCGCGGCCAACCACCCGTCGCTCAGCTCCGGCACGGAGATCCTGCTCCCGTTCGCCTGGCGCGGCATCGACGCGTACTCGTGGCACGCGGCGGCGATCCGCAGCAGGCTGACCGTGACCGGGCCGGACACGCTGGCGCTGGCGGTCACCGACACCGGCGGCGTCCCCGTCATGGCGGTCGAGGAGCTTCTGGTACGGCGGGTGCCGCTCGGCGCGATCGCGGCGCAGCGGTCCCCGGCGTACGTGCTGGGCTGGACCGGCGCGCCGGCGGGCCGGCACCCGCGGCCGGCCCGCGTCGGCCTGCTCGGCGGCTCCGACCGGCTCCGCGCGGCGCTGGCCGGCGCGGCGGACGTCCACGACGACCTGCCCGCCCTGCTGGGCACGCCGGACCCGCTGCCCGCCGTGGTCCTGCTCCCCGTGCCGCCGCACGCCGGGCCCGGCCCGGACCAGGTGCGCGCGGCCCTGGCCGAGGTCATGGCCGCCGCGCAGCGGTGGCTGGCCGAGGACCGTACGGCCGGCTCCCGGCTGGTGGTCGTCACCGAGGGCGCGGTGTCCACCGGGGCGGAGGATCCCGCCCCGGACCTGGCGGGCGCCGCCGTCTGGGGCCTGGTCCGCAGCGCCCAGGCCGAACACGCCGGCCGGTTCGTGCTGCTGGACCTCGACGCGACCGGGGCGTCCGCCGACGCCGTCACCGCCGCGCTCGCCCTCGACGAGCCGCAGGTGGCGGTGCGGGCGGGTCGGTGCCTGCTGCCGCGGGTGACGGAGGCGCCGCTGCGCGAGCCCGCCGGCACCCCGCTGGACGCCGACGGGACGGTCCTGGTCACCGGGGGCACCGGCGCCCTCGGCGCGCTCGTCGCCCGGCACCTGGTCGCCCGGCACGGCGTCCGGCACCTGCTGTTGCTGAGCCGCCGCGGCGGCGACGCGCCCGGGGCGCAGCGGCTGCGGGCCGAACTGGCCGCGCAGGGAGCGGACGTCACCATCGTGGCCTGCGACGCCGCCGACCGGGCCGCCCTCGGCGTCGCGCTGGCCACCGTCGACCCGGACCACCCGCTCACCGCGGTGGTGCACACCGCCGGGGTGCTCGCGGACCGGACGTTCACCAACCTGACCGCGGACCGGCTCGACGCCGTGCTGCGGCCCAAGGTCGACGCGGCGTGGCACCTGCACGAGCTGACCGCGGCCATGGACCTCGCCGCCTTCGTCCTGTTCTCGTCGGTCGCCGGGACCCTCGGCACACCCGGTCAGGCCAACTACGCCGCCGCCAACACCGGCCTCGACGCCCTCGCCCACCACCGGTCCGCGCGCGGGCTTGCCGCCACCAGCCTGGTGTGGGGGCCGTGGCCGGACGCCGGCGGCATGACGGCCGACGACCAGCGGGTCCGGCAGGCCGCGCTGACGCCGCTGACCACCGAGGAGAACCTCGGGCTGTTCGACGCCGCGCTCTCGGCGGAGCATCCGGTGCTGCTCGCCCTCCGCTTCGACCGCGCCGCGCTGCGCACCGCCGACCGCGCGGACCTGCCGCCGGTGCTGTCCGGGCTGGCGGGCGCGTCGGCGCGCCGCGCGCCGCAGCGGGCGTCGCTCGTCCAGCGGCTGCAGGCGTCCGGCCGGCAGCAACGCGGCCGGCTGCTGCTGGACGCGGTGTCCCGCCACGTCGCCACGGTCCTCGGCCACGACGACGACGCCGACATCGCCGCCGACCGGGAGTTCAACGAGCTGGGCTTCACCTCGCTGACCGCGATCGACCTGCGCAACCGGCTCTCCGCCGAGACCGGGCACCGGTTGCCGGCCACGCTGGTGTTCGACTACCCGAACCCGGCCGCGCTGGCCGCGTACCTGGAGGGCCTGCTGTTCGACGGGGGCCAGGCGGAACCCGCCCGGGTCCAGACCCTCCGGCCGGCCTCCGACGAACCGATCGCCATCGTCGGGATGGCCTGTCGGTTCCCCGGCGGCGTCGGCTCGCCGCAGGACCTGTGGCGGCTGGTCAGCGACGGGCGGGACGCCATCGGCCCGTTCCCCGGCAACCGGGACTGGAACGTCGACGACCTGTACGACCCGGATCCGGACCGGCCCGGGAAGTCCTACACCCGGCAGGGCGGCTTCCTCTACGACGCGGACCGGTTCGACGCGCAGTTCTTCGGCATGAGCCCGCGCGACGCCGTGGCCGCCGACCCCCAGCAGCGGCTCCTGCTGGAGACGAGCTGGGAGGCGTTCGAGCACGCCGGGATCGATCCGGCGACGCTACGCGGCAGCCGTACCGGCGTCTTCACCGGCGTCATGTACAGCGACTACGGCGCCCGGCTCGCGAGCGGCTCCGCCGACGAGTACGAGGGGTATCTCGGCACCGGCAGCGCCGGCAGCATCGCCTCCGGGCGGGTCGCCTACTCGTTCGGGCTGGAGGGTCCCGCGCTCACGGTGGACACGGCGTGCTCGTCGTCGCTGGTCACCCTGCACCTCGCGGTGCAGGCGCTGCGGGCCGGCGAATGCGACCTGGCGCTCGCCGGCGGGGTCACCGTGATGGCCACGCCCGCCGCGTTCGTCGAGTTCAGCCGGCAGCGCGGGCTCGCCCCGGACGGCCGGTGCAAGGCGTTCGCCGAGGGCGCCGACGGGGTGGCCTGGGCGGAGGGGGTGGGACAGCTGCTGGTCGAGCGGCTGTCGGACGCGCGCCGCAACGGTCACACGGTGCTGGCGGTGGTCCGCGGGTCCGCCGTCAACTCCGACGGCGCGAGCAACGGGCTCACCGCGCCGAACGGCCCGTCCCAGCAACGGGTGATCCGGCAGGCCCTCGCCGACGCCGGGCTGCGGCCGGCCGAGGTGGACGCGGTCGAGGCGCACGGCACCGGCACGCCGCTCGGCGATCCCATCGAGGCGCAGGCGCTGATCGCCACGTACGGGCAGGACCGTCCGGCCGGGCGTCCGCTGTGGGTGGGGTCCGTCAAGTCGAACATCGGGCACGCCCAGGCCGCCGCCGGGGTCGCCGGGATCATCAAGACGGTGCAGGCGCTGCGCCACGGCCAGCTGCCCCGGACCCTGCACGCCGACACGCTCTCCCCCCACGTGGACTGGGGCGCCGGCGACGTCGCGGTGCTGCGGGAGGCGCGGGCGTGGCCGGAGCACGACGGGCCGCGGCGGGCGGCGGTCTCGGCGTTCGGGATCAGCGGAACCAACGCCCACGTCATCCTCGAAGCCGCCGAGGACGCCCGCGAAGCGCCGGACCCCCACGTCGAGGCGCCCCTGCCCGCCGACCGGGCCGGGGACCCGGTGGTCGTACCCTGGCTGCTGTCGGCCAGGTCCGAGGCCGCCCTCGCCGCGCAGGCCGACAGGCTCCGCGCCTTCGTCCGGGCCGACCCGGCGCTCGACCCGGCCGACGTCGCCCGCTCCCTCGCGACCCGTCCGGTCCTGGAGCACGGGGCCGCCGTGGTCGGGCGTACCCGCGCGGACCTGCTGGCCGGGCTCGACGCGCTCGCCGCCGAGCGGACCGCGGCCGCCGTGGTGCGCGAGAGCTCCCGGGAGACCGGCCCGATCGCCGTCATGTTCTCCGGCCAGGGCTCGCAGCGGCCGGGGATGGGCAGCGGGCTGTACGCGGCCCATCCCGAGTTCCGCCGGGCGTTGGACGAGGTGTGCGACCGGTTCGACGCGCTGCTCGGCCGGTCGCTGCGGGAGCTGATGTTCGCGCCCGCCGGTTCCCGCGAGGCGGACCTGCTGCACGAGACCCGGTACACCCAGCCCGCGCTGTTCGCCGTCGAGGTCGCCCTGTACCGGTTGCTCCGCAGCCACGGGGTGGTTCCGGACTTCCTGCTGGGACACTCGGTCGGCGAGTTCGCCGCCGCGCACGTCGCCGGGGTCCTGTCCCTGGCGGACGCCTGCCTGCTGGTCGCCACGCGCGGCCGGCTGATGCACGAGGTGTCCGGCAACGGCGCGATGGTGGCCATCGGCGCGGACCCCGACGAGGTACGCGCGTCGCTGGCCGGCCTCGAGGAGTCGGTCGGCATCGCGGCCGTGAACGGTCCCGCCGGCACGGTGGTCTCGGGTGACGAGGTCGCGGTCATGTCCGTGGTGCAGCAGTGGTCGGCCCGGGGCCGCCGGGTCAAGCGGCTGCTGGTGAGCCACGCCTTCCACTCGCCGCTGATGGCGCCGATGGTCGACGCGTTCCGGGCGGTCGCCGAGACGTTGACCTTCTCGGCGCCGGTCGTCCCGATCGTGTCCACGGTGACCGGGGACTTCGCCGACCCGCAGGCCCTGGCCGCACCCGGCTACTGGGTCGACCAGGTGCTGCGGCCGGTGCTGTTCGCGCAGGGTGTGGAGACCCTGTACCAGGCCGGGGCACGCGTCTTCCTGGAGCTGGGCTCGGACGCGCTGGCGTCGCTCACCCCGGACTGCCTGGCCGACAGGTTCCCCGGCCCGCTCGTCAGCGCCCTGCTGCGCAAGGACCGGCCGGAGCCGGAGTCGGTGGTCACCGCCCTGGCCCAGGTGCGCCTACGGGGCGCCCCGGTGGACCTGGCCGCCCTGCTGCCGGGCGCGCGCCGGATCGCGGAACTGCCGACCTACCCGTTCCAGCGGGAGCGGTTCTGGCTCAGCCGGCCCGTCGGCTCGGGCGATCCCGTCGGCCTGGGCATGGACAGGGCCTCGCACCCGTTCCTCGGCGCCGGGACGGAACTGCCGGACGGGGGCTCCCTGTTCACCGGCCGGATCTCCGTGGAGAGCCAGCCGTGGCTCGCCGACCACGCCGTCCACGGCAGCGGTGTCGTGCCGGCCAGCGCGCTGCTCGAACTGATCCTGTACGTGGGCGAGCAGTCCGGCTGCGACCTGGTCGAGGAGCTCACCGTCTCCACCCCGCTGGTGCTGCCGGACGCCGGGGCGGTACACGTGCAACTGGTGACCGGGCCCGCCGACGAGGCCGGCCGGCGCACCGTGACGATCCGCTCGCGCGCCGCCGGCGACCCGTGGGTCGGTCACGGCCAGGGGATCGTGGCGCCCGCGTCGGCCGCCGAGCCACCCGGCGTCGCCGGCGGCGCGTGGCCGCCCGCCGGGGCGACGCCCGTGGACGTCGCGGAGCTCTACGAGCGGCTCGCCGACCTGGGGTTCGGCTACGGGCCGGCGTTCCGCGGCCTGCGCAACGCCTGGCGGCACGGCGACGAGGTGTCGGCCGAGGTGCGCCTGCACGGGGCACCGGTTCCCGGCTTCCGCATCCACCCGGCTCTGCTCGACGCGGCGTTGCACACCATCGCCATCGCCTACCGTGACCTGGACCCGGAAGCCGGCGTCCCGGTGCCCTTCGCCTGGTCGGGCGTCAGCGTGCGGGCCGCCGCACCGGACTCGCTGCGGGTCCGGCTCGCCCCGGCCGGTTCGGGCTTCGCGCTGCGGCTGAGCGACGAGGCCGGCAACCCGGTCGCCGCCATCGACTCGCTGTCGGTCCGTCAGCTGGCCGCGGGCCAGCTCCAGCAGGCCGGTCGCGCGCCGCACGGGGCGCAGTTCCGCGTCACGTGGGCCGAGACCGCGTTGCCCGCCGACCGGGCCGGCACGGGTGCCCCGATTGCGCCGGTGCAGGATCTGGGGCACGACGAGCCCGTGCCGGAGCTGGTGCTGCTGGACTGCGCGCCGGGCGGGACCACCACCACCGGGGACGCGGCCGCCGACGCGCACTTGGCCACCCGTCGCGCCCTCGACGTGCTGCAACGGGTCCTCGGCGACGACCGGTTCGCCCGGACCCGCCTGGGCGTGCTGACCCGGTCGGCCGTCGCCGCCGTGGACCGTGACACCGTCACGGACCTCGCCGGGGCCGCGGTGGGCGGGCTGGTCCGCGCCGCGCAGACGGAGAATCCCGGCCGGATCGTGCTGCTCGACACGGACGGCACCGAAGCGTCGACCGCCGTGCTGCGCGCCGCGCTGGACGCCGGTGAACCCTGGCTCGCGCTGCGCGACGGCACCGCGTACGCCGCTCGGCTCGTCGCCGCCGACAGCACCGCACCGGGCGGGGACGCCGACCCGCCGCTCGACCCGGACGGGACGGTGCTCGTCACCGGCGGCACCGGTGCGCTCGGCGCGCTCGTGGCCCGGCACCTGGCCCGCCGGCACGGCGTCCGGCACCTGCTGCTGGTCAGCCGCAGCGGCGCCGCCGCGGCCGGAGCGGACGAGCTGGTCGGCGAACTGGACCGGCTGGGCACCCGGGCCACCGTGGTCGCCTGCGACGTCGCCGACCGTGAGTCCCTGGCCGGCGTGCTCGCCTCGATCCCTGCGGCACACCCGCTCACCGCCGTCATCCACACCGCCGGGGTGCTGGACGACGCCACGCTCCCCGCCCTCACCCCGCACCGGGTCGACACGGTCCTGCGCCCCAAGGCCGACGCGGCGTGGCACCTGCACGAGCTCACCGCCGGGCTCGGCCGCACCCGGTTCGTGCTGTTCTCGTCGGTGTCCGGGGTGCTCGGCGGGGCCGGCCAGGGCAACTACGCGGCGGCCAACGCGTTCCTCGACGCGTTGGCCGAGCACCGGCGCGCTCTCGGACTCCCGGCGGTGTCGCTGGCCTGGGGGATCTGGGCGGCGGCCGGCACGATGGGCGGGCGGCTGGGGACCGCCGACCGGGCCCGCATCGGCCGGGGCGGGATGCTGCCGCTCGACACCGGCCAGGGTCTGGCGTTGTTCGACTCCGCCCTGCGCGCCGACCACGCCACGATGACGGTCGCCCGCTTCGACCTGCCGACGCTGCGCGCGCAGGCGGACGAGAACCGGCTGCCCGTGATCCTGGGTGGCCTGGTCGGCGGGACGGCCCGCCGGCCGGACGACGCCGGGCGCCCGGTGCTGGGTGAACGCCTCGCGGGCCGCACCGAGGCCGCGCAACTGGAGATCCTGCTCGAGTTCCTCCACCAGGAGATGGCGGTCGCGCTGGGCCACCGCGAGACCGCCACCATCGACCTCGACCGCGGTTTCCTGGAGCTCGGCTTCGACTCCCTGACGGCGCTCGAACTGCGTAACCGGCTGAGCGAGGTGGCCGGATGGCGCCTGCCGGCCACCACGTTGTTCGACTACCCGACCCCCCGCAAGCTCGCGGCGCGCCTGCGGGAGCTGCTCATTCCCGCCGACACCGCCGACACCCCGGAGGCGGCGATCCGCGAGGCCATCGCGGCCATCCCGCTGGAGCGCCTACGCGCTGCCGGCCTGCTGGACGCCGTGCTGCGGCTGGCCGACGGCACCGCCGATCCCGGCCACGCGCAGGACGAGGACGCGGAAACCGATCTCATCGACGCCGATGTCGATGATCTGGTCCGCATCGCCCTCGGAGACACCGACACATGACCGCACCACACCGACGGAGCCGACGATGAACATGCCTGCCGAGAAGGTCGTCGAGGCGCTGCGCACCTCACTGCTGGAAAACAAGCGCCTGCGACGGCAGCTTCAACGGCAGACCGACACCCCGGTCGAACCGATCGTGATCGTCGGGATGGGCTGCCGCTACCCGGGCGGCGTCCGGTCGCCGGAGGACCTGTGGGACCTGGTCGCCTCGGGCCGCGACGGCATCGGGCCGTTCCCGGAGGACCGTGGGTGGGACGTGGAGCGGTTGTTCGATCCGGATCCGGACGCGCCGGGGAAGTCGTATGTGCGTGAGGGTGGTTTCCTAACGGACGCGGCGGAGTTCGACGCGGCGTTCTTCGGGATCAGCCCGCGTGAGGCGCTGGCGATGGATCCGCAGCAGCGGCTGCTGCTGGAGACCAGTTGGGAGACGTTCGAGAACGCCGGGATCGACCCGGAGTCGCTGCGCGGCAGCCGCACCGGCGTCTTCACCGGCGTCATGTACGACGACTACGCGACCCGGCTGCGGCGGATGCCGGAGGGCCTCGAAGGCCAGGTGGTGACCGGGAGCGCGGGCAGCGTGGCGTCGGGCCGGGTCTCCTACACCTACGGCCTGGAGGGCCCCGCCGTCACCATCGACACGGCGTGCTCGTCGTCGCTGGTGGCGTTGCACCTGGCCGTCCAGGCCCTGCGCAACGGCGAGTGCGACCTGGCCCTGGCCGGCGGCGTGTCGGTGATGGCCACCCCCGTGGCGTTCACCGGCTTCAGCCGTCAGCGTGGTCTCGCGCCGGACGCCCGGGTGAAGTCGTTCGCCGCCGCCGCCGACGGGACGTCCTGGTCGGAGGGTGTCGGCCTGCTGCTGGTCGAGCGGCTCTCCGACGCCCAACGCCACGGCCACCGCATCCTCGCCGTCGTCCGCGCCAGCGCCGTCAACCAGGACGGCACCACCAGCCAACTCTCCGCACCCAACGGCCCCGCCCAACAACGCGTCATCCGACAAGCCCTCACCACCGCCGGCCTCACCCCCACCGACATCGACGCCGTCGAAGCCCACGGCACCGGCACGAAACTCGGCGATCCCATCGAGGCCCAAGCACTGCTCGCCACCTACGGCCAGAACCGCCACCAACCCCTCTGGCTCGGCAGCATCAAATCCAACATCGGCCACACCCAAGCCGCCGCCGGAGCCGCCGGCATCATCAAAATGATCCAAGCCATCCGGCACGGCATCCTGCCGAAGACCCTCCACGTCGACGCCCCCACACCCCACGTCGACTGGACCACCGGGGCCGTAGCACTCCTCACCGACACCCAACCCTGGCCCGAACAGGGGCGGCCCCGCCGCGCCGCCGTCTCCTCCTTCGGCATCAGCGGCACCAACGCCCACATCATCCTCGAACAAGCACCACCAGCCACCACACCCACCGACGCTCAGCCAGCGGACCAGGACACCCCCGTCACGTGGATGCTCTCCGCGAAGACCCCCACCGCCCTACGCACCCACGCCCAACAACTCCTCCACCACCTCACCACCCACCCCGAACTCACCCCGCCGGACGTCGCAGCCACACTCGCCACCCGCACCCTGCACCACCACCGCGCCGCCATCATCGGCACCACCCAGGAGGAACTCACCGAGGCCCTCACCGCCCTCACCACCGGCACCCCTCACCACCGACTCATCCAAGGCACCCCCCTCACCGGCAAAACCGTCTTCGTCTTCCCCGGCCAAGGCAGCCAATACCCCCACATGGGCCTCGACCTCTACACCACCAACCCCACCTTCGCCCACCACCTCCACGCCTGCGACACCGCACTCCAACCCCACACCGGCTGGTCCCTCCTCGACGTCCTCCACCAGACACCCGACGCCCCACCACTCGACCGTGTCGACGTCGTCCAACCCACCCTCTTCGCCCTCATGACCGCCCTCGCCCGCACCTGGCAACACCACGGCATCCACCCCGACGCCGTCATCGGCCACTCCCAAGGCGAAATCGCCGCCGCCCACATCGCCGGCGCCCTCACCCTCCACCAAGCCGCAAAAATCATCGCCATCCGCAGCAAAGCCCTCCACACCCTCACCGGCACCGGCGCCATGGCCGCCATCCCCCTACCCCCCGACACCGTCACCACCGACCACCCCCACCACCCCGACCTCCACATCGCCGCCCACAACAGCCCCCACCACACCATCATCAGCGCCACACCCACCACCATCGACACCATCATCAACCACTACCAACAACACAACATCAACGCCCGCAAACTCCCCGTCACCTACGCCTCCCACCACCCCCACACCGAACAACTCCGCAACCACCTCCTCACCACACTCGCCGACATCACCCCCACCACCCCCACCATCCCCTTCCACTCCACCACCCACCCCCACACCACACCCACCCTCAACAACCACTACTGGTACGACAACCTCCGCCAACCCGTCCAACTCCACACCACCATCACCCACCTCCTAAACACCGGACACACCCACTACATCGAAACCAGCCCCCACCCCGTCCTCACCACACCCATCCAACACACCATCGACACCACCACCACCAAAGCCACCACCATCGCCACCCTCCACCGCAACCAACCCGCCCCCACCCAACTCGCACACGCCCTCGCCCACGCCCACACCACCGGACTCACCCCCCACCAACCCACCCCCACCCCACACACCACCCCCCACCTCCCCACCTACCCCTTCCAACACCACCACTACTGGTTGGACAGCGGTGCCGACGGCGTGGACGACGTGGCCGCCGCGGGTCTGGACGACGCCGGGCACCCGCTCCTGGCCGCCGTGGCGGACCTGCCCGAGAGCGGGGGTGTGCTGGCGACCGGCCGGATCCGGGCCGACGCCGACTCGTGGCTGGGCGGTTATCTGCTGGAGGGCACGCCGGTCCTTCCGGCCGTCGGGATCCTGGACCTCGTGCTGTCCACCATGGACGGGCTGGGGCTGCAGCACCTCGACGAGCTGGTCGTCGACAAGCCGATCGTCGTCCCGGCACGCGGCGGAACCGACCTGCGCGTCCAGGTCACCGGTGGCGACGCGGACGGCAGGCGGACGGTGCTGGTGCACACGCGGCAGGCGGGCGCGTGGACGCGCCACGCGGCAGGCGTCCTCGGCGTCACGCCGGGCCCGGTCGACGTCCCTGGCCCCGGCCCGGCTCCGGCGACTGCGGACCAACTCGATCTGCTGACCGAGCGGCTGGCCTCGGCCGGATACGACCACGACGGCGCCTACCGGAGCATCCGCGCCTTCCACGGCGAGTACGCCGAGGTCGCGCTGCCCGAAGACGTCGACGCCGACGGTTTCGGATTCCATCCCGCGCTGCTGGCCGCGGCCCTGGACGGGATGCTGAGCGGCCTTTCCGCGGAGACCCTGGTGCCGAGCCGGTTCACGGACGTGCGGTTGCACGCGACCGGGGCCACGAGCGCCACGGTCCGGGCCCGCACGCGCGCCGACGGGACCGTCGCGGTCGGCATGGTGGACGCCACCGGCGCGCCCCTGCTCACGATCGGCTCGGTCGCGAGCCGGCCGCTCACCGCGGCGGACGTGACGGTCGCGGCGGACGAGGCGCTCGCCTCACCGCTCGCCGTGGACTGGGTGCGGATCCCGATGCCGGACGACGTCTCCGGCGCGGCCACCGTCTTCGGCGACCTGGAGGAGGTGCTGGCCGCCGAGGAGCCCACGGACGTGCCGGCGGTGCTGCTGCTGCGGGTCGGCCAGGGCCAGGACCCGGACGCCGGGCCGGAGGCGGCTCATGCGGTGGCGGAACGCACCCTGCACCAACTCCAACAATGGCTCACCAACCCCCACCTCACCCACACCCACCTCGTCATCCTCACCCAACACGCCATCCCCACCACCCCCCACCAACCCATCAACCTCCCCACCACCACCACCTGGGGACTCATCCGCACCACCCAAACCGAAAACCCCGGCCGCATCACCCTCATCGACCACGACCACCACCCCACCACCAACCACACCATCACCACCGCCCTCACCACCGGCCACCCCCAACTCGCCATCCGCAACAACCACCTCCACACCCCCCAACTCACCCCCACCACCACCACCACAACCACTGCCACCACCACCGGCAAACCTCACCCCACCCTCGACCCCAACGGCACCATCCTCATCACCGGCGGCACCGGCACCCTCGCCACCCACATCGCCCAACACCTCATCACCCACCACGGCATCAAACACCTCCTCCTCCTCACCCGCACCGGACCCCACACCCCCCACGCCCAACAACTCCACCAACACCTCACCAACCTCGGCGCCCACCCCACCATCACCACCTGCGACACCACCAACCCCCACCAACTCACCACCACCATCAACAACATCCCCCCCAACCACCCCCTCACCGCCATCATCCACACCGCCGGCGTACTAGACGACGCCACCACCACCAACCTCACCCCCCACCAACTCCACACCGTCCTCCAACCCAAAATCGACACCGCCTGGCACCTCCACCACCTCACCACCGACCACCCCCTCACCCACTTCATCCTCTTCTCCAGCGCCGCCGGCACCCTCGGCACACCCGGACAAGCCAACTACGCCGCCGCCAACACCTACCTCGACGCCCTCGCCCACCACCGCCACACCCAAGGCCAACCCGCCACCAGCCTCGCCTGGGGCCTCTGGGCCCACACCAGCAAAATGACCAACAAACTCACGGAGACGGAGGTGGACCGGCTCAAGGCCACCGGGCTGCTCCCCCTCGCCACGGACGACGCGCTGGCCCTGTTCGACGCCGCGCTGCGCACCCCCGACCGCCCGCATCTGGTGCTGACGCACATCGACCGGACCGCGTTGCACCGGCACGCCCGGGAGGGCACGCTTCCGCCGCTATTCGAGAGGCTCGTCCCGGCCCAGGTCCGCAACACCCGGTCCCCGTCGGCGCCGCTGGCCGAGCGCCTGCGCGGGCTGAGCCCGGAGAAGCGCGAGCAGGTGCTGCTCGACCTGGTCCGCACCCACATCGCCGGCACCCTCGGGCACACCTCCCCCGCCGACATCGCTCCCGGGCAGACCCTCAAGGAGCTCGGCTTCGACTCGCTCACCGCCGTCGCCCTGCGCAACCACCTGTCGAGGACGACGGGGCTCCCGCTTCCGACGACGCTGGTGTTCGACCATCCCAGCGCCGCCGCGATCGCCGGCTTCCTCGGCGAGCAGTTCGGCCGGGGCGAAGCCGGGGCGCAGGCGCCGGTCCACGCGGAGCTCGAACGGCTGGAGGCGGCCGTCGCCGCGGAGTCGTGGGACGGCGCGGCCCGGGAACGGCTCAGCGCCCGGCTGCAGGCGCTGCTGGCCCGGATCGCCGAGTCGGGGGAGACCGCGCGGACCGCCGTCGACGACGACCTCGCGGCGGTCACCGACGACGAGCTGTTCGAGGTCCTCGACGAGGAGCTCGGTGTCTCCGGGCTCGACGAGCGATGACCCGGCCACGCCCCGGGCAGGCACCCAGGCCGCCCGATCCGACCAGCGGCAGCAGTCCCGGAGGAGAGAGTGCCATGGACAAGGAGCAGAAGCTCGTCGACTATCTCAAGTGGACGACGACCGAGCTGCAGGAGACCCGTCGGCGGCTGGCCCGCGTCGAGGCGGCGCACCGGGAACCGATCGCCATCGTGGCGATGAGCTGCCGCTACCCGGGAAACGTGCGCTCGCCCGAGCAGTTGTGGCGGCTGGTCTCCGACGGGGTGGACGCGGTCTCGGCCTTCCCCGGCGACCGGGGCTGGGATCTCGACGCCCTCTACGACCCGGACCCGGAGACGCCCGGGACCTGCTACACCCGGGAGGGCGCGTTCCTCTACGACGCGGCCGAGTTCGATCCCGAGTTCTTCGGCATCAGCCCGCGCGAGGCGCTGGCCATCGATCCCCAGCAGCGCCTGCTGCTGGAGACGAGCTGGGAGGCCTTCGAGAACGCCGGCATCGACCCCGCCTCGCTGCGCGGCAGCCGCACCGGTGTGTTCGCCGGTGTGCTGTACGACGACTATGCCGCCCGGCTGATGGAGCACACGCCGGACGGGTTCGAGGGTTACCTGGGCACCGGCAGCGCCGGCAGCGTCGCGACCGGCCGGATCGCGTACACCCTGGGTCTTGAGGGTCCGGCCGTGACCATCGACACCGCCTGCTCGTCGTCGCTGGTGGCACTGCACCTGGCGGCCCGGGCGCTGCGGGCCGGCGACTGCGAGCTGGCGCTGGCCGGTGGGGTGACCGTGATGGCCACCCCCGGGGTCTTCGTCGACTTCAGCCGGCAGCGCGGCCTCTCCCCGGACGGGCGGTGCAGGTCCTTCTCCGCCGACGCGGACGGCACCGGCTGGGGCGAGGGGGTCGGGCTGGTGCTGCTCGAACGGCTCTCGGACGCGCGGCGCAGGGGGCACCCGGTGCTGGCGGTGCTGCGTGGATCGGCCGTGAACTCCGACGGCGCCAGCAACGGGCTGACCGCCCCGAACGGCCCCGCCCAGCAGCGGGTGGTCCGCCAGGCGCTGGCCGACGCGCGCCTCACGGCGGCGGAGGTGGACGTGGTGGAGGGACACGGCACCGGCACCGTCCTGGGTGACCCGATCGAGGCGCAGGCGCTGCTCGCCACCTACGGCCAGGGCCGTCCCGCGGACCGGCCGCTGTGGCTGGGCTCGGTCAAGTCGAACATCGGGCACACGCAGGGGGCCGCCGGGGTCGCCGGGGTGATCAAGATGGTGCAGGCGATCCGGCACGGGGTGCTGCCGCGCACGCTGCACGCGGGCGAACCGAGCCGGCACGTCGACTGGACCGCCGGCCGGGTGGAGCTGCTCACCGAGTCGAGGCCGTGGCCGGACGGCACGCCGCGCCGGGCCGGCGTCTCCTCGTTCGGGGTCAGCGGCACCAACGCGCACGTCATCCTGGAGGAGGCGCCGACGACGCCGGCCGCCGATCCGGTGGCGCCCTCCGCCGGGCCCGCGCCGGCCCGCCCGCTGCCGCTGCTGATCTCGGCGCACGACGAGGCGGCGCTGCGCGACGTGGCCCGCAGCCTGGCCGACCGGCTGGCCGCCGACCCGCCGCCGCGGCCCCTGGACGTGGCGTACTCCCTCGCCACGACGCGCACCACGCTGGCCCAGCGCGCCGTGGTCGTCGGCACGGACCGGGCCGAGCTGGTGCGGGGGCTGGACGCGGTGGCGCGCGGTGGCCTGCTGCCCGGCAACGTGGTCCTGGACCGGGCCGCGCCGGAGCCGGGCGGGCTGGCGTACCTCTTCACCGGCCAGGGCAGCCAGCGGCCCGGGATGGGCCGCGCGCTCGCCGAGGCCCATCCGGTCTTCGCCGACGCCCTGGAGGAGGTGTGCGCGGAGCTGGACCGGCACCTCGACCGCCCGCTGCGTCCGCTGCTGTGGGCGGCCGAGGACGACCCGGAGAGCCGGTTGCTGCACGAGACGGGGTACGCGCAACCGGCGATCTTCGCCGTGGAGACGGCGCTGTTCCGGCTGCTCGACCACTGGGGCCTGCGCCCCGACGTGCTGGTCGGCCATTCGATCGGCGAGCTCGTCGCGGCGCACGTGGCCGGGATGCTCGACCTGCCGGGCGCCGCCGAGCTGGTCGCCGTCCGGGCACACGCGATGCAGCGGGCCCGCGCGGACGGGGCGATGGTCTCGCTCGACGCCGGGGAGGAGGAGGTGCTCGCCTCCCTGTCCGGGCGCGAGCACCAGGTCTCGATCGCCGCCGTGAACGGCCCCCGGGCCACGGTGGTCTCCGGCGACCAGGACGCCGTCGGCGAGGTCGCGGCGCGGTGGAAGGCCGAGGGACGCCGGGTACGCCGACTCACCGTCAGCCACGCGTTCCACAGCCCGCACATGGACGACGTCCTGGCCGACTTCGCGCGCGCCGCGGCGCGGCTGACCTTCGCCGAGCCGGCGATCCCCCTGGTCTCCAACGTGACCGGCCGGCTCGCCGATCCTGCCGAGCTGCGGTCGCCCGGCTACTGGCGCGAGCACGCCCGGGGGACGGTCCGGTTCGCCGACGGGGTCCGTGCCGCGCGGGCGCGCGGCGTCACCACGTACCTGGAGGTGGGCCCGGACGCGGTGCTCACCCCGCTGGCGCGCGAGTGCCTGCGCGACCACGACGCCGGCGGGCGGCCGCCCACGTTCGCTCCGCTGCTGAGCGCCCGCCGCCCGGAGCCGCAGACCGCGCTGCTGGCACTGGCCCGGGTGCACGCGGCGGGGCACCGCGTGGAGTGGGGGGCGCACTTCGCCGGCTCCGGCGCCGAGCGCATCGGGCTGCCGAACTACCCGTTCCGGCGGCGCCACTACTGGCTCGACCCGAAGCCGGAAGGAAAAGCGGCCGGCGGCGAGGACCGGAGCCGTACGTCTCTCGAATCGCTCTTCTGGGCCGCCGTGGACGGCCAGGACGTCGAGTCGCTCGGCCGGGCGCTGCGGCTCTCGCGGGAGCAGCGGTCCTCGCTGGCCGCCCTCCTGCCGACGCTCGGGCTGCGGCGGCGCTGGACCGGTTGGCACCACCGGACGTCCTGGCAGCCCGCGCCCGGCGCGGTCGCCGAACCGGGGCCGCGGGCGCTCCTCGCCCTGGTGCCCGCGGACCTGGCGGGTGACGCCACGGTCACCGCGGCCCTCGACGCCCTCGGCACGACCACGAAGCCGCTGCTCGTGCCGGCGTCCACGCAGGACGCCGGTGAGCTGGCCATGCTGCTGCGCGGCCGGCGGGCCGGGGTGGGCGACGGCGTCGTGTCCCTGCTCGGCCTGCCCCGCGACGCCGCCGACGCGGGCGTGCCGGCCGGCCTGGGGTTGACCGGCGCCCTGCCGGACGCGCTGGACCAGGCCGGGCTCGACGTGCCGTTGTGGGTGCTGACGTGCGGCGCCGTCGAGACCGGCCGGTCGGACTCCCCGGTCGTCGCGGGCCAGGCCGCGGTGTGGGGGCTCGGGCAGGCGCTCGTCGCCGGCCAGTCGCGCCGCGAGATCAGGCTGGTCGACCTGCCCGGGGCGCTCGGCGCGCCGGCGCGGCGGGCGCTCGCCGCGCTCCTGCGCGGCCGGCCCGCCGACACCCGCCTGGCCGTACGCGGGGACGGGGTCCTCACCCCGCGGCTGGTGCGGCTCGCCCCGCCCGGCACCGACCGGGAGGTCTGGCGGCCGGAGGGCACGGTCCTGGTCACCGGCGGCACCACGACGCTGGGCGGCCACGTCGCCCGTTGGCTCGCCGAGCACGGGGCCGAGCAGCTCGTGCTGACCGGGCCGGCGGACGCCTCGGCCGACGTCACGGTGTTGCGCAAGGAACTGGCCGAGTACGGCGTCGACGTCGCCGTCAGCGACTGCGACCCGGCGGACCGGGCCGCGCTCGAACGGCTCGTCGCCGAACGGCCGCCCACCGCCGTCGTGCACGTCGCCTGCGACGCCGGGGACGATCACGCGGCCGGCCGCCCGCCGGCCGAGCGGTTCGCCGCCGTGGCGCGTGGCGCGGCGGTCCTCGACGACGTCACCTCGCGGCTGGAGCTGTCGGCGTTCGTGGTGTGCGCCGCCGGAGCGGGCGCGGTGTACGCGCCGGGCTCCGCCGGTCTCGCCGCCGCGCACGCCTACCTCGCCGCGCTCGCCGGGCGGCGGCGGGAACGGGGGGCCCGCGCGCTGTCGGTGGCCTTCGGGCCGCTCGCCGACGCCCCACCGGGCGACGACGGTGGGGCCGGCGCGCCGCGCGGCCTTCGGCCGCTGGTCGCGGCCGTGGCGGTGGAGGCGCTCGGGTACGTGGCCCAGCCCGGCGTCGGGGACGTGACCGTGGTCGACCTCGATCCGCACGCCGGCTCGTGGCCCCGGTCCGACCGGCTCTTCCGGGACCTGCCCGGCTTCCGGCAGGCGCCGGAGGCGACCGCGCCGGCCGTGGACACGACCCTGCTCGACCGGCTCGCCGCCAGCGGGCCGGCGGAGCGCGCCGCGATCGTCCTGGAGTTGGTGCGGGCGCGGGCGGCCGACGTGCTGGGCAGGGAGTCGGCCGACGACCTCGAACCGGACGCCGACCTGCTCGCCCTGGGGCTGTCGTCGCTCGCCGCCCTGGAGTTGAGCGCCCAACTGCGCGCCGTGGGCCTGGACGTCTCCCCCCGGCAGATCTTCGACCACCCGACACCCGCCAGCCTGGCCGCGGCCGTGTGCCCGGCCGGCTGAACCAGATCCGGAGGATCCTCATGTTTCACGATGTCGTCATCGTCGGCGCCGGGCCGGTCGGCCTCATGCTCGCGTGCGAGCTGCGGCTGGCCGGCACTCCCGTCGTGGTGCTGGAGAGCGGCTCGGAGCCGGGCGCGCAGGCGCCCGGCGTGGCGCTCAACGCCGGGGTGGTCGAGCTGCTGGAGATGCGCGGGCTGATGGACGCCTGCCGCGCCGAGGGGTTCGAGTTCCCGATGGCGCACTTCGCGCACATCTGGCTGGACCCGACCCAGCTCGCCGACCGGTATCCGTTCAACTTCGCGATCCCGCACTCCCGGCTGGTGCACCATCTCGCCGAGCGGGCCCGGTCGCTCGGGGTGGACCTGCGGTTGGGGCAGCGGGTCGTCGAGGTGACGCAGGACGAGGAGTCGGTGCGGACCAGGATCGAGACCCCGTCGGGCGAGCAGACCGTGCGGAGCCGGTACCTGGTCGGCTGCGACGGCGTGGACAGCCGGGTGCGGCAGGCCGCCGGCATCGGGTTCCCCGGCGACGAGCAGCCCTTCCACGGCACGGTCGCCGATCTGGCCGTCGGCCCCGACAGCCCGCTCGGCGAGCTGGTGGGCGCGCGGGAGTATCCGGCGGGGCTGGTGGCGGTCACCCCCATGGGCCCGGGGCGGGTCCGCCTCCTGACGGGCGAGTTCGGGGTCGAGCCGCCCCGCCGCGACGGCGCGCCGGATCTGGCGGAGATCCAGGACAGCGTCCGCCGGATCGCCGGCGTCGCCTTCACCGGCGGCACCCTGGCCTGGTCGGCGCGCTGGTTCCACGTGACCCGGCTGGCCGAGAGGTACCGGGCGGGACGGATCTTCGTCGCCGGGGACGCCGCGCACACCCACTTCCCCCTCGGCGGGCAGGCGCTCAGCACGGGGCTCGACGACGCGGTGAACCTCGGCTGGAAGCTCGCTGCGGACCTCGGCGGTCGGGCGCCGGAGGGACTGCTCGACACGTACCACACCGAACGGCACCCGGCCGGGGCGCGCGCCTGCCGGACGACGCGCGCCCAGGTGGCGCTGCTGCACCCCCTGACGGAGCTGCGGGACATCGTCGCCGAGCTGGTGCGCTTCCCGGCCGTCAACGAGTACCTGGGCATGATGGTCGGCGGCACCGACACGCGCTACCCGGTCGAGCCGGCCGGCGGCGACGCTCACCCGTTGGCCGGGCGGCGGCTGCCGGGGATCGCGGCGGCCGCGCGGTCCGTTCCCGGCCTCGCCGAGGCGTGGTCGGCCGGTCACGCGGTCCTGCTCGACCTGACCGGCGACGACAGCCTCGGCCGGGCGGTGAGCGGCTCGGCCAAGCGGGTGACGCTGCTGCGGTCCGCGCCGCTGCCCCACGTCGACGCCGCCGCGGTGCTGCTGCGGCCCGACGGCCGGGTCGCCTGGGCCGCGCCGGCCGGGGGAGACACCGCCGGCCTGCACGCCGCGCTCACGGCCGTCGCCGGCGCCCCCGCCCAGGGCTCTTAGCACCGATTAAGGGCCGCGGAAAACCATGGCCGTGCAGGCGACGAAGAGGACGAGCATGGACGTGTACGTGTACTCCGCCGGGTCGATGTTGCCCGGCCCGCCCGTGGACATCCCCACCCTGGCCAGACGGTTCAGGATGACCTCGATCTGGGAACAGTGGGTGGAGGCGTTCATCGGCACGCCGGTGCGCCACTACTCGGTGGACCTGGACACCGGTGAGGCACGGTTCTCCCTCGCCGACCTCGCGACCACGGCCGCCGAGCGGGCGCTCGCCGCCGCGGGGATGACCGCGGCCGACGTCGACCTGGTGGTCATGGGCACCTCCTCCCCCGACATGCTGATGCCCGCCACGGTCAACGTCGTGGCCGACCAGCTCGGTGTCGACGGCGTGCCGACGTACCAGCTGCAGTCGGGGTGCACCGGGGCGGTGCAGGCCCTCGACGTCGCCCGGCACATGCTCCGCTCGGGGGCGGCCCGGACCGCGCTGGTGCTCGGGGCCGACTCCTGCGCCAAGCACTTCGACCTCACCGCCGACGTCAGCGCGCTGCCGCCGGAGGAGCAGGTCAACGGCGTGCTGTTCGGTGACGGGGCCGGCGCGGCGGTCCTCGGCACGACGCCGCCGCCGGAACCGGTCGCCCTGCGCTGGACGCAGGTGCACTGTGTCGGGCACAACCGGCCGCCGGGGCAGACGCTGAACTGGTTCGGCGCCGCCGAGCGGCACGTGCTGCGCCCGGCGGCCGTCGAGGACTACCGGGCGGTCCAGGAGGCGGTGCCGCCCATGGCCGTGGAGACCCTGGACGAGGTCCTGGACGTGCTCGGCTGGGACCGCGACGGGCTCGACTACGTGCTGCCGCCGCAGCTGTCGGGCCGGATGACCGCCGAGATCCAGGCCCGGCTCGACGTGCCGCAGGCGCAGGAGGTCAGCTGCGTCGGCGAGACCGGCAACACCGGGAACGCGCTGCCGTTCTTCCAGCTCGAACGGCTGCTGCCCGGCATGGTCACCGGCGACCGCGCGGTCGGCGTCGCCATCGAGTCCAGCAAGTGGATCAAGGCGGGGTTCGCCCTGGAGAAGGTGGGACCGTGACGACGGCCGGCACCTTCCCCCCGGACACCGCCGCGCCCGCGCGTACGCTGCGCGAGCTGCACGGCGCCGGCCGGCTGGAGGCCGAGTATCCCCTGGTGCAGGGGTTGCTCGCCGGCCTACCGGCCGACGAGCTGTCCCGGGCGGGGCACGTGCTGGCCCGGGCCGACGCCGACGAGGTCCTGCGCCGGCACCCGTCCACCCCCACGCTCACGGTGGCCGTCACCGGGCACCGGACGCTGGGCACGCTGATCCCCCCGCTCACCGCGGAGTTCGCCCGGCACGGCGTGCTGCTGCGACCGCACCTGTCCGACTTCGACAGCTACGTCTTCGAGCTCGGCGACCCGGGCAGCGCGCTGTACGCCGCCGGCCCCGGTCTCGTCCTGTGCGTGCTCGACCCGGAGGTGGTGTTCGACGAGCTGCCGCTGCCGTGGACCGCCGCGGACGTCGAGCAGGCCCTGGACGCCAAGGTCGCGATGCTGCGCGGGCTCGCGGCCACCTTCGACCGGCGGGGCGCGGGCATCCTGGTGCTGAACACGCTTCCGCTGCCCAGGCGGTTCACCGCGCAACTGGTGGACTACCGGTCGCGCGCCCGGCTGGGCGCCGCCTGGCGCGAGGCCAACGCGCGGCTGCTGGCGTTCGGCGACGAGTTCCCGTCGGTCGTCCCGCTCGATCTCGACCCGCTGCTGGCCGAGGGGATTCCCGCGGAGGACGTACGGCTCGGCAGCTACGCCGGGACCGGGCTGTCGCCCGCCCTGCTGGCCCGCTATGCGCGCGAGATCGGCCACCTCGGTCGGCACCTGACCGGGAAGACGAAGAAGGTCCTCGTCTGCGACCTGGACGGGACGCTGTGGGGCGGGGTGCTCGGCGACGACGGCCCGGACGGGATCGAGCTGGGCGGGACGCCGCGCGGCGAGGTGTTCGCCGCCTTCCAGCGGGTGGTCAAGCAGCTCGGCTCGCAGGGGGTGCTGCTGGCCGTGACGAGCAAGAACGACCCGGCGCCCGTCGACGCGGTGCTGCGCGGGCACGAGGGCATGGTGCTGGCCCCGGACGACTTCGTCCGGGTCACGGCGAACTGGCGTCCCAAACCCGAGAACCTCACGGCGCTGGCCGGGGCGCTGAACCTCGGCGTGGACTCGTTCGTGTTCGCCGACGACAGCGCGTACGAGTGCGGTCTGGTACGCCACGCGTTGCCGGGCGTCGCGGTCGTCCGGCTCGGCGAGGAACCCGCCTGGCACGTCGGCGACCTGCTCTGCGACGGCTGGTTCGACACCCGCGAGGTGAGCACGGACGACCGGGCCCGCCCCACGCGGTACCGGGAGGAACTGGACCGGCAGAGCTTCCTCGCCACGTTCGACTCCGTCGCCGACTACCTCCAGCAGTTGCAGACCCGGGTGTCGCTGGCCCCGGTGACCGAGCGGGAGGTGGCCCGGGCCTCGCAGATCACGCTGCGGACCCACCAGTTCAACCTGACCGGCCACCGGATGCAGCCCGCGGAGGTACGGGCCGCCGCCGGGCGGCACGGCAGCCGGGTGCTCGGCATCCACTCCGGCGACCGCTTCGGTGACAACGGCATGGTGGGCCTGGTCCTGACGCGGGTCGACGGCGAGCTGGTGCACATCGACAACTTCCTGCTCAGCTGCCGGGTGTTCGCCCGGGGCATCGAGACGGCCTGCCTGCGCTCGGTGTTGTCCCACGCCCGGGCCACCGGCGCGCGGGCGGTCGAGGCCCACTTCCGCCCCACCGCCAAGAACGCCGGCGCGCGCGGCTTCTACCCGGACAACGGTTTCACCCTGGTCGCCGACGAGGGCGACGTCCTCGTCTTCCGTCACGACCTCGCCGAGATCGAGCCGCCGCCCGCGCACGTGCGGCTCACCGCTGCATACGAGGAGAACCGATGACCACCATCGACGACTTCCTGGCCATCGTCAGCGCCGAGCTCGGCCTGCCGGTTCGGCACGAGCAGGTCGACCTGCCGCTCGACTCGGTCCCCGGGTGGGACTCGATACACCTGTTGTCCCTGCTGACCATCCTGGAACGGGAGACGGGCCGGCAGATCGCGCTGCCCGCGGTGTTGCAGGCGACCAACCTCGACGAGATCTACCGGGCGGTGGTGGCCGAGTGACGATCGAACGCGTCGCCAGGGAGCGGCGTCCCACCCTGTACTTCCTGCGGGAGATCAGGTCCTTCGCGCCGGTGCACCTCGACACCGAGGTCGACATGACCCGGATCCGGGACCACCGCGCCGCGGCGCGGGCGCAGGGGCGGCACTTCTCCTGGCTCAGCTACGTCCTGTACGCGGCGGGCCGCGCCATGGCGGCCCACCCGGAGGCCAACGCCGCGATCCGGGGCCGGATCCGCCCGAAGGTGGTCCGTTTCCCCTCGGCACACGGCAAGTTCACCATGGACCACACGGTGAACGGCCGACGGGTGGTCCTCTCGGCCAACATCCCCCACGTGCAGAGCGCCGGCCTGGCGGAGATCCAACGGCAGGTCGACTACTACACCCGGGGCGACGCGGAGAAACTGCCCGAGTTCGCCGGCGCCCGCCTGCTCCGCCGACTGCCCTGGGCGCTGGGCAGCGCCGCGTACCGCAGCCGGACCCGTCCCCTGCGGACCCGGGCGACGACGGTCGGCACCTTCGCGGTGACCTCCCTGTCCCACCGGGACGTCGACGGTTTCCACTCCACCGGCGGGACGACCGTCACGCTGGGCCTGGGCCGGATCGCCGACCGGCCCGTGGTGCGCGACGGCGCGGTGTCCGTCGCACCGGTGATGCGGCTGAACCTGACGTTCGACCACCGGGTGATCGACGGCGCGGAGGCCGCGGATCTGCTCACGGACCTCAAGCAGGCGCTGGAGCAGTTCGAGGACCCGCCGGCCGGGGACGACGGCACCAACGACGTCGGGGAACTCAAGCAGTTCGTGCTGGCGCACACCCGTGGGCAGCGGGTCACCGATCACGAGGACGTGCTGGCGCGGATCCGCACCGACGCCGAGGGGGACGGGTCCTGGGCGGCCGAGTGGACGCGGTCCGCGCGGGCGCTGGAGCGCGACGGACGGCTGCTGGACGCGTGCCGCCACTACACCATGGCCCGCTTCCCGTTCGTCGACGGGCCGGCCCGCCAGCGGGCGCTCGACGACACGGTGCGCACGTTCGACCAGTGGCGACGCGGCGACCGGGACATCGAACGGCTGGAGGTCGACCTGCCGACCGGACGGGTCGTGGCCTGGGCCACCGGGATGTCCGACGGCGTCCGGCGGCCGGTGCTGATCGTCAGCGGCGGCATCGTGACCGTGAAGGAGCAGTGGGCGTCCACCCTGCGCGCCATCCGACGCCTCGGCATGGCCGGCATCGTCACCGAGATGCCGGGGGTCGGCGAGAACACCCTCCCCTACGACCAGGACAGCTGGCGGATGCTGTCGCACCTGCTCGACCACGTCAGCGATCGGGCCGACGTCACGGACTCGTACGCCCTCGCGCTCAGCTTCAGCGGTCACCTGGCCCTGCGCTGCGCCCTGGAGGACAGCAGGATCAGGGCGGTGCTGACGGCGGGCGCCCCGATCGACACCCTGTTCACCGATCGGCGGTGGCAGGCGAACCTGCCCCGGATCACGGTGGACACCCTGGCCCACCTGATGGGCAAGGAGGCGGGCAGCGCGCTGGGCGAGCTGCCCTCGTGGGCGCTGTCCCCCGACCAGTTGCGGGCCCTGACCATCCCGGTCCGCTACGTCGCGTGCGACCGCGACGAGATCATCCCGGGTGCCGACGTCGACCTGCTCGCCCGGCACGTCCGCGACATCGAGATCCTGCGTCACGACGACGTGCACGGCGCTCCGGCGCACGCCGCGGAGACCCAGCTCTGGCTGATCCGGTCGCTGCTGCGGGTCCGCCAGGTCAAGGCCCCCGTCCACCTGGTCATCGACCTGCTCTACCGGCTCGCGCGGCGGCGCGCTGCGGCCGCCGGCTGAGGCGCGGTCCCGCCGGCCCCGGTGCCGCCGAGCCCGTGCCGCCGAGCCGCCGGGCCGGTGCCGCCGGGCCGGTGCCGCCGGGCCGGTGCCGCCGGGCCGGTGCCGCCGGGCCGGGCCCGGCCGGGAGCTGCCCCCCGGGGGCGGCCACGGTCCGTGCCTCAGCGGCCGGTCGGCGGGCCGGGCAGGCCGGGCGCGATCCGTTCCAGGGTGTCGCGGATCGCGTCGGACAGGGAGGTGGCCCGCGACGAGTCGACCCAGAACTCGACGGCGACCCGCACCGCGTTGACCACCATCGTGGCCAGCAGCCTCGGGTAGATGTCGTCGTGCAGCCCCATCCCGAGCCGCTCGGCGATCCCCTCGGCGAGTGCCGTCTCCCGCGCCGCGTGCGCCTTGAGGTATTCGCCGCCCAGCGGCGAGGTCGCCACCGCGAGCCGCACCTTGGTCACCAGGTCGCGGTCCAGGTTGTCCCAGGCGAGGAAGGCCGCGAGCATCGCGTTGATGACGGCCTGGGTCAGCGGCTCGTCCGCCGGCCGGGCGCGCAGTTGCTCGCGGATCGCCGCGGACCGGTCGAGGTCGGCGGCGTAGAGAGCCTCGTTCTTGCTGCGGAAGTAGTTGTTGAACGAGCGGGTGGACATGCCCGCCCGGGCGGCGATGTCCTCCACCCGGACGTTGTCCCAGCCACGCTCGACCGCGAGGCCGAGGGCCGCCTCGCTGAGCACCCGACGGACGGCGGCCACCTTGTTGGCCCGAATCGTTGTCGACACGCAGACAGGGTGACACGCCGGTGCGGGCTCGGCAAGTTGTTGCCAGGCAGGCAAGAGCGCACGTCAACGGGGCTTTTCAGGGGCTTTTTAGGCCGACCGGATGAACTGGGGGCGTCGTCATCGAGTCTGGGGGATATGCCCGTGCGCGTCCTTTTCACCCCGCTTACCGTCCGGTCCCACTACTACCACCAGGTCCCGCTGGCCTGGGCCTTCCGGGCGGCCGGCCACGACGTTCGCATCGCCGCCCAGCGGCAGCTCACGAGCATCATCGCCAACACCGGCCTGACCCCGGTCGAGGTGGGTGACGACTACGACTTCATGGCCGGCATGGTCGCCCTGCGCAGCGGCAACAAGTTCACCGCCGCGCAGGTCGCCGACCTGACCTTCGAGGAGCGGGTCCGGCTGCGCGACGAGCGGTTCGTCCCGCCGGTCGAGCTGGCCACCCGGATGACCCCCGACCTGATGCGATTCGCGCAACGGTGGCAGCCGGACCTGGTGATCACCGACCCGGTCATCTTCGCCGGCCCGTTGGTCGCCGCGGCGCAGGGCATCCCGGTCGTCCGCAACATCTGGGGCCCGGACATCCTCTACGGTCACCCGGTCCAGGGCCAGCCGCACACCGGCACGGAGCGCGCCGACTGGCCCACCGGGCTCGTCGAGCTCTTCGACCGCTACGGGGTGGAGGTCCGCAACGACCACCCCAAGCACACGGTCGACCCGTGGCCGGGCAGCCTCCAGAACTTCGGCTCCCCCGGCCGCCTGCCGCGGCGCTTCATCGCCTACAACGGGGAGGGCGCCGCCCCCGACTGGGTCACCGAACGCCCCGACCGCCCCCGGGTCTGCATCACCTGGGGCACGACCAACGAGATCCTGGGCGGTGCCAAGGACGTCTGGCCGCGGGTCATCCGGGCGCTCACGCCGCTCGACATCGACATCGTGCTCGCCATCGGCCCCGCCGACCGGGCCAAGCTCGGGCGGCTGCCGGACAACGTGCGGGTCGCCGAGAACCTGCCCATCAACCTGTTCATGCCAACCTGCCAGGCGATCGTCAACCAGGGCGGCACGGGTTCGCTGCTGACCGCGGCCAGCGTGGGGGTCCCGCAGGTGCTCCTGCCGGAGACCGGCGAGACCCCGGTCAACTCCCTCAGCTTCCGGGAGAGCGGCGCCGCCCTCGTCCTCGACTACGCGAAGGCGGACGAGGAGACCATCGCCACGGCTGTCACCCGGGTCCTGACCGACGAGGCGATCCGCACGGCGGCCCGGAAGGTGTCCGAGGAGATCGCCGGGATGCCCGCACCGGCCGAGGTCGTCGACACGCTCGTGAAGCTCGCCGCCTGAGGGCCACGGCACGTATCCGTACCAGCGACACCCGAGGAGAAGCCTTGCGAATCCTGTTCACCCCGGTCGCCGCGACAGCCACCCCGCTGTTCCATCTCGTGCCGCTCGCCTGGGCCTTCCGGGCGGCGGGCCACGAGGTGCGGGTGGCCGTGCTCCCGGACCTCGCCCAGGCCGTGACGGCCACCGGGCTGCCCGTGGCCGAGGTCGGCCGAGATTACAAGATCATGGATGGCGTGATCGCGTCCCGGGGCGGTCACCGGGTGATCGAGGCTCCGGCCAGCGAGTGGACCAGGAGCGGCCTGGCCAGCGCCGACGGCGCCGCTTCCGCCCCGCCGCCGGCCGACCGGGCGGGGCTGGCCGACCTCCGCAACGCGGCGATGGCCCCGCTCGTCGAGGGTGCCGCCAGGATGACGCCGGACCTCCTGCGTTTCGCCGAGAGATGGCGGCCGGACCTGGTGGTGACCGACTCGATGGTGTTCGCCGCGCCGATCGTCGCGGCGAGGCTGGGCATTCCGCTGGTCCGCCACACCTGGGGACCCGACGTGATGCGGATGATCAGCCAGCCGTTGCAGGGCTTCTCCGACGCGGGGGACGTGCGCGGCCAGTGGCCCGTCGGGCTGCCCGAGTTGTACGACCACTACGGCGTGGAGGTCCGCAACGACCATCCTCAGCGGACCGTCGACCCCTGGCCCACCAGCCTTCAGCTTCCCGGGATGACGGGCCGGCTGCCCGTGCGGTTCGTCCCGTACAACGGGGCGGCGGCCGTCCCGGACTGGGCGCTCGACCGGCCCGGCCGCCCCCGGGTGTGCGTCACCTGGGGCACCTCCACCGCCGCCCTCGCCGGCGACGAGGCCTTCGTCCTGCCCCGGGTCGTCGACGCGCTCGCCGGCATGGACGTGGAGGTCGTCCTGGCGATCAGCGCGGCCGACCGGGTGAAGCTCGGCTCGTTGCCGGACAACGCCCGGGTCGCCGAGAACGTCCCCCTGCACCTGTTCATGCCGAGCTGCTCGGCCATCGTGAACCAGGGCGGCACCAGCTCCCTGCTGACGGCCGCCTGCTTCGGCGTGCCGCAGGTGATGATGCCGCAGACGGCGGACAACCCGTTCAACGCCGCGAACTACAACGCGAGCGGCGCCGGCATCACCCTCGACCCGACCAGGGCGACCAACGACGAGATCGGCGCGGCCGTCGCCCGGGTCCTCACCGACGAGGCGTGCCGGGCGGCGGCGGGGAAGGTCCGCGAAGAGATCGCCGGCACTCCCCCGCCGTCCGCCGTCGTCGACTCCCTCCAGGCCCTGGCCCGCGCCTAGCGGGTCAGCTGATGGCCTGCGCGAAGGAGAAGAACCCGTGCGGGTCGTACGTGTGCTTCACCGTGGACAGGCGGGGGTAGTTCTCGGCGTAGTACGCCTCCCGCCAGTCGGTCAGCGCCGGGTCGACGTAGTTCTGGTAGGTCTCGTGGGTGGAGTACCGGTCGGTCACCGTGAACGCGTTGTCCGCCCAGGCCGAGGCGGCCGCCCGGCCCTCGCCGGTGTCGGCCGCCTCGGAGAGCGCGACCGCCCAGTCCACCGAGAACTGCGCGTCCCGGTGGACGTACGCGGTCGCGGTGCGCGGGATGTCGGAGGCCGCGCCGCCGAGGGCGAAGCCGGTGGCGATACGGGTCTGCCCGGCTCGGCGGTCGGCGTCGAACGCGGCGAGGATCTCCGACACGCCCGTGCCGGGGATGTCCTCCCGGAAGAACCGGGAGCGCTGGATGATGAAGCCGCTGCGCGCGAGCATGGCCTCCGGGTTGGTGCCGACCCGGTGACACTGGTCGACGGTCTTGTCCCCGCACTTGAAGAACGCCATCATGCCGTCGCGGAAGCCGAGATCCTGCACGCTGTTGTAGGCGGGCGGGGTGCCGACCGCCGAGGCGAGGGCGTTCAGGTGCGGGGTGAGGTCCTCGGGGGTGCCGAGGAACGTGCCGTCGACGAGCAGGAACGGCACCGCTCCCGGTGCCGCGTCCAGGAGACCGAGCAGCCAGCGTGAGCTCAGTGCCCGCGGCGCCGCGCGCTGCCACTGTTGCCATGCGGTCAGCACGCTCTCCGCGCTGTCCCAGAGCCAGGCGAGGGTGAAGTTGACCATGCGGGGAATCGTGCTGTTCCGCCGCTCGTAGCTGGTCACGATGCCGAAGTTGCCGCCGCCACCGCCCCGCAGCGCCCAGAACAGGTCCGGCCGGACCTGCTCGGAGCAGGTCACCACGCAGCCGTCGGCCAGCACGACCTGCGCCGACAGCAACGAGTCGCAGCCCAGGCCGAGCGCCCGGGTCTGCCAGCCCACGCCGCCGCCCTGCAGGTAGCCGCCCATCGCCACGGTGGGGCAGATGCCGCCGGCCAGCGCGACGCCGTGCGCGGACGCGGTGTCGACGAGGTCGACGAGCTGCGCCCCCGGGCCGACCACCGTCTTGTTCTGCTCGACCTGGATCCCGTTCAACCGGGACACGTCGATGACCAGGCCGTTCGTGGTCGAGTAGCCGCCGAAGCTGTGCCCCCCGCTGCGGGGGACGGCGGGAAGCCCGTGGTGCTGGGCGTAGGCCAGGCACACCTGGACGTCCTTCGGGGACGTGCAGTAGGCGATCGCCGCGGGCTGCACGGCGTCGAAGGCCGAGAAGTGCAGCTGCTTGGCGACGTCGTAGTTGCTGTCCGAGGGCAGCACCAGCTTGCCGGACAGGTTCCGGCGGAGGCTGTTCCAGCGGTTGTTCACCGCCGCCGAGGCGCCCTGACCGATCCCGACGATGCCCGTGCCGGCCGCGGCCAGCGCTGCCGCGCCCTTCAGTAACGTTCTGCGGGTTGGCACGCGTTGCTCTCCTTCGCTGTCATGCCGTGCACACGGTCAGTTGCTCGGTGATGAGTTGCACGATCGCCTGGCCGTGTTCGGCCAGGAAGAAGTGGCCGCCCGGGTAGACCCGCAGGTCGAACTCGGCCGTCGTGTGCCGTTGCCAGGCCCGGACGTCGTCCAGGCTCGCCTTCGGGTCCGCGTCGCCGGCCAGCGCCGTGATCGGGCACCGCAGCCGCACCTGCTCGGTGAGCCGGTAGGACTCCGCGGCCTTGTAGTCGGCCCGGATCGCGGGCAGCACGGACCGCATCATCTCCTCGTCGCCGAGCACCCGGACGTCCGTGCCGCTGAGGCTGGCGAGCTCGCCCAGGAGGCGGTCGTCGTCGAAGCGGTGCACCAGCTCACCGCCCTGCGTCGCCGGCGCCCGCCGCCCCGAGGCGAACAACCGCACGGGGTTCGCCTCGTCGGCGGCCTCGATCCGCCGCGCCAGCTCGAACCCGAGCGTGGCGCCCATGCTGTGCCCGAAGAGGGCCACCGGCCGGTCGAGCACCGGCCGCAGGGCCTCGAACGCCGCGTCGGCCAGGACCCGGATGTCGTCGATGCACGGCTCCAGGCGCCGGTCCTGGCGCCCCGGGTACTGCACCGCGAGCACGTCGACGCGCGTGTCGAGCAGGCGGGCCAACGGGTGGAAGTAGCTGGCCGAGCCGCCCGCGTGCGGGAGGCACAGCAACCGCACGGGGGCGCGCTCGGCCGCCGGCACGAACCGCCGGGCCCACCGGGCGCTCTCCTGTGAAGCCGTCGTCATTCATCCTCCTTCGCGCACCGCGTCGTCCGCCGCCGCCCGGCCCTCACCAGAGGGCGTGCAGGCAGGCCAGCAGAGTGCGGGCCTGGACATTGACGTAGTTGTGGTGGCGCAACAAAGCCATCAACTGCCGCACGGTCATCCAGCGGAAGTCGGGATGCGGCTCCAGCACCGCCGGCTCCGCATCGCATTCAAGCACCAGGTAACGACATTCGGCATGGTAGAAACGGCCGCCCTCTTCGGAAAGCAGCACATCGTATCGAATGTTGTCGCGCGCCGCGAGGACGTAGTCGTAGAAGCGCGGTCGCTCCTGCGGCGGCAGGTCGGCGTAGGTCGCCGGATTGCATTGCAGGGTGGGGCCGAGTTCGGCGACGTCGAGGAACCCCGCCTCCACCGACGCGCGCATCAGAATGTGCAGCACACCGTTGATCCGGCGGGTCAGGAAGGCCACCAGCCCGACGTCGCACGGCGCGATGAGGGGCTGGGCCCACTGCGTGACCTCACGCTGGCCGCTGGCGACCGAGACCCCGATGACGCGGAAGTGCTTGCCCTGCCGGTGCTCGATGCGCGAACGCGACAGTTCCCAGTCCTCGAGCTGGGCCAGGCCGACCGGCCGGACCTCGATCGTCGTGTCGATCCGGACGTCGTTGAGCCAACTGATGATCTCGGCGTCGGTGTGCCGGCCCTCCGCCTCCGAGGCCTGCAGCGACCGCTGGAGATCGAAGGCGAACTCCGGGTCCGCGCAGTCGCCGTTGCCCGCCAGCGGATCGAACAGCCAGCCGGAGGTGTCGCTCGGCAGGCAGGAGAGCACCGTGCGGGAGTCCATGTTGATCATGTTCGGCACGGTGAGCAGCTGCCGGATCTGACCGAACGTCAGCCACCGGAAGTTGTCCCGGACGGGGACGTCGTCGGTCGTCTCCACGACCATGTTGCGGTTGCGTTTGCCCAGGAACCACGTGCCCTGCTCGGACTGCAGCACGTCGGCGAGGACCCGGCCGCGGCCGGGACGCAGGAAGTGCTCCAGGTACGGGGTGGACGCCCCGCCATGCACCTTGGTGTAGTTGCTGCGCGTGGCCTGCACCGTCGGCGACAGCTGCACCTGCCGGCGGTTGCCCGGCTCGATCTTGGCCTGCATCAGGAAGTGCAGGACGCCGCCGAACTCCTTGGCCAGCAGGCCCAGGATCCCGACCTCGTTCTGCCGGATGATCGGCTGCTGCCAGGACCGCGGACCGCGACCGGTGCGCGAGACGTCCACCCCGCCGACGCTGAAGAACTTGCCGCTGTCGTGCACGAGCGCGGCGCGGCCGGCGCTGAAGTGCCAGCCCAACAAGTCGTCGAGCGGGACCTGCTCGACCGTCATCGAGTCGGTCGCCTCACGTTCGCGCAGCCACGCGGAGAACTCCTCGTTCGTGGTCAGCACGCCCTGGGTGGCCGATCCGGACCGCAGGACGCGAAGCCCGTCCGGCAGGACCGACGGCCGCGGATCAGATCGACTGAGAATGCCACTCAAAACATTCACCTCTCCTCGGCGAACGCCGTCCACACATTATGCTGCCGTTCTTTAAATTCGCCCTAAAAGCCCTATCCGTTTCCGTACGGATCCGGCGGGCCGGTCGGACACCCGATGGCCCGCCGATGCAGAACCGCCGGGACCGCCCCGGACCTCGGCAACCAGCCGCCCGGAATTCGTCGGCGGCGATTCCGCAATTTAGCGGCGACCAAGCCGACCGTTAGAATCCGGTGCCATTCTTGCCGCTGGCGCCCGCCCAGCGCGACGCCGTTATGCAATCATTTCGAGTCCCGTGCGAGGCGTGGATGAGTTCTGAGTCGGCCGAGCTCGACCCGATGGCGAACGAGGCGAAGCTGCGCGAGTACCTGAAGCGGACCACGACCGGTCTGCGCCAGGCCCGCCGGCGGCTGCAGGAGGTCGAGGACCGTGGGCGCGAACCGATCGCGGTCGTGTCCATGGGATGCCGCTTCCCCGGTGGCGTGGGCTCCCCCGAACAGCTGTGGGAGCTGCTCGTGGCCGAGCGGGACGCCGTCACCCGGGTGCCCACGGACCGCGGCTGGGACATCGAGGACATCTACGACCCCGACCCCGACGCGGTGGGCAAGAGCTACACCCGCGAGGGGGCGTTCCTCGCCGACGCCGACCGCTTCGACGCCGAGTTCTTCGGGATCAGCCCGCGCGAGGCCCTGGCGATGGACCCGCAGCAGCGCCAACTGCTCGAGGTCACCTGGGAGACCCTGGAGCGGGCCGGCATCCCCCCGGCGCGGCTGCGCGGCACGCGTACCGGCGTGTTCGTCGGCAGCATCGGCCAGACCTACAACATGAGCCTGCTGCCCGCCATGGCGCAGGTCGAGGGCTACGTCCTGACCGGCACGCAGGCCAGCATCATGTCCGGGCGGATCGCGTACGCGTACGGGCTCGAAGGCCCCGCCGTCACGGTGGACACCGCCTGTTCCACCTCGGCGGTGGCGCTGCACCTGGCCGTCCGGGCACTGCGCAACGGCGAGTGCGACCGGGCGCTGGCCGGTGGCGTCACCGTCATGGCCACGTCGGCCTGGTTCACCGAGTTCAGCCGGCAGCGCGGCCTGGCGCCGGACGGGCGGTGCAAGCCGTTCGCGGCGGCGGCCGACGGCATCGGCTGGGGCGAGGGCGTCGGCATGCTGATGCTGCGCCGGCTGTCCGACGCCCACCGCGACGGCGACCGGGTCCTGGCCGTGCTGCGCGGGTCGGCGGTCAACTCCGACGGCGCCAGCAACGGGCTCACCGCGCCGAACGGCCCGTCGCAGCAACGGGTGATCGAACTCGCGCTGGCCGACGCCCGGCTCACCCCCGGCGACATCGACGCCGTCGAGGCACACGGCACCGGCACGACGCTGGGCGACCCCATCGAGGCACAGGCGCTCCTGGCCACGTACGGGCAGGACCGGCCCACGGGCCAGCCGCTGTGGCTGGGCTCGGTCAAGTCCAACATCGGCCACCCGCAGGGCGCCGGCGGCGTGGCCGGAGTGATCAAGATGGTGCTGGCCCTCCAGCACGGGCTGCTGCCGCGCACCCTGCACATCGACGCGCCCACGCCGCACGTGAACTGGGACTCCGGGCAGGTGAGCCTGCTCGGCGAGGCGCGGCCGTGGCCCGAGACCGGCCGTCCGCGCCGGGCGGCCGTGTCGTCCTTCGGGGTGGGCGGCACCAACGCCCACCTGGTGCTGGAGGCCGCACCGCCCCGGCCGGCACCGCAACCCGCCCCGGACCGCGCGGCCCCGGCCGGAGCGCTGCTCACCGGCGGCACGCTGCCCTGGCTGCTCTCCGCCAGGAGCGAGGAGGCCCTGCGCCGGCAGGCCGCGCGGCTGCGGGAGTTCGCGACCGCCCGGCCCGACGACCGGCTCGCCGACATCGGCCACGCGCTGGCGTTCGAACGCGAACACCACGAGCACCGCACGGCCGTCGTCGCCGACACCGCCGAGGAGCTGCTGGCCGGGCTCGCCGCCATCGCCGACGGCAGGCCGGCGGCGTCCGTGGCGAGTGGGCACGGCGCGGCGGCGAGGACCGTGTTCGTCTTCCCCGGGCAGGGCTCGCAGTGGGACCGGATGGCCGTCGAGCTGTCCGAGAGCTGCACCGTCTTCCGTGAGCACCTGCGGGCCTGCGCCGACGCGCTCGCCCCGCACACCGACTGGTCCCTGCTGGACGTCCTGCACGGCGTCCCCGGCGCGCCCGCCCTGGACCGGGTCGACGTGGTCCAACCCGCCCTGTTCGCCGTCATGGTGTCGCTCGCCCGGGTCTGGCAGGCCGCCGGGATACGCCCGGACGCGGTCGTGGGCCACTCGCAGGGGGAGATCGCGGCGGCCCACATCGCCGGCGCGCTGCCCCTCGACGCCGCCGCGACGATCGTCGCGCTGCGCAGCCGACTGCTGCTCGACCTGGCCGGCACGGGCGGCATGGCGTCGCTGCCGCTGCCCGCGGCCGACGTCGAGAGCCTGCTCCGGCATCCCGGCCGGGACGGGCTGAGCATCGCCGCGGTCAACGCGCCCGGCTCGACCGTGGTGGCCGGGCCCCCCGACGAACTGCACGACCTCGTCCGGGCCTGCGAGGCCGACGGGGTGCAGGCCCGGCTGATCCCCGTCGACTACGCCTCGCACACCGCGGCCGTCGAGCCGCTGCGCGAACGACTGGAGGCGGCCCTCGCCGGGATCACCCCCGTACCGGCCGACATCGCGTTCTACTCCACCGTCACCGCCGCGCCGGCCGACACGGGCTCGCTCGACGCGACCTACTGGTACCGCAACCTGCGGCAGCCCGTCGCGCTCGAACCCGCCGTCCGGGCCCTGCTGGCCGACGGCCACACCCTGTTCATCGAGGTCAGCCCGCACCCGGTGCTGACCACACCGCTGCAGGAGACCATCGACGACAGCGGAACGCCGGCGACCGCCCACGGCACGCTGCGCCGCGACCACGGCGGCCCGGACCGGCTGCTGCACTCGCTGGCCCAGGCCCACGTCCACGGCGCGACCCCGGACTGGGCGACCGTCCTGCCCCGGCGCGACGTGACCCCGGTCGACCTGCCCACCTACCCCTTCGTCGGGCACCGGTACTGGCCCGACGGGGTGCAGACCGGCGGCGACGTCCGGTCGGCCGGGCTGGGCTCGGCCGGCCACCCGCTGCTGGCCGCCGAGACCATGCTGGCCGACGGGGGCGGTCACCTGTTCTCCGGCCGGCTGTCCCTGCGTACCCACCCGTGGCTCGCCGACCACGCCGTGCACGGCGAGGTGATCGTCCCCGCGACCGCCCTGGTCGAGCTGGGCCTGCACGCCGCCTACCGCGTCGGGTGCGGCCAGCTCGCCGAGCTGACCCTGCAGACGCCGCTGGTCGTGGCCGAACGCGACGCGGTGCAGATCCAGGTGCTGGTCGGCGCGGCAGCAGCCGACGGGGAGCGCCCGGTCACCATCCACTCCCGGGCGGAGCACGACGACGACGCCGACGACGCCCCGTGGGTCTGCCACGCGACGGGCCTCCTGCTCCCGCAGGTCGCCCCGACGCCCGCTCCGGTCGAGGTGTGGCCGCCGGCCGGGGCGACCCGCCTGGACACCGCCGAGGTCTACCCGCGGCTGAGCGACATCGGCCTGGCGTACGGCCCGGTCTTCCGCGGGCTCCGGGCCGCCTGGGGACTCGGCGGCGACCTGTACGCCGAGGTGGAGCTGCCCGACGACGTCGACGCCCGGGGGTTCGCCCTGCACCCCGCCCTGTTCGACGCCGCGCTGCACGCCACCGCGCTGTCCGGCGGCGAACACGACGGCCGGACCCGGTTGCCGTTCGCGTGGCGCGGCGTGTCCGTGCACGCCGTCGGCGCCACCGCCGTGCGGGTCCGGCTGCGCCCGGAGGGACCCGACACCGTCAGCGTGTCCGTCATGGACCAGTCGGGGCTTCCGGTCGCGTCGGTGGAGGCGCTGACCGTACGTCCGCTCTCCGCCGGGCGCACCGCCGCCAGCGCCGCCCGGCGCAGCTCGCTCTACCGGCTCTCCTGGCAGCCGGTGACCGCGGGCACCGAGGCCGAGCAGGACGGCGACTGGCTGGTCCTCGGCGCGCCGCCGCATCCCGTCGAGTGGCTCGGCGGCGACCTCCGGGTGGTCGCCGACCCCGAGTCGTGGTGGCCGGCGGTCGACGCCGGAGCACCGGTTCCGGGCACCGTGGTCGCGTTCGCCCCCGCCCCGGCGGCCGACGCCGACCCGCCGTCGGGGGCCCACGCGACCACGCACTGGGTCCACGATCTGGTGCGGCGGTGGCTCGCCGCCGAACGGCTGGAGCAGAGCCGGCTGGTCGTCGTCACCGAACGGGCGGTCGCCGCGCGCGCCGGCGACCACGTCACCGGCCTGGCCGCCGCACCGGCGTGGGGGTTCCTGCGCGTGGCCCAACTGGAGCAGCCCGACCAGTTCCACCTGGTGGACGTGGACGGCCGGGAGAGCTCGCTGCGCCGGCTGCGGGCGGCGCTGGCCTCCGGCGAGCCGCAGCTCGCGTTGCGCGACGGCGAGGCGTACGCGGCGCGCCTGATCCACGCCGACGCCGAGGCCATGGCCGTCCCGCCCGCCGACGCCACCGCGTGGCGGCTGTCCAGCAGCGGCCCCGGCACCCTCGACAACCTGGTCCTGGAACCCTGCGCCGCCGACCGGCAGCCGCTGGCCGACGGCGAGGTGCGGGTGGCGGTCCGGGCCGCCGGGATGAACTTCCGCGACGTGCTGATCGCGCTCGGCATGTACCCCGGCGAGGCGCTCATCGGCAGCGAGGCCGCCGGTGTCGTCCTCGACACCGGCGCGGGCGTGACGGACCTGGCCCCCGGCGACGCGGTGATGGGACTGTTCAGCGACGGGGCCGTCGGACCGGTCGCGGTCGCCGACCGCCGGGCGCTGACCCGCGTGCCGGCCGGCTGGACGTTCGTGCAGGCCGCCGCGGCGCCGGTCGCGTTCCTCACCGCCTACTACGCCCTGCGGGACCTCGCCGACCTGCGGCCCGGCCAGCGGCTGCTGGTCCACGCCGCCACCGGCGGCGTCGGCATGGCGGCGGTCCAGCTGGCCCGCCACTGGGGCGCCGAGACCTACGCCACCGCCAGCACCCCGAAGTGGGGCACCCTGCACGCGATGGGCTTCGACGCGCGGCACGTCGCCGACTCGCGGACCCTCGCCTTCGAGGAGACGTTCCGCGCCGCCACCGGCGGGGACGGCTTCGACGTCGTCCTCGACTCGCTCGCCGGCGAGTTCGTGGACGCCTCGCTGCGGCTGATGCCCCGCGGCGGGCGCTTCCTGGAGCTGGGCAAGACCGACGTGCGTGACCCGGCCGAGGTGGCGGCCCGGCATCCCGGCGTCGCGTACCGGGCCTTCGAGACGGTGGAGAGCGGCCCCGACCACGTCCAGCGGATGCTGGCCGACCTGGGCCGGCTGTTCGCGCAGGGCGCGCTGACCCCGCTGCCGGTCACGGCCTTCGACGTCCGGCAGGCCCCCCAGGCGTTCCGGCTGATGAGCCAGGCCCGGCACACCGGCAAGCTGGTGCTCACCGTCGCGCGCCCGCTCGACGCCGACGGCACGGTCCTGGTCACCGGCGGCACCGGCACCCTCGGGGCGGCGGTCGGGCGGCACCTGGTCACCGCGCACGGCGTGCGGCACCTGCTGCTGGTGAGCCGGCGCGGCATCGAGGCCGACGGCGCCACGCGGTTGCAGGCCGAGCTGGCCGGGCTGGGCGCCGACGTCGTCGTCCGCGCCTGCGACGTGGCCGACCGCGAGGACCTGCGCCGGCTGCTCGACGAGATCCCGCCGGAGCACCCGCTCACCGCCGTCGTCCACTCGGCGGGGGTCACCGACGACGCCGCCGTCACCGTGCTGGAGCCCTGGCAGCTCGACCCGGTGCTGCGGCCCAAGGCCGACGCGGCGTGGCAGCTGCACGAGCTCACCGCCGAACACGACCTCAGCGCGTTCGTGCTCTTCTCCTCGCTCGCCGGCACCCTGGGCAACCCCGGCCAGGCCAACTACGCGGCCGGCAACACCTACCTCGACGCGCTCGCGGCCCACCGGCACGCCCGGGGTCTGCCCGCCGTCTCGCTCGCCTGGGGGCTGTGGCAGAGCGCCAGCGGCATCACCGCCGAACTCTTCGACGACAAGCGGCACGCCGTCGCGCACAGCCTGCTCACCACGATGTCCGACGCCGAGGCCCTCGCCCTGTTCGACGTCGGGCTCGACGGCGGCCGACCGGACCTGGTCCCCGCCGGCATCAACCTCGGTGCGGTACGGGCGGCCGCCGACACCCGGGCGGCCCCCGCCGTGCTGCGCGGCTTCCTGCACCCCACCCGCCGCCAGGTCGGCGGGCGCGCCGCCCGCCAGGGCGCGCTGCAGCGGGAGCTGGCCGGTCGTACCGAGGCGGAACAACAGGCCCTGCTGCTGGACCTCGTCCGCGACAACGTCGGCGCCGTCCTGAACCACCCGGCGCCGCAGACCATCGACCCACGGCGTCCGTTCCAGGAGATCGGGTTCGACTCGCTCACGGCGGTGGAGCTGCGCAACCGCCTCAACGCCGAGACCGGCCTGCGCCTGCCCGCCACCCTGATCTTCGACTACCCCCATGCGGCGGCGCTCGCCGGCCACCTGCACGAGCGGGTGAGCGGGCAGGACCGCACGGCCACGGCCCGGGCGGTGACGACGCGGGAGGCCGGCGATCCGATCGTGATCGTCGGGATGGCCTGCCGGTTCCCCGGCGGCATCCGGTCGCCGCGGGACCTCTGGGACGTCGTGGTCTCCGGCGGCGAGCACGTGTCGACGTTCCCGCAGGACCGCGGCTGGGACCTCGACCGGCTCTTCCACCCCGACCCGGACCACGCGGGCACCACCTACGTCGACCGCGGCGGCTTCCTCGACGGGGCCGGGCACTTCGACGCGGAGTTCTTCGGCATGAGCCCCCGCGAGGCGCTCGGCACCGACCCGCAGCAGCGGGTGCTCCTGGAAACCGCGTGGGAGACCCTCGAACGCGCCGGGATCCGGCCCGAGTCGCTGCGGCACAGCCGCACGGGCGTCTTCGTCGGCATGACCTCCTACGGATACCCGGGCGGGGCGTCGCGGGCCGCCGAGGCGGTCGAGGGCTACCTGCTGACCGGCGCGTCGAGCAGCGTCGCGTCCGGCCGCATCGCCTACGCGCTGGGCCTCGAAGGCCCGGCCGTCACCGTCGACACCGCCTGCTCCTCGTCGCTGGTGTCCCTGCACCTGGCCGTGCAGGCGCTGCGCAACGGCGAGTGCGACCTGGCCCTGGCGGGCGGGGCCACCGTGATGCCCTCGCCCAGCGTGTTCGTCGGCTTCAGCCGCCAGCGCGGCCTCGCGCCGGACGGCCACTGCAAGCCGTTCGCGGCCGCCGCCGACGGCACCGTCTTCTCCGAGGGCGTGGGCCTGCTGCTGGTGGAGCGGCTGTCGGACGCGCGGCGCAACAACCACCGGGTGCTGGCGGTCGTCCGGGGCAGCGCGGTCAACTCCGACGGCACCAGCAACGGCCTGACGGCGCCGAACGGACCCGCCCAGCAGCGGGTGATCGACCAGGCCCTGACGAACGCCGGACTCGGCCACGCCGACGTGGACGCGGTGGAGGCACACGGCACCGGCACCACCCTCGGCGACCCCATCGAGGCGCAGGCGCTCATCGCCACGTACGGACGGGCCCGCTCCGACGACAGTCCCCTGTGGATCGGCTCCGTCAAGTCCAACATCGGCCACACCCAGCAGGCCGCCGGGGTGGCGGGCGTGATCAAGATGGTGCAGGCGATCGAGCACGGCCTCCTCCCCGCCGTGCTGCACGTCGATGCGCCCACCCCGCACGTCGAGTGGGCGGACAGCGGCGTCGCGGTGCTGACCGAGACCGCCCCGTGGCCGCAGACCGGGCGGCCCCGGCGCGCCGGGGTGTCCGCGTTCGGCATCAGCGGCACCAACGCCCACGTCATCCTGGAGCAGCCGGAGGACGCCGACGGCCGCCGCGCCCCCGCGCCGGAGGTGGCGGCGACGCCCGCCGCCCTGTCGCCCGGCCGCCCCGGCGGCGACCCCACCCCCCTCGCGTGGCTCGTCTCGGCGCGGACCCCGGCCGCCCTCCGGCAGCAGGCCGCCGGCATCGCCTCGTACGTCCGGGAGCACGACGCCACGCGGGACGCCGACGTGGCCTGGAGCCTGGCGACGGCGCGCACGACCTTCGACCACCGTGCCGTCGTCCTCGGCGGTGACCGGGACGAGCTGCTGGCCGGGCTGGACGCCGTGGCCGCCGGTGAGTCGCATCCCGCGGTCGTCCGGGCGGACACGCCCACCGGCCCCGCGCGGACCGTCCTGGTGTTCCCCGGGCAGGGCTCGCAGTGGACGGGCATGGCGCTCGACCTGCTGGAGCAGTCGCCGGTGTTCGCCGAGCACCTGCGGGCCTGCGCCGAGGCGATCGACCGGCACACCGACTGGTCGCTGCTCGACGTGCTTCGGGGCGCACCCGGCTCGGCCGACCTGGGCCGCGTGGACGTCGTGCAGCCCGCCCTGTTCGCGGTCATGACGTCGCTGGCCGCGCTCTGGCGGGCCGCGGGCGTCGTGCCGGACGCGGTCGTCGGGCACTCCCAGGGCGAGATCGCCGCCGCGTACGTCGCCGGTGCGCTGTCCCTCGACGACGCCGCCCGCGTCGTGGCGCTGCGCAGCCGGATCCTCACCCGGATCGCCGGCCTGGGCGCGATGGCCTCGGTGTCCCTGTCGGCGGAGGAGACCACCGCGCGGCTTCCGGAGGCCGGCGACGTCCACCTCGCGGCGGTCAACGGACCGCACGACTGCGTGGTGGCCGGCGACGTCACCGCCGTGGGCGACTTCGTGGCCCGCTGCGCGGCCGACGGCGTCCGCGCCCGGCTCATCCCCGTCGACTACGCCTCGCACAGCCCGCACGTCGACGCGATCCGCGCCGAGCTGCTGGACGCTCTCGGGCCGGTCCAGCCGCGCGCCGGCACCGTGCCGTTCTACTCGACGCTCACCGGAGCGCCGGTGGACACCACCGAGTTGGACGCCGGCTACTGGTTCCGGAACCTGCGGCACACGGTCCGGTTCGCCGCGGCGACCGAGGCCCTGCTCGACGCCGGTCACCACCTGTTCGTCGAGGCCAGCCCGCATCCCGTGCTGGCCGTGGGCATCGAGCAGTCGCTGGAGCGCGCCGGCCGTACGGGCCAGGTCGGCGGGACGCTGCGCCGCGACCAGGACGGCGCCCGGGAGGTGCTGGCCGCCCTCGCCAGGGCCCACGTCCACGGCGCGCCGGTGGACTGGACGACGGTGCTGCCCCGTGGATCCACTCGGCTCGACCTGCCGACCTACCCGTTCCAACGTGGCCACTACTGGCTGAAGGCGCAGACCGCGACGGGCGACGTCACGTCGGCCGGCCTGGACGACACGGGGCACCCCCTGATCGCCGCGGGGCTGTCGGTCGCCGCGGACGGTCAGCGGATCTTCACCGGCCGGGTCTCGCTGCGTACCCATCCCTGGCTCGCGGACCACCGCGTCGAGGACGTGGTGGTCGTGCCCGGAACCGCCTTCGTCGAACTGGCGCTGTACGCGGCGCACCTGGCGGGCGGCGCCGCCGTCGACGAGCTCACGCTACTCGCGCCGCTGGTGCTGCCCGAGCAGGGCGGGGTGCGGCTGCAGCTGGTGGTCGCCGCCGAGGAGAACGGGACACAGCAGCTCACGGTGCATGCGCGACCGGAGTCCGAGGACGACGACGCGGACTGGACCCTGCACGCCAGCGGCACGCTGACCGCCACCGCGCCGCCGGCCGCCGAGGGGCTGACGGCCTGGCCGCCGCCGGGCGCCGAGCGCCTCGACCTCGACGCCGTGTACGACCGGTTCCTCGCCAAGGGCCAGCTCTACGGCCCGGCCTTCCAGGGCCTGCGGGCGGCCTGGCGGCACGGCGACGAGCTCTGCGCCGAGGTGACCCTGCCGGAGGAGGTGGACGTCGAGGGTTTCGGCGTCCATCCCGCGCTGCTCGACGCGGCCCTGCACACGCTGATGGCCGACCCGGCGCGGGCGCGGGAGGCGGCCGGCACCGCGGCGTTGCTGCCGTTCTCCTGGACCGGGCTCTCGCTGGAGGCGACCGTGGGCAGGGCGCTCCGCGTCCGGATCAGGTCCTCCGCCGACCAGGCGGTCAGCCTCGACCTGGCCGACGCCGAGGGCCGGCCGGCCGGGCGGATCAGCGCGCTGCGCATGCGCCCCCTGCGCGGCGATCTCGGCGCAGCGGCCCGCGACCGCGAACCGACGCTGCGGTGGCGGTGGGTCGAGGCGACAGCGCCGGCGGCCCCCGCCCAGCCGTTGGTCTTCGTCGGGGCGACCGCCGTCGACCAGGTCTCCGCTCCTCGGCACGCCACCCTGGACGACCTGCGCGCGGCGCTCGCCGGCGGTGCCCCGGTGCCCCCGGTCGTGGTCGTGTCCGTCCCGGACGGCGCGGGAGCCGACCCGGCGGCGCAGGCGCACCTCGCCACGCACCGGACCCTGCACACCGTGCAGGAGTGGCTCGCGGACGACACCTTCGCCGGGTCGTCGCTCGCCCTGGTCACCCGGGGCGCGACCGGCATCACCGAGCAGGAGCCGGTGACGGATCTCGCGGCGGCCGCCGTCTGGGGCCTCGTCCGCAGCGCGCAGGCGGAGAATCCGGGGCGCTTCCAGCTCGTCGACGTCGACGCCACCGCGACGGAGCAGGCGGTCGCCGCGGTGATCGCGACCGGGGAACCGCAGTCGGCGGTCCGCGACGGCAGGGCGTACGTGCCTCGCCTGGCCTGGTGGTCGGCGACGGACGACGCGCCCGGCGGGGCCGACGCCCGGCCCGCGCTCGCGGCTGCCTTCCGGCCGGGCGGCACGGTGCTGATCACCGGTGGCACCGGCACGCTCGGCGGCCTCGTCGCCCGGCACCTCGTCACCGCGCACCGGGTCGGACATCTCGTGCTGGTCAGCCGCGGCGGCCTGGACGCGCCGGGCGCGCCCGAGCTGGCGACCGAGCTGTCCGCTCTCGGCGCGAGCGTCACCGTCGCGGCCTGCGACACCACGGACCGCGCCGCGCTCGCCCGGGTGCTGTCGGCGATACCCGGCGAGCACCCGCTCACGGGCGTGGTCCACGCCGCCGGGACCCTCGACGACGCCACGGTGCCGTCCCTCACCCCCGAGCGGCTCGACACGGTGCTGGGCCCGAAGGTCGACGCCGCCTGGAACCTGCACGAGCTGACGCGGGACCTCGATCTCTCGGCGTTCGTCCTGTTCTCCTCCGCCGCGGGCGTCCTGGGCGCGCCGGGCCAGGCCAACTACGCCGCAGCCAACAGCTTCCTCGACGGGCTCGCCCGGCACCGGCACGCCCTCGGCCTTCCGGCCGTGTCCCTGGCGTGGGGTCCGTGGCAGCAGAAGAGCGCGCTGACCGGTGGACTCGACGAGGGCCGGCACGGCGGCGCGGCTCGCCGTGGGCTCGTCCCGCTGCCCACCGACGAGGCGCTCGCCTGCTTCGACCGTGTCCTCGACGCCGACCTGTCCACCGTCGTCGTGGCCCGGCTGCACCTGCGTGAACTGCGCGCCCAGGCCGTCGCCGACGCGCTGCCCCCGGTGCTGCGCGACCTGGTCCGGGTGCCGCGCCGCCGGGCCGAGAGCGCCGAACCGGACCTCGCGGCCCGCCTCGCCGGACGCGACGACGACGAGCAGCGGGCCGTCACGGTCGAGATGCTGCGGGGTCACCTGGCCGCGGTCCTGGGGCACGGGTCGCCGGGCGACATCGCCACCGACCGTCCGTTCCAGGACCTGGGGTTCGACTCCCTCACGGCGCTCGAGCTGCGTAACCGGCTGCGCCGGGCGACCGGCCTGCCGCTGCCCGCCACGCTCGTCTTCGACTACCCGACGGTGGGGGCTCTCGCGGACCACGTGCGGCAGCGCCTGGTTCCGCCGCAGCCGTCACCCGCGGAGGCCGTCCTCGAACACCTGGACCGGTTGGAGGCAGCCCTCGCGGCGCTTCCCGGGGACGCCACCCGGGACCTGATCGACCACCGGCTGCGGCTGCTGGCCCTGGGCCCCGACCCCGTGGACGAGGCCGAACAGCGCGCCGCCGAGGGCGCCATGATCGGGGCGGCCTCGGCGGACGAGCTGATGGACCTGATCGACCGGGAGTTCCGGCAGGCGTGACTCCCGCGGTTGCGTTACTCGGACAGGGCGGCCATGTCCTCGTCGGTGAGGGCAAGGCCGGCCGCCGCGATGTTCTCGGTGAGGTGGTCCAGCACGCTGGTGCCGGGGATGGCCAGGATCGCCGGCGACACGGCGAGCAGCCACGCGAGCGCGACCTGCCGGGTCGTCGCTCCGTGGCGCTCCGCGACGGCCTTGAGCCGGTCGTGGTCGATGGGCGCGCCACCGCCGCCGACCGGGAAGAACGGCACGTACGCGATGCCGTCCTTCGCGCACTGGGCGACGAGCTCGGAGTCGCCACGGAAGTGCACGTGGAACTGGTTCTGCACGGCCGCGACCGGGGCGATGGCCTGCGCCTCGGCAAGCTGCTCCGCGTCGACGTTGCTCACGCCGAGATGCCGGATGAGGCCCTCCTCGCGAAGCTGCGCGAGGGCCGCGAAGCGGTCCCCGATCGACACGCCGCCCGGTGCCGCCGTCGCGCCGCCCACCCGCAGGTAGACCAGGTCGAGGCGGTCCACCCCGAGACGGCGCAGGTCCTCCTCGACGAGCTGGCGGAGCTGGTCGGGCTTGGCCTCCGCGGTCGGCACGACCCCGCCCTCGATCACCGGGCCCACCTTGGTGGCGATCACCAGATCGGCGGGGTACGGGAAGAGCGCCTGCCGGATGACCTCGTGCGAGTGGAGGTCACCGAACCCGTAGAAGCCGGCGGTGTCGATGTGGTTCACCCCGCTGTCGACCGCGCTGCGCAGCACCGTGGCGGCAGTCTCGGGATCGCGCACGGAGCCGCCGAACGCCAGCCGCATCGCGCCGAAGCCGAGCCGGCGCACGGGCAGGTCACCGCCGAGCGTCAGCGTCCCGGCGGCCTCGGCCGTGATGGAGTTCGCAGTCATGTTCCTGTTTTCCTTTCCAGATCAACGAGATGTCGAGAAGACCGGTGACGCCATCCCGGTCCCGCTCACGCGGGTTGCGCCTGGGCAACCTTCTTGTCCTGGGCACCGGGGGTCGCCGGGATCCGCCCGGGCAACAGCAGCGCCGGCACGATCGCGAGCGCGAGGAAGCCGGCACTCCACCAGAACGCGTGGTGGTAGGCGTTCGCGAGACTGTCCAGGCCGGACCCGGCGGTCTGCTTGGTCAGCTGGATCTGCAGCACCAGGCTGATCACCGCCGTGCCGGTCGAGAGGCCGAGCTGCTGGACGATCCGCGAGGCGCCGGTGGCGCGGGCGATCTGCTGCGGCGGCAGCCCGACGTAGAGGGCCGTCGACATGGTCAGGGTGACCATCGCGAGCCCCACCCCGGACAGGAGCATGGCGAGCACGATGAACACCCGCCCGGTGCTGGCGTAGAACTGCGTGAACGCGACCGTTCCGGTGAAGGTCAGGGCCAGGCCGACGGTCCCCACCAGCCTCGCGCCGAGCCGGTTGAACACGCGGCTGAGCACGACGGAGGTGAGCGCCGAGCCCACACCGAACCCGACCAGCAGAAGGCCGGCGCCCATCGGGCTCTCGCCGTGCACCTGCTGCAGGAACAGCGGCTGCACGATCCCGGCGCCCATCGTGAGCGCCGCCAGCAACGTCAACGCGCTGGCCGCCGCGAAGTTCTTGTACTTGAACAGCCGCATCGACACCAGGGCCTCGATGTTCGGCCGGGCGGCGTGCAGGATGAATCCGGCGATCAGCACGACGCCCGTGACGAGCGGGGCGACGACCAGGGGGTCGCCGAGGCCGCCGGCGGCCGCCCGGGAGAGGCCGAAGACCACGGCCACCAGGCCGGGCACCAGCAGCACCACGCCGAGCACGTCCAGCGCGGCGCTGGCCTCCTCCTTGAAGTTGGGCAGGTTGCGGCCGGCCAGGAAGAAGGCGATCAGCCCGATCGGGATGTTGATGAGGAACATCCACCGCCAGCTGAAGTCGTCGACGATGACGCCGCCCACGACGGGGCCGAGCGTGGGGCCGATCACGCCCGGGATGGCCATCAGCCCCACCAGACGCGCGCGGTGCTCGGCGCCGGCGACCCGCATCAGCATCGCCTGCCCGACGGGGACCATCATGCCGCCGCCGAGGCCCTGCACCACCCGCGCGAAGATCAGCGTCTCGATGTTGACGGCGATGCCGCAGAGCACCGAGCCGACGAGGAAGACGACGAGCGAGACGGTCCACATTCTGCGGGTGCCGAACCGGTCGGCCGCCCAGCCCGCGATCGGCATACCCACCATCAGCGCGAGCAGGTATCCGGTCACGACCCACTGGAGGGTCGACACGGAGACGGAGAGCTCACCGGAGAGGGTGTTCAGCGCGATGCCCACCATGGTTCCATCGAGCTGCATCAGCAGAAGGCCGACCAGGACCACCACGGCGATCTTCTGCAGCTCCTTGGGCAGGGGCGCGTCCCCGCCTGCCGCACGAGGTTCAGTCGATCGTTTTCTCAGCATCACACGCCCCCGAACCAGCGCTTGCGTCTCGGCCTCAACACTGAGTGAGGCTTCCACAACGTTGCCGAGCACGCAACTATGTGCCGACCACGCACGTCGGGTTCGTGTCGGGCGTCGGGCGGGCCGCGCGGCGGCGACCACGACGTACGCTCCCGGACGCGCCCCGCGACTCCGCGGGCGCACGCGACTTCCGGGCCGACCGGGGAGAAACCCTTGCCCCGCACCGGAAGTGGCCCTAGTTTGCATTGATGATCCTCAACGAGGAGCCTCACCCTGACCTGCAGGATGTCAGCCACGGCGAGCTGCGGCCGGAGGATCTCGCCGGCGTCGCCTATCTGAGGGGACTCTCGAGGCGGGGGTTCATCACGGGCGCCGCGTTGGCGGCGTCCGGGGTGTCGGCCGCCTTTGCCCTGCTGCCCGGCCCCGCCCGGGCTGCCGGCGGCTATCAGCGGCCGTGCGGGAACGTCCGCATCTCGAGCTCCTGGCAGGACCACCGGAACCGGACGCCCCCCTCGGGTGAGCCGGGCACCGACTACGCGGTCGGCACCGGCACGCCCGTCATGGCCGCGGCGAACGGCACGATCCGTTTCGTGAAGACCGACACCTCCACCGCGACCGGGCGTGTCGTGGGCATGGCCCACGACGACGGCAACTACACCCGGCACCTGCACCTCTCGTCGATCGCCGTCTCGACCGGTCAACGCGTGTCGCGCGGACAGACGATCGCATACTCCGGCGCCTCGGCGAACGGCAGTGACTACGGCGTCGGGCCGCATGTGCACACCAGCCTCTGGCTGAACACCGCAAGCCCGACGAACTTCGGCGCCACGGCGGACTTCGAGAACTACGCCGGGGACGCCGCCACCCCCGACCCCACCGACCAGGAGGTAGACGAAGTGTTCATCGCGAACGTGAAGGGCAGCTGGTACCTGGTGGTCCCCCAGGGCACCGGCAAGCCGCGGGCAGTGGTCCTCGGCGGCGACAGCAACGCCGCCGCTTCCGGCATCCCCGTGCTGAACTTCAGCTGGGATCCGTCGATCAGTGCGCTCCGGGCCGCGGTCGACGGCATCGGTTGAGGTAGCTCGGCCGGCGCAGCGCCCGGGGCTGGCCCGCGCCGAACGCGATGAAGTCCGGCAGTGGCGGGGGCGCACTACGCTGCGGCCGACTTCATCGAAAGGAACAACATGCGCAGGACGCTGCTGCCGCTGGCCGCGCTCGCCCTGGTCCTCGTGGCGGGCGGTTGCACGATCGAGATCAACGACGGCGCCGCGCCGGGCCCCGACGGCACCACGACGCCAACGGATTCGCCGGTGGCCGAAGAGCCGTTCGGCGACGGCAGCAGCGAGAACGACAACGTCTCGCCGACCGCCGCACCGCCCGCGAAGGTCCCCGCGCTGACCTGCGACCAGGTGGCCGAATCGGAGCTGGGCAGCACGAAGGTGCGATACAACGACTACCCTGACCCGATCCCGCTGACCGAGGGGCGCTGGGCCGGCGAGGACGGCGTGGTGGTCGCCCTGCAACCGCCGTGCGCGATCGGCGACCTGACCGGCGACGGTGCCGCCGACGCGGTGCGCGCGGTCATGCTCGACGGCGGCGGGACGGGCAAGTTCTGGGGCATCGTGCTCTGGCGCAACGTCAAGGGCGCCCCGGCCTACGTCGGCACGGTCGACCTCGGCGACCGCACCCCGGTCGAGAAGGTCACCATCAGTGCCGGCCAGGCGCAGGTGGTCTACCTGACCCGACCCGACGACGCCTCGATGGTCGAGCTGGTGATCGAACGGACGGCCACCTACCGGCTCATCGACGGCAAGCTGGAGGAGATCGGGTACGTCGACAAGCCGCACTCCTAGCCCGCGTCCACACCGGGTCTGCGCGCCGGCATCCGTGCGGAACGCCGCCCCACCTCCACAGTCGTCGGCGGCTGCGGGGGTGGGGTTCGCGCGTTGCCTGGTTCGCCCTGACCCCGGCGTCTGCGTGTGCGACAGTGGTCCATGCCGCTGAGCACGCATCACCTCAGAGCTTCGATCGCCGTGTCCGACATACAACGGGCGGTCGCGTTCTACGAAGGCCGACTGGGCCTACGGCCGCTGCGGTCGGGCCCCAGCGCCGACATCGCCGGCGGCAGCCGCGTCTATGGTTCCGGCGGCGTGGCGGCGCTGAACGTCTACCAGTCGGTCACCGCCGGGAAGAGCCCGGCGACGCTGGCGACATGGTATGTCGACGACATCGAGCGGATCGTCGACGAGCTCGCCTCGGCCGGCGTCGGGTTCATCCGGTACGACCAGCTCGACCACGACGCCAGAGGAATCACCGCCCGGGCCGGCGGTGGACGTATCGCCTGGTTCCAGGATCCGGACGGCAACACCTTCGCCGTCGAATCCGACGTCTGACGCCCCGGAGCCAGGGCCCCGGCGGCGTCGGACCGCCTTGCTTGATACAGCCACGGATGTACTATCCGGGATGTGGAGACGTTGACCCACGGGCAGGTGCTGGCCCGGTTCGGCCACGCCCTGTCCGACCCCACCCGGGCCCGCCTGCTGCTGGCGCTGCGCGACGGCCCCGGCTACCCGGCGCAGCTCGCCGACCTGCTCGGCACCACCCGGCAGAACCTGTCCAACCATTTGACCTGCCTGCGCGGCTGCGGCCTCGTCGTGGCCACCCCCGAAGGCCGCCGCACCCGCTACGAGCTCGCCGACCCGCGCCTCGCCCACGCCCTCGGCGACCTGCTCGGCCTCGTGCTCGCCGTCGACCCCGCCGTCTGCCCCGACGCCGCCACGAAGGGTTGCTGCTGATGGCCCTGCCCCTGGTCCAGGCCCCGGCCGGCCCGACGCCGGCCCGCCGGGCAGTCCTCGCCCGGCGGGTACGCCTGCTGGTCGCCGCCACCATCACCTACAACGTCGTCGAGGCGGTCGTGGCCATCAGCGCCGGCACCATCGCCTCGTCCACCGCGCTGATCGGCTTCGGCCTCGACTCCGTCATCGAGGTCTCCTCCGCCGCCGCCGTGGCCTGGCAGTTCGCCGGCCGCGACCCCGAGGCCCGGGAGAAGACCGCCCTGCGCGTCATCGCGGTCTCGTTCTTCGCCCTCGCCGCGTACGTCACCGTCGAGTCCGTCCGCGCCCTGCTCGGCGGCGCCGACGCCGACCATTCCCCCGTCGGCCTCGTCCTCGCCGCGCTGTCCCTGGCCGTCATGCCCGGACTGTCGTACGCCCAGCGACGCGCCGGCCGGGAACTCGGCTCCCGCACCGCGGTGGCCGACTCCAGGCAGACCCTGCTCTGCACCTACCTGTCGGCGGTCCTGCTCGTCGGCCTCGGCCTCAACGCCATGTTCGGCTGGTCCTGGGCCGACCCGCTCGCCGCGCTCGTCATCGCCGCCGTCGCCGTCAAGGAAGGCCGCGAGGCCTGGCGCGGCGACGCCTGCTGCGCGGCCCCGGCGGCCGGTACGCCCACCGCCGCCACCCCGGGCGGGGAGGACGACTGCGGATGCCAGCCGGGCTGCTCCTGCTGCTCCGGCGACGGCCGGTGAGCAGGCCCGGCCGCCCGATGACCGGGCCTGCTTCCCGCTGAGCTGCCTGAGCGCGGGCCGCGGGCCTGGCGCAGCAGTCAGTGGCGGCTGTCCCGGCGGAGGAAGCCCGACAGCAGTTGCCGGAACTCGTGCGGGTGCTCGATCGCCGGCACGTGCCCGCACCGGCCGAGCACGTGCAGCCGGACATCAGCCAGGTGTTCGAGCAGGGGCAGGGTCGACGCCGCGAGCGGGGTGACCCGGTCCTCGGCGCCGTGCACGAGCAGCACGGGCGCGCGGATCGCGGCCAGCGTCCGCGCCGAGAGGGTGAGGTCGTCGGCCCACCGCGCCCTGGGTGGCGGGAACAACGACGCGAACGCGGCCGCACCCGCCCGCATCGCGGCGGCGCGGGTCTCGACGGCCGCATCGGTCACGAGCGCCTGGTCGAGGACGAGTCGACTCAGCATGTCCCGGGCCCCGGGCGGGCCGGCGGGGGCGGCCCAGATCGCGTCGAGGTCGGCGGACAGCGGCGCCCCGGGGGCGCCCATCGTCGAGACCGCCACGACACGGCTGACCTGCTCAGGGCGCGCGGCCGCCAACGCCAGCGCGACGGCGCCGCCCATGGAGTGACCCACGACCGCGTAGTGCTCGACACCGAGGGCGTCCATCAGGCCGGCGGCCTGCTCCGTCCACAGCCTGAGCCCGCCCCTGGAGCCCGCCGGGACGGGGGTGCGGCCGAACCCCGCCTGGTCAGGGGCCAGCACGTGCCAGGACGTGCCCAGCGCCTGCGCCGTCGCCGCCCAGGCCCCGGACCCGGTCGTGCCGGGTCCGGAGCCGTGCAGCATCAGCACCGCGGGCCCGGCTCCGCTCTCGAAGACGTGCACGGGGGAGCCGTCGACGGTGACGGTCCGATGTGCCGTCACCGGGGCAGGCCGGGTGCGCTCATGCCGACGCGGGGCCGACGGACTTCGAGAAGACCTCCATCATCGCCCTGCCGAACTGCGGCATGTCGGGCCAGCCCCGGCAGGAGACGAGGTTGCCGTCCACGACGTCGGGGGCGTCGATGACCGTCGCGCCCGCGTTCTCCATGTCCCCGGTGATCGGGGGGAAGCACGCCGTCTTCCGGCCCTTCAGCAGCCCGTACACCGCCGGGACCTGCGCGCCGTGGCACACCAGGGCGATGGGGAGGTTGCGGGCGAAGAAGTGCTCGGTGATGCGCCTGACGTCGGCGTCGACCCGGATCCATTCGGGGGCGCGCCCACCGGGGATGATGAGGGCGTCGTAGCGCTCGACGTCGACCTCGGCCCAGGGCACGTCGACCGGCAGCTTCCGGCCGTTCTTCTCCACGTAGGCGTCGGAGTTGGGGTCGAACTCGTGGATGACCAGTTGCACGTCACGTCTCGTCCGTGACGAGACGTCGACGTCCCAGCCGCCCTCCTGCACGCGGTAGTAGGGGTACATGGTGTCGAGTTCCTCGGCGGCGTCGCCGGTCAGGAGCAGCGCTCTGGGCACCTGCTTCTCCTCGTGTCTGGTGGCGGTGAGGCGGACGCGATCCAATCCGATCCGATTGGGCTAGCATTCCCCTGCCCCGCCCGCCCGTCAAGCCTCTACCGGCATCGCGTCCGTACCCTCGACCTCGTCGAACAGCCGCCGGAAACGCTCGCCGGACCGCAGGATGTGCCGCCGCATCGCGTAGGCGGCGGCGTCGGGGTCACGGGCGGCGATCGCGGCCACGACCTCCTCGTGCTCGGCCATGGCCAGGTGGGTGACCTGGGTGTCGTGGTGCAGCCGGAAGAGGTGGACGTGACTGTGCAGGCGGGCGAGCGCCTCGCGGATGACCTGGTTCCCCGCGCTCAGCGCGACGAGATCGTGGAAGGCGGCGTCGCGCAGCCCGAAGGCGCCGTAGGCCAGGGGCCCGCTGCCCCCCTCCAGCTCCGCCATCTCCTCCAGCATCCGGCGCAGCCCGGCCACCTGCGGCAAGGAGGCGCGTTCGGCGGACCTGCGCGCCGCTGCCGGCTCCAGGAGCAGGCGGACCTCGAGCATGTCTTCGAATCGGTTCCGGGTGATCTGGGGGGGAATGCGGTAGCCGGCGTGGGGCACCCGCACGACCAGGCCCTCGGCCTCCATGCGGTTAAGAGCGTCCCGGATCGGCGTCTGCGAGACCCCCAGCTCCCGCGCCAGGACGTCGATCGTGACGCGGGAGCCAGGCTCGATCCGTAGCGACATCAGCTGTCCGAGCAGCGTGTCGTACACCTCGTCGGCGAGCCGGCCGCCGGATCTGCCCGACGACGTTCCACCCGTCACGGCCCTACGGCCCCGCGCGGCCATCGCTTCGTCGTCCATCGTGACGTGAGGTCCTTTCCTGCATCTTCGGGAACCTGTTGACACCAGTCACCACGCTGCGACATGCTGACGCCCCGCTCGATCGTATAGGAAATCCGACGAGCGCCCGTCATTCTGCACCGCCGGAACCACCTGCCACCGCTCCACTCGATCACCTGACGCTCCCACGAGCATGCTCGACACCCCTCCCCGGTCGTCACCGGCCCGGACGGGTCGAAGGGCCGCTCGACGGCGCGCGGACCCGGCGCGTCCCGGCGCGCTCGCGACGCCGACCCCCGCGGGTCGGCCCCGCGACAGCCCGGCAACGCGCCTGAACGACCCGGCACCTGCTCGGCGAAGCACCTAGCGAGGCTCCACACCCCCACCAGAAAGCAGGCCAGAAGATGCGGCATCCGAAGCTGACAGGACGATTGTCCGTTCCCGGGCGAAAGGCGCGGCTGGCGACGGCGGCCATGCTGCTGGTCGCCACGACCGTGGCGGCCTGCGGCGACGGCCAGGACGACGGCGACGCGAAGGCGGGCGCCCCCAAGGCACCGGCGACCATCCCGGAGCTCACCAAGGACCCGCTGACCCTCAGCTTCATCTGGTTCGACTGGCCCCCCGCTCACGCCCTGGAAGACTTCGCGAACGCGGAGTACAAGAAGGAGCGGCCGAACGCGACCATCAAGGTCAACACCGTGCCGAACGCGAACTGGCACGACGCGATGTTCACCCAGTTCGCCGCGCACAAGACCGACTTCGACATCGCGATCCTGGACTCGCAACACATCGGCGAGGCCGTGACGAACGGCAACATCCTCGACCTCACCGACTTCGTCAAGAACAACATCGACGTCAAGGCCTACAACCCCTACCTCCTGGCGGCCTACGGCCAGTTCCCCCAGGCGGAGACCGGCAAGCGCGACGAGAACGCCAGCCTGTACGGACTGCCGCTGCTCGGCGACACCTGGACGATGATCTACCGCAAGGACCTCATCGGCGACAAGCCGCCGCAGACCTGGGACGAGATGATCTCGGTCGCCGGGAGGTGCCAGGCGGACAACCCGGGCGTCAGCGGGCTGGCGTTCCACCAGGCCAACGGCTCCGACGCCGCGGCCGTCACCTACAACACGGTCAACGGCATCTACGGCGGCAACCTCTGGGACCCCAAGACGCGCAAGATCGACGGCGTCCTCAACGACGCCGCGGGCCAGGAGGCGATGGACGTCCTGGTCAACAAGATGAAGCCGCTGACCGCCAAGGGCTCCGGCAACTGGTTCATCGACGAGGTGAACGCGGCGGTCGCCCAGGGCAAGGCATGCATCGCGTTCAACTGGATCGCCGCGAGCGGCGGCCTGCTCGATCCGAAGCAGTCGACGCTCGGCACCACGCGGGAGCAGATCCTCGACAAGCTGGGCTTCGCCACCCTGCCGAGCCAGAAGACGAACCTCGTCCCCCTCGGCGGCATGGGGATGCACGTGTCGGCCTACTCCCCCGCGGCGAACCAGGCGGAGGCGCTGAACTTCATGAAGTGGTTCGAGCGGCCCGACATCCAGAAGAAGTGGGCCGCGGCCGGTGGCGTGCCGGCGCGTACGGACGCCCTGGAGTCGCCCGAGTTCCTCAACGCCGGGCCGTTCAACAAGGTGTACGCCGACTCGGTTCCCCGGATGCGGGACATGTGGAACGTGCCCGAGTACGCGCGCCTGGTCGACATCGAGAACACCAATGTGAACGCGGCCCTCAACGGCGCGAAGAAGCCGAAGGACGCGCTCGACGACATCGCCAGGGAGCAGCAGAGCGTGCTCGACTCGAGCGGTCGCAAGGGCGGCGGCGGACTGTGAGTGAGCCCGTCCCTCTGACGACCGACGACCCCGGGCAGGTGGCGTCCGCGACACCGCCTGCCCGGGGCCGGTCCCCCCGGCTGGGCGACCGCGGGCTCGCCGTGGCCTTCATCTCCCCCGCGCTGCTGCTGTTGCTCGCGATGTCGGTGTTCCCGTTGCTGTGGGCGTTGTACCTGTCGTTCACCGACTACTCGGCCACCCGCGGCGGGCCCGCCAACTTCGTCGGGTTCGGCAACTACACGGCCATCCTGACGTCGGCGCAGGTCCACACGAGGGCCCTGACGACGTTGATCTACGTGGTCGGCGCGGTCTCCCTGCAGACCGTGCTCGGCTTCACCATCGCCTACCTGATCTCCCGGCGTACGCACGGGCGGGGGCTGCTGACCACCCTGTTCCTGGTCCCGATGATGCTGTCGCCGGTCGTGGTCGGCCTGTTCTGGCGATTCATGCTCGACGCGCAGTTCGGCGTGGTCAACAGCATGCTCGGCTCGATCGGCCTGGAGCAGGTGGAGTGGCTCACCCGGCAGCGGACGGCACTGGTCTCCCTGATCGTGGTCGACACCTGGCAGTGGACGCCCTTCATCATGCTCATCGCGCTCGCGGGCCTCACCGCGGTGCCCAGGTACCTGTACGAGGCCGCCTCGATCGACCGGGCGTCCGAGTGGTTCCGGTTCCGCACCATCACCCTTCCGCTGGTGTGGCCGCTGCTCCTCATCGCCGTGTTGTTCCGGGCCATCGAGGCGTTCCGGCTGTTCGACCTCGTCTACATCCTCACCAACGGGGGCCCCGGGGTCTCCACCGAGACGTTGTCGTTCCACGTCTACAAGGTCGCGTTCCTGGGCTTCAACACCGGCACCGCCTCGGCGTACGGAATCCTCATGGTCCTCGTCGTCGTCGTCCTCACGCAGCTCTACCTGCGCTACCTGAACAAGCTCAAGGAGGGCTGATGGCCGTCTCCGTCGACGAGGCCGTGTCCGCAGTTCCTGCCCGGGATCACACGCCCCCCGCGCGCCGCTTCGGCGGCCGGGGCCGCCCCGCGCTGGAGGTCGTGCTGCTGACCGTGCTGGCCGTCGTGATGCTCTTCCCGGTGCTGTGGATGATCGAGACGTCCATCAAGGACAACCGGGACGTCTACGCCATCCCGGCGAAGTTCTTCGACTTCAACGTCACCCTGGACCACTTCAAGGACGTGTTCGTCGCCCCCGACGGCGGTCGCTCGGCCCTGTCCGTCTCGTTCCTCAACTCCGTGGTGGTCGCCGGGGTCTCCACGGTGCTGGCCACCGTGCTGGGGGTCCCGGCGGCCTGGGCCTACTCACGGTTCACGCTGAAGGCCAAGAAGGACCAGCTGTTCTTCATCCTGTCCACCCGCTTCATGCCGCCCGTGGTGGTCGTGATCCCGATCTTCCTCATGTACCGCCAGGTAGGGCTCATCGACAGCAAGCTCGGCCTGATCCTCATCTACGCCGCGTTCAACGTCCCGTTCACGATCTGGATGATGAAGGGGTTCGTCGACGAGGTGCCCGCGGAGTACGAGGACGCCGCCATGCTCGACGGCTACACCCGTCTGCAGGCGTTCTGGAAGTTCACCCTCCCCCTGCTCGTGCCCGGCATCGCCGCGACGGCGGTCTTCGCCCTCATCTTCTCCTGGAACGAGTTCGTGTTCGCCATCTTCCTCACCTCCAGCGACGAGGTCCGGACGGCTCCACCCGCCATCGCCGGCCTCATCGGCGGCACCACTGTGGACTGGGGTCTGGTGGCCGCCGCCTCCGTGGTGTTCGCCCTGCCGGTGCTCGTCTTCGCCTACCTGGTGCGCAAGCACCTCGTCGCCGGTGTGACGCTCGGGGCGGTGCGACGCTGATGGCCGGCATCGAGGTGACCGCCCTGCACAAGCGCTACCCGGACGGAACGGTCGCGGTCGAACACGTGGACCTGTCCATCGGCGACGGCGAGCTGTTCGTGATGCTCGGCCCTTCGGGCTGCGGCAAGACGACCACGCTGCGGGCCATCGCCGGCCTGGAGCGGCAGACGACGGGCGACATCCGCATCGGCGACACGCTGGTCAACGACCTGCCGCCCGCCGAGCGCGACATCGCCATGGTGTTCCAGTTCTACGCGCTCTACCCGCACCTGAGGACCCGCGACAACCTGGCCTTCCCCCTGCGCGCCGAGGGGCTGCCCAAGCCGGAGGTGCAGGCGCGGGTCGCCGAGGCCGCCCGGCTGATGCGGCTCGGTCCGCTGCTGGACCGGCGACCGCGCCAACTGTCCGGCGGGGAGCAGCAGCGCGTCGCGCTGGCCCGTGCCCTGGTGCGACGACCACGCGCCTTCCTCATGGACGAACCTCTCACCAACCTGGACGCGGAGCTGAGGGCGGACATGCGTACGGAGATCAAGCACCTGCAGGGGGAGTTGGGGGCGACGATGGTCTACGTCACCCACGACCAGGTCGAGGCGATGTCGCTCGGTCATCGGATCGCCATCCTCAACAAGGGCCGCGTCGAGCAGGTCGGCACGCCGCTGGAGGTCTACGACCGTCCGGCGAGCCTCTTCTGCGCCGCGTTCATCGGCTCCCCGCCGATCAACCTGATCGAGGTGGAGGTGGCCGACGGGAGCCTGCGCGGTCAGGGCGGCCTGGCCCTCACGCCACCGTCGGGCCTGCCGCGCGACCGTCGCCTGGTCGCCGGCGTCCGGCCGGAGGCGCTGGAGGTCACCGCGCCCGGGGCGGAGCGTTCGATCCCGGCCCGCGTGGTCTCGGCCGAGTGGCTGGGCGACGAGATCATCTACGTGGTCGACCACGGCGGCCAGCGCGACGTGCGGGTTCGGATGCCACCGACCGTCCGGTTCGCCGCTGACGCACCGGTCGGGCTGCGGCACACCGGCGGAACCCCGGCGGTCTACGACGTGCGCACGGAAGAGCTGGTGGCCTGATGGGTACCGTGGCAGTGCACGGGCTGCGCAAGTCCTTCGGCAAGGTCCAGGCCCTCGACGGGGTGACGCTGGACGTGCCGGACGGTTCGTTCTTCGTCGTGCTCGGGCCCTCCGGGGCAGGCAAGACGACGACCCTGCGGGCGATCGCCGGCCTCGACAAGCTCGACGCCGGGTCGGTGCACCTGGACGGCAGGGACGCGACCGGTGACGCCCCGGCCGCACGCGACCTGGCCATGGTCTTCCAGAACTACGCCCTCTACCCGCGACGCACGGCGTACGAGAACATCGCCTCGCCGCTGCGGGCACGCCGCTGTTCCTCGACCGAGATCGCCGCTGCCGTCGAGCGGATGTCGAGCCTGCTGCACATCGAACGTCTGCTGCAGCGTCGTCCCGCGCAGTTGTCGGGCGGTGAGATGCAGCGGGTCGCCCTGGCCCGGGCGCTGGTCCGTAGCCCGCGCGCGTTCCTCATGGACGAGCCGCTGACGAACCTCGACCTCAAGCTCCGCGTCGAGATGCGCACCGAGCTCACCCGCATCCACCGCAGCCTCGGAGCGACCTTCGTCTACGTGACCAACGACCAGGTCGAGGCCCTGTCCATGGCCGACCAGGTCGCGGTCCTCAAGGAGGGGAAGGTGCAACAGGTCGGCACGCCGACCGAGGTGTACGAACGGCCGGCCAACCAGTGGGTCGCCGGTTTCGTCGGGAGCCCGCCGATCAGCCTGCTCGCCTGCCGGGCGGAGGGAGATCGTCTGATCGGTGCGGGAGGCTGGACGCTGCCACGGCCCCGCTGGACCACGGCGCAGGACGGTCGTGCGCTGCTGCTGGGCCTGCGCGCGGAGGACCTGTCCATCGAACAGCGCGGGGACGCGTCGTTGTCGGGGGAACTCTACGGACTCGAGCCGCTCGGCGACCGGACGGTGGTCGACGTCCTCGTGGGGACGGAGGTCCTCAAGGTCAAGGCACGACCCACCGTCACCGGCACGCCGGGCGAGCGGCTGCAGGTCACGGTCGACCTGGACCGTGCGCACCTGTTCGACGCGGAGACCGGGCTGTCGCTGTCCGCGGCCGGACGGTAGCCGCGCGGCCGACGGGGGCGGGCGGCCCGTCCGGTACGCGCACGGCGCGATCGCCGGGACGCCGGACATCACCACGATCATCACAGGAGGCGACGCAGTGAGTGACCCGACGAACGTCCTGGCCCCGAAGCACCGGCGGCTGCGGATCGGCGACACCTGGCGCGACGCCGCAAGCGGAGCCACCTTCGCCGTCGAGGACCCGGCCACCGGCCAGACCATCGCCGAGGTGGCGGACGCCGGTGTCGCCGACGGGCTCGCCGCGCTGGACGCGGCGAGCACGGCGATGGCGCAGTGGGCGGCGACGCCGCCGCGGAAGCGGTCGGAGCTGTTGACCGCGACGCACCGGGCACTGACCGAGCGATCCGAGGAGGTCGCCCGGCTGATCACGCTCGAGATGGGCAAGCCGCTCGCCGAGGCTCGGGCGGAGGTGGCCTACGGCGCCGAGTTCTTCCGTTGGTTCGCCGAGGAGGCGGTGCGCGTCGAGGGGCGCTACAGCACCGCGCCCGCGGGTGGCTACCGCATCCTCACCGTGCCGAAGCCGGTCGGACCGTGCGTCTTCGTGACGCCCTGGAACTTCCCGCTGGCAATGGGCGCCCGCAAGATCGCCCCCGCGCTGGCCGCCGGCTGCACGACGATCACCAAGCCGGCAGCCCAGACGCCGCTCACCATGCTGTTGCTGGCCCGCATCATGGAGGAGGTCGGCGTTCCCCCGGGCGTCGTCAACGTGGTGACCACCAAGCGCTCCGGCGAGGTGGTCTCCGCGCTGCTGGCCGACGGTCGGACCCGCAAGCTCTCCTTCACCGGGTCGACCGAGGTCGGGCGCGTGCTGCTCCGGCAGGCTGCGGACAACGTGCTGCGTACCTCCATGGAGCTGGGCGGCAACGCGGCCCTGATCGTGTGTGCGGACGCCGACCTGGACGTCGCGCTCGACGGTGCCATGGTCGCCAAGATGCGCAACATCGGGGAGTCCTGCATCGCGGCCAACCGGATCTACGTCGAGGAGCCGGTGCGCGAGGAGTTCACGGCGCGCTTCGCCGAGCGGATGGGCGCGCTCTCGGTGGGCCATGGCCTCGACGACGGCGTGGACGTCGGTGCGTTGATCGACGACGCCTCGGTCACCACGATCGACAAGCTCGTCGCCGACGCGGTCGAGCGCGGCGCCCGGGTCCTGGTGGGCGGCGAGCGCCCGGACGGGCCGGGCCACTTCTACCCGCCCACGGTCCTCGTCGACGTGCCCGAGGACGCGCGGATGCTGAGGGAGGAGATCTTCGGCCCGGTGGCGCCGATCATCCCGTTCACGTCCGACGACGAGGTGCTGGCGAAGGCCAACGACACCGAGCACGGCCTGGTCGGCTACGTCTTCACCCGTGACCTGCAGCGGGCGATCCGATTCGCCGAGGGGCTGGACACGGGGATGGTCGGCATCAACCGTGGCCTGATCTCGGACCCGTCGGCCCCGTTCGGAGGCGTGAAGCAGTCCGGGATCGGCAAGGAGGGGTCGCACGAGGGCATCCTCGAATACCTCGACCTCACCTACGCGGCGATCGACCTGCCGTGACCGGCCTCCACCCGGGGGCGCCTGGGCCACCCGGGCGACCCGACCCCGCCGACGCCGTCCCGGTTCCGCAGGTGACCCGGACGCCCGCCCAGCACATCGCCGCCGACGTTCCGGAGAGGCACCGACATGCTTGAGACCGTCCGCGGACCACGCCAGCTGATCGTGGGCGAAGGGGTCGCGCAGAACATCCCACGAGTGGTGGCCGAGAGCGGCTCGCGGGTCCTGATCGTGACCGACCGGATTCTCCTGGGGCAGCCGGGCGTGGCCGAGATCGTGGCCGCCGTGCGGGAGAAGGTCGAGGCCGTCGCGGTGTTCTCCGACGCGACCCCGGACGTGCCACTCACCGATGTCGACCTGGCCGTCTCGGCCGCCGCCGAGGTGGACGCCGACGTCATCCTCGCCATCGGCGGCGGCACGGTGATCGACCTCGCCAAGATCGTCGGCGTCATCCGGCGCCACGGTGGGACGCCACGCGACTTCTACGGCGAGTCGAAGGTGCCGGGGCCGACGTTTCCTCTCGTCGCGGTCCCGACGACGTCCGGCACCGGCTCCGAGCTCACCCCCGTCTCGGTGTTGACCGACCCGGACCGCGCGCTGAAGGTGGGGGTCTCCAGCGTCCACATCGTGCCCGACTTCGCCATCGTCGACCCCGAACTCACCTACACCTGCCCCGCGACCGTCACCGCCCACTCCGGCATCGACGCGTTCTGCCACGCGGTGGAGAGCTACACCGCGCGGCCCCGGGCGCACGCACCACGCGACCCGGTGGAGCAGGTGTTCCTCGGCCGTAACCCGGTCACCGACCACTACGCGCTCCGGGCCGCCGAACGGATCGCCCGCAGCCTGCGCCGTGCCGTCCGGGACGGCGGCGACACGGACGCGCGCGCGGACATGTCCTACGGGTCCATGCTCGCCGGGCTCGCCTTCTCCCACGCGGGCAACGCGGCCCCGCACGCCCTCCAGTACCCGATCGGCGCGGCCACGCACACGCCGCACGGCCTGGGCGTCGGGCTGCTGCTGCCGTACGCGCTGGACGCGGCCAGGGATGCCATCGTCGACCGGCTGGCCGTCCTCGCCGGGGCGTGCGGGCTCGACGTGGCCGACGCCTCGGACGCCGAGGCCGCGGACGCGTTCCTCACCTGGCTCGGCGGGCTCCTCGCCGACATCGGCATCCCTGCCACCCTGGCGGACATCGGCGTGGCCCGCGCCGACCTCCCGCGCTTCGCCGAGATGGCCGGTGGCGTCACCCGCCTGATCCAGAACCATCCGGGCCCGACCGACACCGCCAGCCTGACCGCGATCCTCGAAGCGGCCTGGACCGGGGACCGGACCCGTGCGGGCTCCGGGCTGAGACGGTGACCGGCCCGGAGACCCAGCGGGCGGGGCGGGGGCGGCTCGCGCCCCCGCCCCCGTCGCATTGGCCGGTCAGCCCGTGCGCCACTTCTGGTTGGCCGTTCCGGCGCAGTCCCAGAGCTGGAGCCTCGCGCCGTCGCTGCCGTTCGCGTCCTTGATGTCGACGCACTTGTTGGCCTGAAGGTTGACCAGGTCTCCGGCCGCGTTCAGGGTGAACTCCTGGGCGCCGGTGCCGTTGCAGGTGTAGAGCTGCACCACCGCTCCGTTCGCTGTCGACCCCGCGTCGATGTCCATGCACTTGTTGTTCTGGCTCTTCAGGGCCGTGCCGCTGAAGAGCCACTTCTGCGCGTTGGTGTTGTTGCAGTTCCACATCTGCAACGGCGCGCGGTCGACGAAGTTGGAGCTCGGCACGTCGATGCACTTGTTGTTCCAGGTGCTGACCACGGGCACCCCGGTGGCCGGGTTGCCGGTGCCACCGGTGAACGGGCTGAGGATCAGTCCGGCCGAACGTGGGTCGCCGTCGTGCACCAGCGACTCGAATCCGCCGACGTCGTCGAAGGCGAATGCGTATGCCCGGCCGTCGGTCATGTTGGCGTGGATCAGGCGGGCGTACTGGTTGGTGGGGTTGTTGCGGTAGAAGTCGGCGGCGTTGGTGGTGGGCTGGGTGTCGATGGTGCCGAGCGTGCCCCGGTTGAGCGCGGCGCAGAGCGTACGCGAGATCGGGCCGACCACCTGGTCGTTCGGCGCGGGCAGGTCGCCGTCGCAGCCCCAGACGCTGGCCGAGGAGGGCCGGTTGAAGGAGGCGACCACCTGGCCGCTGCCGTTGGTGAAGGTCATGGTGTTGCCCGACGTGCGGCCGTAGTACCTGATGGCCGGCTGGTCGGCGAAGGGCACCACGGTCAGGGTCTTCGTGGTGTACGCGTTCCACGCGGAGGCGACGTAGGAGTCCAGGTAGGTGGTGCTCAGCAGGCCGGCCCCGGCCGCCTTGCCCGGAGCCAGGACGCGCAGCACGGTCCCGTCGGAGCGGGTGTGGACGGTGTTGGCCCAGCCCGGCTGCGCCCGGATCCCGTCGATGACCGCGTTGCGGCCGTTGGCCACCACGTCGCCGGTGCGCTTGGTGACGCCGTTGGCGCCGGTCACGGTGACCGCGTGCGGGATCGCAAACATGTCGACCTGAGAACTGTTGAGCCACAGGCCGGAGTCGTTGTAGGTGAACTCGCTCCAGTCGAAGAGGATGTCGCGGTTCGCGTCACCGGCCGCCCAGGGCGCGGGCTGCACCAGCCCGTCCGGGGTGAGGAAGAACTTCAGCTTCTGCCCGAGGGCGAAGTAGACCCGGCCGGAGAAGCCACGGGGGAACTGGATGGTGGTGCTGCCGCCGTTGCCGGGGCCCGGTATGGAGACGTCCGGCGCGGGCGACGGCGGGATCTGCCCGCCGGTCCACGGCGCGAAGGCGCCGCCGGAGGTGACGTAGCCGAGCCGGCCGGTGGACAGCTGGACGCCGATGACATAGAGGTAGACCGCGTCGCTGCGGCCGGTGGTGTTGGTGACGGTGACGGGCAGCAACGCCGGTCCGACCGCGTGGGCGGGCGTGGCGACGACGACGGCCGCGAGACCGGCGAGCAGTGCGGACGCGGCGGCAAGCAGCCTTCTTCGGAGACGCATGGCGACACCTCGCTGGAGACGGGATGGGAGAGCGCTCTCTCAGCAGGGTCCAATTGTTAATAATGTTTGTCAATAGGTGCTTGCTCCAGCCCTCCCTCGCCGACGGTGACGTCGTACGCGACGGGGACCCCCACGGGTGACCTGGCCGGGTGGCCGCCGGCGCAGCACTGCGCCGGCGGCCACCCGGGGACCGGTCAGAGACCGGCCGCGTGGGCGGCGGTGGTGCCGCCGACCACCGGAAGAACGATCTTGCTGCTCTTCAGGGCGACCGTGATGTTCGCGGCGGTGGTGTCCGCCTGGCTGGAGTACTGCGGGTAGCTGGCCACGATGATCACGCCGATCCGGTGGCCCGGCTTGAAGACGTAGTCCTCCGGCAGCAGCGGGAAGGTGAAGTTGTACGACTCCCCCACCACCAGCGGCACGGCGGTGCGGATGGACTGCCGGTTCTGGGCGTCCATGATGCCCTTGGTGACCAGCTCGTAGTCGGCCGTGGCGACCCGCTTGGCGGTCTGCTTGTAGCAGCCGTCGTCGGTCGGGCTGTTCAGCCCCCAGCAGTCCTCCGTGGTCAGGGTGATGATGCCCTCGCCGGAGGCCCGGTGCGCCACCCGCTCGTCGGTGCCGTAGTCGACCAGGATCGCCCCGAAGTTGGTGTCGGTCTGGTCGGCCGAGGCCCGCAGCTGCACCGTCGGCGTGCCCGAGATGTGCAGGGGCGCGGTCAGCGGCGCGGACAGGAACGCCAGCCGGTTCGGCTGCACCGTGTCCGGGTTGAGGATCATGGTGTTCTGGCTCTGGGTACGACTGTCCTGGAACGCGCCGGTCGCCGGCTTGGCGGTCGGCACCAGCTTCAGGCCGCCGGCCCCGGTGGTGCCGGGCTGGAGGAACACCTCGGTGTCGGCCTTGCCGGGGATCGGCCAGTCGGCGTGGGTCTCCCACACGTCGGCGGCACGCTCCAGGTCGACCCGGGGCTCGTCCATGATCCCGTTGGCCACCCCGTGCAGCCAGAAGTCGAACCACCGGTGGAGGGTGGACACCCAGACCGCGCGCCGCGAGTCGAACGGGTCTACGTGCCCCTCCTGGGAGAGCCACAGCTTGCGCGGGATGTTGTTCTCCGCCAGGGCGTACCAGAACTTGCTGAAGTGGTCCGGGCGGACGTTGTCGTCGTTGAGACCGTGGTAGAGCAGCACGCTGGCGGTCATGTTGGGGACCTTCTTGACGTAGCTGCGCTCGTTCCAGAAGGCGGTGTAGTCGCCGTGCTCGTCGCCGTCGGCGGCGGCCATCGCGTCGCGCACCGGCTTGCAGTAGTCCCGCCGCTCCGGGTTGGTGACCGTGTTGGCCAGCGACGCCACGTAGCTGTTGCCCCGGGTGACCACCCCGTTGCTGCGCACGTAGTCGTAGTACTCGGTGGGACCGCTGATCGGCACCACCGTGGTCAGGCCCTTGACGCCGGTCACCGCCGTCGCCATGGCCAGCGAGCCGTCGTACGACTTGCCGATCATGCCCGACTTGCCGTTGTGCCAGTCGGCGGTGACCACCTGGCCGGCCGCGTTGCGCGCGGTGGCCCGGCCGTTGAGCCAGTTGATCGCCTGCTTGGCGCTGAGGTTGTCCTGGTTGGCGTTGGTGGTGGGGCAGCCGGTGGAGTTGTTGGTGCCCACCATGTCCAGCAGGATCACCGCGTAGCCGCGCGGCACGAAGTAGTTGTCGTAGAACAGCGGCCACCTGTCGAGCAGGCCGTCGCCGTCCAGGTCGGCCTTGCACTCGGACTCGTTGCCCCGGCAGACCGTCGAGTAGTAGGGGCTGGCGTCCATGATGACCGGCACCTTGAGCCCGTTCGCGGTGGCCGCCGGTCGCATCAGGTCGAACGCGATGATGTCGCGCAGACCGTCGTTGTCGCTGTCGAAGGTGGAGTCGATGAACAGGCGTTCCCGGATGGCGTCGGCGTAGCCGAACACCGGCTGGGTGACCCCGTCCTGGACCACGATCGCCGGTGCGTCCGACGCCGCCACCGCGCGTGGCGCCGCGCCCAGGGCGGCGAGCAGCACCGCGGACAGTACGGCCGCCCCGGCGCGAAGGGGTGTTCCCATTGCAGCCATGCAGTCTCCTTGAATGTCCCGAGACCAGGCACGCTATGGGCCGACCGACCGGCACCACCACCTGCACCTGTAGGAACTTTGCCCGCGCCGCTCCGACGCCGACGCGACGACGCCCGACGGCGGTGTGCCGCGCCGGTCAGTCCCGGTAGCCCCACTGCCGCAGCGGCTTGTCCAGCACCCGTTCCACGGCGGCGAGCTGCGCGTCGCCCAACTCCTCGTGGTAGGCCGCCTGCCGACCGGCGTGGAACCGGTACCGTCCGAAGCCCTTCTCGAACGCCGGCGACCAGTCCAGGTCGAGGAAGTCGAGCATCCGGGCCACCTCGCCGCGCGGGTCGGCGAGCAGGTCCTCGTAGCGCACGTCGAGCCACTGCGCCTCGGGGTGCGCCGCGCGGGCCTCGGCGAAGGAGTCCATCAGCATCTTCCAGCCCAGCGCGGCGAGCACCGGGAACGACCTGTCGTACTCCTCCCACTCCCGGCGCAGGTCGGTCGGCAGTGGGCCGAGGAACCAGTTGTCCGGCCCGCGCCAGCCGTCCCACCAGCCCATCTGGAGCCAGGAGTTGGTCACCGCCCGGCCGTCGCGGACCACGTTGACCACCCGCAGCTCCGGGTAGCCGGCCCGCAGGAATCCGGTCCTCGGCCAACCGGTCACGTGGTGCAGCAGCAGCCGGCAGCCCTGCCGGGCGATCCGGGCGTCGAAGAAGGCGCGCAGCCGCCGCCGCAGGTACGGGGTGAGATCCTCGGCGGTCAGGTCCCGGCACGGGCGGGAGAACCCGGCAAGCACGTGCCGGTCCAGCAGGTGGTACGCCTCCGACGGGGCGACCCGCAGCCGGCCCTTCTCCAGCAACCGGCGGCTGTGCCGCAGCGACGTCATGCCCGCCGGACGCGGTGCCGACCGCCGGTACAGCGGGCCGTTGAGCCGGCCGGTCAGGTTGAGCCGGGACAGCTTGTCGTCGACGCCGGAGACGAACCCGACCCCGGGGTGCCGGGACAACAGCTCCTGCACCAGGGTCGACCCGCACCGCCCGGTGCCCACCACCACCGCCAACATCGCTCAGCCCTCCTCGTGCCGGGCCGGCCCCGACCGCCCGACGCCCACCGGCCGCCCACCGGCCGCAGCCGGCCCACCCTGCGCGGGCCGCCCGTCCCCCGCCGACCGTTCGGCCCCCGCCGGGCCCGGGCCGCCGCGCCGCCACGGGTAGCCGAACCGGCGCAGCCCCGCCGCGGTCAGCGCGGTGACCAGCGCGTACGACCAGCGGGACAGGTCGCGCCGCCACTGCACGTCGGCGGTGATCGGCACCGGGCCGGTCCGGTGCCGGGACGGGTTGCCGGCCACCGAGTGCGTCGGCGTCAGCCGGACCGTCGCCGGGCCGGTGAACGGGCCGCCGTCGGGGTCGACCCCGGCGAAGGCGGCGATCCGGCGCAGCGTCGGCTCCGGGTCGGCGGTCAGGTCCTCGTAGCGCACGCGCAGGTAGCCCCCCGGGGCGCGGTCACCCCACAGCCGGACGGTCACGGTGTTCCACACCAGCCAGAGCAGGGCCGCCTTCCACACCGGCGGCCGGCTCATCAGCTCCGGGTCGGTGTCGCCGTCGAGCCCCCGGCGACGACGCCAGGAGAAGGCGGTGGCCCGGGGGTCGCGGACCAGGTGCAGCACCCGCAGGTCGATGCCGGGCAGCGCGCCGACAAGCGCGCCGTACGGGGGCAGTTTCGACGAGTCGACCACCACCCGGGCCCCGGTGTGCCGGGCCACGGCCGCGTACAGGTCGGCCAGCGCCGCGTCGTCGGGGTGCGCGGGCACCGGCCGGATCCCCCGCCGGTGGCGGCGCAGCAGCGCCGGCAGCCCGCGCATCCGCAGCCGGCCCCGCAGTCCGGCGGCGATCGTGGCAGCCCGCTCCACCGGCAGTTCTTGGGTCACCGCACGCCACAGCGGGCAGTCCCGCAGCGGCCGGCCGCAGCCGCACGGCCGGTTCTCCACCTCGCCGCGCTGCCACAGGTAGCGCAGCTCCCCGGCGGCGAAGACCCCGTCGTACTGGCCCAGCACGGTGGTGACCAGGGTGCTGCCGCTGCGTCCGCTGCCGGCCAGGTAGAGCACCCGCACCGGCGGGTTCACGCCGGCTCCCGCACGGTCCGCGCGGCGGTCGCGTAGACCTCCCGCAACCGGGTCAGGTGCGCCTGCGGGGAGAAGTCCCGCTCCACCCGCGCCCGGCCGGCCCGCCCCATCCGGTACGCGCGCTGCGGGTCGGCCAGCACCCGGGCCAGCCCGGCGGCCAGCGCGACCGGATCGTCGGCGGGCACCACCTCGCCGTCCACCCCGGCGGTGACCAGCTCGGGCAGCCCGCCCAGGTCGGAGGCGACCACCGGCACCCCGCAGCCGTACGCCTCCAGCACCGCCATCGGCTGGTTCTCGTTCCACCGGGACGGCACCGCCACCACCGTGGCCGAGCGGACCAGCTCGTGCAGCCGGGCCTTGTCCAGCCGGCCGTGGAACCGGACCCGGCCGGGGGCCCGCCGCCGGGCCAGCTCGGTCAGCCCGTCGCGGGCCGGGCCGTCCCCGGCCACCTCCAGCACGACGTCGTCGGGCAGTCGGGTGAGCGCCTCGATGAGCACGTCGACGCCCTTCTCCGGGGCCAGCCGGCCGGCGAAGACCACCGGCCCGCCGGGGGCCGCCTTCACCGCCGTCGCGGCGACGTCGACGAAGTGCGACACCACGTGCATCCGGTCGGGGAAGACACCGGCCCGGCGCATCACGTCGGCCAGGAACCGGCTGGGGCTGACGAACGCCTGCACCGGCCCGTACGCCCGGGTGGTGCGGTGCAGCCAGGACTCGACGGCCAGCAGCGAGCTGGCCCCGAACGAACCGTCCTTGCAGCGGCGACGGGCCGCGCGCAGCGGACCGCCGGTCACGCAGGCGTCGCAGACCGCCCCCCGGTCGAGCATCTGGTAGCTGGGGCAGGCCAGCTTGTAGTCGTGCAGGGTCATCACCGCCGGCACCCGGGCGGCCCGCACCGCGGCCAGCACCGACGGGGAGAGCTGGTGGTAGATGTTGTGCAGGTGGACCACGTCGGGCCGGAACTCGTCGAGCACCCGGGCCAGGCCCCGCCGGCTGGCCGGCGACCAGATCATCCGGGCCGCCGCCGCCGCCCGGGGGCCCGCGCCGCGCGGCGCCGGGTCCAGCTCCACCCGGGACGGGAAGTGCCGGGCGTACGGGGTGGGGGCGTCGTTGTCCGGGTGGGTCATGCCGAAGAAGGCCACCTCGTCGCCGTCGCCCCGTTGCAGCTCGGCGACGTCGAGCAGGTAGCCCTCGGCGCCGCCGCGCCGGTAGAGGAACTTGTTGACATGGAGGACACGCATCGGCCCGCTCCGGGGGTGGCTGCTGCGGTTCGTCGGGGTCCAGGGGTGGGGTGGTCGCCCCGGACGGCAGCGGTGACCAGGGGCCCCACCGTATGCACCAGCCACGTCGTGAGTCCAGCTCATGATCCCCAAGCTGACCACACGGCCCATCGCCGGTCGACCACACGGCCACGTGGCCACCCGTGCTGATCTGCCGGTACCGTGTGCCCCACCCCGCCTGACGTGCCCGAGGAGGACCCGGTGCCCCACCCCGACGAGCCCTCGGCGCTGGCGTACACCGCCCGACGGGTCCGCCGGCACCTGCGCTGGGCGCGCACCGAGGGCGTCCGGCGGCTGATCGAGGAGGACCGGCTCGACCCGGTCGACCGGGCCCGCACCGCGCTGGCGAAGTGGCGCTGGCGGCGGGCCCATCCCGGGCCGCCCGGCCGGGCCGTCCCGGTCTACCTGGTGGGCCTGCAACGCTCCGGCACCAACATGCTGACCCGGGGGCTGGACGCCGACCCGTCGGTGGAGGTCCGCAACGAGAACGACCGCGCCGTGTTCCACCGCTTCCGGTTGCGCCCCGACCCGGTGCTGGCCGCCGTCATCCGGCGCAGCCGGCACCGGTACGTGCTGGTCAAGCCGCTGTGCGACACGCACCGGGTGGACGAGCTGCTCGACCTGGCCGGGGTCGCGCCGGGGCGCGCGCTGTGGGCGTACCGGGACGTCGACGACCGGGCCCGCTCCGAGGTGGCGAAGTTCGGCGACGCCAACCTGCGGGCGCTGCGGGCGATCGCCGACGGCACGATCGGGGACCGCTGGCAGGGGCAGCGCCTGGACGCGCCGATGCGGGACCTGGTCGCCGGCTTCGACTACGACCGGATGACCCCGCACACCGCCGCCGCCCTGTTCTGGTACGTGCGCAACTCGTTGTACTTCTCCCTCGGGCTGGCCGACCGCCCGGACACCCTGCTCTGCTCGTACGACCTGCTGGTCGCCGACCCGGCGGGGTCCACCCGGCGGCTGTGCGCCTTCCTCGACCTGCCGTACGACCCGGTGCTGCACGCGCACGTCGGCGCGCGCACCCCGGCGCGGCCCCGGCTGGAGATCGACGCCCGGGTACGGGCGCTCTGCACCACCCTGGCCGAGCGGCTGGACGCGGCGGCCGGCCGGCAGGAGGTGGTGGACCATGGCTGAACCGCACACCCCGGCGGCGGGGGCGGCCCGGGGGCCGATCTTCCTGGTCGGCTGCCAGCGGTCCGGCACCACGATGCTGCGGCTGGTGCTGGACTCGCACTCCCGGGTCAGCTGCGGCCCGGAGACCCGGTTCCTGGCCGACATGCAGCGCATCGTCGGGCGGGACTGGGAGCGGCTGGCCCGCTTCGGGTTCCCCCGGGAATACTGGCTGGGCCGCATCGCCGACTTCTTCGGCGGCATCCAGGCCGACTACGCCCGGTCCCGGGGAAAGACCCGCTGGGCCGACAAGACGCCGCTCTACGCGCTGTCCATCGACTTCCTGGCCGAGGTCTTCCCCGACGCGCAGTTCGTGCATGTCGTGCGGGACGGCCGGGACGTGGTGGTGTCGCACCGCAAGCGGTTCGGCTACTGGTCGGCGGTGAAGTGCGTGGTGAAGTGGCCGCGCTACATCCGCATCGCCCGTGCCTCCGGGGCCCGGCTGCCGGCCGACCGCTACCACGAACTGCGCTACGAGGAGGCGGTCACCGACCCGGAGAAGGCCATGCGTGCCCTGTTCGAGTTCCTCGGCGAACCCTGGGAGGCGGGCGTGCTCGACTACGACGGCAAACAGCACGACGTGGCGGGCAAGTACACCGCCGAGGCGGACCGTCGGCGGGCCGCCGCCGGCACCGACGCCCCGATCTACGGCTCCCGGGTCGGCACCTACCGCCGGGAACTGGACCCCTTCCTGCGGGTGCTGGTCCGGATCTTCTCCGGTGCCACCCTGCGCGAACTGGGCTACCGGTGAGCCGCCGGACCGGGCGGCGGGTGCTGCTCGCCGGGGTGCTGCTGGCCGCCCTGGTCGCCGGGGCGGCCTGTTCGGACGATCCCGCCCCCCGCCCGGCCCCGTCGGCGACCGGCCCGGCGGCGGCCACCCCGTCGGCCGGTGCCACCGGCGCGCCACCGGCCGGCGCGACGGCCCGCAACCCGTTCGGCGCGCACTGGGACTGGTCCCGCCACGACCAGTTCGTGCCCTACCTGGAGAAGCTCTCCGGCTCGGCGACCTACCACGAGCTGAGCTGGTGCGACATCGAGAAGACCCAGGGCAGCCCGGACTTCTCGGCGGTGGACCGGATCGCCGAGCGCAGCCGGCAGCTCGGCATCGCCCTGCACCTGAAGATCCGCACCGGGGTCTGCTGGGCCACCGGCGGGACGGCGAAGTTCACCCGGGGCCAGGCCAACAAGACCGAGTCGGCGATGCCCCGGGACCTCGCCGCCTACCAGGCGTTCGTCCGCGCCCTGGTGCAGCGGTACGCCCCGTACGGGGTCCGCGAGTACGCCATCGAGAACGAGGTCAACGCGCAGCAGTACTGGGCCGGCAGCCCCGAGGACTACCGCCGGCTGGTCACCGCCGCCGCCGAGGCGATCCGGTCGGCCGACCCGCAGGCCAAGGTGGTCGACTCGGGCATGAGCAGCGTCGCGTACGGAATGGGGGTGGCCGACCGGCTGCTGCGGGCCGGGCAGCCGGACCAGGCCGTCGCCGCCTACCAGGCGTACTTCCAGCGGCGGATCGGCACCCGGGGGCGGCTGATCCCGGCGGTGGCCGACCCGGCGGCGTTGCGCGCGGCGCTGGACAACGCGCAGAACTCCCGCAACCTGGCCTACCTGGCGGTCACCGAGAAGCTGCTCGACGACCGGGTGGTCGACGTCCGGCAACTGCACTTCTACGAGCACTTCTCCGGGGTGCCGGCGCTGCTGGACTACCTGCGCGCGGAGACCCCTGCCGGGGTGCCGGTGCAGGCGTGGGAGGTCGGCCAGTTCTGGAAGGACGGCGCGGACGACGCCGCAGCCCGGGGCGACGAGATGGTCAAGGTGGTCAGTCAGCTCGTGGCCGGGGGCATCCACGAGGTGCTCTGGCTGCCGTTGGCGTACAACCCCGACAACCGGGCCGGGGCGGAGGTCCGCTACGGCCTGCTCGACCCGGACGGCACCCAGCGGCAGGCGGGCGCGATGCTGGCCGCGCTGGCGGCGGCGGCCCGGGACGCGACCGTCGAACCCGTGCACGCCAAGGGGCTGACCGGAGTGGCGTTCCGCCGGGGTGCGGAGAGCACCCTGGTGGTCTGGTCGATCACCGGGGGCACGGTGTCGCTGCCGGCCAGCGCGGACGTGACCGGCGGCCCGGTCGGTGCCGACCCGCCCGCCCGCACCGGCGCGCTGCCGATCGGGCCGAGCCCGGTGCTGCTGCGCGCGAAGGGCGACCCGGCCGACGTCCTCGCCCCGATCCGCTGACGCGGTGGCCGTTCACCAGGTGCGGGGCCAGCCGAGCAGCTCGGCGAGGCGGGCGTTGTGCGGAGCGAACCCGGCGGACAGCTCGGCCCGCAACTCGGCGGTGAGCTGGGACGGGCCGGTGTCCGCCCGGCGGGTGTGCCGGGCGAACTCCGCCGGGGTGTACGGGTCCAGCCCGAGGAACCGCAGCACGCCCGCATAGGTGGTCGCCGGGTCGGCGTACAGGTCCTCGCTGCGGATCACGTGCAGCCGTTCGGCGGGCAGGTGGGCGTACCAGCGGTCGAGCTGCTCGGCGTAGCGGCCCCGGGCGGCGTAGGAGAAGTTGCGCAGCGCGTGGTGGGCCGCCGGGGTGTCCGGCCCGTCGGCCAGCGCTGCGGCCAGCCGCCCCGGCTCGGCGGCGAGCGCCTCGGCGAAGCCCAACGGCTCCAGCCCGTACGAGCGGGTGTGCAGGTAGTGCGAGTAGGCCCGCTCGACCGGGTCGCGCAGCAGCGCCACGAACCGGGCCTCGGGCAGCGTCGCCGCCACCCGGGCCGGCACGCCGGGGTGGAACAGGTAGTAGGGGCTGGCCTCGAAGCTGCGTCGGCCGGGGGCGGCCGGTGGGAAGTGCGCCCGGTACCAGCGCGGCCCTCGACCGTAGTGCAGGCTGAAGAACTGGAGTTCCTTGCCGGTGGCGGCCCGCACGTCGGGGTGCGCGGCGAGGTAGTGGTGCAGCGAGGTGGTGCCGCACCGCTGCCCACCGATGATCAGGAAATCGGGCAGCGCGCCGACCGGGCCGGGCCGCGCCGCCCGCGCCCAGGCGCGGGTGCCGCGTACCATCCGGCGCAGTCGGTCCACGGTGGCCCGCCGCGGCCCCGCGCTCACCGCGACACCGCCCGGCCGGCCTCGTCGACGGCCGGGGCGGGACCGTCTCCGGCGGCATCGGGCGGGCCGCCGCGACGGCGTCGGCGGGCCAGGGTGCGCAGCACCATCACGTCCTCCCGGCTGAGGCCCAGTGCCAGCACGGTCCCCAGGTAGACGGCCACGATCGCGGTCAGCCCGGCGGCCGGCCGCCCCGGCCAGCCCGGCACCAGCCAGCGCACCAGCAGCCCGGCGAGCAGCGCGGCGACCCCGGCGGCCAGCCCCTTGGCCATCCCGACGGTGAACGGCAGCGCGCCGGTCAGGTGGCGGACCTGCACCACCCGGGCGACGTTGACCACGATCAGCGAGGCGCTCCACGCCGCCGCCGCGCCGACGATCCCGTACGCCGGGATGAGCCACAGGTTGAGCAGCACGTTGAGCAGCAGGGCGACCAGGTTGTCGGCCATGTTGAGGGCCACCCGGCCGGACATGTTCAGCACCGTGCCACACGGGCCGGTGGCCGCGTTGACCAGCTGGCCGAGGGCGAGGATCACGGTCACCGCCGCGCCGGTGGCGACCTCGCCGCCGAAGACGCGCAGCAGGTCGCCGGGGAGGACCAGCAGCGCCACGAACGCCGGCAGCGACAGCCGGACCACCCAGCCGGTGGCCACCGCGTAGACCCGGCGGACGTCGTCGAGGTCCCCCCGGTGGTAGAGGTGCGCCAGGTACGGCCCGAACGCGGCGTTGACCGGCGCGAGGACGAAGATGGCGACGGTGACGAGCCGGGTGGCGACGTTGTAGACGCCGATGTCCGGGTTGGCGAAGAAGCCGAGCAGCAGGGTGTCGACCCAGATCAGCCCGGTCGACGACAGCGACGACACCCAGCTGACCGTGGAGAAGCGGAACAGCTCCCCCGGCCGGTGCACCGGGCGGGCCGGCGGCACCCGGCGCACCATCCGGCCCAGCGCCAGCAGGGCGAGCAGGGCGGCCGACCAGCCGGCCACCACCAGCGCCCAGAAGGCCCCGGTCAGCCCCACCCCGGTGACCAGGGCGAGCGCGGTGAGCAGCAGTCGGACGCCCGGCTCGTAGAGCTGGCCGATGAAGGTGAACGGCCGCTGGGTACGCCAGCCCCGGGTCGCCGCGAGGGCCGCCTCGCAGACCGTCGAGGCGGGCAGGGTGAGCGCGACCAGCCGCAGGCCGGTGACCAGCCCCGGGTCATGCAGCCGGTCGGCGAGCCAGGGCGCGCCCGCCGCCAGCGCCCCGGCGAGGACGACCGACGAGCCGGCCGAGACGGCCAGTCCCAACCGGATGGTGCCGCGCAGCGCCGGGGCGTCCGCGTCGGCCAGGTGCACCGCCACGAACCGGGTGAGGCCGGCCCGGAACCCGGACAGCGACAGCAGCCCGGCCAGCGACAGCACCGCGTAGCACTGGGCGTACCGGCCGACCTCCCGGATGCCCAGCACCCGCGCCAGCAGCAGCATGATCAGGAAGACCGCCGCCTGGCTGAGCAGGGCGCCGAGCAGGTTGAGCCCACCGCCCCGGGCCATTCCCCGGACGTGCTGGTCGCCCCGCGCGGACCCTTCCGGCACCCCCACCTACCGGTGCCGGGAGTTCTGCTCGGGCACGGTCGCCGTGACGGCCGGCAGCACCACCGTGTCGTCGCTGCCGCGCTGCCCACCGGTCGGGGCCGGAGCCGCCCGACCGACGGCCGACGGCTGGCCGGCCCGGCGGCTGCGCGACAGCCACTCCAGCACCGCGACCAGCAGCACGGCCAGCAGCAGGCCGGCGCCGAGCACCGGGAGCACCAGGCCGACCAGCGCCTTCACCCGGGACACCGGCTGCACCTCGCCGACGCTGGTCACCTTCTCCGGGTCGGCGGCCTGGGACTGGGCGCGGGCCTGTTGCAGCCGCTGCCGGGCCGAGGCCAACGCGCTGGTGGCGCTGTCCCGTTGCGCGATCAGCGCCTGGTAGTCGGGCAGCTTCGGGCCGAGCCCGTCGAGCCGCTTCTGCCCGGCGCTGATCGACTCGGCGGCGGCGTTGGCCCCCCGGGCGTTGCCGACCGCCTGCATCTGCAACTGCTGCTGACGCAGGCTGGCGATCTCCTGGAGAGTCGACTGGTAGAGCTTGTCCGGCTGGCTGACCTTGTTGGTCTTCTCCCAGTCGTTGATCGCCCGGGTGGCGGTGGTCAGCTCGTCGGTGGCCGTCTTCACCTCGTCGGTGGCGATGCCGACCTGGCTGGCGAAGAGGAAGGCCAGGGCCCGCTTGCCGGTCGCGGCGAGCACCGGGTCGACCGTGGACCGGTCGGCGGCGGTGTAGGTCACGGTGAGCTGGCTGCTCGCGCCGACCTGCTTGACCGCCAGCCCGCCGCGCAGCGTGTCGGCGGGCACCCCGGTGTCGGCCGCCACCTGGTCGACCACCTGCGGGGAGGTCACCGCCGCGGCGAAGGCCGCCGCGAACTGGTTGGCCGCCTGGGTGCCGGTGTACTGCTGGGCCGCGCTGCCGCCGACCAGGGCGGGCGCGGCGACGTACGAGGTGGCCGCGTACTGCTGCGGGCCGAGCAGGACGACCAGCGCGGCCGCCGCCCCGGCCACCAGCGGAATGCCCACCAGCAGCCAGAGTCGACGCCGCGCGACCCGCAGATAGTCGACGATCTCCACCCTGCCGCTCCCCACTGCTCGTTGCTTCATCGGTTGTGCCACCCGGTGCCCGCCGGTCGGGGCGTCGCCAGCCGGGTCGGCTCGGCCGGTAGCCCCCGGGCGACCGCGCCGGCTGCCGCGGCGAACGCCGCGAAGTACCACAGGGTGACCACGTTCGAGATCACGTTGGACGCCGCGCTGACCGCGACGAAGGCGACCGCGCAGCCCAGGAACCCGATCGCGATCCCCCGGCCGAGGCTCCCCGGTGGGGCCCGGCGCAGCGCGTTCAGCCCGGTGTGCAGACACAGCGCCAGCATCGCCAGGTACGCCAGCAGCCCGGCCAGCCCGGTCTCCACGTACGCGCGCAGGAAGTCGTTGTGTGGCTTCTTCGCCTCGTCGGCCTCGAACTTGGTCATGTTGGGGCCGATCCCGGTGACCGGGTTGCGGTTGGCCAGCGACACGATCTCCGACCAGTAGCCGACCCGCCAGGCGAGGGTGTTGCCGGTCGGGCCGCCGCCCACGGCGGTGCTGTCGGCGAGCTGCCCGAAGCGGTGCGCCACGCTCGGCAGCAGGGCCACCCCGGCCACCGCGACCAGGCAGAGCGCCACCAGCATCCGCCGGCTGCGGTGCAGCACCGCCACCACCAGCAGGCCCAGCCCCGCGCCGAGGATCGCGCTGCGGGTGTTGGTGAGCAGCAGGAACAGCAGCGACGCGGCGAGCAACGCGCCGAGGCCGAGCCGGAGCCGGCGGCTCAGGTAGCGGAAGATGCCGAACCCGAAGATCACCATGAACATCAGGTAGCGGCCGAAGGTGGTGGACTGGCCGAACGGCCCGCTGATCCGGGTGAAGCCCCCCTTGACCTCGGCCGGTGGGTGGCCGAGCAGGGACAGCACGACGGTGTAGCCGACCGCCAGCGCCAGCGAGGCGTACGCGGCGAGCAGCACCCGGCGGACCGCCGGCAGGTCCGGCATCAGTTGCTCCAGGACCACGAACATCACCACCACGGTGCCGATCCGCAGCGCCTCCAGGGCACTGGGCACCGGCTGGGCGGCCCCCGCCGCGCTGACCAGGGAGGTGGCCCCGACCAGCAGCATCGCCACGCCGAGCGGCGAGCCGCGCAGCCGGCCCCGCTGGCGCAGCTGGGCGGCGAGCCAGAGGCCGGCGGCGAGCAGGAACAGCACCGCGAGGATCGTCGACGGGTCCATCGCCCGGGTCGCCGCCGCGCCGTCGGCCCGGCCGGCCGTCGGGCCGCTGAGCTTGAACAGGTCGACGCAGGAGCGGACCGCCAGCATCAGCAGCACGTACGCCGCGAACCGGGTCAGCGCGAGCACGCCGACGGCCAGCCCGGCGAGGACCGCCAGGGGCAGCACCGCGCCGACCCGGCCACCACCGGTGGCGGCCAACCCGACGGCGACCGCCGCCACGGCGCAGAGCAGGGCCGCGCCGACGGTCAGCAGGCGGGCGGTCGGATCACCGGCGGCCCACCGGCGCCGCCCGCCCTCGGGCAGGGCGAGGTCACCCTCCGTGCCGTGTCGCTGTCCGTCCACCGCTCGCCGACCACTCGTTTCCAGGGAACTGTTGCCGGTCGCCGCCGACGGCCGGAAGGACGGCCTAATCTAACGGTCGCCGAGGTCGGGGGACATGGGCCGTTACGCCGACCGTGGGCGACCCAACGTCCGGTTCCCCCCGGCGGGGGGCGCGCAGAGCCAGCGAGAAGTAGAGTTCCTCCAGCTCACGGGCGGCGGCATCCCAGCTGTACTCGGCGAGCACCCGGTCCCGCAGCAGCGCGGCGCCGGCCCGTTCGGCAGGCAGGTCGGCGGTCACCGTGTGCAACGCGCGGCGCAGGTCGTCGACGTCGCCGTCGCGGAACAGCCGCTGCCCCGGGCCGTCGCGGTCGAGCATCTCGCGGTGGGGTTCGATGTCGCTGGCCACCACCGGCAGGCCGTACGAGGCGGCCTCCAGCACGGTCAGCGGCAGCCCCTCCAGGCGGGACGGCTGCACGAAGGCCGCCGCGTGCGAGTACAGCTCGGCCAGCACGTCGCCGTAGACGAAGTCGGTGAACACGATGCGCGGGTCGTCACCGGCGGCGGCGCGGAGCTGGGCGACGTACCCGTCGGTGAAGGAGGAACCGCCGACGATGGCCAGCCGCAGGTCGGTCGGCAGCTGACGGAACGCCCGCACGAGCAGGTCGGCGGCCTTCTCCGGGACGAGCCGGCCGACCAGCAGCAGATAGTTGCCGGGGCGCAGGCCGAACCGGGACAGTTCCCGGGGCGGCAGGTGGGTGGGGGCGACCACCCCGTTGGGAATGTAGCGGGCGGGCCGGCCGAACCGGCTGGCGTAGTGCGCGGCCAGGCCCCGCGAGACGGTCACCCGGGCGTCGGGCAGGTGCCCGCTGAGCCGGTACGCGGTGCCGAGCACGGTCCGCGCCGCCCGGCCCCACTTGTCGCGCTGGTTGTCCAGCCCGTGCACGGTGAGCACCACCCGGGCCCGGGAGGCGTACCGGGCCAGCGGCGCGGTCAGCACCGGGCCGAGGCCGTGGTAATGCACGATGTCGGGGCGCTCGGTCAGCGCCGCCACGGTGGAGGTGGCCGAGTGCACGATGGCGTCGAGGTGCTTGCTGGGCACGGTGCGGGCCCGCCGTAACCGGATGCCCCGGTGCCGGGTCTCCTCGACCGCGCCGTAGCTGTCCCGGCAGTAGACGGTCACCTCGTGGCCGAGGCCGGCCAGCCGGCTGGCCATCTCCTCGACGTGCCGTTCGATCCCCCCGTAGGTGGCCGGCACGCCCTTCTGGCCGATCATCGCCACCCGCAGGGGACGCCAGCCCGGCGGGCAGGTCACGCTCGGCCCCGGGCGGTCGGGGCGGGGCTGTCCCCCTCGGTCGGCGGCATCGTTACGGAACGGCACGGTCCCCCCTCGTTTTCGCTGCGTGCCGGGGCGGGGCGTGGCCCCCGGGCGCACGGGACGCTAGATCATCGACGATCGGCCGGCTACTGGCCGGTCAGTCAGACCTGGCCGGCCACCGTCGCCACCGGCCGGGTCGGGCACCTGCGGTGCCGCCCGGCAGGGTGCCGGTGGCCGCCCCGGTGCCGGTGCGACGCCGGGAGGACGGATACTCCGTCCTCCCGGCGTCCGGGCGGTGACGTCAGGAGGTCGGGCCGCCGAACTCCACCCAGTTGAGGTTGAACAGGCTGGTCGTGGGTCCGCCGGAGACGGGCTTGAAGACCAGGTAGAGCGCGTGCGTGCCGGCCGCCTGGCTGACCGGGAAGGTCTGGCTGGCCCAGGCGCTGGTGCCGGTGGTCGCGTTGAGCGTCGCGCTGGTCACCAGCTCACCGGTCGGCGAGTCGAGCCGCAGCTCGACGATGCCGCGCGGGGTTCCGGCGGTGGCCGTGGAGCCACCGGCGTACCGGAAGGTGATCTTGTCGATCCCGCCCAGGTTGATCGGGTCGAGCGCGATGTGGTCGCCGTTGTCGATGCCGGCCACGTGCTGGCCGCCTCCGGCGTCGGTGGTGTTCGCCAGGGTGACGCCCTGCTGCACCTGGGCGAACTCGGCCTGCTGCCGGAAGGTCTGCAGGACCACCTGGTCGAGGGAGGACAGCGCCGGCTGGCCGTTGGCGCCCTTGTCGGTGTAGGTGGCGCTGATCGCGCCGTACAGGTAGCCGCCGGCGTGGTCGGCGCCGTCGGCCGGGGTCTCGAAGGAGCCGGAGCAGCCGTTGGCGTCACTCATGCCGTGGCCGTGGGTGTCGTGGCCCAGCACGAACGAGACCGTGACCCGGCTGCAGTCGATCGGGCCGTCCTCGGGGTCGGTCACGGTGACCGTCCACGGCACGGTGTCACCCCAGTTGAAGAAGGTGCCCGACAGCGGCGAGGTGACCTTCACGGTGGGCGCGGTGTTGCCCACCGTGATCTCGCGGGTGAGCACCGCCGTCTTGCCGCTGGAGTCGGTGACCGTCAGCTTGGCGGTGAAGACCCCGTTGGTGGTGTAGGTGTGCGACGCGTCCCGCTGGGTCGAGTCGGTGGTGCCGTTGCCGTCGAAGTCCCAGGCGTAGGTGATGGTCTCACCCGGGTCCGCGTCGTAGGAGCCCTCGGCGGAGAACTGCACGGTCAGCGGCGCCTGGCCGGAGGTCGGGCTGGCCGACAGCTCGGCCACCGGCGCCCGGGTGCCCTTGGCGTAGCGGATCACCGACAGCGCGGCGTCCGGATTGGCCCGGAAGAAGCCGTCGCCGTACTCCAGCACGTAGAGGTTGCCGTCCGGGCCGAACTCCATGTCCATCGGGTTGTCGAAGACGAAGCCCGGCAGGAACTGCTCCACCCCGACCAGCTTGCCGCTGCCGTTGGTGCGCATCATGAAGATCTTGTCCCGGGTGAACTCCCCGAAGACCACCGCGTCGTGGTAGTACTCCGGGAACTTGGTCTCGGAGGCCAGCGCGGCGTCGTACTTGTAGACCGGGCCGCCCATCGGGCCGACGCCACCGGTGCCGAGCACCGGCCACTTGAACTCACACGTGCCGGGCGGGGTGGCCAGGTACGCCTCGGCGCAGGTGGTGGTGGCCCGGAAGGTGTAGTTGAGCTGCGGGTCCTGCACCGGCGGGAGGACCTGCCGGCCGGTGTTGCGCGGCGAGTCGTTCACCGGCGCGGCGCAGTTGAACGCGCCCTTGGACTGCTTGGTGACGAAGTCGTAGTCGATGTACGGCAGCGTCGGCGAGTAGCAGTACGGCCAGCCGAAGTTGCCGGCCTTGTTGGTGGCGATCCACCGGCCGGTGCCCTCCGGCCCCCGGGCCGGGTTCGGCACCTGCGAGTCCGGCGAGTAGTCGCCGATGTAGACGAAGCCACGGGAGTCGACGTCGAAACGGAACGGGTTGCGCAGACCCATCAGGAAGATCTCCGGGCGGGTCTTGTTGTCCCGGTCCTCGGACTCGGGGAAGAGGTTGCCGGCCGGGATGCTGTACGACCCGTCCGCCTTCACCTTGATCCGCAGCACCTTGCCCCGCAGGTCGTTGGTGTTGCCGGCGGACCGCTGGGCGTCGTAGCCCGGCCCCTGGGTCGGCGACTCGTTGATCGGGGTGAAGCCGTCCGAGCCACCGGCGTTGGTGTCGTCACCGGTGACCAGGTAGAGCAGCCCCTTGCCGTCGAACTTGACCTCACCGGCGACGTGGCAGCAGATGCCCCGGTCGGTGTCGACCTTCATGATCTTCTGCTCGCTGGCCAGGTCCAGGTGCGGGGTCGGCTCCTCCACGAACTTGAACCGGGAGAGCTGGTTGTGGCCCTTGTAGACGTCCCACGCGGTCGGGTCGGTGCTGGTCGCCGGCGCGTCCGTGGTGGGCGTGTCGAGCTTCGGCGCGTAGTAGGCGTACACCCACTTGTCGGTGGCGAAGTCCGGGCCGATGGTGACCGACTGGAGGCCGTCCTCGTCGTGCTGGTAGACGGGGATGGTGGTGATCACCGGGCTGGCGCCGGTCTTCGGGTCGTACAGCCGGATCTCACCGGCCCGGGTGTTGTGCAGCACCCGACCGTCGGGCAGCACCGACAGGGTCATCGGCTCGCCCGGCTCGTCGTTGAGGATGACCTTCTCGTAGTTGGCCTTGACCGTCGCCCCGCAGTCCCCCTCGACGATGCCGGCCGACCACTGGATCGCGCCGAGCAGGTGCTTGCGGAACGCGCCGTTGGCGTACGTGTCGGCGGAGTCGCCGAGCCCGGTGTAGAACGACCGGCCGCCCTGGAAGTCCTTGCACCAGGAGATCGGGTGGTCGTAGCCCATGGTGCCGCCGGTGAACGTCTTCTCGTCGACCGTGGCCAGCACGTGCGCGGTGCCCCGGACGTTGGTGGTGAAGTTGTACCACTGGTCGTTCAGGCTGATCTGCCGGGCGAGCGGCTTGCTCGCCGGGTGCGCCCGGTCGGCCACGTCGATGCTCGCCGGCCCGCTCGGCGCGGTGCCGGCGGCGGTGGTGCCGACGATGTCGCGGTAGAACGTCCACGACGGTTCCGCCTCGACCGCGGCGTGCACGCCGAGGTAGCCACCACCGCTGCGGATGTAGCGCTCGAAGGCCGCCTCCTGGTTGCTGTCGAGCACGTCGCCGGTGGTGTTGAGGAAGACGACCGCGCCGTAGCTGGCCAGGTTGTCGTCGGAGAACGCGGTCGAGTTCTGGGTGACGTCGACGGTGAAGCCGTTGCCGTTGCCCAGGGTGCGGATCGCGTTGACGCCCTTGTCGATCGACGGGTGACGCTCACCGTCGGTCTTGGTGAACACCAGGACGCTGGTCTTGTCCTGGGCCGGCTGGGCCAACGCCGGGGCGGCCGCGGCGAGCGGGACGACGATCCCGACCCCTGCGATCGCGGCGAGCCATCGGTGTACCGATCTTGCCATCTGGTTCCTCCGGTGGGGGGACGATGTGCTGCCTGCTCCGGGCGGGTCGCCGGGGCCACCCGGGTGGTATGTGCTGCGTTTCGCTCTCCGGTGGGGACGGGACGACGCCGTCCCGATCCCGTGCGGTTCGCCGACCGGGAGCTGCGTGCGGCCTGGGCCCGTGCCGGGGGCGCGCGGCAGCGCGGCCCGGGGTCACGGGTCGGAAGAGGTGACGGGCTACGGGGGGCGGCGCGCCGGTCGTCGTCCGGGGCCGCCGGGCGGCGCGGACGGTCGGGGCGGGCCCCGGGAGAGGTGGCGGTCACGTCGGGGGGACGCGACCGCCACCTGGGTGCCGGCGGCGGTGCGGCCGGGCGGTGCCCAGCTACGGCCGGCGGACGGATCAGTCCTTGTTGTAGATGGTCAGGTCGGCCATGTTGGCGTAGCTGAGCCGGGCGAAGTCCAGCGACTGGCCCGGGTTGGCGGCGCCGCCGGGGGCGGTGTCCATCTCCCAGTTGGCGTGGTGGAAGTCGGACTCGCCGATGGTCTGGAAGAACTGCTGGAAGTTGATGTCGCCCTCACCGAGCGGGATCATCTCGTAGCCGTTGGGCAGCGCGGTGTTGCGGTTGCCGTCCTTGGCGTGGAACAGCGGGAACCGCTTGGTCCGCCGGGCCACGTTCAGGATCGGGTCGAACAGCGAGGTCTTCTCCTGGCCAGCCGAGTTGATGTACTTGGTGTGCTTGTGCCGGGCCACGTACGCCCAGTAGATGTCGCACTCGAAGAAGACGTACTTCGGGTCGGTCTTGGCGAAGAAGTACTCCAGCCGGCGCACGCCGGAGGAGCGGGTGGGCTTGCCGTTGGCGTCCAGCGGGCCGCTGTCGAGCAGGAACGAGTAGGCCACGTCGTGGTTGTGGGTGTAGAGGCGCATCTTGCGCTCCTTGGCCTGCCGGCCGAGCTCGTTCCACAGGTCGGCCGCGGCGTCCCAGTCGGACTGGTAGGCGCTGTTGGTCGGGTCGCTGCCGGTGCCGATGTTCTTCATGCCGAGTTCCTCGGCGATGTCCAGCTGCTGCTGGAACGTGTCCGCCCGGATCGACGTGTGGGTGCCGTTGGCGACCAGCCCGTTGTCGTCCAGGATCTTGCGGATCTCCGTCGGGGTGATCTGCCGGCCCAGGATCGAGGTGTGCTGGTTGTAGCCGGCGAACTCGATCTCCTTGTAGCCCATCTCGGCCAGGCTGGCGAGCACCCGCTCGAAGCCGTAGGGCACGCCGCTGTCGTCCGGGGCGGCGGAGATCCGGTCCCGGACGCTGTAGAGGATGATGCCCCGGTTCTGCGCCGGGATGAGCGGGTCGACCCGCCACTTGCCGTCCGCGCGGGCGGGACCGTTGGTCTGGAGCACCGGCAGGCCGGCCGCGCCGAGCACGGCGGCGGCGCCGGCCGACGCGGCCAGCAGCCGACGGCGGGTGACCTGGGCGCGGTACTGGGGGTCGGCGGCCATGCGGCGCTGATCCTCGTTCACATTGTCCACCTTTCGAATGCGGCCCTGCGGACCGTGGAGACGTGCGAAGTCCTGCTAGGAGGGTCGAAGGACCTGCGCCGCCGAATACGCATGGCCCGGTAGATGGCTGGTCGATCAAGGGGTGATGTCAACCGTGTTACGTCCGTGAACCGGACACTAACCGTGGCCGGCGGCTAAAGATAGACCTCGAACGGAGAAACTTTTGTTCGTGTGAACAAAAGTTGCCGATGGTCGGCGGGGAGCGGCCGGACGGTCGCCCGCACCGGCCTCCCCCGTCGATCCACCGACCCCCACCAGCGCGAACACCGGCCGTGACGGGGGTCCGAGGACACGGGCACGCCGCAGGGCGCGGCGTCGACCTCCCGTCGGTTCGACGCCGCGCCCGCACGGGCCGGCGGGGGCCGGCCGTCATCACCCGGGGCGGCTACCCGGAGCCGGCCAGCACCAGTTCCCCGAGCCGCTGCTCCAGCGCCGCCGCGTCCAGCCCGCCGGGCCACCCGCGCAGCAACGCGCCGCCCTTGGCGACCAGCACGACGGCCGGCGGCTCCCGCACCGCGTACGACCGCCAGATCGTCTGCTGCTCGTCCACGACGACGGGATACTCCACCCGGTGCGCACGCAGGTAGTCCTGCAACTCGTCGGCCTGGTCGGCGCCCGCCACCCCGACGAAGACCACCCGGTCCCGGTAGCGGCGGGCGAGGTCGCTCAGCGCGTCCTGCCGGTCGACGCAGGTGGTGCACCAGGAGCTGAAGAAGGTGAACACCACGGGCCGGTCGGCCCAGAGCCGGGCGGCGGTGAGCGGGGTGCCGTCGGTCAGCCCACCGGTGAACGCGGGGGCGGCCGGCGCGGTGCCGGGCGCCGGGCGCAACGCCAGGTCGGCGGGGACCGGGCCGGGCAACGTCGACGCGCCGCCGGCGAGCGCCGGTGCGGGCTCGGCGGCCGGCCGGGCGGTGCAGCCGGCCAGCACCAGCACCGCCAGCAGCGGCGCGAGCAGCCGCCGCCTCACGCCGGCACCACCGCCACCAGCGCGGGGCCCTCGCTGGTGTCCGGGGTCAGGTCGAGCGCCGGCCGACCGGCCACCTCCAGCCGGTACCCGGCCCGCTGCGGCACCTGCACCGGCACCGCGAACTCGCAGTAGGTCGGCACCCGCTCCACCCCGAGGTCCTCGGCGAAGGCGGCCACCGCCGTGCCCGCCGGCAGCTTCCCGGTGACCAGGGCCGCCCCGTCGGGGTCGAGCACCCGGAACGGCGCCCGGTGGTGGAAGTACAGGTACGGGCCGGTGCCGGCGCAGTCCACGCCCTCGGCCCGGATGTTGATGTCGCGGACCAGCACCCGGACGGTGGTCGGGGTGACCGCCTCCGGTTCGGCGTCGGGGCCGCCGCAGCCGGCGGCGCCGGCCAGCAGCAGGACCGCCAGCGCGCCGACGCCGCTGCGGGCGCTCGTGGTCAGCCGCACGTGGTCTCCTCCCCACCCGTGCCGTGGGTCCGTGGCGGCCTGCGCCACCACGGACCCACGGCGTCGGTCGATTCCGGTCAGGACTTCTCCACCCGGCACTGCTTGGTCACCGTCTTCGACGGGTCGCTCTCCGAGGTCGCGGTGAGCTTGACGAAGCCGGTGTCCGCCGCGGCGGCGGTGGCCCCCACCGAAACCCGGACGGTGGTGGACTTGCCGAACTGGGCGGTGGCCAGCGGGTTGGGCAGCCAGGTCCGCCAGCCCTTGCCGGCCACCTCCGCCGAGAGCCGGTAGACGTCCGACTTCAGGTACGCGGTCGCGTTCTCCGGGTGCTGCTGCCCACCGGCGGAGTAGACGCCGCTGTTGGTCAGCTCGAACGAGCAGGTCACGCCCCGGTTGGTGGGCTTGCCGGTGCTGGTCACCTCGCCCTTGCCCAGGGTCACGCCGTGGCTGCTCGGCCCCCCGGTGCCGTCCAGCGACCGCACCGCCACCGTGTACGACAGCGAGCCGGCCGCGTCCCGCTTGAGGTCGATGATGTAGAAGTGCAGCCGGTTGGCCTCGTCGACGTACTCGTACTGGCTGCCGGTGTCCGCCCCGGCGTGGAACAGCGCGTCGGAGAGCTGCCGGTAGTCACCCATGGTGATCTTCTGCGGGGTGCCGTCCGGCCGGTAGAAATCGATCATGTCGATGTCCTGCGGGTTGGCGTCCACCACCCACTGGAACGGCGCGCTGTCGGCGTTCTTGGTCTTGCTCAGCAGCACGCCCCGGTCCGGGGTGAACGAGTCCGCGCCCATCCGGTCGACGACCTCGACCGTGTAGTTGTTGAAGTTCCCGCCGTCGCACAGCGGGTTCGTGGCGACCGTGCAGGCCGGCGAGAGGTCCTTGTTCAGTGCGATGTTCACCCCGGTCAGCCCCTTCGGGCCGGCGTCGACCGCACGGGCGGTCACCTGGGCGACAACCAGGCCCGAGGAGGCCAGCGCCTCCCGGGACAGCCGCAGCACGTGCTCCTCACCGAGCAGGCCGATCTTGAGCTTGTCCCGCACCGTGTGCAGCGACCCCATCGAACCGCCGTTGGTCGGCGGGATCTGCCAGCGGGTGTGCGGGCCGCCGGGTCCGTTGAACGAACCGCGCGACATCATGCTCCAGATGCCGGTGTACGCCCTGCGTAGCGGCTCGCCGTACGGGTTGTTGTAGTTGTCGCCGATGCCGAGCAGGTGGGTCAGCTCGTGGGCGTACACCCCCATGCCGGAGCTCTCCCCCTGGGTGGAGGAGCCGGAACCGGCGTTGGGCCACAACGTCGCCGCCGCCTTCCAGGAGGTCCACTCCACGTAGCGGGTCTTGGCCCAGTTCGGCAGGTTCGGGTCCGGCGGGCCCCAGGAATCCGGCACGTCCTCCTTGTTCTGGAAGATCATCTGCCCGAACTCCTGCCAGGTGGACGACTCGTCCTGCCCGGCGCTGAGGATGAAGACCAGCTCGTACTGGTCGGCGACCGCGTCACCGACCGCGGCCCGCCAGGCGCCCAGCCCGTCGGTACGGATGTTCTTGTTGCAGGTGTCCCCGCTCGGGCAGGCGCCGGGGTTGAAGCTGTTGTCCAGCCCGTACTGGTAGGACTTCGCCGGCATCTGGTAAGGCCCGAACCCGGCCAGGTCCACGCCGTAGCGCCCGTTGGAGTCCTGCATCCAGTACTCGTGCAGGGTGTGCCCCTTGTTCAGGGTGTTCGGGGTGTTGAGGAAGTCCTGGTAGAACTTCGGCACGTCGGCGCGGGGGATGTTGGCCGCGACCGACTGGGGGTTGCCGAAGACCGTCGAGCGGGCCCGCTGGGAAACCGCGAACGTCTGGTCGGGATAGTCGAGCGCGACCAGGGCGATCTTGAAGTTGCGGATCGAGCCCCGCACGCTCGGATCGGCCCAGTTCTTGCCGGGAACCGCCTGGTAGTCGTCCCAGGTCATGGTGTCGGGGTTCTGCCACGCCTGCGGGTCGAGGACCTGGAACGGCGCGGTGCCGCCGGCCGGGTTGGCCGGGGCCGCGGCGGCCTGCGTCGAGGCGGTCGCCACGAGCGTGCCGGCCAGGACCGCGGCCAGCACGCGACGCCGCAGTCGGGGGATGTTGCGGGGAGCACGGTGCACGGGTTCACCTCTCGTCGGGAGGGACGCGGCCGCCGGTGACCGGTGTCCCGAGGGGTGACTGCCGGGACAGCCGTGCACCGGGCCGCGCAGCGAATCTAGGAGGCCGGGCCGGGGCCGGTCACCGTGCAGATGTCGGCAGGTGAACCGGCGGCTTCCGACACCTGAAGGACCGGCAGCCGGTCGTGACCGGCCGGGCCCCGGCCCGGACCGACCGGCCCGGCCCGCCCCGGCACCGCCCGGAGCAGCCCGGACGGCTCAGCGGGGACGGCCGTCGGCAACCGGGTCGACGGTGACCGACAGGGCCCGGACCAGGTCCCGGCGCAGCCGGTCGGCGACCGGCGGCGGCAGCGGGCCGCGCGGCGGGCGGCACCGTCCACCGAACCGCCCGGCACAGTCCATCGCCAGCTTGATCGCCTGCACCGCCTCCGGCCGGGAGCCCCAGCCGAACGCCGGGTGCAGCTCGGCGTAGAGCGGCAACGCGCGGGCCAGGTCACCGGCGGCACAGAGGTCGTAGAGGCGCAGGGCCTGCCGGGGCAGCGCGTTGGACAGGCCGGCGACCCAGCCCCGGGCCCCGCACAACACGAGTTCCAGCAGCACGTCGTCCGCGCCGGCCAGCACGTCCACGTGCGGGCAGAGGTCCCTGATCCGGTGCACCCGTCGGACGTCACCGGAGAACTCCTCGACCGCGACGATCCCGTCGGTCTCCGCGACCCGGGCGAGCAGCTCCGGGGTGAGGTCCACCCGGGTGTCGTACGGGTCGTTGTGGGCCACCACCGGCAGGCCGACGGCGGTCACCTCCCGGTAGTGGGCGACCACGTCGGCGTCGCCGGCGGGGTAGCCGTCCGGGGGTGGGGCGAGCACCCCGTGCGCCCCGGCGGCGGCGGCCTGCTCCGCCCAGCGGCGGGACTGCCGGCTGCCGTACCCGCCGACGCCGGGCAGCACCGCGCAGCCGGGCGGCGCGGCCTGCACCGTCGCCCGCACCACGTCGGCCCGCTCGTCGTCGGACAGCGCCCGGTACTCCCCCACCGACGCGCACGGGGTCACCCCGTGACACCCCGCCTCGGCCAGCCAGCGCACGTGCTCCTGGAGCCGGTCGAAGTCGACGCCGAGGTCGTCGCGGAACGGTGTGGTGATGGCGACCAGCACCCCCCGCCAGGGCCTACCAGCTGTCACTCGGGCGTTCCCTCCTGCGCGCCGGTGGCCCGCTGCCCACCGCACCGGAACCCTACGATCGGCGATCACGGCGGCGCTTCGGACAATTGCCGGAACAGTCGCCATGGGGGCCGTCCTTTTGTCGGTAGATCCCCGGTGGACCTTGCGCCCGGGGCCACCGGCCGCAGATGGTAGGGCACCGGCTGTCGCACCCCTGCCGCGCAGCCAACCAGGGGAGATCCATGCACGGTGAGCTTCAACGCATAGTCGATGCCGTCGCCGCCCGGGTGGGGCGTCCCGCCCTCATCGAGGACCGGCGGCAGCGGGTGGTCGTCTACAGCGAACACGACGGGCCGATGGACGAGGTGCGCCGGATGTCGATCCTGCGCCGGCAGACCACCCCCGAGGTGATCGCCTGGTTCCGCCGGATGGGCGTGCTCACCGCCCGTGAGCCGGTGCGCACCCCGGCCGACGTCGACCTCGACCTGCTCCCCCGGGTCTGCGTGCCGATCTGGCACGACGACCTGCTGCTCGGGTTCGTCTGGTTCATCGACGACGACGGATCGATGACCGACGCCGACATCGCCACCGCGACCAGCGCCTTCACCGACCTGTCGCTGGCCCTCTACCGGGAGAACCTGCTCGGCGAGCTGGCCTCGCAGCGGGAGTCGGAGGCCACCCGGACGCTGCTGGTGGAGAGCCCGCAGGCCCGCGCGCACGCCGTCCGGGCGCTGCTGGAGGAGGGCACGGTCGCCGGTGACGGCCCCACCACCGCCGTGGTGGTCCAGCTCGTCCCCGCCGCCGGGCGGCACCCCGACGAGGTGGCCCGGATCGCGCTGGAGCAGGCGCTGGTGGCGACCCGGCGGTGGCTCGGCGTGCGGGAGTCGCTGCACATGGTCTGGCCCGACCACGGGGTGCTGCTGATCTGTGGCGGCCGGATCGCCGGCCAGCCCACCCTGGAGGCCGCCGCCGAGCATCTCGACGAGGCGCTGGGCCAGGCGACCCGGGGGCTGTCCTCGGTGGAACGGACGGTGACCGGGATCGGCCAGTCCCGCCCGGGGCTGGCCGACGCGGTGCAGTCCTACCGGGAGGCGGTGCAGGCGGCCCGGGTCGGGGTGCAGCTGCCGGCGCTCGGCCGGGTCGTCTCCTGGGCCGGCCTGGGCATCTACCGGGTGCTGTCCCAGCTCGACGGCCGGCACCTCGACATCGCCGGGGTGCACCCCGGGTTGGAGCGGCTACTGCACGACGACGCCCACCAGGTGCTGCTGGAGACCCTGGAGGCGTACCTTGACCTGGCCGGCAACGCCCACGCGACCGCCGAGAAGCTGCGGCTGCACCGGACCACCCTCTACTACCGGCTGCAACGGGTCGAGCAGCTCGCCGACACCGACCTCAAGGACGGCAACGAACGGTTGTGCCTGCACCTGGCGATGAAGCTCGGTCGGCTCGCCGGCCACTACCGGTCGGCGTCCTGACCGTCGCCGCCGGACCGGCCGTCCGGAGAGGACACCCGCGCCGCCGCGCTGTGACAGTCCGTGTCCGGCCGGACAGATCATTGACAGATCCGAGCGGGCACGGCCAGGATGGGCGCACCGATCGGCAACGCCCCCACGACCTACCGTAACCAGGCACGCCCCCCGCCCGTCACGCAGACCGGATCGGCGCCGGTCCGTCGCCTCCGCGCGTCCGGAGGACACCCCCCGTGTCCCCCGTCGTCGGCGGAGTGGACGTCGTGTTCGGTCGCCCACCGTCGCCCGACTGTCGGCGTCCGACCTCCCCGTTTCGCACACCCGCCCGACGGCGGGCGCTGCCGCGCGCCGTCGGCCGGTCTCGCACCCCCAGGAAAGGTGGCCCGAGATGTCCCGTTCCGCGTTCCCCCGCCGCTGGCGGCGGCTACCCGCCGCCACGGCTGCCGGCGTGGCGTTGCTGCTGCTCGCCGGCCCGGCGACCGCCGGCACCGCCGCCCCGCCCGACCGGGAGGCCGACGCCCCGGTCGCGCTCGAACGTTCCGCCGACGAGCAGGCCGACGTGGTGGAGGTGACGGTCGACGGCACCGCCCAACTCGACGCGCTGGTCGCCACCGGCGTCGACCTCGACCACCACGTCACTCCCACCGAGGCGGGCATCGTGGTGCACGCCGTGGTCACCCCGACCGAGGTCGCCGGGCTGAAGCGGATGGGCTACCGGGTCGGCGCCGTGCTGCACGACGCCGACGACTCCGCGCAGCGGATCAGCGAGCGGGACGCCACGATCGCCGCCCATCAGGCCGAGAACCGGGCGTACACGGCGACCCTGGAGCGCAGCGCCGCCACCTCCGACGTGAAGATCATCCGGGCCGACTACTACACCTCCGGCACCAACCAGGTGCTCTCGGTCGAGGCGAAGTGGGCCCAGGGGCAGACCTCCACCAGCACGCTGACCGTGGCCCGGGACAGCGGCCCCGGCACCGAGATCGGCTCCGGTGGCACCCAGAACATCTCCCGGTTCGTCGACGCCGGGGTCTACCTCTACCACCGGGGCGCCGCCGCCGTCACCGCCCGGCCGGAGCGCATCCAGATCACCAGCCCCTCCGGCGACGTGGCGGTCGCCGAGGTCAAGGAGTGGCTGCCGATCCCGGCCGACAGCCCGGAGGGACCCGGCTACCAGAAGGACTTCGTCACCAGCTACCTCACCCCGACCGAGCTGTACGACCGGATCAAGCGGCTGGCCGACGCCTACCCGCAGCTCGCCGAGGTGGTGAAGCTGCCCTACCAGACCAACGGGTACCGGCGTAAGGCGCAGGTCGTGCTCGGTGGGACCACCGCCACCCGGGTCGCGGTGGACTCGCTCGCCTGGGGGCACGAGGGCGGCAACGACATCACCGTCGAGCTGGCCGCCCCGGGCGCGGCCGACCAGCCGCTGTCGGTCACGGTGACCGGCAAGGCCATCCGGGTCAGCCTGGCCACCGACGCCGCCGGGGCGGTGACCAGCACCGCCGCCCAGGTCGCCGCAGCGCTGACGGCCGAGGCGGGTGCGCTGGTCACGGCGTACACCTATCGGGGGGACGCCGGCGCCGGGGTGGTCGCGCCGGTCGCGCCGACGCCGCTGTCGGACAACCTGAAGGCGCCGGCCGGGGTCTCCCGCGACCCGCACCCGGTGTACGCCATCCGGATCGGCAAGTACCGCGACGGCTCCCGCACCGGGGTGCTCGCGTACGCGCAGGAACACGCGCGGGAGTGGGTGCCGCCGCTGGTGACCATCGAGACCGCCGAGCGACTGCTGCGCAACCACGCCACCGACGAGAACACCAAGCAGCTGCTGCGCACCCTGGACATCTGGATCGTCCCGTCGATCAACCCGGACGGCGGGCACTACTCGTTCTACGACTACGCCTCCCAGCGCCGCAACATGACCAACCACTGTGCGCCGGGCGGTGCCACCGACGCGCTGGCCCGTAACTCGTGGGGCGTGGACAACAACCGCAACTACACCGAGTACAGCCTCTTCGACGGCTACTCGGGGGCGTCGGCGAGCTGCACCAGCGACACCTACGCCGGGCCGAGCGAGCTGTCCGAGCCGGAGAACCGCAACGTCGACTGGCTGGCCCAGCGGCCGAACATGAAGTTCTCGATGAACCTGCACTCCTCCGGCAACTACTTCATGTGGTCGCCGGGCGCGTACGCCACCCCGGGCCGGATCTCCGCGCCCCGGCCGACGCTGGCCGAGGAGTCGTTCTTCTGGGGCGCGTCGTCGCGCATCCTCACCGCGATCAAGCGGCACCGCAACATGGCGGTCACCCCGGCCCGGACCGGCCCGATCTCCGACGTGCTGTACTCGGCGGCCGGCAACTCCGGCGACATGCTCTGGTACAAGTACGGCATCTACGCCTGGAACTTCGAGGTCGGCACCAGCTTCCAGCCCACCTGGGAGGAGGCGCACCAGGAGACCATGGAGTTCAGCAACGGCCTGGTCGAGCTGCTGCGGGTGGCCCGGGACTACGACAAGGACAAGAAGCGCCCGACCAGCACCCTGTCGGTCACGCCGAGCGCCACCGAGGGCGCGGTCAGCGTCCGGTTCGACGTCAGCGAGCCGGCGGCGGTGTTCTACACCCTCGACGGCAGCCGGCCGACGTTCGAGTCCACCCTGTACGCCTCGGCGGGCATCCGGGAAGGGGCCGAGACGCTGACCGTCCCGACCGGCACCAAGATCCACTGGTTCTCGGTGGACGCGGCCGGCAACATCGAACGTAACTACCGACCGGACGAGGACAGCAAGACCTTCAACCGGGGCTGGGCGACGCTGCCCACCGGCTGAGGTCCCCAGCGCGCCAGCGGGGGTCCGCGCCGCCGGACCCCCGCTGGTCGACCCCGCTCAGGCCGTGGCACGCCAGCGGTAGAACCCCGTCACCACCGCGTCCACCGGACCGCCCCAGGTGTCCGGGTCGAACGGCGGGATCTTCGACGTCTTCGGTGGGGCTGGTTGGTTCAGCGCTCGTTCTGTTCCTGAAAGTCGACGATGGCTTCGCCGTTCTCCCGGGCCCAGTCGGTCAGCACTTTGATCGGCTCGACCAGGGTCTGTCCGAGTGAGGTGAGGCTGTACTCGACGCGCGGGGGCGCCTCGGCGTAGGCGTGGCGTTCGACCAGGCCGTACGCCTGTAGGCGGCGCAGGGTCTGGGTGAGGACCTTGTGGGAGATGCCGCCGATGAGGTCGGCCAGTTCGCCGGGCCGCCGGGGTTGCCGGCTGAGCGCGAACAGCACGATCACCGCCCACTTCTCGGCGATGATCTCGACGGCCAGGCGGGTGGGGCAGTCGGCGAGGAAGACCTGGCCGGGAGCGCTGTCCACAAGGCCAAAAGTTACCAGCAGGTTCCTATCGGCTCCGTAGCGTTTCCCGGTGAAGCCCTTCAGGAGCACCAGGAGCCAACCATGCCACGAGTAGTCGTGTTCGACGAGACAGGCGGTCCGGACGTTCTGCGCGTCGTCGATGAGCCGGTCGTCGAGCCTGCTGCCGGTGAGGTACGCGTCCGGATCGAGGCCTTCGCCGTCAACCCGCTCGACCAGATGGTCCGGGGCGGGCAGTCCCCGCGGCCCGTGCAGTTGCCGCACGCCCGGCTGGGCGTCGAGGGGACCGGTGTGATCGACGCGCTCGGGTCCGGGGTGACCGGGCTGGCCGTCGGCGACCCGGTCATCCTGGGGGCGATACCCGACTTCGAGACCAGGGGCTCCTACGCCGAGTACACCACGCTGTCGGCCGACCGGGTGGTGCGACGGCCCGCCGGGCTGGAGCCCGTCGGTGCGGCGGCGCTCTGGGTGTCGTACTTCACCGCCTACGGTGCGCTGGTGGAGAGGGCCGGGATGCGGCCCGGGGACCAGATCCTGATCACTGCGGCGTCGGGCGGCGTCGGGCGGGCCGCGATCCAGATCGCCAACCAGATCGGCGCCGTACCGATCGCGGTCACCCGACACAGCGCCAAGGTGGAGAGCCTGTTGGCCGCCGGAGCCGCCGTAGTGATCGCCACCGACCGGGAGGACGTCGCGGAGGCCACCCGGCGGCACACCGGCGGGGTGGGCGCCGACATCATCCTGGACGCCGTCATGGGCCCGGGCCTGGCGGAACTGTCGCTGGCCGCGAAGCTCGGCGGCACCCTGGCCACGGTGGGCTGGCTGGACCCACGGCCGGCGTCGTTCCCGGCGAATCCGTCGCTAACCGTCTACCGCTACATGAGTTCCGCGGACATGGTCGATCCGGTGACGGCCCGGCGCGTCGCCGCGTTCCTGACCGCCGGTGTCCGCACCGGCGTGCTGCAGCCGGCGGTGGACCGGGTGTTCTCGTTGGGCGACATCATCGAGGCTCACCGGTACCTGGAGAAGGGAACGGCGGCGGGCAAGATCGTGGTGACGCCGTAGTCGTCGGCAAGGCAACGGGTCGGCGAGGCCCAGCCCTGGAGGGCGACGGTGCCCGCCGAGGTGGTTCGGCGGCTGGTGGAAGGGCAGGGAAAGCCGGGCGCGTACCAGGTTCAGTGAACGCTGTCAGGCCCCCGTGACCGGCCAGCCTCCGGCCGCGCTGGCGCCGCTGCGGCAGCGCATCACCGCTGCCCGCGAGTCCGCCACCGCGACGATCAGCCACCTCGACGGCACGGCGTCGAACAGGTCTTCGGGCTGCTCGTACACCGCGCCGGCACCGCCGGGCAGACCCGGGGACTTTTCGTGGTTCAAGCGAAAGTTCGCCGCGGTTGGGCAGAAGGTATGGACAGCGGGATCGAAGCAGCTTAATGTCTTCGGCATCACGAAAGTGTTTCGGCGAGGTGAACCGGCGGCGCGGTGATCCATCGACCCCCCTCCCCCGCTACGGCTTCCGGCGCGACGGCGCGCGCCCCGCCCTGGCATTCGAACGTCAGGAAGGGACGGACGGACAGTGTCCAACCACGACGGCGCGCTCGGCCGGCGAACAACGTCGGTCAGCTCCGCACTACTACTGGTGGCCGCCGCCGGGCTGGTCGCCCTCGGCAGCCCGGCCCCCGCCCAGGCCCACACCATCACCCCCACCGACTTCCAGCAGGTCACCCTGGCCAAGGGGGTAGCCGAGGTCGGCGAGCCCATGACCATCGCGGTGCTGCCCGACCGGTCGGTGTTGCACACCGCGCGCAACGGCACGCTGCGTCGTACCGACGCGGCCGGCACCACCACCGTGGTCGGCACGATCCCCGTCTACACCCACGACGAGGAGGGCCTGCAGGGCGTCGGGGTGGACCCGAACTTCACCACCAACCGGCACGTCTACCTGTACCACGCCCCGCCGCTGTCCACCCCCGCCGGGGACGCCCCGGCCACCGGCACGGACTTCTCCGCCTGGCAGGGTGTGAACCGGCTGTCCCGGTTCACCCTCAACGCCGACTGGACGCTGAACACGTCCAGCCAGGTCACCGTCCTGGACGTGCCAGCCGACCGGGGCATCTGCTGCCACGTCGGCGGGGACATCGACTTCGACGCGGCCGGGAACCTGTACCTGTCGACCGGCGACGACAGCAACCCGTTCGACTCCGCCGGATACGCGCCGATCGACGAGCGGACCAACCGCAACCCCGCGTACGACGCGCAGCGCAGCGCGGCCAACAGCAACGACCTGCGCGGCAAGATCCTGCGGATCAAGGTGAACGCGGACGGGAGCTACTCCATCCCGGCCGGGAACATGTTCGCCCCGGGCACCGCGCGGACCCGTCCGGAGATCTACGCGATGGGGTTCCGTAACCCGTTCCGGATGAGCGTGGACAAGGCCACCGGCGTCGTCTACGTCGGCGACTACGGCCCGGACGCCGGCACCACCAGCACGCGCGGCCCCAGTGGGCAGGTCGAGTTCAACAGGGTGACCGGGCCGGGCAACTACGGCTGGCCGTACTGCACCGGTGCCAACACCGCCACCGAGACGTACGCGGAGTGGGACTTCGCCGCCGGCACCGCGGGCGCCAAGTACGACTGCACCGGCGGGCCGACCAACAACTCGTTCCGCAACACCGGCCTGCCCACCCTGCCCGGGGCGCAACCGGCCTGGATCCGGTACGCCGGTGACGCCGGCAGCCCGCCGGAGTTCGGTGGCGGCTCCGAGTCGCCGATGGCCGGCCCGGTCTACCGCTACAGCGCGTCGAACCCGTCCACCACGAAGTTCCCGCAGTCCTTCGACGGCCAGTTCTTCGCCGCCGAGCTGGGCCGGGGCTGGATCAAGCCCATCCACGTGAACGCCGACGGCTCCCGGGGCGCCATCGACGCGTCGTTCCCCTGGAACGGCAAGCAGGTCATGGACTCCGCGTTCGGCCCGGACGGCGCGCTGTACGTCCTCGACTACGGCACCGGCTACTTCAACGGTGACGCCAACTCGGCGCTGTACCGGTACGACTACGTCGCCGGTGGCAACCGCGCGCCGACCGCCGTCGCCGCCGCCGACAGGACCTCCGGGGCGGCCCCGCTGACGGTGAACTTCTCGTCGACCGGGTCGTCGGACCCGGAGGGCGGGGCGCTGACCTACTCGTGGGCGTTCGGTGACGGCACCACCTCCACGGCGGCCAACCCCAGCAAGACGTTCACCGCCAACGGCACCTACAACGTCACCCTGACCGTCCGGGACCCGCAGGGCGCGACCGGCACCGCCAGCGTGCAGATCGGCGTCGGCAACACCGCCCCGACCGTCACCATCACCGGCCCGGCGAACGGCTCGCTCTTCTCCTACGGCGACGCGGTGCCCTTCAGCATCACCGTCACCGACCCCGAGGACGGCACCATCGACTGCGCCAAGGTCAGGATGACCTACGTGCTCGGCCACGACCAGCACGGCCACCAGATCACCTCGAAGAACGGCTGCTCCGGCTCGATCACCATCCCGGTCGACGGCGAGCACGACGACGCGGCGAACATCTTCGCGATCTTCGACGCCGAGTACACCGACGCCGGTGGGCTGACCACCCACAAGCAGCACACCCTCCAGCCGCGCAAGCGCCAGGCCGAGCACCTGAAGACCTCGTCGGGGGTGACCCTCTACGACAAGGCCCCGGCCGAGGGCGGCCGGACCGTCGGCAGCATCGACAACGGCGACTGGATCGCGTTCGAGCCGTACCGACTCGACAAGGTCACCTCGTTCAGCGCCCGGGTCTCCTCCAACGGCGTCGGCGGCACCCTCCAGGTGCGGATGGGTTCGCCCACCGGCACCGTGCTGGGCCAGGCGACCGTCCCGGTCACCGGCGGCTGGGAGACCTTCACCACCGTCACCGGCACCGTCTCCGGCGCGCCGGCCAGCACCGGCACGCTCTACCTCACCTTCGCCGGGGGCACCGGGGCGCTGTTCGACCTCGACACGTTCACGTTCGTCACCGGCGGCACCACCCCGGGCACCGGGCCGATCGTCGGGCTCGGCGGCAAGTGCCTGGACGTACGCAACGCGGCCACCACCGACGGCACCCAGATCCAGATCTACACCTGCAACGGCACCGCCGCGCAGACCTGGACGGTCACCCCGAACAGCACGGTCAAGGCGCTGGGCAAATGCCTCGACGTCTCCGGAGGGGCTTCCGCCGACGGCACGAAGATCCAACTCTGGACCTGCAACGGCAGCGGCGCACAGAACTGGTCGGCACAGACCGACGGCACACTACGCAACCCACAGTCCGGCAAGTGCCTGGACGTGTCGGACAACAACGCCACCGACGGCCAGCCCGTCCACCTGTGGACCTGTCTCTCCGCGGCCAACCAGAAGTGGACCCTGCCGTAACCCGCCTGCCGGGGCGTCCGCGGGGCGCCCCGGCACCACCCTCCACCCCGTTCGGGAGAGTGACATGCGCAGACTCCTTCGACCCGTCCTCGGCGCGGTGACCGCCGTTGCCGCAGTTCTCGCCGGTACGACGTCGGCGACTCCGGCCAGTGCGGCCGACGCCCCGTACGACGTGCTGGTGTTCTCCAAGACCGCCGGGTTCCGGCACGACTCGATCGCCGTCGGCACCCAGGCGATCCGGGAGCTCGGTGCGGCGAACGGTTTCACCGTGACCGCGACCGAGGACGCGTCCCGGTTCACCACCGCGAACCTGGCCCAGTACGAGGCGGTGGTCTTCCTCAACACCACCGGAGACGTCCTGGACGCCGCACAGCAGTCCGCCTTCGAGTCGTACGTCAACGGCGGCGGCGGGTACGTCGGCGTCCACGCCGCCGCCGACACCGAGTACGGCTGGTCGTACTACGGCAACCTGGTGGGTGGCTACTTCGCCTCGCACCCGGCCATCCAGCAGGCGAACGTCCGCATCGAGAACCGGGCGCACCCGGCCACCGGTCAGCTGCCACAGACCTTGACCCGCACCGACGAGTGGTACAACTACCAGACCAACCCGCGCGCGGGCGCCCGAGTCCTCGCCACCCTGGACGAGTCGTCGTACTCGGGCGGTTCGATGGGCGGTGACCATCCGATCTCCTGGTGCAAGACCGTCAGCTCCGGCCGGTCGTTCTACACCGGGTTGGGGCACACCCAGGGGTCGTACGCGGAGGCGGCGTTCCGCAGCCACCTGCTCGGCGGCATCCGGTACGCGGCGGGTCGGGCGAAGGCCGACTGCCGCCCGGAGACCGGCTACAGCAACCTCTACAACGGGTCCACCACCGGCTGGTCTCAGGCCGGTCCGGGCAGCTTCAGCAACTCCGACGCCACCCTCACCTCCGTCGGCGGCATGGGCCTGTACTGGTACAGCGCCAAGCAGTTCACCAACTACTCCCTGAAGCTGGACTGGCGGATGTCGGGCGACGACAACTCGGGCGTCTTCATCGGCTTCCCGCCGTCGACCGACCCCTGGTCGGCGGTGGACAACGGGTACGAGATCCAGATCGACGCCACCGACGCGGCCGACCGCACCACCGGCGCGGTCTACACCTTCCAGTCCGCCGACCTGGCCGCCCGGGACGCCGCCCTGAACCCGCCGGGAGAGTGGAACACCTACGAGCTGCTGGTCGAGGGGGAACGCCTCCAGGTCTTCCTCAACGGGCGGAAGATCAACGACTTCACCAACACCGACCCGGCCCGCTCGCTCGCCGGCCACGTCGGGCTCCAGAACCACGGTACGGGCGACGACGTGTCGTTCCGCAACGTCCGGATCAAGGAGCTGGGCGGCACCCCGCCGCCGGGCGGCAACACCACCGTGCAGGCCGAGGCGTTCAGCTCGGCCAACGGGGTCAGCGCGTTCACCAAGGCCGGGGCCAACGGCGGACAGACCCTCGGCTACGTCGACCCGGGCGACTGGGCCGCGTACCCGGGTCTCGACCTGACCGGGGTCACCTCGTTGCGGGCCCGGGTGGTCTCCGGTGGTCCGGGCGGCACCATCGGCATCCGGACCGGCTCGGCCACCGGCCCGCTGCTCGGCCAGGTGGCGGTGCCCAACACCGGAGGCTGGACCACGTACGCCGACGTCAGCACCACCCTGGCCGGGGTGCCCGCCGGTACGCAGACCGTGTACCTGACCTTCACCGGCTCCGGGACCGGCCTGTTCGACGTGGACGACTTCACCCTGGTCCGGAGCGGCGGCACCCCCGGCACCCCGGGCACCGGGCCGGTCGTCGGGCTCGGCGGCAAGTGCCTGTACGTACGCAACGCGGCCACCACCGACGGCACCCAGATCCAGATCTACACCTGCAACGGCACCGCCGCACAAACCTGGACGGTCACCCCGAACAGCACCGTCAAGGCACTCGGCAAATGCCTGGACGTCTCCGGAGGGGCTTCCGCCGACGGCACGAAGATCCAACTCTGGACCTGCAACGGCAGCGGCGCACAGAACTGGTCCGCCCAGGCCGACGGAACCCTACGCAACCCACAGTCCGGCAAGTGCCTCGACGTGTCGGACAACAACGCCACCGACGGCCAGCCCGTCCACCTGTGGACCTGCCTCTCCGCCGCCAACCAGAAGTGGACCCTGCCGTGACCCGGTAGGCGGGCAGCCCGTGCCCCCGCTGTCGGACCGGCAGCGGGGGCATGTCGGGTCTCCCGCGTCGACGCTCTGCGCGCGCTCACTTTGCTCCGCCCGCACTCCGTCCGCCGCAGGCTCCGACATGTCCTGTGCAGCAGGAGGAGCCCGAAGGCGGAGCGGGTCACAGCAAGGTGATGCCGCCGTCCACGGTGAGCTCGAATCCGATGGTGTAGGTCGCGTCGAAGGCGAGGAAGACGGCTGCGCGGGCGACCTCGTCTGGGTGGCCCATGCGCAGCATCGGGTTCTGCGCGGCGAAACCGGCGACCATCTCGTCCGCGACCTCGGTGGGCAGGTTCCGGTGCAGGATTCCGGTGTCGATCGTTCCCGGGCTCACCGCGTTCACTCGCACGCCGCGTGGCAGCAGCTCGCGGCCCAGCGTGCGGGCCATCGAGCGCAGAGCGGCCTTACTGGCCGAATAGGCGCTCATGTTCGGCATGCCGATCTCGTTCGCGACCGAGGTGGTTAGCACCACGCCGGAGTCTTCCGCGAGTAGCCCAACTAGCCGCTGCAGGGTGAAGAACGGCCCCTTGACGTTGGCGGCGAAGACAGCATCGAAGTCTTCTTCGGTCGTCGCCTCGAACGGTGTCGAATCGCCAGGGACGCCCGCGTTCAAGAACACCGCGTCCAGCGTGCCGAAGGTGTCCTTCACCTGCTCGGCGAGGGCGTCGATGTCGGCCCGGGAGGTGGCGTCGCTGCGGACAGCGATGACACCATCGATCTGTGCGTTGGCGGACCGTCCGGTCACCATCACGCTTGCGCCCCCGGCTGTCAGCAGGCGCGCGATCGACAGGCCGATTCCGCTGGTTCCGCCGGTGACGAGGGCACGCTTTCCGTCGAAGTTCCCCATGTCGTTAATTGAAGTCCGGGGCCGGTCCGGCCGTCCAATACCATTCCGGTAACCCGTTATGCACTGCGAACATGGGTATGCTTCGAGAATGCTCGTTCCCGGCTCCGATCTTGATCTTCGCCTCGTCGGCTACTTCTTGGTTGTCGCAGAGCAGGCGAACTTCGGCCGAGCGGCCGCAGCGCTGCACGTCGCGCAGCCATCGCTGAGCCGTCAGATCCAGCGCCTCGAGGAGCACCTCGGTACGCGCCTGTTCGACCGGACGCCGCAGGGCAGCCGGCTCACCGCAGCCGGTCACGCCTTCCTGCCGCAGGCTCAGACCCTGATGCAAGCCGCTCAGGCTGCCACCGTTGCGGCGCGTGAGGCCACCACCCCGTACGAAATCATGATCGGTTACGTCAGTGATCTGGTCATCACGTCGGCGGTGCGCCGGCTCCGTCACCGACACCCGACGGCCCGGATCCGCACCCGGCACATCGGCCTTCTTGACGGCCGCGCCCTGACCGACCGTCGGGTGGACGCCCTGGTCACTCGCGCCCCGCTGGCTTTCCCCACCGACCGACTGCGCCTGCGTGACCTGTGGGCCGAGCCCCGGGTACTGGTCGTGCACCACGGCCATCGGCTGGCCGGCAAGGAATCCGTCACGGTGGATGATCTCGCCAATGAAGCCTTCCCACGCTGTCCGTCTGCGGTCACAACGTGGAACGACTTCGACCGACTCGAACCCCGCCCCGGCAAGGCACCGGTCATCGACGCGCCCCTCGACTACGAGTCCTTCCAGGACAAGCTAGACATGGTCGCCGAGGGGAGGGCCGTTCTTGTGCTGGCTGAGAGCGACCGCCGGCCGACGCTGCGCCCCGACCTCACCACGGTGCCGATCAAGGACATCGCCCCGTCCCGGGTCGTCCTGGTCACCCGCGCCTCCGACCCCAACCCTTTGATCGCCGAGTTCCTCGCCCTGGCCGCGACGCCCGCGTAAGCGCCAGGTAACTCGGTGCCGGTTCCGGACTTTCTCCGGCCCGGGTGCACCATCCGCTCCAGCGCCGCGAGCTTCTCGACGTCGCGGATCTCCGATGGCGGCTCCTGGTCCAAGCGCGACCACCAGGTACCGGCAGGTACGGTCCTCCGTACGCGGCTCCGACCAGCAGGCCGTCGTCGCTCCGCCTCCGCAGCGATCATGCTGAACCCAGGGTCGGACGGCCTCATCCGGAAGTTGCGAGGGTTGGAAGCGGTAACGGAGGTCGCCTCATCGCTGTGGCAGGAGACCCAGGAGCACCACGTGCGCTGGTCTGCTGACCGGGCAGAGCCACAGCGGGGACGACAGCCGAGCCGGCGTGTGTTGTCGCAGCTCTCGCTCCGGGAGGCCTGCCACGAGGGGCAGCGATTCCGCCTGCATCGTACGAGCTTCTGCGGTTGTCAAGCACACTCAACCACCGCTACGTCATACGGTGCACAGATGATACATACCGGTGTCCGAGGGGGGACTTGAACCCCCACGCCCTATACGGGCACTAGCACCTCAAGCTAGCGCGTCTGCCATTCCGCCACCCGGACCTACTCGCTCAGCCTACCGTGTCGACCAGAGGTGACTTCGCCACCCTTTGGCCGCCCCGGTGGGCCGCACGGGGGCTTACTTTACACGGCGCACGTGGATCATGCACATCACCCTCGGGCCGCGACGTCCGCCCAGCTCAGAGGCGGCGACGGCCGGCCTTGAGGGTGCCTTGGAACGATCATGGCCGACCCGGCGGGTGGCGTCGGGACGCCCTCTCCGGGCAGCATGGCTGACGTGTCACAGCCCTCTCCCCTGGCCGCACTCCAGCACCGGGCGCTCGCGCTGCGCGCCGCCGGCGACGTCGTGGCTGCCTGCCGGCTGTTGGCCGACGCGATCGACCCGCTGAGGGCCAGCTTCGGCGAGGACCATCCGGAGGTCCTGGGCACCGCCCACCTGCTGGCCCGCCTGCATCGCGAGGCCGACGACCCGGCCGCCGCGCGACGCGTACTGGAGGAGGCCCTCGCGGCCGGCGAGCGCCGGTGGCATCCCGCGGACCCGCTGATGCTCGCGTTCTCCTTCGATCTCGCCTCGGTCGCCGAGGAGCTGGGCAACCGACACGAGGCCCGCCGCCACTACGCCCGGGTGGCCGATGCCGGTCCCGCCGCGCTCGGTGCGGACCACCCGGCGGTGCAGGCGGCTCGGCACTACCTCGGGGGCGCGGGGGCGGGCACGGCGCCGCCTCTTCCTCCCGGTCCGTCCGTTACCCCCGGGCCGCGCGATTCGACCAGGCCCCCGGTGCCGCCGGCGTTCCCGCGTCAGCCACCGCCACCACTGCCGGTGTCCGCCCCGCCACGGCAACTGCCGCCGCCCCCGCCACCGCCCCGGATCCCGGCGCCGTCCCGGTCGCCGGAGTCCACCGCGCCCGCCACCACCCGGCACGTGTCGGAGCCGCCGCACCCGGCGACAGCGCCGGGCGTCCCGCCAGTGCCGCCGGTGGCCGCTCCCCCGACGGCTGCGGCGAAGCCCTCATCCGGCACCGACGCGCCGCAGCCGCAGCCGGTCTCGCCATGGGCTCCGCAGGCGGCTCCGCCGGCACCACGGATCCCGGCTCCCCCACGGCCGGGGCCCGGAGGGCAGGGCGGGCCGGTGCCGCCTCCGCCGGTGTCGGCCGCGCACGGCGGGACGGTCGCACCGCGACAAGCGCAACCGGAGACGATGCGGGCCGGCGGTCCCGCACCGGCCGACGCGGCTTCGGCCTGGGCACCGCAGCCGGCGGCCGAGGGCTGTCGCCCGGCACCCGCTTCGCAGGCTCCGGCCCCGGCTGTCCCGCCCACACCGCGCACCGCGCCAGCCCCACCGCGCACCGCGCCGGCTCCGCCGGGCCCGCGCGCGCCCGCCGAGCCGGGGCCGCAGCCGTCGCCGCCGCCCGCCCCGGCTCGCGGTTGGGACGAGCCGACCATCCAGGTACGGCAGATCGACCCCCTGCTGCGGGAGGAGGCCGCCCGGCAGGAGGCCATCCGGGCGGCGACCGGACCGGGCGGCGACAGCTCGTCGGCCCCGGCGATCGGGGCGGGCCCTTCCGTGGGCGCTTCGCCGGTCAGCGGGCCCGTGAGCGACGCGCCCGCCAGCGCCCCGCCTGCGCGCGAAACACCGGTCGATGGTCGACCCGTCAGCGGCGCTCCGGTCAGTGGGAGCCCGGTCAGTGCAAGCCCAGTCAGCAGCGCCCCGGTCAGTGCAAGCCCGGTCAGCGGCACTCCGGTCAGCGGGTCGCCCGTGCCGCCGTGGGGCATGACCGCACCGCCCTGGAGCAGGGTCTCGCCGCCGCAGTCGCCGGCCGAACCGGTCGGCGCGGAACCCACCGCCCGGGACGACGCTGAGCCCACCGCCCCGATCGGAGCTGAGTCCACCGCACCGGGCTGGGCGGGCCACCCGCCCGCCGAGAGCACGCACCCGTCGAGGCCGATCGGCCAGGGCCACGGGGCAGCGCAGCCGGACGTGCCCGTGCCGCCACCGGCACCGGACCGCCGACCGGCGGCTCGACCCCACCAGCCGCCGTGGCCCGGTCAGGGAGCGGTCGAGCCGGGACCGGTCGGCCACGGGCACGCACCGGTCGAGCACGGGCCGGTCGAGCACGGTCCGGTCGCACAGGGGTGGGACGGGCAGCCGGGGCAGGGCGGGCCGGCGTGGCCCGAGCGGGGCGGCCGGGAAGCCGACGACGGTTACCCGTCCCCGCGCGAGGCGTGGCAGACGACGTACCCCCAGGAGGAACAGGCCGGGCGCGGCCGGCTGCTGGTCGTCGTGGCCGTGGTGGTGGCCCTGGTCGTGCTCGTGGTCATGGTCGGCGTCGCGGTGCTGGTGCTCGGCCGCGACGGGGCGCCGCCGCCAACGCAGGCGACGCCGCCGTCGGCGGCGGCCGGGCCGACGGTGGACGGACCGCCGCCGGGTGACCTGAAGCTGCGCGACGACAGCAGCACGATCACCCTGACCTGGACGGACCCGTCGGCCGGCGCGGTGCCGTTCATGGTGGCCGGCGGCCGGGCCGGGCAGAAGCTGGGGGTGATGGCCACGGTGGACCCGGGGCAGACCAGCTACACGGTGAACGGGCTGAACGCCCGGGTGGACTACTGCTTCACGGTGCTCGCCGTGTACTCGACCGACGCGTTCGCCACGTCCGGGCAGGTGTGCACGCAGCGGGAGCGGACCGCGACACCGCGCTGATCGACCGTCCACATGGCATGCACGCTGGGTGCGCACGGGCCGACGGTGCGGGTTTCCCCTGTCTCAGGGTGGCCATATGATGGCACCCGGCTCACGGGAGGGTCGCCGGTGGACGGCGGTCACCTGCCACGACGACACGGGGAGGCAGCCGCTTGTGGCCATCATCGACGACGCCGTGAGCACGGAACCGGGTGCGTCCCGCCGGCGGCGCTGGCGCGGTGGCCTGGTCACCGTCGGCACGGTGTCCGCGCTGCTGGCCGCGATGGGGCTCACCGTCCTCGGGTTGGGCGCCGCCGACAACGCGGTGGCCAACTACGACGCCAGCAGTTGGCTGTGGAGCGCGGCGCGCAGCGAGCTGGCGCGGGTCAACGGCGTGACGGCGCGGGTGGACACGCGGGTGGAGGTGCCCGACTCCCGGCGGCACCCGGTGCAGGTCGTCCAGACCGACCGGCTGCTGGTCCTGCGCGACCTGAACACGGGGCAGGTCAGCTCGCTGGACCTGGCCACCCTCCAGATCACCGCCACCACCCGGACCACCCCCGGGCTGGGCGTCAACGTGGCGCTGCACGAGGATGCCGCGTTCGTGGTGGACGCCGTGCAGGGCATCGTCCGGCAGCTCGACCCGCGTTCCCTGGCCCCGGTGGGCGAGCCGGTGCACTACCCGCCGGGCATCACCGGCGGGGCGTTCGACGGCGAGGGCCGGCTGTGGGTCGCCGTGCCGGCCGAGGGCACCGTCTCGGCGGTCACGGCGGCGGAGCTGCCGTCCGAGCCGGGCTCCGCCGCGCCGCCGGGAAGCGGCATCTCGCCGAAGAGGATCGAGACGTACGACGTCGCGGAGCCCAGCCACGAGCTGGTGGTGTCCACGCTGGACGACGGGGTGGCGGTGCTCGACCGAACGGCCGGCGCTTTGGTGCGGGTGCAGCGCGGCGAGGTGGTCCGCACGCCGCTGACGATCGCCGGTCCGGGGTCGCTGCCGGCGCGTACGAGCGGGCCGAAGGTGCCGGTGACCGTCCCCGGCGAGCGGAAGGTGCACGTGATCGGCGCGGGCGGCGAGGAGCGGCAGTTCACCGTGCCGGGGCGGGGCGACAAGCTCAGCCCGGCCGTGGCGTGGGCGGACCGCTTCTACTGCGCCGACGAGTCGACGGGCACCGTCTACTCCTTCGACGCTTCCGGCCAGCTCGTCGACACGATCGGCGGCAAGGGTTCCACCGGCCCGCTGGAGCTGGAGGTGCGGGAGAACCGGCTGTTCATCAACGCGCCGGACTCGTCGACCGCCCGGGTCGTCGACGACAAGCACCAGGTGCGCGAGGTCAACAAGTACGCCAACGACGTGCTCGGCGGCGACCCGCCGCCGGTGCCCCCGCCGCCGCCACCGCCGAAGAAGCCGAAGGTGGGCAAGCCGAGCGCGCCGCGCAGCGTCACCGCGTCGGCCGGCAACGCGCGGGCCCGGGTGAGCTGGCGGCCGGCGGCCGCGAACGGTGCGGAGATCATCCGGTACGTGGTGGAGGGTGCCGGCGAGCGCCGCGAGGTGGGTGCCAACCAGCGGTCGGTGGAGGTCACGGGCCTGACCAACGGCGAGACGTACCGGTTCTCGGTGCACGCGGTCAACGCCAAGGGTGACGGCCCGGCGCGGTCCAGCAACCCGGTGACGCCGACCGCGGCGGTTCCGGATCCGCCGTCGGGCGTGACGGCCGAGGCCCGGCCCGACGGCACGGTCCTGGTGAAGTGGCCGGCGGCGAACGGCCAGGGCAACACCATCGCGAAGTACGCGGTGACGGCGAACTCGGCGGGCGCCAACGCGCCGGCCGGCGAGTCGTCGAAGACGGAGCTGGTGGTGCCGGCCGGCGAGCTGGACTACGGCACGCAGTACGCGTTCACGGTCGTGTCGGTCAACGACAGGGGCGCCGGGTCGGCGGCCTCCCCGGTGAGCAACAGCGTGGTGCCGTTCGCCGCGCCCGGCGCGCCGGTCGACCTGCGGGCGACGACGGTGGCGAACCGGCCGGGCACCGTGGCGGTGCAGTGGTCGCCGGCCGCGGCCAACGGCCGGCCGGTGACGAAGTACCTGGTGGACGCGGGGGGCCGCAGCAGCGAGGTGACCGACACCCGGGCCACCGTGGACGGCCTGGGCGACGGGCAGAGCGTCACGGTGACGGTGAAGGCGGTCAACGAGGCGGGTCCGGGCGCGGCGGCGACGGCCAACGCCCGCACGGTGGCGCCGCCCCGGGTCACGGTCACCGGTTCGTCGGCGACGGCCACGGCGGTCACGGTGAACTTCACGGTGGACGCCGGCGGCGGGCAGGCCACCTGCACGGTCAGCGTCCCGGGCGAGAAGCCGGTCACGGCGCGCAACTGCGCCAGCGCGACCGTGCCGGGCCTGACGCCGGGCACGGCGTACACGGCGACGGTGACGGCCAGCAACGCCGCCGGGGAGGGCACGGCGAAGCGGGCGCAGAGCACGGATCCGCTGTACGGGATCGCGACGTGCAACAACGGTCCCGACGGCGACCAGCGGACGTACTGCGACAAGGACGTGGCCGGCCGCAACGGCAACGAGATCTTCTCTGTTCCCCAGCAGGACAACGACAAGCAGGTCGGCTGGGCCAGACCGGGCACCCGGTTGAAGGCGTACTGCAAGCGGCAGGGCGAGAACGTCGACTCCTGGATCTACAACGACCAGAAGCAGAGCAGCTGGTGGGTGCGGGTCGAGTTCGAGGGGAAGAACTACATCCCGTGGGCCTGGCTCAACCTCGAAGGCGGCGACAACATCAACGTCCTGCCGACCTGCTGACCGCGCCACCAGGCAAGGAGCACCGCCGTGAACACGCACGAACCGCTCACCCAGCCGGAGGTGCAGGGCTTCGCGGCCCTCGCCGCCCGGCTGGCGGAGAACGTCAACTCGGTGGTGCTGGGCAAGCCGCAGGTGGTCCGGCTGGCGTTGACGGCGTTGTTCGCGCAGGGGCACGTGCTGCTGGAGGACGTGCCGGGGGTCGGCAAGACCACCCTCGCGCGGGCGATCGCCGCGACGGTGAAGGGGCGGTGGCGGCGCATCCAGTTCACCCCGGACCTGCTGCCCTCGGACGTGTCGGGGGTGACCATCTTCAACCAGGCCACCCGGGGTTTCGAGTTCCACCCGGGGCCGGTGTTCGCCAACATCGTCATCGCCGACGAGATCAACCGGGCGTCGCCGAAGACCCAGTCGGCGCTGCTGGAGGTGATGGAGGAGCGCACGGTCACGGTGGACGGGGTCCGGCACCCGGTGCCGCAGCCGTTCCTGGTGGTGGCCACGCAGAACCCGGTGGAGATGGACGGCACGTACCGGCTGCCGGAGGCGCAGCTCGACCGGTTCCTGGTGAAGCTGTCCGTCGGGTATCCCGACGAGGCGGTCGAGGTGGAGGTGCTGCGCGGGGCGACGGTCCGCTCCCCCGAGGCGCTGCCGGCGATCACCGACACCGACACGGTCGGTGAGATGGTGCGGATGGCCCAGCGGGTGCACATCGCCGAGCCGTTGTACGCGTACGCGGTCCGGCTGGCCGCCGCGACGCGGGTTCACCCGCAGGTGCGGGTGGGGGTGAGTCCCCGGGGGGTGATCGCGCTGACCCGGGCGGCGTGCGCGTACGCGTTGATCGACGGGCGGGGCTGGATCATGCCGGAGGACCTGAAGGCCCTCGCCGAGCCGGTGTTCGCGCACCGGCTGCTGCTCACCTCCGACGCGCAGGTGCGCGGGGTGAGCGCCGCCGAGGTGCTGCGCCAGGCGGTCGCCTCGGTGCCGGTGCCGCTGCCGTCGGGCCAGGTCGCCCCGGCCCCGGCCTCGCCCCTGGTGCAGGGCTGAGGCGGCTGCGGGGCGTGGGGATCACCGCCCGGGGTGCCGGGCTGCTCGTGGCTGCGGTGGTGCTGCTCGCTGCCGGTTTCCGGTTCGCGTACCCGGAGTTGACGCTGCTGGGCGTGGCGGCGGCAGGGGCGGTGGGCTACGCGCTGCTGGTGGCGCTGTGGCGGCCCCGGCTGGAGGTGACGCGGCGCGCGGACCCGGACCGGGTGTCGCGGGGCGAGCCGGCGCGGATGGTGCTGACGGTGCGCAACGCGGGGCGGCTGCGGGCGGCGAACCTGCTCGCGGAGGACCGGTGCGGTGACCGGACGGTGCCGGTGCCGGTGCTGCGGTTGCGGCCGGGGCGGGACACGACGGTCGACTACGACGTGCCGACGGACCGCCGGGGGGTGGTGCCGGTCGGTCCGCTGCGGGTGACCCGGCGCGACCCGTTGGGGCTGGTGGCGCTGGCGCGGTCGTATTCGGCGGTGGTGCCGGTGTGGGTGCACCCGCGGATCCACCCGCTGACGGCGGTGCCGACGGGGGCGGGGCGCAGCCTCGACGGCCGGGTGGACGGGGTGCCGCAGGGTTCGATCACCTTCGACTCGCTACGGGAGTACGTGGTGGGCGACGAGCTGCGCCGGGTGCACTGGCGCACCAGCGCCCGGGTGGGCGAGCTGATGGTGCGGGAGAACGTCGACACCAGCCTGCCCCGGATCGTGGTGCTGCTGGACAACCGGGCGACCGCCCACCCGGGCCGGGATCCGGAGTCGTTCGAGTCGGCGTGCGAGGCGGCGGCGTCGGTGGTCGCGGCGGCGCTGCGCGCCGACCTGCCGGTGTCGTTGCTGCTGGTCGCGCCGGAGGGGCTGACCACGCCGGAGGGGCCGGCCGGGGAGGCCGCCGGTGCGGGCATCGGGCCGCTGGACCGGCTCGCCGCCGCCCGGCTGGACACCGGGGACGCCACGGCGGCGTTGCGGGCGGCGGCGACCCGGCTGCGCCGGGACCGGCTCGGCGACACGTTGGTCTTCCTCACCGGGCCGGGCGGCCGGGGCGAGCTGGGGCATCTCGGTGCGCTGCGCGGGGCGTACCCGTCGGTGGTGGTGGGGGTGTTCGGGGCGACGGAGCCGGCGCCGGCCGGCGCGACGGGGATCGTGGTCGTCGACGCCGCCGACGGGGCGGCGTTCGCGGCCGAGTGGGACGGGGTCCGCCGGTGGTGAGAGTGTGGCGGGCGCTGCGGGCGGCGCCGCTGCCGGTCGCGCTGGTCGCGATGGTCGCGCTGACCGGGGTGGTGCTCGGCCGGGTGTACGCGGGTGGGCTGCTGACCCGGCTGGTGGTCGGCGCGGCGGTCGGTTCGGTGCTGGTGAGCGTGGTCGCCCGGCGGCTGCCGTCCTGGCTGGTCGCCCCGCTGTCGGTGGCGGGCCTGGCCGGTTTCACGGCGTGGTCGCTGCGGGTGTCGGCCGACGCGGCGGGGCTGCCGGGCTCGCTGGTCGAGGTGGCGGCGGACGCGGCCCGCAACGGCATCCCCCGGCTGCTGACCGCGATGATCCCGGTGGAGCCGACGCCGGACACGGTGCTGGTGCCGCTGGTCGCGGCGTGGCTGGCCGGGCTGGCGGGGGCGGAGGTGGCGCTGCGGGCCGGCCGGGTGCTGCTGGGTTACCTGCCTCCGGCGCTGCTCTACGCCGGGGCGGTGTACGTGGTGGGGCCGAACGCGGACCCGGCGGTGTGGCCCACGGTGGCGTTCGCGGCGGTCGCCGCGCTGGGGCTGGCGGGCCCGGCCGGCCGGCCGGGCCCGTCGGCCCCGGATCCGACGGCCGGGCTGGCGCCGGGGGTGCGGGCGGCCGTTCGGGTACGCCTCGCCGCCACCGCCGCCGCCGGCCTCGTCGTGGTGGTGGGGCTGGCGGCCGTGGTCGGGCCGGTGGTGGCGGGCCGGGTCGACGAACGCCCGGTGGACCCGCGCCGGTACGTGGAGCCGCCGCAGGTGGAGTCGCTGGACGAGAACCCGCTGATCCGCATCTCCGGCTGGGCGTTGAACCCGGGGCAGAAGCTGCTGGACGTGGCCACCGAGCGCCCCGACGGCCCGGCCGGTGCCACCGGGAACGCTGCCGGCAGCCGGTCGGTGCGGATCCGGCTCGCGGTGCTCAGCGACTACGACGGGGTGACCTGGCGGGTCGGTGCGACGTACCGCAACGCCGGCCGGATCCTGCCGGCGACGCAGCCCGAGCCGGGGGCGACGGTGGAGACGGTCCGGCAGGAGATCACCGTGGCGGACCTGAGCGGGCGGCTGCTGCCGGCCGTGGCCACCCCGCGTGCGATCGGCGGGGCCCGGGTGGCGTACGACCCGCTGACGGGGACGCTGATCCGGCCGGAGGGGCTGACGCCGGGGTTGCGGTACACGGTCACCTCGGCCTCGGAGCGGCCCGACAACAACCTGCTCGCCACGGCGGACGTGCCGGCCGGGGAGGAGGTGGCCCGGGTGCTGCGGGTGGCCGACGGGGTGCCCGACCCGGTGCGCCGGCTCGCCGCCCAGCTCGCCGAGGACAACGGGGCCCCGTACGCGCGGGCGGCGGCGATCGAGCAGTTCCTCGCCGAGCACTACCGGGTGGTGGCGGACGCGCCGAGCGGGCACGCGTACCCGAATCTGAACTTCTTCCTCTTCGGCCCGCGCAACGGCGGCGGGCAGCGCGGCACGTCGGAGCAGTTCGCGGCGGCGTTCGCGGTGCTGGGCCGGCTGTCGGGTTTGCCGACGCGGGTGGTGGTGGGCTTCTCCTCCAACGGCAACGGGCCGGTGCGGGCGGCGGACGCGTTCGCCTGGCCGGAGGTGCTCTTCTCCGGGCTCGGATGGGTGGCGTTCGACCCGCTGCCCCGCCCGGACGACGAGCCGCGCCCGGTGGAGGAGGACTTCCGTCCGGTGCCGGAGGACCCGCCGCCGTCGGAGGTGCCCGAGCCGACCCCGGAGCCGACGGAGGCGCCGTCGCCGCAGGCGGGGCCGGCGCGCCCGGTCGACTCGGGCGGGCTGCCGACGCCGGTGCTGGTCGGTGGCGGCGCGGGCGGCCTGCTGCTGGTGGTGGGGGCGGTGCTGGCGGCGCTGGCCGGGATGCGTCGGGCGCGGTCGAGGAGCCGGCTGTCCACGGGCGACCCCGGCCAGCGGATAGCCGGCGCCTGGCGGGAGGTGACCGACGCGCTGCGGCTGGCGGGTCGGCCGGTGGGCGGGGACCTCGCCGCCACGGAGGTGGCGGAGCGGGCCCGCGCCGCCCTGGCCGAAGCCCGCGCCACCCGGGCCGACCGCAGCGACCGTGAAGCCGGGAAGGAGCGTGACGCCTTGGTCGACCGCGACGCCGGGGCCGACCGCGAAGCCTTGGCTGTCACGCGCACGGCTCGGGCCACCGCCGGTGCCGTCGACCCCGGTGCCGTGCCGCCCGACCTGGCGGAGCTGGCCGGGCTGCTCAACCGGCTCGCCTTCGCGCCGGGCGCTGCCGCCAACGAGCAGGCGGACCGGGCCGCCACCCTGGCCGGCGAGTACGTCGCCGCCCTGCGCGCCGCCCGCCCCTGGTGGCGCCGGCTGCTCTGGTCGATCCATCCTGGCCCGCTACGTTGGCGCCCCTGACCCGCCCGCCACCCGACCGCCCGCGCACCGCGCACCGCGCACCGCGCACCGCGCACCGCGCACCGCGCACCGGCGATCTTGCACTTGCGGCCCCCGGGAAGTCTATTTCGCCCCGTAATGCCCGGTCCGCAAGTGCAAGATCGCGGAAATGAAGGGGCGACGACAGGCAGCGCGGGCCGGACCCGCGCCCCGAACCCGCGCGGAGCCGGCCCGCGCCGCCCGCGACAAGATCGCGCTCCTGCATGGATCGAGTGGCATCGGCGTCGCGTGGAGGCCACTCGATCCCGGATCGAGCACGATCAAGACCGGGCCCACGCGGAGACCCGGGCCAGGCACGGGCCCACGCGGAGACCGAAGTCAGGCGCGGAGGCACGCGGAGACCCGGGTCAGGCGCGGAGGCACGCGGAGACGCGGCGGCCCTCAAGTCAGGCGCGGAGGCGGCGGACCAGTTTGCGGAGGCCGGCCTGCCAGCCGTCCGGGTCCTCCGCGCGGCGGAGGGCGTGCTGCGCGACCTCGGGGTGGGGCAGGATGAGGAACCGCTCCTCGGCCAGTCCGGCGATCACCGCGTCGGCCACCCGGTCGGGGTGCAGCACCGCGCCGGAGGCGGCGATCACCCGCGCTCCGAGGTGCCCGGTGGCCAGCCCTTCGGCGAGCATCGGCGTGTCCACCCCCTGCGGGCACAGCGCGCTGACCCGGATGCCCTGGTCCCGGTAGGTGACGGCGAGCCACTCGGCCAGGCCCACCGCCGCGTGCTTGGTCGCGGTGTACGGGGCGTCGCCGACGGCGGTGAGCAGCCCGGCGGCCGAGCAGGTGTGCAGCAGGTAGCCCTGGCCCCGGGCCAGCATCCCGGGCAGCACGGCCCGCGTGGAGTGGACGTGGGCGAGCACGTTGACCCGCCAGGCCCGGTCCCAGTCGGCGTCGGCGGCGTCCAGCCCTGCCGCCGTGGCGACGCCGGCGTTGGCGCAGAACAGGTCGATGTGGCCGTACCGCCGCTCGGTGTCGGCCACCAGCGCGCGGACCTGCTCCTCCACGGTGACGTCGAGGCCGGCGGCGTGGGCCACCGGGCCGACGGCGGCGGCGACGGCGCGGGCGGCGTCCGCGTCGAAGTCGGCCACCACGACGGCCGCCGCGCCCTCGGCGGCGAACCGGTGGGCGAGGGCCGCGCCGATGCCGCCGGCACCGCCGGTGATCACGGCCACCCGGCCGGTGAGGTTCACGCCGGATCCCCGCCCCGGACCGGCCCGAGCCGGGCGATCAGGTCGGCCAGGGCCGCCGGGCCGCCGGCGGCCAGCTCGGGGGTGGGCAGCAGGGCCAGCACGGGTACGTCCACTCCGGCGTCGGCGTAGCGGCGCACCTGGTCGCGGCACTGTTCGGGGGAACCGTGCAGCACGAGCGCGTCGACGACCTCGTCGGGGACGGCGGCTGCGGCGCCCCGCCGGTCCCCGGCCGCCCAGGCCCGCCACACCGGGTCGAGGATCTCCGCCCGGCCCAGCCAGCGGTGGAACGCGGCGTACGCGGGCACCGTCAGGTAGGTGGTGATCAGCCGGCGGCCGAGGGCGCGGGCGTGGCCGGCGTCGGAGGTGGGGCAGACGAAGATCCGGGCGACCACCTCGAACCCGTCGGGCCGCCCGCCCAGCTCGGCGACGGCGGTGGGCACGTCCTCGGCGGCGAGCCAGTTGAGGATCACCCCGTCGGCCTCGGCGGCGGCCAGCCGCAGCATGCCCGGGCGCAGGGCGGCCAGCAGCAGCGGCGGCGGCACGGCCGGCGGCCGTTCCAGGGTGAACCGGCGCACGGCGAAGGTGTCGTACGCGCCGTCGACGGTCTGCCCGGCCAGGGCGGCGCGCAGGAAGCGCAGCACGTCCCGGGTGCGCTTGAACGGTTCGTCGAAGGCGACGGCGTTCCAGTCGCCCACCACCACCGGGGAGGACGCGCCGATGCCGAGCGCGAACCGGCCGGGGGCCGCCTCGGCCAGCGCGGCGGCGCTCATCGCGAGCAGCCCGGGGCCCCGGGTGAAGGCGGGGGCGATGGCGGTGCCGAGCCGCAGCTCCGGCTGCCAGGCGGCGGCCAGCGCCAGCGGGGTGAACGCGTCGGCGCCGTTGACCTCGGAGGACCACACGTCGGTGAAGCCGGCCCGGTGCAGGGTGGCGTAGGCGGCGGCGTGGTCGGCCAGCGGGAGGCCGCCCAGCGGCACGGTCATGCCCCATCGGTTCGTCACCGGTCGATCCTGCCCGCTGCCCCGCGCTCCCGGCAAGGGCGGCGGATCGTGGCGGATCCGGGGGAACCGGGCCGGGGCGGCGGGCCGGGGTGCTACGACTGCCAGGTGGAGCGGTACGACGGCGGGAGCCGCTGAGCATGGCCGCCGGGGCGGACCGGCCCGGCCGGTGGTGGCGCGCACCCCCGCCGGGCTGGGTGAGCGGCCTGCAGCCCGCGACCGCGGGTACGACCCGGGCCACGTTCCTGGAGCTGTTCTTCGACCTGGTGTACGTCTTCGCGCTGACCCGCGTGTCGGCGCGGGCGTTCGAGGACCTGGCGGTGGAGGCGGGCGGCACGAGCGGCTGGTCGCCGTTCACGGGCACGGGGAAGACACTGCTGCTCCTGCTGGCGCTCTGGTCGGTGTGGCAGGGCACCGCGTGGACCACCAGCCGGTACGACCCGTACCACTTCGGGTTACAGGCGGTGGTGGTCACCGCGCTGGTGGCGAGCATGGTGATGGGGGTGGCGATCCCTCGCGCGTTCACGGTGAGCGGGTTGGCGTTCGCCGCCGCGTACGTGGTGGCGCAGGTGACCCGGCCGCTGCTGCTGCTGGTGGCGCTGGGCCAGCACGAGTACCGCCAGCTGAAGCTGCGCATGTTGATCACCTACCTGTTCCTCGGGGTGCTCTGGCTGACCGGCGCGTTCCTGCCCACGAACCCGCGGGTCGTGCTGTGGGCGGCGGCGCTGGCCGGCGAGTACCTCGCCTCCCGGTTCGGCTGGCCGGTGCCCGGGCTGGGCCGTTCCCGGGTCAACCGGTGGCAGGTGATCGGCGAGCACCTCGCGGAGCGCTACCAGCAGTTCTTCCTGATCGCGTTGGGCGAGACGATCCTGGTGGTCGGGCTCGCGTACAGCGCCCACCCGTTCGGGCTGGCGCGGACGGTCGCCTTCGGCACGGACATCGTGATCTCGGTGCTGCTGTGGCGGATCTACTTCCAGCGGGCCGGGCAGATCCTGCCCGAGGCGGTGGCGAAGGCGACCCGGCCGGCGGTCATCGGCCGGTCCGCCGCCGACACCCACCTGGTGATGGTGATCGGCCTGACCGCCACCGCGATCGGCTACGAGCTGACCATCGAGCACCCGTTGGGCCATCCGGCGGCGGCCTGGATCGCCATGGTGGTGGGCGGCCCGGTGATCTTCCTGGCCGGCCGGGCCCGCTTCGAGTACGAGGTCTTCGGCCGGGTGTCGCGATCGCGGTGGATCGCGGCGCTGGCACTGCTGGCGGCCGTACCGGTGCTGTTGCACGTGGCGACGCTGGTGTCGGCCGCGGCGGCGGCCCTGGCGCTGCTGGCGGTGGCGGTGGCGGACGCCCGGCGGGCCTGGGGCCGCCCGCCGGAGCAGCCCGCGCCGCCGTTCTGACCCCCGCCTGCGAGCCGGGCCGGCGGGCCCCCAGGGTGCCCCCGGACGACCTCGACGGAGTCGGGGTGCCCGACGGGTCAGCCGCCGAAGGCGAGCAGGCGCAACCCGGCGGCCCCGAGCGCGGTCCGCTCCCGGCCGGTCAACGGGTCCCGGCCGGTGGCCTTGCGGAGCACCGTCAACCGGTCCCAGCCGAGTTCGGGCGGCACGGCCCGGCCGCCGGTCAGCAGCGTCGCGACGACCTCGGCCGCGGTCGGGGTCAGCCAGGGTTCGCGGCCCAGGGCGGCGGCCAGGTCCAGGCCGTGCACGCCGACCTCGACCACCCGGGTCACCAGGAACTCGGTCAGGGCCATCGCGTCGCCGTGCCGGGTGCGGACCACCCGGTCGACGCTCTGGCGGGCCACCGCCGCGTCGGCCGCGCGCCAGTCCCGGTCGAACGCGGCGGCGATCCCGGCCGGGTCGGTCGCCTCGCGGGCCTGCCGGCGGGCGCTGTCGACCCGGTCCCGGTCGACCTGTGGGGCGAACTTGGCCGCGCCGAAGTAGCCGGCGGCGTCCACCTCGGCGCGGGGCGGGGCCGGGGCGGCGAGCATTCCGGTGAGCCGGCCCGCGCCGGCGTGGACGTGGGCGACGAGGTCGCGTACGGCCCAGGGCGGGCAGTCGGTGGGCCGGTCCAGGTCGGCGGGGGTGAGCTCGCGCAGGACGTCGCCCAGCGCCGTGCACTCGTCGCGGAACGCCGCCCGCACCGTGTCGTGGGTCGTCCGCATCGGTTCCCTCCTCCGCCGTCAGCCCTTGACGCGGGGCACCAGGCGGTGCACGACGGCGAGCACCAGCGCCGCCACCACGGCCATCGTCCCGGCGATGCCGGCGGCGCTGCCGGCGTAGCCGACGAACAGCGACCGCCGGCCCATCTCGTCCGGGTCGAGTTGGGGCAGGTCGACCAGCCAGGACAGGGCCAGCGCCGAGGCCACCACGGCGATCGCCCCGCCCAGGCCGAGCACGACGGCGGCGACCCGGTGCGCGTCGGCGGGCTCCACCTGGGCCTGTTCCCGCTGGGTGACCAGGAGCAGCAGCCCGGCCAGCGCCGCCCAGACGCCGACGACGAGGAACGCCGCGACGGCGTCGCTGGGCCGGTGCCAGCCGGCGGAGAGCGTGGCCACGCCGGCCACGGCCGCGTACGCGGTGCCGAGGTATGCGCCGAGCACCCGGACCGTGGGCGGGAGGACCAGGATCAGCGCGAGGGCCACCGACGCGGCCACGGTGGTGTGCCCGCTGGGCAGGCTGTTGCCGGCGGCCGACCGCTCGGGGTCGATGCCGAAGTCGGGCCGGGCCAGGAAGTGTTTGAGCAGCTGGGTGCTCACGTTCGCCCCGGCGATGAGCAGGGTCGCCGTGATGGCCAGGGCGACCCGCCGCCGGATGAGCGCGATGAAGCCGATCATCGCCGTCGCGGCCAGCAGCGACAGCGCGGACATCGTGTTGAGGATGCGGTTCACCGGCTCGGCGATGCGGTCCTGGCCGATCTGGTTGCCGGTGAGGGCGACCGTGTCGAGCCACTGGCCGAGCTCGGTGTGCAGGGCGGCGCGCCACACGACGAGGAAGGCGGCTGTCTGGGCCAGGGCCAGTACGACCAACCAGACCGCCGTCCAACCCCTCGCCGTCGCGCGCACCCGCACACCGTAGCGGCACTCGCCGGAGCGTCCCCCGGTGGCCCGCCGGGGCCCTGCGGTTAGTTTGGGGCGGACGTACAGGAGGTTGCCGGTGACCGCCGCACCCGGGCCCGAAGGCCCTTCGCACCCCGTTCCGTCGCCCCCGGCCGACCGGCCCGAGTCCCTCGCCGACCTGCTCGGCGGGCGGCGCGGTGCGGTGGACGCCACCGCACCGCCGGTGGCGTTCGCGCTCGGTTGGCTGGCCACCGGTCACTCACTGGTCGGCGGGGTGGCCGCCGCCGTGGTGGCCGGCACGGCGGTGGCGGCGTGGCGGCTGCGGCGGGGCGACCGGCCACGGTCGGTGCTGATCGGGCTGCTCGCGGTCTGCGTGGCCGCGCTGATCGCGTTGCGCACCGGGCGGGCCACCGACTTCTTCCTCGTCCAGGTGCTGTCGAACGTGGCCAGCGCGCTCGCCTGGGCCGTGAGCATCGTGGTCCGCTGGCCGTTGCTGGGCGTCCTCGTGGGGGTGGCGCTGCGGCAGCGGGGCCGGTGGCGGCGCGACCCGGCGCTGCTGCGGGCGTACGGGCGGGGCAGCTGGGTGTGGGCGGCGACGTACGCGCTGCGGGTGGCGGTGTTCGTGCCGCTCTACCTCGGCGGGCAGGTGGTGGCCCTGGTGGTGGCGCGGGTGGCGCTGACCTGGCCGCTGGTGGCGTCCGCGCTGGCGGTGAGCTGGCTGGTGATCCGCCGGTCGCTGCCGGCCGGGCATCCGGGGCTGCGGCACCCGGTGACCGTGCCCGGCCCTGCGCCGGAGGCTGGGACGGGGCCCGGGACAGAGCCCGGTGCGGGGACAAAAAGGGAGAGGCCGCCACGGGGGGAGCGGCCTCTCCGGTGACGTACGTTACTCCGTCCGCGACCGTCACGTGATCCCTGGACGGTCACTTTTTCCGGGGCTTTTTCGCGGCAAGTTCAGCTTCGGGCGGTGGGGCGGGCCGGCCGGTCCGCTGCGTTGACCGGACGGCCGGCCCGCCCCGGCCTGACCGTGGGAGTCAGGCCGTCCGCCGACCGGGCTCATAGTTCCCCCGGGCCCGGTCGGGCTCCGGGTGGACGGGCCGCGCCGCCCACCCGGAGGGGTTGGGTCACCCGTTCGGGAACAGCATCCCGTAGTCGGCGTACGCCATGGCGATGTCCGACTGGGCCCAGAACCGGTGGTAGTTGAACGTCGGCTCGGGGCCGCCGTCGAGGTACGCCTGCACCTTCGGCCAGTCCGGGTCGTTCTTGTAGAACGACCGGATGTCCAGGAAGCTCTTGCCGGCGGCGATGGCGTCGCCGTTGGGCATCTTCCCGGTCCAGCCCGGGGGCACGTAGAGACCCTGGCCGTCGGCGGCGTTGTAGACGTCGTCGAAGCGCTTGTAGTCGCCGCGCTTCTCCGTCGTCGAGACACCCTTGCTGTCGGCGGAGGCGGACAGGGCGTCGAGCAGGCCCTTACCGGTGGTCTTGGCCGCCGTGTTGCCGGACTTCGCCGCGTACGCGATCAGGGTCCGGGCGAGGGAGCCGGTGACGCCGACGTCCTGGCCCGTGGAGGAGACCTCGACGTGCAGGCCGGTGTTGGCCGCCGGGCTGCTCGGGTTCCAGTTGGCGGGCTGGCCCGTCCACTTCAGCTCGGACGGGACCGACCAGTTGGTGCCCAGCGTGGTGTTCGCGATCGCCCACGGCACCCACTTGTCGAGCAGCGCCTTGGCCTTGGTGTTGCCGGTCTCCAGGTACAGCTCGGCGATGCGCTGCATCGACCAGACCTGCATGCCGAACCACTGGTTCGACGGCGGGTCGTTGTAGACCGGGTCGACGTCGTAGAACATGCCGTAGAAGGTGGCGGTGCCGGCCGGCGGGGTGCCGTAGTTGCCGTCCCAGCTGTTGGTGGCGCCACCGGCGATGCCGCCCTCGGCGGACTGGAGCCAGGTGTAGAACTCCAGCTGCCGGTCGAGGCTCTTCTGCCAGTCGCCGACCGCGGTCGGGGACTTCGGCTTCAGCTCGTTGACGTTGGTCATCGCCCAGGCCGCGAACGGGTTCTGGTAACCGAAGTGGCTGTGGCTGGAGCCGATCCGCCACGACCAGTTCTGGCTGGTGTCGTACGCGCCGCCCCAGGCGTAGTACCAGGACAGCAGGTAGTGCGCCGAGTCCTTGCCGCTGCCGGCGGGGCAGGTGCTGGCCCCGACGCAGTTGCCGATCTTCTTGAAGTACTTGTCGTACATCGCGTACCGCAGGTAGTCGCCCATCTTGGCGGCCTTGGCCACGGTGGCGGCGACGTCGGCCTGCTTGCCCTGCGCCTTGGCCCAGGTCAGCGCCCAGTACGCGGCCTGCACGGCGCGGGCGTCGGCGTCCGGGGCGTTGGTGTACTTCCACTGCTTGGCGGGGGCGCCGGTGTCCTTGACGAACAGGTCGAGGTAGCCGTACTGCCCGCCGTGCTTGAAGGTGTCGCAGGACGGCTGCGGGATGGTCTCCCACACCGACTCCTGCGTGCCCCGCTGGAAGGTGTTGATGTACGCCGGCTTGGTGGTGCCGTCACCGCAGCGGCCGAAGCCGTAGGTGTTGTCGACGTCCATCAGCCAGTGCATGCCGTAGATGTCGCCGGTGCCGTAGGTGCTCTGCAGCTCCGAGCGCAGCGGGTCCTGGCCGACCGAGATGTTCGGGTTCAGCGCCGACGGGTACTGGCTGGGCAGGTTGTACTCCGCGGCGTACTGCGGGGTGCCGGCGGAGCCCGCGGTGGGCTGGTCGGCGTGCGTGGGGATGATGTACTTCTCCATCACCGTCCACGCGTTGTTGAACGGGGCCCAGTTCTGGGTCACCCGGCCGTAGTAGGCCTCCAGCCACAGCCAGTAGCTGAACGCCTCGGAGGTGGTCTCGTGGCCGTGGTCGGGCGCCTCGACGATCAGGGTCTCGATCGAGTGGTACGGCACGCCCTCGGGGCTGAAGTAGCCCGAGTTCTTGATCTTGCCGTACTGGTCGAGGAACTTCTTGACGTAGGCGTTGTCCCCGCCCGGAACGTCGTTGTCGACCTCGGTGACGGTGATCGCCAGGGGGGCCAGGCCGGTGCCGGAGGCGGTGACGGTGGCGGTGCCGCCGACGGTGTCGGAGTCCTCCGCCGCCGCCACGGTCACGGTGACGCCGGTGTTCCAGTTCGCCGTGGTGAGGGTCGCCGAGGCCGGCGTGACGGTGATGTCGGTGTCACCGCTGCGGGTCAGGGTCACCGGGACGCTGGCCGTCGGGGCCGCGCTGAGCTTGAGGTTGAACGTGGCGGTGCCGCCCTCGCTCACGCTGACCGCGGACGGGGTGGCCACCAGGCGGGGGCCGGAGGCCGCGCTGACGGTGAACGCCTTCTCGTCGACGCCGATGCCGTTGGCGTTGTCGTAGGCCTTGGCCTGGACGGTGTAGCTGCCGGCCGGCAGGTCCTCCAGCGTGTAGCCGTACGGGGCGGTGGTGTCGGTGTTGACCAGCAGGCCGTTGCGGTAGAACTCGACCTTGCTGATCGTCCCGTCCGGGTCGCTGGCCGTGGCGGTCAGCGGCACGTCCGCCGGCGCCTCGAACGGCCCGCTCGGCACGCCGAGGGAGACCGTCGGCGGCTTGTTGGCCGGGGTGCCGTTGCAGGGGGTGCCGTTGAGGGTGAACGCCGTGGGCTTCGGGTTGCTGCCGGAGTAGCTGCCGTTGAAGCCGATGGTGGTCGACGCCCCGGTGCCGAGGCTGCCGTTGTACGACTCGTTGGTCGCGGTCACCTCGCTGCCGGTCTGGCTCCACTTGGCCGACCAGCCCTGGACCACCCGCTGACTGCTGTTGGGGAAGGTCCACTTGAGCGTCCAGCTGCTGACCGCGTCGCCCAGGTTCTTGATGGTGACGTTGCCGGTGAAGCCGCTGCCCCAGTCGTTGGTGGCGTAGACCACGTCGCAGGCCGGGGCGGCCTGCGCGGCGCCGGCCGGCAGGGCGATGCCGCCGATGACCAGCGTGGTGGCGGCGAGCATCGCCGTCCGGCGACGTCTTGCCATGAGTCTCATGTGCGCGGTGTCTCCTCGGACCAGGCCGGGGCCGCGGGGCCCCGGCGGGGCGCCTCCACGCGCGCAGGGGCACGGGGGGACGGAGGCGCTCGGGAATGGTGGTCGATCCGGCCCGGTCGGGGTTTCGGGTGCGGTGCGTCGACGCTGGTCGACCGCGCCGCGGCCCTCCTGGGGGTGCCGTCCGGATGACCGGATGCCCTCGGCGACCCGCACTCACGCGAGCTGGCTCCTCGTCGCAGTGTTCGACAGTCTTGCATGGAAGCGCTCCCACGACAAGAAGAGTCCACGAACGAGCAGCTACTTGTTTCGATCTCGTTTTGGGGCTTTCACAAACCGGTGACGGGCGTTACAGTCGCTGCATCGCCGATGGGAGCGCTTCCATCGACGGAGGTCACAGAAGGTGTTGACCGGGAGCGTCGTGCCCGCGACGTCCCCGGCACATTGCCCGAAGGCTGACGGCGGGCCAGCCCGGACGCCGCCGCCAGCCACCACCCACCGGCAATGGAGGGAGGTGGAACCAGAGCCACTCGCGTGGCCCGGCTCCCGCGCGACACGCACGACAGGACGCCAATTCCGCTCGTGCGTGTGTGCAAACAAAGGTGGGGACGGGGGTTGCCCTCCCCCGTCCCCACACTAAACCCCCCGACACCATGGGAAAAGAGGCCGACGGGTCAGGCGTGTCACGCCACCCGGCCGGCCTCGCTCGCTATGGGCGTAGCCGGCGGGCGTCTCGCAGCCACGACCGACGCCCCGACATCGCCTCCCACCAGCGCATTCGCGCGACCGGCCACGCGCCGGACCAGCCCGCACAACAGAGCCGACCCGCCACAGGCGGGCTCGGCCGCCCCCGCCTGCCTTATGCTGGGAGCGCTCCCGGCCGTGCGGCGGTGGGCACCCATCACGAGGAGAAGGCCCCATGTCGATGCTCACCCGGCGGCGGCTACTCAGCCGCGCCGCACTCTCCGCCACCGCCGGGGCCACCGGCGCCGGCCTGCGCGTGGGCGGCACGGCCGCCACCGCCGCCGTCTCCGGCGGCCTGGCCACCGGATGCGACGCCGGCACCGACCCCGACACCGACCCCACCGGCGGGCCCCGGGGCGACCTGCGCTTCCCGACCGGTTTCGGCTGGGGCGCGGCCACCTCGGCGTACCAGGTGGAGGGCGCGACCAAGGAGGACGGCCGGGGCGAGTCGGTCTGGGACACCTTCAGTCGCACCCCCGGCCGGACCCGCAACGGCGACACCGGCGACATCGCCGCCGACCACTACCACCGCTACGCCGACGACCTCGACCTGATGCGCGACCTGGGGCTGCGCAGCTACCGGTTCTCCATCTCCTGGCCGCGCATCCAGCCCGACGGCACCGGCACACCCAACCAGCGGGGTCTCGACTTCTACCGTCGCCTCGTCGACGGCCTGCACGAACGCGGCATCTCGCCGATGGCCACCCTGTTCCACTGGGACCTGCCCCAGACGCTGCAGGACGCCGGCGGCTGGGAGAACCGCGACACCGCCTACCGGTTCGCCGAGTACGCCGAGGTGCTCTTCCGCGGCCTCGGCGACCGGGTCCCGGTCTGGCTGACCATCAACGAGCCGAAGACCGTGGTGCAGAACGGCTACCTCCACGGCCACCACGCCCCCGGCTTCCAGGACCCGCAGGCGGCCTACCTGGTCGCCCACCACCTCCAGCTGGCGCACGGGCTGGCCGTGGAGACGCTGCGGGCCACCGACAGCACCGCCCGGATCGGCCCCGCCCTCAACCTGCACCCCTGCTACCCGGCCGACGACAGCGCCGAGGCGGCCAGCGCCAGCCACCTCTACGACGGCTACGAGAACCGGCTCTACCTCGACTCGATCCTCAAGGGCAGCTACCCGGCGGACGTGCTGGCCGACCTCGGGCCCGGCAGCCGGATGGCGCGCGGCATCCGCGACGGCGACCTGAAGACCATCTCCGCGCCGATCGACCTGCTCGCCGTGCAGTACTACACCCCGTACTACCTGACCGCCACCGGCGACACGGTCACCCGCTGGCCCACCTCCCAGGCGGACTGGCAGCAGATCTACCCCGACGGCATGTACGACATCCTGACCCGGGTGACCCGCGACTACGGCCCCATCCCGCTGACCGTCACGGAGAACGGCCTGCCGCAGGCGGACACCCTCTCCCCCGACGGGACCGTCGACGACTCGGGCCGGATCAGCTTCCTGCGCGACCACATGGCCGCCGCGCACCGCGCCGTCACCGACGGGGTGCCGCTGGAGAGCTACCACGTCTGGTCGCTGCTGGACAACTTCGAGTGGGCGGAGGGGTACGACCAGCGCTGGGGCCTGGTCTACGTGGACTACGCCACCCAGCGCCGGGTGCCCAAGCGCAGCGCGCTGTGGTACCGCGAGGTGATCCGGGCCAACGGCCTTTAGCCGGGAACTCCCCGCCGGGCGGGCACGGTCGCTCCGCACCGCCCGGCGGGTGTTCCCCGGGTCGCGGCGAACCGGCGCCGGCCCGCCCGGTCGCGCCGCTCAGCCCAGCGGGGGCAGCGCCTGCTGGAGTTCGGCGCGTAGCGCCGGGGTGAGCATCTCGCCGGCCTGCTTGGCCAGCCGTGCCATCTCGTAGCCAACCACGCCGATGTCGGCGTCCCCGGCGGCCAGCGTGGCCAGGATCGAGCCGTCGCGCACCTGCATCACCAGGAAGTAGCCGCGGCCCATCTCCACGACGGTCTGCTTGACGATGTCGCCGTCGAACATCTGCGCCGCGCCGGCGGTGATGCTCATCACCCCCGAGGTCACGGCGGCCAGCTTGTCGGCGTGGTCGCGCGGCAGGTGGTCGGAGACGGCGACCAGCAGCCCGTCCGAGGAGACCACGATGGCGTGCGCCACCCCGGGCACCCGTTGCGCGAACGCGCTGACCAGCCAGCTCACGTCCCGTGCCTCCTGGCTCAACGTCATCACTGATGTCCCCCTTCGGTGCGCCCGCCGGCCGGCGGCAGGAAAATCTCGGTGGTCTCCTCGGCCTCGGCCCGCCGTACGCCGCTGTAGAGCCGCGTCAGCATGCCGCCCACGGCCTCCGGGTCCGGGTCGTGCCGGGGAGCGGGCTCCTGCGGCCGGGCCGGCTGCGTCACGGCGGCGAGCTGGGCCATCGGCACCCGGACCGGCAGGCCGCGCTCGTTGACGCCCCCGGTCACCGGCACCGTGGGCGGTGCGGCATCGGGCGTCGCCGCGCCGGCCGCCGGGCCCTGCCGCGACCACCAGCCGCCCCCGGCGGGGGCGACCGGGCCGGCGGCCGGGGTGAGCACGTCCTCCGCCCGCACCGGCACCGGCCGTCCGGGCCGGGGCACGGTGACGCTGCGCGGCCGGCGGCCCGCCACCGGCTGTTCCGCCGGGTCCGGCGGCACGGCGACGCCCGGCGGCCGAGCCGGGCCCTGGGCGGCGACGCCCGGCGGCCGACCGCCCGCCACCGGGGCCGGGTCGTCTGCCAGGGGCGCGGTCACCCGGGGCAGGTTGGTCAGGGTGGTGGTCAGCATCCGTGGCGACACGGGCGGGTCCAGCTCCACCATCGGCGGGGCCGGGGTGAGCAGGGGGGCCGGGATGCGCACCCGGGCCACGAGGCCGTCGGGGGCGGAGTGCAGGCGGACGACCACCGCGTGCCGGGCGGCCAGGTGGCTGACCACGAACAGGCCCATCCGCTCGGACGCCGCCACGTCGGCCGCCGGCGGGGTCGCCAGCACCTCGTTCGCCTCGGCGAGCGCGGCCGGGCCCATGCCCAGCCCCCGGTCGACGATCTCCACCACCGCGCCGTGCCCCTCGGGCCGGGCGGTGACCAGCACGGCGGTGTCCGGCCGGGAGAACGTGGTGGCGTTCTCCAGCAGCTCGGCGAACAGGTGCACCAGGTCGCCGATGACGTGCCCGACGACGTGCAGGTCGGCGACCTGCTCGTGGCGGACCCGCTGGTACTGCTCGATCTCGGCGCTGGCGGCCAGCAGCACCGCGCCCAGCGCCACCGGACGGTTCCACCGCCGGGTCGACTCGCTGCCGGCGAGCACCAGCAGACTCTCGTCGTTGCGGCGCATGCGGGCGGCGAGGTGGTCGAGCTTGAACAGGTTCTCCAGCTGGTCGGGGTCGCTCTCCTCCCGTTCCAGGCCGTCGAGCAGCTCCAGCTGCCGCTCCACCAGGACCTGGCTGCGCCGGGCGAGGTTGACGAACATCAGGTTGACGTTGCGGCGCATGGTGGCCTGCTCCACGGCGACGCTGACGGCGCTGCGGTGCACCGCGACGAACGCCTCGGCCAACTCGCCGACCTCGTCGAGGGAGCGGACGACCGCCGCCGGCACCTCGATCTCGGGCACCCCGCCGGTGACCTGGCGGAGCCGGTCGAGGGCGTCGGGCAGCTCGATCTGGGCGATCCGCAGCGCCTGGCCGCGCAGCAGCCGCATCGACCGGGCGATGGTCCGCCCGACCAGCACCGAGATCAGCAGGGCCACCAGCAGCACCGCGACGATCCCGCCGGCCACCAGCAGGGTGGTGCGCAGCTGGCCGGCGCTGGCCTCGTCGGCCCGGCCCACCGCGTCGTCGACGACGCTGGCCTCCAGTTGTCGCAGCAGCTCCTGGCGCTGCTCGCTGGCCGCCCACCACTGCGGGGCGGGCAGCACTTTCGGCTCCGCGCCGCCGCTGGGCAGGCTCTGCTCCTCCAGCTTCGCGGCGGCGGTGAACGCCGGGTCGACGGAGACGGCGTCGTAGCGGCGGATCTGCTCGGTGGTGGCGGCGACCCGGAACGCGCCGAGGGCGGTGAGCTGCTGCGCCCGCAGGTCGGTCAGCTCGACCTGGTCCTCCACCCCGTACCGGCCGGCGCGGGCGGCGGCGTACAGCTCCGCGCGGACCCGGGAGGAGAGTTCCTTGACCCGGGCGAGCTGGACGTAGCGCAGCACCGCCTCGTTGAGCGCCCGCCGGCCCTCCCCCGGCGAGGGCTGGGCGAGCAGGTTCAGCAGGGCGGAGACGGCCCGGTGGTAGTTGCTGAGGATCGTGTCGCTGGCCAGCACCGCCGGGGGCACCGCCGCGCGGATGTAGACGACCTGGTCGTACGCCTCCAGCGCCGCCGAGTAGGCCACCTGCCAGGCGGCGTCGGCGTCGGCCAGCGGGCCGGCCGCCCGGCGCAGCTCCTGCACGGCGGCGTCGGTGCTGGACTGCAACGGCTTCAGCGCGGCGATCGCGGCGTCCCGGGCGGCACCGCCGCCCCCGCTGCGGCGCAGCTCGGCCAGCTCGCCGGCGGTGCGGTCGCGTTCCTGCTGGAGCTGGTGCACCACGTCGGTGATCTGGCGTCCGATGCCCACCTGGCGGGCGAAGTCGCTCAGTTCGGTGGTGCGCCCGACGAGGCCCTGGGTCTGCACGCCGGCCAGCACCAGGAACGCCACGGAGGGGATGACGAGGACGGTGGCGAGCTTGGTGCCCATCCGCCAGTCCCGCAGCCGCAGGGGCGATCGGCGGCGGTGCGGCACGACGCGGACGTCGAACCGGCGCCTACGGTGGTTCGACACCCCGTTTCGCGCCGGGTCGGGACCTGCGCCCACACCTGCCTCCTAGGTCCCTCGCGTCCGCCGCACCGGACAGCGGGGTCCATCCAACCAGTCCCGACGGCGGTGTCAACGGGCTGACCTGAGGCGGGCCTCAGGAAGGATACCGAGGGTGGCGCTGTCCTGACGGGGTCGGTGAGGGCGGCTCATCCGTCCGGCCGATGGCCACGAGTGGCACCGCCGCGTCCAGCCGGCCCAGCGCCACCCGGGCCGCGCCCGTCGCGCCGACCTCCGGGTCGGGGTGGTGGTACACGCCGCGGGGCGCGAGGACGTCGGCGAACGACTCCCGCCACCACGCGGAGGCCTCCACCGCCCCGCCGCCCAGCACCACCTCGACGGGGCCGCCCACGGTGGACTCCAGCTCGACGAGGTCGGCCGCGACCAGCCGGCAGACCCCGGACATCAGGCCGGCGAGGATGTCGACCGCGTCGGTGCCGAAGCTCAGCCCGCCCAGCCCGCCCGAGCCGGCCGGCGCGTGACCGGGCGGCCGGTCGCCCCCGAAGTGCGGGTCCGCCGCGACGCCACCGCCCCGGGGGATCCGGGCCAGCGCGGCGTCCAGCGCGGCGCCCCGGGGCAGCCGCAGCTCCCGGTCCGCCCAGGCGAACAGGTTCCCCCCGGAGGAGTACGCGGCCCCGGTGACCACGTGGTCGTGGTCGACCCGGTAGCGCCACAGCCGGTCGGGCAGCGGCGGCAGTTCCGCCCCGGCCGGCACCGCCTGGACCAGCCGGACGGCCGACGAGGTGCCGACCGTCACCGCCGCCCGGCCCGGGTCCACCGCGCCGGAGCCGACGTTCGAGGCGGCCCCGTCGCCCACCGGCGCCGCCCAGGCCGCCTCGGCGAGCTGCGGCCAACGGCGGGCGTGCTCGGGGCGCAGCCGCCCCCGCCAGCCGTCGCCGGCCAGCTCGGGAAGCTGCCCCGGGCCGGCGGCGGCCAGCTCGCACGCCTCGGCGTCCCACGTGAGGGTGCGCAGGTCGAGCAGACCGGTGCCGGAGGCCTGGGAGACCGACATCGGGGCGGCGTCGAGCAGGCCGCCCAGCACGTACTCGGCGAGGCCGAGGAACCGGGCGGGCGGGGTCGAGGCGCGCCCGCGCAGCCACGGCAGCCGCACCGACCAGTAGCAGCGGTGCCACCAGGTGCCGGTGCGCCGGTGGAACGCGGCCCCGTCGGCCGGGCCGGTCGCGCCCGCCGGGGGCTCGGGGCGGGTGTCGAGCCAGGTGAGCACCGGCCCCAGTGGCTCGCCGGCCCGGTCGACCGGCAGCACCGAGTGCCACTGGGCGCTGGTGGCGACCAGTCCGACGTCGCGCAGGTGCCCGCCGGCGGCCAGCTCGTCGAGGCACTCGGCGAGGCAGGCCAGGTAGGCCGGGGCGTCCAGGGTGCCCGCGCCGTCGTCGTCGACGGTGACGCGCACCTTCCGGCGGGCGAGGGCACCGGGACGCGGCACGGCCTCCGGGTCCAGCACGAGGCCGCGCACCGAGGAGGTGCCCAGGTCGAGGGCGAGGATGTTCATCGTGGCTCACCGTACCGGGCGGGCACCGGGTCAGCGCGGCGGTCGACGTCGTCGCCGGTGGCCTGCGGCCGGTCCCGTACCCCGGGATCGGGTTCCCCGGCGGCGGCGGCGCGCGTAGGGTGACGGCATGCCCGCGCACCTGACCTGCTGGTGGCCCGCCGACCCGGCGGCCCACCCCCGCGCGTAGCTTCCCACGCGGCCGCCCCACGAGGCGGTCGCCGGTTCTCCTCCCGGCCCGGGGCCGCCACCGGCGGCGCCGCCCGGCCACCACAGGAGAACCCGATGACCCGCCCGCACGACCTGCTCGCCGCCGTCGCCGACGGCGTCGACCCCGGCCCCTTCGCGCTCGTCCGCCGCGAGGGCGCCGACCACCTGGAGCTGTTCACCGGCACCGTACGCGCCGTCGACCGGCTCGCCGACGTCCCGCTGCCCGACGGCCCGGCCGGACCGCGCACCCTGGCGCTGGTGCCGTACCGGCAGGTCACCGAGCGCGGGTTCGCCTGCGTCGACGACGGGACCCCGCTGGAGTGCCTCCAGGTCGCCGGGCACGAGCGGTTACCCCTGGCCGACGTCCTCGCCGCCCTGCCCGACGCGCCGGTGGTGACCACCGACGCCGGGTTCGACATCCCCGACACCGAGTACGCCGACACCGTCGCCCGGGTGCTGGCCGAGGAGATCGGCCGGGGCGAGGGGGCGAACTTCGTCGTCCACCGCACCATGCGCGCCACCGTGCAGGGCTCCCCGCTGGTCGCCGCCCTGGCCGCGCTGCGCCGGCTGCTGCTGCGCGAGCGGGGCGCGTACTGGACGTTCGTGGTGCACACCGGCACCCGGACCCTGGTCGGGGCGAGCCCCGAGCGGCACGTCAGCGTCGACGACGGCCTGGTCATGATGAACCCGATCAGCGGCACCTTCCGCCACGGCGGCACGGCCGACACCGCGTCGCTGCTGCGCTTCCTCACCGACCCGAAGGAGGTCGACGAGCTGTACATGGTGCTCGACGAGGAGCTGAAGATGATGGCCACCGTCGCCGAGCGCGGCGGGCAGGTCGTCGGCCCGTACCTCAAGGAGATGTCCCACCTGGCGCACACCGAGTACCTGCTCGCCGGGCAGAGCTGCCTCGACGTGCGGGACGTGCTGCGGGAGACGATGTTCGCCCCGACGGTCACCGGCAGCCCGATGGAGAACGCCTGCCGGGTCATCGCCCGGCACGAGCGCACCGGGCGGCGCTACTACGCCGGGGTGCTGGCCCTGCTGGGCCGCGACGAGGCCGGCCGGCAGACCCTGGACGCGCCGATCCTGATCCGCACGGCGGAGATCTCCCCCGACGGGGAGCTGCGGGTGCCGGTCGGGGCGACCCTGGTGCGCCACTCCACGCCCGAGGGAGAGGTGGCCGAGACGCACGCCAAGGCGGCCGGGGTGCTGGCCGCCCTCGGGTTGCGCCCGGACGCCCCCGACCCGGGGCCGGGCCCGGCGCCCCGGCTCGCCGACGACCCGCAGGTACGCGCCGCGCTGGCCGCCCGCAACGCCCCGCTGGCCCGGTTCTGGCTGGACCAGCGCCCGCCGGGGGCGGTGGCCCTGCCCGGGCTGGCCGGCCGGCGGGCGCTGATCGTCGACGGGGAGGACACCTTCACCGGGATGCTCGCCCACCAGCTGCGCGCCCTCGGGTTGGCCGTCGAGGTGACGCCCTGGCACCGGCCGGCCGGCGACGACGCGTACGACCTGGTGGTCGCCGGCCCCGGCCCGGGCGACCCGAGGGCCGTGGACCAGCCGAAGATGGCCGCCCTGCGCGGGCTGCTCGCCCGGCGGCTCGCGGCCGGCGCGCCGACCCTCGCGGTGTGCCTGAGCCACCAGCTGCTGGCCGGGCTGCTCGGGCTGCCGCTGCACCGGCGCGATGCGCCGTACCAGGGGTTGCAGCGCGACGTCAGCGTGTTCGGCACGAGCCGCCGGGTGGGGTTCTACTCCACGTTCACGGCCGTCGCCGCCGCCGACCGGGTCGCCAGCGCGTACGGGCCGGTGGAGCTGGCCCGCGACCCGGTCGACCACGCGGTGCACGCGCTGCGCGGGCCCGGCTTCGCCGGGGTGCAGTTCCACCCGGAGTCGGTGCTCAGCCGCGACGGCCTGGCGGTCCTGGCCGACCTGCTGGGCCACCTGCTGTCGGTGCCGCCGGGCCGGTCCCCGGCCGTGGCCCACGCCGAGGGGTGAGGAGCGCGCCGGCCGCCGGAGGTCAGCCGGCGGCCAGGCCCCGCTTCAGCGCCTCGCCGATGTGCACCGCCCGCTTCGCGGTCAGCGCGGTGGCCGCCAGCGCCACGTGGTCCGGCGGGACCTCGCCGTTGTTGCTGGTGTGCGAGGCGCCGTACGGGTTGCCGGCGACGAACTGGCTCGGGTCGGTGTAGCCGGGGGTGACGACGACGCCGCCCCAGTGGTAGAAGACGGTGAGCAGCGACAGCAGCGTCGACTCCTGCCCACCGTGCGAGGTCGCCGTCGAGGTGAACGCCGAATAGACCTTGTTCGCCAGCGCGCCGCGCGCCCACAGCGGGCCGGTGGTGTCGATGAACTGCTTGAGCTGGGCGGCGACCATGCCGTAGCGGGTGGGCGACCCGAGGATCACCACGTCGGCCCAGGACAGGTCGTCCGGCTCGGCCTCCATGACGTCCTGGGTTTCGAGGCGGTGCGCCTGCCAGCCCGAGTTGGACCGGATCGCCTCGTCGGGCGCCAGCTCACGCACCTTGCGCAGCCGGACCTCCGCGCCGGCCTCGCCGGCGGCCTCGCACGCGGACTGCGCCATCTGATAGGTGATGCCGGTCGCGCTGTAGTAGATCACCGCGACCTTGATCCGGCCCTCCATCGGGTCCTCCTCGCTCGGGGTCAGCTCCCGCGACTACCCGTTGCTTGCGGCGTCAAACGTCGGCGGCGGGCGTGCCGGACGGCCCGGGTCCGCCGGGCGATAGCCTGGTGCGGTGATCCTGCCCCTGCCCGACGGCGAGTTCCAGGCGTACCTGTTCGACTGCGACGGCACCATCGTCGACTCGATGCCCCAGCATCACACGGCCTGGCGGCGGGCCCTCGGCGAATGGGGCTGCGACCTGCCCGAGGACCTCTTCTACGCCTGGGCCGGGCGGCCGGTGGCCGACATCGTCGCCGACCTCAACGACCGGCACGGCCTGGCGATGCCGGTGGAGGCCGTCGCCGCCCGCCGGGAGGCGCTCTACCAGGAGCTCCTGCCGACGGCGACCGGCGTGCCCGGGGTGCTGCGGCACATCCACGACGCCCACGGGCGGGTGCCCTTCGCGGTGGTCTCCGGCAGCACGCGGGAGTCGGTCACGGCGTCCCTCGGCTCGCTCGGCATCCTCGACCGGTTCGACACGCTCGTCTGCGCCGGCGACTACGCCCGGCCCAAGCCCGACCCGGAGGCGTTCCTGCTCGCCGCCCGGCTGCTGGGGGTGCCGCCGGCGGCCTGCCTGGTCTTCGAGGACGCCGACCTGGGCATCCAGGCCGCCACCGCCGCCGGCATGGCCTCGGTGCGCGTCCCGCAGCCCCGGCGGGGCTGACCCCGACCGCGGCGGCTCGCTCAAGTTTTGCGCAAGTTCCACGGCCGGTCGGCCCCGGCCGGGCCGCCGAGCGCCATCCTGATCGCACCGGCTCCGGCGGCCCGTGCCGCCGCCGGTGCGCCGGTCGACCTGAACGGGGGATCGCGCTCCGTCGGCAACGAGGCCGGCGTAGCGCGATCAGGGGACCGGCGTGTCCGGCGGACAAGGGCCCGGGTGGTCAGCGGACCAGGGCCTCCAGCAGCCGGTCGAGTTCCGCCGCCGGGTCGACGGTCAGCCCGGTGTGCACCGGCCCGGTCTGGATCATCGTGCTGCGCGGGGCCGCCAGCCAGCGGAACCGCTCGCCCCGCCGCATCCGCCCCGACGGGCCCTCGCCGACGCACGTCCGGTCCCAGGAGCCCAGCGCCGCCGCCACCTCGGCGAGGTCCACGTCCGGCGCGAGCGCCCGGACCCGGTCGGCGTCGAGATGGGTACGCGCCGCGAGGAAGTCCCGCCCCTGGCAGTAGAGGATCACCCCGACGTTGATCCGTTCGCCGCGCTCGACCCGGGGCACCAGCCGGATCACCGCGTACTCGAAGGGTTCTCTCACGCGGCGCTCCCCTGCGGCAGCCAGTCGGCGGTGCGCGCCACCCGGCGGGCGAGGTGGTCGGCGTACGCGGCGCGGGCCGCGTCGGCGGAGTCGAAGTCGGGCCCGGCCAGCCAGGCGTCCGGCACCAGCGCCAGCACCTCGGCGAGCAGCCCGGGGGTGACCCTCGGCGCGAGGTCGGCGTCGGCCTCGGCCAGCCGGCTCGCGTAGGGGGCGAGCACGTGGTCGTCGGCCCGGTACGCCCGGCGCACGGCCGCCTCGGCGCGCGGCCAGTTGTGGTGGAAGTAGAGGCAGGCGCCGTGGTCGATCAGCCACAGCTCGCGGTGCCAGATCAGCAGGTTGGGGTTGCGCCAGCTGCGGTCGACGTTCTCGGTGAACGCGTCGAACCAGAGCACCCGGGAGGCCAGGGCGGGGTCGACCGGGTGCGCCACCGGGTCGTAGCCCAGCGCGCCGGGCAGGAAGTCCATCCCCAGGTTCGGCCCGCCGCTGCCGCGCAGCAGCTCCTGCACCTCCTGGTCGGGCTCGGCCCGGCCGATGACCGGGTCGATGTCCAGCACCACCAGCCGGGGCACCGCGAGCCCGAGCCGGCGGGCCAGCTCACCGCAGATCACCTCGGCGACCAGCGCCTTCGGCCCCTGCCCCGCGCCGGAGAACTTCGCCACGTACGTGCCCAGGTCGTCGGCCTCGACCACACCGGGCAGCGAGCCGCCCTCGCGCAGCGGGGTGACGTACCGGATTCCGGTGACCTGACGGAGCACGAGGCCCACCCTAGCCGGAACCCCTGCGCCGCCCGCGCGGGCCGCCGCCGGCGCTCCTATCCACGGCCGGGCCGCGGAATGCTTCCGGAGCGGCTCGGGTAGCCACGTCGTGACCCACGAGAGGAAGGACGAGCCAATGCGACTGACCGAGCAGCAGATCCGCTCGCTGTACGGGCAGGACGTCCAGGACCGCTCGGGTGCGAAGATCGGCAGCGTGGGCCAGGTGTGGGCCGACGCCGCCGGCGAGCCGACCTGGGTCAGCGTCGCCACCGGGGTGATGGGCCACCACGAGTCGATGGCCCCGCTCCAGTCGGCCCGGATGCAGCAGGACAAGCTGAGCCTGCCGTACGACAAGGCGACCGTGCGCGGCGCGCCCAGCGTCGAGACGGGCACCGACGAGCCGCTGGACGCCCAGCAGCTCACCCAGCTCTACGCGCACTACCAGCTTCCGCCGCCCACCCCGCCGGCCCCGCCGCGCCAGCAGGCCGCCGGCTACCCGCGGGGGCCGGAGCTGACCCGCTCCGAGGAGCGGCTGCTGGTGGGCACCGAGAGCGAGCCGGCCGGAACCGCGCGGCTGCGCAAGCACGTCGTCGACGAGGACGTGCACACCACCGTCCCCGTCGAGCACGACGAGGTGCGCGTCGAGCGCGAGCCGATCGCCCCGGGCGACCGGCGGGCGCGGTCCGAGATCGGCGACGAGCAGCAGGAGCTGCGGCTGCGCGCCGAGCACCCGGTGGTCAGCAAGGAACAGGTCCCCGTCGAGCGGGTCCGGCTGACCAAGGACGAGGTCGTCGAGGACCAGCCCGTCGACGAGCGGCTGCGCCGCGAGCAGGTGGAGGCGGACGTCCCGCAGTCGGCCCGTTCCCGCCGCTGACGTGACGCCCCGGCGGTGACCCTTTGCCGGACGGCGTGACCCCGGGCGGGTGGATCCCTGGTGATCCGCCCGCCCGGTCGCGTGTCCGGCGGGTGTCGGTGACCGGTTCTATGCTGACCGTCGAGGTGGACGGAAGGCGGCGTGAGACGTGGCGACGAGCGGTGTGCGGAAACCGGCGGGCGGTGTGCGGCAGCAGGCGGGCGGCGCGGGGGAACCGGCGGGCGGCGGGCGGCGGCAGGCTCCCGGCGCGAAAGCACCGGTTGGCGCGGCTGAGCTGACCGGCGCGGAGGCGCTCGCGCTGCGGATGACCGCCCTGCTGCTGCGCCCCCACCCCACGGCCCGCCCCAAGGACGTGGCCGGGGTCGTCGAGTGGTTCGGCGCGATGCAGGCGCAGGACGCGGCGAGCGGCCTGTGGTCGCTCGGCCTGCGGCTGCCCGGCTGGACGCAGGCCGACGTGCAGGAGGCCCTGGAGCGGCGGGAGGCGCTGCGCACCTGGCCGATGCGGGGCACCGTGCACCTCGTGCCGTCCCGCGACGCCCGCTGGATGCTGGACGTCACCGGCGTGCGCACCCTGGCCGCCGCCGGGCCCCGCAGGGCGTTCCTCGGGCTCAGCCTGGCGGAGGCCGACCGGGCCGCCGACGTGCTCGGCGAGGCGCTGGCCGGCGGGACACGGATGACCCGGTCGCAGTGCCAGGGCACCCTCAACGCGGCCGGCATCGACACCACCGGCCAGCGCGGCTACCACCTGTTGTGGTACGCGGCCCAGAAGGGCGTCACCTGCATCGCCCCGCACGTCGGCACGGAGCAGACGTTCGCGCTGCTCGACGAGTGGGTGCCCGACCCGCACCGCCCCGACCGCGACGAGGCCCTCGGCATCCTCGCCCTGCGCTACTTCCGCAGCCACGGCCCCACCACCCGGCAGGACTTCGCCGGCTGGACGGGCCTGACCGCCACCGACGCGAAGCGGGGCATCGCCGCCGCCGGTGACGCGCTCACCAGCGTGACGGTCGACGGCGTCGAGGCGGTGGCCGACGCGGCCCTGCTCGACGCGCCCCGCACCCCGGTCGACGACGTGCACGCCCTGCCCGGCTTCGACGAATTCCTGCTGGGCTTCAAGGACCGGTCGCTGATGGTCGCCCCGGAGCACAAGCAGGCGATCATCCCCGGCGGCAACGGGGTGTTCCAGTCGACGGTGGTGCGCGGCGGCCGGGTGGCCGGCACCTGGAAGCGGACGCTGGGCAAGACGAAGGTCAAGGTGGCGGTGCGCCCGCTGGTCGACCTCGACGCCGCCACCCGGGAGCGGGTGGACGCGGCGCTGGCGGCGTACGCGGCGTTCGTCGGGCTCCCGCCGGCCGTGGAGTGGACCTGAGAGCCCCTCGCCTCAGCCCTCCACCCGGCTGTCACCGGGGCGCGAGGGTCACCGAGACCGCTCGCCGCTCGCGAAGCAGGTGCGAGGCCTGACGGATCGACAGCGGGAAGCGGGTTCCCCGAACCAGTAGACGTGGTCGGCAACGGCCGGATGCGGATCTGGGATCGAGATGCCGTCGAGGCATGGATCAGGGCGAACCGGCCACACCAACACGAGTAGGCCCACGGTTCGCCGTTCGCCGTTCGCCGCTCGCGCTCGCACGCGAAGCAAGATCGCGCTCGATCAGGGAATGAGTGGCGTCCCGCCAAGCCCAGAGGGCACTCTTTCCGGGATTGAGCACGACCTTGGGGCGATCGTTGGCCGGTTGTAGTGCAATCGCGTCGGCGTGTCGTGTCCCGGAGCCAGCCACCTTTCCCGGCGCGGTCCTTCGGTAGCGGGCCGATGAGCGAGCGCGGCGGGACGGGGTGGCGGGAGAGCGCCGCCGCAGGCCGGTGCGGCCCGCCCATAGCGCACGGGCCGGCAGCGGAATCGCTGCCGGCCCGGTCTCTGCGCGTGGTCAGTCGGCCAGCGCCCCGGACGACCGCCCCTCGTGCAGGGTCAGGTTCCGGCCCGTGGACGGGTCGAACAGGTGGATCTTCTCCAGGTTGAACCAGACCCGGCGGTCCTCGCCCTCGCGTACGGTCGACTCGGCCGACAGCCGGGTGACCAGGCTGGCCCCGCCGCCGCTGAAGTCGGCCCCGGCGTCGGCGGCCAGCTCCTCCAGCTCGGCGGCGCTGGCCCGCTCCCCCTCCAGCGTGAAGTAGACGTACTTGTCGGAGCCCATCGACTCGACGATGTCGACCGGCGCGGTGAACTCGGCGCCCCGGCGGCGGGTGTCGTCGTCGACCAGCTCGGCGTCCTCGAAGTGCTCGGGGCGGATGCCGAGGATCAGCTCACGCGGGGCGTCGCCGGCCTCCAGCTCGCGGCGGATCCGGTCGCCGATCGGCACGTCGCCGATCGCGGTGCGCAGCTTCCCGTCGTCGACGGCGGCGTGCAGGAAGTTCATCGACGGGGAGCCGATGAAGCCGGCGACGAAGAGGTTGCGCGGGTGGTCGTAGAGCTCCTGCGGCGGCCCGACCTGCTGGATCGCGCCGCCCCGCATGATCACCACCCGGTCGCCGAGGGTCATCGCCTCGGTCTGGTCGTGGGTGACGTAGACGGTGGTGGTGCCGAGTTGCTTCTGCAGCCGGGACACGACCGTGCGCATCTGCACCCGCAGCTTCGCGTCGAGGTTGGACAGCGGCTCGTCCATCAGGAACGCCTTGGGCTGGCGGACGATCGCCCGGCCCATCGCCACCCGCTGCCGCTGGCCCCCGGAGAGGTTGGCCGGCTTGCGGTCCAGCAGCGGGGTCAGCTCCAGCACCTTGGCCGCCTCCTCGACCTTGGAGTCGATCGTCTCCTTGTCGAGCTTGGCGAGCTTCAGCGGGAACGCCATGTTCTCCCGGACGGTCATGTTGGGGTAGAGCGCGTACGACTGGAACACCATCGCGATGTCCCGGTCCCGGGGGGCCTTGTCGTTGACCCGCTGGCCGCCGATGCGCAGCTCACCGGAGCTGATGTCCTCCAGCCCGGCGATCATGTTGAGGGTGGTGGACTTCCCGCAGCCGGAGGGGCCGACCAGGATGACGAACTCGCCGTCGGCGATCTCCAGGTCGACGTCCTGCACCGCCACGGTCCCGTCGGGGAACGACTTGCTCACCTTGTCCAGCACGATGTCAGCCATCACTACACCACCTATCCCTTGACTGCGCCGGAGGTCAGGCCGGAGACGATGCGGCGCTGGAAGAAGAGCACGAACGCGATGATCGGCACGGTGATCACCACGGCGGCGGCGCAGATGGCCCCGGTGGGGTCCTCGAACTGCGACTCGCCGGTGAAGAACGACAGCGCCACCGGCACCGTGCGGGCCCGCTCGGTGGAGGTGAGCGTGATGGCGAACAGGAAGTCGTTCCAGCAGAAGATGAAGACCAGGATCGCCGTGGTGAACAGCCCCGGTGCGGCCAGCGGGGCGATGACCCGCCGGAACGCCTGGCCCTGGGTGGCGCCGTCCATCTTCGCCGCCTTCTCCAGGTCCCACGGGATCTGCTTGAAGAACGCCGACAGCGTGTAGATCGCCAGCGGCAGGGCGAAGGTGATGTACGGCAGGATCAGCCCCGGCCAGGTGTCGAAGAGCCCGAGCTGCCGCTCGATCTCGAACAACGGCGACACCAGCGACACCTGCGGGAACATCGCGATCAGCAGGGAGACGCCGACGAGCAGCTTCTTGCCGGGGAAGTCCAGCCGGGAAATCGCGTACGCGGCCATGGCGCCGAGCACCACGGCGACCAGCGTGGCGATCAGGGCGATGCCGATCGAGTTGACCAGCGCGCGGACGAACTGGTCGGTGTCGAAGATCGACCGGTAGTTGTCCAGCGTCCACTCCCGGGGCCAGAACCTGCCGTCGGTGAGGGTGGCCGGGGTCTTGAACGACAGCGAGGCGATCCAGAGCACCGGGACCAGCGCGAAGACGACGACGATGACGTCCAGCAGGCCCCAGCGCAGCTTCGCCCGCGTGGTGGTGTCGGCCATGTCAGCGCCTCTCCCCGTCGTCGCTGCCGGGGGCAGCGGTGCCGAACAGCTTCACGAAGACGAACGCGATGACCGCCACCGTGAGGAAGATCAGCACGGACATCGTGGACCCAATGCCGAGGTTGAGGCCCCGGATCAGGTTGTTGTAGGCCAGCATCGACACCGAGGAGGTCTCGTTGCCGCCGGCGGTGAGCACGTAGATGTTGTCGAAGACCCGGAACGCGTCGAGCGTGCGGAACAGCAGGGCGACCAGGATCGCCGGCTTCATCACCGGCAGCATGACCTTGGTGAACCGCTGCCACGCGGTCGCGCCGTCGGTGGACGCCGCCTTGAGCAGGTCCTCCGGCACTAGGGCCAGGCCGGCCATCAGCAGCAGCGCCATGAACGGGGTGGTCTTCCAGATCTCCGCGAGCATGATGATCGCCAGGGAGCTGGCCCGCTCGGTCAGCGGCGCGCCGTCGCCGAACAGGTTGGCCAGGTAGCCGGTGCCCGGCGTCCACGCGTACCGCCAGGAGAACGCGGCGACGACCGTGACGATCCCGTACGGGATGAGCGCGGCGGTGCGCACGATGCCCCGACCGACCAGCGTCCGGTGCATGATCAGCGCCAGCCCCATGCCGAGGACCAGCTCGACGGCTACGGTGACGACGGTGATCAGCATGGTGACCCCGAACGCCGTCCACCAGAACTCGTTGGTCAGCACGGTCGCGTAGTTCTCCAGCCCGACGAACTTCCGCTCGTCGGGGAAGCGCAGGTCGTAACGCTGCAACGACAGCCAGATCGAGTAGCCGATCGGGTAGGCGGTGACCAGCACCATGACCAGCGCGGCCGGGGCGCAGAGCAGCCAGCCGAGCTTCCGTTCGGCCCGCTTGTTCTCGCTCAGCGGGGCCGTGGCCCGCCGGCCGGCCCGCTGGGCGGGGACCGGGGCGCGCCGGCCGGCGGTGTCGGCCTCGTCGGCCGCGACCGGGGTGGCGTTGACGCTCACGGCAGCACCCCCTTCGATTCGAGGGCGTCGGCGATGGCGTCGCGCAGCTCGTCGGCGGTCTGCTCGGGGCGGATCGCCGACGGCGGCGACAGGATCGCCGACATCACCGTGGAGATGCTCTGGTAGGCCGGGGTCAGCGGGCGCGTCGCCGGCTCCTTCAGCTCCTCCAGGATGGTCTCCTTCATCGGGTACGCCTCGGCCATCTCCGGGTCGTCGTAGACCCGCTCGATGGTGGGCGGCACGCCGTCGTTGACGGCGGAGAACTTCTGGTTCTTCGCGTTGCGCAGGCACTTGGCGGCCTCGAAGGACTCCGCCGGGTGCGTCGAGTACGCGCTGACGGCCAGGTTGACGCCGCCGATGGTGACCTTGCTGGGGGTGTCGGCGTCGATCCCCGGGATGCGCGCCCACCTGACCTTCTTTGCCAGCTCCGGGTCGGCCTCCTGCAGCGCCGGGTAGACGAAGGGCCAGTTGACCTGGAACGCGCCCTTGCCGGACTGGAACTCCAGCCGGACCGGGTCCTCAGTGGCGTTGCTGAACGACGGCGACGTCACGCCGGACGTGGCGAAGCGCCGGAGCTGGTCGAGCGCGGTGACGGTGCCGGCGTCCATGACCGCCTGCTTGCCGTCGTCGCTGAGGATCTTGCCACCCGCGCTCTCGGCGAGGGTGTTGTAGAGGACGACGAGGCCCTCGTACTGGGCGCCCATGGTGAGCACCTGGTACGGCTTGCCCTGCGCCTTCAGGTCCTGGGCCTGTTTGATCATGTCGTCCCAGGTCTTCGGGGCGTCCGGCACCAGGTCGGTGCGGTACCACAGGAGCTGGACGTTGGTGTTCTTCGGCGCCCCGTACAGCTTGTCCTGGTAGCGGGCGGTGTCCAGCGGCCCGGCGAGGGTGCCCTCCTCCGCCTCGGTCCGGTCCTGCCCGGTCCACTCGCGGATCCAGTCGGCGCTGGCGAACTCCTGCGTCCAGGTGACGTCGAGGCCGAGCACGTCCATCCCGGTGTCCCCGGCGGCGAGCCGGCGGACCAGTTGCACCCGCTGGTCGTCGGCCTGGCGCGGGAGCACCCGGTAGGCGATGCGGTAGCGCCCCTGCGCCTGGGTGTTGCAGTCGTCGACGACCTTCTGCAGGTTCTGCTCGGGCGGGTAGTACAGGTTGATGGTGGGCGTGCCGCCGTCGCCGCCGGAGCCGCACGCGGCCAGCGGCGCGACCAGCGCGAGCGCGGTGGCGGCCGCCGCCGCCCGGGCGGCGGGTCGGCGCCGATGTCGGGCCGGATCTGTCATCGCCCTCCCCCTCTCTTCGGCGAAGAGCCGGGGAGGTCACCCGTGCCCCGGCGCACGGCGAGACGGTCGGGAGCGGACCGGACACCGGCCCACCCCGGGCGTTTCGTGCGGGCAACACTGCCCGACCTGCGAAGCCGCGAAACCTGGCGGCAACGCGCACGACCCACGATCGCCGTTCGTCCGGTTCGTCCCCCCGGTGACCGGCGGGCGACGGCACGAGGGCGGCGGGCGACGGAGGCCCGGCGCGACGGTGCGCTGCGGGGCGGGTCGGTGCGCCGTACGCTCGGCCGATGGACGCCACCTTCTTCTTCGACCCGGCCTGCCCGTGGACCTGGCGCACCTCGCGCTGGCTGGTGGCCGTGGCCGACGCCCGCGGCCTGGCCGTCGAGTGGCGGGCGTTCAGCCTGGCCATCCTCAACGGGGGCGACGTGCCGCCGCAGTTCGCCGAGGCGATGGCCGCCTCCGGCCGGGCGCTGCGGCTGGTGGAGGCGCTGCGCGCCGAGGGCCGCCACGACGACGCCGGCCGCTTCTACGCCGCGCTGGGCGGGCGCACCCACGACGCGGGCAACCCGCTGTCGGACAAGCTGGTGGACGACGCCGTCGCGGCGGCCGGGCTCGCCGCCGCCGCGCCGGCCCTCGACGACGACCGGTGGGACGAGGCGGTACGCAGGTCGCACGCCCTGGCGTACGGCTCGGCGGGGCCGGACATCGGCTCGCCGGTGCTGATGGTGCCCGGCGTGGAGCGCGGCCTGCACGGGCCGATCCTCACCGAGGTCCCCGGCACCGACGACGCGCTGACCGTGTGGGACGCGCTGCTGCCGCTGCTGCGGCTCCCGGCGTTCCACGAGATCAAGCGCGGCCGCCGCTGACGCCCCCGCCCGGGCCGATGCCCGGGTGACCCGGGTGGCACGGCCCGTCCGGCGCATCGGACACGTGCGCGGGGAGGCTTCCGGGTGTCCGTCGGTTCGACTAGCGTTTGCCGGGAGTTCCCCCGGACTCAACTGCCAGCGCGTCGCCGTCGAAGTCGATACGCCTCCGGCCCATCCCCGCCTGCCCGAACGGTGGGTAATCGAGCGAACCCCCCGCTGCCGGTCCACCGGTTGGGCAGGATCGTTGACGACGAGGAGGTGCCGTCGTGCAGGACACCCGCGCTCTCGCCCTGACGTTCGAGGTGAGCGGCCTGCCCCCGGTGAAGACCGAAGCCCTGTCCATCTTCGCCGCCGGCCACCGGCAGGCGACGAGGGTCCGGGCCCTGCTCCTGGCGGCCTGCTCGGCGGCCCAGCGCACCGGCTGGACCCCGTTGGGCGGGCCGGTGGAGGTGGAGTTGACCCTGCGGTGTCCGCCGGGGCACCGCACCTCCGACGCCAGCACCCTGCTCGGCGGCATCTGCGCGGTGCTGCAGGACAAGAAGAGGGTCGCCACCATCGGCCTGACCCACCTCGGGGTCCTCGCCGACGTCGCCCTCTACACCGACGACCGGCAGATCCGCCGGCTGTCGTACCTGGAGGAACCGGCGGAGGAGTTCTCCTACCGGGTGCGGGTGGCCGCCGTGCCGGCAGTGGTTTGACCGACGTCCGCGGTGGGGTACCGCGGACGCCGACGAAGGGAGCGCCGATGTCGGAGCCACATGTCACGCTCGATCCGAGCGGGCTCGACCCCGTGCAGCAGAAGCTGCGGGGCCCGCTGGAGGATCAGCTGACCTCGGCCCTGCAGGCGGCCACGGGACGGGTCCGGTCGAGCTACGCGGGCGAGCCGGTCGAGCAGGTCTGCCAGCGGCTGCTGGACGAGACCCGGGCCGGGCTGCACCCCGACATCGCGGCCGGCTTCCAGCCGGACATGGACGAGTTCTGCCGGGTGGCCGTGGCGATCGTGCGCGGCGAGGTCTCCTGACCGCCGGCACGGTCAGGACCGGGTCCGCAACTCCCCGGTCCTGACCCACCAGCCGTCCGGTGTGGCAGCGGATCGCCGCCGGTGGGCGCGCGGGCGGGACACGCCGCCCACGCCAGGCCCACCGGCGGCGATGCGGCCCGCCTGCACTCAGCTCCACGGTGCGCCACCGCCGGACTTCGGCGCGTTCCCGGCTCACCCCGAGGAGCCGCGAACGCCGGGTCAGGTTAGGCAGCGCGGCCGGGGCGGTACAAGCCGTCCGGGCCGCCCACGGCGGCGTTTGCCGACCAGGCCGAAATCCGGCAGGAGGGCGTAACACGGGCAGCGGCGCGGGCGCTGTTCCCCCTCGGGAGCGGGTGCGTCCGGCGGGCCCGCGGTCGGCCCGGGCGCGGCCGGCCCCAAGCCCCGGTCGGGCCGGCGCGGGGCCAGGCCCGCGACCTCGGTCGGGCGGCGACGCCGGGCGGCCGGGAGCCTCAGAAGTGCCGCAGCAGGTCGCCGAACGCGGCCAGCCGCAGCACCCCCGGGTCGGTCGGGTCGAGGTCGTCGTCCTCCAGCACCCAGGTGTTCTCGTTGGGGATGAACACCGCCCACATGCCGGCGGCCCGCGCCGGCAGGATGTCCGACTTCGGGGAGTTGCCGATCATCCAGGCGGCCCCCGGGTCGAAGCCGTGCTCCCCGACGAGCCACCGGTAGGTGTCGACGTTCTTCTCCCGCACGATGTGCGCGGCGTGGAAGTGGTGCAGCAGCCCGGACGCGTCGAGCTTGCGCTGCTGCTCCTCCCGGTCGCCCTTGGTGAGCAGCAGCAGCCGGTGCCGCTCGGCGAGCGCGTCGAGCGTCGCGGCCACCCCGGGCATCAGCTCAACCTGGTGGTTGACCAGCGCCTCGGCCAGGGCGTCGATCTCCCGGCGCTCCGCGGCGGAGGCGGGCCGCTGGCGCAGCCGCTCCAGGCACTCGCCCAGGCTGCGCAGGAAGACCTTGCTGCCGTAGCCGTGGACGGCCGCGTTGGCCCGTTCGATGTCGTCGAGGATGGCGCGGATCTGCGCCCGGTCCAGCGTCGGATGGTCCAGCCAGCCGAGGAAGTCGTCGATGACCCGCTCGAAGACGACGTTGTTCTCCCACAGCGTGTCGTCGGCGTCGAAGACCAGCACCTGCGCGTCCCGCCGGCCCGGCGTGTCCTGTCGCATGCCTCTCCCCTCCCCTTGGCCCGGGACACCGTACTGCCGGCGGCGCGGCGCGGGCACGCCGTTTCACGCCGGGTCGGCCCCCCGGCGGTGGCGCAGGGTGAGGATGAGGTCGGCGACCAGGGCCGTCCAGCCCGTCTGGTGCCACGCGCCCAGGCCCGCGCCGTTGTCCCCGTGGAAGTACTCCGGGAAGCTGATCAGATCCCGCCAGTCGGGGTGGGTCTGGAAGAGCTGGGCGGCGCCGTAGATGGGCCGCCGCCCCCAGCCGTCCCGGGTGAACAGCGAGATCAGCCGGGTGGAGAGGTCGTCGGCGATCTCGTCGAGGGTCCGCTTCACCCCCGAGCGGGTCGGATACTCCACCTGGAGGTCGTCGCCGAAGAACGCCGCGTAGTCGCGCAGGGCGCTGATCAGCAGAAAGTTCGTCGGCATCCAGATCGGGCCGCGCCAGTTGGAGTTGCCGCCGAACAGGCCGCTGGTCGACTCGGCCGGCTCGTAGCCGACGCTGAACTCCTGGCCGCCGAGGGTGACGGCGAACGGCTTGTCCAGGTGGGCCCGGCTGAGCGTGCGCAGGCCGTACTCGGAGAGGAACTCCTCGGTGTCGAGCATCCGCGCCAGCAGCCGGACGATCTTCTCCGGGCCGACCATGGTCAGCAGCCGCTGCTGGCGGCCGTCCGGGCCGATGCGGCGGGCGCCGATCACGTCGGCGTACTCGGGGCGGTGGGTCAGGAACCAGCGCAGCCGGGCCCCCAGCTCGGGCAGCCGGCGCAGCGTACGCGCGGTGAGCCGGGTGGTCGCCGCCAGCGGCAGCAGCCCCACCACCGAGCGGACCTTCAGCGGCACCTGGCTGCCGTCGGCCAGCCGCAGCACGTCGTAGAAGAACGCGTCCTCGTCGTCCCAGAGCCCCTGGTCGTACGCGGCGGCGGCGATGTAGGCGAAGTGCTCGAAGAACTTGGTGGCCGTGTCGACCCAGGTGCGGTCCTGCTCGGCGAGCACGACGGCGATGTCGAGCAGGTTGAGCGCGTACATGGCCATCCAGCCCGTGCCGTCGGACTGCTCCAGCGTGCCGGCCACCGGCAGCGCCGCCGAGCGGTCGAACGGGCCGACGTTGTCCAGCCCGAGGAAGCCGCCCTCGAAGACGTTGTTGCCGCCGGTGTCCTTGCGGTTGACCCACCAGGTGAAGTTGAGCAGCAGCTTGTGCATGACGCGGGCCAGGAACTCGTGGTCGCGGGAGCCGTCGATCTCGAAGACCTTCAGCGCGGCCCAGGCGTGCACGGGCGGGTTCACGTCGCCGAACGCCCACTCGTACGCCGGGATCTGCCCGTTGGGGTGCAGGTACCACTCGCGGAGCAGGAGCAGCACCTGCGACTTGGCGAACCCGGGGTCGACGCGGGCGATGCTGACGCAGTGGAAGGCCAGGTCCCAGGCCGCGTACCAGGGGTATTCCCACGGGTCCGGCATGGAGATCACGTCGAAGCTGGTCATGTGCCACCAGTGGCTGTTGCGCCCGTGCCGGCGGCCGGCGGGGGGCGTGGAGCCGGGGTCGCCCTCCAGCCACCGCTTCACGTCGAAGTGGTAGAACTGCTTGCCCCACATCAGCCCGGCGATGGCCTGCCGGGCGACGAGGGCCTCGTCGGCGGTGGCGGCGGCCGGGATGACGCCGTCGAAGAACCGGTTCGCCTCGGCGCGCCGCGCCCACACCACCGCGTCGAAGCCGGCCGCCAGGTCGGCGGCCGGCGGCGGCGTCCCACCGGGCGGCGGCGCGGTGCGGGTCAGCCGCAGCCGGATCTGCCGGTGCCCGCCGGCCGGCACGTCGAGGACGTAGTGCAGCGCCCCCTTGGTGCCCTCACGGTCGGGGTTGACCGTGGCCGCGCCGTTCACCACGTGGTCGTTGATGCCGTCCTTCGGGTACGGCGAGCGGCCGGGCAGCCCCCAGAGCCGCTCGGCGTTGGTGTCGTTGTCGCAGAGCAGCGGCACCGGATCGCCGTCGCCCTCCAGCAGGATCTGGCCGAGCACCCAGTGCTCGCCGACGAGCCGGGCGCCGACGCCGTCCCCGGCGGCGGAGCCGACGAGCCGGGGCACCCGGTCCCCGCCGGGCAGGCCCCACGCCCACGTGTTGCGGAACCACAGCGACGGCAGCACGTGCAGCCGCTCGTCGGTGTCGCCCCGGTTGGCGACGGTCACCACGATGCACATGTCCGTCGGGGACGCCTTGGCGTAGTCGACGGTGACCGCCCAGTACCGGTCGTCGTCGAAGATCCCCGTGTCGACCAGCTCGTACTCGGTGTCGTCGCGGCCGCGCAGCGCGTTGACGGCGACCAGCTCGTCGTACGGGAAGGCGGCCTGCGGGTAGTGGTAGCGCCAGCGCATCCACGAGTGGGTGGGCGTGGAGTCCAGGTACCACCAGTATTCCTTGGCGTCCTCGCCGTGGTTGCCGCCGTCGCCGCCGAGGCCGAACATCCGTTCCTTGAGGATCGGGTCGCGGCCGTTCCACAGGGCGAGGGCGAAGCAGAACGTCTGTCGGTCGTCGCACACGCCCGCCATGCCGTCCTCGCTCCAGCGGTAGGCTCTGGACCGCGCGTGGTCGTGGGGGAAGTAGTCCCACGCCGTGCCGTGCTCGCTGTAGTCCTCCCGTACCGTCCCCCACGCCCGCTCGGACAGATAGGGACCCCATGCGCGCCAGTCCTGCTCCCCGGAGTCGGCCTGGGCGAGCCGGAGCCGTTCGGCGTCGGGTGCGGGCGCATGGGAGGGAGGCACGTCGGTGATCACGTGCCTATCTTCGGTGCCGCCGGGGTACTTCACCACAGCGGCCATTCTCGTCGTGGCGTGTTACACCTCGCCGCCGCTGGAGGAAAGTTGATCGACATTCGTTTCGGTCCGCAGGTGTGCGGGGAGCTGACGGGTGGGGCCACCAGGGAGTGGTTGGTCCCGGACGGCCTGGGTGGCTACGCCATGGGCACCGTGAGCGGGCTGCGCACGCGCCGCTACCACGGGTTGCTGGTGGTCGCCGGTCACACCCCGGCGTCCCGGAACGTGGGACTGGTAAGTCTCGATCCGGCGGTCGTCCTCCCCTCCGGGGCGCGGCTGCGCCTCGGCGCGCACGAGTGGTCCTCCGGCGACGTCGACCCGCGCGGCTTCGAGCTGTTGGAGCGCTTCGACCTCACCGACGGGTTGCCGCGCTGGCGGTGGCGGATCGGCGACGTGGTCATCGAGCGCGAGCTGGCCATGGCGTACGGGCGCTCGTGCGTGGCGGTGGTGCACCGGCTGGTGTCCGGCGGCCCGGTCCGGCTCGACCTGTCGGCGGCCTGTACCTGGCGCGACGCGCACGGCGAGCGGCGCGCCGACGGCCCCGCGCCCCGGGTCGAGCCGGTGGACGGCGGCGCGGTGGTGGAGGGCGCGTTCCGCCTCGCCGGGCCGGACTGGACCCCGGAGGGACAGTGGTGGCTCGGGGTGCACCACCGCGAGGAGGCGGCCCGGGGCCTGCACCCGGACGACGACGTCTGGCACGCCGGGCGGTTCTCCGGCGCGCTGGAGCGCCCCGGCGACACGGTGTCGGTGCTCGCCTGGGCGGGCGACCTGGCCGCCACGCCGCCCCCGGCGGAGGAGGTCGTCGCGGCGGCGCGGCGGCGCAACCGGCAGGTGGTGGCGCGGGCCGAGCCGGCGGACGCGGTCGAGGCCACCCTCGCGTTGGCCGCCGACGCGTTCGTCGTGCGCACCGCCGCCGGCCCGGACGTGGTCGCCGGCTACCCGTGGTTCGGCGCGTGGTCGCGGGACACCATGACCTCGTACGAGGGGTTGTTCCTGTGCGCGAACCGGGCCGACGAGGGCCGGGAGCTGCTGCGGGCGTACGCGGCGACGCTGTCGGAGGGGATGCTCGCCAACACGGCCGACACGGGGCGGGTCGAATACAACACGGTCGACGCCGCCCTGTGGTTCCTGCACGCGGTGAGCCGGCACGTCACCGTCACCGGCGACACCGACCTCGGCGACGAGCTGCTGCCGGCGCTACGCGGGATCGTCGACGCGTACCTGGCCGGCACCCGGTACGGCATCGCCGTCGACCCGGCCGACGGCCTGGTCACCCAGGGCGGCACCCCGGGCACGGCGCTGACCTGGATGGACGCCCGGGTGTACGGGGTGCCGGTCACCCCCCGCACGGGCAAGCCGGTGGAGATCAACGCGCTGTGGGTCAACGGGCTCGCGGGGCTCGCCGAGCTGACGGAGCTGGCCGGCGGCGACGCCGCCGAGCTGTGGCGGCTGCACGCCCGGGCCACCGCGTCGTTCGCCGCGCGGTTCCCGTCCCCGGTCGGCTGGCTGCACGACGTGGTGGACGCGCCCGCGCCGGCGTACCCGCTGGGCGGCGCGCCGTTCCACGACGACGACCTGCTGCGCCCCAACCAGCTGCTGGCCTGGTCGCTGCCGTACGCGCCGCTGGAGCCGGACGAGCCGACGCTGCGCCGGGTCGCCGCCGGGCTGCTCACGCCGCTGGGCCCGCGCAGCCTCGCCCCCGACCAGCCCGGCTACACCGGCCGGCACCGGGGCGGGCCGGCCGAGCGCGACGGCGGCTACCACCAGGGCACGGTGTGGCCGTGGCTGCTCGGGCCGTACGTGGACGCGGCCCGCCGGGCGAAGCTGCCGGTGGACGACCTGTTCGTCGGCGTGGAGGCCCACCTGACCGAGTACGGGCTGGGGTCGGTCAGCGAGACGGCCGACGGCGCGGCCCCGCACGCGGCGACGGGCTGCCCGTTCCAGGCGTGGTCGGTGGCGGAGGTGCTACGCGCCCGGCGGGTGCGCCGGTAGGCCCTTCCGGGTCCGCCGGTAGCGCTTTACATCCCGGCAACGGCGACGTCTCCGCTGGTTATCCGGCCCGGTGCAGGATGGGCCCGAGATCCAGGGCTGGTCGGCGGCATCCGTTTTCCACGGGTGCGGCCGGCCCGCGCGCCGGAGACAATTCCAAGGGGGCCGCATGTCACCTGACGCCGAAGTGATCGACATCAACCCGGCCCGGCACCAGCGGGTGCTCATCCTCTCCTGGGAATACCCGCCGGTGCTCGTCGGCGGCCTCGGCCGCCACGTGCACGCCCTCTCCGTCGCCCTCGCCGCCGCCGGCCACGAGGTCACCGTCGTCACCCGCCACGCCGACGGCGCACCCCTGGAGGAGTACGCCGACGGCGTCCGCGTCCTGCGCGCCGCCGAGGACCCCGTCGCCTTCCCCCTGGCCACCGGCAGCCTCCTGGCCTGGACCATGGCCTTCAACCACACCCTCACCCGCGCCGCCCTGCGCGCCACCGAATCCGGCTCCTACGACGTCATCCACGCCCACGACTGGCTCGTCGCGCACACCGCGATCACCCTCGCCGAGCACCTGGACCTGCCGCTGGTGACCACGATCCACGCGACGGAGGCGGGCCGGCACCAGGGCTGGCTGCCGCAGGAGATGAACCGCACCATCCACGGCGTCGAGCACTGGATCAGCGGCGAGTCGACGCGGGTGATCGCCTGCTCCGGCTACATGCGTGACCAGATCGGCCGCCTGTTCGACGTGCCGGCCGCCCGGGTCGACGTGGTGGCGAACGGGGTGGACGACCGGGTCTGGCGGGCCCGGCCCCGGGCGGTCGCCTCGGCGCGGGCCCGGTTCGCCGGCGACGGTCCCCTGGTCGGGTACGCGGGCCGGCTCGTCTACGAGAAGGGCGTGCAGCACCTGATGCACGCCGTGCCGTACCTGCGCGAGCGGCACCCGGGGCTGCGGGTGGTGATCGCCGGCGACGGCCCGTACCGGCAGGAGCTGGTGGAGCAGGCGCACCGGCTGCACCTGGGCGACACGGTGCGCTTCGCCGGCTTCCTGGACTCCACCCAGCTCCCGGCCATGCTGGCCGCCACCGACGCGACCGTGGTGCCGAGCCTCTACGAGCCGTTCGGGATGGTCGCCCTGGAGGCCGCCGCGGCCGGCGCGCCCCTGGCCGTCGCCTCGACGGGCGGGCTCGCCGAGATCGTCGAGCCCGGGGTCACCGGGGTGACGTTCCCGCACAGCGACCCGGACGCACTGGCGGGCGCGGTCGACCGGCTCATCGGCGACGAGGTCTTCGCCCGCCGGGTGGCCCGCCGGGCCCGGACGATGGTCAGCGAGCGGTACGGCTGGGCGACCATCGCGGCCCACACCGCGAGCAGCTACGCCGCCGCCCGCCGCGAGCACGGTTCGTTCCAGGCCCGGCGGGCGGCGAGCCGGCTGGGCGCGGGTCGACCCCGGATCGCCATCCCGGAGGGGAACCTGCTGGCGGCCGGGCACGCGGCCTGCTGACGGGTTGCCGACCTGTCGTCCGATTGGTCCCTGCCGATCCGCTGGCTATGGTGTACGTCCGCCAGCGGTGAGGAGAACGGTGCAGCAGGTAGTGATCGGCGGCCGGTACCGCCTGCTCGACCTCGTGGGTCGCGGCGGCATGGGCAAGGTGTGGCGTGCCAGGGACGAGATGCTGCACCGCGACGTCGCGGTCAAGCAGGTCGTCCCGCCGGCCGTGCTGGCCGGCGACGAGCTCGACGAGTTGCGCCTGCGCACGCTGCGGGAGGCGCGCACGACGGCGCGGCTCAACCACCCCAACGTGGTCCGGGTCTACGACGTGGTGCCGGTCGACGGCGACCCGTGGTTGATCATGGAGTACGTGCCGTCCCGGTCGTTGCAGCACATCCTGGACACGTCCGGGCCGCTGCCGCCGCGGCGGGCCGCGGCGATCGGGCTGGCGCTGCTGGCCGCGCTGCGTGCCGCGCACCAGGCCGGCGTGCTGCACCGCGACGTCAAGCCGGCCAACGTGCTCGTCGCCCACGACGGGCGGGTGATGCTCACCGACTTCGGGCTCGCCGTCTTCGACGGCGGGGACGGGGTGATGACCCGGCCGGGGCTGGTGCTCGGCTCCCCGCAGTTCGTCGCCCCGGAGCGGGCCGCCGAGGGGATCTCCAGCGTGGAGGCCGACATGTGGTCGCTCGGCGCGACGCTGCACGCGGCCGTGGAGGGCAAGTCCCCGTACGCCCGCAGCACCGCGATGGCGACGCTGAGCGCCCTGGCCACCCGGCCGCCGGACCCGGCCCCGCACGCCGGGCCGCTGCGGCCGGTCCTGGTCGGCCTGCTGCGCCGGGACCCACGGCAGCGCATCGACCACGAGGAGACGCAGCGCCGCCTGGCCCAGGCCGCCGCGCCGGGCGCCGAGCCCTCGCCGGTCACGGTGGCCCCACAGGCCACGGTGGTTCCGCCGGACGCGGTCCCGCCGGACGGCCCGGCCGGGCCCGCCGAGGCGGACCGGCTGGTCGTGCCGGGCTGGTCGGCCGGGCCGCCGGGGCGGGACGCAACGGCGGGCCGGAGGCCGGCGGGGAGGGGCCCGGCGCGGGACGGGCCGACGCCGACCGCGCCGACGGACACCGCCGCCCCGGCCGCCCCGGTGTCGGCCGACGTCCCGTTCGTCATCGTGCCGGCCGGGCCGGCGGACGTCGCCGCGCCGGCCGGGCGGCGCTGGCCGCTGGTCGTGTCCGGCGTGGCGGTCACGCTGGTGGTCGCGCACCTCGTCGTGTTCGCGTTGTTCAGCCCCCACACCCGACGCGAGGCGACGCCACCGGCCACCCCGGGGGCCGCGCCGAGCCCGCCGACCTCCGGACCGATCGTGCCGCCGCTGCGCGCGGGTGTCGCGCCCCCGCCCTTCCCCTGCCTGCGGCCCTACCCGTTCGGCGAGCCACCCCCGACCGTCGCGCCGGCCCCGGACGAGCCGCTGCGCCCGCCGTCGGACTGGTCCTGGTACGCCGACCCGGCCGGGTTCCGGCTCGCCCTACCGCCCGGCTGGCGGCAGTACCGGGACGGGAACGCGGTCTGTTTCCAGGACCCGTCGGCCCGACGGATCCTGACCGTCTCCCCGGCGGACGACCCGGCCGCCGCCCCGCTGGAGCAGCTGCGCGCGAACGAGCGCCGGGCGAAGGAGGCGGGCGCCCTCCCCCGGTACGCGAAGATCCGGCTGGCGGAGGTGGCGGGCCGGGGGGCGGAGTGGGAGTGCACCTGGGACGCGCCGATGGGGGCGCGCCTGCGCGGGGCGCAGCTGATCCCGTTCGGCACCCGCTCGTGGTCGCTGGCCTGGAGCGGCCCCGAGGTGGAGTGGGACGCCGGCGCGGCCGAGCGGGAGACGATGCGGTCCACTTTCCGGGCCGGCGGCACGGCCTGAGCCGGCGGGGCCGCCCCACGCGCCCGGATGGCGACACCGTCCGGTGTGGACCGTCCAGGTGATTGCTCCCCGGCGGCGACTCTGCCAGAGTGGCGTAGTTTGTGGATCAAGACCCTGGGGAGGGCGAGGCGTCATGATGGGACCGTCCCACGCACTGTCGGGCGCGGCGGTGTGGCTGACCGGCTCCTGGGCGCTCGACCAGTTCGCCGACTACCACCAGTCGCCGCTGGCACTCGCCGTCGGCACCGCCGTCTGCGCCGGTGGGGCGCTCTTCCCCGACCTCGACCTGTCGGGCAAGGTGACCCGCAACCAGGGCGGGGCCACGGTGGCCCGCACGTTCGGGGTGGTCAGCCTGTTCGTCGCCGAGGTGATGGAGAAGATCTCCCTCGGCGTCTACTACGCGACCAAGCTGAGCAAGGACCCGCGCCGCAACAACGGCCACCGCACCCTGACCCACACGATCCCGTTCACCGTGCTGGTCGGCTGGGGCACCACCGCGCTGTGCGCCGCGTACGGCAAGTGGGCCGTGGTGGGCATCCTGTTCTTCATGTTCGGGCTGGCCCTGCGCGGGCTGTTCGACCGGTGGGCGGAGCGCGCCGGCTGGGTGATCGTGACCCTGGCCTCGGCCGCCGCCGCCTGGTACACGTTCGCCAACCTGCCCGGCGACCGGGGGTATCCGCTGATCGGGCTGGCCGTCGGGGTGGGCTGCTTCGTGCACATCCTCGGCGACATGATCACGCGGGCCGGAGTGCCGATCCTGTGGCCGATCCCGATCAAGCGCCGGATGTGGACGATGGTCGGCCTGCCGAACAGCATCGCGCTGCGCACCGGCAGCAAGACCGAGGTGGTCGTGCTGCGCGGCGTGCTGACCGCGATCTCCGTGCTCGCGGCGGTGGGCCTGGTCGCCCCGTCGGTGCTGCGCAAGTTCAACATCGAGATCTGAGGCTCCGCCCGTCGCCGGGCCGACCCCGCCCCCCAGCGCGGCGCTGTGCCGCCCCCGGGCGCGGGTCGGCCCGGCGACCCATTTTTGTCATCGGCTATTGACGCCCTCGTAACACGTGTCCTACGGTCTGTCGAAACGCTTCGACTAACCGTTTCGACTAGGCGTTTCGACGCAGGTCGGGACCCCGCCCGCCGGGCCGCCGAGGGAGGTGCGCGATGGCCACGATGCACGACGTCGCCCGGCTCGCGCGGGTCTCCGTCAGCACGGTGTCGTACGTGCTGACCGGCGCGCGGCCCATCTCCCAGGCCACCCGGGACAAGGTCCGCGCCGCGATGGCGGAGCTGGACTACCAGCCGCACGCGATGGCCCGGGGGCTGGCCAGCCGGCGCAGCCGCATCCTCGGGCTGCTCCTGCCGATCGACGACCGCGGCCTAGGCGCCACCGAGACGGCCTTCGTCACCGGCGCGGCCTCGGCGGCCAGCGCGGCGGGCTACCACCTGGTGCTCTCCCCCGTCGACGCCGACGACCTCGACGGCCTGCGGCGGCTGGCCAGCCAGCGGATGCTCGACGGCGCGCTGCTGATGGAGGTGCAGCTCGACGACGACCGGGTGGCCGTGCTGCGGGAGGCGGGCGTGCCGCTGGTGCTCATCGGCCGCACCGGCGACACCACCGACCTGTCGTACGTCGACATCGACTTCGACCGCACCGTGCGCGACGCCGTCGCGCACCTCGTGGGCCTCGGCCACCGGCGGATCGTCTACGTCAACCACTCCGCCGCGACCATCGCCGAGGGCTACGGCCCCGCGCTGCGCACCCGCGACGCGTTCGCCGCGGCGATGGCCGAGCACGGCGTCGAGCCGCTGATGATCCCCGCCGAGGACAGCGCGGCGGGCGGGCGGGCGGCCCTGGCCACGGCGTTCGACCGGGCCCCCGACCTGACCGCCGTGCTCGCCATGAACGAGCGGGCCGTGTTCGGCATCCTCGGCGGGCTGGCCGGGCGGGGCCTCACCGTGCCCGACGACGTCTCGGTCGTCTCCATGGTCACCTCGCCGCAGGTCGCCGAGCTGGCCACCCCCGCGCTGACCGCGATGACGTCGCCCGGCTCGGCGCTGGGACGCATCGCGGTCGAGGCGCTGCTGCGCCACCTGGAGCTCGACAGCGCCCCGATCCACCAGGAGCTGCTGCCGTGCACGTTGGAGGTCCGCGGATCCAGCGGCCCTCCCGGTCGCCCGACTCCGGACACCACCGGCGAGGCCGACGCGGCCGACCCGGAGGCGTCGGGCACGACGAGCAAGAACACAGCCCGTCGCCGCGCTGCCACGCGACGACGGGCCTAGAGGAGTACCGGCTCGATACTCACGAGGAGAATGGTAATGCAACGATTCCGCACAGTCGTCGCGGCGGTGACCCTGGCCGTCGCCGCGGCGGCGTCCCTGACCGCCTGCGGTGACGACGCCGACGAGGGCGCCAGCGGCGCCAAGGTGCTCAAGCTCTGGCACTACGAGGGCGAGACCAGCGCCATGGGCGTGGCGTGGGACAAGGCGATCGAGGTCTTCAAGCAGGAGCACCCGGGCGTCGAGGTGCGCTTCGAGCGCAAGGCGTTCGAGCAGATCCAGCAGAACGCCGGGATGATCATCAACTCGTCCGAGGGCCCGGACGTGATGGAATACAACAAGGGCAACGCCACCGCCGGCCTGCTGTCCAAGCAGGGCCTGCTCACCGATCTCACGGCCGAGGCGACCAAGCGCGGCTGGGACAAGGCGCTCAGCCCGAGCCTGCAGACCACCGCCAGGTACGACGACAAGGGCGTGATGGGCTCCGGCAACTGGTACGGCGTGCCCAACTACGGCGAGTACGTGATGGTCTACTACAACAAGGACCTGTTCGACCGCAACGGCGTCAAGGTCCCGACGACGCTCGACGAGATGACCGCCGCGATGGACACGTTCGTCGCCAAGGGCATCACCCCGCTGGGCACCGCCGGCGCCGAGTACCCGGCCGGGCAGCTGTTCTACCAGCTCGCGCTCGCCAAGGCCGACCGGGCGTTCGTCGACAACTACCAGCTCTACAAGAACCCGGTCGACTTCAAGGCCGACCCGCTCAAGTACGGCGCGGACACGTTCGCCGAGTGGGTGAAGAAGGGCTACGTCGGCAAGGGCACCGCCAGCGCCAAGGCCGAGGACATGGGCACGGCGTTCATCGCCGGCAAGACCCCGATGATCGTCTCCGGGAGTTGGTGGTACGGCCGGTTCAAGGCCGAGATGAAGGCCAACTGGGACAGCTTCCTGTTCCCCGGCAACAAGCTGCACGCCGGCTCGTCCGGCAACATCTGGGTGGTCCCGGCGACCAGCAAGGCCAAGGACCTGGCGTACGACTTCATCGACATCACCATGCGCCCGGAGATCCAGGCCCTGATCGGCAACAACGGCGGCGTCCCGGTGTCGGCCGACCCGTCGAAGATCGCCGACCCGAAGGACAAGAAGCTGATCGAGAACTTCAACGCGATCAGCTCCACCGACGGCCTGGCCTTCTACCCGGACTGGCCGGTCCCCGGCTACTACGACGTGCTGGTCTCCGGCTTCCAGGGCCTGATCAACCAGTCGAAGTCCCCCGACCAGGTGCTCGACGCGATCGCCAAGCCGTACGACGAGGGCGTCGCGGAGATCAAGCGCGGCTGACGAGGACGCCCGGCGGGCGCGCCCTGCGCGACGCGCCCGCCGGCGCACCGGAGGGACCATCATGGCTGCATCCGACGCCCTCGTCACCCGACGCCGGGGCGACACCGACCCGAAGGGCCGCCGGGGCCCGCGCCGCCGCCGCGGCGACGCGGGGTACTGGCTCTACCTGCTGCCCGGCGCGGTGCTCTTCGCACTGGTCATCGGCGGGCCGCTGCTGTTCACCGGCTATCTCTCGCTCACCCGCTGGTCCGGCATCGGCGACCCGACATTCGTCGGGCTGGAGAACTACCGGCGCCTGCTCGACGACACCGTCTTCTGGCAGTCGTTCCGCAACACCCTCGCCATGATCGTGGCGATGGTCGTGGTGCCCACCGTCGTCGGGCTGGTGCTCGCGGCGGTGCTGTTCGACACCATCGGCCGGCGCTTCAAGCCGCGCACCGCCAACGCGCTGCGGGCCGCGTTCTACCTGCCGCAGGTGCTGCCGGTCGTGGTGGCCGGCATCGTGTGGGGCTGGATCCTGCGCCCCGACGGGGCCCTCAACGGGCTGCTCGACGCCGTCGGGCTGGGCGCGCTGTCGCACGACTGGCTCGGCGACCCCGACACCGCCCTGCCGGCGGTCATGGGCGTGATGATCTGGGTGCAGATCGGCTACCCGGTGGTCGTGTTCATGGCCGCGCTGCAGCGGGTCGACCCCGAGTTGTACGAGGCGGCGGAGATCGACGGCGCGGGCTGGGCCCGCCGGTTCCGGGCGATCACCCTGCCGCAGATCCGGCCGGAGACGTTCGTCGTCGCCCTCACCTGCACCATCGCCGCGATGAAGGTGTTCGGGCCGATCTACGCGCTGACCCGGGGCGGCCCCGAGAACGCCACCAACGTGCCGTCGTACTTCGCGTACTACACGTTCTTCAAGAAACTCCAGGTCGGGTACGGGTCGGCGATCTCGACCGTGCTGACGCTGATCATCGTGGTGGTGGCGCTGCTGTTCATCCGCGCGCAGCACCGCGCCGAGCGACGGGACGGGAGCGCCTGATGTCCGTCACCCTCACCCCCACGAAGGCCCCCGCGAAGACCGGCCGGTCCGCCCGGGTGCCCGACCGGCACCACCGGGGCGTCGGCCGCTGGATCGTGCTGGCCGTGGTCACCGTCGGCGCGCTGGTCATGCTGGTGCCGTTCGTGTTCATGCTGCTCAACGCGTTCAAAGCGCCCGGGCAATACTCCACGGACGGGCCGCTGAGCTGGCCGTCGGAGTTCTACACCCAGGGCCTGCGCACCTACTGGACGCAGGTCGACTTCCCGCAGAAGCTGTGGAACTCCGCGCTCATCGCCGGCTCGGTCGCGGTGCTCGCGGTCGCCGTGTCGCTGCTCAACGCGTACGCGCTGGGCATCGGCCGGGTCCGGGGCCGGCTCTGGATCGTCGGGGCGTTCCTGCTGGCCAACATGCTGCCGCAGGAGTCCCTGGTCTACCCGCTCTACTACTTCGCCAAGGAGGTGGGCCTCTACAACACCCGACTCGTCGTGATCATCATCTTCACGGTCATCCAGAGCGCGTTCGGCACGTACCTGCTGGCCTCGGTGCTCGGCACGTTCCCCAAGAGCCTGCTGGAGGCGGCGGCGCTGGACGGGTCGGGCAAGTGGACGATCCTGTGGCGGGTCGTCCTGCCCAACGTCCGGCCCACCCTCGCCGTGCTGCTGGTCTTCTTCTTCATCTGGACCTGGAACGAGTTCCTCATCCCGCTGGTGATGCTCATCGACAACCAGACCCAGACCATCCCGGTGGCCCTCGCGTCGTTGCAGGGCGACCGGCTGATGGACGCCCCCACCACCAACGCCGGGGCCCTGATCAGCCTCGTCCCGGCGATCGTGTTCTTCCTCATCTTCCAGCGCACGCTGAGCCGCGGCATCACGGTAGGAGCCGAGAAGTGAAGTTCACCGACGGGTACTGGCAACTGCGTCCGGGGGTCACGGTGCTGCGCCCCGGCACAGTCGAATCGGTGGAGCCGGACGAACGCGGCTTCACCGTCTTCGCGCCGACCGGTCAGATCACCGGGCGGGGCGACACCCTCAACCGCCCGGTCGTCACCGTGCAGTTCTTCTCCCCCGCCCCCGGCGTGATCGGAGTGACCGTCGGGCACCACAGCGGCGGGCTGCCGAAGCAGCCGCGCTTCGCCCTCGCGGCCGGCGACGACCACCCCGTCACCGTCGAGGTCACCGGCGTCAGCGCCGCCCTGACCACCGGCGAGCTGACCGCCCGCGTCACGCTGGTCGACCGGTGGCGGGTCGACTTCCTGCGCGGCGACCGCCTGGTCACCTCGTCCACCGAGCGCAGCGTCGGCGTCGTCACCGACGGCGAGGGCCGCCACTTCGTCCACGACCGGCTGGCGCTGGGCGTCGGGGAGACGATCTACGGCCTCGGCGAGCGGTTCGGCCCGTTCGTCAAGAACGGCCAGACCGTCGACATCTGGAACGCCGACGGCGGCACCGCCAGCGAGCAGGCGTACAAGAACGTGCCGTTCTATCTCAGCAGCGCCGGCTACGGCGTCTTCGTCGACCACCCCGAGCACGTGTCGTTCGAGGTCGGCTCGGAGGTCGTCTCGCAGGCCCAGTTCAGCGTCGAGGGGCAGTCGCTGACCTACTACCTGATCGACGGGCCCACCCCGAAGGACGTGCTGCGCCGCTACACCGCGCTCACCGGCCGCCCGGCCCGCGTCCCGGCCTGGTCGTACGGGCTGTGGCTGTCGACGTCGTTCACCACCTCGTACGACGAGAAGACCGTCACCGAGTTCATCGACGGGATGGCCGAGCGGGACCTGCCGCTGTCGGTGTTCCACTTCGACTGCTTCTGGATGCGGCAGTTCCACTGGGTCGACTTCGTGTGGGACCCGGCGACCTTCCCCGACCCGGAGGGGATGCTGCGCCGGCTGCACGAGCGCGGCCTGAAGGTGTGCGTGTGGATCAACCCGTACATCGCCCAGCGCTCCTACCTGTTCGAGGAGGGCCGCCAGGCCGGCTACCTGGTGCGCAACCCCGACGGGTCGGTCTGGCAGTGGGACAAGTGGCAGGCCGGCATGGCGCTCGTCGACTTCACCAACCCCGACGCGGTGGCCTGGTTCAACAGCAAGCTCAAGGTGCTGCTCGACATGGGCGTCGACTGCTTCAAGACCGACTTCGGCGAGCGCATCCCCACCGAGGTGGTCTGGCACGACGGGTCGGACCCGCAGCGGATGCACAACTACTACGCCTACCTCTACAACAAGGCCGTCTTCGAGCTGCTGGAGGCCGAGCGCGGCGTCGGCGAGGCGGTCGTCTTCGCCCGGTCGGCCACGGCCGGCGGGCAGCAGTTCCCGGTGCACTGGGGCGGCGACTGCGAGTCGACGTTCGTGGCGATGGCCGAGTCGCTGCGCGGCGGGCTGTCGCTGTCGGCGTCCGGGTTCGGCTACTGGAGCCACGACATCGGCGGCTTCGAGGGCACCCCCGACCCGGCCGTGTTCAAGCGGTGGATCGCGTTCGGGCTGCTCTCCTCGCACTCGCGGCTGCACGGCTCCGGCTCGTACCGGGTGCCGTGGGCGTACGACGACGAGGCCGTGGAGGTGCTGCGCCACTTCACCCGGCTCAAGCTGAGCCTCATGCCCTACCTGGCGGCGGCGGCCGAGGAGGCGCACCGCGACGGCGTACCGGTGATGCGGCCGATGATCGTGGAGTTCCCGGACGACCCGATGGCCGCGTACCTCGACCGGCAGTACATGCTCGGCCCGGACGTGCTGGTCGCGCCCGTGATGAGCGCCGACGGGGAGGTCACCTACTACGTGCCCGCCGGCACCTGGACCAACCTGGTCAGCGGCGCGCAGCTCACCGGGCCGGCGTGGGTGACCGAGAAGCACGGCTACGACAGCCTGCCGGTGCTCGCCCGCCCCGGTGCGGTGATCCCGTTCGGCGCGACGCACGACCGGCCCGACTACGAGTGGGCCGACGGCGTGCGGCTGCGGCTGTTCGCGCCCGTCGAGGGCCAGCGGACCCGGGTGCGGATCCCCTCGCCCGGCGGCGGTCCGGGGGCCGAGTTCGAGGTGCGGTACGACGGCGGGACGGCCGCCGTGGACGTGGTGGCCGGCGCGTCGTCCGGCTACGACTGTGACGTGGTGGGATCGGGGTCGCCGGGCGGCGACGTGCTGGGGACGGGGGCGAACCGGTGACGCGAGTGTTTCCCGAGGGCTTCGTGTGGGGCTCGGCGACGGCGTCGTACCAGATCGAGGGCGGGGCCACCGAGGACGGGCGGGGCCCGTCGATCTGGGACACCTACAGCCACACCCCCGGCCGCACCCTCAACGGCGACACCGGCGACGTGGCCGCCGACCACTACCACCGCTGGCGCGAGGACCTGGGGCACATCGCCGAGCTGGGGCTGTCGGCGTACCGGTTCTCGATCTCCTGGCCCCGGGTGCAGCCCGGCGGCTCCGGTGCGTTCAACCGGGCCGGGCTGGACTTCTACTCCCGGCTCGTCGACGGGCTGCTGGAGCGGGGCGTGCGGCCGGTGGCCACCATGTACCACTGGGACCTGCCGCAGGAGCTGGAGGACGCCGGCGGCTGGCCGGCGCGGGACACCGCGCTGCGGTTCCAGGAGTACGCCGCCGGCATCGTGGAGGCGCTCGGCGACCGGGTGCACACGTGGACGACGTTCAACGAGCCGTGGTGCTCGGCGTACCTCGGCTACGGCTCCGGGGTGCACGCGCCGGGCCGCACCGAGCCGGCCGGGGCGCTGGCCGCCGTACACCATCTCAACCTCGCCCACGGCCTCGCCGGCCGGGTGGTGCGCGAGCTGGCGCCGGCGGCGGAGCTGTCGGTGACGCTGAACCTGCACGTGGTCCGGCCGGCGTCGGGCTCGGCGGCCGACGCCGACGCGGTGCGCCGCATCGACGCGCTGGCCAACCGGGCGTTCCTCGGGCCGCTGCTCGACGGGGCGTACCCGGCGGACCTGCTCGCCGACACCGCGAAGGTGACCGACTGGTCGTTCGTGCGCGACGGCGACGAGCGTACGATCGCGGTGCCGCTGGACGTGCTCGGGGTCAACTACTACTCGACCACTCTGGTGCGGGCCTGGGACGGCGTCTCGGCCCGCTCGGACAACGACGGGCACGGCAGCTCGGCGCACACGCCGTGGGTCGGCGCCGACGACGTGGACTTCCTGCCGCAGCCGGGTCCGTACACGGCGATGGGCTGGAACATCGAGCCCGCCGGCCTGACCGAGCTGCTGCTGCGGCTGCACCGGGAACACCCCGGGCTGCCGCTGATGATCACCGAGAACGGCGCGGCGTTCGACGACGTGGTCACCCCCGACGGCCGGGTCCACGACGAGCGGCGGCTGGACTACCTGTACCGGCACATCGACGCGGTCGGCGCAGCCATGGACGCGGGCGCGGACGTGCGCGGCTACTTCGTCTGGTCGCTGCTGGACAACTTCGAGTGGGCGTGGGGCTACGACCGGCGCTTCGGCATCATCCGCGTCGACTACGACACGCAGGAGCGGATCTGGAAGGACAGCGCCCACTGGTACCGGGCCCTGGCCGCCACGGGTCGGCTGGAGCCGCCGGCCGGCGACTGAGCTGTGCCCGCCGGGGCTGCTCGTCCGTCGTTCGGGCGAGCAGCCCCGGCGCGTTCGTGTCAGGTGAGGGAGGTCAGGAAGAAGTCCCGGATGTCCTCGGCGAGCAGCTCCGGCACCTCCATCGCGGCGAAGTGGCCCCCGCGCTCGAACTCCGACCAGTGCCGGATGTCGTAGAGCCGCTCGGCCAGCGGTCGCACCGACTGCGTGATGTCGTGCGGGAACACGGCCACCCCCACCGGCACCGGGCACGGCGCGATCCGACGCGGGGCCTCGCGGTGCAGTCGCGCCGAGGAGGCCGCGGTGGCGGTCAGCCAGTACAGCGAGACGTCGGTGAGCATCCGCTCGTCGCTGACGGGCGAGCGGGGGTCCGTCCACTGCGCGAAGCGCTCGGCGATCCAGGCCAGCTGGCCGACGGGCGAGTCGGTCAGCGCGTAGCCGATGGTCTGCGGGGTGGCGGCCTGCAGCGCCTGGAACGGCGGCCGGTTCGCCATCAGCTGCCTGACCTTGTCCAGCCGGGCCTCGTCCGTCTCGGACAGGTGGATGTCGGCGTCCGGCAGCGGCCGGGTCGGCAGGTAGTTGACGTGCACCCCGACGACCCGTTCGGGTGCCACCGCGCCGAGCGCCAACGAGATGCCCGAGCCGAAGTCGCCACCCTGCGCGCCGTAGCGCTCGTAGCCGAGACGGCGCATCAGCTCGGCCCAGGCCCGCGCGACCCGGACGACGTCCCAGCCGCGCTCGTGTGTCGGCCCGGAGAAGCCGAAGCCCGGGATGGACGGGATCACCAGGTGGAAGTCGCGCGACAGCGGCTCGATCACGTCGAGGAACTCCAGGAACGAGCCGGGCCAGCCGTGGGTGAGGATCAGCGCAAGCGCGTCCGGCTTCGCCGACCTGACGTGGACGAAGTGGACGTTCTGGCCGTCGATCTCGGTGGTGAAGTGCGGAAGCTCGTTGAGCCGGGCCTCCTGCGCGCGCCAGTCGTAGCGGGTGCGCCAGTGTTCGACCAGTTCTTTCAGCCGCGCCTGCGGGAAGCCGTAGTCCCACCCGGCGTCGGCGACCTCGTTGGGCCACCGGGTGCGACCGAGCCGGTCGTCGAGGTCGTCGAGAGCGGCCTGGGGGACGTCGATGCGGAACGGTTCGATCATGGCCTTGACTCCAGGAGGATTCGTTTGACGCACTAACGTTTACGCGACTAACGATACCGATATCGTTAGTGCGCCCAACGACTTGTTAGGGTTGTCACATGGAGAAGCCAGCCGAGGGTGCACCCGCCAGCTGGGAGAGCCTGCCCAGCTGGCTGCTCACCCAGACCGCCGGCCACGCGCAGCGCCTGGTGGGCGACGCGTTCTCCGCCGCCCAGGCCCGCGGCTACCACTACCGCCTGCTGGCGACGCTTGAGGAGTTCGGCCCGGCCAGCCAGGCCACGCTGGGCCGCCGCAGCGGCATCCACCTCAGCGACATGGTGGCGGCGGTCAACGAACTCGCCGATCGCAGGCTGGTCGAGCGCTCCCCGGACCCGTCCGACCGTCGGCGCAACATCATCTCGTTGACCGCGGCGGGCAGGCAGCAGTTGCGGCGGCTGGAGAAGCGGCTGGCCGAATGCCAGGACGAGCTGCTGGCCCCGCTGTCACCCGGGGAGCGCCAGCGACTGACCGAGCTGCTGTCCAAGCTGCTGGACCACCACCGCCGCGCCGCCGACGCACCATGATCGTCTGCTGTTTCTGGAGAACCCGCCCGGCGTGTCGTCTCCTGAATCAGCAGACGATCACGTGAGGGCCGGCCCGGCCATCGCCGCGAGGCGGTGGGCGAGCCGGGCGAGGGCCTGCCGCAGCTCCGCCGGCTCCAGCACCTCCGCCTCGAAGCCGAGCCGGGCCACGTGCAAGGCGAGCCAGTCGAGGTCGTCCCCGCCGACGACGAGCACGCACCAGCCGTCGCGGTCGTCCTCGACCCGCCCCACCTGCGGCGGCACCAGTTCCCGCAGCACGTCGGACGGGGCGTGCACCCGCACCCGGGCGAGGTGCCGGTACGGCGCCTCGGCCACGGCCCGCCGCACGTGGGCGACCGGGTCGGGGTGCTCCCGCGCCCGGAAGCGCCACGTCGTCGCCGCCGTCTGGCGCATCCGGTCCAGCCGGAACGTGCGCCAGTCGCCGCGGTCGACGTCCCACGCCATCAGATACCACCGGCGGCCGGTGGTGACCATCCGCACCGGCTCGACCGTGCGCTCGCTCTCCGCACCGTCGCGGCCGGCGTAACGGAACCGGACCCGCACGGCGTCGCGGCAGGCCCGCGCGAGGGTCACCAGCAGCTCCGCGTCGATCTCGACGCCGGGGCCGACCAGGGTGTCGGTGGCGGCGTGCACCGCCCGCACCTCGGCGCGCAGCCGCGCGGGCAGCACCTGGTCGAGCTTGGCCAGCGCCCGCAGCGCCGCCTCCTGCGCCCCGGCGACCGTGCCGCCCGCGGCCAGCCGCAGGGACACCGCCGTCGCGATCGCCTCCTCGTCGTCGAGCAGCAGCGGCGGCAGCCGGGTGCCAGCGCCAAGCCGGTAGCCGCCGCCGACGCCCGCCGCCGCGTGCACCGGGTAGCCGAGCGCGCGCAGCCGCTGCACGTCGCGGCGCACCGAGCGGTCGGTGACCCGCAGCTCGGCGGCGATCTCGGCGGCGGTCCAGGACGGTCGCCGCTGCAGCAGCGCCAGCAGCCGCAGCACCCGCTCGGTCGTCGCCTCGACGGTCACCCGTCGATCGTTGCACAGGTCTAGGAACGAACCTGTCCGCGATATGCCGGAGGCTGGCACCATGACGGACGTTCAGATCACGTTCGACTGCGCCGACCCGGCCGCGCTGGCGGCCTTCTGGGCCGAGGCCCTCGGCCATCAGGTGCAGGCCCCGCCGCCCGGCTTCGAGTCGTGGGAGCAGGCGCTGGAGGCGATGGGCGTGCCGCCCGAGCGCCGCAACTCCGCCTCGGCGGTGGTCGACCCCGCCGGCACCGCGCCGCGGCTGTTCTTCCAGCGGGTGCCGGAGCCCAAGCAGGTCAAGAACCGGGTGCACCTCGACGTACGGGCCGCCCCGGGGCTGGTCGGCGACGCGCGGATGGCGGCCCTGGAGGCGGCGGCCGAGCGGCTCGTCTCGCTCGGCGCGACCCGGCTGCGCCGCCACGAGCCCGCCGCACCGCTCGCCGCGGGGCACATCGTCATGGCCGACCCCGAGGGCAACGAGTTCTGCCTCGACTGACTCGACTGATCGCCCCCACCGAGCGGCTGCGCCACTCGCAGCTCGACCACGCTGCGCAATGATCGCTGGCGTCTGGGCGCAGGCCCGGCGGTGTGACTCTTCGTCACACCCCCTCGACCCCACTCGACATCCCGCGCCCCCTTTGCTCTGCACCCAGATAGGCAGCACCGGGGATGGAGTGGCGACATTCAACAATCCGAATGAAGCGGGGCATCCGGCGACCGACTACGTCGCGCGCCTGTTGCGCATCTGGGTGCAGAGCAAAGGGGGGCGGAGAAAGGACCGGGGGCGGGCGAGTGCGATCGCGTGGTGTAATGCTCCTGCGGTCAGGGCACCGCAGGCGGAGACGATGTCGCCCTGCGCTCGCTGCGGCACGAACGGAGCTGGCGGAGTCGCTCTCGCGTCCGTCGGGAACCCGACCATCCAGCACGAGCACGGACCGGATGGCGCGGTGCGCTCCAGTCCGCCGAGAAGCGGGTGTGGCGCGCGACGGCTGGCGACGAACTGATGGGTGTCGTCGCGATGGGCCCGCCGCTCGCGTCGGACGTGGACGCCCGGCACCGCAGCTCCTGCTGAATCTTGGACGGTTCCTGTCACCAGCGAGCAACAACCGTCCAAGAATCGATCGCAGGAACGCGCTACGCGCCGACGCGCTGGGGCGGGACGGTCAGCCCGTACAGGGCCATCAACTCCGGGGTGTCGACGCGGCTGCCGTCGGCCACCGAGTCGCAGGAGATGTCGACGATCTGGTCCTTGTGCGCCAGCAGATAGGGCCGGGCCCCGACGTCGGCGCTGGCCAGGGTGGCGATGCCGGACCAGTGTCGGCGGCCGAACAGCATCGGGTAGCCGCGCAGGCCGTCGTAGGTGGCGCAGACCAGCACGTCGGGGTACGGCAGCGCGGCCACCCGCCGCACGGCCGCCGGGGTGAGCCCCGGCATGTCCACCGGGACCACGACCACCGCCTCGATCCGCTGGTCGGTCAGCGCCGCGAGGCCGGCCCGGATCGACGAGCCGACGCCGGTGCCCCAGGCGCGGTTGACCACCACCGTGGCCCGGGTCAGATCGGCGGTCTGCCGCACCTGGTCGGCCGCCGCGCCCAGCACCACCACGATCTGCGCGCAGCCCGCCTCGATCATCGTGTCGATCATCCGGTCTACCAGGGGTTGGTCACCCTGGTGGAGCAACGCCTCGGGGCCACCGAGACGGCGTCCCCCGCCCGCCGCGATGATCATTCCTGCGATACGCACACCGGGTGCAACGAGCACCCCCGCGATGAGTGTCGGGGCGAAACGGATATTTGCCGCACTCGGGGTGCCGCGCCGACGGCACGGCCGGCCGCCGCGTCGCCGGTCGGCCGCCGCCGGCAAGCCCGTGAGCCGCTGCGCGTCGCCGGGCTGCCGCTTCCGGCCAGGTCAGGCGTCCGCGTAGCAGTCCACGACGGACAGGTCCAGCGGGAACCGGACCGGGGTGTCGCCGAACAGCAGGGCGGTGGCCCGCGCGCCGCTGGCGCGGACCGCCTCGGCCACCGCGTCGGCCTGCCCGGCCGGGCAGTGCACGATCACCTCGTCGTGCTGGAAGAAGACCAGCTCGGCGTCGCTGCCGGCCAGCGCCGCGCGCAGCGTGGCCAGCAACGTGGACGCCCACTCGGCGGCGGTGGCCTGGATGACGAAGTTGCGGGTGAACCGGCCCCGGGACCGGGCCGCCCGCGCCCGGGGGCCCTGCGGGTCGGCCGCCGCCTCCGGGTCGACCCCCGCGTCGTCGCCGTCGGCGAAGCCGGCCGTGCCGGGCGGGCAGGTGCGCCCCAGCCAGGAACGCACCAGGCCGCCGGCCTCGCCGGTGCGCGCCGCCGCCTCCACGTACGCGAAGGCGGTCGGATAGTTGCGGCGCAGCACGGCGAGGGCGGGGACGGCCATCCCGCCGGTCTGCCCGTACATGGCGCCGAGCAGGGCCACCTTGGCCCGGGGCCGGTCGCCGCCGAAGGAGTCCCGGGCCAGGGCGGCGTAGAGGTCGCCCGCCCCGCCGGCGGCGGCCAGCCGGGCATCGCCGGAGACCGCCGCGAGCACCCTCGGCTCCAGCTGGCCGGCGTCGGCGACGACGAGCCGCCAACCCGGGTCGGCCACCACCGCCCGCCGGATCACCTTGGGGATCTGCAACGCGCCGCCGCCCCGGGTGGCCCACCGCCCGGAGACGACGCCGCCGGGGACGTACTCCGGGTGGAACCGGCCGTCGCGCACCCAGGCGTCGCGCCAGGCCCAGCCGTGCGCCGTCCAGATCCGGTAGAGCTCCTTGTGCTCCAGCACCAGCGGCACGGCCGGGTGGTCGACGCCGCGCAGCACCCAGGCCCGGGTGTTGGGCAGTTCCACGCCGACGCGGGCGAACGCCCGCAGCAGCTCGGCCGGGGAGTCGGCGTGCACCTGGCGCAGGCCGAACGCCTCGGCGATGCGGGCGGTCAGCTCGGCCAACCGGCGGGGCGGGCCGCCGACCGGGGACGGCTCGCCGAGCAGCCCGGTGAGGATCTCGTCGTGCACCTCGGCCCGCCAGGGCAGGCCGGCCGCCCCCATCTCCGCCGCGATCAGCGCGCCGGCCGACTCGGCGGCCACCAGCAACCGGAACCGGCCGGGATGGGCGGTGGCGGCGATGCGGTCGAGCTGGTCGGCGTACACCCGGGTCAGGGCCTCGACGCCGGGGCCCGGCGGACCGGGCAGGGTGTCGAAGAGCGCGCCCTGGCCGTGGCCGGGCGGCTCGGCCGCGCGGGGCGGCGGATCCGGCGGCACCGGCGCGCCGGTCAACCGGGCCCACGCGGCGGCCGGCGAGCGGGGCTCGCCCCAGCGGCCGGCGTGCCCCAGCAGCAGCGACTCGGTCAGCTCGACGTCGTGGCAGCGGTCGAGCCGGACCCCGGCGCGCAGCAGCGCCGGATAGACGCCTGCGCCGCTGCCCCAGACCCAGCGGGGACGCTCGGCGGCCTCCCGGGCGGCGACGGCGGCGGCGAGGTCGGTGACCTGCTCGGCCGGGCCGGTGGGGCGGCCGGCGGGGTCGAGGGGCAGCAGCGCTCCCCCACCCCGGTCGTCCGCCTCCACCGCCACCAGCACGGACGCGATTCTGCCTCGACCGTACGACGCTCGGCGTGCGGCGGCTACTTGCTCACGCCGGCGGTCAGGCCGGACTGCACCTGGCGCTGGAACACGATGTAGACGATGAGCACCGGCAGCATCGCCATCGTCACCCCGGCGAACAGCCCGCTCCAGTCGCTCTTGTAGCCCTGGTTGACCGACAGCTCGATGAGCCCCTGGGCGATCACCTGGTTCTTCGGCTCCCCGGCGACCGACTGCATGAGCAGCGTCGGCAGGTACCACTGGTTCCACTGGCCGAGGACGTTGAAGATGCCGATGCTGATCAGGCCCGGCTTGGCCATCGGCAGCATGATGCTGAAGAACAGCCGGCTGTGCGAGGCCCCGTCGACCATCGCCGCCTCGGCGATCGAGTCGGGCAGCGTCCGGAAGAACGAGTGCATGAAGAAGACCGTGAACGACAGCGACCAGGCGACGTAGACGAGGATCAGCATGAGGTGCCGGTTCGGGCCCAGCAGGGGCAGGACGATCCCCATGTTGTAGACGCCCTTGAACAGCGGCACGGCGGCGAGATAGATGGGCAGGGTCAGGCCGGACAGGAACATGTAGTAGATCAGCCGGTTGCCGGGGAACTCGTAGCGCGCCAGCACGTACGCGGCCATCGAGCCGAGCAGCATGGTCAGGAAGACGCTGCCGACCAGGACCAGCAGCGTGTTGAGGAAGAACGCGCCGAGGTGCCCCTCGCCCCAGGCGCGGGTGAAGTTGTCCCAGTGCAGCTCGTCGGGGATCAGCGACAACGGCTCGCGGATGACCTCCGAGTCGTCCTTGAACGCCGACATCACCACCCACAGCAGCGGGTAGATCACCATCACGGCCCAGACCACCAGGAACAGGTGCGAGAAGCCGTTGAAGAAGCGTCCGCCCAGCTCCCGGCCGCGGCTGACGAGGCCCCGGCTCGGCGCGGGGCGGGGGGCCGGACGCCCGGGGCGGGCCCGCTCGCCGGACGGGTGGGTCACCGTGCTCATCGTCGGGGTCTCCTCAGTACTCGATCCGCTCACGGCGGGTGATCCGGAGCTGGAGAGCGGCCAGCAGGATCGTGAAGATGGCCAGCGCCACGCCCATCGCGCAGGCGTAGCCGAACTGCCCCTTCTGGAACGCGGTGAAGTTGAGCACCGACGCGAAGATCTCGCTGGCGTGGTTCGGCCCGCCCTGGCTCGGGGTCATGACGAAGACCAGGGCGTACATGTCCAGCGCGATGAAGCCCAGGTAGACCCAGGCCACCGAGATGGTGTCCCGCAGCAGCGGCAGGGTGATCCGGAAGAACGTGTGGAACCGGCTCGCCCCGTCGAGGAGCGCCGCCTCGTAGATGTCCTTCGGGATCGACTGCATCGCCGCCGAGAAGAGCACCATGTAGAAGCCGGCCCCGCTCCACACGGCGATGAACAGCAGCCACCACAGCACCGCGGGCACGCCGAGGAACGGCTCGGGGTCGGCGGTGAACCCGATCGGGTTGTCGGCGTCGACCAGCCCGATCTTCATCAGCAGGCCGTTGATCAGCCCCTGGTTGTCCGAGCGGTAGATCTGCTGCCACATCACGGCGATCACCACGAGCGACAGGACCTGCGGGAAGAAGAAGATGACCTTGTAGAGCCCGGAGCCGAAGACCCCCCGGATGCCGGCCCTGTCCTCGCGTCCGCCCACGTTGAGCAGGAACGCGAGGAACAGGGCCAGCGCGATCGTGAACAGCGGCACGGTGACCAGGAAGAACACGTTGTGCCAGAACGCCTTCCTGATCAGCTCGTCGGAGAACAGCCGGACGTAGTTGTCCAGCCCGACGAACTCCTGCTTGTCGGAGTAGCCGCCCCAGTTGGTCAGCGAGTATCCGGCCGCCTGGGCGAAGGGCCACACCACGTAGAAGAGGTACAGCGCGACGGGGAGGGCCAGGAAGCCCGTGACGAAGCGCGCGACACCGTGCCGCATTCCACTCACTCTCTCGAACGGATCAGTGGGCCGCCACCGGGATCAGGCGCGGGTCTGCTTCTTGATCGACGAGTCCTTGGCGACCTTGTCGGCGGCTGCCTGCATCTTGTCGACGAACTGCTGCGCGGTGAGCCGGCCGGCCATCAGCTCCTCGGAGAGGTTCTGGCTCTCCTTGTCCAGGTCGGCGTAGAAGTCGAAGAGCTTGGTCTTGATCAGGTCCTTCGGCGCGTTGCGCATCAGCTCGTTGGCGCTGGCCAGCGCCGTGTCCTGCACGCCGTCGCCGGAGCCCTTGGTGGAGGCCAGCGACTTGGTCAGCTCGGCGAACTTGGCGGAGCCGGACTTCGACAGCACGGCCCGCAGGAACTCCTTCGCCGCCGCCTTGTTCGGGGCCTTGCTCGGCACCACGAGGCCCTCGCCCGCGCCGGCGAAGACGTCCTTGGGCGCCTTGTCGGTGGCCCCGAGGCCCCAGTAGTCCGACAGCTTCATCTCGAAGCCCGGCGGGATCGTCGCCGCCATCTCGTTCTTCAGCCAGGTGCCGACCTGGATGAACGCCGCCTTGCCGTCGAGCCACGCCTGCTGGGACTGGGTGTGGTTGAGGTTGCCCGGCAGCAGCAGCCGGTCCTTGACCAGCTTCTCCCACGCCTGGAGGGCGGGCAGCACCCCGTCGGCCTTCCAGGCGTTCTCCTTCAGGTTGTCGATGTCGACGACCGCCTGCCGGCCGGCGGACTTCCAGATCGTCGCCATCAGCGCCCAGCGCGGGTAGTAGCCGTGCACGGCGTCGTGCACGTACGGGGCGATGCCCTTGGCCTTGATCTTCGGCGCGAGGGCGAAGAACTCGTCGAACGTCGTCGGCGGCTGCCAGCCCTCCTTGGCGAACAGCGCCCCGTTGTACCAGTTGCCCCACACGGTGAAGGCCACGTTGACGACGTAGAACTTGCCCTGGAAGGTGCCGTCCTCGACCGTGCCGGGCAGCAGCGTGTCGGCGACGGTGCCCTCGCTGTCCCACGCCGGGGCGGTGAGCAGGTCGTCCAGGGGCTCGATCGCGCCCTCGTTGACCAGGGTGCTGATGTCCATCATGTCGGCGCCCGAGTTCATGACGAGGTCGCTCGGCTGCGTCGCCATCTTCGGCTGCTCTTCGGTCTTGATCTTCTGGGTGGAGCTCATGTTGACCGTCACGCCCGCGTGCTTGGCGGCGAAGACGGCCTTGTCCTCGTTGGCCCACTGGTCGCCGAGGCCGCCGTTGAAGATGACGACCTTGACGGCGCTGCCGTCCTTGACGCCGAACGGGTTGTCCTTGCTCTTGGCGGCGCCGGTGTCGTCGGACTTGCTCGGCTCGCTGCCGGCGCAGGCGCTGAGCAGGCCCGCGGCGGGGGTGACGAGCAGGCCCGCCGCGGCGGCACGGCGCAGCAGGGTCCGGCGGCTCAGATCGGCCGGGTGCTCGGGGGTAACCGACATCGTTGTCTCTCCTTGAGGTGTCGAATCAGGCGGTACGCCGGAGACGCCCGGCGTACCGCGACTCGAGGGCGAGGTTGTGCTCGTCCCCACCGGGGACGTTGGCGGAGAGGTAGATAGGGGGTACCTCCCCGGCCTGGTGGAACCGTCGTACGACCTCCGCCGTCACCAACTGCGCCAGCAGCGCGGCGGTGACCGAGGAGACCGCACAGACCGCGCCGCCGCCGGAGAGCGGCAGCAGTGCGTCACCGTACGGCGCGCCGTTGTCCAGCACGACGTCGGCGAGGTCGACGAGCCGGCGCCCCGACGGGTGCCGGGGGGCGACCCGCGAGGTGTGCTCGACCGAGGTGACCGCGATCAGCGGGTGGCCGTGCCCGGTGACCAGCGTCGCCAGCTCGACCACCGAGCCGTTGATGCCGGACTGGGACGCGATCAGGAAGACGTCGCCCGGCTGCGGGGCGGCGAGGGCGTAGAGCTGGTGGGCGACGGCCGGGTCGCGTTCCAGCTTGGGGTCGGCGAGCACGTCGCGGGGCGCGTCGCCGTGCAGCACGAGGTCGTGCAGGGAGATCCGGTTGGTGGGGACCAGCCCGCCGGCCCGGGCGACCAGTTCGGCGGCGAACGCCTCGGAGTGGCCGGCGCCGAACGCCTGGAGCACCCCGCCGGCACGCAGGCCGGCGGCGATCAGGTCGGCGGCGCGGCCGACCGCCCCGGCCTGCGAGTCGACGACCCGGTCGAGGACGGGTCGGACGGCCTCGGCGTATCCCTGTGCGCTGATCATGCGATGGCCCCCTTCGCGGCCTTGTGCCCGTCGACGGCCTGGGCGGTGCGCCGGAAGGCCGCGTGGGCGCGGTCGTGGGTGCGCTGGGCGACGGCGATGTAGAGCAGGTCGAGCACGACGAGCTGCGGGTGCCGGGCCGACAGCGCGTCGGGGCGGAACGTGGTGGCCTGGCTGGCGGTGAGCAGCACCAGGTCGGCCAGCTCGGCCAGCGGCGAGCGGGGGAAGCCGGTGAGCGCGACGGTGGTCGCGCCCCGGCTGCCGGCCTCGGCGAGCAGCTCGATGGTCTCCCGGGTCTGCCCGGTGTGCGAGATGCCGAGCGCCACGTCGCCGGGGCCGAGCAGCGCGGCGCTGGCCAGCCCCTCGTGGACGTCGCTCCAGGCCCAGGCGGCCACCCCGATGCGGTGCAGGCTGAACTGCATCTCCTCGCCGACGAGGGCGCTGCCGGACGCGCCGAAGATGTTGACCCGGCTGGCCCCGGCGATGGCCACGGCCGCCCGTTCCACCTGGGCGAGGTCGAGCAGCGCGGCGGTGTCGTGCATGGCCCGGGTGTCGGCGGCCATGATCTGGCCGAGCACCCGCTCCAGGGGGTCGCCGGGCTGGATCTCCCGGCCGATGTCGACGGTCCAGCCTGCGGAGCGGGCCCGGCCGGTCTCGGCGGCGATGCCGAGGCGCAGGTCGGCGTACCCCTCGAAGCCCATCGCGCGGCAGAACCGGGTGATGGTGGCCGGGGAGGTGCCGCTGCGCTCGGCCAGCTCGACGATGGTGGCCCGCGCGGCGGCCTCCGGGTCGCTGAGCACGTGCTCGGCGACGCGGCGCAGCGCGCCGGTCAGCTCCGCCGCGCCGGCCCGGACCCGGGCGAGCACGCCGTCGGTGGGCAGCGCGCCCCGCCGGTCGGCCGGGTCGGCGTCGACCACGGCGGCGCCCCGGGGGGTGTCGACCTCGTGATCCACCATGCGACGCCTTTCGGAAAAGAGTGTTAACTGTTAGTGGTAAAAGTTCTTACTGAAGGGCCCTCCGTGTCAAGACCGTGGTCGAAGTTTTCAAACTGTTACCTGACGCGCGGCCCCCGGCCCGGCCGGGGATCTTGCCCCGCGCGGCCGGGTCTACCAGCATGAATCCGCCCGCACCGCCGACCCGGGGAGGCCCACCGGATGTCCGACACCGTCGTGGTCGGCCTCGACGTCGGGGGTACGTCCACCCGGGCGCTCGCCGTGACGCTGGCCGGGGAACGCCTCGGCACCGGCCGGGCCGGCGGCGGCAACCCGACCAGCCATGGCGCCGAGCGGGCCGCCGCGGAACTCCTGACCGCCCTGCGCGCCGCGCTGTCCGGCGTGGACCCGGCCCGGGTGCGGGCCGGCACGATCGGGCTGGCCGGGGCGGGGCGACTGCTCGCCGACCCGGACGGGCGGGCCGCGTTCGACGGGGCGTGGCGCGACGCGGGGCTGCGCTGCCCGTACGCGGTGCACGGCGACGCCCTCGTGGCGTACGCCTCCGGCACGCCCAGCCCGCACGGCACGGTACTGATCTCCGGCACCGGCGCGATCGCCGCGCAGGTCCGCGACCTGCGGCTGGACCGGGTCGCCGACGGCCACGGCTGGCTGCTCGGCGACGCCGGCTCCGGGTTCTGGCTGGGCCGGGAGGCGGTCCGTCGGCTCCTGGCCGACCTGGACGCGGGGCACGCCCCGGGGCCGCTGGGCCGCCGGGTGCTCGCCGAACTGCTCGGCGTCGACCGGGTCGCCGACCGGCCCCGCGACACCGTCGACGCCGTGGTGCAGGCCGTCACCCGCCGGCCGCCGGTCGAGCTGTCCCGGCTCGCGCCGCTGGTGGTGGCCGCCGCCGGCGCGGACGAACCGGTCGCGGCGGGGCTGATCGGGGCGGCCGCCGGCCACCTGGCCGACAGCGCCGCGCGGATCCGCCCGGCCGGCGCGGCGGACCCGGTGGTCCTCGGCGGCGGGCTGCTCACCGGCGACACCCCACTGGCCGCCGCCGTCCGGGCGGAGCTGGCCCGGCGGTGGCCGGACGCGCCGCTGACCACGGCGGGCGACGGGGCGGCCGGGGCGGCCTGGCTCGCCGCCCGCGACCTGCCCGGGGTCGCCGACCCGGCCGCCCTGCACCCGCTGCTGGTGCCGGCGACGCCCTGACGACCGGCGGGGATGCCGCCGACGCCCGGACGGCCGGCGGTACCCCGCCGGCTGTCCGGGCGAGCCGGGCCGGTGACGGGTGGGCCCGTCGCTCAGCCGAGCACCCGCTGGCGGCGCTGCCGGAGTTGCTCGACGTCGCGCCGGAACCCGTCGGTGAGCACCTGCTGCTCCACGCGCCGCTGGGCGTCACGCAGCGCCTGCCGCAGGCCGGCCTGCTCCTGGCAGTCGGCGTCCGCCTCGGCCGTGGCGAGCTCGGCGCGGGCCACCGCGCGGACGGCTTCGGCGTCGGCCGCCGCCCGCGCCCGCTCGTACAGCGCCTCGCGCAGCTCCTCCGGGTTCGCCGCCGGGTGCCCGGCCCGGCCCACGCACGACGACCAGGTCTCCAGCGCCCGCGCGACCTCGGGGCTGTCGCCGGTGCGGGTGATGACCATGTTGCTCAGCGCCTGCACGGTGTAGAACAGGCGGTCCCAGTCGTCGCCGAAGACGGCCGCGCGCGCCTCGGTGACGCAGGCGCCGACGGCGATGGACACCTCGTTGCCATCGGGCAGCGGGAGCGTCCGCTGGCGTGTCTGGTCGCCGAGCAGCGCGGCGGCGTAGCGCGGATCGGGCGACGACGGCGTGGCGGACGGGCCGCCCTGGCGGCGGCGCATCTCCTCCGGCACGATGCCGTATCCCCGCGTCCGCGCGTCCCGGGCGTCGAGCAGGCCGTACGGGTTCCCCGGCTCCGACTCGACCGGGGCCGTCGCGGGCGGGGTGGGCTCCGCCGGGTAGTGGAACCCGCGCCGGCGCATGCAGTCCCCGGTGGCCGCCTCCACCTTCTCGTCCATCGTCCGCTGCTCGGCGTCGCTGTAGTAGGCAGCGCCGTTGAGCGGGTGGAGCGGGGCCGGGCGGGCCCGGTCGGAGGGGGAGGCTTCCCCGCATCCGACCGGGCCCGCCAGCGCCAGCAACGCCACGGCGGACGCCGCGACGGCCCGCCGCACGGATGTCAGCAGAACCACTTGTTGCTGTAGGCGTGGTGCCAGATCTTCGAGCCGGACGTCGTCTTCCACCCGGTGCCCCGGTTGAGGGGGTAGGCGGTGCCGGTGTAGTTGGTGCCGGAGTAGATGGTGACGTTGCAGCTGGCGCCGTTGTTGTAGATCGACTCGGAGTGGGTCCAGGTGTAGTAGGCGGTCAGATCCTTGTTGTTCTCCTTCACCGCGCCGGGGGTGCCGCCCCAGTTGGTGGTGGAGTAGGAGCAGGTCCTCTCGTAGGGGCAGGCGTCGGCGCTGGCGACACCGGCGGTGCCGAGCAGGGCCGAGGCGGTCAACGCGCCGGTCACGCCCAGCGTGGCGGTGAGCTTCTTCAGGTTCGGCATCTTCGTCCTCTCATGGTCACGTAGAACGGTGGTTGCGGGGGGTCGACGAGCCCGGCGGGCGGGGTGCGACCGCCCGCCGGGCCGGCACCCGTCAGAGCTACGGGCATGCCTTGGTCGTGCCCTTGGGGTTGAGGTACTCGTTGTAGACCCAGCCGATGCTGTTGCCGCCCACGCCGCGCACCCAGGTCCAGCGGTTGCCGTATGAGTTGCCGCAGGTCACTGCCGCCGCGCCGACCCCGGCGGGGGCCGCCTGCCGGTCCGCCGCCTGCGCCGGGCCGGCCAGCCCCGCGAGCGTCATCGCAGCCACCCCCGTGGCGGCCGCGATGCGCGTGCCGGGGCCACCCCGTCGACCCGTCAGAGCTTCGGGCAGAGCTTGTTCGAGCCGCCCGAGCTCAGGTACGCGTCGTAGACCCAGCCGATGCTGGCGCCCTGGGGGTCGCGCACCCACGTCCACGTGTTGCCGTAGTCGTTGACCGTGTAGCAGTCGAAGACGACCTTCGTGTCGATCGGCAGGTACGCCTTGACCGTGCAGTCGCCGTACGGGCCGGTGTGGACGGCCGCCCTCGCGGTCGTCTTGCCCGTCCGGCCGTCGTAGGGCTCGTGCGGCCAAGCCGCGTTTCCACAGGTCACGGCGGACGTACCGAGCCCGGGGGCGGCGGCGGACGCCGACTGCCGCTCCGCCGCCCCGGCCGGGCCGGACAACCCCGCGAACACCAGCGCGGCTGCCCCCGTGACCGCCGCGATCCTGCCGAACATGCCGGGATTCGTCATCCGAGCACTCCCTTCCTCCTTGGCCACCACCGGATCGGCGGAAGCGCCTCCGGCGTTGAATCTGCCAGCCGACGAGTGCCGAAACCGCGATCCTGGACGTCCATGGACGATGTCGGACGCCGATGGAAGGATGCGACCGTGACCAATGGCTCCGCTGATCCGTCCGCGCACGATCCACTCAGGACGGAGGGCGAGCTGCTGGCGGAGCTCAACCGGCTGCGGGTTCGCGCCGCCCGCTCCCGGGGCAAGGCCCGGCTCTCCCTCCAGGACCTGGCGACGGCCACCGGCGTGCCCCGGAGCAGCCTGGCCAACTACCTCAACGGGCACAGCGCGATGCCGATGGACGTGCTCGACCGGCTCCTGCTCGCCCTCGGCGTGACGCCGACCGAGGCGGGCGTGTGGGCCACCCGGTGGGAACGGGCCGTCGGCGAGCGCCTCGCGCCGGGCGGCGCCCCACGCGCGGCCACCAGCCCCGCCGCGCCGGGACCGGAGCCTCCGGCGGCCGACCCGACGCCCGGGGACGGGCCGCAGGCGCAGTCGGCCGCAGACCAGTCGGGGCCGGCGCTGCCGGTGCCCGCGCAGCTGCCGCCCACCCTCGGCGCCTTCTCCGGGCGGCAGGACGTGCTGGCGCAACTCGACGGGCTGCTCGCCGACGCGGACGCCGACCCCGCCGCCCCGGTCATCGCCGTCGTCACCGGCACGGCCGGGGTCGGCAAGACCACGCTGGCGACGTACTGGGCGCAGCGGGTCCGCGACCGCTTCCCGGACGGGCAGCTGCACGTCGACCTGCGCGGCTTCGACCCGCGCAAGCCGCCGGTGCCGCCCGCCGAGGCGGTCCGGGGCTTCCTGGACGCCTTCGAGGTGCCCCGGCACCGCGTGCCGACCGGCCCGGACGCGCAGGCCGCCCTCCTGCGCAGCCTGCTGACGGGCCGGCGCGTGCTCCTGGTGCTGGACAACGCCCGGGACGCCGACCAGGTCCGCCCGTTGCTGCCCGGTGCGTCCGGCTGCCTGGTGCTGGTGACCAGCCGTGGCCAGCTGCCCGGTCTGGTCGCGGTGGAGGGTGCCCGGCCGGTGCCGGTGGAGCTGCTCGGCCCGGCCGAGTCCCGGGCGCTGCTCGCCGCCCGGCTGGGCTCCGGGCGGGTGGACGCCGAGCCGGGGGCGGTCGACGAGATCGTCGGGCGGTGCGCGGGCCTGCCGCTGGCGCTCGCCGTCGTCGCCGCCCGCGCCGCCGCCCACCCACGCTTCCCGCTGGCCACGATCTCCGCCGAGCTGCGGGAGGCCCCGCGCCGCCTCGACCCGCTCGCCGGCACCGACCCGGGCATCGACGTGCGGGCCGTGCTGTCCTGGTCGTACGCGCTCCTCGGCACGCCGGCCGCCCGGCTGTTCCGGCTGCTCGGGCTGTCCCCCGGGCCGGACGTCGGCACGGCCGCCGTGGCCAGCCTCGCCGGGACGTCCGTCGCCGAGGTCCGGCCGCCGCTGGCCGAGCTGGTCGGGGCGCACCTGGTCACCGAGCACCGCCCCGGCCGGTTCACCTGCCACGACCTGCTGCGCGCGTACGCCCGGGAGCTGGCCGACGCGGGCCCGGCGACCGACCGGGCGGCGGCGACCCGGCGGATGCTCGACCACTACCTGCACACCGCGCACGCGGCCGAGGGATTCCTGGCCCCGCCCCGGGGCCCGATCGCGCTTGCCGATCCCGCGCCCGGGGTGGCCCCGGAGCGCGTCGACGGCCGGGCCGCCGCGCTGGCCTGGTTCGCCGCGGAGCACCGCGGTCTCGTCGCCGCCGTCGAGCACGCCGCCGGCACCGGCCACGACACGCACGCCTGGCAGCTCGCCGCCGCCTGCGTCAGCTTCTTCGACCTGCGCGGACACTGGGCCGACTGGACGGCGACGCAGCAGATCGCGCTGCGCGCCGCCCGCCGGCTGGGCGACCGGGGCGCCGAGGCCCACGCGCACCGCTTCCTCGGCGGCGCGGCCACCCGGCTCGGCCGGATCCTCGACGCCCGCGCCCACCAGTCGCGGGCACTGGTGCTGTTCGAGTCGCTGGACGACCGGATCAACCAGGCGTTCACGCACCGGAGCCTGGGCTGGATCGCCGAGCGGTCGGACGACCACCGCACCGCGCTGGGCCACGACCTGCGGGCCCTGGAGCTGTTCCGGCACGCCGGCCACCGGGGCGGCGAGGCGGCGTCGCTCAACTCGGTCGGCTGGTGCCACGCCCAGCTCGGCGACCACCGGCGGGCGATCGCGGACTGCGAGCAGGCTCTGGCCCTGCTCGACGAGCTGGGCGACCTGGACGGGGTCGCCATGACGCTCGACAGCCTCGGCTACGTCCACCGGCTGCTCGGCGAGCACGCGCGCGCCGCCGAGCTGTACCGGCGGGCCCGGGGGCTCTTCGCGGCGCTCGGTGACCGGCACGGCGAGGCCGAGGCCGGGGCGAACCTCGGTGACACCCTGTGCGAGGCCGGCGACCACGAGGGGGCCGCCGCCGCGTGGCGGCAGGCGCTGGCCATCCTCGACGACCTCGGCGACCCGAAGGCCGACGGCGTCCGGGCCAGCCTCGACGCGGTGATCTGCGCCGAGCTGGACCCGGACGGCCCGGGAACGCCCCGGCGCTGACCGATCCGGCCACCGGGCGGCCCGGCCTGGCCTAGCCTGGGCTGATGCGCCGCCTGCGGCAGCTCGCCGAGCGCACCCCGGCCGGGCGGGAACGCTACGTCGACCTGCTGCGGGCCGTCGCCATCTGCATGGTCGTCGCCGGGCACTGGGGCGTCACCGTCATCGGCCGCGACGCCGCCGGCCGGCCCACCGGCCACTCCGCGCTCGGCGACCTGCCGTGGGCGTACCCGCTGACGTGGGTGGGGCAGGTGCTGCCGGTGTTCTTCCTCGTCGGTGGGTTCGCCAACGCCGCCTCGCTGACCGCGAACCGGGCCCGGGGCGGCGACGCCACCGGCTGGCTGCTGGCGCGCAGCGCCCGGCTGGTGCCGCCGACCACCGTCCTGCTGCTGGTGCTGGCGGCCGGCGCGGGCGGGTCGTACCTGTGGGGCGCCGGGGAGGCGCGGATCCGCACGGTGGTCTGGTTCGCCACCATCCCGCTGTGGTTCCTCGTGCCCTACCTGGCCGCCGTCGCGCTCACCCCGCCGATGCACGCGCTGCACCGCCGCTTCGGGCTCGCCGTGCCGGTGGCCCTGGTCGGCGTGGTCGCCCTCGGCGACGTGGGGCGGCTCGTCGGGCCCGCGCCGCTCGCGTACGGCAGCTACCTGGCCGGCTGGCTCGCCGTGCACCAGGCCGGTTTCGCCTGGTACGACGCCCACGCCGCAGCCGGCGGTCCCCGGGGCGGCGGCGCGGCCGACGGCGCCCGGCACCCGCTGCCGACGTCCCGCCCGGCGGCGGTCGCGCTGCTCGCCGGCGGCCTCGGCGCGCTGCTGCTGCTCACCGTCGCCGGGCCGTACCCGGTGGCGATGCTGCACGTGCCCGGCGAGCGGCTGGACAACGCGAGCCCGCCGAGCCTGGCGCTGCTCGCCCTGGCCACCGCCCAGCTCGGGCTGGTCCTGCTGCTGCGCGACCCGGCCGAGCGGTGGCTGCGCCGGCCCGGCCCGTGGCAGGCGGTCATCGCGGTCAACTCGGTGGTGCTGACCGTCTTCCTCTGGCACCTCACGGCGGCCTTGCTGCTGGTCGGCGCGCTGGACGCGCTCGGCCTGCTGCCCACGCCTGCGGTGGGGACCGCCGCGTGGCTGGCCTGGCGGGTGCCCTGGCTGTTGCTGCTCGCCGTGGTGCTGGCCGGGCTCGTCGCCGTCTTCGGGCCGGTCGAGGCGCGGGCCGGCCGGCGGCGGCGCGCCGGGGAGGGTGCGCGTCGCCGCCGGCCGGTCCACACCGGCCTGGTGGTCGCCGGGTACGCCGCCGTGATCGCGGGGCTGCTGGTCAACACCGTCACCCCGAAGGCCGCGCCCGAGCCGCTGGGGCTGCCCGCCCCGGCGCTGGTGGCGTACCTGGCCGGGGCGGGGCTGCTGCGATGGCTCAGGTCTGGGTGGGGAAGCCGAGGTTGACCCCGCCGTGACGCGGGTCCAGCCACCGGCTGGTCACCACCTTGCCCCGGGTGAAGAACGCCACCCCGTCGGCGCCGTGGGCGTGCAGGTCGCCGAAGAGGGACGCCTTCCAGCCGCCGAACGAGTAGTACGCCATCGGCACGGGGATCGGCACGTTGATGCCGACCATGCCGGCCTCCACCTCGTGCTGGTAGCGCCGGGCCGCGCCGCCGTCGTTGGTGAAGATCGCCGTGCCGTTGCCGTACGGGTTGGCGTTCACGAGGTCCACCGCCTCGTCGTACGAGCCGACCCGCAGGACGCCGAGCACCGGCCCGAAGATCTCGTCCGTGTAGATCGACATGTCCGGGGTGACCCGGTCGAACAGGGTCGGGCCCAGCCAGAAGCCGCCCGGGTCCCCGTCCGGGGCGACGTCGCGCCCGTCGACGACGGGCACGGCCCCGGCGGCCACCCCGGCCTCGACGTACGCGCGGACCTTCGCGGCGTGCGCGGCGGTGACCAGGGGGCCCATGTCGCAGCCGCGCCGGCCGTCGCCGGTGCGCAGCCGGCCCATCCGCTCGGCGATCCGGGCGACCAGGGCGTCGGCGACCGGCTCCACCGCGACCAGCGCGGAGATCGCCATGCACCGCTCCCCCGCCGAGCCGAAGCCGGCGTTGACCGCCGCGTCGGCGGCGAGGTCCAGGTCGGCGTCGGGGAGCACCACCATGTGGTTCTTCGCCCCGCCGAGGGCCTGCACCCGCTTGCCGGCGGCGGTGCCGCGCTGGTGCACGTGCCGGGCGACGGGGGTGGAGCCGACGAACGACACCGCCTGCACCCCCGGGTGGTCGAGCAGCGCGTCGACCGCCTCGGCGTCGCCGTTGACCACGTTGAGCACCCCGTCGGGCAGGCCGGCCTCGGCGAACCACTCGGCCAGCAGCAGCGCCGCGCTCGGGTCCTTCTCGCTGGGCTTGAGCACCACCGCGTTGCCGCAGGCCACGGCGACCGGGACGAACCACAGGGGCACCATCACCGGGAAGTTGAACGGGGAGATCACCGCGACCACCCCGAGCGGCTGGCGCAGGCTGTACGAGTCGACCTCGGTGGAGACGTTCTCGCTGAACCCGCCGCGCAGGGCCGAGGGGATGCCGCAGGCGTACTCGATGACCTCCAGGCCGCGCTGCACCTCCCCGGCGGCGTCGGCGAGCACCTTGCCGTGCTCGGCGGTGATCACCTCGGCGAGCCGGTCGCGGCGGGCGTTGACGATCTCCCGGAACGCGAACAGCACCGCGGTCCGCTTCGCCAGGGAGGCGTCGCGCCAGGTCCGCGCGGCGCGGGCGGCGGCCTCGACCGCGTCCGCCACGTCCGCGGCGGAGGCCAGCGCCACCTGTCCGGTACGCCGGCCGGTGGCCGGGTCGAACACGTCTCCGCGCCGGCCGGACGTGCCGTCGACCCGCTTGCCGTCGACGAAGTGCCCGATGAGGTCTCCGCCGCCTGCCCCGGACGTCACGCCGCCACCTCGCCGTCGGCGCAGGAGCGGATGGCGTCGACCAGGATGGCCAGCCCCTCGCGGGCCTCGTCCTCGGTGAGGGTCAGCGGCGGGCCCATCCGCAGCACGTTGCCGTAGAGGCCGCCCTTGCCGACGAGCAGGCCGCCGGCCCGGCACGCCTCGAAGACCCGGGCGGTCAGGGCCGGGTCGGGCTCGACGGTGCCCGGGTGGACGAACTCGACGCCGAGCATCAGCCCCCTGCCGCGTACCTCGGCGACGCAGTCGAGGCCGCCCACGGCGGCCCGCAGCCCGTCGGCGAGGATCGCGCCGACGCGGGCCGCGTTGGCCTGGAGGTCGTGGTCGAGCAGGTAGTCCAGCACGGCGTTGCCGGCGGCCGTGGCGAGCGGGTTGCCGCCGAAGGTGGAGAAGCTGATGGCCGGCACCGACTCCATGATCTCGGCCCGGCCGACGACCCCGGCGAGGGCGAAGCCGTTGCCGATGCCCTTGGCGAAGGTGAGCAGGTCCGGGGTGACGCCGTGCGCCTGGTAGCCCCAGAAGTGCTCGCCGGTGCGCCCCCAGCCGGTCTGCACCTCGTCGGAGATCAGCAGGATGCCGTGCTCGTCGAGCACCTTCCGCCACGCCGCGAGCAGGCCGTCGGGGCCGTGCACGAAGCCGCCGACGCCCTGGATCGGCTCGGCGATCAGGCAGGCGACGTCGCCGGCGGTCTGGGTGGCGAGGACCTCGCGCAGGTCCTCGACCGCCGCGTCGAGGCGGTCGGCGGGGTCGAGGCGGGACAGCAGGCCGCGCAGCCGCTCGCCGGAGTGCAGCCAGGCCACCTGGAGCGGGTTGAGGGCGCTGGCCGACCAGCCCCGGTTGCCGGTGACGCCCATCGTCGCGTACGTGCGGCCGTGGTAGCTGTTGCGCACGGCGAGGATCTGGTGGGAGCGGCGGTGGTTGGTGGCGGCCAGCAGGGCGGCCTCGTTGGCCTCGGTGCCGGAGTTGGTGAAGAAGACCCGGGCGTCGGGGATGCCGGAGTGCCGGGCGATCTTCTCGGCCAGCTCGACCTGCTGGCGGATCAGGTAGAGCGTCGAGGTGTGCACGAGGCCCGTGGCGAGCTGCCGCTGCACGGCCTCGCGGATCTCGGGGATGTCGTAGCCGATCATGTTGGTCAGCACGCCGCCGAAGAAGTCCAGGTAGGTGCGGCCCTGCGCGTCGGTGACCCGGCGACCGGAGCCGGAGACCAGCTCGATCGGCTCGGCGTAGTAGAGCGGCATCCAGGACGGCAGCACGGCCCGGTGCCGGGCCAGCAGGTCGTCGGTCATTCGTCGCACCCTCCAGCGCGTTGGCGGTCACCGCACGCTCCCACCCACCGGCGGCGGGGACAACTGCCACTGTGTAGCGGACCGGCGGCCTTCGGCTGACAGCACGTCAACCGATCGGCTGCGGTTTCCGGGGCGTCCGGCGCGACCGACGCGCGTTTCCCGTCGCCCCGGGCTCCGGAGGCGACGCGATCCGCACGGTACGATCCGGGGCGTGCGGATCATGCGGGACGTGCCGCTGCCCGACGGGGCGGCGGGCGCTCCCCCGGCACGGATCGTCGACGAGGTGCGCGCGTGGGTGACCTCGCCGCCGCTGCGGGACCTCGTCGCGCGGTTCGGCGGCGACGGTCCCCCGGGCGATCCGCCCTCCGGCGACCGGCTCCCCCGTGACCCGCTCTCCGGCGACCCGCTCTCCGGCGATCTGGCGGCGGCGCTGGCCTGGCTGGACGACTTCTCCGCCCGGCACTGGGACTTCCGGGGCGGCCGGGAACGCCCCGAGGCCGCCGAGCCGGCGTTCGACCCCCGCACGGCGGGGCTGGTGCTCGCCGCTGCCGCCGCGCTGGGCCTGGTCCGCCCGGTTCCGCCGGCCCGCCGGGCGTACGCGCACCTGGTCGTCCTCGGCGGGCTCGCGCACGCCTGCCTGCGCCGGGTGGCGTACGCCGCGCACCTGGTGCGCTCGGGCACGGCGGTGGCCGGCGAGGTGGCCGTGCTGGGCAGTTTCCGCCCGCTGTCGGTGGCGGAGCGGCGGACTCTGGCCGACGCGGGCGTCGCGGCCGGCGACACCGAGGTGGACGCCCTCGACGCGGCGGTCCGGCTCGCCTTCGGGATGGCCGGGCCGGCCGAGGCGGACGGCGTGGACGCCGGCCACCCGCACCGCTCCTGGTCCTCGCGCACCTGGCGGCCGGCGGGATCACCCCCGGTGCGGGTGCTCGCCGCCCCGTCCAGCGAGCCCGGGCGGCGGCGCGCGCACACCGCCGACACGCAGCGGTTCTGGGCCGAGCACGTCCGGCTCGCGCCGGGCGACCCGGTGCTGATGGTCACCGCGCCGGTCTACGTGCCGTTCCAGCACTGCGACGCGCTGCGCACGCTGGCCGTGCCGTACGGGTGCGGGATCGAGACCGTCGGCGTCGACCCGGCCCTGCCCGACCTGGTCCGGCTGCCCGAGCCGGCCCCGACGCCGGGGCGCTACCTCCAGGAGATCCGCTCGGCGATCCGGTCGATGCGCGCCCTGCACGCCGCCGTCGCGGACGGCTGAGCGGCCAGGACCGGGAGACCCGGGGGCGGCCCGGCCGGCGTCCGACGGGGAGATCGGACGCCGGCCGGGCCGGTGGAGGATCAGTTCACGTAGACCGTCGCGCCGCCCTGGGTGGTGTCCCGGACCGGGGCGTACGTCGCGCTGAAGTACGCCGAGGAGAAGCAGGTGCCCGGGCCGGCGGACTTGGTGAACGGCTGGTTGACGAAGGCGATCGAGGTGGTGGCGTTGGACGCCGTCCCCCGCACGACGCCGCCGTTGGCCTTGTAGACGCAGGTGACGTTGCCCAGCAGGGTGCGCAGCGAGACGGTGCTCTGGATCGACCCGGTGAGGGTGACCGCGCCGGCGCTGGTGACGGAGACGGCGTAGGGCAGGTTGTCGACCGTCACGCTGTTGACCCCGAGGGTGCCGACCACGTTGCTGGTGCAGCTGGTGAAGGTCTGCCCGGTGAGGCTCTCGGTGGCGGTGCCCGGGGCGGCCGGGTTGGTGACCGCCTTGGCGGTGAAGGTGGACGCGGCGCACTTGACGCCGGTCGTGCCGGTGGCCGACGAGTAGAAGTTGGCGGTGGTCCCGGTCTGGAGGCTGGCCTGGAGGGTGTCGCCGACGGCGACGGCGGTCCCGCCGGCGCTGCCGGTGGTGAGCACCGTGTTGGCGAGGGCGGCCGGGCCGGCGGCGGAGGCGGGGGCCGCCGCGACGAGGGAGCCGAGCAGCGCGACGGCGGCGAGGCCGACGGCGGCGCGTCCGTACCTGGGCATGGTGGGTCCTTTCGACGGGTGGTGGTGCGACGGCGGCGGCCGGACCGGCGGGTCACCGCGCCCGGCGGGCCGGGCGCGGCCGGGCGGCCGCGGAGGTGGCCACGGAGGGACGCCGTGGCCGTGGGCCCGCCACCGGTGGACGGTCGGCGGCGGCGGGGACGGACGCCGCCGGGCGGCGGCGGGGCGGGGTGTGCGGGTCGGTCACCGGTGACCCGGCGGAGCGGCCCTCGGGGTCCGGCCGGTCAGCGGCCGGTGCCGGGTGGGGCACTGCGGCGCAGCCGCGTCACCCGCACCTTTCCGGCCTTGGGGGCGCCCGCGCGGTCGGCGATAATGGCGACCATCGAGCCCCCCTTCGGCGCTGCTCGGTGCGGCCATCCGGCGAAGATGACCATCAGTGACCCGACCGGAACCCAACGTGGTGAAGTTATAAACCCCGGAGGGTCGCAAAGTCAATCGTCGATTCAGGGAGGTCGATGTCAATGTCGCTGGCACCCCACCCGGAGACCGGATCCGCACCCCTGCCGCCGGAGCCCCGGCCCGACTCCACGCCCCTGCCGGGGGCCCGACCGGGGCGCGACCCCGAGCGGGCGATCAAGCGGGGCCCGCGCCGCCAGTCGGCCGAGGCGGTCGCGGCGACCCAACGCGACCGGCTCTTCGACGGGCTCGTGCACGAGGTGGCGGCCAGGGGCTACGACAACGCCCGGGTCACCGACATCTGCGGCGCGGCCGGCGTGACCCGCCCCGCCTTCTACGCCCTCTTCGCCGGCAAGGAGGACGCCTTCCTGGCCACCTACCGGCACGGCACGGCCGTCCTGCTGCGCCTGATGGACGACGCCTACGCCGGGGCGGGACCGGACTGGACCACCGCCGCCCGGGCCGCCCTGCGGACCCTGCTGGAGGTGCTGGCGAGCGTGCCCGCGTTCGCCCGGATGGCGCTCGTGGAGATCGACGCGGCCGGCCCGGCGGCCCGCGACGAGCGCGACCTGCTGCTGTCGCGGTTCCACCGGTTCTTCCACCCCGCCCGGCCCCGGTCGCCCCTGTCACCCGAGGAGGACGACCTGCTGGTGACGACGGTGGTCGCCGGCATCTACGGCACCCTGCGCCTGCGGGTGAGCCAGGGCCGCACGGCCGAGCTGCCCCGGCTGCTGCCGGTCCTGACGTACGCGATGACCGCGCCGTTCCTCGGCCCCGGGGCCGGCGACCGGGCGGCGCGGGCGGCCGACGCGGGCGGCCCGGGTGTCACCGCCCCCTGCGCGGTCGACCCGGCGCGCCCGGCACGGGGGGACGACTGAGCGGGCCGCCGGACCGCAGCGCGATCAGAAACCGTCGCGGTTTCTCACTATCGGCAATTTTTCGCAGATCGACCGGCTCCACTGGGCATCAATCTTGACCCACCCTTTACTCAGCGGTAACTTCGCCCTGCGACGGGCTCGACACGCCGTACGCGAACCAATTCAGATCATCGCCCCGCTCCGCGCAGCGCCTCCGCATTGTCGCGGACGAATCGATCTCGAAGAGGAGCCGTCATGTCGGACGACACCGTATCCACCGAGCCGGTCCCGCCCTCCGGCGGCGTGCGCTGGCGGCGGTTCGCGGTCAGCCTGGCCGCCGCCGGGGTGGGCGCCGCCGGAATGGTGCTGCTCACCGCGCAGGGGGTGCTCGGCGCGCAGTTCGCGATCTCCGGAATGCCCTTCGTCGTCACCGCCGACAAGCTCGACGGGACCGGGTTCGAGCAGTTCGCCACGCTCGACCAGATGATCGAGGACAGCCCCAACCAGGGCGACACCGGCGGCCAGGTCGTCGTGCTCGTCTCGGCGATCGACAAGGCCGAGCTGACCAACCTGTGCCAGAGCATCAACCTCGGCGGCATGTACATGAAGCTCACCGCCGGCACCGGCGGGAAGCCGGTGACCGCCCGCACGATGGTCGTCGACTCCGACGAGATCTCCGGCAACGCGTCGTTCCAGTCGATCGACATCGGCCAGGACGCCAGCACGCTGGACAAGGTGCCCGGGGTGCGCGGCAACCCGGGCGTCTTCGGCCAGCAGGCCGACAAGGTGACCATCACCGGGCTGCGGCAGAACAACTACGCCACCACCGCCGCGGTGTTCACCCTGCCGAACCTGCGGATGAGCTTCTCCTCCGAAGGCTGCTGAGATGGCCGGGGGTGACGCGACGCCCCGGGCCGCCGGGGGATCGGCCGCCGGCGGGGCCGGCCGGTGGCGGGCCTGGCGGCGCAGCCGTCCCTTCTGGGGCGGCCTGCTCGTCGCCCTCGGCGGCGCCGAGATCCTCGTGACGCTGCGCGCGCCGCTGCCGGTGATCCTGCACGTCGGGCCGCAGGGCCTGGCCGGCTACCTGGTGCCGGTCATCCTGCTGCTGTGCGGCGTGCTGCTGCTGGCCCACCCGCCGCAGCGGCTGTTCTACGCGCTGGTCTCCCTGGTGCTCGCCCTGGTCTCCTGGCTGACGTCCAACCTGGGCGGCTTCTTCGTCGGGATGCTGCTCGCGCTGGTCGGCGGCTGCCTCGCCTTCGCCTGGACGCCGGTCAAGGCGCACCGCCGCCCGGCCGAGGCCGCCCGCAGCGGTTAGCGGGCGGGGTGGGTCGCGGTGTCCCGGACCGCCTCGGCGAACACCTCGGACCGGTGCTCGAAGTTGCGGAACCGACCGTAGCTGGGCGCGGCCGGCGAGAGCAGCACCACCCCGCCGGCCGGGGTCACCTCCCGGGCCCGGCCCACGGCGGCCACCAGGTCGTCCACCACCTCGGCCCGCACCTTCGGCAGCCCGGCCAGGGCGGCCACGATCCGTTCCCCGCTGTCGGGGATGCCGAGCACGGTGATCTCCCGCTCGGCCAGGTGCTCGCGCAGCGGGGCGTAGTCCAGCCCCCGGTCGGTGCCGCCGACGATCACCGTCAACGGCCGCCCCTCGTACGCGTCGATGGCGTGCATCGCCGCGTACGGGCTCGTGGCCAGGGTGTCGTCGACGAAGGTGAGCCCGGACGGGTCGGCGATCTCGGTGAGCCGGTGGGCCAGGCCCTGGAACCCGGCCACCGCGACCGCGAGGGTGTCGGCGCGGGCCGCCACGTCCACGCCGAGCGCGTCGAGCACGGCGAGGGCGACGCAGAGGTTGCCCTCGTTGTGCCGGCCCACCAGGGGCAGCACCGCGCGCGCGAACAGGGGCCGGTCGCCGAGGTGGAACCAGGGCGTGCCGTCCGGGCCCGGGGCCACGTGCGTGGTGTCCGGGGAGCCGGCGCGCACGGCCGGCCGGTCGCCCAGCTCGGCGGCGAGCCTCGGGTCGGCCCCGTTGACCACGATCGTCTGCGGCCCGTGCGCCAGCAGGTTGAGCTTGTCCCGGTAATATTCCCGCTCGCCGCCGTGCGCGTCCAGGTGCTCGGGGAAGAGCGCGGTGACCACCGCCACGCGCGGCGAGTCGGTCAGGTCGGCGCACTGGTAGCTGGACAGCTCCAGCACGTACAGGTCGGCGTCGGGCAGGTCGAGCAGCGGCACCCCGATGTTGCCGCCGAAGACGTTCGGCCGGTCGACCGCCGTGAGCAGGTGACTGATCAGGCTGGACGTGGTGGACTTGCCCTTGCTGCCGGTCACCCCGACGGTCCGCCGGGCGTGGTCGGCCATCCACAGCGCGCTGCCCTGGGTGACGGTGACCCCCCGGCGGCGCAGCTCCACCAGCCACGGGTGGGTGTTCGGCACCCCGGGCGAGCGGACCACCACCTCGGCGGCGGCCAGCCGGGCGAAGCCCTCCTCGCCGGTGACCAGCGGGGCAGCCTCGGCCAGCGGCCCCTCCCAGGGCAGGGCCAGGAAGTTGGCGCTGTCGTCGACCGCGACCAGGCCCGCCGGGCCGTGCGCGGCGATCGCGATCACCGCCGCCCGGCCCTCCCGGCCGGTGCCCCAGACGGCGACGGTACGTCCGCGCAGGTCAGACAGGCGCACGGGGGATCTCCTCCACGGTCGGGCACGTCGGCGGGCCGGTCCGACGCAGCCGGGCACGGCCGGACGAACCAGGGCCTAGTATGGCGTGTGCCCAACGAGCAGCTCCGGCGGATGGACGCCTTCACCTTCCCGTCCTACTCGATCGACCTCGCCACCGGCGAGGCGTTGTTCGACTACGCCCTCACCGGCCCGGGCGGCGAGCAGCGGTTCACCGAGGCGATCACCCTCCCCCTGCCGGCCGAACCGCCGTCCGACGCCACGGTCGCCACCCTCGGCCGGGTCCTGGAGCTGCTGCACGTGGTCGCCGGCGTCAGCTACTACAAGGCCGCCGCGCCCCGCCGGCTGGTGCTGCCGGCGCCGCTGGGCGGGGCCGCCGCCGCGCTGGTCACGGCCGTCTACACCAAGGGCCTCGCCGAGTACGCCTACCGCAACCAACTCCCGCACGTGCTGGAGCTGACCCCGGAGATCCCCGCGGGCTCGGTGTCGCCCGCGCGGGCGTACGACAACTCCGACCTGCGCCCCCTGTCGGCCGTCGGCGGGGGCAAGGACTCCATCGTCAGCCTGGAAGCGCTGCGCCGCGCCGGCCTCGACCCGGTGCCGTTCTCGGTCAACCCGAACCACGTCATCGTCGCGGTCAACGAGGCGTCCGGGCTGACCGCCCTCGCGGCGCGGCGGCGCATCGACCCGGTGCTGTTCGACCTCAACGCCGCCGGGGCCCGCAACGGGCACATCCCGGTCACCGCGATCAACTCGCTGATCGCGGTCGCCACGGCCGTGCTCAACGGGCTCGGCCCGGTGGTGATGTCCAACGAGCGGTCCGCGTCCGACCCGAACCTGGTCTGGAACGGCCACGAGATCAACCACCAGTGGTCCAAGGGGGTGGAGGCCGAGGGGCTGCTGCGGGCGGCGCTGGCCGAGCACGCCGGGCTCACCGAGCCCTACTTCTCGCTGCTGCGCTCGCTGTCCGAGCTGCACATCGCCCGGCTCTTCGCCGAGATCGACCGGTACGACGACGTGGTGACCAGCTGCAACGCCGCGTTCAAGCTGCGCGACGCGAGCGAGCGCTGGTGCCGCGACTGCCCGAAGTGCCGATTCGTGTTCCTGGCCATGGCCCCGTTCATGCCGCGCGAGCGGGTCGTGCGGATCTTCGGCGGCGACCTGCTGGCCGACGGGTCCCAGATCCCCGGCTACCGGGAGCTGCTCGGCGTGGACGGGCACAAGCCGTTCGAGTGCGTCGGCGAGGTCGAGGAGTCGGTGGTGGCGCTGAGCCTCCTCGCCGAGCAGGAGCAGTGGCGCGCCGCCCCGGTCGTGCGGGCCCTGGTCGACGCGGTCCCGGAGACGGCCTGGTCGGCGGCGGCCACCTCGGACGTCTTCACCCCCGGCGGCCCCCACTTCGTCCCCTCCGCCTACGCGAAGGCCCTCCTGCCCGGCTGATCAGGGGGCGCGGACGGCGTCCAGGGCCAGCAGGGCCACGTGCAGGGACAGGCACACCTCCACCGAGTCGAGGTCGGCGTCGAGGATCCGGGCGATGCGGGCCAGCCGCTCGTAGAACGCCGGCCGGGACAGGTGCGCGGCGGCGGCCGCCGCCGACTTGTTGCGCCCCTGCTCCAGGTACGCCCGCAGGGTGCCGAGCAGCTGCTCGCGGGGGTGCCGGGCGTCGTACGCCAGCAGGGCACCCAGCTCGCGCTCGACGAACGTCTGCAGGCGCGGCTCGTCGCGCAGCAGGTGCAGCAGGCCGGCCAGCCCGACGTGCGGCAGCCGGAAGACCGGCAGGTCCCGGCGGTCCCGGCGGGCCGCGTCGGCGACCTGCCGCGCCTCCACCAGCGAGCGGCGCGCCTCCCGGAGGCTGCCCACCCCGGAGCCGGCGGCGACGATCACCGCGCCCGCCCCGGTGGCCCGCGCCGGTGCGGGCTCGGCGGTCCTCGGCCCGGCGGCGTCGACCCGGTTGCGGCGCAGCGCGGCGGCGAACGCGGCCAGCGCCCGGTCCTCGGCCGCCGGGTCGGACAGGGCGAGCAGCACCCCGACGGCCTGGTCGTCGACGGCGCTGCTCAGCCCCGTCAGCTTCGCCTCGCGCAGGGCCTGCCCGACCGCCTCGGACAGGTCCCGCAGCCGGGCCGGCCCCGCCTCCGGGTCCGCCGGGCCGGGCTCCTCCGGCGGGGCCCCGTCGGCGGCCGGCTCGTCGGTGCGCCAGCGCACCACCACGCCGACCAGGTGCCGGCGGTCCAGCACCACCCCCAGGGCCCGCGCGCGCAGGGCCACCTCGTCCACCGGGCGGGAGTGGTCCAGCAGGGCGGTGAGCAACGTACGGTGGATCTGCCGCTCCAGCCCCTCGGCGTCGCGCCGGATCAGCCGCCCCAGCGCGAGCGTGGAGGCGGCCCGCTCGACGAGGATCGTCAGCCGCGTCGGCGGGGCGACCGGCGGCGGCGCGACGTCGGCGGGCTCCGCCGCCGGGTCGGGCAGCGGCGCGGGGGCGGCCAGCTCGCCGCCGCCCGGCCAGCGCAGCAGCAGCCGGCCCCAGTCCTGCCCCCGGGCCCCGACGGTGGTCACCAGCCAGCCCCGGTCGCTGTCGTACGCGGTCCGCCCCGGCGGGCTGATCCGCCGGGAGTGCTGCTCCCAGCCGTCCAGCAGCAGCTCGGCGCTCTGCCCCGCCGGGTCGTACGCGAGCACCTGCCGCGACAGGTTCTCCAGCACCACCGGGCAGCCGGACAGCTCGGCGGCCTGCCGGACCACCTCGGCCGGGCCGGCGCCCTCGACCGACAGCTCGGTGAACCGCTGGTGGATCTCCTCGGTCGCCCGCAGCTCGGTGAGCTGGGCGTCGACGATCAGCGCGTGCACGGCCTCGGTGACCCGCACGAACGGGGTGGCCCGGCGCAGCTCGACCAGGGGCAGCCCGCGCCGGGCCGCGGCGGCGGCCATCACCCGGGGCACGCCGCTGACATACCGGCGGCCCAGCTCGACGACGAGGCCGGAAACACCGACGTCGGCCAGCTCGCCGATGAACGCACGCAGCCCGGCGTCCTCGCCGGGCAGCCCGATGCCGGTGGTGAGCACCAGCTCACCACCGCGCAGCAGGGACGCGATGTCGGGCACCTCCGCCACGTGCACCCAGCGCACCGGCCGGTCCAGGCCGGCCTCCCCGGCCACCAGGCGGGGCGCGCCGTGGCGGATCGGGTCGAGCGCGAGGATCTCACGGACGGTAGGGAACACGGGCGACACGCTACCGTCCGTGACTCCGATCCTGAACAGGCCGCGACGGGGTACGCGCCGCCGATGCCGGGCGACCCGGCGGCCCCGCCGCGATGGGGCTCAGTCGACGCCGAGCTCCATCGCGGCGCGGTCGAGTGCCGCGTCGTCGGCGGAGGAGACGCCCCGGGAGGCGATGGCCTCCGCGCCGCCCTGCGGCATCGCGCCGATCAGCCCCGTCGAGGCCGCCTGCGCCGCGCCGATCATCCGCTGGGGTGCCGCGCCGCCGACCAGGCCGAGGGAGGCGTACTGCTCCAGCTTGGCCCGCGAGTCGGCGATGTCGAGGTTGCGCATGGTGAGCTGGCCGATCCGGTCCGACGGGCCGAACGCCGAGTCCTCGGTGCGCTCCATCGACAGCTTGTCGGGGTGGTAGCTGAACGCCGGGCCGGTCGTGTCGAGGATCGAGTAGTCCTCGCCCCGGCGCAGCCGCAGGGTCACCTCGCCGGTGACCGCCGCGCCGACCCAGCGCTGCAACGACTCGCGCAGCATCAGCGCCTGCGGGTCCAGCCAGCGCCCCTCGTACATGAGCCGGCCGAGGCGGCGGCCCTCGTTGTGGTAGTTGGCCAGGGTGTCCTCGTTGTGGATGGCGTTGACCAGCCGCTCGTACGCGGCGTGCAGCAGCGCCATGCCGGGCGCCTCGTAGATGCCCCGGCTCTTGGCCTCGATGATCCGGTTCTCGATCTGGTCGGACATGCCCAGGCCGTGCCGGCCGCCGATGGCGTTGGCCTCCAGCACCAGGTCGACGGGGCTGCCGAACTCCTTGCCGTTGATGGTCACCGGGCGGCCCTGGTCGAAGCCGATCGTGACGTCCTCGGTGGGGATCTCCACGGACGGGTCCCAGAACTTGACGCCCATGATCGGCTCGACGGTCTCGATGCCGGTGTCCAGGTGTTCGAGCGTCTTGGCCTCGTGCGTGGCGCCCCAGATGTTGGCGTCGGTGGAGTATGCCTTCTCGGTGCTGTCCCGGTAGGGCAGGCCGCGCTCCAGCAGCCACTCCGACATCTCCTTGCGCCCGCCCAGCTCGGTGACGAAGTCGGTGTCGAGCCACGGCTTGTAGATGCGCAGCTGCGGGTTGGCCAGCAGGCCGTAGCGGTAGAACCGCTCGATGTCGTTGCCCTTGAACGTCGAGCCGTCGCCCCAGATCTGCACGTCGTCGGAGATCATCGCCCGCACCAGCAGGGTCCCCGTCACGGCCCGGCCCAGCGGCGTGGTGTTGAAGTAGGCCCGCCCGCCCGAGCGGATGTGGAACGCACCGCAGGTCAGCGCCGCCAGGCCCTCCTCGACCAGGGCGGCGCGGCAGTCGACCAGCCGGGCGACCTCGGCGCCGTAGCTGAGCGCGCGGCCGGGCACCGAGGCGATGTCGGGCTCGTCGTACTGGCCGATGTCGGCCGTGTAGGCGCAGGGGACGGCGCCCTTGTCGCGCATCCACGCGACCGCGACCGAGGTGTCGAGGCCGCCGGAGAAGGCGATGCCGACACGTTCGCCGATGGGCAGGGAGGTGAGAACCTTGGACACGGGGAAGATTATTCATCACGCCGCATGGTCATGCAAGCGGACGCGCCCGACGCGACGGGCGTCACTCCCCGCCCGCGGCTACCCGCCGAACGGCGGGTCGTCGCGGCCCAGCTCCCAGAACGCCACCGCCGCGGCGGCGGCCACGTTCAACGAGTCCACCCCGCGCCGCATCGGCACGACCACCCGCACGTCGCTGGCGGCCTGGGCCGCCGCCGTGAGGCCGGGCCCCTCCGCACCCAGCAGCAGCGCCGCCCGGGCGCGCTGCGCCGGGGTCAACCGCTGGATCGGCACCGCGTCCACCGCCGGCGTCAGGGCCAGCACCGTGAACCCCGCCTGGCGCACCTGGTCCAGGCCGTCCGGCCAGCGCGCGAACTTGGCGTACGGCACCGCGAAGACCTCGCCCATGCTGACCCGCACGCTGCGCCGGTAGAGCGGGTCGGCGCAGGTGGGCGACAGCAGCACCGCGTCGATGCCGAGCGCGGCGGCCCCCCGGAAGATCGCGCCGAGGTTGGTGTGGTTGTTGACGTCCTCCAGGATCGCCACCCGCCGCGCGGCGGCGAGCACCCCGGCGGCGTCCGGCAGCGGCCTGCGCCGGAACGAGGCGAGCACCCCCCGGTGCACGTGGAAGCCGGTGGCCTTCTCCAGCACGTCCGGGGTGGCCGCGTACACGGGGGCGTCGCCGGTGTCGAGGTCGGCGAGCTGGTCGACCCGCTTGGCGTCCACCAGGAACGACCGCGCCGGGTAGCCGGCCCGCAGCGCCCGGCGCAGCACCAGCTCCCCCTCGGCGATGAACAGGCCGTGCGGCGGCTCCCACCGGGTGCGCAGCTCCACGTCGGTCAGCGCGCGGTAGTCGGCGATCCGGTCGTCGTCGGGGTCGGTGATCTGGTGCACGGGCATCCGGCGATTCTGCCGGACCGCGCCGCCGGCCCCGAGCGCCGGTCGCCGGTCGGCGTTTTCCCGGCGTACGACGGGGAACGGTGATCCGGGACAGCGGACGCGACCGGAGGGACCCTGCGGGTGAACGCGAACCAGGCCGGCGAGCCGGCACCGGACGGGCACGGCGGGCTGCCCAGGGACGCCACCGTCGCCGACCACATCGTGGCCCGGCTGGCCCAGTGGGGCGTACGCCGCTACTTCGGCTACCCCGGCGACGGCATCAACGGGATGACCTCGGCGCTGCAACGCGCCGGCGACCGGGCGGAGTTCGTCCAGGTGCGCCACGAGGAGACCGCCGGCTTCGCCGCGTCGGCGCACGTCAAGTACGGCGGCGGGCCGCTCGGCTGCGCCCTGGCCACCAGCGGGCCGGGCGCGATCCACCTGCTCAACGGCCTGTACGACGCGAAGCTCGACCACCAGCCGGTGGTGGCCCTGGTGGGGCACACCGCGTTGACCGCCGAGGGGGGCGGCTACTACCAGGAGGTCGACCTGCTCGCCCTCTACAAGGACGTCGCCTCGGCGTTCCTGGCCCAGCTCGACGACCCGTCCCAGGTGCGGCACCTGGTGGACCGGGCCTGCCGGACGGCGCTGGCCCGGCGCACGGTCACCGCGCTGGTGCTCCCCTCCGACGTGCAGGACGAGGCGGCCGTCCCGGACCCGCCGCACGCGCACGGCTACTACCACACGTCGGCTGTGCCGAGCAGCGCCACGACCGTGCCGCCGGAGGCGGACGTCCGCCGGGCGGCGGAGGTGCTGCGCGGCGGCGAGCGGGTGGCGATGCTGGTCGGCCAGGGCGCCCTGGGCGCGGAGGCCGAGGTGCGGCAGGTCGCCGACCGACTCGGCGCGGGCGTTGCCACCGCCCTGCTCGGCTTCACCGCCGTGGACCACCGCGAGCCGTGGGTCACCGGCGCGATCGGGCTGCTCGGCACCCGGCCGAGCTGGCAGCTCATGCGCGACTGCGACCGGCTGCTGATCGTCGGCAGCAACATGCCGTACTCGGAGTTCTACCCACCGCAGGGGCAGGCCCGGGGCGTGCAGATCGACGTGGACGGCTCCCGGCTGGGGCTGCGCTACCCCACCGAGGTCAACCTCACCGGCGACGCCGGCCCCACCCTGCGGGCGCTGCTGCGCGAGCTGGGCCCCGGCACCGCCCCGACCGCCTGGCGGCAGCGCATCGCCGACGCCACCGCCGGCTGGCACCGCGCCCAGCGGGAGATCGCCGGCCAGTCCGCCGACCCGGTGAACCCGCAGGCGCTGTTCGCGGCGCTGGACGACCAGCTCCCCGGTGACGTCATGCTCGCGGTGGACTGCGGCACCTGCACCGCCTGGTACGCCCGGCACCTGCGGCTGCGCCCCGGGATGCTGGCCAGCCTCTCGGGCACCCTGCTGTCGATGGGCGGAGCCATGCCGTACGGGATCGCCGCGAAGCTCGCCCACCCGGACCGGCCGCTGGTCGCCCTGCTCGGCGACGGTGCGATGCAGATGAACGGCGTCAACGAGCTGATCACCGTGGCGAAGCACTGGCGGAGCTGGCCGGACCCCCGGTTCGTGGTGCTGGTGCTCAACAACCGGGACCTGGCGTTCGTCAGCTGGGAGCAGCGCTCCGGCGAGGGCACGCCGATGTTCCCGGCCAGCCAGGACCTGCCCGACGTGGCGTACCACCGGTGGGCGGAGGTGCTCGGCCTGCACGGCATCCTGGTCGACTCCCCCGACCAGGTGCCGGACGCCTGGCGGCGCGCCCTGGCCGCCGACCGCCCGACGGTGATCAACGCGATGGTGGACCCGGCCGAGCTGATGCTGCCGCCGCACTTCACCGCCGCGCAGGCGCGCAAGACGGCGGCGGCGGTGCTGCGCGACCCCGACCGGGCGGGCATCGTCCGCCGCGGCCTGCCTGCCGCCGTGTCCACCTGGCGCCCCCGCCTGCGGTGAAAGGAAGGGCCCCTTCTTAACGCATCCGGTAGAGAAGGGTCCCCCTCTCACGCCGGGGGCCGGGTCGCGCGCGATGGGTAGGGTGGCGGGGCATGAGACGCCCCGTGCTGATCGCGCTCGTCGGCGTCGACGGCTCCGGCAAGACCACCCAGGCGCGGGCGCTGGCGCGGCGGCTGACCGCGCGGGGCGTACCGGCCGCGTACTTCGAGAACGCCGGCGGTCGGCCGCTGTGGAACAGGCTGGCCCGGGCGGTCGGACGGCCGGACGGGGTGGCGCTGTTCGGGCGTACCTGCTATCCGGTCGTCGAGGCGGCGGTGCGCGCGGCCGCGATGGCCCGCACCCTGCTCTGGTCGTGGGCGACCGGGCGCACGGCGGTGCTGGACCGGTGGACCTACTGCCAGTACGTGATCATGCGGGCCCGGGGCGACCGGGGCGGGCGGGCGGTGCGCGCGGCGTACCGGATCGTCCCCGCGCCGACGGTGGTCTGCTTCCTGGCCGTCGCGCCGGAGGTCGCGCAGCGGCGGGTGCTGGCCCGGGGCATCGACACCGAGGAGCTGACGCACCTGCGCGCGCTGGACGCCGCCTACCGGGCGCTGCCGGAGTTCGGCGGGTTCGTCGTGCTGCCCGGCGACGGCGACCCCGACGAGGTGGCCGCCGCGCTGGACAGGGTGGTCGCGCCGCTCACCGGATTGGGCACGCGGCGTTGACAGGGGTCCCTTCCTTGCGCCTCAGCCACGGCCGCGGTTGAGCCAGCGCAGCACGTCCGGCGGGAGGGTCTCCTGCCGGCTGGGCGTGGGCGTGGGCTGCGGGGCGGGGCGGTGCACCTCGCCGGCCAGCTCCCGGCTGGGCGGGGTGAAGTCGCGCACCGGCTGGCCGTCCACGGCGGCGCGGATCGTCCGGGCCACTGCGGCGATGACCTTCGCCTGCACGGCCGAGCCGACCGCGTCGCCCGGGTCGTCGGGGTTGGCGGCGATGCCGGCGACGGCGACCTGCGGGGTGAAACCGACGAACGTCTCCGTGGCGGCCCCCTCCGAGCTGCCGGTCTTGCCGGCGACCGGGCGCCCGACGATCGTGTCCACGGCGGTGGCGGTGCCGCCGTCGCACTGGCCGTAGGTGGTCTGCTGGCCGACCGGGCAGCGGGCCGCGTCGGTGGCCGCCCGGGCCACGTCGGCGTCGAGCACCCGGCGGCAGGACGGCTCGCCGACGTCGACCTTGTCGCCGTCGGCGGCGGTCACCGACACCACGGGCAACGGCGTGCAGTACGTCCCCTCGGCGGCCACGGTGGCGTAGGCGTTGGCGAGGTCGAGGGGGGTGGTGGCGGCCACCCCGAGGGTGAACGATCCCCAGTTGGCGGCGCTGTCGCGGGCGAAGGCGGCGTCGGCCTCGGCGCGGAAGGTGATCCCGAGGCGCTGGGCCATCTCCACCACCTTCGCCGGGCCGACCTGCTCCGACAGCCACACGAAGTACGTGTTCACGGAGCGGCCGAAGCCGTCCCACATGGTGCGGTAGCCGTCCATCCACTGCGGGTTGGCGTTGGCGGGGCACCACTTGCCGCCGCAGCTGGCCTCCCCCTCGGCGGCGTACCGGGTGGGCAGCCGGCTGGGCGCGTCGAAGCCGGTGGCGAGCTGCTTGCCGTTCTCCAGCGCGGCGAGCATGGTGAACAGCTTGAACGTCGACCCCGCCTGGTATCCGTCGACGCTGCCGCCGCCGGAGATCAGCGGGTTGACGGTGTTGGGGTGGTTGGTCTGCCCGTCGGGGTTGGCGTCGAGGCTGTAGTGCCGGTTGACCGCCATGGCGAGCACCCGGCCGGTGCCGGGCTGCACGGCCGCGATGGGCAGGGCGCGCTTGTCGTCGTACCCGTAGACGGCCGTGGCCTGCTCCTGCGCGGTCTGCTGGAGCTTCGGGTCCAGCGAGGTGACGACGGTGTAGCCGCCCCGGCGCAGCGCCTGCTCCCGCTCGGCGACGGTCTCGCCGAACGCGGGCTGGGTGAGCCACCACTGGCGCAGGTAGTCGCAGAAGAAGCCCCAGTCGTCGTGGCCGTCGGCGACGGCGGTGCAGCCGTTGGGCTGCTGGGTGGGGTGCAGGGTCACCTTCTCGGCCTTCGCGGTGGCGGCCTGCTCGGTGGTGATCCTGCCGGTCGCGGCCATCGCGTCGAGCACGTACGCCCGGCGGGCCAGGGCCGCGTCGGCGTCCCCGTCGATCGGGCTGTACGCGTCGGGCGACTGCACCAGGCCGGCGAGCAGCGCCGCCTCGGGCAGGGTCAGCTCGGCCGGGGACTTGGCGAAGTAGCGCTGGCTGGCCGCCGCGATGCCGTACGCACCGGAGCCGAAGTACGCGATGTTGAGGTAGCGGTTGAGGATCTCGTCCTTGCTGAGCCGCTGCTCCAGCGCCGTGGCGTACCGGATCTCCTGGAGCTTGCGCCCGACGGTCTGCTCGGTGGCCGCGGCCCGCTCCTCGGCGGTGCGGTTCGGGTCGGTCTTGAGCACGTTGCGCACGTACTGCATGGTCAGCGTGGAGCCGCCCTGCTCGGTGCCGCCGCCGGTGACGTTGGCGACTAGGGCGCGGGCGATGCCGCGCAGGTCGGTGCCGCCGTGGGAGTAGAAGCGCCGGTCCTCGGCGGCCACGATGGCCTCGCGCATCACCGGGGCGATCTCGGCCAGCGGCACGTCGGTGCGGTTGACGTCGTAGAACGTGGTGATCAGCGTCTTGCCGTCGTTGGCGTACAGGTACGACCGCTGCGGGGTGGTCGGGGTGCGCAGCGCCTCGGGCAGTGCCGCGTAGGACCCGACGGCCGACTTGGCGGCGTAGCCGAGCAGCAGGTTGGCCGGCAGCGCGGCGGCGGCCAGCGCGAGGCCGGCGAGCAGTCCGGCGAGCAGCACGGTGAACAGCCGCGACAGCGGCGACCGGGGTGGCGGCATGACGCCAAGGGTTGCCACGAAAGCCGCGATCCGACCACCTCCGGCGGCGGGTTGTCGGCTATTTCACCGGCAGCCGGCGGCGTTCTGGGCGCGGATCGTCCCTGGTCGGCGGCCCTGTCCGGCTTCGACGGCACGAACGGGGACATTGACTTGCAGCAATGTTAGCGCTAACAATGAACCGGGTTGCCGGCAGGTGAGCGCAGCAACCTCCCCGGAACGGAAGGGAAGGCCAGATGAGAGCAGCTCCAGGGCCGGCCGGCACCCCAGCGGTCAGGCGCGGCGCGACGGCCGTGGCCCTCGCGTTGGTCGCGGCGCTCGCGGGCGCGGGCGGGGCGGGCGCGCCCGCCGCCGCGGCCCCGGCGGAGGTCGCGTCGGCGGCGGGCAGGACGTCGTCGACGGAGGTCGCGGACGAGGCGCCGACGGCGGCCGCCCCGAACCAGGTGGTCACCAGGCCGCCGATGGGCTGGGCGTCGTGGAACACCTTCGCCGCGAAGATCGACTACAACGTGATCAAGGCACAGGTCGACAGCCTCGTCTCCAGCGGCCTCAAGGACGCCGGCTACGAGTACGTCAACATCGACGAGGGCTGGTGGCAGGGCACCCGGGACGCCGCCGGCAACATCACCGTCGACACCACCGAGTGGCCCGGCGGCATGAAGGCCATCGCCGACTACATCCACAGCAAGGGCCTGAAGGCGGGCATCTACACCGACGCCGGCCGCGACGGCTGCGGCTACTACTACCCGACCGGCCGACCGGCCGCCCCCGGCTCCGGCAGCGAGGGGCACTACGACCAGGACTTCCTCGCGTTCTCCCAGTGGGGCTTCGACTTCGTCAAGGTCGACTGGTGCGGCGGCTCCGCCGAGGGGCTCAACCCCCGGACCACCTACCAGGCCATCAGCGACTCCATCGCTCGCGCCACCGCGCAGACCGGCCGGCCGATGGTGCTCTCGGTCTGCAACTGGGGAGTGCAGAGCCCCTGGGACTGGGCGCCGGGCATGTCCACCATGTGGCGCACCAGCGGGGACATCATCTACTACGGCCAGCAGGCGTCCATGGACCGCGTGCTGGCCAACTTCGACTCCGCCCAGCACCCCGCCGCCCAGAGCGTCGGCCACTACAACGACCCGGACATGCTGATCGCCGGGATGCCGGGGTTCAACGCGGCCCAGAACCGCACCCACCTCGGCCTGTGGGCGATCTCCGGCGCCCCGCTGCTCGCCGGCAACAACCTGGCCACCATGTCCGCCGAGACGCGGGCCATCCTGGGCAACCGGGAGGTCATCGCCATCGACCAGGACCCGCTGAGCAGGCAGGGCGTCAAGGTCGCCGAGGACTCCGCCGGGCTCCAGGTGTACAGCAAGGTGCTCGCGACCAGCGGCCAGCGGGCGGTCCTGCTGCTCAACCGCACCGGGTCGGCCGCCACCGTGACGGCCCGCTTCGCCGATCTCGGGCTGGGCGGCACCGCGAGCGTACGCAACGTGTGGACCGCCACCGACCTGGGCGCCCGCACGACCAGCTACGCCACGAGCGTCCCCGCCCGCGAGGCCGTCCTGCTCGTCGTCAGCGGCACCGAGGACACCGGCGGCGGCACCCGCACCGGAGGGCTGGTCGGCCGGCAGTCCGGCCGCTGCCTGGACGTCAACAACTTCGCCACCACCAACGGCACCCAGGCCCAGTTGTGGGACTGCACCGGCGCGAGCAACCAGACCTGGACGTACACCTCCGCCCGGCAGCTCAGGGTCTACGGCAACAAGTGCCTGGACGCGTACAACGCGGGCACCGCCAACGGCACGCGGGTGGTGATCTGGGACTGCAACGACCAGGCCAACCAGCAGTGGACCGTCAACGCCGACGGGACGATCCGGGGTGCGCAGTCCGGCCTGTGCGTCGACGCGTCCGGAGCCGCCACGGCGAACGGCACGAAGATCGTCCTCTGGACGTGCGGCTCCGCCGACAACCAGCGGTGGAGCTGGCGCTAGCTAGCTGGCAGCCGACGACCGGTCAGCCGGCGGCGAGCGGGCCGCCGGCCGACCCGGTGCCGGAGGCCGGGCCGCCCGCCGGCCCCAGCCCAGGGCCGGTCGCCGTCGCGACGCTGGCGCTGGCGGCGTCCCGGGCGATGGCGGCGGGCACGAGCCGACCGGACCGGTAGCCGATGCCGATCCCCGCGACCAGCACGAAGATCGCCCCGAAGGTCTGCACCGAGCCGACCAACGCGCCACCGATGCCGAGCAGCGGGGCGGCGATCATCATCATCGTGCCGTCGCCGAGGCTGAACATGCCGGAGCGGGCCACCGCCCAGCCGGTGAGGAACCAGCCGGCCGTGTAGCAGGTGGCACCGACCAGGACGAGCGTGCGGGCGGTGGTGCCGAAGACGGGGGCCTGCTCGGCGAGCCCGGCGAAGGGCAGCATGAGCACGGTGCCGGCGATGCTGGCCAGCAGGCCCGTGGCGGCCACCCGGCGGCTGCGGGTGGCGGCGAGCAGCCCGGTCAGGGCCAGCAGGGCCAGCAGGCCGAGCCAGACGGCGGCGACCCAGCCGACGAGGTAGAGCTGACCGCCGTCGGCCGGGTACGGGTCGTTGCCGACGCCGCCATCGCTGGCCATCGCGACGGCGCCGTAGAGCAGCGCGTACGCCGGCAGGAGCCAGACCGCCGCGCGGCCGAAGCGGCGCAGCGACCAGGCCCAGGTGGCGTTGGTGGCGGGGGCGGCCGGGCCCGGCTCGGTGACGAACGGCAGCACCCCGAACCCGCCGCCCGTGCGGCGGGTGCCGAGCGGACCGGCCGGGTCGTGTGCGCCGGGCACCGGCGGCCGGGAGAGGAACTTGTCCAGCGGATCCTTCATGCGACACCTCGCTGCGCTCGTCGGCGGGGCGGGACGCGCCGCGGCGCCCCGGTCCTGGTCACGACCCGTCCTGTCGGACCGATCGTGTCAGGCACCGGAGCGCCGCATGAGGATTATTCGCATTCCCGCCCGGCGGACGGGCGGGCGACGCGAGCGCCGGGCGTCAGCCCCGTTCGCGCTGGTCGGCCGGGTCGGTCAGCAGGCTCGCCGGGGAGACCGGCTCCGGGGCCGGCAGGCCCTGCGGGGCCTTCCCGCCGGTGGCCTGCGCCTCGGCGACGCGTACCTCGTCGTGGATCTGCTGGGCGGCGGCGGCCGCCGCCTGCGCGGCCTCGGCGGCCTCGCGCTCCACCTCGCTCGCGCTGCCGGCCGCCTCCGGCGTCGGCGCGTCGCCGACCATCTGGCTCAGCCCGCCCAGCGCGCCGCCCATCCCCTCCAGGGCCTTGGTCAGCTCCGCCGGGACGATCCAGACCTTGTTCGCCGTGCCGTTGGCGATCTGCGGGAGGGCCTGGAGGTATTGGTAGGCGAGCACCTTCTGGCTCGGGTTGGCCTGGTGGATCGCGTCGAAGACCGTGCGGATCGCCTTCGCCTGGCCCTCCGCCTGGAGGATGCGGGCCTGCCGGTCACCGTCGGCGCGCAGCACCGCCGCCTGCTTCTCACCCTCGGCGGTGAGGATCTGCGACTGCTTGTGCCCCTCGGCGTTCAGGATCGCGGCACGACGGTCCCGCTCGGCGCGCATCTGCTTCTCCATCGAGTCGCGGATGCTCGGCGGCGGCTCGATCGCCTTGATCTCCACCCGGGTCACCTTGATGCCCCACCGGCCGGTCGTCTCGTCCAGCACGCCCGACAGGTGCCGGTTGATCTCCTCCCGGCTGGTCAGCGCCCGCTCCAGGTCCAGCGAGCCGATCACGTTACGCAGCGTCGTGACGGTGAGCTGCTCGATGGCCTGGAGGAAGTTCGAGATCTCGTACGTGGCCCGGACCGAGTCGACGACCTTGAAGTAGAGCACCGTGTCGATCGAGACCACCAGGTTGTCGGAGGTGATCACCGGCTGGGGCGGGAAGCTGACCACCTGCTCCCGCATGTCGACCTTGGTGCGCACCGCGTCGATGAACGGCACCAGCAGGTTCAGGCCCGGATTGAGGGTGCGCTTGTACCTGCCGAGCCGCTCCACCACGTCCTGGCGCTGCTGCGGCACGATCCGCACCGCCTTGATCAGGGTCACCATGGCGATCAACGCCACGGCGATCAACAGCACCGACACAAACTCCATACCCTTCACCCTCTCGCTTCGGGCAGCTCGCCCGAGGTGGAAACGTCGTCATCCCACACCAGGGCCGTCGCGCCCTGGACCTTGATCACCCGTACCCGCCGACCGGGGTCGAAACTCTGCGTCGCGTCGTACGACCGGGCGCTCCACAGCTCGCCGTCGATCTTGACGAGGCCCTGCTCGGCGTCGACCCGTTCCAGCACCAGCGCGGTGGAACCCTCGATCGCCGCCAGGCCGATCGGCTCGGCGCCGTCGGACGTGGAGCGGGAGTGCCGGCGGATCGCCGGCCGCGCCACCGCCACCGTGAGCGCGGAGACCACCGCGAAGACCACGGCCTGCACGGCGGTCGGGGCACCCAGGGCCGCCGCGCCCGCGGCGGCGAACGCGCCGACCGCGAACATGATCAGGAACAGCGTCGTCGTGAAGATCTCGGCGACCGCCAACACCACACCCAGTACGACCCAGAACACCGCGTCCACCCCCCAAGGGTGACACGTCAAAGCACGCGCGGCCCGTCGGCAAGATCAGTAGGCTCGGCGGGACCGCCCCCGCGAAGCCCGGCGGAACCGCCCCGAGAGCTGGAGGAACCCGTGTCGCTGCCGCCCGAGACCGCCCGCCGCGTCGACGCCCGGGTCGCCCGCGCCCAGTCCGAGGGGCGCGCCCCCTCGCTCGTGCTCGGCGTGGTGCGCGACGGTGAGCTGACCCACGTCGCCGCCGCCGGGGAGCACCCCCGCCCCGACGCCGACCGGCAGTACCGGCTCGGCTCGATCACCAAGACCATGACCGCCGTGCTGATCATGCAGCAGCGCGACGCCGGCGCGCTCGCCCTCGACGACCCCCTGGAACGGCACCTGCCGGGCACCGGCGTCGGCCAGCTCACCCTGCGCCAGCTCCTCGGCCACGCCAGCGGCCTGCAACGCGAGCCCGCCGGCCCGTGGTGGGAACGGGTCGACGTCGGCGACCTGGCGGCCGTGCTGGCCGGGGTCGACGGGCGCAAGATCGCGTACCCGCCGCACCGGGTCTACCACTACTCCAACCTGGCGTACGGGCTGCTCGGCGGCGCGCTGGAGGCCGTCACCGGCACGCCGTGGCGCGACCTGCTGCGGGCGCGGCTGCTGGAGCCGCTGGGCATGACCCGCACCACCTACGACCCCGTCGAGCCGTTCGCCCGGGGCTACGTGGTGCACCCGTGGCACGACACGCTGCGCGAGGAGCCGCGCACCGACACCGGGGCGATGGCGCCGGCCGGGCAGCTCTGGTCCACCGTCACCGACCTCGGCCGCTGGGCGGCGTTCCTGGCCGACCCCGATTCGGCGCTGCTGCACCCGGACACGCTCACCGAGATGTGCGCGACGGTGACGATGAGCGACCCGCAGGGCTGGACCAGCGGGCACGGCCTCGGGCTGGAGTTGTACCGCGTCGGCGAGCGGGTGCACGTCGGGCACGGCGGCTCCATGCCCGGGTACGTCGCCGCGCTGGCCGTGCACCGGCCCGCCCGCACCGCCGTGGTCGGCTTCGCAAACTCGTACGGGCTGCGCGTCGGCCACCTCGGCGCGCTCGCCCGGGAGGTGCTCACCACCGTGCTGGACGCGCTGCCGGAGCCCGTCGCGCCGTGGCTGCCGGCCACCGCCCCGCCCGCGGCCGACGTGGCGGAGCTGACCGGCCGCTGGTGGTGGATGGGCGGGGAGTTCGAGTTCCGCGCCGACCCGGCCACCGGCGACCTGTGGGCCAGCCCGCCGGCCGGCGAGCCGGTGCTGCGGTTCACCCCGGAAGGGCCGGACCGCTGGCGGGGCCGCTCGGGCGAGCAGGACGGCGAGCTGCTCACCGTGGTCCGCGACGACGCCGGCCGGGCGGTGGCCCTCGACGTGGCCACGTTCCTGCTCACCCGCACCCCCGACGAGGAGCCCTGACCCGGCGCACCGGCCCGGGCCCGCCCCGACCGGCGGGCGGGCTCAGGCCGAGGGGCCGGTGACCCGGCCTCAGGCCGAGGGTTCGGTGACGAAGTCGATCAGCCGTTCCATCGCGTTGATCAGCGGGGTCTCCACGTCGGCGAAGCTGTCCACCCGGGACAGGATGTGCCGCCACATGTCGGCGGGCGCGGCGACCCCGAGGGCGGCGCAGACCCCCTCCTTCCACGGCCGTCCCCGTGGCACCACCGGCCACGCCGCGATGCCCAGCGCGGCCGGTTTCACCGCCTGCCACACGTCGACGTACGGATGCCCGGTGACCAGCACGTGCGCAGACGTCACCTGGGCCACGATCCGGCTCTCCTTGGAGCCGGGCACCAGGTGGTCGACGAGCACCCCGAGCCGCCGGGTCGGCCCCGGCCCGAAGTCGCGGACCCGCGCGTCGAGGTCGTCGATGCCGTCCAGCGGCTCCACCACCACGCCCTCGATCCGCAGGTCGTCGCCCCAGATCCGCTCCACCAGGGCGGCGTCGTGCACGCCCTCGACCCAGATCCGGCTGGCCTTGGCGACCTGCGCCCGCACGCCGGCCACGGCGATCGAGCCCGACGCGGTGCGCCGCCGGGCGGCCGGCACCGGCGACCGGGCCGGGCGGCGCAGCGTCACCGGCTTCCCGTCGAGCAGGAACGCCGCCGGCAACAGCGGGAAGTTGCGCCGCCGGCCGTGCCGGTCCTCCAGCACCACCGCGCCGGACTCGAACCCGACGACCGCGCCGCAGAACCCGGAGTCGGCGTCCTCGACCACGAGGTCGGCCTCCGCGTCCACCTCGGGCACGACCCTGCGCCGCCGCCAGTCGCCCGCCAACACGTCCTCGCCGTAGCGCCCCACCATGCCCGCCACGCTAACCCCCGTCGCGCCCGGCGGCGCGGCAGCCGCGCCGATCATGGCAGTGGGGTGCGCCGATCACCGGAGTGGGCAGGGAAACCGGACGGACGCGCCGGCGGCGGGACGCGCCGGGCGGTAGGGGGTAGGCGGGGGCAGGGGGCGCCGGGCAAGCCGCAGTCGAGACACGGACGGCGCGCACCACGTACCCTCTCTTGCATGTCCTCCCCCGCCACGGGCGCGGTCAAGGTTGCGCCGCGCCGGTCGAGCCGGTTCGTTGCCTGGGTACGCGCGTGGCGCGCCGGGCTCGTACCGTACGACGAGGTCGCCGAGGAGATCGCCGGCGACGAGGAGCACCTCGTCGCCGACGCCCCCGGCACCTGGACCGACGTCCCGCTGCGCGACGCGCTGCCCGCCCTGGCGAAGCTCTCGCCCGACGAGATCCGGCTGGTGCTGCCCGTGCCGGGCGACCCCCGGGGGCTGCCCGGGCCGGGCGACTTCAGCGGCGCGGCGCTGCTCACCGGCGAGGCGGTCGTCGCCGGGGCGATCGGGGTGATCCCGGAGGTCCGCACGCACACCTCCGGCTCGGGGATGACGTGGGAGACGGTGCTGTGGCGGTGCTACCCGCTGCCCGCCGACGCCCCCGCCGCGTCACTCGGCTCGCCCGGCGCCGCTGAGGCGGAGGCGGAGCTGGCCACCGCGCTCGCCGAGACCACCGCCGCGCTGACCCGGCTCGACGTCGCCCAGTGGCGGCCGGAGCTGGCCGGCGCGCTGGAGGCGCTGCGCCGCCCCGACGGCACCACCGACCTGCCGCCGGGCTTCGACCCGCGGGCGCGCCGGCTGTTCGCCCGCGCCGCCGTGCTCGACCGGGTGCTGGCGCTGGCCGGGCACAGCGCGCCCGGCGGGGCGGTCAACAACTACGAGGCCCAGCAGCGCCACGCGGCGCTGCGCCCGCTCACCACGGCCTGCCGGCAGGCCCTCGTCGCCGCCTGCAACGCCCCGCTGCGCCCCTGACCGGTCCCGCCCTCGTCGGGCGGGCTCGGGTCAGATCTCGTCCATCAGGTCCGCCACCGAGCCGACGATCCGCGACGGCCGGTACGGATACCGCTCCGCCTCCGTGCGGGTGCTGATCCCGGTCAGCACGAGGATCGTCTCCAGCCCGGCCTCCAGGCCGCACAGGACATCGGTGTCCATCCGGTCGCCGATCATCGCCGTCGACTCGGAGTGCGCGTTGATCGTGTTGAGCGCCGACCGCATCATCATCGGGTTCGGCTTGCCGACGAAGTACGGCTCGACCCCGGTCGCCTTCGAGATCATCGCCGCGACCGAGCCGGCCGCCGGCAGCGCCCCCTCCACCGACGGGCCGGTCACGTCCGGGTTGGTGCAGATGAACCGGGCCCCGTCGTTGATCAGGCGGACCGCCTTGGTGATCGCCTCGAAGCTGTACGTGCGGGTCTCCCCCAGCACCACGTAGTCCGGGGCGAAGTCGGTCAGCACGTACCCGACGGCGTGCAGGGCCGTGGTCAGCCCGGCCTCCCCGATCACGTACGCGGTGCCGCCCGGCCGCTGGTCGGCGAGGAACTGGGCGGTGGCCAGCGCCGCCGTCCACAGCGCGTGCTCGGGCACCTCGAAGCCCATCCGGGTCAGCCGCGCCTGCAGGTCGCGCGGCGTGTAGATCGAGTTGTTGGTGAGGATCAGGAACGGCTTGCCGGAGGAGCGCAGCTTGTTGATGAACTCCGGCGCGCCGGGCACCGGCTGGCCCTCGTGCACCAGCACGCCGTCCATGTCTGTCAGCCAGCTCTGCACCGGCTTGCGTTCGTACATTCGTCGTCCCAGGGGGTGTCGGGTGGCGGGGCAGGACCGGGGGGACCCGGGGTCAGGGGCGGCGGGCCGGCACGCAGCACACCGTGGGGCAGGTGTCCCACAGCGGCAGCTCGCCGAGGCGGCGGCGCAGCCGCTCGCCGCCGGGCTCCGTGCGCTCGGCGACCAGCTCGCGCACCATCGCCACGAAGCGCGGGTCGGTGCCCGGGGTGCCGGCCCGGGCGAACTCCAGGCCGAGCCGCTTGGCGGTCTCCAGCGCCTCGGTGTCGAGGTCCCAGACCACCTCCAGGTGGTCGGAGACGAACCCGATCGGACTCACCACCACGCCGGTGGTCCCGGCCTCGGCGAGGGCGGCGAGGTGGTCGTTGACGTCCGGCTCCAGCCACGGTACGTGCGGCGGGCCCGACCGGCTCTGCCACACCAGGTCGTACGGCAGGTCGGGCGCGGCGGACGCGTGCACCAGGCGGGCGGTCTCGGCGAGCTGCGCCTCGTACCGGCCGCCGTGCGGGCCGGCGTTCGCGGCCGCCGAGGTGGGGATCGAGTGGGCGGTGAACACCAGCCGGGTGGTGGCCCGCTTCGCCGGGTCGAGCTGGCCCAGCGCCGCGCGCACCGCGTCGGCGTGCGGCTCGACGAAGCCGGGATGATCCCAGAACTGGCGCAGCTTCTCGATCACCGGGGCGTCGGGGCCGACGGCGGCCCGGGCGGCGGCGATGTCCTCCTGGTATTGCCGGCAGGACGAGTAGCCGCCGTACGCGCTGGTCACGAAGGCCAGGGCCCGGGTGACACCGTCGTCGCGCATCCGCGCCACGGTGTCGGCGAGCATCGGGTCCCAGTTGCGGTTGCCCCAGTAGACGGGCAGGTCGACGCCGTGGGCGGCGAAGTCCGCCCGGATCGCCGCGAGCAGGTCCCGGCACTGCTGGTTGATCGGGGAGACCCCGCCGAAGTGCAGGTAGTGCTCGGCGACCTCCGCCAGCCGCTCCGGGGGCACGCCGCGCCCCCGCGTCACGTTCTGCAGGAAGGGCAGCACGTCCTCGGGCCGCTCGGGGCCACCGAAGGAGACCAGCACCAACGCGTCGTACACCATGGGCCCATTCTTCCCCGCGCCCGGCGACGGTCCTGCGACGCCCCCTGGTCCCGGCGGTAAGGTCCCCCGGTCCCCGGCGTTAAGAAGGGGCCCCTGCTGTACCGGATGCGTTAACAGGGGGCCGGACGAACGGGCCGGCGGCGCATGCTGCGCCGGGGCGCCCCCGGCCCGTTCGTCCTTGCGCCTCAGGCGGCGCCGAGGGCGTGGTAGCCGCCGTCGACGTGGACGATCTCGCCGGTGGTCGCCGGGAACCAGTCCGACAGCAGCGCCAGGCAGGCGCGCGCCGCCGGTGCCTGGTCGGTGAGGTCCCAGCCCAGCGGCGCCCGCGCGGACCAGGCGTCCTCGAACTGGACGAAGCCGGGGATCGACTTCGCGGCCATGGTGCGCAGCGGCCCGGCGGCGACCAGGTTGCTGCGGATGCCCTGCTTGCCCAGGTGCAGCGCCAGGTAGCGCGACGCCGACTCCAGCCCGGCCTTGGCCACGCCCATCCAGTCGTAGACCGGCCACGCCTTGGTGGCGTCGAAGGTGAGCCCGACCACCGCGCCGCCCGGCGACATCAGCGGCAGCGCCGCCATGGCCAGCGACTTGTAGGAGTACGTCGAGACGTGCAGGGCGGTGGCCACGTCCTCCCACGGCGCGTCGAGGAAGCCGCCGCCGAGGCAGCTCTGCGGCGCGAACCCGATCGAGTGCACCACCCCGTCGAGGCCGTCGACGTGCTCCCGGACCTTGTCGGCCAGGCCGGCGAGGTGCTCGGTGTTGGTCACGTCCAGCTCGATCACCGGGGCCGGCTCGGGCAGCCGCCGGGCGATCCGCTCGACCAGGGAGAGCCGGCCGAAGCCGGTGAGCACGACCTGCGCGCCGTTCTCCTGGGCGAGCTTCGCCACGGAGAAGGCGATCGAGGCGTCGGTGATGACGCCGGTGACCAGCAGCCGCTTACCGGCCAGCAGTCCGGACATGTGCGAGTTCCTCCGTTGGGATTCGTGCGGTGGGCGCGGTGGCGGCGTCGACGACCCGGGCGGGGCCGGTCAGTGGCCCATGCCGAGGCCGCCGTCGACCGGGATCACGGCGCCGGTGACGTAGCCGGCGGCGTCCGAGGCCAGCCAGGTGACCACCGCGGCCACCTCCTCGGGCGCGGCGAGCCGGCCGGCCGGGATGGCCTTCACGTACTCCGCCCGCCGCTCCTCGGGCAGCGCGGCGGTCATGTCGGTGTCGATGAAGCCGGGCGCGACGACGTTGGCGGTGATGTTGCGCCCGCCCAGCTCCCGGGTGATCGAGCGGGCCACGCCGACCAGGCCGGCCTTGCTCGCCGCGTAGTTGACCTGCCCGGGGCCGCCGTAGAGGCCGACGACCGAGGAGATGAAGATCATGCGGCCCCACCGGGCGCGGAGCATCTTCTTGGACGCCCGGCTGGCGCAGCGGAACGCGCCGGTGAGGTTGGTGTCCAGGACCCGGGTGAACTGCTCCTCCGACATGCGCATGATCAGCGTGTCGTCGGTGATGCCGGCGTTGGCGACCAGCACCTCCACCGGGCCCAGCTCGGCCTCGACGGCGGTGAAGGCCGCGTCGACGGAGGCGGAGTCGGTCACGTCGCAGACGACGCCGAACAGCCCCTCGGGAGCGTCGCCGCTACGGTGCGTGATCGCCACCCGGTCACCCTGCTTGGCGAACGCCTGCGCGATGGCCAGGCCGATCCCCCGGTTGCCGCCGGTCACCAGCACGGTACGGGCCACGGGTCCCCCTCTTGCTCAGCTGATCCACGTCGGTCCGGAGCCTAGGCGTTACCGGCAGGTAAGCGCTAACGCACCCCCGCGCCACGCGGACCCGGCGCAAGGAAGGGCTCCCTGTCATCGCTTTCGGAGGTAGAGGGTGCCCCTGTTGACAGCGGTGGGTCGCGCAGCGGCCACAGCCCTTGCGTGGCACCGGGTTGCGGGGCTCACCGACCGTCCGGCCGAGTACGGGCCACGCCGTCACCGCATGTACGATGATCCGCGTTCCGGGCCAGGCCGACCGCAGGAGGTGATCGCTGTGCGAGATAGCGATCCTCCCAGTCGTGGCCGGGCCGAACGTCAGCCCCGCTGAGCCACGACTCAGCAGGTGAGCTGACCCAGCTCCGCTCCTTCCGCACCGCCCGCCCCTCGGCCCTCGACCGAGGGTGGTGCCTTCGGCCCCCGGCCGAAGGTGGCGACCGGGCAGCGCCGTCCGCCCAGGACGGGGAGGGGGCACCCGGTCACGACTTCGTGTGCGCGCCCCGCCTTCCCTCGCGGTCCACCACGCCAGCGTGGACCGTCCAGTCGCCACCGGAGCCTTCTCATGAGCCGTTACGTCGCCCCGCTGGGCTTCACCCTCGCCGCCGTCTGGGTGGCCGTCGTCTTCGTGCTGGCCAGCGCCGGCCACTGACCGCGCCGCCACGGAAACCCCGCCCGGTGGCCGGTGGCCGCGCACCAGGCCACCGCGCTCAGGGCCACGCACCGGCCACCGGCCACCGGGCCGGCAGCCCCGGCGCGGCGGTCGCGCCGGGGCCGTCCCGGGCGGGCCGTCCCGCCCGGCCTCAGATCAGCCGGGACGTCCAGAGCAGGCTGGTGGCGCCCGCGCACAGCGCCAGCAACAGGGCCAGACCGGCGTACCACTGGGTGATCTCGCGCGGCTCGGTGCGGAACCCGATCGAGCTGCCCATGTCCTGGTAGACCTGCTTCAGCTCGCTGACCGAGGCGGCCTCGTAGAAGTAGCCCTCGGTCGTCTCGGCCAGCTCGGCCAGCGCCATCCGGTCCACCGGCACCCGCTGCAACTGACCGCCGATGTCGACCTGCCCGTCGTCGGTGCCGAACGCGATGGTGGAGACCGGCACGTTGGCCGCCTGCGCAGCCGCCGCCGCCTCCTCCACCGACCGCCCCGAGGTGCGGAACCCGTCGGAGAGCAGCACGATCCGGGCCGGTGGGATGCCCGCCGCGCCGTCGGCCGGCACCGACCGGATCGCCTCCAGGCAGGTGAAGACCGCCTCGCCGGTCGCGGTCGCCTCGGCCAGCACCAGCCCGTCGATCGCGGCGGTCACCGCGTCCCGGTCCTTCGTCGGCGGGACCAGCACGTTCGCCGCCTTCGCGAACGAGACGAGACCGAGGTTGTAGGTCTGCGGCAGCTCACCGACGAACTGCTTGGCCGCCTCCTGGGCGGCCTCCAGCCGGTTCGGCGCGACGTCGTCGGCCTGCATCGACAGCGACACGTCGATCGCCAGCATGACGGTGGCCCGCTCCAGCGGCTCCCGGGTGTCGATCGCCGGCCGGGCCAGCGCCGTGGCCAGCACCAGCAGGCAGAGCAGGAACGCCACGGCCGGCACGTGCCGCCGCCAGCCCAGCCCCTTCGGCGCGAGGGTGCGCAGCAGGTCCACGTTGGTGAACCGCATCGCGTACGCCCGGCGGCGGCGCTGCCGCCACACGTACAGCGCGGCGAGGGCGAGCGCCGGCAGCACGGCCAGCAGCCACCACGGTTGCAGAAAACGGATCATCGTGTCGTCCCCCGGGTGCGGGCGTGCCGCTGCGCGGCGACGAAGCGCACCATGTCGAGCAGCCAGTCGGTGTCGGTGCGAAGTCGCAGGTGGGCCGCGCCGGCCCCGCGCAGCTGCGCGGCGATCTCCGCCCGCTGGGCGGTCGCGGCGTCGGCGTACCGGCGGCGCAGCCGGGGGTCGGCGGTCTGCACCTCGTGCAGCTCGCCGGTTTCCGGGTCGACCACCGGCAGCACGCCCACGTCGGGCAGCTCCAGCTCGCGCGGGTCGACCACCTCGATCGCCAGCACGTCGTGCCGAACCCGCAGCTTGCGCAGGGGCCGCGCCCACTGCTGCGGCGGCGCGAGGAAGTCGGAGATCACCACCGCGACGCCGCGGCGGCGGGGCGGCCGGTTCAGCGCGTCGACCAGCGCGCCCAGGTCGCTGCGCCCGGGCCGGATCTCGGTGCCGGCGATCGCCCGCAGCAGGCCCTGCGTCTCCCGGCGCCCGCCCCGGGCGGGCAACCGCACCAGCCGCCCCGGGCCGGGCGGGGGCACCGCGCCGCGCCGGCGACCGGTCGGGGCCTGCGGGTCCGCGCCGCTGCCGACCACCGCCCCGATCCGGTTGCCGCCGCGCACGGTCAGGTGGGCCAGCGCGGCGGCGGCGGCCACCACGACGTCCCGCTTGAGCCACCGGCCGGTGCCGAAGTCGAGGCTCGCCGACAGGTCCACGGCGAGCCACGTCTCCAGCTCCCGGTCGGCCACCGTGCGTCGCACGTGCGGCATCGTCGTGCGGGCGGTCACCGGCCAGTCCATCCGGCGTACGTCGTCGCCGGGGCGGTACTCGCGCGACTCCCCCGCCTCGCTGCCGGGGCCGGGCAGCAGGCCGGCGTAGTCGCCCTGGAGCAGGCCGTCGAGCTTGCGGGTGACCAGCAACTGGAGTCGGGACAGCACCGCCTCGCTGCGGGGGGCGCCGGCGGGCGAGAGTGCCGTGCGCGTACCCGAGGAGGGGTGGGGGTCGGCTGGGGTCACGGCCGCTGCCCGGGCCACCCGGCGGCGGCCGGCGGCGCGCCGCCCGGGGTGGCCTGCTGGCGCGGGGCCACCGACGGCAGCGGGATCGTCGACATCACCCGGTGCACGACGTGGTCGGCCGGCACGTCGTCGGCGAGCGCGTCGTAGCTGAGCACCAGCCGGTGGCGCAGGATGTCCGGCGCGATGTCCTGCACGTCCTGCGGCAGGGCGTAGTCGCGGCCGCGCAGCAGCGCCAGCGCCCGGGTCGCCCGCACCAGGCCGAGCGAGGCCCGGGGGCTGGCGCCGTACTGGATCAGTTGCGCGACGTCGGGCATGCCGTGCTCCGCGGGGGTACGCGTGGCCAGCACCAGCCGCACCGCGTAGTCGACCAGCGCGTTGTGCACGAAGACCTGGTCGGCCTTGCGTTGCAGGGCGATCAGGTCGGCGGTGTCGAAGACCCGCGCCGGCTCCGGCGGGGCCACGCCCATCCGGTAGACGATCTCCCGCTCCTCGGCGTCGGTCGGGTAACCGACGACGATCTTCATGAGGAAGCGGTCCCGCTGCGCCTCGGGCAGCGGGTAGACGCCCTCCTGCTCGATCGGGTTCTGCGTGGCCATCACGAGGAACGGGTCGGGCACCGGATGGGTCTGCCCGCCTATGGACACCTGCCGCTCGCTCATCACCTCCAGCAGGGCGGACTGCACCTTCGCCGGGGCACGGTTGATCTCGTCGGCGAGCAGGAAGTTGACGAACACCGGGCCCAGCTCGACGTCGAACTTCTCGCTGGACTGCCGGTAGATCCGGGTGCCCATGATGTCGGCGGGCACCAGGTCCGGGGTGAACTGCACCCGGGCGAAGGACCCGCCGACCACCCGGGCGAGGGTCTCCACGGCCAGGGTCTTCGCCACCCCGGGGACGCCCTCCAGCAGGCAGTGGCCCCGGGCGAGCAGCGCCACGAACATCCGCTCGACCATCCGGTCCTGCCCGACGATCACCCGCTTGATCTCGAACAGCGCCTTCTCCAGCAGCGTCGCGTCCTGCGCCGGTGTGCTCGTCGGCGGCGCGGCGGCGGACGGGGGCGGGGGCGGCGCGCTGCCGTTCGGCGTCGGGGCGTCGGGCGTGGTCGGCTGGGCCACCGGTCCTCCACAGCATTGGTCGATCGTCGCGGCGTGGTGCGTGGTGCGTATCAAGACTCGCATGCCCGGCTGAGTGCCGAGGCGGGGAGAAGCCGATTTTCGCCACGCCGTCCGGGGGTTGGAGAATCGCCGGTCACGGGTTTACAGCAGGGGGTCCGGCGTGTGTACCATTCACCCCGTCGCCGGGCGGCTCCCCCCGTGGCCGCCCGGCGCTCAATCTTCGCCCCGCGCCCCTAGACTGGCCCGGATGAGCATCCCCCGTCCCCCCGGTGACGCGCCGATCTGTTCGGCACGGGGTTGCCGCGCCCCGGCGCAGTGGGCGTTGCGCTGGAACAATCCCCGCCTGCACACCCCCGACCGGCGCAAGACCTGGCTCGCCTGCGCCGACCACCGCGCCTCACTCGGCGACTTCCTCGACGCACGGGGCTTCCTCCGGGAAGTCGCGCCACTGGCCGGATCGCCTACGCTCGACGGGTGAGCGCGCGCAGCGGACGTCCCCGGTGACCGGCGAGCCCCCCGGCGGCCCCCCACCGCACCCGGTCGGGCCACCCCCCACCGCGCCCCCGCCGGGCGCGCCCGGCGCGGCGGGTCACCCGGCGTCCGGGCCGCCGGCGGCGTACCCGCCCGGGCCCCTGGAGCCGTGGCCGGCGACCGTGCGCTGGCAGTCGGTCTCCACCGACCTGATCTGGGTCGAGCTGCTGCGCCTGGCGGCGCTGGTCGGGGTGGTGCTGCTGGGGCTGGCGGTCGGCTGGGCGGTGAGCGGGCACTGGCTGTTCGGGGCAGCCCTCGGCGCGGTCGTGCTGGCGGGGGCGTGGCGGGTCGTCACGACCGTCCGGGCGGTGCACGCCTGGGGGTACGCCGAGCGCGAGAACGACCTGCTCGTCCGGCACGGGCTGCTGGTCCGCAGGCTGTCCATCGTGCCGTACTCGCGGATGCAGTTCGTCGACGTCAGCGCCGGCCCCCTGGAGCGGGCGTTCGACCTGGCGACGGTGCAGTTGCACACGGCCGCGGCGGCCAGCGACGCCCGCGTGCCGGGCCTGCGCCCGGCGGAGGCGGCGCGGCTGCGCGACCGGCTCACCGCCCTCGGCGAGGACCGCGCGGAGGGCCTGTGACCCACCCCGGCCCCGAGCTGCCCCGCCCGGCCACCGACGCGCCGCCGGCACCCCAGGACGACCACGCGCCACCCCCACCGCACGACGGCCCGCCCTCTGACGCGCCACCCGCACCGCACGACCACCCGGTCGGCGGCGTGGAACCCCGGCGGCGGCTGCACCCGTTGAGCCCGGCCCTGCACGGGGCCAAGTCGCTGGTCGTGGTCGTCGCGGGCCTGTCCTGGTCGACGCTGTCGCGGGTCGGCTTCGGCTGGTTCGCGGCGATGGCGACCGTGCTGGCCCTCGGCGCGACGGTGCTGGCGGTGGTGAGCTGGTACAACACCGGCTACCACGTGGTCGGCCGGGAGCTGCGCGTCTACGAGGGGCTGCTGTGGCGGCGCACCCGGGCCATCCCGCTGGAACGCCTCCAGGCCGTCGAGGTGGTCCGCCCGCTGCTCGCCCAGCTCACCGGCCTCGCCGAGCTGCGGCTGGAGGTGGTCGGCGGCGGCAAGACCGAGGCGCCGCTGGCGTACCTGGGGGTGGCCGAGGCCGCCGCCCTGCGACAGCGCCTGCTCGCGCTCGCCGGCCCCGCGCCGCACCCGGGGACGGCCGCGCCGCAGCCGTCCCCCTCGGCCGAGCCGACGGTCGCGCCCGTGCCACCCGGGCGGGCCCTGCACGCCGTGGCGAACCGGGACCTGCTGGTCAGCCAGCTGCTCACCCCGCAGGCGTTCCTGCTCCCCTTCGGTGTGGCCTTCGTCGTGGCGCAGTTCCTCTCCGAGGGCTCGTGGTCGTTCATCGCGGTGGCGAGCACGATCACCGCGATGGCCGGCGTGCTGCTGCAACCGATCCGCCGGGTGCTCGACGACTGGAACTTCCGGCTGGCCCGCGACGAGGGCACCCTGCGGGTCCGCAACGGGCTGTTGGAGACCCGGGCGCAGACGGTGCCGCTGAACCGGGTGCAGACCGTCGGGGTGACCTGGCCGCTGCTCTGGCGGGCCAAGGGCTGGCTGCGGCTGCGCCTGGAGGTCGCCGGCTACTCCGGCGGCGAGGCCGACGACCGGAACCGGCCGGACCGGCTGCTGCCGGTGGGCGACCAGGAGACCGGCGAGCGGATCGTCGCGGAGGTGCTGCCGGGGGTGCGGCTGAGCGGGCTGGCGACCGGCCTCCCGCCGGCCCGGGCCCGGTGGCTGCGCCCGCTGGGCTGGCGCGCGGTCGGTGCCGGGCTCGACGAGCGGGTCTTCGCCGCCCGGTCCGGCCTGCTCACCCGGCAGCTCACCGTCGTGCCGTACGCCCGGATCCAGAGCGTGCGGGTGACCCAGGGCCCGGCGCAGCGGCGGTTGCGGCTGGCCACCGTGCACGCGGACACGGCGGGCGGCGCGGGCGCCGCCGCCCTCGACCGCGACCTCGACGAGGCGTGGTGGCTGGCGGCGGAGCTGACGGCCCGGGCACACGCCGCCCACCGCGCCCGCTGAGCCGCAACGCGGCCAGGTTGGATGCGGCGGGCGCGGCTCAGCGGGTCGCCGGCACCGCCGGCGGTCCGGCGACCGGGTCGGCCGGCTCCGCGCCGCGCGGCCCGCCGTCGGCCGGCTCCGAGCCGGGGGTACGGCGGGCCCGGCGCGCCGCCCACCAGCGCTCGCCCAGGCCGACGACCAGGAAGGTCAGCCCCACGTACGCCCAGCCGACCAGCACGTCGATGACGTAGTGCTCGCCGGAGTAGACCAGGGTGAACGTCATCGCCAGCGGGTACGCCAGCAGCAGCGGCCACCAGCGGCGGCGGGTCGAGCGGAGGAAGAACACCACCACGAACAGGGCGAACGCGGTGTGCAGCGACGGCATCGCGGCCACCGGGTTGGACGCGATCTGCCCGGCGTTGAGCAGGTTGCCGGCGCCGTGCATGCCGAACGCCTTCCAGCCCCGGGTGGAGATCCGGGCCACCTCGGTGAGCAGGCCGTTCTGCGCCGCCCACCAGGGCGGGGCCGCCGGGTAGAGGAAGTAGGTGACCAGTCCCGACGCGCACAGGAACCCCCAGCGGCGCATGAACGCCGCCCAGCGGTGCCGGTCGCGCAGCCAGAGCACGGCGGCGGCGGCGAGCGCCACCACGAAGTGCGAGAAGTACACCCAGCTCGCCACCACGTCCCACCAGCGCACCTCGGGGCGGTAGAGGTGGTCCTGCAACCAGACGGTCGGCACCTGGCCGCCGGTGGCCCAGCCGAACATGAACCGGTCGGCGACGATCAGCTCCATCGCGTGCGGGGTGGCCCCGTTGTCGGCGAACCCCCGGGACAGGTTGTAGACGGCGAGCAGCAGCACCACGGGCACCCAGTCGCGGGCGAAGCGCAGGTGGCTGCGCCACGGGCGGCGGGAGTTCCAGGCGATGGTGGCCGCCCAGATCCACAGGAACGCGTACGCCGGGTCGGTGGGCAGGCCGATGACGAGCCAGCCGGCCACGAAGGCGACCGCCCAGGCCGCCATGGCGACCACGCGGCGACGACCGCCGTCAGAGGGCTCCGGTGGTCCGGTGGGGGCGGGGGGCTTGGGGTCAGTCACGACGGCCATCGCCGTCCAGGTTAGCGGCGGCGCCCTCCCCGCCGACGGCGGCCTCGCCGGTCGACGACGGCCTCGCCGAATGCGCGACGGCGGCCCCGCCCGATGCGCGGCGGCGGCCGGAACGGCGGACGTCGACCACCTAGGCTGTGCCCATGCAGGAGCAGTCGGAGCATTCCCTCGCGCCGGGCCGGGCCGCCCGCGTCGAGCTGACCGTGACCGACGCCGACACGGCGCTGGCCGTCGGCTCCGGCGACGTCGCGGTGCTGGGCACCCCCCGGGTGGTCGCGCTGGCCGAGGCGGCCACGGTGGCGGCGACCGCCGGGGCGCTGCCGCCCGACGGCACGACGGTCGGGACCCGGGTCGAGCTGGACCACCTCGCCCCCACGCCGGTCGGGCGGACGGTGGTCGTGCAGGCCCGGCTCACCGACGTCGACGGGCGGCGGCTGGGCTTCGAGGTGACGGTCACCGACGACGCCGGCCAGAGCGTGGCGCGGGGACGGGTGGAACGGGTCCTGGTCGACCGGCGGCGTTTCGCCGCGCGGGCCACCGGCGCGCCGGCCGGGGCGGGCACGCCGTGACGCCGCGGTTCGTCGAGGTCGCCGACCGGGTGTACGTGCTGCGCGAGCCGCTGCTCGACGTCAACGTCACGCTGGTCGTCGGCGACGGCGCGGCGCTGGTGGTGGACACGCTCTCCACCGCCGGGCAGGCCGCCGAACTGGTCGCCGCCGCCCGCGCGGTCACCCCGCACCCGTGGACGGTGGTGAACACCCACCACCACTTCGACCACTGCTTCGGCAACGCCGTCGTCGCCGGTGACCCGGCCGCCCCCGTCTACGCGCACGAGGTCGCCGCCGTGGCGCTGCGGGACCGCCCCGACGAGGTGCGCCGGGCCGCGTACGAGGAGATGCGCGCCGCCCGGCCGGAGCTGGCCGCCGAGCTGGCCAACACCCGGCTGCTGGCCCCGACCCACGTCGTACGCGGGGAGACGGTGCTGGACGTGGGCGGCCGGCGGGTGGTGCTGCGCCACCCGGGCCACGGGCACACCGACGCCGACCTGGTGGTGCACGTGCCGGACGCGGACGTGCTGGTCGCCGGGGACCTGGTGGAGCAGAGCGGTCCGCCGGCGTTCGAGGAGTCGTACCCGTTGCAGTGGCCGGACGCGCTGGCCGAGGTGCTCCGGCTCACCACCCCGGGCACGGTGGTCGTGCCGGGGCACGGCGACCTGGTCGACGCGGAGTTCGTCCGGTTCCAGCACGGGCAGCTGGCCGAGCTGTCCTGGCTGATCCGGGCCGGCCACACCGGCGGGGCCCCACCGGAGCGGGTGGCCGCCGAGGCGCCCTTCGGTGCCCGCGCCGCCCTCGCCGCCGCCCGCCGCGGCTACGCCGAACTGGACGGCACCGGCTGACGTTCCGCGCGCCAACCCCCACCCGGCCCCACCCCGCCCCGCCCCACCCCGCCCCGCCCCACCCCGGTGATCAAGAGGTTTGCGTCATCGTAGAGATCAACTCTGACGCTTTTCTCTTGATCACCGGCCAGGGAGGGGCGGGACCAGGGTGGGGTGGGGTGGGGTGGGGTGGGATAAAGAAACGGTCAGTGGGGGAAGCGGGTCAGGACCTCGGCGCGGGTGGGCATGGCGACCGCGCCGCCGGGCGACTCGCAGACCAGGCCGGCCACCCGCAGCGCGAAGGCGACCCGGCGGTGCCAGTCGGCGGGATCGGTGGGCTCCCCGTCGACCAGCAGCTCGGCGACGAGCGCCCCCATCACCGAGTCGCCCGCGCCCGTGGCGTCCACCGCGCGCACCTTCGGCGCGGGCACGCGTACCGGATCGGCGTTGGCGGCGGCGACGACCGCGCCCTCCGCGCCGAGGGTGACCACGACGGTGGCCGCCCCCAGCTCCCGCAGGTACGCCGCGACCCCCTCGACCGGCTCGCCGGGATAGAGCAGCTCCGCGTCGGCGGCGCTGAGCTTGACCAGGTGGGCGGAGGCGGCGAACTCCGCGACCGTCTGGCGCAGGGCGGCCAGCGCGGCAGGGCCGTCGAGCAGCCGGGGTCGGACGTTCGGGTCGAACACGCGCAGCCCGCCCGCGAGGGACCAGGCCCGGCGCGCGGCGGCCAGGACGGTCGGCGACAGCAGCACGATCGAGCCGCAGTAGAGCACGTCGGCGCCCCCGACCAGGTCCGCGTCGAGGTCGTCGGCGGCGAGCAGCCCGTAGGACGGCGGTTCGCCGTAGAAGCGGAAGTCCGGCTCGGCGCCGGTGTGGGTGGCCACCGCCAGGGCGGTCGCCGCGGGCACGGTGACCGCCCCGGCCAGCCCGACGCCCGCGTCGGTCAGGAAGGCGCGGATCCGGTCGGCGAGCGCGTCGTCGCCGAGCGAGCCGACGAACTGCACCGACCCGCCGAGCCGGGCCACCCCGACGGCGACGTTGAGCGGGCCGCCGCCGATCGCCTGGCGGAAGACGGGCTGCCCGTCGCACTCCGCGTCGAGCAGGTCGATCAGTGCCTCGCCGAGCACCACCGCGTATCCCATCGTGGCCCTTCCGTCGCCTCCGCTGCCGTACCCCCGATCCTGTCCTACGTGGCGACGACGCCGGCACCGAACCCCCACCTGACGGGGCCACGGCCCGGACGACGCCCGGATATCATCGACGGTCAACTATTGCGGCGGTCGGCATCGGCGTGATGAGATGACGCTGCCGGTCGATGCGAGGGGCTGTCGCGTCCGCCGGCATCGGGAGAGAGCCAGCGCGAGGGGCACACCGGTCCGCCGAGGCGGACCGTCGGTGACGCGCGCCGTCGGCCCACGGGCAGGGGCGCGGCACCGCGATCGTGACATCCGCTCGTCGCAGCGGAACGGCCGGTGCGGTCGTTCCGCGAGTCAGGAGAACCCCGTGACCCGTTCCCGCACGGCCGCGCTGCTCATCGCGGCCGCCACCCTCGCCGCGGGTGCCGCCACCATCGTGGCCAGCCCCGACCCGGCCGCCGCCCACGGCGCATCGATGACCCCCGGTGCCCGGACCTACCTGTGCTGGAAGGACGGCCTCACCCCCACGGGTGAGATCAAGCCGATCAACCCGGCCTGCTCGGCCGCGGTCGCCGAGAACGGGGCCAACTCGCTGTACAACTGGTTCAGCGTGCTGCGCTCGGACGCCGGCGGCCGCACCGTCGGCTACATCCCCGACGGCAAGCTGTGCAGCGGTGGCAACCCCGGCTTCAGCGGCTACGACGCGCCCCGCACCGACTGGCCGCTGACCCACCTGACCGCCGGTGCCCGGTTCGACTTCAAGTACAGCAACTGGGCCCACCACCCGGGCACCTTCTACTTCTACGTGACGAAGGACAGTTGGAGCCCGACCCGGGCCCTGGCCTGGAGCGACCTGGAGGAGCAGCCCTTCCTCACGGTGACCAACCCGCCGCAGAACGGCCCGGTGGGCACCAACGAGGGGCACTACTACTTCAGCGGCAACATGCCGTCGGGCAAGAGCGGCCGGCACATCATCTACTCGCGCTGGGTCCGCTCGGACAGCCAGGAGAACTTCTTCGGCTGCTCGGACGTCACCTTCGACGGCGGCAACGGCCAGGTGACCGGCATCGGCGGCACCCCGAACCCGACCACCCCGGCGCCGACCCCGACCACCCCCGGGCCGAACCCGACCACGCCTGGGCCGAACCCGACCACCCCCGCGCCGACGACGCCGCCGCCGGCCGGCGGTGACTGCATGGCGACCTACAAGGTGGTCAGCTCCTGGTCCGGCGGGTTCCAGGGCGAGGTGGCCATCATGAACCACGGCTCGACGCCGTTCACCGGCTGGAAGGCGACCCTGACCTGGTCGACCGGCCAGACCATCAACAGCCTGTGGAACGGCACGTACACCACGTCCGGTTCGACGGTGACGGTCACCAACAGCCCCTACAACGGGACGGTCGCGCCGGAGGGGACCACCGCCTTCGGCTTCGTCGCCAGCGGCGCAAGCTCGCTGCCGACGGTGAGCTGCGTCCGCGCGTGACCTGACCGCGCGTCGGCGGAGCCGGCGCGCGGTGAACGAAAGGGCCCCCGCCGTCGGCGGGGGCCCTTTCCCGGTCTGCTGCGCCCGGCCTAACGGACCATGGAGCCGACGACCGGCTTCGTCAGCAGCGCCGACTGGTTGCGCTGGATGCCCGGGTCGAGCGTCTTGGCCACGAAGATCGCGTGCCAGATGCAGAAGATCAGCACCGTCCACACCTTGCGGGAGTGGTCGGCCTCCTCCCGCTTGTGCTCCTCCAGCAGCCGCATCGCGTACGACAGGTCGATCAACTCGCCCGCGCCCGAGTTGGACAGCACCCAGCGGGCCCACTCGTACATCTCGCCGCGCAGCCAGACCCGCGTCGGGGTGGGGAAGCCCAGCTTCCTGCGGTTGACGATGGCCGGCGGCACGACGCCCTGCAGCGCCTGACGCATGGCGTACTTGGTGGCGTCGGAGCGCGGCGGGAGCTTCAGGTCCACCGGGATGGTGGCCGCCACGTCGAACACCTCCTTGTCGAGGAACGGCACCCGGACCTCCAGCGAGTGCGCCATCGAGATCCGGTCGGCCTTGACCAGGATGTCGCCGCGCAGCCAGGTGTAGAGGTCGACGTACTGCATCTTGGTGACGTCGTCCAGCTCGGTGCACTCGGCGTAGATCGGGGCGGTGACGTCGGTGTAGCGCACCGAGGGGTCGTAGCGGCGCAGCAGGTGCTGCTTCTCCTCCTCGGTGAACATCCGGGCGTTGCCGTAGTAGCGCTGCTCGATCGGGGTGGTGCCGCGCTCCAGGAAGCTCTTGCCCTTGACGCCCTGCGGGATGGCCTTGGAGACCGCGCGCAGGCCCTTCTGCACTCCGCCGGGCAGGCCGTTGACCGCGCCGAGGGACAGCGGCTCCCGGTAGATGGTGTAGCCGCCGAAGAACTCGTCGGCGCCCTCGCCGGAGAGGACCACGGTGACGTGCTCGGCGGCCTTCTTCGCCACGAAGTACAGCGGCACGAGCGCCGGGTCGGCCACCGGGTCGTCGAGGTGCCAGACGATCTTCGGCAGCGCGTCGATCATGTCCTGCGGCCCGATCTTGGTCGGGATCGTGGTCACGTCGAGGTGCCGGGCCGAGTCCTGGGCGACGTCGATCTCCGAGTAGCCGGGGACGTCGTAGCCGACGGTGAAGGTGAGGATGTGCGGGTTGAACTCGCGGGCCAGGGCCACCACGGCGGTCGAGTCGATGCCGCTGGACAGGAACGAGCCGACCGGCACGTCCGAGCGCATGTGCATCCGGACGCTCTCCCGCAGCGTCTCCCGGATCTGGTGGTAGAGCCGCTGTTCGTCACTGACCGGGGTCGGCCGGAACACCGGGCGGTACCACCGGCGCACGTCGATCCGGCCGCCCGGGGTCCAGGTGAGGTATTCCCCCGACCCGATGCGGCTGATCCCCTGGTGCAGGGTGCCGGGCTCCGGGACGTACTGCAGGGTCAGGTAGTGGCTGAGGTTGGCCGTGTCGATGCCGGCGTCCCCGGCGTACGCCGACTGGGCGAACGGCAGCAGCGCCTTCTTCTCGGAGGCGAGGTAGAGCCCGTCGGCGGTCTCCAGGTAGTGCAGCGGCTTGATGCCGAAGTTGTCGCGCGCGCCGAAGGCGCGGCGCTCCTGGCGGTCCCAGATGACGAAGGCGAACATGCCGCGCAGCCGGGTGAGCACCTGCTCGCCCCAGTAGTGGTAGCCGGCGACGATCACCTCGCCGTCGCCGGCGGTGGCGAACTGCGCGCCGAAGTTGCGCACCAGCTCGTCGCGCAGCTCGATGTAGTTGTAGATCTCGCCGTTGAAGGTCAGCAGGTAGCGCCCGCCCGCGTACGGCAGCGGCTCGTGGCTGGACGCCACGTCGATGATCGCCAGGCGCTTGTGCGCGAAGACCCCGTCGGCGTACTGGCCGCTCGCGTCGCCGACCACCTCGACCCCGGTCTCGTCCGGTCCGCGGTGGTGCAGGCATTCCAACGCCCCCGCGATGTGTTCGCGGTGGGCGGCGGCGTTGCCGTTAGCGCTGAAGAAGGCCAGAAGTCCGCACATGGTGGTCATCTTTCCACGCGACGCGGGCGGCCGTCGCGGGCACCGCAGGGTCTCCGCCCGCGCCTGCGCCGGGGTACCGTCTGGACCAGCGACGAGGCGGAGGGAGCGGATCATGAGCGAGGACCGGACGGACGGCCAGCCGGCGGACGGCACGGAGTCGCACGACCCGGATTTCCCGGAGGCGTTCCTGTCGTTCATGCGCCAGGGCTGGCGGGACACGACCCTGCCGGTCGGCCCCCGGGTGGAGGTGCCCAACCACGCCAAGCGGCGGGCCGCGCTCTCCGCGGCGTTCCCGGGCGAGACGCTGGTCATCCCCACGGGCGGGGAGAAGACGCGCGCCAACGACACCGAGTACCGGTTCCGGCCGGGCAGCGACTTCGCGTACCTGACCGGCGACAACGACCCGGACAGCGTGCTCGTGCTGCGCCCGAACGGCTCGGGGCACGACCCCGTGCTCTACATGCGGCCCCGCTCCTCGCGGGACAACGACGAGTTCTTCCGCAGCCGGCACGGCGAGCTGTGGGTGGGCCGGCGGCACACCCTCGCGGAGAAGTCGACGGAGCTGGGCCTGCCCACGGCCGACCTGGCCGAGCTGGACGCGGCGCTGGCCGACCTGGCGCCGGGGCGCACGCGGGTGCTGCGCGGCTTCGACGCCCGCGTCGACGCGGCCGTGCGCCCGTACGACGGGCCCCGGGAGGAGGGCCAGCCGGCCCGCGACCGGGAGCTGGCCATCGCGATCTCCGAGCTGAAGCTGGTCAAGGACGAGTGGGAGATCGCCCAGCTCCAGGACGCGATCGACGCCACCGTGCGCGGCTTCGAGGACGTGGCCCGGGTGCTGCCGGCCGACCGGGGCGTCTCGGAGCGGCTGCTGGAGGGCGTCTTCGCGCTGCGGGCCCGGCACGACGGCAACGACGTCGGCTACGGCTCGATCGTCGGGGCCGGCGAGCACGCCACGATCCTGCACTGGGTGCACAACCACGGCACCACCCGGCCGGGCGAGCTGCTGCTGATGGACATGGGCGTGGAGAACCGCAACCTCTACACCGCCGACGTCACCCGGGTGCTGCCGGTCGGCGGCCGGTTCACCCCGCTGCAACGCCAGGTCTACGACATCGTGTACGCCTCGCAGCAGGCCGGCATCGACTTCATCAAGCCGGGAGTGAAGTTCAAGGACGTCCATCTGACCTGCATGCGAGTGCTCGCGGAGGGGCTGCACGAGCTGGGCCTGCTGCCGGTGAGCGTGGACGAGGCGATGGACGAGAAGTCGACGGTCTACCGCCGCTGGACGCTGCACGGCTTCGGGCACATGCTCGGCATCGACGTGCACGACTGCTCGAACGCCCGCAAGGAGGCGTACCGCGACGGCGCGCTCGGCGAGGGCTACGTGCTCACCGTGGAGCCGGGGCTCTACTTCCAGCCCGAGGACGACCTGGTCCCGGAGGAGCTGCGCGGCATCGGCATCCGGATCGAGGACGACGTGCTGGTCACGGCGACCGGCGCGGTCAACCTGTCGGCGGGGCTGCCGCGCCGGGCCGACGAGGTGGAGAGCTGGCTCGCCGAGCAGCGCGAGGTGGGCTTCCGCCTGCCCGGCTGACCTGTTTCGGCCACTGACGGGCCCCGTCGGGGGCGGGTGACGGTTCGACCGTCGCCGCGCCCCCGGCGGGGCCCGTCGCCGTATGGCAGCCCGCCCGTTCGGCACGCTTGATGCACCTTTCGGGGCCAATGCGGGCTTTACTCGGATACGACCCCCTCGCGAGGAAACTTCTCATACGGTGGGCATCAGAACGCTGCAACCGATTTGTAGCTGGTCGCGCCCCCTCGGGCGGTGCGGCCCCGTCTGGTAGCAGGAAAGGGCGGAAGGCTCTGATGTCCCACGACGAAACGATTCCCGACGGCGGGGTGCACACCGTCCCGCCGGCACCGGCGAAGAGGCGGCGGGCGCTCTGGGTCGCCACCGGCGTGGCCGGTCTCACCGGCGTCGTCGGCCTGGCGGCGCTCGGCGGGCTGGCCGCCCGCGACGACCCGTCCGACGACGCGCAGCGGCTGTCCGACCAGCACTCCGCGACGGCCCGGCAGAACGTCAGCGACGCCGGCAGGGCGCAGGATGACGGCAGGAACGCCGACGAGGACGCCGAACGACACGGCGGTCAGGACCCCGGCGAGCAGGACGACTGGTCCGGGCAGGACGACTGGTCCGCCGGGGGCGGCCGGCCCGAGGGCAAGGGCGAGGACCGCAGGGACGCCGAACAGGCCCGGGTGCAGGAGGTGCCGTGCAACCCGGACCGGTTGATCGCGGCGATCACCCGGGCCAACGCCGACAACGGCGGCACCCTGAAGCTGGCCCGGGGCTGCACCTACACCCTCACCGTCAACAGCGGCCTCGGCGGCAACGGACTGCCGCCGATCACCCAGAACATCACCATCAAGGGCGAGGGCTCCACCCTCGTCCGCGCCGCCAGCGCCACCCCGTTCCGCTTCTTCGACGTCGTCTCCGGCGGCCACCTGCGCCTGAGCGACCTGACCCTGACCGGCGGCAACGGCCTCACCGGCGGAGCCATCCTGGTCGAGCGCGGCGGCAGCGCCGAGATCGCCAAGTCCCGGCTCGTCAACAACGACGCCCTGGCCGCCGGCGGTGCCATCGAGAACGAGGGCACCACCGTCCTCGACCACAGCGTCCTCACCAACAACACCGCCATCCTGGCCGGCGGCGCGATCAACAACACCGGCCTGCTCAAGATCGCCGAGTCGAAGATCGCCGGCAACGTCGCCGGCGCGGCCGGCGGCGCCATCAACAACTTCACCGGCACCGTCGTGGTCCACAAGACCGCGATCACGGGCAACCGGTCCGTCGGCGCGGGCGGCGGCATCGCCAGCGAAGGCGGCATCGTCGACCTCGACGAGACCGAGGTCACCGACAACACCACCGGCGTCACCGGCGGCGGCATCGGCGTACTCAACGGCCAGCTCAACCTGCGCCACAGCACCGTCGCCCGCAACGCCTCCGTCGGCGGAGGCGGCGGCATCGCCAACACCTCGGGCCTCCTGCTGTCCAGCACCGTCACCATCGACGACAGCAAGATCACCGAAAACTTCACCGACGGCCTCGGCGGAGGCGGCATCCTCAACGTCGACCTCACCCCGGCCCTCGGCGGCACCGCCAGCCTCACCGTCCGCAACAGCGAGATCGTCAAGAACAAGGCCACGTTCGGCGGCGGCATCCGCAACATCAACGGCACCGTCACCCTGACCAACGCCAAGATCATCAACAACACCGCCCTCGCACCCAACGGCGGCGGCGGCATCAACACCAACACCAACATCACCGCCGTCGACCCCACCACGGTCATCGTCGGCAACCGGCCCAACAACTGCGCCGGCACCGGCACCGTCACCAACTGCTTCGGCTGAGACACATAGCGGTCGGGCCCCTCCCGTGGTCAGCGGGAGGGGCCGCGACACGTCCGGAGGCCGGCGGGCCCGTCACCGGCGTGCCCGGCGGTGCCACCCCGGGCCCGACTCGACCCGGCTGCGTCCCGTGCGGCGAAGCGGCCCGACCATCCCCCGCCGGGAGCCGCCTGCCCCTAATGTGGGCTTTCTTCTTATACGAGCGCCTCACGAAGAAGATTCTCATACGGTGTTGTTCACGGGCTACAACCGATTTGTAGCGAAGGGCGCCTCGCCGTGGCGGTGCGCCCTTGTCTGATACGAGGAGAGGGCAGAGAACTCCGATGTCCAACTACCTTCGGAAGAACGACGACACCGCCCAGCGGACCACCTTCAAGACGCGCCGCCGGAAGGTGTGGCTCGCCTCCGGCGTGGCCGGCCTGACCGGCGTGGTCAGCCTCGCCGGGATCGGCGTCGCCGGCAGCGCCGGCGCGGCCGGCATGGATCGGCTGACGAACCTGAAGTGGTCCACGGCGGAGCAGGTCGCCAAGGACGGCGGCCACGGGCAGGACGAACGCGGCCAGCGCGGCACCGACGGCGAGGACCGCGGCAAGAAGGACTACCGGGGCGAGGAGTCCCGGTCGGACGAGTGGGGTCGGGTGCAGGAGGTGCCGTGTGACCCGGACCGGTTGATCGCGGCGATCACCCGGGCCAACGCCGACAACGGCGGCACCCTGAAGCTGGCCCGGGGCTGCACCTACACCCTCACCGTCAACAGCGGCCTCGGCGGCAACGGACTGCCGCCGATCACCCAGAACATCACCATCAAGGGCGAGGGCTCCACCCTCGTCCGCGCCGCCAACGCGACCCCGTTCCGCTTCTTCCAGGTCGCCTCCGGCGGCCACCTGCGCCTGGCCGACCTGACCCTCACCGGCGGCAACGGCCTCGCCGGCGGAGCCATCTGGGTCCAGCGCGGCGGCGCCGCCGACATCACCAAGTCGAAGCTCGTCAACAACGACGCCCTGGCCGCGGGCGGTGCCATCGAGAACGACGGCACCACCACCCTCGACCAGACCATCGTCACCAACAACACGGCCATCCTGGCCGGCGGCGGCATCAGCAACACCGGCCTGCTCAAGATCCACGAGTCCCGGCTGGCCGGCAACAACGCCGGCGCCGCCGGCGGCGCCATCAACAACCTCGCCGGCACGGTCACCATCACCAAGACCGCTGTCACCGGCAACCGGTCCATCGGCGCGGGCGGCGGCATCGCCACCGAAGGCGGCATCGTCGACCTCAAGGAAACCGAGGTCACCGACAACACCACCGGCGTCACCGGCGGCGGCATCGGCGTACTCAACGGCCAGCTCAACCTGCGCCACAGCACCGTCGCCCGCAACGCCTCCGTCGGCGGAGGCGGCGGCATCGCCAACACCTCGGGCCTCCTGCTGTCCAGCACCGTCACCATCGACGACAGCAAGATCACCGAAAACTTCACCGACGGCCTCGGCGGAGGCGGCATCCTCAACGTCGACCTCACCCCGGCCCTCGGCGGCACCGCCAGCCTCACCGTCCGCAACAGCGAGATCGTCAAGAACAAGGCCACGTTCGGCGGCGGCATCCGCAACATCAACGGCACCGTCACCCTGACCAACGCCAAGATCATCAACAACACCGCCCTCGCACCCAACGGCGGCGGCGGCATCAACACCAACGTCACCATCACCACCGTCGACCCCACCACCGTCATCGCCGCCAACCGACCCAACAACTGCACCGGCACCGTCACCAACTGCTTCGGCTGACACCCGGCGCAACGGCGGCCTTCGAGAAGGTCGCCGCCACCCTCCGGCCCCGTCGGGGCGACCTTGGTCGCCCCGACGGGGCCGGAGTCCGTTTACCCGAATGCGTAGTTTCTTCTAATACGGCCATATGGCGAGGAAAGCTCTCATAGCTTGGTTCGTACCAGATCCTTCCGTTTGAAGCGGATCGGGTCGTGCAGGACGTCGCCGACCCGATCCGGTACGAGATGAGAGCAGAGGGCCTACATGTCCAGCACATCACCGAGGAAGACGCCGGCCGGGCGGCCGGGGCGCGCCCTGCGCCGCCGGACCTGGCTCGCCACCGGTGCCGCCGGCCTGACCGGGGTCGTCGGCCTCGCCGCGTTCGGCGTCGCCACCGCGGGCACGTCCGACGCGACGGCTGCCCCGCGCGTCGCGGCGGCGCGCGCCAGCGACGAGGGCGGCTACGCCCGGGACGACCGTGGCGGGCAGCAGGGCCACGACGGCAAGGGCGAGGAACGCAAGGGTGAGGACCGCAAGGGCGAGGACGCCCTCGGCCGGGCCCAGGAGATCCCGTGCGACCCGAACCGGCTGATCGCGGCCATCGTCCGGGCCAACGCCGAGCACAGCGGCGCCACGCTCAAGCTGGCCAAGGAGTGCCGGTACAGCCTGCTGACCGGGCCGAACGCGACCGGCCTGCCGACCATCACCAGCGAGATCAACATCATCGGCGAGCGGTCGACCATCGAGCGCGCCTACAACCTGCCCAACGCCGGCGCGACCGCGTTCCGGCTGTTCCGGGTCGGCAACGGCGGCTCCCTGCGGCTGTACGACGTGACGCTGCGCAACGGCCTCACGGCGGCCGTCGGGGTCACCCCCGCGTCCGGCGGGGCGATCCTGGTCGACGCGGGCGGCCGGCTGCTGGTCGAGAAGAGCACCCTGACCGGCAACAACGTCATCGGGACCACCACGACCACGCCCGCGACGGGCGGGGCGATCGAGAACGCGGGCAGCACGGTGGTGAAGCACAGCGCGTTCACCGTGAACAACGCGTTCACCGGGGGCGGCGCGATCCACAACACCGGCCGCCTCGTCGTCGAGGACAGCCTGTTCGAGGCGAACAAGGCCGGCTCGCCGACCGACGGTGGCGGCGGCATCGACAGCGTGAGCGGGTCGGTGACCATCGTGAAGAGCAAGTTCGTCGGCAACGCGGCCGGCGGCCTCGGGGGCGGGCTGAACGTCGCCGGCGGCAGCGCCGACGTCGCCGAGACCGAGTTCAAGCTCAACATCGCCACCATCTCCGGCGGCGGCGTCGCCGTCACCGGCACGGGCACCCAGGCCCAGCTGCGCAAGGTCGAGCTGGTCGAGAACACCGCGGTCGCCCCGGCCCTGACGCAGCCCGGCGCGGGCGGCGGCGGGGTCTTCGTCGGCGCGGGCAGCGCGGTCACGGTGCACGAGGCCAAGGTCGTCGCCAACAGCGCAGGCCAGGGCAACGGCGGCGGCTTCCTCAACCTCGGGTCGCTCGTGCTGTTCGACACCACGATCGCCCGCAACCAGGCCGTGAACGGCGCCGGCATCTACAACGCGGCCAGCGGCACGGTCACGGCGACCCGGACCACGATCACCGACAACCAGGCGATCGTGGCCGGGGGTGGGATCTTCAACGCGGCCGCCGCGACGGCGGTGACCCTCGACCCCACCACGAAGGTGTTCCACAACAGCCCGGACAACTGCGCGGGCCCCGGCACCCCGATCGTCAACTGCTTCGGCTGACCTCGGCGGCGTCAACGAACGGACCGGCCCCCGCCACGAAAGTGGCGGGGGCCGGTCGCGTCCGTCCGGGGTACGCCGGGCGGACACCTGCCGGGGTCAGCGCTGCACGAAGACCGCCACGCTGCGCGCCGGCACCGTGAACGTGCCGCTGCCCCGGTCGAACGAAGCGGTGCGCAGCACCGGATCGGCCGAGGCGCGCAGCACCGGGTGCAGCGCCACGTCCGACCCGCGCAGGCCGGGCACGGTCTGCGTCGCCGCCTGTGGGGTCGCGTTGAACACGACGGTCACCGACCGCCACTGTCCGCCGAGCCCCCGGGCGTCGAGGGTCATCGTGAGCACGCCCGGCGTCTCGGCGGCGCCGGACAGCGGGAACGCCACCCGCTTCTGCACCTGCTCGGCGGTGTCCAGCCCGAACACCGGCGACGACTCGCGCACGCGCAGCAGCTCCGCGTACCGGGCGTCGGCCAGGTCGATTGCCGCGCAGTCCGGCACCAGCTTCGGATCCGCCAGCAGCGGCTTCGCGTACGGCCACTTGTCCTGGTTGTCCTGCGCCGGGGGCAGGCCCGCGCCGAACCCGTTGCCCTGGGCGCAGTCCCAGCGGATCTGGTTGAACCAGTCGCCGGAGTTGTAGGAGTTGCGGTCCAGCGACTTCGACCGCAGCCGCTCCGAGCCGGCCGTCACGAACCCGGTGCCCTGCCCCATCACCACCGTGGCGAGGGCGAGCACCTGCATCCGGGCCCGGTCCGTCGCCGAGGTGGCCTGCGGCAGCTTGTACGCCAGCGCGTCGTACAGGATCTCGTTGTCGTGCGCGTCGACGTAGGTCACCGCCTCGCCCGGCGCGGCCGTGTAGCCGGCCGGCGAGCCGTTGTAGTCGACCTGGCCGCCGGTGACCTGCCTGCCCGACGAGTCGGTGAACCGGTAGCCGCGCAGGTTGCCGGTGAGCCCCACCTTGATCAGGTCGTGGGCGTGCAGCAGCCGGGCCTTCTGCTCGGCGGCCGAGCCGTTGACCGGGTCGCCGTTGGGGTCGGTGAACAGGCCGGAGGCGAAGCCCTGCACGCGCGGGTTGGCGTCGAACGGGCCGCCGCCGCGCACCGCGTCACGCAGCCGGTCGTTGAAGGTGCCGATCCCGGTGCCGGCCATGTTGGCCTGGGTGGCCTGCGTGAACCGGGCGTCGTCGGCGACCTCGCCGAAGTTCCAGCCCTCGCCGTAGAGCAGGATCCTGCGGCCGTCGACGCCGTCGCGGGCGAGGGTGAGCTTGTCCAGGGCGGCGCGTACGGCCAGGATGTTCGCCTTCGGGTGGTGGCCCATCAGGTCGAACCGGAAGCCGTCCACCTTGTACGCCTTGGCCCAGGTGACCAGGGAGTCGACCACGAGCTTGCCCATCATGGCGTGCTCGGGGGCGGTGTTGGCGCAGCACGTGGAGTTGGCGACGGCCCCGTCGTCGAGCAGCCGATGGTAGTAGCCCGGCACCACCTGGTCGAGCACCGACTTCGCGTCGGTGCCGGCGGCCGAGGTGTGGTTGTAGACGACGTCCATGACGACCCGCAGGCCCGCGCCGTTGATCCCGGCGACCATCCGGCGGAACTCGGCGGTGCGCGCCGCCCCGGCCGGGTCGACGGCGTAGCCGCCCTCCGGCACGGTGTAGTGCAGCGGGTCGTACCCCCAGTTGTAGCCGTCGGTGTCGGCGACGGCCGCGACGCAACGCTGCTGCTCGTCGGAGTCCGGGGGCAGCGCGGCCAGGTCGCACGCCGGCTGCTGCTGGTCGGCCCGCCGCTCGGGGATGGTGGCGAAGTCGAACGCGGGCAGCAGGTGCAGGTAGTCGACGCCGGCGTCGGCGAGCGACCGCAGGTGCTTCATGCCGGCCGTGTCCGGGTCGGTGAAGGCGAGGTAGGTGCCGCGCCGCTCGGCCGGCACGCCTGCGTCGGCGACGGAGAAGTCCCGCACGGAGACCTCCTGGATCTGCGCCTTCGCCGGGGGCACGGCGGCCGGCTTGCGCAGGCCCGCCCAGCCGGCCGGCGCGAGCGCCGGGTCGGTCAGGTCGACGAGCTGGCTGTGCGTGGAGTCCGGGGCGAGGGCCACCGAGTACGGGTCGGTCACCGAGGCGGTGACCATCCGCTGCGCGGCCGGCTGCCACGCGGACACCCGGTACCGGTAGTACTTGCCGGTCCAGCCCGGCTCGCCGCGCACCGACCACACGCCGGTGCGGTCGTCGCGGCGCATCGCCACGACCCGTGGCGCGGCGGTCGGGGTGTCGGACAGCTCCAACGCCACCGACCGGGCGGTGGGCGCCCAGACCGACAGGGTGGGCACCCGGCCGGCGAAGGTGGGGCCGAGCCTGGCGCCGGTCGCGGCGGCGTAGACGTCGTCGAGCACGCCCGGGACCTGCACGCCGGTCGCGCCGAGCAGCGCGCCCTCGGCGTCCCGCTCGGTGACCACGAGCTGCCCGCGCAGCGCCGCCGGCACCTTCGCCAGGTCGGCCCGGTCGAGGGTGAAGGCCCGGTAGGCCCACAGGTGCGGGAACCGCGCGCGCTGGGCCTCGGTGAGCCCGTTGTGCTGGGCCCGCAGCGGCAGCGAGGTGTACGTCCCGGACAGCTCCCCGTCGACGACGCTCACCCCGCCGGTCGGGGCGGCCACCAGGGCGTACGTCCGGCCGTCGGTTTCGCCGGTCTGCCAGGCGACGGTGGACCGGTCGATCCACTGCGCCCGCTGCTTGGTGATGTCCACGTCCCTGGATACCCCGGACGAGGTCGTCGGCAGTAGCCGGCCCGGCGTGGCGGCGAGCAGCCACACCTCCCGCCCGGCGGTGGCGAAGTCGAGCCGCTGGTCGTCCGGCAGGTCCTTGGTGTCGCCGTTGTGGACGATGTAGCTCAGGCCGGTCGCCCCGGCGGCCAGCGGCACCCGGAAGACCGCGCCGAAGGAGTCGACCTTCTCCGGCTTCAGCGGGCTGGACCAGTCGGTGGGGTTGGCCGCGCCGTCCCACAGGTGCAGGCCCCAGCCGTCGTAGTTGCCGTCGGCGCGGCGGTAGTGGATCAGCGCGGTGTCCTCGGCGACGGGCGGGTCGGGCTCGCCGGTGGCCGCCTGCCGGCTCGGGTAGAGCGCGGCATCGCCCTGCTTCACCCACACCTCGCCGGTCTGCGTCACGTCGACGGTGCGGTCGGCGGCGACGTCCTTGTTGCCGGCGGAGTCCACCACGAGGAAACCGACGGACTTCGCGCCGGGCTTCAGCTTCACCCAGGCGAACCGGCCGTACGAGTCCTCACCCGCGAACGGCTGCCCCTTGGGCCACTCGGTGACGTACGCGGGGTCGATGTCGCCCCAGGCGTACAGGCCCCAGTCGGCGTAGCCGCCGGCCGGGCGCTGGTAGTGCACCACCACCCAGTCCCGCGACGCGCTCTGGGCGGGGGTGCCGACCGTGGCGGTGGAGCGGGTGGCGGCGACGCGGCCCCGGCCGTCGCGGACGACGGCCTTGTACTCGACCTTCGTGCCGCCGGCCAGGCCGGTCAGGTCGTGGTGCACGGTGTACGGGGCGGTGTGCGCGCTGCCCAGCAGGGTCCACCGGCCGCCGGCGACCCGGGCGGCGACGGTGACGGTGGCGAGGGGGTCGCCGGTGACCTGGGCGGTGACGGCGGCCCGGGTGGCGACGGGCGTGCCCGGGGCGGGGGCGGTGATGGTGATCGTCGGCTTCGCGGCGGCCTGTGGGATGGCCCTGGCGGCCCGGTACACCACGGCGGACATGGCCGGCACGGTGAGGGTGAGCTTGCCGTCCGCCCCGGCGGTCGGCGTGCCGGTGCCGCCGTGGATGCCGGCGAACGCGGTGCCGGGCGACCAGGTGTCCACGGTGACGGTCTGCGCGGTGTCGGCGTTGTTGACGGCGACGACGTACTCGACGCGCTGGCGGGGGTCGATGCGGGAGAACGCGAAGACGCCGGGGCCGTCGGCGGCGTACCGGGTGACCTGCACGCCGTCGCGCAGCGCCGGGTGGGCCTGGCGCAGCGCGCCCAGCCCGGCGATGGTGCGGTAGAGCGGGTGCGTCGGGTCGTACTGGTCGGCGGCGTGGGTGCGGTCGGTGCCGATCAGGTCGTCGTCGAGGTAGTCGGCCGTCTTCGAGGCGAACATGTCCTGCCGGGCGTCCTTGTCGCCGCCGGGGCCGGTGAAGCCCTGCTCGTCGCCGGAGTAGACCACCGGCTGCCCCCGGGTGAGGAACATCAGCTCGTGGGCGAGCGTGGTGCGGCGCAGCTGCGCGGCGTCGTCCCCGCCGGCCGCGGCGACGAAGGAGCCGATCCGGCCCATGTCGTGGTTGCCGAGGAAGGTGGTCAGCCGGTTGGCGTCGGTGTCGCGGGCGGCGTACAGGTCGTCGCGGGCGTACACGTCGGCGAGGGCCTTCGCGGAGCCGCCGGCGGCGGTGTAGCCGCGCGCGGCCTCCTGGAAGGCGAAGTCGAGGGTGGCGGGCAGGCCGCCGCGCCGCACGTAGGTGGAGGTGATCTCCGGGTCGGCGCTGTAGACCTCGCCGAACATGAAGAAGTCCTTCTTGCCCGCCTTCTCGGCCGCGCGCTCGATGCCACGGCTGAACTGGGGCCAGAACTCCAGGTTGGCATGCTTGACGGTGTCGAGCCGGAACCCGTCGACGCCGGTCGCGCCGATCCAGTCGCCGTAGACCTTGGTGAGCCCCGCGACGACCTCGGGGCGCTCGGTCCACAGGTCGTCCAGGCCGAAGAAGTCGCCGTACTCGCTGTTCTCGCCGGCGAAGGTCGAGTCGCCCCGGTTGTGGTACATGGTGGCGTCGTTGAGCCACGCCGGGACCTTGACCTCCGCGTCGGCCGGGCTGTCGAAGGTCGGGGTGTACGGGAACGAGTCGGCGTTCACCTTGGGGAAGCCCCGGGTGCCGTCGGCGTAGTTGCGGTCCTCGAAGGCGCGCCCCTGCGCGTCGGTGTACGGCGCGGTCTTCTTGTCGATGTAGGCGTACTTGTCCTCGGCGTACTTGATGACGTCGGCGGTGTGGTTGACGATGACGTCGAGGTAGACCTTGATGCCCCGCCGGTGCGCCAGCTGCACCAGCTTCTTCAGCTCCTCGTTGGTGCCGAAGTGCGGGTCGACCTGGGTGAAGTCGGTGATCCAGTAGCCGTGGTAGCCGGCGGAGACGTCGTCGCCGGTGCCCTGCACGGGCCGGTTCTTGAACACCGGGGCGAGCCAGATGGCCGTCGTGCCCAGCCCCTGGATGTAGTCGAGCTTGTCGATGACGCCCTTGAGGTCGCCGCCGTGGTAGAAGCCCTTGTCGGTGGGGTCGAGGCCGGTGGACAGCCGGTCGCCGGTGAGGCCGCCGGCGTCGTTGCGGGGGTCGCCGTTGGCGAACCGGTCGGGCAGGACGAAGTAGAACTGCTCGGCCCGGGTGTCGTCGTTGCCGGCGGCGAGCAGGGCCTCGGTGGAGGGCTCGGCGCGCCACTGCACCGCGCCGGCGGCGGCGAGAGGGTCGGCGCGGGTGCCGCCGTCGGCGGCGTCGCCGCCGAGCTGGCGCACGGCGACGGGCGTGCCGACGAGGGCGAGGGTGAGGGCGGAGACCAAGGCGAGCATCGCCTTACGGGGCATAGGCGGGGGTTTCATCGACGGCCTTCCTATGGTCGTGATTGGCCCGCACGCTAGCTCTTGCCGAAACGTTCTGCAATACCTTGCAAACGGAGTCGCAACAAAGCAGTCATCTTGCAAGCGCCTGCGCACGGCAACGCGCACGCGGGCCCTGGGGGACGGGCAGCCGCGTGCGCACGGCACAGGAAGGAGCCGGCCACGGCCGGTGACGATCGAGGGGGTCGGTCAGCGCAGGCCGGAGCAGCCGGCCCCATCGACGGTGCAGGTCGTCGGGCGGGTGGCCCGCGTCTGGTCGAAGTGGAACCGCAGCGGCACCGACGCACCCGGGGTCAGGTCGACGCCGCTGGTGAAGGTCCACGTGTCGCCCGAGCGGCTGATCCGGCCCTGCGGGGCGCCCTCGATCCAGGCGGTCACCAGGTGCGCACCGGGGAAGGTCATCCGGACCGTCCAGCCCCGCTGCGACCGGGACTCGTTGCGCACCAGCACCTCGCCGATGAACGCGCCGTCGTAGGAGTTCATCACCCGGTACGCGCCGCTGACCGACGGCGACGCGGGCGGCCTGGCCGGGGTGGTCGGGGCGGGCGGCTCGGGTTCGGGCGCGGGCGGGGCGGCGGGCGGCGGGGCGGCCGGCTCCGCCGGCAGCGGGCCGGCGCCGCCCTCGCCGACCGGGGTCGTCGCCACGGCCTGCCCGGCGGGCTGCGCCCCGCTGGGCGACAGGGTCGAGCGCGGGGAGAGACCCGGCACCACCGGCGCGGGCGGCTCGGTCACCGACCGGCTCACCGTCGGCGGCAGCGTCGGCAGCGGCATCGTCCACTCGGGGGCCGGGAACGCCTCACCGACGGGACCCCGGCTGCGGTACGTGCCGAGCGCCACGAACAGCAGCACCACCATCACCACCACCCCGACCGAGACCACGATCCAGGGTGAACTGGCGATGGCGGCGTTGGTCCCAGGGGTGGGTTGCGCGCGACGTGTGCCCGACATGTCCCTCCCTCATCGGTCCCGCCGGGAGAGCGTAGCGATCTACGGCAATGTCGGAAAGGGCCGGAGCCCACTGAACCGTCCTAACAGTCCAGTGAGCCCGGTTCCGGCGATGCCGCGGGCACCCCGAAGGTCGCCGCGACGCGGTCAGGCGGTGCGGATCACCGTACAGATGGCGGGGCCGTCGTCGGTACTCCGTAGCAGGTAACGGTACCGCTCGCCAGGAACGCGCTGTCCCCGGCCGTCCAGGAACTCCCACTCCACCGCGACCTCGGTCAACAGCGCGGAGACCGGCTGCACGTCCCCGATCACCGCGTGCGCCGCCACCAGCTCACGCTCGTGGTAGTCGGGGGCCGCGCCGACGAACGACAGCGCCACCGCCGCCGGGGACGCGAACGAGAAACTGTAGGTGTCGGCGACGACCAGCCCCGGCAGGGCGTAGCAGGCGGCGACCGCCGCCACGTCGCCGGTGGTCAGGGCCACGCCGTACCGGTTGAAGAAGTCGGTCAGCGCGTCGAGATCGGTGGATGCTGTCACGGGGACTGTCAGTTGCCGGGCGTCCGCCCCGACAAACCCCGTCGGCGGCGGCACCGCGCAGCGCGCCGCCCCGGTCGCTCACCGTGGCGGGATCCGCACCTCGATCTCGGCGCCGAGCTGCGCCCCGCCGGTCAACCCCAGGTCGTCTCCGCTCCAGAACCGGCCCGGGTCGTACCAGTTCGGCCGGCGGCCCGCCGGCAGCAGGCCCATCGCCTCGTACGTCACCGCGACCACCTCGGCGCAGTACGCCGTCTCCAGCGCCCGGTCCCGCACCGCGACCCCGCCCGGCCGCTCCGCCGGGCCGGTCCCCCGCTCCGCCGGTTCGGCCGCCCGGTCCTGCGGGTCGGCCGCCCGGTCCCGCCGGCCGGGCAGCGGCAGCGGCAGCCGCACCTGCGGCACCCGGCCCCGCGCCCAGCGCCAGGCGAGCTGGGCGGTCGACGGGAACGGCGTGCCGTCGAGGCGGGCGACGGTGCGCAGCACCGCCTGCTCCATCGTCGCGTCGGCGGGCGGTTCGAGCTGGCGCAGCCAGGCCCGCTGGCCGTACCGGTTGGCCCAGACGCAGACCGCGTCCCGCAGGTCGTGCAGCTGCACCCCGCGATGGTGGGTGCCGGTCCACATGTCCGGCAGCGACCGGCCCAGCTCGGCGTGCCACATCAGCGGCGGCAGGTCGTCCAGGACCACCGCCATGCCGACATGGTTGACCGGGCTGTTGGTGGTGAACTGGATGGCGCGGTCGGGCACGCTGCGACCCCGGAACACCCACACGTCGCCGGTGCGGGTCAGCTCCACGGCCTCGTCCAGGCCGATGCTCATGCCGTCGCCCCGCCGTTCTGCTTGCTCATGAACGTCTACCCTAGGCGCATGCGGCAACGGATGCAGTGGTGGAAGTGGCTCGGGCTGGCCGGTCTCGCGGGTGTCGCCGCGACCGGCGTGGTCGTGGCCCGCGCCGAGCGGCGGCGACGGGCGTACACCCCGGAGGAGATCCGGGCCCGGCTGCGCGACCGGCACGCGGAGGCCACCGCCACCGGCGCGGTCGGCACCCCGCCGCCCGACAACCCGGCCTGACCGACGGACCGGCCTGACCGACGGGCCCGCCTGACCAGCGGAACAAGGTCACGCTCGATCACGGAAAGAGTGGCAACGTCCGGAATGGGAGGCCACTCGATCCAGGATCGAGCACGACCTTGGCCGGGTCGTCCCGGTTGACGGCGCTCCCCCGGATGCCGCTCGGTCTCCGGTTGGCGGCGCGCCCACAGTCCGTGGGCCACGACTGCCTCACTCGCATCGAGCCGGGTAACCGTACGGGGGCGTACCGTTGCAGACGGTGGAGCCGCCGGTGGTAGCGGGTCGACGGCTCACTGCCCAGACCGCTACCTGGGGAGAGGTGCCAGAATGTCGACCGACACCATCGGCACGCGCATCAAGTATTGGCGGGCACGCCGGGGTGGCATGACCCAAGCTGTACTCGCCGGCCTCGCCGGCCTTTCACAGCCGTACATTTCGCAGATCGAAGCCGGGCATCGCAGCATCGACAGCCGGTCCACGCTGATCGCCATCGCTTCTGCCCTACAGGTCACGGTCGCCGACCTGCTCGACCAGCCCGGCGATCCGACCGACCCGGCGAAGACCGGTGCCGCAGACGCGGTACCCGCCATCTGGGCTGCCCTGCTGGAGATCAGCGACGGTGACCGGCGCAAGCCCGCCGACAGCCGGGAACAGACTGTCGCGTCCCTCCATGCCACAAACAACCTGCGCCTCAGCGCCGACTACATTCGCATGGCCCGGACCCTCCCCGGGCTCCTCGCGGAAGCCTCCGCCCATGGCGGAGTCCTGCTCGCCGAAGCGGCCTACCTGACGTCGACCTGCCTGCGGCACCTCGGGCACCGGCACCTGGCCGTCGACGCGGCCCGCATCGCCCAGGCCGCCGCCGAGGACGTCGAGCACCACGCGTGGCGGGGCGCGGCCCGGTTCGCATACGCGCAGGCCCTGCCCGTCGAAGCAGCCGGAGTCGCCGCGCGCGCCGCCGGCCGGACCATGACCGACCTGCAACCACACGCCACGGACCGGGACGTGCGGCAGGTCCTCGGGCAACTACACCTGGCCGCTGCGCTGCGTTCTGCGGTCGACGGGCAGACCAGCACCGCAGCCGACCACCTGTCCGAAGCGGAGCGGGAGGCGGCGACCCTCGGTGACCCCCCACGGGACGGGGGGTTCAACACCATGTGCTTCGGGCCGACCAACGTCGTGCTGTGGCGAATGGCCATCGCCGGAGAGTCCGGTGACCACGCGGAAGTGATCGATCTGGCCCGGACCGTCAACGTGGATGCGCTACCGATCGCCAATCGCCGGCAGGCGTACTGGATGGACCTCGGGCGGGCCCTTGCGCAGTCCGGCCGCAAGGACCGGGAGGCGGAGGTTGCCTTCACCCGGGCAGAACACATCGCCCCGTCGCTGTTCATCCTGAACCCGCTCGCTCGGGACGCGGTGTCGGCAATGGTCCGCCGGGCCCGCCGACGGGCCGTGTCGAAGGAACTCAGGGTTCTCGCCCGACGCCTGGACATCACTATCACCGCATAACCGGTAGCAATACGTGAATGGCGTGGAGCCGCCTACTTTCTGTGATGGCGCGGCCACAGCACGGGAACCAGCCGCGCCGTGTCCAGCGAGGTAGAGCGGGCGCTGTTGCTTCCCAGGTGACAGGCCGCCCCCAGAAGCGCGGCGGCGGCCGGTCCTTCCACATGAGCAGCCGCTGCCACAAACCCGGAAGGCGTTAGGTGGCGGTATGGCGATCTGGTCGGAGCTGCGAAGCAGCGTGCGATGGCTACTACGACGATCTGACCCGCCCCCGCCGCCCGGGACCGGGCAGCGCATCCAGGCTGCCGAGCAGGCGGTCGCCCGTCGGCAGCTCCTCACCGACGCCCAGGCCGCGCGCACCACCCCGCAGCACTGCCAACCGACCGAGGTCGTCCCGACCGTGACTCTCGGCCACGAGTCCAACGACGGCAGGGCCGACCGGTGAGTCAGGTCGTCAGCGACCTGGAGGCGCCGTGGTGGCAGCGGGACCTGGACGCCCACCGGCAGCGCGACGGCCGGTGCCCGGTCTGCGGCACCCGGAAGCGGTGCTGGCCGTGGGCGAACGCCAACTCGGCGCGCATCGTGGCTCGGCTGGTGCAGGGTGGATGAGCTGCCGGTGGGTCGCCGGGTGGCGTACTGGCGGGGCCGGCGCAACATGTCGCAGCAGGTGTTCGCCGACCGGCTGGGCAGGTCGAAGTCGTGGGTGGACAAGGTCGAGCGGGGCGTCCGCGCCCTGGACAGGGTGTCGACCCTGCGGGAGGTCGCCGCAGTGCTGCGTATCGACCCGGATCTGCTGATCGCCCGCGACGGGGCCGTCGGGCCCGAGCGTGAGCCGGCTGCCGATGGCGTCGAGGTGGTCCGGGCCGCACTCACGCGCCATCCGGGCCTGCTACGCGCAACGGCCGCCCCGACCGATCCGGTCGTCTACCGGGCGCGGGTGGCGCACGCGGGTGCGACCTACGGGCACGGCCGGTACGTCGATCTGCTCCGGCTCGCCCCCGCCCTGCTCGTCGACGGGCACCGGCTCGCCGGTGGCGGGCAGGCCGAGCAGCTCCTCCAGGCGTACCGGCTCATCGCGTTCGTGCTGGTGAAGCTCGGCGCTGCCGAGCTGGCCTGGCTGGCCGCCGACCGGGCGCTGGCCGTTGCTGGCGACGATCCGGTGCTGGCGGCGCTCGCCGCCGTCCCGCTCGGCCAGGCCCTGCGCGCAGCCGGCCGGCAGCAGGCCGCGTTCGAGACGACCATCGTCGCCGCGCACCAGGTCGCCCCGCTGGAGCCGGGCGGGGGCACTGCCGCCGAGCGGGCGGCGTGCGCGGCGGCGTTGCTCCAGGCCGCGCTGGCCGCCGCTGAGGCCGGCGACCGATCGACGGCGAACGAGATGCTCGACGACGCCGCAGCGGTCATCGAGCCGGGCGGGCCGGAGCGGGCAGCAGTCGACGCCGCCCGGGTCGCGACCGCATCGATGCTTGGGGACGGCCGGCGCGCGGTCGTCGCTCACGAAGCCTTGGTCGGTGACCCGGGCTGGCAACGGCTGCCGATCGAGCACCGGGCCGCGCACCTGGTCGACGTGACCGGCGCGTACCTGCGTGTTGGCGACGCGGCCGGGGCGGGCGGGGCGCTGCTGCACGCGGACCGCCTGGTGCCCGCCGAGGTGCGGATCAGGCCCGCCGGGCGGACCGCGCTGGCCGGTGCGCTGGCCGCCGCGAGCCGGCCGGATCCACACCTGCTCGCGCTGGCGGAGGCCACCGGAGTGGCGCGATGACCGAGCACGCGGACGTACGCGAACTTGCCACGCTGGACCAGGTGGTCGCCGAGTTGGTAGCGCTGACGGCACCGGGCGACGCGGACCGGGTCCGCGCGCTGGCCGAGCAGGCTCAACGGGTGCCCCGGGTGTGGCCGGGCCAGAGCCTGCGCACCTACCGGCATGAGCTGACCCGGATGCGCGAGGAGCACGGCCTGTCGCTTGAGGTGGCTGCCGAGCGGATGGACTGGTCGACGTCGAAACTGCGCCGGGTGGAGCTGGGCGCGGTCGGGATCAGCGTCAGCGACCTGCGGAGGCTGGCCACGCTGTATCTGGCGGACCCGGCGACGGTGGAGCGGCTGGCGGAGCAGGCCCGGAGGGCGCGGCGGGCGACCCGCAGATCGCGGGCATGATCGGTCCCGGCCCGGCCCGGGCTGGGTTCGGGAGCGCGCGCCGCATCGACGCGGGCAGCTCCGGCGATCTTGCAGTTTCGGCCCCAGCAAAAGGGGCGAAGAGCCCATTTGAGGGGCCCAAACTGCAAGATCTGTGCACCGGGTGGGTGGGGCCATGGAGGCGTGGCGGGCGTGGGCTGGGCCGCTTGCCGGTGGCTGGTGCCCGCTGGCAGGCTGCTTCGGTGACAGAACGGGGAACGGGATCTGCCGCAAGTGACAGCGCGCCCGGGGGCGAGCGGCCGGGCCGGGGTCGGCGGTGGCGACGCCGGCTCGCGATCGCGCTGGCCGTCGTGCTGCTGGCCGCCGCCGGCCTGTACGTCGGCAACAGCTCCACACTGGCCGGTCGGCCACCGGGCGGGCCGTTCCTGCTGGCGCACCGGGGGCTGGCCCAGACCTACGACCTGGCCGGCGTCACCAACGACACCTGCACCGCCGAGCGCATCCACCCGCCGCAGCACCCGTACCTGGAGAACACGCTCGCGTCGATGCGGGCGGCGTTCGCGGCGGACGCCGACCTGGTGGAGTTCGACGTGCAGGTCACCCGCGACGGCCGCCTGGCGGTCTTCCACGATGCCACGTTGCAGTGCCGCACCGACGGCACCGGGACGGTCGGCGACCACACGCTCGCCGAGCTGCGCGGGCTCGACCTCGGCTACGGCTACACCAGCGACGGCGGGAAGACGTTCCCGTTCCGGGGCAGGGGGGTCGGGCTGCTCCCGACGGTCGAGGAGGTGCTGGCCGAGTTCCCCGGCCGGGAGCTGCTGATCCACCTGAAGGTCGAGGGGGCCGCCGAGGGCGAGGCGCTGGCCGACCTCCTGGCGCCGCTGCCGCAGCAGCGGCGCGACACCCTCACCGTGTACGGCGGCGACCTGGCGGTGGCCGCGTTCGCCGCCCGGCTGCCCGACGTCCGGGTCACCTCGAAGAAGATCATGCAGGACTGCATGGTGGCGTACCTGGCCATCGGCTGGACGGGGCACGTCCCCGACGCCTGCCGCCACCGGCAGTTGCACCTGCCGCAGCGCTACGGGCGGCTGATGTGGGGCTGGCCGAACCGGTTCGTGTCCCGGATGCGGGAGGCGGACACGCGGGTGATCGTGGTGAACGGGTCGGGCGAGTTCTCGGAGGGCTTCGACGACCCCGACGACGTCGACGCGATCCCGGCGGGCTGGACGGGCGGGGTGTGGACCAACCGGATCGACGTGGTCGCGCCCCTGCTGGGCCGGTGACCGGCCGCCGCGTCAGCGGTCGCCGGCGGTCGCGCCGACCGGCTCGGCCCCGCCGGAGGCGTCCGCCTGCTCCAGGCGGCGGGCCCGCCGCCGCAGCCACCAGGTGCTGCCGAGGCCGGCGAGCACGGCGAGGACCAGCCCCGCCCAGGAGATGTCCTTGAGCCAGTGCTCGGCGGCCCGGCCGACGCTGTAGAGCAGGTAGGTGGTGCCGAAGGCCCAGACCAGGCCGCCGGCCGCGTTGGCCAGCAGGAACCGCCGGTACGGCACGTGCAGCGCGCCGGCCAGGGGGCCGGCGAGGATGCGCAGCAGCGCCACGAACCGGCCGAAGAAGACGGCCCACACGCCGTGCCGGGCGAAGCTCTGCTCGGCGCGGGCGAGCTGCGCGGGGCCGAGGTGTTTCGGAAAGCGCCGGCCCAGCCGGGCGAGCAGGGGTCGGCCGCCCCGGCGGCCCACCGCATACCCGATGGAGTCGCCGACGATCGCGCCGAACGCCGCGGCGACGGCCACCCACTCGGGTTGCACGACGCCGGTGGCGGCGAGCAGGGCGGAGCTGACCAGGACGATCTCGCCGGGCAGCGGGACGCCCATGCTCTCCACGCCGATCACCCCGGAGACGATCAGGTAGACCGCGACCGGGGGCAGCGCGGTCAGCCAGTGCTGTACGTCGACCACGGCGCATCCCTTCAGGTCCGGCCTCGAACCCTACCCGGGTTGCCGGGGCGCGGCGGCCCCTCCGCCGCCGGGCCACCCGGGCGGGCGGTGCGGGCGCGTCCCGAAGCCTGGCGCGAGGTTGCGCGACTAGCAAGACGGACGTACGGTTTTGTTGCAACGGGAATCGCGGTAAGTGTCACCTAACCGGGGCGTCGCCCCGGCCGGTGCGACAGACTGCTCAGGACTACTCACGGTCGCTGGTGTGAAGGAGTACGACGTGGCGAGCCTCGACACCTTCGGTGCGAAGACCCAGCTACGCGTCGGAGACGCGAGCTACGAGATTTTCAAGATCAGCAAGGTGGAGGGGCACGAACGGCTCCCCTACAGCCTGAAGATCCTGCTGGAGAACCTGCTGCGGACCGAGGACGGCGCGAACATCACCGCCGACCACATCCGCCAGCTCGGCGGCTGGGACGCGACCGCCGACCCGAGCGTGGAGATCCAGTTCACCCCGGCGCGGGTGCTGATGCAGGACTTCACGGGCGTACCCTGCGTGGTCGACCTGGCCACCATGCGCGAGGCGGTCCGCGACCTCGGCGGCGACGCCACCAAGGTCAACCCCCTCGCGCCCGCCGAGCTGGTCATCGACCACTCGGTCATCGCCGACCTGTTCGGCCGTGAGGACGCCTTCGAGCGCAACGTCGAGCTGGAGTACGAGCGCAACAAGGAGCGCTACCAGTTCCTGCGCTGGGGCCAGACCGCGTTCAACGAGTTCAAGGTCGTCCCGCCGGGCACCGGCATCGTGCACCAGGTCAACATCGAGTACCTGGCCCGCACCATCATGGAGCGCGGCGGCCAGGCGTACCCGGACACCGTGGTCGGCACCGACTCGCACACCACGATGGTCAACGGCCTGGGCGTCCTGGGCTGGGGCGTCGGCGGCATCGAGGCCGAGGCCGCGATGCTCGGCCAGCCGGTCAGCATGCTGATCCCCCGGGTCGTCGGCTTCAAGCTGCACGGCGAGATGCCCGCCGGCACCACCGCCACCGACCTGGTGCTCACCATCACCGAGATGCTGCGCAAGCACGGCGTCGTCGGCAAGTTCGTCGAGTTCTACGGCCCCGGCGTGAGCGCCGTGCCGCTGGCCAACCGGGCCACCATCGGCAACATGTCGCCGGAGTACGGCTCCACCGTGGCGATCTTCCCGATCGACGCCGAGACCGTCCGCTACCTGGAGCTGACCGGGCGCGACCCGCAGCAGGTAGCGCTCGTCGAGGCGTACGCCAAGGAGCAGGGCCTCTGGCACGACCCGGCCGCCGAACCGGACTACTCGGAGCGCCTGGAGCTGGACCTGGGCACCATCGAGCCGTCCCTGGCCGGCCCGAAGCGCCCGCAGGACCGGGTGCCGCTGGGCAGCGCCAAGACGCTGTTCCGCTCGGCGCTGACCGACTACGTCGCCGCCGACGCCACCGGCGGCGACGCCGGCCGCAAGCCCGGCGTGCCGCAGCAGGAGAAGCCGTTCGGCACCGACGGCCCGGCCGACGAGGCGTCCGCCGAGTCCTTCCCGGCCAGCGACTCCCCGGCCAACGGGGTCAACGACCCGGCCGACGCGCCGCGCGACCTGGTCACCGCCGCCGTGGGCGCGGGTGGCCGGGCCAGCAACCCGGTCCAGGTCACCGGCACCGACGGCGTGGAGTACGAGCTGGACCACGGCGCGGTGGTGATCGCCGCGATCACCTCCTGCACCAACACCTCCAACCCGCAGGTGATGATCGGGGCGGCGCTGCTGGCCCGCAACGCCGTCGACAAGGGCCTGGCCCGCAAGCCGTGGGTGAAGACCACCCTCGCGCCGGGCTCGAAGGTCGTCATGGACTACTACGACCGCGCCGGCCTCACCCCCTACCTGGACAAGCTCGGCTTCAACCTGGTCGGGTACGGCTGCACCACCTGCATCGGCAACTCCGGCCCGCTGCCGGAGGAGGTCTCCGCCGCCGTCAACGAGGGCGACCTCGCCGTCGTCTCGGTGCTGTCCGGCAACCGCAACTTCGAGGGCCGGATCAACCCGGACGTGAAGATGAACTACCTGGCGTCCCCGCCGCTGGTGGTGGCGTACGCGCTGGCCGGCACGATGGACATCGACCTGGCCAACGAGCCGATCGGCGAGGACAGCGCGGGCGAGCCCGTCTACCTGCGCGACATCTGGCCCAACAGCGCCGAGATCCAGGACGTCATCGCCCAGGCGATCGGCGCGACCGGCTTCAGCGCCGCGTACGCCGACGTGTTCGCCGGCGACGAGCGGTGGCAGTCGCTGCCGACCCCGACCGGCGACACGTTCGCCTGGGAGGGCGAGAGCACCTACGTCCGCAAGCCCCCGTACTTCGAGGGCATGGCGAAGGACCCGCAGCCGGTGGCCGACATCGCCGGGGCCCGCGTGCTGGCCAAGCTGGGCGACTCGGTCACCACCGACCACATCTCCCCGGCCGGCTCGATCAAGGCCGACTCCCCCGCCGGGAAGTACCTGGCCGAGCACGGCGTGCCGCGCCACGAGTTCAACTCGTACGGCTCCCGCCGGGGCAACCACGAGGTGATGATCCGGGGCACCTTCGCCAACATCCGGCTGCGCAACCAGCTCGTGCCGGGCGTCGAGGGCGGCTTCACCGTCAACCACCTCACCGGCGAGCAGACCACCATCTACGACGCCTCCACCGCCTACCAGGAGGCGGGCGTCCCGCTGGTCATCCTGGCCGGCAAGGAATACGGCTCCGGCTCGTCGCGGGACTGGGCGGCCAAGGGCACCATGCTGCTCGGCGTGAAGGCGGTCATCGCCGAGTCGTACGAGCGGATCCACCGGTCGAACCTGATCGGCATGGGCGTCCTGCCGCTGCAGTTCCCGGTGGACACCACCGCCGAGTCGCTGGGCCTGACCGGCACGGAGACGTTCTCGATCAGCGGCGTGACCGCGCTGAACGACGGCGAGACCCCGCGCACGGTGAAGGTCAGCACCGACACCGGCGTCGAGTTCGACGCGGTGGTCCGCATCGACACCCCGGGCGAGGCGGACTACTACCGCCACGGCGGCATCCTGCAGTACGTCCTGCGCCGCATGATCGCCAGCTGAGCGCAAGAAAGGGCCCCTTGCCGGCGGATGTCCGTCGGCAAGGGGCCCTTTGCGTGTCGGGGCTCAGCCGCCGGCGGCGCGGCGGCGGGACTCCCGGATCTTCAGCGCGTGCTCCATCAGCGTGATGAGCACCTCCTTGCTCGACTCCCGCTGCCGCGCGTCACAGAGCAGCACCGGCACCCCCGGGTCGAGGTTGAGGGCGGCCTGCACCTCGTCGAGCCGGTAGCGGCGGGCGCCCTCGAAGCAGTTCACCGCGACCACGAACGGGGTGCCGCGCCCCTCGAAGTAGTCGATCGACGGGAAGCAGTCGGCCAGCCGTCGGGTGTCGGCGAGCACCACCGCGCCGAGCGCGCCGAGCGCCAGCTCGTCCCAGACGAACCAGAACCGGTCCTGACCCGGCGTGCCGAACAGGTAGAGCACCAGGTCGTCGCTGATCGTGATCCGGCCGAAGTCCATCGCGACGGTGGTGGTCGTCTTGCCCTCCACCCCGGACAGGTCGTCGATGCCGACCCCGGTCTCGGTGAGCACCTCCTCCGTCCGCAACGGTCGCGTCTCGCTGACCGCACCGACCATCGTGGTCTTGCCGACGCCGAAGCCGCCCGCGACCAGGATCTTGATCGCGGTGGGCAGCGGCACGGCTCCCGCCGGCCGCTCAGAGGGCCCGTAGTCCATTGATAACCGCCTCGAAGATGCTGTCGTCGGGAAGGCCCGCAGTCGTCCGCGGCTCGCGTACCTGCACGAGGTCGCGCGCCATCAGGTCGCCGAGCAGAACCCGGATCGTACCCACCGGCAGGTCCAGGTGGGCGGCGACCTCCGCCACGGACTGGATCCGCTGGCAGAGCGCGACGATGGCCAGGTGCTCCGGGCCCAGCCCGACCTCCGGTGACACCTCCGACCGGGTGGCCGTCACCAGGGAGATCAGGTCGAACGTGCCGGTGACCGGGCGCGCCCGGCCACCGGTCACCGCGTACGGTCGGACCACCGGCCCGGCGTGGTCGTCGACCCACCGTTCCTCCGTGGACTCCCCCGGCACCGTCATGGCGGCTACTTCTCGCCGACCGGCTGCTCGGGAAGCCGGGTCGGGGAGGCCACGTACTTGCCGACCCGGGTCACCAGCATGGCCATCTCGTAGGCGATGAGGCCGACGTCGGCGTCCTCGGAGGCCAGCACCGCGAGGCACGCGTTGCGGCCGGCGGCGGTGACGAACAGGAACGACGACTGCATCTCGATGATGGTCTGCTGCACCTGGCCGCCGCCGAACCGCTTCCCCGCGCCCCGGGCCAGGCTCTGGATGCCGGCCGCCATCGCGGCGAGGTGCTCCCCGTCGTCCCGGCTCAGGCCCTGCGACGAGGCCATCAGCAGGCCGTCTGTGGAGAGCGCGACCGCGTGCTCGGCCTGCTTCACCCGGCCGACCAGATCATCCAGCAACCACGTCAGATCGGCACTCGAAGCCGTCTTCTGCCCCACTCGTCGTCCTCTTCTCCCCCGGCTGGTGTCGCCGTTTGTCGTCTGGGACCTGCCGTCCCGCCACGGGCGCGGGTCGTCCGCGCCGCCTCACGTAGCCTCGTGCTCGTCCTCAGGTCGCCTCGTGCCCGTCGGCGTCGTCGCCGGAACCGCCGGTGGGCTCCGCGCCGCCGGCCCCACCGAGCAGGCGGGCCGCGTCGGTGCGGCCCCGTCGGGTGCCGCGCTGGTAGGAGCTCATCATCTTGAGGACCTGCTCCGGCACCCGGACCGTGTCCTCCTCCTCGTCGGGCTGCGCGGCCGGGTCCTCGCGCAACTCCGGCACGATGTTGGCCTGTCGCACGCGCACCGGCAGCCCGGAGCCGGTCCGCTGCACCGGCGCGGGCGCCGGGGCGGGGGCGTCGGGCGCGGTCTCACCGTCGGTGGTGGTCCCGGCGGGCCGCTCGGCCGGCTCCGGGCGCTCCACCGTGGAGCCCGGTGCCGCACCGCCGCCGGCCGGCCGGGGCGTGGTGATCGGGAGCCCGGTCGGCACGGTCGGCGCGTCCAGCGCCGACTGCCCGGCGGGACGCCGGGAGCGTACCGGAAGCTCGGTCTCCCCGCCCGGGGCGGCCGGTGCCGGGCCGGCGGTGCGGGGCCGGGCGCGGGTGGGCAGGCCCGGCGTGCCGTCGTCCTCGACGGACGGCCCGGCGGCCGGGGCCGTCGGGGCCTCCGCCAGGGCCACCGGTGCGACCGGGCGGGCCGCCGGCCGGTCGCCCGACGGGCCCGGCCGGGCCGCCACGACCGGCGCGGACGGGTCGGTCCTGCCGGTGCGCCCGGGTCCGCCGGCCCCGCCGGAGTCGGTCACCAGCTCCGCCGGAATCAGCACGACCGCGGTGGTGCCCCCGTACGCCGACTCCTTCAGCTGCACCCGCACGCCGTGCCGGTCGGTGAGGCGGCTGACCACGTAGAGGCCGAGCCGGGCGGCGTTGGCCAGGTTGAGTTCGGAGCGGTCCACGATCCGGTGGTTCGCGGCGGCGAGGTCCTCTTCGCTCATGCCGAGGCCCCGGTCCTCGATCTCGATGACGAAGCCGTTGGCCACCGCCTGGCCGCGCACCTCCACGGTGGTGTGCGGCGGCGAGAACGACAGCCCGTTCTCGATCAGCTCGGCCAGCAGGTGGATGATGTCGCCGACCGCCCGGCCCGCCAGCGAGACGTTGCCCAGCGGCAGCACGTTGACCCGGGTGTAGTCCTCCACCTCGGCGACCGCGCCGCGGACCACGTCGACCATCGGGACGTTGCGCCGCCAGGCCCGGCCCGGCGTGGAGCCGGAGAGCACGATCAGGTTCTCGGCGTTGCGCCGCATCCGGGTGGCGAGGTGGTCGACCCGGAACAGGTCCTCCAGTTCCTCGGCGTCCTGTTCCCGGCGCTCCATCGCGTCGAGCAGGGTGAGCTGGCGGTGCACCAGCGCCTGGGTGCGCCGGGCCAGGCTGAGGAAGACCTCGCGGACGTTGCGGCGCAGCTCCGCCTGCTCGACGGCGGTGCGCAGCGCGGTCTCCTGGACCGCGTTGAACGCCTTGCCCACCTGGCCGACCTCGTCGTCGCCGAACTCCAGCGGTGGGGCCTCCCGGGCCACGTCCACGTCCTCGCCGTGACCGAGCCGCTCCACCACGCTGGGCAGCCGGTCGTTGGCCAGGGTGAACGCCGCGTCGCGCAGCCGCTCCAGCTGCCGCAGCAGCACCCGGGCCGTGGTGATCGACACGATGATCGACGCGACGACGGCGAGCAGGCCCAGGCCCGTGGCGAGCACCAGGCGGATGATCACCGTGACGGCGACCGGAGTGGCCCGCTCCACCACGTCGTCGCCGCCGGCGATCACGACCTGGCTCCACTGGGCCAACGCGGGTGCCACCGCCGCGTCCCAGTCGGTGGCCTCGAAGCCCAGCCGGGGGTCGGCGCCCCGGCCCTCCAGGATGCCGTCCTCCAGGTCGCGCAGGTTCTCGAACGCCTCGCCGCCGACCATCGCGTCGTAGCGTTCCCGGTCGGCGGCGGGCAGCCGGCTCACCGCCAGGTCGGCCGCGAACCGCTGCGCGCCGATGAGCTGGGCGAGCTGGGACCGTTCCGCCGCGGTCATCCGCCCCGCCGAGAGCGCGCCGGTGAGCATGGCGTCCTCCTGGGACAGCAGCTCACGGGCGCGGTTGAGCTCGATCAGGGCGGTGGTGTCCTCGCCCACCTGCTGGTCGTCGAGGAGGCCGAGGGCCGAGTAGACGTCGAAGATGGACCGCACCACCTGCCCGTACGCGGCGAGGGTCGACGACCGGTCGACGCTGCGGGCGTCCACCCCGGAGCGGGTCTCGCCCAGCCGGGACAGCTGCCCGTAGACCGCGTCGAGGCGCTGCTTCAGCGTGTCGCTGGCGGCGACGGTGGCCCGCCAGCTGGTGGACGACTCGCGGAACGTCGACGCCAGCTCGTCGGTGCGCCGCCGTTCCGCGCCGAGCGCCTCCCGCCGCGTCTCGTCCGGCCGCCCCAGGTAGGCCAGCGACAGCTTCCGTTCCCGCTGGAGCTGGAGCACCAGCGCCTCGCTCGGCTCGGACACCGACTCGTTGAGCGCCTGCACCCCGAGCAGGTTGGCGCCGTCCCGCAGGGTCACCCACGCCGCGAAGGCCCAGAGCGCGACGAGCGACGCCAGCAGAGCGACGATTTTCGTACGGAGATTCGTACTGCGGGAACGCATCACACCGTCCTGGCCGGCTGTTCGGGGGGCTGCCGGAGCGCGTGTGGCCGGTACACCGTCGACCACGCGCGCACGCTAGCAGTGTCGGTTTGTTCACTCAAGCGGCACTGATCAAGGGGGTCCTGCCGTACCCGGGCCCGGTGAAGGCGTCACCAGAGGCCCCGGCGCGGACGAGATGACGGGCCGCGGCGACGGCGGCGCGGACGATCACGACGGGGCGGTAGAGGTCCTTGTCGTGCCAGAGCGCGGGCGCGCCGTCGCGTCCCTCCATCGTGGCCAGGTAGCGCCGTGCCCGCCCCAGCGCCGCCTCGACGGCGGCCGGCGCGGCGGACCGGGCGGCGCGCAGGACCTGCACCGCGTACGCGGTCTCCTCGACCGTGCCGCCCCACCGTCCCCAGGAGCCGTCGGCGCGCTGCCCGGCGAGCACCCAGTCGGCGGCCCGGGTCACCGCGCCCACGGCGGCCGGGCCCCGGCCGTGACCGGCCAGGGCGAGCACCGCGCAGCTCGTGGCGTAGTAGGGCGAGGCGTGCCAGCGGTCGGTCCACGCCCCGTCGGACGACTGCCGGTCGGCGAGCCAGCGGGTGAGCCGCCGCGTCACGGCGGTGAGCCGGGCGTCGGCCGGCGCGCGGTGGGCCAGGTGCCAGCCGAACGCGTCGAGCACGTGGGCGTTGGTGGTGACCGACGCGCCGTCCTCCCCCGGCCAGGTGCAGAAGTGCTCACCGGTGTCGTACCCCCAGAGGCTGGCCGGGTCGACGGGGCGGCCGAGGCGGGCCAGCGCGTAGAGGGTCACCGCCGTGGTGTCGGCGTCGGCGGGCAGGCCGGGCGCGGTGGCGGTGCCGGCGGGGCCGACGGTGGCCGCGAGCCCGGCGAGCAGCCGGGGCGGCACGGGCAGCGTCATGCCCGCCCGGCTCAGGGTGCTCAGCGACCAGGCCCGTTCGAAGACGGTGATCCCGGTCGCGCACGGCACCGGGCCGCCCTGCTGGCGGGCGACGTCCTCCAGGTAGGACATCGCGGCGGCGGCACCGGGCCCCGGCCCGGGCCCGCCGAGCCAGGCGGCCGTCGCCGCCGGGGACGCGCCCACGGTGCCGGGCCCCACCGGGGTCACCCCGGCGGCCCGCCGGGCCGCCGGGCCGGCCACCTCCAGGGCGTGCAGCAGCTTCTCCGGCAGCGGGCCGCCGGAGGCGACCAGCGCGCGGACCCGGTCGAGCCGGGCGTCGTCCAGCCCGGACGGCAGGGGCAGCGGGCCGGCGTCGCGCCAGGTGGCGAGGCCGGGCGGCGGGTCGGCGCGCACCGCGTCGAGGTGCGCGGCGACCGAGCCGACCAGTGCCGGGACGGTCAGGTCGGTGGCCGGCAGGTCGGGCGGCGAGAACGCGGCCGGGCCGGCGAGCCACCGGTGCAGGGCGCGCAGCCCGCCGTCGACGGCCCGGCCCAGCCGCTCGGCGACGCGGGTGCCCGCGAGCCGGTCGGCGTCACCCCGGCGCAGCGCGGTCAGCAGTGCCTCGGTGGCGCTCAGCGTCGGCACCAGGGCGTACCCCTGCGGGCCGCCCCACGCGCCGTCGGGGCGCTGGCCGGCGAGCAGGTACGCGACCCGCTCGGCGTGGTGCGTCAGCCACGGCGCGAGGCTGACCAGGCGCGCCGTCTCGTACACCGACGCGGAGGACTGCCCGCCCGGGGTGAGGGTCATCGCGGCGACCAGCTCGCGGGCGTCCGCGGCGGACTCCGGGTCCCGGGTCGGCCGGTCGGCGCGGCCGCACGCGGCGGCCCGCTGGCGGACGAGGGTCACCGCTGCCCCCGGAAGATCGTCACCGCTGCCCCCAGAAGTCGGCGGAGCGGTAGAAGCCGCTGCTGAAGCCGATCTGCCGGGCCAGGTACGCCGCCTGGAGCGGGCAGCCGCCCGCCAGCGGGGCCAGCAGCTCGGTGCACCGCTCGACCAGCTCGACGATGCGCTGGTCGACCTCGGCGCGGTCGTCGACCAGCAGCAGCGCGTTCAGGTCGCCCCATTCGAGGTCCCGCTCGTAGGTGGCGAGGTCGTTGACGAGCCGCAGCACCCGCTGCACCTCGTCGCTGACGGTCACCAGCCGGTCCAGCCGCCGGTGGGTCTCCGCGTCGCCCGTCCAGATCCAGTGCGCGACGTTGACCACGGTGCAGGCGAGGTTGTCGGCGTTGGCGAGGTATTCGGTGAAGCCCGGCAGCGGCGCGCCGTCGCGCTCCCGGGCGGTCTTCCAGTCCCACTCCCGGGCCATCGCCGTCACGGTGCGGCGCACCGCCGCCCGCCAGGCGTCGCCCAGCTCGGCGAAGGCCGGCACCGCCGCGAGGTCGTCGCGCAGCTCGGCGAGCAGGCGGCCGAGCGGGTCGTCGGCGTCGGGACTGGCCCCCTCGGCGACCGCGAGGGCCCCGGCCACCACCCGGTCGACGTCCGCCCGGGACTTCGCCAGGTAGTCGATCCGCCAGTCGAGGGCGAAGCCCCAGAGCACCATCCGGTTGGTCAGCCGCAGCTGCTCGGCGGTGCACCAGGGTGCGCCGAAGGCGATGGCCAGGGCGATGTTGCTGAACAGCGCGGCGTCGAAGGCCCGGCCGGCGAACAGGTCCGGGTAGCGGGCCGCCTGCCGTTGCAGGTCGCGCTGCCCCTGCGCGGCGAGCGCGCAGATGCGGCCCTGCTCGGCGGCGGCGGAGAGCTGGTCGGGCAGCACCGTGGACGGTGGCGTGACGACGTTCACGCGACGGCCCCGGTGCGGGCGGGGCGCACGTCCAGCTCCACGCGGTCCCGCGTGCGCAGCGCGGCGGCGAGCTGCACGGCGGGCAGCCGAGGGCTGCGCACCCGCAGCCGGTAGCGGGCCAACAGGTTCGCCACGATGAGTTGCGCCTCCAGATAGAACAGGTGCATCCCCAGGCACTGGTGCGGGCCGCCGCCGAAGGGGAAGAAGGCGTAGCGGTGCCGGGCCCGGACCCGATCCGGGGTGAACCGCTCCGGGTCGAAGGTGCCGGGGTCGTCCCAGTAGCGGGCCAGCCGATGGGTGACCAGCGGGCTGACCAGCACCGTCGCCCCGGCCGGTAGGCGTACGCCGCCGAGCGTCGTCGGCCGCAGCACCTGTCGGGGCGCCAGCCAGGCCACCGGGTAGAGCCGGATCAGCTCGTCGAGCACCATCCGGGTGTAGCGCAGCCGCGGCAGGTGCTCGGGGCCGACCGGATGGCCGCCCGCCACCGAGTCGATCTCCTCCTGCAACCGGGCCGCGACCTCGGGCGAGCGGGCCAGGTGCGGCCAGAGCCAGGTCAGCACGTTGACGGTCGTCTCGGTGGTCACGGCGACCATGGCCACGGTGTCGTTGCGGACCTGCCGCTCGTCCAGCGGTCGGCCGTCGGCGGTGCTGCCGCGCCACAGCGTGGCGATGACGTCGTCGCCGTCGCTGCCCCGCGCCGACCGGACGATCGGCACCAGCACGTCGTCGATGCGCCGGGCGGCGTCGCGGAACGCCCGGTCGCCGGGCATCGGCAGCGCCAGCGGGACGAACGGCGCCAGCACGCGGGGGATCACCGAGGTGGCGATCGCGTCCTGCGCCCGGATGAGGCGCAGCGCGTCGGCGACCGAGATCCGGTCGCCGAAGAACGTCTCCATGATCGCCCGGCACACGATCCGGGTCTGCTCGGCGCCGATGTCGACGGGCCGGCCGGCGTGGGCCGGCGCGTCCAGCTCGGCGACCGCGTCGGCGATCGTGGCGGCCATCCGGTGCAGCACCGACTCGACCCGCCGGGCGGTGAACAGCGGCTGGAGGATGCGCCGGCTGTCCGACCACACGGGACCGTCACCGAGGATGCCGTCGCCGAACAGCCGGCGCAGCGGGCCCCAGAACGCGCCGTCGCCGGACCGGCCGAAGTTGTCGGCCCGGTCGCCCAGCACCTGCTGCACGTGGTCGGGGTCGGTGACCAGGTAGGGCCGGAACGCGCCGACGTTGAGCCGGACCACCTCGCCGTCGGCCCGCTCGCCGAACCCGACGAGAGCGCGGACGGGGTCGCGGAGCAGGCCGGGCGCGACGTGCCGCAGCGGAACGGATCTCGCTCGCCGAGCACGGGTGGGGGCCGGGTGTGGGGTTACCACGTGTGGTGCACTCCCCTGATCAACTGTGCGTCGCGGAACGACCGTGGAAAGTAACGGTCCCGCCCGAGCATGCCATTGAGCAGGTCAACTTCTCCAGGGGAGAGAGGAATAATTTTCGCGAGCGACATTCCCCGCCGCCACAAGGGACCCGTCGCGGGCCTCCTACCTGGGCAGATCCCGCCGGTACCGCCACTGCGCCGCGATCGTCCGGTAACCGAGCGTGGCGTTGAGGCCGAGCATCGCGGCGTTGCCGGCGTCGTTCACGGTCACCGAGTGCCGGAACCCGGCCGCCGCCGCCCGCCCCAGGGCGGCCTGCTTGACCAGCCGGGCCAGGCCCCGCCGGCGGTGCGGCCGCCGGGTGCCGGTCATCCCGCACCGGTGGTCGTGGCGGCTGTCGGTCAGCCCCACCGTGAACGCGGCCACCTCGCCGTCCACCATGGCCACCGTGGTCAGCTCCCGGTCCAGGTCCGGGCGGTGCCAGTACGCCGCCAGCCAGTCCGCGTACCCGATCTCGTCCATGCCGACCTCGCCCGGCTCGTCGCGCGAGACGTCCAGATCGGCCTCGTAGAGCAGGCGCGGGTCGGGCAGGTCGGCGGCGGCGAGCAGCCGGACGCCGGGCTCCGGCTCCGGGGGCGGCGGCGCTGCGGCCAGGTCGCACCGCAGCAGCAGGGACCGCCGGCCCCGCCGGTAGCCGTGCCGCTCGGCGAAGGCCAGGTCCGCCGGGGTGTCGTCGACCATCGCGTACGCCGTGGTCGCGCCGAGCCCCGCGAGCCGCTGCTCGGCGGCGGCGAGCAGGGCCGCCCCCGCGCCCCGGCCGCGCCGCTCCGGCCGGACCGTCAGGTTGACGAAGCCCAGCCCCGGCTCCGCGCTCTCGTGCAGCAGCCCGGTGCGGGCCACCCCGGCCGGCACGCCGTCGACCTCGGCCACCAGCGCGCCGAACCGCTCGGGGCCCAGCGCCCGGGCGGCCTGCCAGCGCAGCAGCTCCGGGGTGGCCAGCAGGTGCGGCAGGCCCGCCCGCAGCACCTCGCTCACGGCGTCGGCATCGGCGTCGGCGAACGGCCGTACGGTCAGCGTCATCGCGTGGCAACGTACCGCAACGTTCCGGGCTCCGCGACCCCGTCCGCCGGCCCGACGCGCGGGAGAAGCGGGCGCGGCCCGACCCGCTGTGCCAGGCTCAGGGGCATGGACGACAAGACCATCCTGAACCGGATCTCCGAACTGGTCGACGAGGAGCACCGGCTCCGCGCGGCCGCGCAGACGAAGGAGTCCGGCACCGCCGACGAGCAGGATCGGCTGCGCGAGTTGGAGGAGTCCCTGGACCAGTGCTGGGACCTGCTGCGCCGGCGGCGGGCCGCCCGCCAGGCCCACGGCGACCCCGAGGCCCAGGGCGTACGCCCCGTGCCGGAGGTGGAGCGCTACCTCCAGTGACGGCGGGGCGGCCGGCGACTGCGGGCCGCCCCGGGCCCGGTGCCCCCGGGCGGCCGAGCCGGGTGGGCACCGGGACCGGCCCGGTGCCCACACCGACGCGGCTCAGCGGATGCCGGCCTCGCGCAGCAGCAGCGCGGTCAGCGCCGCCGGGTCGCTGTCGTCGGCCGGCAGGCCACGCGCGGTGAACCAGGCCCCCACCACCCGCACGTCGCGGGCCAGGAACTCGGGGCCCTGCGGGTTGGCCACCACGTCGACCACCTGCGGCAGGTCGATCATGACCAGCCGCCCCGCGTGCACCAGCAGGTTGTACGGCGACAGGTCACCGTGGGCGTAGCCGGCCCGGGCCAGCACCACCAGGGCGTCGACCAGTTGCTCCCACAGCGAGCGCAGCTCGGCCGGCTCGGGCCGGCACTGGGCCAGCCGGGGCGCGGCCAGCCCTTCGTCGGGGTCGCCGACGAACTCCAGCATCAGCTCGGTGCCGAGCAGTTGCACGGGGTACGGCACGGCGATGCGGCCGTGCTCCGCGCCGATCTCCCAGAGCCGGGAGAGAGCGGCGAACTCGGCGGCCGCCCACTGCCCGGCGATCATCTGCCGGCCGAAGGCGGTGCGCCCGGCCATCGCCCGGTTCTCCCGGGACCGGCGCACCCGCCGGCCCTCCAGGTAGCCGGCGTCGCGGTGGAACAGCCGGTGCTGGGCGTCGCGGTAGCGCTTGACCGCCAGCAGGCACGACCGGTCGGTGTCCGGCACAGCCCGGCGGACCAGGTGGACGTCCGCCTCCTTGCCGGTCTTGAGCACCCCGAGGTCGGTGTCCCGGGCGGCCAGCTCGGTGACGAGCCAGGCGGGATGCGGATCGGGGCCGTGCACGGCCTGATCCCAGGTGGACCAGGCGTCGCCGCCGGGGGCGTCGTCGTCCGGACCCGGGTCCGGGTCGGTCAGGACCGGCTCGGCGGGCCGGCCACGCTTCAGGAACTGGGGTTCGTCGTCGTCGAAGCGGCCCTTGCCGCGGCCACGGCGCCCGCGCGCCGGGAAGTCGTCGTCACGCACTGTGCTGGTGATCCCTTGATCGAGGCTGGTGAAGGCAGGTGGAAGAGCCCTGCGAAGACGGCCATGACCGACCTCCCCTCCTCGACCGGGACGACCCGGCTGCGCCCGACGCGCGGCACCATGCTGACCCACCCACCCCCACCCCGCAACCAATTAACCCCCGCTCCCCGCCGGCATCGGTGATCAAGAGAAAAGCGTCAGAGTTGATCTCTACGATGACGCAAACCTCTTGATCACCGAAGCGGGCCGGGCGTGAGCCCGGGCCGGCGTGGGTGGGGGTGAGGAGTGGGGGGTGGGGGGTGGGGGGGTGGGGTGGGTCAGGCGGCGAGGACGGTGGCTACGGCGGCGATCAGCCCGTCGACGGTGAAGGTGGGGGCGAACCGGGTGTCCGTCCAGACCCGTCCCCGGTGCAGCCAGACGCTGGGCAGGCCCACTGCCGCCGCACCGCCGATGTCGGCCTCCGGGCTGTCCCCCACCACCCACGCGCCGCGCAGCGGCATCCGGACCCGCCGGGCCGCCAGCGCGAAGATCCTCGGGTTGGGCTTGCTGACCCCGGCCTCCTCGGAGATGACCCAGTCGGCCACGTACCGGTCCAGGCCCGTGCGGCGGATCTTCGCGTCCTGCTGGCGGACACTGCCGTTGCTCACCACCACCGGCACCCAGCCGGCGTCGTCGGCGATCCGCAGGGCGCAGGCCACCAGCGGGTCGAGCCGGCTGTTGACCACCACCCCGTCGTGCAGTTCCTCCACCAGGTCCAGGGAGGAGATGAGCAGCCCGTACCGGTCGCGGATCGCGTCCGCCACGTCCCACCGGTCGGTCAGCCCGTCGGCGTCGATCGACACCAGCCAGTCGATGTCGGTGGCCGGCGCGCCGATGCCGTCCAGGAAGCGCTCACCCCAGGCACGGAACGACCCGGCCCGGTCGAGCAGGGTGTTGTCCAGATCCAGCAGGAGCAGCGGCACTCGGGCACCTTAAGGGAGACGGGCCGCCGGCCGACAGGGCCGGCAGGCACGGCGTCACCGGGCGATGGTAGCCGGCCGCCCGTCGGCCGATCACGCATCGGGTCCCCGCCGGCACCAGCCGTGGCCAGCGCCGGGCCACGGCAGAGCCAGCGCCGGGGCCAGCGCCCTGCGGTCGGGCACGGCCACGTTGCCGGCACGTTACAAGCCGTACGTACGGTTTGCATGACGGCGGGCCACCTGACACGATCGTGCCGTGCCCAGAGTAAGTCAGGACCAGCTCGACGCCCGCCGGCAGGAGATCCTCGCCGCGGCGCGGGCCTGTTTCGCCCGGCACGGCTACGAGGGCGCCACCGTGCGGCGGCTGGAGGAGGCCACCGGCCTGTCCCGGGGCGCGATCTTCCACCACTTCCGGGACAAGGACTCGCTGTTCCTCGCCGTCGCCGAGGACGACGCGGCGGCCATGGTGGAGACGGTCGCCCGCAACGGCCTGGTCCAGGTGATGCGGGACCTGCTGGCCCGCGCCGTCTCCCCGGACACCACCGGCTGGCTGGGCAGCCAACTGGAGGTCTCCCGGCGACTGCGCACCGACCCGGCGTTCGCCCGCCGCTGGGCCGAACGCTCCGCCGCCATCGCCGAGGCCACCCGGGACCGCCTGGCGAGGCAGCGGGAGGCCGGGGTGCTCCGCGAGGACGTACCCATCGACGTGCTGGCCCGGTTCCTCGAACTCGCCTACGACGGCCTGGTGCTGCACCTGGCGATGGGCCGCCCGGCCGGCGACCTCGGCCCGGTGCTCGACCTGGTCGAGGAGGCCGTCCGCCGCCGCTGACGACCGCGTGGCGGGCCTGTCCCACAATGGGCCCGCGACCCCCTCGCGCGACAGGAGCAGCAGCATGAGAGTCCTCGCGGCGCCCGGTGACACCTGGGGCATCCCCGGGCCCACCTTCCTCGGTTTCTACCTGTTGGCCGGCCTCGTCGTCGTGATCGGCGCGATCGTCCACCGGCGGCGGGTCCTCGCCGGCCCGTCGTCCGTCGGCGGCGCCCAGCTCGGCCCCCAGCAGGTGGCCTACCTCAACGGCGGCAACCAGCTCGCGATCTGGACCGCGCTGGGCGGGCTGCGCGGCACCGGCGTCGTCGGCGTACGCGCCGACCGGCGGCTCGCCGTCGGCGGTTCCCTGCCGGCGGGGGTGACCCCGCTGGACCGGGCGGTCCACCACGCCGCCAACCAGGGCCTGTACGCCCGCGAGCTGGGCCGCGACCGCTGGGTGCAGCAGGCCCTCGACCAGCTGCGCCAGGGCCTCGAGCAGCAGGGCCTCGCGCTGAGCGCGGCCCGGCGCCACTCCGCCCAGCGCGGGTCCTTCCCGGTGTTCCTCCTCGTCCTGCTCGGCGGGTTCCGGATCTTCGCGGGGCTGTCCAACGGCCGGCCGGTCGCCTTCCTGGTGCTCGCCGTGATCCCCCTCGCCATCGCCTCCGCGCTGCTGGCCCGGGTGCCGTGGCGGACCAGGGCGGCCGAGCGGGCCCTGCGCGAGCTGCGCCGCACCAACGTGCACCTCGCCCCCGCCTCCGGCCCGGCGTACGCGACCTACGGGGCGGCCGGCGCGGCGATGGGCGTGGCACTGTTCGGCACCGCCACCCTGTGGGCCATGGACCCGGGCTTCGCGGAGCAGGCCGAGATCCAGCGGCAGGCGCTGTCCGGCACCGGCAGCACCTCGGTCGGCGGGTGCAGCAGCGGCTCGTCGGACAGCGGCAGCTCCTGCAGCGGCAGCTCGTGCAGCGGGGGCAGCTCCTGCGGTGGCGGGGGCTGCGGCGGGGGCTGCGGCGGATGACCGGCCCGGGTCCCACCGGCGTCGGCATCGGCTGGCGGCCCGAGATCGCAGGGTTCGTGGCCGAGCTGCCGGGGCTGCGGTTCGTCGAGGTGGTGGCCGAGGCCGTCGCCCCGCACGGGCCACCGCCGCCCGGCCTCGCCGCCCTGGTCGAGCGCGGGGTCACCGTCGTACCGCACGGGGTGAAGCTCTCCCTCGGCGGCGCGGAGCCGGTCGACCCGGCCCGGGTGGCCCACCTCGCGCGGGTGGCCGAGCTGGTCGACGCGCCGCTGGTCAGCGAGCACATCGCGTTCGTGCGGGCCGGCGGCCTGGAGGCGGGGCACCTGCTGCCGCTGCCGCGCAGCCGGGAGGCCGTCGCGGCAGTGGTGGCCAACGTGCGCCGCGCCCAGGCCGACCTGCCGGTGCCGCTGGCGCTGGAGCCGATCGCGGCGCTGTTCGACTGGCCCGACGACGAGCTGGACGAGGCCGACTTCCTTACCGAGATCCTCGACGCGACCGGCGCGACGCTGCTGCTGGACGTCGCCAACGTGCACGCCAACGCCCGCAACCGGGGCGCCGACCCGCTCGCCCTGCTGGACCGGCTGCCGTTGGACCGGGTGGCGTACGTGCACGTCGCCGGGGGCGCCGAGCAGGGCGGCTTCTACCACGACACGCACACCGACCCGGTGCCACCGGCCGTGCTCGACCTGATCGGCGAGCTGTGCGCCCGGCACCGCCCGCCCGCGCTCCTGTTGGAACGCGACGGCCGCTGGCCGCCCGCGTCGGCGCTGCGGGCCGAGCTGGACGCGATCGCCGCGGCGTCCGGATACCCGGCGGTGACGTGAGCGCGCCCGGGGCCGATGGTGAGGTGGGCACGCCCGGTTCCGGCGGCGACGTGATCGCACCCGGCGCCGGCGGCGGCGACCTGGCCGCCCGGCAGGCGGAGCTGGTGGCGGCGCTGGTCGCGGGCGGGCCGCTGCCGGCCGGGTTCGCCCCGGCCCCCGTCGACGCCGCCCGCCGCGCCCTGCTGCGCAAGCGGGCCGGCGACGTGGCCCGGCACTGGCCGCTGCTGGCCGCCGGCCTCGGCGACGCCTGGCCGGCGACGTTCGCCGACTGGGCCGCCGGCCGGCCCACCAACGGTTCGCTGCGCGACGGCTGGGACCTGGCCCGCGAGCTGCATCGCCGGGGCGAGCTGCCGCCGCTGGGCGCGGAGGAGCTGGCGGTGCGGGAGGCGGCCAGCCGCTACGACGGCGCGACACCGCCGCGACCGCGACGCCTGCCGGCCCTGGCCCGCGCCGGCGGCGCCGTCGCGGTGCGGCTCGCCGGCCGGGTACGCCTGCTGCGTCCGGCCCGCCGGTAGCCGCCCGGCCCACCGGTGGCCGCCCCCACCGGCGTACGGCAGGATCGGCGCATGGATCTGGGACTCACCGACCGGGTGTACGTGCTGACCGGGGCCTCCCGGGGGTTGGGCTTCGCCACCGCCGAATGCCTCGTCGCCGACGGGGCGCGGGTGGTCGTCTCCGCCCGGGCCCCCGAGCAGGTGGCGGAGGCGGTGCGGCGGCTCGGCGGCCCCGGGCGGGCGATCGGGCTGGCCGGCGACCTGAGCGACCCGGCCACTCCGCAGCGACTGGTCGCCGCCGCCCGGGAGCAGTTCGGCCGGCTCGACGGCGCGCTGGTCTCCGTCGGCGGGCCGCCGCCGGGCACCGCGGCGGGTACGACCGACGCGCAGTGGCGGGAGTCCTTCGAGACCGTCTTCCTCGGCACCGTCCGCACCGCCCGCACGGTCGCCGAGGCGCTGACCGACGGCGGCGCGATCGGGCTGGTCCTGTCCACCTCGGCCCGCGCCCCGCTGGCCGGGCTGGGCATCTCCAACGGGCTGCGCCCCGGCCTGGCCGGGGTGGCCAAGGACATGGCCGACGAGTACGGCCCGCGCGGCGTACGGGTGCTCGGGCTGCTCCCGGGGCGGATCATGACCGACCGCAACCGGCAGCTCCTGGCCGCCTCCGGGGACGCCGAGCGGGCCCGGGCCGAGGCCGAGGCGGGCATCCCGCTGCGCCGCATCGGCGAGCCCGCCGAGTTCGGCCGGGTCGCCGCGTTCGTCCTCTCCCCCGCCGCCGGCTACCTGACCGGGATCACCCTCCCGGTCGACGGCGGCGCGCTGCGCGGCCTGTGATGGCCGCCCCGACGGGTGGTCCCGGCGCGGCGGACCGCCTCGACACACGAGCCGGGCTGACCGGCGGGCCGGAGCGGCGCCGGCCGACGCGCGAGGAGCTGGCCGCGGCGGCGGAGCGGACCATCCCGGACGTCATCGGGCCGGGGCTGACCGTGCTCTTCGTCGGCATCAACCCGGGGCTGTGGTCGGCGGCCACCGGGTGGCACTTCGCCCGGCCGGGCAACCGGTTCTGGCCGGCCCTGCACCGGGGCGGCTTCACCCCCCACCAGCTGCACCCGAGCGAGCAGGACGCGCTGCCCGGGTATGGGCTGGGCATCACCAACATGGTGGCGCGGGCCAGCGCCCGGGCCGACGAGCTGACCGCGGACGAGCTGGTCGAGGGCGCGCGGATCCTGACGGCGAAGGTGCGCCGGCACCGGCCGGCGTGGGTGGCGGTGGTCGGGGTGACCGCGTACCGGATCGGGTTCGGCCGGCCGAAGGCGGCCTTCGGGCCGCAGCCGGAGCTGCTCGACGACGCCCGGCTGTGGGTGCTGCCCAACCCGAGCGGGCTCAACGCCCACTTCACCGCCGAGACGCTGGGCGCGGCGTTCGGCGAGCTGCGCGCCGCCACCGCCGCGCCGGCCTGACCGGCGTGGGCGCGCCGGCCACCCGGGGTCAGTTCGCGGCGGCCGGGGGCAGCGCCTCGTCGGCGACGTAGGTGGCCATCGGCATGGTGATCACGGTCTCGGGGCCGGTCGCGTCCACGTACGGGGTGGGCGAGTCGGCCACCGCGAACTGGGTGCGGTACAGCTCGGCGTAGAGGCCGCCCACGGCGACCAGCTCCTCGTGCCGGCCCCGCTCGACGATCCGCCCCTCGTCGAGGACGAGGATCTGGTCGGCGTCGCGGACGGTGGAGAGCCGGTGCGCGATGACCAGCGCCGTACGCCCCGTCAGCGCCACCGCCAGGGCCCGCTGCACCGCCGCCTCGCTCTCCGAGTCCAGGTGCGCGGTCGCCTCGTCGAGGATCACGATCGACGGGGCCTTCAGCAGCAGCCGGGCGATCGCGATGCGCTGCTTCTCCCCGCCGGAGAAGCGGTAGCCCCGCTCGCCGACGGTCGTGTCGAGCCCGTCGGGCAGGGACCGCACCAGGTCGGCGACCTGCGCGCCGGCGAGGGCCGCCCAGATCTCGTCGTCGGTGGCGTCCGGCTTGGCGTAGCGCAGGTTCTCGGCGATCGTCTCGTGGAACAGGTGGGAATCCTGGGTGACCACACCGATCTCGTCGCGCAGGGAGGCGAGCGTGGCGTCGCGCACGTCGACGCCGCCGACGAGCACCTGGCCGTCGGTGACGTCGTAGACCCGGGGGATCAGCATGGACAGGGTGGACTTGCCCGCCCCGGACGGGCCGACCAGGGCGATCATCTGCCCGGGCTCGACGGCGAACGAGACCCCCCGCAGCACCGGCTCGTTGACGGTGCGGTCGAGGGTGGTGACCTCCTCCAGCGAGGCGAGGGACACCTCGGCGGCGGCGGGGTAGCGGAACCGCACGTCGCGGAACTCCACCCGGCCGTTGCCGCGCGGCACGGCGACGGCGTCCGGCTTCTCCGCGATGCCGGGACGCAGGTCGAGCACCTCGAAGACCCGGTCGAAGGAGACCAGCGCGCTCATCACGTCCACCCGGACGTTGGACAACGCGGTCAGCGGGCCGTACAGCCGGGTGAGCAGCAGGGCGAGGGTGACCACGGTGCCGGCGCTGACGCTGCCGGTGACCGCGAGCCAGCCGCCGAGGCCGTAGGTCAGCGCCTGGGCCAGGGACGCGACCAGCAGCATGGCCACGAAGAACGTCCGCGAGTACATCGCGGACTGGATGCCGATGTCGCGGACCCGCTCGGCCCGGCCGGCGAACCGGCGCGCCTCCACCTCGGGCGCGCCGAACAGCTTGACCAGCAGCGCCCCGGCGACCCCGAACCGCTCGGTCATGGTGGCGTTCATGTTGGCGTTGAGGTTGTACGACTCGCGGGTGATGTCGGCCAGCCGCCGGCCGACCCGGCGGGCCGGGACGATGAAGATCGGCAGCATGACCAGCGACAGCACGGTGATCTGCCAGGAAAGGGTGAGCATCACCCCGGCGGTGAGCACGAGCTGGATGACGTTGCTGACCACCCCGGACAGGGTGGAGGTGAACGCCCGCTGCGCGCCCATCACGTCGTTGTTGAGCCGGCTGACCAGCGCGCCGGTCTGGGTGCGGGTGAAGAACTGCAACGGCATCCGCTGCACGTGGTCGTAGACCCGGGTGCGCAGGTCGAGGATGATGCCCTCGCCGATGCGCGCCGAATACCACCGCTGGGCCAGCGAGAACAGCGCGTCGGCGACAGCGAGGACGGCGATGACCAGGGCGAGGCGGACCACGGTCGACCCGGCCTCCGCACCGCCCCGGCTGATCGCGTTGATCACGTCGCCGGCGAGCACCGGGGTGGCCACGCCGATCACCGCGGCGATCACCACCGTGACCAGGAAGACGACGATGTCGCGGCGGTAGGGCCGGGCGAACTCGACGATCCGCCGGGCGGTGCCGCGGCTGAGCCGGTGGGCGGAGACCTCGTCCTGGTTGCGCATCGACCGGATCATGCTCCAGCCGGCCATGCCACCGTCGGACATCACGCGTCACCTCCGGGTCGTGGTCGGCTCGTGCCGTCAGGTCGATTGTCCCGACGGCTACGACAACCTTGGCCGTAAGCCGGTTCTTCCCGGAAAGTCCTTACCGTTCTCCCCACCGGGTGGTGGGCCGGCCCGCTGGCCGACGGTCCGGCTGTCCCCCTGCCGAGGGTCCGGTTGGTGCCGCTGCCGAGGGGCCGGCTATTCGCCCCGGCCGGCGAGGTCACGGAGCCGGCGGGTCTGCGCCTCGCGCTCGGCCCGCTGCTGCTCGGCGTGGGACCGGCCGGCGGCACCGGCGAGCAGCGCCTTGATCTCCACCACCGCGTCGCGGGGGTGGGCGAGCAGCCCCGCGGTCAGGTCGCGCACCGTGGCGTCCAGCTCGGCGTTGGGCACCACCAGGGTGGCCAGGCCCAGCCGGTCGGCCTCGGCGGCGTCCATCCGCCGGCCGGTGGCGCAGATCTCCAGGGCGCGGGCATAGCCGACCAGCTCGACGAGGCGCTTCGTGCCGGCCAGGTCGGGAACCAGGCCGAGGGTCACCTCGGCCATGGAGAGCTTGGCGTCGGTCGCCAGCACCCGCAGGTCGCAGGCGAGCGCGAGCTGGAAGCCGGCGCCGATGGCGTGGCCCTGCACGGCGGCCACCGACACCACGTCGGGCCGGTGCAGCCAGGTGAAGCCGGCCTGGAAGTCGGCGATCCGGTCGGCGCACTCCTGCTCGGGCAGGGTCGCCAGCTCGGCGAACGAGCCGGGGCCGGACGCGCCGGCCACCGACAGGTCGAGGCCGGCGGAGAAGGCCCGCCCCTCGCCGCGCACCACGACGACGCGCACGTCGCCGGGCAGGTCACGGGAGAAGTCGCTCATCGCGCGCCACATCGCCGGGGTCTGCGCGTTGAGCACGTCGGGCCGGCACAACGTCACCGTCGCCACCGGCCCGTCGCAGTCGAGTCGTACCCCGACCGCGCCAGGGGTCACCGGGCGGCCCGGGGGACGGCGCTGATGGACGACGTCGGTGGGCGGGTCACGCCTTCTTGCGGCGCCGCGCGCCGCCGCGCTGACGCAGCTGCACGCCGGACTCGGTGAGCACCCGGTGGATGAACCCGTAGGAACGGCCGGTGGAGGCCGCGAGCGCCCGGATGCTCTCTCCGCCGGTGTACCGCTTTACCAGGTCCTTGGCGAGCGTCTGACGCTCGGCTCCGACGATCCGGCGACCCTTCTCAGTGCTGGTGGCTGTGCCAGTGGCTGCCATGCTGATTCCTCACGTCCCAGACTGTGCGGTTCGGATACGGTCCCACCTATTAGACCGCCTCGAACGATCATGCGCCAGATATCAACTATTCGCCAACCGACACGCTATGCATTGTCAGCTACCCGATAGGGTGACGTCGGCCGGTCGCCGTACCCCGTTCGGGCGGGCCGGGGCGGCGGGCGCGGCGGCCGTACCCTGCCTGGCGTGACCGACCTGATCGCGACCGCCGCCGGCGCGGCGCTGGTGTTCGCCGCCACCAACATCGACGACGTCGTGGTGCTGACCGTGCTGTTCGTGGCCGCCCGGAGCACCGGCCGACCCCGCCCCGGGCACATCGTCGCCGGGCAGTACCTGGGCATCGGCGCCCTGGTCGCCGCCGCCGCGGTCGCCGCCGCCGGGCTGCTCGTGGTGCCCGATCCGTGGACCGGGCTGCTCGGCCTGCTCCCGATCGCGCTCGGCGTGCGCGCCCTGCTGGCCCGCTCGGACGACGACGGGCCGCCCGCCGTGGTGGGCGGGCTGCTCGGCGTGGCCGGGGTGACCATCGCCAACGGCGCCGACAACATCGCCGTCTACGTGCCGGTGTTCCGCTCCCTCGCCCCGGCCGACGCCCTGGTCTGGCTGGTGGTGTTCGCGGCACTGGTCGGCCTTTGGTGCGCCGTCGCCGCCGGCCTCGGCGGCCACCCGGCCGTGGTCCGGTGGGTCGGCCGGGTCGGCCACTGGCTGGTCCCGGTCGTCTTCGTCGCGATCGGCGGGCTGATCCTGGTCACCTCCGGGCTCCTCACCCGGCTGGGTGGCGTGCTCGGTTGAGCGCGCCGAGGGCGCGCACGGTGCAGAGAGTGACGGCCCACCGCAAAAGGCGCGGAAATTCCCATTTCACCCAGAGCCCCGCGGCCACCGTGCCGAAGGCGCCCGCCGAGCCTTGGTCAGGCCAGCTCGACCAGTTCGAGCAGGTCGTCGCTCCAGGCGTCCTCGTCGCCGTCGGGCAGCAGGATCGCCCGGTCCGGCTTGAGCGCCAGCACCGCGCCCGGGTCGTGGGTGACCAGGACGATCGCCCCCGGATAGCGGGCGATCGCGTCCAGCACCTGCTCCCGGCTCACGGGGTCGAGGTTGTTGGTCGGCTCGTCGAGCAGCAGCACGTTGGCGCCGGAGCAGACGAGGGTGGACAGGGCCAGCCGGGTCTTCTCCCCGCCCGAGAGCACGCCGGCCGGCTTGTCGACGTCCTCGCCGGAGAAGAGGAACGCGCCGAGGATCTTCCGCAGCTCGGTGTCGGTCTGCTCGATCGCGGCGGCCCGCATGTTCTCCAGCACCGTCCGCTCCACGTCCAGGGTCTCGTGCTCCTGGGCGTAGTAGCCCAGCCGCAGCCCGTGCCCGGCGTGCACCTCGCCGGTGTCCGGCTCCAGCAGGCCGCCGAGCATCCGCAGCAGGGTGGTCTTGCCCGCGCCGTTGAGGCCGAGGATGGCCACCCGCGACCCCCGGTCCACCGCCACGTTGACGTCGGTGAAGATCTCCAGCGACCCGTACGACTTGGACAGGCCGGTCGCCGTGAGCGGCGTCTTGCCGCACGGCGCCGGGTTCGGGAAGCGGACCTTGGCCACCTTGTCCGAGACCCGGACCTCCTCCAGCCCGGAGATCAGCTTCTCGGCGCGGCGGGCCATGTTCTGCGCGGCGACGGTCTTGGTGGCCTTGGCCCGCATCTTGTCGGCCTGGGCCATCAGCGCGCCGGCCTTCTTCTCGGCGTTGGCCCGCTCCCGGCGGCGGCGGCGCTCGTCGGTCTCCCGCGCCTCCAGGTACGCCTTCCAGCCCAGGTTGTAGACGTCGACCACCGAGCGGGTCGCGTCGAGGAACCAGACCTTGTTGACCACCGACTCCAGCAGCGAACCGTCGTGGGAGATCACGATCAGCCCGCCCTTGTGGTTGGCGAGAAACCCGCGCAGCCAGGTGATCGAGTCGGCGTCGAGGTGGTTGGTGGGCTCGTCGAGCAGCAGGATGCCGCCGCCGTTCTCGCCGGCGTCGCGGAACAGGATCCGAGCCAGCTCGACGCGGCGGCGCTGGCCGCCGGAGAGGGTGCCGATGGTCTGGGCGAGGGCCCGGTCGGGCAGGCCGAGGTTGGCGCAGATGCGGGCGGCCTCGGCCTCGGCCGCGTACCCGCCGAGGGCGGCGAACTGGTCCTCCAGCGCGCCGTAGCGGCGGACCAGCCGGTCGTCGGCGTTCTCGGCGAGCTGGGCCTCGACCTCCTTCATCTGGGCCATCAGCACGTCCAGCCCGCGGGCGGAGAGCACCCGGTCGCGGCCGGTGACCTCCAGGTCGCCCGTGCGCGGGTCCTGCGGGAGGTAGCCGATGGCGCTGCGCCGGTCGATCTGCCCGGCGTAGGGCTGCCCCTCCCCCGCGAGCACCTTCAGCGTGGTGGTCTTGCCGGCGCCGTTGCGGCCGACGAGGCCGATGCGGTCGCCCGGCTGCACCCGCAGCGTGGTGTCGGACAGCAGGATCCGGGCGCCGGCGCGCAACTCCAGGCCGGTGGCAGTGATCATGTCGGGGACTCGCTCTCGGGGTCTGGAAGGGCTGACTCAGGGCACGCGAAAGCGCCGGCGGGTCGATGGTTCCCGTCGGCGCGGGGCGGTTCAGCCTTCGCAGCGCAGCACGGGGCAAGTGTACCGGGCCGCCCGATGCGCGCCGCCCGGATTACCAGTCAAGATCACCGGGTACGGAGGCGTCGTCCGGACCCGGTCCGGCACCGCAACCACCACACGTGACGAATCGGTGATCGGGGTCAACATGGAGCTCAACGAGAACGCGCGGATCGACACCAGCCAGGTGGACGACCGGCGGGGGTCCGGCGGAGGCGGCGGCCTGGGCGGGATCCCGATCCCGATCGGCGGGGGACGCGGCGGCATCGTCGGCATCATCGTCGCCGTGCTGGTCGCCCTGGTCGGCGGCGGCTTCGGCCTGAACGCGGCCTTCGACGGCGACGGGTCCGGGCAGGGCGACAACACCTCGCTGGAGCAGAAGTGCTCCGCCGACGACGCCCTCAAGCAGCTCGACTGCCGCAACACCCTCTACGTCAACTCGATCCAGGCGTACTGGCGCACGGCCCTGCCGGAGACCTTCGGCGAGCAGTATCAGCCGTCGAAGACCGTCTTCTTCAGCCAGGGCGTCAACACCGCCTGCGGCCAGGCCGACTCGGGCGTCGGCCCGTTCTACTGCCCGGCCGACGACCTGGTCTACATCGACCTGACCTTCTACAACCTGCTCGCCGACCAGCTCGGGGCCAAGGGCGAGTTCGCCCAGCCGTACGTGCTGGCCCACGAGTACGGCCACCACGTGCAGGACCTGCTCGGCACCGAGGCGCAGATGCGCCGCCAGCAGCAGCGCGACCCGGCCAACGCCAACGCCCTGTCGGTGAAGCTGGAGCTCCAGGCCGACTGCTACGCCGGGGCCTGGGCGCGCAACGCCACCGGCACCGCCGACGAGCAGGGCCAGAAGATCTTCAAGAGCATCTCGGAGCAGGACGTCCGACAGGCCATCGACACCGCCGAGAAGATCGGCGACGACGCCATCCAGCAGCGCTCGGGACGCCCCGTCAACCCGGACGAGTTCACCCACGGCACCTCCGAGCAGCGCCGGCAGTGGTTCACCAAGGGGTACGACACCGGCGACCCGAAGCAGTGCGACACCTTCGGCGGCGGCGCCTGACCCTCGCACCCGGCAAGCGACCGCAGCGTAGCCCGACCCGCACGCCCCGGCCGGCAGCCGTCGCCGGCCGGGGCTCCCTCAGGATCGCCCCGTTCGAAAAGTTTCCGAAAACTTCCGGAATTCGTTGACCCGTTCGAAATGCCGCTGCAATACTCCGTGCCACCACGACATCCATCTACGCCTATTGATGTCGGGCATCGTCGAACGTCACCGCCCCCGGGAGGACCTGCGCATGTTCGCCAGCATCAGCGGCCCCCGCCGCCCGTCCCCACCCCGAGCAGCGCGCCACGCCCGCCGGCTGGCGGTGCTCGCCACCGCCGCCGTGGCCCTGGCAGCGACCGGTCTCGCGGTCGCCGCCACCCCGTCCAGCGCCGCAGCCTGCAACGGCTACGTCGGCCTCACCTTCGACGACGGGCCGACGGGCAGCACCAACGCCCTGCTGTCCGTGCTCCGGGCCAACAACGTCCGGGCGACCATGTTCAACGTCGGGCAGAACGTGCAGGGCAATCCGTCCGCCGCGCGGGCCCAGGTCGACGCCGGCATGTGGGTCGCCAACCACAGTTGGAACCACGCCCACATGACCTCGATGAGCCAGAGTCAGATGCAGTCGGACCTCTCCCAGACCAACTCGGCGATCCAGTCGGCGACCGGCGTCCGGCCGCAGTTGTTCCGCCCGCCCTACGGGGAGACCAACTCGACCCTCCAGTCGGTCGCCACCTCGCTCGGCCTGCGCCAGGTGATCTGGGACGTCGACTCCCAGGACTGGAACGGCGCCAGCGTCAGCCAGATCGTCTCCAACGCCAGCCGGCTCCAGGACGGCCAGGTCATCCTGATGCACGACGGCATCCAGAACACCCGCGACGCGATCCCGCAGATCATGGCCAACCTGAACAGCCGCGGCCTCTGCCCCGGAATGATCTCCCCGAGCACCGGCCGGGCGGTGGCCCCCGACGGCACCCCGCCGCCGACCACCCCGCCGCCGACCGGCTCCCCGACCACGCCGCCGCCCGGCGGCGGATGCACCGCGACGGCGACCTTCCCCAACGTCTGGGGCGACCGGTACAACACCTCGGTGACGGTCCAGGGGGCCAGCAACTGGACGGTGGTCGTGGCGGTGACCGCGCCGCAGCGCATCAGCACCACCTGGAACGGCACCCCCAGCTGGGACAGCACCGGCTACGTGATGACGATGCGGTCCAACGGCAGCGGCAACACCTTCGGCTTCACCACGATGATGAACGGCAACAGCAGCGCCAGGCCACAGATCCGTTCCTGCACCACCGGTTGACCCTGGAGCTTCCCGCCCGGGCCGTTCCCGTTGGCCCGGGTGGGAAGCCCTCCTCCCGCTGACCCCAGCAGATCCCGGGGTGATTGCAGGGGCCCCTCCTGCGGTGCCCTTGCTTACCCCCGGACCAGGATTCGGACGGCGCGGGCGGCGGCGATCGCGTCGACCAGCACCGCGAGGCGGGGCTCGGGGACGTCGAGGAGGCGGTCGGCGCGCAGCTCGGCGAGCGGGGCGAGCCGCCGGTCGGCCAGCACGCCCTCCACCGCCCGGCGGTCGCCACCGCAGACCACGGCGGCGAGGTGTGCCGCCTCCGGCAGCAGCAGCCGGACGGCCAGCTCGGCCGCATCGCCGAGGGCCGCCTTCGCCTGGTTGTCCCGCCGCCGGGCGAACCGCTGCTGGGACCACCCGCCGGCAGCGGTGCGGCCCTGCACGTAGCGGGTGTCCACCTTCGACACGACCAGCTTCTCCCCCTCGGCGACACCGACGGCCACCGCGCCCTTGCGAGCGAGCAGCAGGCCGATCCGGCGCGGCGCGCGGGCGGCGGCCACGAACCCGGGCACGTCGGCCCCGGGCGGCGCGCCCGGCGGGGTGTGCAGGGCGGCGGTGGCCCCGTCCGGGGCGGTGAGCAGCAGGCCGTACTCCTGGGCAGTCGCGGTGGGTGGGCCGTGCCGGTCGGCGAAGCCGTCCACCCAGCGGTCGACGCGGGCCGGTGCCACCTCGACCCAGCGTCCGCCGCCGGCCGCCGGTCTGCTGCTCATGGCCCCGAACCTACGGCACCGGCAGCCGGCCGTCCGCCCCGCCCGCTGCGGACCTTGGACATCTACTGTTCCGCGCTCGGAGTCAACTGTCCAAGGTCCGGACCATCAGGCCAGCGCGGCGGCGCAGCCGACGGCGTCAGCACGACGGCGCAGCCGGCGGAACCGGCGCGGCGGGCGGGGCCAGCGGGGAGAGTCAGGCGGTCAGCAGGACGGCGACCGCCAGCGCGGCGATGATCGCGCTGGACACCAGGCCGGTCACCCGGCGACCGCGCGGGCCCGTGAGGGCCCGGCCGACCACGCTGCCACCACCGGCGACCAGCAGCTGCCAGCTCGCCGAGGCGAGGAAGGCACCGGCCACGAAGGCGACCGCCGCTGCCGGACCGACCCCGTGGCCGTCGTTGCGGGCGAGCACGAGCGCGGCGAAGTAGACCACGGTCGCCGGATTGAGCATGGTCAGCGCCAGCAACCCGGCGAAGGCCCGGCCCGGGCTCTCCAGGCCGCGCCGCCGACCCGCCTCACGCACCGGGCGGGGATGCAGCGCCTGCCACGCGCCCCGCACCGCGATGGCGAGCAGCACGGCCGCCGCCACCAGCCGCAGCGGCCCGCCGACCGGGGCGACGAGGCCGGCGACCGCCGCCCCGCCGAGGGTGGCCACGGCCGCGTAGACGCCGTCGGCGGTCGCCACCCCGAGGGCGGCGGCGGCACCGACCCGGAACGAGGTCCGCGCGCTGAGCCCCATGATCAGCACGGCGATCGCGCCCACGGGCACGGCGACGCCGTACCCGGCCGCGAGACCGGCCAGGAACGCCCCGGTCACGACGGTCGGCGCAGGACCGGGGCGGCCGGCGGCATCGCCCGCTGTCGCCCGCCGGCCACGGCCGTGGGGACAGGGGCAGGCATCATCCGGTACGTCTCGATCACCCGCCCATGGTGCGTCCCCACCCGCCGCCTGACCACCGGGTTTCTCGCGGGACGGGCCGGTCGCGCTCGATCCTGGATCGAGTGGCCTCGCGCGCGATCACAGACCACTCGATCCGCGATCGAGCACGATCTTGGGGAAGTCGCGGCCGAAAGCGGCAGAAAGCGGCCGAGCGCGGCACCCGGGAACGGATGCCGCGCTCGACGGGAAGCGTCAGACGTTGAAGCCGAGGGACCGGAGCTGGTCGCGACCCTCGTCGGTGATCTTGTCAGGGCCCCACGGCGGCAGCCAGACCCAGTTGATCCGGATGTCGTTCACCAGTCCCCCGCCGGGGCCGGTGGTCAGCGCCTGCCGGGCCTGGTCCTCGATCACGTCGGTCAGCGGGCAGGCCGCCGAGGTCAGCGTCATGTCCAGGGTGGCGACGTTGTCGTCGTCGACGTGCACGCCGTACACCAGGCCGAGGTCGACCACGTTGATGCCCAGCTCGGGGTCGACGACGTCCTTCATCGCCTCCTCGACGTCGGCGACGGCGGCCTTCCCGCCCGCGCCGCTGCCGGCGTCGCCGACGCTGCCGGTGGCCGACGGGGCCGTGCCCTCGGTGGCCGGGACCGCGGCGTCGGTCGCCACGGCGCCGTCCTGCGGCGCGCCGGCGGTCTGGTCAGAACTCATGCCTTCACCTCCGGGCTCGCGCCCACCCCGGCGCGTGCCGCCGCGTCCTTGAACGCCATCCACGGCAGCAGCGCGCACTTGACCCGGGCGGGGTAGCGCGCGACACCCGCGAACGCCACCCCGTCACCGAGCACGTCCTCGTCCGGCGTGACCTGGCCACGGCCGGACATCAACTCGACGAACGCCTCGTGCACGGCGAACGCCTCCCCCGCCTCCCGGCCGCGCAGCAGCTCGTGCAGCACGCTCGCCGACGCCTGGCTGATCGAGCAGCCCATGCCGTCGTACGAGACGTCGTGCAGCACGACGCCGTCGGTGGCGACCCGGACGGTCACCTCGTCGCCGCAGGTCGGGTTGACGTGGTGCGCCTCGGCGACCCGGTCCGTCGGGTCGTCGGCGTCGCGCAGGCCACGGCCGTGGGGGCGCTTGTAGTGGTCCAGGATGATCTCCTGGTAGAGCTGGTCGAGCTGCATCAGTCGAACACCTTCCGCACCTGCTCCAGGCCGCCCACCAGGGCGTCGATCTCGCTGGTGGTGGTGTAGAGGTAGAACGAGGCCCGCGTCATGGCCGGCACGCCGAACCGGCTGCACACCGGCTTCGCGCAGTGGTGCCCGACCCGCACCTGCACGCCGAGCGAGTCGAGGACCTGCCCGACGTCGTGCGGGTGGATGTCGCCGAGCGCGAACGAGATCGTCCCGCCCCGGCCCACCGGCACGGTCGGCCCGAAGATCCGCAGGCCGGGCACGGTGGCGAGGGCGTCCAGCGCGTACGCCGTCAGCTCCTTCTCGTGCCACTGGACGGCCCGCATGTCCAGGCCGGTGAGGTAGTCCACCGCCGCGCCGAGCGCCACCGCCTCGGCGATCGGCGGGGTGCCCGCCTCGAACCGGGCCGGCGGCGCGGCGAACGTCGACCGGGCCATGGTGACCGTCTCGATCATCGAGCCGCCGCCCATGACCGGGGGCATCGCCGCGAGCAGCTCGCCGCGGCCCCACAGCACCCCGATGCCGGTCGGGCCGCACATCTTGTGCCCGGTGAAGACGACGAAGTCGGCGTCGAGGTCGACCACGTCGATGGGCAGGTGCGGCACGGACTGCGAGCAGTCCAGCAGCAGCAGCGCGCCCACCTCGCGCACCCGGGCGGTGATCCGGGCGGTGGCGTTGACGGTGCCGAGGATGTTGGACATGTGCACCAGCGAGACGATCTTCGTCCGCTCGGTGACCAGGTCGTCCAGCCCGGACTCGTCGAGCCGCCCGGCGTCGGTGAGCGGGAACCAGCGCAGGGTCGCGCCGGTGCGCTCCGCGAGGAGCTGCCACGGGACGATGTTGGAGTGGTGCTCCATCTCGGAGATCACGATCTCGTCGCCGGGGCCCAGCCGGAACCGGGGGTCGGCGTCCGCGCGCAGCGAGGCGTTGGAGAACGCGTACGCCACGAGGTTGATCGCCTCGGTCGAGTTCTTGGTGAACACCACCTCGTCCACGCTGGGCGCGTTGACGAACCGGGCGATCTTCGCCCGGGCTCCCTCGTACGCCTCCGTCGCCTCGGTGCCCAGGGTGTGCACCGAGCGCGACACGTTGGCGTTGTGCCGCGCGTAGTGCTCGGCGAGCACGTCGAGCACCTGCCGCGGCTTGTGCGAGGTGTTCGCGCTGTCGAGGTAGACCAGCGGGTGCCCGTTGACCTCCCGGTCGAGGATCGGGAAGTCCGCGCGCACCGCCGCCACGTCGAAGCGCGGCACGTCGTCGAACTGCGGCATGCCGGCCGGGATGGTGAGAGAGGACATCGTCGGTCAGGCCCGCGCCGCGCCGGCCCCGGCGACGTACCGCTCGTAGCCCTCGTCCTCGAGCTTGTCGGCCAGCTCCGGGCCGCCCTGCTCGACGATCCGCCCGGCGACGAAGACGTGCACGAAGTCGGGCTTGATGTAGCGCAGGATGCGGGTGTAGTGGGTGATCAGCAGCAGGCCGGTGTCGCCGGTGTCGCGGACCCGGTTGACGCCCTCGCTGACCACGCGCAGCGCGTCGACGTCGAGGCCCGAGTCGGTCTCGTCGAGGATCGCGATCTTCGGCTTGAGCAGCTCCAGCTGCACGATCTCGTGCCGCTTCTTCTCGCCGCCGGAGAAGCCCTCGTTGACGTTGCGCTGGGCGAAGGCCGGGTCCATCTGGAGGCGCTGCATCGCGCCGCGCAGCTCGCCGCCCCAGGTGCGCAGCTTCGGCGCCTCGCCGTCGATCGCGGTCTTGGCGGTACGCAGGAAGTTGGCCACCGACACGCCGGGCACCTCGACCGGGTACTGCATGGCCAGGAAGAGGCCGGCGCGGGCCCGCTCGTCGACGGACATGGCCAGCACGTCGACGCCGTCGAGGGTCACCGAACCGCCGGTGATCTCGTACTTCGGGTGCCCGGCGATCGAGTAGGCCAGGGTGGACTTGCCGGAGCCGTTGGGGCCCATGATCGCGTGGGTCTCCCCCGACCGCACGGTCAGGTCGACGCCGGACAGGATCGGCTTGAGCTCACCCTCGGGCAGCTTGACCGACACCTTCAGGTCGCGGATCTCCAGGGTGCTCATTATCGGGTCACTCCATTGCTCGGCGTCGGGCGGCCGTCGGCGCCCACGGGAAGGTAGATGTCGCCGTCGCGGACCTCGACGGCATAGACCGGAACGGGTTCGGTGGCGGGCAGCCCGGTGGGCTCGCCGGTGCGCAGGTCGAAGCGGGAGCCGTGCAGCCAGCACTCCAGCGTGCAGCCCTCGACCTCGCCCTCGGAGAGGGCCACGGCGGCGTGCGAGCACTCGTCGTACGCGGCGTAGAACTCACCGTCCTCGCCGTGCACCAGCGCGATCGGGGTGCCGTCGACGTCGGCGCTGACCACGCTGCCCTTCGGCACGTCGTCGGCCGCACAGATCCTGATCATCAGGAGCCCGCCTTCGCGAGCCTGGCCTCGATGGCGTCGCCGAGCCGGTCGCGCAGCTCCTCGACCGGGATCTTGTTGATCAGCTCGGCGAAGAAGCCGCGGACCACGAGGCGGCGGGCCTCGGTCTCCGGGATGCCGCGCGCCATCAGGTAGAACAGCTGCTCGTCGTCGAAGCGGCCGGTCGCGCTCGCGTGCCCGGCACCGGCGATCTCGCCGGTCTCGATCTCCAGGTTCGGCACGGAGTCGGCCCGGGCACCGTCGCTGAGCAGCAGGTTCCGGTTGATCTCGTACGTGTCGGTGCCGGTCGCCTCGGCGCGGATCAGCACGTCGCCCACCCAGACGGTGTGCGCGTCGGCGCCCTGCAACGCGCCCCGGTAGCCGACGTAGCTGCGGCAGTCGGGCACGTTGTGGTCGACGAGCTGGCGGTGCTCCAGGTGCTGACCGCCGTCGGCGAAGTAGAGCCCGTACAGCTCGGCCTCGCCGCCCCGGCCCGTGTACTCCACCGAGGTGTACTGCCGGACCAGGTCGCCGCCGAGGCTGACCTGGACGTGCACGACCTTGGCGTCCCGGCCCAGCCGGATCTTCAGGTGCTGGGCCTGCACGGCGTCGGCGGCCCAGTCGGCCACCGTGACCAGGGTCAGCTTCGCGCCGTCGGCCACCGACACCTCGACGTTGTCGGCCAAGGTGGCCGAGCCGGCGTGCTCCAGCACCAGGGTCACCTCGGCGAACCGGCCGACCTCGACGAAGGTGTGGCCGAACGCGAGCCCCTCGGCGGAGTCGCCGACCACCCGCAGGCGCACCGGCTCGGCGACGACCGCCTCGCGGGCGACCTCGACCAGCAGCGCCTGCCCGGCCCCGCCGTACGCCAGGGCGCTGACCCGGTCGACCGGGGTGAGCACGCTGCCCACCCGGGGGTCGTCGGAGCCGGCCCGGGAGACGGTGACCCCGGCCGGCAGGTCGCCGTGCTCGTGCCGGACGGCGCCGGTGGCGGCCTGCGCGTCGCCGCCGACCAGGCCACGCAGGCGCTTGAGCGGGGTGAAGCGCCACTCCTCCTCCAGGCCCGTCAGGGCCGGGAAGTCGGCGACGTCGTACGAGCGGAGCGCCTGCGACTTGGTGCTGGGCGGCGCGGAAGCCTGGGTAGTCATCTCTTCCTTGGTCTGTTCTACGGCGACGGTGTCTGACTGGGCGGCGGCGTCAGCCGACCGCGCCCTCCATCTGGAGCTCGATCAGGCGGTTGAGCTCCAGGGCGTACTCCATCGGGAGTTCCTTGGCGATCGGCTCGATGAAGCCACGGACGATCATCGCCATCGCCTCGTCCTCGCTCAGGCCCCGGCTCATCAGGTAGAAGAGCTGGTCGTCGCTGATCTTGGAGACGGTCGCCTCGTGCCCCATCGACACGTCGTCCTCGCGGATGTCGACGTACGGGTAGGTGTCGGAGCGGGAGATGGTGTCGACCAGCAGCGCGTCGCACTTGACCGTGCTGCGGCTGCTGTGCGAGCCCTCCAGCACCTGCACCAGGCCCCGGTACGAGGTGCGGCCGCCGCCCCGGGCGATCGACTTCGACACGATGGTGCTGCTGGTGTGCGGCGCGGCGTGCACCATCTTGGCGCCCGCGTCCTGGTGCTGGCCCTCACCGGCCATGGCCACCGAGAGCACCTCGCCCTTGGCGTGCTCGCCGGTCATGTAGACCGCCGGGTACTTCATGGTGACCTTGGAGCCGATGTTGCCGTCGACCCACTCCATCGTCGCGCCCTCGTGGCACACGGCGCGCTTGGTGACCAGGTTGTAGACGTTGTTCGACCAGTTCTGGATGGTCGTGTAGCGGCACCGGGCGTTCTTCTTGACGATGATCTCCACGACCGCGCTGTGCAGCGAGTCGGAGGAGTAGAGCGGCGCGGTGCAGCCCTCGACGTAGTGCACGTACGCGCCCTCGTCGACGATGATCAGGGTCCGCTCGAACTGGCCCATGTTCTCGGTGTTGATCCGGAAGTACGCCTGCAGCGGGATCTCCACGTGCACGCCCTTCGGCACGTAGATGAACGAGCCGCCGGACCACACGGACGTGTTCAGCGCGGCGAACTTGTTGTCGCCGACCGGGATCACCGTGCCGAAGTACTCCTTGAAGACGTCCTCGTGCTCGCGCAGCGCCGTGTCGGTGTCCAGGAAGAGAACGCCCTGCTCCTCCAGGTCCTCGCGGATCTTGTGGTAGACGACCTCGGACTCGTACTGCGCCGCGACGCCGGCGACCAGCCGCTGCTTCTCCGCCTCGGGGATGCCCAGCCGGTCGTAGGTGTTCTTGATGTCCTCGGGCAGGTCCTCCCAGCTGGTGGCCTGCTTCTCCGTGGAGCGGACGAAGTACTTGATGTTGTCGAAGTCGATCCCGGTGAGGTCGGCCCCCCACGCCGGCATCGGCTTGCGGCCGAACAGCCGCAGGCCCTTCAGGCGCAGGTCGAGCATCCAGGCGGGCTCGTTCTTCTTCGCCGAGATGTCCCGCACCACCGCCTCGTTGAGGCCGCGCTGGGCAGCGGCCCCGGCGACGTCGGGGTCGGCCCAGCCGTACTCGTAGCGACCGAGGGCGGCGAGCTGCTCCTCCTGGGTCAGGGGCTGGACGATCTGCTCGGTCATCTATCTGTCCTCACAGTGGTGACGGTGTTACGGGACTGGGCCGGGATGTGCGTGGTGCACACCCCGTCGCCGTGCGCGATGGTGGCCAGGCGCTGCACGTGGGTGCCGACCAGGCGGGAGATCACCGCCGTCTCGGCCTCGCACAGCTGGGGGAACTCGGCGGCCACGTGCGCCACCGGGCAGTGGTGCTGGCAGAGCTGGCCACCGGAGGCGATCGTGGACGCGTTGGCAGCGTAGCCCTCGGCGGTCAGCGCCCCGGCGAGCGCCTCGGCCCGCGCCAGGGGATCGTCGCCGGCGTCCTCCATGGCCGCGCGGCAGCGGTCCTCCAGGGCGGCGACCTGGTCGGCGGCGAACGCCTCCACCGCCGCCGAGCCGCCGTTGCGGGAGATCCAGCGCAGCGCGGCGGTGGCGATGTTGTCGTAGTGGTGGGTGCCGCAGCGGCCCCGGGCCGCGTCGGTCAGCACGAAGACCTTCGCCGGGCGGCCCCGCCCCCGGCTGCCCCGGACGGTCTGCTCGCGGGCGACCACGTCGCCGTCGGCGAGCATCGCGTCGAGGTGCCGGCGGATCGCCGCCGGGCTCAGGCCCAGCGCCGAGCCGAGCTGCCCGGCGGTGGTCGCCCCGCGCTCCAGCAGCAGCTGGGTGACCCGGTCCCGGGTCGACAGGTCGGCCGCGGCGGAACCGGCCGCGGGCGCGGGCGGAGCGGACTCCGGGTGGGCGGACGCGGACGCACCGGCGACCGGTCCGGCCGCCGGCTGCCGCCCGGAGAGCGCCGCCGCGTTTTTCACAACGCCCACGTTACGTAATTCGCCGGGGGGTCGCAAACCCGGGTGCCGGTGATCCGAACCACCGCAGCGCCGGAGTCACCCGATCGGGTTCCACTACGGTGCGTAGGATTCGCTCCGTGAAGCGATCCGTCCGGTTCCCGGTCTCCGCCACCCTGCTGCGCCGCCTCGCGCTCGCCTCGATCATCGCGAACGTGGCCATCGTGGTCACCGGCGGGGCGGTCCGGCTGACCGCCTCCGGCCTCGGCTGCCCCACCTGGCCCCGGTGCACCGACGCGTCGTACACCACGACGCCGGAGATGGGCGTGCACGGGGTGATCGAGTTCGGCAACCGGCTGCTCACCTTCGCCGTGGGCCTCATCGCCCTCGCCGTGGTGGTGGGGGTGCTGCTGCACGGCGCGCGGCGGCGGGAGCTGCTGCCGCTCGCGGTCGCGGTGCTGTTCGGCATCCCGTTGCAGGCGGTGATCGGCGGGATCACCGTGCTGACCAACCTCAACCCGTGGGTGGTCGGGCTGCACTTCCTCGCCTCGATGGTGGTGATCGCGGCCGCGTACGCGCTCTGGCGGCGCGTCGGCGAGCCGGACGGCCCCGTGGTGCCCACCGTGCCGGGGCCGCTGCGGGCGCTGGCGCTGGTCACCACCGTCGTCAGCGCCGCGGTGCTGGTGATCGGCACCTGGGTCACCGGCAGCGGCCCGCACGCGGGCGACCACGGCGCGGCCCGCAACGGCCTCGACCCGGAGGCGATCTCGCAGGTGCACGCCGACGGGGTGTTCCTGCTGGTCGGGCTGTCGGTGGCGCTGGTCTTCGCGTTCCGCGCGGTCGGCGCGCGCCGGGCGGAACGGGCCGCCGTCGTGCTGGTCGCCGTGGAGCTGGGGCAGGGCGTGATCGGCTTCGTGCAGTACTTCACCCACCTGCCCGCCGTGCTGGTCGGCGCGCACATGCTCGGCTCGTGCCTGGTCCTGCTGGCCACCCTCGCCGTGCAGTGGTCGACCCGGGAGCGCCGGCCGGTCCAGCCGGCGTGGGAGACCGCGACGCCGCCGGCCGAGGTCCCCGTCCCGGTCGGCGCCTGACGCCCCGGCCCCGGCCGCGCTCAGCGGGGACGGGGCAGGCGGGCCAGGTGGGTGACGACGGCGTCGGCGAGCCGCTCGGGGGCCCCGTCGGCGTACCCGAGGAACAGCGACGGCTCGGTCAGCTCCAGCTCGACCAGGACGGGCGTGCCGTCCGGGCCCGGGATCAGGTCCACCCGGGCGTAGAGCAGCCGCCGCGTGCCGCCCGGGACCGCCGCGAGCACCCGCTCGGCGACGGCGAGCTGCGCGGGGGTGGCCGTGCGGGGGGTGATCTCCTCGGCCTTGTAGAGCCCGTCGGGGCCGAGGTCGGGGCCGGTGAGCATCGGGCCCTTGCGGATCGCGTGGCTGAAGGCGAGCCCGTCCGGGCCGGCCAGGAACAGCAGGGCCGTCTCCCCGGCGGTGTCCACCGCGCTCAGGTACGGCTGGACCATGGCGACCCGGCCGGCGTCCGACAGGCGGCGCAGGTGGGCCAGGGCCAGCTCGCGGTGCTCCGGGTCGGCGAGGTCGTAGCGGCCGGTGTCCTGGCTGCCGGCGCTGACCGCCGGCTTGATCACGTGTTCGCCGCCGGTGGCGGGCGGCGTCCAGGGCTGCCCCGGCGCCACCCAGCCGGTCGGCACCGTGGGCACCTGGGCGGCCGACAGCTCGTCGAGGTAGCGCTTGTCGGTGTTCCAGCGCACCACGTCGGCCGGGTTGACCAGCCGGGGGACGGTGTCGGCCCAGGCCACGAACTCGTCGCGGCGCAACGCGTAGTCCCAGGGCGAACGGAGCACGACCAGGTCGTACGCGGCCCAGTCGACCGCCGGGTCGTCCCAGGCGGCGACGGTGGCCGCGATCCCCCGGGCGGCCAGCGGGGCCAGCAGCAGCCGGTCGTCGGGCTCCAGGTCGGGCAGGTCGGCGCAGGTGACGATGGCGACCCGGGGTTCCCCCCGGGTCGACTGGTGGTGGTCGGTCAAGTTGTCGGTCAACGGGCCATCGTGCGCCGGGCCATCGACCGCCAGAGGTCGTTGCTCGGGCGCATCTGGTCCATCAGCTCGCGCTCCCAGGCGTTCTCGACGGTGACTCCCGCCTTGGCGCACGCCTCCCGCGCGACGACGGTGTCGTCCGCGAACTGGTCGCCCCAGGCCCCGTCGGACCCGACGAGGACGATGCGCGCGCCGCGCTTGCCGACGTACTCGATGACCGCCTTCGCCCCGCCGTGCCCGGCGGCGAACGACTTGATGCCCGCGACCAGGCCGTCAGGGGTCTGGTCGGCGACGGTCTGCTGAGCCGTCAGCGTCGTATCGGAACCATCTGCCATGACGCGAAGCCTAAGCAGAGTTGCATCCGGACGTGCGAGAACCATGAACTATTTGTGATGCCAATTACCCCTGCGTTTAAGGAGAACCACAGGTGATTTGCCCGGTTATATGAGGACTCAGGGCACCAAAGCGGCCGGGCGAAGTTACACGATCGTCACAACTCGCGCGCGCCCGACACAAGTCGGGAATGTCGCCCCGGATCGATGGATCAGACCAGCGCGTCGACGGCGACGGCCGCGAACAGGATGGTCAGGTAGACGTACGACCAGTGGAACAGCCGCATCGGGCGGACCGCCCCGCCCCGGGCCACCTGGCGGCACAGCCGGTGCGCCTCGTACACGAAGACCCCGCCCGACAGCAGCGCGGTCACGCCGTAGATCGCGCTCATCCCGAGCGGCCAGACGGCCAGCGAGGAGAGCAGCGTCAGCCAGGCGAAGCCGATGATCTCGGCGTTGACCCGGCGGGCCGAGGCCACCACCGGCAGCATCGGGATGCCGGCGCGGGCGTAGTCGGCCTTGTACTTCATCGCGAGCGGGTAGAAGTGCGGCATCTGCCAGAAGAAGACCACCGCGAACAGCGCCCACGCCGCCGGGGCCAACGAGCCGGTCACCGCCGCCCAGCCGATCAGCACCGGTGCGGCCCCGCACGCGCCGCCCCAGAAGGTGTTCTGCGGCGTGGTCCGCTTCAACCACAGCGTGTAGACCAGGTCGTAGTAGGCGATCGCGGCCAGGGTGAGCCCCGCGGCCAGCAGGTTGGTGAACACCGCCATCAGCGTCACCGAGACCACCGCGAGCACCAGGCCGAAGACCAGCGCGTTGCGCGGGGACACCGTGTGCGTCGGCAGCGGACGCCGCTTGGTGCGCCGCATGAGCTGGTCGATGTCCCGGTCGATGTAGCAGTTGAGCACGCTGGCCGCACCGGCGGCGAGCGAGCCGCCCACCAGGACCACCGCCATCAGCCACAGCGACGGCAGGCCGCCCTCGGCGAGCATCATCGCCGGGACGGTGGTCACCAGCAGCAGCTCGACGATCCGCGGCTTGGTCAGCGAGACGTACGCCGAGACCACCGCCCGGACGTCCCGCCGGGGCGCCACCGGGGCGCCGGTCACCGTGCGCACCGGCGGTTGCCCGGCAGAGTTGCTGACGGGGCGCTCGGTGATCATGCTCACGGATTGCCACCTTCCGGCGTCGGCAGGGGGAGTCGGGTCGGTCGGACCCGTCGGGGCCCACACACCGTCCCCACACACTACGCGTCGTCGTTTTCGCTGCCCGCGCGACCCGACCACGGTGCGGACCGTCACACCCCCGGTTGAACGGCGGAAACGCCCAACCGCGTAAAGAAGAGCATGCACAGATCCCGGGGCGGGGGTTTACCCCCGCTCGATAGGGTCATCCGAGAGGGTTCCGCCCAACTGCCGAGGAGCACAACACATCGTGGCTGCCAACCGACCCGAGCAACCCGCACTCAACTGGTCCGACCTCGACCGCCGGGCCGTGGACCTCGTCCGCGTGCTGGCCATGGACGCCGTGGAGAAGTCCGGCAACGGTCACCCGGGCACCGCGATGAGCCTCGCGCCCGCGGCGTACCTCCTCTTCAACCGGGTGATGCGGCACAACCCGGCCGACCCGAACTGGCCCGGCCGGGACCGGTTCGTGCTCTCCGCCGGCCACTCCAGCCTCACCCTCTACATCCAGCTCTTCCTCGCCGGCTACCCGCTGGCCCTGGACGACCTCAAGTCGCTGCGGCAGTGGGGCTCGCTCACCCCGGGCCACCCCGAGCACGGGCACACCCCGGGCGTGGAGACCACCACCGGCCCGCTCGGCCAGGGCCTGGGCAACGCGGTCGGCATGGCCATGGCCGCCCGCCGCGAGCGCGGCCTGTTCGACCCGGAGACCGAGCCGGGCGCGTCGGTCTTCGACCACGACGTGTGGTGCATCGCCTCCGACGGCGACATCGAGGAGGGCATCACCCACGAGGCCAGCGCCCTCGCGGGGCACCAGCAGCTCGGCAACCTCTGCGTGATCTACGACGACAACGAGATCTCGATCGAGGACGACACCCGCATCGCCAAGAGCGAGGACGTCGCGGCCCGCTACGAGGCGTACGGCTGGCACGTGCAGACCGTCGACTGGCGGGCCGGCGACGCCGACCAGGGCGACTACCACGAGGACGTCGAGGCGCTGCACCGGGCGCTGCTGGCGGCGAAGGCCGAGACCGGCCGGCCCTCCTTCATCGCGCTGCGCACCATCATCGGCTGGCCCGCGCCGAACAAGAAGAACACCGGCAAGATCCACGGCTCGGCGCTCGGCGCGAGCGAGGTGGCCGCCACCAAGGAGCTGCTCGGCTTCGACCCGGCGCAGAGCTTCCAGGTCGACGAGGACGTCCTCGGGCAGGCCCGCCGGGTCCTGGAGCGCGGCGCGGCGGCGCAGCAGGAGTGGGAGCGGGCGTACGAGGGCTGGGCCAAGGCCAACCCGGAGCGCAAGGCGCTGTGGGACCGGATGTCGCAGCGGGCGCTGCCGGAGGGCTGGACCGAGGCGCTGCCGACGTTCCCGGCCGACGCCAAGGGCGTGGCCACCCGGGCCGCGTCCGGCAAGGTGCTGGAGGCCCTCGCCCCGGTGCTGCCGGAGCTGTGGGGCGGCTCGGCCGACCTGGCCGAGAGCAACAACACCACCATGAAGGGCGAGCCGTCGTTCGTCCCGGCGGTGCACGCCACCAAGGACTTCCCGGGCCACGAGTACGGCCGCACGCTGCACTTCGGCATCCGTGAGCACGCGATGGGCGCGATCCTCAACGGCATCGCCCTGCACGGCGGGACCCGCCCGTACGGCGGCACGTTCCTGGTGTTCAGCGACTACATGCGCCCGTCGGTGCGGCTCGCCGCGCTGATGAAGCTGCCGGTGGTCTACGTCTGGACGCACGACTCGATCGGCCTCGGCGAGGACGGCCCGACCCACCAGCCGGTCGAGCACCTGACCGCGCTGCGCGCCATCCCCGGCCTGGACGTGGTCCGCCCGGCCGACGCCAACGAGACCGCGTGGGCGTGGCGGCAGGCCCTGGAGCACACCGACCGGCCGACCGCGCTGGCGCTGAGCCGGCAGGCCCTGCCGACGCTGGACCGGTCGACCCTGGCCGGCGCCGAGGGCGTCGCCAAGGGCGGCTACGTGCTGGCCGAGGCGTCCAACGGCAAGCCGCAGGTGATCATCATCGGCACCGGCTCGGAGGTGCAGCTCTGCCTCACCGCCCGGGAGCGGCTGGAGGCCGACGGCACCCCCACCCGGGTGGTGTCGATGCCGTGCCAGGAGTGGTTCTACGAGCAGGACGAGGCGTACCGCGAGTCGGTCCTGCCGCGCGGGGTAAAGGCCCGGGTGAGCGTGGAGGCGGGCATCGCGATGTCCTGGCGCGGCATCGTCGGCGACTCCGGCGAGAGCGTCAGCATCGAGCACTACGGCGCGAGCGCCCCGCACACCGTGCTCTTCGAGCAGTTCGGCTTCACCCCCGACCGGATCGTGGCCGCCGCGCACGCGGCGCTCACCCGGGTGGGCGACATCACCGGTTTCACGACCGGCAACTGAAGGGGAGCGAGGACGACATGACGGACAGGCTCAGCGAACTCACCGCCGCCGGGGTGGCGGTCTGGCTCGACGACCTCTCCCGCGTGCGGCTGAGCTCCGGCGGGCTGGACCAGCTCCGCCGGGAGCAGCACGTGGCCGGGGTCACCACCAACCCGACGATCTTCGCGAAGGCGCTCGCCGACGCCGACACCTACGACGGGCAGCTGCGCGACCTCGCCACCCGTGGGGTGGAGGTGGAGGAGGCGGTGCGCATGCTCACCACGTACGACGTGCGGTGGGCGTGCGACGTGATGCGCCCGTCGTACGACGGCAGCCAGGGCGTCGACGGCCGGGTCTCCATCGAGGTGGACCCGCGGCTGGCGCACGAGACGGAGAAGACGGTCGCCGAGGCCAAGGCCCTGTGGTGGCTGGTCGACCGGCCCAACCTCTTCATCAAGATCCCGGCCACCGAGGCGGGCCTGCCGGCGATCACCGCGACCCTGGCCGAGGGGATCAGCGTCAACGTCACGCTGATCTTCGGCCTGGACCGCTACTCGCAGGTGATGGAGGCGTTCCTCGCCGGCCTGGAGCAGGCGAAGGCCAACGGCCACGACCTGTCGAAGATCGGCTCGGTGGCGTCGTTCTTCGTCTCCCGCGTCGACAGCGAGGTCGACAAGCGGCTGGAGAAGCTCGGCTCCGACGAGGCCAAGGCGCTGCGCGGCAAGGCCGCCGTGGCCAACGCCCAGCTCGCCTACGAGCGCTACAGCGAGGTGTTCTCCTCCGACCGGTGGCGGGCCCTCGCCGACGCCGGGGCGCACCCGCAGCGCCCGCTGTGGGCGTCCACCTCGACGAAGAACCCGGACTACCGGGACGTCATCTACGTCGAGGAGCTGATCGCCCCCGGCACGGTCAACACGATGCCGGAGTCGGTGATCCACGCGTACGCCGACCACGGCGAGACGCGCGGGGACACCGTCACCGGGGCGTACGACGCCGCCCGCCAGGTCTTCACCGACCTGGAGTCGGTCGGCGTCGACATGTCCGACGTGATCGCCGTCCTGGAGCGCGAGGGCGTGGAGAAGTTCGAGGCGAGCTGGCAGGAGCTGCTCGACGGCGTGCGCAAGTCGCTCGTCGCGGCGGGCCAGGGCACCGGGCGGCCCGGCCAGGCCGCCCAGGGCAACGCGGACAAGGCACAGAAGGTGGGGGGCAACGCGTGACCGACGGTCGTGGCGACGCCCCGGGGCACCACCCCGGGGCGTCCCGCGCCGTCGACCCGCCCCCTCCGGGTCGCCCCGGCGGCCCTCCCCCAGCGTGCCCGTGGTGGGCCGGGGTGGCGACGTGAGCGACGCGCTGACCGGCCCGGCGGACGCGTCCGCCGGGCTGGTCGTGCACGGCGCGGACCCGGTCGACCGGTCCGCGCCCGCGTCCGTCCGGCAGGCCCTCGTCGCCGGGGGCGTGCCGGCGCGGCTGGCGGCGCAGGACCCCACGCTGTGGGGGCCGGCGGCCGAGGCGACGGCGCGGACCCGGCTCGGCTGGCTGGACACCCACCGGCGCAGCGTCGAGCTGCTGCCCCAGCTCGCCGAGCTGACCGCCGAGCTGGGCGACCTCGACCACGTGGTGGTCGCCGGGATGGGCGGCTCCTCGCTGGCCGCCGAGGTGGTCACCCGGGCCCTGGGCCGGCCGCTGACCGTGCTCGACACCACCGACGCGGGCCAGGTCCGCCGGGCGCTGACCGACCGCCTCGACCGCACGGTGGTGGTGCTGGCCGGCAAGTCCGGCCGCACCGTGGAGACCGACAGCCACTGGCGGGTCTACCGGCAGGCGTTCCTGGATTCCGGGCTGACCGCGGCGGAGGCCGGCCGGCACTTCGTGGTGGTCACCGACCCGGGTTCCCCGCTGGAGGCGGTGGCCGCCGAGCTGGGCGCGGTCACCGTGCCCGCGGACCCGCGGGTGGGCGGCCGGTACGCGGCGCTGACCGCGTTCGGGCTGGTGCCGGCGGCGCTGGCCGGCGTGGCCGTCGACGAGCTGCTGGAGCAGGCCGGGGCGCTCGCCGGGGCGCTGGGCCGCGACGCCGACAACCCCGGGCTGGCGCTCGGCGCCGCCCTCGGCGCGGCGGCCACCGCAGGGCGGGACAAGGTGGCCCTCGTGCCCGACGGCACGGGGCTCGACGGGCTCGGCGACTGGATCGAGCAGCTCCTCGCCGAGTCGACCGGCAAGGCGGGGCTCGGCCTCCTGCCGGTGGTGCTGGAGTCCCCCACCGCCCCCGGCGGCGCGGGGCCCGACGTGCTCACCGTCAGCTACGGCGGGTCGCTGACCCCCGGCGCGGTGCCCGGCGGGGGCCGCGCGCCCGACGTGGCGGTCAACGGCCCGCTGGGCGCCCAGTTCCTGACCTGGGAGTACGCCACGGCGATCGCCGGGGTGACGCTCGGGGTGAACCCGTTCGACCAGCCGGACGCCGCCGAGAGCGCGGAGCAGGTCGAGCGGTTCCTCGCCTCGGCCGCGCCGGCCCGGCCGCCGTCGTCGACCGAGGGCGCGATCGAGGTGTACGCCCCGGCGGGCGGCCCGGCCGACCTGGCCGGCGCGCTGCGCCAGCTCGTCGACGGGATCGATGCCGGCGGATACCTGGCGGTCCTGGCGTACCTGGACCGGATCGGCGACGCCGACGTCGCCGGGCTGCGACCGTTGCTCGCCGGGCTGACCGCCCGGCCGGTGACGTTCGGTTGGGGGCCGCGCTACCTGCACGCCACCGGCCAGTACCACAAGGGTGGTCCACAGGTAGGGAGTTTCCTTCAGTTGACCGGTACGGTCGGGGATGATCTGCCGGTGCCCGGAAAACCGTACTCCCTCGGGAGGCTCCAGGAAGCCCAGGCCGCCGGCGATCGGCGGGCCCTGGCCCGCCGGGGCCGCCCGGTGCTGCGGCTGCACCTGACCGACCGGTCGGCAGGGGTGGCCCAGCTGCTCGACGCGGCCCGGCAACTGTGAGCGTGACGATGGACGATGTGGAATCAGCGGAGCTAGGAGGCACCGTGCGTGCGAGGAGTGGGCCGGTCTTGCGAGCCCCGCAGTCGCGGACCGAGGTGACCCTGGTGGGTCCGGAGGTGGTCCGGTGAACCCGCTGCGCGACCCACAGGACCGGCGGCTGCCGCGGATCCCGGAGCCCTGCGCTCTGGTGATCTTCGGCGTGACCGGTGACCTGGCGCGGAAGAAGCTGCTGCCGGCGGTCTACGACCTGGCGAACCGAGGGCTGCTGCCGCCCGGCTTCGTGGTGCTGGGCTTCGCCCGGCGCGACTGGTGCGACGGCGACTTCGAGTCGCTGGCCCACGACGCGGCGAAGGAACACGCCCGGACACCGTGGCGGGAGGAGGTCTGGGGCCGGCTGGCCGGCAACATCAAGTTCGTCGGCGGCTCGTTCGACGACGACGCCGCCTTCGACAAGCTCGCCCAGACCCTGAACGACCTGCGCGACAGCCACGGCATCCACGGCAACGCGGCGTTCTACTTCTCGATCCCCCCGGCGGCGTTCCCCGTGGTGCTCAAGCAGCTCGCCCGCACCGGGATGGCCGACAACGAGAAGTGCGGCGGCTGGCGTCGGGTGGTGGTGGAGAAGCCGTTCGGGCACGACCTGCCGTCGGCCAAGGAGCTCAACGACCTCGTCGACGACGTCTTCACCCGGCAGGACGTCTTCCGGATCGACCACTACCTGGGCAAGGAGACGGTCCAGAACATCCTGGCCCTGCGGTTCGCCAACAGCCTGTTCGAGCCGCTGTGGAACTCCAAGTACGTCGACTCGGTGCAGATCACGATGGCCGAGGACGTCGGCATCGGCAGCCGGGCCGGCTTCTACGACTCGGTCGGCACGGCCCGCGACGTGCTCCAGAACCACCTGCTCCAGCTTCTCGCGCTGGTGGCGATGGAGGAACCGACCAGCTTCGACGCCGACGAGATCCGCGCCGAGAAGCTGAAGGTGCTCAAGGCGATCACCCTGCCGAAGGACGTCTCGCGGGGCACCGTGCGCGGCCAGTACCTGCCCGGCTGGGTGGGCGGCCAGCGGGCCGTCGGCTACCTCGACGAGGACGGCGTGCCGGCCGACTCGACCACCGAGACGTACGTGGCCGTGGAGCTGGGCATCCAGAACCGGCGCTGGGCCGGGGTGCCGTTCTACATCCGGGCCGGCAAGCGGCTGCCCCGGCGGGTCACCGAGGTCGCCATCATGTTCAAGAAGGCCCCGCACCTGCCGTTCAACCCGGCCGACATGGAGTCCCTCGGCCCCAACCAGCTCGTCATCCGGGTGCAGCCCGACGAGGGCGTGGTGCTCAAGTTCGGCTCCAAGGTGCCCGGCACCACGATGGAGGTCCGCGACATCGCGATGGACTTCCAGTACGGCGAGGCGTTCACCGAGTCCAGCCCCGAGGCGTACGAGCGGCTGGTGCTGGACGTGCTGATCGGCGACCGTACCCTCTTCCCGGACGCCGCCGAGGTCGAGCAGAGCTGGGCGGTGGTGGACCCGCTGGAGCACGCCTGGGAGGGCACGAAGCCGGAGCCGTACCGGTCCGGTGAGTGGGGTCCGCGCGCCGCCGACGAGATGCTGGCCCGCGAGGGCCGGGCTTGGCGCAGAGCGTGAGCGAGCACAGCGAGCAGACCAGGAGGCTCCATTGATCGGGCTGTGGGACACCACCGGCAACGAGGTGGTCAAGGCGCTCGCCGCCGAGCGGCGCAGCGCGGGCGGGGTGGCCAGCGGCATGGCGCTCACCCTGATCGTGGTGGTCGACGAGAAGCGGGTCCGCGAGGCGGAGGCGGCGGCGACCATCGCCGCCGCCGCCCACCCGTGCCGGCTGCTCGTGGTGGTCCGCTCCGACGTCGAGCGGGACCGCAACCGCCTCGACGCGGAGATCGTCGTCGGTGGGCGGCTCGGCCCGTGCGAGGCCGTGGTCACCCGGATGTACGGCCGGCTGGCGCTGCACGCCGAGTCGGTGGTGATGCCGCTGCTGGTGCCGGACGTGCCCGTGGTGACGTGGTGGCACGGCGAGCCGCCGGCCGAGATCGCGACGGACTTCCTCGGCGTGGTCGCCGACCGGCGGATCACCGACTCGGCGCAGGCCGACGACCCGATCGCGGCGCTGCGCCAGCGGGCCCGCGACTACGCGCCGGGCGACACGGACCTGGCGTGGACCCGGATCACCCCGTGGCGCACCCTGGTCGCGGGGGCGTTCGACACCACCGAGGCGCGGGTGACCCAGGCCCGGGTGGTGGCCCCGCCGACCGACCCGACGGCGGCGCTGATGTGCGGCTGGCTGAACAGCCGGCTCGGCATCGCCCCGCGCTGGGAGCCCGCGCCGGAGGCACCCAGGATGCGCGAGGTGCAGCTCAGTTGCGCCAACGGCGACGAGCTGACCCTCAGCCGGGACGACAGCGTGGCGACCTTCCGGCGCACCGGGCAGGACGACCGGCAGCTGCCGCTGACCCGCCGGCCGCTCGGCGACGAGCTGGCCGAGGAGCTGCGCCGGCTGGACGCCGACCAGGTCTACGCCGAGGCGCTGGGGGCGATGGCCGGCCTCCGGGGGCTGCAGCAGCGACCCGCCCAGCGGGTGCACGTCTGGAAGGACCCGGCGACGGCGAAGCGGGCCGAGGCGGGCGTCACCGCCCACGCCGGCACGAGCACCAACGAGTGACGGGGTGGCCCGGGTCGACCACGGCGGTCGGCCCGGGCCACGCCGCCGCTGACGCGACGGAGGGCCGTGCGGCCCGAGGGCACGACGGACCGCGAGGGCGGTCGGGAGGCGAAGGCACATAGATGAGTGAGGCGAGTGTCGCCGTGCACGCCGATGCCGACCTGCTGGCGCAGGCGGTGGCGGCCCGGCTGGTGGTGAGGCTGCTCGACGCGCAGGCGGAACGGGGCCAGGCGTCGATGGTGCTGACCGGCGGGCGGATCGCCGCGGCCGTCTACCGCGCGGTGGCCGCGCTGCCGGCCCGGGACGCGGTCGACTGGTCCCGCGTCGACGTCTGGTGGGGCGACGAGCGGTTCCTGCCCGCCGGCGACCCGGAGCGCAACGAGACGCAGGCCCGCGCGGCGCTGCTGGACACGCTGCCGCTGGACCCGGCCCGGGTGCACCCGATGCCCGCCTCGGACGGCCCGACCGGCGACGACCCGGAGGCCGGGGCCGCCGCCTATGCCGACGAGCTGGCCCGCGCGGCCCGCCCGGGGCACGCCGCGCTCCCCCACTTCGACGTGCTGATGCTCGGGGTGGGCGAGGACGGGCACGTCGCCTCGGTCTTCCCCGAGCACCCGGTGCACCACGACACGCGGCCGGTGAGCGCCGTGCGGGGCAGCCCCAAGCCGCCGCCGGTGCGCACCACGCTGACCCTGCCGACGATCAACACGGCCGAGGAGGTCTGGCTGGTCGCCAGCGGCGCGGACAAGGCCCGCGCGGTGGGCATGGCGCTGGCCGGGGCCGGCCCGGTGCAGCTCCCGGCGGCCGGGGTGCAGGGCGTCAGCCGCACCCTGTGGCTGCTGGACCGGGCGGCGGCGGCCGAGGTGCCGCCGCGCCTGCGCAGCCTCCGCTGAGGCGGTGCGGAAGGGCCCCCTGCTGACGCTTTCCGCATGGCAGGGGGCCTTCTCAACGCTCCCGGCCCGGCAACCGGCCGGGCCGCGGGACCCCGCTCAGGCACCGCCCCTGCGGCGGCGCAGGGCGGCCAGGGCCTCCGCCAGCAGCGCCTCCCCCTGCTCGGGGGTGCGCCGCTCCTTCACGTACGCCAGGTGGGTCTTGTAGGGCTCGGGGCGGGCGCGGCCCGGCGGGTCCGCCGGATCCTGACCGGCGGGGAGCCCGCAGCGCGGGCAGTCCCACAGCGTCGGCGGCGCCGCATCGGCCGCGATGGGCACGTCGACCCGGTGGTCGTTGCGGCACCAGTAGCTGACCGGCCGGCGCGGGGCGGGCACGTGCCGCTCGCCGAAACGCTCCGGCCCTGACCCGACCCGGGTGCCCCGGATGACGTTGCCACTCGTCACGCTGCTCGCTCCTGTCGTCGGAGGGGACCGCCGCGCGGGCGGGCGGCGGCGACGCGGTGCAGCACACAAACAACTGCGCGCGGTCCGTCGGTGACGGACCGCGCGCAGATTGTACGACTCGGCGGGCTCGCTCTCAGGCCCCGCTGCCGCTGCCGACCTGGAGGCGCAACCAGAGCCCCAGCCCGACGATGCAGGCGAACCAGACGATGCCCACCAGGACCGTGTAGCGGTCGAGGTTCTTCTCGGCCACGGAGGAGCCGGCAAGGCTGGAGCTGACCCCGCCGCCGAACATGCTCGACATACCGCCGCCCTTGCCGCGGTGCAGCAGGATCAGCATGGTGAGCATGATGCTCGTGATCGTCAGCAACACGATCAACGTGTATGCGAACCAGATCGGCATGGCTGGGGTCAGTCCTCTCGTAGCGATCCTCGCCCGGACAGGTCGGGCACTGCGGCACCGGCCGGTGGACGGGCGGAGTCAAGGATAGCGAGCCTTCAGCGGCTGATGTGCTCCGGGAACCGGCAGATCTTCGCGAATTCCTCGGCGTCGAGGCTCGCGCCGCCGACCAGGGCCCCGTCCACGTCCGGCTGGGCCATGATCGAGGCCACGTTCGAGGACTTCACCGAGCCGCCGTAGAGGATGCGCACCTGGTCGGCGGTCGCCTGGTCGTAGGTCTCGACGAGGCGCTTGCGCACCTCACCGCACACCTCCTGGGCGTCCTCCGGGGTGGCGGTCTTGCCCGTCCCGATCGCCCAGACCGGCTCGTACGCCACGACGACCTTGGTGACCTGCTCCGGGGTGAGCCCCCGCAGCGCCCCGTCGAGCTGGTCGCAGCAGTGCGGCACGTGCCGCAGCTGCTCGCGCACCTCCAGGCCCTCCCCGATGCACAGGATCGGGGTGAGCCCGTGGGACAGCGCGGCGGTCACCTTGTCGTTGACCAGCGCGTCGTCCTCGTGGTGGTACTGCCGCCGCTCGGAGTGGCCGACCACCACGTACGTGCAGCCGAGCTTCGCCAGCATCGCCCCGGAGATGTCCCCGGTGTACGCCCCCGACGGGTACGGCGACAGGTCCTGCCCGCCGTAGCCGATGAGCAGCTTGTCGCCCTCGATCGCGGTCTGCACGGTGCGCAGGTCGGTGAAGGGCGGCAGCACGACGCACTCGACGTCGGTGAGCTGCTGCGCAGTGAGGCTCGCGGCCAGCTTCTGCACCAGCAGGTTGGCCTCGAGGTGGTTGAGGTTCATCTTCCAGTTGCCGGCCATCAGCGGCCGGCGGGTGATCGCCGCCATCAGTCCTCCAGCGCCGCGATGCCGGGGAGGGTCTTGCCCTCCAGGTATTCCAGCGACGCGCCGCCGCCGGTGGAGATGTGCCCGAACGACGACTCGTCCAGCCCCAGCGCGCGGACCGCCGCCGCGCTGTCGCCGCCGCCGACCACGCTGAACGCGTCGGCCTTGGTGATCGCCTCGGCCACGCCCTGGGTGCCGTTCGCGAACGCCGCCATCTCGAACACGCCCATCGGGCCGTTCCAGAAGATCGTCTTCGCGTCGGCGAGGGCGGCGGCGAAGCCGGCCACCGTCTCCGGGCCGATGTCCAGCCCGAGCCGGTGACTCGGGATGGCGTCCGCGCGGACCGTGTCGTGCGCCGCGTCGGGGGCGAAGGCGTCCGCCGCCACCACGTCGACCGGGAGCAGGATCTTGCCCCCGGCGCGCTCCAGGAGGTTGCGGCAGGTCTCGACCATCTCCTCCTCCAGCAGCGACGTGCCCACCTCGTGGCCCTGGGCCTTGAGGAACGTGAAGCACATCCCGCCGCCGATGAGCAGCCGGTCGACCTTCGGCAGCAGCGCCTCGATCACCGCGAGCTTGTCGGAGACCTTCGAGCCGCCGAGCACCACCACGTACGGGCGCTCCGGCTCGCCGGTCAGCTTGGCCAGCACCTCCACCTCGCGCAGCACCAGGCGGCCCGCGACGTGCGGCAGCCGGGCCGGCACGTCGAAGACGCTGGCGTGCTTGCGGTGCACCGCGCCGAACGCGTCGTCGACGTACGCCTCGCCGAGCGCGGCGAGCTGGTCGGCGAACGCGCCGCGCTCCGCCTCGTCCTTGCTGGTCTCGCCCTTGTTGAAGCGCAGGTTCTCCAGCAGGGCGACCTCGCCGTCGGCGAGCGCGTCGACCGTGGACCGGGCGGACTCGCCGACGGTGTCCTCGGCGAACCGCACCTGCGCGCCGAGCAGCTCGCCGAGGCGGGCCGCGACCGGACGCAGGCTGAACTGCGGGTCGGGCGCGCCCTTCGGGCGGCCCAGGTGCGAGAAGACCACGACCTTCGCGCCCGCCCCGGTCAGGGCGGTCAACGTCGGCAGCACCGCGCGGATGCGGCCGTCGTCGGTGATCGCGCCGGTCTGCTTGTCGAGCGGGACGTTCAGGTCGGCGCGCACGAGCACGCGCCGACCCGACACCCCCTCGGCGAGCAGGTCGTCGAGGTTGCGGATGGTCACAGCGACTGACCCACCAGCTTGACCAGGTCCACCAGGCGGTTCGAGTAGCCCCACTCGTTGTCGTACCAGCCGACGACCTTGACCTGGTTGCCGATGACCTTGGTCAGCGGCGCGTCGAAGATGCACGACGCCGGGTCGGTGACGATGTCGGCGGAGACGATCGGGTCCTCGTTGTAGACCAGGACGCCCTTGAGCGGGCCCTCGGCGGCGGCCTTCAGCGCGGCGTTGACCTCGTCGACCGAGGTCTCCCGGCCCACCTCGACGGTGAGGTCGGTGGCCGAGCCGGTGGGGATCGGCACCCGCAGCGCGTACCCGTCGAGCTTGCCCTTCAGCTCCGGCAGCACCAGGCCGATGGCCTTCGCGGCGCCCGTCGAGGTCGGGACGATGTTCAGCGCGGCGGCCCGGGCGCGGCGCAGGTCCTTGTGCGGCGCGTCCTGGAGGTTCTGGTCCTGGGTGTACGCGTGGATGGTGGTCATCAGACCCTTGGTGATGCCGAACGTGTCGTGCAGCACCTTCGCCATCGGCGCCAGGCAGTTGGTGGTGCAGGAGGCGTTCGAGATGATCGTGTGCTTGGCCGGGTCGTACTGGTCGTGGTTGACGCCCATGACGACCGTGACGTCCTCGTTCTTCGCCGGGGCGGAGATGATGACCTTCTTGGCCCCGCCGTCGACGTGCGCCTTCGCCTTGGTGCCGTCGGTGAAGAAGCCGGTCGACTCGATGACCACGTCGGCCCCGACCTCGCCCCACGCCAGCTTGGCCGGGTCGCGCTCGGCGAACGCCTTGATGGTCTTGCCGCCGACGGTGATCTCGTCGGCCGTCGCCTTGACCTCGTGCGGGAGGCGACCCAGGATGCTGTCGTACTTGAGCAGGTGGGCGAGCGTCGCGTTGTCGGTCAGGTCGTTGACGGCCACGACCTCGATGTCCGCGCCGGACGCCAGCACGGCCCGGAAGAAGTTACGGCCGATGCGGCCGAAGCCGTTGATGCCAACCCGGATGGTCACAGGTCCCATCTCCTCGCGTTCTTATCCGCCGGCGTGGAATCGGACCGGCGAAGTGGTGTGCGCCGACCGTTGGAGTCGGCCGTTGACAGTTCGTGTCGGCCACCCCGCCGCGGCCCGAGAGAACCTGACCGCCGGAGGCGGTGTGCACGGCGAGAGTGCCGGTGCCGGCCCCCTTGCCGTACGCAACGACCCTATCCGAGCGCGTGGCGGCGCGGTGCGCCGGGTGGTGATCCGCTGCGCGCTCCCGGGGCCGGGCACGCGCCCGCGGTGACGCGCTGCGGGACGGGCCGCCGCGCGCCCACCGCCACCGTCCTATCAGACCACGAGCATGTCGGGCGTGACGGCCGCTTCCGTATCCGGGATGCCCAGGTCACGGGCCCGCTTGTCGGCCAGGGCCAGCAGCCGGCGGATCCGCCCGGCGATGGCGTCCTTGGTCAGCGGCGGATCGGCGAGCGCGCCCAACTCCTCCAGGGACGCCTGCCGGTGCTCCAGGCGCAGCCGGCCGGCGGAGGTGAGATGGTTCGGCGCGTCGTCGGCGAGGATCTCCAGCGCCCGCGTCACCCGGGCGGCGGCGGCCACGGCCGCCCGCGCCGAGCGGCGCAGGTTGGCGTCGTCGAAGTTGGCCAGCCGGTTGGCGGTGGCCCGCACCTCGCGGCGCACCCGGCGCTCCTCCCAGGCCAGCACGCTGGAGTGTGCTCCTATGCGGGTGAGCAGCGCCGCGATGGCGTCGCCGTCCTTGACCACCACCCGGTCGACCCCGCGCACCTCGCGGTTCTTCGCGGTGATGCCGATGCGCCGGGCCGCGCCGACCAGCGCCAGCGCCGACTCCGGGCCCGGGCAGGTGATCTCCAACGCACTGGAGCGGCCGGGCTCGGTCAGCGAGCCGTGCGCCATGAACGCCCCCCGCCACGCGGAGACCGCGCAGCAGACGTTCGCGGCCACCACGTGCGGCGGCAGGCCGCGCACCGGACGGCCCCGCACGTCCAGCAGCCCGGTCTGCCGGGCCAGCGCCTCGCCGTCCTTGACCACCCGGACGATGAAGTGGCTGCCCTTGCGCAGCCCGCCGGAGGCGAGCACGTGGATCTCGCTGGAGTAGCCGTACACCTCCGCGATCTCCCGGCGCAGCCGCCGGGCCACCGCCCCGGTGTCCAGCTCGGCCTCGACCACCACCCGGCCGGAGACGATGTGCAGCCCGCCGGCGAAGCGCAGCAGCGCCGCCATCTCCGCCCGCCGGCAGCAGGGCTTGGGCACGTCGACCCGGCTCAGCTCGTCCTTGACCGCAGCCGTCATCGCCATTGTGCGCCCCCTCACGGACCGGTTCCGGCGTGTCGCCGGAGATTACGTACGTGCTTAACGATCGGCGCCCAGGACAGGCACCAGGGCGGCACCCAGGGCGGCCGGATCGTGACGGGGTTCGCCGTCGGTGACGGCGACCGGGGCGAGGACCAGCCGGGCACCCAGCGATTCTGCCGCACGCTCGACCGGCGCGGGATCGCCCACCGCCTTGGAGTCCGCCAGCACCAGGTCCACCGCCAGCTCGGGCAGATAGTGCCGCAGGGTGGCCAGGTGGTCGGCGAGGGAGAGCCCGAGGGTCTCCTTCTCCGCCGCGAGGTTGAGGGTGACCAGCCGGCGGGCCGGGCTCGCCACGATCGCGGCGGCCAGCCCCGGCACCAGCAGGTGCGGCAGCACGCTCGTGTACCAGCTGCCGGGCCCGAAGATCAACCAGTCCGCCTCGGCCGTCGCCGCCACCGCCTCCGCGCAGGCCGCCGGGGTCGTCGGGGTCAGCCGCAGCGACTCCACCCGCCCCCCGGTGACCGCCACCTGGTGCTGCCCGCGCACCGTGCGCACCTCGTCCGGGTACGCCGGGTCGGCCCCGCGCACCCGCGCCTCGATGCCGACCGGCTGGCGGGACATCGGCAGCACCCGGCCCACCGCGCCGAGCATCGCCCCGGCGTGCTCCAGGGCGGCCACCGGGTCGCCGAGCAGCTCGATCAGCCCGCAGAGCACCAGGTTGCCCACGGCGTGCCCGGCCAGCCCGTCGTCGGTGCCGACCGGGTCGCCGGGGGTGTCGGCGAAGCGGTGCTGGAACAGCCCGGCGGTGCGTCGGGTGGCCGGATGGTCCCCGGCGAGGGCCACCAGCGCCTGACGCAGGTCGCCCGGGGGCAGGCCGCCCCGGCGGGCGCGCAGCCGGCCGCTGGAGCCGCCGTCGTCGCCGACGGTGACCACGGCGGTGATGTCCAGGTCCAGCTCGGGCACGCACCGGCGCAGCGCCCGCAGGGACACCGACAGGCCGTGCCCGCCGCCGAAGGCGACCACCCGGGTACGCCGCCCGTCGCCCCGCCCGCCGCCCCCGCCCGGGGGCTCCGCCGGCGGCGTCATTCGCGTCCCAGGTCGCGGTGTTGCGCGTTGGCCGCCAGCCCGGCGTGGCGCAGCCGGGCGGCCAGCTCCTCGGCGATGGCCACGCTGCGGTGCTTGCCGCCGGTGCAGCCGACCGCCACGGTCAGGTACCGCTTGCCCTCCCGCTCGAACCCGACGGTGGTGGCGTTGACCAGGTCCGCGTACGTCCCGACGAAGGCGTCCGCGCCCTCCTGGCCCAGCACGTACGCGCTGACCGCTTCCTCCCGCCCGGTGTGCTCCCGCAGCTCGGGCACCCAGTACGGGTTCGGCAGGAACCGGGCGTCGAGGACGAAGTCGGCGTCCGGCGGCAGGCCGTACTTGAAGCCGAAGGAGAGCACGGTGATCCGCAGCCGGCGGGCGTCCTCGCCGCCGAACAGCTCCTCGATCCGGCGACGCAGCTGGTTGACGTTCAGGTGGCTGGTGTCGATGATCACGTCGGCCTGGTCGCGGGCCTCCTCCAGCAGGCCCCGCTCCACGGCGATGCCGTCGGCCAGCCGCCCCTCGCCCTGCAACGGGTGCGAGCGCCGGACGCTCTCGAACCGGCGGATCAGCACCTCGTCGTCGGCGTCCACGAAGACCACGCGCGGGGAGAAGCCCCGGTCCTTCAGCTCCCGGATCGCCCCGGCCAGGTCCGTGGAGAAGGCACGGGAGCGCACGTCCAGCACCATCGCCGTACGCCGGGCCGCGCCGCCGGCCTTGACGGCCAGCTCGGCCATGTCGAGCATGAGCGCCTGCGGCAGGTTGTCGACGACGTAGTAGCCGACGTTCTCCAGGGCCCGGGCCACCGTGCTGCGCCCGCCGCCGGACACGCCGGTCACCACTACCAGGGTGGTCTCCGACTCCGTCGCCGCCCGGGTCGCCGCCTCCGCGGCCACCGGCAGCGATTCCGTGGCCGCCCCCGCCGCCGCTGTCGGGCCGTCGCCGGCCGGAACCTCGGGCGTCCGCGCCTCGTTCACTGCCTACTCCCCACGGATGACGCACGGCCGACCTGACCGCGGTGGCCGACCTAGAACTCTATCCCGCCCGGCCCTCAGGATCCGGCAACCACCCCGCCGCCCGTCCCCGCCGCGCCACCCCTCACCCCTGCCGCCGCTCCCCCGCCGCGCCTCCACCACCTCCCGCCGCGCCTCGCGCTCCCGCCCCTCCCGCCGCCCGCCCGGCCCACCGACCTGCCCCGCCGATCTTGCACTTGCGGCCTCCGACTCGCCCCATGCATCCCTTTCGCCCGGGCCCCAAGTGCAAGATCGCGAGGATGCGGGCGGCACGGGCCGGGCGGGGACGGGGCAGCTCTTCGATTCTTGGACAGTTGGCGTTCCCTCCGGACAGGAACTGTCCACGAACGCCGAGGGGTCGAGACGGAACCGGGCGGGGAGGGCGGAGCGGGGGCGGAACCGGGGGTGAGGGTGTGAGTGGGGCGGAAAGGGGGGTGGGATTGGGCACGATCGGAGAAGTCGGTCGGTCGACCCGACGCCATACTGCGGTTGGACATCGACCCAACTCGATGAATATCGGTGGCGGGCGATGTCCACCCGGCCGGCGGTGCCGGCCTCCCGGTCCGGGCGTCGTCGTCGGCGTCGCCGACGCGCCCCCGCCGGGGTCTCGTCCCCCTCGGCATGAGGAGCGCAGCGTGACGCAGACCCATCGTTCGTCCCGATCCCCCGTGGACCTCCGGCCCGACCGCGCAGGCGCGGGAACGTCCACCTTCGTCAACGGGCACTTCCCCCGGCGGCGCGCACTGATCGTCCTGCTCAGCGTGCTCGGCGGCTTCCTGCTGACCGTGGTCTGGTCGGCCGAGTTCGTGGACCAGACCATCGGCGACAACGTCGCCAACACGCTGCTGGGCCACGACGCCAAGGAGACGCCCATCCAGGGCATCGCGGCGGGCATCGTGTTCGCCTTCGTCTCCGGCATCGCGGGCACGTTCACCGCCTGCAACATCGCCGCCTTCGGTGCTATCGCCCCGCTCACCGGCACCACCGCCGGGAGCCGCCTGCACCGCTTCGGCCAGCCGCTGAAACCGCTGGGCTGGATGTCCGTCGGAATGATCGCGGTGTCGGCGACGTACGGTGCGATCGTCGGCCTCGTCGGCACCGCCATGCCGCAGTTCTCCACGGCCCCGACCACGCCCGGCGGGCTGTCGCCGCGCAGCATCCAGTCGATGGTCGTCTTCGGCCTGATCGGCCTGGTGATGGTCTACCTCGGCCTGGCCTCGCTCGGCATCGTCGCGGACCCGTTCGCCCGGATCGCCCGCCGGTTCCCCAACGCACCCATGGTCTTCATGGGCGCGCTGATCGCGGGCTTCCTGATCGGGCGGCCCTTCCCGCTGTTCCGGCAGATGTTCCGCGACGCCGCCGAGAGCGGCAACCCGTTGTACGGTGCGGCGGCGTTCACGCTCCAGTCCCTCGGCAACATCGTCATCATGGCGGTGCTGTTCCTGCTGCTGGCCTGGCTCGCCGGCTCCCGCCTGCAACGGTGGTTCGCCGAGCGGCCGAGCCGGCTGGCGGTGCTGACGGCGGTCGCGTTCATCGTCGCCGGGGCGTTCACGTTCCTCTACTGGGACGTCCGGCTGCTCGCCCGCCGCGAGATCATCCCCTGGTACCCGCTCGCCCCCTGGGCCTGAGTGCAAGAAAGGGCCCCTTGTTAACGCATTCTGTTGTACAGGGGGCCCTTCCTAACAAGAACGCACGGCGGCGGCAGCGTTGGGCGCGGCGGTCGTCAGTGGAGCTGCCGCAGCGCCTTGACCCGCTGGCGGCCCAGCACGGCGAGGTAGTCCCACGGCTCGTCGAGGCAGGAGTCGATTTCGGCCGCCTCGATGATCTCGGTCAGCCGGGCGGCCAGCTCGTCGGGATCCGGCTGCGCCTGCTCGCAGAGCCGGACATGGGCCGCCCGTAGCGCGCCGCCGATCTCGGCCACTTCCTCCTCGTACGTCTCCGGGGCGTCCAGCAGCGGCGGGACGATGCGGTCCCAGGCGCGGGCCGCCTCCTCGACCACCAGCAGCGCCTCCGGGGTCGCCGGCCGTTGGGCGAGCACCTCGATCTCCTCGACCATCGCCCGGCCGGCCTTCTCCACGTCGTGCAGATCCCAGTACCGGTCGTCGGCCGCATCGTGGGCCAGGCCGTCGATCGTACGGCGGAGGTCGTCGAGTTCTGCGGCGCTCGGGGGCGCGAGCCGGCCGGCGCGCGCCAACAGCGCGCTCTCCAGCACGCGATCCGTGGCCGCCCACTCGGCGACCAGCATCGTGAGCCGACGCGCGGGGATGCCGCGCGCGACCTCCGCCAACTCGGCGACCTTGGCGTCGATGCTCAGGACTGACGGTGGGGTGGCCGCCGAGGACCACGGCAGGTCGTCTTCCAGGGCGACGAGGGTGAGGGCCACCGCGTGCGCGCACAGCCCAGCGCCGTCCGGGCAGTCGCACTCGGCGGTGAAGCCGTCCGCCGTGATGCCCACCCAGACCTCGTACGCCGGCTCCCCGGCCTCCCGGATCACGCCGGACGCTCCCCCGCCGGCCGGCACGAACTCCGCCGGTTGACCCGCTGCCCGCAACGTGTCCGCCGCTGCGCAGGCCACGGAACCGGCCGCGTCACGCAGGGCTTCGATGTCGATGCTCACCGCCATCCGGTCATCTAACCGGGCGTGGGTGATGCCGCCGGCATCAGGGCGGCGACCAACTCGGCGAGGGATCAGCCGCGCAGGCCGTGCCGCAGGCCGACGACGAACGACGACCAGGCGTCCCGGTCGAAGCGGAGTGCAGGGCCACCCGGGTCCTTGGAGTCCCGCACCGCCAACGCGTCAGAGAGTTCGGCCACCTCGACGCAGTTGGAACCGCTCGCGCTGCTCCGGCCGCTCTTGCGCCACTTCCCCGCGTGAACGTCCGGAGCGGTCATCGTCAAGCCCCTCAGGTGAAGTCAATACTCATCAGCCACCCGAGCCAGGAAGCCGGCCGACTCGTCAGGGTCGAGCGCCTTGGCCATGAGGTGATCGAACATGAGTCTATATCGGGCCACGTGTCTCTCCTCTTCCAAGAGAAGCGTGCTGGAGTCGTTGTCGAGATAGACGACGGTGGGGTCCAAGATCGGATCGGAGTAGTCGAGCAGGGTGAACGGGCCGCCCATGGCTGCATGTGCCCCAGCCGCGAAGGGCAGGATCTGGATCTCTACGGTGGGCAGCCCGCACGCCTCGATGAGGCGAGCGATCTGCGCCTGCATGACCTTCGGTCCGCCCACCACTCGGCGCACGGCCGCTTCGTCAAGAACCATCCACAACCTCGGCGGCACATCTCGCGACAGCAGGGCCTTGCGGCCGAGTCGAGCGGCCACCCGCCGGTCCGTCTCGTCCTGGTCGGCGGTGCTGCGGCCCGCCTTGACGATGGCGCGGACGTACTCCTCCGTCTGCAACAGGCCGGGCACGTACAGGCTCTCGAACGCGCTGATCGACGTCGCCTCCGCTTCGAAGCCGACGTAGTCGTCCGGCAGCACGTCGCCGTACGCGCTCCACCAGCCCTTCTGGCGCGACTGCCGCAGCAGCGCGGTCAGCGACTCCCGTTCCTCCTCGGAGGCGTCGTAGAGGTCGAGCAACGGCGGCAGGTCCTTGGGCATCACCCGGGAGTGCCCGAGTTCGAAGCGGATGATCTTGGTGCGATGCCAGCCCAGAAGCTTGGCCACATCCTCAGCGGTGCGCCCGGTGCGGTCCCGCAGGCGACGCAGCTCGCGGCGCAGACGACGGGCTCTGATCGTCGGACTCGGCACCTGCGCCATCGCCAACACCACCTCCACTGCGGGTAACCGATTCTCACCCGAGGGCGACCACAGATCAAGAACGCGACGGATGAAAATGCGACGTTGCGTTTCCGAGCCCGATGAGTCAGTCTCTTGCTACTCACCCATTACGGAGAGGTACATGACAGTGACTGACGATCAAGCGTCGCAGTGGCCCGAGTCCGACTTTCATCGTGACCTGGCGGCCATGCTCGACGGGGCCGACGTGTCCGAGCGGGTCCGGGCCGCCGTCGCGCACGCGCTGACGAAGCCGGACGCCCTCTCGTCGTACGTCAATTCCCTGGTCAACCGCTATACGACGGACCGCGAGCGGGGCTCGGGGCGCAACCGGCCGCCCGCCGGGGCGTACGAGATGCACCGCCGGTGGACGCTGCACCTGTCCTACCCGGCGCCCGACCTGCGGGAGGCCCGCGACCAGGCCGTCGTCTACACGGAGGGCCTGACGATCCTGCGCCCCGAGCTGCCCGCGAGCGCCGCGCTGCTGTCCCGGGCCGACGCCTGGAACCACGTCGAGCCGGTGTTCTGCGGCCGGATCGGCCCCGACGGCGAGGTCTGCCTGGACGTCACCGGGCACCCCGGCTTCCACAGCGCGGCCGGCATCGGCGGGCTGTGCTGGGGCGACGGCGACTAGCAGCCATCGTTGAAGCGCCGTCAGAGGGTCAGCTTCCAGCCCTCGATCAGGCCCTCGTAGCCGGCTACGTTCTCGACCCGCAGCTTCCAGGTGCCGAGGGTCGGCCTGCCCGACAGGTCGGCGATGTAGGCCTCGCGGGCGTTCGCCTTGTACGACCCCACGGGGCTCTCCTTGAGCAGCACCACCTGCCCGCCGGGCGCGACGAGGGAGATCTGGAGGTCGCGGCCGAACTGGTGCGCGATGCTGACCTCGACGTAGCTGGTGGTCGACGGGGCCCGGCCGCAGTCGGGCACGCTGATCGGCGACTCGACCGTGCCGGAGGCCGGGATCCGCACGTCGGCGGTGGCGACCCCGCCGCACGCGGGCGCGGGCAGGTCCGCGCCCGCCACGTTGATCTTCCACGAGTCGAGGAACCCGGTGCCCTGGGCCAGGTTGTCGCTGACGTACAGGTTCCAGGTGCCGTTCGCCGGCTCGGCCGACAGGTCGTAGGTGAACGTGTAGTCGATGCGGTCGCTGTCGCCGCCGGTGTGGTCCATGAGGAAGTACCAGGTGCCGCGGGGCGAGATCAGCCGCACGTCGAGCTCCCCGATCACGGCGTGCTCGATGTGCACCTCCACCGTGCTGTTGCGGGCGGCGTTGCCGGGGCAGCCGGTGACGGTGATCGGGGCGTAGAGGTTCTGGAAGTCGGTGATCGCCCGGTCGGTGCCGTCGGAGCGGACGCAGGCGGCCGGGTCGTCGATGCGCAGCTGGACGGCCACCGCGCGGGTCGCGGCGGTCCCGGTGCCGATCACCGTGACGGTGTACGTGCCGGCCAGCGTCGTCGACGCGGTGCCGACCGTGAGCGTGGTGCCGGCGTTCGAGGAGATGCTGGCGGACTGGAACGTGGCCGTGACGCCCGCCGGCAGGCCCCGGACCGCCAGCGCGACCGGCTGGGACGCGCCCCTGGTGACGCTGCCGGCGATGGTGGTGGTGACGGTGCCACCGGCGGTGACGGTGACGCTGGCCGGGGTGGCGGTCAGGGTGAAGTCGTTGGCCGGGGTGGTGGGATCGACGTGCAGCAGCCGGTTCGGCGTGCCGACGCCCGCGTCGGTCACCACCCCGACGCCTGCGTCGGCCAGGAGCGCCTGGGTCACCTGGGCCGGCGTGTAGGTCGGGTGTTCGGCCAGGATCAGCGCGGCGGCCCCGGCGACGTGCGGGCTGGCCATCGACGTCCCGGAGGCCGTGCGGGTGGTGGCGGTGCCGCCGATGTACGCCGAGGTGATGTCGACGCCCGGCGCGAACAGGTCCACGCAGGTGCCGATGTTGGAGAACGAGGCGCGCGCGTCGTTGGCCCCGGTGGCGGCCACCGTGATCGCCTCCGGCACGGAGGCCGGGGTGGTCGTGCACGCGTCGGCGCCGTTCTCGTTGCCCGCGGCCACCGCGTAGGTGACGCCGTCGGCGATGGACCGCCGCACGGCCTCGACCATGGGCGCGTACGCCGCGCCGCCGAGGCTCATGTTGGCCACGGCCAGCTCTCCGGGGTCGTGGTCGCCGGTGACCCAGTCGACCCCGGCGATGACCTGGGAGGCCCAGGCGCCGCCGGTGCAGCTCAGCACGCGCACGGCGACCAGTTGCACGTGCTTGGCCACCCCGAAGGTGGACCCGCCGAGCGTGCCGGCCACGTGGGTGCCGTGGCCCTGGCAGTCGGTGGCGTCGGCGTCGTTGTCCATGAAGTCCCAGCCGGACACCGCCCGGCCGGCGAACTCGCCGTGGGTGAGGTTGATGCCCGAGTCGATCACGTAGGCCCGCACGGCCGCCGTGGCGCGGGGGTAGGTGAACGAGTTGTCGAGCGGCAGCGCGCGCTGGTCGATCCGGTCGAGGCCCCAGGACGCGGTCGGGGTCTGCACGTCGGACGCGGACACCGTGCGGTTCTGCGTCACGGAGGCCACGGCCGGGTCGGCGGCGAGCCGGCGTGCGCCCCGCTCGGAGAGCCGGGCCTCGAAGCCGCGCAGGGCGTGCCGGTAGACCAGGCCGACGTGGCCGCCCTGCCGGGAGGCGAGGCGGCGGGCGGTGGCGGGCACGGCGTCGGCCGTGACGGCGGCGTCGCGCAGCACGACGACGTAGGAGCCGGGAACGGCGTCCGGGCCGCCGGCGGCGAGGATCTCGCCCTCGGCCGGGGCGGCGACCGCCGGGGCTGCCGCGGTGAGGGCCAGCAGGGTCGCTGCGGCCACGGTGCCGAGCAGGGAGGTCCTGCGGCGTCCTGCCGGTGTCATGGTGCCTCCCCTGACGACATGCGCGACGCGCCCTGGGCCCGTCACGCGTCGGGCGACGGGTCGGGCGCACGCGCGGACGGCCGTACCGCCGACATCATGGACACACGGACACCCGCTACGCCATAGATGGACGTCAATTATTTGCGGCGGGTGCTAATTGCCGTCGGCCGCGTCGGAGCCGGCGGGCCGGGCGTCCGCCCCGGGGTTGAGGGCGGCCGTGATCGCCTCGGCGGTGCGCCGGCCGACGCCGGGGACCTCGGTGATCTCCTCGGTCGAGGCCGCCGCGAGCCGCTTGAGCGAGCCGAAGTGGCGCAGCAGGGCCTTGCGCCGCACCTCGCCGAGGCCGGGCACCGAGTCGAGGGCCGACTCCGTCATCCGCTTGGAGCGGCGCTGCCGGTGGAAGGTGATGGCGAACCGGTGCGCCTCGTCGCGCACCCGTTGCAGCAGGTAGAGCCCCTCGGAGGTGCGCGGCAGGATGACCGGGAACTCGTCGTCGGGCAGCCACACCTCCTCCAACCGCTTGGCCAGCCCGCACAACGCCACGTCGTCGACCCCCAGCTCCGCGAGCGCCTGGGCCGCCGCCGCGACCTGCGGCGCGCCGCCGTCGACCACCACCAACTGCGGGGGGTACGCGAACCGGCGCGGCCGGCCCGTCGTCGGGTCGATGCCCGGCCGGTCGGGGTCGGCGGCGGTCTCCTCCCCCAGCTCCCCGGTCTCGGCGCGGGCCTCCAGGTAGCGGGCGAAGCGGCGGCGCAGCACCTCCGACATGGCGGACAGGTCGTCGGTGGCCCCCCGGACGATGAACCGGCGGTATTCGCTCTTGCGGGGCAGGCCGTCCTCGAAGACGACCATGCTGGCCACCACGTCGGTGCCCTGGATCTGGGAGACGTCGTAGCACTCGATGCGCAGCGGCGAGGTGCGCATGCCCAGCGCGTCGCTGATCTCGTCGAGGGCCTTGCCCCGGGTGGTCAGGTCGCTGCCGCGCTTGAGCTTGTGCCGGGCCAGGGCGTCCTTCGCGTTGCGCTCCACCGTCTCCAGCAGGGAGCGCTTGTCGCCGCGCTGCGGCACCCGCAGCGACACCCGGCTGCCCCGGCGGCCGGTCAGCCAGTCGGCGAGCGCGTCGGCGTCGGCGGGCAGGGCGGGCACCAGCAGCTCGCGGGGCACGTCGGCCTCGCCCTGCTCGCCGCCGTAGACCTGGGTGCAGAAGTGGTGCACCAGGTCGCCGGGGCTCAGGTCCTCGGTCTTCTCCACCACCCAGCCGCGCTGGCCGCGCACCCGGCCGTCGCGGACGTGGAAGACCTGGACGGCGGCCTCCAGGGGGTCGTCGGCGAACGCGACCACGTCGGCGTCGGTGCCGTCGCCGAGCACCACGGTCTGCTTCTCCATGGCCCGGCGCAGCGCCGCGACATCGTCGCGCAGCCGGGCGGCCTTCTCGAACTCCAGCGCCTCGCTGGCCTCGGTCATCTCGCGTTCGAGCTTGCGGACCATGGTGTCGGTGCGCCCGGCCATGAACTCGCAGAAGCCGTCGACGATCCCCCGGTGCTCCTCGGCCGTGACGCTGCCGACGCAGGGTGCGGAGCACTTGCCGATGTAGCCCAGCAGGCAGGGACGGCCGACCTGCCCGGCCCGCTTGAACACGCCGGCCGAGCAGGTCCGCGCCGGGAAGACCCGCAGCAGCAGGTCGAGCGTCTCGCGGATGGCCCAGGCGTGCGAGTAGGGCCCGAAGTAGCGCACGCCCTTGCGTTTGGCCCCGCGCATCACCTGGAGCCGGGGGAACTCCTCGTCGAGGGTGACGGCGAGGTACGGATACGACTTGTCGTCGCGGTAGCGGACGTTGAACCGGGGGTCGTACTGCTTGATCCAGGTGTATTCGAGCTGGAGGGCCTCGACCTCGGTGCCCACGGTGACCCAGTCGACCGACTCGGCCGTGGTGACCATCTGCTGGGTGCGCTGGTGCAGCCCCCACAGGTCGGCGAAGTAGGAGTTGAGCCTGCTGCGCAGGTTCTTCGCCTTGCCGACGTAGATCACCCGGCCGGTGCCGTCGCGGAACCGGTAGACCCCCGGGGCCTCGGGGATGGTGCCGGGTGCGGGGCGGTAGGTCGAGGGGTCAGCCACGCTCCGAAGACTAGCCGCCGGCCCCGACACTCCAGAGCACGCCGAGCTGGTCCACCTCGCTGCCGCTGCGGCCGAAGAACCCGGCGAGCCGGCCGCCGGACGGGGCGGTGAAGGTCACCGCGTCCGCGGTCGGGGTGCCCCCGGCCAGGGTGCGGCCGAGGTTGGTGGTGAGCCGGGCGGAGAAGATCCGGGTCCGGCCGTCCTTCTTGCCCTGGGTGAGGGTGACCTGGTCGACGTACTCGCCGTCGGCCAGGGTCAGGGTGGCCGGGGTGCCGCCCGTGCCGCCGTGGGTGGGGCTCGCGCCGTCGGCGAGGCGTACGCCGATCTGGTCGAGGCGGGAGCCGGCGCGCAGCGAGACGGCGGTGACCCGGGGGCCGACGGCGTCGAGGTCGGTGAACGGGGTGCCGTGCGGGCCGCCCCAGGTGTCGCTGGCGCGCAGCCCGTCGGCGAGGGTCCAGGTGAACCAGGCGGCGTGCGGGTAGTGGTCGGACAGCGGCGCGCCAACCGGGTCGAGGAACGCGGCGTGCTCGTTGCGGTAGCGGTCGAGGTCGAGGTCGATCAGCCGGTTGCCCCGGTAGAGGATCTTGTCGACGACCTCGCAGGCGTTGGTGACGTTGGCCGGGTCGCAGGTCAGCGCCGGGCTGCCGGCGGCCGGGGGCACCCCGCCCCGCTCCTGCTGCACCCACACGTCGGTGAGGCCGTTGGCGGCCACGAGATCGCGGATGTTGTCGCCGGTGCGGGTGTAGCGGACGTTGAGGTCGCCGGCCACGATCACCGCGTTGCCGGCGGAGTTCGCCTGCACGTACGCGGAGAGCTGGTCGATGTTGGACCGCCGGGCGGCGAGGTCGGGCTCGTCGCTGCCGGCGTTGGTGTGCACGTCGTAGAAGTCGACGTAGACGCCCTCGGCGAGCCGGATCCGGGACCGGCTGAAGCCCTTCGGGGTGAGGCAGTCGGTGCCGTGGCAGTCGTCCCAGCGCACCCGGACGAAGTCCGACACCGGGTAGTTGGACATCGTGTTGAGGCCGTCGCCGAAGGGCACGCCCCCGCTGGTGGCGGTGCGGTACGGGTGCCGGTCGGTGGCGTACAGGTCGGCGTGGTAGTTGAAGTCCTCCTGGACGTGCACGATGTCGTAGCCGTTGACCCGTTCGCCGATGGGCCGGGTGTTGGTCGCCGGGTTGCCGCTGGACAGTGGCTCGGGCAGGCCGGCGACGTTGTAGGTGAGCACCGAGAAGCCGCCCGAGGCGACGGCGGTGGGGGCGGGCGCGGCCCCGGCGGGGGCAGCGACGGCGGGCGCGGCCGGGGGCAGCAGGGCGGCCAGCAGCGCCGCGGACGCGAGCAGGCGGGTGGGTCTCATCCGACGTCCCTTCCAGACAGTGTGGTCCGGTGTGGCCGGCACCAGCCCGGGGGATCGAAGGTTATCCAAGGAACCCGGCCGGTTCAATACTCGCGGGTAACCGGCGCGCGACATGCTGATTGACGTCTTCCAATCTCGCGGCGGGACGCCTACCATCCGGTAACTGAATGTTCTTCATGTAATGATCGTCACCCCCCCGTCATGATCCCCACCGCTCGGAGGATCACCATGCCCCGTCCCACCGCCCCGCGTCGCCTGCTGGCCGGCGCGACCGCCGCCGTCGGCGTCGCCGCCCTGCTCGTCGCCACCCCCACCCCGACCACGACGCCCGCGAGCGCCGCCGCCGCGAAGGCAGCCGCCAGCACCTTCGCCGCCAACGACTACTGCCTCGGCGAGTGCGGCGACATCGTCCCGCCCGGCCAGAACGGCAGCGCCACCCTCGTCGAGATCCTCGCCAACCAGACCCTCGGCACGCTGCCCCGGCACTCCGCCGACCAGCTCGGCAAGTACGCCGACCTCGTCTACGGCTACGCCGGGCTGCGCCCCGAGCAGATCGGCACCTTCTTCAACGACGCCTCCTTCGGCGTGCCGTCCGGGCAGGTCGAGCGGGACTACTCGCCCCGCGCCGACGTGCGGATCGTGCGCGACCGGGCCACCGGCGTCCCGCACGTCACCGGCACCACCCGGGGCGGCACCATGTACGGGGCCGGCTACGCCGGCGCCGAGGACCGGCTGTTCACCATGGACCTGATGCGCCACGTCGGCCGGGGCACCCTCACCCCGTTCGCCGGCGGGGCCCCCAGCAACCGGGAGCTGGAGCAGAGCGTCTGGCGCAACTCGCCGTACACCGAGGCGGACCTGGCGGCGCAGGTCGAGGCGCTGCGCGCCAAGGGCCCGCGCGGCGAGCAGCTCTACGCCGACGTCCAGGAGTACATCGCGGGCGTCAACGCCTACATCGGCTTCTGCATGGCCAACCGCAACTGCCCCGGCGAGTACGTCCTCACCGGACACCTCGACGCGATCACCAACGAGGGTGGCCCGGAGCCGTTCACGATGACCGACCTCATCGCCATCGCCGGCGTCGTCGGCGGCCTGTTCGGCGGCGGTGGCGGCACCGAGATGCAGTCCGCGCTGGTCCGCATCGCCGCCCGCGCCAAGTACGGCCCGACCGAGGGCGACAAGGTGTGGGCGGGCTTCCGCAACCAGAACGACCCGGAGACGGTGCTGACCCTGCACGACGGGCAGAGCTTCCCCTACGGCTCCGCCTCCCCCGACGCGGCGAGCGTGGCGCTGCCCGACGCCGGCACGGCCAAGGTGGAGCCGATCTTCACCGACCCCACCGGCTCCGCCGCCAGCCGGGCCACCGGCAGCACCGGCTCGGAGCTGGCCGCCGCGCTGTCCGGGCTGACCATCGACCCGGCCCACCGGGGCATGTCCAACGCGGCCGTGGTCTCCGCCGCCAACTCCGCGACCGGGCACCCGGTGGCGGTGTTCGGGCCGCAGACCGGATACTTCTCCCCCCAGCTGCTGATGATCCAGGAGCTGCAGGGCCCCGGCATCAGCGCCCGGGGCGCGGCGTTCGCCGGCCTCAACCTCTACGTGCTGCTCGGCCGGGGCCAGGACTACGCCTGGAGCGCCACCTCGTCGATCCACGACATCACCGACACGTACGCGGTGCCGCTGTGCACCACCGACGGCAGCGCGCCGACGCTGGCCAGCGACCACTACCTGTTCCGGGGGCAGTGCGTGGCGATGGAGCAGCTCGCCCACACCAACAAGTGGAAGCCGACGGCGGCCGACACCACGCCCGCCGGGTCGTACAAGCTGGTGGCGTGGCGCACCAAGCTGGGCCTGGTCGCCTGGCGCGGCACCGTCGGCGGCAAGCCGCACGCCTTCACCCAGCTCCGCTCCACCTACCGGCACGAGGCGGACTCCGCGATCGGCTTCCAGATGTTCAACGACCCGACGCAGATGGGCACCGCCGACGCCTTCGTCGCCTCGGCGGGCAACGTCGAGTACGCGTTCAACTGGTTCTACGTCAACTCCACCCAGTCGGCGTACTTCAACTCCGGGCTCAACCCGCTGCGGGCCGCCGGGTCCAACCCGAACCTGCCGATGAAGGCCGAGCCCGCGTACGAGTGGCAGGGTTTCCAGCCCGACACGAACACCGCCAGCTACGCGCCGCGCTCGGCCCACCCCAACTCCGTGGACCAGGACTACTACGTCAGCTGGAACAACAAGCAGGCCAAGGACTTCGGCGGGGCCGACGGCAACTTCAGCTTCGGCGCGGTGCACCGGGGCGACCTGCTGGACAAGCCGCTGAAGGCCGGCATCGCCGCCGGGAAGAAGTACGACCGGGCGACGCTGACCGAGCTGGTGGAGCGGGCCGGCCTGACCGACCTGCGCGGGGTCGAGGTGCTCGACGAGCTGATCCGGGTGCTGGAGAGCCAGCCCGTCGGCGACGCCACCCTGGCCGCCGAGATCGCGAAGCTGAAGGCGTGGCGGCAGGCCGGCGCGCTGCGGGTGGAGACGGCCAAGGGCTCGAAGGTGTACCAGCACGCCGACGCCATCCGCACCTTCGACGCCTGGTGGCCGCTGCTGGTGCGGGGCGTGTTCCGCGACCAGCTCGGCCCCGACCTCTACCAGGCGCTGATCAACGCCCTCCAGATCAACGAGTCCCCCTCCGGCCACCAGCAGGGCGACAAGTCGAACCTGCCCACGTCCGCCAACGAGGCCCAGGCGCACAAGGGCTCGTCGTTCCAGTACGGCTGGTGGGGGTACGTCGACAAGGACCTGCGGGCGGTCCTCGGCGACCCCGTCGCCGGGGGCCTCGGCCGCACCTACTGCGGCGGCGGCGCCCTCGCCGGCTGCCGGCAGATCCTGCTCGACACGCTGAAGGCGGCCGCCGCGACCCCGGCCACCACCACGTACCCGGGCGACTCCACCTGCTCCGCCGGGGACCAGTGGTGCGCCGACGCGATCGTCCAGTCGCCGCTGGGCGGGATCAAGCACGCCACGATCGCCTGGCAGAACCGGCCCACCTACCAGCAGGTGGTGTCGTTCCCGGCCCGGCGCGGCGACGACGTGTCGAACCTCGCCGCCGGCAAGGCGGTGACCGCGTCGAGCGCCCAGCTCGGCTACGCCGCCGGCAAGGCCGTCGACGGGGACCTGGGCACCCGGTGGGCCAGCTCCTGGGCCGACGACCAGACGCTGACCGTCGACCTGGGCTCGGCCCGGTCGGTGGGCCGGGTCGCGCTGGCCTGGGAGTCGGCGTACGCGAAGTCGTACCGGATCGAGGTCTCCGCCGACGGCACGACCTGGCGCACGGTGTGGTCCACCACGGCCGGCGACGGCGGCACCGACGTGGTCGCGTTTCCGGTCGAGACCGCGCGGTACGTGCGGATGCGGGGCCTGACCCGGGCCACGACCTACGGCTTCTCGCTGTGGGAGATGTCGGTCTACGCCCGCTGACGGGCGACGACGGCGGCGGCCGGTCCGGGGTGACCCGGGCCGGCCGCCGCCGTTCAGGCGAGGGTGATCTGGTCGCCGTCGACCTTGAGCTCCTTGGCCGCGAGGGGCGTCGTCGCCGGGCCCGACGTCACCGAGCCGTCGGTGATGGAGAACTTGCTCATGTGGCAGGTGCAGTTGATGGTGCCGCCGTCGACGTTCGACACCGGGCAGCCCTGGTGGGTGCAGATCGGGTCGAAGCCCTTGAACGTGCCGGCCTCGGGCTGGGTGATCACCACGCCCTTCGCGGCCAGGATCAGGCCGCCGCCGACCGGGACGTCGGCGGTGCTGGCCAGCGCGCCGGAGTCGCCGGCGCCGCCGGTCGCCGCCGCGCCGCCGCTCGGGGCGGGGTCGCCGCCGGCGGAGTCGTCGGAGTCGTCGCCGCACGCCGACAGGACGACCGCCGCGCCCAGCGCGCCGGCACCGGCGAGGAGGGCGCGCCGCGTCTGCGTGGCCGGCCCGGTCTGCACCTGCTCGTCACTCATGTCTGGCCTCTCTGTCGACTGCCCGGTCCGAAGGGGGCCCGGGCCTCGTTGGGGTCCACGGATCACTGTGCCTGAAGGTTCAACAAATCGACCACAGTGATCGTTTGGCGGCGGGCCCACGGGCCGGCCGGGGCGGGCTCGGAGCAGGAGCAGGGCGGCGGCGACGCGAAGGGGCGCCCCGGACGAACCGGGACGCCCCTTGTCGGCGTGCGCGGCAGCCTCAGCGGGCCGCCGCCGCGACCTTGCGGGCCCGGGGGCGGGCCGGGGCGCCGTTGGCCTTCGCGGCCCGCCCGGTGGCCGCCTTCGCGCCCCGGGCCTCCCCGTCGAGCCCGAGCACCGGGCGCAGGAACCGGCCGGTGTGGCTCTCGGGCACCTCGGCGACCTCCTCGGGGGTGCCGGTGGCCAGCACCGTGCCGCCCCGGTGGCCGCCCTCGGGGCCCATGTCGATCAGCCAGTCGGCCGTCTTGATCACGTCGAGGTTGTGCTCGATGGTGATCACCGTGTTGCCCTTGTCGACCAGCCCCTCCAGCACCATCAGCAACTTGCGGATGTCCTCGAAGTGCAGGCCGGTGGTCGGCTCGTCCAGCACGTAGACCGTGCGGCCGGTGGAACGCTTCTGCAGCTCGGAGGCGAGCTTGACCCGCTGCGCCTCGCCGCCGGAGAGCGTCGGCGCGGGCTGGCCCAGCCGGACGTAGCCCAGGCCGACGTCGACAAGCGTCTTCAGGTGCCGGTGGATGGCCGGGATCGCGGAGAAGAACTCCGCCGCCTCCTCGATCGGCATCTCCAGCACGTCGGAGACCGTCTTGCCCTTGTAGTGCACCTCCAGGGTCTCCCGGTTGTACCGGGCCCCCTTGCACACCTCGCACGGGACGTAGACGTCGGGCAGGAAGTTCATCTCGATCTTGATGGTGCCGTCGCCGGAGCACGCCTCGCACCGGCCGCCCTTGACGTTGAACGAGAACCGGCCCGGACCGTACCCCCGGACCTTGGCCTCGGTGGTCTCGGCGAACAGCTTGCGGACGTGGTCCCAGACCCCCGTGTACGTCGCCGGGTTGGACCGGGGCGTGCGGCCGATCGGCGACTGGTCGACGCCGACGACCTTGTCCACGTGCTCCAGGCCGCTGACCCGGGTGTGCCGGCCCGGCACGTGCCGCGCCCCGTTGATCTGGTTGGCCAGCACCGCGTGCAGGATGTCGTTGACCAGCGTCGACTTGCCCGAGCCGCTGACCCCGGTGACCGCGATGAGCTGGCCCAGCGGGAACGACACGGTCAGGTTGCGCAGGTTGTGCTCCCGCGCGCCGTGCACCACCAGCTCCCGGCCCGGGGTCTGCGGCCGGCGGCCCGTCGGCGTCGGGATCTCCCGCCGGCCCGACAGGTACGCCCCGGTCACCGACTCCGGGTTGGCCAGCAGGTCCGGCACCGACCCGGAGTGCACGATGCGCCCGCCGTGCTCGCCCGCGCCCGGCCCGATGTCGACGATCCAGTCGGCGGTGCGGATGGTGTCCTCGTCGTGCTCGACGACGATCAGGGTGTTGCCCAGCCCGCGCAGCCGCACCAGCGTCTCGATGAGCCGGTGGTTGTCGCGCTGGTGCAGGCCGATGGACGGCTCGTCGAGCACGTAGAGCACGCCGACCAGGCCGGAGCCGATCTGGGTGGCCAGCCGGATGCGCTGCGCCTCGCCGCCGGACAGGGTGCCGGCCGGGCGGTCCAGGGAGAGGTAGTCCAGCCCGACGTCGAGCAGGAACCGCAGCCGGGCGTTGATCTCCTTGAGCACCCGCTCGGCGATCATCTTCTGCCGGTCGGTCAGCTCGATGCCGGCCAGCAGCTCGGCGCACTCGCCCACCGACAGGTTGCACACCTCGGCGATGCTCTTGCCGGCCAGGGTGACCGCGAGGACCTCGGGCTTGAGCCGCGCGCCGCCGCAGGCCGCGCAGGGCACGTCGCGCATGTAGCCCTCGTACTTCTCCCGCGACCACTCGCTCTCGGTGTCGGTGTGCCGGCGCTCGATCCACTGCACCACGCCCTCGAAGCCGGTGTAGTAGGAACGCTCGCGGCCGAACTTGTTGCGGTAGCGCACGTGCACCTGGTCGCCGGAGCCGTGCAGGATCGTCTTCTGCGCCCGCGCCGGCAGCGCCCGCCACGGGGTGTCGACGTCGAAGTGCTCGGCCTCGCCCAGCGCCTCCAGCAGGCGCAGGAAGTATTCCAGGTTGTGCCCGGACGACCAGGGCTGGATCGCGCCCTCGCGCAGGGTGCGCTCCGGGTCGGGGACGACCAGCTCCGGGTCGACCTCCTTCTTGGTGCCCAGGCCGGTGCACTCGGGGCACGCGCCGTAGGGCGCGTTGAACGAGAAGACCCGGGGCTCCAGGTCCTCGATCGCGAGGGGGTGGTCGTTGGGGCAGGCCAGGTGCTCGGAGTAGCGGCGTTCCCGGTCGGGGTCGTCCTCGGCGAGGTCGACGAAGTCGAGCAGGACCAGGCCGCCGGAGAGGCCGAGCGCCGCCTCGACCGAGTCGGTCAGCCGCTGCTTGGCGCTGGGCTTGACGGTGAGCCGGTCGATCACCACCTCGATGGTGTGCTTCTCCTGCTTCTTGAGCTTCGGCGGCTCGGTCAGCGGATGCACCACGCCGTCGACCCGGGCCCGCGCGTAGCCCTTGCCCTGGAGCTCGGCGAAGAGGTCGACGTACTCGCCCTTGCGGCCGCGCACCACCGGGGCGAGCACCATGAACCGGGTGCCCTCGGCCATCGCGAGGACCCGGTCGACGATCTGCTGCGGGCTCTGCCGGGAGATCCGCTCGCCGCAGACCGGGCAGTGCGGCTCGCCGACCCGCGCGTAGAGCAGCCGCAGGTAGTCGTAGACCTCGGTGATCGTGCCGACGGTCGAGCGCGGGTTGCGCGAGGTGGACTTCTGGTCGATGGAGACGGCGGGGCTGAGGCCCTCGATGAAGTCGACGTCCGGCTTGTCCATCTGGCCGAGGAACTGCCGGGCGTACGACGACAGCGACTCGACGTAGCGGCGCTGCCCCTCGGCGAAGATGGTGTCGAAGGCCAGGCTCGACTTGCCGGACCCGGAGAGCCCGGTAAAGACGATCAGGGCGTCCCGGGGCAGGTCGAGACTGACGTCACGCAGGTTGTGCTCGCGCGCGCCACGGATGATCAGTCGGTCGGCCACTGTCCGTGTACTCCCGGTGAAGAAGGCGAGGAGGATCTGGGCGCTCGGGGCGGCCGGGAGGCTTCCGGGACGGCCCCGAACGGTCGTGCGGGCGCAGAAGAAGCGCCTCGGCAACTCTAGCCCCGAGGTACGACAACTTTCCGCGCCCGCACATTCCCCCAGCTCAACCCGGTCGCGCCGGGCCCCGTCACGGCCCCGGCCCACCGCCCTCGCCCGGCACCGACACCCCGGCGACCGGCCGCCGCCGCGGTCAGCTCCCCGCTACCCCGGCAACACCGACAGTCACGGCCGGGCCGTCCGTCGCCGCCCGCCGCGCCAGCCGCCCCGGCGCTCGGCGGCCAGCCGGGCCTCCCGACGCCGGCTCTCGAAGGCGACCTCCCGCTGCAACCGGCGCCAGCTGTCGTACCGCCGGACGGCCAGCTCCCCGGCGGCGAGGGCGTCGCGCACGGCGCAGCCCGGCTCGGCGTCGTGCGCGCAGTCGCCGTACCGGCAGCCCGTGGCCAGCGCGGCGATGTCGGCGAAGGCCCGGTCCAGGCCCGCCGCGCCGTCGAGCAGGCCGACCGCGCGTACCCCCGGGGTGTCCAGCACCGCGCCGCCGCCCGGCACCGGCACCAGCGCCCGCCAGGTGGTGGTGTGCCGGCCCTTGCCGTCGACCCGGCGGATCGCCTGGGTCGGCATCACCACCGCCCCGGCCAGTGCGTTGACCAGGCTCGACTTGCCGGCCCCGGACGGGCCGAGCAGGGCGAGGGTGCGGCCCGGGGCGACGTGCGGGCGCAGCGCGTCGAGGCCGTCGCCGCGCTCGGCGCTGACCGGCAGCACCGGCACCCCGGGCGCGACGCCGGCGAGCTGCCGGGCGATCGCCGCCGGGTCGGCGGCGAGGTCGGCCTTGGTGAGCACCACCAGTGGCGTGGCCCCGGACTCGTGCGCCAGGGACAGCAGCCGCTCGATGCGGGCGACGTCCGGCTCGGGGTGCACCGGCTCGACGACGGCCGCGGCGTCGAGGTTGGCGGCGAGCACCTGCCCGCTGGCGTCCTTGCCGGCGGTGCGACGCACCAGCGCCGTGCGCCGGGGCAGCACGGACTCGACGGTGACCGGCCCGTCGGGCCAGGCGTGCAGCAGCACCCAGTCGCCGGCGCAGGGCAGCCGGGTCAGGTCGCGGGCCGCGTCGGCGAGCACCGCCGCGCCGAGGGTGGCGCGGACCGGCCCGTCCGCGCCGAGCACGGTGCACACGCCCCGGTCGACGCGGGCCACCCGGCCCGGAGTCCGGCCGGCGCGGGTGCGGGCGTGGGCCGCCCGTTCGGCGTCCCAGCCGAGGGCGGTCAGTTCGATGGACATGGCAACCTCTTCAGGGTCGGTGGATACGGTGGGGCGACACGCGTGCTTCGACCGGCATGGGCACCACCTCCTCCGAGTCCCCGGTGTCGCGTTGCACCGCCGACGGTAGGGGCCGCGCCGACGCGCCGAAAGCGATTTCCACGGCGACGCCGGGGCCGCGGGCGGCTAGGGTTCGGTGCGTGACCGCGGACCCGCTGCTGCTGACCGGTGACCTCGACGACGCCACGGCCCGGCTGCTGCGCACCGCCGCGGCCCTCGACGACGCGGACGTCGCCGCGCCGTCGCTGCTGCCCGGCTGGACCCGGGCGCACGTGCTGACCCACCTGGCCCGCAACGCCGACGGGTTCGTCAACCTGCTCACCTCCGCCCGCACCGGCGAGCGGATCCCGATGTACGCCAGCACCGCGGCCCGCGCCGCCGACATCGCCACCGGGGCGGCCCGAACGCCCGCCGCGCTCCTGGACGACCTGCGCCGCTCGGCCGAGCGGTTCGCCGAGGCGGTCGCCGCGATGCCCGTGCAGGCGTGGGCGGCGACCGTGGAGACCCGGCGCGGCCCGTGGCCGGCGGCCATGCTGGTCTGGGGGCGGCTGCGGGAGGTCGAGGTGCACCACGTCGACCTAGCCGCCGGCTACACGCCGGCCGACTGGCCGGAGGCGTTCGCCCAGCGGCTGCTGCACGAGGTCACCGCCGGCCTCGCCGGCCGGGACGACGCCCCGGCGCTGGTGCTGCGCTTCGACGGCAGCAGCCACGAGGTGGTCGTCGGCGATCCCGACGGCGCACCCACCGTCACCGGCCCCGCCCACGGGCTCGCCGCCTGGCTGACCGGCCGCGGCGGCGCCGACACGCTCGCCGTCACCCCCGACGGTCCCCTGCCGACCCCACCGGAATGGATGTAAGGACGCATGACCTACAGCGGAGACGTCAGCCCCGGCGGCGCGCCGGCCGTACGCGAGCTCGACGGGCTCACCATCACCAAGGTGTCGGTGGGGCCGATGGACAACAACGCCTACCTGCTGCGGTGCCGCGACACCGGCGAGCAGCTGCTGATCGACGCGGCCAACGAGGCGCCCCGGCTGCTGGAGCTGGTCGGCGACGCCGGCCTGGCCACCGTGGTCACCACCCACCAGCACATGGACCACTGGGTCGCGCTGGAGGAGGTCGTCGCGAAGACCGGCGCGCGGGCGCTGGTGCACGCCGACGACGCCGCGGGCCTGCCGATCCCGGCGCAGCCGCTGACCGACGGCGACACGGTGGCCGTCGGCGACCGCGAGCTGGAGGTGATCCACCTGCGGGGGCACACGCCGGGCTCGATCGCCCTGCTCTACCGCGACCCGGCGGGCGTGCCGCACCTGTTCACCGGCGACAGCCTCTTCCCCGGCGGGGTCGGCAACACCGACCGGGACCCGCAGCGGTTCGGTCAGCTCGTCGACGACGTCGAGCACCGGCTGTTCGACCGGCTGCCCGACGAGACCTGGTTCTACCCGGGGCACGGCCGGGACAGCACCCTCGGCGCGGAGCGCCCGTCGCTGCCGCAGTGGCGGGCCCGCGGCTGGTGACCGGCGGCGGCGCCGTCGCCCGCCCGGGGCTCAGGCCGCCGGGGCGGCGGGGACGGCGCCGCGCAGCCCGCGGCGCGTGACGAGCAGCACCACGCCGGCCAGCAGCAGACCCACCGCCATGGTGACCAGCAGCGGCGAGACGTCCACCGGCAGCAGCCCGGCCAGCGAGCGGGACAGCGTGCCGAGGGCCACGTAGAGGCCGGCCCAGAGCGCGGCCCCGACGCTCGCGCAGGCCAGGAACCTGCGGTACGACATCCGCAGGCCGCCCGCGGCCAGCGGCAGCAGCGCGTTGAACACCGGCAGGAAGGGCGCGACCAGCACCATCCGGCCGCCGCCCCGACGCAGGACGGACTCGGCCGCCGCCCAGCGGGACTCCCCGATCCAGCCGCCGACGCGGCTGTGCCGCAGCCGGTCGCCGTAGCGCCGGCCGACGAGGAAGCTCAGCGACCAGCCGGCCACGCAGCCGGCGACCACGGCGGCGACGGTGCTCGCGGCGGTGGCCGGCCGCCCGACGCCGACCGCGGCGAGGACCGCGACGTCGCCGGGGACCAGCACCCCCACCAGCGGTACGGCGTCGAAGAGCATCACCACCCCGAGCACCCCCACCAACAGGATGGTGGGCAGCTCCCCGACCTGGTGCGTCCATTCCGCCATGGTCCGTACGCTACGGCCGGTCCGCCACGTCCGGCATCGGGTTTGATCCCCCAGCCGACCCTGATCCCGTCTCGGGGTCAGGCCCGCCGGCCCGGGGCCGCAGCACCTCCACCCGGCGCACCGGGGAGTCGACGGCCGGCTCGGTGGTGGGCACCCGGTAGCTGGCCACCGGGTCCAGCAGGTCGCGGGGCAGGTGCCCCCGGCCGGGGTCGCCCACCAGCACCCGCGCGCCCCGGGCCACGGCGCGACGCAGGAACGGCAGCATCCGGCCCGCCATCTCCCGGTCGTAGAAGACGTCCCCGGCGACGAGCAGGTCCGCGTCCGGCGCGTCGGAGTCGAGCAGGTCCTCGCCCATCGCGGCGACGGCGACCCGGTTGGCGCGGGCGTTGACGGTGACCGCCGCGACGGCGTACGGGTCGATGTCGTTGGCCACGACCCGGGCCGCGCCGGCCAGCGCGGCGGCGATCGCGACGAGCCCCGAGCCGGCGGCCAGGTCGAGCACCCGGCGGCCGGCGGCCAGCTCGGGGTGGTCGAGCAGGTGCCGGGCCAGGGCCTGGCCGCCGGCCCAGGCCGAGGCCCAGTACGGCGGCGGCAGGGCGTGGCCGGCGGCGGCCTCCATCCGGGCCCACCAGACGATGGCGTCCTCGGCGAGGTGCAGCCGCACCTCGGGCACGAAGGGGGTGGCGACGAGCCGCAGCCGGTCCAGCCCTTCGCCGGGCACGTCGATCTCCCGCTCCAGCACGGCCAGCGCGGTGGCTGCGGGACTTGTCATCGGGGCAAGCATGCCGCAGGCGGGGCGCCGCCGGGCGGGTTTTCCCAGGGCTGCGCCCGGGGCGCGGGCATTTTCGGATACGCCCTGCGGCACTTCGTCCAGCAGATCCGGGTTTTGCCGGTTACTCTCGGGGAGGTACAGGGCGATCATCGACCAGCGGTCGGTGCTCACCCGCTTTGAACAGGGAGAGATGCATGGCTACCGGCACGGTCAAGTGGTTCAACTCGGAAAAGGGCTTCGGCTTCATCGAGCAGGACGGCGGAGGTCCGGACGTGTTCGTCCACTACTCGGCCATCGCGTCGAGCGGCTACCGGGAACTCAACGAGGGCCAGAAGGTCGAGTTCGAGGTGACCCAGGGGCAGAAGGGCCCGCAGGCGGACAACGTCCGCGCGATGTAGCTCCGTGCCGGTGACGGCGGTCGGGTCGACGATCCCGGCCGTCGCCGCAGCGCACCCGCGCCCGCCGCGCCCGGCGTACTCCGCCGCGCGGCGGGCGTTTTCTCTGTTCTGCCAGGCAGTTCCGTTGCCGGCGGCGGGCACGTCACCCGCCCCGGTCGCCCGCCGGCCGGGCGGGCGGGTCAGCGCGGTTCGCGGTGCGCCGGCTCCGGGCGGGTCGCCCGGACCTGGTCGAGGTGCTCCCGCATGGTGGCCACCATGACCGTCATGAAGCGGCGCACCACCTCCAGCTCGTCGTCGCTGAAGCCGGCCATCGCGGCGTCGGTGCGGTGGCCGAGCGGCTGGAAGAACTCCATGGCCAGCGCGGCGCCCCGGTCGGCGTAGCGCAGGAAGACCTTGCGGCGGTCGCCGGTGTCGCGGTCACGGCGGACGTGGCCGGCGCGCTCCAGCCGGTCGATCAGGGCGGTCACCGAGCCGGAGGACAGGTTGAGCTTCTCCCCCAGCCGGCCCGGGGTGATCGGGGCGCCGGCGAGTTCGGCGTCCATGACGGCGATGAGCGCGTGCAGGTCGGTGCCGTTGAGGCCGTGCAGGCCGGCGAAGGCGTGCCCGATGTGCTGGGCGTCGGACGAGTAGCGCCGCAGATCGTTGGTGATGTCGGCGACGAGCTGCTCGCGTCGCGTTTCCCGTCTCCGGTACATGCCGTGCGTTGCCACGACGTCGCTTCCCCTCCCCCCGTGCGTGCCGGTTGCAGCATAGTCGAGCTGTCGATAATCTCGCTTATCAAGATACTCGGCAGGCGCGACAATCGGGTCCTTCGCGATCGCCGGCCGAGCCCGCCCACCGGTGCCCCGCGCCCCACCCCGACAACCACGAGGGAACCCGATGTCTGTGTTCACCCGCGTCGCCCGCGGCCGGCTCGCCGCCTGGCTCACCGTGGCCGCCGCGATCGTCCTCAGCGCGGTCGTCTTCGGGCTCCCGAAGCCCGACAACCCCGCCTCCGTCTCGTCCACCGGGCTGTCCGTGCAGTGGCAGTCCACCCAGGTCGAACGGCTCCAGGACGAGCTGCCCTCCCGCGACGTCCAACCCGCGATCGTCGTCGTCAGCCGCGCCGACGGCGCCCCCCTCACCGAGCCGGACCGAGCGGCGATCACCGCCCGCGCCGGCGAGCTGGGCCGCTTCGCCGTCGGCGGTCGGGTCAGCCCGCCGCAGACCTCACCCGACGGCACGGTGGCGCTGCTCGCCGTACCGATGTCCACCGCCGACGGCCAGACGGCCGTCGCCGACGCGGTGGCCGACCTGCGCGCGGCCCTCGACGGCCTGCCCACCGGCCTCACCGCGCAGGTCACCGGCGCCCCCGCGTTCACCGCCGACCTGACGCAGGTCTTCGAGGGCGCGGACGTCACGCTGCTCGCCGTCACCGCGGGCGTCGTCGCGCTGCTGCTGCTCGTCACCTACCGCAGCCCGTTCCTGTGGATCGTGCCGCTCGTCGTCGTCGGGGCCACCGAACAGCTCACGCTGCGGGCCGTCGACACCATCGTCCCCGCCCTCGGCATCCACCTCCAGGAGGGCGCGGTCACCGGCATCGCCAGCGTCCTCGTCTTCGGCGCCGCCACCGACTACGCCCTGCTGCTCATCGCCCGCTACCGGGAGGAACTGCGCCGCGAGGCCGACCGCTTCGCCGCGATGCGCGCCGCCCTGCGCCGCACCGCCGAACCCATCCTCGCCAGCGGCGGCACCGTCGTGCTCGGTGTGCTCACCCTGCTGCTGTCGGAGCAGGAGAACAACCGGGCCCTCGCCGTGGCCTGCGCCACCGGCATCGTGTTCGCCATGCTGTCGGCGCTGTTCGTCCTCCCCGCCGCGCTGGTGCTCTTCGGCCGGGGGCTGTTCTGGCCGTTCGTGCCCCGGGTCGGCGGCCCCGCGCGTGAGGGCCGGCTGTGGGGCCGGCTCGGCACCGCCGTCGTCCGCCGCCCGCTGCCGGTCGCGGCGCTCGCGACGCTGCTGCTCGCCGGCCTCGCCCTCGGCGGGCTCGGCATCCGCACCGGCCTGTCCGAGACCGAACAGTTCCGGGTGAAGCCCGAGGCCGTCGCCGGCGCGGAAACCCTCGCCCGGGCCTTCCCCGCCGGCACGACGCAGCCGGTCGCCGTCCTGACCACCCCGGCGGCGACGCCGGCCGTGGTGGCGGCCGCCACCGCCGTACCCGGGGTGGCCTCCGCCCGCCCCGGGGACGCCGGCACCGCCGTCGCCCAGGTCGACGTGGTGCTCGAGGCCGAGCCGGGCAGCGCCGACTCGGACCGCGCGATCGAGGCGCTGCGCGCCGCCGTCGCCGCGGTTCCCGGCTCCGCCCCGCCCGCCGTCGACGGCGTCGAGCGGTTCGACGGCGCCGTCGTCGGCGGCACGGTCGCCGCCACGTACGACTCCAAGGAGGCCGACGGCAGGGACCTGCGGCTGATTCTTCCGATCATCCTGCTGCTCGTCGCCGCGGTGCTCGTGCTGCTGCTGCGCGGCCTGGTCGCCCCGGCCCTGCTCGTGCTCACCGTCGTCGCCTCGTTCTTCGCCAGCCTCGGCGCGGCGTGGCTGCTGTTCGACCTCGTCCTCGGGTTCCCGGCGCTCGACAGCGGCGTCCTGCTGCTCGCCTTCGTCTTCCTCGTGGCCCTCGGCGTCGACTACAACATCTTCCTCGTCACCCGGGCCCGCGAGGACGCCCGCCGCACCGGCACCCGCGACGGCATGCTCTCGGCCCTGCGCGTCACCGGCGGCGTGATCACCAGCGCGGGGGTGCTGCTCGCGGCGGTCTTCGCCGTCCTCGGCGTGCTGCCGCTGATCCTGCTGACCCAGATCGGGGTCATCGTCTGCATCGGCGTGCTGCTCGACACGCTGCTGGTGCGCACGGTCCTCGTGCCGGCGCTGGTGTTCCTGCTCGGCGACCGCTTCTGGTGGCCCGGCCGGATCCCGCCGGCACCCACCGGCGACGCACCCGACGGCGACGCACCCGACGCCGGCGACGCGGGGCGGGCGGGGCGCGACGGGGCCGAGCCGGCGGCGGCCCGGAGCTGAGGACCGCGCGGGCGGCGGCGGGGACGGGACCACCGCCGCCGCCCGCGCGCCGGTCCGGGCAGCGCGCCGGGCCGACGGACCCGGCCCGCTGCTCACCCCGGCGCCCCCGGGGCGGCCCGGCCGTCGGTCGGGCCGCCCGCGCCGACCGCCCGGTCCCGCGTCGCCCAGGCGACCATGAACAGCGCCGTCCAGGCCACCCCGAGCAGCACCGAGGTGATCGTGCTGCTGGCGGTGCCCTGCCCCAGATAGAGCCGCGCGCCGCCGATCGCCGCCACCCCGGCCGCCGCGGCCGTCCACGCCGCCACCGTCACCGGCCAGGGCGAGCCCCGCGACAGCAGCCAGGCCAGGGTGCACAGGCTCGCCGCCATCACCGCGTTCTGCGTCGCGAACAGGACCCCCTCCTCGCCGGAGGCGAGCCGGCCCGGCGCCACCACCTCGGCGACCACGGCGAGCACCACCAGCGGCAGGAACGCGCCGACGGTGCCCACCACGTCGAGCAGCTCGGCCCGCGGCAGCGCCCCGCCGCGACCCGGGCACGGACGCTGCCGCCACGCCCGACCGGCGGCCACCACCGCCACCAGCGCGATCAGCACCGAGCCGCGCGACACGGACACCACGGTCAGCGCGACCTCCGCCGCGCCCGGGGTACGCCGGTCGGCGAACCAGCCGGCGATCGCGTCGTCGACCACCGCCAGCCCGCTCCACCGCATCGCCGCCCCGAGCAGCCAGGCGATGGCCACGCCGGCCACGAACAGCAGCACCAGCCCCGCGGCCAGGTTGATCAGCAGCGTCCAGCCGGGGCCGACGCGCATCGCCAGCAGGAAGAACAGCACCCCGTACCGGGCGGCGAGCCAGCGCAGCGGCGGCAGCGCCGCCGCCCGGGCCAGCAGCGCCCGTGCCGGATCCGGGTGGCGGCCCAGCCAGCGGCCCACCAGCACCACGGCGAGCACCCCGCCGAGCAGCACCAGCACCGCGCCGGTGGCCCGGCCCAGCAGCCGCGACACCGTCTCGTACGACTCCCCGGCCAGGTTGCCCGCCAGCACCGACCCGCCCACCCAGGTCACCACGCCGGCGAGATTCCACGGCGCGAACCGGCGGTACGGCATGCCGGCCGCCCCCGCCAGGCGGGGCGCGAGGGTGCGGGCGAACGCCACCCAGCGGGCGGTGAGGACCCCCCGCCCGCCGAGCCGCTCCAGCAGCGCGTCGGCGCGCCGCCACCGGTGCGGGCCCACCCGCGCCCCGAAGCCGGACGCGCGCAGCCGGGGACCGTAGCGGCGGCCCGCGCGGAACGCCAACGTGTCCCCGGTCACGGCTGCGACAATCATCACCAGCAGGGCGGGGCCGAGCCGCAGCGCGCCGGTGTACGTGAGGAAGCCGACCAGCAGCAGCGTCGCCTCGCCCGGCACCAGCAGCCCGACGATCACCGCCGTCTCGCCGGCCACGATCGCCGCGGCGACCAGGTAGACCAGCAGGGGCGGCAGGCCCTGCACCGAGTTCAGCAGATCGTGCACGACGGCCCCCGGCTCACGCGGCCAGCATGACAGCCGGGCCGCCGGCACCGACAGCCACGCACCCACCGGATCCGGCCGGCGGCCGGGGGGCGACCCCGACGCGGCGCCTGATCCGCGCAGGCGGGAGGATGGAGCCCATGCAGCTTCGCACCGACCTCCGCAACGTCGCCATCATCGCTCACGTCGACCACGGCAAGACCACCCTGGTCGACGCCATGTTGCGGCAGGCCGGCGCCTACGGCGCCCGCGGCGAGACGACCGAGCGGGTGATGGACTCGATGGACCTCGAAAGGGAGAAGGGCATCACCATCCTGGCCAAGAACACCGGCGTGCGCTACCTGCCGGCGGACGGGTCGGAGCCGGTCACCATCAACATCATCGACACCCCGGGCCACGCCGACTTCGGCGGCGAGGTCGAGCGCGGCCTCACCATGGTCGACGGCGTGGTGCTGCTGGTCGACGCCAGCGAGGGCCCGCTGCCGCAGACCCGCTTCGTGCTGCGCAAGGCGCTGCGCGCCCGGATGCCGATCATCCTGGTGATCAACAAGGTGGACCGCCCCGACGCCCGGATCAAGGAGGTCGTGGACGACACCTACGAGCTCTTCCTCGACCTGGACGCCGACGAGGAGCAGATCGACTTCCCGATCGTCTACGCCTGCGCCCGCGACGGCATCGCCTCGCTCACCCAGCCCGCCGACGGCTCCGTCCCACAGGACAGCACGAGCCTGGAGCCGCTGTTCCGCGCCCTGCTCGACACCATCCCGCCGCCCGCCTACGAGCAGGACGCGCCGCTGCAGGCCCACGTCACCAACCTCGACGCGTCGCCGTTCCTCGGCCGGCTGGCGCTGTGCCGGGTCCGGCAGGGCACCATCGCCAAGGGCCAGACCGTCGCCTGGTGCCGCACCGACGGCAGCACCCAGCGGGTCCGCATCTCCGAGCTGCTGATGACCGAGGGCCTGGAGCGCAAGCCCGCCGACTCGGCCGGCCCCGGTGACATCATCGCCGTCGCCGGCATCCCCGAGATCATGATCGGCGAGACGCTGGCCGACGCCGAGAACCCGATCCCGCTGCCGCTGATCACCGTCGACGAGCCGGCGATCTCGATGACCATCGGCACCAACACCTCGCCGCTGGTCGGCCGCGTCAAGGGTGCCAAGGTCACCGCCCGGATGGTCAAGGACCGCCTCGACAAGGAGCTGGTCGGCAACGTCTCGCTGCGGGTCCTGCCCACCGAGCGCCCCGACGCCTGGGAGGTGCAGGGGCGCGGCGAGCTGGCCCTGGCCATCCTCGTCGAGCAGATGCGCCGCGAGTCCTACGAGCTGACCGTCGGCAAGCCGCAGGTCGTCACCCGGGAGATCGACGGCAAGATCTGCGAGCCGGTCGAGCGGCTGACCATCGACGCCCCCGACGAGTACCTGGGCGCGATCACCCAGCTCCTGGCCACCCGCAAGGGCCGGATGGAGCAGCTGGTCAACCACGGCACCGGCTGGATCCGGATGGAGTGGCTGGTCCCGGCGCGCGGCCTGATCGGCTTCCGCACCGAGTTCCTCACCGACACCCGGGGCACCGGCATCCTGCACCACGTCTTCGAGTCCTACGAGCCGTGGTTCGGCGAGCTGCGTACCCGCAACAACGGCTCGCTGGTCGCCGACCGGGCCGGCGCGGTCACCTCCTTCGCGATGATCAACCTCCAGGAGCGCGGTCAGCTCTTCGTCGAGCCCACCACCGAGGTGTACGAGGGCATGATCGTCGGGGAGAACTCCCGCTCCGACGACATGGACGTCAACATCACCAAGGAGAAGAAGCTCACCAACATGCGAGCCTCGACCTCCGACGAGACCGAGAAGCTGATCCCGCCGCGCAAGCTGTCGCTGGAGCAGGCCCTGGAGTTCTGCCGCGAGGACGAGTGCGTCGAGGTCACCCCCGCCGCCGTCCGCATCCGCAAGGTCGTGCTCGACCAGACCCAGCGCGCCCGCGCCACGGCCCGCCGCAAGCACGCCGGCTGACCCCTGCCGCCGGCCCCCGGACGACCGGGGGCCGGATCGGCTACCGTCACCCGCATGATCTGGGACGAGCTCGACGCCCGCCTGGACGCACTGCCGGGCACCGTCTCGGCGTACGCGGGCCGGGTCGACGCCCCGGCGAGCTGGACCCGGCACCCCGACGCCACCCACTACGCGGCCAGCACCATGAAGGTCGCCGTGCTGCTGGCCCTGCACCGGGCCGCCGAGGCCGGCACGCTCGACCTCGACGCCCCCGTCGACGTGCGCAACGAGTTCGACTCCGCCCTGCCCGACGCCCCCCGGTTCGCCTGCGCCCGGCACTACGACAACGACGAGGCCGTCTGGGAGCGGGAGGGCGGCCACGCGCCCCTGCGTTGGCTGGCCGAGCGGATGATCGTGCGCTCCAGCAACCTGGCCACCAACCTCTGTCTGCGCCACGTCGGTCTGCCCGCCGTCGCCGACGCGTGGGCGGCCGCCGGCGCCCGGCACAGCGTCACCGGGCGCGGCATCGAGGACTTCGCCGCCCGCGAGGCCGGCATCACCAACCTGGTCACCGCGGCCGACCTGGCCGCCCTGCTCGGCGGGCTGACCGCCGGCGCGACCCGCCCCGGCCCCCTCGCCTCCCCCGCCGGCTGCGCCGCCATGCTCGACGTCCTGTTCGCGCAGGAGTTCCGCGAGGACCTCGCCGCCGGCCTGCCCGACGGCGTCCGCATCGCCCACAAGAACGGCTGGGTACGCGGCGTGCGCCACGGCGCCGGCGTGGTCCACCCGGCCGACGCCCCGCCGTACGTGCTGGTCGTCTGCACCACCGGCGACCCGGCCGGCGGCGGCGCGGCGGACGGGGACGCCTGCCGGCTCCTCGCCGACATCTCCGCCCGGGTCTGGGCGGCCCGCCACGACCTGCGCCCGGCCGCAGCGGCCTGAGGGCCTCGGCTCGGCCCGGTGCCGAGCCGGGCCGGTGGCCGGGCGCGGCACCGAGCCGAGGGCCGGGCACGGCGTCGGCAGGTAACTCTGGGAAATGCCGCGGCACGTCGAGACGACCTGCCGCACGCCCTTTGCTCTGCACCCACGGACGCAGCAGTCACGCAGCGCATCGGACCGCCGCTCCCGCCCGCCGCCTCCACGCCAGGCTTTCCCCAGCTCAACGATGTGTTGCGTCGATGGGTGCAGAGCAAAGGGAGCGCATAAGGTCTGTTCGGGTCGCAGGGACCTGACGCAGAGTAAAGATTGGCCGCAATCGGTCTCGCCTCCCGCAGTCGTCACCGCACGTAACCAGCGAACGGCGGGCCGGGCAACAGCGGCCGGCCGGGCACCCCGCAGCGACGGGGCTCAGTCCAGCAGGTTGTCCCGCAGCGCCGCCAGGTGCGCCCGCGTCAGCCCCAGCCCGTCGCGCAGGTACGCGTCGAACGAGCCGTGCACCCGCCGGACCTCCGCGTACGCGGCGTCCAGGTATTCCTCGCGCACCTCCATCAGCGGCCGGATCGCCGCCTCCGCCAGATCCGGCTGCCGGGCCCGCATCGCGGCCAGGACGACCTCCTTGAGGCTCTCCGTCTGCGCGTTGGTCCGCAGGTAGTCCGCCCGGATCGCCGCCTCGTCCACCCCCAGCGCGGTGAGCAGCACGACCGACAGCCAGCCCGTGCGGTCCTTGCCGGCCGAGCAGTGGAACAGCAGCGGCAGGTTGCCCGCGTCGGCGGCCAGCCGGGCCGCCCCGCCGAAGCCCGCGCGGGCCGCCTCGCCCGTGACGAACCAGCGGTAGATCTCCGCCATCGCCGCCGGGCTGCCCTGCAGGGCCAGCGCCGTCTCCGCGCGCAGGTCGTGCCCGAGCAGCACCTCCGACACGGCCGTGAAGACCGGGTGCGCCGGGTCGTACACCGGCAGGCGCACCACCCGGGGCTCGCCGGGCAACCGGTTCGGCGGCGCCGCCGCGATCTCCGAATCGTCGCGCAGGTCCACCACGCAGGCCGGGGCGATCTTGCCCAGCACCGGCAGGTCCTCGTCGGTCAACCGGCCCAGCGCCGGGGTCCGGACCAGCCGGCCGGCCCGCACCCGGCGGCCGTCGAGCCCCACCATGCCACCGAGGTCGCGCGCGTTCGGCGCCCCCACCAGCTCCCAGTCCCGCCCGCCCATTCGGCCTCCCCTGTCGTCGCCGGGTCACCTATAGGGTGCCGCACATGACGATCACCGCGGTACGCACCCATCGGCTTTCCGCGCCCCTGCACACCCCGTTCGTCACCGCGCTGCGCCGCACCACCACCACCGACACGCTGATCGTGGAACTCGTCGACGACGACGGGCGCTCCGGCTTCGGCGAGGCCCCGCAGGTGTGGCAGGTGACCGGGGCGTCGCTGGCCGGGGCCGAGGCGTGCGTGCGGGAGATGCTGGCACCGGGGCTGGTCGGCCGGGACGCCGACGACCTCGTGGCCCGGTGCGCCGAGGTGCGCCGGGCGGTGGCCGGCAACGAGGCCGCCAAGGCGGCGGTGGACACCGCCCTGCACGACCTGGCCGCGCGCCGGCTCGGCGTACCCCTGGTGCGGTTGCTCGGCGGCGCGGCCCTACGCGTGCCCACGGACGTCACCCTCGCCGCGGGCGACGCCACCGACCTGGCCGCCGCCGCACGGCAGCGGCGCGGCGAGGGGTTCTCCGTGCTCAAGCTGAAGGTCGGCACCGACGCGGCCGGCGACCTGGAACGGGTCCGGGCGGTCCGGGCGGCCGTCGGCCCCGACGTGCGCATCCGGCTCGACGCCAACCAGGGCTGGACCCCCCGCGAGGCGGTCCGGGTGATCCGCGGCATCGAGGACGCCGGCCTCGGCGTCGAGCTGGTGGAGCAGCCGGTGTCCCGCTGGGACCTCGACGGGCTGGCCTGGGTCAGCGACCGGGTGGGCGTGCCGGTCCTCGCCGACGAGTCGGTGTTCGGCGTGCGTGACCTGGTCGAGGTGATCCGCCGCCGGGCCGCCGACATGGTCAACGTCAAGCTGGCCAAGTGCGGCGGCCTGCACGCCGCCCGCACGCTGCTGGACCTCGCCGCCGAGCACGGCGTCGGCACGGTCGTCGGCTCGATGATGGAGAGCCAGGTCGGGCTCGGCGCCGCGGCCAGCCTGGTCGCCGCCCACGGGACCAGCGCCGTCTCCGACCTCGACGCCGCTTGGTGGCTGGCCTGGTCGCCGGTGCGGGGCGGCATCCGGTACGACGGGGCGACCGTCGTGCTGCCGGACGCGCCCGGCCTCGGCATCGACTCCGTGTCTGAAGCAAAGATTCAACCGACTGGTTGATAGGTGGCGCTTTCTTTCATAGGGTCGCGACAGGGACGCCGCGAACTGGGGGGTGGACGTGAAGCTGCAACCGGGCCGCGAGGCCGTCGTCCGGGTCGCGGTCGCGACCCTCTGGTCCCGCCCCGAGGCGGTACGCCCCGTCGACCGTCCCGCCCTCGACGCGCCCGCCGACGTCGCCGCCTGGATCTCCGGCATGGACGCCGACCAGCAGGTCGGCGAGTGCGTGTTGAGTCAGCTGCTGCTCGGCGAGCGGGTGCTGGTCACCGCCCTGCGCCCGGACGGCTGGGCGCACGTCGTGGCCGTCGAGCAACCGGCGGCCCGGCTCGACCCGCGCGGCTACCCCGGCTGGCTCCCGGCAGCCCAGCTCACCCCGCGGCCGGCCCACGCCGCGCCCGCCCCGGCCGACAACCAGGGGGCCCCGGTCGGCTCCTGGGTCGTCGACGCGACCGTCACCGCCCTGCACGCCGCCCCGGCCGGCGAGCCGGTCGTCGCCGGGGTCATCCTCGGCACCCGACTGACCCTGGCCGGCCCCCCGGTGGACGGCTGGCGGCCGGTGCACGCCCCCGGCCAGGACCGGCCGCTCTGGCTGCCCGACGCGCACCTCGTGCCGCCGCCCACCGCACCCCCGTCCCCGGCGGACGTGCTGACCGTCGCCGCCCGGCTGCGCGACGTGGCCTACGTGTGGGGCGGGGTGTCGGCGTACGGGATCGACTGCTCCGGCCTGGTGCACCTGGCCTGGCGGCGGTTCGGCGTGGTGCTGCCCCGCGACGCCGCCGACCAGGCCGGCGCGACCACCCCGCTGCCCCTGGGCACGGAACGCGTCGGCGACCTCTACTTCTTCGCCCGGCCGGGCCGACAGATCCACCACATCGGCTTCGTCAGCGCCGCCCCGGACGGCGACGCCGACCGGCGCATCCTGCACGCCTGCTACCGGCACCGTCGGGTCCTGGAGGAGGCGATGCCGGCCGACCGGACCGCCACCCTGGTCGGCGCGCACCGGGTCTGAGCCGCCCGACCACGCCGAAGGGGCGCTCCCGGTGCCGGAAGCGCCCCCGTTGCCGTGGTCGGATCAGCCGCGCGCCGACGCCAGCTCTCGCCGTCGGTCCCGGGCCGACTTGATCAGGCTGGCCACGGTCGCCACCGAGAGGGTGCCGAGGATGACCGTCAGGGACAGCCAGATCGGGATGTGCGGGGCCCAGGCCACCGGGTCGCCGCCGTTGACGAACGGCAGGTTGTTGTCGGCCAGTGCCTCCAGCACCAGCTTGACGCCGATGAAGCCGAGCACCACCGCCAGGCCGTAGCTGAGGTAGATCAGCCGGTCCAGCAGCCCGCCGAGCAGGAAGTAGAGCTGGCGCAGGCCCATCAGCGCGAAGACGTTCGCAGTGAAGACCAGGTACGGCTCCTGGGTGATACCGAAGATCGCCGGGATCGAGTCCAGCGCGAAGATCAGGTCGGTGGTGCCGATGGCGATCATGACGATCAGCATCGGGGTGAACAGCCGGCGGCCGGCCTCGTGCGTGGTCATCTTCGCGCCGTCGTAGTCCCTGGAGATCGGCAGCGCCTTGCGGCTCCACCGGATCAGCAGGTTCTCGCTGAACTCGTCCTCGTCCGGCTCGCCCTGGCGGGCCAGGTTGACCGCCGTGTAGATGAGGAACGCGCCGAAGATGTAGAAGACCCAGGAGAACTGGGTGATCAGGGCCGCACCGGCGGCGATGAACCCGCCGCGCATGAGCAGCGCCAGCACGATGCCGATGAGCAGCACCTTCTGCTGGTACTGCCGGGGCACCCCGAAGCGGGCCATGATGATCACGAAGACGAACAGGTTGTCCACCGAGAGGCTGTACTCGGTGAGCCAGCCGGTGTAGAACTCACCGGCCACCCCGGGGCCGGAGAAGACCCACAACCCGGCGCCGAAGAGCAGGGCCAGCCCGACGTAGAAGCCGACCCACAGGCTCGACTCGCGGACGCTCGGCTCGTGTGGTCGTCGGCCGATGATCAGCAGGTCGACGACGAGAACCGCTGTCAGTGCGACGAGGGTCCCCGCCCACACCAATCCGGACACGTTCAATCCCATCCTCCGGCAGACACACGGCGTCGGGCACACCGTACGCCCGCCGGGGCGGGTGGGTGTGGCGACGCGGACACTGGTGGCTGTCGGAGGTCTCTTCCGTCGCCGACCCGCGGGCGGGCCGACAACCTACGGAGCCGGGTCGCGCCGCCGGGGGCGGTCGACCGTGCTGACGACTCCGTCGCGGGGGAATACTCCCCTCCTTCGCGACCCATTGTTCACCATCGCGAGGCCGGAGCGCATCTCCTGCTTTCACCCGGGGGGCTCTCAGCGGGCTTCCAGTGACGGATCTCTCCGCGCGTCCGGCTTCCTAGGAGACCATCCCGCGTCGTGCCGGCGCTGATCTCCACGCCGGCGGTGGACACGGCCACCCCGGCGGCCCGGCCTCAGCCGGCACCGTGCGAGGCTCTGGGCATGGTGCTTGAGGTTGCGCTCATCGACGTGACGCCCGGACACGAGGACGACTTCGCCGCCGCGTACGCGCGGGGGCACGAGATCCTGGCCGGCACGCCCGGCTGCCGCTCCGTGCGGATGACCCGGGGCGTCGAGTCGCCGACGCGGTTCGTGCTGCTGGTCGAGTGGGATTCCGTCGCCGCCCACGAGGAGAACTTCCGCGAGACCGAGCGGTTCCAGCAGTGGCGGGCGCTGATCGGCCCGCACTTCGCCGGCCCGCCGCTGGTCGAGCACTTCGTCGACGTCCCGGCCTGAGCCGGCGCCCCTGAACCGGCACGTCCGAGCCGGCGTCGCCGCCTCGGTCGACGCCCCGGCCCCGGCCGGTCCCCGCCCCGTCGTGCCGAGAGTGTCGTACCCCCCGGCTATGGTGCGCTCGCGCGCGCGGCCACCGGTCCCGGCGGGCTCGGGGTTGCCGGGCCCGGTGGCCGCGCGGCGATAATCGCTGGCGGTCCTCACCTCTGCGGGCTTGGCTTGTCAGCCATGACGGAACGCATCGCTCTCGTGACCGGCGTCAGCCGGCGCGCCGGCATCGGAGCCGCGGTCGCCCGCGCCCTGGCCTCGGCAGGCCACCGGCTGCTGTTGACCGGCCTGCCCGACTACGACGACACGCAGCCCTACGGCGGCGACCCCGAGGGCGTGCCGGCGCTGCTCGCCGAGCTGGGCGACCGCGCGGCCCACGTCCGGGCCGACCTGCTCGACCCGTCCGCACCGGCCGCCCTCGTCGGCGAGGCCGTCCACCGGTTCGGCCGCCTCGACACGGTGGTGGCGGCGCACACGTACTCGACGCAGACCCCGCTGGGCGGCCTCGACGCCACCGAGATCGACCGGCACCTGCTGGTCAACGTCCGGGCCACCCTGCTGCTGGCGGAGGCGTTCGCCGCCGGGTTCGCCGCCGGTAGCGACACCGACGGCGGCCGGCTGGTGCTCTTCTCCAGCGGGCAGCGGCTGGGCCCGATGCCCACCGAGCTCGCGTACGCGGCGAGCAAGGCGGCCCTGGAGAACCTGACCGTCCAGCTCAGCCCGCTGCTCATGCCGAAGGGCATCACGGTCAACTGCGTCAACCCCGGCCCCACCGACACCGGGTACGCCGAGCCCGGCGCCCATGCCCTCGTGGCGCGGCTCTTCCCCGGCGGCCGCTGGGGGACCCCCGAGGACGCCGCCCGGCTCGTCCGCTTCCTGTGCTCCGCCGACGCCCGGTGGATCACCGGTCAGGTCATCGACTCCGAGGGCGGCTTCAACCGGTACCGGTGACCCCGCCCGCCGCCGGTGCGGGCACCGGCCGGCGCGGTGCGGCGGGTCGGCCCCGGGGGCGAGGTCAGTCCTGCGGCAGGCGGGGACGGGGCAACACGGCACCCTCCGGCCGGGCCCCCACCGACGGCTGACCGCCGAGGTCGGCCGCAGCCGGCAACGACGGGTCGTCGGCGAGCCGGGCCAGCAACGCCGCCGTCTCCGTCGCCGGGAGCGCGGCGTCGAGCAGCCGGTCGATCACCGCGTCGTACCAGCCGAGGTCCGACGGGGAGACGAGCCGCACGTCGGTGGTCAGGGCTTCCAGCATCACCGTGCGCGGGTCGGCCGGGTCGGGGAACGAGTATCGGGTGAACGGGGTCAGCGGGTGCGCGCCGCCGGCCGTCACGCCGGGCGGGACCACCCGGATCGTCACGTTCGGCCGGCCCGCCAGGGTGACCAGGTGGCGCAGCTGCTCACGCCAGATGCCGTCGGGCACGCCGCCCGGATCACAGGCCGCAAGCTCCAGCAGCGCCGTGTAGCGGGGTGGCTCCGCCCGGTGCAGCACCTCCTGCCGGACCAGCCGGGCCCGCACGTCGGCCTCCACGTCCACGTCGGGATGCAGCAGCCGGGCGACCCCGAGCCGCAGCCGCGCGTACGCCGGGGTCTGCAACAGCCCGGGCACCACGGCGGGCTGGTATTCCACCACGGTGGCGGCCCCGGCCTCCAGCTCGGCGTATGCGCGTTGCCGCTCCCCCATCCCGCCGAGCGTCTTCCACCAGCCGCGGCCCGTCGCCGCGTCCCGGGCGATGACGATCAGCGCGTCACGCTCGTCCGGCGCGACCCGGTAGACGTCCAGCAGGTCGAGCACGTCGGCGAGATCCGGCCGGCTCTGCCCCAGCTCGATGCGGGACAGCTTGGAGGTGGACGCCCAACCCAGCCGGTCACAGACCTGCTCCAGCGTCAGCTCCTCCCGCCTGCGCAGCTGGCGCAACTCGGCTCCGAGTCGCGCCCGTCGAATCACCGGACTCGTTGGCAACGGCATCCCCGCCTCCCCAGGACGGAGAGTACGCAGATCGATCACTCGCTGCAATACCTCGCTTGCTTACGGCAACGGAATCCGAGGCCCCGGAAGGGCCCGACGGTCACTTCACGCCGGCCGCGTCCATCCCCCGCAACTCCTTCTTGAGGTCGGCGACCTCGTCGCGGATCCGGGCGGCCAGCTCGAACTGCAACTCCCGCGCGGCGGCCAGCATCTGGTCGTTGAGCTCCTGGATGAGCTGGGCCAGATCGGCCCGCGCCATCCCCTCCCGCGACGGACCGGCCGCGCCGGCCCGGCTGCGGCTGCGGGTCTCCTTGACCGGTGCCTTGCCCCGCGACAGCTGCCGCGCCGCGCCACCGACCCGGGAACTCTCGGTGTCCTCCGCCTCCCGGTAGATGTCGTCGAGAATGTCGTGGATCTTCTTGCGCAGCGGCTCGGGGCTGATCCCGTGCGCCTCGTTGTGGGCCACCTGCTTGGCCCGGCGCCGGTTGGTCTCGTCGATCGCCTCCGCCATCGACGGGGTGATCTTGTCGGCATACATGTGCACCTGACCGGAGACGTTGCGGGCCGCCCGGCCGATGGTCTGGATCAGCGACCGGCCGCTGCGCAGGAAGCCCTCCTTGTCGGCGTCCAGGATCGCCACGAGGGACACCTCGGGCAGGTCCAGACCCTCGCGGAGCAGGTTGATGCCCACCAGCACGTCGTACTCGCCCTTGCGCAGCTCGCGCAGCAGCTCGACCCGGCGCAGCGTGTCGACCTCGGAGTGCAGATACCGCACCCGGATGCCGTTCTCGAGCAGGTAGTCGGAGAGGTCCTCGGCCATCTTCTTGGTCAGCGTGGTGACCAGGACCCGCTCGTCGCGCTCGGTGCGCAGCTTGATCTCGTGCATCAGGTCGTCGATCTGCCCCTTGGTGGGCTTCACCACCACCTCGGGGTCGATCAGGCCCGTGGGGCGGATCACCTGCTCGACGAACTCGCCCTGGGCCTGCTCCAGCTCCCAGGAGCCGGGGGTGGCGGAGAGGAAGACCAGCTGGCCCACCCGCTCCAGGAACTCGTCGAACCGCAGCGGCCGGTTGTCGGCGGCGCTGGGCAGCCGGAAGCCGTGGTCGATGAGCATCCGCTTGCGGGAGGCGTCGCCCTCGTACATGCCGCCGATTTGCGGGATCGTCACGTGCGACTCGTCGATGACGGTGAGGAAGTCGTCGGGGAAGTAGTCGAGCAGGCAGTGCGGCGGGCTGCCGGGCAGCCGGCCGTCGATGTGCATCGAGTAGTTCTCGATGCCGGAGCAGAACCCGACCTGCCGCATCATCTCCAGGTCGTAGGTGGTGCGCATCCGCAGCCGCTGGGCCTCCAGCAGCTTGCCCTGCCGCTCCAGCTCGGCGAGGCGCTCGGCCAGCTCCGCCTCGATGTCGCGGGTGGCCCGCTCCATCCGCTCCGGCCCGGCGGCGTAGTGGGTGGCCGGGAAGATCATCAGGCTGTCGACCTCGCGGACCACGTCGCCGGTGAGCGGGTTGAGGTAGTAGAGCTTCTCCACCTCGTCGCCGAACAGCTCCACCCGCACGGCGAGCTCCTCGTACGCCGGGATGATCTCCAGCGTGTCGCCGCGGACCCGGAACGTGCCCCGCTGGAACGCCATGTCGTTGCGGGTGTACTGGATGTCGACGAGGCGGCGCAGCAACTGGTCGCGGTCGAGCTCCTGCCCGACGGCGACCCGGACGGCGCGGTCGAGGTATTCCTCCGGGGTGCCCAGACCGTAGATCGCCGAGACGGTGGCCACCACCACCACGTCCCGGCGGGTCAGCAGCGACATGGTCGCCGAGTGCCGCAGCCGCTCGACCTCCTCGTTGATCGAGGAGTCCTTTTCGATGTAGGTGTCGGTCTGCGGGATGTAGGCCTCGGGCTGGTAGTAGTCGTAGTAGGAGACGAAGTATTCCACCGCGTTGTGCGGCAGCAGCTCGCCGAACTCCTTCGCCAGCTGCGCGCAGAGCGTCTTGTTGGGCGCCAGCACCAGGGTGGGCCGCTGCAACCGCTCGACGAGCCAGGCCGTGGTGGCGCTCTTGCCCGTGCCGGTCGCGCCGAGCAGCACGGTGTTGCGGTCGCCGCGCCGCACCCGGCGCTCCAGGTCGTCGATGGCGGCCGGCTGGTCGCCGGCCGGCTGGAACTCGCTGACGACCTGGAAACGGCCGTCGAGCCGGGGAATGTCGAGCGCCATGACCCCACCGTACGCCCGGGGTCCGACAAGGCGGGACGACTACCGTCGGTCCGTGATCGGCTTCGATATTCGCATTGTGTGGCGGATTTCACCGCGCTAGGGTATGGCCGTAGGCCGCTCGCGGCGGCCGTCCGGGCCGGCGGCTCGGCCCTCGACGGTCGACACGCCCCCGGCACAGGGGTCGCAGCACCCGGACATCACCGGCGTGCGCACCCGACGTGGTCGCGCACAGGCGCAGACCGGCCGCCGCGAGCGCCCCCAGCCGCCCGAGGCGCGCGTCACCTGTCCCGCACGCCACACGTTCATCCTCGCGTGGAGAACTCCCCCGGGCCGACACCCCGCCCCGCCCGGCCGATCCGGCCGACGCACCCGCTTGCCGAGGGCCCGGCCCGGCCCACGGCGACGCTCCCCCTCGTGGTCGCCCCCGCCCGTGGTCGGCGCGGCGACCGGGGGCCCGCAGCGCACCGCGCCCGGCCGGGCGGCGGACGCGGCGGCGCGGGCCGGGACGGAGGCGGCAGCGGGGGCGGGCGCCGGCGCGCCGCCGTGGTCGCGCTGGGCGTGGTCGCCGCCGCTGCGGCGGCGGGCCTGGTCGTCGGACTGCTCACCTGGGTGCCGGCGGCACCGGAGCCGTCCCGGCCGCTGACGCCGGCGGAGGCGGAGCGCCTCGCGGCCGTGCGGGTCACCAACCACCGGGACGTACGCGCCGGCGTGCGCCTGACCCTCGGCGAGGCCGGCGCCCGCACCGACGTCGTGGGCTGGGTCGACTGGTCCCGCCCGCTGGCCTACCTGGACGTGGGCGGGCCCGGCGCCGGCCCGGACCGGGGGCTCCTCCAGGCGACCCCCGAGCTGCTGCTGACCCGGCCCGACCCGACCGCGGTGCCCGCCCCTGCGTATCCGCCGCTGGTGCCGCCGACCGACGGCTGGCGGGTGGGCGACGCGGCCGCCGCCCGGTCCCTGCGTCCCGCGGTCGCCCTGCTCTTCGCGCTCGCCGCGCCCCGACCCGAGCGGGCCGGGCACTTCCCGGCCGACGACGCCCGGTGGCTGGCCCCGGCCGAGGCCGGCGGGCTGCCGGTGGACGTGTTCCGGTCCCGCCTGCCCGGCGACGCCGTCGGCAGAGCGCTTCCGGCCCCTGCGGGGCCGAGCGGCGGGGCCCGCCCCGGCGGCACGGCGAGCCGGAGCACCCCGACCGGCCGGCCCGCCGCGGCAGGCCCGGAAGATCCCGCCGGGCCGCCCGGGTCGACGCCGCGCGAACCGGGGCCGCGCAGGTCGACGCCGGAGGGGGCGGCACCGGGTGCGCCGGCGGCGCCGAGGCCGGCCAGGTCGGGGGCGAGCGCGTCGGCCCCGGGCACGGCGGCGCCGGCCGGCACCTGGTCCGCGCCCACGATCAGCCTGCCGACCGCGGTCCCGCCAGCCGGGCCGCTGCTCGACGGGGCCGCCCGCTGGTGGGTCGACCGGGACGCCCGGCTGCACCGGCTGGAGGGACGCCTGCGGGACGGCGCACCGGTGACGCTGGAGTTGCAGCGGGCCAACCGGCCGGTGCTGTGGCCGGTGGCCGCGCTCGGTGGCCGCGCGGGGCTGCCCCGGGCGCTCACCGGCCCCGAGGAGGACCGGCTGGCCCGGTTGGCGACCCGGATGCGGGCCCAGGGCGGTGCCGCCGCCACGCTCACCGCGCCCGTCGCCCCGGGCCGGGCCGTGGCCGGCACCGGCTGGCTCAGCTGGACGGCGCAGGCGGCGTACCTGTCGGTCGGCGGCACCGGCGCGTGGCCCGGCCGGACGCTACGCCGCTACGACGCCGCCGGGGTCTGGTCGGCCCCGGCGACCGGCGACCCGGCCGCCCCGCCGCCGCTGCCACCGCCGCGCACCGGGTACGCCTGGCACCACCGCCCACCCGACGCGGACGACGTCGACCTGCTGCTGGCCGCCGCGCTGCGCGTCGGCGCGGCGACGGAGCCGACCGCCCGCCCGGCGACCCGGATCCGCGGGGACCGCCTCGCCGACCGGGCGGTCGACGTGATCGAGGTGGACGCGGAGCGCGGCACGCTGCGCTGCTGGATCGACCGGTCCGGGCTGCTGCGCCGGCTGGAGCTGCGCACCAGGCTCGGCACGTACGCCCAGCTCGACCTGGCGCCGGGCCCGGTGCCGGCGCTGCCGCCGGTGGCCACGCCGTCGGCGAAACCGCGCGCCCCGCGCTGACGCCGCCGGACCGGCCAGGCCGGGCGGAGCGGCGACGCCGGCAGCCGGCTCAGGGCCGCCAGCCGGTGCGGGCGGCCCACTCCTCGGCGCGGTGGTGCTCCTCGTCGAACCACGGATCCCGGGCCGTGGTGTTGGGGGAGCCGCCGTCCGGCGCGCTGGCCGCCAGGTCACCCTTGAGCGTCAGGTACGCGGCCCGCCGGTCAGGGTCGGCGCGCAGGTGGTCGCGCATCAGCAGCGCGTACCGCCAGCCGGGCGAGCCCTCCGGCCGCAGGTGCAGGCGCACCGGGCGGCCGGGGTCGGCGCTGCCGTGCAGCCGCTTCTCCCACCGGTCGCTGCCCGCCGGGCGGGGGCTGTCCCACCACTGGCCGGGCATGCGCGGGAAGCCGGCCGCGGCGAGGCGCTCGGCGAGGACGCCGTCCGCCTCCGCGAGGCTCGGCACGGTCACCTGGATGTCGATGACGTCCCGGGCGGCGATGCCGGCGACGGCCGTCGAGCCGACGTGGTCGAGCCGCGGATCGGCCGGGGCGAGCACGTGCCGCAGCCGGGCGGCCAGCCGGGCATACTGCTGGGGCCAGGTCGGATCGGGGCCGGTCAGGGCGGTCTCGTCGGGTTCGGCCACCCGGCGGAGCCGGACGTTCTCCTCGTAGGGCAGCAGCCGGTCCCGCCACAGCCCGTCCACCTCGGCGTGCAGCTCGTCGAGGGTGCCGTCGTTGTGCAGCACCACGTCCGCGACCGCATCCCGGCGGGCGTCGTCGGCCTGCGCGGCGATCCGCCGCTCGGCCTCCGCCCGGCTCATCCCCCGGTCCCGTGCCAACCGGCCCAACCGGACGGCGACCTCCGTCTGCACCACGGCCACCAGGTGGTACGTCGGTGCGAGCCCGACCTCGACCAGGAGCGGCACGTCGTTGACCACGACGGCGTCGGGTGCCGCCGCGGCGGCCAGCTCGGCGGTCCGCGCGCGGACCCGGGGGTGGGTGATCGCCTCCAGCCGGCGGCGGGCCGCCTGGTCGGCGAAGACCAGCCCACCCAACGCGGCCCGGTCCAGGGCCCCGTCGGGGCCGACGACGCGGTCGCCGAAGGCGGCAACGATCTCCCTGAGCCCCTCGCTGCCCGGGGCGACCACCTCGCGGGCGATCCGGTCGGAGTCGATCACCACCGCGCCGAGCGCGGCCAGCCTCGCCGCGACGGCGCTCTTGCCGGAGCCGATCCCGCCGGTCAGTCCCACCATCAGCACCGCAACAGTCAACCGGATCGGCACCCGCACCGCCAAACCGGCCGGCGACGGACCAACGGGGCCGACTCCCGCCCCGCTCGGACCCTGGACCGCCCGCCCGGGCGCTAAGCCGGTCGGTCGGACCCTGGACCGCCCGCCCGGACGCTGGGCCGGCCGGGCGGACCCTGGACCGAGCGGGCATTGGCGCGCTCGGACGCTGGCCGGCCATCGCCGCCTCCGAACAGCGCCGCCTCTGGTCGGCGTCGCTTCTCGTCAGCTTCTCTTCTGGTCGGCGTCAGCACTCGATCGTGGATCGAGTGGGCTCCGGCCGGGAACGAGGCCACTCGATCCATGATCGAGCACGATCTTGCCGGGCGGCAGGGCTGGGCTGGGTGGCAGGGTGGCAGAGGGCGCGGGCGGCCAAGAGCCGGCCAGCCAGACAAGGCGGGCAGGCGGGCGGGTAGGCGGAAGGCGGAGAGGGGAGGGCGCGAAGGGCGGAGGGTCGCGCGGCGAAGGGAGGGCGGAAGACGGGGCGCGGGAAGTGCGGGCCGGAACGACGACGGGCCCCGCCCCTGCGGCCCGGTGGAAACCGGATCGCGGGGACAGGGCCCGTCGTCGTCAGCGGCGGCTCCGGCTCGGATGCGTCGTCGCACGCACCCGGCGGGGAGTCGTCACGGGGTCACTTGCCGCCGGCGAGCTTCTCCCGCAGCGCGGCGAGCGCCTCGTCGGTGGCCAGGGTGCCGGCCGGCTCCTCGGCCTGCCGGCTCGGGGCCGTGCTGGTCGAGGTGGTGGTGCCGCCGGTCGACACGGCCGGAGCCGGGTTGGCAGCGGCCTCGGCGTCGGCGGCCCGGGAGGTCTGCACCTGCTTGGTGTGGGCCTCCCAGCGCTGACGGGCCTCGGCGTACTGGTTCTCCCAGGTCTCGCGCTGCTTGTCGTACCCCTCGAGCCACTCGCCCGTCTCCGGGTCGAAGCCCTCCGGGTAGATGTAGTTGCCCTCGGCGTCGTACGTCGCGGCCATGCCGTAGAGGGTCGGGTCGAAGTGCTCCTCGCCCTCGACGAAGCCCTCGTTGGCCTGCTTGAGCGACAGCGAGATCCGGCGGCGCTCCAGGTCGATGTCGATGACCTTGACCATGACCTCGGAGCCGACCTGGACGACCTGCTCCGGGATCTCCACGTGGCGCTCGGCCAGCTCGGAGATGTGGACCAGGCCCTCGATGCCGTCGTCCACCCGGACGAAGGCGCCGAACGGCACCAGCTTGGTGACCTTACCCGGCACGATCTGCTGGATCGCGTGGGTGCGGGCGAACTGCCGCCACGGGTCTTCCTGGGTCGCCTTCAGCGACAGCGAGACCCGCTCGCGGTCCAGGTCGACGTCCAGGACCTCGACCTCGACCTCCTGGCCGACCTCGACGACCTCGGACGGGTGGTCGATGTGCTTCCAGGACAGCTCGGAGACGTGCACCAGGCCGTCCACGCCACCCAGGTCGACGAACGCGCCGAAGTTGACGATCGAGGACACGACGCCCTTGCGGACCTGGCCCTTCTGCAGCTTGTTGAGGAACTCGGTGCGCACCTCGGACTGCGTCTGCTCCAGCCAGGCCCGGCGGGACAGGACCACGTTGTTGCGGTTCTTGTCCAGCTCGATGATCTTGGCCTCGAGCTCGCGGCCGACGTACGGCTGCAGGTCACGCACCCGCCGCATCTCGACCAGGGACGCGGGCAGGAAGCCCCGCAGCCCGATGTCGAGGATGAGACCACCCTTGACCACCTCGATGACCGAGCCGCGGACGACGCCGTCCTCGTCCTTGATCTTCTCGATCGTGCCCCAGGCCCGCTCGTACTGCGCCCGCTTCTTGGAGAGGATCAGACGACCCTCCTTGTCCTCCTTCTGGAGGACCAGGGCCTCGATGTGGTCACCGACCGAGACGACCTCGGCGGGGTCCACGTCGTGCTTGATCGACAACTCCCGAGAGGGGATGACACCCTCGGTCTTGTAGCCGATGTCGAGCAGGACCTCGTCCCGATCGACCTTGACGACGGTGCCTTCGACAATGTCGCCGTCGTTGAAGTACTTGATGGTCTCGTCGATCGCGGCGAGGAAAGCCTCCTCGGAACCGAGATCGTCGTGGGTGACCCGGGTGGCGCTCGAGGGGGCCTCGATGCTGCTCGTCATGTGGGCGGTTGCTCCGGTCGGATGGGTTGTCACAGCAGGCTGGTGTCGCGGTGACCTGTTCGCGCCAGCGGATCCGTCGCCGGGCACACCGAAGATCACTAGTGAGGTCCTGATGTGGCTCCGTCTGGAACTCCGCGACCGCGCGCCTTCTCCCTGCCGAGGCACGCGACCCGCGAGCGCATCGTCTAGCCTACCGTGCGCATTACCACAGCGTGCAAGCCCCGGGAGAAGTGATCCAGCCCGCTTTCGCGACGGACTGCACCTTTCGTGCCCGAAACGGCGGTTTACGGGCGAGGGACCTCGCCTCTCCGCCGTCTGCCCCGCCCCACCGGGCACCGCGCCGGGCCCGCCCCACGCCGCGCCAAACGCCGGGCCGGGCCGACGGCCGGGGTCGCCACTAGACTGCCGCGGTGACCGACGACCTGGCCAATCTCCCCGTGAGCGCGGAGCCCGACGCGGTGCCGGGGGTGCTGCGGCGGCCGGTGACCGACGCCGACGCCCGGCGGGCCAGCCGCGGCTGGTGGGACTCCGACGCCGACGACTACCAGGCCGAGCACGGCGCGTTCCTCGGCGACGTGGACTTCGTCTGGTGCCCCGAGGGGCTGCGCGAGGCCGACGCGCGGCTGCTCGGCGACCTCGCCGGGCGCCGGGTGCTGGAGGTGGGCGCGGGGGCGGCCGCCGCCGCCCGGTGGCTGGCCACCCAGGGGGCCCACCCGGTCGCCCTGGACCTCTCCGCCGGCATGCTGCGGCACGCGACGGATGCCGCCGGGCGCAGCGGCGTACGGGTCCCGCTGGTGCAGGCCGACGCGCTCGCATTGCCCTTCGCCGACGCGGCGTTCGAGACCGCGTTCACGGCCTTCGGGGCGATCCCGTTCGTGGCCGACTCGGCGGCGGTGATGCGCGAGGTGTTCCGGGTGCTGCGCCCCGGGGGGCGCTGGGTGTTCTCGGTGACCCACCCGATGCGGTGGATCTTCCTGGACGACCCGGGGCAGGGCGGGCTCACCGCGGTGCACTCGTACTTCGACCGTTCCCCGTACGTGGAGCAGGACGGCACGGGCGCGGCGACGTACGTGGAGCAGCACCGCACCCTCGGCGACCGGATCCGGGAGCTGGTCGGTGCGGGGTTCCGGCTGGTGGACCTGGTGGAGCCGGAGTGGCCCGAGGGGCACGAGGGGATCTGGGGCCAGTGGAGCCCGCTGCGCGGCCGGCTCTTCCCCGGCACCGCCATCTTCGTCGCCGAGAAGCCGGCGGGCTGAGCCCGGGGCAGCCGACGCGTCGAGCCGCCCACCGGCCGGCGGATCGCACCGTCGGTGCGACGTCCCGGCCGGTGGGCGGCGTTACGCTGACCGGGTGAGCGCCGAGCCGATCCTGACACCACCTGGCCCCTGGTGCCCGGACCCGATCCGGCAACAGCGTGCCGACTACACGCTGGAAGACCTGCCCCACCTGCCGGACGACGCCCCTCGCGTCGAGCTCGTCGACGGAGTCCTCCGAGTGACACCCTCCCCCACTCTGGGCCACCAGGACATCTCCCTGTTCCTCGCCCGATGGTTCCTGCAGCACGCCCCCGAGCACCTACGGGTCACGCAGGCCGTCGGGGTCGCGCTCGACGCGAAGAACACCCGGCAGCCGGACGTGCTGCTGCGCCGCGCCGACGTGCGCGCCGACCGGTCCCTGCTCCAGCCCGAGGACGTGGTGCTCGCGGTGGAGGTGGTGTCCCCCGGCACCCGGCGGATCGACCGCTTCGCCAAGCCCGCCGAGTACGCCGCCGCCGGCATCCCGTTCTACTGGCGCATCGAGCAGGACCCGGTGCACGTGTACGCGTACCGGCTCAGCGACCGGCTCAGCCTCGGCGGCGAGCGGCAGTACGAGCTGGTCGCCGACAGCGCGGAGCTGATCGCGCTGGCCGAGCCGTTCGAGATCAAGCTGCCGGTCGCCGAGCTCACCGGCTGACCCGGCCCGTTTCGCCGCACCCGCCCCGGGTAGCCAGGCAGCATGGCCGAGCAGAGGGAATTCCGCGCGGGCGACCACGTGTCCTGGGCCAGCCACAGCGGCCGGGCGTACGGGGTCGTCCGGGAGAAGCTCACCGAACGCACGCACGTGCGGGGGCGCGCCGTGAACGCGTCCCCCGAGCAGCCGCAGTACCGCATCCGCAACGACGACTCGGGGCGGGACGTCGCCCACCGGCCGGAGGTGCTGCGCCGTGAGCGGGACTGAGGGGGACCGGCACGGGGAGACGTACCGGGAGTTCACCGAGGCGGTCAACATGCGGCCCGGCGAGCTGTCGGCGTGGCTGGAGAGCGACGAGTCGAAGCACGTCGGCTGGCGGAAGAAGGGCACGGCCGGCGGCGAGTCGGTGGGACACTCGTCCGGCCGGCGGATCGTCGAGCTGCTGCGCCGCAAGCGCGCCGAGCTGACGGAGGCCGACTACCGGCACATGCGCAAGGTCGTCGGCTACGTGCACCGGCACCTGGCGCAGCGCCCCGCAGGCGACGTGCGGGACACGAAGTGGCGCTGGTCGCTGATGAACTGGGGTCACGACCCGCTCCGGTGAGCGGGCCGCGCCCACGGCCGCCACGACCCGCCCGCAGGTGCGGGCCCGCGCCCGACCGCCTCGGTAGGCGGCGCCGACCGGACCCGACGCCGGTCAGTGGTCGGCGCTGTTCCAGTCCCGGCCCTCGCCGACGGAGACCTCCAGCGGCACCGACAGCGGGTACGCCCCGCCCATCTGGCCGCGCACCAGCGCCTCGAGGGCGTCGCGTTCGCCGGGGGCGACCTCGAAGACCAGCTCGTCGTGCACCTGGAGCAGCATCCGCGAGCGCAGGCCGGCCTCCCGCAGGCCGGCGTCGACGCGCAGCATGGCGACCTTGATGATGTCGGCCGCCGAGCCCTGGATGGGGGCGTTGAGGGCCATCCGCTCGGCCATGTCCCGCCGCTGCCGGTTGTCGCTGACCAGGTCGGGAAGGTAGCGGCGGCGGCCCAGGATGGTGGAGGTGTAGCCGTCGTGCCGGGCCCGGGCCACCACCTCCTGGAGGTAGTCGCGGACCCCGCCGAACCCGGCGAAGTAGTTGTCCATCAGCCCGCGCGCCTCCTCGGCCGTGATGCCGAGCTGCTGGGACAGGCCGAACGCGCTCAGCCCGTACGCCAGGCCGTAGTTCATCGCCTTGATCTTACGCCGCTGGTCGGCGGTGACCTCGCCGACGGGCACCCCGAACACCGACGAGGCGGTGGCGGCGTGGAAGTCGTGGCCCGAGTTGAACGCCTCGATCAGCTTGGCATCCGACGACAGGTGCGCCATGATCCGCATCTCGATCTGGCTGTAGTCGGCGGTGAGCAGGCACTCGAAGCCCTCCCCCACGACGAACGCGCGGCGGATCCGCCGGCCCTCCTCGGTGCGGATCGGGATGTTCTGCAGGTTGGGGTCGGTGGAGGAGAGCCGGCCGGTGGCCGCCACGGTCTGCTTGAACGTGGTGTGGATGCGGCCGTCCTCGGAGACCGACTTGAGCAGGCCGTCGACGGTCGTCTTCAGCTTCGCCACGTCCCGGTGGCGCAGCAGGTGCTCCAGCACGGGCAGCGGGTTCTGCGCGTAGAGCCACTGCAGGGCGTCGGCGTCGGTGGTGTAGCCGGTCTTGATCTTCTTGGTCTTGGGCAGCCCCAGCTCGCCGAAGAGCAGCTCCTGGAGCTGCTTGGGCGAGCCCAGGTTGAACTCCCGCCCGACGGCGGCGTACGCGCCCTGCGCGGCGGACTTCACCTCGCCCGCGAAGTGGGCCTCCAGCTCGTGCAGGTAGTCCAGGTCGGCGGCGATGCCGACCCGCTGCATCGCGGCGAGCACGTCCGACAGCGGCAGCTCCACCTCCGCCATCAGCCGGGCGGACTGCTCGCCGTCGCGGGACAGCTCGGCGTCGATCGCGTCGGCCAGGTCGAGGGTGGCCCGGGCCTGGAGCATCAGGTTCTGCTCGGCCTCGCCGTCGTCGCCGAGGCCCTCGAAGGTGAGCTGCCCGGTCTCGGGGGCGTCGACCCGCAGCTCGCGGTGCAGGTAGCGCAGCGCCAGGTCGGTCAGGTCGTAGGAGCGCTGGTCGGGGCGGGCCAGGTAGGCGGCCAGCTCGGTGTCCCGGGCGACGCCGGCCAGGGACCAGCCCCGGGCGGCGAACGCCAGCCGGGCGTGCTTGCTGTCGTGCAGCACCTTCGGCCGGGCCGGGTCGGCCAGCCAGGCCGCGAGGGCCCGCTCGTCGGCCTCGGCCAGCGCCGTCGGGTCGAGCCACGCCGCCGGGCCGGTGGCCAGCGCGAGGGCCAGGGCGTCGAGCTGCGGCTCGTAGCGCTCGCGGGGGGCGGTCGGCTTGGCCGGGGTCTTCACCGCCACGCCGACCTGGGTGCCGGCGGGGGCGTGCGCGTCCAGCCAGGCGACCACCGCCCCGGGCTCGGTGAGCCGCTCGGCGGCCAGGTCAAACCCTGCCTCGGCCTCCGGCTCGACGGCCTCCAGGTACTGGTAGAGGCGGTCGCGCAGGATGCGGAACTCCAGGGTGTCGAAGACCTGGTGCACGGCCTCGCGGTCCCAGCCGGCCCAGCGGGCGTCCTCGGGGCGGACCGGCAGCTCCAGGTCGGAGACCAGGCAGTTGATCTCGTAGTTGCGGATCACGTCGGCGAGCCGCTCGCGCAGGCTGTCGCCGGCCTTGCCCTTGATCTCGTCGGCGCGGGCCACCACACCGTCGAGACCGCCGTAGAGGTTGATCCACTTGGCGGCGGTCTTCGGGCCGACCCCCGGCACGCCGGGCAGGTTGTCGCTGGTCTCGCCGACCAGCGCCGCCAGGTCGCGGTAGCGCTGCGGGCCCACGCCGTACTTCGCCTCGATGGCGGCGGCGTCCATCCGGGCCAGGTCGGAGACGCCCTTGCGCGGGTAGAGCACGGTGATGTGGTCGTCGACGAGCTGGAAGGCGTCCCGGTCGCCGCTGGAGATCAGCACCGACATGCCCTGGTCGCGGGCCTGGCAGGCGAGGGTGGCGATGACGTCGTCGGCCTCGTAGCCCTCCTTCTCCACCACCGGGATGCGCAGCGCCGCGAGGACCTCCTTGACGAGGCTGACCTGGCCCTTGAAGTCGGCCGGGGTCTCGCTGCGGCCCGCCTTGTACTCCGCGTACTTCTCCGTGCGGAAGGACTGGCGGGAGACGTCGAAGGCCACGACGATGTGGGTGGGCTGCTCGTCGCGCAGCACGTTGATCAGCATCGAGGTGAAGCCGTAGACGGCGTTTGTCGGCTGCCCCGTCGTGGTGGAGAAGTTCTCCACCGGCAGGGCGAAGAACGCCCGGTATGCCATGGAGTGTCCGTCGACGAGGAGCAGGCGCGGCGTCGTAGCTGTCACGGCAGCGACTCTAGCCCGTACGGCTGACAACCCACGCCCGCCACGGCCGCCGGCCGGGGCATCGGGATCGGGACTCCTTGGCTAGGGTATCGACATCCATGTCTTGAACGGGGGTTCGACCATGCACAAGTTGATCACGCGCGTCGCCGTGCCGGCGCTCGTGGCCGCCGGCGGGATCGCTGCGGCGGCCACGCCGGCCCAGGCCGGCGGCTGGATCACCGAGGGCCTCTACAGCAGCGAGGCCGCGTGCAAGGCCGCGGGCGCCAGCTACGTCGCCGGCATCTACGACAGCTACTACTGCTACCTCGGCGTCTGGTCGTGCGCCAGCGCCGAGGCCGGCGACACGGCGACCAGCCTGCCCAAGGTCGTGGCCTACGACCGGTGCGGTGAGCGCGGCTACATCCTCCGGCTCTACATCAGCTAGCCCGGAGGGCACGGCGACCGGCCGGCGGGAGCACCGCCGGCCGGTCGCCGTCTGACGTCGCGGGCTCAGGCCACGCCGAGGTACGCCTCCTTGACCGCCGGGTCGTGCAGCAGCTCCTGGCCGGTGCCCTCCTTGACGATCCGGCCGGTCTCCAGCACGTAGCCCCGGTGGGCGCGGGACAGCGCCTGCTGGGCGTTCTGCTCCACCAGCAGGATCGTGGTGCCCTGCTCGTTGATCCGGGTGATGATCTCGAAGATCTGCTGGATCAGCTTCGGCGCGAGACCCATCGACGGCTCGTCGAGCAACAGCAGCCGGGGCCGGGCCATCAGCGCCCGCCCCACGGCGAGCATCTGCTGTTCGCCGCCGGAGAGGGTGCCGCCGGCCTGCTTGCGCCGCTCGGCCAGCCGGGGGAACAGGTCCAGCACCATGGCCATGTCCTTGGCGATCTCCGCCTTGTCCCGGCGGGTGTACGCCCCCATCTCCAGGTTCTCCAGCACCGTCATGCCCGGGAACACGCCCCGGCCCTCCGGCGCCTGCCCGATGCCCCGGGTCACCCGCAGGTCGGCCCGCATCCGGGTGACGTCGGTGCCGTCGAAGACGATCGAGCCCTGGGCCACCGGGCGCAGCCCGGAGATCGCCCGCATCGTGGTGGTCTTGCCCGCCCCGTTGGCGCCGATGAGCGCGACCACCTCGCCCTCGTTGACCACCAGGCTGATCCCGTGCAGGGCCTGGATGCGCCCGTAGAGCAGGGTCAGGTCCTTGATCTCAAGCAGCATCGGTCGGCACCCCCAGGTACGCGGCGATCACCTTCGGGTCGTCCCGGACCTCGGCCGGCAGCCCCTCGGCGATCTTCTTGCCGAACTCCAGCACGACGATCCGGTCGGTCACGCCCATCACCAGCCGCATGTCGTGCTCGATCAGCAGCACGGTCGTGCCCTTGTCCCGGATCTCGCGGATCAGGCCGAGCAGCTCCTCCTTCTCCGCCGGGGTGAAGCCGGCGGCCGGCTCGTCCAGGCAGAGCAGGGCGGGGTCGGTGGCCAGCGCGCGGGCGATCTCCAGGCGGCGCTGCTCGCCGTACGACAGGTTGCGGGCCAGGTCGTTCGCGCGTCGCTCGATGCCGACGAACCGCAGCAGCTCGCGCGCCTTCTCCCGGCCCTCCCGCTCCTCCCGGAAGTGCCGCGGCAGCCGCAGCATGGCCGAGATGACGCTGGTCTTGTGGTGGACGTCCGCGCCCACCATCACGTTCTCCAGCGCCGTCATCTCGGGGAAGAGCCGGATGTTCTGGAACGTCCGGGCGATGCCGGCCTTGGTGATCCACGACCGCCGCTTGCCGTTGGTGCGCTGCCCCTTGAACCGGATCTCGCCCTCGGTGGGCCGGTAGACGCCCGTCATCGCGTTGAAACAGGTCGTCTTGCCGGCGCCGTTCGGGCCGATCAGGCCGAGGATCTCCCCCTTGTAGAGGGTGAAGTTGACCTTGTCGAGGGCGACGACGCCGCCGAAGCGCAGCGTGACGTCGTCGACCTCCAGCAGCGGTTCCCGCCCCGCCGCGTCGGGCCCGGCCGGGGTGGCCGCCGTCGGCGCGCCGGAGCCGGGCTCCGGTGGCACGCCGACCGTGCTGCGGCCGTCGGCGGTGATGTCGCGGTCGCTGCTCGCGTCGCGGTCGCTCTTCATCTGCGGATCACTCACTGGGCACCTTCTCCTGCGGAACCGCCTCCTGCCGCCGGTCGGCGAACTCCGCCGCCCGCCGTCGGTTGGGCACGATGCCCTGCGGACGGAAGATCATCATGACGATGATGACCACCCCGAACACGAGGATGCGGTATTCGGCCGCGTCGAACTCCACCCCGACCAGGTCGCCGACGCCGCGCAGCCACTCCGGCAGGTACCAGGTGACCGCGCCGCCGACGATCGCGCCCTTGATGTTGCCCGCGCCGCCCAGGATGACCGCCGCGAGCACCAGGATGGAACTCTCCAGCACGAACTGGTCCGAGTTGATGAACGTCTGCTTGCCGGCGAAGACCGCGCCGGTGAGACCGGCCACCGCCGCCCCGATCGCGAACGCCCACAGCTTGTACTTGAACGTCGGCACGCCCATGACCTCGGCGGCATCCTCGTCCTCGCGGGTGGCCACCCAGGCCCGGCCGACCCGGCTGTTGGCCAGGTTCCGCACCAGCACGATCACCAGCAGGATCAGCGTCAGCAGCAGCCAGTAGTAGGGGCGCGCGTCGACCACCCCGAACAGCGGCTTGCCGTCCGAGCCGGTGCCCGGCGGGTGCGGGATCGCCGGGATGCCCCGCTGGCCCTGCAGCACGCCCTCGTTGCGGGCGGCGTAGAGCCGGATCATCTCGGCGAAGCCGAGGGTCACGATGGCCAGGTAGTCGCCGCGCAGCCGCAGCGTCGGGCCGCCGAGGATGACGCCGGAGACCATCGCGACCATGACCGCGACCGGCACCGCCGCCAACCACGGCCAGTTCGTCCCCAGCCGGCTCTCCGGCGAGGTCAGCAACGCCACCGTGTACGCGCCGAGCGCGTAGAAGCCGAAGTAGCCCAGGTCGAGCAGGCCGGCGAAGCCGACCACCACGTTGAGCCCGACGGCCAGCAGCACGAACACGGCGGTGTCGAACAGCACGCCCGCGAAGTCCGAGCGGGTGGTGTAGAAGGCGAAGTACTCGCTGCCGATGGGGAAGCCGAGGTACTCGTAGAACCACCGGTTCGGCAGGATGTAGAGCAGGACGATCAGCGCCGCGATCGCGGCCCAGCGGACCTGCTTCGGCATCGCCGCCCAGCGGCCCTTGAGGGCCGGGGCGCGGCCCTTGTCCACGGTGGCGGTCATGCGCGCGCCCTCCCGAGAGATTCGCCGAGCAGGCCGGTGGGCCGGAACATCAGCAGCACGATCAGCAGCACGAAGCCGGTGAAGTCCTTCCAGTCTCCACCGAACAGGCCGGCGGCGTAGTTCTCCGCCACCCCGAGCAGCAGGCCGCCGAGCAGCGCGCCGCGCAGGTTGCCGATGCCGCCGAGCACCGCCGCCGCGAACGCCTTGAGCCCGATCAGGAAGCCCACGTTGAACTTCGTGTAGCCGTAGCGGACGTTCCACAGCAGCGCCGCGACGCCGGCCATCAGGCCGCCGAGCACGAAGACCAGCAGGATCACCCGGTTCTTGTTCACGCCCATCAGGGCGGCCGTGTCCGCGTCCTGGGCCACGGCCCGGATGCCGCGGCCCAGCCGGCTGCGGTTCACGAACTGGTCCAGGCCGACCATCATCACCAGCGTGACGCCGAGGATGAGCAGCTGGATGTTGGTGACGGCCGCGCCGAACACGGTGAAGGCCGTCTCCGAGGGGATCAGCACGGGCATGCCGAACGGCGCCCGGGAGGTGCCGATGCCGAAGGACTCGGCGAGCACGAACGAGGCGCCGATCGCGGTGATGAGGAAGGCCAGCGGCGGCGCGTTGCGCCGGCGCAGCGGCCGGTAGGCGACCAGTTCCACGGTCACCGCGGTCGCCGCCGAGGCGACCGCAGCCACGACCAGGCCGGCCACCAGCGCGAGAATCAGCGGGCCGAGGGCGGGCGAGGGGGAGTTCTGGTCGTAGCCGAGAGCCTCCCAGGTCCACAGGGCGGTGAACGTACCGACCATGAAGACCTCGGAGTGGGCAAAGTTGATCAGGCGGAGAACGCCGTAGACGAGGGTGTACCCGAGGGCGACGAGCGCGTAGATCGCGCCCTGTTCCAGCCCGGTGATGGTCAGGGCCGGGAAGTTCCCGAACAGTTCATCGAAGTTCAAGTGGGGGCTCCAACTGTGCGGTCAAACGATGCGGCCGGGAGGAACCACTCCCGGCCGCATCGTCTGTGTCCCTGGCGGGACCGGCGAACCGGTCAGGCCTTCGGGATCTCGATGTCCGGGACGACCTGGCCCGCGTTGACCTTGAACGCCCAGACCAGCACCTGGGCCGGGTCCAACTCGCCGTTGGACTCGAACTTGTACGTCACACCGGTGGCGGTGCCCGCCTTGTTGTAGGACTTCACGAAGGCGAGCAGGTCGGCGCGGGTGGACTTACCGGCCTTGATGCCCTCAAGGAAGATCTTCGTGATGTCGTACGACACGTCGGCGTAGGTGCCCGGCTCGGCGTTCTCGAAGGCCGCCTTGTAGTCGGCCACGAAGCTGCCCTTGGCCGCGGTGGCCGGGGCGCAGGGGCAGGTCAGGACGGTGCCCTCGGCGACCTGCTGGCCGGCGACCTTGATGAAGTTGGCGTCGTTGACGCCGTCGCCGGCGACCATCGTGCCCTTCCAGCCGGCGCCCTTGAGCTGCTTGAGCAGCAGACCCGCCTCGGTGTAGTAGCCACCGAAGAACAGCACCGTCGCGCCGCTGCCGACGATCTTGGTGACGACCGCGGAGAAGTTGGTCTGCTTGACCTGGACCTTGTCCTCGCCCGCGACCGTGCCGAGGACCTTCTTGACCTCGTCCACCAGGCCCGCGCCGTACGCCGACTGGTCGTCGACGACGTAGACCTTCTCGGCCTTCAGCACGTTCTTGATGTAGCGGCCGGCGGCCGGGCCCTGCGAGGTGTCGTTGCCGACGCCCCGGTGGAAGATCTTCCAGTTCTTGGTGCTCAGGCTCGGGCGGGTCGCCGACGGGGTGATGATCGGCAGACCGGCCTCGTCGAAGATCGGGTCGGCCACCTCGGACTCGCCGGAGAACGCCGGGCCGACGATGCCGACGACCTTGGTGTCGCCCACCGCCTGCTGGGCCAGCGCCGGGGCCTTGGCCGGGTCGCCCTGCGAGTCGTACTCCGCGAGGTTGACCTTGCAGTCCGCGTTGTCCTTGTTGTACTGGTCGATCGCCAGCTTCGTGCCATTGCGCATGTGGATACCGAGACCCGCGGCGTCGCCGGTCAGCGGGCCGAAGAAGCCGATCTTGAGGTCGCAGGCCGCCTTGTCGCCGCTGCCACCCTCCGTGCCACTGTCGGCCTTACACGCGGCCGCGCCACTGATAACGAGCGCGCTGATGGCCACGCCACCCAGCACCCGTGCGAGCTTCTGCCTCACGGCTCGTACCCTCCTCAGTCCGAAGGCCCGAACCACCCGCCGCGACTTGGAAATTGGACCTTGCGGGGGGTGGACGAACCGACCGCGTACCCGGTCTGGGCCGGGACGTTATCCCACAGGCAGGGCACGCCGTAAGACCTAGAAAGCGGGGTTGACCTAACCGTTACGTTGAGTGGCCAGATCCGCCGGAGTGCTGTAACACACACCGCGGGGCAGGGGCGAAATCGGACATCCGACACCGGGCGGTAACACACCGGTGGCACGCTCAGCCGGGCCCGCCCGGCAGCCGCGCCGACCACAACCGGGCCCCCTCGGCACCGCCGTCCACCAGCAGCAACACCTCCCCACCCGCCCCGGCCACCGCGACCGACCGGTCCGGCGCCGCCGCCAGCGCCACCGGCAGCCGCACCGGCGCCCAACCGCCACCGTCCGCGGAGAACCACGCCGAGGAGCCCGCGGCGGCCACCGCCACCGCCAGCACCCCGCCGTCGACCGCCGCCAGGCCCGCCACCTGCACCGACCCGCCCGCCGCCGCCGGCCCCAACGCCCCGCCCGGTCGCCACCCCGCCGCGTTCGGCCCCGCCGCACCCGGGCCCGCCGTGGCGCTTCCCGCGCCGCTCGGCCCGACCGGCTGCCCACCGCCGGCCGCCGCACCGGACGGGTCGCCGACGGCCGCCGCGTCCCGCACCCACGCCGCCAGGGCATCGCCGCGTCGGCCCACCGCGACCAGCCGCTCCCCCGCCCGGACCACCCGCTGGAGATCGCCCGGCGCGTCCCCGGCCGGGAAGACCTGCCGCCGCCAGCCGAGACCGTCCGGCGAGGTCCACACCGCCGGGTCACCGCCCGGCCGCCCCGGGGCACGCACCGACCCCACCAGCACCCACCCCGACGCCGTCGCCGTCACGTCCGCCGCCCACGTGCGCCCCGCCGCGTCCGACGCCAACTCGGGCACGCCGCTGACCAGGCGGAACTCCCCCGCGTCGGCCGACGACCAGGCCGCCGCGCCGGTGCCCCGGTTGCCGGCGATCACCCACCCCGCCGGGCCGCCCGCGATCCGCCCCACGTTCACCGCGTCGGGTCCGCCGAACACCTCGAACTCGGCCGGCACCTCCACCACAGAGCCGTCGGTGAGCTGCCGCCACGTGCTGATCCGGGGATTGCCGTGCACCCCGCCGCTCTTCGCACCCACCGCCGCGAGCCGGCCGTCGCGGCAGCCGACCGCCGTGAGCACGTTCTCCGCGCCGTACGCCGTGCGCGGCGTCAGCCGCAGCGGCGACCACGCGAACCCGGCGCCGCCCGGCGCGGTCGACGCAGCCGAGGGCGGTGCCGCCGGGGACGACGCCGGCGCCGGGCTGGACCACGCCGCCGGCCGGGTCACGCCCGCCGCGTCGGCGACCGCCCCCACCACGAACCAGCGCCCGCCGCACGCCGCCGCGTCCCGCAACAGCAGCCGGCCCGGGGCCCCCAGCGGCGTCGGCAGGGTCAGCGCCCGCCAGTCGGGGCGCAGGGAACTCGGGTCGGGCGCGGCACTCCCCGGGGCCGGCGTGGCACCCCCCGGCTCGGGCGCGGCACGCTCGGACGACCGGCAGCCCGCCAGCAGCACCGCGAGGCCGGCGACCACGCCGAGCACACCGCGCAGCGCCCGCAACGGTCCCGACGCCCGACGCGGGCGGTGACGAGGCATGCATCCGATCGTATCGATCAACCGGAGCGCCGGGGACCCCGCGCCGCAGGGGAACGCCCGCGCGGGCCGCGATCTTGGACGGTTGCCGCTCTCGGCGAGCGGCAACCGTCCAAGAATCAGGGGCCTCAGGAGGCCGGCTGTGCCACCTCGCCGCCGGCCGTCTCGGCGAGGATCCGCTCGGCGACCTCCTTCATGGTCATCCGGTGGTCCATCGCCGTGCGCTGGATCCACTTGAACGCCTGCGGCTCCGTCATGCCGTACGTCGTCATCAGCGCACCCTTGGCGCGCTCCACCGTCTTGCGGATCTCCAGTCGGTCGGTCAGGCCCGCAACCTCGGCCTCCAGCGCGGCGATCTCCGAGTAGCGCGACAGGGCGATCTCCACGGCCGGCACCAGGTCGCTCTTCTGGAAGGGCTTCACGAGGTACGCCATCGCGCCGGCCGCCCGCGCCCGCTCCACGAGGTCCCGCTGGCTGAACGCGGTCAGGATGATCACCGGGGCGATCCGGGCGCCGGCGATCCGCTCGGCGGCGGCCAGCCCGTCCATGATCGGCATCTTGATGTCGAGGATCACCAGATCGGGCTTCAGCTCCTCGGCGAGCCGGACGGCCGTCTCGCCGTCGCCGGCCTCCCCGACGACCTCGTAGCCCTCCTCGACGAGCATCTCGGCCAGGTCGAGCCGGATGAGCGCCTCGTCCTCGGCGATCAACACCCGCCTGCGCTCGGCATCCGTCTGCGTCTCGGCCACGAGCCACTCCCACCAGTCTGCGCCCGACACCCGCCGTGCCGGGTGTCGCCGTCCCTAGCGTAGTGGGTAGTCTGTCAGGGCCGAATCATGGAAGGCCCTCGTAGCCCAACCGGCAGCAGGCAATGCACTCAAACTGCATACAGTGTGGGTTCGAATCCCACCGAGGGCACAGAATCTGTCGTACAGGCGTTCGAAGATGGGCGGGTGTATCCGCCTGAGATCCGCGCCCGCGTTCGCGCGCTCCACCTGTCCGGCTGGAGCATCGCCGAGGCCGCCCGCAGTGTCGGGCTGCCGTACACGACGGTCCGCCACTGGTGCAGGGACCGACCCGAGAGCAGGCAGCAGGCCAGTGCACTGCGATGTTTCCGCTGCCGCCCCGGCGTCGACAATCCGACAGATCCGGGTGCCTACGCCTACCTCCTCGGCCTCTATCTCGGCGACGGCCACCTCGTCACCACCGCACGGATCCCGGTGCTGCGCGTCTACTGCACGACATCCTGGCCCGGGCTGATCGACGCCTGCGAGACCGCCATGAGGGCGGTCCTTGCCAACAGCGTGCAGCGGGTCCGGAAGCAGGGCTGCGTCGCGGTCCAGAGCTACGGCCTGCACTGGCCCTGTCTGCTACCGCAGCACGGGCCGGGCAAGAAACACGAGCGGCCGATCGTCCTGGCCGGCTGGCAACGCGAGATCGTCGCCGCCCGCCCCGGCGACTTCGCGCGCGGCCTGTTCCACTCCGACGGCTGCCGGGTGGCCAACCGGGTGACCGTGCGCGGCAGGGGCTACGTCTACCCGCGCTACCTGTTCAGCAACGAGTCGGCCGACATCATGGGGCTCTGCCAGTGGGCGCTGGGCCTGCTCGGCGTCGCCTGGCGGATGAACCGCCCCAACTCGCTGTCGGTGGCCCGCCGCGACGCGGTCGCGGTGCTGGACCGGCACGTCGGCCCGAAGTCCTGACGGGGCGGGACGACGGTCGGGCCGCCGGGGCGGGACGACGGGGCCGGTCCACGGCCGGCCGGGGCGGGCGTGCGGGGACGGGCGGCCGGGGCGGGCGTGCGGGGACGGGCGGCCGGGGCGGGCGTGCGGGCGAGGGCGGCGGGCGACGGTCAGCCGAGCGCGGCGAGCGCCTGTTCCAGGTCTGCCCGCAGGTCCTCCGGGTCCTCTAGGCCGACGGAGAGGCGCAGCAGCCCGCCGGCGGGTCGGGCGTCGCCGGTGACGGGCCGGTGGGTGAGCGAGGCGGGGTGCTGAACGAGGGTGTCGACGCCGCCGAGGGAGACGGCGTGGGTGATCAGCCGGCAGGCGGCGGCGACGGTGGCGGCGGCGGGCGCGCCGCCGCGTACCTCGAAGGCGAGCAGGCTGCCGGTGCCGGTCATCTGCCGGCCGACGAGCCCGGCGGGGTCGTCGAGGCCGGGGTGGTGCACGCGGTCGACGGCGGGGTGGCGGGCGAGCCAGGCGGCGAGTTTCTCGGCCCCGGCGGACTGGGCGCGGACGCGCAGGGGCAGGGTCTGCAGGCCGCGGTGCAGCAGGTACGCGCCGAGGGGGTGCAGGATCGCGCCGGTGAGGGCGCGGACCTGGCGCAGCCGGACGGCCCAGTCCTCGTCGCAGGCGACGACGCCGGCGAGGACGTCGCCGTGGCCGCCGATGCTCTTGGTGGCGCTGTGCAGGACGAGGGCGGCGCCGTGCCGGGCGGGTCGCTGGAGCACGGGGGTGGCGACGGTGTTGTCGACGAGCAGCGGGGTGCCGCCGGCTGCGGCGGCGAGGGCGGCGATGTCGACGAGGTCGAGGGTGGGGTTGGCGGGGGTCTCGACGACGACGAGGGCGGTGTCGGGGCGGATCGCGGCGGCGACCTGGTCGGGGCGGGCCCAGGTGACGTCGGTGCCGAGCAGGCCGGTGGCGAGGACGTGGTCGGTGCCGCCGTAGAGGGGGCGGACCGCGACGACGTGGCGGTTGCCGTCGCCGGTGGCGGCGAGCAGGGTGGCGGTGAGGGCGGCCATGCCGCTGGCGAAGGCGACGGCGGCGGGGGTGTCTTCGAGTTCGGCGAGGGCGGTTTCGAAGCGGGCGACGGTGGGGTTCCAGAGCCGCTGGTAGACGGCGCTGCCGCCGGGCGGGAGGGTGCCGCCGGTGGCGAGGGTTTCGTAGGCTTCGCCGCCGTCGGTGACCGACGGCAGGGGGTTGGTGGTGGACAGGTCGATGGGTGGGGCGTGGACGCCGAGGGCGGTGAGGTCGGCGCGGCCGGCGTGCACGGCGGCGGTGTCGACGGATCTGGTGTCCACGGTGCTGCTCATGGCGGGAAGCGTCGAACATCGCAGTGATGTCGGGCAAGAGAACCGCAGAAGATTCTGCGAGTGAGGCTTCAGTTACGCGGAGATTCGGAGCAGGATGGGTGGATGCCCCTTGCACCGAATGATGTGCGGCCCTTCGCCGCCCTGGACGACGTCGACCGCGCGATCCTGACCGAGCTGGCGGCGGACGGCCGGCTGCCGAACAACGCCCTCGCCGAGCGGGTGGGGGTGGCGGCGTCGACCTGCCTGACGCGCACGAGGGCGTTGCGGGAGTGCGGGGCGATCCGGGGGTTCCACGCGGAGGTGGATCCGGCGGCGGTGGGCCTGCCGTTGCAGGCGCTGGTGTCGGTGCGGTTGACGGCGCACGAGCGGGCGGCGGTGGACGCGTTCCGGGCCCGCTCGGTGCGGCTGCCGGGGGTGGTGTCAGTGTTCCACGTGGCGGGCGCGGAGGACTACGTGCTGCACGTGCGGGCCGCGTCCGGGGACGCGTTGCGGGACTTCGTGCTCGATCATCTGGCGGTGGATCCGGCGGTGCAGCACACCCAGACGAGCCTGATCTTCGAGCAGGTGCGCGGCACGGGCTGAGGACGGGACCGGCCGGGGCGGGCCGGCGAACCGGCGCGGCAACAGTCGGGCACGTCGATGCGGCAACAGGCCGGCGGGCCGGTGACGCCACCGGGCCAGCCGCGTTGTACGGGGTGAGGCGCACCGGCCCACCGGCGGTCGCGCGGGGCCGGGAGAGACGCGGGTGTCGGCATGCGCAGATGGTTTCCCCTGACGGCGGTCTGCCTGGGCACGTTCATGCTGCTGGTCGACGTGACGGTGGTGACGGTCGCGCTGCCGGACATGGTGCGGGACCTGGACGCGTCGTTCGGTGCGGTGCAGTGGGTGGTCGACGCGTACGCGCTGGCCCTCGCCGCGCTGGTGCTCGGGGCGGGGGCGGTGGCCGACCGGGTGGGGCACCGGGTGACGTACCTGGCGGGGGTGGTGGTCTTCGCGCTGTCGTCGCTGGCGTGCGGGCTCGCGCCCGGCGCGCAGGGGCTGGTCGCGGCGCGGGCGGCGCAGGGCCTCGGCGCGGCGGCCATGTTCGCCACGACGTTCGCGCTGTTGGACGGGGCGTACGCGGGCCGGGACCGGGGTGCCGCGTACGGGGTGTGGGGGGCGGTGTCGGGGGCGTCGGCGGCGGTGGGGCCGGTGCTGGGCGGGCTGCTCACCGAGGGCGTGTCGTGGCACTGGATCTTCTTCGTGAACCTGCCGGTCAGCGCGGTGGCGCTCGGGCTGGGGGCGCGGACGCTCCCGGCGGGCCGTCCGGCGGTGGGTGGGCGGGTGGACGTCGGCGGGGTGGTGGTGTTCGCCGTGGCGGCGGGCTGCGCGACGTACGCGCTGATCCGCGCGGCCGAGGCGGGCTGGTCGGATGCCGTGGTGTGGGCGGCGGCGGGCGCGGCGGCGGTGCTGCTGGCGGGGTTTGCCGTGGTGGAGTGGCGGGTCCGGCAGCCGATGTTCGACCTGGCGTTGCTGCGGGACCGGGCGTTCGTGGCGGTGCTGCTGGCGGGGCTGCTGTTGACGTTCGCGGCGTTCGCGCCGTTGGCGTACTCGATGATCTGGTTGCAGTCGGTGCTGGGGCTGGGGCCGGTCGGCGCGGGCCTGACCGGGCTGCCGATGTCGGTGGTGGCGTTCGTGGTGTCGGCGGTGTCGGGGCGGGCGCTGCACGGCCGGCGTCCGGGCCTGGTGATCGGTGGCGGGCTGTTGTGCGTGGGGGTGGGCAGCGCGGTGACGGCGGTGCTGGTGCGCGGGGCTGCGGGCTGGCCGGCGCTGGTGCCGGGCGGGGCGGTGATCGGCGTGGGGGTGGGGCTGGCGACGCCGGCGCTGGGCGCGGTGGCGATGTCGCTGGTGCCGGCGGCGCGGGGCGGGATGGCGGCCGGCGCGGTGAACACCTGCCGGCAGCTCGGGTTCGCCTTCGGCATCGCCGCGCTGGGCAGCGTCTTCGCGGCGGGGGCGCGGGGCGTCCTGCAGGCGCGGGGGGTCGCCGACGCGGCGGGAGTCGCGCACGCCGTCGCCGGCGGGCGCGTGTCGGGCCTGCTGGGGGCGGTGCCGCCGGAGGGGCGGGAGCTGCTGGCGGGGGCGACGCGGGCGGCGGCGGTGGGCGGGGTGCGGGCGAGCTTCGCGGTGGCGGCCGGGGTGGGGATCGGCGCGGGCCTGCTCGTGCTCGGGCTGCTGCGGGCCGGGGCGGGTGGGCGGGTTCCGGGCGCCGGGGCGGGCGGGGACCTACCGGGCGACGGGGGTGGCGGGAACAAACCGGGTGACGCCGGGGTTGGTTCCTCGCGTGATCGACGTACCCCTGTCAGTCCTTGACGTTGCCCCGGTCGCGGCCGGCTCCACGGCCGGCGAGGCCCTGCGGCACACCACCGACCTGGCCCGGCGGGCCGAGGAGCTGGGCTACCGGCGGTTCTGGGTGGCCGAGCACCACAACATGCCGGCGATCGCGAGTTCCGCGCCGGCGGTGCTGATCGCGCACCTGGCCGCGCACACGAGCACGATCCGGCTGGGCTCGGGCGGGGTGATGCTGCCCAACCACGCGCCGCTGGTGGTGGCCGAGCAGTTCGGCACGCTGGAGGCGCTGCACCCGGGGCGGATCGACCTGGGCATCGGCCGGGCGCCGGGGACCGACCAGGTGACGGCGCTGGCGTTGCGCCGGACGATGGAGGGGCTGTCGGCCGAGGGGTTCCCCCGGGAGCTGGCGGACCTGATGGGCTACTTCACCGGCGAGCACGCGGGGCCGATCGTGGCGACGCCGGGGCGGGGCGAGCAGCCGCAGGTGTGGCTGCTGGGTTCCAGCGGGTTCAGCGCGCAGCTCGCGGGGCTGCTGGGGTTGCCGTTCTCGTTCGCGCACCACTTCAGCGCGCAGCACACGCTGCCGGCGTTGGCGTTGTACCGGCAGCATTTCCGGCCGTCGCGGTGGCTGTCGGAGCCGTACGCGATGGTGGCGGTGAACGCGATCTGCGCGGAGACCGACGAGCGGGCGCAGTGGCTGGCGGGGCCGTCGGCGCTGGCGTTCCTGAAGCTGCGCTCGGGGCGGCCGCAGCCGCTGGCGTCGCCGGAGGAGGCGGCGGCGTACCCGTACACGGCGGCGGAGCGGGAGTTCGTCGTGCAGCGGCGGGAGGGGCAGGCGATGGGCTCGCCGGAGACGGTGGGCCGGCAGTTGACGGAGTTGCTGGCGCGGACCGGCGCGGACGAGTTGATGCTGACGTCGATGGTGTACGACGGCGCGGACCGGGTGCGCTCGTTCGAACTGGTCGCCGAGAAGGTGGCGGGCGGGTTGCGCCGGCAGGGGTGAACCCGGTGGACCGGCGGGGGTGAACCCGGTTGGAAACGCCCGAAACACGATCTTCATACCGGCGTCACCGGTGCGTTGCGGTCGCCGCGTAACTTTGGTTCCGGTGGTGGTACGGCACTCCCCGGTCGGGACGGGTCGGGGGTGCTGCGGTGTGGTGCACCGGGCCGGAGCTGTGCGGATTCCGCGGCTGCGGCCCGGTGCCTGCCACCTTACCTAGGCGCGGTCAGCGCAGGTAGATGTTGGGCGTGGGCGGGGTCCCCATGCCGTCTCCGATGAAGAAGCCCGGGTGCGGCGGCTGGTTGTAGGCCGTGTTCTGCCAGGCGATCGCGGCGCGGTACTGCGGGTCGTGCATGAGGGTGTAGATCCGGGTGCTGGTCTGGGTCGGGGTGCTGTAGATGCGCAGGGCGCGGCTGTCGCCGGTGCGCCAGATCACCTCTTCCCGCCAGTCGCCGAGGATGTCGCCGGAGAGCGCCGGGGTGGACTTGGTGCCGTTGTTGGAGGCGACGTCGCTGCCGGTGAGCAGCCGGGTGTCGCCGGAGGTGCCGTACTTGTCGATCTTCGTGCCGTCGAGGAGCTCGCGCACCGGGTCGGCGTCCCACCAGGCGAGGAAGTTCGCCGAGGACGGCTTGCGGCCGACGTTCTGGCCCCTGGTGTTGGCCAGGTAGCTCACCGCCGACGACCAGGATTCGGCGCCGGGGCTGCCGGCCCAGATGTCGCCGGAGACGCCGCGGCCGTTGTCGCCGGAGGCGGGGGTGGACCAGATGACCTGGCCGGTGCGGGCGTCGGCGAAGTAGGAGCTGGGCTTGCTGCCGTCCTCGTCGACCTTGAAGACCTCCAGGCCGGAGCGGCTCGGGTCGAGGTCGCCGACGTGCAGGGCGTCGCCGTGGCCGTTGTTGGTGGAGTGCAGCAGGCGGCCGTTGTCGTCGATGGTGGCGGCCCCGTAGACGATCTCCTGCCGGCCGTCGGCGTCGACGTCGGCGACGGACAGGTTGTGGTTGCCCTGCCCGGCGGCGGCGGAGTTGCCGGAGGCGTTGGAGTCGAACGTCCACCGCTTGGTGAGGGCGCCGTTGCGGAAGTCCCAGGCGGCGATGACGGCGCGGGTGTAGTAGCCCCGGGCCATGATCAGCGAGGGGCGCTGGCCGTCGAGGTACGCGGTCGCGGCGAGGAACCGGTCGACGCGGTTGCCGTAACTGTCGCCCCAGGAGGAGACGGTGCCGCGCGGCGGGTCGTAGTTGACGGTGGACACCGCGGCGCCGGTGCGGCCGTCGAACATGGTGAGGAACTCGGGGCCGGACAGGACGTAGCCGCTGGAGTTGCGGTAGTCGGCCGACGACGAGCCGATGACCTGGCCGGTGCCGGAGCGGGTGCCGTCGGCGGTCTTCATGGCCACCTCGGCGTCGCCGTCGCCGTCGTAGTCGTACACCTGGAACTGGGTGTAGTGGGCGCCGGCGCGGATGTTGCGGCCGAGGTCGACGCGCCACAGCCGGGTGCCGGTGAGGGTGTACGCGTCGACGTAGACGTTGCCGGTGTAGCCGGACTGCGAGTTGTCCTTGCTGTTGGACGGGTCCCACTTGAGGACGATCTCGTAGTCGCCGTCGCCGTCGAGGTCGCCGACGCTGGCGTCGTTGGCCGAGTAGGTGTACGCCTCCCCGGTGGGGGTGGTGCCGCCCGGCGGGACCTGCAACGGCACGTCGAGGTAGCCGTTGGCGAACTGGAGCGCCGGCGCGGACGCCGCCTGCTCGGTGCCGCCGACGACGGCCCGCACGGTGTACGCGGAGCCGGCCGCCGCCCCGGCGTCGAGGTAGTTGGTGGCGCCGGTGATCGGGCTGGCGTTGACCTTGGTGGAGCCGCGGTAGAGGTTGAACGACACCCCGGAGGTCTCGGTGCCCAGCAGCCGCCAGGAGACGAGGTTGCCGCTGCCGGAGCGGACGCTGATCAGCCCCCGGTCGAGGTTCTCCAGCTGCTTGGCCCCGGCGGGCGGGTCCGTGGGCGGCGGGGTGGTCGGCGGCGGGGTGGTGGGTGGCGGCGTCGTCGGGGGCGGGGTCGTCGGCGGGGCGCTCGTCGGGGGCGCGGTGGTGGGGGTGGTGCCGCCGGTGCAGGTCGTGCCGTTGAGGGCGAAGCTCGCCGGTACGGGGTTGCTGCTGTCGTTCCAGGAGGCGTTGAAGCCGAAGTTCGCGGTGCCGTTGGTGCCGAGCGCGGCGTTGTAGCCGGCGTCGCGGGCGGTGACCTGGGCGCCGGACTGGGTGACGGTGGCGTTCCACGCCTGGGTGACCTGCTGGCCGGCGGTGTAGGACCAGGTGAGGGCCCAGCCGTTGATCGGGTCGCCGAGGTTGGTGACGGTGACGTCGGCGCCGAAGCCGCCGCCCCACTGGCTGCTGATCTTGTAGTCGACGCGGCAGCCGGCGGCGGCCGCCGAGGCGGCCACGGTGCCGAGGGCGCCGGCGGCGAGGGTGGTGGCCGCGACGGCGGCGGCCAGGAGGGTGCGGCGGGATGCGGTCAGGTGCACGGGGATGCCTCCGGGGGAGGTCGGGCGGGCGCGGCGACGCGTCGGCCCCGGTGGCCTGCCCTTGGCCGCCGGGTTGCGTCCGCCGCGCTGGCGGCGGTGATCGGACATCGCATCGACGTCCATAGTTCGGCTCCGCGCCCCTGGGATGCTAGGACACCGCTTTCCCCGCCGCAACAACGTCCCGGTCCCTTGCGCCCACCCGGCTGAGTTGGTCGACTCGTCGGATGGCTGAGCACATGGACCCCGAGGAGTTCCGCCGCGCCGGGCACGCGGTGGTCGACTGGATCGCGGACTACTGGGCCACCCTCGGGCAGCGCCCGGTGACCTCGCAGGACCCGCCCGGCGCGCTGGCCGCCGCGCTGCCGGCCGGGCCGACCGCGCACGGGGAGCCGGTCGCCGCGCTGCTGGCCGACCTGGACGCGCTGGTCACGCCCCGGTTGACCCACTGGCAGCACCCGGGCTTCTTCGGCTACTTCCCCGCCAACACCTCCGGCCCCAGCGTCCTGGGCGACCTGGTCAGCTCGGGGCTCGGGGTGCAGGGCATGCTCTGGGCCTCCGCGCCGGCCTGCACCGAGCTGGAGACGGTGATGCTGGACTGGCTGGCGGGGCTGCTCGGCCTGCCCGAGCGGTTCCGCTCCACCGGTCCCGGCGGCGGGGTGATCCAGGACTCGGCGTCGTCGGCGACGCTGGTGGCCACCCTCGCCGCGCTGCACCGGGCCAGCGGGGGCCGCTGGCGACAGGTGGGCGTCGACCGCCGCTACCGGGCGTACACGTCCACCGAGGGGCACTCGTCGATCGAGAAGGCGGCCCGCATCGCCGGGCTGGGCGGCGACGGGGTGCGGGTGGTCGCCGCCGACCCGCAGACCCTCGCCATGGACCCCGACGCGCTGCGGGCGGCGATCCGGGCCGACCTCGCGGCCGGCGACGTGCCGGCGATCGTGGTGGCCACGATCGGCACCACCTCCACCACCGCCGTCGACCCCGTGCCGCAGATCGGCGCGGTCTGCGCGGAGTACGGCGTCTGGCTGCACGTCGACGCCGCGTACGCGGGCGCGGCGGCGGTCTGCCCGGAGCTGCGCTGGTCGCACGCCGGCCTGGAGTACGCCGACTCGTACTGCTTCGACCCACACAAGTGGCTGCTCACCGGCTTCGACTGCGACGCGTTCTGGGTGGCCGACTCGGCGGAGCTGGTGGAGGCGTTGACGGTGCTGCCGGAGTTCCTGCGCAACGCGGCGAGTGACTCCGGGGCGGTCGTCGACTACCGGGACTGGCAGGTGCCGCTGGGCCGCCGGTTCCGCGCCCTGAAGCTGTGGTTCGTGCTGCGCTGGTACGGGGTGGAGGGGCTACGGGCGCACGTCCGCTCGCACGTGGCGCTCGCCGACCGGTTCGCCGCCCGGGTCCGCGCCGACGACCGGTTCGTCCTCGCCGCGCCGCACCCGTTCTCGCTGGTCTGTTTCCGCCTCGCCGCCGGCGACGAGGCGAGCGCCGGGCTGCTGGAGCGGGTCAACGCCACCGGCCGGGTGTTCCTCACCCACACCCGGGTCGCCGGCCGGTTCACCCTGCGCCTGGCGATCGGCTCGCCGCTGACCACGCAGGCCCACGTGGACGACGCCTGGGAGCTGCTCAGCGAGGCCGCCGGCCGCTGACCCCCCTGCCCCGGCCCACGCCCGCCCGGCTCACGCCAGGCGCGGCTCACGCCAGGCGCGGCGATGTCGGCGACATGGGGGCATCCGATGGGCCGGACACCGCCATGTCGCCGACATCGCGTCGATCAACCGGCCGCGCGCCGGCACGGCGTACGGTCAGCCGGCGACCTGGGCCGTGGCGGGCTGGTCGGCGAGGGCCGCCTCGACCGTGGCGCGGGCGCGGCGGGTGCGGCGCAGCGCGCGGACGGCCAGCACGACGGCGGCGACCCAGCCGGCGGCCAGCAACGCGTAGACCGTCCACTGGGCGCCGCCGGGCAGCCCGCCGGCGCGCACCAGGGTGCGGGCGTTGGTGAGCACGATGACGCCGCCGATGACGGCGCCGAGCAGCTGGGCGGGGACGATGCGGACCAGCCAGGCGGCGATCGGTGCGGCGATGAGGCCGCCGATGAGCAGCGCGGCGACGGTCGGCAGCAGGAAGCCCTCGGTGCCGAGGCCGATCAGGAAGCCGGCGCTGGCCGCGCCCGCGACGACGAACTCGGAGGTGTCGACCGAGCCGATGACCTTGCGGGGTTCCATCCGGCCGGAGACCAGCAGCGCCGGGGTGGCGACCGGGCCCCACCCGCCGCCGCCGGTGGCGTCGACGAAGCCGGCGACCAGGCCGAGCGGGCCGAGGAAGCGGGCGCGCAGCGGCCCGGCGGCGCGGCTGGCGCGCAGCGGCCGGGAGAAGCGCACCAGCAGGTACGCGCCGAGGGTGAACAGGATCGCGGCCATCCAGGGCGCCGCGGCCTCGGTGGAGATCGAGCTGAGGAAGGTGGCGCCGGCGAACGCGCCCACCGCGCCGGGCAGCGCGATGCGGGCGACCACCCGCCAGTCGACGTTGCCGAACCGCCAGTGGGCCACCCCGGCGGCGAGCGTGGTGCCGATCTCGGCGAGGTGCACCGACGCCGACGCGGCGGCCGGGGCGACCCCGGCCACCAGCAGCAGGGTCGACGAGGTCAGCCCGTAGGCCATGCCGAGCGAGCCGTCGACCAGTTGCGCGACGAGCCCGACCAGGGCGAGGACCAACAGCTTGCGCACGAGCGCCCCCTGACTTTTCGGCATCTCCTATCGACTTGGTCGACAATGCGGCACGAGACGGCCTCGGGTCAAGTCCCTATCGGTTAAATGTCGGGACGCTTGCGGCGGGTGGGGTTGCGGTCAGCTCCAGGCGCCCGGGTCGGCGGCCAGTTCGCTGACCCGCTCGGGCAGGGTGCCGTTGGCCACGTCGGCGACGGTGACCAGTTCGAGGATCTCCCGCTCGCTGGCCCGCAGGGCGATCCACACGTCCTGCAACGCGCGGGCGGCCCCCCGGTAGCCGAGCTGCTCCGGGCGCTGCCCGCGCACGTGCGCCAGCGGCCCGTCGATCACCCGGATCACCTCGGCGAGCGAGATCTCGGCGGCGGGCCGGGCCAGCCAGTAGCCGCCCTCGGGGCCACGCTGGGCGTGCACGATGCCGCCCCGGCGCAGCTGCAACAGGATGCTCTCCAGGAACTTGGGCGGGATCTCCTGGGACTTGGCGATCTGCTCGGCGGTCACCGGGCGGGACCGCGCGGCTCCCGCACCGTCGGCGACCGCCGCCAGCTCGGCAGCCGCGCGGAGGGCGTAGTCGACCCGGGCGGAGAGACGCATGCCGGTCAGGTTAGTCGCCCGCCCGACCGGCCGGGCTGCCGGCCCTCAGCCGAACGGGGGAACCGGGCCCGCCGGGGCCGTCCCACGGGCCGGGCCGCCCACCGACCGGCCGGGCTCGACGCTGGCGCGGGCGTGGCACCATACCGGTGTCGACGGATCGACGCCGACCGCCCAGGCACCACGCGGTCGGAACCGCCAGGGGCGATGGGGGCAGCCACAGCGATGCCGGAGACGACTCCGCTCGGCCCACGGGACCCGGACCGGGCCGGCCCCTACGAGCTGCTCGGCCGGCTCGGCTCGGGCGGCCAGGGAGTGGTCTACCTGGGCCGCGACCGGCAGGGCCGGCTGGTCGCCGTCAAGATGCTCGCCCTCTCCGCGCCACCCGACCCGCGCGCCAGGGCCCGGTTCGCCAAGGAGATCGACGCCGCCCGCCGGGTCGCGCCGTTCTGCACCGCGCAGATCCTCTTCGCCGACGTCGACGACGACCCGCCGTACGTGGTGAGCGAGTACATCGAGGGCCCGACCCTGCACCGGTACGTCCACGAGCGGGGCCCGGTCGCCGACAACGTGCTGCACCGGCTGGCCGTGGGCACCGCCACCGCGCTCACCGCGATCCACCAGGCCGGCGTGGTGCACTGCGACCTCAAGCCGGACAACGTGGTCCTCGGCGCGGACGGCCCCCGGGTGATCGACTTCGGCATCGCGCGGGCACTCGACGTCACCGGCACGGTGACCGGCGGGGTCATGGGCACCGCCGCGTACATGGCGCCGGAGCGGTTCCGCGACGACGAGGTGGGCCCCGCCAGCGACGTGTTCGCCTGGGCGGCCACCATCGCGTACGCCGCCACGGGCCACCCGCCGTTCGGCACCGGGGCGGTCGCGGCGGTGATGCACCGGGTGCTGCACGACCCGCCGGACCTGACCGGCTTCTCCGGCCCGCTGGCGGAGCTGGTCGAACGGTGCCTGGACAAGGACCACCGGGCCCGGCCGCCGGCCGACCAGGTCCTGCTGCGGCTGCTGGGGCACGGCCCGCGCGGCGGCGCGCCGGTGCCGATCCGGGCGGCCCTGCAACAGGGCACCGACGCGGCGGCCACCCAGCCGGTCCCCCGCCAGCCGGCGGCGCACACCCCGACGGACTGGCAGCCACCACCCCCGACGGCCTGGCAACCACCGCCCCCGACGGCGTGGCAGCCGGTCCAGCCGCCGGGTGGGCCCGCGGCGACGTACCCGCCGGTGGCGCACGGGGCGCGGCCCGAGCGCTGGCCGCGGCGGCTGCGCCGGGAGGCCACCGACGCGTGGGGCGTCTCGACGGCGATCTTCCTCGGCGCGGTCGGCGCCGCCGTGGGGTACGTCGCGTCCACCGCCGTGGGCACCGCCGCCGGCGTCGGGGCGGTCACGTTCGTCGTGGTCTACGGCGTGCGCCTGCTGCTCGCCACGGCGCTGCCGCCGGCCGCCCCGCCCCGGGAGGGCACCGGCGCGACGCCGATGTCCCCGCCCGACCCGCACCCCTGGAGGAGCCGATGACCGCCGGCCAGCGTTCCGCCCGGCCGTGGCTGCCGTACACCGTGGCCGTCGTCGCCGGGCTCGCGGTCATCGCCGCGGCGTACGTGATCGTGCGGCCCACCCCCGGCCCGGACCGCTCCGGGTGCGTGGCGCTGGAGGTGAACTCCTCGACGGAGAAGGCCGACCTGGTCGCCCAGCTCGCCGCCCGGTACAACGCCGCCGACCGGCGCTTCGGCGGGCGCTGCGCCGAGGTGACCGTGCACGGGCTCAACTCGGGCAAGGCGATGGAGGCCCTGGCGGCGGGGAACTGGTCCGGCCGGCAGCCGGGCGTCCCGGCCCCGCAGGTGTGGCTGCCAACGTCGTCGCTGTGGACGGGCCGGCTGCGGCTGCTCGACGAGCAGGCGGGCCGGGCGGCGCAGACCCCCGGCCGGTACCCGTCGATCGCCAACAGCCCGCTGGTCATCGCGATGCCCCTGGAGAAGGGCGAGCTGGTGCGCCAGCGCGGCAGGCTCGGCTGGGCGGACGTCCTCGGGCTCTCCGGCGACGCCGGCTGGGCGGCCTTCGGGCGGCCCGAGTGGGGCCGGTTCACCTTCGGCAAGGACAACCCGAACCTGTCCACGTCGGGGCTGGCGGCCACCATCGCCACCTACTACGCGGCGGTGCGGCGGTCCAGCGACCTGACGAAGGCCGACCTGGCGAAGCCCGCGGTGACCCAGTTCGTGCGCCGGATCGAGGCGAACGTCTCGCACTACAGCGACGACTCGGTGGACCTGCTGCGCGACCTCGCCGAGGCGGACCTGGGCGGGGCGGCTGCGGGCGGGGCCGGCGACGCGCGGGCCCGGGACATGAGCGCGGTCGTGGTCCAGGAGGAGCTGGTCTACCAGTACAACGAGGGGCAGCTCAGCCCCACCCCGGGGCAGAAGCCGCGGGTGCCGCTGGTGGCGGTGCACCCCAGCGAGGGCACGTTCAACCTCGACCACCCGTACGTCGTGCTGCCCTCGGCCGATGCGGCGCAGCAGGCGGCGGCCCAGGACTTCCTGGCCTTCCTCCAAGCCGGCCCGCAGCAGCGCAGCTTCGCCGACCTCGGCTTCCGCGACCACGAGCGGCGGGCGTCGGACGCGCTGGTCGCCGCCGTCCGGGGCGGCGCGGACGGGCAGCTGACCTACTTCGACCCGCCGGCGCCCGAGGTGGTCGACGCGATCCTGCGCGGCTGGGGCACGCTGCGCAAGAAGGCGAACATCCTGCTCGCCGTGGACACCTCCGGCTCGATGAACGCCAAGGTGGGCAGCCGCACCCGGTTCCAGGTGGCCACCACCGCCGTCGACCGGGGCGTCGGCCTGCTCAACTCCGCCGACCGGGTGGCGCTGTGGTCGTTCTCGTCGGAGACGCCGCAGCGGCCGGGGAAGCCGTACAGCGAGGAGGTCCGGCTGGGCCCGTACGACCGGGCCGCGTTCGCGCGCCGGCTCACCGGGCTGCGGGTGGGCGGCAACACCGCGTTGTACGCGACGGTCCGCGCCGCGCACCGCCGGCTGCTCGCCGACTACGACCCCGACCGGATCAACGCGGTGGTGGTGCTCACCGACGGCAAGAACGAGTATCCGAAGGACAACGACCTCGACCGGCTGCTCGCCGACATCGAGCTGGACCCGGACCGGCCGGTGAAGGTCTTCTGCGTGGCGTTCGACCGGGAGTCCGACCTGGCCGCGCTGGACCGGATCGCCGGGGCCAGCGCCGGCAAGGCGTTCGACGCCACCGACCCGGCGACGATCGACGAGGCGTTCGTGAAGCTCGTCAGCAGCTTCTGACCGGTGGCCGGGGGCCTCCCCGGTCAGCCGCCGGCTCTGCTCAGCCGCCGACGCGGCGCAGCAGGCCCTCCTGCACGGCGCTGGCGATGTGCCGGCCGTCGGTGGTGAACATCCGGCCGGTGGCCAGCCCTCGGGCGCCGGAGGCCGACGGGCTCCAGCAGTCGTAGAGGAACCACTCGTCGGCCCGGAACGGCCGGTGGAACCACAGGGCGTGGTCGAGGCTCGCGCCGACCACGCCGCCGGGGCCCCAGACCTCGCCGTGCACCGACAGCACCGAGTCCAGCAGAGTCAGGTCGGAGGCGTACGTCAGGGCGCAGGCGTGCAGCAGCGGGTCGTCGGGGAGCTTGCCGTCGATGCGCATCCACACCCGCTGGTGGGGGTCGGCGGGGCGGTCGCCGGGGCGGACCCAGCCGGGCTCGCCGACATAGCGCACGTCGATGGGGCGGGGGATCTGCCCCCAGATGCCGAGCCGCTCGGGGTAGCGGGCGAGGCGGTCGCTCATGGTGGGCACGTCGTCGGGGGCCGGCACGTCGGGCGGGGTGGGGGCGTGGTGGTCGAGCCCCTCCTCCTCGTGCCGCTGGAACGACGCCGACATGAAGAAGATCGGCTTGTCGTGCTGGAGCGCCACCGACCGGCGCACGGAGAACGACCGGCCGTCGCGGACGTTCTCCACCTGGTATGCGATCGGCTCGGCCGGGTCGCCGGGGCGGACGAAGTAGCCGTGCAGGGAGTGGACGAACCGTTCGGGGGCGACCGTGCGGCCGGCGGCGACCAGGGCCTGACCGGCGACCTGACCCCCGTACACCCGTTGCGGGCCGACCGGGGGGCTCATCCCCCGGAAGGCCATCGCGCCGGTGTGTTCGAGGTCGAGGACCTCCAGCAGCTGGTCGACGGCCGCCTGGCCGACGGTCGCCCCGTCGGTCACTGCAACGCCCGCGCGGAGGCCGCGTCGACCAGCGAGCCGAGCTGGTGCACGCGCAGGGTGTTGGTGGAGCCGGGGGTGCCCGGCGGGCTGCCGGCGACGATGACCACGTAGTCGCCGGGGTTGGCCCGGTCGAGGCCGAGCAGCGCCTGGTCGACCTGGCGGAACATGTCGTCGGTGTGCTCGACGAACGGCATCAGGAACGTCTCGACGCCCCAGCAGAGGGCGAGCTGGCTGCGCACCTCGGGCACCGGGGTGAACGCCCACAGCGGGAGGTCGCAGTGCAGCCGGCTGAGCCGCTTGACGGTGTCGCCGGTCTGCGAGAAGGCGACGAGGGCCTTCGCGCCGATGGCCCGGGCGATCGAGGACGCCGCGACGGTGAGCGCCCCGCCGTGGGTGCGCGGGTCGTGCTGGAGCCGGGGCACCCCGATCGAGCCGGCCTCGGTCGTCGTGATGATCTTGGCCATGGTGCTGACCGTGAGCACCGGGTACTTGCCGACGCTGGTCTCGCCCGAGAGCATCACCGCGTCCGCGCCGTCGAGCACCGCGTTGGCCACGTCGGACGCCTCGGCGCGGGTCGGCCGCGAATTCTCGATCATGGAGTCGAGCATCTGGGTGGCCACGATGACCGGCTTGGCGTTCTCCCGGCACAGCTGCACGGCGCGCTTCTGCACCAGGGGGACCTGGTCCAGCGGCAGCTCGACGCCGAGGTCGCCGCGGGCGACCATGACGCCGTCGAAGGCCAGGACGATCGCCTCCAGGTGGTCGACCGCCTCCGGCTTCTCGACCTTGGCCAGCACCGGGCGGCGGACGCCCTCCTCGTCCATGATGTTGTGGACGAGCTTGATGTCCTCTGCCGAGCGGACGAAGGACAACGCGATCATGTCGACGCCCAGGCCGAGGGCGAAGCGCAGGTCCTCGGCGTCCTTGTCCGACAGGGCCGGGACGCTGACCGCCACGTTCGGCAGCGAGACGCCCTTGTTGTTGGAGACCGGGCCACCCTCGGTGACCAGGCAGCGGATGTCGTTGCCGACGACCTCGCTGACCTCGACGGCCACCCGACCGTCGTCGATGAGCAGCCGGTCGCCGGCCTTCACCTCCTGCGGCAGCTTGCGGTAGGTGCAGGAGACCCGCTCCTTCGTGCCGAGGATGTCGTCCCCGGTGATCACGACCGAGTCGCCGGTGCGCCACTCGTGCGGGCCGTCGGCGAACCGGCCGAGCCGGATCTTCGGGCCCTGGAGGTCGGCGAGCACGGCCACCGGCCGGCCGGCGGCGTCGGCGGCCTCGCGGACGAGTCGGTAGACCGCCTCGTGGTCCGCGTGGCTGCCGTGGCTGAAGTTGAGTCTCGCCACGTTCATGCCCGCTTCGACGAGCCCCCGGATGCGCTCCGGTGACGAGGTGGCGGGACCAAGGGTGCAGACGATCTTCGCGCGGCGTGTCACGCCCATCAGGCTAGTCTCTCCTCCGGGTCGGTCTGCGGGCCGACCCCTTTCGGACTGCGGAACAGTTTCCGACGACGCGTCACGCCCGCGCGGGTGGCGAGCGGAACCGCACCGGAATCATCGTCCGGAGTCGTCGTGTGTCGGCGGGCATCGGCGACCGCGCGCCGGGAATCCTACCGCCCGGTGTCACCTCCCATGGGCACGCTCCCCGCCGCCGTGGCCGACGCTAGCAGCGCGCGGCAGGTGACCGCCGTCACGATCGCGACAGCGCCGGTCCCAGGGCGCAGCTCAGCTCTGCGTCCGGGCGAGGGGGAACTCCACCGAGCCGGCCGGGCAGAGGAACGTCATCACGTCGACGGCGTAGAGCCCCGCCTGCACCGCCGGGTCGGCCTCCATGACGCTGCGCACGTCGTCCACGGAGCCGGTGCGGGCCAGGCCGAAGCCGATCGGCGGGTCGGGCTCGCGTCCGGGTCCGTCGATCGACCCGGCGACCAGGACGATCCCCCGCCGCTGCAACGCGCGCATGTGCTCGGTGTGCTCGGCCTGCAACCGCTGGACCGTCTCGGCGGGCAGGGCCCGCCCGGACGGGCCCGGGTAGAGCACGATGCACTCGTACGTGTCGAGCGCGAAGTCGACCTGCGGCATCCCGGTCACGGCGTCCCCTCCCGCGCTGCCGGCCCACGCCCCGCCCGCGGACCCGCCCCGGCCAGCCTCGCACGCGCCGGCCCACCGCCGGGGCCGCTCGGCGCAACTGCCCCCTTTCCCCCTCGGTGACCAGACCACTACCTTCTGAGGGATTCTCGTAACCGGTGGTGAGTGAGGGATCGCGTGGAGGAGTTCGACTACGTCGTGGTGGGCGCGGGCGCGGCCGGATGCGTGCTGGCCCACCGGCTCAGCGCGGACCCGGCGACCCGGGTGCTGCTGGTCGAGGCCGGCGGGTGGGACCGCAGCCCGTTCGTGCGCATCCCCAAGGCGTTCAGCCGGCTGATGGACGACCGGCGCACCGCCTGGCACTACCCGGCCGAGGCGGCACCGGGGCGGCGGGAGGTGTGGCAGCGCGGCCGGCTGGTCGGCGGGTCCAGCTCCGTCAACGGCATGGTCTACGGCCGGGGCGACCGCCTCGACTGGGACGGCCTGGAGCGCCTCGGCAACCCGGGCTGGGGGTGGGACACCATGCTGCCGATCTTCCGGCGGCTGGAGGACCATCCGCTGGGCGCGTCGCCCACGCGCGGGGCCGGCGGGCCGCTGCGGCTGTCGTCGGCGACCGGCACCGACGCGCTCTGCGAGGACGTGATCGCCGCCGGCCAGGCGCTGGGCTGGCACCGGTCCGACGACCTCAACGCCACCGAGGACGAGCGGATCGGGTACGTCACGGCGACCATCCGCGACGGGCGCCGGGTCAGCGCCGCCGACGCGTTCCTGCACCCGGTGCGGGACCGGCCGAACCTGACCGTCGCGGTGGGCACGGCCGTGCGGCGGATCCTCGTGCGCGGCGGCCGGGCGATCGGCGTACGGGCCGGCAGCGGCGGTCGCACCGTCGACTACGCGGCCTCGGCGGAGGTGGTCCTCGCCGCCGGGGCGGTCGCCAGCCCGCAACTGTTGCAGGTGTCGGGCATCGGGCCCGCCGACACGCTGCGCCGGGCCGGCGTCGACGTGCTGCTCGACCGACCCCGGGTGGGCCTCGGGCTGCGCGAGCACCGGTCGGTGCCGGCGCAGTTCCGGCTGATCGGCGACGGCGGTTACAACCACATGCTGGGCAGCCTGCTCGGGCAGGGCCTGGCCACGCTGCGGTACGCGCTGACCCGGCGGGGCCCGCTGAGCCTGCCGGTGCACGACGTGGGGGCGCACATCCGGTCCACGCCGCAGGTCGACCACCCGGACGCCCAGTTGCTGATCGCGCCGTTCTCGGCGGCCCCGCCCCGGCCGGGCCACGCGCTGGAGCTGGAGACCGAGGCGGGGATGATGGGGCTGTGCACGGTCACCCGGCCGGACAGCGAGGGCAGCCTCGCCATCTCCTCGGCCGACCCGGGCACGCCGCCGCGGATCGTGGCCAACTACTTCGCCACCTCGCACGACCGGCGGGTCCTCGTGGACGCGTTCCGCCGGATGCGGGAGCTGTTCGCCACCGCGCCGATCGCCGGGCGGATCGCCGCCGAGACGGTGCCCGGCCCGGCCGTACGCGGCGACCGGGAGATCGTCGAGGCGGCGCTGGCGCTGGGCTACTGCGGCTACCACGCCGTCGGCACCTGCGGCATGGGCCCCTCCGACGAGCACGTCGTCGACGCACGGCTGCGGGTACGCGGCGTCGACGCGCTGCGGGTGGTGGACGCCTCGGTGCTGCCGGTGCTGGTGTCCGGGTACCTCAACGCGCCGGTGATGGCGCTGGCCTGGCGGGCGGCCGACCTGATCCTGGCCGACTGACTCCGGGCGGGCGGGGTACGGGAGCACAATCGACCGGACGACACGCACAGGATTGGGGTTCGACTCATGGGTGACGACGCTGGCAGGCAGCCCGCGAAGGCCTCCGGCACCTACCGGATCGGCGGCGACCTCCAGGTCGACCGGCTCGGCTACGGGGCGATGCAGCTCACCGGGCCGGGCGTGTGGGGCGACCCGAGGGACCCGGCGGAGGCGGTGCGGGTGCTGCGCCGGGCGTACGAGCTGGGCGTGACGTTCATCGACACCGCCGACTCGTACGGGCCGTTCGTCTCCGAGCTGCTGATCCGGCAGGCGCTGCACCCGTACGCCGACGACCTGGTCATCGCGACCAAGGCCGGGCTGACCCGCTCCGGGCCGGGCGACTGGCGGCCGGTGGGCCGGCCGGAATACCTGCGCCAGCAGTGCGAGCTGAGCCTGCGCCACCTGGGCCTGGAGTCCATCGGGCTCTACCAGCTGCACCGCATCGACGCGAAGGTGCCGCTGGCCGACCAGCTCGGCGAGCTGGCGCTGCTCAAGCAGGAGGGCAAGATCCGGCACATCGGGCTGTCCGAGGTGACCGTCGCGCAGATCGAGCAGGCCCGCCAGATCACGCCGATCGTGTCGGTGCAGAACCTCTACAACCTGGCCGACCGCAGCGCCGAGGACGTGCTCGACCACTGCGAGCGCAACGACCTGGCGTTCATCCCGTGGTTCCCGATCGCCACCGGCAACCTGGCGAAGCCGGGCGGCCCGCTGGACGCGATCTCCACCGACCACGGCGCGACGCCCGCGCAGCTCGCGCTCGCCTGGCTGTTGCGGCGCTCGCCGGTCGTGCTCCCCATCCCGGGTACGTCGTCGGTGGCGCACCTGGAGGAGAACGTGGCCGCCGCGCAGGTGCAGCTCACCGACGACGAGTACGCGGCCCTCGCGAAGGCCGCCTGAGCCCACCGTCGTGGTCGGACGCCCCCCGACGCCGGCGGGTCAGAGCGCGTAGCAGTCGGGGCGCACCGGGGAGTCGGTGAGCGCGCCCCGGACGACGGTGTACGTGGTGCCGTCGAGGACGAGGCCGAGGTGCCCGACGAGCCGCAGCGGGCACCACGACTGGATGAGCACGTTGGTGGCCCCGTCGGCGAGGGTCGCGTTGTCGACGGGCCGGACCAGCTCGTCCTGGAGGGTGCGCACGGCCGTCCAGCGCACGTCGCCCGGGGTGTCGTCGCCGTCGTTGAGGGCGGTGAGGAAGCTCGACCCGATGGCCATCTGCTGGCAGGCGACGATGCCGAGGCAGCTGCCGAGGCCGAGGAACTTCGCGATGTCGGCGACGTAGGTGCCGTAGTGCGGGGTGCCGAGGCTGACGTACCGGCCCACCTTGGTGCCGCCGCCGAGGTTGCGGATGAGGTAGCGGGAGACCAGCCCGCCCTCGGAGTGGGCGACGAGGTCGACGCGGGCCGCTCCGGTGGTGGCGCGCACCTGGTCGACGTACGCGGAGAAGGCCCGGGCGGAGTCGGCGATGTCGCCGAAGCCGAGGCCGGGGAGCTGGAAGATCGACACCCGGAAGCCGTCGGCGCGCAGCCGGGCGGCGAGCGGCTCGTAGCCGAGGGCGGGGGTGCTGAGCCCGGCGACGACGATGACGGGGTTGGCGGCAGCGGCGGCCCGGGCGGCGGCGCTGGCGGGTGTGGCGGCCTGGGCTGCGGCCGGGGAGGGTCCGGCCAGCACGGCGGCGGCGGTGGCGGTGGACGCGGCGAGGACGGCGAGGATCTTTCGGAGCAGCATGGCTGCACCTCCTGGTGGGGGTGTCCCGGCCGGGCCGGGCGGAGGCGAGGGGCGTTCCGATCGATCGTGGAAAGATGATGGGGCTGGCGATCCAGCGACGTCAATGAGAAGTTACGCGCGAGTAACAGGATGTCGCGCCCAGCGCGAATTCCGGCGACCCGGGCTCATGATCGAATCCATGTCGGCGAGATGGCGGTATCCACGGCGGCCGGATACCGCCACCTCCCCGACATGATCGTGCTACTCGGCAGCGCCTACCTCACCGGCCGCCTGACGGAGCGCCCGGGTGGCCTGGTCGATCAGCTTCGTGGCGTCCGTGCGGCCGTTGACCTGGATCTCCACCTCGGACTCCCCCGCCTGCACCCGGACGCTCACCTCGGTGCGCTGCTGGTCGACCCAGCTCTGCAACAGGTGGAACAGCCCCGGCAGCAGCGCCTGCGCCACCACCGCGATGATCACCGCGTCGCTGAACCCGGGCCGCCCGCCGGACCGGCCGCCCCCGGCGTCGCGCACCCCGGCGCGGAACTCCGGGCGCTGGTGGATCCAGGTCAGCAGCGGCACCCGGGGCGGCCGGGCGGCGCGCGGCGTCAGCACCAGCCGCACCGGCTGCCGCGCCCCCGCCGACGTCCCCGTCGAGGTCTGCGTCACGTGGTGGCTCTCCTTCACTCGCCGCTGGGCAGGAACGTGATCTTGCCGTCGACCACCGACAGGACGCCGTCGACGCCGAACGAGTCGTCGTCGCTGAACGGGGTCGCCCCGAAGTAGCCGTCGGTGGTGCCGGTCGCCAGCACCGACCCCTGCGCGTCGTACGGGGTCGACACCCGGGCCGTGGCGGGGCCGGTGAGCTCCACCGCGATCCGCGGGTACTCGGTGATCTTCCAGGCGATCTTCTTCACCGCGCTGCCGTTGTAGTAGCGGAAGGGGCAGCCCGCCGGGGCGGCCACCTTCTGCGCCGCGCAGGCGTCCAGGTGCCGGCGCACCTCCGCCTCGGCCGCCTCCCGCGCGCCCGGGGCCAGCACCGGCTCCAGCCGCACCTGACCCGCGCTGTCCATCCCGGGGACGACGGCGACGGCCTGCGCCGGGGTCTCCGCGAGCACCGTGCTCTGCCCGCCGACCGTGTAGACGCCGGGCAGCAGGGCGAGGATGTAGCCCTCGGGGGGCGTCTCGACGGGCACCCCGTTGACCGTCAGGCCCACCTGCCCACCGGGGACGCCCAACGTGACCGGCCCGCCGGCAAGTCGCCACTCGTGGAACAGGCCCAGGGTCGCCGACTCCTGCCGGCGCAGCGACAGCTCGGCCGGCACCCGCTGGCCGGCGAGGCTGAACTCCACCTTCGCCGTGGCCTCGTCGCCGTCCCGGTCGACCGAGAGCACCTCGACGTCGTCGGGCGGCTGGTAGCCCTTCGCCTCGACCAGCGCGGCGAGCCGGTCGACGTCGCCGGCCGCCGACCGCGCGGCGGGGGTCAGCAGCTCCAGGGCCGCCCGGGCGTCGTGGTCGGCCAGCGCCGAGAAGTAGCCGTCGACGGCCTGCGCCGGGCGGAACAGGGCCCACTGCGTCACCCCGAGCAGGATGCCGCCGAAGGCGCAGGCCAGGGCCAGCGCGCCGGCGACCAGCATCGCCCGTGGGGAGGCGACCGCCCCCGGCCGCCCGAACAGGCCCTCGGCGGTCACCGGGGCGGCGACGACGCCGTCGGCAGCCGCCGGGGTGAGGGCCTCCAGCCGGTCCAGCCGCAGCTCGGACGCCGGGTGCGTGGCGCAGACCGCCTCGTCCCAGCCGCTGCGCCCGGTCTCGAACGACCTGCGCCGCTCCAGCATGTCCCGCAGGCCCTGGGCGTGGCCGGCGAGCACGGCGCCCGCGTCGGCCCGGTACTCGGCGGCCCGCACGTCGCGAGAGTGCAGCGGCAGCACCACGTACTTCATGGTGAGCAGCACGGGCCAGAAGAAGACGAACACCACGAAGTTGGTCGCCGGGTGCGGGAAGGTCCGCATCAGCCACGTCGGCACGGCGTGCACCAGCACCAGGGGCAGCGCCACGCCACGGACGAACGCGCTGGTCACCTCGTCGCCGGTGCGCCAGTGCACCAGTTCGTGGCTGAGCAGCGCCGCGACGTTCTCGTCGGGTTCGTCGAGCAGGCCGGTGGTGACGACCACGTGCCGGGCGTACGCGCGGGCGTTGGTGAGTAACGGGTCGTCCTCGATGAGCAGCCGGGGCACGGTGGGCAGGCCGAGGGCGCGCGCGCAGTCGTACAGGACGGGTCGGAGCCGTTCGGCCTCGCGGCGGCTGAGCCGGCGCGCGCCCGAGATGGCCAGCAGGCGCGGCTCCCACATGAGCCGGTAGAGGGTGTAGAGCACGCCGATCAGCACGGCGGCGACCATCATCCCGGCCAGCCCGGTGAGGATGCTCGCCGGCTCGTCGATCGCCTCACGCCACGGCAGCGCCAGCACGAGCAGGGACCCGGCCAGGAACCCGACCGCGACGCCGAAGAAGCCGCCGAGGACCCCACCGGAGCGGTCGAGGAAGGCGTCGAGCAGCGAGCCGACCAGCGGGGCGTCCCGCACCGGCTCCGGCAACACCTCGCCGAGGTTGCCGCCCCCGTTGACGATGCCGGCCACGCCGAACACGATCGCGCCGCCCACCCCGAGGAACAACGCGGCGGGCACGTAGAACCAGGTGGCCAGGAACGCGCCCAGCACCCCGCGCCAGTCGCGCACCACCCCGGCGCGCAGCCAGACCAGCACGCTCGGATATCCGGGGGGCCGGGCGGCGAAGCGCTGCGCGAGGCGGGACGCGCCCTCGCCCCCGCCGGTAGACGCGGGATCGGCGGGCGTTGCGGAATCGGCCGGTGTGTCGGCTGCGGCAGGTCTGACCTGCGGGTCAGGGTCCGGGTCGCGCACGGCGGCTCCTCGACTCAACCGCCACCGGGAGAGGGTGGCGAATGGGAACGGATAAGGGCACGGCGTTTCGGACGGCGGCTCGGCCGACCGTCGGAGGAATTGCGCAGGTACGACGAATGCCACCGATCCCATGCACAGGAGTCGACGACGACGCAGCACATTACCCGTCCACAGTGGATCTCGCCAGCGGAATTCCGACAATGGCTCATGACTCCAGTCAGGGTGGGCGGCAATGGAATTCACAGGAAGTGAAAACCGCTCGCCATTTTCGAGGCAGGCATCGACACTCCCCATCGTGGACGACGCCGTACGACGCAACCGGGCCGCCTGGGAAACCGCCGCCGGGAAGTACGTCCGGGAGCACGACGACCTGCTGCGCGAGGCGCGGGAGAGCACGTCGCTGTTCCCGCCGGCGCGCCGCCGAACTGGGGCTGGCCTGCCGGTACGTGGTGGCCGAACTTCCCGGCGCTCCGCTGCGCGACGGCTGCGCGGACCTGGTCTACACGGGCAAGGGCGCGCTGATCTGGATGCGGGACCTGGCCGCCTGGGCGCGCGACGTCGCCCGGCTGCTGCGGCCGGCGGGTCACCTGTTCGTGTACGAGGCGCACCCGGCGGCCGCCCTGTGGAGCTGGGACGCCGACGAGCCCCGGATCCGGGCCGACCGCAGCTATTTCGGTGATTGCTTCGTCAACGACACGTTCCCGGGAAACGGGGCGGTGGAATTCCAGTGGACCCTGGGGGAAATCGTCAACGTGGTGCTCGCCGCCGGCCTGGAGCTGCTCCACCTGGCCGAACACCCCGAACCGTTCTGGCGGCCGGGCGGAATCACGGCGGCGGCGTGGTCCGGGCGGCTGCCGAACGCGTTCTCCCTGCTCGCCCGCCGCCGGCCGGAGCCGGCACGTTAGCCAGCACCCGCAGCCCGGCCGGCTGCACGAAGATCGACCGGCGCGCGACCGCGTCGCCCCGCACGTCCATCTGATACCCGTCGAGCCAGGTCCAGCCGTGGTAGGTGATCCAGTCGGCGTGCACCCGGATCAGCCGAAAGAAGATCGGCTGGACGAACTGCGGGCTCGCCGCCCGGGTCACGTGCAGCAGCGTCCCCGCCCGCAGCAGGGCTTCTGTCGGCGCATAGGGAGCTGAGTCATCGGCGACATCACGCGCGACGCTCACGGCTTCCCACCCGCACCGCCGCCCGCACCGTCGTCCCCGGACCGGTCCGCCACCCGGTCCCCCGCCCCCTCCTCGGGCTCCGGCCCGTGCGGCCAGTGCCGGTGGCTGATCGGCAGGCGGTGGCGGTGCCGGCAGGGCATCTCGTTGCCGCACGCGCAGACGTACCGCCACCGAACCCACGACCACACGGGCTTGTGCCGACAGACCAGGGTCAGGGCGGTGGCGAGCAGGTATTCCTTGTAGGACACTCGTCGTGGCATAGGGCCACCATTGCGGCAGGCCAACCGGTCAAATGGCTATTGCCGATCGGACAGCGACGACCGCCCTACCGTCGGCGCATGGGTCGTGGCTCAGTGCTCCTGATGGGGCCCTACGAGATCGCAGAGCGCCTGGGCGTGTCGCGGCAGCGGTTCCAGCAGCTCACCCGGTATCCCACCTTCCCGAAGCCCTACCAGGAGTTGCGCGGCATGAAGGTGTGGCTGGCCGAGGACGTCGAAGAGTGGATCAGGAAGTACCGCCAGCCGCGCCCCACCGAGGACGACACCCCGGAGTGAGCCTTGGCGTGACGGGTGTCGGGCCGGCAGGAGTCAACCACACGTCGCAGGCCGGGCCACCTCGTCGGGCAACCGCTGATGGGCATCGGTCCGGGCACACCGCAGATCCGCGAAGGCCAGGTCCGCCCGCAGATTCAACCTCAGAGGAACGCGACGACCTGGCCGCCCGGGCAACGTGGAGCCGCCCGGCCCAGACGCCGACCGGGTAGGCGGCGCGGTCCATCCCGCAAAGCCGCCTACCCGGCCTGTGAGCATGCCGAACGCGGGCGCGTTGTCACGGATCAGCCGGCGATCCGGCCCATCGCGCCGTAGCCGAGCTGCCGCGACGGCGTTTGGGCATCCAGGTCCAGACCCGGGTCCGGACGCCAGTCCGCCATCAGGGTCACCCCCGGGTCAACCAGTTCCATACCTTCGAACCAGGACGCGAACGTCGCCTTGTCCCGCACGTGGAGGGTCGCGCCGACCCCGGCCTGGTAGGCGGCGACCATTCGGTCTACCTGCCCTCTTGTTTCCGCGTCCACCGTGTCGGCGGTGAGGTGGGAGATCGCGAGGTAACTGCCAGGCGCCAGGGCGTCCCGGTATGCCGCGACGAGCCCCTTCGGATCATCCTCGTCGGGAACGAACACGAGCAGCCCACCCAGGATGATCCCCACCGGCTGAGACAGATCGATCAAATCGCGGATTGCTGGGTGTGCCCATACCTGTTCAGGATGCCTCCCGTCGGCTTCCGCCATGGCGACGAGCGGCTCCTTCGCAAGAATTTCCTCGCCGTGGATGACAGCCGACGGGTCGTTGTCCACATATATTACCCGCGCGCGGGGGTTGAGGGCGTGCGCCACCTCGTGCGTATTGTTGGCAGTCGGCAGACCCGCCGCGATATCGATGAACTGCTCCACCCCCTGCGCCACCAGATATCGCACGGATCGGCGCAGCCAGTCCCGGTTACCGCGAGCCAGCAGGTCGACGCTGGGTAGCGTCAGCTTGATGCGCTCCGCCTTCTGCCGGTCGATGGCGAAGTTGTAGAGCCCTCCCAGATAGTAATCGTAGATCCGTGCGATGTTGGCGTTTTCCACGTCAGCTACCGCCCCATCCAGGCGGTTGGCTATTGCCGTCATTCGAGCCCCTTCAGAGTTTGCTAAGTCGCGGGACCGGATCGCCGGTCCGCCACATGATAATCCGACAACCACGTATATTGCGATGCTGTGTCCATCATCGATTTGACTGTACGGACGTTCTTACGGCAGCCGTCGCTCGTGGTCGTCAGCTTGGAAGAGGCTCAATGATGACGGTTGCGGTGGTGGTTCACAGGGCCGACGGTCGGCCAGCTCAGCCCTCGTCGCCCCCGCTCTGGCCGGACGCTCGATCGGTGATCAGGCTGGAGAGCTTGCCCGTCGCCGTCCTGGCCAGGTCGAAGGTCGCGTTGCCGAGGCGCTTGGCGGCATCGACGCCCTCTGCTCCCGTCTCGAGCGCCTTGTCCGTCACCTCCATGGCCGCGTCCGCCCATCGTCTCGCCTCCGGCGACCGTCGGTCGCCCTCGATTCCGAGCCGCCCATGGAAGTCGACGATGGCGACCGAGACGTGGCTGCTCGACTGCACCACAGCCGGAGCGTCGAACGGATGCATCAGCACCTTCGTGTTGGCCCTGCCGGCGGCCGCGTCCAGGCGGGCCATCAGGCGCTCGGTACACCGTGAGATGAGCGCCAGCCGATCCTCCCGAGCAGCCTTCAGGCCGAGGCGGTGCCCGTCCAACTCCCCCGGGGACGCGTCCAGCACCCGATCGAGTTCGAGCACGGCGACCGCGTCCTGCAACTGGAAGCAGCGGGCCAGCACGGCGAGCCACTCGCGCGCCGTGGACTCTACCTCCTTGGCCGCCTTGGCGAGATCACCAATTGCAGTCTTCCGCTCCAGCTTCTCCGCGAGTGCGTCGAGTTGACGCAACGCGTACGCCTGGGTCTCCGCGATCGTGGCCGGCGCGCCCTGCACCTTCGACCACGTGACCTCGTCGACCCGTCCATTCTTCGCCTCGCGGACGGTCATGACCTCCTCGATGACGAGACCCACTCCGATCATCCGGGCCAGCACCGCGTCCTTCTGGGCGCGCAGCACATCGTCGACCTTCTCCTCGATCCTGGCGAGATAGTCAGTGATCTCCTCCATTGTCTGCTGCATCGCGAGCTGAGCCATGATGCCCGCAGCGCCAGCCAGAACCGCCGGGTTACCCGCAATCGCTTTAGGCGCCTTCTGGATCTGGAGCCACGACTTGATCGAGCCCGGCTGCCCCACCATCGCATGACTGACGCCGGGGGTCTTGCTCGGCATCAGCCCGAACTTCTGGACCTTCTCCGCAGACTCCTTGGTCAGCTTCACCCAACGGCCTGAGTTGGCGGCAACCTCGGAGGCTGCCTGGGCGACCGCAGCTCCGGCGCTGAGGGCAGGCCCGAGCCGTTGCAGTTTGAGGTCCCTCGCCGGCAGCCCCTCGGAGACGAGAAAGAGTTCGACAGCCCTCGGGTTCCCGATGACCGCCAGCCCATCGCCGTCACTGATCAGCTCGATATCGTCATTCATCGCCGGCCCCTGACGTTTGGGCTCCCAAGGCTTCGGCGATGGCGGCGAACTCCCGCAGCGCCGCCTGGAGGTCCTCGACGATCTCCTGCGCGATCACCTCGGGCGGCAGCAGCGCGTCGGCATCCTCCAGGGACGCGTCCTTCAACCACGTGATGTCGAGGTTGACCTTGTCGCGGGCGATCAGCTCGTCGTACCCGAAAGCCTTAAACCGCTCGGTCTCGACGCGCTCCGACCGGTCCTTGCCGGGCAGGTAGCAGTCCACGAAGTCCTGGAGGTGTTCGCGGCGCAGCGGGTTCTGCTTGAGCGTGAAATGCTGGTTGGTGCGGAAGTCGTACACCCAGAGCTTTTCGGTCCACGGCTGTTCGCGGGCGCGCTTGCGCTCGAAGAACAGCACGTTGGCCTTCACCCCGCCGGCATAGAAGATGCCGGTGGGCAGGCGCAGCATGGTGTGCAGGTCATACTGGTTGAGCAGCCGGCGGCGGATGACCTCGCCCGCGCCGCCCTCGAACAGCACGTTGTCGGGCAGCACGACCGCCGCCCGCCCGTCGATCTCCAGCAGCGAGGCGATGTGCTGCACGAAGTTGAGTTGCTTGTTGGCGGTGGTGGCCCAGAAGTCGGCGCGTTCGATCTCACGTTCCTCGCGGCTGGCCTTGCCGCCCTCCCCCACCATCCGGATCGACGAGCTGCGGCCGAACGGCGGGTTGGCGAGCACCAGGCTGACCCGCTGGCTCGGCTCTCGGCCGAGCGCGTCGGCCACGGTGATCAGCGACGGGCCGTTCGGGGTGCCGATGCCGTGCAGCAGCATGCTCATCGCCGCGAGGCGGGCGGTGCCGTCGACCAGCTCGGTGCCGGTGATCGCCCCGTTGGCGAGCCGCCGCCGCTGGTCCGGGGTGAGGGAGCTGCCGTGGTGGCGCTGGATGTGGTCGAACGCGGCGAGCAGGAAGCCGCCCGTGCCGCACGCCGGGTCGGTGATCGTGTCGTCGGGGGTGGGCAGCATGCAGTCGACCATGGCGGCGGTCAGCGCACGCGGGGTGAAGTACTGCCCCGCGCCCGACTTCGCGTCCTCGGCCCCCTTGGCCAGCAGCTCCTCGTACGCGTCGCCCTTGACGTCGACGCCGGTGCCCGACCACTTCTCCTTGTCGATCAGGTCCACGATCAGCCGCTTGAGCTTCGCCGGGTCCTGGATCTTGTTCTGCGCCTTGCGGAAGATCGTGCCGAGCGTGCCGCCCTCCCGGGCCAGCCCGGTGAGGATGTGCCGGTACTGCACCTCCAGCGCGTCGCCCTCGGCGTCGAGCAGGGTCTGCCAGCTCAGCTCGCTCGGCACGATCTGCTCCGGCCGTAGCTTCCGGTTGGCGCGCTCGTCGGCCATCTTGAGGAACAGCAGGTAGGTCAACTGCTCCACGTAGTCGATCGTCGAGACGCCGTCGTCGCGCAGCACGTCGCAGTAGTTCCAGAGCTTCTGCACCAGGCGGCGCGAATCCACAGTGCTCACAGTGGCAAGGCCTCCTGCTGGTAGTCGTCGCCGGTCACCCTGGTCGCCGGAGCCGGCAGCTCCTTGGCGGTACGTCGAGAGCGCGTCCGCTGCTTCGGGATGCTGGCCGCCCGCTCGGCCCTGATCCGGGCGAGCAGTTCGGAGGCGGGCTCGTCATCCGGGTCCTGCGCCACCAACCGCCCCGCAAACGCCTCAGCGAGCAACGACGCCCGTAGCGCCACCGATTGTCGCCGGGCCCGCTCGATCGCCTCGATCAGCCGATCCACCCCGGCAAGCTGCTCGGAGACACGAGCGACGATCTCCCGCTGCTCGGCGAGAGGGGGTATCGGAAACTCGACGGACTTGAACCTGGACGCGGAAAGGTGCGCGATGTTGGTGGTAATGCGGACCTCGCGGGAGAAGCGCCCGGCGTGCATGTGACGCCGGAAGACCAGGAGCGCCCACTCCGGATCGACCCCGGGGCCGGCCCGGAAACGGAGCAGGCTATTGGTGAACGCGACCTCTTCGGGAATGCCGCGATAGAGCGCCGGACGGCCGAGCAGTTCCGGACTCTGGCCCTCGTTGAGGAGGATGTCGCCCCGCTCAAGCCTGAACTTCTCGAAGACAGCCGGCGGAAAGTCCATCTCCATCACGTCAGTGGTGTCGATGCGATCCTCGAACACGTTGGCTACCCGCAGATAGGGGCGCATGTGTGGTCCGGTGTGCCAGTCCGGGTGTCGCTGTCGGCCGAGGTCAACGCGACCGGCCTCCGCCACCGTCACGATCCGCCATCCAGCGTTTCCACTCAGCGGGACAGACTCAACCAACAACCTCTTCTTCAGCCCGCGCAGGCGCAGCAACTGTTTGACAAGCAGATCGTCCCCAACGACAAGCCGAGAGATCTGCTCTTCCACGGCGATAACGACGCGGCGTTGTTCGACCAAGGGCGGGACCGGCAGTTGCAGAGAAAGCAGGGCCTGCTGCGAGATGTTCCGCATCGAGTCCTGTTGGCCGCTGGCGCGGGCCGAAATCTGACGCCTGATCGACGGCGAAGACAAAACCTGGAGCAGCCAGCCAGGATCGATCTCACGGGAGGGGATCAGCCGTAGGCTCTTGTCACTGAGCAGCAGCCTGGGACGGCACTTACGGACCAGGACGGGTGCACCTACGTACTGCTCGGTATTCGCGCGGCTCACCAGGATGTCGCCTGGCCGAATCTCGAACCTCGGGTCGAACTCCCGATCAGCAGGAAGCGCCTTGTTCTCCTGTTCACGGAACTCGCCCCAGGTCATCGCGCTGACCTTGATCACGCCCCACTCATCATCACGTGCGGGTCGCGGCTGGCACGTGAACGACTTGCCGGCCTCGATACGAGTCACCAGATCGCCAAGCGTGCCCCATGCCCAGGACGGAGGGATCTCGGGACGGTCGGTCACGCGGACAGCTCCCCGTTGAGTTCGTCCAGTAGCGGTTCGGCGCGGTCGCCGAATGCGTTCGCGTACCCGTCGATGCCGCCGCGTTCCGTGAACGGCGCGCCCTCCAGGTCGTCGGCGGTGATCTCCACGCTGACCGCTATCACGTCCTTGATCCTCTCCAGCCACCACACCTGGTCGGCAGTGAACGTAGCCCCCGCCTGTTGCTGCCGCAGCAGCCACCCACGGAAGCGCTCCTCTATGGACGTCCGATATGGACGTAGTTCCTGGTCGAGCCCCAGTTCGTACCGGATCAGGGCCACCAGGTCCGTCACGCCGCGCGGGCCGGGCTGCTCCGAGGTGCGTCCGAGCAGGACGTACGCCTTCCACAGCGACTCCGGCGTCCACGCCTGCGGCGGCCGGGCGATGCGCGTGGCCAGCTCCTTGAGCTGGCCGTAGCTGATCCGGCCCTTGCCCTCGTAGAACACCTGCAACGCGGTGATCTCGTCGCGGTGCTGCTCCAGGTAGTCGTGCCAGCTCCGCACGGTCACCCGGGCGCGTTCGGCGGCGGGCACCCCGGCGGCGGAGACGAGCCGGTCGGAGTTGACCTCGTCGATGGTGATGTCGTGCGCCTGGCGGATCTCCAGGATGCGTTCGCGCAGCTGCGGGTTCGCGGCGAGCGGGCGCAGCGCGCCGGCCAGCAGATCGCGTACGGCCGCCGGCCCGGCCTGGGTCGCCGGGTTGAGCTGTTCGGGGGCCACGGCCTCGACCAGGCCGGCGACGATGCCGGTGAGGGGCTGGCCGCCCAGCTCGGCCAGCTCCGCGCGCTCGTCGTCGGTGAGCTGCCGGTCGAGCCGGGACAGCCGGGCGGCGAGGGTGGCCACCTCGTCGGGGTTGGCGGTGAGCGTGCCGGCCTTGCGCAGCAGGTCGCGCAGCGAGATCTGCTGCTCGGTGTGCCGGTGCAGCGGCACCGCCTCGTCCAGGTCGGCCTCGGTGACGCCGACCGCGTCGACGATGACGAACCGGTCCTTGACCTCGGCGTCGGGGGTGACGGACTGGAAGTCGGCGGGGTCGATGGTGCGCGCCCCGCGCCCCTTCATCTGCTCGAAGTAGGTGGCGCTGCGCACCGGGCGCAGGAAGAACACGCACTCGAGGGGCTTCACGTCGGTGCCGGTGGCGATCATGTCGACGGTGACGGCGACGCGCAGCTCCGGGCTGTTGCGGAACGCCTGGATGAGGGCGTCGGGGTTGTCGCCGTCCCGGCGCGACGAGTAGGTGATCTTCTTGGCGAAGTCGTTGCCCCGGCCGAAGACGACCCGCACCATGGCGACGATCTCCTCGGCGTGGTTGTCGTCGCGGGCGAAGATCAGCGTCTTGGGCACGGTGGAGCGGCCGGGGAAGATCTCGGTGAACAGGCGGTCCCGGAAGGTCTCCAGCACCAGCTTGAGCTGCCCCTTGGCGATGACGGACCGGCCGACCTGCCGCCCGTCGTAGGTGAAGTCGTCCTCCAGCTCCTGGTAGCGCTCGGCGCGGGTGCGGCGGTCGCGCAGCGGCACGACGATGCCGGCGGGGATGTCGCCTCCGCCCTCGGTGATCTCGGTCCTGATGCGGTAGACGTCGAAGTCGACGTTGACGCCGTCGGCGACGGCCTGCTCGTAGGTGTACTCCGAGACGAGGTTCTGGCCGAAGAAGCCGAGGGTCTGCTTGACCGGGGTGGCGGTCAGCCCGACCACGAACGCGTCGAAGTATTCGATGACCGCGCGCCACTTGCCGTAGATGGAGCGGTGGCACTCGTCGACCACGATCAGGTCGAACGTCTCCGGCGGCAGGTGCGGGTTGTAGCCGACCTCGGCCGGGGCGTCCAGGTCGTAGCTGTCGTACGCGCGGTCGTCGACGTCGACGTCGGGCAGCTCGTCGCCGCGCAGCGCCCCGTACAGCCGCTGGATCGTGGAGATCACCACGTTGGACGAGTCGAGCATCCCCGCGCCGGATAGCCGGTCGACGGCGTACAGCTCGGTGAACTTCCGGCCGTCGTCGGGGGTCTGGTAGGCGGCGTACTCGCGCAGGGTCTGCTTGCCGAGGTTGTTGCGGTCGACCAGGAACAGGATGCGGCGGGCGCGGGCGTGCTTGAGCAGCCGGTAGCTGGCCGTGACGGCGGTGAACGTCTTCCCGGCCCCGGTGGCCATCTGGATCAGGGCGCGCGGCCGGTCCTCGGCGAGGGAGCGTTCCAGGCCGTCGACGGCGTCGACCTGCGCCGGGCGCAGGCCGAGCCGGTCCAGCGCCGGCATCCGGCGCAGCCGGGCCCGCAGGGTGGGCGCGGCCGGCTCGTCGTCCGCCTCCCGCATCCACCGCGCGCGCGGCTCGGGCCGGTGGAAGGCGAACACCTCCCGGGTACGCGGGAACGGGTCGAGCCCGTTGACGAAGGTGGTCTCGGTGCCGGTGGCGACGTAGCCGAACGGCAGGGGCGCGTCGCGCCGCCAGGCGCTGAACTGCTGCTCGGGGGTCAGCCCGGTGAGATACCGGTCGAGTTGCGCCTCGACGCCGCGCGGCGCGGTGCCCTCCCGCTTGGCCTCGATCACCCCGACGAGGCGCTGGTCGACGTAGAGCAGGTAGTCGGCCCGGCCGGTGGCCAGGGTCACCTCCCGTACGGCGACGCCCGTGGCCTCGTACAGGTTGAGGTGGTTCTCGTTCTGCACCGACCAGCCGGCGGCGGCGAGCTGGCGGTCGATCTCGGCGCGGGTCTGCACCTCGTTGAGCGGCTCGTGGGAGGCGCGGCGGGCGCGGCTGATGAAGTCCTCCCGCTTGGCTGCGGACACCTTCGCCGGCTTCGCGCTGTCGAACGCCTGCTGCGCCGCCTCGACAGCCGGCTCCAGGCTTTCCAGCAGCGCAGCAGCCTGCGGGCGACGGGCGTCGGCGTCCCGCACGGCCTGCTCGGCGGCGGAAGCCGCGGCGGCCTGCGCCAGGGCCAGCGACGGCTGCCCGTCCAGCAGCAGCTTCGTCTCGGCGAGTTCCCGCTTGTACCGCTCGATCTCGGCCCGTAGTCCCTCGGCGACCGACGCGGAGACCTGGGCCGATGGCGGGGTGGGCGGCACGAAGCCGAACGGCGTACGGTCGTCGGTCAACGCCCGGTGATACCAGACGCCCAGCTCGAAGCAGGTACGCAGCAGCTCCAGCGCCTCGCGGACCTCGCCCAGGTGATCGTGGACGGCCCTGTTCCCCGTGTCCCGCAGACGATCGAAGGCGGCGTACACCTTCGTGGTGAGGGCGCCTGCGGTGTGCAGGGCCTGCACCTGGTGGAAGAAGCTGTCCTTGACCGGGGCGACCTGGGTGCGCCGTACCAGGTCACGAGCGAGGACGTCCCCGAACGCGCGGGCCTTGAACATCGCCGACTGCGCGTCGACGTAGACCAACAGCTCCGCGCCGGCCCCATACCAGACCAGCAGCGGATGGTCCTTCAAGAACCCGAAGTTGGCGGATTGCTCCGCCAAGCGGCGTACCTGTCGAGGATCCACGACTCTCCACGTCCATTGTCGACGGTGAACACGACAGGATATGAGGGAGTGCCCACATCCACCCACCCTGGACGTATCGGGTATCCGACAGAAGTTCACAGATACTATCGACGATCTTCATCCGTTGATGGGTCAAGATTCTTCGCGATCACTGTGGACCGACACGACCGGGAGAGCCATGCGGGACAGCCTTCTCAGCACCGCCGACGAGGTGTTGGAGCGGCTCGAAGACGAGATCGCCTTCCTGGCGGAGGGCCTGGCCGGCGTGTCCGAACAGCTCACCTGCCTGACCACCGAGCTCGACGACCAGCTCGCCGAGGGCAGCCCCGACCAGGTCGGGCACACCCTCGACCGGGTCGCCGCGCTCCTGGGCGACCAGGCGCTCAGCGACCTGACGGCCCTGGCCGGGCTCGGCGCGATCCGCCACGGCCATCCCCCGCAACGGGACGACGACAGCGTCCACGCGATCCCCACGCTGCCCACCGAGGGAGTACCCGTCGCCGCCGGGCAGGGCGACGCGGACGAGCGCTCGGCCGACGAGCTGCGGGCCCTGGTCGCGTCCGCAGCGGACCACCTCCGGCGGCTGTCGGTCTTCGTCACCGACCGGTTCGACCTGGCCCGCGCGGCGGCGGAACGCGGTGACGCCGACCGGGCGCTGGAGGAGCTGCGGCTGACCCGGGAGGCCGCCGGGAGCGCGCCTGCGGGCTACCAGCTCTGGCTGGCCTGCCTGGCCGACCTGCCCGGCTGACCCCGCCCGCCCGGCTGACGACCACCCGACCGGGGACGCCCTCGTCGTCGGCGCCGGCCACCGACCCACGAGCGGCGGCCCACGCCGACGACGTCGGGGCGGGACGACCTCAGGGCGTCACGCTGCGCTACCGCGGCCACCCGGCGGCCACACCCCCGCGCCAACCCCTTTGCTCTGCGCCCGGATACGCGACAGCCACGCACGGTAACCCGCCGACCCAGCCCGCACCGACTCGCCCGGCTCTATGTGTCGAGCCAGGACATCGTGATGCGGATACGGGTGCAGAGCAAAGGGACAGCGGGAAGTCTGGCGGGGTCGCGGGGGCATCACGAAGGGTGACCTCGGGCCGGCGTCGCGCACACGTCGCCGGCCACCTCACGGACGGTGGTCAGGCTGCGGCGGGCTCGGGGCGGCGGCAACGGGTCGGACCCCCGCCGCCACGGCCCGCAGCTCCGACTCGGGCACCCGCTCCGGCTCGGCGCGCACGTCGACGGCCACCCCGGGCTCGACCAGCCGGAACGCCTCGCCGCCGCCGACGAGGCCGGTCACGTCGCCCTCGGTGAACTCGGTGAGCGGCCACGCCGCGGCGTCCCGCTCGTGGTAGTCGGCGAGGAAGTCGCGCAGCGCGTCGAGCGTGCCCAGCCGGCTCCCGCGCAGGACGTGCACCCGCAGGTCGACCCGCCAGCCCTCCGCGACCTGCCGTTCCCACACCCGGGTGCGGAAGCGCACCCCCTCCCACTCGCTGGCGAAGTCGGACACCTCCCCGTCGACCCCCGCCGGCACGTACCCGATCACGAACCCGCCCAGGTCCTCGCTCATCGACGCCTCCCCCTCGTCCGATCCGGCGCTCACTCCGAATCGTGGACAACCATCGTCCACAACGGACGACAACTGTCCAAGGTCCCGGCGAACGGGGGGCGACAAGGGGCGGCACGGTCAGCCCAGGAGCGCCACGAGGGCGTGGACGGCCGGGTTGGTGGTGTCGCGGGGCCAGGCGAGGCCGACGTCCACCGTGGGGGTCGGCGAGGTGAACCGGCGCAGCCGTACCCCCGGCACCTTCAGCGCCCGCGCGCGACCGGCGGGCACGGCCGCGATCACGTCGCCCTGCGCCACCGCGCGCAGCAACTGCTCGTCGTCGGGCTCCTGCCGGACCAGCCGGAAGCCGCCGCGCGGCCAGACCTGGGCGATGGTCCGGTCGAACATCCCGGGGCCGTTGTCGCGGGACCACATGACGGCCGGCAGGTCCACCACCTCGGCCCGGGTGATCCGGCGGCGGCCGGTGGCCAGCGGATGCCCCGCCGGCAGGGCCAGCAGCAGCTCCTCGGTGTCGACGGTGCGGCACGCGAGCGCCGGCTCGTCGACCGGCGGGCGGACGAACGCCGCGTCGAGCCGGCCGGCGAGCAGCCCGGCGACGTTCGGCGCGGTCCAGGCGGTCTCGGCGACGACCTCCACGTCGGGGTGGGCGGCGCGGAACCGGGCCACCAGGGCGTCCACCGGACCGCCGCGCGCCGACCGGGTGTACGCGAGCCGCAGCCGCCCGCCCCGGCCCTGCACCAGATCCCTGATGCGGGCGGTGCCGGCGTCGACGTCGGCGAGCAGCCGGGCGGTCTCGGCGGCCACCCGCCGCCCCACCTCGGTCAGCGTGCAGCCCCGGCTGGTGCGGTGCACCAGCGGCACGCCGAGCTGGCGTTCCAGGGCACGGATCTGCTGGCTGAGCGCCGGCTGGGCGATGTGCAGGCGGGCGGCGGCCCGGGTGAAGTGCAGCTCCTCGGCGAGCACGGCGAAGTAGCGCAGCCGGCGCAGGTCCGACCAGGCGTCCATCCCCGGATCATAAGCGCCGCTTATCGCCGCCTGCCCGTTCCGTCTTGGACGCCCGCCCGGACGGCCGGCCACGATCCGAGCGACGACCGGAAGGAGCGGACGATGGCGGAGCGGGTGGACGTGGTGGTGGTCGGCGGCGGGATCATCGGGCTGACCGCCGCCGTGATCCTGCAGGAGCGGGGCGCGCGGGTGACCGTGCTGGCGGCGGACGACCCGGCGGACACGGTGTCGACGGTGGCCGCCGCCGTGTGGTACCCGACGCACACCGACGAGGATCCCCGGGTGCTGCGCTGGGCGGCGGAGACGCACGCGGAGCTGGGCCGCCAGGCGGGGGCGGGCGTGCCGGGGGTGGTGGCCCGGCCGACGCGGATGCTGCTGCGCCACCGCTACCAGGGCCCGCCGTGGTGGGCGGCGGCCACCGGGGACCTGGTGGCCGGGCCGGCCGAGCCGCCGTACACGGCGGTGCTGCGGTTCACCGCGCCGACGGTGGAGATGACGCCGTACCTGGGGTGGCTGGCCGGGCGCGTCACCGCCGGCGGGGGGCGGGTGCTGCGCCACCGGGTGCGGGACCTCGCCGAGGCGTTCGACGTCGCCCCGACGGTGGTCAACGCGACCGGGCTGGCCGCCGGGCGGCTCGCCGCCGACCCGGCCGTGCACCCGGTGCGCGGGCAGCTGGTGCTGGTGGCGAACCCGGGGCTGACCACGTCGGTGCGCGACGAGGACGACCCGGCCGGGATCACCTACGTGCACCCGCGCCGGCACGACGTGGTGCTCGGCGGCACGTACCAGCCGGGGGTGTGGGACACCGGGCCCGACCCGCAGACGGCGGCGGCGATCCGGCGGCGGTGCGTGGCGCTCGTGCCGGAGCTGGCCGACGCGCCGGTGCTCGGCGAGCGGATCGGGTTGCGCCCCGCCCGACACGGCGGCCCCCGGGTGGCGGTCGAGCCGGCGGGCCCCGCCGGGGGCCGGCTGGTGCACGCGTACGGGCACGGCGGCGCGGGGGTCACCCTGTCCTGGGGGTGCGCGGCCGAGGTGGCCCGCCTCGCCCTGGACGGCTGACCGCCCGCGCAAGGCGAAACACCGGCTGGGCTCAGCCCAGCAGGCGGAACAGCACCAGGTAGCCGCAGTAGGCCAGCGGCATGAGCAGCACGCAGGTCACGAAGCCGAGCGGCACGAACCGGGGCGGCGGCCCGTCCGCGCCCAGCGCCGGCCGCCCCCACCGGCCGAGCACCAGGTAACCGGCGACGAAGCAGAGCACGGGCAGCGCCCCGCAGGTCGCCACGTAGACGGCCCCCGGGCTGGCCACCACGCCCGCGACGCCCAGCAGCACCACCGCCAGCACGACGCCGGCCGCCGCGCACGCCGCGTACACGGCCAGGGCCCGCGCCAGCGGCGACCACGCCGGCAGCAGCGGCGGCCGACGGCCGACGGCCTCCGTGACCCCGATCAGCCGGTCGGTCTCGTCGGCGAGCCGCCGGGCCTCGGCCAGCTCCGCGCCCGGGTCGACGCCCCCGGCGCGGGGCGCGGGCACCCCGGCCGCCGCCGGCACCGCCACCACCGCGCCGGTCGCCCCACCCCGGGGGTACGCCCCGACACCCGGCCGCTCCGGCGCGGCGGCTGCGCCGCCGGCCCCCGCCGTCCCCGGCTCCGGCGACCCACCGGGCCCGCCGCCGGGCAGTCCGGCCCCGGCCGCTGCCGCCGGGGTGGCGGCCGGCGACGCGGGGCGCTCGCCCGCCGTGGGTGCCGGTTCGACGGTGACGCCGGCGGCCCGGCCGAGCTGGTCGAGGCGGTGGGACTGGGCGTCGAGGCGTCGGGTGAGCTGGTCGAGCGTCGCGCGCAGGGCCGAGCGGCGGCGGTCGGCGGCGACGGCGTCCCGGTCGGTCTCGCGGCGCTGGTCGGCGAGCTGCCGGGCCAGGGCGGCGTACTCGGCGAAGGTGGCCACGGCTCAGCGCTCCTCGTCCCGTTCGTGCCCCGGCCCGGTGAACGGCACGATCAGCCGGGTGCGCTGGTCGTGCCGGTCCACCAGCAGCGCCCGGTCGGGGCGCGGGGTGTAGGCGAGGTCGTGCTCGCCCAGGTGCAGTCCCAGCTCCGCGCCGGGGACGTTCAGCGCGACCAGGCAGGCGACGTCGTCGCGGTGGTGCGCCCCGCCGAGGTCGTCGGCGAGCCGGCGCAGCCCCCGCCACCAGCCCAGCAGGTGCACGCCGCGGCCCGGTCCCTCGCGCAGCAGGGCGCGCAGGTCGTCCAGGCCGGAGCGGAACGTGGTCGGGTCGGTGCCGGCGAGGGCGGCCGAGGCCGCGTCCGCGCCGAAGAGCACCAGGTAGGTGCGACCGGCGGCGGGCTGGCCGGCGGCGAGGGCGGCGATCCGGTCGCGCAGGGCGGCCGGGTCGAGCCGCTCCACCGGGTGGCCGGCGGCGGCGAGCGCGGCGGCGGTCGCGTCGACCACCGGGTCGACGGCGGCGACCAGCCCGGCGAGCAGGAACCGGGCCCCGCTGGGGGCGTGCTGCCGGCCGAGGCCCAGCGCGGCGGCGCGGAGCACCTCCGCGCCGACGGTCGAGGTGCCGACCACGGCCAGGTGCCGGCCCGGGGTCGCGTCGAGGGTGAACGAGGCGGGGCTGTTCGCCACGTCGACGACGCGGCCCACCAGGGCGACCGGGGGCCCGACGCCGGGGCGCAGGGCGGCGAGGGCGGGATCGTCGTCGGGCCGCGCCGGATCGTACCCCCGGAAGACGGTGGGTCCGGCGGACCCGGCCGGCCGCTCGCGCCACAGCTCGTGGCGCAGCCGGGCCAGCTCGGCGCGGGCGGCGTACGCGTCGGGGAAGCGGACCACGGTGTCGGCCCCGGCCGCCCCGGCGGCGGTGTTGAGCACGGCCGCGCCGATCGGCAGCGCGTCGGCGGCGGTGTTGAGCGCGTCGAGCACTCCCCCGCCGCCGGGCAGGGCCACCCGCAGCGGGAACTGCCCGAAGATCGCCTCGGCGCGGCCGTACAGCGACTCGATGCCGGCGGTGGACTGGCTGGCCAGCACCAGGTGCACCCCGTACGAGCGGCCCTTACGGGCCAGCTCCTCCAGCAGGTCGACGGCCTGGCGGGCGACGGCGTCGGTGCCGGCGAGCAGCACCTGGAACTCGTCGACGACCGCCACGATCCGGGGCACCGCCGCGTCGCCGGGCAGGTCGGCGAGCTTCGTGACGCCGTGCCGCTTGAGGACGGTCGCCCGCCGGTTCAGCTCCCGGCGCAGCTCCCGCAGCACGGCCAGGCCGTACTCCCGGTCGCTCTCGATGCCGACGACGCGGGCGTGCGGCAGCCAAGACGGGTCCCTCTCGGTGGGCACGAACTCGGTGAAGCTGACGCCCTCCTTGAAGTCGAGCAGCCAGAGCTGGAGCTGGTCGGGGGCGTAGCGGGCGGCCAGCCCGTAGAGGGCGTCGAGCAGGAAAACGGTCTTGCCGGCGCCGGTGCGCCCGGCGACCAGCCAGTGCGGGGTGGCGTCGTCGAAGGCGACGGTGACCGGCTGCCGCCCGGCCCGGCCGACCACGGTGGACAGGCCGGCGGCGCTGGTCGCCGCCCAGCGGCGGGCCGGCAGCAGGTCGGCGAAGGCGGGCGGGGTGTCGCGGCGGGCGGCGGGGGCGAGGTGCGCGGCGAGGGCGGCCACGGTGGCCGGCGGCAGGTCGCCGTCGAGGACGACGGGGGCGGCCAGCCCGGAGCCGTCGGCGCTGAACGGGTGCCCGGGCGGGTCGCCGACGTGGGCGTACCGCTGCATCAGGCGCAGCGCGGTGGCCGCGCCCGGCGGCGGCGCGTCGGAGGCGGCGGGGCTCTGCTGGCCGGCGGCGCTGCCGGGTGTGGCAGCGCGGTGGCCGGCGAGCAGCACGCAGACCGCGGCGGACGCCCCGGCGTGGGTGAGCGCGGCGAGCCGGGCCAGCTCGCGGGGGCCGGGCGCGGCGGCGACGACCAGCACCAGCAGCTCGCGGGCGGCGGGGTCGGCCTCCTGGGCGGCCCGGGCGTGCCGCTCGGCGGAGTCGAGCAGCGCGGCGACCTCGGCGGCGGTGGTGGCGGTCGGGGCGAGCACCCCGGCGTCGAGCAGCGGGCGCAGCGGCAGGAAGGTGGCCCCGAAGGCCACCGTGTCGATCCCGGCGACGCGGACCTTGCCGGGCGGGGCGGTGGCGAGCAGCCGCAGCACCACCGCGCGCAGCAGCTCGCCGACGCGCGGGTCCCGGGCGTCGGAGTCGACGGTGAGGTGGCAGCCGCCGCCGAGTGGGACGAGCACGGGGAAGCCGCCGTCCAGTGTGGTCGCCTCGCCGACGCGGATCGGGGCGGGCGCGCCGGTCAGCGCGGTGACCCCGGGGGCGGGGGCGGCGAGCCGCCCGCCCACGGCGGCCAGCCGGGCGACGACGTCGGCGGCGGTGGGGGCGGCCGGGCCGGGCGCGCCGATCCACCGGCGGGCCCGGTCGAGCCGCTCGCGGGCCTGCCGATGGGCGGCGACCGCCTGACCGTACGCCGACGCGAGCCTGCCCACCCTCTGCTGCCCCCCCACGCGCGATGGCCGTCTGGTCCAGCGAACCCTAACGGACGCGCGGCGGCGTCGGACAGTCCGCCGCGACGGCGCGCGCACCGGCCCCGCCGGAGCGGCCGGCGGGGCAGGTGACGGGCCGGCGGCGGGGCCTGAGGCGGGGCCGTCGGCCGCCGGCCGGCTGCGGTGGCGCGGGGTCAGCCGGTGACGGCGTTCAGCGCCGGCAGGTAGCCCAGCCGGTAGCCGTCGGCGTTCGGGTGGTACGCCTCGATGACGCCGGTGACGTCGCGGATCCACGGCGCGGCGGCGCAGACGCCGTGCCCGGCGAAGTAGGGGCGGGCGTCGGCGAAGGTGGCCCCGGCCGCGGCGGCCCGGCCGGCGGTGACCGAGGCGAGCAGGTCGGCGGCCTCGTTGATGATGGTCCGCTTGTAGGCGCTCATCGCCAGCGCGCCGCAGGAGGTCGTCTCGAACAGGCGCGGGTAGCCGAGCACGACGAGCCGGGCGTTGGGGGCCTTCTCGCGGATCGCGGCGTAGGTGCGGTCGAGCCGGCCGGGCAGCTCGGTGGTGGCGAACGTCCTGGCCTCGTCGACCGCGCCCTCGCAGGTGCTGGTGCTGCCGAACCGGCAGCTCGTGATGACGTCGACGAAGCCGGCGTCGTTGCCGCCGATGGTGATGGTGACCAGGGTGGTGCTGGTGCTCAGCGCGTTCACCTGCTTGTTGATGACGTCGGCGGTGACCGCGCCGCCGCAGGCGGGGAACGTGAAGCTGGCCACCTGGTGGGCGGCGGCCCAGAGCGGGGCGTACGACTTGTCGCTGCGCAGGCAGGTGGACAGGTCGTACGGCCCGGCGCCGACGCCGGAGGAGTACGAGTCGCCCAGCGCCACGTAGTTGATCGCGGCGGCGGCTCGGGCGGGTTTCGCGGCCTGGGCAGCCTGGGCGACGCCGGGGGCGGCCGCCGCGCCGAGGGTCGCGGCGAGCAGGGCGGTCAGCGCGGTCAGGGTGCGGGCCAGCGGGCGGTGGGGCATGGGGGAACCTCCGCGGGGGCAGGGGTGGTGGGTCCTCGGAACCGCGCGCGTGGCCCAGGGGTGGTGGTTACTGGTCGGTAATGCTATCGAAACATTTCCATCGAGGGAATAGGGCGCGGACCGCCCGCGCGGGACACACCCGTTTACATCTGTCGATTAGGTTGGCCGGCGTACACCCAACGGAGGGAGTCCATCCCGTGCGACGCGTTCTCGCGGCGGCCATCGCCGCCCTGACCGTCTCCACCGCCGGCGCGGTCGCGGCCGGCGCACCCGGCCACGCCGCCGCCCGATCGGGCTGGGGCCGGCCGGCCGCGGCGCCGGCCGCGCCCACCCCGGGCAGCCCCGGCATCGGCGACAGCTACTTCCCCGACTACGGCAACGGCGGGTACGACGTCGACCACTACGACGTCCGGCTGCGCTACGAGCCCGCCACCGACCAGCTCTCCGGCACCACCACGATCCTCGCCCGGGCCACCCAGGACCTCTCCCGGTTCAACCTGGACTTCGTGCTCGGCGTCCAGTCGGTGAAGGTCGACAACTACCCGGCCACCTTCGCCCGCGAGGGCGCCCACGAGCTGGTGATCACCGCGCCCCGCCCCATCGTCTCGGGCCAGTCCCTGACCATCGTGGTGCAGTACGCGGGCGTGCCGTCGCAGACCCGCGTCGACGGCTGGACCGGCTGGACGAAGACGGCCGACGGGGCGCTCGCCGTCAACGAGCCCGAGTCGGCCTGGTGGTGGTACCCGAGCAACGACCACCCCAGCGACAAGGCCACCTGGGACGTCTCCGTGTCGGTGCCGACCGGCGTCGAGGTCGTCAGCAACGGGGTGCAGCCCCGGCCGCCGCTGGCCGAGCCCGGCAACCGGACCCGCTGGGGCTGGCGCAGCGCCACGCCGGGCGCGACGTACCTGGCGTTCCTCGCCATCGGGCAGTACGACATCGTCACCGACACCGCGCCGAACGGGCAGCCGGTCGTCAACGCGTACAGCACCACGCTGGGCGCGCTCGGGCCGGCCGCGCGGGCCAGCATCGGACGCACCGCCGAGATCGTCGACTGGGAAAGCGGGATCTTCGGGCCGTACCCGTTCGAGGCGCAGGGCGGCGTCGCCGCTCCGGCCAACAGCATCAGCTTCGCCCTGGAGACGCAGACCCGCTCGGTGTACGGGCCGGGCTTCTGGCGGCGCGGGTCGAACACCTACGTGGTCGTGCACGAGAACGCCCACCAGTGGTTCGGCGACTCGGTCTCGGTCGCGGACTGGAGCCAGATCTGGCTCAACGAGGGCTTCGCCAGCTACGCCGAGTGGCTCTGGTCGGAGGAGCAGGGCGAGGGCACCGCGCAGGAGTGGTTCGACTTCACCTACGCCAGCTACCCGGCCGACGCCGAGTTCTGGCAGGTGCCGCCCGGCAACCCGGGCGCGAACAACGTCTTCGACGGCGCGGTCTACGACCGGGGCGCGATGGCCCTGCACCAGCTCCGGCTGGCCGTCGGCGACGCGGCGTTCTTCCGCATCCTGCCGGCGTGGACCGCCGCCCACCGCCACGGCAACGGCACGATCGAGCAGTTCCAGGCCCTCGCCGAGCAGCTCTCCGGCAAGGACCTCGACGCCCTGTTCACGACCTGGCTGTTCACCAAGGGCCGCCCGGAGCTGACGCAGGCCGCCTCGGCGGCCCGGTCCGCCGCCCCCACCGCCCCGGTCAAGCCGAAGTCCTGGGCCAAGATCCGCGAGGCCCACGACCTGCTCGCGCACTGACCGGTCGACCTTGGACAGTTGGCGTCCCCGGGGAACGCCAACTGTCCAAGGTCCGGGTCGTCCGGCGCGGCGGGATCAGCGGGCGGCCAGCGGCTGCCGCGCCGGGTCGACCGGGGCGGGCAGCTCGCCCACCCCACCCAGGTAGGAGTGGATCGCGGCGGCCGCCGCCCGCCCCTCGGCGATCGCCCACACGATCAGCGACGCGCCCCGGTGCATGTCCCCGGCGACGAAGACGCCGTCGGCGTCGGTCTGCCAGTCCGGCCGGGCGTCGATCGCGCCCCGGGCGTTGCGGGCCACCCCGAACTGCGCCAGCAGCGGCTGCTCCTCGGTGCCCTCGAAGCCGATCGCCAGCAGCACCAGGTCGGCCGGCAGCTCCCGCTCCGAGCCGGGCACCGCCGTGACGATGCGCCGGCCGTCGCGCTTCTCGACGGTCACCTCGGCGATGCGTACGGCGCGCACCTGGCCGGTGCCGTCGTCGACGAACTCCTGCACGGCGGCGGCGAACACCCGGTCGCCGCCCTCCTCGTGCGCCGGGTAGCTGCGCAGGATCCACGGCCAGGTCGGCCACGGGTCGCGCGCGGCGTCGCGGGCGTGCGGCGGCTCGGGGTACAGGTCGAGCTGGTGTACGCCGGCCGCGCCCTGCCGGTGGGCCACGCCGAGGCAGTCCGCGGCGGTGTCGCCGCCGCCGATGATCACCACGTGCTTGCCGGCGGCGTCGATCGGGGTGCCGTCGGGCAGCACCGCGAGGGCCGGCCGGCCCTCGCCCGCGGCGGCGACGACGCGGTTCGCGGCGACCAGGTGCGCCATCGCCTGGTGCACGCCGCGCAGCGCCCGCCCCGGCGTCTCCGGGGTGTCCCGGCCCTGCAACGCGCCGCAGGCGAGCAGCACCGCGTCGTGCGCCTCGCGCAGCTGCTCGGCGGTCACGTCGACGCCGACGTGCACGCCGGTGCGGAACCGGACGCCCTCGGCCTCCAGCTGGGCCAGCCGCAGGTCGATGTGCTGCTTCTCCAGCTTGAAGTCGGGGATGCCGTAGCGGAGCAGGCCGCCGATCGCGTCGTCGCGCTCGTACACCGTCACGGCGTGGCCGGCGCGGGCGAGCTGCTGGGCGGCGGCCAGGCCGGCGGGCCCGGAGCCGACCACGGCGACCGACCGGCCGGTCGGGGCCGGCGCCGGACGCGGCGCGAGGCCACCCCGGGCCGCCGCGTCGGCGATCTCCACCTCGACCTGCTTGATGGTGACCGGCTGCCCGCCGCCGATGCCGAGCACGCACGCCGCCTCGCAGGGCGCCGGGCAGAGCCGGCCGGTGAACTCGGGGAAGTTGTTGGTGGCGTGCAGCGACTCCACCGCGGCGTCCCAGCCGCCGGTGCGGACCAGGTCGTTCCAGTCCGGGATGCGGTTGCCCAGCGGGCAGCCGTCGTGGCAGAACGGGATGCCGCAGTCCATGCAGCGGGTGGCCTGCTCGCGGATCAGCGCCTCGCCGGCCGGCGGGTACACCTCCCGCCAGTCGGTGATCCGCACCGGCACCGGCCGGCGCGCGGGCAGCCGCCGGTCGTAGCGCAGGAAACCGTTCGGGTCAGGCACGAGCCACCTCCTGGGCGACCACCCGCGTGGCGGGCGGCACCGGCGCGGCCGGCGCGCTCAGCGCGCTCATCACCGCGTCGTCGACGTCACGGCCGGCGGCTTCGGCGGCCCGCATGATCTCCAGCACCCGGCGGTAGTCCCGGGGCACCACCGCGGTGAACTCCTCCACCGCCTCCGGCCAGCGCTTGAGCAGCGCCTCGGCGACCGCCGAGCCGGTCTCGGCGAAGTGCCGGTGCACCAGCTCGTGCAGCCGGTCGGACTCCTCGTCGCTCAGCGGCGACAGGTCGACCAGCTCGGTGTTGACCCGCCGCTCGTCGAGCCGCCACACGTACGCGGTGCCGCCGGACATGCCGGCGGCGAAGTTGCGCCCGGTCTCGCCGAGCACCACCACCGTGCCGCCGGTCATGTACTCGCAGCCGTGGTCGCCGACGCCCTCGACGACCGCCACCGCGCCCGAGTTGCGCACGGCGAACCGCTCGCCGACCCGGCCGCGCAGGAAGACCTCGCCGGCCGTGGCCCCGTACAGGATGGTGTTGCCGGCGATGATCTGGTCCTCGGCCCGCTCCCCCGACGCGGCCTCGCCGTCGACGAACGGCGCGGCGGCGTCCGGGCGGACGACGAGCCGGCCGCCGGAGAGCCCCTTGCCGACGTAGTCGTTGGCGTCGCCGTGCAGGCGCAGGGTGACCCCGCCGGGCAGGAACGCGCCGAAGGACTGCCCGGCGGTGCCGCGCAGCAGGAACTCGATGGTGTCGGCGGGCAGGCCGGCCCCGCCGAAGCGGCGGGTGACCTCGCCGCCGAGCATCGCGCCGACACTGCGGTGCTCGTTGCGCACCGCCACCTCGACCCGCACGGGCGTGCCGTCGGTCAGCGCCGGCTGGGCGAGGGCGATCAGCTCGTTGTCCAGCGCCAGCTCCAGCCCGTGCTCCTGGGCCCGCACGCCGCGCCGGGCGGCGTCGGCCGGCAGCTCCGGCAGGTGCAGGACGCGACCGAGGTCGAGACCGTGGGCCTTCCAGTGGTCGATGGCCGGTACGACGTCGAGCAGCTCGGTCTGCCCGATCGCCTCCTCGATCGAGCGCAGGCCCAGCTCGGCGAGGTAGCCCCGGACCTCCTCGGCGAGGAAGAGGAAGAAGTTCTCCACGAACTCCGGCCGGCCGGTGAACCGCTCGCGCAGCACCGGGTTCTGGGTGGCGATGCCGACGGGGCAGGTGTCGAGGTGGCAGACCCGCATCATCACGCAGCCCTCGACGATGAGCGGGGCGGTGGCGAAGCCGAACTCCTCCGCGCCGAGCAGCGCCGCGACCAGCACGTCCCGGCCCGTCTTGAGCTGGCCGTCGACCTGCACGGTGACCCGGTCGCGCAGCTTGTTGAGCAGCAGGGTCTGCTGCGCCTCGGCCAGGCCCAGCTCCCACGGGGTGCCGGCGTGCTTGAGCGAGTTGAGCGGGGACGCGCCGGTGCCGCCGTCGTGGCCGGAGATGAGGATGACGTCGGCCTTGAGCTTGGCCACGCCGGCCGCGACGGTGCCGACGCCGGTCTCGCTGACCAGCTTGACGTGCACCCGGGCGGCCGGGTTGACGCACTTGAGGTCGTGGACGAGCTGCGCCAGGTCCTCGATCGAGTAGATGTCGTGGTGCGGCGGCGGGGAGATCAGGCCGACGCCGGGGGTGGCGTGGCGGGTGCGGGCGATCCACGGCCACACCTTGTTGCCGGGCAGCTGGCCGCCCTCGCCGGGCTTCGCGCCCTGCGCCATCTTGATCTGGAGGTCGTCGGCGTTGACCAGGTATTCGCTGGTCACGCCGAACCGGCCGCTGGCGATCTGCTTGACCGACGAGCGGCGGGCCGGGTCGTGCAGCCGCTCGACGTCCTCGCCGCCCTCGCCGGTGTTGGACTTGCCGCCGAGGCGGTTCATGGCGATGGCCAGGGTCTCGTGCGCCTCGGCGGAGATCGACCCGTACGACATCGCGCCGGTGGCGAACCGCTTGACGATCTCGCTGGCCGGCTCGACCTCGTCCAGCGGCACGGGCGGACGGACGCCGGTGCGCAGGGTGAACAGCCCGCGCAGCGACCCGGCCTTCGCGGCCAGTTCGTCGACCTTGGCCGTGTACTGCCGGAAGACGTCGTACTGGCGGCTGCGGGTGGCGTGCTGGAGCAGGAAGACGGTCTCCGGGTTGAACAGGTGCAGCTCGCCCTCGCGACGCCACTGGTATTCCCCGCCGACCTCCAGCCGGTCGGTCGCCACCGCGCCCGGCGCCGGCCAGGCCAGCGAGTGCCGGGCGGCCACCTCGGCGTGCACGCCGTGCAGGTCGACCCCGCCGATCGTGCTGGGGGTGCCCCGGAAGTAGCGCTCGACGAGGCGGGCGTCCAGGCCGACGGCCTCGAACACCTGCGCCCCGCAGTACGACGACACGGTCGAGATGCCCATCTTGGACATGATCTTCAGGACGCCCTTGCCGAGCCCCTTGACGTAGTTGCGCACCGCCTTCGCCGGTTCGACGCCCGTCAGGGCCCCGGTGGCGATCATGTCCTCGACCGACTCGAAGGCCAGGTAGGGGTTGACGGCCGCCGCGCCGTAGCCGATCAGCACGGCCGCGTGGTGCACCTCGCGGCAGTCGCCGGACTCGACGACCAGCGCCACCTGGGTCCGGGTCTGCTCGCGGACGAGATGCTGGTGCACGGCGGCGGTGAGCAGCAGCGACGGGATCGGGGCGAGGTCGGCGTTGGAGTCGCGGTCGGACAGCACCAGGATGCGTACGCCGTCCTCGATCGCCTCCGAGACGTGCCGGCAGATCTCGGTGAGCCGGGCCTTGATCCCGGCCCCGCCGTCGCGGACCCGGTAGAGCCCGGAGACCCGCACGGCCTTGAAGCCGGGCAGGTCGCCGTCCTCGTCGATGGAGAGGATCTTGGCCAGCTCGTCGTTGTCGATCACCGGGTAGGGCAGCACGATCTGCCGGCAGCTCGCCGGGCCCGGGTCGAGCAGGTTGCCCTCCGCGCCGATGGTGTGCTGGAGGCTGGTCACCAGCTCCTCGCGGATGGCGTCCAGCGGCGGGTTGGTGACCTGGGCGAAGAGCTGGTGGAAGTAGTCGTAGAGCAGCCGCGGCCGGGTCGACAGCGGGGCGATCGGGGTGTCGGTGCCCATCGAGCCGAGCGGCTCGGCCCCGGTGCGGGCCATCGGGGCGAGCAGGATCTTCAGTTCCTCCTCGGTGTAGCCGAAGGTCTGCTGGCGGCGGCGCACCGAGTCGTGGGTGTAGACGATGTGCTCACGCGGCGGCAGGTCGCCCAGGTCGATCAGCCCGGCGTGCAGCCACTCCGCGTACGGCTGGGCGGCGGCCAGCTCGGTCTTGATCTCGTCGTCGGAGACGATCCGGCCGGCGACGGTGTCGACCAGGAACATCCGGCCCGGCTGGAGCCGGCCCTTGGCGACCACGGTGGCCGGGTCGAGGTCGAGCACGCCCGCCTCGCTGCCGAGCACCACCAGGCCGTCGGCGGTGCGCCACCAGCGCCCCGGGCGCAGCCCGTTGCGGTCCAGCACCGCACCGACGATCTCGCCGTCGGTGAACGCCACCGACGCCGGCCCGTCCCACGGCTCCATGAGGCTCGCGTGGAACCGGTAGAACGCGCGCTTGTCGGCGCGCATGTCGGGGTCGTTCTCCCACGCCTCGGGGATCATCATGAGCACCGCGTGCGGCAGGCTGCGCCCGGCCAGGTGCAGCAGCTCCAGGACCTCGTCGAAGTTCGCCGAGTCGGAGGCCGCCGGGGTGCAGACGGGGAACACCCGGCGGATGTTGCCGGGCAGGTTCGGGCTGCGCAGCAGCGCCTCGCGGGCCTGCATCCAGTTGCGGTTGCCGCGGATCGTGTTGATCTCGCCGTTGTGGGCGATGATCCGGTACGGGTGGGCCAGCGGCCACGACGGGAACGTGTTGGTGGAGAACCGGGAGTGCACCAGCGCGATGGCGCTGTCGACCCGCCCGTCGGTCAGGTCGGGGAAGAACTCGGGGAGTTGGTCGGGGGTGAGCATCCCCTTGAACACCATGGTCCGGCACGACAGCGACGGGAAGTAGGCCGGCACGCCCCGCTCGGCGGTCTCCCGCTCGGCCTGCTTGCGGACGCAGAACGCCACCCGGTCCAGGTCGAGGCCGGACAGCGGGGAGCCGGCCGGGCCGGCGGGGGTGTCGGTGAGCCGGCTGGCGGCCAGGAAGACCTGCCGCACCCGGGGCATCGCCGCCAGGGCGGTCGCGCCGAGGCCGCTCGGGTCGGTGGGCACGTCCCGCCAGCCGAGGACCTCGGCGCCCTCGACCAGGGCGTACTTCTCCAGGACCCGGCGGGCGCGGGCCTCGCCGTCGTCGTCGGTCGGCAGGAAGACCAGGCCGGTGGCGTACTCGCCGGCGGGCGGCAGCGGGAAGTCGACGACCTCGCGCAGGAACGCGTCCGGCACCTGGATCATGATGCCCGCGCCGTCGCCGGTGTTGTGCTCCGCGCCCCGGGCGCCCCGGTGGTCCAGCCGGAGCAGCGCGCCGAGACCGTTGGCGACGACCGAGTGGGAGCGCCGGCCGTACAGGTCCGCCACGAACGCCACCCCGCACGCGTCGTGCTCGTGCGCGGGGTCGTACAGCCCGGCCGCGGGCGGGGCCGACTGCTGGCTGAGAGGGTACGGAAAGGCCACCGGGCCTCCTGTCGTCACTCAGGTTGGATCATGGTCGGGACGACGTCGGCCCTTATGGGTCTATTGAGTCTACGTTAGGGGTAGGCGCGCAAGGCCAGTTCAGATTGATCACACTTCCAGATCCTGGGAAAGGTAGTCTCGCGCGGTGGATCACGTACGCGCTGAGACGACTGTGACGTTCGACCGGCTGGAGCGGTTCTACGACGCCGTGCCCCGCGACGCGGCCCGCGCCGAGGAGCACGGCCCCCTGGTCCTGTTCGTCCGGGAAGGGGCGGGATGGCCGTTCTACGCGCGTCCCCGCCTCGACGCCGCCGGGCCACCTTCCGTGGCCGACATTACCGCAGTGCGCCAGCGGCAGCGGGAACTCGGCCTGCCGGAGGCGTTCGAATGGGTGCACGAGCGCAAACCGGACCTGCTCGCGGTGGCCCGCGCGGCGGGGCTGACCGTCCTGGAGGCCCCGCTGATGGTCCTCGACCCCGCCGCCCTGGCCGACCCGGGCAGCTTCACCGACGTGCCGGTGCGCCTGCTGGACGCTACCTCCCCCGACCTCGCCGCCGACGTGGCCGCCCGCCGGGCGGTCGCCGCCGTGGGCTTCGCCGCCGCCGGCACCGCCCGGGGCGAGGCCGGCCCGGCGCAGCGGGACGCGGCGATCATCGAGCTGGACGTGGCGGCGCTGGAGGAGGAGCGGGCGCGCACCGCCGACGGCCGGCGGCTGTCCGCGCTCGCCGAGGCCCCCGGCGAGGGGGCGCTGGCCAGCGGGATGGCGATGCGGGTCGGCGACACCGCCGAGATCGCCGGGGTGGCGACCCTGCCGGCCGCCCGCCGCCGGGGGCTCGCCGCGGCGGTCACCGCCACCCTCGCCCACGCGCTGCGCGCCGCCGGCACCGACCTGGTCTTCCTCTCCGCCGGCAGCGAGGACATCGCCCGCGTCTACGTGCGGGTCGGCTTCCGCCGGATCGGCACCGCCTGCATCGCCGAGCCCGCCGCGATCATCTGACGCCGCCGCCGCATGCCGGCGAGGACGCGCCGCCGCCTGCCGGCGGGGTGCGCGGCGATGTCGGCGACATCGCGGTATCAGGGCGCGGGAATACCGCCATGTCGCCGACATGACGCCCGGACCCGGCCCGGCCCGGCCCGAGCCCGGACCCGGCCCGAACCCCGTCCCGCCGCTCGCGGGCGGCGAGCCCCGGCTCGGCCCGGCCCGGGGCCGTCAGGACGGGGGACGCCACTGCGCGGCGGAGGCCGCCGCGCCGGAGAGCAGGCGGGGGCTGATCGCGCCGAGGGCGGCGTCGCGCGCCCGCAGGGCGAGCCGGCCCCGGGCCTGGAGCACCGCCGACATCCGGCGGGTCTGCCGCACCACCGTCGCCGCGCGGGGGCGGCGCAGCCGGTCGTACGCGGCCACGGCGTCCGGCAGGCGCGACTCGCGCAGCAGCGAGGCGAGGGTGGCGGCGTCCTCGAAGGCGAGGCAGGCGCCCTGGCCGAGGTGCGGGGGCATGGCGTGCGCGGCGTCGCCGAGCAGCACCACCCCGCCCGGCCCGGCCGGGAAGCCGTAGGAGCGGGGCAGCGGGCGCAGCTCGCGGATCTCCTGCTGCACCAGGTCGGCCGGGTCGGTGGCGTCGAGCAGCTCGCCGACCGGCGTGGGCCAGCCGGCGTACCAGCGGCGCAGCAGGGTGAGCTGGGTCTCCGGCGGCTCCGGGCGGGGCGCGCCCGCGGCGGTGGCCACCCAGTAGATGCCGCCCCGGCTCGACGCGCCCGACGAGCCGCGCTCGCCCAGCGAGGCGGCCACGAAGCGGTACCCGGCCCCCAGCGTCTCCCCGCCGACGGGCTGGTCGGCCGGCAGCCGGGGCGCCCGGTACCAGGGGATCACCGCCCGCCAGGCGGCGCAGCCCGAGCTGACCACCCGGGACTCGGGGGCCAGCTGCCGGCGGATCTCGCTGTCGGTGCCGTCGGCCGCGACGATCAGGTCGGCCTCGAAGCGCTGCCGGCCGTCGCCGACCGACGGGCGCTGGCCCGGCTCGGCCCGCACCGTGCGCACCGACACGCCGGTGCGCAGCTCCACCCGCTCGCCGAGGCCGGCGATCAGGGCGTCGTGCAGGTCCTCCCGGTGCACCACCACGGGCATCCGGTCGGCCGGGGTGGGGCGGGGCTGCACCAGCCACTGCCCGTCGGGGCGGCGCACGCCGCCGTCGGGCAGCGGCGTGGCGATCGCGTCGAGCCCCGCGCCGAGGTCGAGGGCGCGCAGCGCGCGTACCCCGTTGGGCCAGAGCACGACGGCCGTCGGGTCCGGGCGGACCCGGTCGGCGCGCTCCAGGAGGGTGACCTGCCAGCCGGACCGGGCCAGCGCGCCGGCGACCGCCAGGCCGCCGATCCCGGCGCCGACCACCACCGCGGTACGCATGCCGACCCCTCCCGCTCAGCTCTCGCGGTCGGCGGCGCGGGTGCCGGTGGCCCCGGCCGCCTCGTCGTCCGTCTCGTCGGCTCCGTCGGCCCCGGCCTCCCCACGGTCGGTGTCGCCGGCCGCGTCGGGGCCGGCGTCGGCCGGGTCGTCGGGGACGACCCCGGTCTCCCGGTACGCGCGGAACTGCTCCTCGCTCACCACCCGGTAGCCCTCCGGGGCGGCGGCCCGCGCGCCGGCCTCCCGCTCGGACAGGTCGAGCTGGGACACGTCGCCCCCGGTCGGGGCCGGCTCCGGGGCGGGGCCGCCCAGCGGGACGAGGTATTCGCGGGGCCCGCGCACGCGCAGGAAGTAGACCAGCGCCCCGACGAAGACCAGCGCGGCCGTCCAGACGTTGAGCCGGAGGCCGAGGATGTGGTTGGCCTCGTCGGTGCGCATCAGCTCGATCCAGAACCGGCCGGCCGTGTAGCCCATCACGTAGAGCGCGAACGCCCGCCCCCGGCCCAGCCGCAGCCGCCGGTCGAGGACGAGGACCAGGGCGGCGACGCCGACGTTCCACAGCGCCTCGTAGAGGAACGTCGGATGGTAGAGCCCCGGCAGCAGCACCGGCTCGCCGTCGACGACCTTGGCGTGACCCGGGTTGCGCGGGTCCATGTCGTGCACCCGCAGCCCCCACGGCAGGGTCGTCAGGCCGCCGTAGAGCTCGTTGTTGAACCAGTTGCCGAACCGGCCGACCGCCTGCGCGAGCGGCAGCCCCGGGGCGAGCGCGTCGGCCACCACCGCGAACGGGATGCCGAGCTGGCGGGCGGCGATCCACGCGCCGAGCGCCCCGCCGGCCACCGCGCCCCAGATGCCGAGGCCGCCCTCCCAGATGGCGAACGCCTTGAGCGGCTCCCCGCCCTCGCCGAAGTATTTCTCCGGCGAGGTGATCACGTGGTAGATCCGGGCGCCGATGATGCCGGTCGGCACCGCCCAGACGGCGATGTCGAGCACCGCGCCGGGGGCGACGCCGCGCTGGCGCAGCCGGCGCTCGGTGACCACGCAGGCCACCGCGATGCCGGCGATGATGCAGAGCGCGTACGCCCGCAGCGGCAGCGGGCCGAGCTGCCAGACGGCCGTGCTGGGGCTCGGCAGGGCCGCCTGGGGGATCGTGGAGACGAGGGTCACGGGTGCACACGCTACCGCCGCCCACCGCCCGACCGGCACCCCGGTCGGGTCGGGTGGCGGGAAAGGCCGCCCGGAGGCGGGGCGGATCAGCGCTGCGGGTGGCGGACGCCCTCGGCAAGCTCGGCGCTCAGCGCCCGCAGGGCGGTCAGGCCGGCGGCCGGGTCGGGCGCGTCGAGCAGGCAGCGGATCAGCGCGCTGCCGACGATCACGCCGTCGGCGTACCCGGCGACGGTGCCGGCCTGCGCGCCCGTGCCGACGCCGAGCCCGACGCCGACCGGCAGGTCGGTGACCTCGCGCAGCCGGGAGACCAGGATCGGCGCGGCCTCCGAGGTCTGCGACCGGGCGCCGGTGACGCCCATGATCGCGGTGGCGTAGACGAAGCCCCGGCAGTGTTCCACGGTCATCCGCAGCCGCGCGTCGGTCGACGACGGGGAGACCAGGAAGGTGCGGTCCAGCCCGTGCGCGTCCGAGGCGGCCAGCCACTCGTCGGCCTCGTCGGGGATCAGGTCGGGGGTGATCAGGCCCGTGCCGCCGGCCGCCGCGAGGTCCCGGGCGAACGCGTCGACGCCGTACTGCTCGATGGGGTTCCAGTAGGTCATGGTGACCACCGGCGCGCCGGTGGCCGCGACGGCCTCGATGATGCGCAGCGTGTCGGCGGTGCGTACGCCGCCGGCCAGGGCGATGTCGCTGGCCTTCTGGATGACCGGGCCGTCCATCACCGGGTCGGAGTAGGGGATCTCCACCTCGATGACGTCCACGCCGGCGTCGACCATGGCGGTCATCGCGGCGATGCTGCCCTCGACGGTCGGGAAGCCGGCCGGCATGCAGCCCACCAGCACGGCCCGCCCGTCGGCCCGGGCCTTGTCGAACGCGACCCCGATGCGGCTCACGAGTCACTGCTCCTTGTCGAGGATGCCGAAGTATTCGCCGGCGGTGTGCACGTCCTTGTCGCCACGGCCGGAGAGGTTGACCAGGATGACCGGTTCCCGGCCCAGCTCGGCGGCGAGCCCCGGGGCGATCTTCTGCGCGCCGGCGAGGGCGTGTGCGCTCTCGATCGCCGGGATGATCCCCTCGGTGCGGCAGAGCAGCTCGAACGCGGCCATCGCCTCGGCGTCGGTGACCGGCAGGTAGTTCGCCCGGCCGCTGTCGTGCAGCCACGCGTGCTCCGGCCCGACCCCCGGGTAGTCCAGGCCGGCCGAGATGGAGTGCGACTCGACGGTCTGCCCGTCGGCGTCCTGCAGCACGTAGGTGCGGGCGCCGTGCAGCACGCCGGACGTGCCGCCGGTGATGCTGGCCGCGTGCCGGTCGGTGTCCACGCCCTCCCCGCCGGCCTCGAAGCCGTAGAGCCGCACGCCCTCGTCGGGCACGAAGGCGTGGAAGATGCCCAGCGCGTTGGAGCCGCCGCCGACGCAGGCCGCGACGGCGTCGGGCAGCGCGCCGGTCGCCTCCAGGCACTGCGCGCGGGCCTCGACGCCGATGCCCCGGACGAAGTCCCGGACCAGCTCGGGGAACGGGTGCGGGCCGGCGGCCGTGCCGATGAGGTAGTGCGTCTCGTCGACGTTGGCCACCCAGTCCCGCATCGCCTCGTTCATCGCGTCCTTGAGGGTGCGCGAGCCGGTGGTGACCGGGACGACCGTGGCGCCGAGCATCCGCATCCGGGCCACGTTGAGCGCCTGCCGCTGGGTGTCGACCTCGCCCATGTAGACCACGCATTCGAGGTCGAACAGGGCGGCGGCCGTCGCGGTGGCCACGCCGTGCTGGCCCGCACCGGTCTCGGCGATCACCCGCCGCTTGCCCATCCGCTTGGTCAGCAGCGCCTGGCCGAGCACGTTGCGCACCTTGTGGGCGCCGGTGTGGTTGAGGTCCTCCCGCTTGAGCAGCACCCGCGCGCCGATCTTCGCGGAGAACCGGTGCGCCGGGTAGAGCAGCGAGGGGGTGCCGGCGTAGTCGCGCAGCAGCGCGTCGAACTCGGCGCGGAACGACTCGTCGGACATCGCCTTGCGGTACGCGGCGTCCAACTCGTCGAGCGCCGCGACGAGCGCCTCCGGGACGAACCGGCCGCCGAACCGGCCGAAGTGACCGGCGGCGTCGGGGAGCTGACCGGCCGGGGCCGGTTCGGTGGCGCTCATGGCGGTGTCCTCTCGCTGCTGACTTCTCGCCCGGGTTGCTCAGCGCGCCGGGCGGGACGCCCGGCGCGGCTCAGCGCGCCGGGCGGGGCGTCGCCGGGTGGTTGCCGGCGTTGACCAGGGCGGCCACCGCCTCGCGGGGGCTGGACTGGGTGACCAGGCCCTCGCCGACGAGCACGGCGTCGGCGCCGGCCGAGGCGTAGCGGATCAGGTCGTGCGGGCCGCGCACGCCGGACTCGGCGATCTTGACGACGTTGCTGGGCAGGCCGGGCGCGATCCGCTCGAACACCGACCGGTCGACCTCCAGGGTACGCAGGTCGCGGGCGTTGACCCCGATCACCTGCGCGCCGGCCTCCATGGCCCGGTCGGCCTCCTCCTCGGTGTGCACCTCGACCAGCGCGCACATGCCGAGGGACTCGATCCGCTCCAGCAGCCCGACCAGCGCGTTCTGCTCCAGCGCGGCCACGATCAGCAGGACCAGGTCGGCACCGTGCGCGCGGGCCTCGTGCACCTGGTAGCTGGAGACGACGAAGTCCTTGCGTAGCACGGGGACCTTGACCGCGGCCCGGACGGCGGCCAGGTCGTCCAGCGAGCCGCCGAACCAGCGCCCCTCGGTGAGCACGCTGATGACCCGCGCACCCCCGGCGGCGTAGTCGGCGGCGAGGACGGCCGGGTCGGCGATCTCGGCGATCTGGCCCTTGGACGGCGACGAGCGCTTCACCTCGGCGATCACGGCCACGCCGGGTCGGCGCAGGGCCGCGTACGCGTCCAGCGGTGGCGGCGCGGCGGCGGCAAGCTCACGGATCCGCTCCAGCGGAACCTGCTCCTGCCGCCGGGCGACGTCCTCGCGGACGCCGGCCAGGATCTCGTCGAGGACGCTTCCGGACGCCGCCGGACCGGCCCCGTCCCCCTCCGCGTGCGCATGCTCAGCAGTCACCAACGGACTCCCCTCTCCGGGTGTCATGGGCCGATGCTAGGGGGCGCCACCTGGCAGCACGTGCCGGGGGTATGGCGCTCCTCACGAGATGGGCTGCGGCATAATGGCCGACTTCCGGTGAACGGTGGATCACCGAGCGCGATCTACCGCATCGATCGCGGTGACGCCACCGCCCGCCAGGCCATCGATGATCGCCCATCTTCATCGGATCATTGTCCGTCGGCGCCGCGCCGCGCGCACGCCGCCCGGCGCCCACCGATGCGACCGGCCGGCGACCCGCACGCGCGCCGGCCTGCGACCGCGCGCACGCCGGTCGATGTTGTGACGAAGCTCAAGGCTGAACGGCCCTGCCCAGGTGGACGGATCCGGCGGACAGTTGACGTGGCGGTGACCGCGGCGAAACGTGAGCCGGGCACCGTGGGACTCGGGCAGACTCGACGAGGGGCCTGCCCGCGGCCCATCGGGCGGCCGCGGCGAGCAGCCGCCCGAGCCGTCGGACGATCTCGCGTGGGGTGACCAGATGAGCACTGCCGGGCCCAACCCGACCATCGGACTGACCACCATCTCCCGCACCGTGGCGTCGCTGGCCGTCGGGGTGGTGCACACCCTGGAGCGGGCCGTCGTGGGCGACGCCCGGGTGCGCACCGCGCGCGGCAACGCCTGGGAGGCCGTCTGCGCCGACCGGGCCCGCGCCCACCAGCGCGCCGAGCTGGACCGCCTGGTGGCCGAGCTGGCCGCCGCCCGCGCCGCGACGCGGGACCGCCAGCCGGTCGGCTGACCCCGGCCGCCGACCCCGCCGGGCCGGACCCGGCCGCGAGGCCGCCGGTCGGGCGGTTCGCCGGTCGGGCGGTTCGCCGGTCGCCGGTCAGTCGGCCGTCGGGTCCTCGCCCCGGTCCAGCGCGTCCCACGCCTCGGTGGTGCGCCGCCCGGTCACCGGGCCGGCCGCGGCCTCCGCCGGGGCGGGGCCCGCGCCGCGTCGACCCGGGCGCTCGTAACGCGCCCCCATCGCCGGCCAGCCCGCGCCGCGCAGCGCGACGAGGCCGCCGCCGAGGGCGGCGAGCAGGCCCCCGACCAGGCAGAACGCCGGCCACTGCCGGCTCACCGTGCCGTCGAACGCGGCCACCAGGCCGTAGCCGCCGCCGACCGCGACGGCCGCGCCGAGCGCCAGCAGCAGGACGCCGACCAGCCGGCGCGGCAGCCCTCGGGTGGCCAGCACCGCGCCGCCCCCCGCCAGCCCGACCACCGCGAGTGCGGGCAGCCAGGGCAGCAGCCCCGCCCCGGTGCGGGCCGCGCGCACCGGGGGCAGCGGCGCGGGCCGGGCGGCCAGCTCCACCGCCCACGTCCGGGTCGACGCCCACAGTGCCAGGCCCGCGCCCGCCAGGCAGAGCAGCACCGCGTACGTCAGCTCGCGGCGCGCCCGCGCGGCCGGCGCGCCGGCCCCGGAGGTCTCCCGGTCGGTCGCCGGCCCGGTCACCGCGGCCGCCCCCCGCCCGCCACGACGCGCCGCCCCGCCGCGCTCACCGGGCGGGCCGCAGCGTCTCGGCGGCGGCGATGGCGGCGAGCACGGCGGCGGCCTTGTCGCGGGTCTCCTGGTCCTCGGCGGCCGGGTCGGAGTCGGCCACCACCCCCGCGCCGGCCTGCACGTACGCGCGGCCGTCGCGGATCAGCGCGGTGCGGATGGCGATCGCCATGTCCAGGTCCCCGCCGAAGCCGAAGTAGCCGACCGTGCCGCCGTAGAGGCCGCGCCGGACCGGCTCCAGCTCCTCGATGATCTCCATGGCCCGGACCTTCGGCGCGCCGGACAGGGTGCCGGCCGGGAAGGTCGCGGCCAGCGCGTCGAACGCCGTCTGCTCCGGGCGCAACTCCCCGACCACGGTCGAGACGATGTGCATGACGTGGCTGTACCGCTCGATGGTGGCGAACTCCGGCACCTGGACGGTGCCCGGGCGGCAGACCCGGCCCAGGTCGTTGCGGCCCAGGTCGACCAGCATGACGTGCTCGGAGCGCTCCTTGGGGTCGGCGAGCAGCTCGGCGGCGAGCCGGGCGTCGGCGTCCGGCGTCTCGCCGCGCGGGCGGGTGCCGGCGATCGGGTGCAGCAGCGCGCGGCGTCGACCGTCGGGGCCGGCGTTGACCTTCAGGTGCGCCTCGGGCGACGAGCCGACCACGTCGAAGCCGTCGAAGCGCAGCAGGTACATGTACGGGCTCGGGTTGGTGGTGCGCAGCACCCGGTAGACGTCCAGCGGGTCCGCGTCGGTGGGCCGCTCGAAGCGCTGGGCCAGCACGATCTGGAAGCACTCCCCGGCCCGGATCGCCTCCTTGGCCGCCTCGACGGCCTTCGGGTAGCCGCCCGCGTCGGTGCGGCTGACCACGTCGCCGACGGCCGGCCGGTCGACCGTGGAGATCATCGGCGGGATGGGCCGGGACAGCGCCGTGGTCATCGCGTCCAGCCGGCCGACCGCGTGGTGGTAGGCGGCGGCGACCAGGGCGTCCCGGCCCGGCTCGTCGGCCGGCGGGAGCACCGCGTTGGCGATGAGGATCGCCGAGCCGTCGTAGTGGTCGAGGACCACCAGGTCGGTGGCGAGCATCATGCCCAGCTCGGGCAGGCCGAGGTCGTCCTCGGTCAGCTCGGGCAGCCGCTCGAAGCGGCGGACCAGGTCGTACCCGAGGTAGCCGACCATGCCGCCGGTCAGCGGCGGCATGCCGCTGGCCGGGTCCCAGGCCGGGCCGGCGAGGGCCTCGACGGTCTCGCGCAGCACCCGGACCGGGTCGCCGCCGGAGGGCAACCCGGCCGGCGGCTGGCCGGTCCAGCCCGCCACGCCGTCGCGCTCGGTGAGGGTGGCGCTGCTGCGCACCCCGATGAACGAGTATCGCGACCAGGCCATCCCCGCCGAGCCGGCCCCCTGCTCGGCGGACTCCAGCAGGAACGTGCCGGGGCCGCCGGCCAGCTTGCGGTAGACGCCCACCGGGGTCTCCGCGTCGGCGAGCAGCCGCCGGGTGACCGGGACGACCCGCCAGCGGGCCGCCAGGTCGGCGAAGGTGGCCTGGTCGGGGCTGACGACGCCGTCGGTCATGCCTGCCCCCCGGTGGTGGTGACCGGCAGCTCGGTGAAGAAGCAGGTGCGCTCGCCGGTGTGGCAGGCCGCGCCGACCTGGTCGACGCTGACCAGCAGCGCGTCGCCGTCGCAGTCCAGCGCGACCGAGCGGACGTGCTGGAGGTGGCCGGAGGTGGCCCCCTTGACCCAGTATTCCTGCCGGCTGCGCGACCAGTAGGTGGCCAGGCCGGTGGTGAGGGTGCGGTGCAGCGCCTCGTCGTCCATCCAGGCGACCATCAGCACCTCGCCCGTGTCGTGCTGGCGCACCACGGCGGCCACCAGACCGTCGGGGGTGCGGCGCAGCCGCGCGGCGACGGCCGGGTCGAGCCGGGACGGGCGGGCCGGGCCGGGCGTCGCCGCCGGGGTCCTGGGGGCGTTGGCGCCGGTCACCGGCGCGTCAGGTACGGGCACAGTCACCCATTCTCCCGCACGCGGCGACGGCACCGGCGACGGCTCCCGCCGGGCGACCGGGGTCGGACGCGGCACGCCGGCCCGCGCCGGTGCCGGCCCGCCGGTGAGCTGCGCGAGGTAGCGGTCCAGCCGCCCGTCGGACAGGGCCTCGGCGAGGTCCGTGCCGGCGACGGCGGCGATCTCCCCGGCGTACGGGCGGACCAGCGGGACGGTGCCGGTGACCAGTCGCCCGGCGGCGGCCCAGAGCTGCCCGACGGAGCCGGGGCGCACGCCGAGGCAGAGCAGCATGTCGTCGCGGTATCCGGGCGGGGCGACCGGCAGGTCGAGAGCGGCGGCGAACGCCGCCCGGCGGGACACCACTCGTACCGACGGGTTGGCCAGCCGCAGCACGGACGGGCAGAGCCGGGCCAGGTCGGCGGCGGCCAGCCGGACGCCGAGGTGGTCACCCCGGGCCCGGGCCCCGGCGACCTTACCGAGCGTGGCGATCAGCTCCTCCAGCCGTGGCTCGTCGGCGGGCTGGCAGAGCACCGGCAGGTCGATGCGGGCACGCCACCGCTCGTCGGCCCAGAGCAGCCGGATCGGCGCGGTGACCGGCAGCCCGAACGCCCACTCGGCCGGCTGGGCGAGCCGCTCCAGCCAGGAGCGGACGTCGCGGACCGCCACCGAGACGTGGGTGAGCCGGCCGCCGGTTTCGGCCAGGTAGGCGCGGCGGGCGGCGTACGGGGCGTTGATCGGCGGCCCGGCCGGGCGGCTCGGCGTGGCGTCGGCGACCAGCACGTCGAGGTCGACGTCGCTGTGCGCCGTGGCGGCCCGGCGGGCGTGGCTGCCCCGCAGCAGGATGCCGACGACGGGGCGCTCGGCCGCCTGCCGCAGCCGGGCGGCCCAGTCGTCGAGGAATCCACTTTCCGGTGACGCAGCGTGACCCACCGCGCCATCGTGCCGTACGCCCGATCGGGGCGCAATGCCCGATGCCGGACGGGCTGTCCGGTCAGAAGGCTGACGCCCGGTCCGAAGGCTAGTGCCCGAGGGTTCTCTTTCCTGCCTCGGGGTACCTTTCGCCGCCGCCCGGCGGCACCCCGGCTCCGGCCGGCCGCCCCGCCCGGCGCGGCGGCAGTCCCGCCCGGCCGGGCGGCGACCGTTGCGGGCGGCCCCCTCCCTCACCTAGCGTGGAGTTCATCGAGTGATGAATTACTTCCCAGGGGGTGGCGATGGACCACGCGATCGCGGTCCGCGACCTGGTCGTGGACCGGGGCCGACGCCGGGTGCTGCACGGCGTGACGTGCGCGGTGCCGCGCGGCGCCGTCACCGGCCTGCTCGGGCCCAGCGGCAGCGGCAAGACCACCCTCATGCGGGCCGTCGTCGGGGTGCAGACGGTCCGCTCGGGCTCGGTGACCGTCCTCGGCCGGCCGGCGGGCTCCCCGGCGCTGCGCAGCCGGGTGGGCTACCTGACCCAGGCGCCCAGCGTCTACGCCGACCTCACCGTCGCCGAGAACGCCCGCTACTTCGCCGCCCTGCACGGCCGGGGCCGGGCCGAGGCGGACCGGTCCGTGGCCGACGTCGGGCTGGCCGACGCCGCCGGCCAGCTCGTCGGCTCCCTCTCCGGCGGGCAGCGCAGCCGGGCGTCGCTGGCCTGCGCCCTGGTCGGCGAGCCGGAGCTGGTCGTCCTCGACGAGCCGACGGTCGGGCAGGACCCGGTGCTGCGGGCCGACCTGTGGGCCCGTTTCCACGCCCTCGCCGCCGCCGGCACGACCCTGCTGGTGTCCAGCCACGTGATGGACGAGGCGGCCCGCTGCGACCGGCTGCTGCTGATCCGCGAGGGCCGGCTCGTCGCCGACGACACCCCCGACGCGGTCCGCGCCGCCGCCGGGGTCGACGATCTCGACGAGGCGTTCCTGCGCCTGATCCGGGCCAGCGAGGCGGCCGCCGGGCAGGACGACGCCGGACAGGACGGCGGCGGACCGGACGGCGGGCAGGCTGACGGCCTCGGGCGGGCAGCCGGCGAGGGGGCGGCGTCGTGAACGCGCGCATCCTGGCCGCCACCACCGGCCGCGTCCTGCGCCAGCTGCGGCACGACCGGCGTACCGTCGCCCTGCTGGTGCTGGTGCCGGCCCTGCTGCTCACGCTCGTCTACTACATGTACGCCGACCAGCCCACCCCGCCCGGCCAGCCGAGCATGTTCGACCGGGTGGCCCTGGTGATGCTCGGCGTCTTCCCCTTCGTGATCATGTTCCTGGTGACCAGCATCGCGATGCTGCGCGAGCGCACCTCCGGCACCCTGGAGCGGCTGCTCACCACCCCGCTGGGCCGGCTCGACCTGCTCTTCGGCTACGGCATCGCGTTCGGCCTCGCCGCCGCCGGCCAGGCCGCGATCGCCTCGGCGGTGGCGTACTGGGTGTTCGGGCTGACCACCGCCGGCAGCAGCGCCCTGGTGATCCTCATCGCCGTGGTCAACGCGGTGCTCGGCGTCGCCCTCGGCCTGTTCTGCAGCGCCTTCGCCCGCACCGAGTTCCAGGCCGTGCAGTTCATGCCCGTCGTGGTGATCCCCCAGCTGCTGCTGTGCGGGCTGTTCGTCGCCCGCGACGAGATGGCCGGCTGGTTGCAGGCGGTCAGCGACGCGCTCCCCCTGTCGTACGCCGTCGAGGCGTTGCAGGAGGTCGGCGCGCACGCCGAGCCGACGGCCACCATGTGGCGCGACCTCGGGGTGGTGGCCGGGGCGGTGGTGCTGGCGCTGGCGCTGGCCGCGGCCACCCTGCGCCGTCGCAGCGGCTGACGCGCGGGCGGGGCGCGGATGGCGACGGCGCGACGCACCGGGCGACGGCCCGGCAACCCGGGCACCCGCGAGGCGATCCTCGACGCGGCGCGTGCCGCGTTCGCCGAGCGGGGCTTCGACGCGGCCTCGATCCGGTCGATCGCCGCCGCGGCCGGGGTCGACCCGGCGCTGGTGCACCACTACTTCGGCGGCAAGGACCAGCTCTTCCTGGCCGCGATGGGCGCCCCGCTCGACCCGGGCGAGCTGCTGCCCCGGGTGCTGGCCGGCGATGCCGACGGCGTCGGTGAGCGGCTGGTGCGCACCTTCCTCGGCGTCTGGGACTCCCCGGCCGGCGCCGCCGCGGTGGCGCTGCTGCGCTCGGCCGTGAGCAACGAGTGGACGGCCCGGCTGCTGCGCGAGTTCCTGGTCACCCAGGTGCTGCGCCGGGTCCTGCACCACCTCGACGTCGACCCGGCCGAACTGCCGCTGCGCGGGTCGCTGGTGGCCAGCCAGCTGGTCGGGCTGGCCCTCATGCGGTACGTCGTGCGGCTGGAGCCGGTCGCCTCCGCCCCGCCGGAGACCCTGGTCGCGGCGGTGGGCCCGACCGTCCAGCGCTACCTGCGCGGAGGGCTGGGGTAAGGAGGGGCCCTCTGTTGACGCATTCGGTAGCAAGGGGTGCCCCGCTCACCCCCGGGGGCGCGGCTCGCGCCCACACGGCACGGCTCGCTCAGCCGCGGGGCGCGGCGGAGCGCGGGTGCTGGCAGAGCATCGGGTGCAGCAGCCGGGCCAGCTCCCGGTGGTCGGCCACCGGGCGCGGGAAGGCCAGCCGGGCCCGCCGCCGGGCGCCGGGCCGGCCGAGGGAGACCAGCAGCCCGTACCGGTCGACGCGGACCACGCGGGGCGGGCCGTCGGGGCCGGACTCGACCAGGCCGAGCTGACGCCGGACGTACGCGGCCATCTCCCGGCCGTGGTGCACGGCCAGTTCGGTGAGCAGCTCCGGCTCCACCGGGTGCAGCGGGTCCGGCTCCGCCTCGGCGTACGCGACGGGGTCGATCCGCAGCAGCCCGTCGGGGCGCTCAAGGCGGGCCTCGGCCACCTCGAAGCGGTACAGCCGGAAGCGGGTGCCCACGTCGAGCAGGTCGCCGGTCGGGTCCACCTCGGCGAAGTCCAGGGTGGCCTGGCGGGCCTCGTCGCCGTGCAGCGCGGCGGCCCACCCGGAGACCCAGGCCCGGCCGAGCGACGGGGCGCCGGCGGCCGGCGGCAGGTCGAGCACGTCCAGCGCCACGGCGACGTCGGCGCCCGCGCCCCGGGGCAGCGCCGCCGCCAGGTCGCTGTGCACGCCGACGAGGAGCAGCACCCGCCCGTCGGCGTCGGTGGCGTGCCGGACGTGGTACGGGCCGGGCCGCTGGGCCAGGTGGACCAGGGCCGGGAGCCGGCCGGCGACCAGCGTCCGGACGGTCTCGGCGGGCGTGGGGCGCAGGGCGGGACTGGGGCGCATGACCCACCTCCGAAGGTTAGGCTTACCTAAGCAGCACGGTAGACCATGCGCGCCCCCGCGTCCACCGCACCGCCGGTTCGCCCGTCCGGGCCGGTCAGCGGGTCTGCTCCAGCCAGGAGGCATGCAGCAGGCCGTAGACCGAGTCGGGGTCGCGGATCAACTCGTCGTGCGGCCCGCGCTGCACGATCCGGCCCCGGTCCACCACGATCACCTCGTCGGCGGCCTCGGCGGTGGAGAGCCGGTGGGCGATCGCGAGGGTGGTCCGGCCCCGGGTCACCGCGTCCAGGGTGCGCTGCAGGCGCACCTCGGTCGCCGGGTCCACCGCGCTGGTCGCCTCGTCCAGCACCAGCAGGTCCGGGTCCGCCACGTACGCCCGGGCCAGCGCCACGAGCTGCCGCTCCCCCACGCTCAGCGCCTCGCCCCGCTCCCCGACCGGGGTGTCCAGCCCCGCCGGCAGCCCGGCCAGCCAGTCGGCCAGCCCCAGCTCGGTGAACGCGGCCGTCAGCTCCGCGTCGGTCAGCTCCGGCCGGGCGAAGCGGACGTTCTGCCCGACGGTGGCGTCGAACAGGAAGCCGTCCTGCGGCACCATCACCACCCGGGAGCGCAGCGAGGCGAACCGGACCTCGGTCAGCGGCACGCCGGAGAGCAGCACCGCCCCGTCGGTCGGGTCCATCAGACGGGTGAGCAGCTTCGCGAACGTCGTCTTGCCGCTGCCGGTCTCGCCCACCACGGCGACCCGGCTCTTCGCCGCGATGTCCAGGGTCACGTCGTGCAGCACCGGCGGCCCGCCCGGGTAGGCGAAGCCGACCCCGGCGAAACGGATGTCCAGCGGCCCCGCCGGGAGGTCCCGGCCCTGCTCGCCGGGGTCGGCCACGTCCGGGGCGACGTCGAGCACGTCGAGCACCCGCCGCCAGCCGGCGATGGCGTTCTGCGCCTCGTTGAGCACCTCGGTGGCGATCTGCACCGGCTGGATGAACAGGGTGACCAGGAACAGGAACGCGGTGAGCTGCCCGATCGACAGGGTGCCGTCCACGCCGAGCAGCACCCCGAGCACGACGACGCCGGCCAGCGCCAGCCCGGCGGCCAGTTCCCCCACGGAGCTGCCCAGGATGCTGATCCGGATGGCCCGCTGCTGGGCCCGCTGCTGCCCCTCGATCGCCGCGTCGAGCCGTCGGGCGGTCCGCCCGGCGATCCCGTACGCCCGGATCACCGGCGCGCCGACGACGCTCTCGCCGATCGTGCCGAGCAGGGTTCCCATCCGCTGCCGGACCGTCCCGTACGCCCCGGCGAGGCGGCGCTGGAGCTGCCGGATCACCAGCACCGCGGGCGCGAACGCGGCGAGCACCACGAGGGTCAGCTGCCAGGAGTACGCGAGCATGACGGCCGTCGTCACCGCGAGCTGGCCGAGGTTGACGATCAGGATCACCCCGCCCCACTGGAGGAACTGGGTGATCTGGTCGACGTCGCTGGTGACGCGGGAGACCAGCGAGCCGCGCCGCTCGGACTGCTGGTGCAGCATCGACAGGTCGTGCACGTGCCGGAACGCCCGGGTGCGCACGTTGGCCAGGGCCGTCTCGCTGACCGTGAACAGCCGGCGCATCATCAGGTAGCCGCAGGTGGTGGTCACCACCAGCACGGCGGCGGTCGCCGCGACGACGGTCCACACCACGCCGAGGTCGAGACCGCCGACGATGCCCTCGTCGATGCCCTGCTGCACGGCGACCGGGACGGCGACCCGGCCCACCATGTAGACCAGCGCCAACGCGAGGGTGCCGGCCAGGCCGGTGCGCAGCTCGGGCGAGAGGGCCAGGCCCCGCCGCAGCGTGCGCCAGGTGTTCTCCGCCGGTTGCTCGGCCTCCACCACACTCACCGGTCCACCTCGACTTCCAGGCCGGAGGTCAGCGGGGCGACCTCGTCGTACGGGCGGGGCTGCTGCTCGCCGTCGGCCTCGGCCTGCTCGTAGGCGGTGACCAGGTCGGCGTAGCCGGCAACGGTGGCGAGCAGCTCGGCGTGGGTGCCCCGGGCGACCACCCGGCCGTGCTCCAGGTAGATCACCTCGTCGGCGAGCGCGATGGTGGCCCGCCGGTAGGCCACCACCAGGATCGAGGCGGCGGGGCCGCCGGCGGCCGGCGCGCGCAGGCCGGCGAGGATGGCCGCCTCCACCCTCGGGTCGACCGCGCTGGTGGCGTCGTCGAGGACCAGCAGCCGGGGCCGCCCGGCCAGCGCCCGGGCCAGGGTGAGCCGCTGCCGCTGCCCGCCGGAGAGCGAGGTGCCCCGCTCGCCGACCATCGTGTCGAGCCCCTCGGGGAGCGCGGCGACGAAGCCGTCGGCCTCGGCGAGCCGCAGCGCGGCCCAGACGTCGTCGTCGGTGACGCCGGGCCGGTCCAGCGCGATGTTCGCCCGCACGGTGTCGTCGAAGACGAACGGCACCTGGGCGACCAGGGCGGCGGTGCCGGCCAGCGAGGCGGCGGTGAGCCGGCGGACGTCGACGCCGTCGAGGCTGACCGTGCCGGTGTGCGGGTCGACCAGCCGCACGGCCAGCGCGGCGATGGTGGACTTGCCCGAGCCGGTGGGCCCGACCAGGGCCACGGTCCTGCCGGCGGGCACGGTGAAGGTGACCTCGCCGAGCACCTCGGCGCCGGGCAGGTGCGCCTCGGCGGGCTCGTAGGCGAAGCCGACGTCGGCGAAGGCGAGCGTGGCCGGCGTCAGGTCGGCCGGGTCGAGCGTGACGTCGCCGTACGGCATCTCGCCGGTGGCGTCGAGCACCCGGCGCACCCGGTCCCAGCCGGCGACGCTGCGCGGCAGCTCGGCCAGCACCCAGCCGATGGCCCGCACGGGGAAGGCCAGCACGGTGAACAGGAAGGCCACGCTGACCAGGTCGGTGACGGTGATGGCGCCCTGCCGGAGGCGGAACGCGCCGACCACCAGCACGGCGAGGGTGCCGAGGCTGGGCAGGGTCTCCAGCATCGGGTCGAAGACGCCGCGCAGCCGGCCGACGGAGATCAGCGCGTCGCGCAGCTCGCCGGCGCGGGCGGCGAACCGGGCGGTCTCCTGCGCTTCGCGGCCCATGGTCTTGACCACCAGGGCGCCGTCGAAGCTCTCGTGGGCGATGCCGCTGACCTCGGCACGCAGCCGCTGGGCGCGGGCCTGGCGGGGGGCCATCCGTCGGGAGTAGATCACGTTGAGGGCGAACAGGGCGGGGAAGACCGCGAGCCCGACGAGGGCCAGCGCCCAGTCGGTGACGAACAGGGAGGCGATCGCGCCGACCAGCATGACCACGGTGCCGACGGCGAAGGGCAGCGGGGCGATCGGGTACCAGGCCGCCTCGACGTCGGAGTTGGCGTTGGACAGCAGGGTGCCGGTGGCGTTGCGCTGGTGCCAGGACAGCGGCAGCTCCAGGTAGCGGCGGGTCACCTGCCGGCGGTAGGCGGCCTGGAGCCGGAACTGCATGTAGCCCGCGCCGAGCCGGCGGCCGAAGATGCCGACCACCCGCAGCACGCTGATGCCGAACAGCGCCCCGGCGGCGAGGGCGAGGGCGGCGACGCCCACCGACCCGCGCGCGATCGCCGGCACCACGACGTCGCCGACCACCGCCCCGACGACGTACGCGCTGGCGATCACCAGCCCGCCGAACAACACGCTGCCGCTGACCGCCACCGCGAAGATCCGGGGCTGCTCCCGGATCGCCCGGCCGAGCACGGACAGCCCTCTGCGGAGCACGTCCCGACTTGTCCTGCTGGTCACGCTCTCCCCCGCCGTAAGTTGCAAGTATCTCCCTCATCCTTACCGGACGGGTCGAGCCACGCTGTCCCGGAACGGGTATGTCGGCGATCACGTCGAGGGCCATCCCCGCCACGACGGGCCGACGGCGGCGGACCGGCCTACGATCGGGCCATGCCGCGGTACGCCCGGTCGGAGCGCGAGGCGCTCGCCGACCTCATGCAGAACCTGGGTCCGGACGCGCCGACCGTCAACGAGGGCTGGTCGGTGCGGGACCTCGCCGCCCACCTCGTCGTGCGGGAGCGGCGGCCGGACGCCGCCGGGGGGATCGCGCTGCCGCCGCTGCGCGGGTACGCCGAACGGGTGCGCCTGCGGGTCGCGGCGCGGCCCTTCGACGAGCTGGTGGCGCTGGTGCGCCGGCCGCCGCTGTGGAGCCCGCTGAGCAACCCCGTCACCGACGAGCTGGTCAACACGATGGAGTTCTACATCCACCACGAGGACGTCCGGCGGGCCCGGGCGGGGTGGGGTCCGCGCGACCTGCCGGCCGGGCTGGACGCCGTGCTGTGGCGGCGGGCCTCGGTGCTGGGCCGGCTGGCGCTGCGCCGCTTCCCGGCCGACCTGCTGGTGCAGGCGCCCGGGCACGGCGCACTGTCGGCGGGGCGGGGCGGGCCGCGGATCCGCGTGGTCGGCGCGCCGGGCGAGCTGGTGCTCTTCCTCACCGGCCGGCAGCGGGTCTCGCGGGTGCAGGTGGAGGGGCCGGCGGCGGCGGTGGACCGGCTCCGGGCCGCCCAGCTCGGCATCTGACCCGCTGTGCGGGAACGGTCACTCGACGGCGCGGGGCAGGCTCCCGACCGAACTATGAATATCTATTCATCTGGCGTACCCTCGGCCGGTCGCCCCACCCGGGGTGGCCCGACCCGGCAGGGGGTGACGTGCGGAGCTTCGCGGTCTCTGCCCTGGACGAGCCACCGTTTCCCACGCGCCGGCACGCCGGCACCGATCTGGCCGCCGCACAGAGCCTGGGCTGGGCGCAGGCGTTCGGCCTGATCACCAACGGACGCCGGATGCACCGGCTGCGGCACGCCGCCGCCGCCGAGCTGGCCGGTCGCACCTGCCCGGACGCGCCCGCCGACCGGTTGCGACTGCTCACCGACCTGATCACCTGGCTCTTCGTCGTCGACGACGCCTGCGACGACGACGGGCTCGGCGACGCGCCCACCCGGCTCGCCCCGGTCGTCGCCGACCTGCTGGACGTGCTGGACCGGCACGGCGCCCCGGGCCTCGCCCCCGCCGGCGGTCCGCTGGGCGCCGCCCTGGACGACCTCTGCCGGCGGATCCGGGCCCACGGGCACCCGCCGCTGCTGCTGCGCTTCGTCGGCCAGCTGCGCGACTACCTGCTGGCCCTGCTGTGGGAGGCGGCGAACCGGGAGCACGGCCGGGTGCCCGGGGTGGCCGAGTACGTCTCGCTGCGCCGGCACACCGGGGCGGTGCACCCCGCGTTCACCCTGACCGACCTCGCGTACGACGCGCCGCCGGAGGCGGACCGCCGCGTCGAGCCGGCGCTCGTCGACGTCGAGACCCTGGCGGCGGACCTGGTCTGCTGGTGCAACGACCTGTTCTCGTACGGCAAGGAGAACCGGGCGGGGCCGGACGCGCACAACCTGGTCAGCGCGATCGCGGCCGAGACCGGCCGGGGCGAGCCGGCGGCGCTGCGGGCCGCCGCCGAGCGGTTCAACCGGGCCCTCGCGTGCTACGCCGAGCGGGAGGCGGCCCTGGTCGACGCCGACGACGACCCGGCGCTGCGCTCGTTCCTGGCGGCCCGCCGCAACTGGGTGCGGGCCACCTACGACTGGTCGCTGCGGGCCGCCCGGTACGCCTGATCCGCGCCGGGGCCCCGGCGGGCCGCCGCGAGGACTAGCCGATGCGCGGTGCAGGCAATACCCTTCGGTAACCGCAAACGACGTGACCCCCGTCACGCCTCCACCCCCTGAAGGCGGCTACAGCGATGTCTCTCGATGTACCGTACCGTTCCATCCCCGACATGTTCCTCAAGCGCGTGGCGGCCACCCCCGACCGCCCCGCGTTCGCCCACCCCGCCCCCGACGACTCGGGGCCGGTCTGGCTGACCTGGGCCCAGGTCGGGCAGCGGGCCCGGGCGGTCGCGGCGGGGCTGCACGGGCTCGGTGTCGGCCGCGAGGACCCGGTGGCGATCCTGTCGAGCACCCGGCTCGACTGGGTGCTCGCCGACTTCGGCATCATGTGCGCGGGTGGCGCCACCACCACCGTCTACCCGACAACCGAGCCCGAGGACGCCACGTACATCGTCGCCGACTCCGGCTCCCGGGTGCTGTTCGCGGAGAACCCGGCCCAGGCCGCCAAGCTCGCCGGCGCGACGCTGCCGGCCCTGACCCACGTGGTGCTCTTCGACGGCACGCCCGACCCGGCGGCGGCCGTGCCGCAGCTGACCCTCGCCGAGCTGGAGGAGCGGGGCGCCCGGACCCTGGCCGACGACCCGGAGCTGATCGAGCGTCTGACCGCCGACCTCGGGCCCGACCACCTGGCCACCCTCATCTACACCTCCGGCACCACCGGGCGGCCCAAGGGCGTCGAGCTGCTGCACGGCGGCTGGTGCTGGGAGGGCGTGGCGCAGGCCGAGGTGGGGCTGCTGCGCGACGACGACCTGCAGTACCTGTGGCTGCCGCTGGCCCACTCGTTCGGCAAGACCCTGCTCTGCGGCGCGACCCACGTCGGCCTGCCGACCTACGTCGACGGCCGGGTCGAGAAGCTGGTCGAGCTGCTGGCCGTCGTGCGGCCGACGCTGATGTGCGGGGCGCCCCGCGTCTTCGAGAAGGTCTACAACAAGGCGGTCACCACCGCGCAGGACGCCGGCGGCGCGAAGGCGAAGATCTTCGCCTGGGGGGTGCGGGTCGGCAAGGAGAAGGTCGCGCTGGAGCAGGCCGGCCGGCCCGTCCCCGCCGGGCTGAGGCTGCGGTACGCGCTGGCCGAGAAGCTGGTGTTCAGCAAGCTCCAGGCCCGCCTCGGCGGCCGGATCCGGGTGCTCGTCTCCGGCGCCGCGCCGCTGAGCAAGGAGATCGCCACCTTCTTCGCCGCCGCCAACCTGCCGATCTCCGAGGGGTACGGCCTCACCGAGAGCAGCGCCGGCAACTTCGTCAACCCGCCCGGCGGCCTGCGCATCGGCACCGTCGGCCGGGCGATGGGCGACCTGGAGTGCCGGATCGACACCGACGGGGAGATCCTGGTCCGGGGCCGGCCGGTCATGCGGGGGTACCACCACCTCCCCGAGGACACGGCCGCCGCGTTCACCGAGGACGGCTTCTTCCGCACCGGCGACATCGGCAGCCTCGACGACGACGGCTACCTGCGCATCACCGACCGGAAGAAGGACCTGGTCAAGACCTCCGGCGGCAAGTACGTCGCCCCCTCGCACATCGAGGGCATGTTCAAGGCGCTGTGCCCGTACACGTCGCAGGCGGTCGTCATCGGCCAGGCCCGCAACTACTGCACGATGCTGGTCAGCCTCGACCCGGACGCGATCCGGGGCTGGGCGGCCGGCGGCCCGCTGGAGGGGCGCAGCTACGCCGAGATCGCCGCCTCCGCCGAGGCCCGGGCCATGGTCGAGGAGTACGTCGCCCAGCTCAACGCCAAGCTCAACCGCTGGGAGACGATCAAGAAGGTGACCGTCCTGCCCCGCGACCTGACCATCGAGGACGGCGAGATGACGCCGTCCCTCAAGATCAAGCGCCGGGGCGTGGAGAGCAACTTCGCGGCCGAGATCGACCGGATGTACGAGGGCAGCCTCGCCGAGATCTGAGCCGCCTCCCCCGCGGCCCACACCCACTCGGCACCGACCCACCGGCGGCCGTGCCCCACCGTCCCGGGGCACGGCCGCCGGTCGCCGCCCGGCGCGGAGGCGGACGGAGTCGTGGCGCGGAAGCGGGCGAGGGCGCGGCGCGAAGGCGGACGAAGGCGCGGCCCGGGCTCACAGGTGCTCGGCGCGCCACCTGCTCGCCTCGGCCTCGGCCTCCGTCTGCTCCGCCAGCGCCAACTGGCGGACCCGGTGCCGGCGGCGCCCCTCGCCCCGGGTCTCCACCACGACCAGCGCCACGCAGACCACCCCGAGCAGCAGCAGCGCGTGCAGGGCCCCGATCCGGGCGGCCAGCGGCGAGAGCAGGGCCAGCAGCGCCACCGCGACCACCGGCGGCCAGCGCAGCACCCGCAGCACCCGCACCCCGCAGGCGACGAGACTGATCAGGTAGAGGCCGACCCCGCCGTAGAGAACGAGGATCCAGAACGCACCCAACGGCTCGCCCCAGGCCGGCGAGGTCGGATCCGCCGCCTCGACGAGCAGGTCCTTGATCCCGAGGGCGAAGAAGATCACCCCGGTGACGATCGGCAGGTGCAGGTACGTGTACGCGTCCCGGGCCAGCCGGGCCCGCGCCACCGGGTCGCGGGCCCGGTGCAGCGCCTGCTCGACGGCGAGCGCCAGGACGTCGAAGTACGCCCACCACAGCGTCGCCGCGATCGCGATGCCGGTCACCGCGGCGACCACCACCGGCCAGGTCAGCGGCAGGCCGGTGACGAACTTCGAGCCCAGCCCGAGCGCGATGATCGACTCGCCGAGCGCGATCAGCACCATCAGGGCGTGCCGCTCCGCCCAGTGCCCCGCCGACACCACCACCCAGTACGCGCCGCCGAGGCTCGTTCCCGCCACGTACTCCAGGGTCAGCGCGGCGGCCCAGAAGGCCAGCTGCAGGGCCGTCGCCGTGCCGTCGTGGGCGATCCGCGGCGGCACCAGCGCGGCCGCGACGAGCAAGGCCGCCGCGACCACCGGCAGCCCGGCAAGCCACGCCCAGCGCCGCAGCCGCACCGGGTCGCCCCGCGCAACCCAGCCGAAGACCGCGAGCTGCGAGGCGCGGACCAGGAAGTAGCAGCTCGCGAAGACCAGCGGGCCGTTCAGCCCGCCGGGCCGGTCCGTGAACGCGCCCGGCATGCTCAGGGCCAGCAGGAAGGTCGCGGCGATCGTGACGAAGCCGACCAGCGGCAGGATCCCCTGGTCGGCGCGGACCGCGTTGCCGAGCCCGGCGAAGCCCGTCCAGCACCACCACAGCAACCCCAGCACGAGCAGGCAGCGGCACAGGTTGACGGGGCTCGGGTAGTACACGGTCAGCGTGGTGACGTTGAGGAACGCGTAGACGAAGACCAGGTCGTAGAAGAGCTCCAGCCGGGTGGTGCGCGAGCCGGACGCGCCGGGTCGCACCCCGAGCGACCATCCCCCGTTGCCCATCCCCGCAGTCTTCCAACCCGGGGCCGCCGGGCAGCCGGGTTCGGCCGGATCGGCCGACCGCGCGGGCGGGCGGCCGGGTCAGGCGATGACCGCCGGCTCCTGCCAGCGCGGGCGGCTGGCGCGGTCCAGGTCGTAGCGGACCGCCGCGAGCCGGCCGACGGCCTCCGCCAGGTCCGCGGCGGGCAGCGTGAACGGCAGCCGCAGGAAGCGTTCGAGGGTGCCGTCCAGGCCGAACCGTGGTCCGGGCGCCAGCCGTACGCCGACCTCCTCGGCGGCGCGGGCCAGCGCGCTGGAGATCGGCCCGTCCAGCTCCACCCAGAGCGTCACCCCGCCGCGCGGCGCGGTGACCCGCCAGTCGGGCAGGCGGCGCGCGAGCGCGTCGGTCAGGGCGTCGCGCTGGGCGGCGAGCTGGGTGCGGCGGGCGGCCACGATGGCCGGCGCGTCGGCGAGCAGGTGGACCGCGACGAGCTGGTCGAGCACCGGGCTGGCCATGTCCACCCCGACCCGGGCGGCGGCCAGCCGCTGCACCTGCGGGGCGGACGCGCGGACCCAGCCGATGCGCAGGCCGCCCCAGTAGGGCTTACTCATCCCGCCGATGGAGATCACCCGGGAGTGCCGGTCGAACGTGGCGACGGGCGGGGGCAGCTCGGTGCCGTCCAGCGGCAGGTCCACGAACGACTCGTCGATCACCAGGTCGGTGCCGGCCGCGTGGGCCGCGGCGACCACCCGCTCGCGCAGCTCGGCCGGCATCAGGTGCCCGGTCGGGTTCTGGAAGTCGGGGATCAGGTACGCCAGCTTCGGCCGCCCCTGACGCAGGCTGCCCAGCAGCAGGTCGGCGTCCCAGCCGGCGGCGTCGGTGGCCAGCCCGTGGGTGGTGATCCGGGCCCGGCGGGCAGCGAGGGCGGCGAGGGCGTTCGGGTACGTCGGCGACTCGACCAGCACGTTGCCCCCGGGCGCCAGGGCCAGCCGCAGCACCAGGTCGAGCGCGTGCTGGGTGCCGCTGGTGACCATGATCTGGTCGGGTGAGGTGGGCAGGCCCCGCGCCGTGTAGCCGGCGGCGACCGCCTCGCGCAGCTCGATGACGCCGGTCGGGTGGTAGCCGGCCCCGCCCAGGTAGCGGGGCAGGTCCTCGGCGGCGGCCCGGGCGGCGGGCAGCAGCTCGGGCGGCGCGGCCAGCGCGGCCACCCCGAGGTCGATCATGTCGCGGTCGTCCAGCGGGGTCCACAGGCCGGTGCTGGCCACCCGGTGGGTGCCCGGGAGCATCGTCCAGCTGCCCGCCCCCCGGCGGCTGGCCAGGTGCCCGCTCTCCCGCAACTGCCGGTAGGCGGCGGTCACCGTGGTCCGGCTGATCCGCAGCGCCTCGGCCAGCTCCCGCTCGGCCGGCAGGCGTACCCCCAGGGGCAGGCGGCCGTCGGCGAGCAGTCCACGGACGGCGCCGGCGAGCGCGGCGTAGTCGGGGCTGCGCCGACGGCCCGGCAGGGCGTGCCACTGCCCGAGGAGCCGAGCCAATTGGGCCCCACGCACCTGACTTGTCATGGCCACCCTCCCGATATTGGCTCTCCCCACCGCCGGATTGGCACCTAGGGTGGCATGCATGGTGGCAATTGGCAATCTGCGGCACCGGCCCGTCCGGCGGCTGGTCCAGCTCTACGCGGGCCTGACCCTCTACGGCGTCAGCATGGCGCTGATGATCCGCTCCGGCCTCGGCCTCGACCCGTGGGACGTCTTCCACCAGGGCGTCGCCCGCCGGACCGGCCTGTCGTTCGGCACCGTCACCATCGCCGTCGGCGCGCTCGTGCTGCTGCTGTGGGTCCCGCTGCGCCAACGACCGGGCCTCGGCACGGTCAGCAACGTGCTGGTGATCGGCCTCGTGGTCGACGCCACCCTGGCCCTGCTGCCCGGCGGGGCCCCGTTGGCGGCGCGGGCGGCGCTGCTGGTCGTCGGGATCGTCGCCAACGGCGCCGCCACCGCCCTCTACCTGGGCGCGCGGCTCGGCCCGGGCCCCCGCGACGGCCTGATGACCGGGTATGTGGCGCGCCGCCCCGGACGGTCGGTCCGGCTGGTCCGCACCGTCATCGAGGTCACCGTGCTGGCCCTCGGCTGGCTGCTCGGCGGCACCGTCGGCGTCGGCACCGTCGCGTACGCCCTCACCATCGGGCCGCTGGCCCAACTGTTCCTGCCGATGTTCACCGTCGAGGCGGAACCGGCCGGGGCGGAACCCGTCGAGGTGGGGGTCGCCGGGCCGCGCCCCGCCGGACCGTGACCACGCAACCGCGCTGAGCTGCGGCGACACCCGTACCGGAAAAGTAGGTGTTTCCTCCGGCGGCGGCGCACGGCATCATTCCTGCATGGGGGAGAGCGGATGGCGCTGGACCGACGCCTGGATCTTCGTTTCGCTGGTGATCGCCAACGGTGCCGGCCGGCACCGCAGGGCGGCATCCACCCGGCGCCCCGAGGGCGTCCGGCTCGCTGACGTGCTCTCCACAGCCGACCACCTCAACCACGCCATCCCCGAGCGGCAGGAGGTGGAGACCGCCGTCCGCCGGCTCGTCGGCGCCGGCCTGGTCAGCGTCACCGACGGCTGGTTCCGGCTCACCCCCGACGGGGAGAAGCTCTGGCGCTCCCGCCCGAGCGCCGGCCTGGCCACGGCCGTCGACACCGTGCAGGGCGTGCTGAGCCGACGGCACGCCCCGGGCAGCGCCGACTGGACCCTCCCCGAGGACGAGCACGCCGCCGCCGTGCAGGAGTACGCCGTCCGCTCGATCCCGGCCCCGCGCCGCTCGCCGGAGGGCCACTCCGGCCGGCACTGAGCGCCCCCGCACGAGGACCGGCGGGGGCGGCCCGGGGGTCAGCGCACGGGGTGGCCCGAGCCGCGCAGGGCGGCCTTGACCTCGGCGACGGTCAGCTCGCCGAAGTGGAAGACGCTGGCGGCGAGCACCGCGTCGGCCCCGGCGGCGATGGCCGGCGGGAAGTGGGCCACCTCGCCCGCGCCGCCGCTGGCCACCACCGGCACGTCGACGACGGCGCGGACCGCGCCGATCAGCTCCAGGTCGAAGCCGGCCTTCGTGCCGTCGGCGTCCATCGAGTTGAGCAGGATCTCCCCCGCGCCCAGCTCGGCACCGCGTCGCGCCCACTCGACGGCGTCGAGCCCGGTGCCCCGGCGGCCGCCGTGGGTGGTGACCTCGAAGCCGCTCGCGGTGGTGCCGGCCGGCGCCCGGCGCACGTCGAGGGAGAGCACCAGCACCTGCCGGCCGAACCGGTCGGCGATCTCGGCGATCAGCTCGGGGCGGGCGATGGCCGCGGTGTTCACCCCGACCTTGTCGGCGCCGGCCCGCAGCAGCGTGTCGACGTCGGCGACCTGCCGCACGCCGCCGCCGACGGTGAGCGGGATGAAGACCGACTCGGCGGTGCGTCGCACCACGTCGAGCATGGTGCCCCGGTCGCTGGAGGAGGCGGTCACGTCCAGGAAGGTCAGCTCGTCCGCGCCCGCCCGGTCGTACGCCGCCGCCAGCTCCACCGGGTCGCCGGCGTCGCGCAGGTCGAGGAAGTTGACCCCCTTGACCACCCGCCCGGCGTCCACGTCGAGACACGGGATCACCCGCACCGCCACCGTCATGCCGCGAAGCCTATCGCCCCGGCCCGCCTACAGGCGCACCAGCATCTTCCCGAGGTTGTCGCCGCGCAGCAGGCCGAGGAACGCCTCCGGGGCGGCGTCGATGCCGTCGACGACCGTCTCGTCGTACGAGAGCCTGCCCTCGCGCAGCCAGCCGGCCACCTCCTGGACGAACTGGTCGCGCAGGTGGCCGTGGTCGCCGACGAGGAAGCCGCGCAGGGTGAGCCGCTTGCCGATGAGCAGCGCCAGGTTGCGCGGCGCGGCCGGCGGCTCGGTGGCGTTGTACTGGGCGATCATGCCGCAGACGGCGGCCCGGCCGTGCAGCCGCAGCGCGCCGATCGCGGCCTCCAGGTGCTCGCCGCCGACGTTGTCGAAGTACACGTCGATCCCGTTCGGGGCGGCGGCGGCGAGCTGGTCGGCCACGGGGCCGTCGTGGTAGTCGAAGGCGGCGTCGAAGCCGAGCGCCCGCAGGCGCTCGACCTTGGCCGGCGAGCCGGCGCTGCCGACCACCCGGGCGGCGCCCTTCAGCTTGGCGATCTGGCCGACCATGCTGCCCACCGCGCCGGCCGCGCCGGAGACGAAGACGCTCTCCCCCGGCCGCATGGCGGCCACGTCGAGCAAACCGGCGTACGCGGTCAGCCCGGTCATGCCGAGCACGCCCAGGTAGGCGCTCACCGGGGCCAGGGACGGGTCGACCTTGCGGGCGCCCTTGGCGTCGAGGAGCGCGTACTCCCGCCAGCCGAGGCCGTGCAGGACGGTGTCGCCGGGGACGATCCCGTTGCCCTCCCCGGCCACCACCTCGCCGACCGCGCCGCCGTCGAGCGGGGCGTCGAGGGCGAACGGCGGCACGTACGACTTGACGTCGTTCATCCGTCCCCGCATGTACGGGTCGACGGACATGAACTGGTTGCGGACCACGAGCTGGCCGGGGCCCGGGGTGGGCACCTCGGTCTCGACGAGCCGGAAGTTGTCGGCGGTCGGCCACCCCTCGGGGCGGGAGGCGAGGTGGATCTCACGGTTGACGGTCACGGTGTCGGTCGTCCTCTCGGTCGCTGGTCGGGGCTGCGTCAGGCGGGGCGCGGCGCGCGGCGACACACGGTGCGCCGGCGCCGCGCGCCACGGCTCAGGCGGCGAGGGCCTCGCGGACGGTGAGGGTGACCTCGATGTTGCCCCGGGTCGCGTTCGAGTAGGGGCAGACCTGGTGCGCCTGCTCGACGAGCTGCTCGGCGGCGGGCCGGGGCACGGCCGGCAGGTCCACCACGAGGGTGACGGCCAGGCCGAAACCGCCACTGCCGTTGGCGCCGATGCCCACCTCGGCGTCGACGACCGAGCCGGTCACGTCGGCCTTGGCCCGCCGCGCCACCAGGCGCAGCGCGGAGTGGAAGCAGGCGGCGTAGCCGGCGGCGAAGAGCTGCTCCGGGTTCGCCGCGCCGCCCGCGCCGCCCATCTCCTTCGGGATCGCGAGGTCGAGTTCGAAGGTGCCGTCGGAGGTGCGGACGTGGCCGTCGCGGCCGTCGCCGGTGGCGCGGGCGTTGGCGGTGTAGAGGACCTGCATGGCGATCACTTCTCCTTCTGTCGGTGGATCGTCTCGGTGACCCGGTTGAGGGTGTCGCGCAGCCCGATCAGCTCGGCCTCGGTGAGCCCGGTGGCCAGCGCCACCCGCAGCGGCACCCCGCACATCCGCTCGCGCAGCGCGCGGCCGGCGTCGGTGAGGCGCACCTCGACCCGCCGCTCGTCGGCCGCCGACCGGGAGCGGACCAGCACCCCGGCGGCCTCCAGCCGCTTGAGCAGCGGGGAGAGCGTGCCGGAGTCCAGCCGCAGGGCGGCGCCCAGCTCGGAGACGGTGGGCGCGTCGTCGCCGCGCTCCCAGAGCACCAGCAGCACCAGGTACTGCGGGTAGGTGAGCCCGAACTCGTCGAGGATCGGCCGGTAGACGTCGGTGAGGGCGCGCGACGCGGCGTAGAGCGCGAAGCACACCTGCCGTCCCAGCACCAGATCGTCGGTCACGGGAAAAACGTAGCGCGCAATTGAGTTGTGCACAACCTAATGGGCCGCACTGTGCCCCGGCTCACCCCCACCGCCCGACGCACCACCGCCGGCCCGGCGCCCCTGGCAGGCGGGGGCGCGCCGGGTCAGCGGTCGCCGAGGTACGCCTCCAGCTCCACCTCGACCAGGTGCTCGGGGTCGAGCAGGGCGGCCACCACGACCAGGGTCGCCGCCGGCCGGACCGCCCCGAACACCGCGTTGTGGGCCCGACCCACCTCGTCGGCGTACGCGCGGTCCGTCACGTACATCCGGGTGCGCACCACGTCGCCGGGCCCCGCGCCGACCTCCGCGAGGGCCGCCAGGCCGATCCGCAGCGCCTGCGCGGTCTGCGCGGCGGCGTCCCCCACGTGCACCACCCGGCCGTCGACCGTCGCCGTGCAGCCGGCCGTGACGGCCCGGTCGCCGGCCCGGACGACCCGGGAGTAGCCGTACAGCGCCTCCCAGGGGCCGCCCGAACCCAACCGGGTGACGGTCACGCGGCGGCGAGCACGTCGAGGGCCTGCCGCACGGTGAACGCGCCCGCGTACAGCGCCTTGCCGGCGATCACGCCCTCCACGCCGACCGGCTCCAGGGTGGCCAGGGCGCGCAGGTCGTCCAGCGTCGAGACGCCACCCGAGGCGATCACCGGGGCGTCGGTGCGGGAGCAGACCTCGCGCAGCAGGTCCAGGTTCGGCCCGCGCATCGTGCCGTCCTTGGTGATGTCGGTCACCACGTACCGGGAGGCGCCCGCCTTGTCGAGCCGCTCCAGCACCTCGTACAGGTCGCCGCCGTCGCGGGTCCAGCCCCGCGCCGAGAGGGTACGGCCGCGCACGTCCAGGCCGATGGCGACGCGGTCGCCGTACTCGCCGCAGACCCGGTCGCACCACTGCGGGTCCTCCAGCGCGGCGGTGCCGATGTTGACCCGCGCCGCGCCGGTGCCCAGGGCGGCCCGCAGCGACGCGTCGTCGCGGATCCCGCCGGACAGCTCCACCTGCACGTCCAGCCGGCCGACCACGTCGGCCAGCAGCGCGGCGTTGGACCCCCGGCCGAACGCGGCGTCCAGGTCCACCAGGTGGATCCACTCCGCGCCGTCGCGCTGCCAGGCCAGCGCCGCCTCCAGGGGGTCGCCGTAGGCGGTCTCGCTGCCGGCGGCGCCCTGCACGAGCCGGACGGCCTGACCGTCGGCGACGTCCACGGCGGGCAACAGGGTGAGGCTCAACGCTCTTCTCCTCGGATCGATAACGTGCGCGTCAGGACCGGCGGCCCAGTGCGATCACCACGGCCGCCGGCAGCACCAGCAGCAACAACACGACCAGCACCACCCGCAGCGCCAGGTCGTCGACGAAACTCCAGATGGCGACCAGCGCCACGCCGGTCAAACCGACGATCGCGGCCCGCTCGCCCCGGGAGTGCCGGGCCAGCCGGCCGGCGCGGCGGCGCGGCCAGCGGGGCGTCAGCCGGCGTACCACCGCGCGGCGGCGCTCCCGGCGGGCCACCCGGCGGCGGCGCACGGCCCGCTCCCGCTCCAACTGGGCCTCGCGGGCCGCCCGGCGGCGGGCCCGCTCCTTGCTCACGCCGCGCCCCCCGGCCCGGTGCCCCGGCCGCGCGGGCCCCGCTCAGCCACCGGCGGGCACGGTGCCGAGCCAGTTGCGCAGCAGCGCCGCGCCGGAGTCGGCCGACTTCTCCGGGTGGAACTGGGCGGCCGACAGCGCGCCCCGCTCCACCGCCGCCACGAAGTCCGCCTCGTGGTGGGCGGTGGTCACCGCCGCGCCCGACGCCGCCAGCGCGCCCGCGTCGACCACCCCGTAGGAGTGGACGAAGTAGAAGCGGCTGTCGGCGGGCAGGCCCGCGAAGAGCACCGACGACGCCGGGGGCCGCACCGTGTTCCAGCCCATGTGCGGCAGCCGGGCGGCGGGCAGCCGGGTCACCGCGCCCGGCAGCAGCCCGAGCCCCTTGGTGACCACGCCGTGTTCGTCGCCGTGCTCGAAGAGCACCTGCATGCCCACACAGATGCCCAGCACGGGCCGGCCGGCGGCGACCCGCTCGGCGATGACCGGGCCCGCGCCGAGCGCCTCGATGCCGGCCATGCAGGCGGCGTACGCGCCCACGCCCGGCACCACCAGGCCGTCGGCAGCCGCGGCGGCGGCCAGGTCGGCGGTGACGGTGACGTCGGCGCCGGCCCGCGCCAGGGCCCGCTCGGCCGAGCGCAGGTTGCCCGAGCCGTAGTCGAGCACCACGACCCGCTTCGTCCGATCGCCCATCAGCCCTCCCCGGGCAGCAGCCAGAGCACCCCGCCGGCCGTGGCCAGCACCGCGAGCACCGCGGTGACCACCACCGCGCCGCGCGTCGCGCCCTGGCGGTGCAGCGAGACCGCCCCGCCGACCAGCACCCCGGCGAGGATCAGCAGCAGGGTCGGCAGCACCCCGCCCACGGCTACAACGCGCCCTTCGTGCTGGGGATCGCGCCGGCCGACCGGGGGTCGAGCGCGGTGGCCTCGCGCAGGGCGCGGGAGACCGCCTTGAACTGGGCCTCCACCACGTGGTGGGCGTCGGGGTGGCCGCCGGGGCGGGCCGCGCGCAGCACGTCCACGTGCAGGGTGATCCGGGCCGCCTGGCCGAAGGACTCCCAGATGTGCCGGGTCATGCTGGTCGGGTAGACCGGCCCGATGTACGGGGCCAGCGCCGGCTCGTCGTGCACCACGTACGGGCGGCCCGACAGGTCGACGGCGGCCCGGACGAGGACCTCGTCCATCGGGACGGTCGCCGAGCCGTACCGCCGGATGCCGGCCTTGTCGCCCAGCGCCTGGTCGAACGCGGCGCCCAGGGCGAGCGCCGTGTCCTCCATCGTGTGGTGGGCGTCGATCTCCAGGTCGCCGACGGTGCGCACGGTCAGGTCGAAGCCTCCGTGCCGGGCGATCTGGTGCAGCATGTGGTCGTAGAAGCCGACCCCGGTGCCGATCTCGGCCCGGCCGGTGCCGTCGAGGTCGATCTCGACGAGCACCTTGGTCTCCTTGGTGATCCGCTCGACCCGGGCGGTGCGGCTCATCACAAACTCTCCATCGCGGTGAGGAAGGCGTCGGTCTCGGCGGGGGTGCCGGCGGTGACCCGCAGCCAGCCGGGCAGCCCGACGTCGCGCACGAGCACCCCCTGCTCCAGCAGGGCTCGCCAGGCCACCGCCTGGTCGCCGCCCACCTGGAACAGGACGAAGTTGGCGTCGCTGTCGGCGACCCGCAGGCCCCGGGCGCGCAGCTCGGCGACGATCCGGTCCCGCTGCCCCATGATCGCCTCGACCGTCGCCAGCAGGGCGTCGCGGTGCGCCAGGGCCGCGCGGGCGGCGGCCTGGGTGAGCGCCGACAGGTGGTAGGGCAGCCGCACGAGCTGCACCGCCGCCACCACCGCCGGGTCGGCCGCGAGGTAGCCCAGCCGGCCGCCGGCGAAACCGAACGCCTTGCTCATCGTGCGGGTCACCACCAGCCTCGGGTGGCCGGGCAGCACCGCGAGGGCGCTGACCGTGCCGGGGCGGGCGAACTCGGCGTACGCCTCGTCGACCACCACCATGCCGGGCGCGGCATCGAGGACGGCGGCGACCACCGCCGGGTCCAGGGCCGTGCCCGTCGGGTTGTTCGGCGAGCAGAGGAAGACCACGTCGGGGCGGTGCGTGCGGACCTGGGCGACCGCCTCGTCGGCGGTCAGCCCGAAGTCGACCCCGCGCTGCGCCGGCACCCACCGGGTGCCGGCGCCGAGCGCCAGCAGCGGGTGCATCGAGTACGCCGGCGTGAAGCCGAGCGCCGTGCGCCCCGGCCCGCCGAACGCCTGCAGGAGCTGCTGCTGGATCTCGTTGGAGCCGTTGGCCGCCCACACCTGCTCGACGGTGAGCCCGTGCCCCAGGTAGGCCGCCAGGTCGGCACGCAGCGCCACGGCGTCGCGGTCGGGGTAGCGGTTGAGGTCGCGCAGCTCGGCGGCGAGGGCCTTGCCGATCGCGTCGGCCACCGCCTCGGGCACCGGGTAGGAGTTCTCGTTGGTGTTCAGCCGCACCGGCACGTCGAGCTGCGGGGCGCCGTAGGGCGTCAGGCCCCGCAGGTCGTCGCGGATCGGCAGCTCGTCGAGGGTCGTCACGAGGCGCTCCCGGGGAAGCGGACGCTGACCGCCTGGCCGTGGGCCGGCAGGTCCTCGACGCCGGCCAGGGTCACCACGTGCGGGGCCACCTCACGCAGCGCGTCGCGGGTGTATTCCACCAGGTGGATGCCGCGCAGGAAGGACTGCACGGACAGCCCGGAGGAGTGCCGGGCGCAGCCGCCGGTGGGCAGCACGTGGTTGGAGCCGGCGCAGTAGTCGCCGAGCGACACCGGCGACCACGCGCCGACGAAGATCGCCCCGGCGTTGCGGACCCGCAGCGCCCACTCGCGGGCGTTCTCGGTCTGGATCTCCAGGTGCTCGGCGGCGTACGCGTCGACCACCCGCAGGCCATCCTCCAGGTCGTCGACCAGCACCACGCCGCTCTGCTCGCCGGTCAGGGCGGTGGTGACCCGGTCGGCGTGCTTGGTCGCCGGCACCTGCCGGGCCAGCTCGGCCTCGACCGCGTCGGCCAGCGCGACCGAGCAGGTGACCAGCACGCTGGCCGCGAGGGGGTCGTGCTCGGCCTGGCTGATCAGGTCGGCGGCGACGTGCGCCGGGTCGGCGGTGTCGTCGGCGAGGATCGCGATCTCGGTGGGGCCGGCCTCGGCGTCGATGCCGACCACGCCGCGCAGCAGCCGCTTCGCGGCGGTGACCCAGATGTTGCCCGGCCCGGTGATCATGTCGACGGGGTCGCAGCGCTGCTCGCCGTCGGGGTCGACCGTCGCGCCGTAGGCCAGCATCGCCACCGCCTGGGCGCCGCCGACGGCGTAGACCTCGTCGACGCCGAGCAGCGCGCAGGCCGCGAGGACCCGGGCGTCGGGCAGGCCGCCGTTCTCCTGCTGCGGCGGGCTGGCCACGACGAGCGACCGGACGCCGGCCGCCTGGGCGGGGACCACGTTCATCACCACGGTCGACGGGTACATCGCCAGGCCGCCGGGGACGTACAGGCCGACCCGCTCGACGGGCACCCAGCGCTCGGTGACGGTGCCGCCGGGCACCACCTGGGTGGTGTGGTCGACGCGGCGCTGGTCGGCGTGGACCCTGCGGGCCCGGCTGATCGACTCCAGCAGGGCGGCGCGGACCTGGGGGTCGAGCGTCCCCTCGGCCTCGGCGATCGCCTCGGCCGGCACCCGCAGCCGCTCCGGCGAGACCCCGTCGAAGCGCTCGCTCGCCTCGCGGATCGCCGGGTACCCATGATCGCGGACCGCCTCCACGAGGGGGCGGATCCGCTCGACCGCCACGGAGACGTCGAGCTGGGCACGGGGCAGCAGGCGGCGGGGGTCCCGGACGCCGCCGCGCAGGTCGATCCGATTCAACACGCCTGCGAGTCTAGGCGGCCGGGCCGGCGGCGGCCCGCGCCGCCCGCACGCCGGGACGGTGAGCCGAGCCACGCCGGCCGCCGGGCGGGCCGCGACGGGCCCGGGGGCGGCCCCGCCGGGGGCGGGCGGGTCCTCCGGGGCGGGACGGGCCCCGCCGGGACGGCGCGGGCGGGCTAGGCTCGGTCCCGTGACTGCACGGTTGCCGATCTTCCCCCTCGGGACGGTGCTCTTCCCCGGCCTGGTGCTGCCGCTGCACATCTTCGAGGAGCGCTACCGGGCGCTGGTGCGCCACCTGACGGGCCTGCCCGAGGGCGCGCCCCGGGAGTTCGGCGTGGTGGCCATCCGGGCCGGCTGGGAGGTCGCCCCCGGCACGCCCGGGCGGCCCGTCCCCGGCGTCGGCGGCGTCACGCTGCACGAGGTCGGCTGCACCGCCGAGCTGCGGCAGGTGACCGAGCTGGACGACGGCGGGTTCGACATCGTCACCGTGGGGCGGCGGCGGTTCCGCGTCGCGCAGCTCGACGAGACCACCGAGCCCTACCTGACGGCCGAGGTGGAGTGGCTGCCCGAGCCGGGCGGCCCCGACGAGGCCGCCGACCTGCTCGCGGCCCGGGTGATCTCGGTGTTCCGGCAATATCTCGGGCTGATCCGCCCCGACCCGGAGGACATCTCCGAGCAGCTGCCGGAGGACCCGACGGTGCTGTCCCACCTGGTCGCCGCGACCGCCATGCTGACCGTCGACGACCGGCAGCGGCTGCTCGCGGTCGACGGCACCGCCGCCCGGCTCCGCGCCGAGCTGCGGCTGCTCAACCGCGAGGCGACCCTGCTGCGCCAGGTGCGGGCGGTTCCGGTGCCGCTGTCGGAGCTGGCGAGTCCACCGGCCCCGAACTGACCTGGGGCCCGGTGGCGGGCGGGGCGGCGTAGACCCAGGACAGGTCGGGCTCGGGCTCCGGGCGCAGCGACGGCCAGCGCGACCAGCCGGCCAGCAGGGTGTACGTCACGGCCACGCCGAACGCCGGCAGCAGCAGGTTGCCGTACGGCAGGGGCAGCACGTCGAACAGCCGGTGCAGGCCGCCGGCGCGCAGGTCGGCGGGCTTGGTGAACGCCTGCCCGTCCGGCGCGGAGGCCAGCAGCCGCTCGTACGTCGACAGGCCCACCCGCCGCCCAACCTGCCAGGCCACCAGGGCCGCGCCGAGGCCGCCGGCCGCCCCGGCGAGCAGCCCGACGGGGCCGCGCCGCCGCCGCAGCAGCACCCACAGGGCCAGCGCGGCGAGCACGCCGAAGCCGAGCCCGAGCAGGCTGAACCAGCCGTCGGCGGCGATCGGCTGCTCCGGCTGCGGCTGGGCGTAGACGGCCCCCTCGGCGGTCTTGACCACCGGGGTGTCGGGGGCGACGGCCGCCCAGAGCAGCCCCAGCGGGACGCCCAGCGCGGTGAGGACGGCCGACGCGCCCAGCGCCACGCCGGCCACCCGGCCCGGGCGGCGCTCGGGCGGGGTCGGGCCGGCGGGGACCGGCCCGGTCGGCGGCGCGCCGAACGGATACTGGGGCGGACCGGCGGGCGGCTGGTGGGCCGGGTCGGCCGGGGGCCCGTGGACCGGCCCTTCGATCGGGTCGGGAACCGGGGCGGCGGGCGGCCCGGGGACCGGCCCGGCGGTCGGGTCGGGACGGGGCGCGGGGCGGTCGGCGTCGGAGGTGTCCGGGCTCACCCGATGATCCTTACAGACCGGGGGCGTCCCCGGGGCGTCGGTGCCGCCGCAGCCGGCTCGGCCGCCGCGGCGGCTCGTGGTCGCGGCCGGCTCAGCGGGCGAAGGGCTCCAGCATCACCGACGCCGCGCGCAGCCACGCCTGCCGGGTCTCCGGCTGGAGCTGGTGGTATTCGATCGAGGAGCCGGTCTCCAGCGCCGGGTCGTACGGCACCACGGCCACCGCCCGGGTGCGGGTGGCGAAGTGCCGCTCCAGGTCGGTCTGCAACGGCGAGCGGCCCGGCGTCGGGCAGGAGATCAGGGTGACGGCGTTGTCGGCCAGCTCGCCCATGCCGACCTCGTGCAGCAGGTCGAGCATCCAGTCGGCGCTGAACGCGGCGTCCTCCCGGGGCACGGTGGTCACCACGAGCTGGTCGGCGGCCTGCATCACCGTGCGCCAGTTGGGGCTCTCCACGTTGTTGCCGGTGTCCACGCAGACCACGTCGTGGGTGCGGCGCAGCAGCTCCAGCACCCGCTTGACGGTGAACTGGTCGAGCCGCTGGGCGAACCGGGGGCTCTCCTCCCCGGCCAGCACGTCGTACGAGCCGTCGGCGGCGTGCCGCAGGTAGTCGTCGAGGCTACCGAGCAGGGCGGAGCCCTCCAGGATCTCGATCTGGGCGAGGTCGTGGATCAGGTGCCGGATCGTCCGGGCGTGCCGGGCGCTGCCGGCGCGCAGCCCGAGGGTGCCGCGCAGCTCGTTGTCGTCCCAGGCGAGCACGCCCCGGCCGCGCACGCTGCCGACGGTGGCGGCGGCCAGCACCGTGGCCGTGGTCTTGTGCACCCCGCCCTTGGGGTTGGCGAAGGCGAGCACCCGGGGCGTGCCCAGGTCGCGGCGGAGCACCCCGGCGGCGCGTTCCAGCTCGCTCTCGGCGCTCTGCGCCCGCCACTCGATGCGGGCCGGATAGCCCCGCTCGACCACCGCGGGCGGCCCGGGCGGCGGCTGGTAGACCGGCTCGGCGACGGGCGGGTAGGCCGCCTCGGCCCGGTACGCCGGCTCCGCCGGGGGCGGCTGGTAGGCGGGCTCCACGACGGGCGGCTGGTAGACCGGGTCGGCCGGGGGCGGCTGGTAGGCGGGCTCGGGGCGGTAGCCGCCGCCGTCGAGCAGCGAGTAGCGCGACTCGACCGGCGGGGGCTCGGGGCGGTAGCCGCCGCCGTCGAGCAGCGAGTAGCGGGACTGGGCGGGCGGCGGCGGGTCGGCGCGGCGCACCGGCTCCGGGTCGAGGCGCCCGGGGCCGGACCGCCACGACGGCTCGGCCGGATAGGTCGACTCCTGTGGATAGCCGGAAGGCTCGGGCTGGTAGCCCAGCGGATCGGCCGGGTAGGCCGGCGGCTCCGGCTGCTGGTAGGCCGAGGGCTCCGGCTGGTACGCCGGGTCGATCCGGTAGGCCGGGTCCACCCGGTAGCTCGCCCCGGCCCGGTAGCCGCCGCGCGCCGGCTCCGCCGGGTAGCCGGGCTCCGCGGCGTACGACTGCTCGCCCGGCGGGCCGATCGCCGCCGCCCGCCCGGCGTAGCCGTTGCCGGACGTGCGCCGGGGCAGCGGCTCGGGCGCCGCGCGCGGCGCCTCCTCGGCGTGGCGGTCGGCCTCGGCCTGCTCCGCGGTGCGACCGCCGAGCCGCGCCCGGTCGAGCAGCGCCCGCCACCGCGGTGCTGGTTCGGCCGGCCGACCCCAGCTGGTCTCCGTGCCGTCCAAGGCTCGCCCTCCCAGCGCCATCGATCTCCGCCTGACAGGCTACGAACGAAACCCTATTCGGACCACACCGGTCCGCGCACATCCTGATTCGGCTTTGTCACTTCTCCACCACCGTTCGGCTGCCCACGGACGCGTCCGGGGAGGTCGCGACGCCGGACGGGGTCGCGGCGGGGACGACCCGGTCGACTTTCGGTGAGGAACCCGTCGCCGTCGGTGCCGCTTCCGACGTTTCGCCCACCAGCGGCGTCGGGCCGGCGTCGGCCGGCGGGCGGGCCACGTCGCGCTGCTCGGGCAGCGGCGGGGTCACCACCGTCCGGTCCAGCAGGCGCAGCTCCGGGGCCGGGTCGACGGCGCGGACCCCGGGCCGGGCCGCCAGGGCGCGCAGCGCGTCCGGCGCGGCCCGCACGACGGCGGCGTAGGCACAGGCGCACCCCGCCCGGTACGCCGCCGCCTCGCCCGCCGCGACCAGCGCCCCGGTCTCGTACGCCCGGCGCAGCTCGGCGTCGTCGGCGGCGGCGGCCCGGGCCCGCTGGTCGGCGGCCTCGCGGTCCTTGCGCCCCGCCACGCCGGCCATCCCCGCCACCACGTCCTGCGGGAGCCGCTGGGCCGACAGCCGGACGATCTCGGTCTGCCGGCCGGGCAGCGGCGCCCGCGCCACCGCCTCGGCCACCGCGACCCCGGCGAGCGCGTCGGCCAGCCGGTCCGGCGCGAGGTAGTCCGCGAACGACACCAGCGCGTACGTGCCCGCCGGCGACCCACCCGCCGGCAGGGCCGTGAGCTCGGCGGCGGCGGCGCGCAGGTAGTCGGGGATCGACCCGCCGGGCAGCACCCCGACCCGGGTCACCTCGCCCACCGTGCGGTCGCCCACCGGCCGGTCGTGGCGGCCGACCCAGCCGGCCGCGACCAGCACCGCCGCCACCGACAGCAGCGCGGCGACGGTGAGCGCACGGGGCCGGCGTCGGGTCGCGCGGCTGCCCGGCCGTCCGGGGTCTGGGCTGGTCACCGGGTCAGTCGCGGAGGACCCGCAGCGCCCGGTCCAGGTCGTCGGGATAGTCGCTCACGAAGGTCACCTCGTCGCCCGTGCGGGGATGCTGGAAGCTCAGCGACCGGGCGTGCAGCCACTGCCGGGCCAGCCCGAGCCGGGCCGACAGGGTCGGGTCCGCGCCGTAGGTGAGGTCACCGACGCAGGGGTGGCGCAGCGAGGAGAAGTGCACCCGGATCTGGTGGGTGCGCCCCGTCTCCAGCCGGACGTCGAGCAGGCTCGCCGACGGGAACGCCTCCAGCGTGTCGTAGTGGGTGATGCTCGGCTTGCCGCCGGAGACCACCGCCCACCGGTAGTCGTGGTGCGGGTGCCGGTCGATCGGGGCGTCGATGGTGCCGCGCGACGGGTCCGGGTGCCCCTGCACCACGGCGTGGTAACGCTTCTCCACCTCGCGGTACTTGAAGGCCCGCTTCAGCGCCGTGTACGCCTGCTCGCTCTTGGCCACCACCATGATCCCGGTGGTGCCCACGTCGAGCCGGTGCACCACGCCCTGCCGCTCGGCCGCGCCGCTGGTGGAGATGCGGTGCCCGATCCCGGCCAGCCCGCCGATCACGGTCGGCCCGGTCCAGCCGGGGCTGGGGTGGGCGGCGACGCCGACCGGCTTGTCCACGACCACGATGTCGTCGTCGGCATACACGACGGTGAGGCCGGGCACCGCCTGCGGCACGACGGTCGGCGGGGCGACCGGGGCGGGCAGCGTCACCTCCAGCCAGGAGCCGGCCTTGACCTTGTGCGAGTTCGGCCGCACGACGCCGTCGACCAGCGCGTCCCCGCCGTCGACCAGGTTCGCGGCGGCGGTGCGGGAGAGCCCGAACAGCCGGGACACGGCCTGGTCGAGCCGCATGCCGTCCAGGCCGTCGGGGACCGGCAGGGAACGGTGGTCGCCGCCGGTGGCGAACGCCGCCGTCACGCCCGCTCCCCCTGCTCGACCGGGACCTCGGCGGCCGGCTTGTCCCGGCCGAGCCGGGAGCCGTCGCGCTGGCGGCCCGTCAGCTCCAGGAACACGGCGAGCACCACGCCGCAGACCAGCGCGCTGTCGGCCAGGTTGAACACCGGCCACACCTGCCCGTACGGGTCGAAGAGGCTGATCATGTCGACCACGTGCCCGACGAAGTGGCCGGGCGCGCGGAAGATCCGGTCGGCCAGGTTGCCCAGCGCCCCGCCCAGCACCAGGCCGAGCGAGACCGCCCACGGCACCGAACGCAGCCGCAGCGCCATCCAGCCGATCCAGCCGATCACCGCGATGGTGATCAGCGGGAAGACCCAGGTGTGGTCGCTGCCGATGCTCCACGCCGCCCCGCTGTTGCGGGTGAGGCTGAGGTAGACCGCGCCCCCGAGCAGCTTCACCGGCTCCCGGTCGCTGAGCGCCTGCAACGCGAGGTGCTTGGTGAGCAGATCGGCCAGGAAGGCGAACAGGCCGACGCCGGCGAGGAGCACGATCGCCCGGCGTCGGGCCCTGCCCCCGCCCGGCTCGGCGGTGCCGGTCTCGGTTCCGGCGGGCGGTGTAGCCGTCATCTGCTCCCCATCGACGCTCCCGGCGGTGATCGCTCACCGCCCTGACCGGCCGGGGAGCGAGGTCAGCGCCGCTCCTCCAGCTGCTTGCACTTCACGCAGAGGGTCGCCGACGGGAAGGCGGCGAGCCGCTCCACCGGGATCGGGTCGCCGCACTTCTCGCACCAGCCGTAGCCGCCCTCGTCGAGCCGCTCCAGGGCCCGCTCGACCTGCGTGATCCGTTCCCGGATGCTGTTGGCGAGTGAGATCTCCTGCTCCCGCTCGAACGTCTTGGTGCCGGTGTCGGCCTGGTCGTCCCCGGCCGAGTCGGTCAGCCGATCGCGCTGCAGCTCGGTGATCTCGCTCAGCGTCTGATCGTACTCGGCGCTCAGCTCGTCGCGGCGGGCCGCCAGCGCCGCCCGGATCTTCTCGGTCTCCGCGGCGCTGCGGGTGGTCCTGGCCACCGGCTTACGCCCGGCGGTCCTGGTGTCGGCTGGCTTCACCATCGTCACTCCCTCGCGCCACGGGACCGCGGCATGCCACGGCCTCTGGACAGGGGTCACCGGCCTGGCGCCCCCAGGTAACAAAACGGGCGCGCGGCGAGGACCGCCGCGCACTCCGGAGGTTGGCAAGAATACGGAACGTACAGGCGTCCGACAACGTGCCGCACCGCCGCACCGCTAATCCGCCTCGAAAAGCCCTCAAATGGGCAAAAGGAACGCTAGCAGATCAGTCGTCGCGGTCGTCGCCGTACTCGCCAAACCACCGCGCCAGGCGGCCCCGGCGGCTCACCGCCCGCAGCCGCCGCTCGGCCGCGTCCCGCACCCCGGCGGTGGCCACGATCAGCAGGCTGTCGCCCGCCTTCAGCCGGGTGTCCGGGCCGGGCACGAAGCCCACCCCGTCGCGCAGCACCAGCGTCACCGACGCGCCCACCGGCAGCCGAAGCTCGTCCACGTGCACCCCGCCCAGCCGCGAGCCCGGCGGCACCTCCAACTGGAGCAGGTCGGCCCGCATCCGCTCCAGCGGCGCGGTCTCCACCCGGATCTCCGCCGGCTCGGCGGGCGCGGTGACCCGCAGCCGACGCGCGGCCGGGGCGAGCGTGCCCGCCTGGAGCACCGTGAAGATCACCACCAGCACGAAGACCGCGTCGAAGAGCTGCTCCGCCCCCGGCACCCGCTGCGACAGCGGGATGGTCGCCAGCACGATCGGCACCGCCCCGCGCAGCCCCGCCCAGGACAGGAACGCCTGCTCGCGGGGGCCGACGCGGAACGGGGTGGCCGACACCGCCACCGACAGCGGCCGGGCCAGCAGCAGCAGCGCCAGCCCGGCGACCACCGCCGGCAGCACCGCCGCCTCCAGCCGGCCCGGCGAGACCAGCAGCCCGAGCAGCACGAACAGGCCGATCTGCGCCAGCCAGGCCAGCCCGTCGGCGAAGCCGAGGATCGCCTGCCGGTGCGGCAGCCGGGCGTTGCCCAGCAGCACCCCCGCCACATACACGGCGAGGAAGCCCGACGCGTGCAGCACCGCACCGGCGGCGTACGCGAGCACGGTGAAGCCGACCACCGCGATCGGGTACAGCCCCGCCGAGGGCAGCGCCGCCCGGCGCAGCGCCGCCCGGCCGGCCAGCCCCGCGCCCACCCCGACGGCCGCGCCCACGCCCAGCTCGTAGCCGAGCAGCAGCACCTCGTACCACCAGAGGTGGCCGGCCTCGGTGGCCGAGCGGGACAGCAGCACCACCAGCAGCACCACCGGGGCGTCGTTCATCCCCGACTCGGCCTCCAGGGTGGCGACCAGCCGGGGTGGCAGGCGCAGCCGGCGCAGCGTCGCGAAGACGGCGGCGGCGTCGGTGGACGAGAGCACCGCGCCGTAGAGCATCGCCAGCCGCCAGTCCAGCCCGAGCAGCAGGTGCACCGCCAGGCCGACCACCAGGATGCTCACCACCACGCCGACGGTGGACAGCGCCGAGGCGAGGCCAAGCACCGGGCGCAGGGTGCTCCACCGGGCGGTCAGCCCGCCCTCGGCGATGATCACGATCAGGGCGCAGAAACCGAGGGTGCGGGTCAGGTCGACGTCGTCGAAGCGGATGCCCAGCCCGGACTCGCCGATGGCCACCCCGAGGGCCAGGTAGACCAGGAGGCTGGGCACGCCGAGGCGGGTGGAGAAGCGGACCGCGCCGACCGCCACCAGCAACACCCCGGCGCCGAGCAGCAGTGCGAGATCGAACCCGGGCGTCATGCCGGCCCGGTGCGGCCAGCCGTCACCGGCCGGCCCCGTCGCGCAGTCGGCGCAGCGTCTCCGTCAGCTCCGGCGTCGGGCGCTCGACCGCGAAGAGCTTGTCCCGGCTCGCCGCCCCGGACCGCAGCGCGACGGCCGCCGGCCGGACGCCGAGCGCGTCGGCGAGGGCCCGGCGGGCCGCCTCGGTCGCCCGGCCGTCGACCGGCGGGGCGTTCACGGCGATCACCAGTGCCGGCCCGAGCGGGCCGTCGTGCCGGCCGCCGACGCGGGCACGGGCGGCACCCGGCTTGACCCGCACGGCGACGGTGAGCGTGTCGTCCATCGGGCGTCAGAGCGGCCGGGCGTCGGCGAGGAGGGCATCGTCCGGGGCGCAGCGGGCGCACGGGGTGAACCCCAGCCGCACCGCCTCGGCCACCGGCAGCGGCTCGGCCTCCCGGCCGTAGAGGTGGAGGCAGTCGGACAGGTGGTAGCGGGGCCGGCCGTCCACCACCTGGACCTCCGCGTCGAGCTCGGCGACCAGCGCCGCGTCGGCCGGGGACACCCGGAGCGCGGGCGGCTCGTCGAGGGGCGTGGCGGTCTCGCCCGCCGCGTCGGCGGGCAGGTCCGCCCCGGCGGCCGGCGACCCGGGCGGTTGCCGCCACCCGGGGTCGTCGGCGCCGATCGTGGACGAAACGCGTTGGGCCGGAATGTCCGGCCCGGCCGGGGGCCCGGCCGCGTCCCGTGGGACGCGGCCCGCCGGAGGCCAATGCTCCCCGGACGGGTCGGGGTCGACCCGTGAGGCTGCCGCCCGGGTGGCGGCCGCCTGGCGGGCACCCACCACCAACGCGACGGCGGCCAGCAGGCTGGCCGCGATGGACGCGGCCAGCAGCACGCTGGAGCCACCGGTGAGGCCGACCACCAGGAGCACGACCGCGACGAGGATGAGCAACAGGCTTGCGACTATCACGGCTCACCCCCGCCGCGTCGGATGCAGGTGGCACGGTCGGCGGCCGTCCCCACGACGGCCGCCGCACCGAAGATCAGCGGCCGGACTCCAGCGCGCCGGAGCGCCCGCCGCCGTACGAGCCGGCGAGGCCGGCGGCCGCGAGGCCGTTGCTGCCCCCGACGGCCCGGCCGCCCTCGGCCCGGGTCATCTCGGCCTCCAGGCCCTGACCACGGCCGTCGAGGTCGCGCAGCTGGCTCTCCAGGTAGGCCTTGAGCCGGGTGCGGTACTCCCGCTCGAACTGCTTGAGCTCCTCGATGTGCTTCTGCAGCGCGGTGCGCTTGGCGTCGAGGCCGCCCATGGCCTCCTGGTGCCGCTGGCGGGCGTCGCGCTCCAGGGCGTCGGCCTTGGCGCGCGCCTCGCGGGTGACCTCCTCGGCCTTGGACCGGGCCTCGGACAGCAGCTGGTCGGCCTCGCGGCGGGCGTCGGAGACGTGGTCGTCGGCGGTGCGCTGGGCCATCATCAGCACCCGCAGCGCCTGCTGCTCGCCGTCGCCGGCCACGGCCGGGCCACCCTGGGCGCGGACCTGCTCCAGCTCGGCCTGCATCGCCCGGGCGGCCTGCTCGGCGGCCACCTTGTCGCGCTGCACCCGGTCGAGCTGGGCCTTGACGTCGTTGAGCTCCGCGGCGAGCCGGGCGTCGCCGCCCGGACCGGCGGGGGCACCGCCGCGACCGCCGCGCTCCACCTGGGCGCGCAGCTCGTTGTTCTCCTCGATCAGACGGGCAAGCTCGCGCTCGACCTCGTCCAGGAAGGCGTCGACCTCCTCCTCGTCGTACCCCCGCTTGCCGATCGGCGGCTTTTTGAAGGCGACGTTGTGGACGTCGGCCGGGGTCAGCGGCATCGAAACTCCTCGGGTCAGTTGCGGCCGCGTAGCGGGCTGGACCTGCGGGTCTTCATCACCCGAGGATCAGCCGCTTCAACACGAACTCCATCAGCACGAACAGGATAACCAGGAGCACAAGGGAGGCCAGGTCGATGCTCACGGTACCAATTCGCAGCGGAGGGATCACACGCCTCAACGCCTTGAGAGGCGGATCAGTGACGCTCCACACGGATTCCAGCCCCACCGTCGCTCCCCGGCCGGGCTGCCAGCGGCGCCCGTAGGCGAGGACCGCGCTGAGGACAAACCGGGCCAGAAGAATGATCAGGAAGACATACAGAATCAGGTACAGCACTTGCAGCAGGATCGACAACACAGCAGGCGACGTCCCTCGGTCGGGCGGGGCTAACTCAGGCTGAAGAACCCACCCTCAGCGATCTTGGCCTTGTCCTCCGCGGTGACCTGGACGTTGGCCGGTGAGAGCAGGAACACCCGGTTGGTCACGCGCTCGATCGTACCGCGCAGCCCGAAGGCCAGCCCGGCGGCGAAGTCGACCAACCGGCGGGCATCGGCCTCGTCCATCTCGGTGAGGTTGATGATCACCGGGACGCCGTCGCGGAAGTGCTCCCCGATCGTGCGGGCCTCGCGGTAGGTGGTGGGGTGCAGCGTGGTGATCTGGTAACGCTGCTCCTCCTCCACCGGGGCCACCCGCTCCCTCGGCTGGGCCTGCGGGGCCAGGGCGAGGTTGTCGCGCGTGTGGTAGGTGAGCGCGCCGGAGCCCTCCCCGCCCGAGCTGCGGGTGATCGACCGGACGCTGGACCGGTCGGGTCGCTCGACCCGCTCGGCGCGCTCCGGCCGGTCGGAGTCCGCCCGGTCCCGGTCGGAGTCCAGCGGACGGGTGGCGGAGCGCTCGGTCAGCCGACCCCGCTCGCCGGCCCGGGGCCGCGGCGCCGGCGGCTCGTCGGCATCGTCATCGTCGTCGTCGGCGAACTCCTCGGCGTACCGGCCCTGCCGGTAGCGCGACGACTCCCGGTAGCCACCCTTTTCGTAGCCACCGTCGTCGTACGCCCGCTCGTCGTCCTCCTCGACCAGACCGAGCCAGACCCCCGCCTTGCGCAGTGCACCCATCCCGCGCCCTTCCGTCCGCCGTGCGGCACGCGCCCCCGTGCCGTGTCGCTTCTCGCGAGTGGACAACCTGCCCACCGGACCGGAACAGCAATCCCCGGCCCACGATTCGCGGTCGTGGGCCGCGCCCCCTGACGACGGGACGCCGCTCCTGAAACAACACTGATGTAATTTGCTTCTCTCGCGGGTCAGGCTACCGCAGCGTGGAACGCATTCCGAGCAACGCGCTGCCGACGCGGACATGTGTCGCGCCGTGTCGGATCGCCGCCTCCAGGTCCCCGCTCATCCCGGCGGAGAGCGCGACCGCCTCCGGATGGGCCGCGCGGAACGCCTGCGCCACCTCCGCGAGCCGGGCGAACGCCCGCTGCGGCTCCCAGCCCAGCGGCGCCACCGCCATCAGCCCGGCCAGCCGCAGCCCCGCCGCGCCGGCCACCGCCTCGGCCACCGGGCCGAGGCCGACGTCCGCGTCGGCCGAGCCCGGCAGCGCCCCGCCCCGGGCCGGGTCGGCGTCGATGCTGACCTGCACCAGCACGTCGACGGGCCGGTCCCGGCTCGCCAGGGCCGCGGCGTCGAGCGCCCGGGCCAGCCGGACGCTGTCGACCGACTGGACGACGTCGGCGTAGCGGACCACCGACCGGCACTTGTTGCGCTGCAGCTGCCCGATGAAGTGCCAGCGGGGCGTCGCCCCGGCGGCGGCCACCTCGGCGGCCTTGCCGGCGGCCTCCTGGTCCCGGTTCTCCCCCATGTCGACCACGCCGAGCCCGGCCAGGGCCAGCACGTCGGAGGCCGGATAGGTCTTGGTCACCGCGACCATGGTGACCTCGGCGCGGTCCCGCCCCGCCGCCGCGCAGGCGTCGGCGATCCGGGACCGGACCCGGGCCAGCCCGGCCGCCAGCTCGGCCCGGCGGTCGGGGTGCCCCGGGTCCGGGCGCACCGTCGGGTTCACGTCGGTCATCTCCGGCCGTCAGGACCCGTTCTTGAGGAAGTCCGGCACGTCCACGTCGTCGAAGAGCACCCGCCGCGGCGACTGGGACGGCGCCGGCATCGTGGCCGGGGGCGGCGTCGGCGTGGTCGGCTGGGCCGGCTGGTTCTGGTTGCTCTTGCGGCTCGGCTCGGGCTTGTACGCCGGCGTCCCGCCGTCGAACCCGGCGGCGATCACGGTGACCCGCACCTCGTCGCCGAGGGCGTCGTCGATGACCGCGCCGAAGATGATGTTGGCGTCCGGGTGGGCCGCGTCGGTGACCAGCTGCGCCGCGTCGTTGATCTCGAACAGGCCGAGGTCGGAGCCGCCGGCGATGGAGAGCAGCACGCCGCGCGCGCCGTCCATGCTCTGCTCCAGCAGCGGGCTGGAGATGGCCGCCTCCGCCGCCTCGACCGCGCGGTTCTCGCCCCGGGCGCTGCCGATGCCCATGAGCGCACTGCCCGCGCCGCTCATCACGCTCTTGACGTCGGCGAAGTCCAGGTTGATCAGACCCGGGGTGGTGATCAGGTCGGTGATGCCCTGGACACCGGAGAGGAGCACCTGGTCGGCCGTGCGGAACGCGTCCATCATGCTGATGTTGCGGTCACCGAGCGCCAGCAGCCGGTCGTTGGGGATGACGATCAGCGTGTCGCACTGGTTGCGCAGCTCGTCTATCCCCGCCTCGGCCTGCACCTGGCGGCGCTTGCCCTCGAACGAGAACGGCCGGGTGACCACGCCGATGGTCAGCGCGCCGAGCTTGCGGGCGATGTTGGCCACCACGGGCGCACCGCCGGTGCCGGTGCCGCCGCCCTCGCCGCACGTCACGAAGACCATGTCGGCGCCCTTGAGCACCTCCTCGATCTCGTCGCGGTGGTCCTCCGCGGCGTTCTTGCCGACGTCGGGGTTGGCGCCCGCGCCGAGCCCTCGGGTCAGCTCGCGCCCCACGTCCAGCTTGACGTCGGCGTCGCTCATCAGCAGCGCCTGCGCGTCGGTGTTGATCGCGATGAACTCGACGCCCTTGAGCCCAACCTCGATCATCCGGTTGACGGCGTTGACGCCGCCGCCCCCGATGCCGACGACCTTGATGACCGCCAGGTAGTTGTGCGGAGGTGTCATCTCCGGTCCTTTCCCTTCGAGATTGGCATGGGCCGACCCCACACGGCTTGGCCAGACCAGCGCCGACACGGCCGGGCCCCCAACGAGGCGAGAGGTGAACCCTCACCCTCTACTAGAGGCTTACTGTTATGTCAACTACTGATCCTCTTCGGGGCAACGTAAGCGGCCCCACGCCCGGAGCCAAGGACCCGCCCGGCGTGTCGCCGCCGGAGAGGGCCACGCCTCATCTTCCGGCCCGCGCCACCGGCCTACCCGCGCCACCGGGCGGCCACCACGGGCGGGCCGCTGACCGGCCGGTCACTTGAAGGTGACGACGTCCGGCGCGCTCACGTCGATCGTGTCGGCCTTCCGACCGAGCAGGGCCGTGGCGACCCGGGCCTTGTCCGCCCCCCGGGTGGCGTCGCCCCAGACGACGGTCCGGTCGCCGCGCAGCCGCAGGCTGATCCGGGCCAGCCCTTCGACGCCGACCTCCACCAGCTGCCCGCGCAGCTCCGGGGTCAGCGCGCCCAGCACCTCCAGCCCGGCCAGGGTGCCCGGATCCGTCGGCCCCGGCCGGCCGACCCGCACCACCGGCAGGCCCTCCGGCTGCCGGGGCAGCGACCGGAAGACCACCCCGGACCCGTCGACCACGGCGAACCGCTCGCCCTGCGGCACCACCGCCGCCGGGGTGCGCTCCACCACCCGCACCACCAGCGCGTCCGGCCAGTCCCGGGTGACCGTCGCCCGCTCCACGGGGGCGAGGGTGCCGATCCGCCGGGCGACGGCGGCCAGGTCGACCCGCGCCAGCGGCTGGTCGTCCGGCACGGCGGCGGCCTCGCGGACCTCCACGGCGGTGACCAGCTCGGCGCCCTCCACCCGCACCTCACGCACGCCGAGCAGCCCGGTGCCGAGCACCGTCCAGGCCACCAGCGCGGCCACGGCCAGCACCCCGGCGGTCACCGCCCAGGGCAGCGCCGCGCGCATCCGGCGCTGCCGGGCCCGGGCCATGAACCGCCGGGTCGACGGCGGCACCGCGTCCGAGCCGGCCCGCACCAGCTGCCAGCGCCGCACCGGCCCCCGCCGCCCGCCGCCCGGGTCCGCGCCGGCCGTGCGGCCGCGCGCCGGACCGGGGCTCATCCGGCGGTGGCCGCCGAGCCGCCCGCACCGCCGGCGGCGTCACCGGCGCGGGCCGACAGGGCCGCCAGCAGCTCGTCGCCCATCAGCGAGATCGGCGGGGCGCCCATCGTCACCACCACGTCGCCCGGGCGCGCCCGGCGGGCCACCTCGACCGGCGCGTCCTCCCAGGAGCCGACGAAGACCTTCCGGTCGGCCGGCAGCGGCACCGCCTCCACCAGCGCCGCCGAGCCCTCCCCCGGCTGGCGCAGCTCGCCGGGGCCGAAGACCTCCAGCAGGACCAGCTCGTCGGCGAGGCCGAGGGCGGCGGCGATCTCCGCCTGCAGGTCGCGGGTGCGGTAGAGCCGGTAGGGCTGGAACACCACGATCAGCCGCCCCTCGCCGGCCACCTCGCGCAGCGTCCGCATCGCCAGCGTCATCGAGGTCGGGTGGTAGGCGTACTCGTCGTAGACCAGCACGCCGTCGGCGACGCCCTTGCGCTCGAAGCGCCGCCGCACCCCGGGGAACGCCGCGAGCGCGGCCTCCGCCGCCTCGACGGGCAACCCCAGCAGGTACGCGGTGAGCACCGCCGACGCGCTGTTGAGCCCCATGTGCCGCCCGGGCACCGGCAGCCGGAACTCGCCCAGCGACCGCCCGTCGATCTCGGCGAGGTAGCGCACCCCCTGCGCGGAGGAGACGACCTCGCTCAGCCGCAGGTCGGCGTCGGCCGCCTCGCCGTACGTGTGCACCCGACGGCCCTCGGCCCGCAGCGTCTGCGCCAGCCGCCGCCCGCCCGGGTCGTCGGCGCAGGTGACGATGAACCCGTCGGGGTCGGTGAGCCGGGCGAACTCGGCGAACGCCGCCTCCAGGGTGGCCAGGTCCCCGTACGTGTTGAGGTGGTCGGCCTCGATGTTGGTGATCACCGAGACGTACGGGCGGTAGATGAGGAACGAGCGGTCGCTCTCGTCCGCCTCGACCACGAAGTGCTCGCCCGTGCCGTGGTGCGCCCCGGAGCCGACCTCGGAGATCTCCCCACCGATCACGAAGGACGGATCGGCGCCGGCCTGCTGGAGCACCATCGTCACCATCGAGGTGGTGGTGGTCTTGCCGTGGGTGCCGGCGATCGCCACCGTGCGCCGGCCGGTCATCGCCGCCGCGAGCGCCTCGGAGCGGTGCAGCACCCGCAGCCCGCGCCGCCGCGCCTCCACCATCTCCACGTGGTCCTGCGGGATCGCCGAGGAGTAGACGACCGTGTCGACGCCGTCGAGGTTGGACGGCTCGTGGGTCATGTGGATGGTCCCGCCCAGCGCCCGCATCCCGGCCAGCGACGGCCACTCCCGCAGCTCGCTGCCGGAGACCGGCAGGCCCCGGGTGAGGAAGAGCCGGGCCAGCCCGCTCATGCCGACGCCGCCGACGCCGATGAGGTGGATCCGGCCCAGGTCCTCGGCGGTCAGCGTGCCGGCCGGGGTGAACTGCGCGGTGTTCATGACGGGAACCTTCCGGTCGCGACGGCCGCGCCCCTCATCGGGCCACCGCCTCGTAGACGAAGTTCAGCAGCGCCTCGTCGCCGTCGCGCCGCCCGTACGCCGCCGCGGCGGCGCCCATCGCGGCGAGCCGGTGCGGGTCGCGGATCAGCGGGATGATCGTGCGTTCCACCCAGGCCGGGGTCAGCTCGGCGTCGTCGACGAGCAGCCCGCCGCCGGCCTCCACCACGGGCAGCGCGTTGCGCTTCTGCTCCTGGTTGCTGTGCGGGTACGGCACGTAGACGGTGGGCAGCCCGATCGCGGCGACCTCGGCGCAGGTCATCGCCCCGCCCCGGCCGAGCATCAGGTCGGCGGCGGCGTAGCCGATCTCCATCTGGGACAGGTACGGCAGCGTCACGTACGGCACCGGCAGGTCACTGGGGATCGGCACCGGCTCGTTGCGGGCGCCCATCACGTGCAGCACCTGCACGCCGTGCCGGGCCAGCTCCTTGGCCGCGCCCGCCACGGCGAGGTTGATCGACCGGGCGCCCTGCGAGCCGCCGGCGACGAAGAGGACCGGCAGGTCCGGCCGGAGTCCGAAGTGGGCGCGGGCGGCGGCGGCGTTGGCGGCCCGGTCCAGCCCGGCGATGCCCCGGCGCAGCGGCACCCCGACCACCCGGGCGTCGCGCAGCGCCTCGGCCTGCGCCGGCTGGTGCGGGAAGCCCACCGCGACGTTGCTCGTGAACTTCATGCCGAGCCGGTTGGCCACCCCCGGCGGCACGTTCACCTCGTGGATGACGATCGGCAGCTCGCGCCGCCACGCGGCCAGGTAGCCGGGCACGGAGACGTACCCGCCGAAGCCGACGACCACGTCGGCCCGGACCTCGTCGATCACCTTGCCCGCCGCGCGGGCCGCCTTCCACATCCGGTCGGGGGTGCGGACGAGGCTCATGTTCACCGACCGGGGCAGCTGGTAGGCCGGGATCTGCCGCAGGTCGTAGCCGGCCGGCGGGATCAGCTCGTTCTCCAGGCCCTTGGGTGTGCCGAGGCAGGTGATCCGGACGCCCGGGTCGTGTCGGCGCAGGCAGTCGGCGAAGGCGAGCAGCGGGTAGATGTGGCCACCCGTGCCTCCTCCGCAGAGCACCACCGAACGCAGCGGACCCATCAGCGTCTCCTCTCGCTCGCCGTCCCGCCCCGGGCCCGGTCCGGCCGGGCGCCACGGGATGCGGCCTGGTCGTCCTCGCGCCGCGCCCGCGACCGGGGTACGGACCCACGGTCCGCCGGTGGCGGCGCCGGACGACGACGCCGGCCGGGAAGCGGCGGCAACGGGGCCCAGAGTAGTCGGACCCATCGGGCGGGCGGACGGGCATGCAGGGCTCGGGCCGCGTCGGGTTCGCAGCGGGCGAACGAGGCGAGCATCCCGATCGCCGCCATGGTCACCACCAGGGCGCTTCCGCCGTCGGAGATGAACGGCAGCGGCACGCCGGTCAGCGGCATCAGGCCGGTCACCCCGCCGATGTTGATGATCGCCTGCCCGACCAGCCAGGTGGTGGCCCCGGCGGCGGCGAGCCGACGGAACGGATCCTCCACCCGCCGGGCGATGCGCAGCCCGGTGTAGCCGAGCACCGCGAACAGGGTGATCAGCACGACGCAGCCGACCACGCCCAGCTCCTCGGCGAGGACGGCGAAGATGAAGTCGTTGTGCGCCTCGGGCAGCCAGCCGAACTTGAAGCTGCTCTTGCCCAGCCCGACGCCGAACCAGCCGCCGTGCTCGATGGCGTTGCGGGCCTGGGCGACCTGGTAGCACTGCTCGGCGAAGCACTCCTGGGGTGGCGGCGGGTTGACGAAGGTGGTGAGCCGGGCCAGCCGGTAGTTCTCCTGCCCCTTCGCCCCCGAACCCGCGCCCAGCGAGGCGGCGGCGACGAGCAGCCCGATGCCGACCAGCCCGATCACCGACAGCACGGCGAAGACCTTGGTGCGCACGCCGGCCGCCCAGAGCAGGCCGACGACGAGGGCCAGCAGGCAGAGCATCGTGCCGACGTCGTTGTAGCCGACCAGCACGAACAGCAGCGCGACCACGGGGAACAGCGGGGTGGCCAGCTCCTTCCACCAGCCGAGCCGGGCGCCCTTGCGGGCCAGCACGTCGGCCCCCCACAGCACCAGCGCGAACTTCGCCAGCTCGGAGGGCTGGAGCTGGACGCCGCCGACGAACAGCCACAGCAGGTTGGCCTCCAGCGGCCCCACCCGCTTCACCCCGAAGAACGAGTCGAGCGCGAGCAGCAGGTTGAGCACCAGCAGCAGCACCACCGCGATGCCGAGCGCCGTGCCGGCCACCGACCGGTAGGTGCTCGCCGGCAGCCGCTGGCACACCCAGAACGCCACCACCCCGATCACCGCGAAGATCGCCTGTTGGGTGGCGTCGGCGAAGGCGTTGCCCTCCTCGGCGTAGTTCTTCACGCTGGTGGCCGAGAAGACCATGGTCAGGCCGATGACCAGCAGCAGCCCGGCGCTGGAGATCAGCAGATAGTAGGAGGCCAGGGGGCGGGCCAGCAGGCCGCGCAGCGCGGCCAGCCCGCCGGCGGCGTCCAGGCCGAACCCCGGCGCGGCGGCCGGCGGGTCGACCCCCCGGCCGCCCCCCGGGCCGCGTCGGCCGGACGTGTCGGTCGTTGTCGCGCTGGTGCCTCGGTCCTCCCCCACCCGCCCATCATCGCGAATGCGAGCGGCCCGTTCCGGCCGAACGCCGTGGTCGGCGTGTCGCCGGGCGAAAGGAAGGGCCCCCTGTTAAAGCATTCGGCATAGCAGGGGCCCCTTCTTGACGCCTGGCGCGCCGGTCCGCGCGGGGTGGGGCCGCGCCGGCGGATCAGCCCATCGCGGCGAGGAAGTCGCTGTAGAACAGGCCGAGCGCGATGGCCACGCCGATCCCCGCGATGATCCAGAACCGGACCACGATGTTGACCTCGCTCCACCCGGCGAGCTCGAAGTGGTGCTGCAACGGCGACATGCGGAACACCCGCTTGCCGGTGGTGCGGAACGAGATGATCTGGATGACCACCGACATCGTGATGATCACGAAGAGCCCGCCGATGATCGGCAGCAGCAGGATGGTGCGGGTGGACATCGCCATACCGGCGATCAGGCCGCCCAGGCCGAGCGCGCCGGTGTCGCCCATGAAGATCCGGGCCGGCGAGGTGTTCCACCACAGGAAGCCCACGCAGGCCCCGGCCGCCGCCCCGGCGATCAGCGCGATCTCCAGCGGGTCCCGCACCGTGTAGCAGTAGTTGTCCGGGTTCGCCGTGTACGACGGGTCGGCGCACCAGTGCCGGTACTGCCAGAACGCGATCAGCGCGTACGCGGCGAGGACCATCACCGACGCGCCGGTGGCCAGGCCGTCCAGTCCGTCGGTGAGGTTCACGCCGTTGGTCGCCGCCATCACCACGAAGATGAAGATGACCACCGCGCCGATCTTGGTGACGTCCAGCGCGGGGATGTCCCGGATGAAGCTCAGCGTCGTGGCGCCCACGGTCTCGGTGTTGGTGGCCGCCCCGCTGGCGTCGGTCATGCTGCTGGGGAAGTAGAGCGCGACGACGCCGAAGGCCGCGCCGACCAGGATCTGCCCGGCCAGCTTGCCCCGCTTGTTGAGCCCGCCGCTGTTGCGCTTGCGGACCTTCAGGAAGTCGTCGATGAAGCCGACCGCGCCGGAGAACACCATCAGGCCCAGCAGCACCAGCGCGGTGATGGTCGGCTCGACCTGGGCGATCTGCGCGTCCGGCAGGGTGGTCAGGGCGAGGTGCCCGGCGACGTACGCGATGACCGTGGCCAGGATGAAGACCACGCCGCCCATCGTCGGCGTGCCCTTCTTGCCCTCGTTGCTGGCGAGCCCGAGGTTCGATCGGATCGGCTGGCCGGCCTTGAGCCGGGCGAACACCTTGATCGCGATCGGGGTGCAGAACAGCGAGACGAGGAACGCCACCCCGATGGCGACGATCACCGCCCTCATGCGGCGGCACCCCCGTCCGTGGCGTCGGCGCGCAGCGCGTCGGCCACCTCCCAGGTGCGGTACCGGGAGCCCTTCACCAGGACGACGTCGCCCGCCCGTAGTTCACTGCGCAGCACCTCGACGGCCGCCGCCTGATCGGTGAGCAGCACCGATTTTCCTCCCCAGTCCTCTACCGCTGTCGCGCCCTCGTGGATCGGCGCCGCCGGCTCGCCCACCACGAGCAGCCGGTCCACACCCAGCTCGGCCGCGAGCCGGCCGACCTCCAGGTGCCCCTGTCGTTCGTACTCCCCCAGCTCGGCCATGTAGCCGAGCACCGCGACCGCCCGTCCCGCGCCGCGCATCCCGGCGAGCGCCCGCAGCGCCACCGCCGTGGACGCCGGGTTCGCGTTGTACGAGTCGTCGATCACCGTCACGCCGTCGGGGCGCTCGAAGACGTCCATCCGTCGGGTGGAGACCAGGCCCAGCTCGCCCAGCGCGGCGGCCAGTTCGGCCAGCGGCATGCCCAGCTCCCGGGCGACCGCCGCGGCGGCCAGCGAGTTCGACACCTGGTGCCGGCCGGTGAGCCCGAGCCGCACGGCCGCGCTCCCCTCCGGGGTCACCAGGGTGTACGCGGCGCGCCCGCGCCCGTCCAGCGTCACGTCCACGGCCCGCACGTCGGCGTGCGCGGCCTCGCCGTAGCGCACCACGCGGGCGGCGGTGCGGGCGGCCATCGCGTCGACGAGCGGGTCGTCGGCGTTGAGCACGGCCAGCCCGTCGGCGGGCAGCGACTCGACCAGCTCCCCCTTGGCCAGCGCGATGTTCTCCACCGAGCCGAACTCGCCGAGGTGCGCCACGCCGACGTTGAGCACCACCGAGATGCGCGGCGGCACCACCTCGCACAGGTAGCGCACGTGCCCCACCCCCCGGGCGCCCTTCTCCAGCACCAGGAAGCGGGTGTCCGCGTCGGCCTGCAGCGCCGTCCACGGGTGGCCCAGCTCGTTGTTGAACGACCCGGGCGGGGCCACCGTGGGGCCGAGCCGCGCGGTGAGCTGGGCGATCAGGTCCTTGGTGGTGGTCTTGCCCGACGAACCGGTCAGCCCGATCACGGTCAGCGCGGGCAGCCGGTCCACGACCGCGCGGGCCAGCCGGCCCATCGCGTCGAGGGCGTCGCCGACGAGCACCATGGGCACCCCGGGCACCTCCCGGGTGCCGAGCACCGCCACCGCGCCGGCGGCCACGGCGGCGGCGGCGTAGTCGTGGCCGTCCACCTTCTCGCCGGGGAACGCCACGAACAGCGCGCCCGGCCCGGCCTTGCGCGAGTCGAACTCCACCGGGCCCGTCACCCGGGCGGCCGGGTCGGCGGCGACCAGCCGGCCGCCGACCGCCTCGGCCACCTCGGCCAGCGTCAGCGGGATCATCGGCGGCCCGCCAGGTCCCCGAAGCGGGCGCGCAGCGCGTCGGCCAGCTCCGTACGGTCGTCGAACGGCAACACCTCGCCGCCCACCTCCTGCCCACGTTCGTGCCCCTTGCCGAGCACGGCGACCACGTCACCCGGGGCGGCCAGCCGGACCGCCTCGTCGATCGCCGCGCGCCGGCCGGCCACCTCGACGATCCGGGCCGGCGTGGCGGCGGCGTACGCCCCGGCCAGCACCTCCGCCCGGATCGCGCCCGGCTCCTCGGTGCGCGGGTTGTCGTCGGTCACCAGCACCACGTCGGCGCCCCGGGCGGCGGCGGCGCCCATCTCCGGCCGCTTGCCGCGGTCCCGGTCGCCACCGGCGCCGATGACGCAGATCAGCCGCCCGGCGCTCAGCTCGCGCAGCGCGGCCAGGGCCGCCACGATCGCGTCGGTCTTGTGCGCGTAGTCGACCACGCCGCGCACCGGCCCGGCCGCCGAGACCAGCTCCAGCCGGCCGGGCACCCCGCCGCAGGCGGCCACCCCGGCGGCGGCCGTGGACGGGTCCACCCCCGCGCCGACCAGCGCGGCGATGGCCAGCAGGGCGTTGGCGACGTTGTGCCGCCCGGGCAGCGCGACCCCGGCCGGCACGGTCAGCCCGCCGGGGCCGTGCGCGGTGAACCGCTGCGCGTAGCCTTCGCCGTCGACGTCGGTGGCGTACCAGGTGGCGGTGGGGTCGCCGGCGGCCGAGTAGCTGACCGTGGCGGGGGTGTACAGCGCGCGCAGCGCCGACTCGTCGTGGTTGAGCACCTCGACGGCGCAGCGCCCGTCGAACAGCTGCGCCTTTGCCGCGAAGTAGTCCGCCGAGTCGGCGTGGAAGTCCAGGTGGTCGGAGCCGAAGTTGGTGTAGCCGCCGACGGCGAACCGCACCCCGCCGACCCGGCCCATGGCCAGGGCGTGGCTGGAGACCTCCATGACCAGCGCGGTGACCCCGCGCTCCCGGGCCGCGGCGAGCATGGCGTGCAGGTCGGTGGCCTCCGGGGTGGTGCGCACGCTGTCGACGACCAGGTCGCCCAGCCGGGTCTCCACCGTGCCGATCAGGCCCGTGACGTGGCCGGCGGCGCGCAGCCCCGACTCCACGAGGTAGGCCGTGGAGGTCTTGCCGGCGGTGCCGGTGATCCCGATGACGGTCAGGCCGGCGGTGGGGTCGCCGTAGACGGCGGAGGCGAGCGCGCCGAGCACCGCGCGGGGGTCAGGCACCACCAGCGCCGGCAGGCCCGCCGCGGCCACCGCCGGCGCGCCGGCCGGGTCGGTGAGGGCGGCCACCGCGCCGGCGGCGGCCGCGGCGGCGGCGAACTCCGCGCCGTGGCGGCGGGCGCCGGGCAGCGCCGCGTACAGGTCGCCGGGGCGGACCTCCTGGCTGGCGTGGGTCACCCCGGTCACCGCCTGGTCGGCGGCCCCCGCGGGGGCCTCGACGGCGAGCCGGTCGGCGAGTTCGCCGAGCCGGAGTCCGGTCACGGTACGGGGGCGTGGATTGCCGGGCACGGCGTCAGACCCTACCCGGTCGTCCGGTTCCGACCGTACAGCCGCCCCGGTGGTTCGTCCCCATCAACCGATGATGTCCCGCCGCGCCTGGTCAGCGCGGAAAGACCTCGAACTTGGGCGCCGGCGCGCCGGACGGGGGGACCCGGTTGCGGCTGAGCGTGAAGCCCATGATGTCGCGGAACGCGGGCGCGGCGACCGCCCCGCCCCCGCCGCCGGGGCTCCACACGAAGACCGCCACCACGAAGCGCGGGTTGTCGGCCGGAGCCATCCCGATGAACGAGCCGACCTCGCCGGGCTGCTGCTTGCCGTCGACGTAGCGGATGCCGGTGCCGGTCTTGCCGGCGACCCGGTAGCCGGGCACCGCCGCGGCGAGCCCGGTGGCCCCGTCGACGGTGGTGACCGCCTCCAGCATGGTGCGCAGCGCCTTCGCGTTGGCCGGGCTGAGCACCGGCCGGGTGACCGGTGCCTTGCCCGGCGTACGGCTGCCGTCCTTGCCGCTGATCACCTCCTTGATCAGGTGCGGCTGGACGTACGTGCCGTTGTTGGCGATCGCGGCGTACGCGGCGGCCATCTGCAGCGGGGTGGCGTCGACGCTGTGCCCGATCGGCACCGACCCGTACGACGACCCGCTCCACGACTGGGCGGGCAGCAGCCGGCCGCTGGCCTCGCCCGGGATGCCCTCGCCGGTGGGCTGGCCGAGCCCGAAGCGCTTCTGGTAGTCGATCAGCCGGTCCGGGCCGAGCTTGTCGGCGATCTCGATGGTGCCGACGTTCGACGAGTACGCGAGCATCCCCGGCAGGCTCATCCGCCGCCCGTTCGCCGGGTGGGTGTCGCGGAAGGTGGTGTCGCCCCGGACGATGGTGTCGGGGATCGGCAGCGCCGTGTCGGGGGTGATCACCCCCTCCTGGAGCGCCGCGCCGAACGTGATCGCCTTGTGGATGGAGCCGGGGTCGACCACGAAGCTGGTGGCCGCGTCCTCCCGGTCGGTCGGCTCGCTCTCCTGCGGCTTCGCCGCGTTGTAGGTGGGGTGGCTGGCCTGGGCCAGCACCTCGCCGGTGGGCACGTCGAGGACGATGGCGACGCCGACGCTGCCCTGCACCTTGGCCACCTGGCTCTTGAGCACCTGCTGCGCCTTGAACTGCAGGTCCCGGTCGATGGTCAACTGCAGGGAGCTCCCCGGCTTGGGCAGGGTGGTGCTGCTGTAGCCGCCGGGGATCGGCGCGTCGAGCTTGCCCTGGCCGGCCTCGTACACCCGGCGGCCGATCTCGCCGCGCAGCAGGTCGTCGTAGCGGGCCTCCAGGCCCTCCAGGCCGACCATGTCCTGGCTGGTGAAGCCGATCAGGTTGGCGGCCAGGTCGCCACCGGGCACCTCGCGCCGCTCGTCGCGGTGCACGCCGATGCCGTACAGGTCGAGCGCCACGATCTTCTTGGCGGTGGGGACGTCGACGCCCCGGGCCAGGTATTCGAACTGGGAGGGTTTCCCGTTCTCCAGGGTGCGCGGCTTCATCCGCTCGGCCAGCTCGGAGGCCGGACGGCCGAGCAGGGGCGACAGCGCCCGCGCGGTCTCCGTGCGGTCCCTGACCCGGGTCGGGTCGGCGAAGACGTACCGGGCCTCGACGCTGTTGGCCAGCGGGGCGCCGGTGCGGTCGTAGATCGCGCCCCGGGGGGCGGGCAGGTCGATCCGGATCACCCGGTCGGCGAGACCGCCGCCGGCGTACGCCGGGGTGTCGACCGCCTGGAGGAAGACCAGCCGGACGCCGATGGTGGCGAACAGCGCGAGGACGAGCAGGGTGCCCAGGCGCAGCCGGCGGCGCGGGTCGGCCAGCCGGGGCGGCTTGCGGGGCTTGCGCGGCGACCGCCCGGCGGCGGGCCGGGTGGGGCGGCGCGGGCCGCGCCCGGCGGGCCGGCGGCGCGGCGGGCGCGGCGCGTCATCGTCATCGTCGTCGGGCCGCGCCCGGGTGGGCACGGTCCGGACCACCGCGGCGCGCGCGGCCGGGACGGGCTCCCGGCGGCCGGCACGGCCGCCGCCGGCCCGGCCGCCGTCGAGCACCTGCAACGCCGGCCGGAACGGGTCGCCGCCGGCCCGGGCGCCGCGCGGGGTACGCCGCTGCTCGGCGCCCCCGGCGGTCGGCCGGCCCGCCGCCTGGCGCTCCTCGCGGACGGTGCGCCCCCGGGGGGTGTACGCCCGCGCGTCGGAGATGCCCTGCACGCCGGGCTCGCCGGTGCGCGGCTCGCCCCGCCCGCCGGTGGCCCGGGACGAACCGCGCCGGGAGCCCGAAGGGTCCCGGCGCGGTTCCTCAGCTCTCGGCGGCACCTCGGTCAGCCCCCCGCACCCTGCTGGCTGGTGACCGACGGCTGGCCGTTGGCCGGCTGCGGCACCCCGATCACCCGGCCGTCCGGCAGCCGGATGTACGCCGGCTCCTCCGCCTCGACCATGCCGAGCCGGCGGGCCGTGGCGGTGAGGTTGCCGGGCGCCTTCGCGTCGGCGATCTCCTTGTCCAGCTGCTGCTGGTCCACGTCGAGCTTGGCCTGCTGCTGCTGGAGCCGCTCCAGCCGGAACGAGTTCTCGTTGATCTTGGTGTTGACCAGCAGGATGCCGAGCACCCCGCCGACGACCAGCACCAGGATCAACGCCACGAACGGCGCCCGCGGCACCGACACCGGCGGCGGCGGGGCGACCCGCAGCCGCGGCGACGGGGTCGCCGCCGCACGGGCCCGCTCGGTCGTGCCGGTCCGCTCGGCCGGGCTGACTCGCTCGGTCGGGCGCAACGCGGCGCTGCCGTTGGTCGGGAACTCGCGCGCCCCCCGGGCGCGAGTCTCCCCCTGCCGGTCGAGCCGGCCGGCCCCCGGAGCCGGCATCCCGGCCCGCGTGGTCCGCTGCGCCGCGATCCGGCCCCCCGACCGCGGTGCGCGCTGCCCGACGCCGGTGTCCCGGCCGTCGCGCTTGTCAGCGTTCATCTTCTTCTTCCCTCCCCCTCTTCGTCCGTCCCTGCGCCCGTCGACCCCGGATCCGCCGATCCGGTCCCCGGTTGGTGCATCGCCCTGACCCGCCGGCGGGGCCGTTCGCGGTCGGCCCGCCCCTGTCGCTCCGCGTCCGGGTCGATCCGTTCCGCGGCCCGCAGCCGCACCGACGCGGCACGCGGGTTCGCGGCGACCTCCGCCTCCCCGGGCAGCTCCGCGCCCCGGCTGAGCAGCCGGAACGTCGGACCCGACCCGGGCAGTTCGACCGGGAGGTCGACCGGGCCCTTGCTGCGGACCCGGTCGGCGAGGGCCGCCTTGGTGAGCCTGTCCTCCAGCGAGTGGTAGGACAGGACCACCATGCGACCGCCCACCGTGAGCTTGTCGAGAGCGGCCGGCAACGCCGTCTCCAGCGCCGCCAGCTCCCTGTTTACCTCGATCCGTAAAGCCTGAAACGTTCTCTTGGCCGGGTGTCCCCCGGTTCGTCGGGCTGGCGCGGGAATGCTCTCCCTGACCAGTTCCGCCAACCGTGCCGACGAGGTGATCCGGGCCCGTTCCCGCTCCCGCAGGATCGCCGAGGCGATCCTCGGGGCGAACTTCTCCTCCCCGTACACCCGCAGCACCCGGGCCAGATCCGGGTGGGAGTAGGTGTTGACCACCTCCTCGGCGGTCACCCCCCGGGTCTGGTCCATCCGCATGTCCAGCGGCGCGTCCTGTGCGTAGGCGAACCCGCGGTCGGGCGCGTCCAACTGGAGCGAGGAGACGCCCAGGTCGAACAGGACGCCGTCGATCGCCGGGTAACCCAGCCGGGCCAGCACCTCGGGCAGCTCGTCGTAGACGGCGTGTTCGAGGTGGACCCGGTCGGCGAACCGGGCCAGCCGGACCCGCGCGTGGGCGAGGGCCTCGGTGTCCCGGTCCAGCCCGATCAGCACCGTGCGCGGATGCCGTTGCAGCACCGCCTCGGCGTGACCGGCCAGGCCCAGCGTGGCGTCGACGTGGATCGTGCGGTCGCCCCTGTCCAGCGCGGGGGCCAGCAACTCGAGACACCGCTCGAGCAGCACGGGCACGTGCGTGCCGCGAAGCTCCCCCATGTCGACCCCCACCGGTTGAACCGTCCGTTTCTCTCCGCGCCTGTCGTCGGACGACGCCTCCGTCGTACCGCCAGATCCCCATCCGCTCCCGCCCACCGGAGGCCGCGGCCCTCCGGGAGATCGTGCGCCTGGCACCGGGGAAGGGGTGCCAGGAACTCGAAAGCGGCTGGAGATCTCGCAGTACGTCGGGCGTCGTCACGCCCTACAGACCGCCGGGCAGCACCCCCTCCTCGATGTCGGCGAAGTCGTCTTCGCTGTCGGCGAGGTAGGCCTCCCAGGCCGCCTTGTCCCAGACCTCCACCCGCGTGCTCGCGCCGATGACCACCAGGTCACGGTCGAGCCCGGCGTACGCCCGCAGGTGCGCCGGGACGGTGACCCGCCCCTGCTTGTCCGGGACCTCGTCGTGCGCGCTGGCGAAGAAGACCCGGCTGTAGGCGCGGGCCGCCTTGTTCGTCATGGGTTGCGCGCGCAACTGGTCGGCGATGCGCTGGAACTCGGGCATCGGGAAGACGTAGAGACAGCGATCCTGCCCTTTGGTGATCACGACACCCCCCGCCAGCTCATCCCGGAACTTCGCCGGAAGGATCAACCGGCCCTTGTCGTCCAGGCGCGGGGTGTGGGTGCCGAGGAACATCGGCCCAACCCCCTCGCCCTTGCAGCGGCGTTCGCGGCGCCGCTCCCCCCGGGCCGGTGGGCCCTCCCGGCCTCACCATTGGTCCCCACTCTACTCCACTTCCCTCCACCTGCAACCAGAATCGCCCGCGCGGCGCGTCGTCGTCGGCGACAAAACAGCACGTCAGAAGGGGTGGAGCGAAGTGGAGGGCCGCGGCGCCCCCACCCCGGCGTCCACTACCCGACATAGATCGACTCCATCCGGTCGACCGCGCTCCGGCCGTCCGCCCGGGTGGCCCGGCCGAACGGTTCGCCGTCGGCGGCGATCTGGCGGGGGCGGCGGTCCGGTAACCTCGCTCGCGTGACGGACGCGAAGATGCCCCTGCGGGCAAAGGTGGCCAGCTCCGTGTCGCGGACCGCCGCGGCGCTGTCCCGGGCCGCGGGTCGTGGCGACGGTTCGGTGATCGGCGGCTGGATCGGCCTGAAGATCGACCCCGACCTGCTGGCCCACCTCTCGGCGGGGCGCGCCATCGCGCTCGTCTCCGGCACCAACGGCAAGACCACCACCACCCGGCTGACAACGGCGGCGGTCGGCGTCCTCGGCCGGGTCGCCACCAACTCCTTCGGCGCCAACATGCCCACCGGCCACACCTCGGCGCTGGCCAAGGCCGGCAGCACCCCGTACGCGGTGCTGGAGGTCGACGAGCACTACCTGGCCCAGGTCCTGGAGGCCACCGAGCCGCACGTGGTGGCGCTGCTCAACCTCTCCCGCGACCAGCTCGACCGCGCCAAGGAGGTCGCCATGATGGCGCAGCTCTGGCGCGCGGCGCTGGTCAACCACCCCGACGTGCGGGTGGTCGCCAACGCCGACGACCCGATGGTCGTGTGGGCGGCCACCCCGCCCGGCGACCCGGCCCGGGGCATCCGGCCGCCGCACGTCACCTGGTTCAGCGCCGGCCAGCGCTGGCACGACGACTCGTGGGTCTGCCCCGAGTGCGGGCACACCATCGCACGCAACGGCGACCAGTGGTGGTGCAGCGGCTGCCCGCTGCGCCGGCCCGATCCGCAGTGGGCCGTCGAGGACGACGGGGTGCTCGACCCGACCGGCGCCTGGCACAAGGTGGTGCTCCAGCTCCCCGGCAAGGTCAACCTCGGCAACGCCGCCACCGCCCTCGCCGTCGCCGCCGAGTTCGGCGTCCGCCCGGTCGACGCGGTCTCCCGGCTCGGCGCGGTCACCTCCATCGCCGGCCGCTACGCCCAGGTGGACCGCGACGGGCGCAACATCCGGCTGCTGCTGGCGAAGAACCCGGCGAGCTGGCTGGAGGCGTTCGACATGGCCGACTTCGCGCCGACGCTGCTCTCCATCAACGCCCGGGACCCCGACGGGCTGGACACCTCCTGGCTCTTCGACGTCGACTTCGCCCCGCTGCGCGGCCGGCAGGTGCTGATCACCGGCGACCGGGCGTACGACCTGGCGGTCCGCCTCGACGTCAACGGCGTGCCCTTCCAGCACGTCCGCACGTTCGGCGAGGCGGTCCGGGCGGTCCCGCCGGGCCGGCTGGAGGTCATCGCCAACTACACCGCCTTCCAGGACATCCGAGCGGAGCTGGACCGTGTCAACTGAGAGCCTGCGTATCGTCTGGATCTACCCCGACCTGCTGTCCACCTACGGCGACCGGGGCAACATGCTGATCCTGGCCCGCCGGGCCCAGCAGCGCGGCATGCCCGTGGAGGTGCTGGAGGTCCGCTCCGACCAGGCGCTGCCCGCCACCGCCGACATCTACCTCATCGGCGGCGGCGAGGACGGCCCGCAGGCGCTCGGCGCGCAGCGGCTGCGGGCCGACGGCGGCCTGCACCGCGCCGTCGCCCAGGGGTCGGTGGTGTTCGGTGTCTGCGCCGGCTACCAGCTCCTCGGCACCTCGTTCTTCGCCAAGGGCGTCCAGTGCGCCGGGCTGGAGCTGCTCGACCTCTCCTCCGACCGGGGCCCGTCGCGGGCCGTCGGCGAGCTGGCCGGCGACATCGACCCCCGGCTCGGGGTGCCGGCGCTCACCGGCTTCGAGAACCACGGCGGCCGCACCCACCTCGGGCCGGGCGTGTCCCCGCTGGCCCGGGTCACCGCCGGGGTCGGCAACGACGGCGCGACCGAGGGCGCGTGGCGGGGCAAGCTGCTCGGCACGTATTCGCACGGGCCGGCCCTGGCCCGCAACCCCGCCCTGGCCGACCTGCTGCTGCGCTGGGCGACCGGCGCGCACCAGCTCCCGCCGCTGGACGACACCTGGGCCGACCGGCTCCGCGCCGAGCGCCGCGCCGCGGTGGCCGCCGCCCGGGCATGATCCGGGCCGCCCGGCGGCTGCCGCGGCCCGGCCGCGCATGACCCGGGCCCCGCGCCGGCTGCTCCCGGCCGTACGGCGGCTGCTCGGGCAGCCGGCGGCGCGCCGGTTCGCCCTGCTGTTGCTCCTGCTCGCCGGGCTGGCGGCGCTGCTGCCGGTGCTCCCCCGGCCCGAGCCGGCGGCGCTGCCCCGGCTCGCCGACTCCCTCGGCGGGTACGCCCCGGTCGCCGCGATCGTCGGCGGGGCGCTGCTGCTGGTCGCCCTGGTGCCGCGCACCTTCGTCACGCTCGCCGTCGGCGCGATCTTCGGCCCCCTCGAGGGCGCGGCGTACGCGCTCGGCGCGGCCCTGCTGGCCGCCGCGCTCGGCTTCGCCGTCGGCCGGGCGTTGGGCCGGGAGTTCGTCGCCGAACGGGTCCGGGGGCGGCTCGCCCGCCTCGACGGCTGGTTCGCCCGGCAGAGCGTGCTGGGGGTCGCCACGGTCCGGCTGCTGCCCATCTCCGGGTACGGGCTGGTCAGCTACGGATACGGCACCACCGGCGCGCGGGTGCTGCCGTACCTCGCCGGCAGCGTCCTCGCCTCCGCCCCGACGGCGTTCGGCTACGCGGCGCTCGGCGCGGCGGCCACCTCCCCCGGCGACGTCAACTGGTACGCCGCCGCCCCCGCGAGCCTCGGCCTGATCGCCAGCGCGGTGCTGCTGCACCGCTGGTGGCGCGCGGAACGCCGCCGCCGCGCCGCCGCCTGACGCGACCGCGCCGCTGCCTGACGCCGCCGCGCCCCCGCCAGCGGGGCGTCAGGCAGGGGCCCCTGCTATGCAGAATGCGTCAACAGGGGCCCCTCCTTGCACCTCAGGCGACGACCGAGACCATCCGGCCCTTCACCACGATGACCTTGCGGGGCTCCTTGCCGGCCAGCGCGCCCGCCACCGCCTCCAGCGCCGCTGACCGCACGTCGTCCTCGGACGCGTCGGCGCTCACCTCGATCCGGCCGCGCACCTTGCCGTTGATCTGCACCGGGTACGTCACCGTCTCGGCGACCAGCAGGGCCGGGTCGGCGGTCGGGAAGTCCGCGTACGCCAGGGAGGTGTCGTGGCCCAGCCGCCGCCACAGCTCCTCGGCGACGTGCGGGGCGAACGGGGCCAGCATCAGCACCAGCGGCTCGGCCACCTCGCGGGGGGTGGCCGGCAGGCGGGTCAGCGCGTTGGTCAGCTCGATCAGCTTGGCGATCGCGGTGTTGAACCGGATCCCCTCCATGTCGCCCCGGACGCCGTCGACCACCTTGTGCAGCAGCCGCCGGGTGGCCTCGTCGGCCGGGTCGTCGGTGACCCGCGTCGCGCCGGTCTGCTCGTCGACGACGGCCCGCCAGACCCGCTGCAGGAACCGGTACGACCCGACGACCGCCCGGGTCTCCCACGGGCGGGACACCTCCAGCGGGCCCATCGACATCTCGTACACCCGGAAGGTGTCCGCGCCGTACGCGGCGCACATGTCGTCGGGGGTCACCACGTTCTTCAGCGACTTGCCCATCTTGCCGTACTCGCGGCGCACCTCCTCCTCGCCCAGGAACCAGGTGCCGTCGCGCTCGACGACCTCCTCGGCCTGCACGTAGGAGCCCCGGGCGTCGGTGTACGCGTACGCCTGGATCATGCCCTGGTTGAACAGCTTGCGGAACGGCTCGAAGCTGGACACGTGGCCCAGGTCGTACAGCACCTTGTGCCAGAAGCGGGCGTACAGCAGGTGCAGCACGGCGTGCTCGGCGCCGCCGACGTACAGGTCGGTGCCGCCGCAGTCGCCCTCGGCGCGCGGGCCCATCCAGTACCGCTCGTTCTCGGCGTCGACGAACCGGTCGGCGTTGGTCGGGTCCAGGTAGCGCAGCTCGTACCAGCAGGAGCCGGCCCACTGCGGCATCACGTTGGTCTCGCGGGTGTAGCGTTGCGGCCCGTCGCCCAGGTCCAGCTCCACCTCGACCCAGTCGCGGCGGCGCGACAGCGGGGTCTCCGGGTTGCTGTCGGCGTCGTCGGGGTCGAACGTCTTCGGCGAGAAGTCGTCGACCTCGGGCAGCTCGACCGGCAGCATCGACTCGGGCAGCGCGATCGCCGCGCCGCTGGCGTCGTAGACGATCGGGAACGGCTCGCCCCAGTAGCGCTGGCGGGAGAACAGCCAGTCGCGCAGCCGGTAGGTGGTCGCGCCGGCGCCGTGGCCGTTGGCCTCCAGCCACGCGATGATCGCCGCCTTGGCGTCGGCGACCCCCAGGCCGTTCAGGTCCAGGCCACGCTCGGGCGCGGCGCTGTTGATCGCCGGCCCGTCCCCGGTGTACGCCTTGCCGGCGAAGCCGTCGGCCGGCTGCACGGTACGCACGATCGGCAGCTCGAAGACCTCGGCGAACGCCCAGTCCCGCTCGTCCTGCGCCGGCACCGCCATGATCGCGCCGGTGCCGTAGCCGGCCAGCACGTAGTCGGCGATGAAGATCGGGATCTGCCCGCCGGTGACCGGGTTCGTGGCGTACGCGCCGACGAAGACGCCGGTCTTCTCCTTCGTGTCGGCCTGCCGCTCCACGTCGGTCTTGGCCGCCGCCGCCTTGCGGTACGCCTCGACGGCCGCCCGGGGGCTGGCGTGCCCGCCGGTCCAGGCGTCCCGCGTGCCGTCCGGCCAGGCGGCCGGCACCAGCGCGTCGACCAGCTCGTGCTCGGGGGCCAGCACCATGTAGGTGGCCCCGAAGATGGTGTCCGGACGGGTCGTGAACACCCGCACCGGGCCCCGGTCGGTGGCGAAGTCGATGTGCGCGCCCGTGGACCGGCCGATCCAGTTGCGCTGCATCAGCTTGATCGGCTCGGGCCAGTCCAGGGTGTCCAGGTCCTCCAGCAGCCGGTCGCCGTACGCGGTGATCCGCATCATCCACTGCTTCAGGTTGCGCTTGAACACGGGGAAGTTGCCCCGGTCGGAGCGGCCGTCGGCGGTGACCTCCTCGTTGGCCAGCACGGTGCCCAGCCCCGGGCACCAGTTCACCGGCGCCTCCGAGACGTACGCCAGCCGGTGGCCGTCGACGACCGCCCGCCGCTCGGCGTCGGTCAGCTCGGCCCACGGCCGGCCGTCCGGCGTCGGGCGCTCGCCCGCGGCGAACTCGGCGATCAGCTCGGCGACCGGCCGGGCCTTCCGGGCGTCCGCGTCGTACCAGGAGTTGAAGACCTGCAGGAAGATCCACTGGGTCCAGCGGTAGAAGTCGGTGTCGATGGTGGCCACCGAGCGGCGGTCGTCGTGGGCCAGGCCCAGCCGGCGCAGCTGCGCCTTGTACCGCTCGATGTTGGCCACGGTCGTGGTGCGGGGGTGGGTGCCGGTCTGCACCGCGTACTGCTCGGCGGGCAGGCCGAACGCGTCGAAGCCCATCGCGTGCAGCACGTTGCGGCCGGCCATCCGCTGGTAGCGGGCGAAGCAGTCGGTGCCGATGTAGCCCAGCGGGTGCCCGACGTGCAGGCCCGCCCCCGACGGGTACGGGAACATGTCCAGCACGTACAGCTTCTCCGCGCCGGCCCGGGGGTGGCCGGGGTCGGCCAGCGGCCCGGTCGGGTTCGGGGCGTGGAAGGTGCCCTCCCGCTGCCAGGTGTCCTGCCAGCGCTGCTCGATCTCCTCGGCCAGGGCCGCGGTGTACCGGTACGGGGGGATGTCGCCCGCCGCAGTTGCCTCACTCATCGTCTCTCCTCGTTCGCTTCGTCGCGGCGTCGCCGGGCCGGGTCCGGCGGTGTCGGCCCGCCGACCGGGCCGGCGATCCCGGCTCGCCGGGCCGGCCCGGCGGAGGGCACAAAAAAGCCCCTCGCGCAGGAGGGGCCGCCGTGCTGTCGCGCGTCAGCGCATCAGCACGGCCCGGTAAGAAGCAGGAAGACTCCGGCCATGTCGGGCAGTGTACCCCGCCGGCCCGCCGGGCACGCGGCCCGCCGCCGCGAGGTGGGACGCGGGACACCCCTCTCACGCTGGGTGACGATGCGTTTCCCCCGTCGGGCGAATATTCCGGGCGTAACCGACCGACTTCCTGCGGGGTTCGGCGTTCACGACAAACATGGTTAGCCTGAGAGGCCAGTGAGATTTCTGCGGCAGACGAGGCTCTCCCGTCGCGAACCCAACGGCGGGTCCAGGTGCTCTTAACAGAGCTGCCGTCGTGGCGACGAGGAGGAGGCCCGTGACACAACAGACCTGGGACGAGGTGGGCGGTCTGCTGCCGCACGACGAGTTCCGCGCCGCCAGCGAGGCCATCGTGGCCAACATCGAGCAGGTCATCGAGGGCAAGACGGCCACCGTCCGGCTCGCCCTGGCCGTCCTGCTCGCCGAGGGCCACCTCCTCATCGAGGACGTCCCGGGCGTCGGCAAGACCAAGCTGGCGAAGGCCCTCGCCCGGTCGATCGACTGTTCGGTACGGCGCATCCAGTTCACCCCCGACCTGCTGCCCAGCGACGTCACCGGCGTCAGCGTCTACAACCAGGAGACGCACGACTTCGAGTTCCGCCCCGGCGCGGTCTTCGCCAACCTCGTCGTCGGCGACGAGATCAACCGGGCCTCGCCGAAGACCCAGTCCGCCCTGCTGGAGTGCATGGAGGAGCGGCAGGTCACCGTCGACGGGGTCACCTACCAGCTGCAGACCCCGTTCATGGTGATCGCGACCCAGAACCCGATCGAGATGGAGGGGACCTACCCGCTGCCCGAGGCGCAGCGCGACCGGTTCACCGCCCGCATCGCGATGGGCTACCCGGGGCCGGAGGCCGAGCTGGCCATGCTGGACGGGCACGGCGCGGCCGACCCGTTGCAGGAGCTGCGGCCGGTCTCCGACGCCGACACGGTGCGCCGGCTCATCGCCACCGTCCGCGAGGTGCACGTCGCCGACGCCGTGAAGCAATATGCGGTGGACCTGGTCACCGCCACCCGGGAGGCCCCCGACCTGCGGCTGGGCGCGTCGCCCCGGGCCACCCTCCAGCTGCTGCGCACCGCCCGCGCCGTCGCCGCCCTGGAGGGGCGCGACTACGTCCTCCCCGACGACCTGCAGGCGCTCGCGGTGCCGGTGCTCGCCCACCGGATCATCCCGACCGCCGACGCGCAGCTCGCCCGGCGCACCACCGACGCGATCGTCGCCGAGCTGGTGCACCGGCTGCCGCTGCCGCACGACCGCCAGCGTTCCCCGTACGACAACCGGCCCGCCGCCGACGGCAACGGCCGCGCCCCGTACGAGCCGCGGAGGCGGTGAACGTGCGCGACGGGCTCCGGGGCCTGACCACCCGCGGCCGCTCGTTCCTGGCCGCCGCGCTCGCCGCGGCGGTCTCCGCCGTCATCCTCGGCGAGAAGGACCTGCTCCGGGTGGCCGTGCTGCTCGCCGTCCTGCCGCTGCTCGCCGCCGCGTACGTGGGGCGCAGCCGCTACAAGCTGGCCTGCAACCGGTCGCTGGACCCGCACCGGGTGCCGGTCGGGGCCAGCTCCCGGGTGGTGCTGCGGTTGCAGAACATGTCCCGCCTGCCCACCGGCACGCTGCTGCTGGAGGACCGGCTGCCGTACGCCCTGGGCAGCCGGCCCCGGGTGGTGCTGGAGCGGCTCGGCGCGCACCAGGCCAGCTCCGTGGCGTACACGGTCCGCGCGGACGTGCGCGGCCGGTACGAGGTGGGCCCGCTGGTGGTCCGGCTCACCGACCCGTTCGGGCTGTGCGAGCTGACCCGGTCGTTCCCCAGCGTCGACCAGCTCACGGTGATCCCGCAGGTCACCCCGCTGCCCTCGGTCCGGCTCCCCGGCGAGTACGCGGGCAGCGGCTCCAGCCGCGCCCGGTCCGTGGCGGTGCACGGCGAGGACGACGCGGCGACCCGGGAGTACCGGATGGGCGACGACCTGCGCCGGGTGCACTGGAAGTCGACGGCCCGCACGGGCGAGCTGATGGTCCGCCGCGAGGAGCAGCCCTGGGAGAGCCGGGCGACGGTGGTGCTGGACACCCGGGGCTACGGCCACCGGGGCGACGGCCCCACGGCGAGCTTCGAGTGGGCGGTCTCCGCGGCGGCCAGCATCGCCGTGCACCTGCGCCAGGCCGGCTACAAGCTGCGCCTGGTCACCGGCGACGGCGCGGACGTCGACGCCACCGAGGCCGCCGGGGACGGGCTGCTGCTCGACCAGCTCGCCGAGGTCCGCCTCGACCCGCGCGGCGACATCACCACGCTGGTGCGGCAGGTCCGCCAGCGCGGCGACGGCGGCCTGATCATCGGCCTGTTCGGCGCGGTGAGCACCGCGGAGGCGGAGCTGCTCGCCGGCCTGCGCGGCAACGGCGCGACCTGCGTCGGCTTCCTGCTGGACAGCTCCACCTGGCTCCACCTCGCGCCCCGGGCCCGGGCCGAGGCCGACCACGCGCACGGTGCCGCCGCGCTCGCCCTGCTGCAGAGCGGGTGGCGGGTCGTCGGGGTCGACCACGGCGCGCGGCTGCCCGCGCTGTGGCCGCAGGCCGGCCGGGGCTCGCAGGGGTTCGCCCTGCGGGCCGCGCTGGCCGAGACCGTGGCCGGCGGCGTCAAGTGACGATCCGCCGGGTCGGGCGCACGTGCCGGCCCGCCCCGGCGGGAAGATGACCCCGAAAGGCTCCCCCGTGACCGCGACCCGCAACCTCGGCTTCGTGGCCGCCGCCGCGACCCTGCTGGCGGCCGCCCCGCTGTCGGCCATCTTCGAGCGCTGGACCTGGCTCATCCAGGCGGCCATCGCGGTCACGGTGGTCGCCGGGGTGGCCGCGCTGACCCGGCTGGTCCGGGCCCCGCTGTGGGGGCAGGTGCTGGGCATGCTCGGCGGGTTGACGCTCGCGCTGGCCTGGCTCTTCCCCGCCGGCACCGAGCTGGTGGCGTTCCTGCCGACGCCGAGCACGTTCGCCCACTTCGGCGAGCTGCTGAGCGCGTCCGTGGTGGACATGCGCTCGTACGGGGTGAAGGTGCCCGACACCGACCCGCTGCTGTTCGTCAGCGTGCTCGGCATCGGCGGGGTGGCCGTGGTGGTGGACGTGCTCGCCGTCGGCCTGCGCCGGCCGGCGCTGGCCGGGCTGCCGATGCTGGCCATCTACTCGGTGCCCGTCGCCGTCTACGTCGACAGCGTCCCCGCCGTGCCGTTCGTGGTCGGCGCGGCCGGCTACCTGTGGCTGCTGGTCACCGACAACGTCGACCGGGTCCGCCGGTTCGGCCGCCGGTTCACCGGCGACGGCCGCGACGTCGACGTGTGGGAGTCCTCGCCGTTGGCCGCCGCCGGGCGGCGGCTCGCCGTGGTCGGGGTGGTGCTGGCGGTGGCGCTGCCGCTGGCGGTGCCGGGGATGACCGGTGGCCTGCTCAACGCCGTGGGCGCCGGGACCGGCACCGGGTCGGGCAACGGCCAGGGCGGCAACCCGGGCCGCATCGACCTCTTCGCCTCGCTGAGCGGGCAGCTCAACCAGTCCGAGGTCTACGAGATGGTCACGGTGACCACCAACGAGCCGAACCCGTTCTACCTGCGCTACGGCGTCGCCGACGAGCTGCGGCCCGACGGCTTCCGGGTGCGCAACCCGACCGGCCGGCCCGTCACCCGGGACCTGCCCGACCCGACCCAGCGCTCCGGCACCGGCAACGGCGTCGAGCGGACGCGGTACCAGGCCACCGTGGAGGTCTCGAAGAACCTCAACATGCCGCTGTTGCCCGCCTACGCCGAGCCGGTGCGCACCGTGGAGCTCAGCGGCAACTGGCTCTACGACCCGAACCAGCAGGTGGTCTTCTCCAACCGGGAGAACTCCCGCGGCAAGCGCTACTCGTTCGACTACGTCCGGTCGACGTACACCCCGACGGCGCTGCGGCGGGCCCCGTCGCTGCCGTCGGACCACCCGATCCGGCTCCAGCAGACCGCCACCCCGCCGGTCGAGCAGGTCGACACCCTGGTCGCCGACCTGGTGCGGGGCCGCAGCACCGACTACGACAAGGTCCGGGCGATCTACGACCACTTCTCGGCGGACAACGGCTTCACCTACAGCCTGACCACGAAGGGCGGCACCAGCGGCCAGGACATCGTCGACTTCCTCAACAACAAGGCCGGCTTCTGCCAGCAGTACGCGGCGGCGATGGCGTGGCTGGTCCGGTCGGCCGGCATCCCGGCCCGGGTGGCGTTCGGCTTCACCAACGGCACCGGCCGCACCGACGAGGGGTACGTGCTGACCAACCGCAACCTGCACGCCTGGACGGAGGTCTACTTCGACGGGATGGGCTGGGTGCCGTTCGACGCCACCCCGGCGTACGGGGTGCAGGGCTCGACCCGCTCGGCGTGGGCCCCGGACACCGACGCGCCGGAGCCGGCGGCCACCGAGCCGGGCGCCCCGGCCGCCCCCGACGACTCGGAGGCGGCGCCGGAAGCCACCGACCCGGACGCCGCCGACCAGGACACCGACGCCGGCCTGGCGGTCGGGGCGAACGATCCGACCCGGCAGGCCCCGGTGTGGCCCTGGTGGACGGCCGGTGCGCTGGCGCTGCTGGCCCTGCTCGCCGCGCCGGCGCTGCTGCGGATGGCGCTGCGCCGCCGGCGGGCCGCCCGGCCGGCGGTGACGCTCGCACCGGCCACGGTGGACGCCGGCGCGGGCCCGGCCGGCGAGGCGGGGCGACCGGTCACGGTGGTGCTGGACCCCGACCGGGCGCGGGCGGACGCGCATGCCGCCTGGGACGAGCTGCTCGACACCCTGGTCGACTACCGGGTCCGGGTGGACCGGACGGAGACGCCGCGGGCGACCGCCGAGCGCCTCGTCACCGAGGCCGTCGGTGAGGACGCCTCCGCCGCCACGGCGGTGCGGCTGCTGGGCCGCGCCGAGGAACTGGCCCGGTACGCCCGCGCCCCGCTCGCGGGCGGGGAGCTGCACCCGGCGCTGCGCGCCGTCCGGAGCGCGCTCGCCACCCGGACCGACCGGCGGACGCGGCTGCTGGCGGCGGTGCTGCCGCCGTCGGTGCTGCTGCGCTGGCGCACCGCGCTGGGCAACGCGTCCTCCCGGCTGGTGGCCAGGACGGGCGACGCCCGGTACCGGCTGCTGCGCTGGAGCCCGCGCCGCCTGCTGGCCACCCGCACGGGCCGCTGACCCCCTGATCAGACAACTACGCCCATCTCGTCGGCCAAGCGCAGGACGTCGAAGCCAGGTGCCGCCGACCGGCGCAGAAGGGCGGCAAGCAGGTCGTGGCCCTGCCGGCGGTGGCGAACCTCCGCCTTTGCCGCCCGGTCGGCGCCCACTATCGCCTGGCCAGCAGCTTTCAGGTCGCCCACCTGCATGAACCCGTTCGCCGCGTCAAGCAGGTAGGCAGCCCGATGCTCGGGGGGCAACCGTCGAAATGCGGTGGCGTTGACGAGCCGCTGATGGACGACGAGATCAAGTACGCCAGGATCGAGTTCGATCGTCGCCACCACACGGGCCAACGCGACGGTGACCGGGCCAAAGACGGTCCGATAATGGTCTTGCCCGTCACCGATGATCGCCGCCGCCCTACCAGCCCGGTCGAGCAGATCGGCGACGCTGTCGGCGTGCCCAAGGCCAGCAGCGCCCCGGGCGGCCACGAGGAGCAGCGTTCCGTATACCGACAGAGCATCGGCAGGAGCGTCGAGCGGACCTGACGGGACGATCCGGTGGGCCAGCGCGATTCCGATCTCCATGGCGAGCCGGGCCTGCCCCTGGGCGAGCAACACGCGCCCAAGCTGGGCGGCGCAGGCACCCACCAAGAGCTGGTCGTCGGCATGCTGGCTCGCGGCCAGCGCCCGGTCCGCCGCCACCCAGGCCAGATCGTTGATGTCGGCCTTGCTTAGCACGATCGAGGCAATCTGGTACGCCTCGGCCAAGCGCTGTACGGCTTCCGGGGCAGCCGGGTCAGCCGTCCGAACCTGCTGTGCCCCGCATAGCAGCTTTGGCAGCGACCGGATCAGGTCGAGGTACTTGGCGTGTTGGCAGGCCAGCCAGGCGTGGTCGACGGCTTTGGCCAGATCCCCGAGGGTAGGCACGGAATGATCGGGCCAGAGTTGGACCGGCCCCCAACGAACCAGAACAGCCCGGACCTCGTCGATGTTGGCCCGGCCCAGTAGCTCGTCCGAGCTTGCCTCCCGCTTGGTCTCCTTGCTGAGCAACAGTCGTAGATCAACCCGGAGCCCATCAGCGACGGCCTGCAGACTGGACAACTTGTCCAGCCTGCGGACACCCCGCTCTACCTTGTCGACCCAACTCTTCGACTTGCCGATCGCGTCGGCAAACTGCTGCTGCGACATGCTTCTCCGCCCACGCCAGTAGGCAACCCTGCGACCGATCGGCAGCTCGTGCACCGACGACTCCCGGGCGGTCACCCCTCCTCACCCGGCCAGTGCCCTCGCTTGATCGGGATGCGATGTCTCACCCGGCACGGCAGGTCGCGGCCACACCGGCACGTCACCCGCTTGAGGATGCAGTTCCACGCCGGCCCGTGTCGGCGAGCCAGGGTCAGGGCCACAGCCGCGATGAACTGGTCGTAGGTGATGCGTCGAGGCATGACCCGTCCCCTCATCTTCGCACGCAACATACCGCTTCAGTCTTTTTGCGCGCGCACTTTGTAGGGGGCAACGAGTCACATCCGTTGACGACACGCCCGCATCGGCGGGCTAGCGAGAACGGGAGGCGAGGCAAGATGGCGCCATGCAGAGCCCGACGTTCCTGCGGTTTCAACTTGGCGCGCACCTCCGGCGAGCGCGCGAGAAGGCCGACGTGACCACCGAACAGGCAGCTAAGATCATCGAGGTCTCTCCGAGCACCCTGCGCCGCATCGAGCAAGGCCGGGTCGGCCTCAAGGGACCCGCGTTGAACGCGCTGCTTGACCGGTACGGCATCACCGACGCCGAACTACGCGAGACGTTGCTGTCCATGGCGCGAAGTGGCAAGCAGCGTGGCTGGTGGGCGAAGTACGGCGACCTGCCGAACTCTTACCGGCAGTACATCGGGCTCGAATCTGCGGCGGCCGAGATCCAGAACTTCGAGACCTTGGTGGTACCCGGCCTGCTGCAGACCACCGACTACGCCCGCGCAATCACCATCGCTGACGCATCCCAGCCAACTCCCCAGGCGGTGGAGGAACGAGTTGCCGTCCGGATGGAGCGACAGAAGCTGCTGACCGAAGAGCGCCTACGCCTTGCGACAGTCATCGACGAGGCAGTCCTGCATCGCCAGATCGGCGGGCCCGAGGTCATGCAGACCCAACTCACGGCGCTACTCGATGCCCAGAAGCGATGGAACGTCACTGTCCAGGTCATCCCCTTCCGCGAGGGCGCCTACGCCTCGATGCTGTCGAGCTTCCACATCCTGAGCTTCACCGAAGGCCCAGGGGTGGTCTACATCGAAGGATTGACCGGTGACCTCTACGCTGAAGGCGAGGAGGTACAGAGGTGCACTCGGGTCTTCAACAGCCTGCGGGCTGCCGCCCTGTCGCCTACTGCCTCAACTGGGATCATCAAGAAGCATCTTGACAAGGAGACGCGATGAGGGCGTTGGACGACCAGTGGCGCACCAGCACCCGCAGCGGCGGCAACGGTGCTTGCGTAGAGGCCCGGTACACCGACCACAGCGCCCAGGTGCGCGACAGCAAGGACCGGCAGGGGCCGGTGCTGTCGTTCAGCCCGTCCGCTTGGACCTCATTTGTCGACGCGCTCAAGCGCTGACGCTTTTCATTGGCCACACGGAGTTCTTCCTTCTCTGACATTGATTTCGCGTTGGAGCTACGACTTTACGGGAAGAGGGTTACTTCTGTGGCAATGCCGCCAAAGCTGCACCTTGAAGCGAGCTGCGGTGCGTTCGAATGCGACTTCAAGCTGCGGCTGATCGCAGCCGTGTCGGCGATCCATACGGCATTGAGGCGCAGAAGCTAGGCCGCTCTCGCGCAGCGACCCATCAGCCTCGGAAAGGCAATCAACCTCGACGCAACACGCTGCGCAGCGCACTGGAGAATCATCCGCAAACATCCAACCAGCAAAGGCTCATCGCGTGCACCCGTCACTCCGTGCCAGAGAAAGCCATAAGTTGGACTGCCACGCTGTCGGCTGACCCGCGCGACTACGAAACCCACCCTGCCGCCCTTGTAATTAATGATCCACTGAGGTGCCCCTGCCAGCATGCCGACCACCTCATTCGAGGCATACTCCCACCCGCCAACAACGCTGCGCCTCCACGAATGCGAGCAACAAAATATACCAAACACTCTCCAACCTTGAAGAGCCGGACTTCGCTTGACACCCCATGATGGGCGTGAATCACCAGCTCACACAGCCAGGGATCCTTGCTCATCATTTCCTCTCAATACAACACGTGACTTTGAGGTACGCTGCTCTCTTGACGGAACCCCACACATGTCGCCTTGCCATGCAGAGGTAGGAAGCACTTGTCTGTTCACACCATGCGCCACCGGCTCGCCGCGACAGCAGTTGCTGTACTCGGCGCAGCCGCCTGCCTGGTTGTCGCTAGTCCCGCCCAGGCCGCGTCCGGATACCTGTACGTTGGCCCATCACCCTCATATGGGTTCTACAACCAGAACGACACGTCCGATCTGCTGCGCGTGATGGCCAACCCGACCGGTGCCGTGCCCAGCGGCAAGTGCCTGGACATGTGGTACGACTGGAACCGCGAAGGCAGTCACTACGACGCACGCATGGCGCGCTCCTGCCGGCCGGCCTTCTCACGCGACAGCGGCAACACGTACGAGTCCACTGACGTGTCCGGTTTTAACAAGCTCTTTAGCTGCTACGGCAACAACAACGCGACCACCAGCGGTACTTGTGAGGTGACGATCGGCGCGCCGTCCTCGGTCCTCCCCAGCATTCCGAACAACTGCACCCGCTCATGGTGGCTGACCTCCAGCGGCACATACCAGTACGACCCGGGCGGCTCCTCGTCGACCTCCTGCTCGTCCTGACCAATCATGAAAGGAGCCACCCGCCCGATGACCAACCGTCCCCGTCGCATGGCTGCAGCGGCCGCCGTCACCCTCGTTGCACTGACCGGCTGCGCGCAGCCCGGAGCGCCCGCCGCCGCACCGGCCGGCGTCGATGCCGCAACCCTGCTGTCTACTGTGCTCGACCAGGTGTACGGCACGCCGCAACAACGTCAGGCCGGCCAGGAACGGATGTGGCTCACAATGCAGTCCGCAATCGCCGCCTGTGCTCTTGCCAAGGGCGTCGTATACGGCGTCACCCCGTACCAACCGATGCGACCACCCACCGAGCCCGCCCCCGGAGATCTGCTCGGATTCGCTCCGCAGCGCGCCGACTTCGGAGTAGCCGCCCGTATCGAGATGCTGGCCAGGAGGGGCGAGACTCCGAACCCGGGCCTGCCCGCCGCAGCGGACGCCCAGGGTGGCTGGTTCACCACCGTTGAGTCCTGCCAAGGCGCGGCCACCGCCGGGGAAAGGCTCAGCGTCCCCGACGGACAGGAGGAGCTGGAGGCCAAGCTGGTGGACCTGCTCGGCCAAGTCCAGCAACAGGTCGCACCAGACCTGCCCGGCCAGTACGCCAACTGCATGAAGACGGCCGGGATCGACGCCGGCGACCTGTCCGAGGCGTACATGAAGGTCGAACAAAAGTTCCCGCCCGTATCGTTCGAAAGTCCGTCGGACCCAACCGCCCTTCCAGAATGGGCGGACGCCGTCGCATTCGAGAAGAAGGTCGCCGCCGCCGACTGGGCCTGCCGTGAATCGCGGGTAGGCGAGGTCATTGAGGCCGCCGCAGCCGACCTGCAGCAGTTCACCACCACCAACGCCACCCGACTCACTCAGGTCGCCGACGGCTGGAACGCGATGCCCGGCCTGGCGCAGACCCTGCGCGTCACCATCAAGACAACCACCGCGAAGTAGTCCCAGCGAACACGGCGCGGCAGCACGCCCTGAGTGGGCAGGGGGCCGCGCCGTCGCCGGGGCGCAGCGGCTGCCAGCGGCTTTTCACTGCTAGACCCGTGAACTGGTCGAACGGCCATCGGCGGCACAGACAGAAGAAGCCGGCCTGCTCCAGGGCACCGTGAAGGCCCGCACGCACCGGTGCGGGCAGGAAGCAGCGGCCCGCCGTCGGCGGGCCGGATCAGCGTGGTCCCGCCGGGCCGGCGGGACCGAGGATCAGCGGTGGAACCGGGTCAGCGGTGCCCCTCCGGGCGCTGCCGCCACCGGTCCTCCATCCGATCCACGAACGACGACCGCCGGCCGGACCGCCCGCGCGGGCGGCGTCGGCTGGTGGTCGTCCCCCCGACCACGTGCAGGTCGGGGGACTGCGCCTTGCGGTGCGACTGCACCGCGTACGCCGCCGAACCCAGCATGATGACGAAACCCACCACCGCGAGCGGTGGGGTCTTGATCACCGCACCGTAGACCAGTAGAGCCAGGCCAACGATGATCGCGCCGGCAGCGACGAGCAGACGACGCCGCGCGTGGAAGCGCGGATCGCTGGCACGCACGGCCGAGGCGAATTTTGGGTCCTCGGCAAGCGACCGCTCGATCTGCTCGAACAGCCGCTGCTCGTGCTCCGAGAGCGGCACGGCACTCCTCCCCGGTCACGCTGGTCGGCCCGGTCGGACCGACAGACCGTGGCAGCCAACCGGCTGCTTAACGACAAGTCTACGAGGGGGGTCGCGCGTCGGAAAGCGGGACGACCTATGGGCGGGGCGGATTTTCGTTTCGCCCGGGATCGCGCCGGCCGAGCAGGCTCGCCGGACCTATGACGGAACGCCCGAATCGGGCGGCGGCGGCGTCCGCCACGGCCTCCGCCTCCCGCCAGCCGCGCTCGGGAGCGCCCAGCGTCAGCTGCTGCGGCGTCTCGCCCGCCGGGGCGAGACCCTCCATCCGCACCCCGACGAGGCGAATCCGCTCACCGGGGTCGAGGACGGTGTAGAGGGCCCACGCCGTGTCGAACATCTCCCGCGCCGTGTCGGTCGCCACGTCGAGGGTGCGGGACCGGCTGACCGTGCGGAAGTCTGCCGTGCGCACCTTGATCGACACCGTGCGGCCGACCTGCCCGGCCCGGCGCAGCCGGGCGCCGACCTTCTCGGCGAGGGCGAGCAGGGCCCGGCGGATCTCCAGCGGGTCGGCCACGTCCGCGTCGAACGTCACCTCCGCGCCGATCGACTTCTCCACCTGCTCGGGGCTGACCCGGCGCGGGTCGCGCCCCCAGGCCAGCTCGTGCAGGTGGGCCGCGGCGGCCTCGCCGAGCGCCTTGCGGAGCATGCCGCGCGGCGCCTCGGCCAGGTCGCCGATGGTGGCCAGACCGAGCCGGCGCAGCGTCTCGGCGGAGCGCTCCCCCACGCCCCACAGGGCGTCGACCGGCAGGGGGCGCAGGAAGTCGAGCACCCGGTCGGCCGGCACCACGAGCAGCCCGTCGGGCTTGGCCCGGGTGGAGCCGAGCTTGGCCACGAACTTGCTCGGCGCGACCCCCACCGAGCAGGTCAGCCCCTGCTCCTCGGCGACCCGGGCGCGGATGCCGCGGGCGATCTCGGCGGGCGGCCCGAACAGCCGGCGGGCCCCGGCCACGTCGAGGAACGCCTCGTCGAGCGAGAGCGGCTCGACCAGCGGGGTGACGTCCCGCAGGATCTGCATCACCGCCCGGGAGGCCGCCGTGTACTGCGCGAAGTCGGGCGGCAGGTAGACCGCGTGCGGGCACAGCGCCCGGGCCCGCATGATCGGCATGGCGCTGCGGACGCCGTACCGGCGGGCCTCGTAGCTGGCGGCGCTGACCACGCCGCGCGGGCCGACCCCGCCGACCACGACGGGCCGGCCCCGCAGCTCGGGGCGGCGGCGCACCTCGACCGAGGCGTAGAAGGCGTCCATGTCGACGTGCAGGATCGGGCTGCCGGAGTCGTCGCCGTCGGGCCCGAAGCGCGGGTCGCCGCCGCGCGGCAACGACTGACTGCGACCCATGCCCGCAGGCTAGCCCCCGGGTACGACACGCCGCGGCCCCCGGGGCCGCGCCGCCAGGATCAGCCGCGCACCACCAGCAGCGGGATCGTCATCTCGGCGGCCGTGTCCGACCCGTGGTAGGCCACCAGGCGGGAGTCCATGGGATGCTCCGAGCGGGTGGCGACCACGGCGGACGTGCCCCGGCAGACCACCACCACGTCGCCGATGCGGCCCAGGTGCGCCTCGGGCACCGGCCCGAACCAGCCGGTCGCCACCGCCTCCTCGCGGCGCAGCACCCGGGCCGCGTCGCCGAGCACGGCCGACCAGGCGGCCACCACGTCCTCGGCCGCGCCCGGCGCGACGTGCAGGTAGCGGACCCGGGGCTCCCCGGCGAGCACCCGCACCCCGGCCCGCAGCCGGTCGTCGGCGTCGAAGTCGATCCGGTCGGCCTGCGGCACGTCGAGCTGGCCGTGGTCGGCGGTGACCAGCAGCGCGGCGTCCGGCGGCAGCCCGTCGACCAGCCGGGCGAGCAGCGCGTCCACCCCGGTCGCGGCGGCCCGCCACGGCGCCGAGTCGACGCCGGAGAGGTGACCGTGCCGGTCCAGGTCGGGGTGGTAGCCGGAGACCAGGGTCGGCCCGGCCCCGGCGTGCAGCGCGGTCAGCATCGCGGTGGCCAGCGCGGCGGCGTCGGCGGCGCCCCGGTAGTCGCCGCCCCGGTTGGCGGCGAGGGTGAGCCCGCTGCCGGCGTACTCGGGGCGGCTCACCACGGTCACCGCGACCCCGGCGGCGCGGGCGCGTTCGAGCTGGGTGGCGACGGGCTGCCAGCGCAGCGGCTCCGGGTCGCCGGTCCACTCGATGTGGCTGAGCACCCGGTCGGTGTCGGGCACCCGCACCCGGAACCCGAGCACCCCGTGCGCGCCGGGCGCGGCCCCGGTGCCCAGCGTCACCAGGCTGGTCGGGGTGGTCGACGGGAAGCCGCAGGTGAGCGGGCGGCCGACGGTCGCGGCCAGCCCGGCGAGGGTCGGGGCGTGCGGGGCGGCGGTGGGGATCTGGTACCAGCCGAGCCCGTCGACCAGCAGCACCGCGACCCGCCGCACCCCGGCGAGTGCCGGCGTCAGGCCGAGCAGGTCGGCGGCCCCGGGCACGCCGAGCACCGCCAGGGCGCTGGGCAGCACGTCGGCGAGGCTCGCGCCGCCGTAGCGGGGCGGCACCGGGGCCAGCGGATCGGCGGGCGGGCGCGGGGGCGGGACGGCGGCCCTGCGCGCGGGCTCCCCGGGCGGGGGCGGGACGGCGGCGGTCATGCCGGGCGGCGGGCGAAGAGGTGCAGCTGGGCCGCGAGGTCCCGGTACGGCGGCCGGGCGGCCAGGGCCCGCTCCAGCTCGACCACGGCGGCCTGCTGGCCGTCCGCGACGGCGGCGGGGAGGAGGTCGGCCAGGACGCGTACCCCGTGGATCTCCTCGACCGTGAGGCCGGCGGAGGCCAGCAGCGCGGCGGCGCGGTCGGCGTCGTAGCGCCGGCGCAGGGTGTCGCGGGGGCCGGCGGTGCCGGCCGGGTCGGCGGCCAGGGCGGCGGCCACGTCGAGGTGGCCGTTCATCGCCCGGCCGAGCACCGCGGCGGCCTGCCCGGCCACGAGCACGCTCGCCGCGCCGCCCGGGCGCAGCGCGGTGACCAGCGCGGCCACCACGGGCGCGGGGTCGTCGACGACCTCGAGGACGGAGTGGCAGAGCACCAGGTCGACGCTGGCCGGCTCGACCAGCCCGGCGAGGGCGTCGCCGTCGCCCTGCACGGCGCGTACCCGGTCGGCGACCCCGGACTCGGCGGCCCGGCGGGTGAGCGCGGCGAGCGCGTCGGGGCTGGCGTCGACCACGGTGACCCGGTGCCCGGCCTGCGCCAGCGGCACGGCGAAGCCGCCGGTGCCGCCGCCGACGTCGAGGACGGTGAGCCGGTCGCCGGCGCGGCGTTCCAGCTCGGCCCGGAGCACCGACCAGATGACGGCGGTACGGGGGGTCAACGGCGGGCCGGTGAACCGGGCACTGGTCTGCTCCACACGGTCGAGCCTAGTCAGCCCCGGCGGTGTTCACAGGGGGCCCCTGCTCCACCGGAGCCGTCAACAAGGTGCCCCTCCTTTCCTCAGCGGAAGTCGCGGGAGGCCGGGGCGACCGGCGGCTCGATCGGGTCGAGCCGGTCGGCGGTCAGGTTGGTCACCCCCTCGTGCCGCTGCAACCGGCCGCGCACCACCAGCGCGGCGCTGGTGCGCGCCACCTTCCGGTAGCGCTGCCACAGCCCCGGCGAGCAGGTGACGTTGAGCATGCCGGTCTCGTCCTCCAGGTTGAGGAAGGTGACCCCGCCGGCGGTCGCCGGCCGCTGCCGGTGGGTGACGATCCCGCCGACGCGGATCCGCCGGCCCGGCTCCACCCGCCCCAGCCGGGCGATCGGCACCGCGCCGAGGGCGTCGAGCCGGTCGCGCAGGAACCGGGCCGGGTGGCTCTCCGGCGACAGGCCCGTCGCCCAGACGTCGGCGACGAGGCGGTCCACCGCGTCCATGCCGGGCAGCGTCGGCGCGGTCGCGCCGGTCACCGTGCCCGGCAGCCGGCCCGGCCGGTCCTGGGCGGCCGCCCCGGCGGCCCAGAGCGCCTGCCGCCGGGTCAGCCCGAAGCAGGCGAAGGCGTCGGCGGTGGCCAGCGCCTCCAGCTGCGCGGCCGGCAGGCCCACGCGCCGGGCCAGGTCCGGCATGTCGCGGTACGGCCCGTGCGCCGCCCGCTCCGCCTCGATCCGCTCGGCCACCCCGTCGCCGAGGGTACGCACCCCGCCCAGCCCGAGCCGCACCGCCGGACCGCCCAGCCCCCACGCGTGCGGCGGCTCGCCCGGCACGCTGCCCCACCGGGTGTCCGGGGTGGACTCCAGCACGGCCTTCGCGCCGCTGGCGTTGACGTCCGGCCGGCGCACCTCCACCCCGTGCCGCCGCGCGTCGTCCACCAGGGTCTGCGGCGAGTAGAAACCCATCGGCTGGGCGTTGAGCAGCGCGGCCAGGAACGGGCCCGGGTGGTAGCGCTTGAGCCAGGAGCTGGCGTACACCAGGTAGGCGAAGCTCATCGCGTGGCTCTCCGGGAAGCCGTAGCTGGCGAACGCGGTGAGCTTGCGGTAGACGTCGTCGGCCAGCTCGCCGGCGATGCCCCGCTCGGCCATCCCCGCGTAGAGCCGGTCGGCGATCCGCGCCATCCGCTGCACCGACCGCTTCGCCCCCATGGCCCGGCGCAGCTGGTCGGCCTCCGCCGCGTCGAAGCCGGCCAGGTCGATGGCGAGCTGCATGAGCTGCTCCTGGAACAGCGGCACGCCGAGGGTCTTCTCCAGCGCGTTGCGCATCAGCGGGTGCGGGTACGCCACCGGCTCCTGGCCGTTGCGCCGCCGGATGTACGGGTGCACCGAGCCGCCCTGGATCGGGCCGGGCCGGATCAGCGCCACCTCCACCACCAGGTCGTAGAACTCGCGGGGCTTGAGCCGGGGCAGGGTGGCCATCTGGGCGCGGCTCTCCACCTGGAACACCCCCACCGAATCGGCCCGGCAGAGCATGTCGTAGACCTCGGGGTCGTCGAGGGTCATGTCGCCCAGGTCGAGGGTCTCGCCGATCATGTCGTAGCCGTAGTGCAGGGCCGAGAGCATGCCGAGGCCGAGCAGGTCGAACTTGACCAGCCCGACGGCGGCGCAGTCGTCCTTGTCCCACTGCAGCACGCTGCGGCCGGGCATCCGCCCCCACTCCACCGGGCAGACCTCGATCACCGGCCGGTCGCAGATCACCATCCCGCCGGAGTGGATGCCCAGGTGCCTCGGGAACGTCTGCAGCTCGTTCGCGTACGCCACGACCTGCTCGGGGACGTCCTCGGCGTCGACCGCGGCGACCGAGCCCCAGCGGTCGATCTGCTTGCTCCAGGCGTCCTGCTGGCCGGGCGAGAAGCCGAACGCCTTCGCCACGTCCCGCACCGCCGAGCGCGGCCGGTAGGAGATGACGTTGGCGACCTGGGCGGCGTGCTCCCGGCCGTACCGGGCGTAGACGTGCTGGATCACCTCCTCCCGGCGGTCGGACTCGATGTCCACGTCGATGTCGGGCGGCCCGTCGCGCTCCGGGGCGAGGAACCGCTCGAACAGCAGCCGGTGCCGCACCGCGTCCACGTTGGTGATCCGCAGCGCGTAGCAGACCGCCGAGTTGGCCGCCGACCCCCGGCCCTGGCAGTAGATGTCCTGCTCGCGGCAGAACGCGACGATGTCGTAGACCACCAGGAAGTAGCCGGGGAAGCCCAGCTCGTCGATCATCCGCAGCTCGTGGTCGAGCTGCGCGTACGCCTCCGGGTGCGCCCCGGGCGGCCCGTACCGGTCGTGGGCCCCGGCCATGGTCAGCTCGCGCAGCCAGCTCATCTCGGTGTGCCCCGGCGGCACCGGGTACGCCGGCAGCTTCGGCGCGACCAGTTGCAGGTCGAACGCCAGCTCCGCGCCGAACTCGGCGGCCCGCGCCACCGCACCCGGGTACGCGGCGAACCGCGCCGCCATCTCCGCCCCGTCGCGCAGGTGGGCGGTGCCGGCGGCGGGCAGCCAGCCGTCGATCTCGTCGAGGCTGCGCCGGGCCCGCACGGCGGCCAGGGTGGTGGCCAGCCGGCGGCGGCCCGGGGTGGCGTAGTGCACGTTGTTCGTGGCCACCGTGGGCAGCCCGGCGGCGCGGGCCAGCTCGGCGAGCGCGTCGTTGCGGTCGCCGTCGACCGGGTGCCCGTGGTCGGTCAGCTCCACCGCCACCGTCTCCGCGCCGAACAGCGCGGTGAGCCGGTCCAGCTCCCGGGCCGCCGCGTCGACGCCCGCGGTGAGCAGCGCGGCCGGCACGTGCCCCTTGCGGCAGCCGGTGAGCACCAGGACGTGGTCGCGCAGCTCGGCGGCGACCTCCTCCAGCTCCCCGTAGTCGGGGCGACCCTTCTGGCCGCCGCGCAGCTGAGCCCGGGAGATGGTGGCGGCGAGCCGCGCGTATCCCTCGTGGCCGTGGGCGAGCACCAGCAGGTGCGCACCGAGCGGGTCGGGCTCGCCGTTCTGCGGGCCGGGCAGCCCGAGGGACAGCTCCGCGCCGAAGACCGTCGGCAGGTGCAGCGCGCGGGCCGCCTCGGCGAAGCGCACCACGCCGTAGAAGCCGTCGTGGTCGGTGACGGCGAGCGCGGTGAGCCCGAGCCGGGCCGCCTCCTCGGCCAGCTCCTCGGGGTGGCTGGCCCCGTCGAGGAAGCTGAAGTTGCTGTGCGCGTGCAGCTCGGCGTACGGCACGGCACCGCTGCCCGGCCCGCCGCCACCCGGGCCGCCGCCGGTGCGGGGTGGCTCCGGCGGGGTGTACCGGCCCCGGCGGCGGCTCCAGGCGGGGCCGTCGCCCCCGTCGGCGTCGACGGCGAGGGGATCCACCACGGGTGGGTCCACGGCCCACAGGTGCCGCCCGCCCGCGCCGCCCTGCTCTCTGCTCCGACCCGCCTCACCGCCCCGCCCCGTCCCGGCCCGCCCTGACCCGGCCGGACCCGGCCCGGCCCGGCCGGAGAGCACCCACTCCAACTCCCCCCACCCCACGCCGGGATTGTGAAAGCTCACCGCACACCCCGAGCCACGGAGATCTTGGAAGTTTCCGGCCCCTGGAGGGGCCACGAACTTCCAAGATCGGTCGGCGACGGCGGCAGGGTGGGGGTGGGGCGGCGGTCAGTCATAGATGGCCTCCACCAGCCACTGGCCGGACTCGACCGCCAGCAGGAGGGCCGCCCCGTCGGCCAGGCACACCTGGAACCGGGCCCGGCGGCGGGCCTCCGCCGGGGACCACCAGCGCTCGTCCACCGGCCACGGGCCGGCCCAGCCGACGATCTCCACCGGCCGGGCCGCGCCGACGGCCAGCCGCGCCGGGGCGGCGGTGAGCTGGAGCCGCGCGCTGACCCCGACCGGCTCGCCGGCCGCGTCGTGGACGGTCGCGGCAATCGGGGCGGGCAGCACCACGGCCGGCGAGGGCGGCGGCAGCCGACCCGGCCACGGCGGCGACGCGCCCCGCCCCGACGAGGCCGCCCCGCCCCGCCCCGACGAGGCCGCCCCTCCCCGGGTAGGCCCACCGGACCGGTCGAACCCGCCAGCCCCACCGGACCGGTCAGCACCGCCCGGCCCTCCAGCCCCACCGGCCCGGACGGGGCCCACCAACCCGCCGGGGCGGGCAGGGCCGATCGGCTTGCCGACCCGGGCAGGGCCAGCCAACTCGCCGACCCGGGCGGGGCCGGTCTGCTCGCCGGGGCGGGCGGGCAGCCGTTCGTCGCCCCACGGCACCAGCCGCACCTGGTCGTCCGGTGACCGGCCGCCGCCGAGCACCGCGGTGACCACCGCCTCAGGGCCGAGGAGGCCCTGCACCCGGCTCAGCGCCCGGTGCGCCCGCTCACGTTCCTCGCCCGTCTCCCCCCACAGCCCGGGTTGCAGGTCGGCCCGGGCGAGCACCCCGTCGGGCACCAGGCGCAGCCGGATGATCCCGGCCGTCGGGCGGGTCGGGCGGGCACCGGGGCGGCCGGCGCTGCCGGTGAGCCAGCCGTCGAGCTGCCACCGCACCCGGTCGGCGACGGCCGCCGCGGTGAGCAGCCCGTCGTGCCGCCACACGCGGTGCAGCTCCTGGCCGTCGGCGGTGACCGCCTCGATGCCCAGCCGGGTGCAGGCCAGCCCGTGCGCGGCGAGCCGGTCGTGCAGCCGCTCGGCCAGCGCCCGGGCGGCGAAGGCGGCGGCGTCGACCCGGTCGATCGGCTCGTCGTGGTCGGCGGTGACGGCCAGGTCCGCCGGGGGCCGGCGGACGGCCAACGGCCGGTGGTCCCGGCCGGCGGCGAGCCGGTGGGCCAGCGCGCCGTCGAACCCGAACCGGGCCAGCACGTCCCCGGCCGGCAGCGCGGCGAAGCCCCCCAGGGTGCGTACGCCGAGCCGGCGCAGCAGGTCGGCCAGGGCCGGCCGGCCGAGCGCCTCCACCGGCAGGCCCGCCAGGAAGCCGGGGGTGCCGCCGGGGGGCACCACCCGCCCGTCCCGGGCCGCCAGGCCGGCGGCGAACACCCCGTCGGCGATGCCCACCTGGCTCTCCACCGCACAGGTCTGGGCGACGTGCTCGATGATCCGCTCGGCGGCCGCCTCCTCGCCGCCCAGGTAGCGGGCCGGGCCCCGGGCGGCCAGCGCGCAGGCGCCGGGGCGCACCACCTCGACACCGGCGGCCAACTCCTCGACGGCGGCGACCACCGGCTCGAAGGCCCGGGCGTCCCGCCCCGGGTCGTGGTCGACGACGGTCAGCCGGGGGCAGCGCCCCTGCGCCTCCCGCTTGCGCAGGCCCCGGCGGACGCCCTCGGCGCGGGCCGCCTCGGAGCAGGCGACCACCCGGTTGGCGTGCAGCACGGCCACCGCCCCGGTCGCCGGCACCCCGTCGACGAGCTCGGCGGCGAGCACCGGCCAGTCGGGGCACCAGAGCAGCAGCGTCCGCGCCGGCGCATCGGTCACGCCGGGCCGACCACGGTGAGCGCGCCCCGGCGGGGCGGTGCGTCCGACGACGGCGGGACGGCCACCGACGGCGGGACGGCCGACGACAGCGGGGCGGCCGACGACGGCGACGACGACGCGGCGGGCGACGACGACGCGGACGACCGCGGCAACTCGGACGACCGCAGCGCGGCCGACGGCGGCGGGACGGGGCGGAGCCGGCCGGCGGCCGAGCGGCCGGTGGCGGAGACGCCCGACGCGACGGGTGAACGGGGGATGACCCGGGTGAGCGCGTCTCCGGGAAGCCAGACCTTGATCTCCTTGGGCCGGGCCGCCGCGCCCCGCCCCCGGGCGCAGATGGTGACCTCGCGCCGCCGCAGCCGGCCCCGGCCCTGGCCCAGCCCCTCCCAGACGCCCCGGACCACCTGCAGCGTGACGTCCGCGCCGTCCCACCGGCCGTACGGGACGAGCACGCTGCCGCGCTGCCGCGCCCGGGCGGCCAGCCGGTTGGCCACGGAGGCGGAGACGGTGGCCGGCACGGCGGCGACCACCACGTCCACCCCGTCGATCAGGGCGGCGACGACGGTCGGCCAGTCCGGCCCGGGCTGCGGCACCAGGGCGAGCCGGTCCAGGGCGATGCCGGCCTCGGCCGCCGCCCCCGCGCCGAAGGTCGGCACCCCCACCACGGCGCACCACGAGCCGGCCCGGGACGCCTCGGCGAGCAGCGCCAGCACCAGGGAGGTGCCGCCGCTGTGCCGGGGCTGGCCGGCGGCGACCGCGATCGTGCTGCCCCGACGCAGCCCCCGGCTGGGCAGCAGGCCGGTCAGCTCGGCGGCCACCGGCAGCATCCGGTGCGCCCCGGCCGGGTCCGGCGCGCTCGCCGGACGGACCAGGCCGGCCAGTGCGGCGGAACCGACCACCATGCGGCCCGCCATCGGACCTACCCCCTGTCGTGCCTCGCCCGTCGTTGCCGAAGTGCTGTGCCGAAGTGCCGTGCGGAAGTGCCGAAGTGCCGTGCTGGGTGGGTGCCGGTCGCGGTCAGGCGGCGAGGCCGTCGAGCGCCGGCTGGTGGGTCAGCCCGAGGGAGGTCTCCACCACCGTCACGAACTGCTCGGCCGCCCGGAGCAGGTCGTCGGCCTGCCGGGCGCTGACCACGCGGGGGATGCCGGCCTCGGCGGCGGCGCGCTTGCCCGCGCCGGCGGCGAAGTAGGCGGCCCACTCGTCCATCTCGGGGGCGACGGTGCAGAGCAGGACCCAGACGCTGGTGATGCGGTGTCGCCGGGCCGGCGCGGGGCGGGCGCGGGCGGCGAGCACGGCCGCGGCGGCGCGGAGGGCGGCGAGGTGGGCCGCGGCGTAGCGCAGGCCGTCGGGGCGGGTGCGGGCGGCCTCCGCCAGCCCGTGCCGGGCCACCGCGAGGAGCTGGGCCGGGGTGCGGTTCGGCAGCACGTGCGCCGGCACCGTCGGTGGCTGGGCCGAGTTGGTCGGCATGGGCTGTCTCCTCCACGTGGCCGGGGCCGGGCACGGCGGCCGGGGCCGCCGGCACGGGCCGGGTCGGGTGGTGCGGAGGAAGACGCACCGGGTGGGGCCGGCCGGGTGTGGACGCTTCCCCACACCACACCCGGCCGGCGATACCGGCGGGTTCGTCGCCCGCCGCCCGGGGGTCGTGGGCGGCGGGCGACGCGCCTGCCTGACGGGCCCGGACTCGCGACTGCCCGGGACCCAGGTGCGGCCCGCGGAGCCGCACCGCCCGGGGCCGGCGCCGCGAAACACCACCCCGGGTTGTTGGAACGGGCGTTCGAGGCAATCGAACACTCGTTCTAACTACTGCTGACAGTACACCCCGCCCCCGACGAAAACGCAACGTGTGGCGGGCCGGCGTGCCGAAACAGGCGGCGACGCTAGCCTCTGCTGGTGACGACTCCCCGCCCCGCCCTCGGTGTCGCCATGGTGCTCGGCTCGGGAGCCCTGTTCGCCGTCAACGGCACGGTCTCCAAGCTGGTGCTCCGGGCCGGCCTGAACGCGCAGCAGCTGACCCTGCTGCGCGCCCTGGGCGCGGTCGCCATCCTGCTGCTGCTCAGCGTCGCGCTGCGGCCGGGGGCGCGCCGGCTGCGGGTCACCGCCCGGCAGCTGCCGCTGCTGATCGGGTACGGCCTGACCGGCTTCTTCCTGGTGCCGATGCTCTACTTCGTCGCCATCTCCCGGCTGCCGGTCGGGATCGGCCTGCTGTTCGAGTACTCCGCCCCGCTGCTGGTCGCCCTCTGGGCCCGGTTCGGCCAACGGCACCGGGTCCGTCCCCGGCTCTGGGTCGGCCTGGCGCTGAGCCTCGTCGGGCTGGGCTGCGTGGCCGAGGTGTGGGGCGGGCTGCGGCTGGACGGCCTGGGCGTGCTGGCCGGCGTGGGCGCGGCGGTCTTCCTGGCCGGCTACTACGTGCTCGGGGCGCGGGGCGTGCAGGGCCGCGACACCCTGTCGCTGTGCACCTGGGCGTTCGGCGGGTCCGCCGTGGCCGGGCTGCTCACCCGGGCGGTCACCGCCGGCACCGGTGGCTGGGAGCCGCTGACCGGCCGCGCCGGGGGCGTGCCGGTCGCGCTGCTCTGCGCGTACGTGGTGGTGCTCGGCTCGGTCGTGCCGTACCTGCTGGTGGCCGGCGCGATGCGGCACCTGCCCGCGACCAGCGTCGGGATCGTCGGCATGGTGGAGCCGGTGCTCGCCGCGGCGGTCGCCTGGGTGGTCATCGGCGCGGGCGAGGCGCTCAACGTCGCCCAGCTCGGCGGCGGCGCGCTGGTGCTACTCGGGGTGGTGCTGGCCGAGACGGCCCGGGCGGCCCCGCCCGGGCAGCAGACCGTGCCGCCCGCGCCCGACGCGGTGGTCACCGGCGCTGCCGCCGCCGGCCGCTGACCGCCGGGATTCTCAGTACGCGCACAGGCTTCGCAAAGGACCGGTCGAGGTCACCGCCGCAGGGTGGACCCATGAACGTCAGCCGTACCGAAACGATCGACGGATGAGCGCCGCCGTCGCCGAACGACCGGCCCCGGTCCGCCTCGTCCCGCCGGGGGCACCCGGCTGGTGGGCCGACGTGGCGGGCGTCGCCGCCGCGCTCAGCCTGCTCGTGGTCACCGCCCTCTGGACGGCCGACCGGGGGGTGCAGGAGCTGCTGTCCGGGGTGGCGACCGGCCTCACCTCCGCCGGCCGGCTCACCGGCCTGCTCAGCGCCGACCTGATGCTGATCCAGGTGGTCCTGATGGCCCGGGTGCCGCTGGTCGAGCGGCGCTTCGGCCAGGACCGGATCGCCCGCTGGCACCGGCTCGCCGGCTTCGCCTCGTTCCACCTGCTGCTGGCCCACGTGGCGCTGACCACCATCGGGTACGCGGGCACCGCCCGCGAGGACGTCGTCACGCAGTTCTGGCTGCTGGTCACCGGGTACCCGGGGATGCTGCTGGCCACCGCCGCGCTGGGCCTGCTGGTGCTGGTGGTGGTCACCTCGGTGCGGGCGGCCCGCCGCCGGCTGCGCTACGAGTCCTGGCACCTGCTGCACCTGTACGCGTACCTGGGGATCGCGCTGGCGCTGCCGCACCAGCTCTGGACCGGCGCGGACTTCGTCGCCTCGCCCGCCGCGCGGGCGTACTGGTGGACGGCGTACCTGCTGGCGCTGGGCAGCGTGCTGGTGTTCCGGCTGGGGCTGCCGGCGTGGCGCTCCCTGCGGCACCGGGTCGAGGTGGCGGCGGTGGTGCCCGAGGCGCCGGGGGTGACGTCGGTGTGGCTGCGCGGGCGGGACCTGCACCGGCTGCCCGTCCGGGCGGGGCAGTTCTTCTCCTGGCGGTTCCTCGACGGCCCCGGCTGGTCCCGGGCCCACCCGTACTCGCTGTCGGCGCCCCCGTCGGGGGACCTGATGCGGATCACCGTGAAGGACCTCGGCGACGGCAGCGCCCGGGTGGCCGCCCTGCGCCCCGGCACCCGGGTGCTGCTGGAGGGCCCGTACGGGCGGCTGACCGGGGAGCACTGGCGCGGCGGCGGGATCACGATGTTCGCCTGCGGGGTCGGCGTCACGCCGCTGCTGGCGCTGCTGTGGGAGCTGCCGTACGCCCCGGGGCAGGCGGTGCTGCTCTACCGCGCGCGTACCGAGGAGGAGATCGCCTTCCGCGCGGAGCTGGACCGGCTCGCGGCCGAGCGCGGGGTGGTGGTGCACCACCTCGTCGGCCCGCGCGCCGGGCGACCCGCCTGGCTGCCGGCGTACGCGGAAGGGGTGCCCGACGCCGAGGCGCTGCGCCGGCTCTCCCCCGACATCGCCGACCACGACGTCTTCCTCTGCGGCCCGGACGGCTGGGTCGACGCGGCGCGGGCCGCCACCCGGGCCGCCGGGGTGCCCGACGAGCACACCCACCACGAACGTTTTGCCTGGTGACAGGCGTGAAGGGGGTTTCCATGCGACGGATCACCGTGTGGCTGCTGTCCACCGTGGCGGCGCTGGTGCTGCTGTTCAGCTACAAGACCAGCACGATGGGGGTGGGCGGGGAGAGCAGCGCGATCGCCGCCGGCACGGGCGGCGACGCCGGCACCGGCTCGTCCACCACCGGCACCGACACCGGCCCGGCGGGCACCAGCACCGGCACCGGCTCGTCCGGCACCGGCGCCGGGCGGTACGACGGGTCGGTGGCGCAGACCCGGTGGGGGCCGGTGCAGGTCCGGATCACCGTCTCCGGCGGGAAGATCACCGACGTCACCGCGCTCCAGGTGCCCGACGGCAACCACCGGGACCAGCAGATCAACGACTACGCGGTGCCGATCCTGCGGCAGTCGGCCCTGGCCGCGCAGAGCGCCGACATCGACACGGTCTCCGGGGCCACCGTCACCAGCGACGGCTACCGGGAGTCCCTCCAGGCCGCCATCGACGCGGCCCACCTGTGAACGGGAAGGTGAACACGATGGCCAGGGCGGGCGAGCCGGGCCGGCGGGCCTGGGTGGAACAGGTGATGGGGCTGCCGGTGAGCGTGCACCTGCGCGGGCCCGGGGTGCGCGACGACTCCGTCGCCGCCCGGGTGGAGGCGTTCTTCGCCGAGCTGCACGCGGCCGACGACACGTTCAGCACGTACCGGCCGGACAGCGTCCTCGGCCGGCTCGCCGGCCGGTCGCCCGACCCGGCCACCGCCGACCCGGCGGTGCGGGAGGTGGTCGAGCTGTGCGAGCTGGCCCGGCTGCGCACCGGCGGCCGGTTCGACGCCCGGCGGCTGCCGCTGCCGCGCGGCGGCGTCGGCTTCGACCCGTCCGGGCTGGTCAAGGGCTGGGCGGTCGAGCGGGCCGCCCGGTGGCTGACCGACCTGGCCGACCACGACGTGTGCCTCAACGCCGGGGGCGACGTGCTGCTGCGCGCCGCGCCCGACCGGCCGGCGTGGCGGGTCGGCGTCGAGGACCCGCAGTCCCCGGGGCACCTGCTCGACGTGCTGGAGCGGGCGTCGGGCGCGGTCGCCACCTCCGGCACCGCCCGGCGCGGCACGCACATCACCGACCCGCGCGCCGGCCGGCCCGCCGAGGCCGTCCGGTCGGTCACCGTGGTCGGCCCCGACCTGCTCTGGGCCGACGTGTACGCCACGGCGGCCGTCGCCGGGGGCCCGGACGCCCTGGACTGGCTGGCCACCCTCGACGGGTACGCCGCCCTGCTGGTGACCGCCGACGGCCGGGTCCGGGCCACCCCGCGCTGGCCGGGCACCCGGCCGGCGGCGGGGGTCGCCGCGGCGTAGCCGTGGGTGGGTGAAAAAGGCGGTGCGGCACCGGGGAGAATGGGCGGCATGCAGCCACACCCGAACGTGCGGGCCGTGCAGGAGGCCCTCGACGCCGCGGGCGCGCGGGACGGCTCCGGCCGGCCCAGCGAGGTCCGCCTGCTACCCGAGGCGGTGCACACCGCCGCCGCGGCGGCCGACGCGCTCGGCGTCGCCGTCGGCGCCATCGCGAACTCGCTCGTCTTCGACGCCGACGACGCGCCGCTGCTGGTGCTCACCTCCGGCGCGCACCGGGTGGACGTCGCCGGCCTGGCCGCACACCTCGGGTTCACCCACCTGCGCCGGGCCACCCCCGAGTTCGTCCGCAGGCACACCGGCCAGCCGATCGGCGGGGTCGCCCCGCTCGGCCACCCCGAGCCGCTGCGCACCATCGTCGACGTGGCCCTGGCGGGCTACGACGAGGTCTGGGCGGCCGGCGGGGTGCCCCAGGCGGTCTTCCCCACGACGTACGCGGAGCTGCTGCGGATCACCGTCGGCACCGCGACCGAGGTGGCGTGAGCGGCGTCCCCGAGCTGGTCACCCTGCACGTCTGGCGGATCGGCCGGGCCGCCCTGCCCGGCGCGCTGGCCCGGATGGCGGCGCACCCGGCGCGGTTGCGCCGCACCACCGGGGTCCGGTTCGGCAAGCTGCTCGGCACCGGGACGGGCACCGGCTTCGGCCCCGGCGACGCCGACCTGACCCGCTGGGCGGCCCTCGCCGTCTGGGACCGCGCGGCCGACGCCGCCGGCTTCGACGCCTCGCCCGTGGGCCGCTCCTGGGCCCGCATCGCCCGCTCGTCGGTGCGGGTCGACCTGCGCCCGCTGACCAGCCGGGGCGAGTGGTCCGGGCGGCGGCCGTTCGGCGAGCCGTCCGGCGGTCGGGTCGCCGGCCCGGTGCTGGCGCTGACCCGGGCCCGGCTGCGGGCCCGCCGGGCGGCCACCTTCTGGCGGGCCGTCCCGCCGGTGGCCGCCGCCCTGCACGCCGCGCCCGGCCTGCTGGCCCGGTTCGGCGTCGGCGAGGCCCCGCTGGGCTGGCAGGGCACGGTCAGCGTGTGGCGCGATCCGGCGGACCTCGTCGCGTTCGCGTACCGTCACCCCGAGCACCGCGCCGCGATCACGCGCACCCCCACCGAGGGGTGGTACGCGGAGGAGCTCTTCGCGCGGTTCGAGGTGCGCGACGTGGTCGGCGACCGGGCGGTGCTGGGGTGGGTCGCCGACGGCGACGCGGCAACGGCGAAGGATGGGCGGGCATGAGGCTGGTGCGCTGGACGCCGGACGACCTGGTCCGACGGCTGGACGACGTGGTGGCCGTCTACGGCGAGGCGATGAACTACCGGGCCGACCTGCTGGAGGCGCGGCGCGGCTACATCGCCACCCACGTGCGCCGTCCCGGCTTCCGCGCCGTGGCCAGCCTCACCTCCGAGGGGCACCTGGCCGGCTTCGGGTACGGCTACCTCGGCACGCCCGGCCAGTGGTGGCACGACCAGGTGCACCGGGCGCTGACCGCCGGTGCCCGGCAGCGCTGGCTCGCCGACTGCTTCGAGGTGGTCGAGTTGCACGTCCGGCCGCCCGCCCAGGGGCACCGCCTGGGCACCCGGCAGCTCACCGCGCTGCTCACGATGGCACCGGGCAGCACCACCCTGCTCTCCACGCCCGAGGCCGACGAGCAGCGCTCCCGGGCCTGGCGGCTGTACCGCCGGTTCGGCTTCGTCGACGTGCTGCGCCACTTCCACTTCCCCGGCGACGAACGCCCGTTCGGCATCCTCGGCCGGGACCTCCCGCTCACCCCGCCGGCCCCGGCCGGCCCGGCCGCCGGCAGCTCCGCCGGCCGGGCCGGTCCCGCCGCCCCCGCGCCGGCCGGCCCGGCCGCCCCGGCACCGGGATCGGCCGCGCCGTGACCCGGCCCGGGCTCCGGCCGCTGCTGCCCTGGGTGGGGCTGGGCGTGCTGGTCCTGGCCCAGATCTGCTACCCGCTCACCGTCGGCGCCACCCGGGCCGGGCTGACCGTGGCCACCGTCGTCCTCGGCTACCTCCTCTCGGTCGGCCACGCGCTGCTGACCCGGGGTCCCCGCGCGGCGGCGGCGCTGGTCGCGGTGGCCACCGGGGGCGGCTTCGCCATCGAGGCGCTCGGGGTGGCCACCGGCTTCCCGTTCGGCAGCTACGACTACTCCGGGGAGCTGGGCCCGAAGCTGGCCGGGGTGCCGCTGGTCATCCCCCTGGCCTGGACCTGGATGGCCTGGCCCGCCTGGCTCACGGCGGCCCGGCTCGTCTCCCCCGGCGTCGCCCGGGTGGCCCTCGCCGCCGTCGGGCTCGCCGCGTGGGACCTGTTCCTCGACCCGCAGATGGTCGCCGAGGGCTACTGGGTGTGGCGGGACGCCACCCCCGCGCTGCCCGGCCTGCCCGGCGTGCCCGTCAGCAACTACCTCGGCTGGCTGCTGTTCGCGGTGTTGCTGATGGCGGCGCTGCGCCCGCTGGCCGGGGCGGTCGTCGACCGGGCCGGCCCCGGCGACGCCCCGATGTTCGCGCTCTACCTGTGGACGTACGCCTCCAGCATCCTGGCGCACGCGGTCTTCCTCGGCCTGCCCGCGTCGGCGGTGTGGGGCGCGGCCGGCATGGCGGTCGCCGCCGTCCCACTGGCCCTGGCGCTCGGCCGCGACCGCCGGCCGGACCAGCCGGGCCAGCGACCCCGGCAGGACCGGCAGCCCCAGCAGGGTCCGCCCGCCGACGCGACCGCATGACCGGCGTCCTGCTGCTGCTCGCCGCCGTCGCCGCGCTCACCGCGCACACCTGGGTCAACGCCACCCGGTGGCTGCGCCGCCCGGCCGGCGGGCCCGTCGAGGTCGCCGAGGCCGTCGCGGTGCTGCTGCCGCTGCGCGACGAGGCCGACCGGGTCACCCCGTGCCTGGAGTCGCTGCTCGCCCAGCGCGGCGTGCCCGGCCTGCGCATCGTGGTGCTCGACGACGGCTCCACCGACGGCACCGCCGACGTGGTCCGCGCGGTCGCCGGCGACGACGACCGGGTCACCCTGCTCACCGGCGTCGCTCCGCCGCCGGGCTGGCTGGGCAAGCCGCACGCCTGCCACCAGCTCGCCGCCCGCGCCGACCCGGCCGCCACCGCGCTGGCCTTCGTCGACGCCGACGTCGTCCTCGCCCCGTACGCGGTGGCGGCGGCCGTCGCCGAGCTGCGCGCCGCGCGGGTGACGCTGCTGTCGCCGTACCCGAGGATCGTGACCCGGACCCCGACGGACCGGCTGGTGCAGCCGCTGCTGCAGTGGCTGTGGCTGACCTTCCTGCCGCTGCGGGCGATGGAGCGCTCGCCGCGGCCGTCGCTGACGGCGGCCGGCGGGCAGTTCCTCGTGGTCGACCGGGCCGGCTACGCGGCGGCCGGCGGGCACGCCGCCGTGGCCGACCGGGTGCTGGAGGACATCGAGCTGGCCCGCGCGGTCAAGCGCTCCGGCGGCCGGATCGCCCTCGCCGACGGCTCCCGGCTGGCCACCTGCCGGATGTACGACGACTGGCCGCAGCTGCGCGACGGCTACACCAAGTCGCTGTGGGCCTCGTTCGGTCATCCCGGCGCGGCGGCGGCCGTGGTGGCGGCGCTGCTGCTGCTCTACACGGCTCCCCCGCTGGTCGCGCTGGCCGCCCTGGTCGCGGGCGCCCCGGCGGTCGCGGCGGTGGCGGCGCTGGCCTGGCTGCTCGGGGTGGCCGGGCGGGCGGTCAGCGCCCGCGCCACCGGCGGCCGGTGGTGGCCCGACGCGCTCGGCCACCCCGTGTCGGTCGTGGTCCTCGGCTGGCTGACCGCGCGGTCGTACCATCTGCGGAAGCGGCGTCGTCTGTCCTGGCGGGGTCGCCCGGTCAGCTAGGAGGGCACGTCATGGCGCGGATCGTGGTCGTCGGTGCCGGGGTGGGTGGGCTGGCCACCGCCGCCCGGCTGGCCGCCACCGGGCACGAGGTGACCGTCTTCGAGCAGGCCGGCACGGTCGGCGGCAAGCTCGGCCGGTACGTCCACGACACCCCGGCCGGTGCGTTCCACTTCGACACCGGGCCCAGCCTGCTCACCCTCCCGGAGGTCTTCCACGACCTGTTCGAGGCGACCGGCGCGAAGCTCGACGAATACCTCGACCTGGCCCCGCTGGACCCGATCGTCCGGCACGTCTTCCCCGGCGGCGGGCCCACCCTCGACTCCTGCGCCGACCCGGCCGAGTTCGCCGGCCGCGTCGGCGCGGCGTTCGGCGACCGGGCCGCCGCCGACTGGCAGCGGCTGTGGCGGCGGGCCGCCCGGGTCTGGGACGCCTCGCACCGCGACATCCTGCGCCGGCCCGTCGACTCGCCGCTGGACCTCGCCGCGCTGGCCTGGCGGCTGGGCGACCTCGCCGCCATCGCCCCCGGGCGCACCCTGCGCGGGCTGGGCCGCCGGCACCTGGCCGACCCCCGGCTGCGGATGCTGCTGGACCGGTACGCCACCTACACCGGGGCCGACCCGCGCCGGGCCCCGGCGGCGCTGGTCGCCGTACCGTACGCGGAGCTGGCGTTCGGCGGCTGGTATCTGCGCGGCGGCCTGGGCACCCTCGCCGACGCGCTGCTGACCCGCTGCCTGGACCTGGGCGTGGTCGTGCAGACCGGCACCACGGTCACCCGGATCGACGCGGCGGGCGGCCGGGTCCACGGGGTACGCCTCGCCGGCGTCGCCGCGCCCGTGCCCGCCGACGTGGTGGTCGCCAACGTCGACGCGCTGACCCTCTACCGGGACCTGCTGCCCAGCCCGCGCCGGCTGGCCGGGCTGACCGACCGCAGCCTCGCCGGGTTCGTGCTGCTGCTCGGGGTGGCCGGCGAGACCGGCCTGGCCCACCACAACGTGTTCTTCCCGCGCGACTACGACGCCGAGTTCGACGCGGTCTTCGGCCACCCCGGGCGGGGCGTGCGGGCCCGGCCCGCGCCCGATCCGACCGTCTTCGTCACCGTCGCCGACGACCCGGCGGTGCGCCCCGCCGGGCACGAGGCGTGGTTCGTGCTGGTCAACGCGCCCCGCCACGGCACCGCCACGGGCGCGGTGGACTGGCGGCGGCCGGGCCTGGCCGACGCGTACGCCGACCGGGTCCTCGACGTGCTCGCCGAGCGCGGCGTGGACGTGCGCGACCGGCTGGTGTTCCGGGAGGTCCGCACCCCGGCCGACCTGGACGCCGCGACCGGCGCGCCCGGCGGTGCGATCTACGGCACGGCGGGTGGCCTGCTGCGCCCGGCGAACCGGGGGCCGGCGGCCGGGTTGTGGCTGGTCGGCGGCTCCGGGCACCCGGGGGGCGGCCTGCCGATGGTCACCCTCTCCGCGCAGATCGTCGCCGACGCCATCGGCCCCGCCTGGGAATAGGGGAGGGCGACGGAGGGTCAGCCGGCCTCGATGAGGGCGCGGCGGACGGCGGCGAGCAGCTGGCCCAGCCCGAAGCCGGCCAGCAGCACCCAGACGGCCGTGGCCATGGTGATCGTGCCGGCGGTCAGGTCCGGGTCGATCAGCCCGGCGAGGCCGGCCAGCAGCAGCCCGACCAGGGCCACGCAGACCCGGGTGGGCCGCTCCCCCACGGTGACCGCGCCGATCTCCCGCATCCCGGCCGACACCGACCGGGCCCGGACGTACTCGTGCAGCCAGGACAGCCCGCCGGCGGCGGCGACCAGCGCGCCCGGCGCGCCCACCAGCCAGAACGCGGTCAGCCAGGCGGCCTCGCCGAGCCGGTCGGCGACGGAGTCGTAGACGTAGCCGAGCCGGGTGGTGCGGTTGGTGGCCACCGCCACCGCGCCGTCGACGCTGTCGGCCACCGACGCGGCCAGCACGAACAGCGCCGCGAGCACCGGCCCGCTCACCGGCCGGACGGCGAACAGCGGCACGCAGAGGCAGAGCAGCACCCCCGCCACGGTGACGGCGGTCGGGGTGACCCGGAGGCGGCCCAGCACGTACCCGACGTGGTAGGCGAACCGCAGCCAGGCGCGGACCACCGGGGCCGCCGCCCGGGGGTCGAAGCCCCCGTGCAGCCGCGCCCACGCCGTCGCGTACTCGTCCCAGTTCAGCGAAGTGCCCACCACGGAACAACCGTCGCACCGGCGCTGTGGTGTCGCGCCACTGGGGTCACACCCGCGCGCCGACCTGCAGCTGCTGCCAGACCTCGCGGGTCGCGGTGGACCGGTTGAGGGTGATGAAGTGGATGCCGGGCACGCCCTCGTCGAGCAGTCGCCGGCACATCTCGGCCGCCTGCTCGATGCCGAGCCGGCGGACCGCCTCCGGGTCGTCGGCCACCTCGGCGAAGCGCGCGGCCAGGGCCGGCGGGAAGGGGGCCCCGGACAGCTGCACGGACCGCTCGATGGTGCTGAGCTGGGTGACCGGCATCACCCCGGCCAGGATCGGGGTGTCGCAGCCCGCCGCCGCCACCCGGTCCCGCAGCCGCAGGTAGTCGTCGGCGTCGAAGAACATCTGGGTGATCGCGAACTCCGCCCCGGCCCGGCACTTACGCACGAAGTGCGCGGTGTCGCTGGCCACGTCGGGCGAGCGCGGGTGCTTGTAGGGGAAAGCGGCCACCCCGACGCTGAAGTCACCGGAGTCGCGCACCAGCCGCACCAGGTCCTCGGCGTAGAGCACCCCCTCGGGGTGGCGGACCCACTCCCCGCCCGGGTCGCCCGGCGGGTCGCCCCGCACGGCCAGCACGTTGCGCACCCCGACGCCGGCCAGCCGGCCGATGACGTTGCGCAGCTCGGCGACGGAGTGGTTGACGGCGGTGAGGTGCGCCATCGGCAGCAGGGTGGTCTCGGTGGCGATCCGCTCGGTCACCGCGACCGTGGTGTCCCGGGTCGACCCGCCGGCCCCGTAGGTGATCGAGACGAACGAGGGACGCAGCGACTCCAGCTCGCGGATCGCCTGCCACAGCAGCCGCTCGCCCTGGGCTGTCTTGGGCGGGAAGAACTCGAACGAGAAGGTGGGCTGACGGTCACGGATCAGCTCCCCGATCGCCGGCTGCGGGTTGGGGAGGACCGAGGGTAGACCGAGAGCCATGGACCGACTCTAGCTGTCGGGACGCACCGCACCCAGGACCTTCCCACCTGACGCGACCGCCACGCGAGCCCCCGCACGGGCCCTCCCCGAGCGGCGGGTCGGGCGGAGCGTCGTACCCCCGGGGTAGACAGGCGGTAGCGCGGACGGGGCCCGCGCGGGGGTCAGCACCGATCGGCGGCGCGCCGGTCCCGCCCTGGTGCGCGGGTCGACGCCGCCCCCGCGCCGACCCCTGCCGGAGGACCGATGACGCCACCCACGCCGCCCGGCCCCGAGCCGCTCGGGCCGCTGCTCGCCCGGCTCCGGCGGGGCCGGGGCCGCAGCCAGCAGGCCCTCGCCGCCGAGCTCTGCGCCGCCTCGGGCGTGCCCACGCTGAGCCGGCACGAGGTGTCCCGCTGGGAACGGCAGCTCCGGGTGCCGGGAGGCTTCTGGCTGGGCTGGCTGGCCGTGGTCCTGGCCACGCCGGTGGAGCTGCTGGCCGAGGCCGCCGGGCGGGCCCGCCGCGCGCGCCGCCGGGCGCAGCCGGCCGGCCCGGCACGCCCACGAGCCGGCGGCACGCCGACACTCCGCCCACGCCGGCACGCCACCCACGCCCCCCGATCCTCTCCACGGCGCGGCCAGCAGCCCAGCTGGCCCTGTCGACCCACCTGACGCACCCCGGTCAGGAGGCCGCCGCTCGGAAGGAAATCCGTCAACAGGGAAAGGGGATCCCTATTCCCACTTTGCCGACGCCAATATCGGCGGGCAGCGAAAAGATATGGCGTACGTTTCCGACGGCGCAGCTGCATCACATTTCGGGTCGGCGACCATGCGGCCAGCAGGCGTCCCAGGGGCGACGGCGAAGCGGTGCGGGGCGGTGACCCACGCGGCGAGGTCGAGCAGAGACTCGGGCCCAGTGACGTGCTCGGCCGCCCAACGGATGCGACGACAAACATGGCCACACAAACGGCGCAACATTCCACAGCGGAAATTGAACACTCGATGAAGTTTCACCACTCGAGGGTTACCTTGTGCAATCGGCGCGACCTAGTCTCCGCCCCATGCCTGAGATCTCCCGCCGCAAGCTTCTCGGTGCCGTCGCTGGCGGCACCGCGATTTCTTACTGCCCCCGTCAGTGCTGAGGGCGATGGCAGCGCCACCGCCTCCCGGTGGCCTGAACGCGGTCGAACACGTCATCATCCTGATGCAGGAGAATCGCTCCTTCGACAACTACTACGGCGCCCTCAGAGGCGTGCGCGGCTTCGGCGACCGCACACCGCTGCGCCTGCCCACCGGAGCCAGCGTCTTCGAGCAGCCGCGGCCCGGCGGTGGCAAGGTTCTGCCGTTCTCGGCCCGGCAGGCGGCGGTCGACGCCGGTCGCCCCGAGAGCGACATCCAATACCTCGGCGCGCTCCCGCACGGCTTCTCCGACGCCAACCAGGCGCGGGCGAACGGCTGGTGGGACGACTGGGTCGCGGCCAAGGGCCAGAGCACCATGGCCTTCTACGACCGGCGTGACATTCCCCTCCAGTACGAACTGGCCGACCGTTTCACCATCTGCGACGCCTACTTCTGCTCGGTCTACGGCTCGACCAACCCCAACCGCAACTACCTGTGGACCGGCACGACCGGCTACGAGCCGGACGGCGTCAACCGGGCTGTCACCAACGCCGCCTACTCCTACGCCCACGCGGGCTACCAGTGGACGACGTACCCCGAGCGTCTGGAGGCCGCCGGCGTCTCCTGGCAGATCTACCAGGAGTGGGACAACTTCACCGACAACGCGGTCGAGTACTTCCGGCCCTGGAAGGAGATCGGCCGGAAGATCCTTTCCAAGGTCAGCGGCCAGTACTCCACCACGGAGCAGTTCTACGACAGCCTGTTCGGCAAGACCGCAGACCAGCGCAAGGCCGCACTGGCCCAGTTCCAGCAGGGCGTCGACTCGCTGACCGAGGCGGAGCGCCGGTTGTTCATGCGGGGGGCGTACCGCTCCGAGCCGGACACCCTCGTCCAGCGGCTCAGGTCCGACATCAACAACGGCACGCTGCCGAAGGTGAGCTGGCTGGTTCCGACGGCGGCGCTCTCCGAGCACCCCGGCACCTCCACCCCGGTCGGCAGCGCCAACCTCGTCTACGACATCCTCGACGCCATCGCGAGCGACCCGAAGACCTGGTCGAAGACGGCTCTGTTCATCAACTTCGACGAGAACGACGGCTACTTCGACCACGTGCCCGCCCCGGTCGCGCCACGGCCGGACTCCGGCAACAGCGACGACTGGTTCAACGGTCTGCCGGTCGGCCCGGGCCCCCGGGTGCCGATGACGGTCGTCTCACCGTGGACGGTGGGCGGCTTCGTCTGCTCGGAGGCCTTCGACCACACCTCGGTCATCCGGTTCCTGGAGAAGTGGACCGGCGTCCAGGAGCCCAACATCAGCGCCTGGCGCCGCAGCGTCTTCGGCGACCTGACCTCCGCCTTCGACTTCAAGCGCAGGCACCCGCAGCCCGAGGTGGAGCAGCCCGGCCCGGTGCCACCGGCGGTCGGCCGTTGGAATCCCGCACCGCCGAAGAACCAGTCGCTGCCGGCGCAGGAGACCGGCACCCGCCGGACGCGGCCCTTGCCGTACCGCCTGTCCCTGCGGGCCGCCGTCACCGGCACCGACGTCCGCCTGCGGCTCGGAAACGCGGGCACCACCGCCGCGACGTTCACCGCCTATCCCGCTGACGGCACCGCCCCACATCCGTGGACCGTCCCTGCGGCCAGGACCGCCGACAACACGATCGGGTACGGTGCCGACGGCTACGACCTGCAGGTCACTGCCCCCGGCTGGTCCGTCTGGAAGCTGCGCGGCACCGGCGTGGGCGCTGAAGCGCACCTGGTCGAGCAGGCCGCCCCCGGCCAGGTGAAGGTGAAGTGCGCCAACCCCTCCACCACCACCCGCAGGCTCCTCGTCGGCGAGTCGGTCTACCCGCGTGACCCCCGGCACGGTGGACGGCCACGTCACCCTCTCCAGACCGTCACCCTCGCGCCCGGCCAGACCCGGACCGTGCCCGTCCACCTTGCCGACCACGGCTGGTACGACATCGTGGTCGTCGACCTGGGAGACCCGTCGTTCCTGCGCCGGATGACCGGCCGCCTGGCCGACTACAGGCCCGGCGTCACCGACCCGGCGACCGGTACCGCCCCGGCGCTGGCCGCGACGATCACCCTGCCGGAGGCGCTGCCCGCCCTGGACACGCCATTCGCGCAGAGCAGCCCGGCCGATGTCGTCGTCACCGTGCGGAACCAGGGCGGCACCAGGATCGACCGGCTCTCGGTCGCCCTGCTCGCCCCCTCCGGCTGGACGGTCGAGCGGACCGCCGCGGCGCCGAAGGTGATCGCCGCCGGGGGCTCGGCCGACGTGCGACTCACCGTCACGCCGGCCGCTGACGCCACCGCAGGCCGCCTGGTGGTCGCCGCCCACGGCGACGGCGACGGCCTGCTGAGGCTCGCCGACGCGGCTGTCGGCTTCCGGGTCGCCCCGGCGATGAGCGTCTCGCTGACCGGTCCCGCGAGCTCGCCCGGCACCGACGGCACCGTGCTCTCGCCGGGCAGGCCGGTCACCGTGTCGGCCACCGTCACCAACGCCGGCGGCGCCCCGCTCACCAGCCTGGCAGCCACGCTGGACCTCCCGACGGGCTGGACCGCCACGCCCAGGGGCGACGTGCCGGCGGCCGTCGCGGCCCGCTCCTCCGCCCGCCTGGAGTGGGACGTCGTCGCGCCCGCCTCGGCGGCGCGTGCCTCCGGCAGCCTCAAGGCGACCGTCACGGCGGATCTGCGCGGCAGCGCCCAGCAGGTGACCGCGTCCCTGCCGGCCAAGACCGGGCCCGTCATGACCGGCTACCTGCTCGCGGAGGACTTCGAATCCATCGCCCCCACGCTCGCTGCGGCGGCCGACCTCAGCCGACCCGGCCTGCTCGGCTGGACGCGGACCACCCCCGAGGGCTGGACGGTCACCAACGCGCCGGGGATGCCGCAGGGCACCCGGGAACTACAGGGCTGGACCTTCCTGTCCAAGCAGTTCTGGTTCCCCGGCGGGCAGAACCGCCCCAACTTCAGCCGGTCCCTCGGCGTGGTCGCGGTTGCCGACCCCGACGACTGGGACGACACCGGCAGCCCGGCCGGCCAGGGCCAGTTCGACTCGACCCTGACCAGCCCGGCGGTCGCCATCCCCTCGGGCGCCTCCACCCTCCACCTGGGCTTCGACTCCCACTACCGTCAGGAGAGCCCGCAGGAGGCCGAGGTCACCGTCCAGTTCGACACCGGCGCCAAGGTCAAGGTGCTGCACTACAGCAGCGCGACCTCCGGCAACACCAACCAGGGCCAGGACCAGGAGAACCGGCTCGTCCAGCTCTCCTGTCCCGTCCCGGCTGGGGCCACCTCGGCAAAGGTCAGCTTCCGGATCTTCAATGCCGGCAACAACTGGTACTGGGCGATCGACAACATCCGCCTGGGCACCAGCCCGATCGCCGACGCCTGACCGGCCAGCGGCCTGACCGTCTCGCGCGGGGACGCGTTGTCGTCCCCGCGCGGAGTTCCGCGGTGATGGTCGTCGGCAGCAGGGTGGTCCCGGTGGCGACCCGCTCGGTCCCCGCGACCGTCGTGTCCCGGGTCGACCCGCCTCCTGCCGATCGGCGGGGCGGGATCCGGTCGTTGTTCGGTCGCTCCGGTACGAGGTGTCGAGCGACGCGCGGCGGGCCCGGCCTACGCCGGACCCGCCGCTCGGACTCACGCCGGCCGCTGACTCACGCCGTCAGCGTCGGCTCACGCGGTCAGCGTTGCAGGGTCAGCAGACCCGGCCGGTACGGCAGGAGGCCGTAGTCGCCGCCCGAGTTCGTGGCGCGGCCCTGGTACAGCAGCTGCAAGTTGCACGGGTCGATCGTGTTCGTCTGATCCGCGCTGGTGCGCAGCAGCTCGCCGTGGCTGATGTCGTTGGTCCAGGTGGCACCGCTGTTGGCCTTGCCCGCGAACGGGTTGTTGTAGGTCGTCGCGTTCGGCGTCCAGGTGCCGCTCAGGCTGGTCGCCGTAAACGAGCGGAAGTAGCGCTCCCAGGAGCTGGTCCTGGCCTCGATGATCATCAGGTACTGGTTGCGGCCCTGCACCTTGTAGACCTGCGGCGCCTCGAAGATGTTCTCCGAGGTGTCGCTCATGATGGTCGTGTAGCTGGAGCCGAAGCTGCCCGGGAAGTTCCCGATCGGCATGATCTGGCGGTAGATCTTGCCGTTGTCGCCGGCGAAGAACAGGTACATGTTCTGGTCGTCGCCGATGATCGTCTGGTCGATCACGCCGGTGCCGGAGTCGGTGATCGTCGCAGTCGACAGGGGCTGCGGGGCCGACCAGCCGTTGGCGTTGGCGGGGTTGGTCGACGTGCGGTACGAGAACGACGTCGGGCCCCACTGGTGGGCGAGGACCCAGATGTTCTTCGGCGCGAAGTAGAACAGCGACGGCGCTACGGTGCTCTGGCTCATGGTGTTCTGGGGGGCCGAGCCGAGCTGGTTGAGGTTGTCGACCAGGCCGAAGTTCATCGAACCCCAGCCGCCGGTGGCGCTGCTGCTGTGGGTGGTGGCGTACACCAACTGCTTGCCCTGGTAGGGGGCGATGGTGAAGTCCTTCAGTGACGCCCAGCCGGACTTCGGCTGCGCCAGCGGGCCGGTCGACGACCACCGGTACGTCGACGGCAGGTCGCACGTGCCGCCCGGCGGCGGGGTCGTCGGCGGCGGGGTGGTGGGGTTCGTGCCGCCATCGACGCGCACGAGCTGCCACTGCTGGTTGCTGCCGTTCCAGTCGTCGTACTGCACGACGTTGCCGCCGTCGGCGGTCGACGCGCCCTGCACCTCGACCGCCTTGTTGCTGTTCCGGTTGATGAACCGGACGTAGCCACCGTCGGAGTCGGCCAGGCGGAACTGCTGGTTGGTGCCGTTCAGGTCGCTCCACTGCACGATGCTGCCGCCGTTGGCGGTGGAGAAGTTGTAGACGTCCAGCACCTTGCCGGACAGCCGCGACTTCAGCCGGTAGTAGCCGCCGCCCGAGTCCACGAACTGCCACTGCTGCTGGTTGCCGTTGTTACGCGTCCACTGGGTGATCCGCGCCCCGTCGCTCGTGGCGAGGTTGTAGACGTCCAGGGCCTTGCCGCTGTTGCGGTTGACCAACACGTACCACGCGTTCGTGTCGACCGTCGCCGCGGCGGCGGGCGTCGACACCGCGGCCGCGGCGGCCACGCCGAGCACCACCGCCGACACGCCGGCGGCGACGACCCGAGACAGCCACCCGCGTCGCCGCTGCGGCGGCGGCGGTGCGATCGATGGCGATCCACCAATGGCAGACATGATCCTCCTTCAATGACCAGAGATGGGCAGCGCGGGGACGGCCGCGCGCGTCGATGATGTGAGCGCTAACATCACGTACGCAGGCCTGGCGCACGCCAATCCAAGACCAACGAAGCGGGCTTGCCCGGCAGCCGTGGGCGTCGTCGTCCTTGACCATCGACTGTGAGCGATAACACGCCGTTCGTCAAGTCGTAATGTTCGATACCCGAGCGAGCGTCACGCACCGTCGGCGACGCGCCCACCCGGCGGGATCGGCTCCGCAGGGCCGACCCGGCGGTGTCCCGTCACCCGGACACCCCAACTCGCCGGCCCGAGCGGCCGGTGACACGCCATGCACCGCCGATGCGCAGCTCACCGGGCGACCCGCTAGCGTCGGGGCGTGACTCACGCAGCTCCCGTATCCCCCGTCGACCGCGCCGGCCTGCGTCAGCGGGTCGACAAGGCCCTCGCCGGGTTCCTGGCCGGCCAGCGCACCTGGCTGACGGCCGTCGACGAGGCCCTGGTGCCGGTGGCCGAGGCGATCGAGGCGTTCGTGCTGGGCGGCGGCAAGCGGCTGCGCCCCGCGTTCGCGTACTGGGGGTACCGGGGGGCGGGCGGCGGCGACGCCGACCAGGTGGTGACCGCCCTGGCCGCGCTGGAGTTCGTGCAGGCCAGCGCACTGATCCACGACGACCTGATGGACCGTTCGGACACCCGGCGCGGCGAGCCGGCGGTGCACCGGCGGTTCGCCGCCCGGCACCGGGGGGCCGGTTGGGGCGGCGACGCCGACGGCTTCGGCGACGCGGCGGCGATCCTGCTCGGCGACCTCTGCCTCGTCTGGTCCGACGAGCTGCTGCACTCCGCCGGGCTGGACCCGCGGGTCGTCGCCCGGGCCCGGCCCGTCTTCGACGAGATGCGCACCGAGGTCACCGTCGGGCAGTACCTCGACGTGCTGACGCAGGCCACCGGCGACACGTCGGTGGAGCGCGCGGGCAAGGTCGCCCGGTACAAGTCGGCCAAGTACACCGTCGAGCGTCCGCTGCTGCTGGGCGCGGCGCTGGCCGACGCGCCCGCCCACGTGCGGGCGGCCTACTCGGCGTACGGGCTGCCGCTGGGCGAGGCGTTCCAGCTCCGCGACGACGTGCTCGGGGTGTTCGGCGACCCGGCGCAGACCGGCAAGCCGGCCGGCGACGACCTGCGCGAGGGCAAGCGGACGTACCTCGTGGCGGCGGCCGTGGCGGCGAGCGACGACGCGGGCCGCGCGCTGCTGCTCGGGCGGCTCGGCGATCCGGAGCTGGACGCCGACGGGGTGGCCCGGCTGCGCGAGCTGATCACCTCGACCGGCGCGCTGGCCCGCACCGAGGAGCGGATCGCGGCGCTGACCGAGACGGCGCTCGCCGCGCTGTCGGCCGTCGACCTGGAGACCGAGGCCCGGCAGGCGCTGGTGGACCTCGCCATCGCCGCCACCCGCCGCACCGACTGACCCGCCCGCCACCCCGGCCGGCGACCTCCGCCACGGGGCCCGGCCCGTGTCCGGCCGGGTGCGGAGGTCGGCCGGAGCCGGTCAGAAGCCGAGGGCCTGGGCGCGGCGCTTGACCTCGCGGGCGTGGTCGCCGCCGAGCGTGGCCGCCGGGGTGCCCCCGGAGAGGGTGTCGTCGGGCTCGTAGAGCCAGCGCAGCGCCGCCTCGTCGTCGTAGCCGGCGTCGGCGAGCAGGGTGAGCACGCCGGGCAGGTGCTTGAGCACGGTGCGGTTGGCCACCAGGTCGGCGGGCACCCGACGCACGCCGTCGCGGCGCACGGCGAGCAGCTCGCGGTCCCGGATCATCTGGTGGACCTTGCTGATCGACAGGTCGAGGCGCTCGGCGACGTCCGGCAGGGCCAGCCAGCCGGCCGGGTCGCTCGGGCCGGCGAGGTCTGCGCCGGAGGCGGCCTGGCCGGAGGGTACGGAGTCGGTCACCCGATCACCCTGCCACGCGCCCGCCCGGACGGCGCGCGGCACCCCCCTCGCCCCGCAGGCGAGGGGCCGGCGGGGGCTCCGGAACCGGTCCACGCGCGCGGCGCGGGGGGCACCCGGCCATCCGGCTGTAGCATCCGGTGCAACCTCCACCCTCCGGAGACATAGACTGCCTGCCGATGGACACACAGGTCGCCGACACGTTGCTGGGCTCGCTGCTCGACGGGCGCTACCGCATTCGCGGTCGCGTGGCCCGTGGCGGCATGGCGACCGTGTACACCGCCACCGACGAGCGCCTGGAGCGCACCGTCGCAGTCAAGATCATCCACCCGACCCAGGCAACCGAGGCGCGGGCCCGGATGGCCGGGTTCCTGGCACGCTTCACCGACGAGGCGAAGACCATCGCCCGGCTGACCCACCCGAACGTGGTGGCGGTCTACGACCAGGGCACCCACGCCGGCCTGCCGTACCTGGTCATGGAGTACGTGCGGGGCCGCACCCTGCGCGACGTGCTCGCCGAGCGCCGCCGGCTCAACCCCGACGAGGCGCTGGCGATCATGGAGCAGATGCTCGCCGCGATCGCCGCCGCGCACCGCGCCGGCCTGGTCCACCGCGACGTCAAGCCCGAGAACGTGCTGGTCGCCGAGGCCCCCACCGGCGGCGTGGCGAACCTGGTCGACAGCGTCGTCAAGGTCGCCGACTTCGGGCTGGCCCGGGCCGTGGAGGCCAGCTCCGAGGAGGAGCCGGGCAACCAGCTCATGGCCACCGTGGCGTACGTCGCCCCGGAGCTGGTCACCGACGGCCGCTCCGACACCCGCACCGACGTCTACTCGGCCGGCATCGTGCTGTTCGAGATGCTCACCGGCCGGGTCCCCTACGACGGCGACCGCCCGGTGGACGTCGCCTGGCAGCACGTCGACCGGGACGTGCCGGCCCCGTCGACGCTGGTGCCCGGCCTGCCCCGGGCGCTCGACGACCTGGTCGCCCGGGCCACCCGCCGCGACCCGGGCGCGCGCCCCACCGACGCCGGCGCCCTGCTGGCCGAGGTCCAGTTGGCCCGCGACGACCTGGGCAACGCCAACACGCACACCGCCGTGCTGCGCCCGGTGACCGACGAGACCAGCGCGATGGCGCAGCCGACCATGGCGGTCGCGGCGGTCCGCCCGGCCCAGCGGCCCGCCTGGGCGCGGCTGCCCGAGCCCGAACCGCAGCGCCCGCACCGGCGGCGGGCCACCCCCGAGCCCGAGGGGCCGATGGCGCGGCTCGCCGCGCTGCGTACCCAGATCATGGGCGACCCGCGCGGCCGCAAGGGCGTCCTCGCGGCCCTGGTGGTGCTCGGCCTGGTCGTCGCGCTCACCGGCTGGTGGTTCGGGATGGGCCGGTACACGGTGGCCCCGGAGCTGGTCGGCCTCACCAAGGCCGAGGCGGAGGGGCAGGCCGACCGGGGCGGGTTCGTGCTGCGCTACGCCGAGCCCCGCTACGACGAGAAGGTCCCCCGCGACGCCGTCCTGACGCAGGACCCGGCCTCGGCGGCCCGGATCGTCAAGGGCGGCACGATCACCCTCACCCTGTCCCGGGGCCCGGAGCGGCTGCCGGTGCCCGACGTGGTCGGCAAGGACTTCGAGCTGGCCGAGGCGGACCTGACCAACGCCGAGCTGGTGGTGGCCAAGGGCGGCTCCCGCTACGACGACAACCTGCCCGAGGGCGTCGTGGTGGCCACCGACCCGAAGGTCGGCACCGAGGTGAAGCCCGGCGCGAAGGTCACCGTCATCCTCAGCAAGGGCAAGGCGCCGATCTCGGTGCCCAACCTGGTCGGCAAGAACCTCGGCGAGGCCCGCGCCGCCCTGGCCCAGCTCGGCCTGGTCCCGGTGGAGACCTACAAGAAGTCGGACAAGCCGCGCGACGAGATCCTCGGGCAGAGCCCCGCCAGCGGCACCGGCGTGGAGAAGGGCGCCCAGGTCAAGCTCGACGTCAGCGAGGGGCCGCCGCAGGTCGTCGTGCCCCGGGTGGTCGACCTGCCCTGCCAGCAGGCCAAGCAGCAGTTGGAGAGCCAGGGCCTGCCGGTGAACGTGCAGTTCAACCCCAACGGCACCGTCCGGTTCCAGAACCCGGGCGAGAACTCGCAGGTGCCGCCCGGCACCCCGGTCACGATCGGCTGCCTGTGAGCACCCCCGCGCCCCGCCGCCCGGTCGGCTCGCACACCCCCACCTCGGGCGGGCTGGCGAAGGCCGCCCTGCCGTACGTCGACGCCGCCGCCTCCGAGGCCGTCCAGGTCTACGTGTCCAACTCCCGGGGCTGGGCGCTGCCGGCAGGCGACCCGGCCCAGGACGCGCTGTTCCGCGACGGCTGCGCCGCGCGCGGGGTGCCCGTGTTCATCCACGCGTCCCTGCTGGTGAACCTGGGCTCACCCACCCCGGCCACGGTCGAGCGGTCCGCGCAGACCCTGGCCCACGCGCTGCGCCGGGGGCGGGCGATCGGCGCCCGGGGCGTGGTCTTCCACGCCGGCAGCGCCGTCGACGCCGGGCACGCCGACGCGGCCCTGCGCCAGGTGCGCGAGGCGCTGCTGCCGCTGCTCGACGAGACCACGGCCACGGACGGCCCGCTGCTGCTGGTGGAGCCGAGCGCGGGCGGCGGCCGGTCCCTGGCCTCCCGGGTGGAGCACCTCGGCCCCTACCTCGACGCGGTGGACCGCCACCCCGGCCTGGGCGTCTGCTTCGACACCTGCCACGCCTGGGCCGCCGGGCACGACCTGGCCGCCGAGGGCGGGATGACGGCCTGCCTGGACACGCTGGTGGCCACGGTGGGGCCGGACCGGCTGCGGCTGGTGCACGCCAACGACTCGAAGGACCTGTGCGGCTCGACCCGGGACCGGCACGAGAACATCGGCAAGGGCAGCATCGGCGAGCCGGCGTTCGCCGAGCTGATGGCCCACCCCGCCACGGCCGGCATCCCGATCGTGGTGGAGACCCCGACGGAGAAGCACGAGGGCCACGCCACCGACATCGCCACCCTCAAGCGCCTGCACCCCTGACCCGGTCCTCCCCCGCCCCCGGTGGCGGGCGGGGTCAGCGGCGCAGGATCGCCGCCAGGACGGCGGCGGCGCGGTCGACCGCGTCGTCGTCGACGTCGAGATGGGTGACCAGGCGGGCGAGGCGCGGGCCGAGCACCGAGATCAGCACCCCCTCGGCGCGGGCGGCGGCGGCCAGGCCCCGCGCGTCCAGGTCGGTCTTGGTCAGGTCGAGTGGGACCAGGTTCGTGCGCACCGGCGACGCGAGCACCCCGAACGGGGCGAGCGCCTCCGCCAGGCGGGCGGCCTTCGCGTGGTCGTCGGCGAGCCGCTCGACGTGGTGCGCGAGGGCGTACCGGCCGGCGGCGGCGAGCACCCCGGCCTGGCGCATCCCGCCGCCCATCCGCTTCCGGATCGTCCGCGCCCGCCCGATCCGCTCCGCGCTGCCCACCACCAGCGAGCCGACCGGCGCGCCGAGGCCCTTGGACAGGCAGACGGACAGGGTGTCGAACAGCGCGCCGTACTCCGCCAGGGGCACCCGGTCGGCCACGTGGGCGTGCCAGATCCGGGCCCCGTCGCAGTGCAGCGCGAGGCCGTCGGCGTCGGCGACCCGGCGCAGCTCGCGCAGCGTGGCCAGGGGGATCACCCCGCCGCCGCCCCGGTTGTGGGTCTGCTCGACGGCGATCGCCCGCGTCGGCACCGCGAAGTAGTCGTCCGGCCGGACCATCCCGGCGACCACGCCGGGGTCGAGGTCCGCGCCGGCCGCCGGCCACGTCCGCGACGAGATCCCGCCGTACGCCGCCGCCGCGCCGATCTCGTACGTCACCACGTGCGCGTCGGCGTCGCAGAGCAGCTCGTCGCCCGGCGGCACCACCAGTTGCAGGGCGATCTGGTTGGCCATCGAACCGGTCGGGGCGAACAGCGCCGCCTCGTGCCCGAACAGCGCGGCGACCTCGGCCTCGAGGGCGTTGACCGTCGGGTCCTCGCCGTAGACGTCGTCGCCGACCTCGGCGGCGGCCATCGCCTCCCGCATCCCGGCGGTGGGCCGGGTCACGGTGTCCGACCGCAGGTCGACAACAGCGTCAGCCACGGATCCGCCTCCGGCCGCCGACTGCGGGGCTCGCAAGCTCACTCCTCGCGTCAGCCACCATGCCCCCTACGGCCGCCGACTGCGGGGCTCGCAAGCTCACTCCTCGCGTCAGCCACGGAGCATCTCCGCCACGAGGAACGCCAGCTCCAGCGACTGCTGGGTGTTCAGCCGGGGGTCGCAGGCGGTCTCGTACCGGTCGGGCAGGTCCAGGTCCTCGATGCCCTGCGCGCCGCCGAGGCACTCGGTGACGTCCTCGCCGGTCAGCTCGACGTGCAGGCCGCCCGGGTGGGTCTCCAGCCCCCGGTGCACCTCGAAGTAGCCGAGCACCTCGTCGACGATGCGGTCGAAGTGCCGCGTCTTGTAGCCGTTGGAGGACTCGTGGGTGTTGCCGTGCATCGGGTCGCACTGCCAGACCACCTTGGCGCCGGCGGCGGTGACCTTCGCCACGATCGGCGGCAGGGTGTCGCGGACCTTGTGGTTGCCCATCCGGCTGATCAGCGTGAGCCGGCCGGGGATGTTCTCCGGGTTGAGCTTCTCGCAGAGCTCGATCGCCTCGTCGGGGGTGGTGGTCGGGCCGAGCTTCACGCCGATCGGGTTGGCGATGCGGGAGATGAAGTCGATGTGCGCCCCGTCGATCTGCCGGGTGCGCTCGCCGATCCACAGGAAGTGCCCGGACAGCCCGTACGCCCGGGTGCCGGAGACCCGGGTGAGCGCCCGGTCGTATTCCAGGGCCAGGGCCTCGTGGGAGCAGTAGAGGGTGACCGTGCGCAGCGCGTCGTCCTCGGTCATCCCGCAGGCCTGGATGAACGCGATGGCCCGGTCGATCTCCCGGGCGATCGCCTCGTAGCGCTCGCCGGCCGGGGAGTTCTTGACAAAGCCCTTGTTCCAGTCGTGCACCGCGTGCAGGTCGGCCAGCCCGCCGGCCAGGTACGCCCGGAGCATGTTCATCGCGGCGGCCGAGTTCGCGTACGCCCGGATCATGCGCTGCGGGTCGGCGACCCGGGCCTCCGGCGTGGCCTCCAGCGAGTTGATCAGGTCGCCGCGGTAGGCCGGCAGCCCGCGGGCGTCGGTCGGCAGCGACCGGGGCTTGGTGTACTGCCCGGCGACCCGGGCGACCTTGACCACCGGCAGGGACGCGCCGTAGGTGAGCACGATCGCCATCTGGAGCAGGGTGCGGGCGTTGGCCAGCAGGTGGCTCTCGGTGTTGTCGGCGAAGGTCTCGGCGCAGTCGCCGCCCTGGAGCAGGAACGCCTTGCCCTCGCAGACCAGGGCGAGCTTGCGCCGCAGCTGGTCGACCTCGTACGGCGCGACGACCGACGGCACGGTGTCGAGCACCTTGCAGACCTCGGCGACCTGGGCCTGGTCGGGCCACGGCGGGACCTGCGCGCGGGGCAGCTCCCGCCAGCGGTCGAGGCCGAGGGCGGCGTCCTCGGCGGAGTCGACGGTCGGGCGGCTGGTCTGCAGGCCGGGGCTGCCCACGGCGGGATGGCTCAGCTGATGCCACTCATGGCGCATGACGGAAAGCGTACGGCGACCGCCCGGGCACCCGACGGGCGAGGGGGACGGTTTCCGGCAGTTGGAAGATCAACGCCGACCCGGGGCGTGATCAGGGGGTGACCGACGGCTCCGGGGTGTTGCCGCCCGGCGCCTCGCGCGCCACGCACCAGTCGGCACCGCTGCGGGTGACGGTGAACAGCAGTGGCCGGGTGGCCTCGCGGGAGCCGGCGGTCACGGTGATCTCCGTGCTGACCTCCTGCCCGCCCGCGCCCGCGCGGACGTCGGTGATCGTCGCCCCGGTCACGGTGAAGTGGTCGGCGAAGTCGCCGTTCGGGCCGGTCGCGGCGGCGTCGAAGGCCGCCTGGGCGGGGGCGCAGAGCTGGCCGCGCCCGGCGGCCACGTCCTTGGCGATCATCGCGTCGAGGTACGCCTGGACCCGCTCCCGCGACTTCGCGGCCGCCTCCTCGGCGGGCGCCCGGCCGGGCTGCTGGGCGGCGTCCTCGTCGTCGCTGCCGCAGCCGAGCAGGGCGAACGGGAGGACCGCGAGTGTCGCGACCAGCGCCGCCCTGGTGGCCACCCTGGTGTTCGTCACGCCCATCCGTCCCTCCCCTCGGCCCCGGCACACCGGGGACGCCGCCGATGGGCGAGTCTGACACATCACCCCCGCGCCACGCCCACGCCGGGCCGCGCCCACGCACGCCGGGGCCCGGGAACCGCCGTGCGGACGGTTCCCGGGCCCGGGGTGTTTGCAGGGGACCCTTGCTATGCGGAAAGCGTCAACAGGGGGCCCTTCCTTGCCTCAGCCGAGGCCGCCGCGGATCGCGCCGATCAGCTCGCCGTTGGTGGTGTCGCCGGACAGCTCCCAGAAGAACGCGCCGCCGAGGCCCTGGTTCTTCGCGTACGTCATCTTGCCGCCGATGGTCGACGGGGTGTCGTAGCTCCACCAGTTGCTGCCGCACTTGGCGTACGCGGTGCCGCCGACCGTGCCCGTGGCCGGGCAGGTGTTCTTGAGCACCTTGTAGTCCTCGATGCCGGCCTCGTAGGTGCCCGGCGCCGCCCCGGTGGCGGAGCCGCCCGGCGCGGACTGGGTCACCCCGGTCCAGCCCCGGCCGTAGAAGCCGATGCCGAGCAGCAGCTTGTCGGCCGGGATCCCCTTGCCCTTGAGCTTCTGGATCGCGGCGTCGGAGTTGAAGCCCGCCTGCGGGATGCCGTCGTAGGAGTAGAGCGGGGAGTGCGGGGCGGTGGGGCCCTGCGCGTTGAAGGCGCCGAAGTAGTCGTACGTCATCGGCATGAGCCAGTTGAGGTTGCCGATCGCCCCGGCGTAGTCGGTGGCGTCGATCTTGCCGCCGTTGCTGCCGTCGGCGGTGATGGCGGCGGTGACCAGGGCCGAGGAGCCGAACTTCGACCGCAGCGCGGAGATCACGTTCTTGAAGGCGTTCGGGCCGCTGGTGTCGCAGGTGAGGCCGCAGGCGTTCGGGTACTCCCAGTCGACGTCGATGCCGTCGAAGACGTCGGCCCAGCGCGGGTCCTCGACCAGGTTGTAGCAGCTCTCGGCGAACGCGGCCGGGTTCTGCGCGGCCTGGGTGAAGCCACCCGACCAGGTCCAGCCGCCGAAGGACCAGATGACCTTGAGGTGCGGGTACATCTTCTTCAGCTTGCGGAGCTGGTTGAAGCTGCCGCGCAGCGGCTGGTCCCAGGTGTCGGCGACGCCGTCGACGCTGTCGGCCGCCGTGTACGCCTTCTCGTAGTCGGCGTAGCTGTCGCCGATGGCGCAGCGGCCGCCGGTGGTGTTGCCGAAGGCGTACAGGATGTGGGTGAGCTTCGCGGCGGAGCCGCTGGTGTGGATGTTCTTGACGTGGTAGTTGCGGCCGTAGACGCCCCATTCGGCGAAGTAGCCGACGACCTTCTTGCCGCCGGTGGGCGGGGTCGTGGTCGGCGGCGGCGTGGTGGGCGGTGCGGTCGTCGGGGGCGCGGTCGTGGGGGGCGCGGTCGTCGGCGGCGCGGTGGTGGGGGTGGTCCCCCCGCCGCACGGCGCGCCGTTGATGGTGCAGTTCAGCGGCGCCTTGTAGGCCCCGGTGCCGTTGTAGCCCCAGCTGAAGGTCGCCCCGGGGGCGAGCGGGCCGGCCCAGCTCTTCTTCACCGCGACCCAGTGGTTGCCGCTGCTGGTGACGTCGGCGTCCCAGGCGCTGCTGATGGTGGTGCCGGCGGGCAGGTCGAACTCGATGCGCCAGGTGCTGACGCTGGCGGCGGAGCCGTTGGTGACGGTTACCCGGGTCTCGTGGCCGGTCCCCCAGTCCTGCGCCTTGGCGAACGTGGCGGTCACACTCCCCGCGCCGAACGCCGAGGTCACCGGGACCACCGCGGCGGTCACCGCGACCACGGCACCGGCCCAGAGGGCCCGGCGGAGCGATCTCTTCATGTGGCGGCTCCCCAAACAGTTAGGAAACTTTCCAAAAGGATGGTGAGACGCTACTCACGCCGTCATCAGTTCGTCAAGATGCACATGCGTCGATCACCGGATAGCGGGCGGTGACGGGCCACCCCGCCGTTGATCGACTCCGTGTCGCCGACGTGGCGGGGTCCCCGCCACCCGGATGCCCCCATGTCGCCGACATGGAGTCGATCACCCCGTCCCACCGGAGGCGCGGACGCGGACGCGCCCGGGGCGGCAGGAAGCCGCCCCGGGCGCGCCGGGGTCAGAGCAGGGACAGGTGACTCGCCGGGCTCAGCCGGCGGCGGAGCGGAACACCGGGTAGTAGCCGCCGGACTGGCCGGCCGCCGTCGGGTGGTACGAGATGCCGATGCTGGCGAAGTTGAGCGCGTGCAGCCACTTCTCGCCGTAGCTGCACAGCTGGTGGCCGACGAAGATGGAGCGGACGTCGGCGAACGTGAAGCCGGCCGAGTTCGCGGCGCTGCGGGTGATGTCGTCGACCAGGTTGATGCCCTCGTTGATCTTCGCCCGCGAGTTCGCGCTCAGACCGACGCAGACCGTGCCGAGCTGGTAGAAGACCGGGTAGCCGACCACCACCACCCGCGCCGACGGGGCCTTGGACCTGATCCCGCTGTAGACCTTCGCAAGCTTGCCGGACAGCTCGGCGCGCGCCTTGTCCTCGGCGGCCTGCACGGCGGCCACGCACTGGCTCTCGCCGTAGAGCACACAGGTGGTCATGATGTTGGCGAAGCCGACGTCGTTGCCGCCGATGGTGACGCTGACCAGCGTGGTGGTCGACGACAGCGCGGAGAGCTGGTTGTTGATCACGTCCGTGGTGGTCGCCCCGGAGCAGGCCACCGACTTGTACGACGCGGGCTTGACGTTGGCGTTGTAGAGCGCCGGATACGCGTTGGTGCTGCGCTGGCAGCTCCCGCTCTCCGAGGTGTAGCTGCCGGCGCCGACGCCGGAGGCGTACGAGTCGCCGAGGGCGACGTAGCGGTCGGTGGGTGCCGCCTGGGCGGGGACGGCCAGCGTGAGCGTGGCGCCGATGGACGCCGCGAGGCTCACGGCGAGGGTAACGAGACGGGATCTCCGCACGTCGCACTCCTGGGGGTGGGAAGTGGTAGTCAGAGATAGATACCACCGAATGCACGGTAAATGGAAGATCACCGATCCCTAACAGGGGTGGTCGCTAGGGGGCGGCGACCATCCACAAGGGCCGCGCTTCCGCCCGTTCGTCGGCGTGTGCGGCGGGCCGCCCGCCGGGCGCGTACCCGAAGATCGTCTCCTGTTCGTCGACACCCCACAGGAGACAACTCAATGATCAACAAGTACGCCGGGCGCTGCGCCACCTGCCACGCCCCGGTGGAGGCCGGCGCCGGCCGGCGCGCCAGCGCCAACGGAGTCTGGAACACGTACCACGACGGGTGCGTGCCGGCCCGGGTCGCGCCGCCCGTCGGACGCCACGGCGGCTGGCACGACCTGCCGGTCGTCGGCTTCGACCTGGAGGGCACCCTGCCCGATCCGACGGAGACCCGGATCGTCTCCGCGGCCCTGGTGCACTCCGACGGCACGACGCAGGAGTGGCTCGTCGACCCGGGCGTGCCGATCCCCGCCGACGCCACGGCCCGGCACGGCATCACCGACGAGCGGGTGCGCGCCGACGGCCGGCCGGCCCGGGAGGCGCTCGCGGAGCTGGGCACGGCGGTGGCCAAGCTGATCGCCGACGCCACGCCGCTGGTGGCCTTCTGCGCCCCGTACGACGTGACGGCCCTGCACACCGAGCTGGCCCGGCACGGCCTGCCGGCCATCGACTGGGACCGGGCCGTCGTCATCGACCCGTCCGTGCTGCACCAGCAGGTCGAACCCCGGTGGTACGGCCGCCGGCAGCTCGGCGACCTGTGCCGGTACTACGAGGTCACGCTCGACAACGCCCACGACGCGGCCAGCGACGCCCGGGCAGCCGCCGAGTTGGCCCGGTCGATCGCCGCCCGGCACGAGGCCATCGCCCGGATGCGGCCGGACGCGCTGCACCGGGCGCAGGTCGGCTGGCACGCCGAGCAGGCCCGGGGCCTCCAGCTCTCCTTCGACCGGCGGGGCATCGACAGGACGGTCAGCACCCAGTGGCCGCTGGAGACGGCGCCGCGCGACTGACCCCGGCCGGGGCACGGTGCGGCCCGGGCCGCCCCGTGGTGAGCGCGGGGCGTGAGGCGGTGTGTGGTGGCGGCTAGGCTGCGCCCTGTGCAGTTGGTGAGCGCGGACGACATCACGGCGGCGCAGCGGCGGATCGGCGGGCGGGTCGTCCGCACCCCGCTGCTGGCCTGCACGCACATCGGCGACGAGTACGGCCTCGACCTGTGGGTCAAGGCGGAGAACCTGCAGCACACCGGCAGCTTCAAGACCCGCGGGGTGCTCAACGCGTTGCTCGCGCTCACCGAACGCGCCGGCCGACCGGCCGGCCTGGCGGCCTTCTCGGCCGGCAACCACGCGATGGCCGTGGCGTACGCCGGCCAGGCGTACGCCCTGCCCACCGTGGTGTGCATGCCGCCGCACGCGGTGCCGACCAAGATCGAGGCGGTCCGCCGGTACGGCGGGGAGGTCGTGCTCACCGACGACCTGCTCGGCACCTGCGAGGCCATCGCGGCGGAACGCGGATACCACCTGCTGCCGCCGTTCGACGACCCGGACGTCATCGCCGGCCAGGCCACCATCGGCCGGGAGATCCTGGCCGACGGCCCGCCGCCGGGGCTGGTCCTGGTGCCGGTGGGCGGCGGTGGGCTGATCAGCGGCGTGGCGGCGGCGGTGCGGGCGGCGGCACCGACCGCGCGGATCGTCGGGGTGGAGCCGGCCACCGCCAACGCCGTCGGGCACGCCCTGCGCACCGGCGGCGCGGCCCCGGCCACGCCGCCACGGTCGATGGCCGACGGGCTGGCCGCCCCCTTCGCCGGCCGGCACACCCTGGCCCACATCCAGGCCCTGGTGGACGACGTGGTGGAGGTCGCCGAGGACGCGATCTGGGGCGCGTGGTGGGAGCTGCTGGACGCCACGAAGCTCCTGGTCGAGCCGTCCGCCGCCGTCACCTACGCGGCGCTGCGCACCGGCCTGGTCAGTGCCGCGTCGTGCACCCGGGTGGTGCTGGTGCTCAGCGGCGGCAACGTCTCACCGGCGGCGCTGGCCACCCTGCGCTGAGCCTCCGTTCACACCCGGCGGCGGCCGGCGAAGCCGCACTCGACGCGGTGGTACCAGCGCACGTCGGAGTCGCCCTCCAGCCAGCACCACAGCACCGGGCGGCCGCCCCGCTCGCCGGGGAAGTCCAGCAGCACCGGGGCGATGCCCTTGACCTGGATGTCGTGCTCGTGCAGCTCGTCCACGACGCCGTGCAGCCGGGCCTCCAGGCCCTTGACCTCGGCGAGGCCGCCGAGCGGACTCAGCCCGCCGTCGGCGAGGTCGGCGCGCAGCTCGGCGAGGTCGGCGCGGAGCCGGATCAGCTCGTCGATGCGCGGTTGCAGGGTGGCCACGAGGTGACGCGCCTGGGCGAGGGTGAACACCGCGCCAGTATGGGGCACGGGTCTCCTCTCGCGCAGGTGTGGCGACCCCGCCCCGGCCCGGCCCGGCCCGGCCGCAAGCCGACCACCCGCACCGGCAGGGTGGTCAAGGGTTCCCAGGTTGGTGGATGGTCACTCGGCCGGCGGGTCGTCCGAGAGCTGGCGACCGCGTCGAATCGCTTCGTCGTAGACGCCCATGTCGATCGCGTCCGCCGTCAACTCGTCCAGTGCCTCACGGCGTGCTCTCGACCGGTGTTCCCGACCACCGGAAAGCGGGGTCAAGGCGGGATCAGCCAGCGCGAAAACCCGCTGCAACACCTCGTCGAAGCTCTGCGGCAACCGATCATCGAGGCGATGCTTACGTCGCCAGGCGGCCCACCGCCGCTGCGCGAGCGTCGCATAGCCGTCGAGAACCTGACTCAACGGCGCGAGCGTCACCCCGCGGTACTCGGCCACCCGTTGCACGGCTGCGGCCAGCTCGCCGCCATCGATGTCGTGCAGGCCAGAGAGCAGGTAGACGTCGGCGAAGTCGCGCCAACGGGTGTTTGCCGCACTCCGCTGCAACGCTGTCACCAGCTTCTCCGCGTACACCATGGAGAGCGGATAGCCCGTCACCACGATCTCACCGTCGAGCAGGCGTGGCAGCTTGATCGGCTTTGGATCAGGCCAGATCGGGTCGCCGACGTTGACGTCGACATGGAAGGACAGGCGGGCAGCGGCGAGGTGGCCGCTGAGGCTGACCCGCACGCCGGTGTAGACGTCGTCGTCCCGGATGGTTTCCGCCGTTGCGCTCGCCGCATCGAGCGTCAGGCCGTCGTCGAGGTCCAGGGCGCTGATGCGACGGACGATACCGAGCACCCGCTCGGCGTCGTTCGAAATCCATCGGCCCTGGAGATCCACGTCTCGGGTCGGCCGGCGGGCGGCATAGGCGGCCAGCAGCACGCCGCCCTTGAGGACCAGCTTGTCCGCGTACGGGGATCGGGCCAAGCGGGCGAGGAAGCCCTCCAGCGCATAGACCTGGTGCAGCTCGTCGGTGGGGCGGCCGGAGCGGCGCGCGAGATTCTGAAGGTCGAGGTAGGCGCGGCCGGCCAGGGTGGCTCGGGTCGGGCGCACGGTCACAGCAGGATCTCCAGAGCCTCTCGGAGTGGTCGTTCGGCCTGCGGGAAGTATCGAGCCATCGCCAGCAACTTCGCCGGTGCCGCGCCGTCGCGTCTCAGCCACCGACGCAAAGCCGGGTACGCCAGCTCCGGGCCCTCGCGGTGCCGGAGGCGAAGGGCATCGATGATGCTGCGCTCGGGCCCGTAGAGGCCGATCGAGGTCTCCGGATCGAGTGGCAACTCCGCGCGGCCGACCTCGAAGGTGGCCGGGTCGAACGCGTGCCAGGCGACCGGGGCGGCCGTCGCCGGTCGATGCCGGCCGCGCGGCAGCGCGACATCGATGCGGGAGGGAATCTCGTCGGTGAGGCCGTGACGAGCCAGTGCGCTCGTCAGGCACAGGGTGGCAGGCGGAGCCCGGTGGGCAAGCTCGACGAGGTCGATGTCTGCGGCCTCGGCGTCGTGGCGTCGATAGAGCCCATGGCCCATGCGCTCTATCAGCCCTTGGTCCCGCAATCGGTAGAGCCGCCACCGCGTCAGGCCGGCCTCCAGGGCCTGCGAGTAGCTGAAGGTTACCGGCAACGAGCGCATTGACGTTGCCTCAACCTCTCCCCCTCGCCTCACCAGAGAAACCCTACACACCCCTGCGGAACCTGTAAGGAATTCCTCCGGAAATTCCTTAGGCTTCAGCCCCCGTAAGCGGACAAAACGGCAGGTTGATGTGTTCGGCCGGGACCCCGGCGGCGAGCAGCCGCAGCCGCGACCCGGCCAGCATCGGCGGCGGCCCGCACAGGTAGACCTCCTGGCCGGGCCGGTAGTGGTCGAGCGCGACGGTCAGCGCGTCGCCCCGCTCCCCCGCCCCGGCGAGCGGGTCGTGCGACAACGCAGGCACCAGGGTCAGCCAGTCGTGGGCGCGCTGGAGCTTGTCGAGGCTGACCGAGTCGTAGAGGTCGACGAAGGCGCGCGCGCCGACGACCAGGGTCACCCGCCGCCCGGCCGGCGCGGCGACGACCTGCTCGACGAGGGAGCGCAGCGGCGCGAGCCCGGTGCCCCCGGCAACCAGCAGCAGGTCCGCCCGCGAGGCCGGGTCGACGCCCAGCCCGACGTCGCGCGGCGGGCCGAGCCAGATCGGGTCGCCGGGGCGTACCGCGTGGACCAGGGCGCGGGAGACGGCCGCGACCGCCCGGACGTGCAGTTCCACAGTGCCGTCGGGGCGCGGCGCGTTGGCCGGGGAATACCAGCGCCACCGGCCGGGCCAGCGCTCGGTGCAGACCGGCACCGCCTGGCCGGGTCGGAAGGGCAGGCGTCGCCAGGGGCGCACGGTCAGGATCGCGACGCCCTCGGCGGGCCGGTCGTGGCCGATGACCTGCGCCGGCCACCAGGCCGGGCCGCCGCCGGCCCGCTCGGCGGCGCGGGTCACCGCCGCCGAAGCCCGCCGCGCGGCCTGCGCCCACGCCGCCGCCAGCCCCGGCGTGCCGGGCGCGTGCCGGGCGACGGTGGCGGCGAGCGCGGCCTCCACCGCAGCCTGGTGCGGCAGCAGGCGATGGCGGCGGTAGGCGTGGCCGAGCACGGCCAGCAGCGCCGCCCGCCCCGCCGGGTCGTCGCCGCCGGCGGCCAGCCGCCCCAGCGCCGCGAGGAACACGGCCGCCTCCTTCGCCGGCAGCCGCCCCGGGCAGCGCTCCTCGACCGCGCACCAGAAGTCGTCGGCCGCCGCGCGGGCGTACCGCAGCAGGGTCGACCACGACGCGGCCAGGGCGGCGGTCACGCGCCGGCCTCGTCGGCGAAGGCCCGCCGGGCCGCATCCACCGCGTCGGCCGGCACGTCGAGCGCCCACAGCACCCCGGCCAGATAATCGACCACGCGGCGGTGCTGCTCCTCGGTCAGGCCCAGGCCGCGCCACGCCCCGGCCGCCGGCCGCGCGATGTCCCCCGCCGGCCCGCCGAGCGCCACCGTGAGGGTCAGCGCCAGGTGCCCGGCGAGCCGGGCCCGATCGACCCCGATGAGGTACGGCGCCAGCTCGGCGTCCGCCGCCACCAGCCGCAGCCAGCGGGCCACCGCTCCACCGCCAGGTGCCCGGCATCGTTGTCATGGAGAGTCCTTCCGTCGGGATCGCGAGGTGGGGCGGCACCGGGGCGGACGGGGACGGCGGACGCGCTGGGGGCCGCGCCCCACCGGTGCCCAGCACCCGCCCCGGGCCCATGCCGACAGGTTCGCGGCACGCGAGAGCCAGCGGCATGACTGCCAACAGATGGTCGACACGCATCCCACGCAAGTGGAGTTCTCCGATATGCACTCGGCGTATGCCGAACGCTCACGTAACGAGTTGAATGGATAGGCTCAGCGCACCCCACGATGGACGGAGACGCCCGACCATGGCGAGATCGCCGGGACGTAACGCCAACTGCCCCCGCTGCGGTGGAAGGCTCGCCCGCGACAACACCAGCGGGCGCTGCGGGCCCTGCCAGGCCACCGAACGAAACCGCGTTGCCTCACCGCCTGCCTTGCCAAACTCCTTCTGGGACCACGGGCCGATCCGGCAGGCGCTGGCCAAACGTCACTTGGGACGGGCCATCCGGGCCTACCGCTGCCACCCTTACCACGGTCGTCACCCACTGCCCCAGGAAATCGTGGCCCGTTGGCTCGGCCTCTCGCAGGCTCAGCTCAGCCGAATCGAGAACGGCCCAGCGGTCGTTCACCTCGACCGCCTCGCGCATTGGGCGCAGCTCCTACAGATCCCCCTCGCCTGTTGTGGTTCGCGTTGCCCGCAGGTCATGAGGGCGGGAAGGCCATCAGCTTCGCCGGGGCGGGCAAGCCGAGCCTCAGGTCAACGAGGAACAACCGCGAGATCAACCCCAACGCGGATTCGGCCAGCACCAGAGACCACCAACGGCAGGGGGCGAGGGACGAGCACCTGAACTTCGTACGGTCACTCCGGCTGGCTGACCGCCGAGTTGGCGGCGGTCATCTGTACGCCACAGTAACGGCCTATCTTGCAGGCAGGGTCGCCGAACCAGTACCCGTTGGGGCCAGCACACCAGGGAAGGCAGCACTCGCTGCTGCCGCCTCGCTCAACGAGATGGCCGGGTGGATGGCGCACGACTCCGGTGGCGCAGGTCCTGCCCGCCGACACCTCGGCGAAGCCCTCGCCTTTGCGGAGAAGAGCCAGGACCACCATCTCGTAGCGCAGATTCACGCAGGGCTGAGTCATCTCGCCAACCACTGCGGCGACGCGCGCGGGTCGCTGTTCCACGCCCGGAACGGACTGGAACGTCTTCGGCAGGCTCCGTCGCACGGCCGGCTCCAGGCCCGGCTTCTGGCGATGCAGGCACGCGGGTTCGCCATTGGCGGCCAACCGGTCGACGCCACCCGAGCGCTCGCCGACGCGGAGGCGTCGTTGCACAAGCCGATCACGGGCACATCAGAGTGGTTGAGTCCCTTCGACGTGACTTCGTTCGCCATCGAGGCTGCGCGCTGCCTCCTTCGCGTCGGTGATCTGGCCGAGTCCCAGCGCCGGCTCCAGGCCGCGCTGGCCGTCAGCCCGGCCGATAGGGTCAGAAGTCGCGCGTTGGCTCAACTCATGTTGGTCACGGTCTTGCTCGGCAAGGGCCAGATCGACGAGGCGTGCGTCGCAACCCATGCTGTGCTGGACGAGATCGCTGGCCTCGGATCAGGCGTCATCATCGATCAACTACAACACGCTTCGATACTCTTCGGATCTCACGCGAAGGCGTGTGCCGAGGTTCCGCCGCTCCTCGACCGTCTCCGCGACACGATCCACGAGCGATCATGGATCGGCACAGTGGGTGAGCTACGGTCAGGAGCAGCCGGTGACGAACAGCTCGGATGATCGCCCGCTCTACGAGCGGGATCCGGTTGCGTGGCAGGCATATCTGGCGGAGGGCAACGCGAAGCAGGCCCGCAAGCGGGTCGGCGCAGACGTCCTGATCAGAAACGAACAGGGCCACGTCCTGCTCGTCAACCCGCGGTACAAGCCGGATTGGGACCTTCCCGGCGGGATGGTCGAGGCGAACGAGACTCCCCACCAGGCCGCCGAGCGCGAGTTATGCGAGGAACTGGGAGTCGAGGTGAGGGCCGGACGGCTGCTGGTGGTGGACTGGGTGGCTCCGCACGGCCCGTGGGACGACAGCTTGATGTTCGTTTTCGACTGCGGCATGGTTACCGGTGAGCAGGCAAGATCACTGCGGCTGGCGGACGGCGAGCTGCTGGAATTCCGTTTCATTTCACCGGATGACGCCAGGGCGACTCTTCGCCCCTACGTCTGGCAGCGCCTTGACCATGCCGTGGCCGCTGCTACCGACGGCGGTTTCCGCTATCTGATCAACGGGGTTGCGCACGGCCCACGCTGAGAATGCGTGGCGACCCGAATCCCACGGAAGCCCGATCGTCACTCGGACTGAGCTGCCAGTACTCGTTCCTGCGTCAGGCAGCCGTCACGACGAAACGTCAGTGCCCGCTACTAGTAGATCTTGGTAGATTTCGGCCCCTCTGGGGGCCGTTTCGTACCAAGATCGCTGACCTACCGAGATTTGGGGCAGTCACCGTGCGACGACGCGACGGGCGCCTGGCCGGCGCAGGGGCTTCACCGACTGTCGCCGTTGGTGTACTCGGCGAAGATCTCGTCGAGGATCCTCCGTGAGTTCGCCGCCGCCTCGCCGACATCCGGCGCGTTCGCATAGCTGACCAGGGTCTTCCAGAGCGCCCAGCCACGCCCGCGCGCCCAGGTCGCGTCGTCCACGGCCAGCCGCTCCCGGAAGGCCCGCCGACCGTCGGCGGTCAGCAGCGTCCAGGCGATCGCCAGGTCACAGGACGGGTCGCCGACTCCGCAGGTGCCGAAGTCGATGATCGCCGCGAGGTGCCCGTCGTCGAGCAGGAGGTTTCCCTGCGCGAGGTCGCCGTGGAACCAGCGCTCCGCACCGTCCCAGCGCGCGTCCAGGGCGCGTCGCCAGACCTCGCCGGCCAGGCCCACGTCGATCCGCCCGTCGAGAGCCGTGAGCGCCCGGTCGGCCAGCCCGTCGTACGTGCGCAGGGTGCCGCCCCGGTACCAGTTGTGCCGGCCAGGGCGGGGACCGTCAGCGACATCGACACCCTGCAGGGCCACGACGAACCCGGCCAGGTCGAGCGCGAACCGGACCGGGTCGGCGATGCGGTCCGCCCGCGCGGTCTCGCCGTCGAGCCACCGGTAGACCGACCAGGCGTACGGGTAGCCCTCGCCGGGCCCGCCCTTCGCCAGCGGGGTCGGGACGGGCAGCGGGAGACGGGGGGCGAGCACGGGGAGCCACCGGTGTTCCTTGGCGACCGCCTCGGCGTACTCGACCGCGCTCGGCAGGCGTACCGACATGCCGGTGCCGAGGCGGAAGGTCCAGTTGTCCCAGCCGCCGTCGGCGACCGGCTCGACCGGCAGGTCGGCCCAGTGCGGGAACTGGCCGGCGACGAGCCGGCGCACCTGGGCCACGTCGACGGCGACGCGTTCGGGCAGCGGGCCGAGATCCGGAACGTCGTCAGCCCCCACGTCTGGCATCGCCCGTCGACCTCACTCGGACTGGGCGGCCAGCTCGCGGGCGCGGTCGCGGGCCGCTTCGAGGGCCGCGAGCATCGCCGCGCGTACGCCGTGGTTCTCCAGCTCGCGGATGGCGGAGATCGTGGTGCCGGCGGGCGAGGTGACCGCCTCGCGCAGCTTGACCGGGTGCTCGCCGGAGTCGCGCAGCATGACCGCCGAGCCGATCGCGGTCTGCACGATCAGCTCGTGGGCGACCTGACGGGGCAGGCCGAGCAGGATGCCGGCGTCGACCATCGCCTCGACCAGGAGGTAGAAGTAGGCCGGCCCGGAGCCGGACAGGGCGGTGACGGCGTCCTGCTGCGACTCGGGGACCCGGACGGTCGCGCCCAGCGGGGTGAACATCTCCTCGGCCAGGGCGAGGTGCTCGCCGGTGGCGTGGGCGCCGGCCGAGATGGCGCTCATCGCCTGGTCGACCAGGGCCGGGGTGTTGGTCATGACCCGCACCACGGGGGTGCCCTCGGGCAGCCGCCGGTTGAAGAAGCCGGTCGGCAGGCCGGCGCAGAGCGAGATGACCAGCTTGTCGGCGGGCACCTTCGGCCCGATCTCGTCGAGCAGGGCGGCGGCGTCCTGCGGCTTGACGGCGATGGCCAGCACGTCGGCCTCGCCGACGGCGGTCAGGTTGTCGACCACCCGTACGCCGTAGCGGGTGGCCAGCTCCTCGGCGCGGATCGGCCGCCGGGCCGTGGCCAGCAGCCGGCCCACCGGCCAGCCGGAGCGCAGCAGCCCGGAGAGCATCAGCTCGCCGATCTTGCCCGCGCCGATCACCGCAACGGTGTGGTCGCCCACCGCCATGGTCGTACCCCTTTCGTGGCCCGCCGTGCGGCGGGGCCGAGCGGCGCGCGCGGCGGCTCCACGGGGAACCGCCGCGCGCGCCGGGTTGGCGTCAGCTGCCGAAGAAGACCTCGGCCTCTTCGTAGCGCTCCAGCGGCACGGTCTTCAGCTCGCGGGTGGCCTCGGCCAGCGGCACCCGGACGATGTCCGTGCTCTGCATGGCGACCATCTTGCCCCAGTCGCCCTCGTGGGCGGCGTCGATCGCCTGGAGGCCGAGCCGGGTGGCGAGCACCCGGTCGAAGGCGGTCGGGGTGCCGCCGCGCTGGATGTGGCCCAGCACGACGGTGCGGGCCTCCTTGCCGGTCTTGGCCTCCAGCTGCTCGGCGAGCCACTGGCCGATGCCGCCGAGGCGGACGTGGCCGAACGCGTCCAGCTCCTGGTTGTGCAGGACCATCTGGCCGTCGAGCGGCTGGGCGCCCTCGGCGACGACGACGATCGGGGCGTACTGGTGCTGGAAGCGCTTCTCGACGTACCCGGCGACCTGCTCGACGTCGAACTGCCGCTCGGGCAGCAGGATGACGTTGGCGCCGCCGGCCAGGCCGGCGTGCAGGGCGATCCAGCCGGCGTGCCGGCCCATGACCTCGACGACGAGGGTGCGGTGGTGGCTCTCGGCGGTGGTGTGCAGCCGGTCGATCGCCTCCATGGCGATGTTGACGGCGGTGTCGAAGCCGAAGGTGTAGTCGGTGGCGCCGAGGTCGTTGTCGATCGTCTTGGGCACGCCGACGACGTTGACGCCCAGCTCGTGCAGCTTGGTGGCGACGCCCAGGGTGTCCTCGCCGCCGATCGCGATCAGCGCGTCCACGCCCTGCGCGGCGAGGTTCTCCTTGATCCGCTCCACGCCGTTCTCGATCTTGAACGGGTTGGTGCGGGACGAGCCGAGGATGGTGCCGCCGCGCGGCAGGATGCCCCGCACCTCGGCGATGCCGAGGGGCTTGGACAGGCCCTCCAGCGGGCCCTTCCAGCCGTCCTGGAAGCCCACGAACTCGTGACCGTAGGTGGCGACGCCCTTGCGGACCACCGCCCGAATGACCGCGTTGAGACCCGGGCAGTCGCCGCCGCCGGTGAGCACGCCGATACGCATGATCTGCTCATCCTCCTGGAGCATCAGGTGAAGCCCGATTTGCCCCAGGATAAGTGTCGGATCAGACCTCGGCACCGTTGCCGGCCCGGGGCGGGCCGTCCCTGCGAACTGTAGCCGCCGCGACAATCCGCCGGCAGTGCGCCCCGGGCAGGCGTCCACCGCTCAGAAGGTCACCTCGCGGTTCTCCCCCGCCCTCGGCGGCTTCCCCGTGGCCGCCGCCCTGGCGAGGCCGAGCAGGTTGACGACGGCGCCGCCCGGGGAGTCCCAGTACTCGGCCGAGCCGGCGTGCACCTTGATCAGGGTCAGCCCCGGGGTGTCCAGGCCGGCGGGGAACCAGGTCTTCAGCAGCGGGTGCCACAGCCGCTCGGCGTGCCTGCGGTCGTACCCCTCCTGGGCGGTGCCGGCGACCGACACCCAGGCGTGGTTGCGCTGGTCGGCGAAGGCCACGTTGACCTCCGGGTTGACCCGCAACTGACGCACCTTGGCCGAGTCGGCGTACGCGAAGAACCACAGGTCGCCGTCGAACTCCGCCTCCTGCAGGCCCATCGGCCGGCTGACCAGCCGGCCGTCCAGCCCGATGGTGGTCAGCATGCAGATCCGCGCGGCGCGGACCAGCTCGGTCACCCGGCTGCGGGCGTCGGCGGCGCTGGTCGGCTCACTGCTCATGGCGGCACTCCCTCGATCGGCTCGACGCCGACCCGGTGCCCCGGAGAGCACCCGCCAAACCTGATCAGCGGGCCGTCATCGCACGCCAGCGGGCGAGGTTGTGCCGGGCGTCGACCAGCGCGTCGTGCCGGGCCGCGTCGGCGTTCGGCAGGGGCGGCCGGCCCCGGTCGTCCCAGAGCTGGCGCAGCTCCTTGGTGAACCGGGGGATCTCCCGGGGCAGCCCCGGCATCGAACCCCAGAGCTGGGCCAGCACCACGTGGTCGTACGCGGCGTACCAGGCCCACAGCTCCAGCTGCTCGCCCGGCCGGCCCCGGATCGGCTCCATCAGGAAGTCGTAGAGGTCGTCGCGGATCCGCTCCCGCGACCGCCAGGCCCGGTCGGCCGGCGAGGGGAGCCGGTCCAGGACGTTGCGGCGCACCCAGGGCACGGCGCGGGAGTCGTCGAACTCCGTGGAGACGGCGTAGAACTCGCGCCCGTTCTCGTCGACGACGCCGATCGACACGAGGTCGACGGTGCGCCCGTCCTCGATGAACTCGCAGTCGTAGAAGTAGCGGTATACCATCGCCCGCCATCCTCGCCCACCGACGCCACCGGCCGCCAGCCGGGGCCGCGCCCGCCGCAACGCCCCTGCGCCGCAGCTCGGGACTGTTACGGAAGTGTCGCCGGGGGTGTACAGCGGGCGACCGGGCCGTCATGATCTGATGAGTGCCGCTACCGGACACCGAACCGGTTCGCGACCTCGCGGCGGGGGCTGACGGGTTCACCCGGCCGCGAGTTGAGGTCCTTTACCGGGGAGGGGTTGGGCCGTGGAGATGCGCCTGCCGGAGCCGGGTGACGCGCTCACGGGTGTCGAGATGTTCGCCGGCCTGGAGCCGGAGGTGCGGCAGCGGGTGATCGCGGCGGCGGTGCCGCGCACGTACCGCAAGGGCCAGTTGCTCTTCGTCGAGAACGACCCCGGCGAGTCCCTGATCGTGCTGCGCCGCGGCGCGGTGGCCGTCTTCCGCACCGCGCCGACCGGCGAGCGGGCCGTGCTGTCGGTGATCCGACCCCCGGACGTCCTCGGCGAGGTCTCCCTGCTCGACGCCTCCACCCGCTCCGCGTCGGCCGAGGCGATCGAGGACTGCGCCGCCCTCGCGCTGTCCCGGCCCGCATTCATGGAGCTGGTGCACTCCAACCCGCGCATCCTCGACGCGGTGATGCGCTCCCTCGGCGGGCTGATCCGCCGGCTGACCGAGCAGAACGCCGACCACGTCTTCCTCGACCTGCCCGGCCGGGTGGCCAAGACGCTGGTGCGGCTGGCCGGCGAGAGCCAGGCCCCGATGATCACCATCGAGCTCAACCAGAGCCAGCTCGCCGAGATGGCCGGAGGCTCGCGGCAGAGCGTCAACCAGGCCATCGGGTCCTTCGCCAGCCGGGGCTGGCTGCGCACGGAGGGCCGCCGGATCGTGGTCACCGACGTGGCGGCGCTGCGCCGCCGCGCCGGCATGAGCGACCGCTGACCGGCCGCTGACGCCGGCCCGGGCGACGGCCCACGCCGGCCTGAGCGCTGACGCCGGCCACGTCCACCAGGGGCGCGGCCGGCGTCAGCCTCGGATCACTTGCCCGGCTCGTCCGCGGGCGGCGCGCTCGGGCCGGGGCCGATCTTCGTCGGGTCGGTCGGCTTGGTCGTCGTGGTGGTCTTCGTGCTGCCCTGGTCGGGGGCGGTGCCCTGACCGTCCGGCGTGTCTACCATGCCCTGCTCCTCCAATGCGGCGAGAGTGACGGCATCGACGTCGACCGTGTCGCCCGGGGCCCACAGGGTGCCTCGCGGGTCCGTCCACGCGGCTGACAGTCGTACGTGCACGGCACTCTCCTGGCGTTCATGTCCTGAGCGGAAGGTTAGTCTGACCCGGTCGGGCGCACGATCCGCCTGCATATCGGGTAGCCGACTCTGCCGCCTGGCGCGATACTGGGCCCACCTCGCGCTCTGGAGCCGACCATCGACCTCAAGTGTGGACACTGCTCACGCGAAGCCGGTCCGGACGACCGCTTCTGCGGTGGGTGCGGGCAGGCCCTGACCCGTGGCTGTGCCACCTGCGGGCACGCCAACAGCGTCGAGGCCAACTTCTGCACCAGCTGCGGGCAGCCGCTGCGGGACCGGCCGGTGGTGGTGCAGGAGGACCGCCGGCAGGTCAGCGTCCTGTTCATCGACATCGTCGACTTCACGACGTACGCGGAGCGGGCCGACCCGGAGCAGGCCCGCAACCTCCAGCAGGCCTACTTCGCCACGGTACGACGGCTGGTGCACCAGTACGGCGGAGTGGTCGAGAAGTTCATCGGCGACGCGGTGATGGCGCTGTTCGGGGCGCCCGTGGCCACTGACAACGACGCGCTGCGCTGCGTACGGGCGGGGCTGGAGCTGCAACGCAACCTGGCCCGCCAGCCGGCCGGACCGCACCCGCCGCTCGGCTTCCGGGTCGGCATCGCCACCGGCGAGGCGCTGGTCGACCTGTCCGCCGCCCGCGACGGCGGGCAGGGTTTCGTCACCGGGGACGTGGTCAACACCGCCTCGCGGTTGCAGTCGCTCGCGCCGTCGGGCGGCGTGGTCGTCGACGAGAGCACCTGGGCGGCGACCCGGCACGACATGGAGTACGCCGACCGGCCGCCGGTGACGCTGCGGGGCCGCTCCGCGGTCAGCCGGATCTGGCTGGCCGTGCGGGCGCTGCCCCAGCGGGACCTGACCACCGCCGAGCTGACCCCGATGGTCAACCGGGAACACGAACGCGGCCTGCTGGTCAACGCCCTGCACCGCACGGTGACCGAGCGCACCTCGCAGCTCGTCACGGTGTTCGGCTCGGCGGGGGTGGGCAAGAGCCGGCTGTTGCGCGAGCTGGCCCGGCACGCCGCCAGCCTGCCCGGCCCGCCGATCACCTGGCTGGTCGGGCAGTGCCCGCCGTTCGGCGAGAACGTCACGTACGCCGCGCTCGCCGACATCGTGAAGGGCTGGGTCGGCGTGTCGAACGTCGACGACCCGGCGGCGCTCGGCGACCGGCTGCGGCAGCGGCTGGCCCGGCTGGGCGACCCGCACGCCGTGCGGCTGGCCGACCCGCTCGGCCCGCTCATCGGCCTGCCCGGCGAGCGGCTCACCCCGGGCGAGACCGAGACGTCCTGGCGGCGGTTCCTGCTCGCCCTGGCCGCGGCGGGCCCGACGGTGCTGGTGTTCGAGGACATGCACTGGGCAGACCAGGCGATGCTCGCCTTCGTCGAGCAGCTCGGCGCGGCGGCCCGGGGCGTGCCGCTGCTGGTGCTGGCGACCGCGCGGCCCGAGCTGCGGGAGCGGCACCCGGCCTGGACGGGCACGATCAGCGGGGCGATGTCGATCTCGGTGCCGCCGATGCACGACTCCGACATCGACACCCTCTACTCGCTGCTGCTCGGGCAGTCCGCGCTGCTGCCCGCGTCCCGGGGGCCGCTGATCGAGTTCGCCGACGGCAACCCGCTCTACGCCCAGGAGTACGCCCGGATGCTGCTCGACGGCGGGCTCGTCGACCCCGCCGGGCGGGCCGACCCGGCCCGTACGCCGGAGATGCCGCGCACGGTGCAGGCGGTCATCGCCAACCGGCTCGACCTGCTCGACCCGGCCGACCGGGCCGTGCTCCAGGCCGCCGCCGTCGTCGGCGTGCAGTTCTGGCCGGGGCCGGTGGCCACCGCGCTGGGCCGCCCCGTGCGGTGGGTGGAGCGGGCGCTGGGCCGGCTGCAGCGCCGGGACCTGGTGTACGAACAGCCCAGCTCGACGATGCCGGGCCAGCCCGAGTACCGCTTCCGGCACGTCCTGGTGCGCGACGTGTGCTATCAGCGGCTGCCCCGCACCGAGCGGGTGGCGCGCCACCAGAGCACCGCCGACTGGCTGGAGCAGGTCACCGACGGCCGGCAGCAGGACCTGGTCGAGGTGCTCGCCAACCACCGCTGGGCGGCGCACGAGATCGCCCGTACCGTCGGGCTGGACACCACGCCCTACGTGCCGGCGGCGCGGGCCGCGCTGCACCGGGCGGCCCGCCGGGCGTACGAGCTGCACGCGCTGGACACCGCCGCGACCCTGATGGGGCGGGCGCTGGCCCTGCCCGGCGGACCCGAGCCGACGTTGGAGCTGTTCGACGCCGAGCTGGCGCTGTTCCGCGACGGGGACGCGTTCCTCGTCGACGGCGGCGCGGCACGGTTGGCCCGGCTGGCCGGCGAGCTGGCCGGGGCCGGCGAGCCGACGGGGGCGGCGCGGGCCTGGACGCTGCTCGCCACCGCCGCGTGGCGGCGGGCGGACCGGGCCGAGACGCTGCGCTGCCTGGACCGGGCCATCGGCATCTACACCGACCTGCCCGACAGCGAGGAGAAGGCGAGCGCCCTGCTGGAGCTGGCCCGGGTGCACATGCTCAACGCGGAGACCGAGCCCGCGTGCGCGGCGGCCCGGACCGCGGCGGGCCTCGCCGAGCGGCTCCAGCTGCGGGAGGTCAGCGCGAGCGCCCGGATCACCCTCGCGGTGGCCCGTTACCTGTCGGGGGTGCCGGAGGCGTACGCGGAGCTGGTCGAGATCACCGAGCACTGCCGGGTGGAGCGGCTGGCCAGCCGCCGGCGGGCGGTGCACAACCTGGCCTGGGCGTTGCAGGAGGAGGGCGACCTGGCCGGCTCGGCGCGGCTGGTGGACGAGCAGCGCTCGCTGGACCTCGGCGGCGAGCACAGCCTCACCGCGAGCTTCGAGGACCAGTGGGCCCGGTCGTACTACGCCGGGGACTGGGGTGCGGCGGCGGACCTGGCGGCCGAGTCGACGCGCCGGCCGACCGGCGAGTGGGACATGCACATCGTCGCGGTGTCCGGCTGGATGCGGACGCTGCGCGGCGACCCGGAGGCCCCGGCCGACGGCGGCGGGCCGGACCAGGTGGAGCGGGCGGTGGCCGCCGGACGGCGGTCCGGCTTCCACCGGGTGCTGCGGTCCACGTTGGCCCACGCGGCGCTGTGCCGGGCCGTGCAGGGGCGTGAGGCCGAGGCGCTGCGGCTGCTCGCCGAGCTGGACGAGGACTGGCGGCGGACCCGGGAGATCCCGTTCGCCGAGTGGGTGCCGGCGATCGGCCACGTCGCGGTGGTGCTCGGCGGGGACGCGGCCCGCCGGGTGCGCCGGCTGCTGACCTCCGCGCCCCGGATGACGCCCTGGGCCCGGGCCGCCGGGCAGGCGGCGGAGGCCGCGCTGGCCGGGTCGACCGGCGACGCCCGGGCCGCCGCCGAGCTGTTCCGGTCGGCGGCCGAGCAGTACCGGCGGATGGGCGACCTGACCGACCACGTGCTCGCCGCCGCGCTGTCGGTGCCCACCCTGCGCGAGGTGGACCCGGCGGGCGCGGCGCAGGTGCTGGCCGAGGTGCGCGGGTTCGCGGCCCGCAACCACGCCCCGGGCCTGCTCCGGCTAGCCGGCACCACCGACTAGCCCAGCCGACCGGGCCCGCCGACCAGGCCGGCGACCAGGCCCAGCGACCAGGCCCGGCGACGGATCCCCCGGTCAACGGGATCCACCGGGGCTTGCCAGGTCCACCGGCATACCGCGTCCACCGGATTCACGGGCGACAAGGCCATCCCGCCCGACCACTGAGGACGAGACAGGCCGCCCGGCGGGGCAACCGCCCTCCGCCACGTAGGCGAGAACGCGAGGGGGCGAGAGCCGCACCTGCGATGCGGCGCCTACGCAGCTGAGTCACATACGACATCACCGACCACCCGAAGCCCCCTCCCCGCCCCTCCCGCCCCGCCCGCGCCTCCGCGCCCCCTGCCTGCCGACCCCCGCCCGTGCTGCCCCCCGGGCCGGTGATCAAGAGAATTGTGTCATCGCAGAGATCAACTCTGACGCTTTTCTCTTGATCACCGGCCCGGGGGACGGGCGGGACGGTGGGACGGTGGGACGGTGGGCTGGGCGGGACGGTGGGGGTGGGGTGGGGCGCGGGGGTGATGTCGTATTCGACTCAGCTGCGTAGGTGTCGGCAGGGGCGGGTCGGCCGGGCGGTGCTGGTGGTGGGCCGGGGCGCGGGGCTTCTGTTGGCAAGCGATTAGCGAAAACCGACATTGAGGCCCCGCCCCGACCTGCGGCAGGGGCCTTACTTCGTACGGCGCGCCACAACGCACTCCCGGAAGGGGGCCCTGACGTGTCACGATTCAGGGCACGGCGTGCGGGGCGTCGGGTGCTTACCGCACCGGGAGGTGCGCGAGGGAGGGTGTCCGGTGTCAGCGGGTAGGGCCCGCCGGGGACGGCGGGACAACGGGCTCGACGCGAGCGAGTACGCGGTCGCCGGCGACGTGGATCCGCGCGTGGGCGAGCACCTGCTCGACGTGCTGGCCGCGGGCGGCATCGCCGCGTACCTGCAGCCGTCGGCCGACCTGAACCCGGTCACCCGCACCACCACCGTCCCGGCCCGCCCCGTGGACCGGCTCTACGTCGACCGCTCCCACCTGACGACCGCGCGCGACTACCTGACCCAGCTCGCCGAGGAGGCCCCGGCCGCGCCGGCCCGCGACGAGCCCGACGTCGACGCCGAGTGGGCCCGTATCGTGGCCGGCTTCCACACCGCGCCGGCCGCCGGGGCGCACCCCTGGCCCGCCGCCGAGGACATCGACGACGAGCCCGACGAGCAGCCGGCCGGCACGACCGGCCGGGTCGGCGCGGACGAGGGCGGCACCGCCACCGACGTACGCCGGCTGCCGTGGGCCGCCGACGTCTCGGGCGTCTCCGTCGGCGGGGGACGGCAGGACGAGCCGTCCCTGTTGGACGGGCTGGACACCTTCGGCGCCGGCCTGCCCGACGACGCCGACGAGCGCTACACCCCGCCGCCGCCACCGCCGCTGCCCCGCGTCTCCAAGTACGCGGTGGCCGGCGTGCTGGCCATCGTCGCCGGGTTCGTGCTCTTCCTGGAGCCGACGCTGCTGCCGGTGGACCCGTCCGTGGTGACCCTGCTCGGCTTCACCGGCATCCTGGCCGGCTTCGTGACGCTGATCTGGCGGCTGCGCCCCGGCGACTCCGACGACGACCCCGACGACGGCGCCCGCGTCTGACCGGGCCCCATACGCCGGGTAGCGACCCGTCCCCACAGGCGGACGGCGGATGCCCGAATTGCGGGACGCGCACCGCCCCCGGCGTGGGGCGTAACAGTGGTGTAACTTACTGTCAGTAGGAATACCGCTGTACGTCACTTCCCGCACTGGCTGCCCGGTTGTTCCTTGCTAGCGGTGGTCGGTCTCTGCTGATCGGAATGCCCGAGATGCGACAGAGTTCCCTCGTGGTGGTGGCCAACCGCCTGCCCATCGACGACAGTGTGGCGCCCGACGGCGCCTGCGAATGGCGACGCAGCCCCGGCGGGCTGGTGAGCGCCCTGCATCCCCTGCTGCGGCACACGCCGGCCACCTGGGTCGGCTGGGCCGGCGGCACCGGGCCGGCGCCGAGCCTGCCCGACATCGGCAGCGTGCGGATGCGCACCGTGCCGCTAAGCGGCGAGGACTTCCGCGACCACTACGAGGGCTTCGCCAACTCGACCCTGTGGCCGCTCTACCACGACGCGGTGGAGCAGCCGGAATACCACCGCCGCTGGTGGGAGGCGTACCAGCGGGTCAACCAGCGGTTCGCCGAGGCGACCGCCGAGGCGGCCGAGCAGGGCGCGGTGGTCTGGGTGCAGGACTACCACCTGCAACTGGTGCCCGGCCTGCTGCGCGAGCTGCGCCCCGACCTGCGGATCGGTTTCTTCCTGCACGTGCCGTTCCCGCCGCCGGAGCTGTTCATGCAGCTCCCCCGCCGGGCCGAGCTGCTGCGCGGCATGCTCGGCGCCGACCTGATCGGCTTCCAGCGTGCCCAGGCCGCGCACAACTTCGCCCAGCTGGTGGCCAAGGTGCTGGAGCTGCCGGCGACCGACCGGCGCATCGGCGTCGGCGACCGGGTGGTCCGCATCGGGGCGTTCCCGGTCTCGATCGACACCGCCGAGATGGCCGCGCTGGCCGCCCGCCCCGACGTGGTGGCGCGGGCCCAGCGGCTGCGCCACGACCTCGGCGACCCCGACCACGTCATCCTCAGCGTCGACCGGATGGACTACACCAAGGGCATCGAGCAGCGGCTCAAGGCCTACAGCGAGCTGTTGGCCAGCGGGCACGTCAAGGTGCGCGACACGGTGCTGGTGCAGGTGGCGGTGCCCAGCCGGGAGCGGGTCACGCAATACCAGATCCTCCGCGACCGGGTCGAGCGCGAGGTGGGGCGGATCAACGGCGAGTTCGGCCGGGTGGGCGAGCCGGCCATCCACTACCTCACCCAGCCGTTCGACCGGGCGGAGCTGGCGGCGCTCTACCGGGTCGCCGACGTGATGGCGGTGACCCCGCTGCGCGACGGCATGAACCTCGTCGCGAAGGAATACGTGGCGGCCCGGGTCGACGACACGGGGTCGCTGCTGCTCAGCGAGTTCGCCGGGTCGGCGGCCGAGCTGCCGCAGGCGCACCTGGTCAACCCGCACGACCTGGAGGGGCTCAAGCAGGGGCTGCTCTCGGCGCTCGAGGCCGACCCGGCCGACGTCACGCCGCGGATGCGGGCGATGCGCGAGCACCTGCACCGCAACGACATCCGGGCGTGGGCCCGCTCCTACCTCAGCGCCCTCGACGACGGCGGGTCGCTGCTGACCCACCTCGCCCCCACCGGCTGACCGGGCGCTCCGCACCACCGGCCGCTGCCGGCGCACCCCGCACCGCGGGCCGCGCCGGCAGCGGGTCAGGCAGGCAGCGGGTCAGGCCGGCGGGTGTTCCTTCTCCAGCCAGTCCAGGATCGCGTCGATCGGCTCCCGCCAGCGGACGTCGAGCATCAGGTCGTGCCCCATGCCGGGGAAGAGCAGCGGCGCGCCGCCGTGCCGGCGGGCGGCCCGGGTCAGCGCGGCCGGCGGGACCACCCGGTCGTCGGGGCTGCCCACGACCAGCACGGGCGGGTCGCCCACGGCCGGCTCCGGGTCGCGGTGGGTCAGCAGCTGCCACTGGGCACGCCGGCCGGCGTGGCCGATCCGGGCGGCGTACCGGCGGGCCTCGGCGTCGGGCAGCTCGCGGCTGAACAGCTGCCGGCGGCTCAGCCGCAGCCCCGCGCCGACGAACGCGGGCAGGGTGCCGCCGGGGTTGCGGCGCAGCGCCGTGCCGAGCGTCGCCCAGTCGCCGAGCACCGGGGCCGCCAGCACCGCCGCCCGCGCCGGATAGCGGGCCAGGGCGTGCCGCACCACCAGGGCCCCGGCGCCGTGCCCCACCAGCACCGCCTGGCGCGGCAGGCCCGCCGCCACCTGCGTCACGTCATGGGTGTACGCCCGCAGCGTCGCCTCCGGCGCCGGCTCGCTGCCGCCGTGGCCGCGCAGGCTCAGCGCGTACGCCGGGAAGCCGCGACCGGCGGCGTGGCCGAGCCAGTGTTCGGCGAACGCCCACGCGCCGTGGCCGAAGCCGGGCACGAACAGCAGCGGCGGGCGGCCCTGCTCGACCTCGGGGAGCGCGCTGAGCACCTCGCGCCGGGCCGGACGGACGGGCCGGGCCCACTCCCGGCCGCGCATGATCCGCACCCGCTGCTGCCGGCTCACTTGTCCTCCAGCTCGTGCATGGCGCGCTGGACGGCGCGCAGGTAGTCGGCGTGGCCCACCTCGAACCAGTGCCGGCTGCTGTCCTTGACCTTCCCCGAATAGCGCTCGCCGGCCCCGGCGGTGACCCGCTGCGCGAACGCGGCGGCCCGCTCCGGTCGGCGCACGCGCAGCGCGAGCAGCCGGGCGAACAGGACGGTCTGCCAGTGCGACAGGGTGAAGATCCCCGAGTCGGGCTGGACCAGACCGGTGACGGCGAGCGTCGGGTGGCCGGGGACGAACGCGTTGAGCCACAGCCGGGGCCGGCCCGCCTCGTCCGCGCCGAGCACCCGGGGGTCGAGGAACTCGAAGCGCGGCAGGTAGCCGGTGGCGAAGACGACCAGCTCCGGGTCGATCTCGCGGCCGTCGGTCAGCTCGACGGCCTTGGCGTGGAACCGGGCCACGTCCGGCACGGGGGTGATCTGGCCGTGGCCGACGTGGTAGACGAGCTGACTGTTGGCGATGGGGTGGGTCTCGTAGACCCGGTGGTCGGGCTTGGGCAGGCCGAACCGGGTCAGGTCGCCGACGGTGAGCCGCAGCGTCCAGTGGTAGAGCCACTGCCGCACGCGCAGCGGCACCCGCAGGGCGAGCAGGCTGTCGTTGACCTGGTCGGCGGGGCGGCCGAGGACGTACTTGGGGGCGTACCAGTAGCCGCGGCGGGTGGAGTGCCAGCAGTGGGACGCCTGCTGGGCCGCCTCGACGGCGATGTCGCAGCCGGTGTTGCCGGCCCCGACGACCAGCACCCGCTTGCCGCGCAGTTGCGCCGGGTCCTTGTACGACGAGGCGTGCATGATCTCGCCCCGGAACTCCTCCAGCCCCTCGTAGCGGGGCAGCTTCGGCGACCAGTTGTGGCCGTTGGCGACGACCACGGCGGCGTACCGGGAGGTGCGCTCGGGGCCGTACCCGCCGGTGCTGCGGGTGGTGACGTCCCAGCGGTCGCCGTCGACCGGCTCGACCCGGATCACCTCGGTGCCGAACCAGATGTGCTGGCGCAGGTCGAAGTGGTCGGCGTAGCGCTCGAAGTAGGTCAGCACCTGGCTGTGGTGCGGGTAGTCCGGCCAGTCGTCCGGCATCGGGAAGTCGGGGAACTGGGTGAACGGCCGCGACGAGATCAGGTGGGTGCTGGCGTAGACGGGGCTGCGGTCGTGGCGCCAGTTCCACGCGCCGCCGACGCCGGTCTCCCGCTCGTAGCAGTCGACGCCGAAGCCGTGCTCGCGCAGGTTCTTCACGGCCGTGAGGCCGCTGGCCCCGGCCCCGATGACGCAGACCGTGTCGCCTCGGTCGGAGACCGGTCGGGCGTCCCGGGGCGGGGCGAGCGTCGTCGCGTCCGGCTCGGGACGGCCGGGGTCGGTGGAGGGGGACACCGGATTCTCCTTATGTGCGGCACGAGTGCCGGAAATCATTCTCCTCATGCGCGGCATGAGCCGGGTCGCTGCGAAATCCTTCCGGTAACCCGACCGGTTTGTCCAGTCCCTGTGGACGGTGGGTCGCGCGGCCCGTCAGCCGGCGGCGGGCAGCAGCAGGTCGACCACGACCGGGAAGTGGTCGCTGGCCAGGCGGGCCTGCGGGGTGTCCACCACGTCGTAGTCGACCACGGTGATCCGGGGGTCGACGAAGACGGCGTCGATGCGGCGGCGCGGGTCGGCGCACGAGTAGGTGAGCCGGTCGGCGCGGTCGGCCGCGACCGCCGCGTCGGTCAGCCCCGCGCCGACGGTCGCCCACGCCGGGCCGTCCGGGCCCTCGTTGAGGTCGGCGCCGGCCACCACGGGCAGGTCGGCGGCGGCCAGCTCCCCCTTGAACGCCGCCGCCTGCGCGGGGCGCTCGGCCGGGTCGGTGGACAGGTGCGAGCCGGCCAGCAGGAACCGGGCCCCGCCGACGCGGCAGTCGGCGTACGCGGCGCCGCGCATGTGCCGGCCCGGGGTCAGCGGGTAGCGCTGGCAACGGGTGTCGGCCACCCGCACCCGCAGGCTGGTCAGCAGCAGGTTGCCCAGCGACGGCAGGCCGCCGACGGCGACGACCAGCCCGAACGACTCGGCCAGCGACGCGCACTTCTGCCGCCACCGGAACCGCCGGGGCGCCTCCTGCACGATCACCACGTCGGGGGCGACCGCGCGGACCACCGCCGCCAGCGCGGCCTGGTCGTCGCGCTGGCTGTGCACGTTGTACGACACGACGCGCAGCGGCACGCCGCCCGGGGCCTCGGCCCCCCGGCCAGTCTCGGTCATCCCGGCCCGCCCTACAGCCGGCGGGCCAGGTCGGCGGCGCCGATGACGCCGGCGGTGTTGCCCAGCTCGGCGGGGAGCACCTCGGCGACGGGGAGCCGGCTGCGCTGGGCCAGCGCGTCGGTGAAGGAACGCCGGGTCGGGCCGAGCAGCAGGTCGCCCGCGTCGACGACGCCGCCGCCGACGACGAGGACCTGCGGGTCGAGGATCTGCGCCATGTCGGCGAGGCTGGTGCCGAGCCAGCGCCCGACCTGCGCGAACGCCTCGGCGGAGACGGGGTCGCCGCCCTGGGCGGCGGCGGTCACCATCGGGCCGGTGACCGCCTCGGCCTCGCCGCCGGCCAGCTCCAGCAGGGCGACGGCCCGGTGCGGCTCCTGCCGGGCGGCAGCGCGGGCGAAGCGCACCAGGGCGCTGCCGCTGGCGTACTGCTCGATGCAGCCGAGCCGGCCGCAGCCGCACTGGTGGCCGTCGGGGACGGTGAGCATGTGGCCCAGTTCGGCGGCGATGCCGTGGGCGCCGCGCACCAGCTCGCCGCCGAGCACGATGCCGCCGCCGACGCCGGTGCCGATGGTGAACATGACCATGGAGTCGTCGGCGTGGCGGGCCGCGCCGTAGCGGAACTCGGCCCAGGCGGCGACGTTCCCGTCGTTCTCGACGATCACGGGCAGACCGGTGGCCCGGCTGACGTAGTCGCGCAGGGGCTCGTCGCGCCAGGCGAGGTTGGGCGCGAAGAGGACGGTGGAGCGGGTGGCGTCGATCCAGCCGGCCGCGCCGATGCCGACGGCGTCGATCTGCCGGCCGGCGGCGAGTTCGGTGACCACCTCGATGATGACGTCCCGGGTCTTGCCCACGTTGTCGGCGGGGGTGTCCCGTCGGGCCTGCACGAGTACGTTGCCGGTGTCATCGACGACACCGCCGGCCACCTTCGTGCCACCGACGTCGACTCCGATGGTCAGCGTCACCGCTGCCACTCCCCTCTGCTGTGCTGCCCGGCACCGGCACGGCGTACGGCCGTGCCGGTGGGACGGGATGTCCGGTGGTCAGGCCCCGTCGCCTGGTGCGTCCCCTCCCGCGCCACCGGGGGCCCGCGACGCGGGCACCACGGGTCGGCCGGCCGGCGGCCGGGGAGCCCCCGGCGCGTCCGGCCCGGCGTCGTCGGCGGGCGGCACGGCGGCGGCCGGAACGCCCGGACCCTCCCCCCGGGTCGCGGCGGACCACACGTCCTCATCCGGCGCCGGGTGAGAATCATGCCCGGTACGGGTGGCCTCGCGCCACACGTGATCGCCCGATGCCTGGTCAGCCGCCGGTCGGGGCGGGGGCGCGGCGGGGTCACCGGGCGGTGGGCCACCGGCGGAGGGCTCGTCGGCCGACGCGAACGCGCGCAGCAGGCTGGCCACCCCGGCGGCCAGATCGCCGGCTCCCGTGGCGAGCCGCTCGGCGAATTCCGGACTCGGGTCCCGCAACGCGGCGATACCGCGGCAGACCGGACAGATACAGCATTCGGCGGCACCGGTGGCGAAACCACCGTGGCCGCCGCCGGTGGCCGGTCGGGTCGCCGCGCCGCCGGTGCTGTGACCGAGGACACTGGACACGATCCCACCGAGCGGACCCCACGGCCCCGCCCCGGAGCCGCCGCCCGACCCGGCGCCCGCGGCGGCCAGCCGGGCCGCCGCGAGGACCGTGGCGACCAGCCGCTCCGCCTCTTCCCGGGCCGAGCCCGGATCCGTACCCCCCATGGTCGGCTCCTCTACCGTGCCGGGCGTGCCGCAGCCGGTCGCGTCACCGCGCCGCACCGGTGTCTTCTACCCGGCGCTTGAGCTGCTTCAACGCCGCATCCATGATCATTTTCTCGGCCTTGCGGCGAAACATGCCGAGCATGCCCACGGAGAGCTCCACCTCCAGGGTGTAGGTCACCGTGGTCGTGCCGTCGGGGTTGCCGACGAGGTCGTACGACCCGCGCTGGGAGCGCTGCATCTTCGAGGGCGCCACCAGGTGCCACTCGATGCGGGAGATGTCCTCGGCGTACTCGTAGGCCAGCACGTACTCGTCGGCCAGCACCCCGGCGTCGAGGGTGAAGCGGACCTGGCTGGCGTAGCCGTCCTCGTACTCCTCGACCACCTCGGTCCGGCGCACCGCGTCGGTCCATTCCGGGTAACGCGCGAAGTCGCAGATGACCGCCGCCACCCGCTCCGGTGACGCGCCGATGACGATCGACTGGGTGGAGGAGTCCGCCATGGGGGGAGGCTACCCGGCAACCTGCCTGGCGCACCCACCTGGGCGGGCGGGTAGGTTTCGACAGAGCCGACCCGTCCGGGGCCCCGGCCCGCCCGGCCAGTGCGAGCACGAGGGAGTGCAGGTGCGCGAGTTCTCCGTTCCGCCGATCGTCACCGTCGGCGACTCGGCCAACCTCACCGACCCGGTCTGGGACAATGCCGAGACCGCCCCGGAGGCCGTCCAGTTCGCCCGCCCCGCCGCCGCGCCGGCCTCCGGCTGGGTCGAGGTGACCTGCCGGCAGTTCCGCGACGAGGTGGTCGCCGTGGCCCGGGGGCTGGTCGCCGCCGGCGTCTCCCCCGGCGACCGGGTCGGCCTGATGAGCCGCACGCGCTACGAGTGGACCCTGTTCGACTACGCCATCTGGGCGGCCGGCGCGGTCACCGTGCCGATCTACGAGACGTCCAGCGCCGAGCAGGCCGCCTGGATCCTGGCCGACTCCGGCGCCGTCGCCGCCGTGGTCGAGACGACCGCCCACGCCACCCTCGTCGAGGGCGTCCGCGACCGGCTCCCCGAGCTGGCCCACCTCTGGCAGATCGAGCTGGGCGCGGTCGACGAGCTGGTCGCCGCCGGGGCCTCGGTCGACCCGGTCGAGATCGACCGGCGGCGCACGGGGGTCAAGGCCGACGACGTCGCCACCATCATCTACACCAGCGGCACCACCGGCCGGCCCAAGGGCTGCGTGCTGACCCACCGCAACATGTACGCCGACATCGCCAACGCCGTGCCGGTGCTGCCGAACCTCTTCCTGCGCCCGGGCGCGTCGACCCTGCTGTTCCTCCCCCTCGCGCACGCCTTCGCCCGGCTCATCCAGATCGGCGTGGTGCAGGCCCGGGCCACCATGGCGCACTGCGCCGACACGAGGAACCTGGTCGCCGAGCTCCAGGCGTTCCGGCCGACCTTCGTGCTGTCGGTGCCCCGGGTCTTCGAGAAGGTCTACAACGGTGCCCGGCAGAAGGCCGAGGCCGACGGCAAGGGCCGGATCTTCGACCGGGCCGAGCAGGTCGCCGTGGCGTACAGCGAGGCGCTGGAGTCGCCGGGCGGGCCGGGCGTGGCGCTGCGCGTGCAGCACGCGGTCTTCGACAAGCTGGTCTACCGCAAGCTGCGGGCCGCCCTCGGCGGCCGGTGCCGCGACGCGATCTCCGGCGGCGCGCCGCTCGGGGCCCGCCTCGGGCACTTCTTCCGGGGCATCGGGGTGACCATCTGCGAGGGGTACGGGCTGACCGAGACCTCCCCCGCCGCCGCCGCGAACCTGCCCGACGCCACGAAGATCGGCACCGTCGGCCGGCCGCTGCCCGGCGTGACCATCCGGATCGCCGACGACGGCGAGATCCTGATCTCCGGCGATCTGATCTTCCAGGGCTACTGGCGTAACGAGGAGGCCACCGCCGAGGCGCTCAGCGCGGACGGCTGGTTCCGCACCGGCGACCTCGGCCAGCTCGACGCCGACGGCTTCCTCAGCATCACCGGCCGCAAGAAGGAGATCATCGTGACCGCCGGCGGCAAGAACGTCGCCCCGGCGGTGCTGGAGGACCAGGTCCGGGCGCACCCGCTGATCAGCCAGTGCGTCGTCGTCGGCGACCGGCAGCCGTTCATCGCCGCGCTGGTCACCATCGACGAGGAGGCGCTGCCGAAGTGGCTGGCCGCCCACGGCCGCCCCGAGGACACCGGCGTCGACGAGCTGCGCGACGACGAGGCGCTGCGCGCCGAGGTGCAGGGCGCGGTCGACCAGGCCAACCAGGCCGTCTCCAAGGCCGAGGCGATCAAGGTGTTCCGGATCCTGCCGCGCGACTTCACCGAGGCCACCGGGGAGCTCACCCCGTCGCTGAAGGTCAAGCGGCAGGTCGTGCACACCACGTACGCGGCGGAGATCGCGGAGATCTACCGGCGCTGACTACGATCCGTCACGTGCCCGACTCCTCGACACCCGCCCGGCCGCCGACGCAGCCGCTCGCCACCGCCGCGCGCGTGGTGATGCTCGCGCTGGTCGCCGTCCTCACCCTCTTCGCCACCCACGACGCCGGCCAGCTCTGGTGGATCGCCCTGCTCGGCGTCGCCGGGCTGCCCGCCGTCCTCGCCCCCCAGCACCGGCTGCTCGGCCCGCTCAGCCGCTTCGCCGAGGTGGTGGTGCTGGGGCTGGCCGCGAGCCAGGTCGCCGCGGTCACCACCCTCAACGGCACGATCGGCGGCCTCGGCGCGTCGGCCGTGCTGCCGTACCTCGCCGTCCCGGTGACGGTGACCGCGCTGCGCCGGCGGTTCCGCGAGGGCGCGGCGCTGCTCGCCGTCACCGCCGCCACGCTGCTGATCAGCGCCGCCCTCACCCAGGTCGACGGCGGCCGGCAGCTCGGCCAGCCGGGCTACCTGGCGGTCTGCGCGCAGTGGCTGATCCTCGCCGGCCTGGGCCTCTACACCGCCGGCACCCTGCACCGGGTGATCCGGGTCCGCAGCGAGGGCAAGCCCCAGCCGTACGCGGAGGCGACCCGGCTGCTGACCCAGTTGCGCACGGTGGCCCGGCAGCTGCCGGGGGCGACCCTCGACCCGGGCGGCATCTCCGAGCACCTGCTGGAGGAGCTGCGCACCGTGGCCCGGGCCGAGCGGGCGGCGGTGCTCTCCGCCAGCGGCGGCGGCCGGCTGGTGGTGCTCGCCCAGGTGGGCGTGGACCGGGTCGACTGGGAGACCACGCTCGACGCCGACTCGGCGATCGCCGACGCCTGGGCCAGCCAGCAGCCGCAGACCGCCAGCCGCTCGCAGGCCCGCTCGCACACCGGCGGCGACGTCTCCGCGCTGATCGTGCCGCTGGTCGCCGGGGTCCGCACGGTCGGCATGCTGGTGATGGAGGCGGACGTCGCGCAGGCGTACCCGCCGCCGGTGGTGTCCCGGGTGACCGCGCTGACCCGCCCGGCGGCGCTGCGGCTGGAGGCCGCGCTGCTGTTCGACGAGGTGCGTTCGCTGGCCACCAACGAGGAGCGGCAGCGGCTGGCCCGGGAGATCCACGACGGGGTCGCCCAGGAGCTGGTCATGGTCGGGTACGGCATCGACAACGCCCTGGCGTACGTGGAGGAGGACCCGAAGGAGACGGCCGAGGCGCTGCGCACCCTGCGCGGCGAGGTGACCCGGGTCATCACCGAGCTGCGGCTGAGCCTGTTCGAGCTGCGCAGCGAGGTGGACCGGCACGGCGGCCTGGCCGCCGCCATCGCCGAGTACGCGCGCACCGTCGGGGCGTCCGGCGGGCTGCGGGTGCACCTGTCGCTGGACGAGTCCACCGCGCGGCTGCCCGCCGCGACCGAGGCCGAACTGTTGCGCATCGCGCAGGAGGCGGTCACCAACGCCCGCAAGCACGCCGGGGCGGCGAATCTGTGGGTCACCTGTGAGGTGGACCCCCCGTACGCGCAGATCGAAGTGTCGGATGACGGTCACGGCATCGGTGAGCAGCGCACGGACGGGCACTACGGTCTTGCGATCATGGCCGAGAGGGCGGAACGTATCCGGGGCCGATTGGAGATCAGGCCGCGCCAACCCAGTGGCACGACCGTGGCGGTGGTGCTCGGCTCCTCGCCCCGGCGCGATAGGGTGCGCGGCAAGGCGGCAGCAGCAGAAGGGGAGTAACCCGAGGATGACCACAAGCCCGACACCGGCGACCCGCACCAAGGTCCTCCTTGTCGACGATCACGATCTGATCCGCAAGGGGCTGCGGCACGCCTTCGAGCGTGACCGGCAGTTCGAGGTCGTCGGTGAGGCCGCCACGGCGGCGGAGGGGGTCCGGCAGGCCGGTGCCCTCCAGCCCGACGTGGTGATCATGGACCTGCGGCTGCCCGACGGCAGCGGCCTGGAGGCCACCCGCGCGCTCCGCAAGTCCAGCGCGTCGATGGGCATCGTCGTGCTCACCATGTACGCGGGCGACGACCAGCTCTTCGGTGCGCTGGAGGCCGGTGCGAGCGCGTTCGTGCCGAAGACGGCCCCGGCCGACGAGGTCGTGGCCGCCGCCCGGCACGCCGCCTCCTCGCCGAGCGCGTTCACGGCGGCCGACCTGGCCGAGGCGATGAAGCGGCGGCTCGCGCCGTCCGGCCCGCAGCTCTCCCCGCGCGAGGGTCAGGTGCTGCGGCTGCTCGCCGACGGGATGAGCGTGGCCGGCATCGCCAAGCAGCTCTTCGTCAGCGAGTCGACGGCCAAGACCCACATCTCGAAGCTCTACGAGAAGCTGGGCGCGGCCAACCGGGCGCAGGCGCTGATGACGGCGCTGCGGCTCGGCCTGCTCGAAGCGCCCGACGCCCCGAAGTTCTGACGCCGTCCCGCCCGGCCGGCAGTCACCGGCCGGGGGGCTTGCGCGACGGCCGGCGGGTCCGGTCAACGGGACCCTCCGGCCGGCCGGGCGCGACGACGGCGGCCCTCTCTGGTCACCCGCCCGGCGGGCGGGGCAGAATACCCGGGTGACCCGCGCGGGCGGCGTGGCCCGCGTCGTTGACAAAAGGGGTAGGGCATGCAGCGGCCGGACTGGGCACCCGACACGATCGACATCGAGCGCCCCAGCGTGGCCCGCATGTACGACTACTATCTCGGCGGCTCGCACAACTTCGCCGCCGACCGGGCCGCCGCGCGGGCGATGGTGGCCGCGGTGCCCGACGCCCCGTTGATGGCCCAGGCCAACCGGGCGTTCCTGCGCCGGGCTGTGCAGTTCCTCGCCGAGCAGGGCATCCGCCAGTTCCTCGACATCGGCTCCGGCATCCCGACCGTCGGCAACGTGCACGAGATCGCCCAGCGGATCGCCCCGGAGTCCCGGGTGGTCTACGTCGACGTCGACCCGGTGGCCGTGGCGCACAGCCGGGAGATCCTCAGCGGCAACGACCGGGCGGTCGTCCTGCAGGAGGACCTGCGCCACCCGGAGCGGATCCTGGCCCACCCCGAGGTCAACCGGATGCTCGACTTCTCCCAGCCGGTCGCGGTGATGATCGTGGCGGTGCTGCACTTCGTGCCCGACGAGGACCGGCCCGACGAGATCCTGCGGACCCTGCGCGCGGCGCTCGCCCCGGGCAGCTACCTGGTGATGTCGCAGGCCAGCGACGACGACCGGCACGACACCGGGGAACGCGAGGAGGCCGAGGCGGTCTACCAGCGCACCGACAACCCGCTGGTCATCCGCAGCCGGCGGGAGCTGACCGCCCTCTTCGACGGCTTCCCGCTGGTCGACCCGGGGGTGGTCTGGGTGCCGCAGTGGCGGCCCGAGACCCCGGAGAGCACCGAGGACGCCGAGAAGGCGGTCTTCATGGGTGGCGTCGGGCGGCTCGGTGGGTGAGCATCCGGACGGCCCGTCAGGCCCGTCAGCCCCCGGCGGCCCCTGCCCGGGGGTGCCCGCCTGCTGCCCGAGTGTGTTCGCCCGGGCCTGGGCGAAGGCGGTCTCCGGCACCAGCTACCTGCCGATGACGCAGGCCCAGCTGGAGGCGTTGCTGCACCGGCTCACCGGGCGGCTGGCCGAGGCGCTGGTGTCCGAGCCGTTCGACGTGCGGGTCGGCCACCAGGTCGGCGCCGAGCTGGTGGCGGCGCACATCGCCTCCGCCGAGGGCCTGGGCCGGACCATCGAGGTCATCCAGCTCCGGCTGCTGCGCGACCTGGGGCTGGTCACCGAGGACGTCGAGGACCGGATGGCCCGGCTGCTGGCCACCGTGGCGACGGGCTACGCCCGGGCGCTGCGGGACCGGACGCTCGACGAGCAGGAGTCGATCCGCCGGGCCGCGATGGTGGCCCGTGCGGAGGCCGAGCGGGCCCTGCGGGACAGCGAGGCCCGGTTCCGCCACCAGGCCACCCACGACCCGCTCACCGACCTGCCCAACCGCACGCTGTTCACCGAGCGGCTGGCCGCCGCGATCGACTCCCCCGGCCGGGGCGCGGACCGGGTCGGGGTGTGCTTTCTCGACCTGGACCGCTTCAAGGTGGTCAACGACTCCCTCGGCCACCAGGTCGGCGACATGCTGCTGGTGTCGGTGGCCGACCGGCTGCGCCGCGCGCTCGGCGAGCACCTGGTCGCCCGCCTCGGCGGCGACGAGTTCGTCATCCTGGTCGAACGCACGGCGGGCACCGACGACGTGGTGAAGGTGGCCGAGACGGCGCTCGCGGCGGTCAGCGAACCGGCCCTGGTCGACGGGCACGAGCTGACCGTGTCGGCGAGCATCGGCATCGTCGAGCGTCCCGTGGCCGGCACCACCCCGGTCGACCTGATGCGGGCCGCCGACGCCACGCTGCACTGGGCCAAGGCGGACGGCGGCGCGCGCTGGTCGCTGTTCGACGTCGAGCGCAGCCGCCGCGAGCTGGCCCGGTACGCCCTGTCCGCGGCGATACCGGCGGCCCTCGACCGAGGCGAGTTCCACCTCGACTACCAGCCGCTGACGTCCCTGCGCGACGGCCGGGTGCTCGGCGTCGAGGCGCTGGTCCGCTGGCGGCACCCGGAGCTGGGCAAGCTCTACCCGGGCAGCTTCATCGAGCTGGCCGAGGAGACCGGGCTGATCGTGCCGCTGGGCAGCTGGGTGCTCGCCGAGGCGTGCCGGGAGGCGGCGTCCTGGTCGTCGTTCGGCGCCGCCGCGCCGTTCGTCAGCGTCAACCTGGCGGTCCGCCAGGTGCACCGCCCCGGGCTGGTGCGGGAGGTGCGCGACGTCCTCGAACGCACCGGCCTGCCGCCCGAGCGGCTCCAGCTGGAGGTCACCGAGAGCACCATGATGAGCGCGGTGGAGGAGCCGGTGCGCGCCCTGCGGGTGCTGGCCGACATGGGCGTGCGGATCGCCATCGACGACTTCGGCACCGGCTACTGCAACCTGGCGTACCTGCGGGACCTGCCGGTGGCCGAGCTGAAGGTGGCCGGGGAGTTCGTCGCGGGGCTGCGCGCCCCCGCGGACGACCCGGCGAGCCGCACCGACGAGCGGATCCTCGCCTCCCTGGTCTCGCTGGCGCACGCGCTGGACCTGACCGTGACGGCCGAGGGGGTCGAGACCGAGGGGCAGGCCGACCGGCTGCGGGCCATCGGCTGCGACGCCGCCCAGGGCTGGCACTTCGGCAAGCCGGCGCCCGCCGCGCGCCTGCTGGAGCGCCTGTCCGCCGGCTGAGGCGGCGGGGTCAGCCGGCGAGGAGGGCGGCCAGCCGGGCGGCCTGGGTCTCCCAGCGCCACTCCCGCTCCACCCACGCCCGGCCCGCCGCGCCGAGCTGCCGGGCCAGGTCCCGGTCGGCGAGCAGCGTGGCCACCCGGTCGGCGAGCTGGGCGACGTCGCGGCCGGGGACCACGTACCCCGTCTCGCCCTCGCGGACGGCGTCCGGCGCGCCGCCGGAGTCGCCGGCCACCACCGGCAGGCCCGTGGCCGACGCCTCCAGGTAGACGATGCCGAGCCCCTCGACGTCCAGGCCCCGGTTGCGAGTGCGGCAGGGCATCGCGTAGACGTCGCCGGCCGCGTAGTGGGCCGGCAGCTCCGCCGCGGGCACCGAGCCGGTGAAGACGACGTCCCGCTCGACGCCGGTCTGCCGGGCCAGCTTCTCCAGGTCGCCCCGGTAGGGCCCGCCGCCGACGACCAGCAGCGCCGCGTCGGGCACCCGGCGGCGGATCTCCGGCAGGGCCCGGATCAGCATGTCCTGGCCCTTGCGCGGCACCAGGCGGGAGACGCAGACCACCACCGGCCGGTCCGCGAGACCGAGCCGGGCCCGCACCGGCTCGCCGTCGACCGACGGATGGTACGTGTCGACGTCGACCCCGGGGGCCAGCCGGTGCAGCTCCGTCAGGCCGTGCAGCGCCCGCTCCAGCCGGACCCGGGTGTACTCCCCCAGGTAGGTGATCACGTCCGCGCCGCGGCCGATCCGGCGCAGCGCCGTGCGGGCACCGGGCAGCGCCGCCCACCCCACCTCGTGCCCGTGGGTCAGGGCGACCACCCGGCGGACCCCGGCGCGGCGGCGCAGCCCGGCGGCGAGCAGCCCGAGCGGGGCAGCCGCCCCGAACCAGACGGTGTCGCAGTCGTGCCGGCGGGCCAGCCGGGCAGCCCGGCGGGCGATCAGCGGGGTGGGCAGCAGCACCTTGGTGCGCTCCCGCACCACCTCGAACGGCTGGTCGGCGTCGAACTTCTCCGCCCCCCGCCAACTGGAGGCGTAGACCACCACGGAGCCGGTGGGCTGGCGCACGGCGAGGTTGTGCACGAAGGACTGGATGCCGCCCGGGCGGGGCGGGAAGTCGTTGGTGATCAGCAGCGTGCGGCTCATCGGCCGGTCTCCCTGGCGTAGGCGCGGGCGGCGGCCATCCGCTCGACCGTGGACGGGTGCGACGCCGAGTAGAGGTATTCCCAGCGGGGCGGGTCGGGGTCGGCCAGGTTCACCCCGGCCAGGCGGCGCTGCATCGCCTCGAAGGTGGCCGGGTCGCCGGTGAGGGCGAGGGCGTGCGCGTCGGCCCGCGCCTCGACCCGGCGGGACACCAGCGCCTGGGCCGGGGCGGTCACCAGGCCCGCCACCGTGACCAGCGCGAGCAGCAGCGGGAACGCGCGCGGCTCGGCGATCGAGTCGACGCCGGCCAGGCGCAGCAGCGGGCCGGCGGAGCCGAGCAGGTAGAGCACGACCACGCCCAGCGCGGCGCCCAGCGCCCCGGTGAGGGTGCCCGTCCAGACGTCGCGGTCCTTGGCGTGTCCCAGCTCGTGCGCGACGACGCTGGTCACCTCGGCCGGGGTCGCCTCGCGCAGCAGCGTGTCGTAGACGACGACCCGGCGGGTCGGCCCGAGCCCGGAGACGTACGCGTTGACCGCGCGGGTGCGCCGGGACGCGTCGGCGACCAGCACGTCGCGCACCGGCACCCCGTCGCGGGCCGCCAGGGCCGTCAGCTCGGTGCGCAGCGGGCCCTGCTCCATCGGGGTGAACCGGTTGAACACCGGCTCCACCAGCACCGGCAGCACGAACGACAACAGCACCACCAGCCCGGCCGCGCCGGCCGCGCCGAGGGCCCACCACCAGCGCGGGGCGAGCCGGACGACGGTGTAGAAGCCGAGCAGGGCGAGCGCGCCGATCACGGCGCTGACGGCGTACGACTTGAGCAGGTCGGCCGCCCAGCCGGCCCAGCCCTGGGTGCTCAGCCCGTAGCGGGTGAGGATCGTCTGCCGCCAGGCGGCGAACGGCAGGGTGAGCAGGTCGGCGACGAGCAGCACGGCGAGCCCGCCGAGCACCGCCTGGGCGATCCAGTGGCCGCCGAACGGGCGGGCCACCAGCTCCACCAGGCGACCGCCCAGCGGGGTCAGGCCGACGGCCAGGGCCACCAGCAGGCCCACGGCGAGGGCGGCCCAGCCGCCGGGGCGCAGCGCACCGCGGAAGGCGCGGGCCCGGGCGACCTGCTCGGCGGGGAGGTCCCGCAGGGCGGCGAGCTGGTCGGCGCGCGGGGCGGGCGGCCGGTGCCAGGGCACGAGCAGGGCGACGGCGACGAGCAGCGCGACGGTGAGCCCGGCGAGGGTGAGCACCGCCCAGCCGCGCGGCGTCACCGGGCCACCCCGCGCTCGCCTCGTGCGCGCCCCATCCGTCGCTCCTCCCGCCGTGAGCGCTCATCCTATTGCCGACGGCGGCGGGGCCGACCGGGGTGGTCACGTCGTCATGTCGGGGACAGGGCGGTATCGGCATGTCCCCGACCCCGCCATGTCGCCGACATGGCCAGCCCCGACCCGGCGGGCGGGCGCTACGCGGCGTGGCCGGTCAGGACCGGGCGAGGCGGCGCAGCAGCGAGTCGGCGCCGAGCGGGTACGCGCCGTGCCGGCGTACCCCGTCGGCGACCTCGCGGTCGGAGGAGACCACGACGACCGGACGGCCGGGCGGCTCGGCGCGGACCAGCCGGCGGATCAGCTCGTCGGCGGTCTCGCCCTTGCGGGAGAAGAGCACCCGCACGCCGCGCGGGCTCGGCGGCAGGCCGTGCATCCGCTCGGCGCCGTCGAAGACCACGGTGACCTCGTCCCCGGTCTGCGCCGCGATCCCGCCCAGCCCGGTGATCAGCCGCTTGCGCTGCTGCTCCAGCGACATCTCGCCGAAGCCCCGCTTCGTCACGTTGTAGCCGTCCACCACCAGGTGCGCCTTCGGCAGCGCGAGCAGCTGGTCGAGCCGGGCCGGGTCGTCGGTGTCGCGGGCCCGGGTGGCGGCGCCGGCCGGGGTGGCGTTGGGCTGGTCGGCGAAGGCGTCGGCCACGAAGTCGGCGGGGAGCCGGTCGACGGGGTCGAGCGCCAGCTCGCGGCGCAACCCGACGGCGGCCTGCCCGATCGTCTCCAGCAGCAGCCAGAGCTTCGCGTCGTCGACGGAGCGGGCCTCCTTGGCACTGGCGCGGGCCACCCCGGCCGCCGCCTCGGCCTCGGCCAGCCGGGCCCGGGCGCGACGCAGCTCGGCGTCCGCCTCGGTCGCGGCGCGGGTGGCCCGGCCCCGCTCGGTGGCCAGCAGCTCGGCCGCCCTGCGCTCCCGGGCCTGCGCCTCGCGCAGCGTGCGGGCGAGCTGCCGGTTCTCCTCGCGGAGCTGGCCGAGCTCGTCGCGGACCCGGGCCAGCTCGTCGCGGAGCTTGTCGGCCTCGACCCGGGCCACGGCCCGGTCGTGCTCGGCGCGGGTGGCGCGCTGCTCGGCCTCGCGGACCAGCTCGTCGACGACGGCCTTGTCCGCCTCGGCGCGCACCGCCGCCCCGCTGGCGTCGATCAGCTCCCGCCAGCCCCGGGGCCGGGCCAGGTAGGCCAGCGCGGCGACCTCGACCGGGTCGGCCGCGGCCGGGGCGGTGCCGGCGACCACGGCGGCGCCGAGGTCGCCGGAGTCGGCGAGCACCCGGGCGGTGATCCGCTGCCGGAACAGCGGATCGGCGGTGAGCTGGGCGGCGATCATCGGCGCGCCCAGCCGGGCCCGCCGGTTGGGCGCGAACTTGGCCACCCGGCGCAGCGGCACGGGCACCTCGTCGCCGGGCAGGACCGGCAGGACGGCGGCGGTGAGCGCGACGATCCGCTGCCGCACGGGCTCCGGCAGCGTCGGCTCCGGCTCGGACTCGGGCCCTGGTTCCGGCCCGGACTCCGACCGCACCAGCTCGGGCTCCGGCCCGGGCTCCGACAGCCTCGGCTCGGACTCCGGCTCTGGCTCCTGCTCGGGCACGGTGCCCGCCCCGGCGGTCGGGGCGTCCTCACCGGGGTGGCGCACGGCGGCGACCGACTCCTCCTGCGGGAGGTTGTCGTCGTGCGGCTCGGTGAGGGGCATGTGGCAAGTCTCCCACCGCGACCGGGCCCACCGCCCGGTGAGTGAGCTGATCTCTCATCCTAGCCCCAGGGGTGACCCGTGGGGCTGATGTTGCGCGAGTGTCGGACCCGGGGTCTACCGTGCCCGGGGTGGGCGGAGCGGAATACGTCCAGCAGGCGCTCGCCGGGCTGGGCCAGGCGGCGGGCGGCGGCGTGGATCCGGCGCTGCCGCTGTACGCGACGACGTTCGTGGTGGTCGACCTGGAGACCACCGGCGGCGCGCCGGACGGCGGCGGCATCACCGAGATCGGCGCGGTGAAGGTGCGCGGCGGCGAGGAGCTGGGCGTGCTGGCCACGCTGGTCAACCCGGGCGTGCCGATCCCCCCGTTCATCACCGTGCTGACCGGCATCACCCAGGCCATGCTGATTCCCGCGCCGCCGATCGAGCAGGTGCTGCCGAGCTTCCTGGAGTTCGTCGCCGACGCGGTGCTGGTCGCGCACAACGCGCCGTACGACGTCGGTTTCCTCAAGGCCGCCTGCGCCCGGCACGGCTACCGCTGGCCCAACCCCCGGGTGCTGGACACGGCGGCGCTGGCCCGGCGGGTGCTCAGCCGCGACGAGGTGCCCAACCGCAAGCTGGGCACCCTGTCGGCCTACTTCCGCACGGCCACCCGGCCCACCCACCGGGCGCTCGACGACGCGAAGGCCACCGTCGACGTGCTGCACGGCCTCATCGCGCGCCTCGGCGGGCACCGGGTCGACACCGTCGGGGAGGCGATCGAGTTCGCCCGGGCGGTCACCCCGACGCAGCGGCGCAAGCGCCACCTCGCCGACGGGCTGCCGAAGGTGCCGGGGGTCTACATCTTCCGGGCCGCCGACGACCGGCCGCTCTACGTCGGCACCTCCGGCGACATCGCCACCCGGGTGCGCAGCTACTTCACGGCCGCCGAGAAGCGGGCCCGGATGTCGGAGATGCTGGCCGCCGCCGAGCGGGTGGAGGCGGTCGAGTGCGCCCACTCGCTGGAGGCCGAGGTGCGCGAGCTGCGGCTGATCGGCGCGCACGCGCCGCCGTACAACCGGCGGTCGAAGTTCCCCGAGCGGATGGTCTGGCTCAAGCTCACCGACGGGCCCTACCCCCGGTTGTCGGTGGTGCGGTCGCTGGCCCCCGGCGACGAGGCATACCTCGGCCCGTTCGGCTCGCAACGGGCGGCGGAGCTGGCCGCCGCCGGCTTCCACGACGCGCTCCCGCTGCGCCAGTGCACCCACCGGTTGTCGCTGCGCACCGTCACCCCGGCGTGCGCGCTGGCCGAGCTGGGTCGCTGCCCGGCACCCTGCGAGCACCGGATCACCCCGGGGGAGTACGCGGCCCGCGCCGTCGACCCGTTCCGCGCGGCCACCGCCACCGACCCGGGGTCCGTGGTGCACGCGCTGCTGGCCCGCATCGGGGCGCTGGCGGCCGACCAGCGGTACGAGGAGGCGGCGGTGGTGCGGTCCCGGCTCGCGGCGGTGCTGCGGGCCACCGTCCGGATGCAACGGTTGACCGCGCTGGCCGGGATCGCCGAGCTGGCCGCCGCCCGGCCGGCCGCCCGGGGCGGCTGGGAACTGGCCCTGGTCCGGCACGGCCGGCTGGCCGGGGCCGGGGTCTCCCCGCCCGGTGTCCACCCGCGACCGACGATCGAGTTGATCCGGGCGACCGCCGAGACGGTGCCGCCCGGGCCCGGCCCGGTGCCCCGGGCCTCCGCCGAGGAGTCCGAGCGCATCCTGTCCTGGTTGGAGCGACCCGAGACCCGGTTGGTGGAGATGTCCTCCGGCTGGGCGTCCCCGGCCGCCGGGGCGGCCCGCTTCCGTGACCTGCTCAGCAAGATCGAGAGCGCCGCATCTCACCAACTCTCGACCGAACGCCCATGACCAAGTGACCGATCGGACGACCTCGACTCGCTTAGGCTGTTAAGGAAGTGCAGTACTGCCCGTTTCGTGGGCCTGCTCCCGGTCGCCGTGCCCGGTGACCGAGGGGCCGGGGTGAGGAGGTGTCCCTCGTGGACGTCGACGCCGGACACGGCGCCGCCCTGGGGGGCGCGCTCCCGACCCAGCCGGGCGACCTGCCCCTGGCGCGGCGGCTGCGGTCGCTGCTGAGCTGGCCGACCGGCGAAACAGACCCGGTCACCCACCTGATCCGCACGCACCGGGGCATCCACCCCGGCACGGAGGCGTCGGTGCTGCGCCGGGCGTACACGATCGCGGAGAACATGCACCGCGGCCAGTTCCGCAAGAGCGGCGAGCCGTACATCACCCACCCGCTCGCGGTCGCCCAGATCTGCGCCGAGCTGGGCATGGACGCCACCACGCTGGTGGCCGCGCTGCTGCACGACACGGTGGAGGACACCCGCTACACGCTGCAGGCCCTAGCGGAGGACTTCGGCGGCGAGGTGGCCCACCTGGTCGACGGGGTGACGAAGTTCGACAAGGCGTTCTACGGCAAGGCCGCGGAGGCGGAGACCACCCGCAAGATGATCGTCGCGGCCGGCAAGGACGTCCGGGTCCTGATCATCAAGCTGGCCGACCGGCTGCACAACATGCGCACCCTCGGGGTCCGCTCGGCCGCGTCGCGGGAGCGGATCGCCCGCAAGACGCTGGAGGTGCTCGTCCCGCTCTGCGACCGGCTCGGCATCCAGACCCTCAAACGCGAGCTGGACGACGTGGTGCTGCTGCACCTGGAGCCCGACGAGCACGCCCGCATCGCGCGGTTCGTGCACGACCGGCCCGGCTGGTCCGCGTACCTCGACGACGTGGTCGCCAAGGCGAAGGTGGCGCTGCGCCGCAGCCGCGTCGACGCCCAGGTCTCCCCCCGCCCCCGGCACCTCTACTCGATCTGGAAGGACACCGTCGCCGGCGGGCACAGTGTCCCGTTCGACCTGCCCCGGATCGTGATCGTCGTGGACGGGCCGGCGACCGACTGTTACGCCGCCCTCGGCGCGGTGCACGGCCTCTGGCGGCCCGTGCCGGGCCGGTTCAAGGACTTCATCGCCTCCCCGAAGAACAACCTCTACCGCTCCCTGCACACCAGCGTCTGCGGGCCGAAGGACCGCACGGTCGAGGTGCTGATCCGCACCGAGGAGATGCACCGCGCCGCCGAGTACGGCATCGCCGCCGACTTCCGTTTCCCGCGTCCCGCCGGGGCGGCCGGGCAGGCCGAGCAGCTCGACTGGCTGCGCCGGGTGCTCGACTGGGAGCAGGAGGCGCCCGACCCGGCGCAGTTCCTGGAGTCGCTGCGCTGCGACCTGGCCGAGGCGCAGATCCAGGTCGTCGTCGAGGGGCGGCAGGTGGTGCTGCCGGCAGGCGCCACCCCGGTCGACGTGGCGTACGAGCTGGGCCCCGACCGGGGCGACCGCTGCCTGGCGGCCCGGATCAACGGCCGGCTCGCCCCGCTCTCCTCCGAGCTGGAGGAGGGCGACGTGGTGGAGATCTTCACCGAGTCCGACGCGGAGTCCGGCTTCGAGGCGGACGTCGCCCCGCGCGGCCCCCGCCGGGAGTGGCTCGGCTTCGTCAAGTCCCCGCACGCCCAGATGCAGATCAACCGCTGGTTCGCCGAGCACACCGAGCCGGGCATCTCCATCGCCGACAAGGTCCGGCTCGGCCGGGCCACGATCGGGCTGGCGCTGCGCAAGCACGACCGGGGGCTGGCCAACGACCTGCCGCTGCTGCGGCTGTCGGAGGAGCTGGGCTACCCCGACCTGGAGACCCTGCTGGTGGCGGTCTTCGACCGGGCCCTCGAACCGGACGCGGTGGTCCTGCAGCTCATCGACCTCGTCGACCACCGCCAGTGACGTTTCCGCCCCCGGTGCCCGGCCCACCCCGCGTCGGCCACTAGCCTAAGGCGATGATCCCCCGCTCCCGAGCCACCGGACGGGCCTTCGCCTACCAGGTGTTCTACCGGCTACCCGTGTCGATGCGCCGCCGACTGGTCCGGCTCGCCACACCGAAGTACATCGTGGGGGCGGTCACCCTGGTGCGCGACGCCGAGGCCGACGGCGCCGGTCGTCTGCTGCTGCTGCGCCAGCCCCCGGGGCACAGTTGGACGCTCCCGGCGGGGCTGCTGCAGCGCGGCGAGGATCCGGTCGTCGGCGCGGCCCGCGAGCTGTTCGAGGAGTCCGGGGTGCGCCTCTCCCCCGACCGGCTGCGCCCGGCGGTGCCGAACGCCGTGGTGCACGCCAAGGGTTGGGTGGACGTCGTCTTCGAGGCGGAGGTCCCGGCGTCGACGACGAAGCTGACGGTCGACGGCGCCGAGGTCTTCGAGGCCGCCTGGCATCCACTGGACGACCTGCCGAGGCTGAGCCGCGCCACGGCGAACCTGCTGGGCCGCTACGGCATCGGGCCGCGCGCCGGTGAGGCGCCGCCCGGACCGTCGGCGTGACCGCCTCGGCCGGCGGCGGGCCGGGGCGCTCGGTGGGCCCGGCCGACGCGCCGGAGGTCTGCGCGGTGGTGCTGGCCGCCGGCGAGGGGACCCGGCTGCGCCCGCTCACCGAACGGCTGCCGAAGGCGCTCTGCCCGGTGGGCAACGTGCCGCTGCTCGACCGGGCGCTGGCCCGGCTCGCCGGGCTCGGGCTCGCCGGCCCGGCCCGGGTGGCGGTGAACGCCTGTTACCTCGGCGAGCAGGTCGTCGCGCACGTCGGCGACCGGGCCCACCTCTCGGTCGAGCCGGGCGCCCCGCTCGGCACCGCCGGTGGGGTGGCCAACCTGCGGGACTGGATCGCCGGCCGGGGCGTGCTGGTCGGCAACGCCGACGCGTACCTCGCCGACCCGGCCGCCGATCCGGGGCCGGACATCGCCGCGCTGCTCGCCGGCTGGGACGGCAAGACCGTACGCCTGCTCGGCCAGCCCGCCGCCGACCCGGCCGCCCCCGGCACCTTCTCGGGCCACCGCTTCACCGGCTTCTCGCTGCTGCCGTGGCGGCTGGTGCGGGGCCTCGCGGAGGAGCCGGGCGACCTGGTCCGGGCGGTGTGGCGGCCGGCCGAGGCGGCCGGAGCGCTGACCGTCGTGCCGTACGCCGGCACCTTCTACGACACCGGCACACCCGCCGACTACCTGGCGGCCAACCTGCACGCGGCGGGCGGCGGCAACCTGGTCGACCCGACCGCGACGGTCACCGGCCGCTGCCGGGAGGCCGTGGTGGGCGCGGGGGCGACCGTGCGGGGCGAGGTGACCCGCTCGGTGCTCTGGCCGGGCGCGGAGGTGGCCGTCGGGGAGCACCTGACCGGGGTGGTCCGTGTCGCCGGGGGCCTGACCGTCGCGGCGGAGCCCCGCTGAGCGCTGGGGCCATCGCAGCCTGCCGCAGTCTCGCCGCAGCCCGCCCCAGCCCCTCGTGGCGGGAGCGGCGGGCCCGGCCCCGGCCCACCCCGGTACGTGACGGATCGCGATCGACGGCCCCGCCGACCCCACCCGCCGTTCCGCCCCCTTTGCTCTGCACCCATCCACGCAGCGGTCACCCAAAGCGATCGGGTCACTGCCCCCGCCCACCTCGTGATGACGCATTCGCGCAGCTCCACGCAGCGTTGCGTCCGTGGGTGCAGAGCAAAGGGGGGCGGGGGACGTCGGTCGGGCCCGAAGGCGGTTGCGCAGAGTGAGATGAGTCCGCACCCACGAGTGCTTCCACGCGAATCGCGGAGCGTGGCCGTCACGGGTGCTTCCGCCGGGTCACACCCCACCGCCACCCGGGCCCCGTCGGACGGGCCTACGATGGTCATCGACGCCACCACCGGCGTGGCGTGCACGCGCGACGAAGGGCAGACCAGTGATCACCGCGATCGTCCTGATCGACTGCGCCACCGACTCGATCCCCGAGGTGGCCGAGAACCTGGCCGCCCTGCCCGGGGTCAGCGAGGTCTACTCGGTGGCCGGGCACGTCGACCTGATCGCCATCGTGCGGGTGCGGGAGTTCGACCAGATCGCCCAGGTCATCGCCGGCAGCATCTCCAAGGTGCCCGGGGTGATCAACACCGAGTCGCACATCGCCTTCCGGGCCTACTCGCAGCACGACCTGGAGGAGGCGTTCGCGATCGGGCTGGCCGGCACGGACTGACCCCGCCGCCGGCTGCGACCGGTCGCGGGTCGCCGGAGTCTCGCACAGCCCGCCGACGACGGCACGGCCGCCGCCACGCCACCCACCCCACGACACGACACGACGGGGTGGCCAGCCCACCGGTCCGGAGGGCTGGCCACCACCTGGGGTGTCGCGACGTCAGCTCACGCTCGGGGCCGGCGTCTCGGTGTTCTCCGGGGTCGGCGACTCGAAGGTGCCGCCCGGGGCCGGGGCCTCGCTGCTGCCGCCCGGAGCGGGCGTCGTGGTGGTCGCGCCCGGGCTGGGCGTGCCGCTGGCGCTGGTCTGCGGGACCGGGACACCCAGGGTCTGGGCCAGGGCCACCAGCGCGTCATAGTGCGCCTGGAGCACCGGCAGGGCGTTCTGGGCCAGCTGGACCACCGACTGCTCGGTGCCCTGCGAGATCTCCGTCTGGGTGGCCTGGATGGCCTGGACGTGACCCGCCAGCTCGGCGGTCACCCACGCCTTGTCGAACTCGGCGCCGCTGAGCTTCTTCAGCTTGTTGATGACCTTCTGCTGGTCGGCGGTCGGGGCGCCCGGCAGCTTCACGTTGAGCTGCTGCGCGGTGTCCTGCACCGTCTGGTCGAGCTGGGTGTGATCCGTCACGAACTGGGCACCCAGGTCCTTGACCTGCTGGTTCTGGCCCTTCTGCTGCGCCAGGTTCCCGGACTCGATCTCCGCGAGGTTCACCTGGTGCAGCGCCTGCAGATACTGGCTGTCCTGCGTCGACGGCTGTGCGGCCTGCGCCGCCGCCGCGGGCGCCAGCCCCGCCACCACCAGGGCAGCGAGCAGTCCGAGGCGCTTGAGACCCAACATGTTTCCCTCCCCGTTTTCCGTTGGACCGCACGGATACCCGGCTGACCCGGATTAACCCTGCGAATCCGCAGCCGCCTCGCGGGAGGCGCCGGGGTGCCGGCGACGCTCGGCGGTCGCCCGGGGGCGGAAACGGGACGTGGCGCCCGCCGAGGGTTCGGCGGGCGCCACGTGCGGCTTGCGGGCGGTCAGCGGCTCAGCGGCGGGGCTCCCCGCTGCTGATCTCCTTGCGCTCCGGCAGGGGCTCGACCGGCGGGTGCCCCGGCGAGACCGGCGCCTCGGCCGGCTTCTCGATGGGGTAGAAGAAGCCCCGGATGGCGGGCCCGAGGGCACCGAGCCGGTTCATCTTCTTGGGCACCACCCAGCCGGCGTACTCCAGCTCCGCGTGGCCGTCGTGGCCACCGGCGGCCAGCGGCTGGTGGACCTCCTCGAACCGGCCGTCCGGCAGCCGGCGGATGATGCCGGTCTCCACGCCGTGGGCCAGCACCTCCCGGTCGTGCTGCTGGAGGCCGAGGCAGATCCGGTAGGTCACGTAGTACGCCAGCGGCGGGATCACCAGCAGGCCGATCCGGCCCGCCCAGGTCATCGCGTTGAGGCTGATGTGGAACTTGTCCGCGATCACGTCGTTGCCGCCGGAGAGGGTCAGCACGATGTAGAACGCCACCGCCATCGCGCCGATCGCGGTCCGCTCGGGGACGTCGCGGGGGCGCTGGAGCAGGTTGTGGCTGCGGTAGTCCTTGAGCCGGCGGGCCTCCACGAACGGGTAGAGCGTGGAGAGGCCGACCAGGACGCCCGGCAGCACGACGGTGGGCCAGAACAGCGGCGGGATGACGTACCCGTCGCCGATCGGGATGTTGATCTCCCACGCGGGCATGAGGCGGGTCGAGCCGTCGAGGAACATGACGTACCAGTCGGGCTGGCTGGCGGCCGAGACCACCCACGCCTCGTACGGGCCGAAATACCAGATCGGGTTGATCTGGAACAGGCCGCCCATCAGCGCGATCACGCCGAAGACGACCATGAAGAAGCCGCCCTGCTTGAGCGCGTAGCGCGGGAACATCCGCTCGCCGACCACGTTGTCGTTGGTCCGGCCGGGGCCGGGCCACTGGGTGTGCTTCTGCTTGAAGACCAGGCCGAGGTGGGCGCTGATCAGCGCCACCAGCAGGCCCGGGATGAGCAGCACGTGGGCGATGAAGAACCGGCTGATGATGATCTCGCCCGGGAACTCCCCGCCGAAGATCGACGAGGTGACCCAGGAGCCGATCACCGGGATCGACAGCATGATGCCGGAGGCGATCCGCAGGCCGGTGCCGGAGAGGCCGTCGTCCGGCAGCGAGTAGCCGGTGAAGCCGGCCAGGAAGCCGACCCAGAACAGCAGCGAGCCGATGATCCAGTTGGTCTCACGCGGCTTGCGGAACGCGCCGGTGAAGAAGACCCGCAGCATGTGCACGACGATCGCGGCCATGAACAGCAGCGCCGACCAGTGGTGCATCTGCCGCATGATCAGGCCGCCGCGGACGTCGAACGAGATGTCCAGGCTGGAGGCGTACGCGGCCGACATCGGCGTGCCCCGCAGCGGGGCGTAGCTGCCGTTGTAGACCACCTCGGTCATCGCCGGCTCGTAGAAGAACGTCAGGAAGACGCCGGTCAGCAGCAGCACGACGAACGAGAACAGCGCGATCTCGCCGAGCAGGAACGACCAGTGGTCGGGGAAGACCTTGTTCAGCAGCTTGCGCAGCGGCGTCGAGACCCCGAAGCGATCGTCCACCCCCACCGCGGCCTTGCCCGGAACGGACGCCATGTCCAACTTACGACGCTTCACGGCCGCTCCCAGAAGTCAGGCCCGACGGTCTCGGTGTAGTCCGACCGCGCCACGAAGAAGCCCTCGTCGTCCACCTCGATCGGCAGCTGCGGCAGCCGCCGGCTCGCGGGGCCGAAGACCGGCCGGGCGTTGTCGGTGATCAGGAACTGCGACTGGTGGCACGGGCAGAGCAGCCGGTTGGTCTGCTGCTCGTACAGGCTCGCCGGGCAGCCCGCGTGCGTGCAGATCTTGGAGAACGCCGCGTAGTTGCCCCACATGTAGTTCCCGTGGCCGACCCGCTGGTTGGCCTCGCGGGACACCTGGGCGTCGGACTCCCGCAGGTGGATCAGCAGCGTCGGGGAGTCGGCGTGCTTGTTGCTCACCCCGTGCTCGATGCCGGGGAAGACGGTGAGCTGGCCGCCGGCGCTGATGTCGGCCGGACGGATCGGCCGGCCGTCCTCGCGGACCAGCCGGATCTTGCGGCCGTCGGCCGGCGCGAAGCCGGTGGTGAACATCTGGTTGTTCTTGTGCGGGTTGGAGATCAGGCCGCCGACCAGCGGGGCCGCCGCGACCGCGCCGACGGGCGCGAGGCCGGCCAGCAGCGAGATGCCCAGCAGCGGGCGACGCTTCACGCCCATCTCGTCGGCGAGGTAGAGCATCGTCTCACCGGTGATCTTGCGGCTCTCCGCCACGTTCGGGTCGTTCTCGTGGCGGTCCTGGATCGAAACCTCCTTGGGCAGCAGCTTCTTGCCCCAGGTCAGGATGCCGAAGCCGATGCCCAGCAGGGCGACGCCGAGGGTGAGGCCGAGCAGCGGGGTGTAGTACTTGTCCCCGCCGGTGCCCGGCTCGTACTCCCACGGCCACCAGATGTAGACGACCAGGAAGGCGGTGGCGGCCAGGCCGGTCAGCAGGAACATCGAGGCGACCGTGCGGGTCAGCCGGCGCTCGGCCTTGCTGCCCGGGACGACCTGCTCCTCGTAGTGGACGATCTCGATGTCGTCCCGGCGCGCGCCTTCCCGGACGATGTCGAACCGGCTCAGCCGCGGGTCGTGGACGTCGAGCGGCTCCGGGCCCTGGTGGGCCTGGTGCTCGGTCTTGGTGCTCATGCCGTCACCTCGCTACGGGCGGTGCCGGACCGCGGCACCGCAGCGCTGAATCGAATGATCCGCTCGGTCACGACTTGCCCGCGATCCACAGGCTGGCGAAGACGAGCGCGACGATGCCGATCAGGAAGATCGCCAGTCCCTCGGTGGACGGCCCGTACCGGCCGAGGTTGAAGCCACCCTGGTCCTGGTCGTGCTTCAGGGTGTCCTGGATGTAGGCGATGATGTCCGCCTTCTGCTCCGGGGTGATCTGGTTGTCCCCGAACACCGGCATGTTCTGCGGGCCGCTGAGCATCGCGGCGTAGATCTGCCGGTCGCTGGCCGGACGCAGGCTCGGCGCGTACTTGCCGGAGGACAGCGCGCCACCGCCACCGCCGAAGGCGTGGCACTGGGAGCAGTTGATCCGGAACAGCTCGCCGCCGGTGGCCAGGTTGGCGCCCTCGCGCAGGTCGCCCTCGGGGACCTGCGGACCCCCGCCGAGCTCCTGGACGTACTGGCCGAGCTGGCGGACCTGCTCGTCGGTGAAGACCGGCGGCTTGCGCATGGCCTGCGCCTCCTGCCGGGCCATCGGCATCCGACCGGAGCTCACCTGGAACTCGACGGAGGCCGAGCCGACCCCGATCAGGCTCGGGCCACGACCATCGACACCCTGCGCGTTACGGCCGTGGCAGGTCACGCAGCTCACGTCGAACAGCGCCTTGCCCTCGGCGGCGGCGCCGGTGAGCGGCGGGTTTTCCTGCGCCTGCACTCCGGGGGCGAAGACGGTGTAGGCGCCGCCGGCCAGCGTGAGCGCGGCGATCAGGCGGACCGCGGCACCCAGCCGGCGGCGGCCCCTGCTGCGCGCTGCGGACCGCTCGCCGCGCAACCGCGCGAGCAGACCGCGTCGGCGGTCGTTGTCAGAAGTCATGACCTGTGTCCTTAACCGGTGGGACCTTGTCTCAGAGGACGGGGCAGCGGCGCGGTTCGTGACGCGCCAAGATCACTGAAGCCAGTAGATCATGGCGTAGAGGCCGATCCACACGACGTCGACGAAGTGCCAGTAGTACGACACGACGATCGCCGACGTGGCCTGCGCCGGGGTGAACCGGCCCATGGTCGTGCGGACCATGAAGATGATGAAGGCGACCAGACCGCCGGTCACGTGCAGGCCGTGGAAGCCGGTGGTCAGGTAGAACATCGACCCGTACCCGTCCGCGTTGATCTTCACGCCCTCGTGGACCAGGGTCACGTACTCGTTCAGCTGACCGAGCACGAAGATCAGACCCATCACGAAGGTGATCGTGAACCAGCGCCGCAGGGCGTGGACGTCACCCTTCTCGGCGGCGAACACCCCGAGCTGGCAGGTCACCGAGGACAACACCAGGATCACCGTGAAGGTGGTCGCGTACGGGATGTTGAGGTGCTCGGTGTGCTTCGCCCACTGCTCCGGCGCCGCCGCGCGGATGGAGAAGTACATCGCGAACAGCGCCGCGAAGAACATGAGTTCGCTGGAGAGCCACACGATCGTCCCGACGCTGACCATGTTGGGCCGCGTCAGGGAGTGGATCCGGCTCTTGTCAATGGCTGGGGCCGCAGTCACGCGGTCATTATTGCCCCTGACCACGGCCGGCGATCAGCGGGGGGCCAAACCCGTGGCGTCGGTGGCCCGATCGTGGCGGTCCGAATCGCCTGGCCTAGCCTGAAACGCGTGCAGCACGTCGATCCGATCTTCGCCGCCACCTCGGCGGTCGCCGCGCCCGGAGCGCTCGCGGCCGGCGGGGACCCGCTGCCGCCGCCGTTCACCGTGGCCCGCGTGTTCACCGAGACCCGGCTGGACAGCTGGCTGGCCCTCGGGCTGGTGCTCGCCGCCGGCCTCTACCTCTACGGGGTGTACCGGCTGCGGCTGCGCGGGGACCGCTGGCCGGTCGCGCGTACCGTCTTCTTCCTCGGCCCCGGCCTCGGCGGCATCGCGGCGGTCACCGTCAGCGGCCTGCACGCGTACGACACCGCGCTGCTGTCGGTGCACATGGTGCAGCACATGGTGCTGTCGATGGTCTCCCCCATCTTCCTGGCCCTCGGCGCGCCGGTCACCCTCGCGCTGCGCACCCTGCCGGTCCGGCCGCGCAAGCGGCTGCTGGCGATCGTGCACAGCCGCGTCGCCCGGGTCTACACCTTCCCGCTGGTGGCGTTCGCCATCTTCGTGGTGAACCCGTTCGCGCTCTACTTCAGCGACCTCTACCGCTACACCCTCGAACACGCCTGGGCGCACGAACTGGTGCACGCGCACTTCATCATGACCGGCTGCGTGTTCTTCTGGCCGTTGCTCGGGCTCGACCCGCTGCCGGGGCGCTGGCCGTACCCGGCCCGGGCGCTGCTGATGGTGCTGTCGGTGCCGTTCCACACCGTGCTCGGGCTCACGATCATGCAGAGCACCACGCTGTTCGGCGGCGACTGGTACCCGTCGCTCGGCCTCACCTGGTCCGACCCCGCCGCCGACCAGGTGGTCGCCGGGGGCATCCTGTGGGCCGGCGGCGAGTTCGTCAGCGTGACGATGCTCGCGGTCCTGGTGGTGCAGTGGGTGCGCCAGTCGGAGCGGGAGGCCCGCCGGCTCGACCGCGAGCTGGACCGCCAGGAGGCCCGCGAGCGCGCCGACCAGGCCGCGCAGTCCCCGGCCTGACCAGCGGATTCCGGTACGACCACCGGCCCGCCCGGGCGGGACATCGACCGGCCGGCGGCGGCGGGTACGATGCTCGGCAGCTACGAGGTGGGGAGTCAGCCAGCGATGAGCGATCGTCTTTGCACCGTCCTGCTCTACAGCGACGACCCGCAGGTCCGCGACCGGATGCGGCTGGCCGTCGGCACCCGCCCGGCCCCCGGGCTGCGCGTCGAGTTCGTCGATGCGTCCGACTACGCCGGGTGCGTGCGGCTGGTCGACGAGTACGAGATCGACCTGATGCTGCTCGACGGCGAGGCGAGCCCCGGCGGCGGCCTCGGCATCGCCCGGCAGATCAAGGACGACCGGGACGACGCTCCCCCGACCTGCCTGGTGATCGCCCGCGCCGCCGACCGCTGGCTGGCCGCGTACGCCGAGGTCGACGCCACCCTCGTGCACCCGCTCGACCCGGTGACCACCGGCGCCACCGTGGCCGAGCTGCTGCGCAGCCACGCCCCCGCCTGAGCCCACCGTCCCGGCCCGAGCCACCACCCGGCCTGAGCCGACTCCGGCCCGCGCGCCACCGGCGTCGCCCGGTCCGTCGTGCCGGCCCGCACCGCTCGGCACCCGTCCCTCCGCACCCCACGCCCGCTCGGGAGGCCCGCCATGGGCGAACGGAACTGGCCGCACCTGCTCGGCGCGCTGCTGCGCGGGGAGGAGCTCTCCACCGCCGACACCGCCTGGGCGATGGGCGAGATCATGTCCGGCTCGGCGGCACCGGCCCAGATCGCCGGCTTCGCCGTCGCGCTGCGGGCCAAGGGCGAGACCCCGGCCGAGGTCGCCGGGCTGGTCGAGGCGATGCTCGGCGAGGCGGTCCCGGTCGAGCTGCCGGAGGAGCTGCGGTCGTCCGCGCTCGACGTGGTCGGCACCGGCGGTGACCTCGCCCACACCGTGAACATCTCCACCATGGCCGCCCTCGTGGTGGCCGGCGCGGGCGTGCGCGTGGTCAAGCACGGCAACCGCGCCGCGTCGTCGTCCTGCGGCACCGCCGACCTGCTGGAGTTCCTGGGCGTACCGCTGGACCTGACCCCGGAGGGCGTGGCCCGCTGCGTGACCGAGGTCGGCATCGGCTTCTGCTTCGCCGGCCGGTTCCACCCGGGCATGCGGCACGCCGGCCCCGTCCGGCGCGAGCTGGGCGTCCCGACGTTCTTCAACTTCCTCGGCCCACTGACCAATCCGGCCCGGCCCCGGGCCGGCGCGGTCGGCTGCTTCGACCCGCGGATGGCCCCGGTGATGGCCGCCGTCTTCGCCGCCCGGGGCGACTCGGTGCTGGTGCTGCGCGGCGAGGACGGCCTCGACGAGTTCACTACCGCCGCGCCCACCCGGGTCTGGGCGGCCCAGGGCGGCACCGTCAGGGAGGCGCTGCTCGACGCGACGGACCTCGGGGTGCCCCGGGTGACCCTCGCCGACCTGCGGGGCGGTGACGCGGCGTACAACGCCGGGGTGGCCCGTCGGCTGCTGGCCGGCGAGGCGGGCCCGGTCCGCGACGCGGTGCTGGTCAACGCCGCCGCCGCGCTGGCCACCCAGGGGCCGCTGGGCGGCGACCTGACCGAGGCGCTGCGCGCCGGGATGGCCCGCGCCGCCGAGGCGATCGACTCCGGTGCCGCCGCGGCCGTGCTCGACCGCTGGGTCGAGGTGGCCCGCTCCGCCTGAGCGGACGCCTCCGCCCGCTCCACCGACGCTTCGCCCGATCCGTCGGCGCGGACTCGCCGCCGAGCGCGGGCTGATCGACAAGGTGCACCGCTGACGCGGACTCGCCAGGACCCGAGGGTGAGCCGGCAGCGGTCGGCGCGTCCGCCGACGCGAACCCGCTCGCCAATGCGAACCCGCCGCCCGCCGGCGCGAACCTGCCGCCCGCTGGCGCGAACCCGCTCGCCAGTGCGAACTCGACGCTCGCCGGCGCGAACGCCGTCCGGTCCGCCCCTGGCGGGAATTGTCGGACTCCCGTGGGAAACTACAGCCGAGTGATTCTCATGCCCCGGCCAGGAGAGGAGACGCCCGTGTCGGACCGCGAGCTCTACTGCGACACCTGCGAGGGCGTGCGGCTGTTCGAGGCCCCGCCGTGCGCCGACGGCCACGGCCCCGACTGCCCCGAGCTGGCCTGCACCGGCTGCGGCGCGGCGCTGCTGATCGCCACGTTCACGTTCCCGGCGACCCGGCTCGCCACCGGCGCCGCCCACGCCTCCCGCCGCGCCTCCCGCCGCCGCGCGGCCTGAGCCGGTCTGGCCGACATGCCCGGCTGGCCGGGCCGGCCGAGGAACGGCCCGCCTGCATGTCGGCGACATTGCGGTAACCGGGCCCCACTGATACCGCCATGTCGCCGACATGAAGTCGATCATCGGCCCAGCCCAGCGCAGGCCAGCTCAGGGGCCGGCCAGGGCCGGCCATGCAAGGCCGCTCCCACGCCCAGCCAAGCCCAGCGCGGCCACGCCGGCGCGGTGGTCTCTCGCCCCCGTCGGTCCCCGACGCGGAGAAGCCCGCGTCCCCTCACCGGGGGCGCGGGCTTCTTCCGTAAGCCGGCGGGTGGCTCAGTGCTCGGCGGTGCGCCGGGTGCCGCTGTAGTACTCGAAGAGCAGGCCGCAGGCGGCGAAGACGACCGTCACCAGGCCCAGGCCCAGCAGCCAGAACTGCCAGAAGACCAGGCCCAGCCCGGCGATCGCGGCGGCCAGCGCCAGCCCGAACGGCCAGTAGCTGCCCGGGCTGAAGAAGCCGATCTCGCCCGCGCCGTCGGCGATCTCGCCGTCCGGCCGGTCCTCCGGCCGCAGGTCGATCCGGCGGGAGACGAACCAGAAGAAGCCACCGCACATCGAGCAGAGCAGGAACGACAGCAGCAGCGCCACAGTGCCGACCCACTCGACCTGGCCGCCGGAGTCGCCGTACGTCCAGGCGCCGTAGAGGATCGTCGCGCCGAAGAGGAACCCGGCGATGATCAGGAAGATACGCCACTCGGTCTTCATGCCCGCTCCCTCAGCTTCCCGCGCCGGCCGCGACGTCGTCGGGGTTGAAGTTGGCCGTGTTGCGCCGCGTGTCGAACGGCTTGGTCGTGGTGGCGTACGGGTCCTCGCCGATGGCGGTGAGCGCCTCCTGCGTCGACTTGCCGTCGCGCTTGGCGGCCAGGAACTGGTCGTACTGCTGCGGGGAGACCACGCGCAGCTCGAAGTTCATGAAGGCGTGGTAGCTGCCGCACAGCTCGGCGCAGCGGCCCACGTAGGCGCCCTCGGCGTCGAGGCTGGAGACCTCGAAGACGTTGCGGATGTTGCCGGGCATGACGTCCCGCTTGAACAGCATCTCCGGCACCCAGAAGGAGTGCACGACGTCCTTGCTGGTCTCCTCGAACCGGATGGACCGGCCGGTCGGCAGGACCAGGATCGGGATGACCTCGCTGGTGCCGAGCGTCGACGCCACCGTGTTGGCGTCCTTGCCCTGGCCGTCGCGGTAGTTGAACTGCCAGTTCCACTTGAAGGCGACGACCTCGACCGTGACGTCCGGGTTCTTCGTCGTGCGCACCACGTCGGTCTGCACGACCGCCGTGTAGTAGAAGAGCACCGACACGATCAGGATCGGGGCGATCGTGTAGAGGAACTCCATCGGCAGGTTGTAGCGGGTCTGCACCGGCAGCTCGTTGCCCCGCTTGCGGTAGCGCACGACGCACCAGAAGATCAGGCCCCAGACGAACACGCCGACCGCGAGCGCCGCGATGCAGGACGCGATCCACAGGTCGTACATGCGGTGCGACTCGGGCGTGATCCCGCCCTGGGGCCAGCCGAAGCCGCCGAACGTCTTGCCGACGTCGCAGCCCGTGAGCGAGACCAGCAGCGCCGCGCCGCCGAGGCCGAGCCCGGCGAGCCGACCAGCACCACGCCGCCGGCGTCCACCGGCTCCCGGAGAAGCGCTGTGCCGTACGGCCGGGGGCCGTACCTCCGAACTCCTTGCGACCACCTGGTCCTGCCTCCCTAGCGCGCCGTGGCGGTTGGTTGTCCCCGTACCAGCGGCAAAGGCGTCACCGACGGTCGCAGATTACTCGACCATGACGGGCAGAGCCGTGTTGGGGTGGCCGTACGCCCCCTTCGGGGGGATCGTCGGCGTGCCGGCGCGATAGCGTCGGGCCGTGAGCGCATCCCCGGTCTACCTGGACGCGGCCACCGCCGCCCCGCCGCACCCGGTCGCCCGGCAGGCGCTGCTGGCCGCCCTCGACGACGGCTGGGCCGACCCGGCCCGGCTCTACGGCCAGGCCCGCCGGGCCCGCCAGCTTCTCGACGCCGCCCGGGAGGCGGCCGCGGCGACGCTCGGCGTCCGCGCCGACGAGCTGTCCTTCACCCCCAGCGGTACGGCGGCGGCGCACTCGGCGGTGCTCGGTGGCCTGGCCGGGCGGCGGCGGGTGGGCGCGACGCTGGTGCACTCCGCGATCGAGCACTCGGCGGTGCTGCACGCCGCGCAGCGGCACGTGGCCGGCGGCGGGAGCGCCGTGTCGGTGCCGGTGGACCGGCTCGGCCGGCTCGACCTCGACGCCTTCGCCGACGCGGTCCGCGCGCCGGGGGTGGCCCTCGCGGCGCTGATCGGGGCCAGCCACGAGGTGGGCACGGTGCAGCCGGTCGCTCCGGCCGCCGCCGCGTGCGCCGCCGCCGGGGTGCCGCTGTACGTCGACGCGGCGCAGCTCGTGGGCCGGGTGCCGGTGCCGGCGGGCTGGTCGGTGCTGACCGCCAGCGCGCACAAGTGGGGCGGGCCGCCCGGCGTCGGGCTGCTGGTGGTGCGCAAGGGCACCCGCTGGGAGTCGCCGTGGCCGGCGGACGAGCGGGAGTCGGGGCGTACCCCCGGGGTGGTGAACCTGCCGGCGGTCGTGGCGGCGGCGGCGAGCCTGCGCGCGGCGGCGGCCGACGCGGCGGCCGAGGCGACCCGGCTGGCGCCGCTGGTGGACCGGATCCGGGCGCGGGTGGCGGCGGAGGTGCCCGACGTCGAGGTGGTCGGCGACCCGGTGGACCGGCTGCCGCACCTGGTCACGTTCTCCTGCCTGTACGTCGACGGGGAGGCGCTGCTGCACGCGCTGGACCGGCGCGGCTTCGCGGTCTCCTCCGGCTCGTCGTGCACGTCGTCGACGCTGCGCCCGTCGCACGTGCTGGAGGCGATGGGGGTGCTGTCGCACGGCAACGTGCGGGTCTCGCTGCACCGGGAGACGACGGTCGCCGACGTGGAGCGGTTCCTCGCCGAGCTGCCCGGGATCGTCGCGGAGCTGCGCGCCGAGGCGGGGGTGGTGGGGCTGTGAGCGGGCCGGTCGGGGGAACTGCTCCGCCGGAGGGGGCCGCTGCCGCTCCGGTCGAGGTGCTGGACTGCCGGGGGCAGCGCTGCCCGCTGCCGGTGATCAAGCTGGCCCGGCGGCTGCCGGAGCTGCCGGTCGGCGCGGTGCTGCGGGTGCTCGCCGACGACCCGGCGGCGGCCGTGGACATCCCGGCGTGGTGCCGGATGCGCGGCCAGGAGTTCGTCGCCGCCCACGAGGAGGGGCCGGGCTACGACGTACGCCGCGTCGGTTGACCCGGCCGCTGCTCGCAGCTCAGGGCCTCGCGGTGCTCGGCAGGCCGGCGGGCCAGCTGACGGCTTCTTGATCGTCTGCTGCTTTCGGACAATCGCACCGGCGTGTCGTCTCACCAAACCGCAGACGATCATCACCCGCCCCGCGCCAGCCCCGCCGCCCCGCACCGCACCGCACCGCACCGCCCGACGTTCCCGTGATCAAGAGATTTGCGTCAAAGCAGAGATCAACTTTGACGCAAATCTCTTGATCACCGCGTCGAGGCGGGGTGGGATGAGGATTACGGGAGGAGGTGGGGACGGATGTCGTCGGCGGCCTGGTCGCCGTAGGACTCCGCCAGGCGCTTGACGAAGACGTCGGGGCGCACCTCGTACTCCTGGGTGCCGACCGTCTCCAGCACCAGCGTGGCCAGCAGGGAGCCAACCTGGGCGGCGCGCTCCAGGCCCAGCCCCCAGGAGAGGGCGGCGAAGAAGCCTGCCCGGAAGCCGTCGCCGACACCCGTCGGGTCGACGGCCTGGGCCTCGCGCGCGATCGGCACGTGGATGGTGTCGAAGTCCCGGCCCGCGATCTCCACCCCGTTGCTGCCCAGCGTGGTCACCCGGATCTTCACCCGGTCCAGCAGCTGCGCGTCGCTCAGGCCGGCCTTGCTCTGCAGCAGCGACTTCTCGTACTCGTTGGTCATGAGGTAGTCGGCGCCGTCGATGAGCCCCACCACGTCCGCGCCGTCCATGCGGGCGAGCTGCTGCGACGGGTCGGCGACGAAGGCGTACCCCCGCTCGCGGCACTCGGCGGAGTGCCGCAGCATCGCGTCGGGGTCGTTGGCGCCGACCAGGACGAGGTCGAGCCCGCCGAGCCGCTGCGCGACGGGGGCCAGCTCGATGTTGCGCGCCTCGCTCATCGCCCCGGCGTAGAAGGAGGCGATCTGGCACATGTCGGTGTCGGTGGTGCAGACGAAGCGGGCCGTGTGCGCCACCTCGCTGACGTGCACCGACTCGCAGTCGACGCCGTGGCGCTCCAGCCAGGAACGGTAGTCGGCGAAGTCCGCGCCGACCGCGCCGAGCAGGATCGGCCGCAGGCCCAGCTGGCCCATGCCGAAGGCGATGTTGGCGGCCACCCCGCCGCGGCGCAGCACCAGGTCGTCCACCAGGAAGGACAGCGAGACCTTGTCGAGCTGGTCGGCGATGAGCTGGTCGGCGAACCGGCCGGGGAAGCTCATCAGGTGGTCGGTCGCGATCGAGCCGGTCACGGCGATCTTCATGTCAACCCTCGTGGTCGGGAGCACGGCGCGGGTCAGCCTACCGGTCCGGCCGGTGCCGTGGTCGCGGGTCGGACGGCAAGCGGTCATGTCCCGCTCACCTCACCGTCACCCCGCACGAGGCGGCGCAGGTAGGCACCGGTCACGCCCGCCGGGGAAGTCACGGACGGTAGGGCCGGCCGGAAAAAGGGACGCCGGGCCAGGCGGAGGAAGAGACACCGGGCCGGGTGGAGGAAGAGACACCGGGCCGGAAGACGGACGGCGGGGCCACCCTCGGATCGGGGGTGGCCCCGCCGTGTCGGCCGGAGCGCGACTCAGCCGGAGTGGCCGGGCCGGGAACCGGCTGAGGTCGGACGGACTCGAGGTCGGACGAACTCAGCCGACGTCGGGACTCAGCTGAACGAGTCGCCGCAGGCGCAGGAGTTGCCCGCGTTCGGGTTGTCGATCGTGAAGCCCTGGGCGTCGATCCGGTCGGCGAAGTCGATCGTGGCGCCGGCCAGGTAGGGGGCGCTCATCCGGTCGACGACGACCTCGACCCCGTCGTAGTCGGTGACGACGTCACCGTCGAGCGAACGCTCGTCGAAGAAGAGCTGGTACCGCAGGCCGGAGCAGCCGCCCGGCTGCACCGCCACCCGGAGCCGCAGGTCGTCGCGGCCCTCCTGCTCGATCAGGGCCTTGACCTTCTGCGCCGCGACGTCGGTGAGGACGACGGAAGTAGGGGCCTTGGCCTCGGTCGACTCGGTCTGCGCTGGCGTGGTCACGTGGAAATCTCCCTGCGCGGTCTGGGTCTGGACGCACTGGCCAACGTCGTCCGTCGCCCAGTGATTCCCGATGTGTTCGCAGATCCGATGGTACGCCGCCCCGGCCGGGACCACCCGGTCGACGTGACCGGGGCCCCAGGCCGGGCCCGGGTCACGGCGGGCCGGGCCCGCGCGGCGGCCAGGCTGCGGACGCTCAGCGGCTCCACTGGCGGGCCAGCCGGGCGCCGAGCTGGCGCAGCCCCTCCGCCGGGCGGCTCAGCGCCGCGTCGAGCCCGCCGCGCTCCTCGCCGCCGAAGTGCTCCACCAGGCTGTACGCGTCGGTGACGCCCGCCGAGGCGGCCTCGCGTCGCCCGGTGCTCACCTGCCCCGCCAGCACCACGCAGGGCACGCCCCGGTCCCGGGCGGCCCCGGCCACCCCGGCCACGACCTTGCCGCGCAGCGACTGGTGGTCGAAGGAGCCCTCCCCGGTGATCACCAGGTCGGCGGCGTCGAGCGCGGCCGGCAGGCCGATGGCCTCGGTGACCAGGCCGATGCCGGAGGCGCACCGGCCGCCGAGGGCGAGGATCGCCGCGCCGAGGCCGCCGGCCGCTCCCCCGCCGGGCAGGGCGCCGAGGCCGGGCGGGCACCCCGGCAGGTCCTTTTCGAGTACGCCGGCGAAGCGCTCCAGCGCGGCGTCGAGCAGCAGCACGTCTTCGCGGGTCGCGCCCTTCTGCGGGCCGTAGACGTTGCTCGCCCCGTGCAGCCCGAGCAGGGGGTTGTCGACGTCGGTGGCGGCGACGAGGGTGACGCCGCGCAGCCGGGGCGCGCCGTCGAGCCCGGCGACCGCGGCCAGCGCCGCCCCGCCGTACGGCAGGGCCCGGCCGGCCTCGTCGAGCGGCGTGACGCCCAGCGCGGTGAGCAGCCCGGCCCCGCCGTCGTTGGTGCCGGAGCCGCCCAGCCCGATCACCACCGTGCGGGCCCCGTGCTCCACGGCGGCGGTGACCAGCGCCCCCAGCCCGTACGAGGTGGTGGCCTTCGGGTCACGCTCGGCGGCGGCGAGCAGGTGCAGGCCGCACGCCTGGGCGCTCTCCAGGTACGCCGTGCCGTCGTCGGTGACCAGGATCTCACCGTCGGTGGGGCGACCGAGCGGGTCGACGGTCGGCACCGGCACCCGACGCCCGCCGAGGGCCTCCGCGAGCACGGCCACGAAACCGGGCCCGCCGTCGGCGAGGGGGCGGATGAGCAGGTCGTCGCCGTCGGCCACCTCCCGCCAGCCCTCGGCCACGGCGGCGGCGACCTCCTGGGCGGGCAGCGTTCCGGCGAACTTGTCGGGGCAGAGCAGCACGCGCATGCCGAGCAGTGTGGCAGGCCACATCGGCGCGGGGCAGTGTGGCAGCACACACCGGCGCGGGCTGCCTTGTCGCCCGGCTGTGGAACCATGAGTGGCGTGACTTCGACCTGGGTGGAACCCTCCAACACCGCGACGGCCCTGCTGCTGCTCGGCCGTGGCAGCGACCCCGCCACCGAGCGTGGCGTGGAGTGTCCGGGCGACCTGCCGGCGCCCAGCGACCCCGACCTGGTGGCGCGGGCCGCGGCGGCCAAGGCGAAGCTGGGTGACAAGGTCTTCGTGCTGGGGCACCACTACCAGCGCGACGAGGTGATCCAGTTCGCCGACGTGACCGGTGACTCGTTCAAGCTGGCCCGCGAGGCGGCGGCCCGGCCGGACGCGGAATACATCGTCTTCTGCGGCGTGCACTTCATGGCCGAGAGCGCCGACATCCTCACCTCCGAGCGGCAGCGGGTGGTCCTGCCCGACCTGGCCGCCGGCTGCTCGATGGCGGACATGGCGGTGCTGACGCAGGTCGAGTCCGCCTGGGACGCGCTGACCGAGCTGGGCGTCGCGGCGCAGACGGTCCCGGTGACGTACATGAACTCGTCGGCGGACATCAAGGGCTTCGTCGGCCGCAACGGCGGCGTGGTGTGCACCTCGTCGAACGCGAAGCGGGCGCTGGACTGGGCGTTCGAGCAGGGGTCGAAGGTGCTGTTCCTGCCCGACCAGCACCTGGGCCGCAACACCGCCGTGCTGGAGCTGGGGCTGTCGCTGGACGACTGCGTCCTGTACGACCCGCACAAGCCGAACGGCGGGCTGACCCCGGAGCAGCTGCGCGACGCGAAGATGATCCTGTGGCGCGGGCACTGCTCGGTGCACGGCCGGTTCACCCTCGACAGCGTCGAGGACGTGCGGGCGCGGGTGCCGGGGGTCAACGTGCTGGTGCACCCCGAGTGCCGGCACGAGGTGGTCACCGCCGCCGACTACGTGGGCTCGACGGAATACATCATCCGGGCCATCGAGGCGGCCCCGGCCGGCTCGGCGTGGGCGGTCGGCACCGAGCTGAACCTGGTGCGCCGGCTGGCGCTGGCCCACCCGGACAAGCAGATCATGTTCCTGGACAAGGCGGTCTGCTACTGCTCCACGATGAACCGGATCGACCTGCCGCACCTGGTGTGGGCGCTGGAGGAGCTGGTGGCCGGCCGGGTGGTCAACCAGATCACCGTGGACGCCGACACCGCGCACCACGCCCGGGTGGCGTTGGACCGGATGCTCGCCCTCCCCGGCGCGGACACCCCGCCCCCGGCGAGCGCCTGACCACCCTGCGTGACCGGATGGGCACCTTATGGCACCGGAAGCGCCGATTCGTGCCCTCCGGTCCGAGGTGACCGTCTCCATTTTCGTCACCGAGGGCTATGCTGCCGGGGCGACGACACACGCGCCCGTTTTCATCCGGCCGCATCACGGGTAACCCCCATATCGCCCGCATCACCATCAACTACGGCAGCACCGACGCGCTGGAGGTTGCGTTGACCGACGACGTCCTGGTCGTACACGGAGGTACTCCGCTGGAAGGGCGGATCCGCGTGCGCGGCGCGAAGAACCTGGTTTCCAAGGCGATGGTCGCCGCCCTGCTGGGCGACAGCCCCAGCCGGCTGTTCGACGTGCCGCGGATCCGCGACGTCGAGGTGGTCCGGGGGCTGCTCGGCCTGCACGGGGTCAAGGTCACCGACGGCGCCGAGGACGGTGAGCTGGTCTTCGACCCGGCCAACGTCGAGAGCGCCAGCACCGACCAGATCAACGTGCACGCCGGCTCCAGCCGCATCCCGATCCTGTTCTGCGGGCCGCTGCTGCACCGGCTCGGCCACGCGTTCATCCCCGACCTGGGTGGCTGCCACATCGGGCCGCGCCCGATCGACTTCCACCTCCAGGCGCTGCGCGAGTTCGGCGCCACGGTCGACAAGACCCCGGAGGGCCTGCACCTGTCGGCCCCCAACGGGCTGCACGGCACCAAGTTCGCGCTGCCGTACCCGAGCGTCGGCGCGACCGAGCAGGTGCTGCTCACCGCCGTGATGGCCGAGGGCGTCACCGAGCTGCGCAACGCCGCCGTCGAGCCGGAGATCATCGACCTGATCTGCATCCTGCAGAAGATGGGCGCGATCATCAAGGTGCACACCGACCGGGTGATCGAGATCCAGGGCGTGCCGAAGCTGCACGGCTACACCCACCGGCCGATCCCGGACCGGATCGAGGCGGCGAGCTGGGCGGCGGCGGCGCTGGCCACCCGCGGCCACGTCGAGGTGCTCGGCGCGCAGCAGGCCGACATGATGACGTTCCTCAACATCTTCCGCTCCGTCGGCGGCGAGTACGAGGTGACCGACGCCCGTCCGCCGAAGCTGGGCGACCCGGGCCAGGAGGGCGGCATCCGGTTCTGGCACCCGGGCGGCGAGCTGAACGCCGTGGCGCTGGAGACCGGCGTACACCCGGGCTTCATGACCGACTGGCAGCAGCCCCTCGTCGTGGCGCTGACCCAGGCCCGGGGCCTGTCGATCGTCCACGAGACGGTCTACGAGCAGCGGCTCGGCTACACCGAGGCGCTCAACACCATGGGCGCGAACATCCAGGTCTACCGCGACTGCCTCGGCGGCACCCCGTGCCGCTTCGGCCGGCGCAACTTCAAGCACTCCGCCGTGATCGCCGGCCCGAGCAAGCTGCACGCCGCCGACCTGGTCATCCCGGACCTGCGCGCCGGGTTCAGCCACCTGATCGCCGCGCTCGCCGCCGAGGGCACCTCCCGGGTGTACGGCGTCGACCTGATCAACCGCGGCTACGAGGACTTCGAGGCGAAGCTGGCCGACCTGGGCGCCCACACCGAGCGTCCGTAACGCGACACGCAGTAATCCTGCTCACGTCCGCCCGCGCCCGGTGCACCGCGATGTGCACCGGGCGCGGGCGTTTGGCTACCCTTTCCGCGTGCCGTCGCTGTTTCGCCGCAAGTCCACCGACCTCGTCGAGGAGTCCGTCACCACGGTGACGACCGACGAGGAGTCCGCGCGCGCCCGCCGGGGCTACACCCCGGCCAAGGGCCGCGAGACGCCGAAGCGGCCCGTGGCCGGGCGTCGGCCCGCCGGCCCGACCAAGCCGCTGAGCAAGGAGGAGGCCCGGGAGCGGCGGCGGCAGTTGCGCGCCGAGTCCGCGGCCGAGTTCCGCCGCGAGGGCGGCCCGCGCGACCGGGGCCCGGAGCGGCTGCTGGCCCGCAACGTGGTCGACTCCCGGCGCACGGTGGGCACCTGGTTCTTCGGCGGGGCGCTGATCGTGCTGCTCGGCTCCAACCAGGCGATGCCGCCGATCGTCCGGCTGCTCTCCAACATCCTGTGGGGCGCGCTCGCCCTCGGCGTGGTGATCGACTCGATCCTGATCAGCCGGAAGATCAAGAAGCTGGTGCGGGAACGCTTCCCGAAGTCCGACCAGCGCCTCGGCTCCCTCTACCTGTACGCGATCATGCGGTCGATCACCTTCCGCCGGATGCGCGCCCCGGAGCCCCGCGTCAACATCGGCGACCCGGTCTGACGCGTCCCCCTCGTTGAGAAGGGGCCCCTGCTCTACCGGAAGCGTCAACAAGGGGCCCCTCCTTACCCGCGTACAGGCGGGCGACGACGTCCTCGATGTCCGGCTCGACGATCGAGACGTCCCGCAGGGCGGCCCGCCCGGCCAGGGCGGCCACCACGTCGGCGACGCCCGCCGACTCCAGCGCGAAGACCAGCCGGTGCCCGTCGGCCTCCACCCGCAGCAGCGGTGCGCCGGGCAGCTCCGGCGGCTGCGGCAGCGCGGTGTCCAGGTCGGCGACGACGAGGCGGCGGGAGCCGTACCGGTCGTGCAGCGCGGCGATCGGGCCGTCGTGCACCACCCGGCCGTGGTCGATCACCACGAGGCGCGGGCACAGCCGCTCGATGTCGGCCAGGTCGTGGGTGGTGAGCACGAGGGTGGTGTCGCCGGAGCGGCCCAGCTCGGCCAGGAAGCCCCGCACGGCCTGCCGGCTCACCACGTCCAGCCCGATCGTCGGCTCGTCGAGGAAGAGCACCTCCGGGCCGTGCAGCAGGGCGGCGGTCAGCTCCCCGCGCATCCGCTGGCCGAGGGAGAGCTGCCGCACCGGGGTGTCGGCGAAGGCGTCCAGGTCGAGCAGGTCGCGGCAGCGGCGCAGCCGGGCGGCGTGCGCGGCGGCCGGCACCCGGTAGACGTGCCGCAGCAGGTCGAACGACTCCCGCAGCGGCAGGTCCCACCAGAGCTGGGACCGCTGGCCGAACACCACCCCGACGCGCAGCGCCAGCCGGGTGCGCTCGGGCACCGGGCGCAGCCCACAGACGCGTACCTGGCCGGAGGTGGGGGTGAGCACGCCGGTGAGCATCTTCAGGGTGGTGGACTTGCCCGCGCCGTTCGGGCCGATGTAGCCGAGCATCTCGCCGCGCTCGACGCGCAGGTCGACGCCGGCCACCGCCGCGACGGTGCGCTTCTCGCGGCGCAGCCGGCCGGCCTTGACCCGGACCGTGAACTCCTTGCGCAGCTCGCGCACGTCGATGACGCTCATGACCCCGTACTCCGGTAGTGGCGGACCCCGACGCGCCAGGCGGCGGCGGCGAGGGCGGCGGCGACCAGCGCGACCGTCGGCGAGGCCCAGCCCACCCAGGCCGGCAGGCCGAGCGGGTCGGCCCGGCCGAGCAGCGCCAGCGCCGGCTGGTAGCTCACGAAGGCGAACCCCATCCCGTACGCGAAGGCCGCGCGGAACCAGCCGTCGAAGATCGTGACGGGGTACGAGGTGAAGTCGCGCCCGCCGTAGGTGACCGAGTTGGCCAGTTCCCCCGACTCGGTCCAGTAGAACGACACCGTGGCGGTGGCCACGAAGACCGACCCGAAGAAGACGACCCCGGCCAGCGGGGCGGCCACCGCCAGCGCCACCCGGCCCGGGGTCCACTCGATGCCGGCGCGGGCGAGGGCCACCAGCAGCACGGCCAGGCCGAACACCGCCCGGGACGCCTTGCGCAGCGGCAGGTCCATCAGCAGCAGCTGGGGCAGCGCGCCCAGCGGGCGCAGCAGCACCGCGTCGAACAGGCCGGTGCGCACGTACGCGGGCAGCCGCTCGACGTTGCCGACGAGCAGGTCGGCGGTGGCGAACGCGCAGGCCGACAGGCCCACCATGACCAGCGTCTCGCGCAGCGTGAACCCGCCCAGCTCCCGGGTCACCCCGAAGATCACCAGCACGGTCACCACGTCGAAGACGGTGGCACCGACGTTGCCGACCAGGTCCACCGCGAACGACGCCCGGTACGCCGCCTGCGACCGGGCCTGCGCGCCGAGCAGCGCCCCGTACGCCCGCAGCCGGTGTTCAGCCACCCTGCACCACCAGGCGGCGCTCGGCGCGGCGCTGCACCAGCCGGCACAGGGCGAGGATCGCCACCGCCCAGCCGACCTGCAGCCCGACCAGCCCGGCCTGCACGCCCGTCGGGTCCCGCTCGACCAGCACGTCGAGCGGGGTCTGCAGGAGACTCGGGAACGGGGTGGCCAGCTGCAACGCCAGGAACAGCGCGTCGGGCAGGAACGGCAGCGGGAAGTAGAGCCCGGCGAGCACCCCCGAGCCGAGGGTCCACAGGATCTGCGGGCCCCGGACGTCCTGGAGCCAGTACGCGGTGGCGTTGACCAGGAACCGGCAGCCGAAGCAGAGCACCACCGCGACCGTCGCGGAGACCACGAACAGCGGCACGGTCGACCAGCGGGCCGGCAGGTACACGTCGAAGAAGAGCGGGCCGACCAGGACCGGCGGCAGCAGCCGCGACACGCACGCCCACCCCGCCCGGCCCAGGTCGGTGGCAAGGTAGCTGGTCACCGGATGGACCGGGCGCAGCAGGTCGCTGGCCACGTCGCCGGTGCGGATCCGCTCGGCGAGCTCGGGCCGGCCCCACAGCAGGATCACCGCGAGCATGCCCTGCCCCGCCCAGACGAAGGTGGCGAACTGCGCCCGGTCGTAGCCGGCCGCGGTGCCCGCCGCGCCCGCCGCACCGAACAGGATGTAGCAGCGCAGGAAACCGAAGACGATGTTGGTGACGGCACCGGCCAGCGCGGCCTGGCGGTATGTGGCGTACCGTCGGAATCCGGATCGCGCTATCGCACCGAATGTCCGAAACCATAGGATAACGTTTGACTCGGTGGGCGGTGCCACAGTGGCGGTGACAGAGCCCACGCCGTTACCCTCCTTCCGCAGCCACCCGCGCCGGACCGGGCGACTTTACCGGCAGGTGGGGTGCCCAGCGCGACAATTTCCAACGAGGTGACATCGCCGTGAGCGAGCGACGCGAGCCGGGCACCGGGGCTCGCCACGCGGGCGGCGACGGGACCTGCGGATGAGCGGCGACTTCATCGACCGCTGGCGCGATCCGGCCGAACCGTCCTGGGTGTTCGAACCGACCACCGAGTGGCAGCCGCAGTTCCCGGGGCAGCGTTACCCGGGCGACATCGGCCTGCGGCACCAGCCTCCCCCGCCCCGGGGTCGCGCCGCCGTCGTCGGCCGGGCCGAGGTGCAGCCGGTCAGCCCCGCCCCCGACGACCACGACCCGTACCGCCGCCCCGGGTCGGACGACCACGACCGGTACCGCCGGCCGCCCGCCGACCAGGACCCGTACCGCCGGCCGGTCACGGGGCAGGACGGCCAGCGCCGGCCCGTCGCCGACCACGACCCGTACCGCCGGCCGGTCACGGGGCAGGACGGCCACCGCCCGCCGGTCACCGAGCACGACCCGTACCGTCGGCCCGCCGAGCAGGACGGCTTCCACCGGCCGGTCGGCGACGGGCGCCGTGCCGCCCCGGACGAGCGCGACCGCTACCGCCGACCCGCCCCCGACGAGCACGACCCCTACCGCCCGCGCCCCGCCGCCGACGACCACGCCCTGTACCGGCGTCCGGCTCCCGGCGAGGCCGCCCCGCACCGGCGAGCCGCGCCCGACGAACACGCACCGCACCGTCGACCCGCCCCCGGCGAGGCCACCCCGCACCGGCGGCACGCCGCCGACGAGCACGCCCCGTACCGCCGGCCCGCACCGGAGGAGTGGGGACCGGCCCGGCGCGGCTGGGACGAGCGCGGACCGGACGAGGCGTACCCGCCCCGGCACCCCGCCCACGACCAGCCCGGCCGGCACGACCGGCGTGCCGCCGGCTGGACGCCGGACCGCGATGCGGCCGTCGGCCGGTACGACCAGCCTCGCCCCACCGACCACGGCCGCCGGCCGGGGCCCGCCGAGGCGAGCCCGGTCTCTCCGGCGCCCCGCCGCGAGGCAGGGTGGGTGCCCGAGCCGGACGAACACCCGAACCGGCCCTACGGCGACCGGCCGGGGCCGGCCGGCCCCGGCTGGCCGGAACGCCGCCGGCCCACGCTGGACCGCGACGGCCGTCCCGGCCCTGGCCCGGACGGGTGGCAGGCGTCGCCGGCGACCGGCACCGGTCAGGGCGCGGACCGGCTGGACCGTCAGCACGGCCGGCCCGCCGACGCTCCCGGACGCCCCGCCGCCGACGAGCCGCGTCACCCCGCCGACCGGGGCGGACCGGCACCGTACCGGGACGGCCGACCGTACCGGGACGGGCGGGACGTGGCCGCCGCGCGCGCGGAGGAGTACCGCGAGCCCGGCGTCCGGCCGGCACCGCCGCGCGACGGCGGCCTGCCCTGGCCGCCGCCCGGTCCGCTCCGTCCGGACCTGGGCCGCAACCCGACCCCCGCCGACCCGCACCGTGCCGAGCGGCCGACCGAGGGCCGCGGCGACGAACGGCCGGTCACCGATCGGTACGGACCCCGCCCGCCGGTCGATCGGGCCGGGTCGCCACCCCGGCAGGACAGCGCCGCTCCCGGCCCCCGGTTCGTTCCCCCGTCGCACCGGCCCGTCGAGCCGACCCGCCCGCCGAGCGAACCGCGCCGCCCACCGGTGGAGCCGCTGCGGCCCGCAGCGGAGTCGCTGCGGCCACCGGCCGAACCGCTGCGGCCCCCGGCGGAGTCGCTGCGCCCGCCGGCCGAACCGCTGCGCCCGCCGGTGGAGCCCCCGCGTCCGGCGGCCGGGCCGGCGCGTTTCCCGGCCCAGCCGCACCCGCACCACGCACCGGTCGAGCCGACCCGCCCGCCGAGCGAGCCGCGCCGCCCGGTCGAGCCGGCCGCCGACGCCCCACGGTTCGCGCGGCCCACCACCCCCGCCCCGCCCGTCGGCGGATCGCCCGCCACCGGCGTACCGGCTAGCGGCGTGCCCGTCAGCGGCGCACCCGTGAGCGGCGTGCCCGTCAGCGGTCCGCCGGCCCGGCCGGTCTCGGGGCCGCCGGTTCCGTCGGTCTCCACACCGCCGGCGACCAGGCCGGTCTCCGCGCCGCCGACCGAGCTCACGCCGGCCGCGTCGGCGGCACCGGTCTCCGCGCCACCCGTGCCGCCACGCACCGCGCCGACGTCCCCCGCGCCGTCGGCGCCGGTCTCCGCGCCGCCCGCCGAGCCCGTCGCCGCGCCACGACCCGTCTCCATGCCGCCCGCCGAGCCCGTGCCCCCGCCGCCCGCCGAGCCCGTATCCGCGCCGCCCGCCGCCCGGCTGCGGCTGGAGTTCCTGCCCGCCCCCGGGCCGACCGAGCCCCCGCCCGTGCCCGGCGAGCACACGGCAGTCAGGGACGACCTGGCCCGCCCGGACGGGTCGGCCGAGGCCGCTCCGGTCGCCGCTTCTTCACCGCTGGACGAGCGGCCGAGCCGGCCGCGACCGGAGCAGCCCGTGCTGCCGGTGCCGTCCACCGCCCCGGAGTCGGCGAACCCGACGCCAGAGCCGCCGTCCACCGCCGCCGCACCCCGGCCGCCGGCCGCCCGGGCACCGGTCGAGTCGCCGGATGCCGAGCCGGTCGACCCGACCGCCACCGCCGAAGCCAAGGCCGAGGCCGCCACGGGACCCGAGACCGCCGCCATCGGGGCCGAGGTCACCACCGGGCCCGAGGCCGGCACCGAGGCCGAGTTCGCCGCCGAGCCCGAGATCACCCCCGAGCCCCGGGCCGCCGCCGAGCCTGTAGCCACGGCCAAACCCGAAGGCGCGGCCGAGCCCGAAGTCGTCACCGGGCCCGCCGGGTCGAGCGTCGTGACCGGTCCGGAGGTGCCCGGCGACCCGGCTGTCGCCGCAGGACCGGATGTCCCCCGCCCACCCACCGTGCCCGCCGACACGACCGAGGCCACCGCGCCGGAGGAAGGCACGCCGGAGGAGGAACCCGCCGGTCGGGAGGAGAACGTCGACCGGGGTGACGCCGTCGACCCGGCCGGGACCGTGGTCGCCTCGGCCGTCGACGTGCGGGCCGGGGAGGCGCGGGACGCCGGGGCGGCGGACGACGGCACCCCCGGTGGATCCGACCGGCCCCGGGCAGCGGACGAGCGACCGTCCCCTGAGCCGGCACGCGCGGCGACGCCGCCCCCGCCGGAGCATTCCGACGCGTGGTTCCGGCCGAACAGACCGGCGGCACCGGCCCCCGAGCCGGCCACGCCCGCCGCCGCTGCGGGCCCGGCCCCCGCCCCAGCCCAGGTCTCGCCCACCACGCCGACCCAGGATCCGACCCCGACCCAGGCCCAGGATCCGACGCCGGCCCAGGATCCGACGCCGGCTTCGGCACCGGCACCGGCGTCGGCACCGGTCCAGGTTCCGGCTCCAGCTCCGGCCCCGGTACCGGCTCCGGCTCCGGCTCCGGCTCCGGCTCCGGCTCCGGCTCCGGTCCAGGTTCCGGCTCCGGCCGATGCGGGCGCGGCGACGCCGCCCGCCCCGCAGCCCACCGGTGGCCCGGCCGGCCGGGCCGCCGACCCACGCCCGGTGAGCGCCGCGCCCGCGTCGCCGGTGTCCGCACCTCCGGCCGGGGCCGCGCCGCTCGCCGCCCACCCCGCACCGGAGCAGCCGCGTCCCGTCTCGGCACCGCCCGCCCGCCCCGTGTCCGGCGTGCCCGCCCCACCGGTGTCCGGCCCACCCGCGCGGCCGATGTCCGGCCCACCCGCGCGGCCGGTCTCCGGCATGCCCGCCTATCCCGTGTCCGGCATGCCCGCACGGCCCGTGTCGCCGGCCGGGCCCCCCGCCGGGGCAGAGCCACGGGCCGGCCAGGAGCGGCGGGCCGCTCCGGCCGACCCGGAGCAGACGCTCGCGGCCCTGCGGTGGCGCCTGCACCCGGAGACCCTGCGCGAGGAGACCGACGACCCGGAGCTGCTGCGTAGCGTGCGGGAGGGGCTGACCGCCAAGCTCGACGTCGCCCTGGACAACCGGTCCCGGGCCCGGCTGCTGAGCCTGCGGGCGGTGGCGTCGCGCCTGCTCGGCGACCTGGGGGACGCGGTCGACGACGCCCGGCTCGCGCTGACGTACGCCGAGGCCACCGGCGAGTTGCGGCGGACCGCGCTGGCGCGGGCGCGGCTGGCCCACGTGCTGCGCTGGCGGGGCGAGTTCGCCGAGGCCGACCGGCTCTTCGCGGAGGCCAACTCGACGGAGCTGCCCGACCGGCTGCGCGCGGCCCTGCACGAGCACGCCGGCCGCTGCTGCTACGACCAGGGCCGGCTGATCGAGGCGTGCCAGCACTTCGAGCGGGCGCTCGACCTGCGCCGGTCCGCCGACCCGGAGCTGCTCGCCCGCACCCGGATCGCACTCGACGCGGTCGCCGAGCGGGCCGGGCGGGACGGTTTCGGCCCCTACCCGCGCGGGCGGTCGGAGATCCTGCGCACGCCCCGGCCGCCGGTGCCGACGTACGACGAGGACCTGGACCGGTGGGGCTACGCCGACGCCGACGGCAACCTGGTGATCGGCACCGACTACGCCGAGGTGCAGCCGTTCCGCGAGGGCGTGGCCTGGGTGCGCCGGCCGGAGGGCACCCGGTGGGCGCTGATCGACGACTCGGGCCGCACCCTGATCCAGGCCAACAACGGCTACCGGTCGGTCGGTTCGTTCTCCGACGGCCTCGCCTGGGTGTCGATGGACGGCACCGGCAACTGGATGGCCGTCGACCCGTCCAACATGGTGGTGATCCCGCCCGGCTTCGACGACGTCCGGCCGTTCAGGGGCGGGGTGGCGGCGGTCCGCGCGGGCGGCGGCTGGGGGGCGGTGGACCGCACCGGCACGGTGGTGGTGCCCACCCGTTACCACGGCTTCACCACGGCCCTGGCCGACGGCCGCTACGTCGACGGCTTCACCGAGGAGGGGCTGGCCGTGGTGGAGCTGAACGGCCGGCGCGGGGTGGTGGACCGCACGGGCCGGGTGCTGGTGGCCCCTGCGCACCCGGCGCTGGTGGTGCACCCGGTGGCGTACCTGGTCGGCGACGGCCTCGGCCGCTGGGGTGCGCTGGACCGGCGCGGCGAGCCGCTGATCGACCCGGTGCACCCGAGCCGGGACCGGGTGGTCGAGCAGATCGACCACCTGCTCGCCGACGCCAGCCCGCTGGTCTGACCCGGGCCGCCGCGCAACCCGCCGACGGGTGACCATGACGGGGGCGGGCTAGGGTCGGACCATGGAATTCCGACACCTGGGCCACTCGGGCCTGCTGGTCAGCGAGATCTCGTACGGCAACTGGATCACCCACGGTTCGCAGGTCGAGGAGGACGCGGCGACCGCCTGCGTCCGGGCCGCGCTGGAGACGGGCATCACCACGTTCGACACCGCCGACGTGTACGCCGGCACGAAGGCCGAGGAGGTGCTCGGCCGGGCGCTGAAGGGCGAGCGCCGCGAGGGGCTGGAGATCTTCACGAAGGTCTTCTGGCCGACCGGTCCGGGCCGCAACGACCGGGGCCTGTCCCGCAAGCACATCATGGAGTCGATCAACGGCTCGCTGCGCCGGCTGCAGACCGACTACGTGGACCTCTACCAGGCCCACCGGTACGACCACAGCACGCCGCTGGAGGAGACGATGGAGGCGTTCGCCGACGTCGTGCACTCCGGCAAGGCCCACTACATCGGCGTCTCGGAGTGGACGGCGGACGAGATCCGGGCGGGTCACCGGCTCGCCCGGGAGCTGCGCATCCCGCTGGTGTCCAACCAGCCGCAGTATTCGATGCTGTGGCGGGTCATCGAGGCCGAGGTGGTGCCGACCAGCGAGGAGCTGGGCCTCGGGCAGATCGTCTGGTCGCCGATCGCGCAGGGCGTGCTGTCGGGCAAGTACCTTCCGGGGCAGCCGCCGCCGGCCGGTTCCCGGGCCACCGACGAGAAGTCGGGGGCGAACTTCATCGCCCGGTTCCTCACCGACGAGGTGCTGACCCGGGTGCAGGAGCTCAAGCCGCTGGCCGAGCAGGCCGGGCTGAGCATGCCGCAGCTCGCCATCGCCTGGGTGCTGCAGAACCCGAACGTCTCCTCGGCGATCGTCGGCGCGTCCCGCCCCGAGCAGGTGCACGACAACGTCAAGGCGGCCGGGGTGAAGCTCGACGCCGACCTGCTCAAGGCGATCGACGCCATCGTCGACCCGATCGTCGAGCGGGACCCGGGCAAGACGCAGTCCCCCGCCCAGCGGCCGTGAGGCGTCCCGGTCCGGTCGGCGCGGCGCGCCGGCCGGACCGGGCCCGCCGGGAAGGTGGGACCGGGCCCCGCCGCCTTCGTGAGCGGGCGGGTCAGCCCTGCCAGAAGCGGATCAGGTCGAGGCCGACGGCGTAGAGCCACGGGGGCAGGCCGAGCAGGTCCGCCACGGCGAAGACGCCGTCGAAGAACCAGCCGCCGAGGCGCGGGTTCCACAGCAGCGCGAACAGCAGGATGAACCCGAACGGGGCGAACAGGTCGTACATCCGCCGCCACTGCGGGTTCAGCCACGGCTGGATCATGTTGCCGCCGTCGAGGCCGGGCACCGGCAGCAGGTTGAGCACGCTGGCGGTGAGCTGGAGGAACGCCAGCAGCGCCAGGCCCGCCCAGAACTCCACCGACCCGCCGCCGCCGAAGCCGACCCGCAGCACCGCCACCAGCACGAGGGTGAACAGCACGTTGGTGGCCGGGCCGGCGAGGCTGACCAGGGTGTGCCGCAGCCGCCCCGGGATGGCGTGCCGGTCCACCCACACCGCGCCGCCGGGCAGGCCGATGCCGCCGAGCAGCACCACCACCACGGGCAGCACGATCGACAGCAGCGGGTGGGTGTACTTGAACGGGTTGAGCGTCAGGTAGCCCCGGTGGGCGATGTCGCGGTCCCCGGCCCGGTAGGCGACCACCGCGTGGGCGTACTCGTGCAGGCAGAGCGAGACGAGCCAGCCCGAGACGACGAAGAGGAACACGTCGACCCGGACGTTGCCGAACCGGTTCCAGGCCATGACGCCGCTGGCCGCGAAGAGCGCGACCAGCGCCAGGAACACCGGGCTGGGCCGGAAGGCCGCCCGGGGCACCCCGAGCACCAGCGGCTCGCCGCCGCCCGGGCGGCCCGCCGTCATCACTCGGCCGGGGGCTGGAGGCTCATCCGGTATTCCACCCGGTCGTCCTCGACGAGCGTGACCGTCGTGACGCCGGATGCCGCGAGCTCCCGCCAGGTCTGGCCGATCCAGGACTCGGCGTCCGCCTGGCTCCCGAACGTCTCCGTCGGCCCCTCGGCCGCCGCGCCGTCCGCGCCCTCGTACCGCCAGCTCCACGCCATGCCGCGTCTCCCCTCGCCGCTGAAGTCCTCCTGGGACGAACCCCCGCAAGCGTAGTCGGCCCCGTGCCGGACGGCCCGCCGCTCCACCGGGCACCGCCGCCGGCCGCTGCGGTCGGCCGGGTCGCGCGGCGGCGGGCCCACCCGGGACCGCCCCGGCCCCGTCCGCCCGAACCGTGGTCACCGGCGCGGGCCGACCGGCGGCGCGGGCCACGGCGGCCTTAAGGTACGGGGCATGTCCGTTGACGGGTGGAACACGGTCCTGGTGCTCGGCGGGATCCGCTCCGGCAAGTCCGAGTTCGCGGAGTCCCTGGTCGCCGACGCGCCCACGGTCCGCTACGTGGCGACGTCGGCTGCCGGCGACCCGACCGACGCCGAGTGGGCGGCCCGCCTGAAGGCCCATCGCGACCGGCGGCCGGGCGGTTGGACCACCGAGGAGACCGCCGACGATCCGCGCCGGCTGGCCGACCTCGTCGCGTCGGCGCGGCCGAACGAGACGCTGCTCGTCGACGACCTCGGCGGCTGGGTGACCGTGCTGCTCGACCCGGCCCACCAGCCGGCGGACGACACGGCGACCGTCGCCGAGCTGGCCGACGCGGTGCGGGCCTGCCCGGCGCGGCTGGTGGTGGTGAGTCCCGAGGTGGGGCTGTCGCTGGTGCCGACGACCCCGCTGGGTCGGGCGTTCACCGACGCCCTCGGCGCGGCCAACCGGGCGGTCGCCGACGCGTGCGACGCGGTGGTCCTGGTGGTCGCCGGCCAGGCGTGCTGGCTCAAGACCCCCGCCGCCTCCTCGGGCACGGGGGCCGGGGCGGTCACCGCTGCGCCGACGACGGTTGCGGCGGCGCAGGCGGCGGTCCCGGCCACGGCGACGCCCGGCGGTGCACGCCACGACCGTGCGGCGGCGCTGCCGGAGGTGTTGACCCCGACCACGGCACCGGAGCCGGCCGGCGTGCCGTGGGCGGCGCCGACGATGGCGCTGCCGGTAGTCGCCACGGGCCTGGTCATCCAGCCCGGCATGGAACTGCCGATGCCCGACGAGTACGCCGGGCCGCAGGCCCTGGAGCGGCTCGCCACCCTGGACGTGCCCGGGGCCGGGCTGGGCGTGCTGGAGCGGGTGGTCGGCTTCGCCGCGGCCACCCAGGGCACCCCGACGCCGGCGTCCTGGGACAGCGTGCGGGTGCTGCTGCTGCACGGCGACCACGCCGGCGGGGCCGCCGCCGGTTCCCCGCCCGGGGAGTCGGCCCGGCGGGCGGCACAGGCCCGCGCCGGGCAGGGCGTGCTGGCCCGGCTGGCCGCCGAGAGCGGCGCGAGCCTCCAGGTCGTCGAGACGCCGGCCTCCGAGGCCATCGAGGACCTGCCGGCCCTGGACCACGAGCAGGTGGAGCAGGCCCTGCGGTACGGCTGGCGGCTGGCCGAGGAGGCCGCCGAGGCGGGCGTACGGCTGCTGGTGCTGGCGGCGTGCGGAGCCGGCACGGACGCCGCCGCGGCGGCGGTGCTCGCGGCGACGGCCGGGGCGGAGCCGCCCGCGGTGCTCGGCCGGGTGGTGACGGCGGGCGGCGAGATCGACGACGCGGCGTGGATGCGGCGCTGCGCGGCGGTCCGGGACGCGCTGCACCGCACCCGGCGCTCGCCCCGCGACGCCAAGGACGTGCTGGCCGAGCTGGGCGGCGGGGACATCGCGGTGGCCACCGGCGTGCTGCTCGGCGCGACCGCCCGCCGGTTGCCGGTGCTGCTGGACGGCCCGGTCGGCCTGGCCGCCGGCATGGTCAGCCGGGACCTGGCCGGGCAGGCCCGGCACTGGTGCCTGCTGGCCGACCACGGCGGTCACCCGGCGGTCCGGCTCGCCGCCGACGTGCTGGGCCTCGAACCCCTGCTGGACCTGCGGCTCGACCTCGGCGAGGGGGCGAACGCGCTGACCGCGCTGCCGCTGCTGCGCTCGGTGCTGTCGCTGGCCGCCGCGCTGCCCGCCCGTCCCGACCAGCAGCACGCGGCCGGCGCGGACGCCGCCGCTGGCACGGACGGCGCGACAAGCGCGGATGACACCGCCGGGGACCCGGACGCGGCGGCGTTCGTCGAGCCGGAGCCGGCCGGCCCGGGCCCGGCCACCACCGCGCCCACCGAGCCGGCCGCGCCCACCGAGCACGCCGCGCCGGCCGAGCCCACCCCGCCGGCCGGGGCCGCCGAGCCGACCGGGTCGGAGCCGGATCCGGCCGGGCGGCGTGCCGACTGACGCCCACCCGGGCGGCGGACGGCGGGCCGGCGACGGTCTGCGGCTGGCGCTGACCACGTTCACCGTCTGGCCGGTGCGCGCCGGCCGGGTCGACCGTGCCACGGCGGGCACCGCGATGGCGCTCGCCCCGGCGGTCGGCGCCCTGCTCGGGGCGGCGCTGGCCGGGGTGCTGCTGCTCGTCGGGGCCGTCGCCGCGCCGCTGGTCGCCGCGGCGGTGACCCTCGGGGCGGGCGCGCTGCTCACCCGGGGCCTGCACCTCGACGGGCTCGCCGACACCGTCGACGCGCTGGGGTCGTACCGGCGGGGCGCCGCCGCGCTGGAGATCATGAAGAAGCCGGACGTGGGGCCGTTCGGGGTGGCCGCGCTGGTGGTCGTACTCCTGGTGCAGGCCGCGGCCCTCGCGGAGCTGGCGGCCCGGTCGTGGCCGGCGGCGCTCGCGGGCGTGGTGGCGGCGACGGCGGCCGGGCGGCTCGGGGTCACGCTGGCCTGCCGGCGCGGCGTGCCGGCGGCCCGGCCGGACGGGCTGGGCGCGCTGGTCGCGGGCACCGTCGGCCCGGTCGCGGCGGGGGTCGGCACGGCCGCCGTCGCGCTCGTCGCGGTCGCCGCCGTGCCGGGCCGCCCGTGGCAGGGGCCGGTCGCCGTGCTCGCCGCGCTCGCCGTCGCGGTGCTGCTGCTGCGCCACCTGGTACGCCGCCTCGGCGGCATCACCGGCGACGTGCTCGGCGCGACGGTCGAGGTGGTGACCACGCTGGTCTACCTGGGGCTGGCGGCGACCCGCTGATCCGGACGCGCCGGGGCGGGTAGCGTTTCGGGCGACAGGCCGGCACGGGGCAGACAGGGGACCACATGCTCATCACCGACGACTTCCTGCCCGTCCCGGTCCCCGAGTCGCTCACCGCCACCTACCTGGTGCCGATGGTGGGCCTGCCGAAGGTCGGCACGAAGACGGCCGTGCGGGCGCTGGCCGGTCGGCTCGCCGAGCCGGTGTACGGGCTGGCCACGCAGATGCTGGACAGCCCGCTGATGAGCGTGGACACCCGGCCGGTCGCCGAGTTCCCGGCGCTGCCGCCGGACCTGCTGACCGCGTTCGGGGCGAGCCAGGAGCAGCTCGACCGGCTGGCTGCGGCCACCCACCTGGTGGTGGTGCAGGCGGAGTACCGGCCGGGCTGGCCGCCCGCGCACGAGTGGGCGGCGCGGGCGGTCGCCGCCGCCGTCGCCGAGAGCGCGGGCGGGGACGTCGTGGACGTCTTCGGCCTGCAGTTCCTCGACCCGGCCACGGCGCTGCGGTCGCTGCCGGACGACCAGGGGCGGATCCGGCTGGTCGACTGGGTGCTGGTGCCCTACTCATCGGACGCCGAGGGGCTGTGGTTCACCACGAAGGGGCTGCGCCGCTTCGGGCTGCTGGAGTTGCAGACCCAGGGGGTGCCCGACCACCTCACCCGGGCCTGGGGCGCGGTGCTCACCGGGGCCGCCCGCCGCCTGCTGCGGGCCTGGACCGACGGGCTGGCCGGCGACGAGGTGCCGGCGTTCGTGCAGCTCCCGGTGCTGGCCACGGTCACCGGGCACGACATCGCGGTCGCGTACGGCAACCCGGAGCAGCACGGGGCGACCGCGCCGGTGCTGCTGCGGCTGGAGCTGGACCCGGCCACCGACCCGGAGGCCGACTCGTTCCTGAGCCTGCGCCCGCCGCCGGGGCACCCGGGCCCGGACGGGCGGTACTACGCGGCGGCCTGCGCCACGCTGTTCGACGGCATCGCGCCGGACGTACGCTACGCCCGCCCGGGCGACGCCATGAGCCGGGCGATCGCCACCGCCCGGGAGGGCCTGGACGACGTGCGGGCCCGGTTCCTGGCCGGCCAACTGCCGGCGGAGTCGCAGCTCGTGGTCAAGTACGGCCTGCCGGGCGACGAGGGCCCCGAGTACGTGTGGGCGGGCGTGACGTCGTGGGACGCCCCGGAACGGATCGTCGGCGCGAGCGCCAGCGACGCCAGCACCGACCCGACGGTGCGCATCGGCGCGCCGGTGGTGGTCGAGGCGGCGGACGTCGTCGACTGGGCCGTCCTCGGCGCGACGGGCGTCATCGAGGGCGGCTGGACCCAGGCCGTCCTCGACGCCGGCGAACGCCCCACCCCGTCGAGCGGGGACTAGCGGACCGAGGGGGTGACGAACGGGGGGCGGGTGACGGTCAGCGGGGCGCGGCGGCCCCGGATGTCGACGTCCACCCGGTCGCCGTCGGCCAGGCCGGCGGACGTGTCGAGCAGCGCCAGGGCGATGCCCTGCTTGCGCGTCGGGCTGAAGGTGCCGCTGGTGACCGTGCCGACGCAGGTGTCGCCGACGTAGAGCTTCATGCCGGGGCGCGGGATCGCCCGGTCGACGGCGACCAGGCCGCGCAGCGTACGCGCGGGGCCGGCGGCCTTCTCGGCGCGCAGCGCGTCGCGGCCCCAGAACGCCGGCTTGTCCCAGCCGACGGCCCAGCCGGAGCGGGCCTGCACGGGGGTGATCTCCGGCGACAGGTCCTGCCCGTGCAGCGGGTAGCCCATCTCGGTGCGCAGGGTGTCCCGCGCGGCCAGGCCGCAGGCCCGCAGCTCGTACGCCGCGCCGGCGGCGGTCAGCGCGTCCCAGACGGCGACGGCGTGCCCGGCCGGCACCACCAGCTCGTAGCCCAGCTCGCCGGTGTAGCCGGTGCGGCAGACGGTCAGCTCGGCGTCGGCGAGGGTGGCGGTGCGGAAGCTCATGTAGTCGTGGTCGGTGGGCAGGCCCAGCGCGGCGAGCAGCTCGGCCGAGCGCGGGCCCTGCACCGCCAGGACGGCGTGTCCGGCGTGCTCGTCGACGACGGTCACGTGCTCGGGCGCGGCGGCGCGCAGCCGGCGCACCACCTCGGCGGTGTTCGCGGCGTTCGGGACGAGGAAGACGTGGTCGTCGGCGTGCAGGTAGGCGATGATGTCGTCCACCACGCCGCCGGTGGCGTCGTCGCAGCACAGGGTGTATTGCGCCTGGCCGGGGCCGATCCGGCCCAGGTCGTTGCTGAGGCAGGCGTTGACGAAGTCGGCCGCGCCGGGGCCGGTGACCCGCGCCTTGCCCAGGTGCGACACGTCGAACACGCCGACGCCGGTGCGGACCGCCGTGTGCTCCCGGAGCACCCCGCCGCCGGAGTATTCCAGGGGCATCTCCCAGCCACCGAACGGGGCGAACTTGGCGCCGAGGGCGGTGTGCCGCTCGTGCAGCGGGGAACGGCGCAGCCGGGTCGCGGCGGCGTCGGAGGTCGCGTCGGTCATGGGTGGCAACTTACCGGTGGCTGAACGTCTGGTTAGCATCGGCGGGACCCCCGTCGGCGGAGTTCGGCGGGACAGCCCACCGTCCGGCGGGTAGGTTGCCGCCGGAGACCTTCACCGCCGGTACGCGACGACGCGACCGGCCCGGCCCGCCCGGAGTAGCTTCAGTGACATCGCCCAGCACCACCCTCAGCCTGGTCGACACAGACCCCGCCGAGCTCGCCGTCGACGCGATCGTGATCGGCCTGCACAGCCAGACCGGGGAGCAGGACGCCGCCGGCGGCCCCGCCGGGGCGCTGCTGCTCGCCAGCGGCGCCGAGAGCATCGCCGCCGCCTTCGACGGCAAGCTCACCGAGACGCTGGCGCTGCTCGGCGCGACCGGGGCACCGGGCGAGGTGATCAAGCTGGCCACGCTGGGCACCGTCACCGCCCCGGTGGTCGCGGCGGTCGGCCTCGGCCCCGAGCCGACGGGGGCCGCCCCCGCGCCGGAGACGCTGCGCCGGGCCGCCGGCTCGGCGGTCCGGGCCCTGGCGGGGGCGCGCCGGGTGGCGCTGAGCCTGCCGCTGCCCGACGACGCCGACGCCGCCGACGCGCTGCGCGCGGTGGCCGAGGGCGCGCTGCTCGGCGGCTACCGGTTCGCCGGGTACAAGACCCGCCCGCAGCCGGCCCGGCGGGATCCGGTCGCCGAGGTGCTGATCGCGGTGCCGGAGGCCGGCGACGCGACCGCCCGTGCCGAGATCGAGCGGGCGCACGCGGTGGCCGGCGCGGTCCGGCTGACCCGCGACTGGGTGAACACCGCCCCGAACCTGCAGCGCCCGCCGGCGTTCGCCGACGCGGTGGCCGAGGCGGCCCGCGCGGCCGGACTCGCCGTCGAGGTGCTCGACGAGGCGGCCCTGGCGGCGGGCGGCTACGGCGGCATCCTGGCCGTCGGGCAGGGCTCGGAGGCCCCGCCGCGCCTGGTCAAGATCACCTACACGCCCGAGGGCGGGGGCAGCGGCAAGCGGGTGGCGCTGGTCGGCAAGGGCATCACCTTCGACACCGGCGGCATCTCGATCAAGCCGGCGCAGGGCATGTGGGAGATGAAGTCCGACATGGGCGGCGCGGCGGCGGTCGGCGCGACCATGCTGGCGATCGCCGCGCTGAAGCCGTCGGTGACGGTGACGGGCTACCTGCCGATGGCCGAGAACATGCCGTCGGGCACCAGCTACCGGCCGGGCGACGTGATCACCATGTACAACGGCAAGAAGGTGGAGGTGCTCAACACCGACGCCGAGGGCCGGATGATCCTGGGCGACGCGATCGCGCGGGCCTGCGAGGACGGCGCCGACTACCTCTTCGAGACCTCGACCCTCACCGGCGGTCAGGTGATCTCGCTGGGCAAGCGGATCTCCGGCGTGATGGGCACCCCGGAGCTGTGCGAGCGGGTCCGGGCGGCCGGCGACGCGGTGGGCGAGCCGGCCTGGCCGATGCCGCTGCCCGACGAGGTGCGCAAGGGCATGGACTCCGACGTCGCCGACATCTCCCAGGTCAACGCCGGGATGGACCGGGCGGGGCACATGCTGCAGGGCGGGGTGTTCCTGCGGGAGTTCGTCGCCGACGACGTGGCCTGGGCGCACATCGACATCGCCGGCCCCAGCTACCACTCGGGTGAGGCGACCGGCTACTGGACCAAGGGCGGCACGGGGGTGCCGGTGCGTACCCTCGTGCACCTGGTGGAGGACGTCGCCGCCAACGGCTGACGCGGTCGCGCGGAAGGGTCCCCCCACCCGTCGGGGGGCCCTTCGCCGGGCGGCCCGGCGCGGGCCGCGCGGCTCAGTACAGCTCGGGGCGGCGCTTGCGGCGCTCGTTGTAGTCGCGCATCCGCTGCGGGTAGCCCATGAGGCGCACGTCGTAGACGGGGATGGCCAGCTTGTGGGCGAACCGGCGGGCGCCCTCGGGGCCGTCGATGCGCCGGCGGGTCCACTCCCCGTCGTCGGCGATGAGGATCACGGTGGTCTCGGTGACGGTGGTGCGGGGCTCGATGAACGCCTCGACCCCCCGCCGGGTGCGGACGAAGTTCTCCAGGTGGTCGAGATCGGCGCGGTCGGGCGCGCGGTCCGCCCCCGCCGGGCGCGCCTTCTTGCGTCGTCGGAACAGCGCCACCGACCGTCTCCCCCATATCCGTGATCGAAACCGGTGCCAAGCGTACGTGTCCGGGACGTGTCGTTGGGCACCTCACTACGCGCCCGGTACGCGGTGGTGACAAGATGACCGAGGTGGGGTCTGTCCGTGCCGCCCCGCCGTGACCCCCGATGCAGTGACGCGAACTGGGAGTTGGACGTGAGCGAGCCGAACGAAGCGACCTTCGACATCGTCATCCTCGGAGGTGGCAGCGGCGGCTACGCGACCGCCCTGCGCGCCGTCCAGCTGGGCCTGACCGTGGCGCTGGTCGAGAAGGGCAAGCTCGGCGGGACCTGCCTGCACAACGGGTGCATCCCGACGAAGGCCCTGCTGCACGCCGCCGAGATCGCCGACTCCACCCGCGAGTCGGAGCAGTTCGGCGTGAAGGCCGAGCTGGTCGGCATCGACATGGCCGGCGTGAACGCGTACAAGGACGGCGTGATCTCCCGCCTCTACAAGGGCCTCCAGGGGATGCTCAAGGGCAACAAGGCGATCACCGTCGTCGAGGGCCACGGCCGGCTGGTCGCCCCGAACGCCGTCGAGGTCGACGGGAAGCGCTACACCGGCCGCAACGTCGTGCTGGCCTCCGGCTCGTACGCGAAGAGCCTGCCCGGCCTGGAGGTCGACGGCGAGCGGATCATCACCAGCGACCACGCGCTGACCCTGGACCGGGTCCCGTCCTCGGCGATCGTGCTGGGCGGCGGCGTGATCGGCGTCGAGTTCGCCAGCGTGTGGAAGTCCTTCGGCGTGGACGTGACGATCATCGAGGCGCTGCCCCGGCTGGTCGCCGCCGAGGACGAGGAGTCGTCGAAGGCGCTGGAGCGGGCGTTCCGCAAGCGGAAGATCAACTTCAAGGTGGGCAAGCCGTTCGAGAAGGTCGAGAAGACCGAGAACGGCGTCAAGGTCACCATCGCCGGCGGCGAGACCGTCGAGGCCGAGCTGCTGCTGGTCGCCGTGGGCCGCGGCCCGCGCACCGCCGACCTCGGGTACGAGGAGCAGGGCGTGCGGATGGACCGCGGGTACGTGCTGACCGACGAGCGGCTGCGCACCGGCGTGCCGAACGTCTACGCGGTCGGCGACATCGTGCCCGGCCTCCAGCTCGCCCACCGGGGCTTCCAGCAGGGCATCTTCGTGGCCGAGGAGATCGCCGGGCAGAACCCGGCCGTGATCGACGAGGCCGGCATCCCCCGGGTCACCTACTGCGACCCCGAGCTGGCGTCGGTCGGCCTCACCGAGGCGAAGGCCAAGGAGCAGTACGGCGCCGACAAGATCAAGACGTACAACTACAACCTGGGCGGCAACGGCAAGAGCCAGATCCTCAAGACCGCCGGCTTCATCAAGCTGGTCCGGGTCGAGGACGGCCCCGTCGTCGGCGTGCACATGGTCGGCGCGCGGGTCGGCGAGCTGGTCGGCGAGGCGCAGCTCATCTACAACTGGGAGGCGTACCCGGCCGAGGTGGCGCAGCTCGTGCACGCCCACCCGACCCAGAACGAGGCCCTGGGCGAGGCGCACCTCGCCCTCGCCGGCAAGCCGCTGCACGCGCACGCCTGATCGAGAACTGATTCCGCGGCGTCCGGCGGCAGACGGGCGAGATCGCACCAGGGGAACGAAGGAGTCTTAGAAGATGCCGGTATCGGTCACCATGCCTCGGCTCGGCGAGAGCGTCACCGAGGGCACCGTCACCCGCTGGCTCAAGCAGGAGGGTGACACCGTCGAGGTCGACGAGCCGCTGCTCGAGGTCTCGACGGACAAGGTCGACACCGAGATCCCGTCCCCGGCGGCGGGCGTGCTGAGCCGGATCGTGGTGGGCGAGGACGAGACCGCCGAGGTGGGCAGCGAGCTGGCCGTCATCGCCGGCGAGGGCGAGTCCGCGGGCGGCGGGGCTACCGGCGGCGGCGAGGCCGCCGCGCCGCAGGAGGAGCCGGCCGAGGAGGCCGCCGAGGCCGCCGCCGCGCCGCAGGCAGAGGCGGAGCAGCCGGCCGTCGAGGAGCCGCCGGCCGCACAGGCCGCCCCGGCCCCGGCGGGCGAGGGCACCCCGGTGAAGATGCCGGCCCTGGGCGAGAGCGTCACCGAGGGCACCGTCACCCGCTGGCTCAAGCAGGTCGGCGACACCGTCGAGGTCGACGAGCCCCTGCTGGAGGTCTCCACCGACAAGGTCGACACGGAGATCCCGTCCCCGGTCGCCGGCACGCTGCTGGAGATCAAGGTCGCCGAGGACGAGACCGCCGCCGTCGGGGCCGACCTGGCGGTCGTCGGTACGGCCGGCGCCGCCCCGGCCCAGCCGAAGGCCGAGCCGAAGCCGGAGCCGAAGGCCGAGGCCAAGCCCGAGCCGAAGCCGGAGCCGAAGGCCGAGGCCGCCCCGGCCGCCAAGGCCGAGGAGCCGACCCCGGGCGCGTCGTACAACGAGCCGGCGGCGGACGCCGAGACCGCCGCCAAGCCGGCCCAGGCCGAGCAGCAGGCGCAGCCGTCGGCCCCGACCGCCACCCCGGCCCGCCCGACCGCGCCCGCCCAGGGCGGCGAGGAGGCGGCCGGGTACGTGACGCCGCTGGTCCGCAAGCTCGCCGGCGAGCACGGCGTCGACCTCGCCTCGGTCAAGGGCACCGGCGTGGGTGGCCGCATCCGCAAGCAGGACGTGCTGGAGGCCGCCGAGAAGGCCAAGGCGGCGAAGGCGGCCCCGGCTCCGGCGGCGCAGCCCGCCGCGGCGGCGGCCCCGGCGAAGCCGGCCGCGAAGCCGCAGCCGAGCGCGAAGCGCGGCACCACCGAGAAGCTGCCCCGGATCCGGGCCACGATCGCCAAGCGGATGCAGCAGTCGCTGCACGAGATGGCGCAGCTCACCACGGTCGTCGAGGTCGACGTCACCAAGGTCGCCAAGCTGCGGGCCCGCGCCAAGGACTCGTTCCTTGCGCGGCACGGCGTGAAGCTGTCGTTCCTGCCGTTCTTCGCCCTCGCGGCGGTCGAGGCGCTCCAGACGTACCCGATCGTCAACGCCAGCATGGACCTCGACGCCGGGACGATCACCTACCCGGACGCCGAGCACCTCGGCATCGCGGTGGACACCGAGCGCGGCCTGATGGTGCCGGTGATCCACGGGGCGGGCGACCTCAACCTGGGCGGCCTGGCCAAGCGGATCGCCGACCTGGCCGAGCGCACCCGCACCAACAAGATCAGCCCGGACGAGATCGCCGGGGCGACGTTCACGCTGACCAACACGGGCAGCCGGGGCGCGCTGTTCGACACCCCGATCGTGCCGTCGCCGCAGTCGGCGATGCTCGGCACGGGCGCCGTGGTGAAGCGCCCCGTCGTGGTCAACGACCCGGAGCTGGGCGAGGTCGTCGCGGTCCGCTCGATGGTCTACCTGGCCATGTCGTACGACCACCGGCTCATCGACGGCGCCGACGCGGCCCGCTTCCTGGTCGCGGTCAAGGAGCGGCTGGAGGGCGGCAACTTCGAGGCCGAGCTGGGCCTGTAACACCGCTGCCCCTTCCGACGGGCGCTCCGGTCACCTCGACCGGGGCGCCCGTCGGCGTACCGGGTGGGATCCCGCCGGCCCGGGAGCGCCTGCGCCGAATCCGCCCGGCCGCCCGGCGGACGCTGCGAGAGTGGAAGGGTGCGCGGTGAGCGGCGGCGGGGAAGCCTCGGGCCCGCCGTGGCGATCGCGCCCGGCGCCCGGGTGGACCGGTTCGAGGTCTTCTTCGACCTGGTCTTCGTCTTCTCGTTCTTCGTCATCGTGCGGGCCACCGCCACCGACATCACCGGCCACACCCTGCTGCGCAGTTTCCTCGTGCTGGCGGTGCTCTGGTGGGTCTGGGTCATCCACAGCGTGGTCGCCACCCGGGTCCGCCTCGGCGAGGGCTTCGTGCCGGTGGTCATGGTCGTCGGGATGGCCGCCCTGTTCGCCTTCGCCCTGACCGTGCCGCAGACGATCGCCGCCCGCGGGCAGGGGCTGGCCGGCCCGCTCACCGTCGCGGTGAGCTACCTGGTCATCCGGGTCGTCCACCTGTGGATCTACTGGCACGTGATGCGGGACGAGCCGGTGGAGAGCCGGCACCTGATGAAGCTCGCGCCGGAGCTGGTGCTCAGCACCGTGCTGCTGCTCGCCGCCGCCCTGGTCCCCGCCCAGTTCGCCGACCCCGACGCCGGCGCGCTGGTCCGCGACGGGCTCTGGGCCGTCGTGGTCGTCTCCCAGTACGCCACCGGGCTGCTGGCCGGCACCGGGGGCGGCGGGGTGATCTCCGCCGAGCACTGGACCGAACGGTACGACCTGATCCTCATGATCGCGCTCGGCGAGTCGGTGATCTCCGTCGGCATCGGCACCAACCTGGCCAGCCGGTCCGTGGGCTGGCAGGCGATCACCGCCGCCGGCATCGCCATCGTCCTGGCCGCGACGCTGTGGTGGCTGCACTTCGACGTGGTCGGCCCGGCGGCCCGCATCGCCCTGCACGCCGCCCGGGGCCGGACCCGGGTGGGGCTGGCCCGCGACGCCTACGCCTACCTCTTCCTGCCGATGATCACCGGGCTGATCCTGTTCTCCCTCGGGGCGGAGGAGATGCTGAACCTGCTCGGCCAGCCGCACCTGCCGCTGGAGGAGTCACTGCACGGCCCCGGGATCCCGCTGCTCTTCGGCGGGGTGGCCTGCTATCTGGCCGGCGACATGCTCTTCCAACTGCGTACGCTGCACACCTTCACCTGGGCCCGCGCCGGCACGGTCCTGCTGCTCGTGGCGCTGATCCCGGTCGGCGGCCGGATGCCGGCGCTGGCCGCGCTGGTCCTGCTCACCGGCGTCTGCGTCGGCCTGGTGGCCGTGGAGGTGGTGACGATGGCCGACTCCCGGCACGCGCTGCGCGAGGCGGTCTTCGCCGAACGGACCGCCCACGAGGCGCGGGAGGCGCAGTGGCGGCGACGCTGGCACGACGGCGACCCGGACGAGGAGTAACGGGCTGAGGAGTGACGGGGCTACGGGCGGGCCGGGGGCTGCAGGCCGGCCGGTGCACGTTCAGCGGTCGGCGGATTCGCCGGTCGGCAGAATCGACCCCCGGCGCGTTGCCTGCCGGTCGCCGGTGCCGGACGCTGGGCCGATGGCCACCTTCTCGCTCCAGTCCACCCCGACCGACGCGGCGGGCTGGCTCGACCTGGCCCGCCGGGCCGAGGCCGCCGGCTTCGACGCGCTGCTCGCCGCCGACCACCCCGGCTCCTGCGGCGACCCGTTCGTCGCGCTGGCCGCTGCCGCGTCGGTCACCACGACGATCGGCCTCGGCTCGTACGTGTCGAACCTCGGCGTCCGCGAGCCGATGCTGCTGGCCACCGCCGTGGCGACCCTCGACGTCGTCTCCGGCGGGCGGGCCCGCCTCGGCGTCGGGGCCGGTCACACCCCCGCCGAGTGGCGCGCGGTCGGCCGGGAACGCCCCGACGTCGCCGGCCGGGTCCGCCGCTGCGTCGCCGCCGCCGAGGCGGTGCGGGCCCTGCTCGACGGGGAGGAGGTGACCGTGGACTCCCCCGAGCTGACCGTGCGCGCCGCCCGGCTGGAGTCGCCCCGGCCGGTCCAGGAACGCGTGCCGCTGACCGTCGGCACCTCCAACTCGACGCTGCTGCGCTGGGCCGGCGCGCACGCCGACGTCGTGGGGCTGGCCGGCTTCGGCCGTACCCTCGACGACGGCCACCGACACGAGGCCCGGTGGCGGGCCGACCAGATCGAGGCGCAGCTGGCCCGCGTCGCCGAGGGCGCGGCAAGCCGGGCGCGACCGCCCGCGCTGGAGGCGCTGGTGCAGACGGTGACGGTGACCGACGACGCGGAGGCCGTCGCGGCGCAGCGCGCGGTCGCCGCCGGCCTGACCGGCCCGGAGCTGCTGGCCACCCCGTTCGTGCTGATCGGCACCGAGGACGAGATCGTCGCGGCGGTCGCCGAGCACGAGCGCCGCTGGGGCGTCACCCGCTTCGTGGTACGCGCCGACGCCCTCGACCCGCTCACCCCGGTCCTGCACCGCCTCGCCACCTGACGAGGCGGCAGATGCACGGCGGGGCAGTGATCACGCATGCCGGTCGATATCAGAGGTGCCTGCGGACCTCGGCCGCGAACTGCGGCACGCCCGTGCGGCCGAGCAGCACGAGCAGGCCCGGCACGGTGGTCGGCTCTCTCCGGTATGCGCGGGTGTCACACAGATGTGCCGGGTAGAGCACACAGGTGTCGAGGAATGCCGAGAACGCCACTCAGGCCACCCTCATCTCGTGGCTCGCGGAGTGGACGTGAGGTCGTACAACCCGTCTTCCTCGGCTTCAACCGTCATCCGGTCGAGCGTCTGCCGCCGTTCCTGACGGGTGCGCTCCTGATAGTCGAGGATGTCCCGCAACATGACTCGACGGTGGCGTCCTCGCATCGTGTGGGGGATCTCGCCGTCGGAGAGCAACCGGACCAGGGTCGGCCGGGAGATGTTGAGCAGATCCGCCGCCTCCTGCGTCGTCAGCATGGTGTTGTGCGGCGCGATGGAGATGGCCAGCCCTTCGGACAGGGCTGTCACGACGTCACGGAGCACGCCGTACAACTCGTCCGGAATCTCGATTTCGGAGCCGTCGGGGCCCACCAGCCGGGCCCGTGCGCGATTGCCTGCGCTCCGCAGCTCCTGCACGAATCGAGCCAGGTTGGCCGGGTCTTCGGGGGGTAGGACCGTGCGTTCGCGGAGTGCGCTGCTCATGGTCCGAGCGTATCGCTAATCGAAAAATCCGCAAAGACATCAGGGAATCTGACGAGATCATCCCGGTGGACGGCACGGCAGGCACGCCGAGATCTTGGACAGTTGACGCGTTCGGCGAACAGCAACTGTCCAAGGTCTGAGGCTGGAGCACGCGCGCCCACGGCGGGACGCGCGTCAGGCCCCGGGCCGCTCGGCGACGAACACGCCGACGCCATGCACGCCTTCCACCCAGCCCTGCATCTGCAGGACGAGGATCGCATGGCGAACGACGCCGGCGGAAACGCCGTGTTCCTCCCTGAGCTGAGCCGTAGATGGCAGCTTGTCACCGGGTGCGAGTTGTCCGGACGCGATCTGATCACGGAGCTGGTCCGCGATGTGCGCCCACTTTGCTTTGGCGGGCATGTTGACTCCCTGGTCTGCACCGCCATTCGATCACGACCAGGCAATACATGACAAGCAAGGTCTAGACCACCGTTGACTTTACTAGTCTTGTCTGACAAAGTTCTCCTCGGCTGGCTCCCTGGTCTGCAACCCGGAGCCGGTTGTCCTGCGCAGGACGCACCCGGTCGGCCATTCCCCCGGCCGACCGGGTGCCACCACCCCCACAGAACCTCGACACGAAGGGCCGGCGAGCGTGCACGTGACGACCGCGAAGGAGACGTTCCGCGTACCCGAAGGATTGTGGTGAGGTGGTCGGGCCGGCGGCGCGACGCGGCGCCCATCCCCCTCGGCCCGCGCCACCGGCGGACCTGGCGGGGCTGGCGGCGCTGGTGCTCGTGCGGCCTGCGCTGGGCGGTGTGCCCGGACCGGCACGCCCCACCGCCCACCGAGCCGCCCGCCCCGCCCGTCAGGGCTCCCGGTCCGGCGCGCAACAGCCGCTGGCCGGGCCGGGTGGCCGGCGCGACCGCACGGGCCCGGCGCAACGACGGCGCTCATGCGACGACCGCCCAGCACCTGCCGCTGCGCCCGCTCTGGCTGTGCCGGGCCTGCGCCGCACCCTGGCCGTGCGCGCCGGCCCGGCTTGCGCTGCTGCGGGAGTACGCCGACGACCGGGTCGCGCTGCTGATCCACCTGGCAGGGCTGCTGCACGAGGCGACGACCCAGCTCTACACGCTCAACCCGCACGACGCTCCGGAGCCGGCGCAGCTCTTCGCGCGCTTCCTCGGCTGGGCCCGGTCTCGTAGCCCTTCGTAGCGCACGACGACCTGCGCCATCACGCCCGCGCTGGACGAGTCGCGGGGCCACGGCCGGCTCGGCCATGATCGTCTGTCGTTTCTGGAGACGACACGCCGTAGCCCGTCTCCAGAATCAGCAGACGATCATGGCTGGCTGTGCGTGCCGGGCCGGACGGGCCGCCCGCGACCCCAGTGCGCTATTACCCGAACCGCTGTCCGAGCCACCCGACGACACCCTCGTGGTCGTCGAGGCGGAGCGGATCGTCTACACCGAGCACTGGCTGCGCCGCGACGGGTTCGTGCCCCGCCAGTTCTGGTGCCGCTGTGTCACCGCGCGGCGCGCAGCAGCCGGAGCTGGCCGATCTCGGCGACGTTCTTCATCAGCTCGGCGTTGACCCAACCCAGCAGGTGGGCGACGGTATGCCCGGCGTCGGCCGGCCACGGATACGCGACGACCCGGTCGAGGTCGGCGTCGCCTAGCCCGCCAAGGTGCCCGAGCCACCGCCGCCGCAGGTCGCGCAGCCACTCGATCGTCACCGCGCCGGCACCCGGCCAGGCGACCTCGGTGTGCTGGGGCACGGGCCGCCCCTGGAGGTGCTCCCCCGCCGACGACCACCACCACCCGATGTGCCAGGTCAACCACGCGATCGTGGGCACCGGCACCGGTTCGGGCTCCGTCTGCGCCCAGTCCGGGACCCACGTGCCGGCCGGGCCGGGCCGGACAGTCCAGCAGTGCGCGGCCGGCTCCCACAGGAAGTCGTCCGGCTCCAGCCGTTCGAGGTGGTATTCGAACAGGGCCCAGGTCAGGTCGAACTGCCACCGGACCAGGTCACCACGGGACGTCGACACCCGGGCATCCTGCCACCGGGCCTCGGTGCGGTCGACCGGATAACGGCGCGGCTCCGCGCTCAGCCCAGGGTGTCGTAGAAGCGGATCTTCTCGCGGAGGTGGTCGTACTGGCGCTGGAGCAGGCGCATCTGGTCCTCCACCCGTTCCGCGTGCCGCACCAGCAGCGCCCGACGCTCCCCGGTCGTGTGGTCGCCGGCGCGGGCCAGCTCGGCGTACCGGCACATCTCGGCGATCGGCATGCCCGTGTCGCGCAGGCAGCGGAACAGCGTCAGCCAGCCCAGGTCCTCGTCGGTGAACACCCGACGCCCGGCCGACGTGCGGCCGACGCCGCTGAGCAGGCCGATCTTCTCGTAGTAGCGCAGGGTGTCGAGGCTGAACCCGCTGCGGCGGGCGGCTTCCGAGGGGGCGTATCCGGTCACCGACGCACAGTAGCGCTTGACCTGGAGCGCGCTCCAGGTAGAAAACTGGGCGCATGACGACGACACGGACACTGGGTCGCAGCGGGATCGAGGTCAGCGCCATCGGCATGGGGTGCTGGGCGATCGGCGGGCCGCTCTGGGGCGACGACGGGCAGCCGTACGGGTGGGGCGAGGTCGACGACGACGAGTCGATCCGCACCGTGCACCGGGCCCTCGACCTGGGGGTGACGCTGTTCGACACGGCCAGCAACTACGGCGCCGGGCACAGCGAGCGGGTCCTCGGCCGGGCCCTCGCGGGCCGCCGGGACGAGGTGGTGATCGCCACCAAGTTCGGCAACCGTTCCGACGAGGCGACCCGGCTGGCCACCGGCACGGACGCCTCCCCCGCCTACGCCGTGGAGAGCCTGGAGGGGTCGCTGCGCCGGCTCGGCACCGACCACGTCGACCTCTACCAGCTGCACCTCAACGACCTGCCGGTGCCCGCCGCGCTCGACCTCGTCGACACCCTGGAGGGCCTCGTCGCCCAGGGCAAGATCCGGGCGTACGGGTGGAGCACCGACAACCCGGCCTCGGCGCGGGCGTTCGCCGAGGCGGGCGCGCACTGCTCGGCGATCCAGCACGACCAGTCGGTGCTGAAGGACAACGCGGCGATGCTCACCGTCTGCGCCGAGCTGGACCAGGCCAGCCTCAACCGGGGGCCGCTCGCGATGGGCCTGCTCACCGGCCGCTACCAGGGCAGTCCAGCGGCGCTGGGCGGCGACGACGTGCGCGGGAAGGCCCCGGAGTGGCTGGCGTGGTTCACCGACGGCCGGCCGACGCCGCAGTGGGCGGCCCGGGTCGCCGAGGTGCGCCAGGCGCTGACGGCCGACGGCCGTACCCTCGCACAGGGTGCGCTGGGGTGGCTGCTGGCCCGCAGCGACCGGACGCTGCCGATCCCCGGCTGCCGCACGGTGGCCCAGGCGGAGGAGAACTTCGCCACGCTCGCCCTCGGCCCGCTGCCGGCGGACGCGTTCGCGGAGGTGGAGCGCCTCCTGGCCGACCTGCGCCCGGCCGGCGTCGGGGGCTGACCGGCAGGCGGCGTCGGGGCTGACCGGCCGGGTGGCCTCGTGAGGTGAGCGGGCTCCTTCATCCCGCTCACCGCATCCAACCGCCCTCCCGTGACCGAAGATGGGGGCATGCGGATCCTCCTGGCCGGCGCGTCCGGCTTCCTGGGCACCCGGCTGGCCGACCACCTCACCGCGGACGGCCACCGGGTGACCCGCCTGGTCCGGCGGCCGGCGCGCACCGGCGACGAGCGGCAGTGGAACCCGACCGCCGCGCAGCTCGACCCGGCGGTGGTCGCCGACGCCGACGCCGTGGTCAACCTGGCCGGCGCGGGCGTCGGCGACAAGCGGTGGAACGACGCGTACAAGGGGCTGATCAGGTCCAGCCGGGTCGACTCGACCACCACGCTGGCCATCACGATCGCGGGCCTGCCGGCCGCCGACCGGCCGACGGTGCTGCTGAACTCCTCGGCCGTCGGCTGGTACGGCAACACGGGCGACCGGGTGGTCGAGGAGGACGCCCCGGCGGGCGAGGGCTTCCTCGCCGACGTGTGCCGGGTCTGGGAGGCGGCCACCCGTCCCGCCGAGGACGCCGGGGTGCGGGTCGTCCGGCTGCGCACCGGGCTGCCGCTGCACCGCGACGGCGGGCTGCTCAAGCCGCAGCTGCTGCCGTTCAGGCTGGGCATCGCCGGGAGGCTGGGCAGCGGCCGGCAGTGGCTGCCGTGGATCTCGATGGCCGACTGGCTGCGCGCGGCGCGGTTCCTGCTGGACCGCGACGACGTGGCCGGGGCGGTCAACGTCGTCGGCCCCGCCCCGGTCACGAACGCCGAGTTCACCCGGGAGCTGGCCCGCCAGTTGCACCGCCCGGCGGTCGTGCCGATCCCGGCGCTGGCCCTGAAGGTGGCCCTGGGCGGCTTCGCCCAGGAGGCGCTCACCAGCGCCCGGGTGCTGCCCGCCGTGCTGACCCGGGCCGGCTTCGCGTACCACCACCCGGACCTGCCGAGCGCCCTGCACGCCGCCCTCAACGACTGATCAGCAGCCGAGCACCCAGTAGCCGGGGGCGGTCTGCTTCAGCGTGGACGTGTAGAAGACGTTGTAGAGGCCCATCCGTTGGTTGCTGCCGAGCGCGTACGCGTAGCCGCCGGACTGGTAGGCGCGCCCGGCGGCGACGTGGGCGTAGTTGCTGGCGGTGACGCACGTGGGCGACGCGGTCGGGGTGGGCGAGGCGGTCGGCGAGGCCGTCGGGGTGGGGGTGGGCGACGCGGTGGCCGTCGGGGTCGGGCCGGGCGACGCGCCGCCGCCGTCGAGGCCGAAGAAGACCGCGTCGCGGTACGTCGAGCAGATCGTGTCGAGGAAGTACGCCGCCGCGGTGCCGCACTGGTCGGCGCCGGAGCCGGGGTCGACGGGGGTGCCGTGGCCCATCCCGGCGACCCGGTAGAGGCGGACGGCGTCGTCGCCGTACACCTCCAGGGCGGTGCCGGCGGGCAGCGACGCCGTGCCGGTGGGGGTCTGCGCGACGCCGAGCACGTTGGTCCACTGGTCGCGCGACTCGACGGCGTTGGCCGGCACGACGGTGCTGTCGGCGGTGCCGTGCCAGATGGCCACCCGGGGCCGGCGGCCGGCGTACCCGGGGTACGCGGCCCGGACGAGGTCGCCCCACGCGGTGGGGGTCTTGTCGACCCCGCTGTACTGGCAGACGCTGGTGGACGCGGGCGGGGAGCAGCGGTAGGGCACGCCGGCGATGACCGAGCCGGCGGCGAACAGCTCGGGGTACGCGGCGAGCATGACCGAGACCATCGCCCCGCCCGCCGACAGCCCGCTGATGGCGATGCGGCTGCCGTCGAGGCCGTACGTGGTCTTCGCGTACCCGACCATCTGCGCGATCGACGCCGCCTCGCCCTGGCCCCGGGCGATGTCGCCCTCGGTGAACCAGTTGAAGCAGGTCAGCGCCTGGTTGGCGCTGGACTGCTGGGGCACGATCAGGGCGAACTTCCACTGGTCGGCGTACTTCTGCCAGCCGGAGTTGGCGACGTAGCCGGCGGCGTTCTGGGTGCAGCCGTGCAGCAGGACGACGGCGGGCGCGTTCGCCGGGAGGCCGTCGGGCCGGTAGGCGTACATGGTGAGGTTTCCGGGGTTGGCGCCGAAGCCGGTGACCTGGGTGAGGGTGGCGGCCCGGGCGGGCGCGGCGACGACGGCGACCAGGGCCGCCGCGGCGAGCGCGGCCCCGGCGACCGCCCCGGCGAGCCGGGTGAGCGAGGTGGTGGAGCGGCGCACGACGACCTCCTGTCGCGGATTGTGAACTGAGTCACTTCCGAGTTGCCGCGACGTTACGTCGGTGTTTCCTCCCGCCGACATGGTCGCCGGTCACACATTCGCGGCCGTCGACGTGTGCCCGTGTCGCCCCGGCGTGCCCAGGTCCGGTTGGTAACGTCCGCTGCGTGCCGCCCTCCCCGCCCCCCGCCGCCGGACCGGCGACCGGCACCGCCGCCGGCTCCCGCAACCGGCGCGCCGACGCGCTCTTCGCGCTGCTCGCGCTGGCCCTCGCCGGCTGGGTCACCAGCGGGCTGTGGCTGAGCCCCGACCAGCGGGTGATCACCGTCAACTCCAGCGACCAGGCGCTGTTCGAGTGGCTGCTCGCCTTCGGCGGGCACGCGCTGACCCACGGCGAGAACCCGCTCTTCACCACCCTGCTCAACGTCCCCGACGGGGTGAACCTCGCGGTCAACACCTCGATCACCGTGTACGCGGCCGTGTTCGCGCCGCTGACGTACCTGATCGGGCCGCCCGCGACGTTCCTGGTGATCCTGACCCTCAACCTCGCCGTCACCGCGCTGGCCTGGTACCTGCTGCTGTCCCGGCAGCTCGTGCGCAGCCGGCTCGCGGCGGGCGTCGGCGCGCTGTTCGTGGCGTACTCCCCCGGCATGGTGTCGCACGCCAACGCCCACCTGAACTGGACCGCCGGGTGGCTGGTGCCGCTGCTGCTGTGGCGGGTGTTCGCCCTGCGCGAGCCGGGGCGCTGGCTGCGCAACGGGGTCGTGCTCGGCGTCGCCGTGGCGGTCGCCTTCTCCATCGCCGCCGAGGGGTTGTTCTTCACCGCCCTCGCGCTCGGCGTGTTCCTGCCGATCTGGGCGCTGCACCCCGAGCGGCGGGCGCGGGCCCGCGCGGCGCTGCCCGCCTTCGCGCGCGGGCTGGGCGTGACCGCGCTGACCGCCGGGGTGCTGCTGGCGTACCCCCTGTGGCTGCACTTCGCCGGCCCGCAGCGCTTCCACGGCACCGGCTTCGACCCGGTCATCCACGCCGAGGACATCGCCGCGTACGCGGCGTACCCGCGCCGGTCCCTCGCCGGCGAGGCGGGGCTGGGCACCTCGCTCGCGCCCAACCCGACCGAGGAGAACTCGTTCTTCGGGGTGCCGCTGCTGCTGCTCGCCGTCGTCTGCCTCGGCTGGCTGTGGCGGCGGGACCGGGCCCTGCGGGCCACCCTCGCCGCCCTTGGCGGCACCGCCGTCGTGTTCACCGTGCTGTCCTGGGGGCCCCGGGCCAAGTGGGCCGGCCGGCACACCGACACCCCGCTGCCGTTCCTGCTGCTGGACGACCTGCCGGTGGTCAACGCCGCCCTGCCGGCCCGGCTGGCCCTGATCGTGGCCCCGGTGTTCGGGGTGCTGCTGGCGTACACCGTCGACCGGCTGCGGGCCGACCCGCCACGCCGCCGGGCCGCGCGGGCCGCCTGGGTGCTCGGCCTCGCGGCGGCGCTGCTGCCGCTGCTGCCCACGCCGCTGCTGACCAGGGTCCGCGAGCCGGTGCCGGTGTTCATCACCGCCGGCACCTGGAAGGAGTACGTCTCCCCGGGCGGGACCCTCACCCCGCTGCCGCTGACCCTCGACGTGACCCCGGACGGGCAGCGCTGGCAGGCGTACGCGCTCGCCCACCGGCAGGGTGAGTTCCGCCTCCCGGCGGGGTTCTTCCTCGGCCCCGGCGGCCCGGACGGCCGGGGCCGGATCGGGCCGCCGCCGCGCACCTTCGACACGCTGATGGACCAGGCGGGCCGCACGGGGCTCGTCCCGATCATCACCGAGGGCAGCATCCGGTTGTCCCTGGCCGACCTGCGGTACTGGGGGGTCGAGGTGGTGGTCCTCGCCGACCGGGTGGAGGGCGCGAAGTACGACCTCGACGAGGACGCGCTGCGCCGCACCGCCACCGCCCTGCTCGGCCCGCCGCAGCGGGTCGACGACGTGTGGCTGTGGCGGGTGCCACCGGCCTGACCGGCGGGTACGGGACTAGGCTGGTGGGCGTGACCGCGACGATTCCGGGGCTGACCGCCGTCCGTGCAGGGGTGCTCGACTACCAGGCCGCGTGGGACGAGCAGCGACGGCTGCACGAGTCGGTGGTGGCCGGCGAGCGCGGCGACACGGTGCTGCTGCTGGAGCACCCGAGCGTCTACACGGCCGGCAAGCGCACCGAGCCGTGGGACCGGCCGCTGGACGGCACCCCCGTCGTCGACGTGGACCGCGGCGGCAAGATCACCTGGCACGGCCCGGGGCAGCTGGTCGGCTACCCGATCGTGAAGCTGCCCGACCCGGTGGACGTCGTCGCGTACGTGCGCCGCACCGAGCAGCTGCTGATCGACGTCTGCGCCGAGTTCGGCCTCGCCGCCGACCGCGTCCAGGGGCGCAGCGGTGTCTGGGTGCCCGAGGACGACCGGGGCCCGGCCCGCAAGGTCGCCGCCATCGGCATCCGGGTCGCCCGTGGGGTCACCCAGCACGGCTTCTCGATCAACTGCGACTGCGACCTGGCGTACTTCGACCGGATCGTGCCCTGCGGCATCCGCGACGCCGGGGTCACCTCGCTCACCGCGGAGCTGGGCCGCCCGATCACCGTGGCCGACGTGCTGCCGGTGGTGGAGCGCCGCCTGCCCACGCTGGTCACGCTCTAGGCCCCTGGTCACGCTCTGGGCCCTGGTCACGCTCTAGGCTCGGCGGGTGCAGATCGACCTCGTCACCCTCGTCGTCGCCGAGTACGACCCGGCTATCGCCTTCTTCATCGAGGTCCTCGGCTTCGAGCTGGTCGAGGACTCCCCGGCGCAGACCACCGACGGCCGCCCGAAGCGGTGGGTGGTGGTCCGCCCGCCGGGCGCGCAGACCGGCCTGCTGCTGGCCCGCGCCGACGGCGAACGGCAGGAGGCGGCGGTCGGCGCCCAGACGGCCGGGCGGGTCGGCTTCTTCCTGCGGGTCGACGACTTCGACGCCGCCTATCGCCGTCTCGTCGACGCGGGCGTGGAGTTCCTCCGGCCGCCGCGCGCCGAGCCGTACGGCCGGGTGGCCGTCTTCCGCGACATCGCCGGCAACCCCTGGGACCTGCTCGGCCCGGCCTGACCCGACTGACGCGGCGCGGATCGGGGCACTTGCACGGCGGGTCCCGGGCCGCAACGCATGCACTCAACGTGACCAACCTCCTCCCACCCACACCCCGATCCTTCCCCTTTGCTCTGCACCCACCCACGCAGCGGTAACGGAGGGTGGCTGTTGCGTATGCGGGTGCAGAGCAAAGGGCCGGGAACGGGTCGTGTGGGGTCGGCAAGGTAGGCCAGGTCGGCGACCTCCACCTGGGGCGCGACCGGGATGACCGCGCCCCAGGAGCAAAATTCCATCACCCAGGGTCACATTGACCGCGAGGTCCGCGAGTCGTCACACCGGGTAGCCGCCAGGCGGGGCGGGGCGCGTCAGGGGGTGAGGCGGTGCAGGTCGCGGGGGAAGGCCGTGACCTCGCGGACGTTGGCCGCGCCGACCAGGCGGGCGACGAAGCGTTCCAGGCCGATCGCGAAGCCGCCGTGCGGCGGCATGCCGTGCCGGAACGCGTCCACGTACCCGGCGTACGGCTCGACCGGCTCGCCGCGCGCTGCGAGCGCCGCCAGGTAGTCGTCGTGCCGGTGCAGGCGCTGCCCGCCCGTGACCAGCTCAAGGCCGCGGAACAGCAGGTCGAACCCGTTCGAGTACGCCGGACGCGCCGGGTCGGGATGGGTGTAGAAGGGCCGCTTCGCCATCGGGTACCCGGTGACGAAGACGAACTCGCTGCCGTGTTCGCGGCGGGCCCACTCCCCCAGCGCCCGCTCGTGGGCGGGGGCCAGGTCCGGCTCGTCGGCCGGCGCGCCGGCGATCGCCAGGGCCTCGGTGAAGTGGACGGCGGGGATACTCCCCGGCACCTGCGGCACCGTCACGCCCAGCGTGCCCAGCGCGGTGCCGGCCCGGTCCGCCACCGTCGCCAGCATCCCGGCGAGGGTGTCCCGCAGCACGGCCATCACATCGGTGTGGTCGCCGACGAAGCCCAGCTCCGCGTCAAGGGAGGTGTACTGGGCCAGGTGCCGGGCGGTGTCGTGCGGCTCGGCCCGGAACACCGGCCCGACCTCGTACACACGCTCGAAGACGCCGACCATGAGCTGCTTGTAGAACTGCGGCGACTGGGCGAGGTACGCGGGCCGGCCGAACCAGTCCAGCGCGAAGACGTTCGCCCCGCTCTCGGTGGACGAGGCGACCACCTTCGGCGTGTGGATCTCCACGAAGTCGCGGGCGTCGAGGGCCGCCCGGAACCCGGCCACCGCCGCCGCCGCAACGCGCAGCGCCGCCGACCTGCGCGGATGGCGTAGGGCGACGGGTGCATGGTCGAGCTGGGTGGGCAGGGTCGCCGCCAGCGCCGGCCGGTACAGGTCGAACGGGGGCGCGGCGGCGGGCGGGCCGAGCGGTCGTACCGTCGGATGGGTCAGCTCGACCCCGGCGGGAGCCGCCGGGGTCGCGACCACCGTCGCGGTGACCTCGACGACGGTCTCCTCGGTGAGCTGCTCGACGGCAGCGCGGGCGGCCGGGTCGGCGGCCACGACCTGGGCCAGGCCGGCGGCGTCCCGGATGATCAGGAACGCCACCGACTTGAGCAGCCGGCGGCGGTGGACCCAGCCGGCGACCCGGACGGTCGCGCCGACGTGGGCGGGGAGCTGGGTGGACAGGATGCGTTGCAAGGCGGTTACCTCCTCGATCGATCGCAACGCGATCCCCGGGAGGTGTGGGCGAGCGGGTCCTCGCGGTGCCACCACACCTTCGCCCCCGCGCGCGGGGGCCTCGTTCGTCGCCTGGTGACCGGGGCCAGCCGGGCGGGTTCTACTGGGCGCGCGTCGCGGAGGACAGCGCCGTTCTTCCCGCAGCTCGGGAGGGTCTTCGCGCGCCGTCGCCAGACCGCCTCGCAGCGTTCGGCGGCTCTCTGGACTGGCGGGGCGACGCGCTACTCGGCTCCGTCGCAGCTTTGCGGGCACGCTAGCAGCCGGACGCGGCGGTGTAACGGGGTTTTCGGCGGTGGCGGTGGGCGGCGTCACAGGAAACGGGAGGTGACGGGCGTCGCGTCCCGTTCATCGACGGCTGCCGTCGGGCGTAGGCTCGGTTTTGTGACGATCGAGCACGCCGCGTCGACGACGCCGACGACGACCGAGCAGCCGACGACCAGCCCCGCCTCGCGTACCGCGACGGTCGCCCCCGAGGGGCGGCGCCTGCTGCGCATCGAGGCGCGCAACGCCGAGACGCCGATCGAGCGCAAACCGCCGTGGATCAAGGTGAAGGCCAAGATGGGGCCGGAGTACACCCAGCTGCGCGGGCTCGTCTCGCGCGAGGGGCTGCACACCGTCTGCCAGGAGGCCGGCTGCCCCAACATCTACGAGTGCTGGGAGGACCGGGAGGCCACGTTCCTCATCGGCGGCGACCAGTGCACCCGGCGCTGTGACTTCTGCCAGATCGACACGGGCAAGCCGGCCGAGTTCGACGCCGACGAGCCGCGCCGGGTCGCCGAGTCGGTGGTGTCGATGGGCCTGCGGTACGCCACGATCACCGGCGTCGCCCGCGACGACCTGCCCGACGGCGGGGCCTGGCTGTACGCGGAGACGGTCCGCCAGATCCACGCCCTCCAGCCGGGCTGCGGGGTCGAGCTGCTGATCCCCGACTTCAACGCCGTCCCCGAGCAGCTCGCCGAGGTGTTCGGCGCGCGCCCGGAGGTGCTGGCGCACAACGTCGAGACGGTGCCGAGGATCTTCAAGCGGATCCGGCCGGCGTTCCGCTACGAGCGCTCGCTGGACGTGATCCGGCAGGCCCGCGCCGACGGCCTGGTCACCAAGAGCAACCTGATCCTCGGCATGGGCGAGGAGCGGGCCGAGGTGTCCCAGGCGCTGCGGGACCTGCACGACGCCGGCTGTGAGCTGATCACCATCACGCAGTACCTGCGCCCGTCGCCCCGGCACCACCCGGTGACCCGGTGGGTGAAGCCGGAGGAGTTCGTGGAGCTGCGTGAGGAGGCCGAGGAGATCGGCTTCGCCGGGGTGATGAGCGGGCCGCTGGTGCGCTCGTCGTACCGGGCGGGCCGGCTCTACCGGCAGGCCCTCGACGCCCGCGAGGCCGTGCGCGCCTGAGCCACGCCCCCCGGGGGGCTAGATCCACCTGTTCGGATGATGTCCCAACAAACGGGGCGGCTATTGCCATCGATACGTTGATGGTGGTGAATTTAGTCATGCCCCTGCCGCACACCGTCATCATCGGCGCCGGTCCCGCCGGCCTCACCGCCGCGTACGAGCTGACTCGACGCAACGCCCCCGTGGAGGTGCTGGAGGCCGACGACGTCGTGGGCGGGATCAGCCGCACCGTCGAGCGGGACGGGTGGCGGTTCGACATCGGCGGGCACCGGTTCTTCACCAAGGTCGGCCGGGTCGAGGAGTTCTGGCACGAGGTGCTGCCCGACGGCGACTTCCTGCTGCGTCCCCGGATGAGCCGGATCCACTACCGGGGCAAGCTGTTCGACTACCCGCTGCGGGCCGGCAACGCGCTGGGCAACCTGGGCATCGTCGAGGCGGTGCGCTGCGTCGGGTCGTACGTGTGGGCGCGGCTGCGGCCACCGGCGGACCAGAGCCACTTCGAGGGCTGGGTGTCGGCCCGCTTCGGCACCCGCCTGTACCGGATGTTCTTCAAGACGTACACCGAGAAGGTCTGGGGTTTTCCGGCCACCGAGCTGCAGGCCGACTGGGCGGCCCAGCGCATCCGCAACCTGTCCCTGGCCGGCGCGGTGCGCAACGCGTTGCTGCCCCGCCGGGCCCGCGCCGACATCACCAGCCTGATCGAGGAGTTCCAGTACCCGAAGCTCGGCCCGGGGATGATGTGGGAACGCTGCGCCGAGCTGGTCGCGAAGGCCGGCGGCACGGTGACGATGGGCACGTCGGTGACGCGGGTGCACCGGGCCGACGGCCGGGCGGTCGCGGTGACCGTGGCGGGCCCGGACGGCGAGCGCCGCATCGAGGCCGACCACGTGATCTCCAGCATGCCGCTGCCGGAGCTGGTGCGGGCCGTGGACCCGCCCGCGCCGCCGCCGGTGCTGGCCGCCGCCGACGCGCTGCGGCACCGCGACTTCCTCACCGTGGCGCTGGTCGTGCCGGCCGACGCCGGGTTCCCGGACAACTGGATCTACGTGCACACCCCGGGGGTACGGGTGGGCCGGATCCAGAACTTCGGCTCCTGGTCGCCGTTCCTGGTGCGGGACGGGTTCACCTGCCTCGGGCTGGAGTACTTCGTCGACGAGGGTGACGACCTGTGGGAGTCGGCCGACGACGACCTGGTGACCCTGGGCACGGCCGAGCTGGAGGCGCTCGGGCTGGTGCGCCCCGGGGCGGTCTCGGCCGGGTACGTGGTGCGGATGCCGAAGGCGTACCCGGTCTACGACTCCGGCTACGAGCAGGCCGTGGAGACCATGCGCCACTGGCTCGCCGAGGCGCTGCCGAACGTGCACCCGGTGGGCCGCAACGGCATGCACCGCTACAACAACCAGGACCACTCGATGCTCACGGCGATGCTGACCGTGGAGAACATCCTCGACGACGCCGACCACGACGTGTGGGAGGTGAACGTGGAGGAGGAATACCACGAGCAGGCGGACGCATCGTCGTCCTCCGCCTCGGCCGACGGGCGGCACGGCACGGGCCGGGCCGCCCCGGTGCTGCCCCGCCGCCCGTGACTGCCGGCCGCGGATCAACGGGGCCGGCGGCGACCACCTAGACTCTGCGGCATGGCGAAGCCCCAGGAGAAGGTCTCGTTCGGCCAGCGGCTGAAGCAGATCGGGATGGTGTTCAAGTTCACCGCCAAGCAGGACAGGTGGTTCGCTCCGCTTGCCGCCGGCGCGGTGCTGATCCCGCTCGCGCTGACCGTGGTCGCGGTGCTCCTCTGGGGTTGGCTCTGGCTGCCGCTGGGCATCCTGCTCGCCCTGCTCGCCCTGTTGATCGTGCTCAACCTGCGGTCCAACGCCGCGATGATGAATGCCGCCGAGGGGCAGCCCGGCGCGGCGGCGCAGATCATGGAGAGCATGCGCGGTGACTGGCGGGTGTCCCCGGCGGTCAGCGCGACCACGCAGATGGACATGGTGCACCTCGTGATCGGCCGTGCCGGCGTGATCCTGCTGGCCGAGGGGCACCCGCAGCGGGTCCGCGGCCTGCTGGGGCAGGAGAAGCGGCGGCTGGCCAAGGTGATCGGCTCCGCGCCGCTGCACGACTACGTGATCGGCCAGGGCGAGGGTGAGCTGCCGATCCGCAAGCTGCGGATGACGCTGATGCGGCTGCCGCGCGCCCTCAGCGGCAAGGACGTCAACGCCCTCGACAAGCGGCTCAAGGCGCTCACCGCCCGCCCGCAGATGCCTAAGGGCGCGATCCCGAAGAACATGCGCCCGCCGCGTGGCGCGTTCCGGCAGACCCGGGGCCGCTGACGCCCTACCCGCGCGGCGCGGCGGCGATCACCGAGCCGGTGAGGCGGTCGTGCAGGCCGCGGCGGTGCTCGTCCATGATCAGGGCCGGGACGACCAGGGCGAGCAGGAGGCCACGCAGCAGCGCCCGGGCCAGGCCGATCCGGCCGCCGTCGGCCCAGGACAGGCAGCGGATCCGGGTGACGTACATGCCGGGGGTCTGCGCGAACAGGCCCAGGAAGAAGCCGTACTCGACGATCAGCACCGCGACGGGGGCCCAGCCGTCGCGGACCGGGTCGGCGAAGAAGTTGGACACCAGCAGGCAGAGCACCCAGTCGATCACCAGGGCGCCGAACCGGCGGCCCAGGGTGGGCGGCGCGAACGCGGGGTCGGCGGCGGGCGGCGCGGGGGGCTGCGGCATGGTCACGACCGCCAAGGGTAGTCAGGGGCCCGGACGTGGCCGGAAGCACACCCGCCGCCGAACCGGACAAAAGGCGTTGATCTGCGGCACATCGCCGCGCCGGGTATCGTCCGAACGGACATCCGACGGCGACTGACCGGCGCTTATGACGCAGCGCGAGCGACGTAACACGACAGAAACACAGCAGATACGACCGGGCAACCGCACGGCCATAGCGTCGCCAACAGCCAGCCACCCGTGGACGTGCCAGGAGGACGTGTGTTCGCCAATCCCGAGGAACTGCTGCGATACCTCAAGAACGAGGACGTGAAGTTCGTCGACGTACGTTTCTGTGACCTGCCCGGCGTGATGCAGCACTTCAACCTGCCGGTGGAGTCCTTCGACGACAGCGTCTTCAACGACGGTCTCGCCTTCGACGGATCGTCGATCCGCGGCTTCCAGGCGATCCACGAGTCGGACATGCTCCTGCTCCCGGACGTCGCGAGCGCCTTCATCGACCCCTTCCGCGCGCAGAAGACCCTCGCGCTCAACTTCTTCATCCACGACCCGTTCACCCGTGAGGCCTACTCCCGGGACCCGCGGAACGTGGCGAAGAAGGCCGAGGCGTACCTCGCCGCGAGCGGCATCGCCGACACCGCGTACTTCGGCGCCGAGGCGGAGTTCTACATCTTCGACTCGATCCGCCACGAGACCTCGGCCCACCAGTCGTTCTACTACATCGACTCGATCGAGGGCGCCTGGAACACGGGCCGCGAGGAGCCGGGCGGCAACCGCGGCTACAAGACCGCGTACAAGGGCGGGTACTTCCCGGTGCCGCCGGTCGACCACTACGCCGACCTGCGCGACGGCATGGTCCGCCGCCTGGTCGACGCCGGCTTCACCGTGGAGCGCTCGCACCACGAGGTCGGCACCGCCGGCCAGTCGGAGATCAACTACAAGTTCTCCACCCTGCTGCACTCGGCCGACCAGCTCCAGCTCTTCAAGTACCTGATCAAGAACGAGGCCTGGGTCAACGGCAAGACCGCGACGTTCATGCCGAAGCCGCTCTTCGGCGACAACGGCTCGGGCATGCACACCCACCAGAGCCTGTGGCTGAACGGCGAGCCGCTGTTCTACGACGAGACCGGCTACGCCGGCCTGTCGGACACCGCCCGCTGGTACATCGGCGGCCTGCTGCACCACGCGCCGTCGCTGCTGGCGTTCACCAACCCGACGGTCAACTCGTACCGTCGCCTGGTGCCCGGCTACGAGGCCCCGGTGAACCTGGTCTACTCGCAGCGCAACCGCTCCGCCTGCACCCGTATCCCGGTGACCGGCAGCAACGCGAAGGCCAAGCGCGTCGAGTTCCGCGTGCCGGACCCGTCGAGCAACCCGTACCTCGCCTTCTCGGCGATGATGATGGCCGGCCTCGACGGCATCAAGAGCAAGATCGAGCCGCCGGCGCCGATCGACAAGGACCTGTACGACCTGCCGCCGGAGGAGTGGGGCTCGGTCAAGCAGGTTCCGGGCTCGCTGCCCGAGGTGCTCGACGCCCTCGAGGCCGACCACGACTACCTGCTCGACGGCGGCGTCTTCACGCCGGACCTGATCTCCACCTGGGTGGAGTGGAAGCGGGCCAACGAGGTCGACCCGGTGCGCCTGCGCCCGACCCCGCACGAGTTCGCCATGTACTTCGACTGCTGAGCCTTCGACTGCTGAGCACTGCGGACTGCTGAGCCCTCGGGCCGGCACCTCCTTCAGCACCGGCCGGGCCGGTTCCGCCGCACGCGGAGCCGGCCCGGCCGCTTCGCATCTGCCGGCACGGCAACCGATCGCCGAGGGAGCTCCAGGTGGCACAGGGGCTGAGACCGCCTAGGGAGCTGAGTCGTTTACGACATCACCCGGCCCCGGGCCCACCCGACACCGTGATGTCCGAGCCCAACCGAGACCGTGCTGTCCGAACCCACCCGACGCCTCGACGTCCGAGCCCACCGACGCCGTGATGTCGCCGATGACTCAGCTCCCTAGGGGCCGCACGGAGCCTTGCCATCCCCGTCCCCGCCGATTTCGCCATCGTCGCCCACGCCGCGGTCTCCGCCACCTCCACCTCCGCCGCCACTTGCACCGCCACCGCCACCGCCACCGCGCCGACCGCCGGTGGCGCGAACCGCCGCCAGCGTCGCCACTGCCGCCAGCGTCAGCAGCAGCGCCGTCATCGCGATCGCGCCCGGGGCCTTCGTGGAGCGGGCCAGGTTGGTGCCGTCGGGCAGGACGAGGACGGCGGCCACCGCGCTGGGCAGCACGAACCACGTGGTCCGGGCCGGTCGGATCACCGAGACGGCGAGCAGCGTCAGCGGCCAGATGGCGTACCAGGGGTGGAAGACCGGCGAGAGGGCGACGGTGGCGGCCAGCGCCAGCCCCGCCCCGAGCAGCGCCACCCGGGGCCGGGCCGCCGCCGGGGCGCCCGCCCCGTGGGGTACGGCGTCGAGCCGGCGCAGCGACCGCCACGCCCAGCACCACAGGGCCACCAGTGTCGCCGCGAGCAGCAGCAGGCCGACGGCCCGGGTCACCGGCACGGCGTCGGGCCGCCGCCCGGCCCACTCCCCCGCGTAGTCGACGACGAAGCCGACTGCCGTCGGCGGTGAGGTCCACTGCGCGGAGTCGCCGCTGCGGGCCAGCCCCTCGACCCAGCCCAGGCCCAGCCCGGACGCCACGGAGGTCGCCAGCAGCGCGGCGAGGACGCCGCCGGCCAGCAGGGCCCCGGCGCGCAGCAGCGCCCGCCAGGTGCACCGGCCCCGCACGGCGGCCAGCGCCGCGAACGGCAGCACCACCACGGCGGTCGCCTTGACGGCCACGGCCAGCCCGAGCAGCACCCCGGCCAGCAGGAGCACCCCGGCAGTCGGAGCCGGCCCAGCAGTCGACGGCCCGGCCGGCGGCGGCCCAGCAGTCGGGACCAGCCCGACCGGCCGGCGGACCAGCATCAGCAGGCCGACCAGCAGCAGGCCGAGGGCCACCGCGTCGTTGTGCGCGCCGGCCACCAGGTGCACCCCAACCAGGGGCGCGGCCAGTGCCAGCCAGGCGGCCCGCCGGACCGGCACGCCCGCCGCGCGGGCCAGCCCCGGCAGGCAGTACGCGGCCAGCAGCACGCCCGCGACGGCGTACAGCCGCAGGAGCGCGACGGCACCGGCGAGCCCGCCGCCGACGGTCACCGCGAGCGCGGCGAGCAGCACGAACAGCGGGCCGTACGGCGCGGGAGTGTCCCGCCAGATCGGGGCGACCGAGTCCAGCCACGGGCAGCCGGCCGCCGCCACCCCCAACCGGTACGGGTCGCGCCCGTGCGCGTACGACCAGCCCTGGCAGGCGTACGAGTAGACGTCGCGGCTGCCCAGCGGCGGCGTCGCCAGCAGCAGCAGCCAGAGCCCGGCGGTCGTGTACGCCCACCGGCCCGACGGGGCGCCGTCGCGCAGCGCCCACCACGCCCCGACCATCAGCGCGGTGCCGACCAGCCAGCAGCCCAGCACCGCCGGGCCGTGCGGGCCCCGCCACACCTGGGCGGGCGTGCCTCCGGTCAGGTCGGGCAGCGCCCCGCCCAGCCAGCCGGCGACGGCGAGCAGAGCGGCACCGAGCAGTCCCGCCCAGCGGGCGACGACGGCCACCGGCACACCCTTCGCTCAGTCGGCTCCCCGGATGGCGGGGTCCGGCGCGCGGTCCGCCGCGCGATCCGCCCTGGCCGACCGTACCAACCGCACGGCCGCCCAGATCAGCAGAAGCGTCATCAGCGGGGCACCTGGCAGCTTCGTGTACCGGGCCAGCCCGGTGCCGTCCGGCAGCACCAGGAATGATCCGACCAGCGCGACCGCGGCGAACCACACGCCGTCGCGGGCGGTGGCGGCGAGCACCGTGAGCGGCCAGATCCAGTACCAGGGGTGCACGATCGGGGAGAGCGCGACGGTGGCCGCCAGCGCCAGGCCGGCGTGGAAGAACGGGTCGCGGGTGCGGGCCCGCCACCACAGCCACAGCAGCAGCGCGGCGAGCGCGAGCACCCCGATGGCACGGGCCACCGGCAGGGCATCGACGTGCAGCCCGAAGAGCAGCGCGACGTACCCGGCGGTCTGTCCGACGGCGGTCGGCGGCGAGGTCCAGGCGATCACCTCGCCGCCGCTCTCCAGCCCGCCGATCCACCCGAAGTCCAGCCCACCGGCGAAGGTCACCCCCATGACGGTGGCGACTGCCCCGGCGACCACCGGGCCACCGTCCCGCAGCAGCGCGCGGAACCGGTACGGCCCGCCGATCGCCGCCAGCGCCGCGAACGGGATCACCACCAGCCCGGTGATCTTGATGGACACGGCCAGCCCGAGCAGCACTCCCCCGGCCAGCAGCGGCACGGGGCGGCCCGGCCGGGCGGCAACCACGGCCAGGCCGGCGACCAGCAGGCCCACCATCAGCGCGTCGTTGTGCGCCCCGGCCACCAGGTGCACACCGATGAGCGGGCTGGCCAGCGCCAGCCACAGCGCCCGCCCGACGGGAACCCCGCAGCGGCGGGCCAGCACCGGCAGACAGGCGGCGGTCAGCGTCACCCCGGCCACCGCCAGCAGCCGGAACGCGACGACCGCGCCGGTCAGCGACCCGGTCGCCTTGACCACGGCACCGGCGATCAGCACGAACAGCGGTCCATACGGGGCCGGGGTGTCCCGCCAGATGTACGAGATGGTGTCCAGCCACGGGCAGGGCAGCGCCGACACGCCGTACTCGTACGGGCTGATGCCGTTGGCGAAGCTCGCCCCCTGGCAGGCGTACGCGTAGGCGTCCCGGCTGCCCATCGGCGGCACGAACAGCAGGGGCAGCAGCCAGAGCCCCACCGTGACCAGGGCCCACCGCGCGGACGGCACCGCGTTCCGCAGCGACCACCAGGCCCACGCCATGAGCGCGGTGCCGACCAGCCAGGACGCGAGGATCAGCGGCCCGTGCGGGCCCTGCCAGATGCTGACCGGGGTGGGACGCAGGTCCCCGTCCGGGAACACGCCGCCGAGGAACGCGGACACGGCGAGCAGCAGGGAACCGGCCAACCCGGTCCAGCGCGCGAGGTGGTGAGGCACGCCCGCCATGCTGCCAGTACGGTGGTCGCGGTACGGAGGTGGGCATGCGTCGCAGTCGGGTGGTGGCGGTTGCCGCCGCGTCGGCGGCGGCCCTGGGCGTGGCGTACCTGCTGCTGCCGAGGATGGGCTCGGACCTGTCCGCCCAGGTGGCCCGGGCCGACTTCTTCGCCGCGCACGGTGCCGCCCTGGTCGACCTCCGGTGGTACGGCGGCATCCACCCGCTCGGCTACAGCCTGGTCTCGCCGCCGGTGATGGCGGTCCTCGGGGTCCGGGTCACCGGTGCCCTGGCGCTGGTGGCCTCGGCGGCTGTCTTCGCGGCCCTGCTGGTGCGGACGCGTGTGCCCCGCCCGATCCTCGGGAGTCTGGTCGGGGTGCTCACCATCGCCGGAAACCTGGTCTCCGGCCGGGTCACCTACGGGCTCGGCGTAGCGTTCGGGCTGGCCGCGCTGCTCGCCCTCACCATGCCGACGAACGTGTCCCCCGGCCGGCGCCGACTGCGTGCCGGGCTGGCCGTCGCCGCAGCGCTGCTGGCGTCGGCAACCAGCCCCGTCGCCGGCCTTTTCGTCGGGCTGGCCGGAGCCGCGCTGCTGCTCACCCGCCGGTACGGCGACGGCCTGCTGCTGGGCGTCGGCGCGGCCGTTCCCCTGGCGGTCACCGGGTTGTTGTTCGGCGAGGGCGGCTGGATGAACATCAGCCGCACCGACACGGTGCGGGCGGTGCTCACCAGCCTGCTGGTGGCCGCGCTCGTGGCGTACCGCCCGGTCCGGGTGGGCGCCCTGCTGTCGGCGGGCGGGGTGCTGCTCGCCTCCGTCGTGCACACGCCCGTCGGGCTGAACGCGACCCGGCTGGCGGTGATGTTCGCGCTGCCCCTGCTCGCGGCGGCCGCCCGCCTGCCCGCTCCGGCGGCCCGGCGGGTGCCGCCGGGACTGCGCCGGGGCGGCGTGGCCGGCGTCGCCCTGGCGGCGCTGCTGGCCGCCGTCTGCTGGTGGCAGCCCCCGGTGGTGCCGGCCGACCTGCGCAGCGTCGGGGATCCGACCAGCGATCCGGCCTACTTCGCGCCGCTGCGTGCCGAACTGGCGCGGCGGGGGCTCACCGGCCGGGTCGAGGTGCCGCCAACCCGGAACTATTGGGAGGCCGCGCTCCTGGGCGACGTGCCGCTGGCGCGGGGCTGGCTGCGGCAGGCGGACGTCGACCGCAATCCCCTCTTCTTCGGACAGGTGCCCGGCGCGGAGGGGACGGGCGTGCCGCTGACGGCCGCCAGCTATCGGGACTGGCTGGCCGACAACGCCGTCCAGTACGTGGCAGTCCCGGATGCTCCGCTGTCCTGGGTCGGCAGGCCGGAGGCTCAGCTCGTCACCGACGGCCTGCCCTATCTCCGGCCGGTCTGGCAGGACGCGCACTGGCGACTGTTCGTCTTCACCGAGGCCCAGCCCCTCGTCGGAAAGCCGGCCACTCTCGTCGGGCAGACGGCGTCAGCCGTCACCTTCACCACCAGGTCGGACGAGCAGGTGTTGATCAGGGTGAGATACAGCCGGTGGCTGCGGACCACTGCCGGCGTCACGTTGCGGCCGGCGGGCGGATGGACGCTTGCGCGACCGCCAGGACCGGGGACCTTCACGCTGACCGGTTGACGCGGTTAAGAAGGGCCCCTGCTATGCAGAAGGTGATAAGAAGGGGCCCTTCCTTGCGCCTCAGGCATCGAGGACGCGTTCCATCGCCGCGCGGGAGCGGCGGCCCGTGCGCAGGTACTCGTCGAGGAACTCGCCCGGGTCGTCGCGGCCGAGCAGCCGCACCACCCCGGCCAGTTCCACGCCGTGCCGGGGCAGCTGGTCGCCGGAGCGGCCCCGCACCAGCATCAGCGCGTTACGGACCTGCGCGGCGAGCGTCCAGCCGGCGGCCATCGCGGTGGCGTCCGCCGGGTCGACGAGGCCCGCGCCGGCCGCCGCCGCGAGCGCGTCGAGGGTACGCGTGCCGCGCAGCTCCGGCAGCCGGCCGGCGTGCCGGAGCTGGACCAGTTGCACCGCCCACTCGACGTCGGCGAGCCCGCCCCGGCCCAGCTTGGTGTGGGTGGCCGGGTCGGCGCCCCGGGGCAGCCGCTCGGTCTCCACCCGCGCCTTGATCCGGCGGATCTCGACGATCTGCTCCCGGGTGAGTCCGTCGGCGGGGTAGCGAACGGGGTCGACCATCGCCTCGAACTCGGCCCCCAGGTCGGCGTCGCCGCAGACGAACCGGGCGCGCAGCAGCGCCTGCGCCTCCCACACCTTCGACCAGCGGGCGTAGTACTGGGCGTAGGCGGCGAGGCTGCGCACGAGGGGGCCCTGCCGGCCCTCGGGGCGCAGATCGGCGTCGACGCCGAGCGCCGGGTCGGGGGCGGGGGCTGACAGCAGCCGGCGCAGCTCCTCGGCGACGGCGTGGGCGGCGGCGCTGGCCGCGCCCTCGTCGGCCCCGGCGGGCGGGTCGTAGACGAAGAGCACGTCGGCGTCGGAAAGGTAGTTGGACTCGTACCCGCCGAGCCGGCCCATGCCGATCACCGCGAACCGCAGGCCGGGCAGGGCCGGCTGGGCGGCCCGGGCGGCCCGGGCGGCGCGCAGCGCGGCGGCGAGGGTGGCGTCGGTGACGTCGGACAGGGCGGTGCCGACGGCGGTGACGTCGGCGAGGCCGAGCGCGGCCCGTACGTCGGCGTCGGGGCGGCCAGCGGCGGCGTCGGGGTCCCGCCCCGATGCCGCCCGGTCGGCGTCCCGGCCGGGAGTGGGGGCCAGCGAGCCGGCCCGGCTCAGCATGTCGGCGCAGGCGATGCGGACCAGTTCCCGGCGGCGCAGCGCGCGTACCGCCCGGGTCGCCTCGACGGGGTCGGCGGCGTGCCGGGCCGCCGCGGCGGCGAAGCCCTCGCAGAGGACGGCGCGCGGGCGGGGGGTCAGCTCGTTCTCCTCGGCGAGCAGCCGCAGCGCCTCCGGCTCGCGGGCCAGCAGGTCCGCCGCGTACCGGGAGGAGGACAGGACGCGGGCCAGCCGGCGGGCCACCGGGCCGGAGTCGCGCAGCAGCCGCAGATACCAGGGGGTGCTGCCGAGGGAGTCGGAGACCTGCCGGTAGTTGAGCAGCCCCCGGTCCGGCTCGGGGGCGTCGGCGAACTCGCTGAGCAGCACCGGCAGCAGGGTGCGCTGGATGGCGGCGGTGCGGCTCACCCCGCCGGTGAGGGCCTGCAGGTGCCGCAGCGCCCCGGCCGGGTCGGCGAAGCCGAGGATCTCCAGCCGGTGCCGGGCCGCCTCGGGGGTGAGCCGCAGCCCGTCGGCGGGGACGCGGGCCACCGACTCCAGCAGGGGCCGGTAGAGCAGCTTGGCGTGCAGCCGGCGTACCTCGGTGGCGTGGGTGACCCACTCGGCGCGGAACTCCTCGACGGCGCTGCGGCCCCGCGTGGCCACGTAGCCGAGGGCTGCGGCGAGCCAGCGCAGCGCGGCCGGTTCGGTCGGCACGGTGTGGGTGCGGCGCAGGCCCTGGAGCTGGAGCCGGTGCTCGACGCCGCGCAGGAAGCGGTAGCCGCGCAGCAGCGCCTCCCCGTCGGCCCGGCCCACGTAGCCGCCGGCGACGAGGGCGCGCAGGGCGGGGATCGTCCCGGGTACGCGCAGCGTCTCGTCGCCGCGGCCGTGCACCAGTTGCAGCAGCTGGACGGCGAACTCGATGTCGCGCAGCCCGCCGGGGCCGCGCTTGATCTCGCGGTCCAGCTCCTTCGGCGGGATGTTGTCGATGATCTTCCGGCGCATCGACCGGACGTCGTCGACGGCCTCGGGTCGCTCGGCGGCGGTCCACACCAGCGGGGCGAGCTGGTCGATCCACTCCTGGCACAGCGCCAGGTCGCCGGCCGCCGGGCGGGCCTTCAGCAGCGCCTGGAACTCCCAGGTGCGCGCCCAGCGCCGGTAGTAGGCCAGGTGGCTGGCGAGGGTGCGCACCAGCGGGCCCCGGCTGCCCTCGGGGCGCAGCGCCGCGTCGACGGGCCAGGCGACCAGCCCGCAGACGTGGATCAGCCGGGTGGCGATCGTGGTGGCCGCCGGCAGCTCGTCGTCCTCGGCGCAGACGAAGATCACGTCGACGTCGGAGACGTAGTTGAGCTCGCCGCCGCCGCACTTGCCCATCGCGACCACGGCGAGGCGCGGCACGGCGGTGCCCTCGGGCAGCTCGCCCACCGCGATGTCGTACGCCGCCGCGAGGGTGGCGTCGGCCAGCGCGGACAGCGCGGCCATGGTCTGCTCCAGGGCCCGGCCGCCGGTCAGGTCGGCCGCCGCGATGCGCAGCAGGGCCAGCCGGTACGCCTGCCGCAGCACCGCCACCGGCTGGGTGGACGGGGTGAGGCGGGCGGCGGCGGCCAGGTCGAGCCGGCCCTCGGCGGCGGGGGCGAGCCCGTCGGGGTCGGTGGCGAGCACCGGCCACTGGTGGGGGTTGGCCACCAGGTGGTCGCCGAGGGCCGAGGACGCGCCGAGCACGGCGACGAGCCGTCGGCGCAGCCCCGGGTCGGCGTGCAGGGCGTCCAGCACGGCCGAGCCGGCGGCGCGGTCACCGTCGCCCCCGGTGGCTTCGGCGACGCCCCCGGTGGTGCGGCGCTCGGCCTCGACGAGGCGGTGCAGCTGGCGCAGGGCCAGGTCCGGGTCGGCGGCCCGGGACAGCGCGGCCAGCAGCTCGGCGGCCCGGTCGTCGATCGGCTCCTGCTCCTGCGGGTGCCACAGGTCGAGCCCGGCCGGGCCGAGCAGGTCGGCGGCACGGGAGCTGTCGTCGGTGCCGAAGCCGTAGCGGGCCAGCCGGCCCCGGGCGGGTCTGCTCATCGTCGCCCTCAGTGCCCGAGCAGCGGCAGGGGACGCCGGACGCTGTCGTCGCCCAGCTCGCCGAGGGCGAGGGCGGCGAACCGGATCGCGAACGGCTGCCACACCTCCTCGACGTCGGCCATCACCCGGTCGCAGGCGGCGACCACCAGCTCGGGGTCGTAGCCCAGCTCGTCGAGCAGGGCGGAGTCGGCCGCCCAGTCGGCGATCATCGCGGTGTCGCACTCGATGTGGAACTGCAGGCCCCAGGCCCGGTCGCCGAGCCGGAACGCCTGGTGCGGGTAGCGGGTGGACGCGGCCAGCAGCGTCGCCCCGTGCGGCAGCTCCGTGATCTCGTCGGTGTGCCACTGGAGCACGTCGGGGATCAGCGGCACGTACCGGAACAGCGGGTCGGTCTCGGCGGCGTCCCGCCGGCCGACGACGGCCGGGCCGACCTCGGGCCCGGACGGGCTGCGCTCGACCAGGCCGGCGTGGGCGGTGGCGAGCAGCTGCGCGCCGAGGCACACGCCGAGGGTCGGCACCCGGTGCCGGACGGCCTTGCGCAGCAGCCCCTCCAGCTTGCCGAACCAGGGGGCGCCGGGGGTGCCGTCGGGGCCCGGGTAGGCGTGCTGGTCGCCGCCGAGCACCACCAGCGCGACGTACCCGTCGAGGTCGTCGGGGAGGTCGTCGCCGGCGTGCGGGCGCAGCACCCGCAGCTCCAGGCCCCCCTCCACCAGCCACTCCCCCAGGCGGCGGGGGTCGTCGGTCGGGTCGTTCTCGATCACCAGCGCGGTTCCCACGCCGTCGAGGCTATCGGTTGCGTCGACCGCCGCCCGGAACGCCTCGGCCCGCGCGCCGGACGCGTCCGGTCCCATGAAGGAGTGCCCGCTGCGGGGAGCCGACCGGCGGCTAGGCTCTGCGGCTGTGACCGCCGACGACGCCGTGCCGCGCCCGGCCGCCGTGCTGCGTCCACCGGCCCTGCGCCCCGGCGACACGGTGCTGCTGGTGTCGCCGTCCGGGCCGACCCGGCCCGAGCGGGTGGCCCGGGGCGTGGAGCTGCTCACCGGCTGGGGGCTGCGGCCGGTGCCGGCCCCGCACGCATACGCCCGGCGGGGCTACCTGGCCGGCGCGGACGAGCTGCGCGCCGCCGACCTGAACGCCGCGTTCGCCGACCCGCAGGTGCGCGGGGTGATCTGCACCCGGGGCGGCTACGGCGCGCAGCGCGTCGTGGACGCCCTCGACATGGCGGCGGTGCGCCGGGACCCGAAGGTGGTGGCGGGCTTCTCCGACATCACCGCGTTGCAGCTCGCCCTGTGGCGGGGCGCGCGGCTGGCCGGCGTGCACGGCCCCGGGGCGGCCTGGCGGGACGAGCGCACCCCGCTGCGCTCCGCCGAGTCGCTGCACGCGGCGTTGATGACCACCGCGCCGGTCACCGTCGCCGCCGTCCCCGGCGAGGAGACCTTCGGGGTACGGGTGCCCGGTCGCGCCACGGGCACGCTGCTCGGCGGCAACCTGTGCCTGCTCGCCGCCACCCTCGGCACCGCCGACATGCCGGACCTGACGGGGGCGGTCCTGCTGGTCGAGGACGTGCAGGAGCCCCCGTACAAGGTCGACCGGATGCTCACCCAGCTGCGCCGGGCCGGGGCGCTGGACGGCCTGGCCGGGGTGGCCGTAGGCCAGTTCACCGACTGCGCGGACGGCTGGGACACCACGGTCGTCGACGTGCTGACCGACCGCCTCGGCGACCTCGGTGTGCCGGTCCTCGGCGGCCTGCCGATCGGCCACGGCCTCGGCCAGCTCACCGTCCCCGTCGGCACGGAGGCCATCCTCGACGCCACCGCCGGCACCCTGACCGCCGCCCCCGCCGTCCGCTAGGCCGGGGTGAGGTGGGCGATCGCGCCCGACTCCAGGGCGGCGTGGACCGTGCCGTCGGGCAGGACCGCCAGGCCGTGCGGCTCCGAGCCGGGGGTGGGCAGGTCGTACGCGTCGATGCGCCCGGCGGCCGTGACGTGGCCGATGCGGTTGGCCGCCCACTCGGTGAACCAGCAGCCGCCGGCCGGGTCGGCCACGATCGCGTGCGGGCGGGCGGCGCGGTCGGGCAGCGGGAACTCCTCGATCCGCCCGTCGGTGGTGATCCGGCAGAGCTGACCGGCGGCGATCTCGACGAACCACAGCGCCCCGTCGACGCCGAGGGTGATGCCGACCGGGCCGGCGGCGGCGGTGGGCAGCGGGTGCAGGGCCGCCTCGCCGTCGCAGGCGATCCGGCCGACGGCGTTGGCCTGGTTGAGGGTGAACCAGAGGGCCTCGTCGGGCCCCGCCGTGATCATCGACGGGAACCCGCCGGCGACCGGCAGCGGGTACGCCGTGTGGGTGCCGTCGACGTCGACCCGGCCGACGGTGTCGTTGCTCATCCCCGCGTACCAGAGGGCTCCGTCGGGGCCGGCGGCGATGCCGCCGGGGCCGGTGCCGGCCGGCAGCGCGACGGAGGTCGCCGCCCCGGCGGTGGTGATCCGGCCGAGCCGGTCGTCGCCGGAGCGGGTGAACCAGAGCGCGCCGTCGGGGCCGGCGGTGACGACGAGGGGCCGGCTCGCCGGGTCGCCGGGGTGGACCCGCACGGTGCCGTCGGCGCTCACCCGGGCGATCCCGCCGGAGCGGACCAGCGTCGCCCAGAGCGCGCCGTCGGGCCCGGCGGCGATCCCGTACGGCCCGCAGTCCGGGTCGGGCAGGGCGGTCTCGCGGATGGTGGGCTGCGGCACGGGCGTCCCGCCTCTCTGTGGGGTCACGGGCCACCCTGCCGTGCCCGGTGTCCCCCGGCAACCGATTTGTCCGCCCCTAAATGCCCGATTTTCAGCTCGCTGACAGGGTCGCCACGGCTCCGGCCCAGCTAGACCCGTCACTGTCGGTGACGTCATCGCATCCGAGCAACGAGTCTGGAGGACACAGGATGTCCCGCAAGATGTCGAAGAAGCACGTGCTGGCGGGCCTCGCGGCGGCCGGCGTGCTCGGCGTGGGGATCGCGGCGCCGACCATCGCGTTCGCCGAGGAGGGGACCACCCCGTCGCCGAGCGCCAGCAGCAGCGAGCACACCGATCGGCAGGAGAAGCGGGCCGAGCGGCAGTCGGAGTTCGCCGAGGCGCTCGCCAAGGAGCTGGGCGTCTCCACCGACAAGGTCACCGCCGCCCTGGAGAAGGTCCGGGAGCAGCACAAGGCCGACCGGCCGGAGCGGGGCAAGGTCGGCGAGCGCGGCGAGCGGCCCGACGCCGCCGAGCGGCAGGCCGCGCTGAAGGAGCGGCTGGCCCAGGCCGTCAAGGACGGCAAGCTCACCCAGGAGCAGGCCGACGCCATCACCAAGGCCGTCGAGGCCGGCGTCTTCCCCGGCGGGGGCGGCTTCCCCGGCAGCTGGGGCCGGGGCCACGGCGGCCCGGCCGGCGAGTGACGCCGCGCGCCTGAGCAACACCAGGTCGCCGACATGGCGGGGTTAGGAGCACTCCGACCCCGCCATGTCGGCGTCATGGCGCGCGGCGTTCACCGCCCGCGCAAGGCGGCGTTCACCGCCCGCACAGGGCGGCGTTCACCGCCCCGGGGGCGGCGTGAAGACCCCGAAGTGGTTCCCCGACGGGTCGAGCAGGTGGGCGAAGGTGAGCCCGCTCGGCGCGGTGAACGTGGGCACCAGCACCCGGCCGCCGGCCGTCTCCGCCCGCCGGACGGCGTCGGCCACGTCCGCCACCTGCGCGTAGAAGATCGCGTAGTTCGGCGTGCTGCCGTCGGAGGCGCGGATCGCCCCGCCGATCCCCTCGCCGCCCGCCCCGCCGCCGGTCACCCGGTACGACCGGCCCGGCGCGCCCTGCTCGGCGAACTCCCAGCCGAACAGTTCGCCGTAGAAGCGCTCGGCCTCGTCCGGCCGGTCGGTGCCGATCTCGAACCAGGTGATCGCGTTGGTCGTGGTCATGGACTGCCTCCCGTTCGTCGCGCCGGCCGGTCGACCGGCGTCGTCGGGGACCAGCCTCGCCCCGCTCCGCGACAGCGTCCTGTCGGTGTTTCCGACGGGGATCGGGCGAGGGCGCGCGGCGCGGTTCAGGCGAGGGTGAGCTGGCGGACGACCTGGCGCGGGATGTCCAGCGCGTCGGGGCGCAACTCCCGGGTCACCGGCTCGGCCAGCACGGTCACCGAGGCGATCCGGTCGAGGCGGAACGCGCGCGGGCCGTCGCGCAGCCGGCACCAGGCCAGCAGATACCAGTGCCAGGGGTTGCCGAGGAAGCCCACCGGCTCCACGGTGCGCTCGGTGGCGACGCCGGCCCGGTCGGCGTACCCGATGCGCAGGACCCGGGCGGCGGTGACCGCCCCGGCGACGGCGGCCGGGACGGGCGCGGCCGGCCCGCCCCCGACCAGGTGCACCCGCCCGGCGAGCCGGCGGGCCTCGGCGGCGTCGGCTGGCGGCATGACGGCGAGCAGCTTGCGCAGGGCCGTCGCGCCCGCCTCGGCGAACGGGCCGCCGTCGAGGCGGTGCAGCGCGACGGCCATCGCCACCGCCTCGACGGCGGTGAGGTTCACCGGCGGCAGGGTGTGCGCGCGGTCGACCACGTAGCCGCCGGTGCGGCCCGGCTCGGCCCAGATCGGCACCCCGGCCTGCTGCAACGCGGCGATGTCGCGCTCGATGGTGCGGGAGCTGACCTCGAAGCGGCCGGCGAGCCAGCGGGCGCTGCGCGGCCGGGGCGACACCGCCCGCAGCTCCTCCACCAGGGCGTAGAGGCGGTCGGTGCGGTTCACGCGCCGACGCTAGCCGCCGGGTGTGACAGGCCGCTCAGGCGATGCAGGCGCAGACGATCAGCGCGGCCCCGAAGTGGGTGGCGGCGCTGACCCGGGCCGCCGGGTGCGGCTCGTCGGAGCAGATGATCTCGCCCAGCCGGCCGGGGGTCAGCAGGTCGAGCACGAAGAACGCCAGCGCCATGATCAGCAGGCCGATCAGCCCGAAGACGACCGTGGACGCCAGGCCCTTCGCGAAGTCGCTGTAGCTGGTCAGGATCGCGGTGAACACGATGCCGGCGATGCCGAGCTGGTTGGCCGCGAGCAGCAACCCGGCGTTGGCGTTGCGCCGCACCCAGATCAGCTCGCGCAGCCTCCCGGGGGTGAGCAGGTCGACCAGGCCGAAGCCGGCCGCCATCAGCCCCACCCCGACGACCCCGAACACGACGCTCTGCCATGCTCCGCTGAGCAGGTCCTCCAGCACCGACTGCCTCCCACCACCTGCCGCCCGGCGGGGGTGCCGGCGCGGTGATCGAGACGATAGCGGCCCGCCGCAACTCCCCGACAGACCGCGCCGGCCTGCGGCGTCTAGAGCGACAGGTAGCGCTGCCGCTCGTAGGGGGTGACCTCGCGGCGGTACTGCTCCCACTCGGCCCGCTTGTTGCGCAGGAAGAAGTCGAAGACGTGCTCGCCGAGCACCTCCGCGACCAGCTCCGAGCCGGCCATCACGTCGATCGCCTCGGCCAGGTTCTCCGGCAGCGCCTCGTAGCCCATCGCCTTGCGCTCGGCGCTGCTCAGCGACCAGACGTCGTCCTCGGCGCCCGGGGGCAGCTCGTAGCCCTCCTCGATGCCCTTGAGGCCGGCGCCGAGCAGCACCGCGAACGCCAGGTAGGGGTTCGTCGCCGAGTCCAGCGAGCGGACCTCCACCCGGGCCGAGTTCGGCTTGCCGTAGGCCGGGACGCGGACCAGCGCCGACCGGTTGAGGTGACCCCAGCAGACGTACGCGGGGCTCTCGGTGATCCGGTCGGGCAGCGCCTGCGGGAACAGCCGCTTGTAGGAGTTGACCCACTGGTTGGTGACCGCCGTGTATTCCCGGGCGTGGGTGAGCAGCCCGGCGATGAACGACTTCGCCACCTTCGACAGCTTCATCGGGTCGCCGCCGTCGTGGAACGCGTTGCGCTCGCCCTCGAACAGCGACAGGTGGGTGTGCATGCCGCTGCCCGGCTGGTCGGTGAACGGCTTCGGCATGAAGCTGGCCTGCACGCCGGTGGAGAGCGCGACCTCCTTGACCACGTGCCGGAAGGTCATGATGTTGTCGGCGGTGGTCAGCGCGTCCGCGTACCGCAGGTCGATCTCCTGCTGGCCGGGGGCGACCTCGTGGTGGCTGAACTCCACCGAGATGCCGATGCGCTCCAGGGCCAGCACGGCCTGGCGGCGGAAGTCCCGCGCCACGGCGTGGGTGGTGTGCTCGAAGTAGCCGCCCGTGTCGACGGGGGTCGGCACCGAGCCGTCCTGCGGGCCGTTCTCCAGCAGGAAGAACTCGATCTCGGGGTGGGTGTAGAAGGTGAAGCCCTTCTCGGCGGCCTTGGACAGCATCCGGCGCAGCACGTGCCGGGGGTCGGCCCAGGACGGGCCGCCGTCGGGCAGCAGGATGTCGCAGAACATCCGGGCGCTCTCGCCGCTGACCCCGCCCTCGAAGGGGAACACCTGGAACGTGGTCGGGTCGGGCATGGCCACCATGTCGGACTCGAAGACCCGGGCGAAGCCCTCGATCGCCGAGCCGTCGAACCCGATGCCCTCCTCGAACGCGGCCTCCAGCTCGGCGGGGGCCACCGACACGCTCTTGAGCGTGCCCAGCACGTCGGTGAACCACAGCCGGACGAACCGGATGTCCCGCTCTTCCAGCGTACGGAGGACGAACTCCTGCTGACGGTCCACTTCCACCCCTCGTGCCACTGTCTCCACCACCGGTGGGGCCTGGCCGCCCAGTCTCCACCGGCTCCTTTACGCAGACGTTACGCGACCGGCCCGGACCGCGTCCTGTCGTGTCCCGCCCCCTGGCGGACGGACCCCCGCCGGGCTGCCGGGCGTCGCCGCACGAGTGGCCGCCGTCTCCGCGCCGCCGCCGTGTCGGCGCCGGCCGGCTGGGGCAAGATGTGGACATGCCCACCCTGCGTCTCGCCCTGTCCCAGGTCAACCCGAGCGTCGGCGACCTCGCCGGCAACGCCGGCCTGGTCCGCCGGTGGACCCGCACGGCCGCCGACGCCGGCGCCCAGCTCGTCCTGTTCCCGGAGATGGTGCTCACCGGGTACCCGGTCGAGGACCTGGTGTTCCGCCGGTCCTTCGTCGCCGCGTCGCAGGCCGCGCTGCGCCGTCTCGCCGCCGACCTGGCCGCCGACGGCCTGGGCGGGGTGCCGGTGGTGGTCGGCTACCTCGACGCCGACGGCCCGCCGCAGGTCAGCTCCGACGCCGAGCCGGGCCGGGGGGCCCGCAACGCCGCGGCGGTGCTGCACGGCGGCGAGGTGGTGGCCACCTACTTCAAGCACCACCTGCCCAACTACGGGGTGTTCGACGAGGACCGCTACTTCGTCCCGGGCGACGCGCTGACGGTGGTCCGCGTCGGCGGGGTGGACGTCGCCCTGACCATCTGCGAGGACATGTGGCAGGCCGGGGGCCCGTTCGCGGCGGCCCGGCAGGCCGGCGTCGGCCTGGTCGTCACGATCAACGGCTCGCCGTACGAGCTGAACAAGGACGACATCCGGCTGCCGCTGGTGCGCCGCCGGGCCGCCGAGGCCGGTGCCGCCGTGGCGTACGTCAACATGGTCGGCGGCCAGGACGAGCTGGTCTTCGAGGGCGACTCGCTGATCGTCGGCGCGGACGGGACGCTGCTGGCCCGCGCCCCCCAGTTCGTCGAGCACCTGCTCGTGCACGACGTCGAGCTGCCGGCGGCCGAGGGACACGGCGGCGACGCGGCCATGGCCGGCGGGGCGGCGCCGGCCGGCGGGGCGGCGCCGGCCGGCGGCGAGCTGGCCGCGGGCATGCGGATCGTGCGGGCCACGGTCGGCGACGTCCCGCCGGCACCCGGCGGCGCGGCGGCGGTGGGCGGGATCATCGAGCCGGTCGCCGACGAGGCGGAGGTGTGGCAGGCGCTGGTGCTGGGCCTGCGCGACTACGTCGACAAGAACCGGTTCCCGTCGGTGGTGCTGGGGCTCTCCGGCGGCATCGACTCGGCGGTCGTGGCGGCCCTCGCGGTCGACGCGCTCGGCCCGGACCGCGTGGTCGGCGTCTCGCTGCCCAGCCGGCACTCGTCGGAGCACTCCCGGGCCGACGCGGAGGACCTGGCCAAGCGCACCGGCCTGGACTACCGGGTCGAGCCGATCCAGCCGATGGTGGACACGTTCCTGGCGAACATGTCGCTGTCCGGGGTGACGGTGGAGAACCTCCAGGCCCGGGTGCGCGGGGTGATCCTGATGGCGCTGTCGAACCAGGAGGGCCACCTGGTCCTCACCACCGGCAACAAGAGCGAGCTGGCGGTGGGCTACTCCACTCTCTACGGCGACTCGGTCGGCGGCTTCAACCCGGTGAAGGACGTGTGGAAGACGCTGATCTGGCGGCTGGCGAAGTGGCGCAACGCCGACGCCACCCGCCGGGGCGAGACCCCGCCGATCCCGGAGAACTCGATCGGCAAGCCGCCGAGCGCCGAGCTGAGCCCCGGCCAGCTCGACAGCGACACGCTGCCGGACTACGACGTGCTCGACCCGATCCTGATCGGGTACGTCGACGGCGACCTGGGCCGCACGGGGCTCGTCGAGTCGGGGCACGACCCGGCGGTCGTCGACCGGGTGCTGCGGATGGTGGACACCGCGGAATACAAGCGGCGGCAGTCGGCCCCCGGCACGAAGATCTCGATGAAGGCGTTCGGGCGGGACCGGCGGCTGCCGATCACCAACCGCTGGCGCGAGGACGGCTGAGCCCGGCCGGGCCCACCGGGGAGTGAAATCCTCCACTGCCTCCTGCCGTCGACCGTCGCGCGGTGCGACGCTTGCGACGGACCCGGGGACCGCGCACGCGGCCTCGAGGAAGGAGACAGTCATGGTGGAGTCCACCCCGACCGAGGTGACCGCCCTCTACGGCGGCCCGGCCACCCGGCGGGTGCGCACCCGCGACCTGCTCGCCGCCAAGGAGCGCGGCGAGAAGTGGTCGATGCTCACCTCGTACGACCAGTACACGGCGTCGATCTTCGACGCCGCCGGGATCCCGGCGCTGCTGGTCGGCGACTCGGCGGCGAACAACGTCTTCGGCTACGAGACGACGCTGCCGGTGACCACCGATGAGCTGCTGCCGCTGGTGCGGGCGGTGGTGCGGGCGACGAAGCAGGCGCTGATCGTCGGCGACCTGCCGTTCGGCTCGTACGAGGAGGGGCCGACGCAGGCGCTGCGCACCGCCGTGCGGTTCATGAAGGAGGGCGGCTGCCACGCGGTGAAGCTGGAGGGCGGCCGGCGCTGCGCCGACCAGGTCGCCGCGATCGTCGGGGCCGGCATCCCGGTGATGGCGCACGTCGGCTTCACCCCGCAGAGCGAGCACACCCTCGGCGGGTACCGGGTGCAGGGGCGCGGCGACACGGCCGACGAGGTGTTCGCCGACGCCCTCGCCGTGGCCGAGGCGGGCGCGTTCGCGGTGGTGCTGGAGATGGTGCCGGGCGAGGTGGCCAAGCGCATCACCGGGGAGCTGGCGATCCCGACGGTCGGCATCGGCGCCGGGCCGGACACCGACGCGCAGGTGCTGGTCTGGCAGGACATGGCCGGCCTGCGCACCGGGAGGGCCCCCCGGTTCGTGAAGCGCTACGCCGACCTGGCCGGGGCGTTGACCGAGGCGACCCGACGGTTCGCCGACGAGGTCCGGGGCGGCGAGTTCCCGGCCGCCGAGCACACCTTCTGACACGTCCGGGGGCTGCGGTGGGCGGCGTGCCCCGCGTCGTCCACCGGCAGCGCCCGGCGGCCCGCGCCGACGGCGGCGACAGCCGGCGGGTGGTGACGCGGGCGTCCGGCCAGCGGACGCAGCGGCTAAGGTACCCGCTCGTGGATCATGTTCGCATCTCAACCGTTGTCCTGACCTGCGTCTCCGTGCTGGCGCTCGCGGCGTGCGGCGGGGAGGAGCCGGCCCCGACAGCCGCGCCCACCTCGGCCGCCGCCACTGCTACCACTGCTGCCGCCCCGACCACCGCCCCCGCCCCGACGGCCGCCACCCCCGCCTCCGCCGACCCGGCCGCCGACAAGAAGCTCTGCGAAACCGCGAAGAAGATCGCGGACGACTCGAAGAAGGCGCTGATGAAGGCCGTCGTGGACGGCGGGGACCCGGCGGCGGCGATGAAGAAGGCGTTCACCGAGATGTCGGAGGTCGCGCCCGCGACGGGCGGCTCCGGCAGCGAGGTCGCCATCGCGCTGGCCGCGGTCGGCGCGGAGGCCCGCAGGATCGCGAACGCCGCGGACGTCGAGGCCGCGGCCGAGGACAGCGCCGCCCTGGAGAAGGCCGGCGCGAAGGCCAACGCCGCCTGCAAGAAGGTCGGCGTCGACCCGAACCTCTGACCCGAGCGCCGAACTGGGTGTGCCGGCGGCCGTCTACCGCCGCAGTGCCGCCTCGACGCGGCAGCCCGTCCCACAGGTGGTGATCGACTCCACGTCGGCGACATGGCGGTATCCCAACCGCCCGGATACCGCCATGTCGCCGACATCGCGCGGCCCGACCCGCAGCGACCGGCCGGGGCGGGCCGGGGCGGGGCGGGGCGGCGTCCCTCAGAGGTCGGTGACGCGGAGGCCGGCGTGGGCCTTGTAACGCTTGTTGATGGCGATCAGGTTGGCCGTGAACGCCTCGATCTGGTGGGCGTTGCGCAGCCGGCCGGCGTAGATGCCCCGCATGCCGGGGATCCGGGCGGCGAGCGCGCCGACGACGTCCACCAGCTCGCGGTCCTCGGTGCAGATCAGCACGTCGAGGTCGATCCGGTCCACCTCCGGGTCGGCCAGCAGCGGGGCGCTGACGTGGTTGAACGCCGCGCAGACCCGCGAGTCGGGCAGCAGGGCGGCGGCCTGCTGGACGGCGCTGCCCTCGGCGACGGTCAGCGCGTACGGGCCCTGCCGGTCGAAGCCGAGCGGGTTGACGCAGTCGACGACGATCTTGCCGGCGAGCGGCCCGGCCAGGGCGGCGACGGTCGCCGCGTGCCCGTCCCACGGCACCGCGATCACGACCACGTCGCTGCGCCGGGCGACCTCCTCGTTGTCCGCGCCCGCCACCTCGGCGTCGGCCGGCACGCCCCGCAGGGCGGCGATCTCGGCGGCGGCCTCGGCGGCGCGCTCGGCCGACCGGGAGCCGATCAGCACGGACTGCCCGGCGCGGGCGAAGCGGTAGGCCAGGCCCCGGCCCTGGTCGCCGGTGCCGCCGATGATGCCGACGGTCAGCCCGGACACGTCGGGCAGCGTGCTCGCGTCGTATGCCATGGGCCCATCCTCGCAAACCAGCCGGTCCGGCAGCAGCGCCGGGCGCGGCGCGGGCTGCGGCCGTGCGGCGCGGGCCCGCACGGCCGTCAGGTCAGCGCGAACAGGACCTTCCGGGTGGCCGGGTCGGCGGTGACCAGCCGGACCCGGACCCGCTCGCCCAGCGGCAGCGCCCCCGTGCAGCGGGCCCGCACCGGCGGGGCGTCCAGCGCCACCGTGCCGCCGGGCTGCCGGCCCGGCCTCGGCTCGTCCACCTCCAGCGCCGCCGCGTCGAAGGTCTCGCCGACCCGGTGCGCCAGCAGCACCGCCTCGGCCAGCTCGACGGCGCCCCGGGTGGCCGCGCCGGCCGTCCGGTCGGTCGCGGCCATCACCTGCGGCAGCCTGGGCAGCGCCGCGCGGGCCCAGTCGGGCACCGGCCGGTCGGCGTGCAGGGCCAGGCAGACCTCGGTGGCGTACCGGTCGGCCAGCCGGCGCAGCGGGGCCGTGACATGGGCGTACGCGGCGGCGACCCCGCCGTGTGCCGGCTGCTCGGGCCGCGCGCCGTCGAACGCCGTGTACGCGGCACCGCGCATCAGCTCGGCCGCCTGGTCGACGAACGCGGCGGCCCGGGGCTCGGAGGCGTCCAGCCCGGCCAGCACCTCACCGACGCCGACGCCGTCGGGCCAGTGCACGCCCAGCGGGGCGGCGGCGGTGCGCAGCCGGGCCACCGCCTCCGGCCTCGGCGGCGGCATCGTCCGCAGCAGGCCGATCCCGCCGGCGAGCATGATGTCGGCGGCGGCCATCCCGGTGAGCAGGGAGATCTGTGCGTTGTGCTCCTCCATCGGGACGGGGCCGCGCAGCACCAGCCGCCAGCCGTCGCCGTCCGGTTCGACGTCCTGCTCGGGCAGCGGCAGGTTGACCGCGCCCCGGCGCAGGCCGCGTGCGGTGAGCAGCGCGCCGAGCTCGGGGAGCAGGGCGATCGGCTCGGGCAGCCGACCGGCGTCGGCGGCGGCCTGGACGCCGACGTAGTCCAGCTTGGCGCGGCTGCGCACCAGGGCGCGTTCCAGCACGACGGCGACCGTTTCGCCGTCGGCGTCGAGGTCGATCGTCCACACCACGGCCGCCCGGTCCTGGTCGGGCAGCAGGCTGGCCGCGCCCTCGCTGAGCGTCTCCGGGTGCAGGGGGACGTTGCCGTCGGGCAGGTAGACGGTCTGCCCGCGCCGCCAGGTCTCCTCCTCCAGCGCGCCGCCGGGGCGCACGTGGGCGGCGACGTCGGCGATGGCGTACCGGACCCGGAAGCCGCCACTGGAGCGGCGGGCGAGGTGCATCGCCTGGTCGAGGTCCCGTGAGGTGGCCGGGTCGACGGTGACGAACGGGACGTCGGTGCGGTCGACGTCGGGCCGGGGCGGCGCGGCGGCGGCCTCCTCGGCCTCGCGCTGCGCCGCGGGCGGGAACCGCTCGGGCAGTTCCAGCTCGCGGCGCAGCGCACCGAAGTCGATGCGGGGCGCGAGGACGCGTCGGATCACCACGGCCCCATCCTGACACCCCCCACCCACCGCACCGCGGCGCCCCGCACCGCGGGGTCGGCCAAGAGGTTCACGTCGCCGGCCGGCGGGCCTTCGGCGCGAACCTCCTGGTCGACAGGGCGGGGTGGGCGGGATCAGGGGTTACGGGAGGACGTCGACTTCCTCGCCGGAGCCTTCTTGGCGGTGGCCGTGCGGGTGGCGGTGGACCGGGACGACGTGGTCTTCCGGGCCGTGGTCTTCTTAGCGGCCGGGGCCTTCTTCGCGACCGTGGTCTTCCGGGCCGTGGTCTTCTTCGCCGCCGGGGCCTTCTTCGCGGCTGCGGCCGTGCGCTTCGCCGCCGTGGGCGCCTTCTTCGCCGCCGCCGCCGTCGTGCGCTTCGCCGCCGTCGCGCCGGCGCGCTTCGCCGCCGTCGTGCGCTTCGCCGCCGTCGTGGTCGTCCGCTTCGCCGCCGGGGACGCCTTCTTGGTCGCCGCCGTCGTCCGCTTGGTCGCCGCCGCGCCGGTGGCGCTCCTCGCGGTCTTGGTGGCGGTGGTCTTCGCGGCGGTGGTCTTCGCGGCGGTGGTCTTCCTGGCGGTCGTGGTCTTGGCGGCCGGGGCCTTCTTCGCCGACGCCCGCGTCGCGGGCGCCTTCTTCGCCGCGGTCCTGCTGCCGACCGGGGTCCTGCTGGTCGCCACCTTCGTCGCGGCGGCCTTCTTCGCGACCGCCTTCTTCGCCGGCACCCGGCCGGCCCCGGCGCCGGAGGCGTTCGGGGACGCCTTGGTCACGGTCGACCGCCGGGTCGCCGTGGTGGCGGCCCGGGTCGTGCCCGTGGCCCGTCCGGCCGCGGCGGTCTTCTTCGCGGTCGTACGTTGGGCGGCCGGGCGGGTGGTGGCCTTTTGTGCTTCGGCCATCGTGGTTCCCTCCTTGGGGACATGCTCTCGCGTGCCTCCTCTCGGGGCACGGAGTTCCTCGACGCGGGCCGTCCCGCGCCGTTTATCTGTCCTCCCCGGCCCAACGGGCGTCCTCGGCGTCCCACGCGTCGTTGCGCTCCTGCACCTGTTGCAGGGCGTTCTCCGCGTCGGCCGCCGAGGCGTACGGCCCGAGCACGTGCCGCGCCGCGCAGACGTCGGCCTCGGTCTCGACCCGGTGGTGTCGCGTGCACCAGTAGTAGTGCCCACCACTTCCGCTGTCGCTCATGGGATCACTGTGCACCGCGCACCGCCCGGCCGCCACCGGTTCAGGCAAATAGTCGCCGACGTCTTCCACAGTAGACGCGCTGACCGGCCGCCGGGCCGGAATGGCGGAACCCGCCGACCGGGAGTCCGCGCCGTCGCGGTGCCCCGCCGGGGCGGCCGGCGCGGTGTCGGCGGAGACCGCGCGGCGGTCGGTAAGAGCGGTCCCGTCCCCTACCACCCACCCTGGGGGGCTTCATATCAGCCTGGACGAGAACGGGCCATCCGTCACCGGGTCCCACTTACGGGACCGGCGAGCCGGCACGGCCCTCCGCTCAGGTCGATACGCCTGCTTGCGGGTGCGCCCCGCCGCGCCGTGTGCGAGCCTCTGCGAAACCTTCTGCGCGGCGCGGCGCCCCTGTCACCGACAGGTGACCCTCGGCAACGCACAGGCGACGCCCGCGCGCCCGACCTGGGGGACAACACCGTGGCGAACCTTGACGTCGCGCTCAAGAGCGCGATGAACATCGATGGCGCGATCGGCGCCGCACTGGTCGACTACAACAGCGGCATGACGCTCGGCGTGGCCGGCGGCACCGGGGAGATCGACCTGACGGTCGCCGCCGCCGGCAACACGGACGTGGTCCGCGCCAAGCTGCGCACCATCGAGATGCTGAACCTGAACGACGAGATCGAGGACATCCTCATCACCCTCGGCTCGCAGTACCACCTGATCCGGCCGGTCACCAGCCGGACGGGCAAGGGCCTGTTCCTGTACCTGATGGTGAGCAAGAGCCGGGCCAACCTGGCGATGGCCCGCCACCAGCTGCGCGTCATCGAGGAGAGCCTGGAGCTGTGAGCGTGGTCGACAGCACCGGAACCGTCCTGCCCCGGCGCACCGCACGGCAGCCGGGGGACCTGCCGGCGCCCCGGTCGTTCCCGCCGTCGCTGGCGGGCAACCCCTCGCTGCCGTACGCGGCGATCGGGCAGGAGCTGGCCGACCTGCGGTTGCAGATCCCCGGCGTGCACGGCTGCGTCCTCGGCGGCGTGGACGGCCTGCTCATCACCCACAACATGCAGACCGACGTCGACCCGAACGACCTGGCCGCGCTCGCCGCGACCACGTACGGCCTGGGCCGGCAGGTGGGGCTGCGGCTGGGCCAGGGCGAGTTCCAGCAGTCCACCGTCCGCAACGACCGCGGCTACCTGAGCGTCTACGCCGTCAGTCCGCAGGCACTGCTCGCCGTGGTGGGTCAGGACAGCATCAACGTGGCCCGGTTGCACCTGCACGCGCCGTCGACGGCCGAGCGGCTCGCCGCCCTGCTGCAGCGGGACCGCCCCTGAGCGAGCCGGACCGCCACAATGCGACGGTGGACACGGAGGTGGAGCGCTACCTGACGGAGCTGGTCACTGCGGCCGGCGAGGTGCTCGGCGAGGACCTCGTCGGCGCGTACGCGGCCGGGTCGGTGGCGCTCGGCGCGTACCAGCCGGGGCGCAGCGACGTGGACGTGGCGTTGCTGTGCGCGAAGGCCCTGCCCGCCGGACGCAAGCGGGAGCTGGTCGCCCGGCTGCGGCACGAGGCGCTGCCCTGCCCGGCGCGCGGGCTGGAGCTGGTCGTCTACCGCCGGGACGTGGCCCGGTCGGGCACCCCGGAGCCGGGCTTCGAGGTGGAGCTGAACACGGGCGCCCGGATGCCGCCCCGGGTGACCTGGTCCGGCGACGAGCGGCCGGCCGCCGAAGGCCGGTTCTGGTACGGGCTGGACCGCAGCATCCTGCACGCCGGCGGGTCGGCCCTGCTCGGGCCGCCGGCCGGGGAGGCGTTCGCCGACCTGACGCCGGCCGACCTGCGCCGGCTGCTGGTGGACGCGCTGACCTGGTGGTTGGCGCTGCCGACCCCGCCCGGCGACGAGCCGGCCGCCGGCGCCGAGGACGCGGTGCTCGGCGCGTGCCGCGCGCTGGTGCGCTGCCGCGACGGCGACTGGCTGCCGAAGGTGGCGGCGGGGCGGCGGCTGGTCGGGCGGGGGCACCCGGCGGCCGGCCTGATCGAGCGCGCGATCGCGGCCCGGGGCGGCGGCCCGCCACCGGGCGGCGTGGCGGCCCGCGCGTTCCAGCGGGGCGTACGCGACGAGATACGCGCGATGCTATGACCCATTCGATATATAGCTCACTGTGGATCTATCGATAGCCTGTCATCACGATCTCAGACCGCGTACCCGCAGCTTGGGCGCGGTCGACGACAGAGGAGACCGATAGATGACGCTCCCCCGCAAGGCCGCCACCCTCGGCGTGCTGACCGCGTCGGCGCTGGCCGCCACCATGATCGGCAGCCCGGTGTCCGCAGCGCCCGCGACCGGCGAGATCCGCCACGCCGGTGGCGCCACCGCCGTTCCCTCCAGCTACATCGTGGTCCTGAAGGACAGCGCCGTGGGCGGGAAGGCCGGCACCCGGGCCGCCGCCGTCGCCAGCTCCGCCGGCAGCCTGGCCAAGCGGTTCGGCGGCAGCGTCGCCCAGGTGTACGGCGCGGCGCTCAACGGCTTCGAGGTGCGGCTGTCCGAGGCCGCCGCGAAGCGCCTCGCGGCGCACCCGTCCGTCGCCTGGGTCGAGCAGAACCACGAGGTCAGCCTCCAGACCACCCAGGCGAACCCGCCGTGGGGGCTGGACCGCACCGACCAGGCCGCCCTGCCGCTGAGCAGCTCGTACAACTACACGAGCGCCGGCACCGGCGTCACGGCGTACATCATCGACACCGGCATCAACATCAACCACAACGACTTCGGCGGCCAGGCCGTCGACGGGTACGACGCGGTCGACAACGCGCTGCCGGCCGCCGACTGCAACGGTCACGGCACGCACGTCTCCGGCACCGTCGGCGGCACCACGTACGGCGTGGCCAAGGACGTCAAGCTCGTCGCCGTGCGGGTGCTCAACTGCCGGGGCCGGGGCACCAACGCCGGCGTCATCGGCGGCGTCAACTGGGTGACCTCCAACCACCAGGCCGGCCAGCCGGCGGTGGCGAACATGAGCCTCGGCGGCGGCGCGAACTCGTCGCTGGACACGGCCGTGGCGAACTCCATCGCCGACGGGGTCACCTACGCGGTGGCCGCCGGCAACTCCAACGCCAACGCCTGCACCTCCTCGCCGGCCGCCGTGCCCACGGCGATCACCGTCGGGGCGACGCAGAGCAACGACGCGCGCGCCAGCTTCTCCAACTACGGCACCTGCCTGGACATCTTCGCCCCGGGCGTGGACGTGCTGTCCGCCTGGTACAGCAGCAACACGGCGACCAACACCATCAGCGGCACCTCGATGGCCTCGCCGCACGTGGCCGGCGCCGCCGCACGCGTCCTGTCCAACAACCCGACCTGGACCCCGGCCCAGGTCGCCTCGTACCTGACCAGCACGGCCACCGCCGGCGTGGTCACCAGCCCCGGCACCGGTTCCCCGAACCGCCTGCTGTACGTCTCCCCCTCCAGCTGATCACCCACCCCCAGGTGCGGCCCCGGAGCGCTCGATCGCTCCGGGGCCGCACCGCGTCCGGGCACGGATCACGACAGGCCCCCACAGCGCGCATCAATCCGTTAAAACGGGCGTAACCGGCAACGCGGGTCGGGAGTTCTACGGTGTGGTGGCACGCGGTGTGCGTGCACGCGTACCGGCCTGGGGGTGAGCGGTGCAGCGCAGACCCGTCGCCGTTCTCCTCGCCCCGCTGCTCGCCGGCGCGCTCCTGCTGCACCTCGGCCTCGCCTGCCGCTCCCCGCTCGACGCCGTCGCCGTCGCCGTCGCGCCCCAGGCCGACACCGCACCGCAGGCCGACACCGCACCGCACGCCAGCGCCCCGGCCGCCGTCGCCGCCCCGGCCGCCGTCGCGCCGCACGCCAGCGCCCCGACCGCCGTCGCCGCCCTGGCCACCGTCGCGCCGCCCGCCGACCTGGGCCCCCGGGCCCGCGCCGATGCCCGGTCCGGGGCAACCTCCCGGGCCGGCGGGCCGCCGCGCACCGGGCGGGCCGGGCAGGTCGCCCTGGAGGCGTACCGCCTCGTGACCACGCTCGCCGCGCACACCGGCCAGCCGCCGGACCCCACCGTCGTGCCCCGCTTCGACGGGAAGGCGTGCGGATCGGTCAGCCGCTCCGGGCGGGGCAACCAGGGCACCGACCGCCGCGACCCCGGGCCGCAGACCGGGTCGGCCCTGCCCGACGCCGCCGTCCGCCGGGGCAGCACCGCCGACGGGCGCCCCGCCACCGCCGACGCCGGACCCGACCCGATCCGGCTGAGCGTCCTGCGCTGCTGAGCGCCGCCAGCCGGCACCCGGCCCGCCCGCCGTCGCGGGCGGCGCACGGCCGGCGGACGGCGAGGACGTCCCCCGGCCCGTCGGGCACCTCCGCGTACGCCTGACCACCACGCGTCACCCACCGGCCGTCGCGCCGCCGACACCCGTACCCCCGGCCCGGCCGGCGGTGCGACCAGCCGGCGGCCGGCGTCGGTGGCCGACCCGTTGCCCGCTCGCCCCGCCTTCCCCGGATGTGAACGATGTCGCCTCCCGCCCTGCCCTGGCGCACGCTGCGCGCCGACCTGTCCGCCTCCGTCGTCGTCTTCCTCGTCGCCCTCCCGCTCTGCGTGGGCATCGCCGTCGCCTCCGGCGTGCCGGCCGAACTCGGCCTGGTCACCGGCATCGTCGGTGGCCTCGTCGTGGGGTTCATGCCCGGCAGCAGCATGCAGGTCAGCGGCCCCGCCGCCGGCCTGACCGTGCTGGTCGCCGAGGCCGTGGACCGCTACGGCCTCGCCGGCCTCGGCACGATCGTCCTGGTCGCCGGGCTGCTCCAGATCGGGCTGGGGCTGCTGCGGCTCGGCCGCTGGTTCCGCGCCATCACCGTGTCGGTGGTGCAGGGCATGCTCGCCGGCATCGGCCTGCTGCTCATCGCCGGGCAGCTGTACGTCCTGGCCGGCGTCGCCGCGCCGCACACCGGGCCGGGCAAGTTCACCGGCCTGCCGGGGCTGGTGGGCGAGGTCGCCACGTCCACACCGGCGCGGGTCTCGCTCGCCGTGGGCGTGGCCACCATCGCCGTGATGGTGGGCTGGGACAGGCTGCCCGGTCGGCTGCGGACGGTCCCCGGTGCGCTCGTCGCCGTCGTGGCGGCGGCCGGGGTGACCGCCGCGCTCGGGCTGCCCGTCGACACCATCGAGGTCGAGGGGCTGCTCGCGGCGATGCAGCCGTCGCTCGGGCACTGGGGCACCCTCGCGGACGTCGGGGTGCTGGCCACCATCGCCACGTTCACCCTGGTCGCGTCAGCGGAGAGCCTGTTCAGCGCGGCGGCCGTCGACCGGCTGCACCAGGGCCCTCGCACCGACTTCGACCGGGAACTCGTGGCGCAGGGCACCGGGAACACGATCTGCGGCCTGCTCGGCGCCCTGCCGATGACCGCCGTCATCGTCCGCAGCTCCGCCAACGTGCGGGCCGGCGCACGGACGAAGTCCTCCCGGGTGCTGCACGGGCTGTGGCTGCTGCTGTTCGCCGCCGCCGCGCCCGGCCTGATCGGGCTGATGCCGCTGCCCGCGCTCGCCGCCGTGCTCGTCCACGCCGGCGTCAAGCTGCTGCCGCTGCGCGCGCTGCCGCAGCTGTGGCGGGAACACCGGGGCGAGGCGGCGGTGCTGGCGGTGACGGCCCTGGCCATCCTCACCACCGACATGTTCACCGGCGTGCTCGTCGGCCTCGGTCTGGCCGTGGTGAAGACCGCGTGGGAGACCTCGCACGTCCGGGTCACCGTGCGCGACGCCGCCCTGGACGCTGTCTCGGCGCGGGGCGTCTCCACGGGCAACGTCTCAGCGCGGGACGTCTCGGTGGACGACGTCCCAGCGCGGGACGTCTCAGCGGGTGACGTCTCTGCGGGTGACGTCTCTGCGTGGGCTGTCTCGGTGGGCGGTGCGTCCGCGCGTGAGGTTTCCGCGCGTGATGCCGCTGTGGGCGACGCCGGCCCGGGGCCGGTCGAGGTCGCGATCACCGGGAACGCCACCTTCCTCCGGCTGCCCACCATCCTCACCACGCTCAACGAACTGCCGGCCGACCGGACCGTCCGGCTGGACCTGCGCGGGCTGCGGCACGTCGACCACGCCTGCCGCACCGCGCTGGACACCTGGATCGAGACGCACAACCGCAACGCGGGGGTGTCGGTGCACGTCGTCGCGCCGCGCCCGGCGGAGGACGACCGCCCCACCACGGTCGACGCGACGGACTGACCCCGGCCGGCCCGGCCCGCCGAGCCGGGCTCGCCCGGTCCTGGGCCCGCCGGGCCGGGCTCGCCGGGTCCGCCCGGCCCGGGGTGGGGTGGGGTCCGGGTGGGTCCGGGTGGGTCCGCCGTGTCGGCGACATGGGGGTATCCCGACCGGCCGGATGCCCCCATGTCGCCGACATGGCGACGGCGGACCCGGCGGCTGGCGGCTGGCGACGGCGGACCCGGCGGCTGGCGGCTGGCGGCTGGCGGCTGGCGGCGGATCGTCGGTGGTGTCTGGTTGACTCGGGCGTCGACCGAGCGACGATCGCGAAAGGGCAGACGACACCATGGGGACCTGGGGCAGTGGCAACTTCGACGACGACACCGCCGCCGATCACCTGTCGACGGTGACCGGGCGGCTGGTCGACGAGATCGCGGAGGCGATGTCCGGCGACCCGGTCAGGTTGGAGCCGGACGAATACTGGGGCGTCGTCGTCCCCTGCAATCTGGAGCTGCTGCACCTCATCGGCAGCCAGCGCCACGTCGGGGTCACGCTGCCCGACCCGGAGACCATCGCCGGCTGGAAGAGCCGGTACCTGGCCGTCTGGGACGAGACGATCGACGGCCTGGAGCCCAGCCCCGCCTACCGGGCGCAGCGGCGCGAGGTGCTCGTCCGCACCTTCGACCAGCTCGCCGAGCTGGCTTCGGCGGGCGGGGCATGAGCCGGAGCCGGCCCACCGTCAGCGCGCGGGCTCCCGGTTGAACAGCCGCCTCGACCAGAGGTAGCCGCCCAGCGCGATGGCCGCGCACCAGGCGAGCGCGAGCCACGCGTCGTTGCCGACCGGCTCGTCCATCAGCAGGCCGCGCAGGGTCTCGATGATCGGCGTGAACGGCTGGTACTCGGCGAACCAGCGCAGCCCGGCCGGCATCGAGTCGGTGGGGACGAACCCACTGCCGAGGAAGGGCAGCAGGACGAGCGGCATGGGCAGGTTGCTGGCGGTCTCGACGCTCCCGCTCACCTGGCCGAGCGCGACGGCCAGCCAGACGAGCGCGAAGGTCACCGCCGCCAGGAAGCCGGCCGCGGCCAGCCACCCGCCCGGTCCGGCGGCGGGCCGGAAGCCGACCAGCACGGCCACTGCGGTCACCACCACCACGCTGAGCATCGCCTGGATCATGCTGCCCAGGACGTGTCCGGTCAGCACCGAGACGCGGGCGATGTGCATCGTGCGGAACCGGGCGATGATCCCCTCGGTCAGGTCCATGGCGATGGTGATCGCCGTCCCCTGGACCGCCGCCGTCACGGTCATCAGGATGATCGCGGGGGCCACGTAGTTGGCGTACGCGGCCCGCCCGCCGGCCGCGCCGCCGGGCACCGCCCCGCCGAGCCCGGCGCCCAGCGTGCCGCCGAACACGTAGACGAACAGCAGCAGGAAGACGACGGGCATCGCGACGAGCGTCACGGTCATCGACGGGTACCGCAGCATGCGCCGGAGGCTGCGGCGCAGCATCGTCGCCGAGTCACGCAGCGGGTGGAGGCGCAGGGCCGCAGGGGCGGGGCCGGTGAGGGCGGGGGTGCTCATCGGATGGTCACCTTCTCGTCGGTGGGGCCGCCGGTGAGGGCGAGGAAGACGTCGTCGAGGTCGGGGGTGTGCACGGACAACTCGTCGACCTGGACGGCCTGGTCGTCGAGCCGGCCGAGCAGGGCCCTGAGCGAGCGCAGGCTGCCGTCGCTGGGCACCCGCAGGGCGAGGGCGTCGCCGTCGCGCGAAACCTGGCCGAGCACGCGCCGGGCCGCGTCGAGGCCCTGCTCGTCGGCGAACCGCAGGCGGACGTGCCCGCCGGGGATGCGGCGCTTGAGTTCCTCCGCCGTGCCCTCGGCGATCACCCGGCCCCGGTCGAGGACCGCGATCCGGTCGGCAAGCTCGTCGGCCTCCTCCAGGTACTGGGTGGTCAGGAAGATCGTGACGCCGCCGGCCACCAGGTCCCGGACGAGCTGCCACATGTTGCGGCGGCTGCGCGGGTCCAGCCCGGTCGTCGGCTCGTCGAGGAAGATCACTCGCGGGTCGCCGACCAGGGTCATCGCCAGGTCGAGCCGCCGCCGCATGCCCCCGGAGTACGTCGACGCCGGCTTGCGCGCCGCGTCGGTCAGGTCGAACTGTTCGAGCAGTCGGGCGGCGAGCCGCCGGCCCTCGGCCCGGGGCAGGTGGTGCAGGTCCGCCATCAGCAGCAGGTTCTCCTCGCCGGTGAGCAGGTTGTCCACGGCGGAGAACTGGCCGGTGACCCCGATCGCGGCGCGCACCGCGTCCGGTTCGCGGGCCAGGTCGTGCCCGGCGACCCGGACGTCACCGGCGTCGGCGGCGAGCAGGGTGGACAGGATCCGGACGGTGGTGGTCTTCCCGGCACCGTTCGCGCCGAGCAGCGCGAACACCGTGCCGGCCGGCACGGACAGGTCGACACCATCGAGTACGACCTGGTCGCCGAACGACTTCCGCAGGCCGGTCGCGGCGATCGCGGGCCGGGTTCGCGTACTGGACATGCTTGTTCTCTCCTCGGGCCGAAGGGGGTCAGGAGCGGTGGATGGTGATGTCGCCGTAGGAGGTGGCGGCGCGGACCTCGACGGTCTGTTCGGTCCCGCCGGGCCGGCCGGTGTTCTCCAGCAGGTTGCGCACGTGCCCGTACCCGGTGTTGACCTCCAGCCAGGCGGCGGTGCCCTCGGCGATGCCGACGTCCAGGTTCCCGGCGGCGGTGCCGAGCACGATCGCGCCGCGGACCACCTCGCCGAGCCGGATGCTGCCGTTGGACGTCTTCGCGTCGATGCCGGCACCGGCCCGCTCGACGTGGATGTCGCCGTTGGCCGCGCGCACCCGCCCGTCGCCGGTGACCGCGTCGATGCTGGTGTCGCCGTTGGAGTTCTTGACCGACGCGGCACCCTCGACCTCGCCGAGTTCGACCTTGCCGGAGCCGGTGGAGACCTCGGCGTCGCCCGCGACGGCGTCGACGGTGACGTGACCGACCCCCGTGTGCAGGCGCAGCGGGCCGGTCCGTTCGATCCGGACGTCGCCGGTGGTCCTGATCCGGCACTCGCCGAGCCGGCCGGTGCAGCGGACGTCGCCCATCACCAGGTGGGCGGAGAGCGGGGAACCGCTGGGCAGTTCGATGGAGACCTCCACCGACCTGCTCTTCTTGGAGAAGTCGAAGGTACGCTTCGGGCCGGTGACCTGGAGCGCGCCGTTGGCGTAGTCGACCCGGACCTGCGCGGCGGCCTGCACGTCGGACTCGTCGGTCTCGTCGCTGGGCCGGACCTCGACGACGGTGTCGGTCCGGTCGCTCGCGGCGACCCGCACGTGGGCCACGCCGATTTCCAGCGTGACGGAGATCGGTTCGGGGGTCTCGAAAGTAGGCATGGTTGTCTCCGCATCGTGGGTGGGTGGGTCGCCCCCGCAGGTCGGGGACGTGAGGCCGGGGCGGTGCGGCCCGGCGTGCTGCGCGGTGCGGCCCGGCCTGAGGTGCTGCCGCCCGTACGGCGTGGCGTGCTGCTACCCGGGGCGGCGTGGGGCGGGTGCCGCCCGGGCTGGCGTGGAGCGGTGCCGCCCGGGGCGGCGTGGGGCGGGTGCGGTCAGCGCACCCAGCCGGTGAAGCTCTGCCGGGCGCGCCTGCCGCTGTCGCGGGGCTCGGGGCGCTGGTCGTGGTCGGGTCGTTGCAGGGCGGCGGCGGCGGCGCGGACCAGCCAGGCGTTGACCGAGCGGCCCTCCCGCGCCGCCGCCTCCTCGATCGCGGCCTTGAGCTGCTCGGGCAGGCGTACGTTGATCCGCGCGGCGGGGCCGTCCTCGGCGATCGGCGGGACGGCGTCCGGTGTGCCGCCGCCCGTCGCCGCGACGCCTGCCGTGGCGGGCTGGAGCGGCTCGGCGGGCGGCGGGGTGACGACGAAGTCGGGGTCGCGCCCGCGCAGGCGCAGCTCCACCGACCCCGGGGCTAGGTCCCGGGTGATCTCGTCGGCGGCGGCCGAGAGCGCTTCCAGCAGGGTCATCCGGATCGCCGATTCCAGCGGCCCGGTCAGGCGCTCGACCAGCAACCGCGACTCGTCGCCGCCGGCCTCGGCGAGGGTGGCGAACTCGCGTCCGAGGTTGCTCACGTAGGAGGTCAGGTCCATGGCACCATTATGGCACATGAATGGCACACGAACAAGCCAACTTGGCACAGCAGTGCCGCCAGGCATGGCACCACGGCGGCATAATCGGATCGAACGAGCTTCCCGCGCCGCATAGGTTGGTGCCGTGACGACGACAGCGGGGGCCACGCACCGACGTACCCGCATCGGGCTGCTCCAGGTCTGCGCGGCCGGCGTCCTGTGGGGCACCGGCGGGCTCGTGGTCACTCTGCTGCACCGCCGCGACGGCCTCGGCGCGATGACGGTCAGCGCGTGGCGGATGGCGCTGGCCGCCGTCGCCCTGGTCGGCTTCGCCGTGGTGACCCGCCGGTCGGGCGTCGTGCTCGCGACGATACGCACCCACCCGGCGCTGGCCGTCGTGGTCGGCGTCGGCACCGCCCTCTACCAGGCCCTGTACTTCGGCTCCGTCCTGCTGGTCGGCGTGAGCGCCTCGACCGTCGTCTCGCTCGGGCTGGCACCGGTCCTGACCGCCGCCTGGGAGCACGCCGCCGCCCGGTCACGCCCGTCGCTGCGCGAGGTGGCCGTGCTGGCGGCGGCGCTCACCGGGCTGGTGCTGATCAGCGCGACCGCCGGACACGGCTCACCCGCCCCCGGCGGCCGGCCGGGGCTCGGGATCGTCCTCGCCGTCGCGTCCGGGGCCACGTACGCGGCGACGACGCTGCTCGGGCACACCCTGGCCCAGCGGGTCGACTCCGTGGCACTGACCACGTGCGCCACCGCCGCCGGGACGCTGGCGCTGCTCCCCTGGCTCGGGATCGCCCTCGCCGCGGGCGAGCCGGTACTCACGGCAGACCCCGCCTCGCTCGCCCTGCTGGCATACCTCGGGGTCGCGACGATGGCCCTGGCGTACGGCCTGCTCTACGCCGGGCTGCGGACGACGTCCGGATCGGCCGCCACGGTGGCCACCCTCGTCGAGCCGCTCTCCGCCGCCCTCCTGGCGGCGCTGCTCCTGGGCGAGCGGTTCACCGCACCCGCGCTGCTCGGCGGCGCCCTGATCCTGGCGGCGGTCGTCGCCCTCCAACCTGCGGGCCAGGACCGAACCGCCCCCGCAGCGGCAAGGCCCGGCCCGCCGCAGCCCGACGGGGCCGCCGGGCCGTGACCGCCGTTCTCGCTCCCCTCGTCGGCCGCGCCCGCGTGGTCCTGCTCGACTTCGACGGGCCCGTGTGCGGCGTCTTCGCCCGACACCCCGCCTCGGCCGTCGCCCACGAGCTGCGCCGGCTGCTCGCCGGCCGGGGCGTGCCCCTGCCGCCCGGGATCCGGCACGAGCCCGACCCGCTCGCCGTGCTGCGCTTCACCGCCACGCTCGGTCGCCCCGCCGTCATCCGCCTCGTCGACGAGGCGCTGACCCGCGCGGAGGTCACCGCGGCCCGCACCGCCGCGCCGACCCCGTACGGCCGGCAGGTCATCGTCGCCGCCCACCGCACCGGCCGCCGGGTCGCCGTGGTGTCGAACAACTCCGCCGCGTGCGTCCGCGCCTACCTGAGCGCCCATGGACTCACTTCGTACGTGCACCCGGTCGTCGGCCGCCCCGAGGGCGCGCCAGAGCGGATGAAGCCGGACCCGTACCCGGCGCTCGCAGCCCTGCGTGAGTTGGACGCCGAGCCGGCGGACTGCGTCCTGGTCGGCGACTCGGCCACCGACGTCGAGGCCGCCCACGCCGCCGGGATCGCCGCCATCGGGTACGCCAACAAGCCCGGCAAGCGCGCCCGGCTCGCCGCGGCGGACGCCACCATCGACAGCATGGCCGAGCTGGTGGCCGCCTTCGGCGTCGACTGACTGCGCGGCCGGTCAGCCCAGCGGCCCCCGCCCGTGCCGCCGCCGAGCCCCGGTCAGCCCGACGCTCCCGCTCGTGCCGCCGCCCGGAGAACGCCGTCGAGGCCCTCCTCGAACAGCAGGTCGTCGTCCCACCGGCTGTCGTCCAGGTGGCCGGAGGCGTGGAGGGTCGGATAGGTGTCGGCACTCGCGGCGACGTGCTCGCGGGCGGCGGCCCTCGCCCCGGGGTCCGCGTGCTGCCGCCAGGTGGCCTCCGTGAGCGACGCCCCGATGACGTAGTTGGCCAGCATCCGCGTGGCCACCGTGAGCCCAAGCCCGCCACAGCCGCCGCGCACCAGCGCCGCCTGGAGGAACTCGGTGCGGGCCAGGACGTTGGGCCCGAGCATCGGCCGCCCGATCAGCCCCGGCGCCCAGGGATGGCGCAGCATCGCGGCGCGCCAGGCACGGACGAGGACGCGGGCGTCCTGTCGCCAGTCGTCGGTCACCTCGGGGATCGGCACGTCGCCGAAGACCCCGTCGACGGCCAGGTCCAGGACGTCGTCCTTCGTCTTCACGTGCCAGTACAACGCGGTGGCCGTCACGTCGAGCCGTTGGGCGAGGCGGCGCATCGTCAGGCCCTCGATGCCGTCGGCGTCGAGCAGGGTCACCGCCGCGCCCACGATGCGGTCGAGGGTCAGCGGCGGCTTCCGCCGGGCGCGCGCCGGCTCCGCGCGCAGCCAGACGGGCTGCGGCGTGCGGCCGCCCCGCCGCCCGCCGGGCTCCGTGGTGGTCATGGCGCCATTCTAGTACGGTGGACAGGCAATTTAACGTTGGTAAGTTGGGCTCGGAATCGGGGAGAGGGTCGCGTCATGCCTCTGCTGCGGGTCCACCTTGACAGCGACCGGGTCACCGCCCGACGCATCCTGCAACTGCACCAGGAGGGCAAGACCCACCACGAGTCGCGGGAGGCGGCGCGGGACGCGGTGTGGCGGCAGGGCCGGACGCCGGCCGGCGAACCGGTCTTCGTCGGCATCACGAACGGCCGCCGGAATGTGCAGCTGCTCTACGACGTCGAGGTCTACTCCGACACTGCACCCTGAGCGCCCGCCGGGAGGCGAGGCCCCCCGCCTGGAGTCAGGCTAGGTCCCCGCGCTTGGCGGCGATCCACGCCTCGACGTCCTCGGCCAGCCAGACGTTGCCCATCTGGAGCGTGGCCACCGGCTCAGGGAAGTCGCGCCGGCTGGTGATCTGGTAGACGCGCTGCCGCGAGACGCCGCCGAGCATGGTCCGGATCTCGCCCGAACCCACCAACCGCAGCTTCCTACCCATGTCGCTGACGCTAGGCAGGCGTCGACTGGGCGTGTGTCAACTTGATGGACGACTAGCTTCCTCTCACTCTAGTCGCTTACCCTTGATGCATGACTAGGTTCAAGTGGTTCCAACGCCCCGACCAGCCGGTGGACTACGTGGCCGGCTCGCCGGCCACGAGCAGGTGCAACCCGGAGGCTCAGACGTGGATCGGTCGAGCCGTGGTCCCCAACCCAGGGCGGCGGCCACTGATGGCCAGGGTCGGCGCTGGGCGTTCGGCGCAGACGCTCAAGCGGCTCAACCAGAGGTGAGCGGTGCCGATCCCCCAGCGGCAGCCAGAGCCCCCGTTCGCCGCCCTGATGGCCGGCTACGTCGTCGACTTCCATCACCGTTCCGTCTGCTCGAAGTGCTCCGACGACGGATGCCCGCGCCTGGCGGCAGCCGGCGAGACCCTGCGCGCGTGGCGGGACCGGAAGAGCCGACGTGAAGGCCCGTGACGTGCTGCACCTGACCCGGGCGGCAAGCCCTCAGTTCGTACGGCCGACCTTCCTCCGCCTCATCAAGGTCCGCACCGAACTGCACACGTACGCCGGCTGGATCTGGCTCGACGGCTACCAGCTGGACGAGAGGGACGAAGCCGTGGCCCGGAGGGAGTTGTACGTGTTGGAGGCAGCCGTCAGGTTGCTGCGCACTCCTCGCAGCAACAGCGGCCACGGAACACGGAGAACCGAAAAAAGCACCAGCTCGGAGCCCCGATCAAGGCGCTGAGCTGGTGGGCGACGGACGAGTCGACCTGTACGCCGGATTCTGTGCCCGGCGCATGCCCCTCGCGGGCCACGCGCCAGCGGCGGCCATCCATCTAGGCCTGCCGTCGCCGGCAGGCTCCAGCGGCCTACCCGCAGACATCGGGCGGGCAGCCCTCAGGCGTCTGCGCAGGTCGTCATCTTGCGGTGACGGCCCATTTTGGCCTTGCTCCGGGTGGGGTTTACCGAGCCATCCCGGTCACCCGGGATGCTGGTGGGCTCTTACCCCACCGTTTCACCCTTACCGTCCCCGTTGGGGCCGGCGGTCTGTTTTCTGTGGCACTGTCCCGCGGGTCGCCCCGGGTTGCCGTTAGCAACCACCCTGCCCTGTGGAGTCCGGACGTTCCTCGGCGACGGGCACCTGGCCCGCCGACGCGACCGCCCGGTCGACTCGTCCGTCGCTCCCCCATCCTAACGACCACACCCCCGCGCCCATTTCGCGGCCTTCCGGGCTGGGCCGCCGACGCCATGTCGGCGACATGGCGGGGTCCGGGGCGTCGGGATACCGCCATGTCGCCGACATGGAGATGATCAAGAGGACGGGCGGGCAAGAGGGCGGGCGGCGGGCGGGGCGGCCGGGCGGGCTAGCCTCGGCGACGTGGAACTCTCCGACGCCGCGCTGCTGGTCACCGCCGGTCTCGCCGCGGGCACGGTCAACGCGGTGGCCGGCGGCGGCTCGCTGATCACCTTCCCGGCCATGATCGCGGCGGGCCTGCCGCCGGTGCCGGCGAACGTGAGCAACTCCGTGGCGGTGTTCCCCGGGTACGTCGCGAGCGTGGCGGGCAGCCGCACGGACCTGCCGCGCGGCCGGGCGCTGTGGGCGCTGCTGCCGACCACGGTGGTGGGCACGATCGTCGGGTGCCTGCTGTTGCTGGGCACCCCGGCGCGGGCGTTCGAGCTGGTGGTGCCGTTCCTGGTGCTCGGGGCGACCGCCGTGCTCGCGTTCCAGGATCCGCTGCGCCGCCTCGTCGGGCATCCGGCCGAGTTGGGGCCGCGCCGCCGTACCGTCACCGTGCAGGCCATGGTCGCGGTCGGCGCGGTGTACGGCGGCTATTTCGGCGCGGCCCTGGGGGTGATGCTGGTGGCCGGTCTGGCGCTGGTGCTGGACGCGACGCTGGCCCGGGTGTCGGCGGTGAAGAACCTGCTCTCGGCGACGGTGGGGCTGACCACGCTTGTGGTGTTCGCGCTCTTCGGCCCGGTGAACTGGGCGGCCGTCGCGGTGGTGGCCCCGGCGACCCTGGTCGGCGGCTACGTCGGCGCGCGGCTGGTGCGCCGGCTGCCGCCGGTGGTGCTGAAGACGCTGATCGTGGCGTTCGGCACGGCCATCGGCCTGTACCTGCTGTGGCGCGCGGTGCGCTGAGCCGGCACCGCGCGCGAACCGGCTCAGTACGCCTCGCCGACCGGTTCCTCCGGGGCGTGCTCGTTGCGCGCGGCGGCCCGGTTCCAGCGGGCCCAGAGCACCCGCTCGCCGTGGCCGGCGGCCATCCGGTGGGCGGTGGCGAGGTAGACGAGCGCGCCGGCGGCGAGGACGCCGAGGCCGACCCAGAAGGGCAGGGCCGGCCCGTGCTCGGCGAGTTTGCCGGAGATGATCGGGGCGGGCGCGGCGGCGCCCCAGCGGACCAGGTTGAACGCGCCGGTGGCGACCCGGCGGTCGGCGGCGCCGAGGCCGAGGGCCAGGTCGGTGAGGTTGGCGTTGGCCAGGCCCATGAACAGGCCGGCGACGACGAGCACGACCAGCGACATGGCGGTGCCGGTCGAGGTGGCGAAGAGGACCATGCAGGCCAGCAGGCCGGCGACGGCCACGCCGACGGTCTGCACCGCGCCGATGCGGTGGGCGAGCCGGTGGCCGACCACGAGGATGCCGGCGGCGAGGCCGAGGCCCCAGCCGGTGAACGCGAGGCCGAGCGGGATGACGTCGAGGCCGAGGAAGAGCGGCGTGTAGCCGAGCACGACGAAGAAGACGAAGTTGTAGGCGGCGGTGACGGCGCACAGGGCCACGAACGCGGGCCGGCGGTAGGTGGCGAAGATCGCGCCGAGGCGTACCCGAGGTTGGGGGTTTGCCGGCTCGCGGAGCCGGCGGGACGCGACGGCGAGCGCGAGGACCATGAAGATCCCGCAGACGAAGAACGGCAGTCGCCAGCTCACCTCGCCGAGCAGGCCGCCGAGCAGCGGGCCGACGGCGAAGCCGAGGCCGAGCGCGGTCTCGAAGAGGCCGACCACCCATTCGCGGTCGTTGGCGAGGTTGACCAGCACCACCATGGCGGTGGCGAAGAACATGGCGTTGCCCAGCCCCCACACGCCGCGCAGCACCGACAGTTGCACGATGTCGTTGCTGAACGAGGCGCCGATGGCGGCCAGGCCGACCACGGAGACGCCGGTGATCAGCACGGGCTTGAAGCCGAACCGGCCGCTGGCCAGGGTCGCGGGGATCATGCCCAGGGCCATGACCGCGATGTACGCGGTGAACAGCAGCTCGACCTGCCAGGCGGTGACGCCGATGGCCTCGCCGATGGCGGGCAGGATGGGGTCGACGACGGCGATGCCGGCGATGGCGAGGAAGGCCACCAGCGTGGTGGCGTAGATGGCACTGCGGTGGGGTTCGTTGCGCCGGTCCACTCCGCCTCCCAGATAGCTGTATCGTACAGTTAGTTTCCCTGTATCCTACAGCTATGAGCGAAGACAGCACTGCGGAAGGCACTGCGGAAGAGGTCACACTCGGGCGGATCGAGACCGAGGTGGCGCTGCTGATGCGACTCGGCGAGGCGACCCGGCGCGCCACCGGCACGGCCGAGCACCGGGTGCTGGACCGCGCGGCGTACGTGATCCTGCGGCACCTCGACAGCGCCGGCCCGCAGAACGTCTCGGCGCTCGCCGCCCGGCTCAACCTGGACGGCTCCACCGTCACCCGGCAGGTCTCCGCCATGCAGCGCGACGGGCTGATCGCCCGCGCCCCCGACCCGAGCGACGGCCGGGGCACCGTCGTCTCCCCCACCCCGGCCGGGCTGCAGCGCATGGCCGCCGTCCGGGCGGCCCGCACCCGGCTCTACGGCGACATCCTCGCCGACTGGGCCCCGGCCGACCGCGACACCCTGGCCGACCTGCTGCACCGGCTCAACGAGGCGCTGGAGACCCGCACCCGCACCCGCCGCTGACCAGCGCGCCGGGCCGCCGCCGAGCGCCCGCGCTCCGCTCCCCCGCTGCGGCGGGCGCGCGCCTGGCGGCGGCTTTGTTAGAAGGTGCCCCTGTACAACAGAAAGCGTTAACAGGGGCCCCTCCTTACGCCACCGGTTCCGGGGCGGCGTCGGCGTCGCGGGCCGGGCCCGGGGTGACGCGCGGGTCGCCCTCGTCGGCGAAGTAGTCGTCCGGCGTGGTGCCGTCGCGGCCCGCGTCCACCTTCGCCGCCCGCAGGACCAGGGTCACCAGGGCGGCGACCAGCAGGTTCACCAGCACCGCCACGATCCCGACGTAGATCGTCTTCTTCGTGTCGAAGCCGAAGTCGCTCAGCGGGAACGCCGAGCCGCCGAAGTGGGCGCGCTTCGTCGCCGGGTTGGGGATCTGGTAGAGCATCCACATGCCCAGCCCCATGCCGGCCGCCCAGCCGGCGATCAGCGCGCCCCGGTAGAACCAGCGGGTGTAGAGGCCCAGCGCCACCGCCGGCAGCGTCTGGAGGATGATCACGCCGCCGATGAGCTGCAGGTCGATGGAGAACTGCGGGTCGAGGAAGACGATGCAGGCCACCGCGCCGACCTTCACCACCAGCGAGGTGATCTTCGAGACGTTCGCCTCCTGGGCCGGGCTGGCGTCCCGCTTCAGGTACTCCTTGTAGATGTTGCGGGTGAACAGGTTCGCCGCCGCGATCGACATGATCGCCGCCGGCACCAGCGCCCCGATGCCGATGGCCGCGTACGCGACCCCGGCGAACCAGTCGGGGAACTGCTGGTCGAACAGCACCGGCACGACCGTGTTCGCGTCCGCGCTGCCGGGCGTCGCCCCGGGCAGCGGCTTCACCCCGGCCGCGATGGCCATGTAGCCGAGCAGCGCGATCAGCCCGAGGACCAGGCTGTACGCGGGCAACGCCGACATGTTCCGCTTGATCACGTCCCGGTTCCGGCTGGCCAGCACGCCGGTGATGCTGTGCGGGTAGAGGAACAGCGCCAGCGCCGAGCCGAACGCCAGGGTGACGTACTGGAGCTGGTTGTTGGCGTTGAGCAGGATCCCGTCGTTGGGGTTCTGCGCCGTGGCCTGGAACTTCGCCTCGGCGGCGTCGAAGATCGAGCCCCACCCGCCCAGCTTCTGCGGCAGCCAGAGCACCGCCACCAGGATCACCACGTAGATCAGCGTGTCCTTGACGAACGCGATCAGCGCGGGCGCGCGCAGCCCCGACTGGTACGTGTACGCGGCCAGGATCGCGAACGCGATGATGATCGGCAGGTGCCGCGCGAGGGCGCTCTCGCCGGTCACCCCCATGGTCTTGAGCACCGCCTCGATGCCGACGAGCTGCAGCGCGATGTACGGCATGGTGGCGACGATGCCGGTGATCGCGACGACCAGCGCCAGCACCGGCGAGTCGAACCGGCTGCGGACGAAGTCGGCGGGGGTGACGAAGCCGTGCCGGTGCGACACCGACCAGAGCCGGCACAGCACCAGGAACACCATCGGGTAGATCACGATCGTGTACGGCACCGCGAAGAAGCCCATCGCGCCCGCGCCGAACACCAGCGCCGGCACCGCCACGAACGTGTACGCCGTGTAGAGGTCACCGCCGACGAGGAACCAGGTGATCCAGCCGCCGAAGCTGCGCCCGCCCAGCCCCCACTCGTCGAGGTGGGCCATGTCCCTCGGCGCCCGCCACCGGGCCGCCACGAAACCCATGACGCTGACCAGCAGGAACAGCACCGTGAAGACGACGATCTCGGTCAGGTGGTCCCGCCACATCACCGGACCTCCTTCGTTCGCGACTGCGGGGCTCGCAGGCCCGGCTCACTCCTCGCGCTCACCGGTCACCCCGCTTCTTGGTCAGCTGGTAGACGAGCGTGGTGGTGGCCACGCCGAGCAGGATGTAGGCCAGTTGCAGCCAGTAGAAGCGCGGGAACCCGAACACGCGCGGCGAGTCGGCGTTGAAGAACACCGGGATCAGCGGCACCGCGATCGGGACGAACAGCAACCAGTTCCAGGGGCTGCGGTCCTTCGCCCTGGACGACGCCGAGCCGGGTTCCTCCGGTTCGGATGCGGTCATACGACACACCTCCGGTGGTCTTGTCTCCCCATGACGGCCGGACGTTACGACCCGGTGACGGGCGTCACGTTCAACCGACGCGGGGCGGTGCGCCGAGCGGGCCGCCGGGTGCGCCGAACGGCATGCCCGTCGATGTCCCGCCGGTCGCGGGCAGACGGATCAGGCGGCCGTCCCGTCGGGACGGCCGCCTGATCGCGGTGGGTCAGAGCGCGGCGAGGTGGGCGGTGTCGTTGACCGAGCGCACCGCGACGCCGCCGTCGGACCACCGGTCCAGCACCGAGATGCCGGCCGCATCGAGGTAGAGCCGGTGCAGGAACGCGTCGTCGGCGGCGAGGGCCTCGCGCAGCACCAGCTTGATCGGCGAGACGTGCGAGACCACCACCACGGTCTCCCCGGGGTACGCCTCGACCAGCGCGTCCGTGGCCCGGGTCACCCGGGCGGCGACCTCGGTGAACGACTCCCCGTCGGGCGGGGCGACCCGGGTCGAGGCGAGCCAGGCGTCCAGCTCGCCCTGCCAGCCGGCGCGCACCTCGGCGAAGGTGCGCCCCTCCCACGCCCCGAAGTCGCACTCGATCAGGTCGTCGTCGGTGCGTAACGGCACGGTGCCGCGCAGCGCCCCGGCGATCGCCCGCGCGGTGGCCGTACACCGGGACAACGGCGAGCTGACCACGGCCGCGACGGCCGGGGCGAGGGCGGCCACCCGGGCGGCCGTGGCCCGCACCTGGGCCCGGCCCCGGGCGGACAGCGGCACGTCGCCGCGGCCGGAGTAGCGGCGCTGCTCGGTGAACTCGGTCTCGCCGTGGCGGACCAGGATCAGCCGGGTCGCGGTGTCGCTGGGGCGCGGCTCCCAGGAGGCGGGGGCGGTCGCCGGGTCGGTGCCGGCCCGCCGGGTGGCGGCGCGGGCGGCGGCCTCCCGGGCGAGGGCGCGGGCGGGCGAGTCCGGTGCGGCGACCTCGCGGGGCGGCTCGGCGGCAGGCCGGGCCACCCCGCCCGCGTCGGTCTTCCGGGCCTTCCCGCCGGTGGCCGCCGCGTCCATCGCGGCGTTGGCCAGGGCGTCGGCGTGCCGGTTGCGCTCCCGGGGAATCCACTGGAACCGCACCGCCGCGAACCGGCCGACCAGCGCCGCGGCCTGCGCGGCGAGCGGGCGCAGCCCCGGGTGCTTGATCTGCCAGCGGCCGCACATCTGCTCGACCACCAGCTTGGAGTCCATCCGGGCGTCGACCTCGGCCGCGCCCAGCTCGGCGGCGGCCTCCAGGCCGGCGATCAGCCCCCGGTATTCGGCGACGTTGTTGGTGGCCGTGCCGATCGCCTCGGAGCGTTCGGCGAGCACCTCGCCGCTGGCCGCGTCCCGGACCACCGCGCCGTAGCCGGCCGGGCCGGGGTTGCCCCGGGACCCGCCGTCGGCCTCGACGACGACCGCGCGCACCGCCATCGGAGCTACAGCCCCGACTCGTTGGTGCGGACCATGATGCGGCGACACTCCTCGCAGCGCACCACGTCGTCCGGCGCGGCCTTGCGGATGCGGGCCATGTCCGCGCCGTAGAGCTCCAGCCGGCAGCCGCCGCAGCGCCCGCCGGTGAGCAGGGCCGCGCCGAGCCCGGTGTCGGCACGGATCTTGTCGTAGAGGGTGACCAGCTCCGCCGGGAGGTCACCGGCGAGGGGCTGACGGGACTGCCGCTTGAACTCCTCCTCCTTGGCGATGTCGGCGAGGGCGTCGTCGCGACGCCGCTCGGCCGCCGCCCGCCGCTCGCGCGCGTCGGCGGCCCGCCGCTCGATCCCGTCGAGTACGCCCTGGGCGGTCTCCCGCTGCTCCATCAGCTCCAGCTCGGCGTCCTCCAGGTCGCTCTGCCGGCGGTTGAGCGAGACCAGCTCGTGCTGCAGCGCCTCCAGCTCCCGGGCCGGGCCGCTGCCGGCGGCCAGCCGCGCCTCGTCCTTGCTCTTGCGGGCCCGGACCTGCTCGACGTCCTTCTCGATGCGGGCGATGTCGCGGTCCAGGTCGTCGACGGCGACCTGGGCGCGGACCCGCTCGTCCTCCAGCGCGGACAGCTCCCGGGCGAGGGTCTCCAGCTCGGCCAGCTCGGGCAGGGTGCGGCGGCGGTGGGCGAGCTGGGCGAGGGTGGTGTCGATCGCCTGGAGGTCGAGCAGGCGGCGCTGGACCTTCGGGTCAGCCTTCACGTCGGGGCTCCTTGTCGTCCGCGGCGGGGGCGGGGTCGGCGGGGTCGGCGGCGGGTCCCGGGGCGGTGCCGCCGGGCACGGTGCGGGTGGCTGCCGGGGTGGCAGCCGTGGGGGCGGCGGCGTGCACCGTCCACGGGTCGGTGTCCAGGTCGGACACGATGGTCTCGACGCCCAGCTCGGCCCGCAGGGCGGCGGCCAGGTCGTCGAGCCAGGGCCGCTCGGTCGCCCAGTGGGCGGCGTCCAGCAGGGCGGGGCCGCCGGCGGCGAGGTGCTCGCCGGCGGGGTGGTGGCGCAGGTCGGAGGTCAGGTAGGCGTCGACGCCGGCCGCGGTCGCCGCGCCGAGGAACGCGTCGCCCGAGCCGCCGCTGACCGCGAGGGTACGAACCATACGCCCGGGATCGCCGGCGGCGCGAACGCCCCAGGCGGTGGCGGGCAGCACGGCGGCGGCGTGCCGGGTCAGCTCGGCGAGGGTCATGGGCCGGGGCAGCTCGCCGATGCGGCCGATGCCCCGCCCCGCGCCCGCGGCCGGGGAGCCGGGGGCCGGCGGCTGCAGCGGGCGCAGGCCGGTCAGCCCGAAGCGGGCCGCGAGGGCGTCGGAGACGCCCGGGTCGGCCACGTCGGCGTTGGTGTGTGCCACGTACAGCGCCACGTCGGCCTTGATCAGGTCGTGGACGATGCGCCCCTTGAACGTCGTCGGGGCGACGGACGAGACCCCGCGCAGCAGCAGCGGATGGTGGGCGACGATCATGTCGGCACCGGCGGCGAGGGCCTCGGCGACCGTCTCGGGGACCACGTCGACGACGCAGGACACCCGCCGCACCCGGGCGGTGGGCTCGCCGAGCACCAGCCCCACCCGGTCCCAGTCCTCGGCCCAGGTCGTCGGGTAGCGGCGCGCGAGCGCCGCCACCACGTCGGCCACGGTCGTCGGCTGCGGCGGTGTCGCGGTTGTGCTCACGGCGGGCCAGCTTACCGGCGTCGGCCGCGCGTCACGGCCTCGGCGGTGGACAGGGGCCCCTCGGCTCACGGAATCCGCTGACAAGGGGCCCCTGCTTCCCGGCTGGGCTCAGGCTGCCGGGCTCACCGAACAGCGCAGGCCGCGTACGGCCGCCAGGACGGCGGCCCAGGGGAACGTGTGCAGGTGGTGCTCGCCGGTGCCGGGCGGGTGCAGCGGGAGGACGTGGTCGCCGAAGAGCACGTCGACCCCCCACTCGCCCAGTCGGGCCAGGCTGGCCCGGAAGGCCGGGTGCCCGGCCATCGCGACGTTGGTGAACGGCACCGCCACGATCGGCACCCCCTTGCCCTGCCCCTCGACCAGCAGGCCGAGGGCGAGGGTGTCGGTGATCCCGGCGGCCCACTTGTTGACCGTGTTGGACGTCGCCGGGCAGACGACCATCGCGTCGGCCGGGGGCAGCACGTCCGGGTCGCCCGGGTTCTTGTAGCGGCTGCGGACCGGATGACCGGTCTGTCGGGCCAGCGCCGGCCGGTCGACGAACTTCGCGCCGTCCGGCGTGGTGACCACGCACACGTCCCAGCCGTCCTGCTGGGCCAGGTCCACGAGCCGGCCGACGTGGCTGGCCAGCGGCGACCCGCAGGCGATGACGTAGAGCACCTCGCGGCGCTCGCTGCTGCGGTGCGGGTCGGTGGTCCCGACCCCCGCCGCGCTCATACTCCCACTCCCATGTGCTCAGCCAACTCCGCGATCAGCGAAGGCGGCGCACCCCTTGTGCGACGCAGGACGTCCGACATCACCTCGTGGGCGATGGGGCGGCAGCGGATCTCCGAGGGGGCGAGCCGGTCGCCGCGCAGCAGCATCTCCCCGGCGTTGGCCACGTCGCCGATCTGGGCGAAGCCCCGGGCCAGGTCGAGCAGGTGGTGGGCGCGGCGCTCGGGCAGCAGGGTGTTGAACATCGGCTCGGCGATGCGCTGGCGATGGACCTCCACCGCCCGCCCCCCGTCGCCCAGCTCGACGGCGGCGGCGGCCCGGTGCAGCTCCACGTTGGTCGGGCCGAACGACGTCCAGTAGTGGTTCTGGTCGCTGCCGAGCTGCAGGGCCGCCTCGTGGGCGCCGTTGATCAGGTCGTCGACGGTCGCGGAGTCGCCGAGCCGGGCGGCGGCCATCGCGCCCTGCAGCAGCAGCAGCCCGTAGACGGAGAGCCGCCCCGGGTCGCTGTCGTTGTCGCCGCCGGGGGCGAGCCGGTTGGCGATGGTGAGGTTGAGCTCCAGCGCGGGGCGGGGCCGGCCCATCGCGACCATCGCGTTGCACACCCGGGTGGTGGCGATGCCGGCCAGCAACGGGTCGTCGGCCCGCTGGGCGACGGCCATCGACCGGTCGGCGGCCAGCCAGGCCAGGTCGCACTCGCCGAGCTTGCGCAGCACCGAGGAGGCGATCTGGTAGACCTGGCCGAGCAGGTGGGCCGCCTCCCGGGAGTGGTCGCCGTCGTGGCCGGCGTCGGCGGCCTGGGCGTCGCGCAGCAGCTTCGGCAGCGCCCGGGTCAGCATCCCGTAGCGGCCGTACTGGTAGGTGAGCCAGGCGTGGTTGACCGCCTTGCGCATGTCCATCAGGGGTGGCGGGAACGGGGCCGCGTCGAAGTAGGCGCTCATCGAGTCGTACCGCTCCAGGGCCGCCCGGATCTCCTGGACCTCGACCTGGTCGATGCAGTTGAGCGCGTCGGCGCGGCGTTCCGGGTCCTTGCCCAGCAGCAGCTGCACGTCGACTTCGAGGATGTAGGCGATCTCATAGAGGACGGAGAACTTGTCGAGCCGGCGCACCCCGCGCTCGACCTTGTCCACCCAGCTCTTGGACTTGCCGAGCCGGTCGGCGAAGACCTGTTGGGACAGCTTGCGCCGTCCGCGCCAGTAGGCCACCCGCCGGCCAATGGGTAACTCGTCCATCTCCCCATCCCTCCCCTGCCGGGGCCCGACCGGCCACCGGCGGCCGCCTGCGCGGGTGGCGCGGCAGTCCGTTCGTTCTCAGGTTTTCGCTGGTCGCACAGCCTGTACGTCGGCCGTACGGGTGACCCTCATAGCTTTCGTGCAAGTTGCACCAACCGTTCCGTCAGGTCAACGACGGCGGCCTGCGGCAGTGACGGCGCTCAACATGTGACCTGACACCTAGGGACGTCAGGCGGAGGGAGTACGAACGGATGTGGGGGAACGTCGGCCCACGGGTCGCACAACTGTCGCCGCTGGAACGGGTCCGGCTGCGGAGGGTCGCCGTCCGCTACGCCGCGCACGGCTGGGAGGTGACGCCCGGCGCCTGCCTCGCCCGCAGTCGCTTCGTGTGCGGCCGGGCCGGCTGCCCCACCGTCGGCTGCCACCCCGCCCTCCAGGAGTGGGAGCGGGCCGCCACCGCCGACCCGGCCCGGGTCGCGACCTGGTGGCGCAGCCGCCCGCACGGCGTGCTGCTGCCCACCGGGCGGGCCTTCGACGTCCTCGAGGTGCCGGCCCACCTCGGGCGGCACGTGCTCGACTCCATCGGGACGCACCCGGCCGGCGCCGGGGTCCGGGGGCCGGTGGTGGTCACCCCGACCGGGCGCTGGATGTTCCTGGTCCGCCCGGGCGACCCGCTCCGCCCCGAGTTGGAGCACTGCTTCCACGTGGTCCGGCACGGCCCCGGCTCGTGGATCGCCGCCCCGCCGACCCGGCTGCCGGAGGGCCCGGTCCGCTGGGCGGTCGCCCCCGAGCAGGCGCGCTGGCAGCTTCCGGACTCCTACCTCATGCAGAACGTGCTGGTCGACGCCCTGCGGGCCACCGGCGTGTCGCTCCCGGCCGAGCTGCTCCCCGGTCACCTGCCGCTGCCCCGGCGCGGCTGGTGAGGGCCACCGTCGGCAGGCGGCCGGTGAGCTGTCCCGTCGGCAGGCGGCCGGCGAGGGCCACTGTCGGGGAGCGGACGCCGGGCGGGCAGCGTCCCGGCCGCCACGGGCGTCGTTGACCCGGACGAGGGCGCGACAGCGCCCCGATCGGGGGTCTGATGTCCAGGGATGACGCGACGCGCCGGCCCGACGGGGCGGAGCCGCCGCCGCACCACCGCCGGCCCCGGCGCTGGCCGCCCACCCGTCCGCCGGGCTCGCGCCCCGGCCGCCCGCGCCCGCTGGGCTCCCACCCGGCCGGCACCCGCCGCCCCACCGCCTGACCCCCACCACACCACCGCCTCGGTCAGGGGGCCGTGGGGAGGGTGGGGAGCCGGGTCGAGTGCAGGAGGCGGGCGTCGTCGGTGACGATCGCGTGCTCGTGGCCCGCCAGGCGGTCCAGCCAGCCGATGCCGGCCACGCCCATGGCCACCGCCGCCGTGGCGTACGCGTCGGCGACGCCGAGGTCCGCCCCGACCACGGTGACCGAGCGCAGCCCGGTCGCCGGGGCACCCCGGCGCGGGTCGAGCACGTGGTAGCCGCGCTCGTACACCCCGGAGGTGGCGATCGCCAGGTCGGTGCCGGTGAGCACCAGGCACGTCGAGGTCTCGTCCCACGGGTGCCGCACGCCGATCCGCCACGGCCGGCCGCCCGCCGACAGTCCCCGCACCCGCACGTCCCCGCCCGCGTTCACGCAGTGGTTCGGCGCGCCGGCCACGAGCAGCCGGTCGGAGGCGACCTGCGCCGCCCAGCCCTTCACGTAGCCGGACGGGTCCAGCGCCCCCGTCGCGTACGCGTCGAAGAAGCCGTCGGTGTCGCCCCACAGGTCGGCGCAGCGGGCCAGCACGGCCCGCAGGTCCGGCGACGCCTCCGACAGCAGCACCTCGCCCTGGTCGAAGCGGCGCACCTCGCTGTCGGCCCGGTACGTGCTGAACCGGGCGTCCACTTCCCGCAGCCAGGCGAACGTCTCCTCGGCCAGCTCGTGCAGCCGCCCGGCGGGCAAATCGTCGGCGAGGTCGAGGCTGATCGCCGTACCCATGATCTGCTCGACCCGGCGCAGGCCCGGCCGGGTCGGTGCCGCCGCCACCTCAGCGGGCCCGGTCGATGGCGGCCTGGAGCGACCGCCGGTAGGACTCGCTGGTGGCGGTCGCCCCGGAGACGGTGTCCAGCTCGGCGCTCTGCCGCTGCACGACCTGCCCCGAGGTGCCGCTGTAGCGGCCGTCGACCTGGTCGCTGCGCCGGTCGGACTGCGCTGTCTCCTGCGGCAGCTCCAGGGCCACGGCGTCGACGATCCGGGTGCCCGAGAGGACGATCTGCACCTGCACGTTGCCGTACTCGTTCTCGACGACCGGCCCGGTGACCCGGCGGGTCGTCGCGCGCGGCGCGGCCGTGGTGGCGCGCGGGGCTGAGGTGGGCCGGGCCGTGGTGGCGCGGGCCGTCGGGGTGCGGGTGGCGGCCGGGGTGGTGGCGCTGGCGCGGGGCTTCGCGCCGAGGGTGGCGCGGTCGGCCGACGGGGTGCCCCCGCCCGACGGGGAGGCGGCGGCCGGCGGGTCCTGGGCGGCCTGGCTGGCCCCCGGGGAGCCCTTGAGCACCACCAGGGCGGTGGTGCCGGCGGCGAGGCCGGTGATCGCGAGGAGCGCGCGACGCATGGGCAGGGACCTCTCGGCGAAGGACTACAGCTCGAAGGTGGCGAGGCGGATCTGGCGGCGGGGCACGCCGGCCGCCCGCAGCGCGCGGACCGACTGCTCGACCAGGCCGGGCGGCCCGCACAGGTAGACGTCGCGGCGGGCCACGTCGGGCACCAGCTTGCGCAGCCCCGGCGCGCTGAGCACCTGCCGGGGGCCGGGGTCGTCGCGGGAGCCGACGACGTACCAGACGTCGGTGCCGCGTTCCTGGGCGAGCCAGTCCAGCTCCCGGCGCAGCAGCACGTCGTCGGGGGTGCGGGCCCGGTAGATCAGCGCCGCGCCCGGCGGCAGCTCCTCCAGCATGGCCCGCAGCGGGGCGATGCCGCTGCCGCCGGCGATCAGCAGGGCCCGCTCCCGGCGGCGGTGGGCGGCGGTGAACGTGCCCGCCGGGCCCTGCGCCCAGACCCGGGTGCCCTGCTCGACCTCGCGCAGGTCGGCGGTGTGCCCGCCGACCACCTTGACGGTCAGCCGCAGCCAGCGGCCGTTCGCGGCGGCGGAGACGGAGAACGGGTGCGACTGCCACCAGCAGCCCGGCGCGAGGAACCGCCAGCGCAGGAACTGCCCGCCGAGCAGGTCGAGCCGGTGCAGCCGCCGGCCCGTCAGGTAGATCGACACGGTGTCGCGGCTCTCCGCCACGACGTCGGCCACCCGCAGCCGGTGGCGCAGGTTGAACCGCAGCGGGGCGACCACCCGGCCCCAGAGCAGGGCGGCGACCACCAGCGCGTACGCGGCGATCCAGCCGGTGCGCACCGGCCCCGGGGGAAAGAGCTGCGCGCCGTTGCTGAACTGGTGGCCGAACCCGAGCGCGACGGCGAGGTAGCTGGCCAGGTGCAGGTGGTACCACAGCTCGTAGGGCAGCGCCCGGCGCAGCGCGCGGACCCCGGTGAGGCCGAGCAGCACCAGGATGCCGGCCGCGGCGAACGCGCCCACCATGTCCTCGTAGTCGGCCAGCAGCTCGCCGGCCTGACCGAGCACCGACCGGCCGCCCTCGGCGGCGTAGCCGACCACGATCAGCGACAGGTGGGCCAGCACCGCGACCAGCAGGGTCGCGCCGACGTCCCGGTGCCAGCGGGAGACCCGTTCCGCGCCGGCCGACCGCTCGAACGCGCCGAGGCGGCTCATCATCAGCACCTGCACCAGCAGCAGGTAGCCGGCGACGAGGCCGGTGATGCGGCCGGCGGCGGTCAGCGCGGCGGCGCGGCCGTCCAGGGAACCGGCGGGGGTGTCCAGCCACCACGGCAGCACGGCGGCGACCAGGCCCGCCCAGAACAGGCCCACCAGCGCCCGCCGGCCGCCGGGCCCGCGCCGGGGCACCGCCGCCGGGGGTACGGGCGCAGCCGACCGGCCGCCGTGCGGGGCGGGGTTGCCCGTACGGCGGCCGGCGGTGTGGGTGTGCGGGTGGGTCACGCGTACAGCTTCATGGGGGTGAACTTCTGCCGGGGGAAGATCTTGTCGACCTCGGCGGTGGTGAGCCCGAACCGGCCCTGCGCCACGGAGCCGTACACGTCGAACATGTTGTTGTACTCGGGCACGTCGCCGGAGTCGAGGTCGGTCAGGCCGTTCCAGGCGCCCAGCAGCGAGCCGGCGAGCTTGCGGCCGGACAGGACGGTGACCACGCCGCCGTGGCCGTGGTCGGTGCCGCCGCCGTTGGAGGCGACCCGGCGGCCGAACTCGCTGGACACCATGATGGTGACGTCGGCGGCGGCGTCGCCCAGGTCGGTGAAGAACGCGGCCAGCGCGGCGGCCAGCTCGCCGAGGCGGCGGTGCAGCTGCCCGCCGGGGCGGGTGCCCTGGTTCTCGTGGGTGTCGTAGCCGCCCATCCCGACGGTGGCGACGCGGACGTTCGCCCCGCCCTTGATGAGCTGGGCGAGCTGCTGGAACGCGTAGCCGACGCCCTCATACTTCACGCCCTCGGCCGGCTGGTACGGCTTCGCGGCGAGCTTCTGGGCGGTGGCCAGCGCGCCGAGGCCGTCCTGCACCGCCTCCTGGACGGGGTGGTTGATCCCGGTGAACAGGCCCCGGATCGCCTTCTCGGTGGCCGCCCGGTATTTCTCGTCGCCGTTGAGCCGCAGCGAGCCGACGCTGTTGATGGCCAGCGCGCCGTTGGTGCCGACCAGCGACCGGGGCAGGGTGCTGCCGATGCCGACGCTGCGGAACGCGGTGCCCTTGCCGAGGTTGTCGACGAGGCTGTCCAGCCAGCCCCGGCCGCCCGTCTCGCTGGGCAGCCCGCCGAGGTTGCAGGCGTCGGCGGCCTGGAAGTGGCTGCGGGACAGCCGCTCGTCGGAGACCGCCGGAACGAAGCCGAGCTGACCGGCCTTGAGCCACTTCTCCAGCGGGGCGAACGCGCTGGTCAGCTTGAAGCCGCGGCCCAGGGCCAGGGAGTCGTCGCCGAGCAGCAGGTCGGGGCGGGCCTTGGCGAGCACCGGGTCGTCGGCCGGGGCGACCAGGCTCAGCCCGTCCAGCCCGCCGTAGAGGAAGACGTGGATCAGGGTGCCGGTCTTCGTCGCCGCGAACGACGCGGAGGTGGTGACGAACTGGGCGGTGGCCAGGGCGGTCGCGGTGGCGGCGGCCCCGGCGACGAAGGTGCGCCGGGTGACGCCCCGGCCGTCCTGCTGGGCCTCCTCCAGCGCCTCCAGCCGGCGGTAGCGGTCGGCCTCGGCGGCGTTCTCGGCGGCGACGATGTCGGCCTCGGCCCGCAGCAGCGCCTCGGCCGGGTCGTCGGCCAGGCGGCGCAGGTCGGGGCATTCGGGGTGCAGGGGGAACGGGTGCACGGTCTTCTCCATCGGGTGCCTCGTCGGCTTCTCCATCGGGTGCCTCACCGCAGGTGGTGCTGGGGGGACGCGAGGATCGCCCGCGCGACGGCGGCGACGGCACCGTCGAACGTGGCGTCGACCCGGGTGCCCGCCGGGACGCCGGCGACGTCGAGGATCAGTTCCCGCTCGCGGGCGCTGAGCTTCTGGTGCACGAGGCGCTGGGCCAGCGCGTCCACGTACGCCCCGGCGGTGGCCGGCGGCTTCGCGACCAGCTTCTCCGGCGGGGTGTAGGTGAACTGGGTGCGCCGTCCGCCGATCAGCTCACCGGCCTCGTTCCAGCCGTTGACCATCGTGCCGGCGGAGGTCCAGGCGACGTAGACGTCGGGGTAGCCGTCCGGGGTGGGCTGGCCCATCGGGTACTGGCCCAGCTCGCGCATCTTGTCCTGGACCTGCCGCAGCCCCTGGGCGAACGCGGTGCGCCGGCTGTCGCGCTGCTCGAACGCGGGCGACGCCTGCGGGGAGACGCCGAGGGTGCGGTACGTGGCGACGAGGTACTCCATCGGGCGGCGCACCTTCTGGCCGACCGACGCCCAGAACTCCGAGGAGCTGAACAGCGTCATCAGCATCGGCTTGATCATGCCCTTGTTCGCCGCGTACGTCTTGGCGAGCCGGTCCACGAGGGACTTCGGCGGGGTGTCCGAGACGAACCGGGTGGCGAGGCTCTGCGCCACGTACTTCGCGGTCGACGGGTGCAGCGCGATGTACGCGATGTACGCGTCGATGGCCGCGTCGGCCTTCTTCGGGTCGTCGGAGTTGTTGGCGTGGGTGAAGCCGAGGATCTTCACCTTGCCCAGGTAGTGCCGCTCGGGGCGGAACACGTACGTGCCGTCGTTGACGCCCCGGCCGGTCTGGAGCAGGGCGGCCTGCCGCACGTCCTTCTCGGTGTAGCCGCCGTCGACGCCGACGGAGTACAGCTCCAGGTTCTCCCGGGCCAGGTTCTCGTTGACCGCGTCGGCGCGGGAGTCGTTCTGGTTGAGGTAGAGCAGCAGCGCGGGGTGCTTGTTCGCGGCGACCAGCATCTCCGGGTAGCTGCCCAGCGCGTGCCGGCGCACCACGTCGGTGTCGAAGGACGCCCGGTAGACCTCGCCGCCGTCGAAGTCGGCGGCGACGTGCAGGAAGTCGTTCCAGAAGTCGACCATCACCTCGAAGAGCTGGCGCTCCGACCAGATCTGCCGGGCGATGGTGGCGTCGACCAGCTCCCGTTCCGGCTGCGCGCCGCGCTCGTTGAGCGCGTCACGCTGGTCGCGCAGCTGCTGCGGGCTGAGCTTGAGGGTGGGCAGCTCCGACAGCTTCAGCTCGGCCGCGCTGGGGGCGATCTTCTCGGGTTCGAGCTGCTCGCGGACCCACGCGTCGATGCCCATCCGCCTGATGTCGGCCAGCAGCTTCGGGGTCGCGCCGAAGGTGGCCCGGCTGGCCAGGTGCCGCACCGGGTCCTTGGCGAGCACCGTCTTGACCGTCACCTCGGTCGCCTCGGCGGCGGCTGCCGGGCCGGAGAAGGTGCGGCCACCGGTGGGCGTGTTCCTCTTCAGCGCCGCGCCGGCCCGGGAGCCCATGTAGCTCTCGTTCTGCTCCGTGTAGGTGCGCACGGTGCTGGGCTGCTGGCCGCCGGGGCGCACGGAGCTGCCGTCGGTGACGGTGGTGCCGGTGGCGTCGCCGATCGGGGCGTCGCCGCCGAGGTCGAACAGGCCGCGTACCTGCGGGGTCATGGCCAGGGCCGCGCCGCCGGCCACCACGGCGGCGGTGCCGCCGATCGCGGCGAGGGCGCGGCGGCGGCCCACCCGGCGGCCGGGGTCGCCGTCGTCGTCCAGGTTGGGCAGTCCGGGGCCGCCGGGGCCGGTGGGCCCGCCGAGGCCGTCGGGTCCCACCCAGCGCGGGCCGCGCCGGGCCGGGTCGTGGCCGGGGCCGGCGACCGTCGGGTACGCGGACTGCGGGCGGCCCGGCTGCGGCCCGGCGGGGTACGAGGCCTGGTGGTACGGGGGGTGGCCCGGCTCGTGGCCGGTGGGTCCGTAGGCGGTGGATGGTCCGTGCTCGCGGTAGGCGTCCGGGCTGGGGTCCTGTCGCCCGTCCCAGGCGCGGTCGTCCCGCGGTCGGCGCGGTGGCACGTTCTGGTCGGCCATGTACCAATCCGTTTTCGTCAAGCGCCGGGGCCAGCCCGGGGGTGGGGCGGGTGCGGCGACTGTTGCCTGAGGAGTTGCCAGGGAAGTTAACGACGGGTGGAGGCCGCTTCAAGGCGCTGCGGGCGGGCCGGGGAGGGCACTTAAGACGGCGCTCAACGCCGATGCCGCACGGTCCGGTTCGGGCCCTGCCGCCGAGGGTGTCCCGAGCAGGGCGGACGCGCACCCCGCAGGCCCCCGCTGCGACATTTCGCCCCGGCCGGCCGCCGGCCGCGCCGTTGGTTGCCACAGGGAAACTTAAGGCGGGGATAACCGGGCTCTCAGGTGCCAGCGGGCGGCGGCGCACTCGCCCATCGAAAGTAGCAGCAGCAGAAGCGCGTGAGCCGCCACCGCAGCGGGTATGCCGCCGAACCGCTGAACGCGTGAGGGGAAGGCACCGCCATGCTCAGCAAAGAGGATCAGCGCAGGTTCGAACAGATCACCCGTCAGCTCCGGGAGAGCGACCCGGAGTTCTTCGCCCGCCTGGACCATCGGGCCCGCGCCCGTCGCGGCCGGTACCTGATGCTGTTGACCGTCGTGCTGTGGGCCTCGCTGCCGGCGGCGACCGTCCTGGCCGGCCGACCGGCCGGGGCGATCTTCGCGGCGGTGCTGCTGGCCAACGCCGCCGTCATGTGGCGGTTCCGCCGCCGCTGGTGGTAGCCGCCCCGTCGTCGTCGGCCTCCGGGCGGTCGGCCTCCGGGCGGAACCGGCCGAACTCCCGGTACGCCCGGCCCAGCCGTTCCGTCAGGCCGGGGCCGCCGAGCGCGGCCGCCGGGGCGCCGAGCTGCCGCAGCAGCAGGTCCGGCCCGGTCGCCAGGCTCGGCGGCCGGTCCGGCAGCGGCACCGGCGGGACCCAGAACCGGTCCACCGCGTCGGCGAGCGGCGCGGCGGGCAGCGGGGCGAGCGCCCGCGCGGCACCGACGGCCGGTACGGCCCGGCCGTCGCCGTCCGCCGTGGCGACCGCTCCCCGGCTGTCGCCTGTGGACGGTGCGCCCGGCGTGGCTGCCGCGTCCCGGCCGTCGCCGGTGGACCCCGGCGCGACGGTGCCGCCGTCGTCGCCTCCCCGGTCGGTGGTCGCGGCGCGCAGGGTCCGCAGCCGGTCCAGCAGGTCGGCGCGGCGGCGGCCCCGCCAGTGCAGCAGCTCGAACGGGTCCGCGTCGAACGCCTCCGCGAGCAGGTAGAACGTCGCGGCCAGGTGCTTGCACGGCACCGCGTGGTCGGGGCAGGAGCAGTGCTGGTCCAGCTCGCCGACGCCGGCCGGGAACAGCGGCACGCCGGTGGCCGCGAACAGCTCCTCCAGTTCGGCCGGCAGGTCGCCGGCGAGCAGCCGCGCGCTGAAGAACGCCTGCGCCGCCAGCGCCGCCTCCACCTGTTCCCACCGCGCCGCCGGGAACGGCTCCACCGCGATGCGCACCTGGTAGGGCCGGGGGCGGGAGCCCTGCACGCGCGCGGTCACCACGCCGGGGGCGACGTCGAGGTCGAGCACCTGCCCCGCCCGCGCGTACGACCGGCCACGGGTGAGCCGGGTGCCCAACGCGAACGACTCCAGCACCTCCAGGAAGCGGCGGGACCACCAGGACCGGCCGATCGCGCCCCGGGTGCTGCGGGCGCGCAGCCCGCCCTCGACCCGCCGGGGCCTGCCGTAGTCGGCGAACGGGCCGGTCACTCGACCACCGCCCCCGCCTCCAGGGCGAACAGCTCGCGCAGCCGCTCGGTGGACAGCTCGGTGACCCACTGCTCGCCGGTGCCCACCACGGACGCGGCAAGGCTCCGCTTCTCCGCGATCATCGCGGCGACCTTCTCCTCCACCGTGCCGGCGCAGACGAACTTGCGGACCTGCACCCGCCGCCGCTGGCCGATGCGGAACGCCCGGTCGGTGGCCTGGTCCTCCACCGCCGGGTTCCACCACCGGTCGACGTGCACGACGTGGTTGGCGGCGGTGAGGGTGAGCCCGGTGCCGCCTGCCTTGAGGGAGAGCACGAACAGCGGCGGTCCCGCGTCGGACTGGAACCGGGTCACCATCGCGTCCCGGTCGGCCTTGCCGACCCCGCCGTGCAGGAAGAGCACCTCGCGGCCGAACCGGGCCGACAGGTGGCCGCGCAGCATCCCGCCGAACTCGGCGTACTGGGTGAACAGCAGGGCCTTCTCCCCCGCCGCGAGCACCTCGTCGAGGATCTCCTCCAGCCGGGCCAGCTTGCCGGAGCGGTCGGGCAGGGCGGAGCCGTCGCGCAGGAGCTGGGCGGGATGGTTGCAGACCTGCTTGAGCCGGGTCATCGCCGCCAGCACCAGGCCGCGCCGCTCGATGCCGTCGGTGGACTCGATGCGGGCCATCATGTCGTCCACCACCGCCCGGTAGAGCGCCGCCTGCTCGGCGGTGAGGTTGCACAGCACCTCCATCTCCAGCTTCTCGGGCAGGTCGGAGATGATCGAGGAGTCGGTCTTGAGCCGGCGCAGCACGAACGGGCCGGTCATCCGGCGCAGCCGCTCGGCGGCCTCGGCGTCGCCGTGCCGCTCGATCGGTTCGGCGTACGCCTTCTTGAAGCTGGCGGCCGGGCCGAGCAGGCCCGGGTTGGCGAACTGCATGATGGACCACAGGTCGGCGAGCCGGTTCTCCACCGGCGTGCCGGTGACCGCGATCCGGTGCCGGGCCGGCAGCGCCCGCACGGCCTCCGCCTGCCGGGTCGAGGCGTTCTTGATCGCCTGTGCCTCGTCGACGACGACCCGGTGCCAGTCGATCCCGGCGAGGTCGACGGCGTCGCGGGCGGCCACCGAATAGGTGGTGAGGACCAGGTCCGCCGCGTGCACGGCCGCGACGAAGTCGTCGCCCCGCGCCCGCTCGGCACCGTGATGCACGTGTACGCGCAGCTTCGGGGCGAACCGGGCGGCCTCCCGCTGCCAGTTGCCGACCAGCGACATCGGACAGACCAGCAGGGTCGGGCCGGCGTCGGCCGGGTCCCCGGCGAACAGGGCGAGCAGCTGCACCGTCTTGCCCAGCCCCATGTCGTCGGCGAGCACCCCGCCGAGGCCCAGCGACTGGAGGAACGCCAGCCAGGCCAGCCCGCGCCGCTGGTACGGCCGCAGCGTCCCGGCGAAGGCCGGCGGCGGGTCCAGCGGGACGAGCCGGCGCTCGGCCTGCCCGGCGAGCAGGTCGCCCAGCGCGCCGTCGGCGACGACCTCCAGCACCGGCAGCGCGTCGGCCGAGTCGGCCTCGGCCAGCCCGAGCCGCAGCAGGTCGGCCACCGTCAGCTCGCCCGCCGAACGCAGCAGCCGCAGGCCGGCGGCCAGCCGCCCCGGGTCCAGCTCGACCCAGCGCCCGCGCAGCCGCACCAGCGGGGTCTTCAGCTCCGCCAGCGCGGCCAGCTCCTCGGCGGAGATCGGCTCGTCGCCGAGGGACACCTCCCACCGGTAGTCGACCAGGGCGTCCAGGCCGAACCCTCCGTCCGCCGCGGCGACCGTGCCGGGGGCGGTACGGCTGCGCGCCTGCAACCGCGCGCCCAGCCGCGCCGACGGCCGCCGCCACCAGCCGGGCAGCAGCACCCCGAACCCGGCGGCGTGCAGCACCGGCGCGCCCTCGCGCAGGAACCGGTGCGCGCCCTCGACGTCCAGCTCCAGCGCCTCCGGCGTCGCCGTACGCAGGGCGGTGTCCAGCTCCGGCCAGAGCCGGCTGGCCCGGCCCAGCTCCGCGAGCAGGGTCTCCTGGGGCGAGTCGAGCCGGCCGGCGAGCCCGGACGGGGCGTGCGGGGAGCGCCAGACGTGCCCGGCTTCCACGACGAGGCCCGGCTCGTCGGCGGCCTGGAGCCCGAACTCCACCCGCCAGCGGCCGGCGGCGGCGGAGCCGGTCTCCGCGCCGCCGCCCGGACCACCGGAGTCGTCGGTGGCGTCGGCGGTGGCGGTCGCAGCGGTGGCGTCGGTGTCGGTGGCGGCGGTCGGGTCCAGCGCGGCGGCCAGGGCGTCGGCGATCGGGTCGACGGCCGGCTCCACCAGGCGGAAGCTGGCCCGGACCGCGCCGCCTGCCGCGTCCCGCTGCCAGTCGTCCAGCTCGGCGGCGAGCGCGTCGAGGGCGACCCGCTCGGCGGTGAACCCGCCGTCCGGCGCGGTGAGCGCCGCCAGCCAGGCCGGCACCGCGCCGCTTCGGCGGCCACCCTGCGTCAGCACGGTCCGGGTCAGCGCCGCCCGCGCGGCGGCGTCGGTGAGCGCGTCGAGGGCGTCGGCGACCAGTTCCCCGGCCGGCACGTCGGCGGCAGCGGCCCGCCCGGCCGGGGGCAGGGCCAGGGCGAGCGACCGGGCCCAGGCGGCGTCGGCGCCGGTGAGCAGGGGCCGCCACACCGCCCGCGCCCCGACCTCGCCGGCACGACCCGGGCCGGCGGCGCGCGGCGCGGCGGAGGCACCGTCGAGTGGGCGGAAGGCGGTCGGTCGGGGCTCGGGTGCTCCGGCCACGCCTGGCAGGACCCGGCCCCGGCGGACCAGGTCGACGGCGAACCCGGCCAGCTCCGCGAGGTGCCGCAGCGTCGCGCCGGGCACCCCGGCCCGGTCACCGGCAGCGCGCAGCAGCGCGAGCGCGTCCGCCGGGGCGTACCGGAGGGCAAAAGCGCGCCAGCCGGCGAGGGTGACCGGCCCCCGGACCGGTTCGGCGACGGCCGGGCGGACCAGTTCCGGGGAGTCGGCCGGCGAGCCGGCCCGGGTGGGCAGGCGCAGCAGCACCGACCCGGGCTCGGCGGCGGCCGGGGCGTGCGGTCCCGTGCTCTGCGACGGTGCGCTCGCCGGGCGGGCCGAGGGGGTGCCGGTCTGCGGCCCGGCGCTCGCCAGGGCGGCGGCGAGGGCCGCGTGGTCGGCGGCGAACGGGTGGGGGCGCTCGCGGGGGGCCCGGCCCGGCCGGCGGGGCGCCTGCGGGGGCAGGGCGCTGTCCTCCGCCCAGACGACGAGCCCCGCGCCGGGCAGCCACGCCCCGTGGACGACCAGCACCGCTCCCCCTCCGCCGACGACCCCCGAGGATAGCCGGGCCCGGCGGGTCCACCGGGGCACCGGGCCGGGCCGGGCCGCTACGGTCGGGGGATGTTCGACCTTCTGGTGCTCGGGGGGCTGGGGGTGGATCTGCGGGTACGTGTGCCGCAGCTCCCCCTGCCGGCCGCCGACTCGCTCACCGTGCCCCCGATCGACCTGCGGATCGGCAACACCGGGGCGGGGGTGGCGCTGGCCGCCCGCGCACTGGGGCTGCGGGTCGCGGTCGTCGACGTGCTCGGTGCCGACCCGGCCGGCGAGGTGGTGCGCCGGGCGCTGGAGCGGGCCGGGGTGCACGCCGAGCTGGTCGTCGACCCCGGCGGCACCCGCCGGTCGGTGAACCTGGTCGACCCCGCCGGCCGGCGGATGTCGCTCTACGACCCCCGCCCGTGGCAGGGGCCGCCGCCGTTCTCGCCGCAGCGGTTGGCCGCGCTCGCCCGGGACGCGGCGCACGTACACGTCTCGATCATGGACTGGGTGCCGCCCCTGCTGCCCGGCCTGCGCGCCGGGCTGCCCGCCGGGGTGGGCCTCTCCACCGACCTGCACGACTGGGACGGCGACAACCCTTATCACCGGCCGTTCGCCGAGGTCGCCGACCTGGTCTTCGTCAGCGGGGTGCGGCTGGGCGACCGGGCCGGGGCGCTCGCCGCCGCCCTCGCTCCCCGGACCACGGCGGTCACCCGGGGCGCGGACGGGGCGGAGCTGTTCACGGGCGGGGCCCCGCCCGTGCGGGTGCCGGCCGCCGTCGCGCCCGCGCCGGTCGTGGACACCAACGGCGCCGGGGACGCCTTCGCGGCCGGCCTGCTCGCGGCCCGGCTGCGCGGCGCGGGGCTGGCCGACGCGGCGACGTACGCGGCCCGGGTGGCCGCCGCGGCCTGCGCCCACGACGGCATGGAGTACCCGCCGGGGCTGCTGCCGACCCGGTGAGCGGGGCGGCAGCAGGCCTGCTGAGACGCGACCGGGCCGGTGAGCGGGGCGTATCCCGGCCGGTGAGCCGGGAGGGACGCGGCCGGGCGGGCGGGGCTGGTTCGCCGCCGGGGCCGTTCGTGGTCAGATCGCGCCGGTGGAGCCGTCGGTCAGCTCGCGCAGGATGTCGGCGTGCCCGGCGTGCCGGGCCGTCTCCTCGATCATGTGCGTCAGGATCCAGCGCAGGGAGACCTCGCCGAGCTGCGGCTGCGGCACCACGTGGTCGAGGTCGAAGCGCGCCGCGACCTCCCGGGACCGGGCGCACGCCCGCTCGTAGCCGGCCACCAGGGACTCGACGGTGTCGGACCCGTCGAGGGTGAAGCTGTCCACCGCATCCGCCTCGCCGGTGACGTGGACGTCGCCCGGCCCGGGGGCGAGCAGGGCCGGGAACCAGTTCCGCTCCACCAGCGTCAGGTGCTTCACCAGGCCGGCGAGGGTGGTGCGGGAGGGCACCAGCCGGCGACGCGCGTCGGCGTCGGAGAGCCCGGCCACCTTGCGAAGCACGATGCCCCGGTGGAAGTCGAGGAAGGATTCGAGCACCGCGCGCTCGTCGCCGGTGCGCGCCAACACGGGGCCGAGGGTCGGGTCGATCTTGATCTCCGCCATCTCCGCACCCTACTTGTCCGATTCTGGTCGCGCTGCCCCGCGCGGCGGCCCCGCCGGGCGTAGATCTTGGAAGAAAATGGCCCCCGGAGGGGCCGAAAATCACCAAGATCTCCGGGTGACGGCCCTGCGGGGCCTCCGGTGCCGGGGCAGGATGGGCCCATGGCAGCAACGGCAGAGATCCCGCTGACGGGCGGCAGCGCCGACGGGCAGACGGTCAGGGTGGAGCTGGACAGCAACGGCCGGCCGCCGCTGACCCACCACCACCTCGGCGGGCACGGGCTGGCCGAGGCCGAGATCTACGAGTTGGAGTCGACCGTCGGCGGGGATCAGGGGTGGCTCTACCGCTGGCGGGGGCCCGCCGTCTGACCGCCGACCGCCACCGCGGCGGTGGTGGGGTCAGGCCGCCCCGACGCGCTCCACGCCACCCGGCGCAGGTCAGGCCGCCCCGGCGCGGGTCAGGGTCCGCGACCGCAGGCTCTCCAGGACCGCGCCGGTGACCTGGGAGGTCCCCCGGGCCTGCTCGCAGACCTCCGCCACCCGGCGGGCGGTCTCCGCGGCGCGCGCGTGCCGCTCGTCCCACAGGCGGTCGACCTCGGCCAGCAGCGGCCCCTCGACCTCGCGTTCCACGCCGCGCAGCGCGGGCACGCCGAGCCGCTGGGCGAGGTCGAAGACCTTCCCGGCGTACGGCAGGGGCAGGAACGGGGTGCCGACCATCGCCGAGAAGATCAGGAAGTGCAGTCGCATGCCGACGGCGAGGTCGAAGTGCCGCATCAGCCCCAGCACCTGCCGGGGCGAGTAGTCGCCGTGCAGGATGCGGCCCCGGTCGGCGGCGGTCATGTGCGACATCACGCCGTGCGAGTGCCGGATGTCGTCGCGTTCCATCGGCACGAAGAGCACGTGCGCGTCGATCCGGTGGATGAGGAAGTCGGCGATCTGGGCGATCAGCCGGTGGTAGCCGTCGACGTCGAGCCGCTCGGCGGCCCGGCCCGGCTCCCGCACGCTGAGCCCCACCAGACGCTTGCCGTTCGGCACGCCCTCCTCGCGCAGCAGGTGCGCGGGGAACTCCTCCGGCTCCAGCAGGAACGCGGGGTCGGCGGTCACCGTGATCGGGTTGAGCAGCCCGGCCTCCTCCAGCACCATCCGGGACTCCTGGTCCCGCACGGTGACCTCGGTGGCGCCGGCCAGGGTCTCCCGCACCATGCCGGTGTCCACCCCGTCGCTGAGCGGGCCCACCCCGACCGCGTACGTGAGCAGGGGCAGCCCCCGCTCCTGGGCGACCCGCACGACGCGCAGGTAGCGGCGGGCCTCCCGGTCGTACAGGATGCCGCCGCCGCCGAGGATCAGCAGGTCCAGCTCGGCCAGCACCTCGGCCGAGTCGACCCGGCTCACCCCCTCCCACGGCACGGCCTCGACGTCGGGGTGCGCCTGGGCGGTGTGCGCCGGATTGCGGGAGAAGACGATGATCCGTGCGTCGGGCTCGTGTGAGCGCAGGTCGGCCAGCAGGCCGCTCAGGATCGCCTCGTCGCCGAGGTTGCGACCGCCGTACGAGCCCAGCACGCCGATCGTCGGTGCGGTGCGGTCCCTCATTGGCCTCGCTCCTCCCCGCAGGATGCGCGTTCCGGGTGGGTTTCCCGCTGGCTGCGGGGGCACACGTCCCGATATCGGGCGGGGGCGGATCGGCATCGCGGCAGGGGCGGATCGGCGTCGCGGCGCGGTCAGCCCGGCGGATCGGCGGCGTTCAGCCCAGCGCTGCCGGCGGCGGCAGCGGCTTGACCATCTGCTGGGCGGCGACGCGGAAGCCGAGGCTGTCGTAGAGCCGGATCGCCACGGTGTTGTGCCCGAACACGTTCAGCCCGAGCCGGTCGACGCCGAGCCGGGCGAGTTCGGCCTCGGCGAGCTGGATCATCCGCCGCGCGTGCCCCTGCCCCCGGTGGGCGGGATGCACCTCGATGTTGTGGATCCAGGCCATCGTGGGCAGGTCGGCACCGGGCAGGGTGGTCCAGATCCAGCCGACCTCCTCGCCCTCGACCAGGGCCACCCGCAGCAGGACGCCCGGGCTGGCCACCCCGTCGGGCAGCAGCCGGCCGATCTGGGCCAGCGCCTCGGCCCGGGCCGCCTCCGGCGACAGTCCCCGGGCCTCGGCGAGGTTCTCGGCGTACGACCGTTCGAGCCCGACCCGCAGGCGGACGAGCTGGTCGTCGGTCATCGGGGCCAGGGTGAGCGACACGCGACTCCTTCGGCGCTTCGGGCGGGCCGCCGTCAGTCGCGGGCGACCCCGGGTCGCGGGGCGGCGCCGCCGACGAGGCGGGACACCAGGGCGGAAACCACCTCGTCCACGTCGAAGCCGGCGTCGATCGACGTGGTGAGCAGGTCGAGCAGCAACCCGTCCACCGCATAGTGAAGCAGGGCGATCTCGAACGCGCCACCCGGTAACCCGGCGGCGGCGTGGAACGCGACGTCGTCGGCGTACCCCCGGCGGAGCACCTCGGCCAGGCCCCGGCCCAGCTCGGGGTGGCGGGCCGCCTCCAGCCGCAGCTCGATCAGCGCCCGGGTGACGTACGGCTCGCGGGTGGTGCGTTCGACGATGTAGCGGACGTAGTCGGTGGTGAGGTCGATCGACGGGTCGCGGGCGGCGAGCCGGGCGAGGACGGCCTCGTCGGGGGCGTACCGCTCGAAGACCCGCTCGCCGAGCGCGCCGAGCAGCGCCTCGCGGGTGGGGAAGTAGTTGGAGGCGGTGCCGGTGGGCACGCCCGCCTCGGCGTCGACGGCGCGGTGGGTGAGGCCCCGCGCCCCGGCGGCGGCGAGCACGCGCAGCCCGGCGTCGGCGAGCAGGGCACGTCGTTGGGGGTTCCGGGCCATGCCGAACACCCTAGCAACAACCACGACAGGTGTAGTACGTTCCAACCACGACAGCAGTAGTGGTTGATGGGAGTCCCCTTGCGCAAGCTCGTGTACTACGTGGCCAGCACCCTCGACGGCTTCATCGCCGCCCCCGACGGGTCCTACGACTTCTTCCCCCTGGAGCCGGACGTGGCCGCCCACCTCACCGCCGGATGGCCGCAGACCTTCCCCACCTTCAGCCACCCGCAGCTCGGCATCGACCGACCCACCGGGCGCTTCGACGCGGTGCTGATGGGGCGTGCCACCTACGATCCGGCGCTGCGCGTCGGCATCACCAGCCCGTACGCCCACCTGCGGCAGTACGTCTTCTCCCGTTCGCTGCCGCCGTCGACCGGCCCCGGGCTGGAGGTCGTCGCCGGCGACCCGGTGGCCTTCGTCCGCGAGCTGAAGGGGCGGCCCGGGGGCGACATCTGGCTCTGCGGCGGCGGGAACCTCGCCGGGCAGCTCCTGCCCGAGGTGGACGAACTCGTCGTCAAGCTGCACCCGATCGTGGCCGGCAGCGGCATCCCGCTGGCCGCCCGGGGCTTCGCGGCGCACCGGTTCACCCTGACCGGCACGCAGTCGTTCGACAGCGGCCTGGTCCTCCTGCACTACGCCGCCGAGCCGGCCCCGACGTCGGCGTCGACCGGCACAGCGGACCCGGCGGCAGCGGACCCGGCGGGGGTCACTGCGGAGGGCGCGCCGGGGCGGTGAGGAACGGCAGCACGGCGGCCGGCAGCGCGGGCGAGTCGAGCATCTCGTAGTGGGTCAGCCCCGGCAGGACGGCCAGCCGCGACGCGGGACGGTCGCTGCCGTCCCAGCCGGCGTCGCGGTGGCCGCCGCCGAGCAGCCCGAAGAACTCCGCCACGTGGCTGGTCGGGACCGAGTCGGCGTCGGCGAAGACCAGCAGGGTCGGGTTGGCCAGGGCGGCGACCTGCGCCGACCAGTCGTAGTCGCGGCGCAGCAGCTCCCCCGTCTTCGCCCACAGCGCCGGCCAGTCCTGCGGGCGGGGGGCGATCCGGGCGTACAGCTCGTGCGGTGGGGTGCCCCGCATCCGCTCCCCCGTCGCCGCGTCCTGGGCCGCCATCGCGGCCAGCACCTCCGGATACCACCCCCCGCTGCGGCACGGCGCGGAGACCACCACGAGGCGGCGCACCAGCGCGGGATGCTGGATCGCCAGGCGCAGCGCCACCCCGCCGCCCAGCGAATAGCCCAGCACGTCGGCCTCGCCGAGGCCCAGGTGGCGGATCAGCGCGGCGACATCGTCGGCCATCGACTCGAACCGCAGGGGACGGTCGACGTCGGCGGTGCGGCCGTGCCCCTGGAGGTCGACCGTCACCACCCGCCGCCGGCCGGCGAACGCCGGCAGGAGCGGGGCGAACGACTCCGCCGCGCCGTACCCCCCGTGCAGCAGCACCAGCGGGCGGCCCGACCCGCGCACCTCGTGCCACAGCCGCAGGCCGTTGACCTCCGCGTAGCTCACCCGGGCACCTCCGGCTCCGTCCGACCGTCCCGCTTCCGATCCAACCCCAGCGGTACGACATTCCGGCCCGGAAACTTCTCCGGAGTTTTTTGTTGGCGTACCGCCCCCTCGCCTCTCCCACCGGTGTCAACGCACACACACCCTCGGCCGGATCGCCCGCCGAGCTTCTCTGAGAGGTCGAACAGCATGCGAGAAGGATTGAACCGGAGCCGGTGGACGCGTCGCACGACCGCCGTGGGCGGGGCGGCGCTGAGCGCGCTCGTGCTCGGCCAACTGGCCCTCACCGGGCCCGTGGCGGCGGTGCCCGGCCTGAGCATCAGGACGACGACCGGCCCCAGCAACTCCGTCGCGAAGTCGCAGAGCGCGACCTGCCCGACGGGCACCACGGTCATCGGCGGCGGCGGGGCGATCACCGGCTCCGGTCTCGGACAGGTCGGCATGGACATCATGCTGCCGCTGGCCGGCGGAAGCGCGTACTCGGTGACCGGCCGCGAGGACGAGAACGGCGTCGCCGGCAACTGGGCGGTCACCGCGAGCGCGCTGTGCGCCCCCGCCCCCAGCGGCCTGGTGACCGTCTCCGGCAGCTCCGCGCCCAGCTTCGGCACGTCCAACTGGTTCGAGAAGTCCTGCCCCGCCGGCAAGCACGCCATCGGGGTCGGCGGCGCGGTCGTCGGGGCGTCCAGCAGCGAGGTGATCCTGGAGGACCTGCGCATCCAGCAGAGCAGCGTCGTGGTGGCCGGCGTCGAGGACGGCACCGGCTTCGCCGGCAGCTGGTGGCTCGACGCCACCGCGATCTGCGCCGATCCGCTCCCCGGCGAGCAGCGCGTCGTCGACGACAGCTCCTACAGCTCCGCCGCCGTCCAGTCGGTGGTGGCCACCTGCCCGGCCGGGACCCGGGTGCACGGGGTCGGCGGCGAGATCCTCGGCGGCGAGGGCCAGGTGCGCCTGACCGAGATGCGGGCCACCTCCTCGACCACGGTCACCGTCCGGGCCATGGAGGACGAGAACGGCTTCAGCAGCAACTGGAAGGTGCGCGCGTACGCGGTCTGCGCCAACTGACCCGGTCGCGGCGGGCCGCCGGTCACCCCCGGCGGCCCGCGCCGTCGCAGCGGCGGGGCGTAAACCGCTTGCCGTACGCCGGGGGCGCGGCACGATGAGGGTGGAGTCGCCGCGTGACTTCGTCCACAAACCGGGGAGCATCAGCAATGGCGGACAAGGCGTATCAGGTCATCGTGCGCGGCAGGTTCGCGCCGCTCGACGCCGGGCAACGGGCCGCGCTGCTCGCCCGCGCCGACGAGCACGACGTGTTCGCGGCGCGGTTCACGGAGGAGGGCACGGTGACCTACGAGCGTTCCCTGCTCGGGTTCACCTTCCGCTGCGTCGTCCGGGCCACGGCGGAGGACGCAGCGAAGGTGGTGACCGGCCGGGCGGAGGCGCTGGCTGCAGCCGCCGTCCGGGGGCTGGGCGCCGACCACGGCGACCTCACGTCGGTGGCGACGGACCTCGACAGCATCAAGGTCCGCCCCCGGGGACGCTGACCCCGACGACAGCGGGAGTCCGGTCGCCTCGGATCGTCTCAGCTCAACGCATAGAGTGCCTGACGTGGATCTCGCTGGGTGCTTGGAGCGGGTGCTCGGACTTGAGAAGCAACCGCTACCGGGTCCTCACACTGCCGTTGCCGACACGGCAGGTCCGGGCTACCAGATCCTGTTCCTGTGCACCAGTGCCGAATCCTGGGAGGATCGCTCCCAGACCGACGAGGTATGGGATCACTTCGATCGGGGGTGCCTGGTCCTGGCGGAGTCGCTTGCTCAGGTGTGGGGGCCACCGGAGCGGATCGAGCTGGGCCCGGTCCTGGAACGCTCGATGCGGGGCGAGGCAGTGTCGGCCCTGGCTGGTGTCCTTTCCAACTTCGTGCCATCCCTGTCTGCCTGGCACTTCGACGATCGCACCGTGTGTGTCGGCGTCGGCCAGTGGGATGCGGAATTCCCGATCACCCTGGTGGCTGCGGCTGGTGACCTTGCTGAGCCGATCGCCGGTCCGCGTCGGGACCGCCCGTACGCCAGCTGGGCCTGAACGTCCTCGCTGAGACAACTACGGCTGGCCTGTCTGAACCCCGCCCGCCTTATGAGCCCGCCCGCTCCGAGGTCACCGGGGCGGTGAAGAACTCGGCAAGCGCGTCGACCAGGTGGCGCGGGGCACGGTTGAGCGCGTCGTGACCCGCGCGCGGCACCACCAGGGTGCGGGCGTGCGGCAGGGCTCCCGCCAGGGCCTCGTTGGTCGGCCGGTAGTAGGGCGGCCCGGCCCCGCCGCAGGCCAGCAGCACCTCGGCGTCGACGCCGGCCCACTGCTTCGGCGGGCCGTCGTGGCGGAAGATCAGCGTCGTCTCGTCGAGAGTGGTGGGCCGCACTGTCCGGCCCTGCTGCTACCACCGTTGCCGCCGACAGCAACAGGGCCGACCGCTTCGGCGCACAGGAACTTCCAACCCTCGATGAGCAGCGCCAACAGCTCGTCGCCCAGCAGGTCACCCGGCGCGGGTGCCAGACGTCGGCGAATCGGCAATCGCAACCTTGCCGCGCCATCGATAAAGCCCTATGGTTACTGGAAAGCGCTTTCCGTAACAGGGTGTTCATGATTGAAGGGCGGATCAGATGAAACGCAAAGTTGCTACACGGTGGCTGGCCGGCGGTGCCACTGCGGTCGCAGGGGCCGTCGCCGCGCTGGCGCTGCAGGTCCCCCACGCCTCGGCCGCCACGAACCTGAGCATCGGTGCAGGCGCCGACGGCTCCAGCAAGGCCAGCGGCACCAGCTATGGCAACGTCATCGACGGCAACACCAGCACCTTCTGGTCGCCGAGCGGCTCGACCGGCACGATCTCGGTCAAGTGGGGCGGCGCCACCACGGTGTCCTCGGCCGTCATCGTGCAGGCCTCGGGCGGCGGCTCGATCAGCGGCTGGCAGCTCACGAACCACGACACGGGCGCCGTCCTGGCCAGCGGCAGCAGCGCCCCGAGCACCATCAACTTCTCCTCGACGTCGCTGAAGAAGCTCTCCTTCGTCATCACCAGCGCGTCCGGTGCCCCGCGGATCGCCGAGTTCGAGACGTACTCCAGCGGCGGGTCGACCCCGACCACCAGCCCCACCAGCGGTCCGACGTCCGGCCCGACCAGCAACCCAGGCGCACCGACCGGCGCGTGGCCGTCGTCGGCCGGTTCGGTGAGCATCTCGGGCACGGTCAACGTCTCCGGCACCTTCGACGGCGGGATGAAGACCTACTGCTGCATCGGTGACGGTGGGCAGGGCGAGTCGCAGGACCCGATGTTCAAGATCGCCAACGGCGGCACGCTGCAGAACGTCATCCTCGGTTCGCCCGCCGGTGACGGCGTGCACTGCGAGGGCACCTGCACGCTGCGCAACGTGTGGTGGAACGACATCGGTGAGGACGCCGCCACCTTCAAGCAGACCAACGGCGGCACCTCCTACGTCATCGGTGGCGGCGCGCGCAGCGGCAGCGACAAGACCTTCCAGCACAACGGCAACGGCACGGTCAACATCTCCGGCTTCTACCTCAAGGGGTCCGGCAAGCTGTACCGCGGCTGCGGCAACTGCTCCACCTCGTACACCCGCCACGTGCGAATCGACAACGTCCTCGTCGACGACATCGACATGCTCGCCGGCATCAACAGCAACTGGAACGACACCGCGACGATCACCCGCGTGGTCGTCATCGGCTCGGCCACCATCTGCGGCAAGTACAAGGGTGTGCCCAAGGGCAGCGAACCCAGCTACCTCGGTGAGGGCTGGAACGACGCCAACTGCAAGGTCAACAGGAGTGACGTCACCTTCCGGTAGTCACTGGACACCCACGTTCGCGAAGGGGCACCTGCCTGGCGGCGGGTGCCCCTTCGGTGTCCGTCGTCTGTCTCGCCACAGACCCCTGTGCTGGCCTGTCAGCGGCCGGGTTCTTGAGCTTCGGAAGCGCTCCCGCGCTGGTGGTGATGGGTGGGCGCGGCAGGTTTCGAACCTGCGACCCCTCGCTTGTAAGGCGAGTGCTCTCCCACTGAGCTACGCGCCCCGAACGCCCGCACGGCGGGCCGGAGTCCGGCAAGCTTACCCTGCCGACTCCGGCCCGCCGCGCCGGTGTGCCCGTGGTGGGATCAGGCGGCGACGGCGTCGGCCAGCGCCTTGCGCCAGCCCTGCTGGTCGCGCGCCTCGCCCGGCATGTTCATCTCGGCGAACCGGACGACGCCGGCCTTGTCGATCACGAACGTGCCCCGGTTGGCGATGCCCGCGACGTCGTTGAAGACGCCGTACGCCTGGGCGACCGCGCCGTGCGGCCAGAAGTCGGCCAGCAGCGGGAACTGGTAGCCCTCCTTCTCGGCCCAGATCTTGTGGGCGTAGACCGAGTCCACGCTCACGGTGAGCACCTGGACGTCGTCGTTGACGTACTCGTTGAGGTTGTCCCGCACCTCGCACAGCTCGCCCTGGCAGATGCCGGTGAAGGCGAGCGGGTAGAAGACCAGCAGCACGGTGCGCTTGCCGCGGAAGTCCGACAGCCGGACCTCCTGGTTGTTCTGGTCCTTGAGCACGAAGTCCGGCGCCTCGGCGCCAACCTCGATCGGCATGCGAGCTCCTTGGGTCGATTCTGGAGGTGGCATCAGCCTGCCACACCCGAGGGCCGGGGCCACCGAGTGTGGCCGGCCCCACGGGCGGGGGCAGGTTCGGCTACTTCTTGGCCTTGGCGCCCCGGCGCAGCACGAGGCGGGCACCGCTCCAGTCCCGGCCGGCGTTGACCGTGGACGTCTGTTGCAGGCCGGCGGTGGGCGCGGACTCCGCGATCTCGCTCGGCTCGACGTGGCCCTCCCGCCCGGCCTTGGGGGTCAGCAGCCACACGACGCCGTTGTCGGCCAGCGGGCCGAGGGCGTCGACGAGCAGCTCGAAGAGGTCACCGTCGCCGTCGCGGTACCAGACCAGCACCGCGTCGACCACCTCGTCGGTGTCCTCGTCGACCAGCTCTCCACAGCGGTCGGTCAGGGCGTCCCGGAGATCCTGGTCGACGTCCTCGTCGTACCCCATCTCCATGACGACCATCCCCGGCTCGATACCGAACCGGTCCGCCAGGCTGCGTACCCCGTCGGCGGCCTGACCAGCGGTCGCGCTCACTGTCGCGTGCCTCCTCATCTCGTCCCTGCTCGCGGCGTCGCGGCGACGCCGTCAGGCAAAGTCCACACACTCGCGGCCCCCCGCGCAAGTGGCGCACCGGGTGGAACGGAATTTACCGTGCCAGCAGCGTACGGGCACCCTGGGTGATGGCATCCTCGGTGACCAGCACCTCACGCGCCGCCGGACCTAATGGTACAAACGAGTCAACTGAGGCCACCCGGCGCGCCGCACCGACGTACCCGCCGTCGACCAGCGCCGCGAGCACCCCCTCGCCGACCCCGCCGGAGCGGCGGGTCTCGTCCACGACCAGCACCCGGCCGGTCACCGACGCCTCCCGGACGATGTCCGCGACCGGCAGCGGGGCGATCCAGCGCAGGTCGACGACGCGGCTGCCGATCCCCTCGTCGGCGAGGGTGGCGGCGGCGCGCAGCGACATCGGCACCCCGTTACCGAAAGTGACGATCGTGACGTCCTCGGCGGAGCCGACGCCGTACACCCGGGCCCGGCCGACCGGCGCGTGGCCGGCGGCCCACGCGCCGGGCCCGGCGTAGTCGGCCAGCCATTCGCCGTCGCCCTCCGTGTAGAGGTCGCGGGTGTGGTAGAGCGCGATCGGCTCCACCAGCACGCAGACGCTGCCGTCGACGGCCGCGCTCGCCAGGCAGGTACGCACCATCGCGGCGGCGTCGTCCGGCCGCGCCGGCACCGCGATCACCAGCCCGGGCACGTCCCGCAGCACGGCCAGGGAGTTGTCGTTGTGGAAGTGCCCGCCGAAGCCCTCCTGGTACGCCAGCCCCGGCACCCGCACCACCATCGGGTTGCGGAACGCCCCCGAGGAGAAGAACCGCATCGTCGCCGCCTCGCCGCGCAGCTGGTCCTCGGCGTTGTGCAGGTACGCCAGGTACTGGATCTCCGGCACCGGCAGCAGCCCGGCCAGCCCGGCGCCCAGCCCGAGCCCGAGGATCGACGTCTCGTCGAGCAGCGTGTCGAAGACCCGGGCCGCGCCGTACCGGTCGCGCAGCCCCTTCGTCACCCCGTACACCCCGCCCCTGGCGGCGACGTCCTCGCCGAAGACGACCATCCCGGGGTGGTCGAGCATGCCGTCGGCGAGGGCGGCGTTGATGCTCTGCGCCAGGGTGAGCGGGCCGGCCGCCTCGGGCAGCCGGCCGCCGAACACGTCCGCGCGGGCCGCCGCGCCGGGCCCGCCGGCCCGGGTCGCCGCGTCCGCGACGGCGCGGGCCACCCGGGCCGGGCGGCGGGGCGCGGTCTCGGCGACCACCTCGGCCGCGGAGGCGAGTTTCGGTTCGCCGAGCACCTCCTCGGCGATGCGGCGTACCTGCCAGCCGCGCTCGTCGTAGCGGGCCAGCAGCTCGTCGGTCGTGGCGACGCCCGCCGCCACGAGCAGCCGGGCGGTGGCCAGCAGCGGGTCCCGGTCCAGGTCCGCGGCGATCTCGCCGGAGCTGCGGTACGCGGCCTCGGCGTCCGCGCCGGCGTGCCCCATCAGCCGTACGGTGCTCAGGTGCAGCACGGCCGGCCGCCGGTGCCGGCGCACCCAGCCGGCCGCCTCAACGGCCGCCTCGTACGCCTGCACGGGGTCGGTGCCGTCGGCGGAGAAGTAGCGGATGCCCGGCTTGGACCGCAGGGTCGCCTCCACCCAGCCCTTCGGGGACCGGACGCTGATGCCGAGCCCGTTGTCCTCACAGACGAAGAGCACCGGGATGCGCAGGCCGGTGTGGTCGTACCAGCCGGCGGTGTTGAACGCGGCGGTGGCGCTGGCGTGGTTGACCGAGGCGTCGCCGAACGAGCAGACCACGATGGCGTCCGGCGGCCACGGCGAGCGGGGCGGCTGCCCGACGTCGCCGAGCGGGTCCGCACCGGCCCGCCGCCCGGCCGGGTCGCGGCGACGCAGCCGTTCCAGGGCCAGCCCCGCGCCGACCGCCCTGGGCAGGTGCGAGGCGATGGTGGAGGTGGTCGGGACGATCGCGAGGTCGGCCCGGCCGAAGACCTTGTGCCGGCCCCCGGCGATCGGCTCCCGGGCCGAGGCGACCATCCCGCGCAGCACGTCCCGGGCGGCACCGGCGTACGCGTCCTCCCGCCCGGCCGCACCGTCGCGGCCCGCCGCCGGCCCGCCGGCCGCACCGACCGCGGCCTCGACCCCCGTCCCCGCCGCCGCCCCGGCCCCGACCTCGGCCCCGGTCTCGGGCGGCGGTTCCTCCGCGTCGGACGGCGTGGGTGCCGCCTCGGGCCGCGCGGGTTCCGCCTCGGCCGGCGTGGCCTGCGCCCCGGGCGTCGGCGCGTCGGTCTCCCCCTCCGGCCCGGGGAAGGCGACCTCCCCGGCGGCCTGGGCGGCGCGGAGGCAGTAGAACGCGCCCGAACGGTAGTGCAGCAGGGCCGGGTCCCCGGGACGCAGCGCGGCGGCGACCGCGGCGTTGCCCTCGTGGCCGGCGGAACCGATGGTGTAGAAGCCCTCGCCGAAGCTGCGCAGCCACCGCCCGGCGAGGTCAAGCTGCCGGCTGGTGACCTGGGCGTCGAAGAGGTCCAGCAGTTGCGCCCCGGTCAGCGGCGCGCCGTCGTGGACCCGCTCGGCCGGGTCACGTCGCCGGGGCGCGGCGGCGAGCCCGGCGAGGGCCTCCCGGAACCGGTCGTCGAGATCTTGCGGGGTGGTCACGTCCGACAGCATTACCGACGCGGCGGCCGGTCGCCCACTCAGACACGTCCGTCCGGGGCGGGTCACCGTCGCCGCCGGGCCCGGCGGCGCGTCACCGCGAGGCGCGCTCCCCTGGGCAGTCGCCGTCGGCGACCTTCCACATCAGCTCGTGCAGGGTGGCCAGCTCGGCGTCGGTGAGCCCGGCGAGGAGTCGGGAGTCCGACATCACCCGCTCGACGCGGTCGCGCATCCGCCGGCCCGCCTCGGTGACCACGAGGGTCTTCTGCCGCCGGTCGGTCGGGTCGGCCCGGCGCTCCACGAGGCCCGCCTGCTCCAGCTTGTCGACCAGGGTGGTGACGTTGGAACGGTCGCAGCGCAACTGGTCGGCCAGGGTGCGGGCCGGCAGCGGGCGGTCCGGGTCCAGCACGTGCAGCGCCCGGGCGACGGCCGGGGTCAGGCCCAGCCCGGCCACCCCGGCCTCCTGCCGGTGCCGGATGGCCGAGGCCACGTGCATGATCCGGCGTACGGCGGCACCGGCCAGGTCGGCGCGGCCACCCGCGGAAGGCCCCGCCTCGGTGGGGATGCGCTGCGCCATGCCGCAATCGTACGCCCAGCGCAACTGTTGAACACCTCCATCAGTTTGGCCGCCCGACCGACCACCCGCCTAGCCGCCCGGCCGCCCGGCCGCCCGGCGGGTGTTTGCAGGGGTCCCTTGTTCGACAAAAGGCGATGGCAAGGGGCCCTTCCTTTCACCTGACGGCCATCGGCGGGCGCAACGCTCCCCGGAGTCGAACAACACGGACTCTGGGGAGGAAACCGTGACACTGTCCCGACGTACGATCCTGCTCTCCGGCGCGGCGGTCGGCGCGGCCGGCGCGGTGGCCGGGCTGCCCGTGGCGGCCGGCGCGGCGGCGGCCCGCCCGCTGCGGCAGGACCCGTTCACCCTCGGGGTGGCCTCCGGCGACCCGGACCACGAGGGTTTCGTGCTGTGGACGCGGCTGGCCCCGCAGCCCCTCGCGGAGGACGGCCTGGGCGGCATGCCGGCGCGGCCGGTGGCGGTGACCTGGGAGGTCGCCGCCGACGAGGGGCTGCGGCACGTGGTGCGGCGCGGGGTGGCGCAGGCCCGACCCGAGGCGGCGCACAGCGTGCACGTGGAGCTGGGCGGGCTGCTGCCGGGCCGGGAGTACTTCTACCGGTTCCGGGCCGAGGGGTACGCGTCCCCGGTCGGGCGCACCCGCACCGCGCCGGCGCCGGGAACCCTGCCGTCGGCCCTGGCCATGGGCTTCGTCTCCTGCTCGCAGTACGAGCACGGGTACTTCACCGCGTACCGGCGGCTGGCCGAGACCGAGCCGGAGCTGATTTTGCACCTGGGCGACTACCAGTACGAGTACGAGAAGGGCACGTACACGGTGCCGGGCGGGAACCCGCGCGACCACGAGGGCCCGGAGACCCGGACGCTGGCGAACTACCGGCAGCGGCACGCCCAGTACAAGACCGACGCGGATCTCCAGGCGGCGCACGCGGTGGCCCCCTGGGTGGTGGTCTTCGACGACCACGAGGTGGAGAACAACTGGGCCGACGAGGTGCCGGAGGCCCCGGACCCGGACTTCCTCGCCCGGCGGGCGGCGGCGTTCCAGGCGTACTACGAGAACATGCCGCTGCGGCGCACCTCGCTGCCGCGCGGCATCGACATGCAGTTGTACCGGCGGGTGCGCTGGGGCCGACTGGCCACGTTCCACATGCTCGACACCCGGCAGTACCGCGACGACCAGGCGTGCGGCGACGGATACAAGGAGTGCGCCGCGGCGGCCGACCCCGCCCGGTCGATCACGGGGGCGGAGCAGGAGGCGTGGCTGCTCGACGGGTTCCGCCGCTCCGACGCGCGCTGGGACATTCTGGGCCAGCAGGTCTTCTTCGCGCAGCGGGACAACAACTCGGGGCCGCTCACGGTCACCAGCATGGACGCCTGGGACGGGTACGTGGCCTCCCGCGACCGGATCACCCGGGGCTGGCTGGCCGCCGGGGTGCGCAACCCGGTGGTGCTCACCGGCGACGTGCACGCCCACTGGGCCAGCGACCTGAAGCTCGACTACGCCGACCCCACGTCGCGCACGGTCGGCAGCGAGCTGGTCTGCTCCTCGGTCACGTCGACCGGCGACGGCGCGGACTCGCCGACGGGCTCCCACCCGTGGTTCGCGTTCAACCCGCACCTGCGCTTCCAGAACAACCTCCGGGGGTACGTCCGCACGACGATCACCCCGGCGCAGCTGGCGGCCGACTTCGACGTGCTGCCGTACGTGAGCCGGCCGGACGCCCCGGCGTACACCCGGGCGACGTTCGTGATCGAGGACCGGGTGCCGGGCCTGCACCAGACGTACGACCGGCCGCCGGCACCGGCCGCGCGCACCGCCCCGGGGGCCGGGGCGGACCTGGGCCGGCAGACGGTGGAGGCGGAGACCCTGCGGCCCTGACCGGGGCGGCCGACGCGGGCCGGCGGGCGGTCAGCGGCCGGCGGGCGGTCAGCGGCCGGCGGGCGGTCAGCCGGGCAGGAACGAGAAGCGGACCTTGCGGGTGGGGTTGTCGCCGTTGGTGTCGACCAGGCAGATGGACTGCCAGGTGCCGAGCGCGAGCCGCCCGTCGATCACCGGCAGGGTCGCGTACGGGGGGACGAGGCCGGGCAGCACGTGGTCGCGCCCGTGGCCGGGCGAGCCGTGCCGGTGCCGCCAGCGGTCGTCGGTGGGCAGCAGGTCGTCCAGCGCCCGGAGCAGGTCGTCGTCGGAGCCGGCACCGGTCTCGATGACGGCGAGGCCGGCGGTGGCGTGCGGCACGAAGACGTGCAGCAGGCCGTCGCCGGCGCCGGAGACGAACCGTTCCGCCTCGGCGGTGATGTCCCGGACGGTCAGCCGGGACCCGGGTCGCGGCCGGGCTTCCGTCAGCCGGGGCCCGGGTCGCCGGACCAGCCGGTGCCGGCGTCGCCGGCGTGGAAGTCGGCACCGGGCTGGCCCGCGCCCGCGCCGTACGCGCCGGAGCCGTACGAGGCGGCGGGGTCGCCGGTGGTGGTGGCGTAGCCGTAGCGGGCGCTCCGGCCGCCGGTGCGGTTGAGCAGCACCAGGCCCGCGGCGAGCAGGGCCAGGCCGAGCAGCCCCACGGGGGCGGTGTCGAGTCGGCCGCCGGCGAGGCCGAGCACCGACAGCAGCAGGGTGAGCGCTCCGGCCAGCACGAGTGCGCTCGCCACGGCTCGCAGCATCGTCATGGGTCGACGGTAGGAGACGGCCGCAAGCAGCCATAAGTTACCGGCGGGTACCTGTGTTGAGCGTCGCGTCTGGGGGAGGCAGACGTGACGAAAACCGTCGGTAGAAGGCAGGATGAACGTCTAGAGACCTATCCCACACACAACCGAGGGAACGCCTGTGGCCACGGAACGCAAGCGCCCGGTGATCACCGCCGGTCTGCCGAGCCAGCTTCCGGACATCGACCCCGAAGAGACCGGCGAATGGGTCGAGTCGCTGGACGGTGTCATCGACGAGCGCGGAACCAAACGCGCCCGGTACGTGATGCTGCGCCTGCTGGAGCGCGCGCGGGAGCGCCAGGTCGGGGTGCCGTCGCTGACCACCACCGACTACATCAACACCATCCCGCCGGAGCGCGAGCCGTGGTTCCCGGGTGACGAGCACATCGAGCGGCGGATCCGGGCGTACATCCGGTGGAACGCGGCGATGCTGGTGCACCGCGCGCAGCGCCCCGAGATCGGCGTCGGCGGGCACATCTCGACGTTCGCCAGCTCCGCGTCGCTCTACGAGGTGGGCTTCAACCACTTCTTCCGGGGCAAGGACCACCCGGGCGGCGGCGACCACATCTTCTACCAGGGTCACGCCTCGCCGGGCATGTACGCGCGGGCGTTCCTGGAGGGGCGGCTGAGCGAGAACCAGCTCGACGGGTTCCGCCAGGAGCTGTCCCACCCGGGCGGCGGGCTGCCGTCGTACCCGCACCCGCGGCTGATGCCGGACTTCTGGGAGTTCCCGACCGTCTCGATGGGCCTCGGCCCGCTGAACGCGATCTACCAGGCCCGGTTCAACCGGTACCTGCACCACCGGGGCATCAAGGACACCTCGCAGCAGCACGTGTGGGCGTTCCTCGGCGACGGCGAGATGGACGAGGTCGAGTCGCTCGGCGCGATCGGCGTGGCCGCCCGCGAGGAGCTGGACAACCTCACCTTCGTGATCAACTGCAACCTGCAGCGGCTCGACGGGCCGGTCCGGGGCAACGGCAAGATCATGCAGGAGCTGGAGGCGTTCTTCCGGGGCGCCGGCTGGAACGTCATCAAGGTGGTCTGGGGCCGCGAGTGGGACCCGCTGCTCGCCGCCGACACCGACGGCGCGCTGGTCAACCTGATGAACAGCACGCCCGACGGTGACTACCAGACCTACAAGGCGGAGTCCGGGGCGTACGTGCGGGAGCACTTCTTCGGCCGCGACGCGCGCACCCGCAAGATGGTCGAGGGGCTCACCGACGACGAGATCTGGAACCTCAAGCGGGGCGGGCACGACTACCGCAAGCTCTACGCGGCCTACAAGGCGGCGATGGAGCACACCGGCCAGCCGACGGTCATCCTGGCCAAGACGATCAAGGGCTGGACGCTCGGCTCGCACTTCGAGGGCCGCAACGCCACGCACCAGATGAAGAAGCTGACGCTGGACGACCTGAAGCTCTTCCGCGACCGGCTCTACCTGGACATCTCGGACAAGACGCTGGAGGAGAACCCCTACCTCCCGCCGTACTTCACCCCGGGCGAGAAGTCCGAGGAGATCGCCTACCTGCGGGAGCGCCGGGAGCAGCTCGGCGGCTACCTCCCGTCGCGGCGGACCGCCGGCCGGACGCTGGCGATCCCGGGCAGCGAGCGGTTCTCCGACGTCAAGCGGGGCTCGGGCAAGCAGAAGGTGGCCACCACGATGGCCTTCGTCCGCCTGCTCAAGGACATCATGAAGGACAAGGAGTTCGGCAAGCGCTGGGTGCCGATCATCCCGGACGAGGCCCGCACCTTCGGCATGGACTCGCTGTTCCCGACGCAGAAGATCTACTCGCCGCACGGCCAGCGCTACACCTCGGTCGACCGGGAGCTGTTCCTGTCGTACAAGGAGTCGACGACCGGGCAGATCCTGCACGAGGGGATCAACGAGGCGGGCTCGGTGGCCTCGTTCACCGCCGCCGGCACCGCGTACGCCACGCACGGCGAGCCGATGATCCCGCTGTACATCTTCTACTCGATGTTCGGCTTCCAGCGCACCGGCGACGGGTTCTGGGCGGCGGCCGACCAGATGGCGCGGGGCTTCGTGCTCGGCGCGACCGCCGGCCGCACCACGCTCAACGGCGAGGGCCTCCAGCACGAGGACGGCCACTCGCTGCTGCTCGCCGCCACCAACCCGGCGGTGGTGGCCTACGACGCGGCGTTCGCGTTCGAGCTGGCGCACATCATGGAGAACGGCCTGCACCGGATGTACGGCGAGCAGCCGGAGAACATCTTCTACTACCTGACCGTCTACAACGAGCCGATCCACCAGCCGGCCGAGCCGGCCGACGTGGACGTCGAGGGGCTGCTCAAGGGCATCTACCGCTACTCCCCCGCCCCGAAGGTCGACGGCGACGGGCCGAGGGCCAACATCCTGGCCTCCGGCACGGGCATGCAGTGGGCGCTCAAGGCGCAGCAGCTGCTCGCCCAGGACTGGGGGGTGGCCGCCGACGTGTGGTCGGTGACCTCCTGGACGGAGCTGCGCCGCGACGCGGTGGAGTGCGAGGAGCACAACCTGCTCCACCCGGGCGCGGAGCAGCGGGTGCCGTACATCCAGCAGAAGCTGGCCGACGCCGACGGGCCGAAGGTCGCGGTCAGCGACTGGATGCGCGCCGTACCGGACCTGATCGCCCGCTGGGTACCGGGCGACTACACCTCGCTCGGCACCGACGGGTTCGGCATGTCCGACACCCGGCACGCGCTGCGCCGGCACTTCCACGTCGACGCCGAGTCGGTGACGGTCGCGACGCTGCGGCAGCTCGCCCTGCGCGGCGCGGTGCCGGCGCAGGTGCCGGCCGAGGCGGCGAAGAAGTACGCCATCGACGACGTCAACGCGGCCCCGGTCGGCGAGACGGGCGGCGACAGCTAGCCACAGGCACGACGGAGGGGCCCGGCGCGCAACCGCGCCGGGCCCCTCGCCACACCAACCCCCACCCCACCCCACCGCCCTCGCCCCGCCCTCGCCCCGCCCTCGCCTCGGTGATCAAGAGGTTTGCGTCACCGGGAAGATCAACTTTGACACTTTTCTCTTGATCACCGGGGCGGGGGCGGGGGGCGGGGGGCGGGACGGAGCGGGGTGGGGAGAGGGTGGGTGGGCAGTGTGACGGCGGTGGTCCGGGGCGTTCCTGGTGGGGACGCGCCGGGCCACCGCCGTCGCGGATGGCGCTGTGAGACGTGCCCCGCTCAGCCGACGGCGGCCAGGTCGGTCAGCCGGGCCAGCGAGTCCTCCAGGTCGGCGCCGACCCGCCGCAGCCCGAGCCGGAGGAGGGCGGCCTTGACCGGGCCGGCGGGCCAGCGTACGACGATGAGCCGCACGATGGTCCCGCCCTCCTCCTCGTCTGCGGTGAGCTGGACGTAGATCTCGGTGCGGGCCTCGGCCCGGGCACCGGCGCCCTTGGCGCGCTCCCGCCAGCCGATCAGGGTCGGCTCCTGGAAGGCGATCACCTCGGCCTCGTGCGCCGACCCGCGCCCGGCCTGGACCAGTTGTCGCCGGCCGAAGCCCTCCCCCGAGAGGACCTCCGCCGCGCGAACTCCCGCCAGCCAGGCCGGCAACTGCTCGGCCCGCTGCACGACTTCCCAGACCGCTTCCACCGGCGCCATCACGTGCGCACTGCGTTCCACGAGGATCATTCTGTTCTTTCCCCCACTGAGGACATCCGCGATATTCGGCACTCTATGCGCTAAATCGGACGCAAACGGACAACTTTGGAAAAGACACGCCGAAAACCCTTGCGCCCCGATCGCCGGCGGCCTATGGCGCAAACTCCCGCCGCGGCCTAGAGTCCGAACACGTTTCACGTTCGCCGGCTGCCCGGCCGGCATCGTGGGACGTCGCGCGTCCCGCGCCCGCGGACGCGCCGGCCCCTGCCGCCTGGAGAGCGCATGACCACCGAGCCGCTGCCCGAGTTCCCGGCCGGATTCCGCTGGGGAGTCTCCACCTCCGCGTACCAGATCGAGGGCGGGGCGACCGCCGCCGGCCGGGGGCCCTCCATCTGGGACACGTTCGCGCACACCCCCGGGCTGATCGCCGACGGCAGCACCGGCGACGTCGCCTGCGACCACTGGCACCGGCACGCCGAGGACGTCGCGCTGATGGCCGGGCTCGGGGTGTCGGCGTACCGGTTCTCGGTGGCCTGGCCCCGGGTCCAGCCGGGCGGCGCCGGTCCCGCCAACGCCGCCGGCCTCGACTTCTACGACCGGCTCGTCGACGACCTGGCCGCCGCCGGGATCGACCCGGTCGCCACGCTCTACCACTGGGACCTGCCGCAGCCCCTCCAGGACGCCGGCGGCTGGCTGCACCGCGACACCGCCGCCCGGTTCGCCGAGTACGCCGACCTGGTCGCCGCCCGGCTCGGCGACCGGGTGAAGCTGTGGATCACCCTCAACGAGCCGTTCATCCACATGAGCCTCGGCTACGGCACCGGCGAGCACGCCCCCGGCCAGACGCTGCTGTTCGACGCGTTCCCGGCGGCCCACCACCAGCTCCTCGGGCACGGGCTGGCCGTCGCCGCGCTGCACGCCCGCACCGGCAGCCCGGTCGCCATCGCCAACAACTACTCGCCCGTGCGCCCGGCCGGCGACACCGACGCCGACCGGGCCGCCGCCGCGGCGTACGACGCGCTGCACAACCGGCTGTTCACCGACCCGCTGCTCGGCCTCGGCTACCCCGACCTGCTCGACCTCGACCCGGGGCTCGTGCGCGGCGACGACCTGGCCGTGATCGCCGCGCCGCTCGACGTGCTCGGCGTCAACTACTACAACCCCTCGGGGGTACGCGCGCCCGAGCCCGGCTCGCCGCTGCCGTTCGAGCTGGTGGAACTCGCCGGGTACCCGCGCACGGCGTTCGGCTGGCCGGTGGCCCCCGACGGGCTGCGCGAGCTGCTCACCGGCCTGCGCGACCGCTACGGCGACCGGCTGCCCCCGGTCCAGGTCACCGAGAACGGCTGCGCCTACGACGACGTACCCGATGCCGAGGGCCGGGTCCACGACCCGGACCGGATCGCCTACCTCGACGCCCACCTGCGCGCCCTGCGGGCCGCGATCGACGACGGCGTGGACGTCACGGGCTACTTCGTCTGGTCGCTGCTGGACAACTGGGAGTGGGCGGAGGGCTTCACCAAGCGCTTCGGCCTCGTGCACGTCGACTTCGGCACCGGGGCGCGCACGCCCAAGTCGTCGTACGCCTGGCTGCGCGACGCCGTGACGCGGCCCGGCACGGCCGCAGCCGCGCCCGCCTCCCGCCGCGCCACATCCGACGCGGAGTAGCGCCGTGACCACCGTCGACCCGACACCGGCGTCGCTGCCCGCCGCGCTCGCCGAGCCGACCGTCCCGGTGCGGCGGAGCTGGATCGCGCTGATCTTCGCGGCGAACCTCGGGGTGTGGATGGCCTTCTTCACCCCGATCCAGGTGCTGCTGCCCCAGCAGATCGAGCGGATCGCCCCGGGCGACAAGGAGGCCATGTTCGCCGTGGTCACCGGCCTCGGCGCGCTCGCCGCGGTGCTGGCCAACCCGCTCGCCGGGGCGCTGTCGGACCGCACCTGCCTGCGGGTGGGCGGCCGGGAGCTGGGCCGCCGGCACGTCTGGACGGCCGGCGGCGCGGTGCTCGGCGCGCTCGCCCTGGTGCTGCTGGCCCGGCAGGACACCATCGCCGGGGTCGCGGTCGGCTGGGTGGCCGCCCAGGTCTGCTTCAACGCGATGCTGGCCAGCCTCACCGCCGGCATCCCCGACCGGGTGCCGGTGCTGCAGCGCGGCGGCGTCTCCGGCTGGGTGGGCATCCCGCAGTCGCTGGGCCTGGTGCTCGGCGCGGTGCTGGTGACGGCGGTGGTGACCGGCAACGCCGCCGGGTACGCCACGATCGCGCTGGCCGTGCTGCTGCTGTCGCTGCCGTTCGCGCTGCTCACCGCCGACGACCCGCTGCCCCGGGCGCACCGGCCGCCGCTGCGGGTGGGCGCGCTGCTCGCCTCGATGTGGATCAGCCCGCGCCGGCACCCGGACTTCGCCTGGGCCTGGCTCACCCGGTTCCTGGTGCAGCTCGGCAACGCGCTGGGCACGCTGTACCTGCTGTACTTCCTCGCCGACGGGGTGCGCTATCCCGACCCCGAGGGCGGGCTGCTGGTGCTGATCCTGCTCTACACGCTCGGGATGATCCTCACCGCCGTGGTCTCCGGCCGGCTCTCCGACCGCTCGGGCCGGCGCAAGGTCTTCGTGATCACCTCCGGGCTGGTGATGGCCGTGGCCGCGCTGCTGCTGGCCGTCGCGCCGGTCTGGCCGATGGCGATGGTCGCGGCGGTGCTGCTCGGCGCGGGCTACGGCGTCTACCTGTCGGTGGACGCGGCGCTGATCACCGAGGTGCTGCCGGCGGCCACCGACCGGGCCAAGGACCTCGGGGTGATCAACATCGCGAACTCCGCGCCGCAGGTGCTCGGCCCGGCGCTGTCCGCCCCGATCGTGGTGCACCTGGGCGGCTACCCCACCCTGTACGCGGCCACTGCGGCGGTCACCCTGCTCGGCAGCGCGCTCGTCGTCAAGATCCGTGGCGTGGCGTGACGGTGGAGATCGAGGGGCCCCTCCGTTAACCGCTGGCCGGCGGCCGTAGGCTGGGAGACGTGACGGTACGTGTACGCTTCGCCCCCTCCCCGACCGGAATGTTCCACGTCGGCGGCGCCCGCTCGGCCCTGCAGAACTGGATCTTCGCCAGGCAGCAGGGCGGGGTGTTCGTCCTCCGCGTCGAGGACACCGACGCGGCCCGCAACAGGCCCGAGTGGACCGAGGGCATCCTGTCGGCGCTGGACTGGATCGGCATCGCCCGGGGCAGCTACGAGGGCCCCTACTTCCAGTCGTCGTACGCCGCCGAGCACCGGGCCGCCGCGCAGCGGCTGCACGAGGGCGGCCGGGCGTACTACTGCGACTGCACCCGCGAGGCCGTGCAGGCGCGCACCGGCTCGCAGTACTCCGGCTACGACGGCTTCTGCCGCGACCGGGGCCTGCCGGCCGGCGAGGGGCGCGCGCTGCGGTTCCGCACCCCGGACACGGGCGAGACCGTGGTGGTCGACCTGATCCGGGGCGAGCCGACGTTCGAGAACCGGCTGATCGAGGACTTCGTCATCGCCCGGGGCGACGGCTCCCCGGTGTTCCTGCTGGCCAACGTGGTCGACGACATGACCATGGGGATCACCCACGTGATCCGGGCCGAGGAGCACCTGCCCAACACGCCGAAGCAGCAGCTGCTGTGGGACGCGCTGGGCGTCAAGCCGCCGGTCTGGGCGCACGTGCCCGTGGTGGTCAACGAGAAGCGGCAGAAGCTGTCCAAGCGGCGCGACAAGGTCGCCCTGGAGGCGTACCGGGACGAGGGCTACCTCGCCGACGCGATGCGCAACTACCTGATGCTGCTGGGCTGGGCCCCGTCGGGCGACCGGGAGATCGTGCCCTGGTCGGTGATCGAGGACGAGTTCCGGCTGGAGGAGGTCAACCCCTCCCCCGCGTTCTTCGACGAGAAGAAGCTGCGCGCGTTCAACGGCGACTACATCCGGGCGCTGCCGGTCGACGAGTTCGTGGCCGCGTGCCGGCCGTGGCTGACCGGCACCGACACGATCGCCCCGCCGCCGTGGCAGCCGGAGGAGTTCGACGAGGCCGCGTTCGCCGCCGTGGCCCCGCTGGCCCAGACCCGCATCGCGGTGCTCAGCGAGATCGTGCCCAACGTCGACTTCCTCTTCCTGGCCTCGCCGAGCATCGAGGAGGCCGCGTGGGCGAAGGCGATGAAGGAGGGCGCGGCCGAGCTGCTCGACGCGACGGTCGCCGCGTACGAGGGGCTCGCGTCGTGGGACGCCGAGTCGCTGAAGGCGACGCTGGAGGCGGTCGGCGCGGAGCGCGGCCTCAAGCTCGGCAAGGCCCAGGCGCCCGTCCGGGTGGCGGTCACCGGCCGCACCGTCGGGCTGCCGCTGTTCGAGTCGCTGGAGGTGCTGGGCCGCGAGCGCACCCTCGCCCGGTTGCGCGCCGCCCGCCTGCGCCTGCCCTGATCGGGTACGCGACGCCTGCCTGATCGGGTACGCGAACGTAGGGGCCCGCCGGTGGACCGGCGGGCCCCTACGCGTCCTGCCTGGGGTCGGTCAGGTGCCGGCGCGGCGGCGGCGCACGGCGAACCCGCCGGCAGCGGCGGCCACCAGCAGCACGCCGCCACCCAGCGCCCAGAGCCAGCCGGGCGGGCCCCCGTCGGTCGACTCGCTGGCGGCCGGCACGGCGCTGCCGGCACCCTCCGGGGTCGCGGCGGCCGACGACGGCGCGGCGGCGGACGGGGCATCCGACGGCGGGACGGGCTCCGGCGCGGCGGCCGACGGCGACGGGGACTCGGCCGGGGTGCCGGTGGTGAGGGTGAACCGCACCTCGCCCTTGATCGGGTGGCCGTCGGCGGATCCGAGCTGGTAGCCGACGATGTATAGGCCGGCCTTGCCGGGCGCGAACGGGATCCGCACCCGCGTTCCGGAGAAGGTCGGCTCCCCGTCGAGGGCGGCCACATTGTCCGGCCCGGTGACTGTGATCTTCGTCGTACCCGGGTTCGGTTTCGCCAGGAACCGGAGCTCGATCAGCTCCGGCGCGGTGGCGATCCGCGCGCCGTTGGCCGGGTTGCTGCCGCTCAGTGAGTTGTGCGCGGCGGCCGGCGCGGCCGGGAGCACGAGCGACACACCGAGCGCCACGCCGAGCACGGCCAACCAGGTACGCGCCACGCGTGGGAACCTGCCCCCCATGTACACCTCCGTAAAGGTACTATCCGCCCGCTGATCTACGGCCGATTGGTTAGTCGAGCTGAGATCGCAGATAGTTCCAATTCCCGATCCAACAGCTGCAACCGATCGACGTTCTGCGCAGTCTTTCAGGTGGGCGCCCCGCCCTGTGGGCATGGTCACCGCCAGCGACCGACCAACGCGTGACCTGCAGCGAAGCCATCCAAATCGAACGGGGCGAGGAGGCGGCGATGGTCCGACAGGTGAGGCGGCTGAGCCGGGCGGCAGCGGGAGCGCTGCTGGCGACGGCGCTGGCGACGGCGCTGGCGGGGCCGGTCCGGGCGGCCGGCACGGCCACGGGTCCGGCGACGACGGGTCCGGCGACGACGGGCGCGGCGCTGGCCGACGCGGCCGCCGCCGCCAGCGCGGCGCTGGCCCGCAAGGTGCCGAAGAAGACCCTCCCGGCCGGGGTGGACATCACCGGCGAGGGGCTGGCCGAGCCGCTGCGGCTGCGGGCCACCGCCCACCCCGTCGAGGTGGTCGCGGTCGTCGACCAGGTGAGCTGGCTGGGCCCCACCGGGGCGGCCAGCGGGCCGAAGCCTGCCGACCTGGGTCCGAAGTACACGGTGGTGGTGCTGGTCGGGGAGATCGCCACCCAGACGTACGACCTCTACCCGCTGGCCAAGGGCGGCCCCCGGGTCTACCGGCCGGCAAAGCAGCCGGACCCGGCCCGCAAGGAGAAGGCCGGCTGGTTCCTCGGCCGGCTCAGCATGTCCGAGACGCTGCGGACGGTCGGGGTGCCGCTGGAGCGGCAGGTCGACACGGTCAGCGGCGGCGTCGGGGGCGGCGAGCGGGTGCTGCCCGACGATTCGCTGAACCCGGCCGGCGACATCGACGAGGCGCTCGACGAGTTGCAGCGGCTGCTGCTGCTCAACGTCGGGGTGATGCTGGTGATCACCCTCGGGCTGGCCGGGATCGCGCTGCTGATCCGCCGCCGTACCCGCTGACGGGCCCGGCCCCGTGCCGCTCGGCGCGGGGCCCCCGTGCGCTCAGCACCAGCGGCACGGCCTCAAGCACCGGCGGCGCGGCTTCAGCACCAGCGGCGCGGCGGGCGCTCCCGGCGCAGGGCCCGGTGCCGGGGGCGGACCGGGCCGTGCCGGTGCGCGCCGGCCCAGCCGGGCAGGTCGCTGCGGCAGGCAGCGGCCCGGCCGGACTCGTCGTCGGCGGGCGGCTCGGCGGCGCGCTGGCGGGGCACCGGGGCGTCCTCGTCGGCCGGCGCGGCGCCCCGGCCGCAGGTCGGCTCCGCGGCCCGGCCGCAGGTCGGCTCGGCAGGATGGGTCGTCCCGGTGAGCCGGCGGGGATGCTTCGCCGCCGGCTCGTGGTGGCCCGGCCGGCAGGACTCCCCCTGGGCGCAGCCCGGCTCGACCTCCCCGTGCGCCATCGGCGGTCTCCTCACGCTCTTCCTCGCCCGCCGGCCGGCCCCTGGCCCGCGTGCCCTGTCACCGTACTGGGGCGGGCGGACGCGCCGTGCGGCGCGTACCCCACCTCAGCGGCGGGGGCGGCGCGGGAAGATCGTCTCCCAGACCGGGAACGCGACGAGCCAGATCACGAGGGCGACGGTGAGGGTGCGGGCGAAGTCCCACAGGGCCCGGGTGCGTTCGGCGTCACCGACGAAGGCGATCGCCGCCACGAGCAACGCGCAGGCCACGGCCCAGCCGAGCAGGCCCTTGGCCCACTCCCGCCACTCGTGACGGGCGCGGGCCCAGCCGTAGCGTGGCGGCCGGACCGGCGGCGGGCCGCCGGCGAACCGGTGGGCGAAGCGCTGGTCGGCCCAGCGGATCAGCGAGTGGCCGAAGGCCACCGAGAACCCGAGGTAGGCGGCGGCCAGGCCGTGGGTGGCGTCCGCGGTGGCCCCGCGCCGCAGGTCCAGCGCGGCCGCCGCGAGCAGCACCAGGTCGACCAGGGGTACGCAGACCAGCAGTGCTGCGCCGAGGCGGGGGCGGCGCAGCGGGTAGCGGGCCACGAGCCCCGCCACGAGCAGCATCCAGAACCCGATCTCGCATCCGACGATGACCGCGACCAGCACGACGACCTCCCCCTGTCCGTGGGTCCAGCGTGCCGCCCGCCGTGCGCCCCGCCCTCGACCCGGGCGACGAGATCCGGGTACGCCGAACGATGGACCGCGTCGGGGCGTACCTCCTTCGGGGGACGCGGCCTCGTGCCCTGGTCGGAGCCGGCGCGGCGGCGGGTGTGGTGGGATCGGAGAATGCGACTGCCGCCCTGGCCCCGGCCCGGCACCGCGGGCCGGGACGTGGCGCTGGCCGGCGTGGCCCTCGCGGGCGGGCTGGCGCTGCTCGGCCTCGGCACGCACCTGGCGATCACCCCGCGGCCCGGCGTGCCCACGGCGGCCTTCCTGCCGTCGCTGGTGGCCGTGTCGGCGGCGGTGGCCCTGCGGCGGGTGGCCACCCGGACGGGGCTGGCCCTCGGCACGGCGGCGCTCGGCGTCGACGTCGCGCTCGGCACCACCCTCGGCACCGCGCTGATCTACACCCAGGTGCTCTACGACTCCTGCGTGTACGGCCCGCCCCGGCTGTGGCGCTGGCTGCTGCGGGGCAGCGTGGCGCTGAGCCTGCTCGCCGCCGTCGGCGGGGTGCTGGTGTTCGGCCACTGGCGCGGGGTCGCGCTGGGCGTGCCGGTGGTGCTGGTCGGCGTCGTGCCGGTGCTGACCGGGATCAGCGTGCGGCAGTACCGGGACCAGGCGGCGGCCGAGCGGGCGCGGGCCGCCGAGGAACGGGCCCGGGCCGAGCAGACCGCCCGGCTGGCCGAGTTGGACCGGCGCGAGGCGGTCCGCGCCGAGCGCTCCCGGATGGCCCGGGAGCTGCACGACGTGGTCGCCAACCACCTCGGCGCGGTGGCCATCCACGCCACCGCCGCGCTCTCCGTCCCCGGGCTGGACCGGGAGCAGGTGGCCTCGTCGCTGCGGGTCATCCGGGAGAACAGCGTGCAGGGCCTGGCGGAGATGCGGCAGCTCATCGGGCTGCTGCGGGAGCCCACGGCGGGCGTCGGGCCCGCGCCGGGCGACGCCGTGGATCCGGCCGAGGAGGCGACCCGGGTACGCCTCGCCGAGCTGGACCGCCTCGTGGGCCGGATGCGCGCCGCCGGGCTGGCCGTGCGGACCGAGGTGACCGGCGGGGCGCGTCCGCTGCCGGTGGGGGTGGACCTGGCGGCGTACCGGATCGTGCAGGAGTCGCTGACCAACGCGCTCAAGCACGGCGCGGGCGAGGCGGAGCTGGTCGTGACGTACGGGCCGACGGAGGTGGTGGTGACCGTGGCGAACCCGCTGCGGGCGGGCGGCGCGGCGGCGCCCGGCGCGGGCGCCGGGCTGGTCGGGATGCGCGAGCGCGCGGTGCTGCTGGGCGGCGGCTTCACGGCGGGCCCGGCGGACGGGCGGTGGCGGGTCCGGGCGCGGCTGCCCACCGGGGAGCCGGCGTGACCGGCCGGGCCGCCCCCGGGCGGGCCGCGGACGGGACGGACCCGGCGGGGCCGGTGGGTGCCGACGGGCGGGGCGACGCGGCGGGGCCGGTGCGGGTGGTGCTCGCCGACGACCAGCCGGCAGTGCGGGCCGGACTGGCGCTGATCCTGGCCGCCGCGCCCGGCGTCGAGGTGGTCGGCGAGGCCGCCGACGGCGAGGCGGCGGTGCGGCTCTGCGCCGAACTGCGCCCGGACGTCGCCGTGCTGGACGTCCGGATGCCCCGGCTCGACGGCATCTCGGCCACCCGGGAGATCGTCGCCGGCCGGCTCGCCGACGTGCTCGTGCTGACCACCTTCGACCTCGACGAGTACGTCTTCGGCGCGCTGCGCGCCGGGGCGGCCGGCTTCCTGCTCAAGGACACCGACGCCGCCGCCCTGGTCGCCGCCGTGCGCACGGTGGCCCGGGGCGAGGGGATCATCGCCCCGGCGGTGACCCGGCGGCTGATCAGCGCGTTCGCCGCCACCGCGCCGGGGGCGCCCGCCGCCACGCGGGCCGCGGTCGCCACGCTCACCGCGCGGGAACGCGACGTGCTGGCCTGTCTCGGGCTGGGCCTGTCCAACCAGCAGCTCGCCGACCGGCTGGCGATGGCGGAGAGCACCGCGAAGACCCACGTCAGCCGGGTGCTGGCGAAGCTCGACCTGCGCAGCCGCGTGCAGGCCGCGATCGTGGCCCAGGAGCTGTCCCTGCCCGCGCCGCCCCCGCTGCCGCCGTCGGGCGGTGCGGGGTGAGCGGGGTGCCCCTCTCCGCGGGGGCGTCGACAGGGGGCCCCACCTTCTCTGCAAGGCTGGTGGGGTGAGCGAGCCGGGCGGGATCGAGCTGTCGGCCACGCTGCGCCGCATCGAGCGGGCGGCGGGGGCCCTGGCCACCGCCAGCGTGGCCCGGATGGACGAGACGCTGCCCTGGTTCCGGGCGCTGCCGGCCGACCAGCGGTCCTGGGTGATGCTGGTGGCCCAGGCCGGCGCGCGGTCGCTGGTGCAGTGGCTGCGCGACGGCGGCGGCACGGCGGACAGCACCCAGGAGGTCTCCGACGAGGTCTTCGCCACCGCCCCGCTGGCCCTGGCCCGCTCGATCAGCCTCCAGCAGACCGTGGCGTTGATCAAGGTGACGATCGACGTGGTCGAGGAGCAGGTGGGCACCCTCGCCGCCGAGGGCGAGGAGCAGCAGCTGCGGGAGGCGGTGCTGCGCTTCTCCCGCGAGATCGCCTTCGCCGCCGCCCGGGTCTACGCGCGGGCCGCCGAGTCGCGCGGCTCCTGGGACGCCCGGCTGCAGGCCCTGCTGGTCGACGCGCTGCTGCGCGGTGACTCCCCGGACGTGCTGGCCAGCCGGGGCGCGGCGCTGGGCTGGTCGGACGCGCCGCCGGTGGCGGTGGCGGTGGGCCGGTCCCCGGGCGGCGAGGTGGCCGCCGTGCTGCACACCGTCCACCGGCTGGCCCGGCGCGTCGGCGTCGAGGTGATCGGCGGGGTGCACGGCGACCGGCTGGTGATCGTGCTCGGCGGCGCGGCCGACCCGATGGCGGCGACGGGGAAGCTGCTGCCCGCGTTCGGGGAGGGGCCGGTGGTGGTCGGGCCGGCGGTGCCGAGCCTCGACGAGGCGACCGACTCGGCCCGGGCCGCGCTCGCCGGCTACCGGGCGGCTCCCGCCTGGCCGACCGCGCCGCGCCCGGTGCCGGCCGGTGACCTGCTGCCCGAGCGGGCCCTCGCCGGGGACGCCGAGGCCCGCCGCCGGCTGCGCCACGACGTGTACGCGACGCTGGCCCGGGCGGGCGGCGAGTTGCTGGAGACCCTGGACGCCTTCTTCGCGGCCGGCGGCACGCTGGAGAGCGCGGCGCGGGCGCTGTTCGTGCACCCCAACACGGTGCGCTACCGGCTGCGGCGGATCGCCGACGTGACGGGGCTGTCGCCGCTGACCCCCCGGGACGCGTTCGCGTTGCAGGTGGCGCTGACCGTGGGGCGGCTCGACCCGGTGGTGCCCGTCGTGACACCTCCGCCCATAACGCCACCAAACCGGCAAACCTCCGCAAAGAGATGATCACGGTCACCTATTTCTGTAGGGTTCCTCCAAAGGTTCTAGTGCGGTTTGGTTGCGGCCGGTAACACCGTGACTGGCGAGTATCCGGAAGAGTCATAGGCGTGCTCGCCGTACTCTCACCGGGACAGGGTTCCCAGAAACCCGGCTTCCTGACACCGTGGCTCGACCTGACCGGCGCCGAGGCACGGCTGCGCTGGTGGTCGGCGCTGGCCGGCGTCGACCTGGTCCACCTGGGCACCACGGCCGGCGCGGAGGAGATCCAGGACACCGCCCGGACCCAGCCGCTGCTGGTCGCCGCGGCCCTGCTCGCCGCCGAGCACCTGCCGATGCACGACGTCACCCTCACGGCCGGGCACAGCGTCGGCGAGCTGGGCGCGGCGGCGCTGGCCGGGGTCCTGCCGGCCGAGACCGCGATCACCCTCGCCGGGGTGCGCGGCCGGGAGATGGCCGCCGCCTGCGCGATCGAGCCGACCGGCATGGCCGCCGTGCTCGGCGGCGACACCGACGAGGTGCTCGCCGCCCTCGACAGGCACGGGCTGCACGCGGCCAACCGCAACGGCGCCGGCCAGATCGTGGCCGCCGGGTCGACCACCGGCATCGACGCTCTCGTCGCCGAGCCGCCCACGAAGGCCCGGGTCGTCCGGCTGAAGGTGGCCGGCGCGTTCCACACCCCCTACATGGCCCCCGCCGAGGCCGCCCTGGCCGGCGTGGCCGCCGGGATCACCCCGGCCCGCCCGGCCCGGATCCTGCTGTCCAACCTCGACGGCACGGCCGTCCACCACGGCCGGGAGCTGGTGCAGCGGCTGGTCCGCCAGGTCACCTCGCCGGTGCGGTGGGACCTGTGCATGCGCACCCTGGCCGACCTCGGCGTGACCGGGGTGGTCGAGCTGCCGCCGGCCGGCACCCTCGCCGGCCTGATCAAGCGGGAGCTCGCCGACTCGCTGCCCGAGATCGTCACCCTGAAGACGCCGGACGACCTGCCCGCCGCCCGCGACCTGATCGCCCGGCACGGCTCGGCCGCCCGCCCCGCGCCGACCGCCCGGTTCCGGGTCGTGACGGCCCCCGCGCCGGGCGTCTTCCAGCCCGCCCAGGGCCTGACCGAGGGCCAGGCGCTGAAGATCGGCCAGGTCATCGGCCACGTCGTCACCGGGCGGGGCCCGGTCGAGGTGACCGCGCACGACGGCGGCCCGCTCACCGAGTGGCTCGCCCACCACGACGCCCCGGTCGCCCCGGGTCAACCGCTCGCCCGGATCGGGGGTCACTCATGACAGGTAGCCGGATTCTCGCCCTGGGGCACTACCAGCCCTCCCGGATCGTCACCAACGACGACATCGCGCAGTTCGTCGAGACCAACGACGAGTGGATCAGGGACCGCGTCGGCATCGCCAGCCGCCGCATCGCCGGCGACGAGACGGTGTCCGACATGGCGGCGGCCGCCGCCGGAAAGGCGCTGGCCAACTCCGGCCTCACCGCCGCCGACATCGACCTCGTCGTCGTCGCCACCTGCACCTCCATCGACCGCAGCCCGAACGTCGCCTGCCGGGTCGCCGCCAAGCTCGGCATCACCGCGCCCGGCGCGTACGACATCAACACCGCGTGCTCGGGCTTCGCGTACGCGCTGGGCACCGTCGACCACGCGATCCGGGCCGGGGCGTCGCGCAACGCGATCGTCATCGGCGCGGAGAAGCTCTCCGACTTCACCGACTGGACCGACCGCTCCACCTGCATCATCTTCGGCGACGGCGCCGGTGCCGCGGTGGTCACCGCCACCGCCGAGGGCGAGCCGGCCGGGGTCGGCCCGGTCGTCTGGGGCTCGGTGCCGGACAAGAGCGACGCCGTACGCATCGAGGGCTGGCGGCCGTACGTGAAGCAGGAGGGCCAGACGGTCTTCCGCTGGGCCACCACGGCGCTGGCCCCGCTGGCCCTGCAGGCCTGCGAGCGGGCCGGGGTCGCCCCGTCCGAGCTGGCCGCGTTCGTGCCGCACCAGGCCAACTCCCGGATCATCGACGGCATCGCCAAGCGGCTCGGCATTCCCGACGCGATCATCGCGAAGGACATCGTCGAGTCCGGCAACACCTCGGCGGCGAGCGTGCCGCTGGCCCTGTCCAAGCTCATCGAGCGGCGGGAGGTGCCCTCGGGCGCCCCGGTGCTGCTCTTCGGCTTCGGCGGCGGCCTGACCTACGCCGGTCAGGTCGTCCGCTGCCCCTGAGACGTCCGGCCCCCAGCGGGGCCGTTCGCACGCCGCGCGGCGCGCGCCGCCGGCGATTCCACACCCAGGAGAGGAACGCACCAACCATGACCCGTGACGAGATCACCGCCGGCCTCGCCGAGATCCTCGAAGAGGTTGCCGGGGTGAACCCGGACGACGTGGCCGAGGGCAAGTCCTTCACCGACGACCTCGACGTCGACTCGCTCTCGATGGTGGAGGTCGTGGTCGCCGCCGAGGAGAAGTTCGGCGTCAAGATCCCCGACAACGAGGTGCAGAACCTGAAGACCGTGGGCGACGCCGTCAGCTACATCGAGGCGCAGTCCTGACATGAGTCGTTCCGACGTCGTCGTCACAGGGCTCGGCGCGACCACCCCGTTGGGCGGGGACGTCGCGTCGACCTGGGACGCCATGCTCGCCGGCCGCTCCGGGGTGGGTCCGCTCACCCAGGAGTGGGCGGCGCAGCTCCCGGTGCGCATCGCCGCGCAGCTCGCCGTCGACCCGTCCGAGGTGCTGGACAGGGTGAAGATGCGCCGGCTCGACCGCTCCGAGGCCATCGCGATCATCGCCGCCCGGCAGGCGTGGGCGGACGCGGGCCTCGCCGACTCCGGGCTGGATGGGGAGCGGCTGGCCGTCAGCGTCGGCTCCGGCATCGGCGGGGCCACCACCCTGCTCGCCCAGGACGACATCCTGGAGGCGTCCGGCCCCCGCCGGGTGTCCCCGCACACCATCCCGATGCTGATGCCGAACGGCCCCGCCGCCTGGGTGGGGCTGGAGCTGGGCGCGAAGGCCGGCGTGCACACGGTGGCGAGCGCCTGCGCCACCGGCGCGGAGGCCATCGCCCTCGGGCTGGACATCATCCGCTCCGGCCGGGCCGACGTGGTGGTGGCCGGCGGCACCGAGGCGGTCATCCACGCGCTGCCGATCGCCGGGTTCGCCTCGATGCGGGCCATGTCCACCCGCAACGACGAGCCCGAGCGGGCCTCCCGCCCGTGGGACACCGGCCGCGACGGCTTCGTCCTCGGCGAGGGCGCGGGCGTGCTGGTCCTGGAACGCGCCGAGCACGCCGCCGCCCGGGGCGCCCGGGTGTACGCGCGGCTGGCCGGCGCGGGGATCACCTCCGACGCGTACGACATCGTGCAGCCGCACGCGGAGGGCGAGGGCGCGATCCGCGCGATCAAGAAGGCCATCGCGGACGCCGACATCGCCCGTGAGGACATCGTGCACGTCAACGCGCACGCCACCTCGACGCCGGTCGGCGACATGCTGGAGATCGGCGCGCTGCGCGCCGCGCTCGGCGACCACCCGGTGCTCACCGCCACCAAGTCGATGACCGGTCACCTGCTCGGCGCGGCCGGCGCGCTGGAGTCCATCGCCACCATCCTGTCGATCCGCGACGGCGTCGTGCCGCCGACGATCAACCTGGACGACCCGGACGCCGGGCTGGACATGGACGTGGCCGCGCACAAGGCACGGCACCTGGAGATCCCCGCCGCGCTGAACAACGCGTTCGGCTTCGGCGGCCACAACGTGGCACTGGTCTTCACCCGCCCCTGAGGCGCAAGGAAGGGCCCCCTGTCAACGCGTTCCGCATAGCAGGGGGCCCTTCTTAACGCCCGCACCCGTCTTGACGTGGCGGGCCTGGCGGCGGCCCGCAGCGTTTCGAGGTGGCAAGATCGACTTCATGTCGGCGACATGGCGGCATCCGAGCCACCGTGACACCGCCATGTCGCCGACATGAAGTCGATCATGGCCGCCACGGTGACCTCCCGGATCCGGCTGGGCACCCGCGCCCACGCCCGCACCACGCTCGCACCACACCGGCGCCCACACCGGTGCCCACGCCCGCACCGGCGGCACCCAGGCCCACCCGCGGCGTGACGGTCGGCAGCAGCGTCGCGCCGCTGCGTGCCGGTCGGCGGCGGTCTTCCCGGCATGCGGTCGCGACCAGCGGGTTCACGCGATGCTAGCCAGTCGGCAATGTGCGGGAAATCGGTGCTCCCTAGCTTTCCCGCATGCCCCCCACAGCTGATCCACTGTCGACGCCGGAAAGCGGCGACGACCACACAGCGACAATTGTCGACGACTGCGGACGGCCCGTTCCCGCGCATTCGGTCGGCCGCCGCGCGCTGCTCGCCGCCGCTGGTGCCGCCGCCATCGCCCCGCTCGCGTTCGGCGCTCCGGCCGCCGCCTCCTCCCCCGGCCCACACACCCCCAGCGGGAAGCCCGGCCGACGCCCGGAACGCGGACATTACCTGATCAAGGGCGCGGCGCTGGTCTCCGTCGACCCGACCATCGGCAACCAGGCCAAGGCCGACATCGAGGTGCGCGACGGGCGCATCGTCCAGGTCGGCCCGAACCTGAAGGCGCGCGGCGCGCGGGTCATCGACGCGTCGAAAATGATTGCGATGCCCGGTTTCGTGGAAACCCACTATCACATGTGGAGCGCTCTCGGCCGCAATTTCGTCTCCACCGGATTCGAGTACTTCGCGGCGAAGTCGGCCACCGTCGCCGCGTATCAGCCGGACGATTTCTACCACAGCGTGCTGCTCGGCCTCGTCGAGTGCGCGAGCGCGGGCATCACCACCGTCAACAACTGGTCGCACAACGTACGCGGGCCGGAGTACGCCGACGCGGAGCTGCACGCCCACGCCGACGGCCTCGTGCGGGCGCGCTACTCGTACGGCCACCGGGACGGCCAGCCGGCCACCCAGCCGATCGACTTCGCGGACATCGACCGGGTCGCGGCCACGTGGTTCGGCAAGAAGTCGCCGTTCGACGGCCTGGTGCACCTCGGGGTGAACCTGCGCGGGCCCGGCCAGCTGCCGACGTTCCTGGCGGAGATGGCGGAGGTCAGCAAGCGGAAGCTGCCGATCTCGGTGCACTCCGGGCAGGGCCCGACCACGGCGGTGCACGCCGCCGACCTGGAGAAGATGGGCTTCCTCGGGCCGGACTTCCTGCTCTGCCACGCGCTGCCGTTCGACGAGGCGGACCGGCAGGCGATGGTGCGGACGAACGCGCCGGTCAGCTTCTCCGTCCACTCCGAACTGCGCCTCGGCACGGCCGGTGGGTTCCACGGGCAGCTGCTGCGGATGCTGGCCGCCGGGGTCACCGTCTCGTTGTCGTTCGACGCCAGCTCGCTCGCCCCGATCAACATGTTCGAGTCGATGAACGTGGCCTGGAACCTGGGCATCCCGTGGGTGGGCACGGACACCGCCGCGCTGCCGCCGGTGGTGTTCCGGCAGGCGATCGAGATGGCCACGATCAACGGCGCGAAGGCGCTCGGCCTGCAGGCGGTGACCGGGTCGATCACCCCCGGCAAGCGGGCCGACATCGTCCTGATCCGGGCGGACGACCTGAACATCGCCCCGATCGGCGACCTGGAGTCGACCGTGGTGCGGTCGGCCACCCCGGCCAACATCGACACCGTGCTGATCGACGGCCGGATCGTGAAGCGCAACCGGGAGATGGTCAGCCACGACGCCGGCACGATCGTGCGCAACGCGGCGGCTGCGGCGCACGCCGTCCGTACGCGGGCCGGCGGCGTCCTCACCCCGACCAGCCCCACCCCGCCCCGGTTCTGAGCACCGCCGCCGTGCACCCGACCGCGACCGGGTGCACGGCGGCACCGCACATCGACCCGACCAGCATCACCCGCCGCCGGCTCCACATCCGGGGCGCGTTCGGGAGTGCTAGGGGCGGTTGCGGGGGTGTCGGCGCGCCTGCCGTTCGTTGCCCCGGCGGTAGTTGCCCGTCCACCTGGCCATCACCAGTTGCGGGTCGTCGTCGACCTCGGCGAGGAACTGCGCCGCCCGGCCACCCCGCAGCGTCCCCGCGACCCGCCCATGGTGCGTGATCACCACCGTGCCGTCCGCCCGTTCGGCGTACGCGAATCCCTGCGCCTCTGCCACGCCCGGCACCCTCGCACCCCTCGCCGCCACCGCGCATCCGAATTCGGCTACGGCAACGGCGGTGCACGCGTCGCGCCCGGGCGGCACTGCCGGAGGAAGGGGAATCGGGTGCGGCTAGGCGGGGGTGCGGAGGTCGGCGACGAAGGCCCGCCAGGCCGACGGGGCGAAGGCGAGGGTGCCGGCGTCGCGGGCCTTGGAGTCGCGCACCAGCACGACGCCCGGCAGGTTGTCGGCGACCTCGACGCACTCGCCGCCGTTGGTGTTGCTGCGGGTGGCGGTGCGCCAGCGGGGGTGGTGGGTGCTCACAGCTCGTTCACCTGCTTCAGGATCAGGTCTCTCGACTGGTCGCGCGGCAGGGCGACCGCACGCACAGCTTCCCACGCCCGCTCCAGTGTGGAAACCCGCTTCGGGTCGGCGAGCACGCGGCCCTCCAACTGGTCCTCCAGGAACGCCAGGTGCTCGCCGCCGGCCGCCTCGGCGAGCGTGAACGGGCCGGACTGGCCGAGGTAGGGACCGGCGTCGCAGGGCACGACGTGCACCAGCACCCGGGGCCGCAGCCCCACCTCGGCGAGGTGCAGGAGCTGCTCCTTGAGCACCGCCGGCTCGCCCCGGTGCAGCGCCGCCTCGTCGATGACGAACGTGGTCAGCGGCGGCTCCTTGCGGTCGAGCAGCGCCTGCCGCTCCATCCGGAAGGCGACGTGCTCCTCCACCTTCTCGGGCACGAACAGGCCGCTGGCGAGGGCCGCGCGGGCGTACGCCTCGGTCTGGAGCAGCCCCGGCACGATCGTCGCCTGGAAGCAGCGCAGCGAGGTGGCCTCCCGCTCCACCTCCGCCCACGGGCGGAACCAGCCGGGCTGGGCGTCCCGGCGTGCCTCGACGGCCATCCGGGCGATCAGGTCGCCGGTGCCCAGCAGCTCGTCGAGCCGGCGGGCCGTGTCGGGCTGCGGGACGCGCCGCCCCGTCTCGAACATCGCGATCAACGAGCCGGAGACGTGCACCGCCTCGGCGACCTGGTCCTGGGTCAGCCCCCGCTTGCCCCGCTCGTGCTTCAGCACGAGAGCGAGATACGCGCTCACTCCTCACCACTCCTCACTGATGGTTCCGCATCGATCACGCTGTGCACCGTACCCCCGATGGTCCTGTTTGTCCGGCCCGCCCCGGTCCAGGGTGGAACCACGCGGTCCGGCTGGTGGAGGCGATGCCCGGCGGCCGGGCCAGCGCGGGCCGCCCCGCACCCCCCTTGCGGGGCGGCCCTCCCCCACAACCGACGAGGAGGCAGGCGCGTGGCAGAGCACCGACGCGACGGCGACCGACGCCGGCCGCACCCACCCCTGCGCCCGCTGTGGCTGTGCCGGGCGTGCCTGGCCCCGTGGCCCTGCCCACAGGCCCGCGACGACCTGCTGGCCGCCTACGCCGGTGACCGCGTCGGGCTGTGCCTGTTCCTGGCCTGGCGGATGTTCGACGCCAACGAGGACCTCCGGGCGCTGCACCCGGACGACCCGCCGAGGCCCAGCGAGCTGTTCCGCCGCTTCCTACGCTGGGCCCGCCGCCCCACCCCCACCCCCGCGCCGCCCACCCCGGTCGCGCCCATCCGCGAGTGAGGGTTGTCAAGGGGTTCGGTGATGAGTGGTGATGGCGTGTAGGGCGTGGTTGAGGCGGTGCCGGTCGGCGCGCTTAGCAGTCACGGCCCGAAAAAGGAACAATGCGCCCTGCCGGGGGGCCGCAACTGCAAGATCGCGGGCGAGAATGGGAGATCTTGGAGCGAAATGGCCCCTCCAGGGGCCAAAACTCTCCAAGATCTATGGAATCCCCGCCTTCGGCTCGGTCAGGTGCGCGTGGTCGACGTGGCATCTTCCGCCGGCCCCGGGTGCCGTCGCGTGCCGCGACAGCCAGCACGCCGAGCAGCCCGGCCAGCACGGCAGCAGCCCGGCCAGCACGCCAAGCAGCCCGGCCAGCACGCCAAGCAGCCCGGCCAGCACGGCGTCGATGCCGCCACGCTCCGGGACGAACTGCGGCGTCGTCGCGTCGGCGAACCTCAGGTGTACGGGCAGCCGCGCGGCGAGGCGGTTGAGCCGGGCCAGAACCGCCGGGGCGGGAGGGCGGGGCAGCGCCGGGGCAGGGCGGGGCGTTGGCTGCTGGGTTCGGGAGTACTCGTCTAGGGTGAGGTTCGCCGAGATCGCGCTAGGAGCATGCCGTGGAAGCGACCGAGATCCGCAAGCTCGCCGCGCTGGAGGACACCCACTGGTGGTACCGGGAGCGGCGGGTCCTGCTGGCCCGGGCGCTGCGCCGGCTGGCCGCCACCGGCCACGTCCCCGGGCGGGCGCTCGACGTCGGCGCGGCCGGCGGCGGCAACACCCGGGTCCTGCGGGCGCACGGCTGGCAGCCCGTGGCGCTGGAATACAGCCCGGAGGGCGCCGGGGTCGCCCGGGAACGTGGGCTCGACGTGATCCGGGCCGACGCCCGGCACCTGCCGCTGCCGTCGGCGAGCCTGGGCCTGGTCACCGCGTTCGACATCCTGGAGCACTTCGACGAGGACCACCTGGCCGCCGCCGAGATCCGCCGCACGCTGCGCCCCGGGGGCGTGGCGCTGATCGCCGTGCCGGCCGACATGGCGCTGTGGTCGGCGCACGACGTTGCGGTCGGTCACGTCCGCCGCTACGACCGGGCGTCGCTGCGGGCCGTGGTGGAGAAGGCCGGGCTGGTCGTCGACGAGCTGTGGAGCTGGAACGTGCTGCTGCGGCCGGTCGCGGCCTGGCGGCGGCGCAGGTCCACCGGCAGCGACCTGGACGAGCTGAACCCGCTGGTCAACCTCGGGCTGCGCGCCGTCGTCACCGCCGAGCGGCACCTGCCGGTGCGGGCGCTGCCGGGGGTGTCGCTGATGCTGCGCGCCCACCGACCCGCCACCGACTGACCGCTCCGCCGGGCCCCGCCGACGACTGACCGTCACGCGCACCGCCCCGCCACCGACCAACCTGGCCACCCACCGTTACCATCCATCGGCCCGTCCGGGGTGGACCGGGCGGTGTGGACGACCACGGGGGATGTGCGAGCGGTGTTGCGACGGATCGGGGCGGCCCTGCTGGCCGTCCTCTGCACGGTGCCGGCGGCGGGCTGCGCCGACGAGGGGACGCGGGCGGCAACAAGCCCCGGCCCGTCCCCGGTGGTGACGGGCCCGCCCTGGTACGACGAGGTGGCCCCCGCCGAGGCCGCCCTCACCGTCGGCGTGCCGGGCAGCCCCTGCGAGCTGCCGGTCACGTTCTCGCTGCCGACCGGGTGGACGCCCGAGGCGGTGGCGGAGGAGGCCACGATCACGCTGGGCGGGGCCCGGCTGCGCTGCGAGGTCGACGCCAAGCCCGCCGGCAGCGTGGGCTTCCTGCGGGTGTGGGCGGCCGACGGGTCCACCGGGGACGGCCGCGCCACGCTGGAGGGGTTCCTCGCCGACTACGGCCGGGTCAGCGAGATCGAGTACCGGCGGGTGCGGCGCGGCCCGCTGGACCTGGTCGAGGCGACGTTCCTGCAGCGCAGCGAGTTCAGCGGCCCGAACCGGCAGCGGGCGCTGGTGGCGGACACCCCGGCCGGCGGGCCGGTGCTGCTGACCCTCGGCGGGATGGACACCGACGAGTTCGAGGACATGTTCCCGGCCTACCAGCTCGCGACGCGGACGTTCCAGGTCAACTGACCGCCGGGACCGCCTCCCCGGCCAGCAGGACCGCGCCGAGCAGCGCGGCGTCGTCGGCGAAGCCGGAGAGCACCACCTCCGGCCGGTACGGCAGCACGGCGGCGAGCCGCTCGACGAGCAGGCCACGGATCAGGTCGCTGCCGGCCACCCCGCCGACCAGCACCACCCGCTGCGGGTCGACCAGCAGGCAGCAGGTGACCAGGTGGCGGGCCAGCTCGTCGACGCGGGCGGTCAGCGCGTCCCGGGCCGGGCCGGGCGAGGCGGCGGCGGCGGCCAGCCCGGCGGCGGCCCCGGGCACGCCGAGGTCGGCGGCGAGCCGGTCCAGCGCCCGGCCGGAGAAGTCCAGCTCCAGCATGGTGCCGGGCCAGGGGCCGCCGGCCACGGCGTACCCGATCTCGCCGGCCGCCCCGTGGTGGCCGGGCAGCACGGCACCGCGCACGGTGAGCGCCGCCGCGACGCCGGTGCCGATGCCGACGACCAGGCCGGGGTCGGCGTCGCGGAGCGCGCCGAGCCGCAGCTCGGCCAGGGCGGCGGCGTTCAGGTCGTTGTCGACGGCGACGACGGGCGCGCCGAGCCGGTCGCGCACCGCGTCGGCCAGCCGCAGCCGGTCCCAGCCGGGCACGTTCGGGGCCAGGTCGATGCCGTCGGGCCGGACCACCCCGGGCGAGGCGACGCCCGCCGCCGCGAGCGGCCCGCCGGCCTGCCCCACCAGCTTCGCGGCCAGCTCCAGGGCGCGGTCCAGGGCCTGCGGGGCACCCCGTTCGGCGTACGTGGGCACCCGCTCGCGGGCCAGCAGCCGGCCCGCCGCGTCGGCGACCCCGACGGCCATCTTGGTGCCGCCGAAGTCGATGCCGAGCAGCACGCCGTCGTCGCCGGTCACCTGCGCATCGCCGGTCATCTCCGCGTCGCCGGGCAGCGGGGAAGATGGGGTGGCGGGGCCGTCGAGCCGCAGGTTCACGGGCCGGTCCCCTCGGTCGTGGTGGCGCGCGCGCTCACCGGGCGGCCCGTTCGGCGGCGACGGCGTCGAGTTCCGCGTCGGCGGCGGCGAGCCGGGCCCGCACGGCGGCGAGCCGGCCGGCGACGGTGTCGAAGTGGCCGCGCAGCGCCGCCACCTGGTTGCGGACGGCGCACCGGCCGGGGCCGTCGACCTGCGCCCGGTCGAGCACCAGCTCGGGGCGGACGGCGGCGGCGAGCAGGTCGGCGATCGCGTCGTCGTCGAGCCGGTCGGTGACGCCCTGCGCCGCCGCGCGGACGCCCTCGGCGGTCCACGTGTCGGGGGCACCGGCGCGGACCAGCCGGCCGACCACCGAGTGGGCGGCCCGGAACGGCACGCCGTGCCGGGTCAGCGCGTCCGCGGCGGCGGTGGTGGTGGCCCCGGAGGCGACGATCTCCCCGGCCGACGGCGGCTCCAGCGGCTCGATCTCGGCGAGGAAGCCGCCGAGCAGGGCGAAGAACCGGTCGGTGCGGTCGTTGCTCTCCCAGAGCCGCACCTGCACGTCGGTGGTGGCGTTGTTGGAGTCCTCCCACCAGGCCGCGCCGACGTTGTTGAGCACGCTCGCGGCGTCGGCGGCGGTCGCGCCGGCGTACGAGACGAGGTGCTCCAGCACCACCGGGTTGCGCTTCTGCGGCATGATGCTGCTGCCCTGGGTGAAGTCGCCGGGGGTGGTCACCCAGCGCCAGCTCAGCCAGTCCATCAGGGTGCGGGCCAGCCGCGCCCCGGTGGCGAGGGCCTGCGCGTTGAGCGTGCCGACCCGGACCAGGTGGTCCGCGCCGGCCACCGCCTCGTACGAGTTGGTGACCAGGCCGGCGAAGCCGAGCAGCTCGGCCACCCGGGCCGGGTCGATGTCCAGGTCGGTGCCGGCGAACGCGCAGGAGCCCAGCGGCGAGACGTTGAGCGCGTCGATCAGGTCGGCGTAGGCGGCGGCCTCGCCCGCGAGGGCCTCGGCGTACCCGGCGAGGGCATGGCCGATGGTGGTGGGCTGGGCGGGCCGGCGGTGGGTGTAGCCGGTGATCACCACGTCGGCGTACCGGTCGGCGGCGGCCAGGGCGGTGGCCCCGGTGGCGAGCACCCGGTCGAGGACGCCGACGAGCTGGTCGCGCAGCAGCATCCGGAACACCCCGGCGTCGAGGTCGTTGCGGCTGCGGGCCATCTGCACGTCCAGCTCGGACGCCGGCACGCCGCACGCGGCGGCCAGCCGCTTCTCCAGCAGGTAGTACGTGTCCTCGAAGGTGCCGTCGAACGGCGGCGCGGGGTCGGTGTCGGCGCGCAGCTCCGCCAGCCCGCGCAGCAGCCGGGCGCCCCGCTCGGCGGGGATCAGCCCCTGCTCGGTCAGCATCACCACGTGCGCCTGGCTGGCCCGCACCATCGCCGGGAAGAGCCGCCCGACGTGGTGGTCGTACGTGGGCCGCAGGTGGTGCCGCTGGTAGGTGGTCAGCGCGGGTGTGCTCATCAGGGTCTCTGCTTCCTTCCGGGGCCGGGCGGGACGTGGGTCGGGCGCGACGCCGCTCGTCGCGCCCGGGACGTCAGCCGGTCGTGGTGTCCAGGCCGAGCAGGCGCTCGGCGTTGCCGGCGAAGATCGCGCGCAGGTGGTCGTCGGGCAGTCCCAGCTCGTGGCAGACGCGGAGCTGGTCGTCGAGGTAGCGGGTGACGTAGCCGCGCGGGAACCACGACGAGTCGCTGCCGTAGACGATGCGGTGCGGGCCGATGGTCTCGTAGCAGCGCCGGAACAGGTCCTCCAGCGTCAGCTTGTAGGGCATCCAGCGCACCCACTGGTTGGAGCCGGACGTGTCGACGTGGATGTTCGGGCAGCCCCAGGCGGCGAAGAGCAGGTCCTGCACGTGCTGGACGCCGAAGTGCGGCACCACCACGGCCAGCTCGGGGAAGCGCCGGGCCATCCGGGCCAGCTCGTCGGGGCCGCCGTGCCGGCCGAAGCTCAGCCCGCCCGCGCTGCCGTAGTGCCCGATGTGGATCAGCACGGGCACGCCGAGGCGCTGGGCGGTGGCCCACAGCGGGTCGAGGTCGGCGTGGTCGAGGGGGCCGCGCAGCAGCGGGGCGAACAGCTTCAGCCCGCGCAGGCCGCGTTCGGTGACGGCGCGTTCCAGCTCGGCGGCGGCCCCCGGAGAGTAGGGGTCGTGGTGGGCGAGGCCGAGCAGCAGGTCGGGGTGGCGGTCGACGACGTCGGCGACGGTGTCGTTGCCGCCGCCGGTGACGAACACGGCCCGCCGCACGTCGACCCGGCGCAGCTCCTCGGCCCACCGGTCCGCCTCGTCCTCCCAGCGCTGCGCCGGGGGCTCCGGGTCGGCGAAGGCCCACGCCCGCCGCCACTTCGCCGCGTACGGGGCGGAGCCGGCGGCGCGGACGGCCCGCTCGTGCTCCCCGCCGGGGTGCATTCCGGCGGCGTGCTCGCACGCCTGGATCGTCGGGTCGGCGGCGATGCGGAAGTGCAGGTGGAAGTCGACGATGTCGAGTCCCCGGTCGACGGTCACGACGGCTCCCCCTCGGCGGGCGGCGACTCCGGCGGCGGGTCCGGCAGCGGGTCGACGCCGGGCAGCGGGTCGGTGCCGGGCAGCGGGTCGGTGCCGGGCAGCGGGTCGGCGGTGGGCGGGGCGGGCGGGGCGGCGGCCACCCAGGCGGCGACGACCTCGCGCAGCCGCGCCCCGGCCAACTCGCGCACCCGCCGGCCGGCGGGCTCGTCGGCCAGCGACACGTGCCCGGACCAGCCCTGCCACGGGTCGGGCCGGGACTCCACCAGCACGTACGGGTGGGTCACCGGCAGCTTCGGCTTCGGCGGGAGGTCGTCGACCGCGCCGAGCCGGACCGCGCCGGGGTCGAACCCGAGCACCCCGGACGTCTCGTACGCGCCGCCGTGGCCGCGGGAGACCTGCGGCCCGTACAGCTCGGTGGTCTCGGCGGGGGTGACGAGCTGGAACCAGTTGACCAGCAGCAGGCTCGCCGTGCGCCGCCCGGACACCCACTCCATGGCGGCCCGGACGGTGGACATGTTGGCGTCGTGCCCGTTGACGATCAGCAGCCGGGGGAAGCCGGCCGCCACGATGCCCTCGATGACGTCGGCGAGGTAGCCGACGGCGATCTCCGGCCGGATCGCCACGGTGCCGGGCCACGGCCGGGTCTGGCCGGGGCAGGCGGCGTACGCCACGGCGGGGAAGAGCACCCCGCGCGGGCCCGCCGCCGGGGGCGCGGCCTCGTCCGGGGTCCCGCCGCCGGACGAGGCCGCGCCGTCTGCGGAGGCCTGCGCGCTCTCGGCGGCGAAGCCCTCGGCGAGGATCAGGTCGGTACCCAGCGGCAGGTGCGGGCCGTGCCACTCGACCGCGCCGACCGGCAGCACCGCGAAGTCGGCCGCGGCGGCGACCGCCGCCAGCTCCCCGCCGGGGACCCGGGCGACCGGGACCAGCCCGCCGTGGGCGAGCCAGGCGGCCACGTGGTCGCCGGCCGGTGTCGTCACGCCGTCCATCGCGCCGCCTCCCGGGTCGAGCGTCGGCCGCCCTCCAGGCGGCCGGAGACCACCATCACCACGAAGATCAAAACCACCTGGAGCATGCCGTACGCGGCGGCGGTGCCGACCTCGAACGAGTACATCCGGTTGTTGATCTCCACGGAGATGGGCGCGGTCTCCGAGGTGTAGATGAGCACCGAGGCGACGAACTCGCCGACCCCGTGCACGAAGGCGAGCAGCGCGCCGGCCAGCACGCCCGGCAGCATCAGCCGCAGGGTGACCGTGCCGAACGCCCGCCACCAGGACGCCCCGAGGTTGCGGGCGGCCTCCTCCAGCGCCGGGTCGAGCTGCGCCAGGGCGGCCGAGCTGGAGCGGAACACCAGCGGCAGGAACCGCACGAAGTACGCCAGCGGCATGATCCAGAAGGTGCCGATGAGCACCTGCCCGAAGCTGAACGCGTTGCCGGTGCTGAACGCCGAGATGAGGTTGATCGCCACCACCGTGCCGGGCAGCGCCCAGGCCAGCATGACCGCCACGTCCAGCAGGCCCCGGCCGCGGAAGTCCAGCCGGCGCACCGCGTACGCGATGAGCACGCCGACCACGACGCAGGCCACGGTGGCGATGAGGCTCATCTTGAGCGAGTTGAGGATCGGCTGGAACGCCCTCGGCTCCGCGAAGATCGTGACGAAGTTCTGCATCGTGTACTGCGCCGGGATCACCTCGGTGGTCCACGAGCCGTCCCGGGAGAACGCCACCAGGGCGATCGTCGCCACCGGCGCGAGCAGCACGGCCGTGGCCAGCAGGGACGCGGCCAGGGCGAGCCACCGGCCGAGCGGGTTGGTGATCTCCCGCCGGTGGGCGGCGACGCCCTTGGACTGGGAGCGGTAGCTGCGCCGCCCCTCGTACCAGCGCATGCCGAGCAGGAACAGCACCGAGACGACGCCGAGCACGGAGGCGTACGTCGACGCCATCGGCAGGTCGCCGTTGGTGCGGTTGATGTAGATCTGCATGGTCATCGTCTGGTCCACCCCGAACAACAGCGGGGCGGTGTACGACGCCAGCGACGTCATGAACACCAGCAGCGACGCCGACACCAGCGCCGGGGTGAGCATCGGCAGCAGCACCGTGCGCCACACCCGCACCCGGGACGCCCCCAGGTTGTACGCGGCCTCCTCCACCGACGGGTCCATCCCGCCGAGGGCGGCGGAGGCGGACAGGTAGAAGTACGGGTACATGGTGAACGTGTGCACCACCAGCACCCCGGCGATGCCGCTGAACGGCAGCACCGGGTTCTCCGCGCCGAAGAGCTGCTGCAGGCCGCGCGGCAGGATGCCGGTCTCGCTGTAGAGGAGCTGGAACGAGATCGCCCCGATCAGCGGCGGCAGGGCCGCCGGCACCAGGATGATCGCCTCGATCAGCTTGCGGCCGGGGAACGAGAAGCGCTTGAGCAGGAACGCCATCGCCACGCCGACGATCCCGCAGAGCAGCACGCTGGCCGCCGAGATGATCAGAGAGGTGACCAGCGACGACCGGGCCACCCCGCCGCCGGTGAGGAAGCTGCCGTAGTTCTCCACCCCGTCCACGCCGACGCTCTCGGCGAAGGTGGCGAACATGGGCTGCACGACGTACCCGAAGAGGACCAGCGCGAGCGGGAAGACCAGCACGTACGGGAACCAGCGGGAACCGGTGCCCCCGGCGAACCGGGCGGCCAGCCGGCGGCGCGGGCCCGGCGGCGGCGTCGGCTCCTTCGTGACCGGGGCGACGGTGGCCGGGCTCGGGGTGGCGGGGATGGTGGTCACGGACGCACCACCCACATCCGGTCCCGGTTGAGCCGCAGCCCCACCTGGTCGCCGACGGCGATGCCGGCCGGCACGTCGACGGCGGCCACCTGCATGCGCTCCCCGGCGGTGTCGACGACCAGGTTGGTGGCCATCCCGGTGAACTCCAGCTCGGCGACGCGGCCGGGCAGCGCGCCCGCCTCGGTGGTGGAGGTGAGGCCGATGTGCTCGGGGCGCACCGACACCTGGGCGGTCTCGCCCTGGCGCAGGCCGTGGTCGGCCGGGGCCGGCACGTCGATCTCGCCGCCGCCGGGCAGCCCCACCGTCACGGTCCGTTCCGTGGCGCCCTGTACGGGCAGGGTGAGCACGTTGCTACGCCCGATGAACCGGGCCACGAAGCTCGTCGCCGGGCGGTGGTAGATCTCCTGCGGCGCGCCGATCTGCTGCACCCGGCCCGCCTGCATGACCGCGATCCGGTCCGACATGGCCATCGCCTCGGCCTGGTCGTGGGTGACGTAGATGCCGGTGGTGCCGGCCTCCTGCTGGATGCGGCGGATCTCCGTGCGGGTCTCCTCGCGCAGCTTCGCGTCGAGGTTGGACAGCGGCTCGTCGAGCAGCAGCGTCTTCGGCCGGATCACCAGGGCGCGGGCCAGGGCCACCCGCTGCTGCTGGCCGCCGGAGAGCTCGTCGATGCGCCGGTCGCCGTACCCGGCGAGGTGCACCTGGCCGAGGGCCTCCTCGACGCGCCGCTTCGACTCGACGCGGCCGACCTTGCGGATCTTCAGCCCGTACGCCACGTTCTGCGCGACGGACAGGTGCGGGAAGAGCGCGTAGTTCTGGAACACCATGCCGGTGTCGCGCTTGTTCGGCGGACGCCGGGTGACGTCCTCCGTGCCGAACCGGATCCGGCCGGAGGTGGGGAAGTAGAACCCGGCCACCATGCGCAGGGTGGTGGTCTTGCCGCAGCCGCTCGGGCCGAGCAGGGTGAAGAACTCCCCGGCGGCGATGGTGATGTCGACGTCGGCCACGGCGGCGGTGTCGCCGCCGCGCGCGAAGCGCTTGCTCACCGACTCCAGCGTGACATCGATCATGGCGTCCTCTCCTGTTTGGCTGATGGAATCCGGGGCGGGCGCGCCGCGCCCGCCCCGGGTGCCGCCGTGGTCAGCCCTTGTTCTTGATCTGGCTGTTCCAGTGGTTGATCCACTCGGTCTCGTTCTTGCCGATCACGTCCCAGTTGACGTCCAGCGGCTTGAGGTTGAGCTCGGCCAGCCACTGCGGCTTCTCGGCGATCTCCACGGCCGGGATCTGGTAGTAGTCCTTGGCCAGGTCGGCGCGGAGCGCGTCGTCGAAGAGGAACTCCATGAACTTCTGCGCGCCGGTGGTGTTGCCGCCCTTGACCGCGGCGATGCCGTCGACGAGCACCGGGGCGCCGGAGGCCGGCATCACGTAGCCGAACGGCATGTTCGACTGGTTGGCCTGGAGCAGGATGTCCTGGAGGTTCCAGGCGCTGAGCACGCCCTGCTGGCGGGAGAGCTTGAGGTAGAGGTCGGCGGGGTTGGCCGCGTACGAGCCGGTGTTGGCGTCCAGCTTCTTCAGCCAGTCGTAGCCGGGCTGCGGGTTGCTGCCGTCCGGGGACTGCCGCATGATCATCGCCGCGTAGATCGACCGCATGGTGCCGGACGCGGCGACGTCGCGGATGACGATCTTGTCCTTCCACTCCGGCTTCAGCAGGTCGTCCCAGTCCTTCGGGGCCTGCTCCGGGGTGAGCGCCTTGTTGTTGTACATGATGACCTCGGGCAGCAGGATCTCCCCGAACCAGCGGCCCTCGGCGTCCTTGTACTTCGCGTCCATCTTGGCGGCGAACGCCGGCTGCCAGCCGGTCAGCAGGTCCTCGGACGCGCCCGCGGAGAGCCCCTGCTGGGTGCCGCCCCACCAGACGTCGGCCTGCGGGTTGGCCTTCTCGGCCCGGACCCGCTCCAGGATCTCCTGCGCGCCCAGGTTGAGGATCTCCACCTTGCCCTTGTACTCGGGGTACTTGGCGGTGAACTGGTCCACCACGAACGTGGAGACCTTCTTGTCGCGGGCCGTGTAGATGGTGAGCTTCTCGGCGCCCGCGTCGCCGGACGCGTCGTCGCCACCGCCGCCGCAGGCGGTGCCTGCGGCGAGGACTGTGGCCAGCGCACCGGCGAGGAGAAGGCGACGTCTCATGGGGACCTCCGAGGGGTTCGGGTTGGGCGGAGCTAGGGGGTGGGAAGCAGGGTGGGCAGCCCGGTGGCCGCCGCGGAGAGGGCGTAGCTGACCGCGCCGTGCAGCACGGCCCGGTCGCCGAGCACGGCCCGGCGTACCTCGGTGGTGCTCGGCGCGGCGGCGGCGACCAGGGCCTGGAGCCGGTCGACGGCCGGGTCGTCGAGCTGGGCGGCGGCGCCGCTGAGCAGCACCCGACCGGGGTCGATGACGCAGACGCAGGACACGATCAGCCGGGACCACGCGGTCAGCACCTCGTCGAGGTACGCGGCGGCGCGCTCGTCGGCGCGCGCCAGCTCGACCAGGGCGGCCACCGGGGCGTCGGGCCGCCGGCCGGGGGCCAGGGCCACCACCCGCTCGGCGACGGCGTTCTCCGACCAGCGGGCCTCGAACGGGCCGACCCCGTCGTGGCCCCGGTCGGCCGGGTCCAGCGGCAGGAAGCCGACCTCGCCGGCCGCCCCGCCCGCGCCCCGGCGGACCTGGCCGTCGAGCACCAGCCCCGCACCGATGCCGTCGGCGACGTGCAGCAGCAGCAGGTCGGCGACGTCGCTGCCGGCGCCGGCCGCGTGCTCGCCGGCCGCCATGAGGTTGACGTCGTTGTCCACCACCACCGGCACGCCGAGGTGCCGCTGCACCGCCTCCCCTATCGGCCGACCCTCCACGAGGCCGACCGAGGGGGCGAGCCGGACGGCCCCGCCGGAGGAGACGCCGGGCGCGGCGATGGCGACCCCGCGCAGCGCCGGCAGGCCGTCGCCGGCCAGCTCGGGCACCGAGCGGCAGATGGTGTCGATGATGTCGCCGGCGAGGCGGACGGTGCGGTGGGCGACGACCGTGCCGTCGCTGTCGGCGATCTCGCAGCTGAGTCGGGACGGCTCCAGGGAGACGGCGGCGACCAGCTCGGCGCGCGGGTTGAACTCCAGCATCGCCCGGGGGCGGCCGGCGCGGGACGCCCCGGGCCCCCGCTCGATGAGGTAGCCCTCGGCGATCAGCTCGCGCACGAGTGGGGTGAGCGTGGCGGGGCTCAGGCCGGTGAGCTCGGTCAGCTCGGCGCGGGAGAGCACCCGCACCTGGCGGGCGGTGGAGATCACGGACAACCGCTTGATCTCCTTCGACCGCTCCCGGCTCACCGGGCTCGTTGGTGGCGTCACCACGTCAGTCACACTTCCTTCCTACGGCGAACGAACTATCGAGTCAAGTAACAAAAGCGTCTCGGCCCACCCGAGGAACCCTCACGAACAGGGAAAACGCCCCGCTTCGGCCCCGATGTCGGATCGGGGGCGCGCGACCGGGCCGGCACCCCGGAGAGGTGGACCGGCCTGAATTTATTTCTTTTGCAAAGAAAAAAAGACCTTGCAAAGCATTGACGGGCCGCCGCGCCGGTCCCTAGCGTCACCGGGCGAAGGCCTTCCAGTGTGTACGGACACCCACGCCGCCGCTGTACCCGGTGACGGAGTCCGCGCCGCTGCCGTACCGCCGGTGACGGCACCCCCGCCGTCGCCGTACCGCGGCGTTTCCCGCCGCTGCCCAGCCGGTGGCCCGGCACCGCCGCGGCCACCGGCTCCGCCCCACCGTCCCGCCGCCCGATCAGCGACCCCGCGTCGACGCCGCGCGTCCGACGGCGATGGCCGCTGCCCGGACCCGGGACAGTTCCGGAAGGATCCGCATGCGCATCAAGGCGTTCCTGCTACCCACGGCGCTAGCCCTGGCCCTGTCCGGGGTGCCCGCCGCCGCCCTCGCCTCCCCCGCCGACGCAGCCGCCGACCGCCACGGCGGCCGGGCGGGCGACACCGTCGACCTCGACGTCCTCTTCGTCAGCGCCCACCCCGACGACGAGGCTGGCAGCCTCGCCACCCTCGGGCAGTGGAAGGAGAAGTACGGCGCCAAGGCCGGCGTCGTCACCATCACCCGCGGCGAGGGCGGCGGCAACGCCGTCGGCCTCGAAGAGGGCCCGCCGCTCGGCATCATCCGCGAACGCGAGGAGCGCACCGCGATCGGCCGGGCCGGCGTGGAGAACCTCTACAACCTCGACCGGGTCGACTTCTGGTACACGGCGTCCGCGCCGCTGTCCGAGCGGATCTGGGGACACGACGACACGCTCGGCCAGATCGTCCGGGTGATCCGGCAGACCCGGCCCGAGATCGTCATGACCATGAACCCCTCGCCGACCCCGGGCAACCACGGCAACCACCAGCAGGCCGCCCGGTTCGCCGCCGAGGCGTTCCACGCCGCCGCCGACCCGAAGGCGTTCCCCGAGCAGCTCCGCAAGGAGGGCCTCAAGCCGTTCCGGGCCGCGAAGTTCCTGCGTACGGGCGGCACCGGCACGTCGGCCGCCGGGCCCGAGTGCGCGTCCAGCTTCGTGCCGACCGTCCCCACCGACCAGGTCTTCGGGGTCTGGGAGGGCACGCCGAGCGCCAGCGGCAAGACCTGGGCCGAGATCGAGGTCGACGCCCGCCGGGAGTACGTCACCCAGGGCTGGGCCGGCACCGCCGCCGCCCCCACCGACCCGACGAAGATGCGCTGCGACTTCTACACCCTGGTCGACAGCCGCGTCCCGTACGACCCGGCGGACGCCTCCCCCGAGGCGATCCTGCGCGGCTCCGTGCTGCCGAACGCGGCCGGCGGGCTGCCCCGGGGCACCGAGCTGTACCTCACCACCGACCGGTTCGACCTCGCCCCCGGCGAGACCGTCAAGGTCACCGCGCACGTGCGAGCGCCCCGGGACCGGGCACTGGCCGCGCCGCGGATCGACCTGCGGCTGCCGCAGGGCTGGACCGCCAAGGGCTCCGGCGCGCTGCGGGGCAGCGTGCCGGCGGGCAAGGAGCGGACCGCGACGTTCACCGTCGCCGTCCCCGCCGGCGCCGACACCAACCAGCAGCAGCTCGTCGGCGCGACCCTGACCACCCGGCAGGGCGTCGGGCGCGCCGACCGGGCCGTGCGGGTCGTCGCCGACGTGCGCGGCACCCTGGAGCCGCTGCCCGAGGTGGGGCTGTTCCGCGAGTGGGCCGGCGAGGGCGGATACCCGCAGCTCGACACGCTGATCAAGCCGGTGCTCACCATCGGCTCCGGCCAGAGCCGGTCGGTCCGCGTCGACCTGCGCAACCACGGCGAGGCCACCCGCAGCGGCACCGTCACCCTCGGCCTGCCCGCCGGCTTCACCGCCGACGCGGCCACGAAGAGCTACACCGGCCTGGCCCCCGGCGCGACCGGGGCGGTCACCTTCACCGTCACCAACACCGACGCCACCCTGCCCACCGCCAACGCGGGCGGCACCGACGGCGACTACGGCATCACCATCACCACCACCAGCGCCGCCGGCAGCACCGTGGAGACCGGCGCGCTGGAGATCGTGCCGACCACCGAGGTCCCGCAGGCCGGCCACGACCACGCCGTCGACGGGGTGGCCTCGGCCGGCGAGTACCCCGGCCAGGAGCTGGACTTCTCCCGCATCTGGGAGGGTCAGGCCACCACGCCGCAGGACGCCTCGGCGAAGGGCCGCATCGCCTGGACCGCCGACGCCCTGAAGGTGTTCGTCCAGGTCACCGACGACGTGCTCGGCCGCAAGGTCGTGCCGCAGGACTGCAAGCGGCAGCGGCGCACCGACAGCGTCGAGATCATCGTCGACCCGAAGGGGAACTCGACCGACACCTCCACGGTGTTCAAGGCCGGCATCTTCCCCGTCACCGACGACCCGGCCAACGGTGACCCGCCGTGCTGGCAGCGCGACGCCGACAACCGGCAGGGCCCGGGGGCGACGACCGCGCCGGGCATGACCGTGGTCAGCAAGGTGACCAGCCCGTACGCCGGCTACACCATCGAGGCCAGCATCCCGTTCGCGGTGCTGCCCGACGCGGTGGACCCGAACCGGATGGGCTTCAACGTCCTCGTCTACGACTCGGACACCCAGGACCTCAGCTCGCAGTCCCGGCTGGGCTGGTCCACGTTCACCGGCGTGCGGGCCGACCCGTACCGCTACGGCCTGGCGACCCTGCCCGGCTACACCCCGGCGGCGCGGCAGCCCAGCGCCCCGGTCTTCCCGGACACCGCCGCGCGCAGCGTGCACAGCCCGCAGACCATCGCCCAGTCGGCGGTCGACGGGGTGGCTCCGGCCGCCGTGGCGCGGCTGCCCGAGAAGGCGCTGCGGCTGACCGACCAGCGCCGGGTCCCCGGCGGGGTGAAGGTCACCCTGCGCGCCGACCGGTCCGGCACGGCCTACCTGTACGCCTGGGACGGCTCCGCCGCCCTCGGTGACCGGACCGTCGAGCTGAAGGCGAACCGGTCGGTGACGGTCGTCGTGCCGGTCACCTCGGGCCGGCCGACCGCCCTGCTGGCCGCGTACGAGTCGCACGGCGCGGCCGTGGCCCGCAGCCTCCCGCTGCGCTGACCCTCCCGAAAGGAGGGGCCCCTTGTCAACGCATTCTGTTGTACAAGGGGCCCCTCCTGACACCGGGGCCCACCGGGGCGCGCTCAGCGGAGGCGGTAGACGGCCATCCGGGCGTTCGTGTAGCGCAGGTCGGCGAGCGTGGCCAGGGCCGGGGACTCCGGCGCGACCCGCCGGTCCACCACCAGCCAGCGCACGCCGTACGTGTCGCGCAGGTCGGCCAGCCCTGCGGCGGTGGGGGCGGTGAACGCGGCGTCGTTGGCGCGCAGCCGTTCGGCGTCCCAGAACGGGGCGTACGGGCCGCCGGGCAGGCCCACCATCCGGGGCGCGAACGCCCACCCCTCCACCAGCACCGAGCGCTCCGTGTAGGCGCTGACCCAGAACGACCGGGCGTCGCACCAGCCGTTGACCACCGCCCGGCAGTGCGCGTTGGTGGCCACCACGTCGCCGGGTGCGCTGTGCTCCTGCACGTAGCGGGCCGCCGCCACCCGGGACGCCGGCATCCGCTCCACCGGGTACGCCCCGCCGTTGGGGAACCGGTGCGCGGCGGCGGCGTCCAGCACCAGCCCCGGCGCGCCCGCGACCAGGGCGGCCGTGAGCAGCACCGCCCCGCCCCGGCCGGCGAGCCCCGGCCAGCGCCCGACCAGCGCCGGCCAGCACAGCCCGACCAGCAACGCCACCGCCGCCAGCGCCGCCGCCCAGGTCAGCAGCGGCAGCACCGGCGCGTACGCCGGGGTCGACGGCGACGCCGCCGGACGCCACAGCTGGACGGCGGTGAGCAGCACGGCGAGCCCGGCCGCGCCCGCGCCGAGCAGCGCCCGGCCCCGCGCGCCCAGCGCGGCGGAGTCGACCAGCTCGGCCCAGCCCCACGCCGACAGGATCACCCCGAACGCGAAGCCGGCCCGGGTGAAGTACTGGTTGCTGCTGCCCGGATGCCCCACCAGCAGGTAGATCGCCGGGCCGGCGAGCGCCCCGCCGAGCAGGAACACCTGCACCGGCTCCAGCCGCCACCGGCGCAGCCGCAGCAGCGCCACCACCCCGGCCAGCCGGAGCTGGAGGTTGAGCAGGAACGCGACGAACACCGCCGCCCACAGCAACGCGGTCGTCCCCGCCGGCCGGCCCGTCCCGACGTACGGTCGCAGCCCCGAGAACGGGTCGACGGTCACCCCGTGGCTCTCGAACGCGAACAGCACGGCGGTGGCGAACAGCTGCGCGGCCAGCGCCAGCCCGGCCGCCGCCAGCACGGCCCGGGGCAGGGTCCGCCGGAACACCAGCGACACCGCCGCGGTGAACGCCAGCGCGGCCAGCACCACCGGCACCGAGCTGGCCTTCGCCCCGGTCGAGGCGGCCAGGAACAGCGCCGAGAGCACCCACGCGCCGCGCCCCAGCGCCGGCACCGTCGAGCCCCGGGCCCGCCCGACCAGCTCGCCCAGCGCCGCCACCAGCGGCAGGAGCAACACCCAGCTGTACGTCATCGACGGGCTGCCCCACACGATGAACGTGGCCTGGGTGCCGAAGAGCTGGCGGATCCCGTTCTCGTAGCCGAACTCGCCGACGGTGAACATCAGCGCGGCGGCGGCCACCCCCGCGTACGGCCGGCCGGTGACCCGCCAGCCGACCACCGCCGCCAGCACGGCCGCCAGCGCGCAGAGCGTCGGCACGCCCAGCCGGAAGAACACCGTCGGCAGGTCCACGCCGCTGACCAAGCTGGCCGCCGCGAAGTGGGCGAAGCCGAACCAGTGGTAGTGCAGGGGCTCCCCGGCGACCTGCGGCACGTCCAGCGGCACCTGGTGGGTGGCCGCCCCGGCGAGGGAGAGCTGGAACGCGAGGTCGATGTATTGCGCCTGCCCCTCGTCGGTGGGCAGCACCGGGTTGACCCGCAGGAACGACTCGTAGAGATAGAGGGTGAAGCCGGCGACGACCCCCGCGAGGGCCCAGGCCCAGCCCGTCGGCACCGGGGCGTGCCCGGTGGTCCGCCAGTGCCGGCGCAGCCGGGGCACGACGGCGAACGGCACGAGCACCGCCAGGGGCCACAGCCACAGCAGGTGGGGCAGGCCGGCGGCGGTGAACGCCGCCCACCCGGCCAGCTCCAACACCAGGCCGACGGCCGCGCCGAACGCCACGTCCTCGACGAGGGTGTGCGGGCGGCGGCGCAGCGCGCGGAACACCAGCGTGCCGGGCAGCAGCACGGCCAGCAGCGCGTACCCGGTCCAGCGGGCCACGTCGGGCGCGGGGGTGCCGGTGGCCAGCAGCGCGGCGACGACGACGGCGTAGCCGGCGACGGCCGGGGCGTACCGCAGGGCGGCGGGACGCCGGGCGGGCCCGCTGCCGGCCGCGCCGCCGGCCGCGCGGTCGACGGTCGCGTCGCGGCGGGGGCCGGCCGGGTCGCCGCCGCCGGTGGCGAGCGCGGTCACCGGAGGCTGTCGGCCAGCTCGGCGGGGCCGTCGGCCGTCGGCCCGTCGGCGTCGGCCGCGCCCGGCCCGGCGGTGTCGCTCGCCACGAAGTACGCCGGGCGGCCCTGCACGGCCGTGTAGATCCGGGCCACGTACTCGCCGAGCAGGCCGAGGCAGAGCAGCTGCACCGCGCCGAGGAAGAGGATCGCCACGTACAGCGAGGGCCAGCCGGTGACCGTGGAGCCGGCCAGCCAGGCGGCGACGGCGACCACCACCAGCACCCCGCACACGGCCACCCCGACCAGACCCAGCCAGGTGGCCACGCGCAGCGGCGCGGCGGAGAAGCTGGTGACGCTCTCGGCGGCCAGCCCGGCCATCCGGGACAGCGGGTACTTGGTGCGGCCGGCGGCCCGTTCCTCGCGCTGGTAGGTGACCTCCCCGCTGGGGAAGCCGAGCCAGGGCACCACCAGCCGCAGCACGGGGCTGCGCTCGGGCAGCTCGCGCAGGGCCTCCACGGCCGCCCGGCTGAGCAGCCGGAAGTCGCCGGCCTGCGCGGGCACCTGCTTGCCGACCAGGCGACGCATCAGCCGGTAGTAGCCGGCGGCCGTCCACCGCTTGAAGCGGGTGTCGCGGCTGCGGTCGGCGCGCACCCCGTACACGATGTCGAGGCCGTCGGCGCGGGCCCGGCGCAGCATCTCGGCGACGGTCTCGGGCGGGTCCTGGAGGTCGGCGTCGAGGCTGACCACCCACCGGCCCCGGGCCCGCAGCACCCCGGCGACCAGGGCCGCCTGGTGGCCGCTGTTGCGGCGCAGCCGCAGCACCCGCAGCTGCGGCCAGCGGGCGCGCAGCCCGGCCAGGCCGGCGGGGGTGCCGTCGGTGCTGCCGTCGTCGACCACCAGCACCTCGTACGGCTCGCCGAGGGCGTCGAGGACGGCCCGCAGCCGCGGGGCGAACAGCGGCAGCACGCTCTCCTCGTTGAACATCGGCACCACGACCGACAGCGCCGGCTCCGGTGGCGTCACAGGGCTCGCCTCCGTCTCGTCTGCGGCGCTCGGACAGCCGCACGCTACCAGCCGGGCCCGGCCCGCAAGGCCCGCGCGCGCCGACCTGCGACCGCCGGCCCGGGTCAGTTTCCGCAGGTCGTCGCGGGCAGCCCCGACACCGGCACCGGGGAGCGGCCGGTCGGGCGGGCCCGGCCCGCGAGCACGTTCGCCAGCGCGGTCATCGACGCGGCGCTGGAGGAGTACGTCGCCAGCAGCGTCGGCGACTTCGCCTTCGCCAGCACGTACGGGGTGTCCATCGCGACGGTCACCGCCGCGTCGGCGGCGAGGTCGCCGCTTCCGTCGCCGTACCCGACGAGGTGCACCCGGGTGCCGCCGCTCGGCGCCACCTTCACCCCGGCGGCGGTGAGCGCCTGCGTCAGCAGGTCGCGGGTCTTCTCCCGGCCGCCGGAGGAGGTGACCGTGACGGGGGCGGCGACCCCCTTCGTGCAGGAGCCGCGCAGCACGGTGACCGCGCCGGCGGCGAGCGCCTCGGCGGCCCTGCGGTGCTCCGGGTCGTTCAGCGTGGACATCGCCGGGGCGGGCGTGCCGGCCAGGGTGAACTTCATGGTCAGCACCCGGGTCACCGCCTCGACCAGCCGGGCCCGGGGCAGCGAGCCGTCGCGCAGGGCGGCGAGCAGCCCGTCGTACGCCTGGGTGACGTTGGGCGGCATCAGGATCAGGTCGTTGCCGGCCTTGAGCGCCCGCACCGCCGCCTCCCCCGGCGACCAGCGCTTGGCGGGGGCCATGTTCATGCCGTCGGTGATCACCACGCCCTTGAAGCCGAGCTGGCCGCGCAGCACGCCGGTGAGGAGCTTGTGGGAGAACGTCGCCGGGGTGCCCGGGTCGACGGCGGTGACGTCGAGGTGGGCGGACATCACGGCGAGGGCACCGGCGTCGATGCCGGCGGAGAACGGCGGGAACGCCGTGGAGTCGAGGACCTTGCGGCTCTGGCCGACCACCGGCAGCTCCTCGTGGGAGTCGGCGGCGCTGAGGCCGTGGCCCGGGAAGTGCTTGACGCTGGCCGCCACCCCGGCGCCCTGCAACCCGCGCACCGCGCCGGCCACCTGGGCCGAGGCGCGCTTCGGGTCCGCGCCGAACGACCGGGAGCCGATCACCGTGCTGCGGGTGACCAGCACGTCGGCGACGGGGGCGAAGTCGAGGTTGATCCCCATCGCGGCCAGCTCCTGGCCGGCGGCCCGCCAGGCGGCCTCGGTCAGCGCCGGGTCCCCGGCCGCTCCGGCGGCCAGCGGGCTGGGCAGCAGGGTGACCCCGTCGGTGATCCGGGTGACCACCCCGTACTCCTGGTCGGTGCCGATCAGCAGCGGGGCCGCGCCGGCGGGCAGCTTCCCGGCCGCGTCGCGCAGGCCGGTGGTCAGCTCGCGGACCTGCTGCGGGTTGTCGACGTTGGTGGTCTCCTGGTTGCCGGAGGTCGGGTCGTCGGCGCTGAAGCCGACCAGGATGAGCCCGCCCAGCCGGTACTTCGCCACCATCTCGGCCGGGGTGTCCACCCCGGCGAGGGCCCGGTTGCCGGCGGCGGAGCCGGTGGAGACCTTCGTGGCGTTGTCGCCGTACGCGTAGGGCATGAGGACCTGGCCGACCAGGTCCTCGTCGGCGAGGGTGCCGACCAGGGCGGCGGCGCGGGCGGCCGGGTCGGCGGTCGCGGTCGGCGCGCCCGACGGGGTCGGGTCGGCCGCGGCGGGGCTGGCCGACGGGGCGGGGCGGGGCCGGTCCGGCTCCCCCGTGCACCCGGTGAGCAGCACGGCGGTCAGGGCGGCGAGCGCGACGCCGGCACGTCGCGGGGAGTTCGACACGCGGTCCATCCCACCAGTTCACCCCTTATCGGGGCAACTCGGCCCGGTCAAGCCGCCGCGCCGGGACCGGAGGTCGCCGGCCGCGTCCGGGTGGGGAGGTGGCCGGGGCGGCGCTCAGCCGACGCGGGTGAGCAGCGTCACCGGGGCGCCGTCGCCCGCGTAGCGGTAGGGCTCAAGCTCGGCGTCCCAGGCGGTGCCGAGCGCCTTGTCGAGCGCGTGCGCGAGGGCCTCGGGGGCCCGCGCGGCGGCCATGATGCCGCGCAGCCGGTCCTCGCCGAGCTGGATGTCGCCGGCCGCGCCGACGGTGGCCCGGAACAGGCCCCGCCCCGGAACGTACATGAAGCGTTCGCCGTCGACGCCCGCGCTCGGTTCCTCGGTCACCTCGAAACGGATCATGGGCCACTGCCGGAGGGCAGCAGCCAGCTCGGCGCCCGTCCCCGGGCGACCGGTCCACCCGCACTCGGCCCGGCGGGCGCCGGGATCGACGGGCTGGGCCGTCCACTGCAGGTTGACCGGCGCGGCAAGGACGCGCGCGATCGCCCACTCGACGTGTGAGCACACGGCGAGCGGGGTCGAGTGGACGTATACGACGCCACGCGTTGGCACGGTGACCTCCCGGAGAGCGAGGTGCGTCTTCCCCTACGACCTCGACACCCGAGTGGCTGTTGGAACACATGATGACTGGTGGGGCGGATGGTGCGCCAGGGAATCGGAAAATTCGCCGCCCCGGACGGGGACGGAATGCCGGGCCGGTGGCCTCGGTTGTGCCCTGACGACAGTCGCGGTGACCAGCCAGGCATCGTGGTCGTGTACAGTTCTCTCGGCGGCTTGTGCCGCGCACATCTTCGGCGGGCCGAGGCTCTTCCCGGGCGTCACCCGTCACAGCCCCCGGACGTTCCCCGTCCTCCCGTACGTCTCCAAGGAGTACCTCCGTGGCGAGCAACACCTCTAAGACCGCGCGCGCGTCAGTCCGGGCCGGCCAGGCTGGCCAGGGTGGGGCCCTCAGCGTGCTGGGCGAGTTCAAGTACCTGATCCCGCTCAACGGCGGCAAGCACGCCTACGTGCGGAACCTGACCAACGGCAAGACCGCGCACCTGCGCACCGACTCCGACGCCTTCGTCGAGGAGATCCGGACGCTGGCCGCCGCCGGCCACGCCGCCAAGATCCGGGCCGAGCTGAACAGCCTCGCGGCCGCCCACCCCGACCACGGCTGGGACGCCACCGAGAAGCGCCTCGCCGAGGCCGGTGTCTTCGGCGGCTGAGCCCGCCCGCGACACCTGCTCGACCGCTTCACCTGCGCCACCTCGAACCGCCCGCCGGGCCACCCGGCGGGCGGTTCGCCGTCTGCGCCCCGCCCCCGCTCCGGGCCGTCGAAGGTGAGCAGGGGACCCTTCTTCACCCCAGGCGTCAAGAAGGGGCCCTTCCTTGCACAGGGTTGGCGTGGTGTCATGGCGGGTAGCCGGTGTTACCGCCGGGTCACCCGGCGGTGAAGTTTCCGTGGCGGCCCGAGGGGAGGCGGCGATGCCGGAACACGTGGAGGTGCGGCTCACGGACGACGTGCGCCTGCACGTCGAGACGTCCGGGCCGGCCGACGCCGACGTCACCGCCGTCCTGCTGCACGGCTGGACGCTGGACGGGCGCAGCTGGCACCGGCAGCTCGCCGAGCTGCGCGAGCGGTTCGGCGACCGGGTCCGGGTGGTCACGTACGACGCCCGGGGGCACGGCCGGTCCGGCTGCATGGCGCTGCGCACCGCCACCCTGGCCCAGCTCGGCGACGACCTGGCCGCCGTGCTCGACGCCGTCGCGCCCGCCGGGCCGGTGGTGCTGGTCGGGCACTCGATGGGCGGCATGACGATCATGGAGTACGCGCACCGGCACCCCGGCCACTTCGCCGCCCGCACGGCGGGGCTGGTGTTCGTCTCGACCACCGCCGAGGGGCACACCCACACCGTGTACGGCCTCTCCCCCCGCATCGCCCGGCTGATCCGGCTGGCCGAGACCACGGGCGCGGGGGTGCTGGCCCGCTGCGGCGCGTGGCGTCCGCCCCGGGCGCTGCTGCGCGCCCTGCGGCCCAGCATCCGCTGGATGCTCTTCGGCGACCGCTGCGACCCGACCGACATCCGGCTGGTCACCTCGGCGGTGGCCCGGGCCACGCTGCGCTCGATCGGCGGGTTCCGGGCGTCGATCGGGGCCCAGCACCGGCTGGACACCCTCGCGGCGCTGGCCCACCTGCCGGCGGCGGCGCTGGTCGGCGACCGGGACCGGCTCACCCCGCCGCCGTGCGCCGAGTCGATCGCGGCGGCCCTGCCGGCGACGGAGCTGACGGTCTGCCCGGGCGCCGGGCACATGCTGATGATGGAGCGGCCCGAGCAGGTGAACGCGGCCCTGGCCGGGGTGCTGGGCCGGGTGCTGGCGGGCGCGCCGGAGGCGTCCGCGCCGCGCTGACCGGGGGCCCCGACGGGGCCTGACCGGGGCCGCGGCGGCGCCGACCGGGGGACCCGCGCCGGCCGCCCGGGACGTGGGGTGGATCGCGGCGGCGGCATGGCCCCGCGAAGCCGTCGGCTGCTGGCCGTACCCTCACCCGGTCACCCCGGCGCGCCGCCGCGCCCCTGGCGCGGCCGACGCCGCCGTCTGCGAGGAGCCCGTACGTTGACCGACCGCACGACCCTGGAGCAGGAGATCGCCGCCGAGCAGCGGCACCTCGACCGGGTGTACGCCCGCCTCGCCGAGCTGCGCCACTTTGCCGCGCAGGCCGAGAAGGACGGCTACCGCCTGGCCCGGGTGGGCAACTTCGGGGCGCTCGTCGAGCGGGACGCGATGGTCTTCCACGCCGCCCAGCGCCGGCACGTGCTCGACGCCGAGCACGAGGGGCTGGTCTTCGGCCGGCTGGACCTGCGCGAGGGGCAGGTGCTGCACGTGGGGCGGCTCGGGGTGCGCGGCGAGGACGCCGAGACCCTGGTCGTGGACTGGCGGGCCCCGGCCGCCGCCGCCTTCTACCAGGCGACGCCCGCCCAGCCGCTGGGCGTGGTGCGGCGGCGCACGATCTCCTCGTCGGCGGAGCGGGTGACCCGGATCGAGGACGACCTGCTGGATCCGGCGGCGGCACCGCCGGACATGGCGGTGGTGGGCGACGGCGGGCTGCTGGCGACCCTGTCCCGGGCCACGGGCCGGGGGATGCGGGACATCGTGGCCACCATCCAGCGCGAGCAGGACGAGGCGATCCGCTCCCCCGCCTCCGGGGTCACGATCGTCTCGGGCGGGCCGGGCACGGGCAAGACGGCGGTGGCCCTGCACCGGGCGGCGTACCTGCTCTATTCCGACCGCAGCCGCTACGCGGGCGGCGGCATCCTGGTGGTGGGCCCGTCGGCGGTGTTCGTGGAGTACATCGCCTCGGTGCTGCCGTCGCTGGGCGAGGAGACGGCGACGTTGCGCTCGCTGGGGTCGATGTTCCCGGGGATGGGCGCGACGCGCACCGACCCGCCGGAGGTGGCGGCGGTGAAGGGTTCCCTGCGGATGCGCCGGGTGCTGGAGCGGGCGGTGCGGGACGCGGTGCCGGGCGGGCCTGGCGAGTTGCGCCTGCTCTACCGGGGTGAGCTGCTGCGGCTCGACCGCCGAGAGCTCGACGGCATCCGGGACCGGGCGCTGGGCCGGGGTGCCCGCCGCAACGAGTCGCGCCGGGCGGGCTTCGACGGGGTGTTCGCGGCGCTGTGGGCGCAGGCCCGGCGGCTGGGCATCGGCCGGCTGCCGGAGCAGCGCGCGTTCGAGGACGAGATCGCCGAGCGGCCCGAGTTCCGCGAGTTCCTCAAGGCGTGGTGGCCGCGGCTGCACCCCCGGCACGTGCTGGGCTGGCTGGCCCGCCCCGACCGGCTGCGGCGGTACGCCGCCGGGGTGCTGTCCCGGGCGGAGGTCGGCCTGCTCGTCGAGGCGTACCGGGCGCTGGACGTCGAGGGGCTCACGATCGCCGACGTCGCCCTGCTCGACGAGCTGGACGCGCTGCTGGGCAAGCCGCTGCAGCCGAAGCGGGCGAGGCGCGACCCGTTCCAGCTCGCCGGGGGCGTACGCGAGCTGAGCACGCATGCCGACCGGCAGCGCGCGGCGCGGGAGGCGGCCCGGGAGCGGCCCGAGGACTACCGCGACTTCGCGCACGTGGTGGTCGACGAGGCGCAGGACGTGTCGCCGATGCAGTGGCGGATGATCGGCCGGCGTGGCCGGTTGGCGTCCTGGACGGTGGTGGGCGACCCGGCGCAGACCGCGTGGACGGGGGACCCGGAGGAGCTGACCCGGGCCCGGGACGCGGCGCTGGGCCGCCGCCGGCGGCACCAGTTCGAGCTGACCACCAACTACCGCAACTCGGCGGAGATCTTCGCGGTGGCGGAGGCGGAGATCCGCCGGCTCTACCCGGACCTGGCGCTGCCCCGCGCGGTGCGGTCCACCGGCGTGGCCCCGGTCGAGCTGACCGTGCCGGCGGCCGAACTGGCGGCGGCGACCGTCGCGGCGGTCGGCGACCTGCTCGGCGAGGTGGAGGGCACGGTCGGGGTGATCACGCCGGTGCCGCGCCGCGACGAGGTGGCGGGCTGGCTGGCGGGCCGGGCGGCGCCGCGCCTGCAGGTGGTGACCAGCCTCCAGGCCAAGGGCATGGAGTACGACGGGGTGGTGCTGGTCGCCCCGGGCGAGATCCGGGCCGACCCGGGGTCGGGCGTGCGGACGCTGTACGTGGCGCTGTCCCGGGCGACCCAGCGCCTCGTCACCGTCGAACCCACGGGCTGATCCGGCGCCCGGCCGTTCCCCGGCCGGACCGCTGTCGATCACTTGCACATATTGCGATGTGAGCATAGATTGGGCCGGGCGGGGATCACGGACGGAGGGTGTGGGCGTGGGCGCAGGTCATGACCACCACCACGGGGCGGCGAACGCGGCGGACCGCCACTCGGGTCGACTCTGGGCGGCGTTCGCGCTGCTCGCCGCGCTGATGATCGTCGAGGCGGTGACCGCGCTCGGCACCGGCTCGCTGGCGCTGCTCTCCGACGCCGGGCACATGTTCACCGACGTGCTCGGCATCGGCATGGCGCTCGCCGCGATCACCGCCACCCGCCGGGCCACCGCCGACCCGCAGCGCACGTTCGGGCTCTACCGGCTGGAGGTGCTCGCCGCGCTCGGCAACGCCCTGCTGCTCAGCGGCGTCGCCGTCTACGTCCTCGTCGAGGCCGTCCGCCGCTTCGGCGACCCGCCCGAGGTCACCACCGGCCCGATGCTCGTGGTGGCGGTGCTGGGCCTGCTCGCCAACGTCGCCGCGTTCGCCCTGCTGCGCAGCGGGGCGAAGGAGAGCATCAACCTGCGCGGGGCGTACCTGGAGGTGCTGGGCGACCTGCTCGGGTCGGTCGGCGTGATCGGCGCGGCGGCGCTGATCATGGCCACCGGCTGGTGGTGGGCGGACCCGGCGGTGGCCGTCGCGATCGGCGTGTTCATCCTGCCCCGCACCTGGCGGCTCGGGCGGGCCGCGGTGCGCATCCTGGTGCAGGCCGCGCCGGAGCACCTCCAGGTGACCGCCGTGCACGACCGGCTGGCCGCCGTGCCCGGCGTGGTCGAGGTGCACGACCTGCACGTCTGGACGCTGACCTCCGGCATGGAGGTCGCCTCGGCCCACCTGACCATGGCGCCCGGCGCGGAGGTCGGCGCGGTGCTGACCGCCGCCCGCACCGCCCTGCACGAGGACTTCCACATCGAGCACGCCACCCTGCAGGTCGAGCCGGGAGCCGCCCGCGACGGCTGCGGGCCGGCCGGCTGGTGAGACCGAGGCTCATCAATTTTCGCGACATTCGTGGCCGAATGACTGACTTGACAGGTTTCATCCGCGTACCCTCCGTCACGGAAGCAGCGCTGGTCCCACGCGCACCGGTAGGCTCGGCCCCGGCCATCGCCGGGCGGCGCCCTCCGGCGCCTGTGGTGGCCGCCGCCTAATCGCCTGCGGGCGAGCCGGGGAACCATGTTTGTGGGGTGCATCCGCTCCAGCGGTAGGGATCTTCCGTCCCGAACCCGTCAGCTAACCCGGTCGGCGGCTGACGGAAGGACACGCATATGCCAGTAGTGGCACCTGTAGGAAGGCTCGCCGCCCGGGTGGCGGCGGCGCTGGTGCTGACGCTCGCCGTCGGCCTCGGGGTCGCGCCGGTGACGCCGGCCGGGGCCGCGCCGCCCGTCGGCCTGCTCGCCGCACCCGGCGACGACGAGGAGGGCGGCACGCCCGCCCTGCGCGCCCAGCTCGAGGCGGCGAGCAAGGGCTACCTGGAGGCCAAGACCGCCCTCGACCGGTCGGTGAAGCGGCAGCAGCAGCTCGGCGGCCAGCTCAAGACGGTCGAGGCCGAGCTGGTCACCCGCGGCGCCAAGGTCGGCGAGATCGCCGGGGTGGCGTACAAGAAGGGCCGGCTCACCGCCGCCTCGGTGCTGCTCGACAGCAGCTCCCCCGAGGGGTTCCTGGACCGGGCCGCCGCGCTCGACACGATCGCCGCGAACGAGGACCGGGCGCTGCGCGAGCTGCTGACCACCCGGGACGAGGCGACGAAGACCCGGCAGGCCCTCGACGGCGAGATCCGCGAGCAGCGCAAGCAGGTCGCGCTGATGGGCAAGCGCAAGGAGCAGGCCGAGCGGGCCCTCACCGTGGCCAACAACAAGGCCAGCAGCAGCGGCGGCGGGTCCAGCCCAGGCGGCACCTCCAGCGCGAACGCCACCCCCGCGAAGCGCAACTCCGACGGCTCCTGGCCGGCGGAGTCGTGCAGCGTCAACGACCCCACCCCCGCCAACGGCTGCATCACCCCGCGCACCCTGCACGCGCTCAACCAGGCCAAGGCCGCCGGCTTCACCCGGTACGTCTCCTGCTACCGGCCCGGCGGCTCAGGCGAGCACCCGAAGGGCCGGGCCTGCGACTTCGCCGCGCAGAAGGGCGGCTTCGGCGGCGTGGCCAGCGGCGGGGACCGCACCTACGGCAACAACCTGGCCGCGTACTTCGTGCGCAACGCCGACCGGCTCGCCGTGCTGTACGTGATCTGGTTCAAGCAGATCTGGCTGCCCAGCAGCGGCTGGAAGGCGTACAGCGGCGGAAACGGGGACCCGTCCAGCGACCACACCAACCACGTGCACCTGTCGGTGATCTGACCCGCGACCGCCCCGGCGGCCCTCCCCCGACGGGACGGTCGCCGGGGCGCTACGCCGCCCGGCCGAGCACCTCGCCGAGCCGGCGGGCCAGCCCGAGGTGCGCCGAGCGGGCCTGCCGGAAGGCGTACGCGAACAGCGGCGTCGGTGCGACCAGGGTGATCTCCACATCGACGCGGACGAGGCCGTCCGGCTCGTCGCGCAGCCGCGTGTGGTTACGCACCGTCGTGGCCGGCCGCTGCCGGGCCACCGTGACGATCTCGTCGTCGGTCACCACCAGCACGTCCGCCTGGTACGTCACGCCGAAGCGCACCGGCCCGGCGGCGAGCTGGTCGGTGATCGCGTAGCTGGCCAGTGCGCCCGGTCGGGGCGACAGCCGGCGCACCCGCGTGATCAACGGATGCAGCTCGGTCTGCCGGGCGGGATCGCTGAGCAGCGCCACCGCCTCCGCCCGCGAGCAGCGGGCCTGGACCGAGTACTGGAAGCTGTCGCGCCGGGGCATCCGTCGATCGTCCCCCACCCGGGGGCGTGGGGGAAGGGTCGGAGGCCCCGGCACGTGGACCAGCGCCGGCAGCCGCGTCAGGCGCCCGGCAGCACCTCGGGGGTGGCCGTGCCCGCGAGGTAGGGCTCCGGGGCACCGAAGAGCCCGAGCAGGCCGGTCACCCAGAGCTGCCGGTGCACGAAGCGGCTCGGCTCGGTGACGACCAGCTTCACCCCGCTGACCTCGGCGGTCTGGAAGCCGGCCACCATCGCGCTGATGCCGACCGAGTCGATGAAGGTGACGAGACGCATGTTCAGCTCGATGCGGGCGGGCCGCCCCTTGGTGAGCACCTCGGCGATGGCTTCACGCACCTCGTACGCGGTGTCGACGTCGATCTCACCGCGCGGGGCGATCTCGATGACACCACCGGAAAGAACCGACTTCACGATCGACAGGCTCACGCGAGCACCTCCACTCGCCCGTTGACGGGCGCCTCATCAGTACGCGGGCCGCGACCGAGAGTATTCCTCCGATGGCCTCGGTCGCCACCCCTCGGGATGAGCAATTCGTGGATCAGGGCAAAACACGTTGCCCTTATCCGGACTTTTCAGATCCTGTTTGCCGGACGACCAGCCCGGGGGCCGGTGTCGCCGACCCAGGGTAGCGGTCCCCTCCGACCTTTGCGCGCACCCCGCACCCCGGGCGTGTGCCCACCCGGCCGCCACGGGCGGGACCCGCCACCGTTGCCCGCCCCGCCTAGCATCGGCGACGTCCACACCCGTAGCTCGGAAGGGACCACCCATGATCCGGAGACTGGCCGGCCTGGCCGGCGTCGGCGCGCTGCTCGCACTCATGCTGGCCTGCGGCTTCGGCGGCGCCGGGGACGACGATGACGATGACGACGACGACTTCGCCCGGGGCGCGGCGGTGGTGTCCGTACGCTGAGGGCACGGCCGGCGCGCGCCGGGGGGTTTGCGGCGGCGCCGGGTGGGGCACTGCCCCGGTGGGCGGACCGCGCCGGGGCAACGCCCGGGCGACCGCCCACCGGACCCACGCCGCAGTCCGAAGTGGCCGCAAGCTTCGGCACCCGAGGAGGTAGCACGATGTTCGGAACCAACCTGCTGGAGCGCCGCAGCAAGCCCGAGCGGATCGCGGACCAGGCGTGGCAGCACCTGGCCTCCGCCGTCGTCTCGGCCGGGGACAGCGTTCGCGACACCGCCCGCTCCGCCCGGCGCAGCGGCTCGGGCCTCGCCGACGAGGCGGGTGACCTGGTCGGCTCCGCGGCCGACGAGGCGCGCCGCCGGGCGGTGCTGGCCTTCGACGCGCTCGCCGGTCGCCGGCCCGCCCTGCCCTGGGCGCTGCTGATCGGGGCCGCCCTGGCCGGCGCGGCGATCGGCTGGGCCGCCGGTTCGGCGGCGCGGGCCGCCGGGCGGCGGGGCGAGCGCGACGTCGAGGAGATCGAGTTCGTCGACGTCGACCGACCCAACTCCCCGGTCGGCCTGGACGGCTGAGCCCTGGGCGGCTGGGCCCTGGAGGGCTGAGCATCCCCGGCCGGCCGTCGCCGGCCCTTCGAGACGCGAACCGGGCCGGCCTCCGTGCGGGGAGGCCGGCCCGGCGTTTCGGGACCGCGCGGGGCGGTCAGTGTGCGGTCAGTTGGCCGTGCAGGTCAGGATCGCCGGGGTCGAGTTGGCTCCGGTCCCGCTGGCCACGAAGCCGAAGGTGGTGCTGCCGCCGACGGGCAGCGTCCCGTTCCAGCCCGCGTCCCGCACCACGACCTGCGCGCCGGTCTGGGTGTAGGTGCCGCCCCAGAGCTGGGTGATCTGCTGGCCGCCGGGGAAGTTCCAGACCACGCTCCAGGAGCTCTTCGCCGAGCCGCTGTTGTTCTTCACGGTCACCTCGCCCTGGAAGCCGCCGGACCAGGAGGTGGTCACCTTGTACGTCGCCGAGCAGGCCCCGGCCGGCACGGGCGTACCCGTCGGGGTGGCCGGCGGCGTCGTGGCCGGGGGCGTGGTCGCCGGAGGCGTGGTGGCCGGCGGCGTCGTCGCGGGCGGCGTGGTCGCCGGCGGGGTGGTCGCCGGGGGCGTCGTGGCCGGCGGGGTCGTGGCGCCGCCGAGCCGGTCGGCGACGATGATGCCCCGCCCGTTGGTGCCCAGGTAGGCCCGCCCGTAGACGCGCGGGTCACCGGTCAGGGCCTCGCCCGCGTTGCCGTACTGGTGCTTGTCGTCGTTGATCCGGACCCAGGCCGCGCCGGTGTTGTCCGACCGGAACAGGCCGGCCTGCCCGTCGACGGTGCCGAAGACGAACAGCGCCGGGTACGTCTGCCCGGGGGCCGCCTTGCCGAAGCCCACGTTCACCGCCGACGACACGCCGGCCTGCTTGGCGAAGGTGGTCCCCGAGTCGGTCGAGCGCCACAGCCCGCCCTCGCCGGCCAGCCAGATCTCGCCCTCCTTGCCGGGCAGCGCCTTGAACTTGACGTTCCCGGTGCTCGGCAGCCCGGTGGCCGCCGACGCGGTGAAGCTCGCCCCGCCGTTGGTGCTGACGTAGAACTTGCCGCCGGAGAAGCCGTAGAACTTGTTCTTGTTGACCCGGTCGGACTCGACGACGGCGTTGGCCGGGATCCCGGTCGCCGCGGTCCACGAGTTGCCGAAGCCGACCGAGCGGACGACCTGCTGGCCGGCGTCGCCGGGCGACCAGACGAACTGGCTGCCGTCGGCGGACGCGGCGACGGTGCCGCCGTTGTTGATCCCGCCCGGCTCGCTGCCCTGGAACCAGTTGGCCCCGCCGTCGGTGGAGAACGCGACGTGGCTGTCGTTGGGGCGGTCGGCGTCGGTGAAGTTGCCGGCCCGCACCATCACGGCCGGATTGGTCTCGGCGTAGTCGATGCTGGTGGTGCTGGTGAAGACCGGCTGGCTGAAGATCTTCGCCGGCACCGCGTCGAGGTCGGTGTGCCGGAAGCCGCCGAGGTCGCCGAGCGCGCTGACCAGCGGGGCCCCGGTGGGCGGGCTGATCAGGTCGAGCACGGCGGTCTCCTCCAGGCCCTTGACCATCGGCTTGATGGTGAGCTGGCCGCCGGTGTCCCACTTGGTCAGGTCGGTGCTGCCGTAGATGGTCGCGCCGGTGCCGTACATGAAGCGGTTGGAGTCGTGCGGGTCGATCTCGACCGACTCGTTCATCCAGCCCAGCTTCGGCGTCTCCTCCGGCGGGGCCGGGTTCGTGCCGAAGGTCAGCCACGGCACCGAGGAGATGTCCATGGTGTACTTCTTGCTGCGGTCCGGGTAGCTGGTGAACTCCCAGATCCGGGACCAGGTCGCGCCCCCGTCGGTGCTGCGCCAGAAGATCGCGTCCGGCCACCAGGAGATCTGGGTGGCCACCATGAGGGTGTTCGGCTTCTGCCGGTCGATGGTCAGGCCGGAGTAGCCGAAGTACGCGTCGGAGCTCGACGACGGGATCGGGCTGATCTGCGTCCACGCGCCGGTGGCCCGGTTGAACTTCCACACGTCGCCCTTGGCACCGTCGTACGGGCCGCCGGTGTCGCTGGTGGCGATGTAGAGGTAGCCGCCCACCGGGTCCACGACGCCCTTGTGGGCGAGGTAGCCGGTCGGCTGGCCGGGGATCCGCTCCCAGGTGGTGCCGCCGTTGGTGCTGCGGTAGACCGGGTTGGCCTTGTCGGCCACGCCGACGTAGATCGTCTGGGTGGTGTTGCCGGCCGTGCCCGTGCTCTTGTCGAACGACACCCAGGTCAGGCCCTGGTTCTGGCTCTGGTAGCCGGTGGTGTCGTTCGGGTCGGCCTGGTAGTTGCCGACGTTGGGGAAGTTGGCGACCTTGGCCCAGGTCGCGCCGTAGTCGGTGCTGCGCCACAGGCCGTTGCCGCCCTCGGCGCCGTAGTAGATCGTGCTGTTCTTGTTCGGGTCGACGGCGAGGCGCTCACCCATGCCCCGGCCGGGCATGTTGCCGCCGTTCTTGAACGGCAGCTCGGTGACCTGCCAGGTCGCGCCCTTGTCCGACGAGCGCAGGATCGCGCCCTTGTTCGGGTCCCAGTCGTTGGTGTACATGCCGACGGCGGCGTACACCCGGTTGGTCTGCACCGGGTCGGTGGCGACGCTGACCACGCCGTTGTAGCCCCACTTGTCCGCGCCGACCCAGTCCAGCAGCGGCGTCCAGGACTGGCTGGCCTGCTCCCAGCGGTACAGTCCGCCGATGTCGGTGCGGGCGTAGATCAGGTTCTTCTCGGTGGGGTTGTAGACGATGCCGGGGACGAAGCCGCCACCGTCGATCCGTACGTTCTTGAAGGAGTACGGCTCCGAGGCGGCCGCGGCCGCCTCGGTGGACGGGGCGACGGTGAACTGAACGGCCACGACTGCCGTGGCGGCGGCCAGCACGGTGGTGACCGCGCCGACGAGACCTCTCCGCATCTGCGGTTTCCTCTCGGGGATGCCCGTGGTGGTGGGACGAGCACGACGTCGGCGGTCGACGGACGACCGTGCCCAGGCCCGACGTCGGGGCGCGGGAAGCCTGCCCTGGCTTCCCACCGGCGCGCGTGGCTCCCGCTGCCGAGGAAGGCATTCACGGTAACCTCTCCCGGGCCGAGTTAGGAAGCACTCCCAACAAACTCGCCCGGCCGGCGGGCCGGCGGCGGCCGATCAGTCGAGGTGGTAGACGTACCCGTCGCCGACGGCCTCGCGCCGCACGCCCAGCCCGTCCACCGGCCGGGTCTCCGCGCCCTGCCACGGCGTGCCCGCCGTGTAGGCCGGCAGCACCACCACCGTGCGCACCCCGACCCCCCGCAGGTACGCCACCGACGCGGCGTCCGGGAAGCCCGCGCTCGCCGCCCGGATCTCCTGCTGCTTGGCCGGGACGAACGACGCCAGCCCGTTGACGATCTTCGGGAAGCCGTCGGTGGACCAGAGCATCACGTGGAACTCCCGGATGCCGTCGCTGGGCAGCACCAGCGCCGGGCCGCGCAGCCCGTGCATCGCCGCCGGCGCGACCGGGGCCGGCACGTGCGGGGTCCGGTTGACGCCCTCGGCGAGCACCAGCAGCACCGGCAGCACCAGCACGAGCCGCGCCCAGCGCCGCCACCCGCCGCCGGGCCCGCCCGCCGGCTCCGACGCCGGCTCCGGGCCCGACGCCGCGTCCGGGCCCGGCTCGCGGGACGGCTGCTCCGCGTCGCCCACCGTCAGCGCCCCGGCGGCCAGGATGCCCAGCAGCAGCGTCGTCCACAGCACCAGCCGGCCCGGGGTGCGCACGCCGTCCCAGCCCGGCACGTGCTCCACCAGCGTGACGTACCCCGGGTCGCCGTCCCCGCCCAGCGTGCTGCCGGCGGCCAGCGCCACGGTCACCAGCACCCCGACGGCCAGCGCCACCCGGTGCCGCACCCGCCACGCCGACACGAACAGCCCGGCGGCGGCCAGCCCGATCAGCACCATCCCGGGCAGCAGCGTCATCTCCCCGGCGAAGCTCAGCGAGGCCCGCGCCGTCTCGTGCCGCTCCCCCCACAGCCACGACTCCGGCGGCGCGGTGAGGAACCCGCGCAGCGGCGGGGAGAACCTCGCGATCTGCCCGACCGTGCGCCGGCCGTCCGGGTGCCGGGCCACCACCTCGAAGTAGGGCGCGGCCATCAGCAGGGTCACCCCGGCGAAGAACACCCCGCCGGCCAGGTCCGCCACCAGCAGCCGGCGGCCGAACGCCGGCCGCCGCCGACGCCGCCACCACGACCAGCCGTACCCGCCGGCCGCGCCGAGGCAGAGCAGCGCCAGCGCGTACGCGAAGGGCAGGCCGATGCCGAAGCCGAGGCTGACCTGCCAGGCGGCGACCGCCCAGCCGGCCCCCGCCCAGCCGGGGCGCACCCGCTCGGGGCGGTAGCCGTGCCGCAGCGACCAGCCGTGGCCCCGGGCCAGCATGGCCAGCGCCAGGGCGATCCCGCCGACGCTGAGCACGTGCAGGTGCCCGGCCTGGGCCAGCTTCCACGGCGCGTACGCGAAGGACGCCCCGGCCACCGCCGCGCCCGCCCAACCCGCGCCGAGCTGCCGCGACAGCGCGTACGCGCCGACGAAGGCGAGCGCGTGCACCAGCACGTACAGCAGGTTGTAACGGGCCACGGCGGCGACCGGCCCGTCGCCGAAGAACCCGAACGGGGCGTAGCCGAGCAGCGTGTCCGAGTACGCGTACGTGTACGGCTCCGGCCAGAACGTGTTGGAGTGCCAGAGCTGCGTCGGGTTGGTGAGCACCGCGTGCCCGCCCCAGGCGACCTGCCACGCCTGCAACGTCGGGTCGCCGACGTCCTGCGGGATGGTGCCGGTCAGGTCGCGCACCGTCGGCCAGGTCAGCACCACGGCCAGCACCAGCGACCCGAGCACCGCGAGGGTCCACTCGTGCCGGGTGAACCGGGCGAGCCGGTCGGCCACCGCCCGCCCCCGACCGGCGGTCGCCGGCGGCCCGGCGACGTCGACCGGTGCCGCCTCGCCAACCTCACCCATCGCCTGCTCCCCGCTCCCGACGGTCAACGCCGCCCCAGATCGTGCCGGACCGCGCGCCGTCTTGTCGACCGTCATCACTGCAAGGAGGGGCGCCTTGTTGACGCTTTCCGCATGGGAAGGGTCCCCTTCCTGACCGCCCGGCCCGGGGGCGGCGCAGGTGGGCCATCAGATCAGGTGCAGCTCGCGGGCGCGGCGGACGGCCTCCCGGCGGCGGGTGGCGTCCAGCTTGCGGTAGATGTTGCGCACGTGCGTCTTGACGGTGTTCACCGACAGGGACAGCTCGGCGGCGATCTCCACGTTGGACAGGATGCTCTGCAGGTAGCGCAGGATGGTCAGCTCCCGCTCGGTCAGCGGCTCGTCCAGCTCCCGGCCCGGCGCGGGACCCGGCCGCGCGGGCGGCTCCTGCGCCACCCGGACCAGGTCGCTCACCGTCGGCCAGTGCGCCGTGCCGGAGTCCAGGTGCGCGGCGAGCAGGTCCCGCACCCCGGGCTCGGCGCGGGTGAACGGACGGCGGAACCCCTCGGCGGCGGCCAGCTCCAGGACCCGCTCCAGCGTCCGCCCGGCCCGCCGGGCGTCCCCGGCCCGCCCGGCGAGCACCGCGTCGAGCAGGCCGGCGTCGAGGCGTACCGGCAGCGGCCAGGCGGCGGCCTCCGGGCCGTCCCAGGGCGGCAGGGCGCGGGCGGCGGCGGCCGGGTCACCGGCGTGCAGCTCGACCCGGGCCAGGGCCACGGCGGGCGCACCGGCCGGCGTGCCGGCCAGCAGCTCCCGGGCGGCACCGGGGTCGCCGTGCGCGGCCCGCAGGTCCGCCTCGGCGGCCAGCAGCCAGGCGGCCAGCTCCCCCGCGCCGACGCCCCGACCCGACCCCGGTGGGCCATCGTCGGCCCGCGCGGGCCCGTCGCCGGCCGCCAGCGGCGCGAGGGCGTCCCGGGCCGCCGACAGCAGCCGCAGGGCGGTGGCCGGTTCGCCGCGGTCGCGCAGCAGCGTCGCCCGGCACAGCGCGGCGAGCGCCGCCACCGCCGGCTCGTCGGCGGTCGGGCCGGTCAGCGCCAGGTGCGCCTCCGCGTCGTCGGGGAGGTCCCGGTGCAGCGCGACGACGGCCAGCGCCAGGTGGGCGTACGCGCAGTCGGTGCGGCAGGACCAGCCCTGACAGGGCGGCATCGCCAGGGCCTCCCCGGCGGCCCGCTCGGCCGCCCGCAGCTCGCCGAGGGCCGCGTGCAGCAGGGCGGCGCGGCTCACGCAGAGCAGCTCGGTGCGGGCCCGGCCGCCCGCCCGGGCCGCCGCGAGCGCGGCGTCGAACTCGGCCGCCGCGCCGCGCAGGTCGCCGCCGGAGAGCGCGACCAGGCCGAGGGCCGCCCCGGCCGCCGCCGCCACGTCGGCGTCGTCGCCGGCTCCGGCGCGCGGGTCGTCCGCCGGCCCCCCGGGGGTACGCGTGGCGAGCAGGCGCGACGCCGCCCGGCGTACCTCGTCGTGGTCGCCGGTCAACCGGGCGAGGGTGACCTCCACGGCGACGGCCAGCCGGCGGAACCGGTCCCGGCGCGGCACGGGCAGCGACCGGCCGTGCCCGGCGGCCCGGCGCAGCTGCGCGGCGGCGGCGTCGGCGTCGCCCGCGTGGGCCCGCTCGGCGGCGGCGGCCAGCGCCAGCTCCGGGTCCCGCCGGACCTCGGCCTCCGGTGGCGCGGCGGGGACGGGCCCGCCCGCCCCTTCGTCGTCGTACGGCACGAGTTCCGGCCAGCCGGTGACCAGCAGCTCGGTGGCCGCGTCCCAGCGACCGGCGACGAGGGCGTGCCGCAGCGCCTCGGCGGGGCGGGCGTGCCCGGCGTACCAGTCGGCCGCCCGCCGGTGCAGGTCCCGGCGTTCCTCGGCGGTCAGCTCGCCCAGCTCGGCGCGGAGCAGGTCGGCCAGCAGCGGATGGCAGCGGTACCAGGGGGGCCGGCTGTCGTCGCGGTCCACGAAACCGCCGGCCGTGGCCAGCGCGGTCAGCGCCCGCTCGGCGTCGCGGCGGCCCGTCAGCGCGTCGACCAGGTCGGCGCTGACGGCGTCGGCCACCGCGCCCCGGCGCAGCGCGTCGCGGGCCGCGTCGTCGAGCGGGGCGAGCACCTCCGCGCGCAGGTAGCCGGCCACGTCCGGCTGGTCGCCGCCGAACTGCTCCAGCCAGCGCACCGGGTCCGGCCGGTCCCGGGCGGCCAGCGCGGCCAGCCGCAGCCCGGCCGGCCAGCCGCCGGTACGTGCGCGCAGCCGGGGCACCGCCGCGGCCGGCAGGAACACGCCGTGCGCGACGAGCAGGTCGGCCACCTCGTCGTCGGTGCAGGCCAGCTCTCCGGGGCCCACGGTGGTCAGCTCACCGGCGAGCCGCAGCCGGTGCAGCCCCGCCGGCAGGTCGGTGCGGGCCCCGGCCACCACCCGCAGCCGCCCCCCGGTGTGGCGGAGCAGGAACTCCAGCCCGGTCAGCGCCGCCGGGTCGGCGACCCGGTGCACGTCGTCGAGGACCAGCAGCACCGGGCGCTCCCGGGCGGCGAGCGCGGCGGCCAGCAGTTCCAGCCGGTCGGGCCGGGGCGGGTCCGCCGAAGGCCCGTCGGGCGCGTGCGGGCGCAGGGCCGCCGTCAGGTACGACCAGAGCCGCGCCCCCGTGTCGCCCGCCTCGACCGACACCCACGCCGGTGCCGGCTCGACGGTCCGGGCCCACGACCCGAGCAGCGTGGTCTTGCCCCAGCCGGCGGGCGCGGTGACCAGGGTGAGCGCCCCGGCGGCGCCCTCGTCCAGCCGGCGCAGCAGGCGGGGCCGGACCAGCACCGGCTCGGGCAGCGGGGCCGGCGCGAGCCGGGACGCCAGCAGCGGCGCCGCGTCCTCCGCGGCGGGAACGGGGTCGACCCCGGCCGCCACGGTCACCCCGGCCACCTCGTGCTGCGTCATGCGGCACCCCCACGCCACGCGTCCCTCCCCGGCCCGTGCGGCGGGCGGTTACCCGGCCCCGGCCGGTTCACCCCTTCGGGGGGATCCCGGTTCACCCGGCCGCCGCCGACGCTGGGGGCACCGGCCGTCGGGCCCGCCGACGGCTGCACGGCGACGAGTGGCTGCATCGGCGACGAGAGGCGGGTGGGACGGATGGGACGGGGCAGGCGGGGCGGTCGGGCGCTGGCCCGTACCGCCGGGGTGGTGGCCGGCGCGGTCGCCGGGGTGACGGTGGCGCGGGTGCTGCGCGGCCCCTTCCGGGGTGGCCGCCCGCGCACGGGCGGCCCGCGCGACGGCTGGCAGGTGGTCACGATCGACCGGCCGCCGGAGCGGGTGCTGCCCGGCGGCCGGTGGCCGGAGCCGCTGCGCCGGCTCGACGGCGCGGTGGAGGTGGCGCAGGGGCCCGCGCCCGGCGGACGCGGCACCGAGCTGGCGGCCCGGCCCGTGCGCGGCGTGCCGGTGACCGGGATGGCCGCCCACCTCGTCGGCGGCGGCGACCCCGCGCCGCTGGTCCGCGAGGCGCTGCGCCAGGCCAAGCAGCTCGCCGAGACCGGTGAGCTGCTGCGCGCGGACCGCTCCCCGCTGGAGGGCCCCCGACCGGCGCGGGCCGCCCCGACCGGGCCCGGGACCGGGTGGCCCGGGGCGGCCGGGCCCGGCGACGGCCCGGCGGTGCCCGGATGAGGGCCCTGTGCTGGCTCGGCGCGGACGGCCTCGCGGTGCGGCAGGTGCCCGATCCCGAGCTGCGCAACTCCGCCGACGCGATCGTCCGGGTGCGGCGTAGCGCCACCTGCGGGGCGGACCTGCCGCTGCTCGCCGGGCGGGCCCCGGCGCTCTCCGTCGGCGACGTGCTCGGGCACGAGTTCCTCGGCGACGTGGTGGAGGTCGGCCCCGGGGTCCGGCGGCACCGCGTCGGCGACCGGGTGGTGGTCTGCGCCGCCGTGGCCTGCGGCAACTGCTGGTACTGCCGGCAGGGCCTCTACGCCTGCTGCGACAACGGCAGCACCGGGCCGGCGGCGGCCGAGGCGGCGTGGGGGCAGCCGACCGGCGGCTGCTACGGCCATCCCCGGTCGGCCGGGGGCTTCGCCGGCAGCCACGCCGAGTACGTCCGGGTGCCGTACGCCGACGTCGGGGCGTTCGCGGTGCCGGAGCCGGTGGACGACGACCGGGCGGTCTTCGCCTCGGACGCGGTGCCGGCCGGCTGGCTCGCCGCCGAGCTGGGCGAGGTGTCCCCGGGCGACGTGGTGGCGGTCTGGGGCGCGGGCGCGGTGGGCCAGATGGCCGCGCAGGCGGCCCTGCTGCGCGGCGCGGACCGGGTGGTGGTGATCGACCGGTACCCGCAGCGGCTGGGCCTGGCGCAGCGGCACGTCGGCGCGGAGACCCTCGACTACCTCAGCGTCGACGTCCCGGCCGAGCTGCGCGAACGCAGCGGCGGGCGGGGCCCCGACGTGTGCGTGGAGGCCGTCGGCATGGCGTGGGACGGCACCGAGCCCCGGTCGCTGGCCGAGCGGTTCGCCGCCGCCGCGCTGCCCGGCGCCGCCCCCGACCGGCCCATCGCGGTACGCGAGGCGGTGCACGCCTGCCGCAAGGGTGGCACGGTGGTGGTGCTCGGCACGTTCACCGGGTTCGTCGACACGTTCCCGCTCGGCGCGGTCATGCAGAAGGGGCTGACCGTGCGCGCCGCCCGGCAGCACGGGCAACGCTGGATCCCGATGCTGCTGGACCGGATGGCGCGCGGCGAGATCCACACGGGGCACCTGGCCACCCACCACCTGCCCCTGGAGCAGGGCGCGCTCGGCTACGACCTGTTCCGCACCCGCGCCGACGGCTGCCTGCGTGCGGTCTTCACGCCCTGAGCGCCCATCGTGGTGCCGGTGCTGCCCGGCGGTGGCAGACTCGCGGAATGCGTGAGGATCGGGCGTACGACGTCGTGCTGTTCGGGGCGACCGGGTTCACCGGCGGGCTCACCGCCGAGTACCTCGCCCGGCACGCGCCGCCGGGGCTGCGCTGGGCGCTGGCCGGGCGCAACCCGGCCAAGCTGGCGGCCGTACGGGACCGGCTCGCCGGCGTCGACCCGGCCCTGGCCGGGCTGCCGCTGCTCACCGCCGACGTCACCGACCCGGAGTCGCTGCGCCGGGTCGCTGCGGACGCCCGCGTCGTGGCCAGCACCGTCGGGCCGTACGTGCACCACGGGGAGCCGCTGGTCGCCGCGTGCGCGCGGGCCGGCACCGACTACCTCGACATCACCGGCGAGCCGGAGTTCGTCGACACCATGTACGTGCGGCACCACGCCGAGGCCGTACGCACCGGGGCCCGCCTCGTGCACGCCTGCGGCTTCGACTCGATCCCGCACGACCTGGGCGTCTGGTACACGGTCACGCAACTGCCGGCCGACGGGCCGGTCACCGTGGACGGGTTCGTCCGGGCGGGCGGCCGGTTCTCCGCCGGCACGTACCATTCGGCGCTCACCGCGTTGTCCCGGGCCGCCGAGGCGGGCCGGGCGGCGAAGGAGCGGCGGGCCGTCGAGCCGCGCCCGCCGGGCCGCCGGGTCCGGGCCGTGCCCGGCAGGGTCGGCCGGTCGGCGGAGCTGGGCGGGTGGGCGGTGCCGCTGCCGACCATCGACCCGCAGGTGGTCCGCCGGTCGGCGGCGGCCCGGCCGGAGTACGGGCCGGACTTCCGCTACCGGCACTTCGCCGCCGTGCGGCGGCTGCCCACGATCGTCCTCGGCGCGGTCGGGCTCGCCGGGCTGGCCGGGCTGGTGAAGGTGCCGCCGGCCCGGCGCTGGCTGCTCGGCCGGCTCGCCTCCGGGCAGGGGCCCAGCGCCGAGCAGCGGGCGAAGTCGTGGTTCCGGGTGCGCTTCGTCGGCTCCGGCGGCGGCCGGCGGGTGGTGACCGAGGTGGCCGGCGGCGACCCCGGGTACGACGAGACGGCGAAGATGCTCGCCGAGTCCGCCCTCTGCCTGGCCCTCGACGACCTGCCGCCCGTCGCGGGCCAGGTGACCCCGGTGACCGCGATGGGCGACGCGCTGCTGCGCCGCCTGACCGCCGCCGGCATCGCCTTCCGCACGCTGGAGGGTGCGGCGGCTTGACCCTCGACATGGTGGAGGGCACAGGATCCTCGGCGTGGAGAGCGAACTGCGCAGCATCGGCGAGCTGGCCCGCGCCAGCGGCCTGACCGTCAGCGCCCTGCGGTTCTACGACCGTTCCGGGGTGCTGGTGCCCGCGCTGGTCGACCCGGTCACCGGCTACCGCTGGTACGCCGACGACCAGGTCCTGCCGGCCCGGCTGGTCGCCGCGCTGCGCCGGGTCGGGATGCCGCTGGCGGAGATCGCCGCCGCCGTGCGGCACCGGGCCGAGCCGGCCGTGGTGGGCCGGCTGCTCGACGCGCACCTGCGCCGGCTGGAGGACGGCCTCACCGACGCCCGCCGCGAGCTCTCCCGGGTCCGAGCCCTGATCGACCACGAGGAGTACCAGATGTCCACCCGTCTCGTCCTGTCCCGCGCCGACCTCGCCGCCGCGATCGACGCGGTCCGCTTCGCGGTCGGCACCGACCCGGAGCTGCCGGTGCTCTCCGGCGTCCTGTTCGACGTGGCCGCCGACGGCGTACGCCTGGTGGCCACCGACCGGCACCGGATGGCGGTGGCCCGGGTCCCCGGCGCGGTCGACGGGCCCACCCGGCGGCTGCTCGCCCCGGTGGACCTCATCGACGCCGTCCGCGAGCTGTCGGGCGTCGACGGCGGGGCCGACGCCCACCTGCGGCTGGACGGGGACGGCCTCACCGTCACCGTCGCCGGCCGGGAGGTCGGCGGGGCCGCCCTGCCCGACGAGTTCCCCGACTACCAGCGGCTGCTGGGCACGCGCGTGCCGGCGTACCGGATCACGGTGGACGTGCCGGCGCTGCGCGCGCAGGTCGCCGGCCGCCCGCCGGCGCGGGTCCTGCGGCACGAGGGCGTCGACGTGCCGGTGACCGTGCTGGGCCTGGACGACGCGGGCGGCCTGCGGGTCCTCGACGACGCCGCGCTGGCCGACGCCGCGCCGGACGCGGTGCGGCTCGGCGTCAACGGGCGGTACCTGCTCGACGCCCTGGACGCGGGCGACCGGGGACAGCTGCTGCTGGAGCTGGACGGGCCGATCGCCCCGCTGGCGGTGCGCCGCCCGGACGACGCGGACGCGTACTCCATCCTGATGCCGATCCGGCTCTGAACCCGCGCCGGCGCTGGCGCCGCGCCCGCGCCGGTGCCGCGCCGGTGCCAGCGCGCCATGTCGGCGACATCGCGGCTTCCCGCCCCAGGGAACCCCACGGTGTCGCCGACATGGCGAGACCGCGTCGCGGCGCGACGGTCCCGGCCGGTGGGCTCACGGCCGGGGCCGGGCGGGGGAGGCGGCGACGGTAGCATCGGTGGGTTCCCACCTGAGATTCCCGGACGGAGGCGTACGGAGCGCATGCTCGACATGGAGTTGATCCGGAAGGATCGCGAGGCGGTGGCGACCGCGCTGGCGAAGCGACTGGATCCCGCCGAGGTCAACCGGGCGCTGGACGAGATCCAGCGGCTCGACCAGGAGCGCCGCGCCCTCATCACGGAGATCGACGCCGAGCGGCAGCGCCGCAAGGCCGAGGCGCGGGCGTACGCGGCGGCGAAGCGGGCCGGCACCGCGCCGGAGAGCGTCGCCCCGGAGGCCGAGCGCAAGCAGCTCGCCGAGCTGGAGTCCCAGCTCGACGAGGTGCAGGCCCGGCTGCGCGAGCGGATGAGCGAGCTGCCGAACCTGCCCGCCGACGACGTCGTCCCCGGCGGCAAGGAGGCCAACCGGGTCGTGCGGACGTTCGGCGAGCCGCCGGCGATCGAGAAGGTCCGGGACCACGTCGAGCTGAGCCGCCTGCTGGGCCTGGTCGACCACGAGCGGGGCGTCAAGCTCGGCGGCTCCGGCTTCTGGATGTACACGGGCCTGGGGGCCCGGCTGGAGTGGGCGCTGCTCAACTGGTTGATCGACCAGAACATCACGGCCGGCTACGACTTCCTGCTCCCGCCGCACCTGCTGCTGGACACCGCCGGCTTCGCCGCCGGCCAGTTCCCCAAGTTCTACGACGACGTCTACCACCTCGACCGGGAGTCCGCCCCGCGCGGGCAGTTCCTGCTGCCCACGGCGGAGACGGCGATCCTGGGGGCCTACCAGGACGAGATCCTGGACACCGCGACCCTGCCGCTGAAGCGGTTCGCGTACACCCCGTGCTACCGACGGGAGGCGGCCGGTTCGCACTCCGACGAGCGCGGCACCGTGCGGGGTCACCAGTTCAACAAGGTGGAGATCTTCCAGTTCACGCTGCCCGAGCAGGCCGACGCCGCGCTGGGGCAGATGGTCGCCCACGTGGAGGGCCTGGTCGCCCGGCTCGGCCTGCACCACCAGACCAGCCTGCTGTCGGCCGGCGACGCCAGCGCCTCGATGAAGAAGACCCTCGACATCGAGGTGTGGATGCCGAGCACCGGCAAGTACAAGGAGGTGTCGTCGGTGTCCTGGGCCGGCGACTACCAGGCCCGGCGGGCCGCCATCCGATACCGGGAGGCGGGCGGCAAGCAGACCCGCTTCGTGCACACGTTGAACGGCTCCGCGCTGGCCACCAGCCGGCTGTTCCCGGCGATCCTGGAGCAGTTCCAGCAGCCCGACGGCTCGGTGCTGGTGCCGGAGGTGCTCCGCGACCGGGTCGGCACGGACCGGCTCACGCCGGGTCGCTGACCGTCGCCTCGTCGGCGGGGGTCGGGTCACCCGGCCCCCGCCGTCTCCTCGCCCCGAGCGCGGCGAGGGCGAGCAGGGCGACGGCCAGCAGGGCGGGGCCGGCCGCATCGAGCGCACCGACGAGGGCCTGCTGGACGCGGGCCGCGGCGACCACGACCGGGTCGCCGAACGCGTCGTGCCGGCCCTCGGCGAGCCGCACCTCGTACCAGCCGTACCAGGCGACGTAGCCGCCGGCGGCCAGCAGCACCAGGCCGCTGAGCCGGGGCACCCACCGGCCGGCCCCGCGCAGCCGGGCCACCACCCGGTCGCGCAGCAGCGCCACGCCGAGGGCGGCCACGGCCACCACGAGACCCATCCCGAGGGCGTACGCGACGAACAGCGCCAGCCCGCGCGGCGTCGAGCCGGCCTGGAGGCTGGTCGCCACGATCGCCAGGAACGGGGCGATGGAGCAGGTCAGCGACGCCAGCGCGTACGCCGCGCCGAACAGCACCATCGACGGCAGCGTGCGGGTCAGCCGGGGCGCGCGGGCCAGCGGGCGCGGGGTGGGCAGCCGCCGCCCGGCGAGCAGCCAACAGCCGAGCAGCACCAGGCCCACCCCGAGGGTGACGGTGAGCCAGGGCAGCCGGGGGCGCAGCCAGCCGGCCAGCGGCGCGAAGGCCAGCCCGAACGCGCCGAAGACCAGCACGTACCCGCAGGTGAGGCCGGCGGCGGCGGTGAGCGCCCGGCCGACGGCGCCACGTCCGTCGCCGGGCCCGGCCACCAGGATCGACAGGTACGCGGGCAGCATCGCGAACCCGCACGGGTTGACCGCGCCGAGCATCCCGGCGGTCAGCGCCAGCAGCAGCGGGGCGTCCATCAGGCGGCCAGGGCGGCGACCCGGCGGGTGAGGTCCTCCCCGTCGAGGAAGCCCTGGTGGATCACCTTCCCGTCGCGGTCGATGATCAGGAAGGTGCTCTGCTCGACGACCTCGAAGCGCCGCCACAGCTTCCCGGCCGCGTCGTCGAGCTGGAGGGTGCCGCCCAGCTCGAACTCGGTCACGAAGTCCCGCATCGCCTTGCGCTGCCCGAGGCCGGCGACGCCGACGATCGGCACCAGGTCGCGGTACTGCGGGGCGATCTCGGCGACCGTCCACGCCTGGCTGGCGCAGGTGGCGCACCAGGGGGCCCAGAACCACAGCACCACCGGCCTGCCGGCCAGGTCGGCGGCGGCGAACGGCTTCCCGTCGAGGGTGGTGCCGGTGAACCGGAGGCTGTCCGGCACCCGGGCCGGGGCGGCCGGCGTCGGCGGCGCGCCGGTGGGCGTACCGGTCGGGGTCGCCGTGGGATCGTCGGCGCCGGCGGGCGCGGCGGCGGCCGCGTCGACCGGCGGTCCCGGGGGGTCGACGGCGCAGGACGCCGCGCCCAGCAGGGCGGTGCACAGGGCGGCGACCAGCGCGGTGGCTGTGCCGGCCCGCCGTCGGCGGGGCGACCGTCCACCCGGGCCGGTCCGGCGGCGCGACGGCCGGCGGAACAATCGCATCCGCGTCTCCCTTCGGTAGCGGGCCGCGCAGGACGGGGCGCCACGGCGGCGCTGGAGTGTCCGACGGTCCCGGGGCGCGCTACTCGGCCTTGACCAGCCGGAGCGCGAGTTCGGGGCACACCTTGACGGCCTTCATGGCGCCCTCCCGCAGCCAGGTCGGCACGGGGGTGGTGGGGAAGGCGGGGTAGCCGTTGCCGTCCAGCCGGATGAAGTCGGGCACGACGTGGGCGCAGAGCCCGTGGCCGTCGCAGCGGGACCAGTCCAGGGTCAGCTTCCTCGGGTCGGCGTCGGGGGCGCCGGGCAGGCCCATGACGCCCTTGGTCCGCTTGCCGCACCCCTCGCCCGTGGTGTGCAGTTTCAGGTCGTCGGCGAAGACCTCCATGGCGGAGAGGGCGAACCGGGCCGTGCCGTCGGGGTGGCTGCACGCGCCGCGGCCCTTCACGTCGCCGGCGGCGGCGCGGACGATCTCGACGGGGGCGCTGCCGGAGACGGCCAGGTCGACGGCGCGGGCCAGGTCGGGCAGGCCCATCTTGCAGGGGCCGCACTGCCCGGCGGACTCGCCGGCCAGGTAGCGGACCACCTGGGCGGCCTCGCCGAGGGGGCAGGTGTCGCGGGCCAGCGGCACGATGATGCCCGCGCCGAGGGTGCCGCCGACGGCGGTGAGGCCCTTGCGGGACACCTCGGCCCGCTGCGCGGCCTCGGCGGTGATCCACTTGCCGTGGTACCCGCCCATGAGGATGCCCGGCCCGTCGGGCACCTCGCACAGTTCGAGGATGTCGCGCAGGGGGGTGCCGGCGGCGCACTCGACGACGGCGGGGCGCTTGGCCGCGCCGGTCACCGTGAGCAGGACCGTGCCGGGTTCGTCGTCGGTGCCCAGGGCCGCGTACTCGTACGGGCCGAGCCGGGCGGCGACGGCGAGCTGCGCGTACGTCTCGGCGTTGGACAGCAGGGTGGGCAGGCCGCCGACGCCGGAGTCGCTGGAGCGCTTCTTGGTGCCCGGCGGGATGTGCGGCAGCCCGTTGATGCCGTTGACGAGCGCGCCGCCCTCGCCGGAGATGAACCGGTGCGGCACGGTCACGATGCTGGTGGGCACCGGCATCCGGCGTTCCTGGAGCGCCTCGGTCAACGACGGCCGGCCCACGTCGTCGTCGGCGACGCCGATGACGATCTCGTCGGCGTCCAGCGCGTACGCGACCAGGGCCGCGCCGTCGAGGATCAGGTGCGGGGCCCGGGTGAGCAGCACCTTGTCCTTCCAGCTCGCCGGCTCGCCCTCGGTGGCGTTGACCACGACCATGGCGGAGGCGTCCTGCCGCTCGCAGGACTCCAGCACGGCGCGCAGCTTGCGGGCGAACGGGAAGCCCGCCCCGCCCTTGCCCTTGAGCTGGATGGCCTCGGCGAGCCGGAGCAGGTTGGCCGGTTCCATGGGCCCGATGGGGCCGTGCACCTCCTCGTGGGCCATCAGGTCGAGGCGGCCGAACTCGGCGAAGCCGGCGGTGAGCCGGGGCTCGCCGACGCACGCCACGGGGGGCACCGTCGTGCGCATCACTTCGCCTCACCCCGCAGCCCGGCCCAGTACGCGCCGTCGATCGCGTCGGCGTTGGCCCGCTCGCGGTCGCGGTCCCGGTCGCGGTCCCGCTTGCGTCGGCCCGGCCTGCCGTCCCCGGCGGCCCGCAGCGCCCGCCGCGAGGCCAGGTCGACCAGGGTCGGGGTGTCGTCCATGGGCGGCAGTTCCTCGGCGACGAACCGGGCCGGGGGCCGCCAGTAGTCGGGCTCCTCCGGGACCTCGTCGTCGACGCTGTGCCGGCCGGACCCGCTGCGCGGGGCCGCGGAGATCGGTTCGGCGGAGATCGGTTCGGCGGAGACGGGCGTCGCGGACTCCCAACGGCGCGGGCTGTCCCACGGCTCCTCGGGCTCGTCGGTGCGCCGCGGCGGCGAGGAGTAGCGGGCGACGAGGTCCTCGTCGTCGCGGCGGGAGCGGCGGCCCGGCGACACGGGGGCGACGTCCTCGTCGCGGCGGGAGCGGCGGGGGCTGGAGACCGGGGCGACGTCCTCGTCGTAGCGGGCGCGGCGACCGCCCGAGACGGGGGCCACGTCCTCGTCGTAACGGGCGCGGCGACCGCCGGAGACCGGGGCGACGTCCTCGTCGTAGCGGGCGCGGCGGCCCCCCGAGACGGGGGCGACGTCCTCGTCGCGCCGGGAGCGCCGAGGGCTGGAGACCGGGGCGACGTCCTCCTCGGAGCGCGAGCGGCGGGGGGCGGAGACGGGGGCGTCCGCGTCGCGTCGCCGCCGGCTCGACCGGTCGGGGGCCGGCTCGGCGGTACGCCGGGCGGCCGACGTCAGCTCGCGCTCGCCGCGGCGGGCCGGGGCGTCCAGTTCCCCGTCGCGGCGACGGGTGGCCCGTACCGGCTCGCGCAGGGTGCCCGGCTCGGGCACCACCGGCACGGTGAACCGCTCGGGGTCGCGTCGCCCGCGGGCGGTGCCGGTCGGCATCGCCCAGGAGCCGGTGGTGGCGGTGGTCTCCGCCCAGCCGCCGGCGGCACGGGTACGCCCGGGGCGGCTCTCCCGCTTCTCCTCGGCGTCGTCGCGCTTACGGCCGATCTTGCCGAGCAGCATCGTGGTCGTCTTGCCGTCCTCGGTGGACTTGCCGGCCATCGCCTTGTTCAGGGCGGCGGCCTGGTGCTGCTCGCGGCTGCGCTTGCCGAGGTGCACCGAGAGCCGGACCATCAGCGCCAGCACCACGAGCAGCACGCAGGCGAAGTAGCTCAGGGTCACCCAGGACGCCGCCGGCCGGCCCGCGTTCAGGCCGTGGAACAGGGCGAACGGCCAGGACAGGTACGCCATCGAGTGCAGCCCCCGCCAGAACCACTTGGGGCCGACACCGACGAACCGGGCCCGGATGATGCCGGTCCACAGCACGCTGACCATGAGGAACGACGCCACCGTGCCGAGCCCGACGTAGAGCCCCCGCCCCCCGATGAACGGCACGAGGGCGTCGGTCGGCCCGGCCCGGCCGATGGCGATCTTGGTGATGACGTGGAAGACCAGCCCGGCGACGCCGAGGATGCCGGTGGCCCGGTGCGCCGACTGCAACAGCACCCGGTGCGGGATGCGCAGCACGAGCCGGTCGGTGGCGAGCAGGCCCATCATCACGGTGAGGCTGAGCGACACCAGGGCGACGACGCCGGCGAAGAACTCGGTGAAGAAGAAGCCGTACGCGTACATCGCCGTGCCGGCGCCGGCCAGCTCGACGCCGGCCCAGACGATCGCGAGCGCCGACCCGGCCATCAGTGCGATGGAGGTCTTGGACCTGGTCCGCACCCCGCGGCTGCTGCTCGTGGTACGGACGGTCGTGGCCTTGGTGTTCTGCTGTGCCCGAGCCATCTGCTCCTCGATCGTGTAGCGGCGGCGCCCCCACCGGCCGACCCTGCTCCCCCATCGAGTACGGAGCACCGGGTTCAACGGATCAGCCCCGGTCGCGAAATTTCCCGGGTTTTTCTGCGGCACCGTCGAACCGTCCCGGCGTGGGCTGCGTGTAGGGCGTCCCGCGCAGCGACGCCCGTCCATCCGTTGACACCCACTGCAACGCGCTTGTAACCTTTCCGAAAATTTCAACACTGACTGCAAGATGCCGGCAAGCAGCAGTTCAGACCACCCCCTCCCCCGACCCCCGTCAGGAGTCCCCGATGCATCGACGTCGATGCCGCTCGGCGGTCCTCGCCCTGGGCGTGATCGCCGGCCTGCTCGCACCGACCGCCGTGGCGGCACCCCCGGCCGCCGCCGCCCCGTCCGGCACGAAGAAGGTCATCGCCAACCTGTTCGAGTGGAACTGGCCGTCGGTGGCCAGCGAGTGCACGAACGTGCTCGGCCCGAAGGGCTACGGCTACGTGCAGGTCTCCCCGCCCCAGGAACACGTCCGGGGCAACCAGTGGTGGCTGGCGTACCAGCCGGTCAGCTACCGCATCGAGTCCCGCAAGGGCACCCGGGCGCAGTTCCAGTCCATGGTGAACACCTGTCACGCCGCCGGCGTCAAGGTGATCGTCGACGCCGTCGTCAACCACATGTCCGGCCAGGACGCCGGCGGCACCGGCTGGGCCGGCTCCTCCTACGGCCACTACGACTACCCCGGGATCTACCAGACCCAGGACTTCCACCACTGCGGGCGCAACGGCGGCGACGACATCGCCAACTACAACGACCGGTACGAGGTGCAGAACTGCGAGCTGGTCAACCTGTCGGACCTCGCCACCGAGTCCGACTACGTCCGGTCGAAGATCGCCGGGTACCTCAACGACCTGCTCTCCCTCGGCGTCGACGGGTTCCGCCTCGACGCCAGCAAGCACATGCCGGCCGCCGACATCGCCGCCATCAAGGGCAGGCTGTCCCGCTCGGCGTACATCGTGCAGGAGGTCATCTACGGCGCGGGCGAGCCGATCCAGCCGACCGAGTACACCGGCAACGGCGACGTGCACGAGTTCCGGTACGGCAAGGACCTCGCCCGGGTGTTCCGCAGCGAGAAGCTCGCGTACCTGAAGAACTTCGGCGAGGGGTGGGGCCACCTGCCCAGCGGCTCGGCGGCGGTCTTCGTCGACAACCACGACACCCAGCGCGACGTCGGCGGGGTGCTCACCTACCGCGACGGCGGCATCTACGCGCTGGCCAACGCCTTCATGCTGGCCTGGCCGTACGGCTCCCCCACGGTCATGTCCAGCTACACCTTCAGCAACCGGGACGCCGGCCCGCCCTCCGACGCCAACAACAAGACCCTGAACACCACCTGCTACTCGGGCTGGGAGTGCGAGCACCGCTGGCGGGTCGTCGCCAACATGGTCGGCTTCGCCAACGCCACCCAGGGCGCGGGCGTCACCAACTGGTACGACAACGGCAACAACCACATCGCGTTCAGCCGCGCCGGCAAGGGCTACCTCACGATGAACGACGAGGACGGGGCGGTCACCGGGCGCTCGTACTACACCGGGCTGCCCGCCGGCCGGTACTGCGACGTGATCCACGGCGACTTCACGGGCGGCACGTGCAGCGGCCCGGTGATCACGGTGGACGCGAACGGCTGGTTCACGGCGAACGTCCCGGCCCACGACGCGATCGCCATCCACACCGCCGCCAAGCTGAGCTGAGGTGCAAGGAAGGGCCCCTTCTTAACGCTTTCCGTATAGGAGGGGCCCCCTGCAATCACCCCCGCCACCGGCCACCCACCGCCTACAGTGCTTTTGTGCTGTTTGACCGGATTGTGTCGCGATGGGGGCTGGGCTGGCTGGCCGCCGCGCTCGGCGTACCCCTGTTGTTGGCGACCGGGCTGGTCACGGCCCGGGCGCTCACCCCGGAGCCGGCGCGGGTCGCCCCGCCGCCCGCCGCCCCCACCGCGCCCGCCACGGAGGCAACGCCCACCGGCGAGCCGGTGCCCGCCGCCGCGCCCGCGCCGGCCACCCTGCCGGTCGTCACCTACGACCCGGCGCCCGCCGGCTTCCCCGCCGACCCGCGCCCGTCCGATGCCACCCCGCTCACGGAGGGGCTGACGCCGACCCGCAAGGTCGCCGCCTACGACGCGCCCGGCGGCCGGCCGCTGGCCTTCCTCGCCCCCACCATCAACGGCGTCGAGGTGACCGTGCCGATCGTCGAACGCCGCACCGGCTGGACGGCCGTGCTGCTGCCCTCGGCCACCCGGCGGATCGCCTGGCTGCCGCCCGACGGCGACTGGGCCACCGTGCCGCTGCGCGACCAGATCGTGGTGGAGCGCCGGCCGCACCGGCTCACCTGGTACCGCGACGGGCACGCCAAACGATCGTGGCAGGTCAGCCTCGGCATGCGCGGCCAGGAGACCCCGCTGGGCCGCACCTTCGTCCTCGGCCGCACGCCCCCACCCGAGCCCGTGTACGGCGGCGTCGACGTCTTCGCCCTCGGCGCGATCCCCGACGACCCGGACGCCATCCCACCGGGCCTGGCCGGCGCGCACATCGGCCTGCACGCCTGGCAGGACGACGACACCCTCGGCGAGGACGTCACCAACGGCTGCATCCGGCTGACCCGCAGCGGCCAGCGCCAGCTGCTCGACGAGGTGCGGCCGGGCAGCGTCGTGCTCGTCGTGGACGCCCTGCCCACCCCGCCTCCGACAGCCTGATCCGACGCCGCGACGGCTGCCGGCCGCCGCCGCACGCTCACCGCCGCCTCGGCCGGCGGGAACACGCGCCGTCGTGGTCGGGCCGCAGCAGGCACCGCCGGCCACCATCCATGAACCGGTCGCAGAAGACCCAGTGTCGTACGTTCTGGTCGTCCTCCCGCGACACGGTCGCGCCCCCCGGGCTCGGTCTGCGGCAGCACGTGCGTCCAGTGCGCCACCACCCGGGCCAACCGCTGGGCGGAGAGCAGGTCGTTGGCGACCACCGGCAGGTGGATCACGAACCGCTCGCTCACCGGCCCCACCCCCGCTCGTTGCGGGCATGCGCCGCCTCGGACCGCAACCGGCACAGCGCGAGCTTGACCTCGCTGGCCTCCCGGCGGCTCTGCGCGAGCGCCTCGTGCGCGGCGGCCAACTCGACGGCGACCCGCTCCAGGAACTCCCGCACCTCCTGCGGGTCGAACCCGCGCCGACCGAGCGGGGCCGAACGGAACCGCCGCTCCCGCACCTGCCAGGGCAGCAGCCGGAGCACGTCCGCTTCCGGCAGGCCGACGTGCAACAGATGCTCGACCTCTACGGCGCGTCCGCCGAGGACAGTGAGCTGCTTCTCGCGATGACGGCGGCCACCCGGGAGAACAAGAACTGGTGGCACGACTACATCGGTTCCGGCCTGCCGCGCTGGTTCCAGCTCTACATCGGACTGGAGGCCGGGGCTTCGCACATCCGGCAGTACGAGGCGGAGCTGGTCCCCGGGCTGCTACAGACTCCCGCCTACGCGGAGCAGGTCTTCCGGATGCCCGGTGGCGCGATCGATGCGGAGGCCACTGAGGAGCAGCGGCGGGCCATCCAGCTCAGGACCGAGCGCCAAACCCTCCTCACCCGGTTCTCCCCGCCGCTACTGAGCGTGATAATCAACGAGGCCGTGTTACGCCGCCCGGTCGGCAACACAACGATCATGGCCGAACAACTCCATCAGATCCTGAAGGCCACCCAGCTACCCAACGTGACCGTGCAGGTGCTTACTTTTTCTGCCGGATTGCATGCCGGGGCAATGTCCGGAGCTTTCTCGATCTTGGAGTTTCCACGGGACGAGCATGGCAAGGAGGTGGAACCACCGGTGGCCTACCTGGAAGCCGCAACCGGAGCGATCTATCTCGACAAGCCGCACGAGACAGCCGCCTACAACACCATCTGGGCCGACATGGCCAGCCGCGCCCTCAACGAGTCCCGATCCCAGAGCCTGATCCAGCAAGCCGCAGAGGAGTACTCTCATGCCTGACCTGACCGGTGCCGTCTGGCGCAAGTCGACCCGAAGCAACAACGGCGGCAACTGCGTCGAGGTCGCCGACAACCTCCCGGGCGTCGTCGGGCTACGCGACAGCAAGGACGTGGCCGGGCCGGTGCTGACCTTCACCCCGTCGTCCTGGGCCGCCTTCATCGAGGACGTCAAGGCCCAGCCACCTGGCCGCTGAAACTGGAAGGAGGCTGCGCCACGGTTCCTCTCCTGCCCACCGAAGATGCCGGTCAACTCGTAGGCTGTTCACCACCTAGCCTGGACGCCCAGCCACCACTCAGGATGTGATCTTGGCCAGCAAAGTGAATGAAATCCGCCTAGTTGATCTATAGCGCCCCAGGTCAGGAAGTCTGTTCCCCGCGCACGCGGGGGTGATCCCCGCAGCGACCACACGTGGATGAGCTGCATCAGCTGTTCCCCGCGCACGCGGGGGTGATCCGTCGGCGGGGTCCGTAGTCCAGGGCCCGTTCAGCTGTTCCCCGCGCACGCGGGGGTGATCCCCCGCCGTCATCACCCCCGCGTCGGAGGACGGACTGTTCCCCGCGCACGCGGGGGTGATCCCCATCGGGATCAGCGTCGCCGGGCTGGCCCTCGCTGTTCCCCGCGCACGCGGGGGTGATCCCAAGTTCTGGACGACGGGGTACGCGCTCCAGACCTGTTCCCCGCGCACGCGGGGGTGATCCCAAGGCGGTCCGGGAGCACGGGGCCGGCAGCGTCTGTTCCCCGCGCACGCGGGGGTGATCCCTCGGCGTTCATCCTGTACCTGCCGTTGGAGATCTGTTCCCCGCGCACGCGGGGGTGATCCGTAGTCGGCCCGCATGTAGGTCGTGAGTTCACCCTGTTCCCCGCGCACGCGGGGGTGATCCGGGGTGGGTGATTGCGCATCTTGTCGCATTGCTCTGTTCCCCGCGCACGCGGGGGTGATCCGTAGTCGATGCGGGCTCGCGGAGCCGCCCCCGACTGTTCCCCGCGCACGCGGGGGTGATCCCTGCGGGCCGGTCTCCTCTGGGCTGGTCGTGTCCTGTTCCCCGCGCACGCGGGGGTGATCCCGTCAGCCCGGTCGGGTCGGCGATGCTGGGTCCCTGTTCCCCGCGCACGCGGGGGTGATCCCCAGGCGGCCCTCACCCAGCTCGACTGGGACCTCTGTTCCCCGCGCACGCGGGGGTGATCCCGCCCAGGGCGCCGGCCGCGACCACACCCGCACCTGTTCCCCGCGCACGCGGGGGTGATCCCACCCACGCGGACGCCTTCTGCGGGGTGATCTGCTGTTCCCCGCGCACGCGGGGGTGATCCCGGGGACGCGGGAACGCTGATCGTGGACACGGACTGTTCCCCGCGCACGCGGGGGTGATCCCGCCTGGACGCCGCCGAGCGCGACCCGGCGACCCTGTTCCCCGCGCACGCGGGGGTGATCCCGCCGCGCTTGCACGGCTCGACGCCCTGGACGCCTGTTCCCCGCGCACGCGGGGGTGATCCCGCCGGTTGGCCCCCCGCCTGGACGGCATCCGAGCTGTTCCCCGCGCACGCGGGGGTGATCCTTCCTTCACGTCGGCGACGAACTCGCGGATCTTCTGTTCCCCGCGCACGCGGGGGTGATCCGGCATGGCCCTGTTCAACTCGAAGCCGGGCGACCTGTTCCCCGCGCACGCGGGGGTGATCCGGCCCGCACGAGGGCGGTGTGACGTGCAGACCACTGTTCCCCGCGCACGCGGGGGTGATCCGGGGGAGATCATGACGGAGGTACGGAAGCCGCGCTGTTCCCCGCGCACGCGGGGGTGATCCCTGCCACCACCGCGCCCGCCACGCTCGCCTGATCTGTTCCCCGCGCATGCGGGGGTGATCCCGTGCTGTCGACCACCGAGGCTTGGCCCGCACGCTGCTCCCCGCGCATACGGGGGTGATCCTGCCCGGCCCGTTGTGCGGGTTCAGCTCCACGACCTGCTCCGCGCGTATGCGGGGTGCCCCTGTGTCCTATAGGTGTGAACCTGCCGCACTACGTCAGTCGGGGCGATGGCGCGCTGCGACTGTCAGCGACTACTATCGATCGGCGCAGTTGCGCACCGGTCGTGATGTTGCAGTGACCTGGAGTCATGGTGCCTCGTCCCGAACGCCAGATAGACCCTGAAGCGGGCCCCATCCAGTCGTTTGCCGCAGAGCTTCGACAGCTCCGCGAAGGAGCAGGCTCGCCGAAGTACCTCCAGATGTCGCGCGCGTCGGGCCGGTCCAGAACCGCCCTGGCCGAAGCTGCCGGCGGCGATCATCTGCCCACCTGGGAGACGGTCGAGGCGTTCGTCAGGGCATGCGGCGGCGATGTCCGTCAGTGGCGGGTGAGGTGGGAGACGGCGCAGGAGGCGATACGGCCGGCAGAGCCGCCGTCACGCAGTGGCGCGGCAGCTACCGTCGCCGATCTTCCTGACGATGCGCCGCCCCTGGTCGCCGGACGGCCGGCGATCCGCCGTCGGCTCCGCTGGGCCCTCCTTGCCGTGGTCCCGCTGGGCGTACTCCTGCTGTCAGTGCCGTTGGCCCTCGGGTCCCGCAGCTCCGAGGGAGGGGGCAACCAGGCACCGGCCGCGCCGTCGGCCGGCGCTCCTGCCGCGCTCGTCGTACAGAACAAGGTGGCGATCGGGCCATCCGGCCTCGCCGAGGACACCACGCCGGCCTACCTGTCCGGTAGGCCGGCGCCGTTCTGCGCCAAGCGGGGTTGCAAGGTGCCCGGCACCGAGGTCTGGAGCGGCGCGGTCCTGGTGGCGCGCTGCCAGGTCGTCGGCGACAAGATCACCAACCGGGATCTCACCAGCGAGGGCATCGAGACGAACCCGAATGGGGTGGCCTCCAACATCTGGTACGAGGTCGTCCTGCACGACGGGCGGACGGGATACCTGTCGGAGGTGTACGTCGAAGCACGGTACCGGGGCGGCATGGGACTGCCGATCTGCACGCCCCGCTGATCTCGCTGCCCTTGCTGCTCTCGCCGGGACGGCTGCACCCGATGCCCCGGCCTGCCGGCGGTGCCGCCGATAGACCGTCGCCGGCCCTGGTAGTCCGTCGTCGGGCCTGAACAACGCTGCGGCGTGCGGAGATGGCATCACCGCGGCACCCGCCCCGGTCGATGATCTCCGGAGGACAGCATGTTGAACCCCAAGCGCGGACACGTCCGCGTCGCCACAGCCGCCTTCGCGGGCCTGCTGACGGGGGCGCTCGCTCTCGCCGCGCCCGCCTTGGCGGTCGATCCGACCAAGTGCACCAAGGGCTACAACAACGCGAACACCGCGTGGGGAACCTGCACCGGGCGGGGAGAGTGGCGGGTCGTCACCTGGTGCTACTACGCCGGTTCGACCAACTCGGGCTGGTACGGCTGGTCCGACGGCGGCACCCACACCGCCTACTCGTCCTGCAAGAGCCCGAGCCACGTGACCGACATCTTCATCGAGGCCCGCTAGACGACAACCGCGCGTGGTGTCCTGCCCCGGACGGGGTGGGACACCGGCCGGATCGCCTCCTCCGGATGCCGCATCTGCCCGCCCTCCCTCTCCCGCCGGCAAGACGCACCGTTCCAGGACACACAACACCGGGGACACGCCCAGTCATGATCGTCTGCTGATTATGGAGACGGGCGGCGGCGTGTCGTCTCTGGAAACGACAGACGATCATGGCTGAACCGACGGCACCCCCACAGCGAAGACGCCAGCCGGCCGGGCAGAAGCAGGGCGAAGCTATGCCGGCCCGCCCAGATGCCGCCAGAGGAACTCCAGGGTCAGGGCCCACACGAACGCCCGCTGCGCGTTGTTCGCCGCCGCGCCGTGCCCGCCCTCCACGTTCTCGTAGTACGCCACCTCGTGCCCGCGTTCGCGCAGCCGGGCGGCCATCTTGCGGGCGTGCCCGGGGTGCACCCGGTCGTCGCGGGTGGAGGTGACGAGCAGCGTCGGCGGGTACGGCCGGTCGCGGTCGACGTTGTGGTACGGCGAGTAGTCGCGCAGGTAGGCCCAGTCGGCGGGGTCGTCCGGGTCGCCGTACTCGGCCATCCAGGACGCCCCGGCGAGCAGCTTGTGGTAGCGGCGCATGTCCAGCAGCGGCACGTGCGCGACGACCGCGCCGAACAGCTCCGGGTAGCGGGTGAGCATCACGCCCGCCAGCAGGCCGCCGTTGCTGCCGCCCTCCATGCCGAGGCGCGCGGGGGTGGTGATGCCCCGGGCCACCAGGTCGGCGGCGACGGCGGCGAAGTCCTCGTACGCCCTCGGTCGGTTCTCCCGCAGCGCGGCCCGGTGCCACGCGGGGCCGTACTCGCCGCCGCCCCGGATGTTCGCCACCACGTAGCTGCCGCCCCGGGCCAGCCAGCCCCGGCCGACGATGCCGCTGTAGTGCGGCAGCTCGGGGACCTCGAAGCCGCCGTACCCGGTGAGCAGGGTCGGCCCGCCTGCCGCGTCGGGGTCGCCCACCAGGAAGTACGGGACCCGGGTCCCGTCGGCGGAGGTGGCGAAGTGCTGGCGTTCGGTCAGGCGGGCGGCGTCGAAGAACGCCGGCGCCCGCTTGAGCGTCTCGACCGGGCCGCCGACCTGCCCGAGCCGCAGCGTCGCCGGCTGCCGGAACCCCTCGGAGGCCAGCAGGTACGCGTCGCCGACGTCCGGGTCGGTGTCGACCAGCCGGGTGTGCTCGAACTCCGGCACGCCGGCGAGCGGCTCCCGCCGCCAGTGCCCCGCCGAGCCGGGAGCGCCGGGGACGCCGGGGGTGAGCACCTCCAGTCTGCTGCGCACGTCGGCGAGGGTGGCCAGGATCAGGTGGCCACGGGTCCACCCGTGGTAGCTCAGCGCGGTGCGCTCGTCCGGGGTGAACAGCGTCGTCAGCTCCCGCGCACCGGCGAGGAACGCGTCGAACGGGGCCGCCAGCAGCGCGCCTGCGGGGAAGGTGACGCCCCCGCCGCCGTCGACACCCGCCACGCCGTCGACCGTCCACGGCGAGCGCAGGCCGATCACCAGCCACTCCCGGTGTGCGTCCCAGTGGGCGTCGGACGGCACGTCGATGCGTACCCGCTCCCCGGCGGGCGTCAGCAGGTACGACTCCGAGCGGAAGAAGTCGAGGCGGCGGCCCACGAAGGTGCGCTCGAACCCGGGCGTGGGGTCGTGCGAGGCGTACGCGGAGACGTCGTCGACCTGGCCGGCGAAGACGACCTCGGCGGACGGCAGTGGCGTGCCCCGTCGCCACCGGCGGACCGTGCGGGGGTAGCCGGAGGTGGTCAGCGAGCCGGGCCCGAAGTCGGTGGCGACGAGGATGTGGTCGGCGTCGACCCAGGTGACGTCGCTCTTGGCCTCGTCGAGGGTGAAGCCGTCGGCGACGAAGGCCCGGCGGACCAGGTCGAACTCGCGCACGACGGTGGCGTCGGAGCCGCCCCGGGAGAGGCTGACCAGGCAGCGGTCGTGCCCGGGGCGCAGCACCGTCGCCCCCTGCCAGATCCAGTTCTCGCCCTCCTGCGCGGCCAGCGCGTCGATGTCGAGCAGGACGTCCCACTGCGGCTCGGGCCGGCGGTACTCGTCGAGCGTGGTGCGGCGCCAGATCCCCCGGGGGTGGGCCGCGTCGATCCAGAAGTTGTAGTAGAGGTGGTCGCCGCGCCAGGTCGGGTAGGGGACGCGGTCGTCGGCGTCGAGCACCTCGCGGATCTCGGCCCGCAGGGCGGCGAACCGGTCGCCGCCGGTGAGGGCGGCCATGGTCTCGGCGTTGCGGTCGCGCGCCCAGCCGGCGGCGTCCGGGCCGTCCAGGTCCTCCAGCCAGCGGTACGGGTCGTCATCCTCGTCGATCAGCCTCGTCACCTTTGCCACTATTCCCGGCCGGGTCAACCCCCGGCGGCGGCCCGCCGAGGGACCATCGGCCCTGGCATGGGCCGCGTTTCGCGGGGTATGACGGGCAGATGAGGGCGAGTTTCCGGATCGGCCGGATCGCGGGCGTACCCGTCGGGGTCAACTGGAGCGTCCTGGTCATCTTCGGGCTGATCGCCTGGGGGCTGGCGGGCAGCCAGTTCCCCCGGTCGTACCCGGACCGGCCGACCTGGGCGTACGTGCTGGCGGGGCTGAGCGCGGCCGTGGTCTTCTTCCTCGGGCTGCTCGCCCACGAGGTGTCGCACGCCGTGGTCGCCAAGCGCAACGGGCTGGAGGTCTCCGGGATCACCCTGTGGCTGTTCGGCGGGGTGGCCGAGCTGCGCGGGGAGGCCCGCGACCCGGGGGCGGAGCTGCGCATCGCCGGCGTCGGGCCGCTCGTCAGCCTGATCATCGGCGTGGTCTTCGGCGGGGTCGCGGCGCTGCTCGCCCTGGCCGGGGTGCACGGGCTGCTGCTCGGCGCGCTGGCCTGGCTGGCCGGCATCAACATTCTGCTGGCGGTCTTCAACGTGTTGCCCGCCGCCCCGCTGGACGGGGGCCGGCTGCTGCGGGCCGCCGTGTGGAAGGCCACCGGCGACCGGACGCGGGCGTCGGTGGTGGCGGCCCGCGCGGGCTGGGTCCTCGGCGCGCTGCTGATCGCGCTGGGCCTGTGGCAGTTCCTGCGCGGGGCCGGGGTCGGCGGGCTGTGGCTGGCGCTGATCGGCTGGTTCCTGATCGGGGCGGCCGGGATGGAGGAGCGGCAGGCCCGGATGGGCAGCGCGTTGCGCGGGGTGCGGGTCGCCGACGTGATGACCCCGCAGCCGCAGACCGCGTCGGGCGACATGACCGTGGCCGACTTCGTCGACCACTACCTCTTCGCGTACCGGCACTCGGCGTTGCCGCTGACCGACGAGGGTCGGCCGGTCGGCCTGGTCACCCTCGACCGGGTACGCGGCATCCCGGCCGACCGCCGGTCGGCGACCACGCTGGCCGAGGTGGCCTGCCGGGCCGACCAGCTCGTGCTGGCCGACCCGGACGAGCAGCTCACCGACCTGCTGCCCCGGCTCAGCGAGTGCGCCGACGGCCGGGCGCTGGTGGTGGCCGGCGGGCGGCTGGTCGGCATCGTCTCGCCCAGCGACATCAGCCGAGCGGTGCAGCGCGGCAGCCTCCGCGACCAGCAGGCGCAGACGTCCAGGTGACGCAGGCGCCGAGGTGACACCCCGCCGACCGGCCACGCTGGGCGGGGCGGGTCAGGAGTGCGGGCAGGTGTCGCGGTACTCCTCGATCGCGCTGCCGCGCGGGGCGGGGCAGAGGAACTGCTCGTAGCGGGTGTCGTCGTCGACGAACCGCTTGAGCCAGGAGATGCTGTACTTCGCGATGGTCACGTTCGGCGAGGTGGGCGCGGAGTGGGTGGCGGCGTTCAGCTCCAGGTACGCCTTGTCGAGGCTGGCCGGCAGGCTGGTGTAGAACGGCTCGGAGTGCGAAGCGACGGGGGCCGTCGTGTCGTTCTCGGCGCCGACGACGAGGGTCGGCACGCGTACGCCGGACCAGTTCTTGGTGGTGTGCCAGCCGGTCAGCGGGATCGCCGCCTGGAGGGAGGGCCGGGTGTTCGCCGCCGCGAGGGTGCCCCCGCCGCCCATGGAGTAGCCCATGACGGCGAGCCGGTTGCGGTCGATGCGGCTGCGCACGGCGCTGGTGCCGACCAGGTAGTCCAGGGCCGCGAGGAGCTGGGTGCCCCGGCTCGCCGGCTGGTCGTACACCGAGAGGGTGTCGATGGTGGCCACGACGAAGCCCTGGGAGGCGAGGCGGGGGCCGAGCCAGGCCACGGCGGACTGGGTGTTGGTGAAGCCGGGCGCGATGGCGACCGCGCCGAAGGTGCCCTCGGCGGTGCTCGTCGGATACCACACGGTCGCGCCGCCGAAGCCGGTCACCGCGGAGCGGGCGACGGTGAGCTGGGCGGTGGCGAACGGGCCGGTGGTCGCCTCGATGCTCGCCACCGTGGGGTCGGGGCCGCGTTCGTAGGGGTTGGCGGCGTGGGCGGGGGTCGGGCCGGCGACGGCCAGGGCGAGGGTCGTGGCCAGCGCGGCGACCACGCGCCACGGGCGACGGGGCGCTGCCGGCCGGGAGCGGCCGGGCACACGGGGGGCGGACAGCACGCCAGGATAAATCGACATGCATCATTTTTTCCCGCAGCGGCCGGGCCGGGCCAATCCCGTCGCGCTCCTGTCACGGGGTTATGCCCGGGCCCGCCCCGCCGGCCGCCGGCCCGTCAGCGGGGCAGGTAGCGGTCCAGCAGGTCGGTGCGGAACTTCCCCGCCGGGTCCAGCTCGCCCGCCAGCGCCGCGAAGTCGGCGAACCGGGGGTACGCGGCGGCGACCGCCGCCGGGTCGAGCGTGAACACCTTGCCCCAGTGCGGCCGGGGCGCGAACGGGGCGAGCGCCCGTTCCACCTCGGCGAGCACGGGGGCCACCGCGTCGCCGTCGCCGATCCAGGTGAAGTGCACGGCGAGGCTGTCGCGCCCGTACTGCGGGCTCAGCCACAGCTCGTCGGCGGCGACCGTGCGCAGCTCGCAGACCTGGAGCACGGCGGCGATCCGGTCCGCCAGCGGGTCCAGCGCGGCCAGTGCCCCGGCCGCCGCCGCCCGGGGCAGGTGGTATTCCGACTGGAGCTCGTCGCCGCTGCTCGGGGTGAAGCCGAGCCGGAAGTGCGGCAGCCGCTCGTGCCACGGCCCCGGCTCGCCGAGCTGGGCGGTGCAGTTGCGCGCCGGCATGCCCGGCACCGGGTGCACGGGCCCGGTCGCCGCCGTGGTGCCCAGCCAGTCGGCCGGCGGCGGCGGGGCGTCGGCGAGCTGCTTGCGCCACACCTGGTCGATCCGGCCGGCCGCGCCGCGCGAGTCGGCCCCGCCGCGCCAGTCGGTGAAGAGGCTGACGCTGTACGCCGACGCGAACGCCTCGTCCAGCGCCGCCCGCGGCAGGCCGAGCCGGACGTACTGCCGCACCTCGAAGGCGGGCACCACGTCCAGGGTGAGCCGGGTGACCACGCCCAACGCCCCGAGCGCCACCACCATCCCGGCGAACCGGTCGCCGCCTTCGTCCCGGCGTACGGTCAGCAGCTCCCCGTCGGCCGTGACCAGCTCCAGCGCCGAGACGGCGGTGGCCAGGTTGCCGATCCCGTCGCCGGAGCCGTGGGTGGCGGTGGCCACCGCGCCGGCCACCGAGATGTGCGGCAGCGACGCCATCGTCGGCAGGGCGAACCCGGCGGCGTGCAGCCGGGTGGCCAGGTCGCCGTAGCGCATGGCGGCGGCGACGGTGACCGTCGCCCGTTCCCGGTCGACCTCGACCGTCTGCGGCAGCCCGGCCAGCGAGACCAGGTCGCCGGCGGTGTCGCCGAGCCGGTTGAACGAGTGGCCCGTGCCGACCGCCCGGATCCGGTCGCTGCCGGCGACGAGTCGACGCAGCTCGTCCAGGCCGGTCGGGCGGTGCCGCCGCGCCGCCGCGTAGCGGACGTTGCCGGCCCAGTTGCGCTCCGGCACGCCGGCGCCCGGCCCGCTCCCGCCTGGCTTCCCGTCGGTCGCGTCCACGTGCCCTCTCCCGTCACTCGGCGTCGTCGGGTCGACACCCGGGCGGCACCGGCGGGCCGGGCACTGGTTGCCCGGGGCGTCGTCGGGGAACCATACGCCCATGAGCAGCTACCCGGATCCCGCCCTGCGCGGTGACGTGTACCCGTCCGAGGAGGAGATCGACCCGACCGGCGTCGGCCCGGACCCGCAGAACGACGCGCCGCTCGGGGCGTACCCGCAGGCCGGCCCGGTCTTCGGGGCGTACCCCGCGCCGTCGCCCACACCCGGGCCCGCGCCGAGGCCGGCACCCGGGCCGGTTCCCGCGCCGTCGCCGGGGCCGGCCCCGCGCCCGCCGGTCGAGTCGCACTCGATCGTCACCCACCACCTGGACGGCTCGACCGAGGTGGTCACCGACCTCGACGGCGACGGCATCGCCGACGTGGTGCAGTTCGACCTCGACGGCGACGGTGTGCCGGACATCACCTACCTGGACAGCGACCGGGACGGCCGCCTCGACACCGTCGTCCGCGACCCGCGCCCGACGGGCTGAGGGGCAGCGCCACCGCCGCCTTCGCCGCCCGGCACCGGGGCGTTGCCGGCCGTCCCTACCCTCACGGCATGGCCGACAAGGCGAACATGTCCACCCGGGGATTCGAGATCACGCTCTTCGTCGTCGTCGCGCTCGTCTGCTGCGGCACGCCGATCAGCGGCTTCTATCTCCAGCGCAAGGACAAGGCGGACGAGCCGGGCATGCGCGCCGCCGGTGAGGCGTACCTCGGCGCCGCCGTGCGGGGCGACAACGGCACGGCGTACGACCTGCTCTGCGCGGCCGAACAGCGCGGGCGGTCCCGGGCGGACTGGGACGCCACCGCCAGCGCGATCGTCGACCCGACCGGATTCCGCATCACCGACCTCGCCGTTAAGCGGAGCAGCGATGCCCCCACGCAGTACGTCGTGACCGCCGAGATCACCTACCCGGGCCTCCCGAGCAGGGAGGTGCAGTTCCACCTCAAGAAGCAGGACGGCGGCTGGAAGGTGTGCGGCCCGCCGCCGCTGTGACCCGCGCGGACCCGCGGCGGCCCGCCCCGCCCGGCGCTCCTGTCGGTCAGCGGCCGGACACGCAGATCGGTCAGCGGCCGGGCACGCAGACCCGGCCGGTGAACGCCGGGTCCGGTTCCCGCACGTCTGCCCACGCCGGATTGGCCGAGATGTCCAGCGGCGGCGCCTGCCAGGCGGCGGTGAGCCGCTGGATCAGCGTGTACTCGGCCCGGGTCCGCTGCACCGGCTCGCCAGCGAGGAAGGCGACCAGGTTGTCCCGGACCTGCGTCCGGTCGAGCAGGCCACCGTGCACGCCGATGGTCTGGAAGACCGGGATGCCGGTGTAGTCGCCGGGCGGCGCCTCGGCGGCCGTCGTGTACGGCAGGAAGGCCACCATCCGCACGCCGGGCACCGGGCACATGAACCGGTTGCGGTAGAACGGCGCGTCGTCGAGCAGCGAGCGGATGAACGGCTCGTCCGGGCCGTTGCCGGGCCCGCCGCTGAGTCGAACGGGTTCGTAGAGGGCCCGCAGGTACCAGCCGGTGACCAGCCCCCATCCCCGGCGCTCGCCGGGCGGCGGATAGTAGGCCCGGCCGGCCCCGATCAGCGGGCTGAACATGGCCAGCGCGTCGACCGCCGGGTGGGGCCGTTGGGCGAGGTAGGTGCGGGCCACGAGCGCCCCCTCGCTCTCCCCGACGAGGGCCACCTTCCGGCCGGTTTGCCGGTGCAGCCGGTCCACCTGGTCGGCGAGCAGCCGCACGCTGTCGGCCATCGAGATCGTGGTGTCCGTCGGCCCGTAGGGCCGGGGCTCGCCGTCGGGGCCCAGCCCTCGGTAGGAGAACCACTGGACCCTCGGGTCGCGCGGCTGCTCGCCCCCGTACGCGGAGCCGTAGCCCGCCAGCACGACCACCGCCTGGGTGATCTCCGGTGGCAGCGGCTGGTCGAGCAGCACCTGCTCGGCCCGCAGGCTGGCCGGCACCGCGTCCACCGCCAACGGGATCAGCACCGGCACGGCGAACGCGACCAGCACCACGAACGGCGTCACGGGCACCCGGGCCCACCTCGGCGGCGGCGCGAGCAGGGCCACCCGGAGGATCCGGATCCACAGCAGCCCGTTCACCACGCCCGCCACGGCGGAAACCGGCACCGTCCACCAGCTCGGCACGCTCCACGCCACCGCGCCGGCCACCGTGAGCGCCACCAGGTTCAGCAGCGACCAGCCGACCAGCCGGATCGACGGCAGGCCCCGCCACCACGGATCAACCATGGCGGCCCGCTGCATGAACGGGGCGATCAGGAACATCGGCAGCAGCGACGCGAGCAGCACCCAGGACAGCGCCACCACCGACGCGGCGACCGAGATCACCGCCCACGGCGAGACGACGACCGTGACCACCACGGCGAGGATGAACGCCCGCCGGAGCATCCGGCGCACCGACGGCATCGGCATCCCGTCCGGCCACGCCAGCCGCACCATGAGGACGTGGTAGCCGGTGCGGGCCAGCACCACCAGCCAGAACGTCGTCAGGAACTCGGGCCACGACTGGTGGTAGACGAACATCCACCGCAGGTCGTGGTAGGTGTCGTACGGCCAGACGGCGCCGGTCTGCGGCGCGAGCCCTTCGGCCGCCACGAAGCCCATCGCCACCAGCACGATGGCCTCGACGGTGGGGAACAGGCCGGTGAGGACGAGCAGCCCGACCTGCCTGCGGCCCACGCGCCCCCACCTCCGCCCGAAGCTCCCCTCGCAGGTTCCACCAGCGGGGCCCCGGTGTCAGCGAATCCGGCGAACTCGCCCAGGCGGCGGGCCCCCGGATGGCTGGACCTCCCGCCCCGGTGGCCGGTCCCGCCCGGTGGCGGCCGTCAGAGCTGGGGCATCACCTCGGCGGCGACCAGCTCGACGTGATCCAGGTCGGCCAGGTCGAGGACCTGGAGGTAGATCCGGCCGCTGCCGGTCTCGGCGTACCGGCCGATCCTGTCGACGACCTCGGCGGGGGTGCCGGCGAGGCCGTTCTCGCGCAGCTCGGCCGGCTCCCGCCCGATCGCCTCGGCCCGCCTGCGCACCTCCGCCTCGTCCCGCCCGCAGCACAGCACCAGGGCGTTGGACCAGTTCATCCCGGCCGGGTCCCGGCCGATCTCCGCGCACGCGGCGCGGACCCGCTCGAACTGCGCGGCCGTCTCCTCGATCGAGACGAACGGCAGGTTGAACTCGTCGGCGTAGCGGGCCGCGAGGCGGGGCGTACGCTTCGGCCCCTTCCCGCCGAGCAGGATCGGCGGGCGCGGCTGCTGCACCGGCTTGGGCAGGGCCGGCGAGCCCTGCACCGGGTAGTAGCGTCCGGCGAAGTCGAAGGTCTCACCGGCCGGGGTCTCCCAGAGCCCGGTGATGACGGCGAGCTGCTCCTCCAGCCGGTCGAACCGCTCCCCCAGCGGCGGGAACGGGATGCCGTACGCGCTGTGCTCCTCGGCGAACCAGCCGGCGCCGATGCCCAGCTCCACCCGTCCGCCGCTCATCTGGTCGACCTGCGCGACGGTGATCGCGAGGGGCCCGGGGAACCGGAAGGTGGCGGCCGTCATCAGCGTGCCGAGCCGGATCCGGGAGGTGTCCCGGGCCAGCCCGGCGAGGGTGGTCCAGGCGTCGGTGGGGCCGGGGTCGCCGCTGACCGAGCCCATCTTCAGGTAGTGGTCGGAACGGAAGAACGCGCCGTAGCCGGCGTCCTCGGCGCAGCGGGCCACGGCGAGCAGCTGGTCGTAGCTGGCGCCCTGCTGGGGTTCGGTGAAGATCCGCAGTTCCATTCCCCGAGCATAGGGAGGTGCAGGGCAGGGCCCCTCGGCAATGCCTCCGGTAGCGAAGGGGCACCCTCCGCACGCCCCGGGCTGCCCGCCCCGCGACGCCCGCTAGGGGCCCGCCCGCGCCACCCACGCCGGGCGGGCGGGTCAGGGCTGGCCGAGGCCGGCCTCGCGGGCCCGCCGGATGGCCTGGCTGCGGTCGGCGACCTGGAGCTTGCCGAGCACGTTGGACAGGTGGTTGCGGACGGTCTTCGGGCTCAGGGTCAGCCGGCGAGCGATGACGAGGTTGCTCAGCCCCTGGGCGACCAGGTCGAGCACCTCGCGCTCCCGGTCGGTCAGCTCGGGGAAGGGCGCCGGGCCGCTCGCCCGCCCCCCGGCCAGGAAGCCGATCGCCCGGCTCGCCACCACCGGCCCGAGCAGCACCTCCCCGTTGGCCACCGCCCGGACGGCGCGGTCCACCTCGCCCGGCGCGGCGCCCTTGAGCAGGTAGCCCCGTGCTCCGGCGCGCAGCGCGGCGAAGACGGAGTCGTCGTCGTCCAGCATCGTCACCACCAGCACCCCGATCCCCGGGTGCCGGCCGACGATCTCGCGGGTGGCCTCCACCCCGGACCGGCCGCCGCCGAGGTGGAGATCCATGATGATCACCTGCGGGCGGGTGAGGTCGGCGACCCGGACGGCCTCGTCGGCGTCCGCGGCCTCGCCGACGACCTCCAGCCCGGGTGTGGACGCCAGCAGCGCCGTCATGCCGAGCCGGAACACGGGATGGTCGTCGACGACCGCCACCCGGATCGCCGCCTCGTCACCGCCCACGAACGGTCACCTCCGACCCGCCCGACGCGACCCCCACCGGCGGCACAACGCCGACCGGCAGCAGACCGCCCTCCACGCGCGCAGCGCCCACCGGCAGCAGACCGCCCTCCAAACGCGCCGCGTCCACCGGCCGCTCAGCACCCACCGCAGCTCCCACCGGCCGCTCAGCACCCACCGGCCGGGCACCGTCGGCCGGGGTCCCGGCCGGGAGCGGCGGGAACGGCGGGGGCGGCGGGAGCCTGTCGGCGGGCACGCGCACGCTGACGACCGTCCCGCCGTCCGGCCCCGGCCCGACCGCGCACACCCCGCCGATCCCCTCGGCCCGCTCCCGCATCGAGAGCATGCCGACCCCGGCCGGGATGCCCGCCCCGATGCCCCGCCCGGCGTCGGCGACCCGCACGGCGAGCCCGTCGGCGTCGCGCTCGACCAGCACCGTGCAGACCGACGCGCCCGAGTGCCGTTGGGCGTTGCGGACGGCCTCGGCGACGATGCCGTACACGGCGGTGGCCACCGGCTCGGGCAGCGGCAGCGGCGGGGCGTCCACCTGCACGACCAGCCCCGAGCCGTCGTACCGCCCGGCCAGCTCGTGCAGGGCGGGGGCCAGCCCGCGCTCGCCGAGGACCGGCGGCAGCAGGCCACGGGCCAGGTCACGGACCTGCTCGACGCCCTGGTCCGTCTCGTCGCGCAGCCGGTCCAGCAGCCGGCCGGCGGCAGCCGGGTCGACGCCGAGCAGGTTGCGGGCCGCCTGGAGGCCGAGCGCCACCCCGGCGAGGGTGGGGCCGAGCCCGTCGTGGAGGTCCCGGCGCAGCTTGCGGCGTTCCGAGTCGCGGGCCTCGGCCAGCCGGGACCGCGAGGCCACCAGTGCCCGGCTGGTGGCGACGAGGCTGGCCGCCGAGGCGACCACGGGGGCCAGGTCGACCAACGCCGATCGGGTACGCCCGTCGAGCCGCTCGCCGGCCCGCGCCCACGCGGTGAGCCGCCCGACCTCCCGTTCGCCCCGCCGCAGCGGCAGCACCAGCGGCTCACCCACCGGCCCGGTCGAGGCGCAGTGGGCGGTGCAGGGCTCCGGGCCGTCCACCTCGATGCCGCACGCGCCCAGCCGCAGCGAGTCGGTGAGGCTCCGCGCCACCCCGGTCAGCACGTCGGCCGGGTCCTCGCTGGCGCTGATCCGGTCCCCCACGCCCCGGACCACCCCGAGCGGCTCGGCGGCGGCACCGTGGATGAGCCGGTCCACCCGCCGCTGCACCCACCAGCGGCCCGGCTGCACGGCGGCGGCGACGAGGGCCGTGACCAGCACCCCGGGCACCGCCCGGCTGGCCGGGAGCAGGGCGTCCAGGGTGGTCACCCCGACGACGTACGCGGCGACCAGCAGGAACGTCAGCAGGAACCAGACCAGGGTACGGCGGACGGCGATCTCGATCCCCCACAGCCGCTGCCGCAGCACGACGGCCAGCACGGCGGCCGGGAAGAACGCCTGGGCGGCCAGCATGCCCGTCGGGGGCAGCCAGGGCGGCACCAGGTGCGCCCGGTCGGCGGGCAGCGCCACCGGGGCGAAGCTCACCGCGAGCAGCGCCGTGCCCACGGCGAGCCAGCCCAGTCCGACCCGTTCGGTGGTCGACGCGACCCGCCGCCGCCACAGCAGCCCACCGGCGGCGATCAGCCCGAGCACCGGCACCAGGGCGGCGAGCACGGGCAGGACCAGCTCGACCAGCGTCGCCCAGCCGGCGCTGCGGATCGGCAGCGGCACGTCGGAGCCGGTGGCCCCCGGGCCCGGCCAGGTGAGCTGGCACAGTTCGAAGGCGGCCACGACCGCCGCGCCCGCCGTCACCGCCACCCGCGCCGGCACCGGCAGCCGCCCCTCCCGCACCAGCCACGGCAGCACCACGATCAGCGACAGCATGCCCGGCGCCCAGCCCCAGTGCCGGGCCGAGGTGAGCCAGGTGATCTCGGGCAGCCCGGGGTGCACCCGCAGCAGGTCGGCGTACTGCGCGCCCAGGGCGGAGACCCCGCCGCCGATCCCGGTCACGGCCAGCAGCCACGCGACCGGGTGCCCGCGGCGCAGCAGGACCAGCCAGGCCACCGTCCCGTAGACGGCGCAGTCGGTGAAGTCGACGAGGAAGTAGAGCTGGGTCAGCCCCCACGGGCGGTGGGCCAGCGCCCAACACAGCGCGGTGCCGGTGAACAGCAGTGCGCAGGCGACGGCGACGGCCCGGGCGGCGACCGGGCGGCGGTGGTCGTCGCCGGTGCTCGGGACGGGGCGGGCACGCGGCGGCGGGTCGGCCAGCATGACGTGATCCTGTCAGCCGCGTCGTCGGTTGCCGATGGCCCGTTGCTCCAGGGCGGATGTCGGTCCCGCGACAGTCGCCCGCCGGCCGGCGGGGACGGGGTGGGCGCTGACGGACACGGAGACCTCCGGGCTGACGGCTCGTGGGCGTGGGCCGGCGGGTCGCGGTGCGGGCGACGGCCCCGGCCCGTCGAGCATCCCGGTCCCGGTGTCCCGGCCGCCTGGTGCGTGCCGTCCCGGTCGGTCGGGAACTTCCGCCGCGCGCCGCGGGCCCGGCCCGCCGGTACCGCTGTCCCTTCCCGCCGGGACGCCGGGCGACGGACCGTCTGTGCCGTGGCGTCGCAGGGACGTCGCGTGCCAGGTGTGACCAGGAGGCGGCAGTGGACGACCAGGACCGGATTCGCTTGATCGGCGCCGTGCGGGAGCTGGCCCCGGAGCTGGCCCGGCGGGCGGAGGAGATCGAGGCGGCCCGGGGGCTGCCCGTCGACCTGCTCGACCGGCTGCGGGCCGCCGGCTGTTTCCGGATGTTCGTGCCGCGCAGCCACGGCGGGTACGACGCCGACCCGCACACCGGCCTGGCGGTGCTGGAGGCGCTGGCCCGCGCGGACGGGTCCACGGGCTGGACGGTGATGATCGGCGCGGAGACCCCGCACCTGCTGGCGATGCTGCCCCGCGACCAGTTCGACAAGCTGTACGCCCACGGCCCAGACGTCGTGGTGGCCGGCGGCTTCGCCCCGCAGGGGCGGGCGGAGCTGGCCGACGGCGGTTTCCAGGTGACCGGGCGGTGGGCGTTCGCCAGCGGGTCCCGGCACGCCGACTGGATCTTCGGCAACTGCGTGCTCACCGGCGACGGTCAGCCGCTGCCCGGCCCGGCCGGCCAGCCGGTGGAGGTCCGCTCGATGCTGCTCCCGGCCGGGCAGGTGACCGTGGAGGACACCTGGCACGCCCTCGGGCTGCGCGGCACCGGCAGCCACGACGTGCGGGTCGACGCCGTCTACTGCCCGGTCGAGCGGAGCTTCGACCTGTTCACCGGCGTCCCGTGCGTGCCGGGGCCGGGTTTCGTCGCGCCGCTGGCCCAGTTCGTCCTGCACCTGGGCGCGGTGGCCGTCGGGATCGCCCAGGGCGCCCTGGACGACACGGTCACCCTGCTCGACGGGGGCCGGCGGCGGCTCTACGCCCGGCAGTCGCTGGCCGACTCGCCGGCCTTCCGGGAGCGGCTGGGCCGGGCCGACCTGCACGTCCGGGCGGCCCGGGCGCTGCTGCGGTCGCTGGCCGACGACCTGTTCCGGGCGGCGCACGGCGGCGGGCCGGCCGCGTTCGCCGCGTTGCAGCCGCGCATCTCGGCCAGCCTGCCCTGGGTCACCGAGGTCACCGCCGCCGCCGTGGACGCCTGCTACCGGGCGACCGGGGGCGGCGCGGCGCGGGACTCCTCGCCCGTGCAGCGCCGCTTCCGGGACATCCACACGTTCTCGCAGCACGCGGCGGCGGCCGAGGGCTGGCTGGGCAACAACGGCAGCCAGCTGCTCGGCCGCCCGGTCGAGCTCGCCTACTGACGGCGGGGTTGCGCCGGCGACGATGGCCCACCGCCCGGCCCGACCGGGCGGGGTCAGTCGCCCGCGCCCAGGGCGACCACCGGGCTCACCCGGGCCGCCCGGCGCGCCGGCAGCAGCCCGGCGAGCGCCGTCGCCACCGTGAGGGCCAGCACGACCCCGGCGAGCTGCCCGGCCGGGAACTCGACGGGCGCGTCCTGGCCGAGCGCCGCGACGGTCAGCCACGAGTACGGCCACGCCAGCAGCAGGCCGAGGGCCGCGCCGAGGACGCCGTACAGGCCCGCCTCGACCGTCAGCATCGCCCCGAGGCGGCGACGCGACATCCCGACGGCCCGCAGCAGGCCGGACTCCCGGGTGCGTTCCACCACGGACAGGGCCGTGGTGGTGCCGACGCCGACCACGGCGACGACCACGGTCAGGCCGAGCAGGGACAGCAGCACCCCCAGCAGCGCGTCGAGCCGGCCGTCCAGCTCGTCGCGGTCGTCGGCGGTCACCACGATGCCCACCTGCTGACCGCCGGCCGCACGCAGGGCCCGCACCGCCGCCGTCCGGGCCCGGTCGTCGTCGCCCGCCACGTCGGCCAGCAGCCCGGTCGGGCCGGCCGGCACGCCGAGCCGGTCCAGGTCCGCCGGGTCGACCAGCAGGCCCGCGCCGACCGGGGTGTTCGCCATGGTCGCGGCCACCCGCAGCCGCACCGACCGGTCGCCCCGGGTGACGGTCACCTCACCGCCCGGCCGCACGCCCGCCTGTTCGGCGAGGAACCGCAGCAGCACCACCCGCCCCGGGCCGGCGTCGGTGAGTCGGCCGGCGCTCGCGCCGAAGTCCGACCAGGTGGCCAGCGCGCGCAGGTCCAGGTCGGTGGCGGAGAGCCCGTCGACCTCCGCGCCGGCGACGCGCACGTCGGGGCTGCTGCGGTACGGCACCACCCGGTCCAGCTCGCCGATGCCCCGGACGCGCTGCACGAGCCCGGCCGGCAGCGGCCCGTCGCCCCGGGCGGTGACGGCGACGTCGGCCGGCGCCATGCCGGCGAGTTCCTGCTTGAGCAGCGTCCCGAGCGAGGCGCTGCCGACGAGCGCGCCCGCGACCAGGGTGACCCCGAGCGCGACGACGACGCTGACCGCCGCCGCCCGGCGGGGCGCCCCGCCGACCCCGCCGACGGCCAGCCGGCCGAGCGGGCCGAGGCGGCGCAGCGGCCAGCCGACGACCGCCAGCACCGGGCGCACGAGCAGCGGCCCGAGGGCCACCAGCGCGGCGTACGCGAGCGCGCCGGACGCCACGATCGTCAGCAGCGGGTTCGCCGGATCGTAGTTCTCGGTGTCGGGGCCGGGCAGCCGGCTCGCCACCAGCAGCGCCACCAGCACCGCGCCCACGGCGAGCAGGAGTCCCGCCGCAGCGCGCAGCCGGCCGACGCCGCGCCGGCCGGCCGTGGTGCTGGCCGCGCGCAGCGCCTCCAGCGGGGCGACCCGGGCGGCGGTGACCGCCGGGGCGAGCACCGCCAGCGCCGTGACCAGGGCCGCGCCGAGCGCCACGGCGACCGCCGCCGCGACCGGGTGGCCGGGCGAGGCCACGGCGAGGCCGAACCCCCGCAGCACCGGCGGCAGCCCGTGCCCGACGCCGTACGCGGCCAGCACGCCGGCCAGGCCCGCGACGAGGCCGGTGCCGGCCCCCTCGACGACCAGCGCCCGGAACAGCCCGGCGCGGGGCGCCCCGACGGCGCGCAGCAGGGCGAGCTGCCGCATCCGCTGGGCGAAGACGATCCGGAACGTGGAGGTGGCGACCAGCACCGCCGCCACGACGGCGATCGCCACGAACATCGTGACGAGGGCGAAGAGGTCCTGGACGCGCTCGCTGACCTGGTCGGCCTCCGCGCGGCGGACCTCCGACCCGGCGCGGACGACGAGGCCGGCACCGGCGCGCTCGGACGGGGCGGCCGACGCACCGGGGGCCGACGGGCCGGAAGCCGACGGGCCGGGGGCCGACGCGGCGCGGGCCAGCGCGGCGGACACGACGTCGGGGTCGACGCCGGGGGCGAGCCGCACCTCGACCTGCCGGAGCTGGTCGGAGCCGCCGAGGCGGGCGGCGAACGCCTCCGTGGTGTAGCCGGTCTCCCCCGGGTCGTCCGGGGCGTCGACCACGCCGACGACGGTCACCGCGACCGGCCGGTCCGGCGCCGCGCCCGCCAGCCGCAGGGTCTCGCCGACGCCCAGCCCGAGCCGGTCGACGGTGCGCCGGGTGACGGCCAGTTCACCCGCCGCGGCCGGGTACCGCCCCTGCACGACGCGGACCGTGGCGAGCGGCCCGGAGCCGGGGTCGGCGTACACGGACAGGCCCGCGCCCGGGTCGTCGGCGAACTCGTGGAAGGCGTCCGTGCGGCCCACCGCCTCGGCGACGCCGGGCAGCCGGCGGGCCGCGTCCAGCGTCCGCAGGGAGACCCCGTCGCCGCCGGTGACGACCAGGTCGGCCGCCGCCGGGGTCCCGCTGAAACCGGCGAGCACGGTCCGCTCGGTGACCTGGTAGGCCAGCACGGTGCCGAACACGACGAACGCCGCGACGATCACGGCCAGGCCCGTCAGCAGCGTCCGGGCGGGGCGGCGGGCCGCCTCGACGAGCTGCGCGCGCAGCAGCACGGCGCGCCGGCTCACCGGGCCGCCGCCAGGCCGTGCAGGGCGGCGGTGACCGCGCCCCGGTCGGGCTCGGCCAGGTCGCCGGCGACCCGGCCGTCCGCGAGCAGCACCACCCGGTCGGCGTACGCGGCGGCGACCGGGTCGTGGGTCACCATGACGACGGTCTGCCCGAGGGTACGCACGCAGTCGCGCAGCAGGCCGAGCACCTCGGCACCGGCGCGGGAGTCGAGGTTGCCCGTCGGCTCGTCGGCGAAGACGACCTCGGGGCGGGACACCAGGGCCCGGGCGAGGGCGGCCCGCTGCTGCTGGCCCCCGGACAGCTCGCTGGGGCGGTGCGCCAGCCGGTCGCCGATGCCGAGCGCGTCCACCACGTGGTCGAGGAACTCCCGGTCGACGCCGCGCCCGGCGAGGTCCAGCGGCAGGGTGACGTTCTGCGCGGCGGTGAGCTGGGGCAGCAGGTTGAACGACTGGAAGACGAACCCGATGCGCTCCCGGCGGACCCGGGTCAGCACCCGGTCGGACTGCCGGCCGAGGTCGGTGCCGCCGAGCAGCACCTGCCCGGAGGTGGCCGTGTCGAGCCCGGCCAGGCAGTGCATGAGGGTGGACTTGCCGGAGCCGGACGGGCCCATGATCGCCGTGAACGCGGCGCGGCGGAAGCCCACCGTCACGCCGTCGAGGGCGCGTACCGCCGTGGCTCCCCTGCCGTACACCTTGACCAGGTCGACCGCCGCGACGGCCGCCGTGGGGTCGGGATGGTGCGTCGTCATGTCTCCTCCACCTCCGGTGCCGGTCACCGGGACGCCGCAGAGCCTCCCGGCGCGCGGGCCGTCGGCGCATCCGTCCGGGGTCGGGTCCGCGCCCGCCGCCTCCGACTTTCGGCAGATCCGGCGGGCCGGCCGGGTGGCTACGGTGGGGGCGATGACCGGAACCCTCAGCGGCGGGTGGCGGCGGGCCGGGCAGGCCGCCGCCCTGGCCGGCATGGCGCTGCTCGGCCTCGTCGACGTCGTCGGCGGCCGGATCTTCCCCGTCGCCGGCCTGCTCGCCGTGCCGGCCGCGCTGGCGCAGGTCGCGCTGGCGGTCGCCACGGCGGCGGTGTGGTTGCCCGCCCACCGGCAGGGCTCGCGCCGGCTGGCGGCGGCCGGCGGCGCGGTGGCGGCCTGGTCGCTGGCGACGACGGCGGCGTACGCCCTCCTGCGCGAGACCGGCGGCCTGGACGGCCGGGTGCCGGTGCGGGGGGCGGACCACCTGTGGGGGCTGGCGGAGTCGGCGGGGCTGCTCGGGATGGTCTTCGTGCTGGCGCGGCGGGCCGCCCCGCTGCCGGCCCTGGCCGCCGTGGCCGCGACCGGCCTCGCCGTCGCCGCGCTGCCGCTGCGCGCCGGGGCCGGCAGCACCTACCTGATCATCGGCATGGCCTACGCGCTGCTCGCGGCGGGGGCCGCCGCCGCCGGCATGTACCTGCGGCTGGCGGAGACCGCCCGGGAGCGCCGGGTCGCGGCGGTACGCGCGGAGCAGCGCGCCGAGTTCGCCCGGGACCTGCACGACTTCGTCGCCCACCACGTCACCGGGATCGTGGTGCAGGCCCAGGGCGCCCGGTACGTCGCGGGGCGCGACCCGCAGCGGGCCGTCGCCGCGCTGGAGCAGATCGAGCGGGCCGGCGCGGAGACCATGACGGCGATGCGCCGCATGATCGGGGTGCTGCGCGGCCAGGACGGGCCGCCCGACGCGCCGGTGACGCCCCTGGCCGGGGTGGTCGACCTGGCGGAGCTGGTCGCGGCGTTCACCGCCGCCGGCCCGGTCCCGGCCCACCTGCACACCGACGGGCCGCTCGGGGACCTGCCGGTCGAGGTGACCACGTCGGCGTACCGGGTGGTGATGGAGGCGCTGACGAACGTCCGGCGGCACGCCACCGGGGCGCGGCGGGTGGACGTGCTGGTCAGCCGTACGCCGCAGTGGTTGTCGGTGCGGGTGGCCGACGACGGGCGGGGGCAGCGCGGCGGCCGGCCGGGATACGGGCTGACCGGGCTGACCGAGCGGGTGGGCGCGCTCGGCGGGCGGCTGCGGGCCGGCCCCGGCGTCGACGGAGGATGGGTGGTCGACGCGGCGCTGCCGCTGGTCGGCGGGTCCTCTGCCGGGCGGGGCCTTTCCGGCCCGGCGGCTCGGGGGCTCGCGGGCGGGGAGGGCGGCCGGTGATCCGGGTGCTGGTGGCCGACGACCAGGCGATGGTGCGCACCGGGTTCGGGATGATCATCGGAGCGCAGCCGGACATGGAGCTGGTCGGCGAGGCCGGCGACGGCGTGGAGGCGGTCGAGCTGACCCGCCGGCTGCGCCCCGACGTCGTGCTGCTGGACATCCGCATGCCGAGGCTGAACGGGCTGGACGCGCTGCGCCGGCTCGCCGGCCCCGGCGTCGTGGACCCGGTGCGGGTGGTCGTGGTGACCACGTTCGACCTCGACGAGTACGTGCACGCCGCGCTGCGCAACGGCGCGTGCGGGTTCCTGCTCAAGGACTCCGGCCCCGCCCTGCTGGTGGAGGCGGTCCGGGCCGCCGTGTCCGGCGACGCCCTGATCAGCCCGTCGATCACCGTACGGCTGCTGCGGCACCTCAATCCGCCGGAGCCCGCGCGCCCCGACCCGGCGGGGCTGTCACCCCGGGAGCTGGACGTGGTGCGGCTGGTGGCGCGGGGCGCGACCAACGCGGAGATCGCCGCGAAGCTGTTCATCTCCGTCGGCACGGTCAAGACGCACCTCGGCAGCGTGCAGGCGAAGCTGGACGCCCGCAACCGGGTGGAGATCGCCGCCTGGGCCTGGGAACGCCGCCTCGTCGGCTGACGGCGGGGCGGTCGGGGCGACGTGCCACCTCACGTGGCGGGCACGGTCATTCGCCGACCGGCGCCGAGCACGTCACCGGCTGGCCCGGGACGCCGGTCACCCTGGCCGCCTCCCGCCCCTCGACCACGATGCGGCAGGTCAGCGCGCCCCGCGACGGCGTCGCTTCCAGGGTCGTCTCGCCGCGTTCGACGACCAGGGTCGCCTGCCACGGCACCGGCCCGGTCTCCTGGGTGGTCCGCTGGGTCGCCGTCCCGTCGCCGCCCTCCGCCGGCACCACGATCACGGGGCCGACGGTGACGCCGGGCTCGCCGGTCAGCTCGTACCGCACCTCCAGCGGGCCGGTGTCCGCGCAGGCGGAGGCCAGCAGCAGGACCGGACCGAGCAGCAGGCTCCCGGGCAGGACACGCCACGGGCTCGCGGACAGGGTACGGCGCACGGGGGCACTCCTCGTCGTCACGATGGCGGCGGAGCCGATGCGTCCGCCGGCAGGTGCCACCCTCGCACCGGCGCCCGGCCGACCGCCTCCCTCCGGGGACGGAGAATCCCCCGCCGGCTCAGCCGTTCGGCAGAGGCCATGGAACCGCGCAGGGGGCGGGACGGCTCAGGCGGTCGTCCAGCGGTGGGTGGCCGCCGGATGGTCGTCGCGCACCCGGGTCACCCCGGGGCCGTGGAAGCTCTCCCGCAGGGTGTCGCCGGCGTACTCGCGCCACACCCTGCCCCGGCGCTGCAACTCGGGCACGACCAGGTCGACGAAGTCGCGGAAGGTCACCGGCGGGACCGGGTCGGCGATGTTGAAACCGTCGATGTCGGCCTCGTCCATCCAGCGTTCCAGCTCGTCGGCGACGGTCGCCGGGCTGCCGACGATGACCGGGCCGCCGCCGCCCACCCCGACGAACTCCGCGATCGCCCGGGGCGTCCAGGTGCGGCTCGGGTCCAGGGTGGTGAACAGCTCCACCATGCCCCGGATGCCGTCGGTGTCGACGTACTCCAGGGGCCGGTCCAGGTCCAGCGCGGACAGGTCGATGTGCATCAGCGCGCTCCACCGCGCCAGCGCCCCCTCCACGCTGGCGTACCGCTGGTAGTCGGCGAGCTTGGCGCGGGCCTCGTCGTCGGTGTCGGCGACGATCACGGTGGCGATGGCGAAGAACCGCACCGACGCCGGGTCCCTGCCGGCCGCCACGGCCTGCTCGCGCACCCCGGACACCAGCCGCCGGGCCATCGACGGCAGGTACGCCGAGAGGAACACCCCTTCGGCGTGCCGCCCGGCGAACGCCCGCCCCGCCGGGGAGGTGCCCGCCTGGTAGAGCACGGGGGTGCGCTGCACGCCCGGTTCGGCCAGGGCGATGTCCGGCACCCGGTACCAGGTGCCCTCGTGGCCGACGGGGCGCACCCTCGCCGGGTCGACGAAGATTCCCGACGCGGCGTCGCGGACCACCGCGTCGTCGGCCCAGCTCGACTCCCACAGCCGGTAGACCGCCTCCATGAACTCCTCGGCCATCGCGTACCGCTCGTCGTGCGGCAGCTGGGTGACCAGGCCGAGGTTGCGGGCGGCGCTGTCCAGCGCGGACGTCACGATGTTCCAGCCGATCCGACCGCCGGTCAGGTGGTCGAGGGTGGTCATCTTCCGGGCGAACGCGTACGGTTGCTCGTAGGTGGTGGAGACGGTGACCGCGAAGCCGAGGTGCCGGGTGACGGCGGCCATCGCACTGATCGCCAGCAGCGGGTCGTCGGTGGGGGTCTGGATGCCGTCGCGCAGCGCCGCGTCGACGCGCCCCTGGTAGACGTCGAGCGGGCCGAGCGCGTCGGCGACGAAGAGCGCGTCGAACCGCCCCCGCTCCAGGATCCGCGCGGTGTCGAGCCAGTAGTCGAGGTCGCGGTAGCGATGCGCCTGGCTGTCCGGGTGCCGCCACAGCCCGATCGCGGTGTGGCCCACCGTGGACTGGCGCAGCCCGTTGAGTCGGATCCGTCGCTCGGTCATGCTGATGCCCTTTCGGACGAGGTGCCGATGATGGAGCCCGGGGAGGTGTCGACGACCCGGCCCGGGGAGGTGTCGACGACGAGGTCGGCCCGGCCGCGCACGTCGTCGGCCGCGTAGTAGGCGTCCTCCTGGGCCGCCCAGCGGGACCAGTGCGGGGCGTAGGTGTCGCCGTCGCGGGCCAGCGCGCGGGCCCGGCGCAGCGCGGTGGGGGCGTCGACCCAGACCACCCCGCTCAGGTACGGGGCCAGCTGCCGCGCGCCGCTGCCCACCCCCTCGACGACCAGCCAGTCCCGGTCGCCGACCGGGTGCCACTCGGCGTACCGGCCGGTCGCCCAGTCCCAGCGCCGCCAGCGGGCGGGCGCGTCGCGCGACAACGGCTCCAACACCCAGTCGTGGGCCGCCGTCACGCCGGCGAGCAGCCCGTCCCAGCCCGGGTAGAGGTCGTCCAGCCGCAGCAGCTCCGCCCCGAGCCGGTCGGCGACGGCGGTGGCGAGGTCGCTCTTGCCCGCCCCGGATCGGCCCTCGACGGCGAGCACCCGGGTGCGTCCGGCGCGCGGCGGCCGGCCCCGGGCCCAGGCGGCGACCTGGTCGGCGGCGGTCACGAGTGCCGCCGTACCCGGTCGGGGGTGATCCGCAGGACCACCCGGCCGGCTTCCTGCTCCGGCGTGCCGGTGACGTGGGCGGCACCGGTGTAGCTGCGGGCCAGCTCGTCGATGAGGGCGTGGGCGTCCTCGTCGGTGACGGTGGCGCGGCCCCGGATCTCGACGTAGCGGGTGGGCCGGGCCCGGTCGTAGACCAGGACGGTGACCCGGGGATCGCGGCGGATGTTGCGGACCTTGCGCCGGCCGTCCTTGGTGGCCATGACGAGGTGGTCGCCGTCGCGGCCGACCCACATGACGGACAGCTGCGCGCGACCGTCCGGTTCGGTGGTGGACAGCACCGCGAACTCGGGTCGGTCGAGCAGCGCGCGGGTGTCCGGGTCGAGCCGGGCGGCCGGCTCGTCGCCCCGGGTCAGCGGCAGGGCCGGGTCGGCGGACCACTCTTCGAGGGAGCCGTCGTAGAGGGCGACGTCGGCGCGGCCGGCCGCCGCCAGCGCGACGCCCAGGGCGGCGGCGGAGATGCCGCCGCCGCAGTAGAGCCAGACCGGCCGGGGGTCGGCCAGCAGGTCGCCGAGCGCGGCGCGCAGCTCGGGTCCGGGCAGGTAGCGGCCATCGGGGCCGACCAGCGCGCGGGCCGGCAGGTTGCCGCTGCCGGGGAGGTGGCCGCGCCGGGTGTAGCGGGTCGGCACGTCGCCCCGGTAGGCGTCCGCGCCGAGCGCGCAGACCACCGTGGCGTCGGCGTCGCCGGCCAGCCAGCGTCGCAGGTCGTCGCGCTCGACCCAGCGGCCCGACCGGACCCGGGGCGTGAGCCGCCCGGCGGCGGGGACGGCGGCACCGGCGTCGGGCCCGTCCGCGCCGGTGGCCACCGGATGGCCGGCGGCCCGCCAGACCGCCAGGCCGCCGTCGAGCACCTGTGCCGGCACGCCGATCCAGTCGAGCAGCCACCACAGCCGGGCCGCCCAGATGCCGCCTGCGGTGTCGTAGACCACCACCGGTACGCCGTCGACGACGCCGAGCCGGGCCAGCGCGGCGGCCAGCGCCGCCGGTGTGGGCCGGGCGAAGTGGTACGGCGCCGCCGGGTCGCTCAGCTCGACGAGCAGGTCGGCGTGCCGGGAGCCGGGAAGGTGCTCCCGGAGCCAGCCGGCGTGGCCGGAGGCGGCCCGGTGGTCACCGTCGTGGGCGGCGGCGGGCAGCTCGACGGTGGCGTCGAGCACCACCGGCCGGGGTAGGGTCGCCAGGCGTTCCCGCAGTTCCGCCGCCGACACCAGGACGCTCACCGCGGCACCCCCACCGGACCCACCGGCCGGTACGCGTCGCGCCAGTCGAACCCGGCGGGCAGGATGCCGTTGGCCGCCAACCAGCCGGTGTACGGCTCCATCAGCTCGGCGCGCACCGTCCCCCAGCGACCCTCGTGCCACCACGTCGGCGCGATCAGCTCCAGGGAGCGGGCCAGCAGGGCGCGCGGAAAGTAGGGGATCACCCGGTCGAGCACCGCGAGGGTCTGCTCCGGGTCGTCGGTGGCCGCCCGGTAGCCCCGCGCGGTCACCTCCAGGAAGGTGGCGAGCAGGTCGTCGCGGCCGTCCAGCGCGGGACCGGTGCCGAGCAGATAGCTGTGGTACGGGGGCGCGCCGATCTCGTCGACCGGCCAGACGACGCGCCGCTCGCCGGGCAGGTCCGCCATCAGCGCGTCCCACGCCCAGTAGCCGCCGAAGGTGGCGTCGACGTGGCCGGCGGCGATGTCGTCGACGCTCAGCTCGCGGTATCCGCTGTCGACCAGTTCGACGCCGTCCGGGTCGCCGCCGTCGGCGGCGACGAGGTGGCGGACCATGGCCACCCCGCGCGGGGTCGGGTTGAGCGCGAGCCGCTTGCCGACCAGGTCACGGGGGCGGGCGATGCCGCGCCCGGTGACCGTCTGGATGGTCTCCATGCCCCGGTGGTTGATCGCGGCGACGGCGTGCAGCGGTTGGCCGGCGGCGCGACGGACCAGCAGCCGGTTGGTGGGGAAGACGCCGAGGTGCACCTCCCCCCGGCGCAGGTGCTCCAGGGTGTCGCCGCGCAGCGCGTCGAAGACGGTCAGCTCGACATCGAGCCCCGCCTCCCGGTACCAGCCGGCGCTGCTGGCCACGTAGAGGCCGGCGGCGTTGGGCCACGGGTGGAAGTACTCCAACATCACGCGCAGGTGGGTGCGGGTCGCCACGCCGCCCTGTCGGGTGCGGGTCATGACGCCTCCTTTCGCAGCAGTTCGGTCAGTCGGCGGCGCAGCCGCACGAACTCCGGGTCGTCGACGACCTCGTCGCGGCGGGGCCGGGGGAAGGGCACGTCCACCCGCGCGGTGACCGTGGCCGGCCGGCGGGTGAGCACGTAGACGGTGTCGGAGAGCAGCAGCGCCTCCTCGATGCTGTGGGTGACGAAGAGGATCGAGCGGCGCTCGGTCTCCCACAGGTCGAGCAGCCACCGGTGCATCTCGGCGCGCAGCATCGCGTCGAGCGCGCTGAACGGCTCGTCCAGACAGATCAGGTCGTGCCCGGAGAGCAGCGCCCGCAGGAACGCCACCCGCTGCTGCATGCCGCCGGAGAGCTGGTGCGGGTACCCGCGGGCGAACCCGCCCAGGCCGACCCGGTCGAGCCACCGGCGGGCGACGGCGCGGGTGGCCCGCCGGGACGCCCCGGCGAGTTCCCGGGCGAGCACCACGTTGTCCTCGACGGTGCGCCAGGGCAGCAGGGCGGGCTGCTGCGGCATGTAGCCGACCAGTCCCCGCCGGCCGGCGGTGGGCTGCCCATCGACGCGGATCGTCCCCGACTCGGCGGTGACCAGGCCGCCGATCAGGTGGAACAGGGTGCTCTTGCCGCTGCCGGACGGGCCGACGACGGAGACGAACTCGCCGCGGCGTACCCGCAGGCTCACCTCCCGCAGGACGGAGAGGTCGCCGTAATGGTGGGACAGGTCGGTGATCTCCAGGGCGTACCCGGTCACGGCCGCTCCCCCGCAGTCGGCCGGCCCCGGACGGCGAGGCGTTCGCCGAGCGCGACCAGCCCGAAGACGAGCAGCGCCAGGACGACGACGACGGCGATGGCGACGAACATCCGGTCGGCGCGGAACGCCGACTTCTGCACGATCATGTAGCGGCCGATGCCCTGGTCGCTGCCGATCCACTCGGAGATGACCGCGCCGAAGACGCTGTACGTGGCGGCGATCTTCAGCCCGGAGAACATCGTCGGCAGCGCGGCGGGCCATTGGAAGGCGGTGAACATCTGCCGCCGGTTGGCCCCGCTCATCAGCAGGTAGTCGGCGATCACCGGGTCGCCCCGGCGCAGCCCGTCGAGGGTCGCCACGGCGACCGGGAAGAAGCAGACCAGCACGATCACCACGAGCTTCGGGGCGATGCCGAAGCCCAACCAGACCACCAGCAGCGGCGCGATGGCGATGATCGGCACGTTCTGGCTGACCACCAGCAGGGGGTACACCGCGGCCCGCAGCACCGGCACCAGGTGCAGGACCACGGCGACCAGCAGGCCGGTGGCCGCCCCGGCGGCGAAGCCGAGCAGGGTCAGCCGCGCGGTGGCGAGGGTGTGCGCGGTCAGCGCGGTGCGCTGCTCGGCGGCGGCGGCGAACAGGTCGGCGGGGCTGGGCAGCAGCCACGGGTCGATGCCGGAGAGCGTGGTGTAGAGCTGCCAGGCCCCGACGAGCGCCACCAGCGTCGCCACCGGTGGCGCCCATCGTCGCAGGGCCACGGTCATGATCCGGCCGGCAGGAAGTCGTTGGTGTACGCCTTCGTCGCGTCGACCTCGGTGGCGAGCACCTTCTGTGCGAGCAGCCAGGCCGCGAAGTTGGTCCAGACGTCCTTCTTCTGCTCGCCCCAGCGGGGGGCGTCGTCCTGGTAGCGCGGGCTGAGCCACTCCTGGCTGCGCTTGACCAGGTCGGCGTCGAGTTCCGGGGCGGCGTCGAGGAGGATCTGCGCGGACTCGGCCGCGTTCTTCGCCGCGTACGTGTAGCCCTCGGAGGCGCCGGCGGTGAATGCCTTCACCAGTTCCGGGTCACCGGCGATCCGCTTCTCGTTGGTGATCAGGATCGGGGTGTAGAAGTCCAGTGCCGGATCGTAGTCGCGGACGTACTGGATGTTCACCGGTTCGCCGCGCAGCTCGGCCTCGATGCCGGTCCAGCCGTAGAAGATCCACTCGAAGTCGATGCCCTTCTTCGTCGCCGCGAAGAAGTCGGCGTCGCCGACGTTGACCGTCTTGATCCGGCTCGGGTCACCGCCGTCGGCCGCAACGATGGTACGCAGCAGCGGCTCCTCGAGCGGGCCGCCGAAGCCGCCGTAGGTCTTGCCGACGTACTGGGCGGGGCGGGTGAGGTCGCGGTCCTTGGGCGAGGCGAACCCGGAGGTGTTGTGTTGCACGATCGCGGCGATCGACACCAGCGGCGCGCCCTGGGCGCGGGCCTGGGTCACCGCCTCCTGGTAGCCGATGGCGAACGGGATCTTGTCGGCGGCGACCAGCGAGGAGGCGTCGGCGTCGCCGGGCTGCACGATCTCCACGTCGAGGCCGTGCGCGGCGAAGAAGCCCTTGGCCTTGGCCACGTACAAGCCGGTGTGGTTGGTGTTCGGGGTCCAGTCGAGCGCGACCTGGATCTTGCGAAGGGCACGGTCGGCCGAGGTCGGGGTGCTGTCGCTGTCGGCGCAGCCGGCGGCGGCTACGACGACGGCGGCGGCCGTCAGGGCCAGCAGTCTGCGGCGGGGGAACGTGGGCATGGTGGATCGTCTCCGGTGGGGTGTCAGGGGTGCGCGCCCCGGTTCCGCGCGGGCGCGCAGGGGCGTTTCGGTGGCGAGGGGCGACCGGGGCGGGCCGGATGGGACCGCGGGGGTCGACCGGGCGGGCCGGGGCCCTCGACTGTGGGGGCCGGCCGGCCCGGGTGGCGGGTCAGCCCCGGCGGCGGGGCCGCAGGCCGCGACACAGCGCGCTGGCGACGTCGCAGTTGTCGACGTACGCGCAGCTCGTCAGGGGTACGACGGCGCCGGTCACGAGGGGAACCTACGTGCGACCACAGGCCCCTGACCAGCAAGAGTGGCCCATGCAACATACTTCACCGGTATATCCGGTCTGATTAGTAGGCTATCCGGCGGCGTCGCCGCCCTGGCGCCCTGGCCAGGCACCGCGCTCCGGGCGCCCGGCCAGGGACCCCGTCCGTTACAGGTACGGGCGGGTGATCAGCTCGATCGCGTGGCCCGCCGGGTCCTTGAAGTAGACCCCCCGGCCACCGTGCTCGGTGTTGGTCTCGCCGGGACGGCGCATCTGCGGATCGGCCCAGTGCTCGATGCCCTGCTCGCACAGCCGTCGGTACGCCCGGTCGAACAGGTCGTCGTCGACCAGGAACGCGTAGTGCTGCATCTGGATCTCCACCGGCGGCTCGGCGAACTGGAGCAGCACGCCGTCGGTGAGCTGGATGTTGGTGAACACGCCCCAGGACGGCGCTTCCGGCAGTTCCAACAACTGGCGGAAGAACCGCGCCGACTCCTCGCGGTCCCGGGCGGCGATGATGGTGTGGTTGAACGTGACTGTCATGCGACTGACCTCGTGGTGCTCGACACGGATGGGGACCTGCGGTGCGCAGGCCGCCGGGAGGTCCACGTGCCGAGCCTGGAGGGTGCCCTGCCGGCACCCGCCGTGCGGTCAGCCCTCCACCGGATCGCCGATCCGTGCGTGGCGAGATGCCGGTCCGGTGTTCACGATCGGTGACGCTACCCGGGGCGGATCGTGACCGCAAACATCATTTCCTGCACCGGGCCGCGCGTGAGCGATCAGGGCACGCCCAGGACCCGGCGGGCCGTGCCGCCGAACAACGCGGCCTGTTCGGCCGGGGAGAGGTCGAGCCGGTCGAGCAGGTAGTGCAGGGCCTGGGCGTACGAGTGGTAGCCGGGGTGCCTGGGCAGCGGATCGAGGCCCGGCAGGCGTCCGGAGACGCGGTGCTGGTCGGTGGCCCACATGCAGCGGTCGACGCCGAACGCGTCGAGCACCTGCCGCAGGTGGGGCCAGACGTCCGGATACGGGTAGGGAGCGGCCGAGAGGGTCGGTGCGCCCGAGAGCTTGACCGAGACATTCGGGAACTCGGCGAGCGCCAGCAGGTGCGCGAGGTCGCGCCAGGCCGGGTCGTCCGGCGTCTGGTAGGGCGGCTGCGCCAGCCCGAGGTGGTCGACGACCAGCGGCAGTGCCGGGTGGGCACGCGCGATGACCGCCACGCCGGGAAGGTCACCGGTGGCGAGCAGGCACACCGGGACCCGGTGGCGTTCGGCGGCGGCCAGCAGGGTCTCGTACGCGCCCGCGCGGAGACGCCCGCTGTTGCCGGGCGGCCAGGTGGTCGTCACCCGCAGGCCCAGGATCCCCGGCCTCGTCCTGAGCCGCGCCACCTGCTCGGCGACGTCCCGGGCGGTCTCGTCCAACTGCAGCACCGCGGCGAGCCGGTCGGGATGCCGCGCCACGGCCGCTTCACACCCCACCCTTGGGCGAACAGCGGGTGGCTGACCAGAACGGCCACGTCGACCCCGGCGGCGTCCAGTTGGGCGACCAGCAACTCGCCCTGCAGGTCCAGGAACGACTCGTCGCCGTGGTCCCAGGGCCGCTGGGTGCGGGGCAGGTGCAGGTGGGCGTCGATGATCTCCATGGGCGTGCTCGTCTCGTGTCGTGGCGGTCGGGGGTTCCGGCTCGGCGTGCACCGGCGGGCGTCAGGAGGTGAGGTAGTGCCCGGCGTCGAGGTCGTCGAGCAGCGTGGGATGCGTCGGCTGCCAGTCGAGCAGCGTGCGGGTCTGCGCGCTGGTGGCCGCCGTGTCGTTCCCGGCGAGGGCGCCGAGGAAGCCGAAGTGCTCGTCCGCCTGCCCGGCGGCGATCGAGGTGACGGGCACGTCGAGCTGGCGGCCGATGACCTCGGCGATGGCGCGGAAGGGCACCGCCTCGTCGGCCACCCCGTGCAGCCGGCTGCCGGCCGGCGCGCCCTCCAGCGCGAGGCGGAACAGGCGGGCGGCATCCAGCCGGTGCACCGCCGCCCACCGGGTCGCGCCGTCGGCGACGTACGCCGAGAAGCCCCTGTCCCGGGCGATGCCGACCAGCCGGGGCAGGAAGCCGCGCGTGTCGCCCGCGCCGTGCACGCTCGGCGGCAGCCGCAGCACCACCGCCCGCACGCCCCGCCCGGCGAGCCCGAGCGTGGCCTCCTCGGCGCGGCCCCGGGGGAAGTCCGGGCCGGCGGCGTCGTCCTCGGTGCTGACCCGGCCGGGGGTGAGCAGCGTCGTGCCGGACGTGACGACCAGCGGCCTGCCGGAGCCGACCAGGGCCTCGCCCAACGCCTCGACGGCCCGCAGGTCGGTGCGCACGGCGGCGGCGAAGTCGGTGAAGTCGTGGACGAACGCGGTGTGCACGACGCCGTCGGCGGCGCTGGCGGCGGCCCGGAGGCCGGCCAGGTCCTCCAGCGAGCCGCGGTGCGCCTCCGCGCCGGCGGCGGCCAGGGCGGCGGCCGAGGAGTCCGAGCGGGCCAGGCCGACGACCTGGTGGCCGGCGTCCAGCAGATCGCGGACGACGGCGGCACCGACGAAGCCGGTCGCGCCGGTGACGAACACACGCATGGGGTCTCCTCGGGGCAGGGCCCGGCGCGCCGCCGGGCCGACGCCCACCACGGTGCCGGGCCACACCTGCGGAGGTCCAAAGCCTGTTTCGTACGACGCCATACGCGGCGGGCATCACCGGAGCTAACGGTGCCGGCCTACGGTGGAGCCATGCCCGATCCACCGTCGGCCGCCGACCTCGACCTGCGCCTGGTGCGCTACTTCACCGTCGTCGCCGCGCACCAGCGGTTCGGGCGGGCCGCCGAGGAGCTGCACCTCACCCAGCCCTCGCTGAGCCGGCAGATCCGCCGCCTGGAGCGGCAGCTCGGGGCACGGCTGTTGGACCGCACGCCGCAGGGCAGCCGGCTCACCGGGGCCGGCGAGGCGTTCCTGCCCCGGGCGAGGGAGCTGCTGCGGGCGGCGGCGCAGGCCACCACCGAGGCGCGGGCCGCCGCGCGCCCGCGGCGGATCGTCGTCGGCTGGACCTCGGGCCTGTTCGTCACCCCCGCGGTGCGGCAGTTGCGGCGCCGGCACCCGGACTGTGAGGTGAGCACCCAGCACCTGGACTGGCGGCAGTGCCGCGAGGCGCTGCTCGACCGCCGCGTCGACGCCGTGGTGAGCCGCCTCCCCTGGCCGCCGAGGGCCTGGCCGTGACGGTCCTCTACGCCGAGCCGCGGGTGCTCGCCGTGGCCCTCGATCACCGGCTGGCCGGGAAGGAGTCCGTCGCCCTCGACGACATCGCCGACGAGCCGTTGCCCCGGGTGGCGGACCCCGCCTGGGACGCGTACTGGCGGATCGACCCGCGCCCGGACGGACGCCCGGCCCCCGACGGCCCGCTGGTCCACGCCGCCGAGGACAAGATCGAACTGGTCGCCTCGGGCCAGGCGGTGGCGATCGTCCCGGCGGGCGCGCGCGGGCTGCGCCCGGACGTGACGACCGTCCGCCTCGACGGCGTCGCCCCCGGCCACGTCGTGGTCGCCGTCCGCGCCGACGACCGCAGCCGGCTCGTCGCCGACTTCCGCGACCTCGCCCGTCGTCACCTGGTCGGCGCGGAGCCGGGCAGGCAGCACTGACGCGGCTGCCGCCGATGGGCCCGACCTCGGCCTGCGGGTCGCTGCAGCCCGGCAAGTCCATGGCAGCCGATCAGGTTAGGCTAACCTTTGTCGGCATGTCGACCTTCCGCAACTCGCCCAACGTCCTGTTCGAGACGACCGTGACGGCGACCCGGCGGCTGTCGCCCGGGTTCGTCCGCGTCACGCTCGGCGACGAACGACTGCGGGAGCTGGCCCCGCACCAGCTCGACCAGCGCATCAAGATCATGCTGCCGGTCACCGGTGACTACCCGGCCGGGCTGCGGGCGGGGCTGCCCGAGCACGGGTGGCGGCGCGAGTGGCGGTCCACGCCCGACCGCGAGCGGCCGTTGCTGCGCAGCTACACCGCGTACCGGACCCGGCCGGCGGCGGGCGAGTTGGACCTGGACTTCTACCTGCACCAGCCGCACGGCCCGGCGAGCGGCTGGGCGGCGGGGGCCCGACCGGGCGACCGGCTGATGCTGTCGGGTCCGCACGTCCGGTCCGGCCAGCCCGGGTACGGCGTGCAGTGGGAGCCGGGGCCGGCGACGCGGGTGCTGATCGCGGCGGACGAGACCGCGTACCCGGCGGTGCGGGGCATCCTGCCCAGCCTCGGGCCGGGAGTGCGGGCGACGGTCCTGCTGGAGGCCGGCGTCGCGGCGGACGCCGCCACCCTCGACGACGTGACCGCCGGCCACTCGGTCCAGGTCGGGTTGCGCAGCGGGGCCCGGGGCGGGACGGTGCTGACCACCATGGTGGGTGACTGGCTGGTCGAGCACGGTGCGGCGGCAGCCGGGGCGGGGACCGACTTCTACGCCTGGGCGGCCACGGAGAGTAGCAGGATCGCGAACCTGCGCCGCCTCTTCGCCGAGGCGCGCATCGACCCGGATCGGGTTCACACGCAGGGGTACTGGCATGATCGCCCGGCCCGCGAGGAGGCAGCAGATTAGGTTACGCTAACCTAATCCCGCCGCCCTGGCATCACCATAAGTCACCAGACGGGAACCTGCACCATGCGCTCGACAACCCCTCGAACAGCCCGCCGACGCCTCCTCGCCCTCGCCGTCGCCTCGACGACGGCGCTCGTCGTGGCCGCCTGCGGCTCCGCCGACTCCGACCCGGCGGGCGGCGTCGGTGACACCAGAACCGTCGAGCACGCGCGCGGCAAGACCGACGTGCCGAACAAGCCGACCCGGGTCGTCGTCCTCGAACCGGTCCAGCTCGACACCGCCATCGCCCTGGAGATCACCCCGGTCGGCGCGGCCGTGCTCAGCGAGGCCGCCGGCGTGCCCAAATACCTCGGCGACAAGGCCGCCGGCATCACCACCGTCGGCACCGTCCAGGAACCCAACGTGCAGAAGATCGCGGCCCTCAAGCCCGACCTGATCATCGGCACCGAGTCCCGGCACTCCGCCCTCTACGACCAGCTCACCGCCGTCGCCCCGACCGTGTTCATGGCGTCCCAGGCCGACCCGTGGCAGGACAACGTCAAGTTCACCGCCACCACGCTCGGCGGGGCGGAATCCGCCGACAAGCTCCTCACCGGCTACCAGCAGCGGTGCGCGGAGATCGCCGGGAAGTTCGGCACCGCCGGGAAGACCGCACAGCTCATCCGGCCGCGCGACGGCGTCCTCACGCTGTACGGGCCCACCTCGTTCGCCGGCAGCACGCTGGAGTGCGTCGGCTTCAAGACCCCCCAGCGCGACTGGGAGAACTCCATCTCGGTCGACATCTCCCCCGAGCGGGTGCTGGAGGCCAAGGCCGACCACGTCTTCGTCACCACCGTCGACGTCAACGACCGCAGCACCATCCCGGCCTCGGTCGACGCCAACGCCGCCGCCTTCCCCCGCCTGCACCTGGTCGACCAGTCCTTCTGGATCACCGGGGTCGGCACGGTCGGTGGACAGGCCGTCCTCGACGACCTCGAACGCATCCTCGCCGCGTCGAATTGACCACCACCACACCCGCACGCGCGGCACCGCCGACCACCGGCCGTGCCGCGCGTCGCCGTACCGTCTGGCGCTGGCTGGCCGGGGCGGTCGCCGTACTCCTGGGGTCGGTGGTGTTGTCGGTCTTCGTGGGCGCGAACCCGGTGCCCCCGGCGGACGTCTGGGCGGCGCTGCGGGGCGCGGGCAGCGACACCGCGCAGTACGTCGTCTGGGGACAACGCCTGCCGCGCACCCTCGCCGGGCTGCTGGTCGGCGCCGGGCTCGGGGTGGCGGGCGCCCTGATGCAGGCGTTCACCCGCAACGCGCTCGCCGAACCGGGCATCCTCGGCGTCAACGCCGGAGCCGCCGCGTTCGTCGCCGTGGGCATCGCCTTCCTCGGGGTCACCTCGCCGGCCGGCTACATGTGGCTCGCCCTGCTCGGCGCGCTCCTGGTCGCCACCGCCGTGTACGCCGTCGGCGGCGCGGCGGACCTGCGGGCCACCCCGACCCGGCTGCTGGTGACCGGGGTGGCGACCGGTGCCGTGCTGGCCGGCCTGACCACCGGGATCACCCTCACCCACCCCGACACCTTCGACCGGATGCGCGGCTGGAACGCCGGCAGCCTGCTCGAACGCGACACCGCCGTGGTGCTGCCGGTGCTGCCGCTGATCGTGGCCGGGCTGCTCGCCGGCCTGCTCGCGGCCCGCAGTCTGAACGCGCTCGCGCTCGGCCCGGACCTGGCCGCCGCGCAGGGCGTCAGCCTCGTCCGGACCCGGCTGCTCGTGCTGGGCGCGGTGACCCTGCTCGCGGGCGGGGCGAGCGCCATCGCCGGCCCCATCTCGTTCGTCGGGCTGGTGGTGCCGCACCTGGTGCGCTGGGGCGTCGGCACCGACCAGCGCCGGATCCTCGCCGGTTCCCTGCTGGCCGGCGGGATCCTGGTGCTGCTGGCCGACGTGGTCGGCCGGATCGCCGTGCTGCCCAGCGAGATGCCGGTCGGCATCGTCACCGCGTTCGTGGGCGCACCGGTGCTGATCGCGCTGGCCCGACGGCGACGGGCGACCGCGCTGTGAGCGCCGGGAGCCGGCCGGTCCGCCGCGCCGCCGGAGGCCGCCGGCTGGTGCTCGGCACCGACCGCCGGCACGTTGCCGTCGGCGTACGCGAGGCCGCCGTCTGCGCCGCCGCCGCGCTCGTCGTCGCGACGCTGGCGGTGGTCGGCCTCTGGCTGGGCGACTTCCCGCTCCGCGTCGACGAGGTGCTCGGCGTGCTCGGCGGCCGGATCGGCGGGCTGACCCGCACCGTCGTGCTGGAGTGGCGGCTGCCCCGCGTCGCCGCCGCCGTCGCCTTCGGCGCGGCGCTCGGCGTCGCCGGGGCGATCTTCCAGACCATCACCCGCAACCCGTTGGCCAGCCCGGACATCATCGGCCTGGCCAACGGCTCGTTCTCCGGAATGCTGGTCGCCCTGCTGCTGATGGGAGGCGGCTGGCACCTGCTGATGCTCGGCTCGCTCCTCGGCGGCCTGCTGGCCGCGCTGGCGATCTACCTGCTCGCCTACCGGGACGGCCTCTCCGGATTCCGGTTCATCGTCGTGGGTGTCGGCGTCTCCTCGATGCTCGCCGCCACCAACACCTGGCTGCTGCTCCGGGCCGACCTGGAGACGGCGCTCTTCGCCGCCGCCTGGGGTGCCGGTTCCCTCAACACCGCCACCGCCGAGGTGGTCTGGCCCGCCGCCGGGGTCGTCCTGGCACTGCTGGCGGTCACCCCGCTGTGGGCGGCGGCCCTGGCCCAGTTGGCACTGGGCGACGAAGTCGCCGCCGCCAGCGGGGTCGCGGTCGACCGGAGCCGCGCCATCCTCGTCCTCATCGCGGTCGCCCTGGTCAGCGCCGTCACCACCGTCGCCGGCCCGATCTCCTTCGTGGCCCTGGCCGCCCCGCAGATCGCCCACCGGCTCGTCCGGGCACCGGGCCTGCCGCTCGCCGCCACCGCCGGGGTCGGGGCGGTGCTGCTGCTCGGCGCCGACCTGGTCGCCCAGCACGTGATCCCGCTGACCGTGCCGGTGGGGGTGGTCACGGTCACCCTCGGCGGCGGGTACCTGCTCTGGCTGCTCGTCCACGAGATCAGGAGGACCAGATGGTCGACCAGCTGAACGCGCGGCTGCGGGCGGAGAACGTCACCCTCCGCTACGACCAGCGGGTCGTCAGCGAGGAGCTGTCGTTCGCGGTGCCGGACGGCTCGTTCACGGTGCTCATCGGGCCCAACGCGTGCGGCAAGTCGACGCTCCTGCGGGCGCTGTCCGGGCTGCTCCGCCCCGCCGCGGGCCGGGTCCTGCTCGACGGGTCGGATCTCGGCGGCCTGCCGGCGAAGGAACGCGCCCGCCGGCTCGCGTTGCTGCCGCAGACCATGACCGCGCCCGAGGGGATCACGGTGCGGGAACTGGTCGGCCGGGGCCGCTACGCCCACCAGCGGGTGCTCCGCCGCTTCTCCCACGCCGACGAGGAGGCCGTCGAGTCGGCGCTGGCCGCGACCGGCACCACCGAGCTGGCCGACCGCCGGGTCGACGAGCTCTCCGGCGGGCAACGGCAGCGGGCCTGGATCGCCATGGTGCTGGCCCAGGAGACGCCGCTCGTCCTGCTCGACGAGCCCACCACCTACCTGGACGTGGCGCACCAGATCGACGTGCTCAACGTGCTGCACCGCCTGGTCACCCGGGGCCGCACCGTGGTGGCCGTGCTGCACGACCTCAACCACGCCGCCCGGTACGCGACCCATCTCGTGGCGATGCGCGACGGCAGGATCGTGGCCGAGGGCCCGCCCGCCTCGACGGTCGACACCGGGCTCGTCACCGAGGTCTTCGGGATGCCGAACCAGGTCGTCCCCGACCCGGTCACCGGAGCGCCGCTCGTCGTGCCGGCCGACACCCGGGAGCCGGGGTTCACCGGCAGGCCGCACGCTACCTCGCGAGGAGTTCGAGGAGCGGTTCGTCCGCCTGAGCAAGGGTCGGTGGGCCGACCGACGGGCTGACCAGGACACGTCGGCAGTGGTCGAGTTCCACGTACAGCTCGCCGCCCGTGCCGTCGCTGGCCCGCAGCACAGCGAACCTGTCGGCAGCGCCCACGCAACGTCCGGCCGGAGGCAGCGCGGCCAGCACAGGCAGTAGCGCTTCCCGTTCCGAAGGCGGGAGGGACCGCCCGTACGCGAACGACCCGGCGGGTTTGCTCCCGCCCTGCTGGCCTGTCGGCACGCGGAACACACACAGCCGCAGCGGTGTGGTCGGCGGGAAGGGCGGCACGATCCGACCGACAGGCGGCCGGCTGCCCTGCTGGCCGGCTTCGGTGGCGACCATGTCCGACCAGGACTGCCCGCAGCCCGAGGCGGCCGCCCCGGCCGACTCGATCTCCCGCACGACGGTCCGGAACGTGATGCTCAGTCGTAGGCTCCGGACCGCCTGCTGGACCTCGGGGAGGGGCTTGCCGCAGCCGTCGACCGGCAGCCCCGGTCGGATCCACCGGCCTGACACGTCGAACAGCAGCAGGTTCGGCACCGACGGGAGTTCCAGGGTGCAGGCGTCGGTGGTGGGCCCGCCGTCAGGCAGGCGCAGGGCGGCGAGCAGGCCGGTCAGCTCGGTGGAGCGACCCTCGGTGAGGACCAGGTCCGTGCCGCCGTCAGGGCGGCGGGTCGGCTCCTGTCGGCAGAGGACCGCCGCCGTGGCCGCGAAGCCGGTGCCGAGACGGGGCAGGGTGAGAGCCTCGGTCAATGGGCCAGCGAAAGCTTCGGGCGCGTCGACCGCGCAGGAGGTCCAGCCTGACTCGACAGCCGGCGTTCCGGCTGTCCGGGTCACCGGTGGAGCCGGCCCCGAGTCGGCTGGCGGCCCGGCGACCGCGCCGCACGCTGAAAGCGCGGCCACGGCCACCACGACGACGACCTCTCGAACGACAGCGCCCACGTCATTCCCCAACGATCCGCCGCGCCGAGCCGTTGCGCGGAGTGGGACGACGATCGCCCGCTGGATGGTCTGCGTCGCCACGATCGCCACCTCCAACCAGATCATCTGACGCAAGATAGTCTCATGACAGAAAGTCTTGCCTCAGACGATCCTGCCTCATACGATCTCAGCATGTCGCCACTTCCCGAGCCCCCCACCTGGAACCAGCCGCTGCCCGAGGCACGCCCACCTGCGGAAATGACCATCCACCACCTGCCGACCGGCACGTACGACACCCGTGCCGCCCTCGCCGTCAAAGGGGGATCGTTCCGCGACAAGCGCCACTTCGCCGCGTCCGCCGTCCTCGTACGGCACCCGAAAGGGGACCTGCTGATCGACGCGGGCTTCGGTGCCGGCGTCGCGGCGCACATCGCGATGCTTCCCCGCTTCATGCGCGCCCCCTATGCGGTGGGCCGCACGGTGCGCGAGCAACTCGACGACAGCGGCTACGACCGCAGCCGCCTGCTGGGGGTGCTGCTGACCCACTCGCACTGGGACCACACGAGCGGCCTCGACGGCCTGCCGGGCACGCCGATCTGGATGAACCGCGACGAGCGGCAGTACGCCGCCGCCCCGGACGGAAAGGGTCTTCCGTCAGGTCTCCCGGGGCCATCCGATCCACGAGTACGGGTTCACCGACGAGCTGTACCTCGGATTCGGCTCGAGCCACGACGTGTACGGCGACGGCGCGGTGGTCGTCGTCCTCGCGGGCGGCCACACGACCGGCTCCGTGATCGTCTTCGTGACCCTGCCGTCCGGCCTCCGCTACGCGTTCATCGGCGACCTGACCTGGCAGATCGACGGCATCCGCCGGCGGGTCGAACGGCCACGGCTGCTGAGCAGGCTCGCCGACAGCGATCGCGGCCGGCTGCGCCAGGACCTCCTCCGCATGATCGCCCTGGACGGACTGATGCGGATCGTCCCCGCGCACGACCTCGGCTCCTACGACGGCATCCCGCTGCTGGCCCCCGAGGCCGCGGCGCGGTCCCACTGACGACGTACGGTTTCCGCATGCAGAGCCCGCGACCACCGGCACCCGAGCCCATCGGTCCAAGCCCTTCCATCGGCTCCGAGATCACCTGGCTTCTGCACCGGGCGGCTCAGCGCATGCGCGCGGCGACCGGTGACGTGGCCGAGGCGCACGGACTCGGGCTGCGCGACTACATCGTGCTGAGCGCCCTCGTCAAGACCCCCGGGCTCACGCAGGGCGAACTCGGCAAATCGCTGGGGCTGGACAAGACCACCCTCATGAGCCAGTTGGATCGCCTCGAACGCAGAGCCCTCGTGGAGCGCCACGGCGCCCCGGGCGACCGCCGCCTTCGCATCCCCGTGATCACCGACGACGGCCGGGCCCTGTGCATGAAGGTGGCCGACGCCTGCGCCGCGGTCGAGACCTCGGTGCTCGACCGGTTCGGCCAGGACCAGGTCCAGGCCCTCCGCCGCATGCTGTTCGCGATCATCGGCGACGTCGAGGACCGGGGATCGTGCCTGTGACCACCAGCAGGGACCACGGCGCGGCCAACCCCCAACCGGTCCACCACTCTTGGTACGCAGTACGGCATTGGCCATGGCCTGCGGCTTCCGTTTCGGTGGGCCGGAGGCGCCACCATACGAACCGCACCGCCACGATCTCCGACGTCCCCCTCCCACTGGACTTACCCCGCTCACGGACCTCGGGTCGGGCACGATGACCCCGACCCCGACCAGCCCAACCGCCAGCCGGTCGCCATGACCTGGACCGCTTCGACCCCATCTGGTCGGCAACGAGACAGCCCTGACGCCCCCAAAAGCTGGAAGTGTAGAACATCTCGTTCTACACTTTGCCCATGGAGCGCATCGGTGTCCGGGAGCTGAACCAGAACACGAGCCAGGTGCTGGCTCGGGTGAGCGGCGGCGAAACCGTCGAGATCACCGATCGCGGGCACCCGATCGCCCGACTTGTCCCAGTAGGTAACGACCGGTCGATGCTAGCCAGGCTGGTAGCTGCGGGGCGGGCCGTCGCCCCGACCGGCGGCGGTCCCGTTCCGCTTCCGCCGAGGCTTGGTGACGAGGATGTGGACGTAGCCGCCACGCTCGCAGAGATGCGGGACGAGGAGCGCTGGTGATCTACCTCGATTCCGCCGCCGTCGTCAAGTTGGTTCGGCAGGAGGCATGCAGTGCTGACCTTGTCTCCTGGCTCAACGCTCACGACGATGTACCGCTGGTCTCCTCCGCGCTCGTCGAGGTGGAAGTGCCCAGAGCGTTACGCCGGTCGGCTCCGCAAGCCTTGATCGGCGTGCCGGCGGCAGTCGGACGGCTCTTCCGACTGGAGATCGACAGCACGATCCGCGCAACCGCAGCCGCGTTCAATGAGCCGACCCTGCGCAGCCTCGACGCCATCCATCTGGCCACCGCCCAGCTTCTGACCAACGAGTCCGGAACGGCACTCATCGCCTTCGTCACCTACGACCGGCGACTGCTCGAATGCGCCAAGGAAGCAGGGCTGCCCGTAGCGAGCCCCGGCCAGAACTGACCCACGAGCCCCCCACTCTGAGCACACAGTACGGCCATGGCCTGCGGCTTCCGTTTCGGTGGGGCGGACGGGACTCGAACCCGTGACCGAGGGATTATGAGTCCCCTGCTCTAACCCGCTGAGCTACCGCCCCGCAACCGCGCCGGATCGTAACCCGCCCGGCGATCACCGGCCAGCACGAAACGGCCTAGCCCACCGGCAACCGATCGATGATCCAGCACGATGGGCAACGCGAGGATAACAGCACGCAGCCGTCCGCGACGGCCTCAGCCCTGGGCGCGCAGCTCGGCCAGCACGGCCCCGGCGGCACGCCAGCCGCTGGCCAGCGCGCCCTGGATGGACGGGCTGTCGCGGTGGTCCCCGGCGACGAAGAGGCCACCACCGAGCGCCACCGGTTTGCGCAGCCGGCCCTGCGGCGGCGGCGCGGCGGGCAGCGCGGCGGGGACGTCGACCGTGGTCAGGTGCGCCCAGTCCGCCGTGGGGCGGCCGTAGAGGCGGGCCAGCTCTGCGCGGACGACCGGTTCGGGCGGGGCGGACGGGCCGACCACGGAGGTGGCGACGAGGTGCCGCCCGGCGGGCGCGTACGTGGGCGCGGCCCGGCTCAGCACGACGGTGTTGGCGACCAGTTCCCGGCGGTCGCCGTCGACGAGCAGGATCGGCTCGTCCAGGGGCGGGGTGTCCGTGGCGTGGTAGTAGGTGGTGTAGGCGTGCATGCGTACCCGGCCGAGGGCCGGCAGCAGCGTGCCGGCGGTGGGCGGGTCGACGGCGACGAGCACGGCGCGGCAGCGCAGCTCGCCGGGCTGCGTGCGTACCCGATGAGGGCCGACCTCGGCGACGGGCGTGCGCAGCTCGACCAGGTCGGCGGGCAGCGGCGCGGCGATCGCCCGGGGCAGCGCACCCATCCCCTGCGCGGGCACGCCGACACGCCCCCGGGCGAACGAGCGCAGCACCATCGCCAGCACGTGGCTGGAGGTCTCCAGCGCCCGGTCGACGAGCACGCCGGACAGGAAGGGCCGCAGCAGTTCCTCGATGATCGCGTCGGAGAGGCCGGCGCGGCGCAGCGCCCCCTCGGCGGTGGTCTCGGGGGCGTCGAGCAGCCGGCCGGGCGGCAGGGTGGCGCAGCCGGTGGCCAGCGCCGCGAACCGGAGCCGGTCGCGCAGCGAGCCGACGTCGGCCAGCGCGGTGCCCGCCGCCCCGGCGGGCTCGCGCAGCGGGTTGACCAGCCGGGCGACGGCCTCGCCGCGCCGGACCAGCACCCCGGGGGTGAACCAGCCCAGGTCGAGGGTGGCCAGGTCGAGCAGCGTGCCGAGCCGGGGGTACGCGGTGTTGAGCACCTGGAAGCCCCGGTCGATCAGGTACCCGTCGATCGTGTCGGTGGCGACCCGGCCGCCGAGCCGGTCGCCGGCCTCCAGCAGCCGCCAGGACACGCCGGCGCGGTGCAGCCGGCGGGCCGCGGCGAGGCCGGCGAGGCCGCCGCCGACGATGACGACGTCGGGCTCAGCGGGCATGACGCGCCTCCCGGTCCGTGCGGCCCAGCCGGCCGGGCCACCAGATCCGCGCCCCGATGTCGTACGACAGGGCGGGCACCAGCAGCGAACGGACGACAATGGTGTCGAGCAGGACCCCGACGGCGACGGCGACGCCCAGCTCGACGAGGACGACCAGGGGCAGCACGGCGAGTGCGGAGAACGTCGCGGCGAGCACGATGCCGGCGGAGGTGATGACGCCGCCGGTGACGGCGAGGCCGGCGAGCACGCCGGGGCGGGTGCCCCGGTGGACCGATTCCTCGCGGACCCGGCTCATCAGGAAGATGTTGTAGTCGATGCCGAGGGCGACGAGGAAGACGAACGCGAACAGCGGGAACGACTGGTCGACGCCGGGGAAGTCGAGCAGGTGCCGGAAGATCAGCGCGCACAGCCCGAGGGTGGCGAGGAACGACAGCACCACGGTCGCGATGAGCAGCAGCGGGGCGAGCAGGGCGCGCAGCAGCAGGGCCAGGATGACGGCGATCACCAGCAGCACCACGGGGATGATCACGTTGCGGTCGCGGGCGGACGCGTCGGAGGTGTCCACGTTGATCGCGGTGAACCCGCCGACGACCGTGTCCGAGCCGGGTACGCCGTGCACGGCCTCGCGCAGGTCGCGGATGGTGCGCTCCGCGCCGTTGCTGTCGGGCGGGTCGGCGAGGGTGGCCTCGAACTCGACGCGGCCGTCGACCACCTTCGGCGGGGCGTTCGGGTCGGGCGGGCCGGCCTGGCTGCCCTGGGTGACGGGGCTGACGGCGGCGACGCCGGGCACCCGCTGGGCCACCTCGGCGACCTGCTGGGCGCTGGCCTGGTTGGTGAAGATGGTGGCCGGGCTGCCGGTGCCGGCCGGGTAGTGGGCGGCGATCACGTCCTGGCCGGCGACGGAGTCGGTGCGCTGGGTGAACAGGTCGGTCTGGCCGAGGGTGGTGACGCCGAGCTGGGTGAGGCCGATGGTGAGCAGGGCCAGCACCGCGGCGGTGGCGAGCCAGACGACCCGGGCCCGGCGGGCGACGAAGCCGGCGATGCGGCTCCACAGTCCGTGCTCGGTCTGCGGGTCGGCCTGGTCGACGGCGGGCCGGCGCGGCCAGAACGCCCAGCGCCCGCCGAGCACGAGCAGGGCGGGCAGGAAGGTCAGCATGACCAGCAGGGTGGCGGCGATGCCGATGGCGGCGATCGGGCCGAGCGCCCGGTTGGAGTTGAGGCTGGACAGCAGCAGGCAGAGCAGGCTGAGGATGACGGTGCCGCCGGAGGCGATGATCGCCGGGGCGGCGCCGCGCCAGGCCGCCCGCATGGCGTCCCAGGGGCGCCCGTGCCGGTGCAGTTCCTCCCGGTAGCGGGCGATGAGCAGCAGCGCGTAGTCGGTGCCCGCGCCGAAGACGAGGACGGTGAGGATGCCCTGCGCCTGCCCGTTGAGCTTGACCACGTCGTGGTCGGCGAGGAGATAGACGAAGACCGCCGCGAGGGCGTACGACGTGCCGGCGGCGAGCAGCGGGAAGATCCACAGCACCGGGCTGCGGTAGACGACCAGCAGGATGACCAGCACCACGCTGAGGGTGACCAGCAGCAGCGGGCCGTCGATGGCGCCGAAGACCTCGATGAGGTCGGCGAGCAGCCCGGCGGGCCCGGCGACGTCCACGGTGAGCCCGTCCCGGTCGTCGCCGGCGATGGCGCGCAGTTCGTCGATGACCTGCCCGATCCGCTCCCCCTCGGCCTCGTCGATGGGGACGACCACCTGGAGGGCCTGGCCGTCCTGGCTGGGCACGGGCGGCGGGATCGGTGTGACGACGCCGGGGACCTGGGCGAACCGGGCGGCGTCGGCCGCGGCCCGCTGCCGGTCGGCGTCGGTGATGCCGGTGGCCCGCGCGTAGACGACGAGCGCCGGGGTGGTCTGCCGGTCGGCGAACTCGGCGGTCAGGTCCTGCGCCCGGGTCGCCTCGGCCTCGGCGGGCAGGAAGGAGGCGTTGTCGTTGGTGGAGACCTCCCCCAACTTCCCCGCGTACGGCCCGGCCACCCCGCCGACGACCAACCAGCCGATCACGACCAGCGCCGCGACCAGCGTGGCGGTGCCGCCCCGTCTTCCGGCCATCCCACCCACCCACCTCTTGAATCGACGCAGCGATCGACGCAGCGGGAGTCTAAGTCGACATCGACCATCCTGCCGGCCGAGCGCGCCCAGGCGGGCGGAAACGGCCCCGTTACCCCCGCCGGCCCACTTCCGGACATGCGGGGTGGGCATACGAGAAGGCCCGCCGGCTGCGGCCGGCGGGCCTTCTCGTTGTTTGCTCCCCCGTTTGGACTCGAACCAAAAACCTGCCGGTTAACAGCCGGCTGCTCTGCCAATTGAGCTACGGGGGACCGCTCGTCGCCCGGATCGGATCTCTCCGGCACCCCCGGCGACGGCACAAGAGTACAGGATTCACCCGGGGTTTGGTCCAGGGGGTTCCGACGCGGGGCGCACCGGCACCGGGGGCGTCCGAACCGCCCGGCGGGCGGACAATTCGGCATCCGGGCACAACCAGGTATGAGCGCGGTGGAGGATGGGTAGTTAGCTGCCGACAGAGGACGTAGGCGCGAGATGCTCGTCGCCCGCGGGGTCCGCCCCGGGGAGGCGACGGCGCGTCAGGTACGGAAGGAGCCGCCATGCGCGGAAAGATCATGTTTCTTGGCGGGCTGGCTGCGGGATTCGTCCTGGGCGCCCGTGCCGGCCGGGAGAAGTACGAGGAGCTGGTCGTCCGGGGCCGCAAGGTGCTCGACCACCCGACCGTCCAGGAGGCGGCCGGCGTCGCGCAGGCCCAGGCCAACCGGCTCTACAGCGAGGGCAGGGAGAAGCTCAGCCAGTCGCGGATCGGCGAGAAGCTGGGCAGCAACGGCAGCAGCGGGGGCGACAGCGGCAAGCACGAGCTGACCGCCGCCGACAAGCCGTTCGCGGGCACCCCGGCGACGGTCGGCGCGAAGGCGGGCAGCGGCCCGTCGGGCACCGGCGCGTCCGGGTCGACCACGAGCGGGTCGGCCTCCGGCCCGGCCCGGACGAAGCCGTCCGGCACGGGCACCAACGGCAGCACTCTCTGACTCACGGTTCGCGGCGGGCCGGCCACCTTCGGGTGGCCGGCCCGTCTGCCGTGCCGGGCGACCCGCTCCGCCGCATCGGGCCGCCCGTCTGCCGTGCCGGCACGCCTTGCCATGCTGGGCCGCGACCGGGGCGTAAGCCCAGCTCATCCCACTTTTGCTGACGCCAAGCAAAAGTTGGAGCGTTTCCACGAAAACTCCTTCCTTCGGCCTCTTCTCTTTCCTCCCCGACGCAATTACGGTCCTGCGTAAGAACCTGGCCAGGCTCTCGTCACCTCCCCAAGCGACCACCTCAGCCACGTCCCGGTGCTGAGGCGGACCCGCCTGACCAGAGCGAGGTTCGATGCTCCGAACCACCGGCCGCAGGGCCGCCACCCATCTCAGCCTGTTAGCCCTCGTCGGCGCGACACTCGTCGCGACGACGCAGCAGCAGCCGACCCCGGCGCTCGCCGCGCCGACCACCGTCCTGTCCGCACCCTCCTCACCCAACGGCATCCAGTACAAGGTCCTCGTCTTCACCCGCTCCGCCGGGGGCAGCCACGCCGCCACCGCCGCCGGGGTGGAGGCCGTCCGCCAGCTCGGCAAGGACCGCCGGTTCACCGTCGAGGTGACCGACGACGCCCGCAAGTTCGACGACGCCCACCTCAAGCAGTTCCGGGCGGTCGTCTTCCTCAACACGGCCGGCGAGGTGCTCAACGACGCCCAGCAGGCCGCCTTCGAGAAGTACTACCGGGCCGGCGGCGGCTTCGTCGGCGTCCACTCGGCCATCGAGGCCGAGCCCGACTGGTCGTTCCTCACCGACGTGCTCGGCACCCGGGCCACCGGGGCCGCCGAGGTCGCACCGGCGACCGTCACCGTCGCCGACCGGGTCCATCCCGCCTCCGCCGCACTGCCGGAGCGCTGGCGGCACACCGACCGCTGGTACAACTACGCGGCCAACGTCCGGGGCGTCTCGCACGTGCTGGCCACGGTGGACGAGAAGACGTACGCCGGCGGCAGCATGGGCTACGACCACCCCGTCACCTGGTGCAAGGACTACCAGGGCGGCCGGTCGTTCTACACGGGGCTCGGGGCCACGGCCGCGAGCTTCCGCAGCACCGACCTGCGCGCGCACCTGGGCGGCGCGATCCAGTGGGCCGCCGGGGTGACCGACGGCGACTGCGGGGCGACCGTGCTGGCCAACTACCAGATGACGGTGGTCGGGGCGCAGCCCAACGTCAACGAGCCGATCGGCTTCGACGTGCTCCCCGACGGCCGGGTCATCCAGACCGACCGGCGCGGCGGCGTACGCCTGCACGACACGGAGACCAACGAGACCACCGTGCTCGCCCAGATCCCGGTCTACACCCACAGCGAGGACGGGATGTACGGCCCGGCGGTCGACAACGACTTCGCCACCAACAAGTGGGTGTACCTCTACTACGCCCCGCTGCTGGACACCCCCACGGGCGCGGCGCCGACCACCAGCACCGACCCCACCACGTGGGACCGGTGGAAGGGCTACTTCCAGCTCTCCCGCTTCAAGTTCGTCGACGGGGAGACCCCGTCGCTGGACGTGGCCAGCGAGCAGAAGATCCTCCAGGTCCCGGTGGACCGGGGCGCCTGCTGCCACGTGGCCGGCGACATCGCCTTCGACTCGAAGAACAACCTGTGGCTGGTCACCGGCGACGACACCCCGTCGGGCGCCGGCGGCTCCGGCGGCTTCTCCCCGCACAACGACTCGGTCAGCGCGGCCGGCGTCTACCAGGCGCCGTTCGCCGACGCCCGGCGCAGCTCCGCGAACACCGACGACCTGCGCGGCAAGGTCCTGCGGATCACGGTGGGCGCGGACGGGTCGTACACGGTCCCGGCGGGCAACCTGTTCCCGGCCGGCACGGCGAAGACCCGGCCGGAGATCTACGCGATGGGCCTGCGGAACCCGTTCCGCATCACCGTCGACAAGAACGACGTCGCGTACGTCACCGACTACTCCCCCGACTCGTCGACGGCGGCGGTGGGGCGGGGACCGGCCGGCACCGGCCGGATGATGGTGATCGACAAGCCCGCCAACTACGGCTGGCCGCTGTGCGTGCAGCCGAACCTGCCGTACATCGAGATGAACTGGACGACGAGTCCGATCTCCCCGGTCGCGCCGTTCGACTGCGCGGCGCCGCGGAACACCTCGCGGCACAACACGGGCCTGACCGAGCTGCCGGCGGTCGAGAAGTCGGAGCTGTGGTACTCGTTCCAGGCCCCCACCCCCTGCCCGGAGTCGTACCTGTCGACTCCGACGCAGACCTGCCCGGTGCTGTTCCCCGAACTGGGCACCGGTGGCGTCGGTCCGCACGGCGCGGCGAAGTACGACTACGACCCGGAGCTGAGGTCGGAGACGAAGTTCCCCGCGTACTACGACGGCGCCATCGTGTTCGGTGAGTTCACCCGCGACACCCTCAAGGAGGTGCGGCTCGACTCCAACGGCGACATCCTGAAGATCAACAACATGTTGAACTGCGGGCAGGCGCCCACCACCCCCACGCAGCCCTTCCTGTGCGACAACCCGATGGACATGCGCTGGGGCGCGGACGGCAACCTCTACCTGCTCACGTACGGCGACGGGTTCTTCAACGTCAACCCCGACGCCGCCATGCTGAAGTTCAGCTACGTCAAGGGGCTGCGGGCGCCGATCGCGACGCTCACCGCCACCCCGACCAACGGCATCGCGCCGCTGACCGTGGCGTTCTCCAGCACCGGCTCGAAGGACCCGGACCCGGCCGACTCCATCTCGTTCGCCTGGGACTTCGACGGCAACGGCACCACGGACTCGATCGACCCGAACCCGTCGCACACGTACACCGCCAACGGCGTGTACACGGCGCGGCTGACGGTGACCGACTCCAGCGGCAAGACCGCCTCGGCGAACACCACCATCACCGTCGGCAACACCGCGCCCACGGTGACCGTCAACACCCCCGTCGAGGGCGGCTTCTTCCAGTGGGGCGACTCGATCCCCTACACGGTGACCGTCACCGACCCGGAGGACGGGCCGGTCGACTGCAGCAAGGTCGAGGTCACCTTCGTCCTCGGTCACGACCAGCACGGCCACGGTGGGGCCAACGCGTTCGGCTGCTCCGGCGTGCTGCCCACCGACCCCGACGACGCCTCCCACGGCGGCTACATCTACGGGGTGATCAGCGCGTCGTACACCGACGGCGGGGCCAACGGCCAACCGGCGCTGACCACGGTCGACCAGCAGGTGATCCAGGCCAAGAAGCAGGACGTCGAGTTCGCCGCCGACCAGTCCGGCACCACCGTCGCCAACACGGCCGACGTCGGCGCCGGGCAGCACCGCGGCAGCCTCGACCCGGGCGACTGGATCGCGATCAACGGCACGGTGAACCTGACCAACATGCAGTCGGTCACGCTGCGCACCTCCGGCGGCAGCGCCGCCACCGCCGGGCAGCCCCGGTTCGGCGTCGAGTTCCGGCTCGACTCCCCCACCGGCCCGCTGCTGACCACCGCCACGGTCAACGCGACCACCGGCAACACGGTGTTCACCAGCACCACCGTCCCCTTCACCGACCCCGGCGGCACCCGCCGGCTGTACCTGGTCTTCACCGCCGTCCCCGGCGGCCCGGCCAGCGGCTTCGGCAACCTCAACTGGGTCGAGTTCAACGGTCAGGGCATCGGCGTCACCCCCTGATCCCACCCCGGGGTGGGGCCGCACCCGGCGGCCCCACCCCGCCCCCGGCGCCGCCATCACCAGACCTCAGGAAGGCAACACAGACATGAGCGACAACCAGCACGGAATGAGCCGCCGCCGGATGCTCGGCGCCGTCGCCGGCGTGGCCGGCGCGGCGGCCATCGGCGGGGCGACCCAATTCGTCTCGTCGGCCAGCGCCGCCAACGGCGTCCTCGTCCCGCCCGGCAAGCGCGGCATCATCCTCTACTCCGTCCGGGACCGGATCAGCGCCGCCCCCGACGCCACCGGCGTCCCGTACGGCTTCGAGCGGGTCCTCGGCCGGCTCGCCGAGATCGGCTACAAGGAGATCGAGTTCGCCGGCTACAACCAGAGCACCGCCATCCTGGGCCGGCAGATCACCCCCGCCGAGATCCGCAAGATCCTCGACGACAACGGGCTGCGGGCCAACGGCACCCACGCCTCGATCCCGAGCACGCTCACCCCGACCACGCTCGCCGCGTTCGAGGCGCAGCTCGACATCGCCGCGACGCTCGGCATGAGCCACATCGGCACCGGCTCGGACCCGACCAACAGCAACTACAAGGCCGACTGGGACGCCGCCGCCGAGCGGTGGAACATCCTCGGCGAAATGGCCGCCTCGCGCGGGCTGAAGCTGTACACCCACAACCACGACGCGGCGTACAACTTCCTGCTCGACAGCGGCCCGCTGGACGACCTGGGCCGGCCGACCCGGTCCTCCGGCATCCGGAAGCTGGAGTACTTCTTCGCGCAGACCAACCCCGAGTGGGTCTTCTTCGAGATGGACATCTACTGGGCGCACGTGGCCCAGCACCGCTGGCACACCTACACCGACCCGGACGGCGTGGCCCGCACGGACATCTTCGACCCGCTGGCCACCGTCCAGGCCCGGACCATGCGCTTCCCGCTGTTCCACGCCAAGGACGGCAAGCGCAACCCCAACGTCACCAACGGGTACGAGTTCGCGCCGCTCGGCCAGGGCGACATCGACTACGGAGGCTTCTTCGCCAACATGGGCGCGAAGGGCTACCACAACCCGATGTGGGAGCAGGACAACGCGCCCGGCGGCACCGCCGACCCGGGCCGGTCGCTCCAGTACGCCCAGATCAGCTACAAGCACATGTCGGGCCTGCGCGGCTGAGCCGAGCCGACCGAAGGGGGCCGCGTCCGGGGTGACCGGGCGCGGCCCCGCCCCGCGTCCGGGGTGACCTGGCACTCGTTGTCGCCCTCGACGGGCGCGGCCGGGGGACGACGGGGGAGGATTCCGGACGGAGGTGGTCACGACATGACGTACGACGGCCCGGACAACGCCGACCAGGCCCGGCTGCTGCGGTTGCTCCGCGACGACGGCCCGCGCTCCCGGGTCGAGCTCGGCGACGCCGCGGGGCTCAGCCGGGCGCGGCTCGTCGCGGAGGTCGACCGCCTGGTCGCCCTGGGCCTGGTGGAGACCGCCGGCCCGGCCGCGTCCCGGGGCGGTCGCCGCTCGTCGCTGCTGCGCATCGCCGGCGCGGTCCGCTTCGCCGGGATCACCATCGGCCCCCGGGAGATCGACGTCGCGGTCACCGACGGCGAACTGTCCGTCCTGGCCCGGCGCCGCGAGCCCGTCGACGTCCGCCTCGGCCCGGAGGCGACCATCGCCCGTACGCTCGAACTGCTCGGCAAGGTCCGCGCGAACCTCGGCCTGGGCCGGCTCACCGGGGTCGGGGTGGCCCTGCCCGCCCCGGTCGCGTTCCGCGAGGGGGCGCCGGTCTCCCCGCCGGCCCTGCCCGGCTGGCACGGGTACGGCGTGCGCGACGCGCTCGCCGCGGAGCTGGGCTGCCCGGTGCTGGTCGACAACGACGCCAACGTGATGGCGCTCGGCGAGCAGCACGCCGGCACCGGCCGTGCCTTCGACGACTTCCTCTACGTCAAGCTGGGCACCGCCATCGGCTGCGGCCTGGTGCTCGGCGGCGCGCTGCACCGGGGCGCCACCAGCGGCGCGGGCGGCATCGCGCACCTGCGGCAGAGCGACGACGGCCCGACCTGCGCCTGCGGCGAGACGGGCTGCCTGGAGGCGTACTGCTCGGACGAGGCCCTGGTCCGGGAGGCGCTCGCGGCGGTCGAGGACGGGCGGTCGCCGGTGCTCGCCGCCCGGCTCGCCGAGGCCAGCGCGCTCACCGTGGCGGACGTGGGCCGGGCGACGGTGGCCGGCGACCCCGCCGCGCAGACGCTGGTCCGCGACGCGGCCCGGCGGCTCGGCCGCGTCCTGGTCGGGCTGGTCAACTTCGTCAACCCGGGCATCGTGATCATCGGCGGGACGGCCGTCGGCCTCGGGCCGACCATGCTCGCCGAGATCCGGTCGGTGGTCTACCGGCGGTCTCCGCCGCTGGCCACCGGCAACCTGCCGATCGTGCTGTCCGACCTGGACGACACCGCCGGGGTGGTGGGCGCGGCCCGCCTGGCCAGCGACGACGTCTTCGGCGCGTCGTGACCCGCTCGGTCGGCCCCGCCGTCCACGTCGCATCCCGACCGGCGCGGCCGGCCGGACCCGGGCGGGCCCGACCGGCACGGCCGGCTCAGTCCTCGGTGCTGCCGAGCGTCAGTCCTTGCTGCTGAACGCCGCGTCGAAGGCCGCCGACGGGGCGTCGAAGGCGAGCCGCCGGACGAACTGCAACGCCTCGGGGGCCCCCACGAGGCGGTCCATCCCGGCGTCCTCCCACTCGATGGAGATCGGGCCGGAGTAGCCGATGGCGTTCAGCGCCCGGAAGGAGTCCTCCCACGGCACGTCACCGTGGCCGGTCGAGACGAAGTCCCAGCCCCGGCGCAGGTCGGCCCAGGGCAGGTGGGACGCCAGCCGGCCGCGCCGGCCGTCGCCGGTGCGCACCTTCGCGTCCTTGCAGTCGACGTGGTAGATCCGGTCGGCGAAGTCGAAGATGAAGTTCACCGGGTCCAGCTCCTGCCACACGAAGTGCGACGGGTCCCAGTTCAGCCCGAACGCGGGCCGGTGACCGATCGCCTCCAGCGTGCGCTTGGTGGTGTAGTAGTCGTAGGCGATCTCGCTGGGGTGGACCTCGTGGGCGAAGCGCACCCCCACCTCGTCGAAGACGTCGAGGATCGGGTTCCACCGGTCGGCGAAGTCCTGGTAGCCGCGCTCGATCATCTCCGGCGGCACCGGCGGGAACATCGCCAGGGTGTGCCAGATCGACGAGCCGGTGAACCCGACGACGGTGTCCACGCCCAGCTTCGCCGCCGCCCGCGCGGTGTCCTTGATCTCCTCGGCGGCCCGCTGGCGGACCCCTTCCGGCTCGCCGTCGCCCCAGATCCGGGCGGGCAGGATCCCCTGGTGCCGCTCGTCGATCGGGTGGTCGCAGACGGCCTGGCCGACCAGGTGGTTGGAGATCGTGAAGACCTTCAGGTTGTGCTTCGCCAGGGTCGCGAGCTTCCGTTCGACGTACGAGTCGTCGGCGAGAGCCTTGTCGACCTCGAAGTGGTCGCCCCAGCAGGCGATCTCCAGCCCGTCGTAGCCCCACTCGGAGGCGAGCCGGCAGACCTCGTCGAACGGAAGATCGGCCCACTGGCCGGTGAAGAGCGTGATGGGTCGCGCCATGAGTCCTACTCCCCTGTGGTGGTGATGGGGGATTCCGTGTGCGTGACCGGGGCGAGGGTGACCGGGCTGGGCCGGGCTGGTGCACGGCGGACCGGGCGGGGTGCCGGTGGGCGCGGAGCAGCGCCTGGGCCCAGCGGGTTGCGCCTCCCGCCGGGTCACCGGCAACCGCGTACGGTCGCCGCCGCTCACTCTATGGCCGCCTGCGGCGGTTAGGAAGGGCCCCCTGTGCAACAGAATGCGTTAACAGGGGGCCCTTCCTTACCTCCGGCTAGCTGGGCAGGGTCCACTTCTGGTTGGTGCCGCCGTGGCAGCTCCACTGGTGCACGACCGCGCCGTCGGCCGAGCTGTTGCCCGAGACGTCCAGGCACTTGCCCGACTGCGTGTTGCGCAGGCTCCCGTCGGACTGCGCCGCCCACCGCTGGGCGCCACCGCCGTTGCACGACCAGAGCTGCACCTTCGCCCCGTCGGCCGAGGAGCCGCCGTTGACGTCCAGGCACTTGCCCAGCGACCGGATCGTGCTGTCCGTGCCCACCGTCCACTGCTGACCGGCGGCGCCGTTGCAGGTGAACAGCTGGATCTGGGTGCCGTCGGCCGAGGAGCCGTTGCGCACGTCCAGGCACTTGCCGGCCAGCCCGACGATCCGCCCGGTGCGGGTCGTCGGCGGGTTCGTGCCGCCCAGCTCCTTGATCCGGATGTTGCGGAACGACACGTCGTCGCCGGTGCCGTGGTTCTGGATGCCGACGTAGCCGGCGAGCGAGCGGGCCGGGTCGGTGTTGGTGAAGTCGTTGATCTTCACGCCGTTGAGCAGGACCTGGAGCCGCTCCCCCTCGACCAGCAGCTCGTAGGTGTTCCACTCCCCCGGCGGGTTGAGCGCGGCGTCGCGGGCGGCCAGGTCGGCGGACTTGACCCCGTAGATCGAGCCGGTGGTGCGGTCGTCGGAGTCGGTGGCGTCGATCTGCACTTCGTACCCGTTGGTCATCGCCGAGTTCGGGTCGCTGGAGGCGGGGAAGCCGACGAAGACCCCGGAGTTGTCGTCCCCGGGGATCCGCCAGTCCAGCTTGAGCGAGTAGTTGGTGAACTGCTTCGCGCTGTACCAGTACAGGCCGAGGCCGCCGGAGGAGCTGAGGGTGGCGTCGGTGTTGGTGAAGCCGCCCGGCCCCGCCTGGCTCCAGCCGGTCGTGGCGCCGTTGTAGAGGGCGGTGTAGCCGGTCTCGGGCCGGCAGTCGGCCTTCGTGCGCCCGGCCGCGTACCGGATGCCGCCGAGCAGGTGGGACCGGAACGCCGCCTCGGAGTACGACGACTGGCTGTGGCCGCCGCCGGTGTAGAAGGACCGGCCGCCGCTGTAGGTCTTGCACCAGGCGTGCGGGTGGTCGCCGCCCATCGCCCCGCCCGAGTACGACGACTCGTCGAGGCTGGCCAGCACGTGCGCGGTGGAGCGGGCGTTGGTGCGGAAGTCGTACCACTCGTCGGTGCGGGTCCAGGTCTGGCCGAGGTGCGCGGTGGCGGCGTGCGCCCGGTCCTCCACCTTCACCCGGGCCTGCTGGATGGCCGGGTGGGAGGCGAACCACGCGCCGACGAGGTTGCCGTAGAACGGCCAGTTGTATTCGGTGTCGGCGGCGGAGTGCACGCCGACGTAGCCGCCGCCGGCGCCGATGTACGACTCGAACGCCGCCTGCTGGCTGTCGTTGAGCACGTCGCCGGTGGTGTTGAGGAAGATCACCGCCTCGAAGCGGGCCAGGTTGGCGGTGGTGAACTGGGCGGCGTCCTCGGTGGCGGTGACGGTGAAGCTGTTGGCCGCGCCGAGGTCACGGATGGCCTGGGTGCCCACGGCGATGGAGTCGTGCCGGAACCCGGCGGTCTTGGAGAAGACCAGCACGTCGTACGGGGCGTCGGCGGCCGACGCCGGGGTGGCCGGGGTGGTGCAGGCGAGCACGGCCAGGGCGGCGGTGGCCGCCCCGAGGAGGGGACGGAGGAGTCTTCGCATGTCGTTCTCCTGGGTGTGGTGGCGGTGCGGTCCCCCGCCCGGGGCGGGGGACCGCAGGGAGACCGCAGAGGTGCCTTAGGGCAGGGTCCACTTCTGGTTGGCCCCGCCGTTGCAGGTCCACAGGTGCACGACCGTGCCGTCGGCGGAGTTGTTGCCCGAGACGTCCAGGCACTTGCCCGTCGGGGTGTTGCGCAGCGAACCGTCGGACTGCGCCGCCCACCGCTGGGCGTTGCCGCCGTTGCACGACCAGAGCTGGACCTTCGTCCCGTCGGCCGAGGCGCCCCCGTTGACGTCCAGGCACTTGCCCAGCGACCGGATCGTGCTGTCCGTGCCCACCGTCCACTGCTGGCCGGCGGCGCCGTTGCAGGTGAACAGCTGCACCTGCGTGCCGTCGGTCGACGAGCCGTTGCGCACGTCCAGGCACTTGCCGGCCAACCCGACGATCCGGCCGGTGCCGGTCGGCGGCGTCACGGTGCCGGTGTTCAGGGTGAACGCGTCGACGTCGTACAGCGTCCCGGAGCCGCCGGCGAAGGTGAGGTAGAGGGTGGTGGTGCCGGTCGGCGGGTTGGAGATCGACCCGGTGACGGTGGTGAAGGTCTCCCACGACCCGGTCACCGGGACGGTCACCGAGCCGAGCACGGTGCCGGTCGGCGAGCCGGTGCGGACCTGGAGCGTGCCGCCCGCGCCGGCCGAGGAGACCCGGGCGGTGAACGAGGTGACGTTCGCGATCCGGTACGGCTCGAAGGCGATCCACTCCCCGTTCTGGATGTCGCCCACGGTCTTGCCGCCCTCGGCGGTGGCCTTGTCGTAGGTGCTGATGCCGGACGAGGTCTTGAAGTGCTCGGCCTGCCGGTGCCGGGGCTGCAGGATGTGCTGGGTGTGCGTGGTCAGGCCGCCGGCGTCGGTGTACTCGGCGTCGAAGACGGCGAAGATGTTCGCCGCGTCGTCGTGCTCGCCGTCGACGGGGATGGTGATGGTGCCGGAGCAGCCGTTCTGCGAGGCGATCTGGTGACCGTGCTGGTCGTGGCCGAGCACGTAGGTCATCTTGACCTTGGTGCAGTCGATCGAGCCGTCCTCGGGGTCGGTCACGGTGATGCTGAACGGCACGGTGTCACCGAAGGAGAACAGGCTGCCGTTGGCCGGCCCGGTGATGGTGACCGTCGGGGCGGTGTTGCCGACGTTGACCGTGACGCTGCTGGAACCGGTCGCGCCCTGCGGGTCGCGCACGGTCAGCGTCGCGGTGTACGACCCGTCCGTGGTGTACGTCTTCGCCGGGTTGGCCGCCGTGGAGGTGGTGCCGTCGCCGAACGCCCACGAGTAGGTCAGCGCCCCACCCTCCGGGTCGGCGGACCCGGCCGAGGAGAAGTTCACGGTCAGCGGGGCCGGCCCGGAGGTCCGGTCGGCGCTGGCGCGGGCGGCCGGCGCCCGGTTGCCGACGCCGACGTAGTCGAAGCGGTACAGCGCCGAGTTGGCGTCGCCGTTGTAGTAGCCGGTGCCGTAGTCGAGCACGTAGTACGCCCCGTCGGGGCCGAACGCGGAGTCCATCACCTGCTTGCCGACCCAGGGGAAGCTGTCGATGGTGCCGGGCGACCCGTCGGTGTTCAGGTGGATCGGCTTGATCCAGCCACGGCCGAACTCGGTGGCGAAGAACTGCCCGTCGAAGGACTGCGGGAACTTCGTCGCCGAGGGGTTGTCGGGGTCGTACCGGTAGACCGGGCCGGCCGCCGGCGACTCGGAGCCGCTGCCGAACGCGGGCGGGCTGCCGGAGTCGCCGCCGTACTTGATCCAGGAGGGTTTGGCCGGCGGGAGGGTGCTCAGGCCGGTGTTGCGGAACGAGTTGTTGGTCGGCCCGCCGGTGCAGTTGAACTTGGGGCCGGTGGAGTTGCTGGCGAAGTCCCACTCGTTGTAGGTCTCGGCGGTGGTGTTGGTGCCGGTGCAGTACGGCCAGCCGTAGTTGCCGGGGCCGGTGACCCGGTTGAACTCGACCTGGCCGGAGGGGCCCCGGTTGGAGTTGGTGCTGCCGGCGTCCGGCCCGTAGTCGCCGACGTAGACGATGCCGGTGGCCTTGTCGACGCTGATCCGGAACGGGTTGCGGAAGCCCATCGCGTAGATCTCGGGGCGGGTCTTCGCGGTGCCGGGGGCGAAGAGGTTGCCGGCCGGGATCGAGTACGTGCCGTCGGCGTTCACCTTGATCCGCAGGAGCTTGCCCCGCAGGTCGTTGGTGTTGCCGGCACTGCGCTGCGCGTCGTACGCCGGGTTGCGGTTGGTGCGCTCGTCCAGCGGCGAGTAGCCGGCGGAGTCGAACGGGTTGCTGTCGTCGCCGGTGGACAGGTAGAGGTTGCCGGCGGCGTCGAAGTCCATGTCGCTGCCGACGTGGCAGCAGATGCCCCGGTCGGTGCCGATGTCGAGGATGTCGACCTTGCTGGACATGTTGATGGTGAAGTCGGAGTTCAGGGTGAAGCGGGACAGCCGGTTGACGCCCTGCCAGGCGGACCAGTTGGTGCCGGTGGCGGGCGCGTCGCCGCCGGGGGTGGACAGCGGCGGGGCGTAGTAGAGGTAGATGTGCCGGTTGGTGGCGAAGTTCGGGTCGACCCCGAGGCTCTGCATCCCGTCCTCGTCGTGGGTGTAGACGGGGATCGTGCCGATGGTCCGGGTGGTGCCGGAGGCGTCGGTGCGCCGCACCGTGCCGTTGCGGGCGGTGTGCAGCACCGACCGGTCCGGCAGCACGGCCAGCGACATCGGCTCGCCCATCTCGGAGACGCCGCGGGCCAGCTCGACCTGCTGGAAGTCGCTGGCGTTGATGGTGTGCGCGGCGGCCGGCGCCGCCGACACGGCGACGGCGGTGGCCGCGGCGACCACCGTGAGCAGGGCGGTGCCCGCCGCCTGCCAGCTCCGGGCCGGGCCGTGGTGACCGGCGGCTCGGCGGTGGTGACGAAGTCTTCTATACATGCAGGGGTGCCCTCTCTGGCCGGTGGTGGGGCGCGTCGTCGCGCCGGATACCGCGACGGACGTCCCTTCGGCACACCGGTGGACGTTCCTCGGCGGGCTGGGCTCGTCGGCAGGGACGAGACCGTCGGCACGCGGGGACGGAGATTGCGGCCGGCAGCCGACGACGAGGGCACCGCGCCCACTGGAGACACCTCGTCGAACCGATTCGCAGCACATTCACATTAATCGATCTGCGTGGTTGTGTCGAGGATGTTTCGAAAATGTGCGCCCGCCGCCGGCCCGCAGGAACGGGCTGCCGAGCAGCACCGCCGGCCCGGCGGCGGGCGGGTCCCGCACCACCGGGCCCGCACCACCGGGCCGGCGGTGGCGTCAGACCGTGCGGGTGATGGTCCGGGCGGCCAGCCCGGCGAGCGCCTCCCGGGCCGCGGGGGCGAGCGGCGCGTCGGCCAGGGCACGCAGGCCCGCCTTGGCCCGCATCCGGATCATCCGCTCGATCTCGTCCCGGGCACCCGTGGCCTCGATGATGGCCCGCAGCTCGGCGGCACCCTCGTCGTCCAGGTCGGCGTTGCCGAACAGCTCCCGCAGCCGGGCGCTCTGCGCCCGGTCCGCCGACTGCCGGGCCAGCGCCATCATCACCGTCGGCTTGCCCTCACGCAGATCGTCCAGGACGGACTTGCCGGTGACCTGTGGGTCGCCGAAGACGCCCAGCACGTCGTCGCGGAGCTGGAAGGCGTCGCCGACCGGGTCGCCGAACTCGGCCAGCGCCTCCGCCAGCTCCGGCGACCCGCCGGCCAGGGCCGCGCCGATCTGCAACGGCCGGGTCACCGTGTAGCGCGCCGCCTTGAGCCGGATCACGGTGAGCGCGCTGGCCACCGAGCCGTCGCCCACGCCGGAGACCAGGTCCAGGTACTCCCCCGCGATCACCTCGGTGCGCATCAGCGCGAACACCGCGTACCCGCGCAGCAGCTCGTCGCGGCGCAGCCCGCACTCGTGGAACATCTGGTCCGCCCAGGCGGCGCAGAGGTCGCCGCAGAGCAGGGCGGTGTTGCGCCCGTACGCCTCCGGGTCGCCCCGCCACGCGGAGCGGGTGTGCAGGTCGGCGAAGATGCGGTGCACCGACGGCGCGCCCCGCCGCCGGTCGCTGTGGTCGAGGATGTCGTCGTGGATCAGCGCGAAGGCGTGGAACAGCTCCAGCGCCGCCGAGGCGACCAGGATCGGGGTGCCTTCCCCACCGTCGTCCTCCCCGCCGGCACCCCGCCAGCCCCAGTAGCAGAACTGCGGGCGCAGCCGCTTGCCGCCGGCCAGGACGAACCGGTGCAGGGCGGCGAAGATGCCCCGGGGTGCGCCGTCGGGCCAGTCGGGAGCCTGCCGCTCAAGGAAGGCGGCCAGCTCGGTGTCGACCCGGGTGCGCAGGCCGCTCGCGTCGCTGGGCGCGGCCGTCACCGTCATGTTGTGTCTCCCTGTTCAGTGGCGAGGCCGGTTCACCCGTGACGGGTCAGGCCGGCCAGCTCCAGCAGCAGCGCCTTCACCTCGGTCGCCGCCACCGCGTCGCGGGCCGGGCCGGGGTCGGAGCAGAGCAGCACCGGACCGTCGGCCGGGTCGGCCGGCAGCCGGCCGTGCGACCCGCGCACCGCCCGCGCACCGGCGTCCAGCCCCACCACGCTCATCAGATACCGCATACCCAACTTCTTACGGGCCAGCGCGGTCGCGGCCCGGCGCTTCGCCGCGCCCGGGGCGGCCGGGTCGAAGAACAACTCGGCGGGGTCGTACCCGGGCTTGCGGTGGATCTCCACGAGCCGGGCGAAGTCGGGGGCGCGGGCGTCGTCGAGCCAGTAGTAGTACGTGAACCAGGCGTCCGGCTCGGCCACCAGCACCAGCTCGCCGCTGCGCGGGTGCGCCAGGCCGTACGCGGCCTGGCCGTCGGCGTCGAGCACCTCGGCCACCCCGGGCAGCCCCGCGCAGAGCTTCGCCACCGCCGGCACGTCGGCCGGGTCGCGGACGTACACGTGGGCGATCTGGTGGTCGGCCACGGCGAACGCCCGCGACGTCCACGGGTCCAGGTACTCCATGCCGTCCTGGGTGTAGACCCGCAGCAGCCCCTCGGCGCGCAGCAGCCGGTTGACGTCCACCGGGCAGGCCACGTCGGTGATGCCGTACTCGGACAGGGCCACCACCGTGGCGCCCTTGGCGCGGGCGGCGTCGATCAGCGGGCCGAGCACCTTGTCCAGCTCCGCCGCCGCGGCGGCGGCCTGCGGCGAGGACGGCCCGAACCGTTGCAGGTCGTAGTCGAGGTGCGGGACGTAGACGAGGGTCAGGTCGGGGGCGTGGTCGGCGAGGATCTGCTCGGCCGCCCGGCAGATCCACGCCGACGACGGCAGCCCGGCCCCCGGCCCCCAGTACGTGAACAGCGGGAACGTGCCCAGCTTCGCGGTCAGCGCGTCGTGCAGCTCGGGCGGGTCGGTGTAGCAGTCGGGCTCCTTGCGGCCGTCGGCGTAGTAGACCGGGCGGGGGGTGACCGTCCAGTCCACGTCCGCGCCCATGGCGTACCACCAGCACACGTTGGCCACCGTGTAGCCCGGCTCGACCTTCCGGGCGGCCTGCCACAGCTTCTCCCCGCCGACCAGGGCGTTGTGCTGCCGCCAGAGCAGCACCTCGCCCAGCTCCCGGAAATACCAGCCGTTGCCGACGATGCCGTGCCCGGCCGGCGGCTCGCCGGTGAGGAACGTGGACTGCACCGCGCAGGTGACCGCCGGCAGCACCGTGCCGAGCGGGGCGGTGAAGCCGCCGTCGGCCACCGACCGCAGCCGGGGCATGTGGGCCAGCAGGCGTGGGGTCAGGCCCACCACGTCCAGCACCACCAGTCGCTTGCTCACCGCAGCACCCCCGTCCCAAGTGATGTGAGACCCACGGCGACCAGCTCGTCGCGGGCGAAGGCCAGTTCGGCGGCGATCCCGGCGGCCAGCTCGGCCGCGTCGCGGGGCCGCCGCGCCGCCGGCAGCACCCCCCAGGTGTACGTCTCGACGTCGAGGTGGTCGCACCCGGCGACCGGGCCGGCGAACAGCGCGGCCAGCGCGGCGCGCAGCACCGGCACGGTCGCGGTCAGCGGCGGCTCGGGCGGGGCGTGCAGCGGCACGTGGTAGTGCACCCGCCACGCGCCGGGCAACGCCGCGGCCAGGGCCGCGTCGAGGTCGTCGGCGGCGTACGCCGGGTCGGCCGGGTCGGCGGCGTGGCCGCAGCCGGCCGCGCGGGTCTGGTGCAGGAAGCGCGGCTCCACCCACGGGCGCAGCGCCTGCACCGCGCCGGCCGGGGCCTCGATCGCGGCGGACACCTGCACCTTCACCACCGGCAGCCCGGCGGCGGCGAGCCGGCCCAGGGCGGCGGCCGGCTCCTCCCACGCGCAGGCCAGGTGGGCCAGGTCCAGGCAGACGCCGAGCCGCGCCGGGTCGGTGCCGGCGAGCAGGGCGGCGGCCTGGCCGGTGGACTCCACCACGCAGCCCGGCTCCGGCTCGAAGCCGACCCGCACCGTGCGGCCGGTGTCGCGCTCGATGCCGGCCAGCCCGGCGGCCAGGGCGTCGAGCCGCCGCCGCGCCGCGTCGGCCCGGTCGGCGTCCCACGGGGTGCGCCAGGCCAGCGGCAAGGTGGAGACCGAGCCCCGGGCCGCGTCGTCGGGCAGCAGGTCGGCCAGCACCCGGGCCAGGTCCAGGGTGTACGCGAGCCGCTCGGGCGTCGTCCAGTCCGGGTGGTAGACGGCGTGCTTGACCACCGGGGCCTGGAACGCCGCGTACGGGAAGCCGTTGAGCGTCACCACCTCCAGCCCGCGCGCGGTCAGCTCGGCGCGCAGCCGGCGGCGCAGGCCCTCGTCGGCGGCGAGCGCGGCGGCCACCGGTGCGGCCAGCCACAGCCCCAGCCCGAGGCGGTCGGAGTCGAGGGCACGGCGCACCGGCACGGCGTAGGTGTCCAGTTGGGCGAGGATGCCGGCGAGGTCCTCGGCCGGGTGCACGTTGGTGCAGTAGCCGAGGTGCACGGTCTCGCCGCCGCCGTGGCGCAGTCGCATCAGCTGCCGCCGCGCAGGATCGAGTTGCCGGCGAACGTGCCGCCGGCGCCGCCCGCCCCCGGCTGCCCGCCGGCCCCGCCCGGGGCGTCGGCGTCGTCGACGCCGGTCAGGTCGAGCCGGCCGGACTGGGCGTAGAACTCGACCGGGTTGCGCCACAGCACCCGGTCGACGTCGTCGGCGGTGAACCCGGCCAGCAGCATCGCCTCGCCCGTGGCCCGGGTCAGCAGCGGGTCGGACCGGCCCCAGTCCGCGGCCGAGTTGACCAGCATCCGCTCGGTGCCGTACAGCCGCAGCAGCTCCACCATCCTCGGCGGCGACATCTTGGTGTCGGGATAGATCGAGAAGCCCAGCCAGCAGCCGGAGTCCCGGACCAGGCCGGCGGTCACCTCGTTGAGGTGGTCGAGCACCACCCGGCCCGGGTCGATGCCGGACTCGGCGACCACCGCGAGGCTGCGCTCCACGCCCCGGGCCTTGTCCCGGTGCGGGGTGTGCACCATGGCCGGCAGGTCGTGCGCGACGGCCAGGGCGAGCTGGGCGGCGAACGCCTCGTCCTCGGCGGGCGTCATCGAGTCGTACCCGATCTCGCCGACCGCCACCACGCCGTCCTTCTCCAGGTAGCGGGGCAGCAGGTCGAGCACCGGCCGGCAGCGGGGGTCGTTGGCCTCCTTCGGGTTCAGCGCGATGGTGGCGTGGTGCCGGACGCCGAACTGCGAGGCCCGGAACGGCTCCCACCCGATGATCGAGTCGAAGTAGTCGGCGAAGCTGTCCGGGCTGGTGCGCGGCTGGCCCAGCCAGAACGCCGGCTCGACCACCGCCCGGACCCCGGCGGCGGCCATCCGCTCGTAGTCGTCCGTGGTGCGGGAGGTCATGTGGATGTGCGGGTCGAAGATGCGCATGGTCACGCCTTCCGGGCGTCGGACGGTACGGCGGGGTCCGCGACCGGGCTCGCGGCGGGGCTCGCGGTGGCGGTGAGCCGGTCGAGCAGGGCGGCGGCGTCGGCCGGCACGTCCCGGCCGGCGGCGCGTCGCTCGACGGCGAACCCGCCCAGCATGGCGGCCAGCCCGGCGTCGGCGCGGGCGTCGAGGTCGTGCACCACGGCCAGCGGCACGCCGGTGAAGACGCACTTGAGCACGGCGTGCCGCCAGGCGTCCGCGTCGAGGTGCCGGGAGTACGGGCCGAGGGCGGCGGCGATCAGCCGGGTGTCGTTGGTGCGGATCGCGTCGTGCAGCAGCGGCTCGCACTCCGCGCCGATCGGCAGCAGCGGCAGGGCCCGCAGCACGGCCCGCTTCTCGGCGGCGTCGCCGTGCCGGTAGACGTCGGCGGCGTGGCCGGCGTGGTCGGCGGGCAGCGCCGCCAGCAGCAGCGCCCGCGCCGCCTCGTCGGCCGTCCAGCCGGGGGCGTCGGGCAGCGGGTCCCGGCCGCAGCGGCGGGCGGCGGCGGCGAAGAACCGCGGGACCGTCGCCGGTTCGGCCGCGACGCGCTCGATCGCCGCGTCCAGCCACTCCGGGTCCGGTACGCCCCGCAGGGCGGCGCGTAGTCGTTCGGGTGTCATCCCGGTCTCCCTTCCGAGCTGGTGCGGACGTGCTCAGCCGCCGCCGGGGTGGTCGGACGGTGTGCCGGGCGCGGCGGCGGCACGGCTCGCGACGGCGCGCTCGGCGGCGACCGCATGCTCGGCGGCGACGGCGCGCTCGGCGGCGGCGCGCAGGAAGTCGAGCGACCGGGCGGCCACCTGCGGGGCGGCGTGCGAGTGCCGGGGCAACTCCACGGCGACCAGCCCGGCGTAGCCGACCTCGGCGAGCGCGGCGAGCACCGGCGGGAAGTCGATCTCGCCGGTGCCGAACTCCAGGTGCTCGTGCACGCCCCGGCGCATGTCGTCGATCTGCACGTTGACCAGGTGCGCGCCGACGGACCGGACGCAGTCGGGCACGTCGACCGGCTCCAGGCAGCGGCAGTGTCCGATGTCGAGGGTGAGGCCGAACGCCGCCGGGCGGCCCAGGGCGTCGTGCAGCCGCCGCCAGTCGGCGATGTCCTCGACGAGCATCCCGGGCTCCGGCTCGAAGCCGAGCCGCACCCCGGCGGCGTCGGCCGCCGCGCAGACGGTGGCGCAGCCAGCCACGAGGCGGTCCCAGGCGACGGCCGGCGCGACGTCGGCGGGGCGCACCCCGGCCCAGAAGGAGACCGCCTCGGCGCCCAGGTCGGCGCCGACGGCGACGGCCCGGCGGAGGAACTCGACGCGGCGGGCCGGGTCGTCGTGCAGCAGGGTCGGCGCGTGCTTGTGCCACGGGTCGAGCAGGAACCGGGCCCCCGTCTCGACCACCACGGCGAGCCCGAGCGCGTCGAGGCGGCGGGCCACGGCGGCCGTGCGGCGGGCCAGGTCGGGGGCGAACGGGTCGAGGTGGTCGTGGTCGAGGGTGAGCGCCACCCCCCGGTAGCCGAGGTCGGCGATGACGGCGAGCGCGTCGTCGAGCCGGTGGTTGGCGAAGCCGTTCGTGCCGTAGCCGAACCGCAGCGAGCCGGGCCCGGCCGGGACGGCGGGACGGTCGGCGGGGGCGGGTCGGTCGGCGGCGGGTCGGTCGGCGGCGGGGCCGGCCGGCAGTTCGGCGGTCACGTCGGGGACACCTTCCGGGCCAGCAGCCGGCCCAGCGGCGCGGCGGCGGCGACCGCGAGGCCGAGCAGCCCCGCGCCGGCCCGGGCGGTCAGCGCGCCCTGCAACGCGGGCAGCCCGGTGATGCCCGCGCCGACGGCGGCCCGGACCCGGCCGGCCGAACCGTCGGCGAGCACCCGGACCTGCGCCCCGCCGTAGCGGGCGAGGTAGCCGGCGGCGAGCGCCGCCGGGGCGGCGGCGGGCCGGGGGCCCACGGCGGCCGCCGCGACGAGGGCCGTGCCGGCGAGGGTCGCGCCGGGCAGGGCCCGGTCGGTCCCGCCGACCTCGCGGCGGGACAGGGCGGTGACCGTCCAGGTGTGCGCGGCGACGGTGGCCGCCGCCGGCACGGCCCGGGACAGCCGGCCGCCGGTCGCGCCGAGCAGCACGTCCAGCCCCCGGCAGGCCGCCATGACGGCGGGGCCGGCGGCGGTGTTCTTGGCCGCCAGGTCGTACGCCCAGACGGCGGCGGCCAGCGGCACGGCGACGGCGGCGGCGCGCCGGCCGCCCGCCGCGGCGGCCAGGGCCACCCCGGCGGCGGTGAGGCCGGCGGCGACACCGAGCGCGGCGGGCGGACTGACCCGGCCGCTGGGGATGGGGCGCTCCGGGCGCTCGACCGCGTCGAGCCCCCGGTCGGCCCAGTCGTTGGCGGCCATGCCGGCCCAGTACAGCAGCACCGACGCGGCGGCCAGGCCGGGCGTACGCCGACCGAGCGCGCCGGCCGCCGCCGCGCCGGCCAGCACGTCGCCCGGCACGGAGAGCCCGGCCGGGGCGCGGACCAGCTCGGCCAAGTCGGCGAGGGTGCTCACGCGGCACCGCCGGCCGGCGGTGTGCCGGCCCCGGCGTGCAGGTCTGCGGCGAACGCGGCCAGTCGGGCCCACTGCTCGCCCAGCGCGTGGCTGGGGGTCCGGTCGGCGATCGCACCCGCCTCCGGCACGGAGTCGGCGGGGCCGAGCGGGTCCTTGAAGAAGAACGCGAGGTCGGTCAGGGGCCCGTGCCGGCCGGCGGCGTGCGCGGCGGCGGTGATCCGGGCCAGGTCGAGCACGAGCGGGGCGGCCAGCGCGGAGTCGCAGCCGTGCCAGGTGAACTCCAGCCGCATGCCGGTGCCGAGGAAGCCGGCGAAGGTGATCAGATCCCAGGCGGTCTTGAAGTCGCCCAGCTCCTCGACGTAGTCGATGCGGGTGTCGCCCTGCGGGACGTACCCGAGGATCTCGCCGAGGACGCGCTGCTTGCTGGCGACCTTGGCGGCGTTGGCCTCCGGCTGGGCCAGGGTCGCGCCGTCGCCACCGCCGAGCAGGTTCGTGCCGGACCAGGAGCGCACCGCGAGGTGCCGCATCGCGAACATCGGGGCGAGCACCGACTTGAGCAGGGTCTCCCCGGTCTTGCCGTCGTGCCCCGCGTACGGCACGGCGTGCCGGGCGGCCAGCGCTGCGAGGGCCGGCAGCCGGGCCCCGGTCGACGGGGTGAAGTCCACGTAGGGGCAGCCGGCGGTGAACGCCGCGTACGCGTACAGCGAGCTGGGCGGCAGCACCTCCCCGCCGGCGGCGAGCGCGGCGGCCAGGGCGTCGGGGTCGGCGTGCGCGGGGTGCGGGCGGGCGGCCGGCTCGGTGGCCGAGACGTTGACCACCACCACCCGGTCCAGCCCGTGCCGCTCGCGGAACGCGGCGAGGTCGGCGACGACGGCGGCGGCCCGGTCGGCCTGGGTCCCGTCCACCGGGGCGGGGCGCACGTCGTCGTCGACGGCGGCCAGCTCCTCGCCGAGCGCGGCGACCAGTCGGGCCGGGACCACCCCGGCGTCGGCCAGGGCCTCGGCCCGCTTGGCCAGCGGGGTGGCGGCCACGTCGTGACCGCCGAACACGAGGTCGGCGAACGAGGGCCACGCGGGGCCCCGCAGCTCGGACAGCTCGGTGACGCAGCCGGTCGGGCCGGTCAACCCGGCCCGCAGGGCGAGCGCCCCGACGATGCTGGTGGTCGCGACCGAGCCGCGCGCCCCCACCAGCCAGACACCCGTACGCATGGTGCTCCTTCCGCCAGTGGCTCCAGCATAGATCAACGTCGATATTATGCGCCCCGCCCGGCCGCCCGACCCGACTCCCCACGTCCGGCGCCGAAAGCGGCGACAACGGTGCCGGGTGGGTTCGCCGGATCGGGCGGCGGACGAGGCTGGCAGGCAGGGTCGGTCGGCGTCCCGTCCCTGTCTCCCCCGCAGTGCATGGTGCGTGGTGCCCGGCCCTCCGGCGCGACCGGGGAATCCCGGTCCGGCCGCACCGGAGGTGCCGTCGTGCTGTCGTGCGCGCCGGGCGGATGCCCGCCGTCGCACGCCTTCCGGAGCCGACCCCGTCCCCGCCGCGGGGCGCAACCGCGGCGGGTCCCTCGCCGGCCGGTCCGGAAAGCCTCTGGTCGGGCGGTGCGGCACGGGGCCGCACCGCCGTCCGGTCAGGCGGCGACCGCCTCCAACGCCGGCTCCACGTGGGTCCACGTGGAGCCCAGCTCCGCCGAGCGGGTCACCGCGTCCAGCACGAGCTGGACCTGCAACCCGTCGACGAACGACGGCGCGGGGTCGACGCCGGTGGCGATCGCCTCCACGAGATCGCGCGCCTGGTGGGTGAAGCTGTGCTCGTAGCCGATGATGTGGCCCGGCGGCCACCACGCCGACATGTACGGGTGCTCGGCCTCGGTCACCAGGATGCGGGTGAAGCCCTGCTCGGCGGCGGGTCGCGTCGCGTCGTAGAACTCCAGCTCGTTGAGGCGCTCCAGGTCGAAGACCAGGGTGCCCAGCGAACCGTTGATCTCCACCCGCAGCGCGTTCTTACGGCCGGTGGCGAAGCGGCTCGCCTCGTACGTGGCCAACGCGCCGTCGTCGAGCCGGGCCACGAAGACCGCCGCGTCGTCCACGGTGACCGGTCCCATGTCGGGGCCCTGCCCGTCGGCCACCCCGTTGCCGGCGGCCTGCGCGGCCAGGCCGCTGTACTCCGCCGGCAACGGACGCTGCTTGACGAACGTCTCGGTGATCGCGCTGACCCCGGTGATCCGCTGGCCCGTGACGTACTGGGTCATGTCGATGATGTGCGCACCGATGTCACCCAGCGCGCCGGAGCCCGCCTTGTCCTTCTGCAACCGCCAGACCAGCGGGAACTGCGGGTCGACGATCCAGTCCTGGAGGTACGCCGCCCGGACGTGGCGGATGGTGCCCAGTCTTCCCTCGGCGACCATCCGGCGCATCAGGGTGACCGCCGGGACCCGGCGGTAGGTAAAGCCGCACATGGACCGGACCCCCGCCGCCTGCGCGGCGACCGCCGCGGCGGCCATCTCGCGGGCCTCGGCGACCGTGTTGGCCAGCGGCTTCTCGCAGAGCACGTGCTTGCCGGCGGCCAGCGCGGCCAGCGCGATCTCGGCGTGGCTGTCCCCCGGTGTGCAGATGTCGACCACGTCGATCTCGTCGGACTCGACGAGGCGACGCCAATCCGTGGTGTGCGCGTCCCAGCCGAGCCGGTCGGCGGCCTCGGCCACCTTTCCGGTGTCCCGGCCGCAGACCAGCGCCATCCGCACCTGCGCCGGCAGGTCGTACACCCGGTTCACGGTGCGCCACGCCTGTGAGTGCGCGGCGCCCATGAACGCGTAGCCGACCATGCCGACCCGCAGTTGACTGTGGTGAGTGGACAAGGTGGGTCTCCCCCCGTGTGTCAGAACCCGAGCTTGAGGTAGTTGCTCGCGTTCTCCTTGGTGATCGTCTCGGAAGCCAGCACGATCTCCTTGGGCACCTGGAGCTCCACCAGGTCGGACATGCCCTTGCCCTGGCCGATGAGCCGGGCGAGCGAGATCGCGGAGGACGCCATCGACGGGCTGTAGGTGACGGTGGCCTTCAGGACCGTGTTGTCGGCCTGGATGTCCTCCATCGCCTTCTTCGAGCCGGCGCCGCCGACCATGAAGAACTCCTTGCGGTTGGCCTGGTTGACGGCGGCGAGCACCCCGATGCCCTGGTCGTCGTCGTGGTTCCAGATCGCGTCGATCTTCGGCAGCGCCTGGAACAGGCCGGTGGCGGCCTGCTGGCCGGAGTCCGCCGTGAACTCCGCCGGACGCCGGTTGGCCACCTTGAAGCCGCTCGCGGCGAGCGTGTCCGCGAAGCCCTTCGAGCGCTCCTGGGTCAGCTCCAGCGAGTCGATGCCGGGGATCTCGCCGATGATCGGGTTGCTGACGCCCTTGGCCTTGAGCTGGTCGATGATGAAGGTGGCCGCGGCCACCCCCATGCCGTAGTTGTCGCCCTTGATCTGGAGCCGGTAGGCCCGGGCGTCCGGGAAGGCCCGGTCCAGGTTGACCACCGGGATGCCGGCCTTCATGGCCTCCAGGCCGAAGGCGTTGAGCTCCTTGCCGTCGTGCGGCAGCAGCACGATGACGTCCGGCTTCTGGGCGACCAGGGTGGACAGCGCCGCGCGCTGGGCCGCCGCGTCCGCGCCGGCCTCGACCGACGTGAACTTCACGTCGGAGTACGCGCCGGCCTGCGCCTTCGCGTTGTTGGTGATGGCGGCGATCCAGCCGTGGTCGGCGGCCGGGGCGGAGAAGCCGATGGTCACCTGCTTGCCCGGGGTGCTGTTGCCGCCGGCGGCGGCCTCGGCCACCTTGGTCTGCGCCGCCGTGGGCGCCGCCTCGTTGCTGGTGCACGCGGTGAGCAGCGCGCCCGCGCCGAGCGCGGCCCCGCCGAACAGCAGCCGCCGACGGGACAGGTCCCGACTGTGCTGGGTCATGACGACCTCCTGGAAGAGGGTGGTGGGCGGAAGAAGGGTGTGGTGCGCCGAGCCACCGTCGGTGCGACGGTCGCCGGATGTGCTGGGCGGTGTGGTGCCTCGGGTGGTGGTGCGGGTGGATCAGGTGGTGGTGAGGCGGTTGCGGCCGAGGAACTGGGTGAAGCTGCGGAACTGGAACTGCTGGATCAGGACGGCGGCCACGATGATCCCGCCCTTGACCATGTTCTGGGCCTCGGTGGAGAGGCCGTTGATGGCGAAGAGGTTGGTGATGGTGGAGAAGATGATCACCCCGAGCAGGGAGCCGACGATGGTTCCCCGCCCGCCGCTGAGCAGCGTGCCGCCGATGATCGCGGCGGCGATCGCGTCCAGCTCGTAGAGGTTCGCCATCGCTGCCTGGGCGGAGTTGGCCTGCGCGGTCAGCATGATCGCGGCGATGCCGCAGCAGAGGCCGGACAGCGCGTAGAGCAGCACGGTGTGCCGCCGCACGTTGATGCCGGCGAGCCGGGCCGCCTCCGGGTTGCCGCCGACGGCGACGGTGCGCCGGCCGAACGTCGTCCGGTTGAGCAGCACCCAGCCGGCGATCACCACGGCGGCGAGGATGTAGACCAGCAGGGGGATGCCGAGCGGGCTGGTGCTGGCGATCCCGTTGATCACACTGTTGCCCGACACCTGGGTCTGCTTGTCGGAGATCTCCGCGGCCAGGCCCCGGGCGGCCACCATCATGGCCAGGGTGGCGATGAACGGCACCAGCTTCCCGTACGACACGAGCAGGCCGTTGACCAGGCCGACGCCCAGCCCGACGGCGAGCGCCGTGAAGATCATGCCGCCCGCGCCGTAGCTCTGGGTGGCCAGCGTGGTGGCCCACACCCCGGCCAGCGCCACGATCGCGCCGACCGACAGGTCGATCCCGCCGCCGATGATCACGAACGTCATGCCGACGGTGACCACGCCGACCACGGACGCGAGCTTGAGGATGGTGAGGATGTTGTCCCACACCCAGCTCGAGTTGCCGTACAGGTCGGGGCGGGTGGCGATGCCGATCACGACCAGCACGACGAGGACGCCGATCAGGCCGAGGTTGCGCCGGGCGCCCTCGCCGCTGTCGCCGCGCCAGAAGGAGAGCCGGCCGGCGGCCGGGGCGGCCCCGTGGTGACCGGGGCTCTTGGCGGCCGCCGCCGTCGCGGCGGGGTCCACGGGCGGGGACTGGGCCGGCAGCTCCGCCGGCCGCTCCGGTGTGGCGGTGGGTGTGCTATCGGTCATGCTGGTGCGCCTTCCATCAGCGACCCCGCCATGACGAGGTCGAGCACCGTGTCTTCGTCCAGTTCACCGGCGGGCGCCTCGCGCACCATCCGGCCCTCGCGCATCACCAGCACCCGATCGGCCAGGCCGAGCACCTCGGGCACCTCGCTGGAGACCAGCAGCACCCCGACGCCCTGGGCGGCCAGCCCCCGGATCACCTGGTACAGCTCCGCCCGGGCGCCGACGTCGACGCCGCGGGTGGGCTCGTCGAGCAGCAGCAGCTTCGTGCCGCCGAGCAGCCAGCGCCCGACCACGACCTTCTGCTGGTTGCCGCCGGAGAGGGTACGCACCGGCCGGCGCACGTCGCGGGGACGCAGCTCCAGGGAGTCGGCGACCCCCTCCGCCTCGGCCCGTTCCCGCCCGGCGTCGGTGAAGCCGAGGCGGGCGAACCGGCCGAACGTGGCCAGCGTGACGTTGCGGAAGATCGGCTCGCCGAGCAGCAACGCCTGGCTCTTGCGCTCCTCGGGGGCCATCCCCATGCCGGCCCGTACCGCCGCGCCGACGCTGCCCGGGCGCAGCGCGTGCCCGCCCATCCGGACCGTGCCGGCGTCCGCGCGGCGGGCGCCGTAGATGGTCTCCATCAGCTCGGAGCGGCCGGAGCCGACCAGCCCCGCGATGCCGACGATCTCGCCGGCCCGCACGCGCAGCGACACGTCGGCGAACTCCCCGGCCCGGGTCAGCCCGTCGACCTGGAGCAGTTCCGCGCCGGCGCCGGTGTCGGCGGGACGGTCCGGGAAGACGTACTCGATGTTGCGGCCGGTCATCTTCGCGACCAGCTCGCTGGTCGGGGTGTCGCGCGCCGGCAGGTTCGCCGCCGTGGTCCGGCCGTCCTTGAGTACGGTCACCCGGTCGCCGATCTCGCGGATCTCCTCCATGCGGTGGGAGATGTAGATGACGGCGATGCCCTGCGCGGTCAGCTCACGGATGATCCGGAACAGGTTGCCCACCTCGTCGTGGGCCAGCACCGCGCTCGGCTCGTCCATGATGATCAGTCGGGCCTCGTGGGAGAGCGCCCGGGCCATGCTGACGATCTGCTTGCCGGCCGCCGGCAGCGCCCGCACCATCCGGCCCGGCGGGATCTCGCCGTGGCCGAGCCGGCCCAGGATCTCCCGGGTCCGGCGGGCCATGTGGCCGCGGCGGATGAAACCGCTCCGGCGCGGCTCGTGGCCGAGGAACGCGTTCTCGGCGACCGACAGGTCGTCGACCAGGTCGAGTTCCTGGTAGATCGTGGCGATGCCGGCGCGCATGGCGGCCTGCGGGTTGGCGAACTCGACCGGCTGGCCCCGCCACTGCACCTCGCCCGAGTCGGGGCGGTGCACCCCGGCGAGGACCTTGATCAGGGTGGACTTGCCGGCGCCGTTCTGGCCGAGCAGGCAGTGCACCTCGCCGGCCCGCACCTCGAGCTGCACCCCGCCCAGCGCCCGTACGCCGGGGAAGGTCTTCACCACGTCGGTCAGCCGCAGCACCACCTCACCGGCCACGGTGTCGGCGGGGGCCTCGACCAGCGGGGCCGCGTTGTCGTCCTGGCTCATGACGCCTCCCCGAAGGCCACATCGCTGGCGAGCACGGCGGCGCCGGCCACCCCGGCGCGCGGGCCCAGCTCGGACAGGACGACCGGCAGGTTGCCGGTGGCCAGCGGCAGCGACCGGCGGTAGACCACGCTGCGGATCTCGGCGAGCAGGATGTGGCCCAGCCTGGCCAGCCCGCCACCGATCACGATCATCGACGGGTTGGTGAAGCTGACCAGCCCGGCCAGCACGCCGCCGACCCGCCGGCCGCCGTCGCGGATGAGCTGGATGCAGACCACGTCGCCCTCGATGGCGCCCTCGGCGACGTCCTCCGCCGTGACGGTGCCCCGGGTGGACAGTCGCTCGGCCAGGGCCGGCGAGGAGCCGTTGCGCGCGGCGGCGTTCGCGTCGCGGGCCAGGGCGGCCCCGCTGAACAGCGCCTCCAGGCAGCCGGCGTTGCCGCAGGAGCAGGTCGGCCCGTGCGTGTCGACCTGGATGTGGCCGATGTCCCCGGCGCAGCCGTCGGTGCCCCGGTAGACCTCGCCGCTGAGGTAGATCCCGCACCCGATACCGGTGCCGATCTTGACGAACAGGAAGTCGTCCACCGAGTGGGCGACGCCGCCGTGCCGCTCGCCGATCGCCATGATGTTGACGTCGTTGTCGACCACCGCGGGGCAGCCGTGCTCGCGGGTCAGCAGCTCGCGGACGGGGAAGCGGTCCCAGCCGGGCATGATCGGCGGCGAGACCGGCACCCCGTCGCGGAAGCTCACGGGCCCGGGGACGCCGATGCCCACGGCGTGCAGCCGCTCGTACGCCCCGTCGACCCGGAACTTGTGCAGCAGCTCGTTCACCCGCTGGAGGGTCACCTTCGGACCGTTGCGGATGTCGGCCGGCTCCGCGTACGCGGCGACCGGCTCCAGCCGCCCGTTGACCACCTCGACGTCGATCGAGCTCGCGCCGAGGTCGACCGCCGCGAAGCGCAGCTGCGGGTTGAGCTCGACCAGGGTCGACCGGCGCCCGCCCCGCGACGCCGCGAGGCCAGCCTCGGCGACGTAGCCGAGGTCCACCAGCCGCTCCAGCTCGGCGAGCAGCCGGGGACGCGGCATCTCCAGCCGGTCGCCCAGCTCCGCCCGGGAGACAGCTCCCTCGTCGCGGAGCAATCGCAACAGCCGCAGGTGCAGGGGCTCCACCGTTCGCACCGGCAACTCACCTCCGCATCGGAGTCGTTCACATCGACGAAATCGCGACGTGTTGTGTGCGACACAGTAGAAGCGTTCTGCGGCTGCTGTCCAGAGCTTCGGCCGATCTGACCACAACTTTCGTCCGTTCGAACAAAAGCAAGTAGTTGATCTGGGAAAGGTGCGGACGGAACCGTCAGTCGGCCGCCGACCCGCCGCCGAAGGGACACGGCCCGCCACCTGCCGCCTCACCGTGGGTGAACACGGGCGTGGCGAGGGGACCGCGCCGGGGCCTCACGCTGCGTGTCGACCTGCCCGCCCCGCCAGAGACCCCCTGTCCCCTTTGCTCTGCACCCACCCGCGCAACACTGGCCTGAGCAGCGCATCTGCGGCGTCCGTCAGGGCGGGCCGGCCGACCCCGGACAGCGCTGCGTAACCCGCTGCGTCCGTGGGTGCAGAGCAAAGGGGCGGGGAAGGGTGGTGGGGGTCGGGCGGGCGGTAGCGCTGCGTCACGCGCCGAACGAGCGTCGCCGACCTCGTCGGCGGGGCCCTAGAGGTCGGTGGGGGCCGTGGCGGCGCGGGCGGCGGCGACCAGGCGGTCGGTCTCGGCGACCACCGCCTCGTCGTCGGCGGGGGTGCCCGGGTCGTAGCGGACCGTCCAGGTCAGACCGTCCGCCCCGGGCACGCGGCGGGCGGCGATCCGGCCGGCGCCGCCGGGCACCGGGTGGTGCTGGGTGTACGCCACCGAACGGGTCACCCGCGCCCGCACCTGGTGCGGCAGCTCACCCGGTTCGAGCAGGAGGTACGTCTCGGCGGGGCCGTCGGCCACCAGCACGTACCCGGCGCGTTCGGCGAGCCGCTCGGCCGGGGTGACGGTCAGCTCCCGTCCCGACCAGACGGCCTTGAGGACGTCGTGCCAGCCCAGCCGGGCGTCCCGCCCCGGCAGCCAGAGCCCCAGGTTGGTGGCGACCAGCACGCCGACGCCCGGACCGCCGGCCTCGCCCGCGGCAGCAGCCTCACCGGAGCCGGAGCCGGAGCCGGAGCCAGAGCCAGAGCCGGCCCAGGCCAGCACCCGCTCGGCGTCGGCCAGCGGCGGGCGGGCCGCCGCAGGCAGCTTCGGCTTGCGACTGAACAGCCCCATCACAGCCCTCCCGCGGCCTGCTCGCGCAGCGCCCGTGCGTGCTGCTCCAGCGACAGCAGCTCCCCGAAGAGCGCGAAGTACTCGTCCTTGTTGCTGACCGGGTTGATCCGCTGGATCTTCGACTTGAGGTCCCGGATCCGGCCGGTCACCGAGCCCCACTGCAACCGGGCGATGGTCACCGAGACGTACCGGGGGTCGGGCTCCCCGTCGATGCGCAGCGGCTCCACGGCCAGCTCGCCCACCAGGGCCTGGGCGGCGAGGTCGGCGCAGGCGTCGCGGACCGCCTCGACCCAGACCGCGCCCTGCGTGGCGGCGGCGGCCCCGCCGGCCGCCGCGATCGCCTCCCGCACGGCCACGTGCACCGGGTGCTGGTATTCCGCCGCCTCGACCGCGTCGAACATCGGCCCGGCCAGCACCGGCTCCTGGAGGGCGAGCTTCAGCGCCTCCCGCTCGACCAGCGACATCGGGCTGTCCGCGCCGGGCGCGGGCCGGGCGGCGCGCGCCGGTGCCGCCGCGCCCCCGTCGGGCTGGCCGGAGGCGGCGGCGAGCACGGCCCGCTGCACCGGCTCGATCTCCATGCCGAGGTCACCGGCGAGCTTGCGGACGTACTCGGGGCGCTTCTCCCGGTCCTTGATCTTCGCGACGATCGGCGCGGCCCGGCGCATCGCCTCCACCCGGCCGTCGACGGTGTCCAGGTCGTACCGGTTGATGACGTGGCGCAGCGCGAAGTCGACAAGCGGCTCGCGGCGGGCGACCAGGTCGCGCACCGCCAGGTCGCCCTTTGCCAGGCGCAGGTCGCACGGGTCCATGTTGTCGGGGCTGACCGCGATGAAGGTACGCCCGACGAAGCGCTGGTCGTCGTCGAACGCGCGCAGCGCCGCCTTCTGCCCGGCGGCGTCGCCGTCGAAGGTGAAGATGATCTCGCCGGCCACGTCGTCGGTGTCCAGCAGCAGCCGGCGCAGCACCGAGATGTGGTCCGCGCCGAACGCCGTGCCGCAGGTCGCCACCGCCGTCGGGACGTCGGCCAGGTGGCAGGCCATCACGTCGGTGTAGCCCTCGACGACGACCACCTTGCCCTGCTTGGCGATCTCCCGCTTGGCCTGGTCGATGCCGTAGAGGACGTGCGACTTCTTGTAGATCGGCGTCTCGGGGGTGTTCAGGTATTTCGGGCCGTCGTCGTCGTCGAACAGCTTGCGGGCGCCGAAGCCGATCGGGTCGCCCGTGATGTCCCGGATCGGCCACATCAGCCGGCGGCGGAACCGGTCGATCAGGGTGCCGGAGCGCGACGGGCGGGACAGGCCGGCCGTGACCAGCTCGTCGTGGGTGAAGCCCTGCTGGCGCAGGTGCTTGGTGAGCAGGTCCCAGGCGTCCGGGGCGAAGCCGCAGGCGTAGCGCTGGGCGGCGGCCCGGTCGAAGCCCCGCTGGGCGAGGAACTCCCGGGCCGGACGGGCGCCGGCCGTGCCGAGCTGCGCCTGGTAGAACTCGACGGCGGCGGCGTGCGCGGCCACCAGGCGCTGCCGCTGCCCCTGCTGGGGGCGGGCGGCGCGCGGGGCGGCCTGGTCGTTCTCGACGTACCGCAGCTGGATGCCGGCGCGGGCGGCGAGCCGCTCGACGGACTCGACGAAGCTGAGGTGGTCGGCGTCCATCAGGAACTTGATCGCGTCGCCGCCGGCACCGCAGCCGAAGCAGTACCAGACGTTGCGGGCCGGCGAGACGTTGAACGAGGGGCTCTTCTCGTCGTGGAACGGGCACAGCCCCTTGAGGTTGCCGCCGCCGGCCGACCGGAGCGTCACCGTGTCCGAGATGACCTCGGCGATCGAGGTGCGCTCCCGGACCAGCGCGATGTCCTCGTCGCGGATCCGCCCAGCCATTCGCCACCCCCTCGGCCCTACATCCTGCCCTGCCGGGGTGACCCACGCGGCGTCGGGGGGACGGCGGACGGAGGCGTCCCCGCCGTCCCGATCACCGCGTCAGGCGGGCGCGGTGGCCTCGTCCGCCTCGACCTGCCGGTTCCAGTCGGGCTTCGTCGAGCGCCAGCCCTCGTCGTCCATGCCCCGCCGCCAGTAGCCGGAGATCGACAGCCACTCCCGGGGCACGCCGCGCTCGACGCGCAGCAGCCGGCGCAGCTCGCGGACGAAGGTCGCCTCGCCGTGCACGAACGCGTGCACCGTGCCGGGCGGGAAGTCCAGCGCCCGCACCGCCGCCACCAGCGCCTCGCCGACCGGCCGGTCGGCCCGGTGCAGCCAGGTCAGCTCGACGTCGCCCTTGCTGGGCAGCGGCTGCTCCTCGGCGGCGTCGGCCACCTCCAGGAAGACCCGCGCCGGGGCGCCCGCCGGGAGCCGTTCCAGGGCGGCGGCGATCGCCGGCAGCGCGCTCTCGTCGCCCACCAGCAGGTGCCAGTCGGCGTCCGGGCTCGGCGCGTACGCCCCGCCGGGGCCGACGAACCGCACCGGGTCGCCGGGGCGCAGCCGGGCCGCCCAGGGGCCGGCCACCCCCTCGTCGCCGTGGTGCACCACGTCGATGGTCAGCTCGCCGGCCGCCGCGTCGAAGGACCGCACCGTGTACGCGCGCAGCCGCGGCCACTGCTCGGCGGGCAGGCGGCGGATCGCCGCGAGGTCGACCGGCTCCGGATAGGTCACCCCGTCCGGCGGGAAGACCAGCTTCACGTAGTGGTCGGTGTGCTCGCCCACCGGGAGGCCGGTCAGCTCCTCCCCGCCGAGCACCAGCCGGATCACGTGCGGGGTGGGCCGCCAGGTCCGCAGGACCCGGGCGGTGGTGACCTTCTTCGGGCGCTCCGTCATGCGCTTAGGCTAGCCTAAGTCCGCTCGGCTGCCCACCGGCCGTCCGCCGCCGCCCACCGGCCCGTTCGCGGCCCTGGCCTCGGCGTTCAGTCGGCCCGCAGCCGCTCGTGCCAGGCGACGGCGGCCGGGTCGGTGAGCGAGGCGACCTGGTCGATCACCACGCGCAGCCGGGCGGCGTCGTCCGGGGCGTCCCGCCACAGCGGGGCGAAGACCGGGTCCAGCGCCTCGGGGGCCCGTCGGGTCAGGGCGGAGACCAGCTCGGCGAGGATCTGCCGCTGCCGCTCGTACCGGCACCGCGCGCCGGGGCGGCGCATCACGTAGCGCAGCGCCAGCCCTTTGAGCAGCGCGCACTCGGCGCGGACCCGGCGCGGCACCACCAGGTCGGCCGCGTACCGGCGCAGCGGGCCCGGCCCGCAGCGCTCCCGGGTGGCGGCCACCACGGTCGAGACGAACCGGCCGGTGAGCACGCTGGTGGTCGCCTTTAGCGCGGCCTGGGCCCGGTGGCTGCCGTCGTAGCCGGCGAGGGGGGCGAGCACCGGGTCGGCGAGCAGCTCGACCAGCACGACGCCCAGGTCCGCCGGGGACTCCCCGGAGTAGGTGGCGGCCACGTCGGCGCAGAGCGCGGCCCGCTCGTCGGGGTCGGCCAGCAGCGGGCCGAGGCCCACGTACCCGCCGTGGACGCCGTCCTCGACGTCGTGCACCGAGTACGCCACGTCGTCGGCCCAGTCCATCACCTGGGCCTCCAGGCAGCGCCGCCCCTCGGCCGGGGCGCCGGCGCGCAGCCAGTCGAAGACCGGCCGGTCGTCGGCGTACACCCCGAACTTGCCGCCCGCCGGCCGGCGCGGCCACGGGTACTTCGCGGTGGCGTCGAGCGACGCCCGGGTCAGGTTGAGCCCGGCGGACCCGCCGCCCGGGGCGAGCACCTTGGCCTCCAGCCGGGTGAGCACCCGCAGCGTCTGTGCGTTGCCCTCGAAGCCGCCGCACGACGCGGCGAGCTGGTCCAGGGCGGCCTCGCCGTTGTGCCCGAACGGCGGGTGACCGAGGTCGTGGGCCAGCCCGGCGGTGTCCACCACGTCGGGGTCGCAGCCCAGCCGGGCGCCCATCTCCCGGGCGATCTGCGCCACCTCCAGCGAGTGGGTCAGCCGGGTACGCAGGAAGTCGTCGGTGCCGGCGGTGTGCACCTGGGTCTTCGCGGCGAGCCGGCGGAACGCGGCCGAGTGCAGCACCCGCGCCCGGTCCCGCTCGTACGGCGAGCGGCCCGCGCCGGTGTCCTTGGCCGGCTCGTCGACCCAGCGCGCGCCGGCGGAGTGCTGGTCGCTCACCCGCGCACCGGCTATCCCCGCTGCCGCAGCACGCAGAACTCGTTGCCCTCGGGGTCGGCGAGCACCGTCCGGTCGGCGTCGCCCTGGCCGACGTCGACGTGCCGGGCGCCCATGTCGACCAGCCGCTCGACCTCGGCCTCCTGGTCGGCCGGGCGCAGGTCGAGGTGGAGGCGGTTGCGGCCCTGCTTGTCGCCGGAGACCGGCAGGAAGACGATGCCCGGGAGCCGGTCGGCGGACTGCCGGATCTCCACCTCGCCGGGCCGCTCGGCCACCACCCGGTAGCCCAGCGCCTCGGCCCACCAGCGGGCGAGCCGGGCCGGATCCCGCGCGTCCACGGTGAGACTCTCCCAGACGCTGGTCATGCGGTTCCACCCTCCACCGGCGATACGACATCCTTCGCGAGAGCCCCCAGGCTACGCCTGAGGGCTGCCGACGGCGCGGCGACGACTCCCGCGCGACGAGTCCCCGCCCGGCGGCGCGCAACAGCCGATCAGTCGAGAGTTGTCGGCTAATCGCCGACCGTGACGGGTCGCGGTCCACCATGGCGACCGGTAGCGTTCCCAGAGCAGAACGTTACCGATGATCCGCACACCTGAATCAGATCCGAACCAGATGAATCGGACGACGGGAAGTGACGCTCGTGGACGCTGACACGGTGCTGGAAACGGAACTACGGGGGCTGCGCCAGCGCCGGCCGGAGGTCGCCGGGGGCGTGCTCGCCGGCACCGACGGCCTGCTCATCTCCAGCGACCTGCCGACCACCGACGCCACCCACCTGGCGGCCCTGGCCGCGGCCAGCTTCGGCCTCGGCCACCGGGTCGCCGACACTGTCCGACACGGCGAGTTCCAGGAGTCGGTCGTGTTCACCGCCCGGGGCTGCGTGGTGACCTACCCGGCCGGCCGGCACGCGCTGCTGACCCTGGTCACCGGGGCCCGCACCGACCTGGAGACCCTGCACCGGGAGGCCCGGGAGGTGGCCGCCCGGACGGGCTCGGCCTTCGACCAGGAGCGCAGCGCGCCCGTCAGCATGCCCGCGCCCGACCCGCACGCGCCGCTGGCCATGCGGACCCCGATGGCGACCCTGCCAGGGCGCACCCCGAACGCGTCCCGCGCCACCGGCTGGCGGCGTCCGCCGATCTGAGCCCGCCGGCCCCGGTGGGTGATGCGTGCGGCTTCCCCACCGGGGCCGGCGCCGGACGCGGCGACCGCCGGCCCGTCGTGCGGCCGGGCCCCGCCGCGCCGGCGGTGCGACGGCTCCGTCGCTCAGCGGCTGTCGGAGCCGACCGTCTCGACCGCCGCGCGACCGGCCTCCAGCCGGGCCACCGGCACCCGGAACGGCGAGCAGGAGACATAGTCCAGGCCGACGGAGTGGAAGAAGTGGACGGACTCCGGGTCGCCACCGTGCTCGCCGCAGACACCGAGCTTCAGCTCCGGCCGCGCCGCCCGGCCCTCCTCGGCGGCGATCCGCACCAGCCGGCCCACGCCGTCGCGGTCGATCGACTCGAACGGCGAGATGCCGAAGATGCCCAGCTCCAGGTAGCGCCAGAAGAAGGCCCCCTCCACGTCGTCGCGGGAGAAGCCCCAGCCCATCTGGGTCAGGTCGTTGGTGCCGAAGGAGAAGAACTGCGCCGCCTCGGCGATCTGGCCGGCGGTCAGCGCCGCCCGGGGCACCTCGATCATCGTGCCGATCAGCACCTCGACGCCGCTGTCCCCGACCACCTCGGCGATGATCTTCTCGGCCTCGGCGCGCACCGTCTCCAACTCCTGGACCGCCCCGACCAGCGGGACCATGATCTCCGGGCAGGCCGACCCGCCCTCGCGGGTGACCCGCACGGCGGCCTCGGCGATCGCCCGCACCTGCATGGCGAACAGGCCGGGGATGACCAGGCCGAGCCGCACGCCGCGCAGGCCCAGCATCGGGTTCTCCTCGTGCATCCGCCGGACGGCGGCGAGCAGCGCCTCCTCCTTGGCCACGTCCTCGCCGCGTTCCTGGGCGACGGCGACGTCGACCGCGAGCTGCTCCAGCGGGGGCAGGAACTCGTGCAGCGGCGGGTCGATCAGCCGCACCGTGACCGGCAGGCCGTCCATCTCGCGGAAGATCTCCACGAAGTCGTCGCGCTGCAACGGCAGCAGCGCGGCGAGGGCGTCGGAGCGCTCGGTGTCGGTGCGGGTCAGGATCAGCCGTTCGACCAGCTCACGCCGGTCGCCGAGGAACATGTGCTCGGTGCGGCACAGGCCGATGCCCTGCGCGCCGAAGCGCCGGGCCCGGGCGGCGTCCTCGCCCGTGTCGGCGTTCGCGCGTACCGCCAGCCGCCGGGCCGCGTCGGCGTGGGTCATGATCCGGTGTACGGCCCTGACCAGCGCGTCGTCGGCCTCGTCGGGGTCGAGCGTGCCCTCGAAGTAGCGCACCACCTCCGACGGCATGACCGGCACCTCGCCGAGGTAGACCTTACCGGTGGTGCCGTCGATCGAGACGACGTCGCCCTCGCTCACGGTCTGTCCGGCGACGCTGAACCGCTTCGCCGGCACGTTGACGTCGATCTCGTCGGCGCCGGACACGCAGGTCTTGCCCATGCCCCGGGCGACCACGGCGGCATGGCTGGTCTTACCGCCGCGGGAGGTGAGGATGCCCTTCGCGGCGATCATGCCGTTGAGGTCGTCAGGGTTGGTCTCCCGGCGGACGAGGATGACCGCCTCGCCCTCGGCGGCCAGCTCGACGGCGCGGGCGGAGGTGAAGACCACCTTGCCGGACGCCGCGCCCGGCGACGCCCCGACGCCCTTGGCGACCGGCTCGAAGTCGTGGTCGAGCTGGAACCGGGGGAACATGAGCTGGGCGAGCTGTGCGCCGTTGACCCGGTGCAGCGCCTCGTCGAGGTCGATCAGGCCCTCGTCGACGAGCTGGCCGGCGATGACGAACGCCGCCGCGGCGGTGCGCTTGCCGACCCGGGTCTGGAGCATCCAGAGCTTGCCGCGTTCGATGGTGAACTCGATGTCGCACAGGTCCCGGTAGTGCCCCTCCAGCCGGGCCATGATGCCGAGCAGCTCGTCGTAGGACCGCTTGTCGAGGCGCTCCAGGTCCTGCAGCGGCACGGTGTTGCGGATGCCGGCGACGACGTCCTCGCCCTGGGCGTTGGCCAGGTAGTCGCCGTAGATGCCCTGCGCGCCGCTGGCGGGGTCGCGGGTGAAGGCGACGCCGGTGCCGGAGTCCGGGCCGAGGTTGCCGAAGACCATGGCCACCACGTTGACGGCGGTGCCGAGGTCGGCGGGGATGCGCTCCTGCCGGCGGTAGAGCACCGCGCGCTCGGCGTTCCACGACTCGAAGACCGCACGGATGGCCAGGTCGAGCTGCTCGCGGGGCTCCTGCGGGAAGTCGCGCCCGGTGTGCTTGAGGAAGATCTTCTTGTACGCGTCGACCAGCCCCCGCAGGTCGTCGGCGTCCAGGTCGAGGTCGCTGGTGGTGCCCCGGGCGCGCTTGGCCTCGTCGAGCGCGTGTTCGAACTCCTCGCCCGGCACCTCGCAGACGGTCTTGCCGAACATCTGGATCAGCCGGCGGTAGGAGTCCCAGGCGAACCGTTCGTTGCCACCCGCCTGGGCGGCGAGCCCGACGACGCTGCGGTCGTTGAGGCCGACGTTGAGGACGGTCTCCATCATGCCCGGCATGGAGAACTTCGCCCCGGAGCGTACGGAGACCAGCAGCGGGTCGTGCGGGTCGCCGAGGCGGCGGCCCATCCCCCGCTCCAGCGACTCCAGGTGCGCCTCGATCTGGCCAGCGAGCCCGTCCGGCTCCCGTCCGGTGGCGAGGTACGCCTTGCAGGCCTCGGTGGTGATGGTGAAGCCGGGCGGCACCGGCAGGCCGAGATTCGTCATCTCGGCGAGGTTCGCCCCCTTGCCGCCGAGCAGGTCCTTGAGGTCCTTGTTGCCCTCGGCGAAGTCGTAGACGTACTTGTGATCGACCGTCTCTTGCGCTGCCACCAGAGCCTCCCACGCGCGCCGGACTGACACTTAACGAAGGTTCAGTTTGCTGATACCCCAGGGCTGACCACCGCTAATCCGGTGCCGTCGCCGATCGGTGGGCGAAGGCTAAGCGAACATCGCATGACCTGGGACTACTTGGTGACAATCGGCACAGCCGTCACGACTATCCGCGTCCGTACCGGTTTTTGGGAACGTTTCCACGAGCACGATCACGCATTTCTCGGCTCCCCTCGTACTCTTGACCGCACCGGTTCTGCCGAACTTCACCTTTGCCATATCCCTCGCAAATACACCCCCCGGAGTCCGCACCGTGCCGCCCACCGCGCCCCGCCCCGCCGAGCCCGGCCGCAGACCGCTCGACCAGACCGGCCCGGCCGTCGACCCGACCGCACCCGGGCCGGCCGCCGCCGACCTGGCCCACGCCGCCGCCCGCGCCGCCGTCGACCGGCTCGCGCCGCCGGCCCCCGTCCGGCTGGGCGACGTGGTCCCCGCCCCGGAACGGGTCGAGCCCGACCCGGCCGCCGACTTCACGCTCCCCGCCGACGCGGCCGTCCGGGTCAGCCCCGACCCGGCCGCCCGGGACGTCGCCGAGCAACTCGCGGCCCTGCTGCGGCCGGCCACCGGATACCCGCTCCCGGTGACCGACGCCACGCCGCCCGCCGAGGGCCTGACCCTCCAGCTCTCCGGCACGCCCGGCCCGGTCGCCGCGGGTGCCGGCCCCGGCCCGGTCGCCGCGCTCGGCGCGGAGGGCTACCGGCTCGACGTGACCCCCGACGCGGTACGCATCACCGCCGCCACCCCGGCCGGCCTCCTGCACGGCGTGCAGACCCTGCGCCAGCTCCTGCCGCCCGCCATCGAGAGCCCCACCCCGGTGGCCGCCCGCTGGGCGGTGCCCGGCGGGGTGATCGTCGACCGGCCCCGGTTTGCCTACCGGGGCGCGATGCTCGACGTGGCGCGGCACTTCTTCGGCGTCGCCGACGTCCTGCGGGTGATCGACCACCTGGCCCGCTACAAGCTCAACCACCTGCACCTGCACCTCACCGACGACCAGGGCTGGCGGATCGCCGTCGACGGCTGGCCGAGGTTGGCCGCCGTCGGCGGGGCGACCCAGGTGGGCGGCGGCCCCGGCGGGGCGTACACCCGGGCCGACTACCGGCGCATCGTCTCCTACGCCGCCCGCCGGCACGTCACCGTCGTCCCGGAGATCGACCTGCCCGGCCACACCAACGCGGCGCTGACCGCGTACCCGCAGCTCGCGCCGGACGGGATCGCGCCGCCGCCGTACACGGGCACCGAGGTCGGCTTCAGCTACCTCGACCCGGGCGACGAGCGCACGTACGCCTTCGTCGCCGACGTGCTCGGCGAGGTCGCCGCGCTCACCCCCGGGCCGTGGCTGCACATCGGCGGGGACGAGGCGTTCAAGGTCCCGGCCGACGCGTACGCCCGCTTCGTCGCGCGGACGCAGGGCATCGTCGCCGCCACCGGCAAGACCGTGGTCGGCTGGCACCAGATCGCCCCGGCCGGGCACGCCGACGGTCGGGTGCTGCAGTGGTGGGGCACCGGGGGCGACGACCCCGTGACGGCCGAGGCGGTCCGGCGCGGCGCGCGGGTGATCCTCTCCCCCGGCAACCGCGCATACCTGGACATGAAGTACGCCCCGGACACCCCGATCGGGCACGACTGGGCGGGCCTCATCGACGTGGAACGGGCGTACGACTGGGATCCGGGCACGCACCTGGGCGGCGTGCCCGCCGAGGCGGTGCTGGGCGTGGAGGCCCCGCTGTGGACCGAGTCGGTGACCTCGCTGGCCGAGATCGAGTTCATGCTGCTGCCCCGGCTGCCCGCCCTCGCTGAGCTGGGCTGGTCGCCCCGCCGTACGCACGACTGGGCGTCCTTCCGCCGTCGCCTCGCCGGGCACGGCCCCCGCTGGCGCACCGCCGGCATCACGTTCCACCCCGCCCCCGAGATTCCCTGGCCGACCACGGTCCCCACCGGGCTCCCCGGCCCCCGCCCGGCACCGCAGCCGACCGCACCCACGGCCGACCTGCCCTGACGCGAGGGATGCCCGGTTTGCACCATCGCGTCCCGTGGCCCGGGTCACCGCGGTGGCGGAATCGGCGTGGGGGTGGGGGCGTTGTATCTGGCATGCGACCGGGGCTCTGCCGCCTGGTCGGTTCCCTGGTCGGCCCCGCCCCGTGAGCCCGGATGCCGGGTCGGGGAATGGCGGACGGGCCGGGGTGGTTACATCTCCCGGACGCCCCGAGCAGGCCCCCCGGCCGCCGGGTGTGTGTCCCCCAGTCTTCTCGCGGTGCCGCCGTTCCCCCGTGGCGCCGTGTCTTTCCCCCGAGCAGAGGAGCACGCTGTTATGCGTACCGATCTGATTCGTCGTACCGCTCTGACCGTTGCTGGTATCGCTGCGACCGCTGGTGGGATCGCGGGTCCGGCGCTGGCCGCGCAGGCCGCTCCCGCGGAGCGGGCCGCCGCGTCGGTGCAGGCGGAGCGTCGGCCGGCGGGTGAGCGTCAGCTGGACGTGCGCTACGAGGCGCAGCCGAACTTCTTCTACTGTGGCCCGGCGGCGGCGCGCAACGCGCTGAGCGTGCAGGGCAAGAACATCGACGTGGACACCATGGCCAAGGAGATGGGCACCACCGAGGCCGGCACCAACTCCATCAACGACATCACCCCCGTGCTCAACAAGGAGACCGGCCGCAAGGCGTACCACAGCACGGAGATGCCGGCCGACAAGGTCGACGGTAAGCGCGTCGAGAAGCTGCGCGCCGACATCGTCCGCGCGGTCGACGACGGCCGGGCCGTGGTGGCCAACATCGCCGGCACCGCCACCGACACCGACGGCGTCAGCCACTCCTTCGAGGGCGGCCACTACATCAGCGTCGTCGGCTACTCCGAGGGCGGGAAGACCGTGACGATCGCCGACTCGGCCAACCCGGACCAGGCCAGCTACCGCATCGACGTCGACGCCCTGGCGCACTGGATCGCCAGCCGCGGCTACGCCTCCTGACGCACCACACGTAAGGGCCCGACCCCGGCAGGGGTCGGGCCCTTCGTCGTAAGGAAGGGCCCCTTGTCAACGCCTCTGTTGCACAGGGGCCCCTGCAAACGTCAGCCGCCGGAGTCGGCCAGCTCGGCGCCCTCCGGCACGGTGTCGTCGTCCCGGCTGGCCAGCCACCCGTCGGGCAGGAAGACCTTGCCCGGCGAGTTCGTCCGGCCGCGCGGCTGACCCAGCGTCGCCACCGGGAACGGCTCGGCCGGGTCGAGCTTGCCGAGCAGGTCGTCGAGCTGGGCCAGACTCTCGATCATCGCCAGCTCGCGGCGCAGCTCGCTGCCGACCGGGAAGCCCTTGAGATACCAGGCCACGTGCTTGCGGAAGTCCGTGCAGCCGTCCCGCTCGCCCCGGCCCGGGTTGCGCGCGCCCGCCGTGAACTGGTCGACCAGCAGCTCGGCGTGCCGGCGCATGGTCGCTGCCACCTCGCCGAGAGTGGGCAGCCGCCGCTCGGGCCGGCCCTCGAAGGCGGCCTCCAAGTCGGCGAAGAGCCACGGCCGACCCAGGCAGCCGCGCCCGATCACCACGCCGTCGACGCCGGTGTGGGCGACCATCCGCAGCGCGTCGTCGGCCTCCCAGATGTCGCCGTTGCCGAGGACCGGCACGTCGAGCGCCTGCTTGAGGGTGGCGATGGCGTCCCAGTCGGCGGTGCCCGAGTAGCGCTGCGCGGCCGTACGCCCGTGCAGGGCCACCGCCGCGACGCCCGCGTCCTGGGCGGCGAGCCCCGCCTCGACGTACGTCAGGTGGTCGTCGTCGATGCCCTTGCGCATCTTCACGGTGACCGGCACCCCGGCGGGCGACGCGGCGTCCACGGCGGCCCGCACCAGCCGGGCGAACAGTCGCCGCCGCCAGGGCAGGGCCGATCCGCCGCCGCGCCGGGTGACCTTCGGGACGGGGCAGCCGAAGTTGAGGTCGATGTGGTCGGCGAGATCCTTCTCCACCACGATCCGCACGGCGGCGGCGGTGATCTCCGGGTCGGTGCCGTAGAGCTGGAGGCTGCGCGGCCGCTCGTCGTCGCCGAAGGCGATCATCCGCAGCGTCTTCGGGTTCCGCTCGACCAGCGCGACCGTGGTGATCATCTCGCAGACGTAGATGCCGCCGCCCTGCTCCCGGCACAGCCGGCGGAACCCGACGTTGGTGATCCCGGCCATCGGGGCGAGCACCACCGGCGGCCACACCTCGTGCCGCCCGATGCGCAGCCCGCCGCCGGGCCCGCTCCCCTGCCTTCCGCTCACACTCACCCGGCAAGTGTAAGAGGGGCCCCTGCCGACGCCTTCCGCATGGCCGGGGCCCCTCCTACACCGTCAGCAGCCGGGGAGGCGCTCGATCAGGTAGCGCTCCACCTGGTCCAGGCCGATGCGCTCCTGGGCCATGGTGTCCCGGTTGCGTACCGTCACCGCGTTGTCGTCGAGGGTGTCGAAGTCGACCGTCACGCAGAACGGGGTGCCGATCTCGTCCTGGCGGCGGTAGCGGCGGCCGATGGCCTGCGAGTCGTCGAACTCCACCACCCAGCGCTTGCGCAGGTCGGCGGCGAGCTGCTTGGCCTTCGGCGAGAGGGCCTCGTTGCGCGACAGCGGCAGCACGGCCACCTTCACCGGGGCCAGGCGCGGGTCGAAGCGCATGACGGTGCGCTTGTCCACCCCGCCCTTGGTGTTCGGGGCCTCGTCCTCGTCGTACGCCTCCAGCAGGAACGCGAGCACCGCGCGGGTGAGGCCGGCGGCCGGCTCGATCACGTACGGGATCCAGCGCTCGCCCTTGGCCTGGTCGAAGTACGACAGGTCGACGCCGGAGTGCTTGCTGTGCGTGGACAGGTCGAAGTCGGTGCGGTTGGCGATGCCCTCCAGCTCGGCGAACTCGCTGCCGCCGAACTGGAACTTGTACTCGATGTCGACGGTGCGCTTCGAGTAGTGGGAGAGCTTCTCCTTGGGGTGCTCGTAGAAGCGCAGGTTCTCCTCCGACAGGCCGAGGTCGAGGTACCAGTTCCAGCGCTCCTGCAGCCAGTACTCGTGCCACTGCTCGTCGGTGCCCGGCTCGACGAAGAACTCCATCTCCATCTGCTCGAACTCGCGGGTGCGGAAGATGAAGTTGCCCGGGGTGATCTCGTTGCGGAACGACTTGCCGGTCTGCGCGATGCCGAACGGCGGCTTCTTGCGGGCGACCGTCTCGACGTTCTTGTAGTTGACGAAGATGCCCTGGGCGGTCTCGGGGCGCAGGTAGTGCAGGCCCTCGTCGCTCTCCACCGGGCCGAGGTAGGTCTTCATCAGGCCGTTGAACATCTTCGGCTCGGTGAAGGTGCCCTTGTTGCCGCAGTTGGGGCAGTTCAGCTCCGTCAGCGAGGTCAGCGGCTTGCCGTGCTTGGCCTCGTACGCCTCCTCCAGGTGGTCGGCGCGGAACCGCTTGTGGCAGGACTGGCACTCGGTGAGCGGGTCGACGAACTCGGCGATGTGGCCGCTGGCCTCCCAGACCTTGCGGGCCAGGATGACCGCCGAGTCCAGGCCGACGACGTCGTCGCGCTGCTGGACCATGGTCCGCCACCACTGCCGGCGGACGTTCTCCTTCAGCTCCACGCCGAGCGGGCCGTAGTCCCACGCCGACCGGGTGCCCCCGTAGATCTCGCTGGAGGGGAAGACGAAGCCTCGGCGCTTGGCGAGGCTGACGACGGCGTCGATACGGTCGGCTGGCATGTTGTTTCCTCCTACGCCGGCTGGCGGTCGGCGGGGGCGCGCGGTGGACGGAACGGTCGGTTCGGGACCCACGGTACGACCGCGGGGACCCCGAGCCCAGCAGAATACCGGGGGCGGCGGTCAGCTCACCCCGCAGACCTCCATGGCGCCGGTCTGCTCGTCGGGGGCGAGGGTGACCTCCTGGTCGCCCCGGTCACCGCCGCTGAAGGTGACCGAGACGGGCACGGTGAGGTTGACCGTGTCGACGTCACCCACCCGGTACGAGTCGATCTGCGGCTCGGCGGCGACCCGCCGCTCGAACTCCTGCCGGGACTCGCGCCGCTGCGCGTCGTCGCAGAGCGCGTCGTACGACTGGTCGTACTTGCGCTCGGCCAGCCCCCGGTAGTAGTCGTCGGTGACCGACCGGCCCTGCTCGCGTACGGCCTGCACGTTGCTGACCGCGAGGCCCACCACGGCCGTGCCGCCCCCGCCGCAGCAGATCAGCACCGCGAGCGCCCCCGCGCCGAGGCCGAGCCACAGGCGGGCGCCGCGCCCCTCGGTGGGGGGCGCCGCGAACGGCGGGACCACCCCGGGGCCGGCCGGGGGCGCGGGGACCTGCGGCTCCGGGGGCGTCGGCGGCACGCCGGGGGCCGGCGGGCCGTCGGGCCCGGGCGCCACGGGGTACGGGGGTGGACCGGACGGTCCGGGTGCGGTCATAGGTGCAGGGTAGTGCCCGGCGGCTCAGCGCAGCGGATCAGCGGCCCGATCACTGGGGTTGACCTCCACGGCGCCGCCGGGTGCCGCGCCGGCCAGCGTCTCGTACGCGGACGGCTCGTCCAGCGACTCGGCCAGCAGCGGCGTGGCGTGCACCTTCACGTCGAACCCGCCGAGCGCCCGCCGGTACGTCCCGACGGACTCCCACTCGGTGACCAGGCACCAGTGGCGGGGGTCGTCCAGGGCCCGCAGCAGCTCCCCGCGCAGGTAGCCGGGGCGGGCGGCGAGCGCGGCGAGGGCGGCGTGCGCGCGTTCGGTGAAGGCGGGGGCGACGTCCTCGTCGATCACGAACCGGTTGGTGACCAGCACCCGGGATCCTCCTCGTAGAGTCTGTGGGATGCAGCGTACGCAGCGCTCCCTGCCGCTCCGGCTGGCCCGGGCGAACCCGACGACGGTCTTCCTGGCGGCCCTGGTGCTGGTGCTGGTGGGGCTGTTCGCCCCGGGGGTGCTCGGCGGGGCGCTGCTGCTGGTGCTCGCCGCCGCGCTGGTGGCGCTGCTGGTCACCACCTGGCCGGTGCAGTCCCCGGCGACCCGGGTGATCCGGCTGGTGATGCTGACCCTGCTGGTGGCCGTGGCGTTGGCGAAGCTGCTCTGAGCCGCCCAGCCGCCAACAGCGGAGTCGGCACTAGCAGAAGAGCCACTCGCATGCAAGCATGCGTTTTTGACAATCAATTTCGTTATCGCGGAGAGTTGGGGGCATGATGCTCCGCCGCCCCACCGTACGTGTCCTGGCCGCCGCGACCGCCCTGGTCGCGCTCGGTGCCGCCACCGCCTGCTCCGACGACGGCACGACCGGCGCCGACCCGCAGCGGGTCGACGTGGCCGCCGCCTTCTACCCGCTGCAGTTCGTCGCCGAGCGGGTCGGCGGCGACGCGGTCCGGGTCACCAACCTGACCAAGCCCGGCGCCGAGCCGCACGACCTGGAGCTCACCCCGAGCCAGGTCGGCGAGGTCAACCAGGCCGAGCTGGTCATCTACCTCAAGGGCTTCCAGCCGGCCGTGGACGAGGCGATCACGCAGAGCGGCGGCGACCGGGCCTTCGACGTGGCCGGGGTGCAGCCACTGCTGGCCGCGAGCGCGGGCGGGCACGACCACGAGGGCGAGGGCGCGGGCCAGGAGGAGCACGCCGACGAGGAGGGCAACGGTGGCAAGGACCCCCACCTGTGGCTCGACCCGACCCGGCTGGCCGGCGTCGCCGACCAGCTCGCCGAGCGGCTCGGCAAGGCCGACCCGGAGCACGCCGCCGACTACACCGCGCGGGCGAAGACCCTGCGCGCCGAGCTGGAGAAGCTGGACGCCGACTTCGCCGCCGGGCTGAAGACCTGCCAGCGGCGGGAGATCGTGGTGAGCCACACCGCGTTCGGCTACCTGGCCGAGCGCTACCAGCTCGAACAGGTCGGCATCACCGGGCTCACCCCGGAGACCGAGCCCGCCCCGCAGCGCCTCGCCGAGGTGGCGAAGGAGGCCCGGGAGCACGGCGCGACCACGATCTTCTTCGAGACCCTGGTCAGCCCGAAGGTCGCCGAGACCATCGCCCGCGAGGTCGGCGCGAAGACGGCGGTGCTCGACCCGCTGGAGGGGCTGTCGGCCGACGGCGGCGGGCAGGACTACCTTTCGGTGATGCGCACCAACCTGCAGACCCTGAGGACGGCGTTGAGCTGCTCGTGACCGAACCTGTCATCACCGTCGCACACGGGGTGGTCGGCTACGACGGCCGCCCCGTGCTGCGGGACGTCTCCCTCGCCGTCGACACCGGCGAGGTCGTCGCCATTCTCGGCGCCAACGGCTCCGGCAAGTCCACGCTGATCCGCGCGGTGCTCGGGCTGGTCCCGCTGCACTCCGGGTCCGTATCGCTGTTCGGCACCCCGCTGCGGCGGTTCCGGCAGTGGAAACGCATCGGGTACGTCCCGCAGCGGCTCGGCGCGGGCGGCGGGGTCCCCGCCACGGTCCGCGAGGTGGTCGCCTCCGGCCGGCTGGCCCGCCGGGGCGTGCTGCGCCCGCCGGGGCGGGCCGACCGGGCGGCGGTCGACGCCGCGCTGGCGTCGGTGGGCCTGGCCGACCGGGCCGGCGACCCGGTGGCCACCCTCTCCGGCGGGCAGCAGCAGCGCACCCTGATCGCCCGGGCGCTGGCCGGCGAGCCGGAGCTGCTGGTCCTCGACGAGCCGACCGCCGGGGTCGACGCGGCCAGCCAGGAGGCGTTCGCGGGGGCGCTGCGCGGCTTCCTCGACGGCGGCGGGACGGTGTTGCTGGTCGCCCACGAGCTGGGGCCGCTGCGCCCGCTGATCAGCCGCGCCGTGGTGGTGCACCAGGGCGGGATCGCGCACGACGGGGCGGTCCCCGAACCGGCCGGGCACCACGCCGACCCCGACCACGACCACGTGCACCCGCACGCACCCGACGAGCCCGCAGGGCTGTGGAGCAGTTGAGCATGGAGCTTTTCCAGTACCCGTACATGCAGCGGGCCCTGATCGGCGCGCTGGTCATCGGCCTGGCCGCTCCGGCGCTCGGCATCTACCTGGTGCAGCGCCGGCTGGCGCTGATCGGCGACGGGGTGGGGCACGTGGCGCTGACCGGGGTCGGCGCGGGGCTGCTGCTCAACCGCTCCCCCGTGCTGGTGGCGGTGGTCGTGGCGACGCTCGGCGCGGTCGCCATCGAGCTGGTCCGGGCCCGGGGCCGCACCTCCGGCGACCTCGCGCTGGCGCTGCTGTTCTACGGCGGCATCGCCGGCGGGGTGATGCTGGTGGGGCTCTCCGACGCCACCAGCGCCAACCTCAACGCCTACCTGTTCGGGTCGCTGACCACCATCTCGCCGCAGGACCTGACCACCATCGTGGTGCTCGGGGCGGCGATCCTGGTCACCATGCTGGCGCTGCGCCCGGCGCTGTTCGCGGTCTGCCACGACGAGGAGTACGCCCGGGTCGCCGGCCTGCCGGTGCGGGCGCTGAACCTGCTGCTGGCGGTCGGCACCGCGGTCACCGTGACGATCGCCATGCGGGCCGTGGGGGTGCTGCTGATCAGCGCGCTGATGGTGGTCCCGGTGGCCACCGCCCAGCAGGTCACCCGGGGGTTCCGCGCCACGATGACGGCGGCCATGGCGCTCGGGCTGTTCGCCGCCGGCTCCGGCGTGTGGGTGGCCGCCAACGCCGACACCGCGCCCGGGGCGTCCGTGGTGCTGCTGGCGATCGCCTCCTTCCTCGCGGTGGCGGTCGTCGCGGCGGCCTGGCGGGCACTGCGCCGCCGGCGCGCGGAGGCCGGCACGCCGGCCCCGGAACCCCACGAGGTGGTACTTCGTTGATCCTGCGCCCCGGCGTGTCGGCGGGATTGGTTACCGTTATCCAGTGACCAGCGGATCAGGGTACGAGGCCTACGAGGGCGCCGGTGAGCTGCTGCGCGCGCTCTCGGCCCCCATCCGACTGGCGATCGTGAGCGAGCTGGCGCAGGGTGAACGGTGCGTGCACGAGCTGGTGGAGAAGCTCGGAGCCGCCCAGCCGCTGGTCTCCCAGCACCTGCGGGTGCTGCGCGGGGCCGGCGTGGTCCGGGGCTCCCGGCGTGGCCGCGAGATCGCGTACGCGTTGGTCGACGAGCACGTCGCGCACATCGTGGCCGACGCGGTCAGTCACGCCGGGGAGGCATCATGAGCGAGGGCACCGCCGTCCGGAACACCCGGCAACGCTCCGCGGTGAGCGCGCTGCTGGGCGAGGTGGAGGGCTTCCACAGCGCGCAGGACCTGCACGCCATGCTCCGCGAGCGCGGCGAGCGGGTGGGGCTGACCACCGTCTACCGCACGCTGCAGGGGCTGGCCGACGCGGGCGAGATCGACGTGATGCGCCCGCCGGGCGGCGAGCACCTCTACCGGCGGTGCAGCGAGGGCCACCACCACCACCTGGTCTGCCGGGTCTGCGGCCGCACCGTCGAGGTCGCGGGGCCGACCGTGGAGGCCTGGGCGGAGCGGGTGGCGGCGCAGCACGGGTACGCCGACGTCAGCCACACCCTGGAGATCTTCGGCACCTGCCCGGCCTGCACCGGCTGACAATTCCGACCCGTGCCGAGCCGGGGCGGCCGTGGCACGCTGTGCGGCGTGAAAATCTACGCCGATCGCTTCCCGACCGCCGCCCGTCAGTTGCTCACCGACCTGCTCGTCCTCGCCTGGGTGTACGCCGCGATCCGCTTCGCCCTCTGGGTGCACGACCTGGTGCAGAAGCTCGCCGTACCCGGGCAGAAGCTGGAGGGGGCCGGCGGCGGCCTGGCCGACAACCTGGCCGAGGCCGGCGGCAAGGTCGGCCGGGTGCCGCTGGTCGGCGACGAGCTGACCGCCCCGTTCACGAAGGCCGCCGACGCGGCGCGGGCCGTCGCCGAGGCGGGCCGCGACCAGCAGGAGCTGGTCGGCCAGCTCGCGCTGGCGCTCAGCATCGCGGTGCTGGTCTTCCCGCTCGGCCTGGTGCTGTTCGGCTGGCTGCCGCTGCGGCTGCGCTGGATGCGTCGGGCCGCCTCGGCGAAGGCGCTGGCCACCGCCCCCGCCGGCCGGGACCTGCTGGCCCTGCGGGCGCTGGCCGGACAGCCGCTGGGGAAGCTGGCCCGGATCGCCCCGGACGTGGCCGAGGCGTGGCGGCGCGGCGACGACGCCACCGTCGACGCGCTCGCGGCGCTGGAGCTGCGCCGACTCGGCCTGCGCACGGGCCGCTGACCGGGCTGCCGGGCCTGCCGGGCGGACCGGCAAGCGTCGGGTCTGCCGGCCCGCCGGGCGGCCCGCCGGCCTGCCGGGCCTGTCGGGTGGACCGGCGTGCCTGCCGGGCGGACCGGCGGGCGTCGGCCCGCCGCACCGACGCCCCGGCGGCACGTGACGCCGCGTGACTCGCCGCCCCGACGCCGGCACCCCCTCCGCCCCCTTTGCTCTGCACCCACATGCGCAGCAGTCACGCAGCGCAACCGCACGCCGCCCCTCAACATGGTCCGCGATCTTGCATCCCGGCTGCTCAAGCCGGGTGTTGCGTGGATGGGTGCAGAGCAAAGGGAGCGAGGAGACGTGTCGGGTGCGGCAAGGCCGTGACGCAGAGTCAGACCGACCGGGGACCTCGAAGGAGCCACGATCGTGACGCAGGGCGACCACCACGCGGGCCAGACCGCCAGCGCCGCCACGACCGTCGCGTCCGCCGCGGTTGTGCGCACCACGGGAAGGGGATTAGATAGGCATCGATGCGTTCGCCTCGGGTGCCTGCCCTGCGCCGGGTGCCGGGGTGCCGGGAGGGAGCGACCCATGTCCGTGTCTCGCAGGCGGTCGATCGTCGCGGCCGGTGCCGTCGGCGTGGTGGCGATGCTCGCCGCCACGCTCCTGGGGCTGCCGCCGGCACGGGCGGCGACCGGTGACGGCTCGCCCACCGACCCGAACATCGCGTTCGTCGGCCGCTGGGACAAGAGCAACAGCACCGCGTACGTGCCGAACTGGGCCGGGGCCTACCTGAGGACCGGGTTCACCGGCACCACGGTCAAGCTGCGGCAACGCCGCACCATCGACCTGTACTACAGCATCGACGGGGCCGACTTCACGTACCTGACCAACGTCAGCGGGACCGTCAACCTGACCCCCACCCCGCTGCGCGCCGGCAACCACACGCTGCTGGTGTCGTACCGGGTGGTCGGCGGCTCGTACACCGGGGACGCGGTGTTCCAGGGGCTGACCCTCGACGCGGGCGCGACCACCCTGCCGACCCCGGTGCGGCCCCGGCTGATCGAGTTCGTCGGCGACTCCATCACGCTGGGCACCACGTCGTCGCGCGTGGCGCTGACCGCGTACGGCTGGCTGACCGGCGAGCAGCTCGGCACCGAGCACACCCAGCTTGGCTACGGCGGGGGCTGCCTGGTGGCCACCGCCGACGGCTGCGTCAGCGTGGCCGCGCAGTTCCTCAAGACCGGATACGCGGCCACCAGCCCGAACTGGGACTTCAGCCGCTACCAGGCCGACGCCGTCGTGATCAACCTGGGCACCAACGACCGCGGCCACGGGGTGAGCGGCGCGGACTTCCAGAGCCAGTACGCCACGTTCATCCGTACCGTGCGGGGGAAGTACCCGCGCGCGGCGATCTTCGCGCTGCGTACCTTCAGCGGCCGGTACGCCGCGGAGACCGCCGCCGCCGTCACGACGGTGACCGGCGGCGGCGACCGCAACGTGTTCTACGTGGACACCACCGGGTGGCTGCCGGCCGACGGGCTGAGCGACTCGGTGCACCCGAACGACGCCGGACACCGGGCGATCGCGGCGCGGCTCGCCCCGATCGTCGCCGCGAAGCTGGGCACCACCACCCCGACGCCCGGCACGACCACCCCGCCCGCCACCACCCCGCCGGCAACCACGCCGCCCGTCACCACCCCGCCGGCTGGCACGACCGGCTGCTCCGTCGGGTACGCGGTCACCGGCCAGTGGCAGGGCGGCTTCCAGGGCGAGGTCACCGTCCGCAACACCGGGACCGCGCCGGTCGACGGCTGGACGGTGCAGTGGACGTTCGCCGACGGCCAGCGGATCAGCCAGGCGTGGAACGCGAGCTACGCGCAGAGCGGCGGCACCGTGCGGGCGACCAACGCCAGCTGGAACGGCACGATCGCGGCCGGCACGACGGTGAGCTTCGGCTTCCTGGCCGACGCCCCCGGCGCGAACACCCGGCCGACCGCGTTCACCCTCAACGGCGCCGCCTGCGCGCTCTCCTGACCGCCGTCGTCAACGCAGGTAGGCCGCCAGGCCGATCTGCTGGTCGCGCAGCGCGGTGGCGACCACGCCGGCGATCTGCCGGGCACCCGCCGCCTCGAAGTGCGTGTGGTCGTTGCAGAAGAACGCGCCCACCGCACCCGAGCCGTAGTCGCCGTTGTTCGGGCACAGCCCGAGCCGGTTGTACAGCGTGTAGCTCAGCCTGTGCAGGTCGATGACCGGCACGTTGTTGGCCGCGCCCGCGTCGAACGTCTCGGTGAGGAAGCCCCGGTTGCCGACGGCGGTGCTGCCCGAGCAGGTGATCGCGGCGGCCGGCGTGAGGAAGACCGGGCGCGCGCCGCGCTGCTTGGCGGCGTTGGCCATCACGCCGAGCAGTTGCTTGTACCGCGCGGAGCCGACGTGCCGGTTGCAGTTGGGGTCGCCGTCGTTGATGCCGAACTGGATGAACAGGTAGTCGCCGGCCTTCATCCCGGTGCCGGAGTTCAGCATGGCCTGCCAGCGGGTCGAGTACGTCTCCGGGCTGACCACGCACTCGCCGGCCGAGTTCTTCGTGGTGGTGACGTTCGGGTCGTACAGCCAGGTCTGGATGCTGCGCCCGCCGACCGCGCTGTTCACCACGGTCGCGTTGGCGTTGAGGTACTGGCCGAACTGGTTGCCCCAGCCGACCGGGCAGGCGCCGCTGGAGGACGGGTTGGCGACCGTGGAGTCGCCGGCCAGCCAGACGGTGACGGGGGCCTGCGTGGAGGGCGTCGGGGTCGGCGTACGGGACGGGGTGGCCGACGGCGACGACGGGGTGGACGGCGGCGCGCACGGCGTGGCGGTCGGCGCGCCGGTGCACGGCACCCCGTTGAGCGAGAACGCCGTCGGCACCGGGTTGGCGGTGGTCCACGCGCCGGTGAAGCCGAAGCTGACGCTGGCGTTGGTGCCGATGGCGCCGTTGTAGCCGGCGTCCCTCGCACTGACCGCCGACCCGCTCTGGGTGACGGTGGCGTTCCACGCCTGGGTGACCCGCTGCCCGGTGGCAAAGGACCAGGTGAGCGTCCAGCCGGAGACCGGGTCGCCGAGGTTCGTGATGGCGACGTCCGCGCCGAAGCCGCCCTGCCACTCGCTGGTGACCTTGTAGTCGACCCGGCAGCCGGTGGCCGCCGCGGTGGCGGCCCCGGCCGCGACCGCCACCCCGCCCGCCAGGACCGCCAGCGCGATCGCGACCACCCCGGCGGCGCGCCGATACGCCGCGCCCCACCTATTGATTGATGAGATTCGATTCATACGCGCATGCTACCCGGCCGTGCCCGCCGCCCGGCCCTGCTCGGCGGCCGACCGTCGGCCGGCCGCCGAGCCGCTCGTCTAGGGTGGGGCGGTGCTCTACTTCCTGATCGTCGTCGCCGTGCTGCTGCTGGCGTACGCCGCCGTGCTGGTGAGCTTCGTCAAGCGGGGCCGCAAGATCCCGCCGCAGGCGTACCTGGTGCTGGCGCTGCTCAACGGGCTCATCCTGGCGGCCGTGCTGGCCTGGGCGATCGCTTCCCGCTGACCGGCCCCCTCGACTCCGGCGGGATGCGGCTCACTCCGGCGGGATGCGGCGGCGAACGTCGTCGGCGGTGGACGGGCCCGGCGTCCAGCGGGCCACCCAGGGCAGGTCGGCCGACGGCGTGATCACCCCGTCCTCCAGGGCGGCGTACCGGCCGGCGAGGATCCGCCGCGCCGCGGCCACGTCGACCGGGTCGGTGTTGGCCCACAGGGCCGTGAACAGGGCGTCGACCCGAAGCCGGGCCTGGCGGCAGAACAGGTCGGCCAGCTCGACGTTCTCCGGGCGGGCGTCCTTCTCCGCGTACGCCCGGACGCAGACCGCGCTCATCGCGAACAGCTCCGCGCCGATGTCCACCACCCGGCCGAGGAACGCCTGCTTGCGCTCCATCTTGCCCTGCCAGCGGGACATCGCGTAGAACGTCGACCGGGCCAGCTTGCGGCTGTACCGCTCGACCTGGCGCAGGTGCCCGGCGATCGGGCCGAACTCCGCGTACGCCGTCGGGGCTTGCCCCCGGCCGACGGCGAGGGTCGGCAGCCACCGCGCGTAGAACGCGCCCGCCCGCGCGCCGGCCTTCGCCTTGCGGCCGAGCCCGGCGTCCGGGTCGATGATGTCGCCGGCCACGGACAGGTGGGCGTCGACGGCCTCGCGGGCGATCAGCAGGTGCATGATCTCGGTGGAGCCCTCGAAGATGCGGTTGATCCGCAGGTCCCGCAGCAGCTGCTCGACCGCCGCCGGGCGCTCGCCCCGAGCGGCCAGGGAGTCGGCGATCTCGTAGCCGCGCCCGCCCCGGATCTGGATCAGCTCGTCGCCGATCTTCCAGGCCATCTCGCTGGCGTACAGCTTGACCAGCGCCGCCTCGATCCGGATGTCGTTGCGGTCGTCGTCGGCGAGCAGGCAGCACAGGTCGAGCATCGTCTCCATGCCGTACGTGGTGGCGGCGACGAAGGCGAGCTTCTGGGCGACCGCCTCGTGCTCGCCCACCGGCCGGCCCCACTGGACGCGGTCGGCGGCCCACTCCCGGGCCACGTTCAGCGACCACTTGCCCGCGCCGACGCACATCGCCGGCAGCGAGAGCCGCCCCGTGTTGAGGGTGGTCAGGGCGATCTTGAGACCCTTGCCCTCGCCGCCGATGACGTTCTCGGCCGGCACGAACACGTCGTGGAACCGGGTGAGGCTGTTCTCCAGGCCGCGCAGACCGGTGAACTCGTTGCGCCGCTCCACGGTGATGCCCTCGGCGTCGCCGTCGACGACGAACGCGGTGATCCCGCCGCGCCGCCCCTGCGTCGCCGGCACCCGGGCCATCACCACCAGCAGCGTGGCCACGGTGCCGTTGGTGGCCCAGAGCTTCACCCCGTTGAGCCGGTAGCCGGTGCCGTCGGCGGTCGGCTCGGCGGTGGTCGCCAGCCGCGCCGGGTCGGAGCCGACGTCGGGCTCGGTGAGCAGGAACGCCGACACCTCGCCGGCGGCGAGCCGGGGCAGGAAGCGCTGCTTCTGCTCGTCGGTGCCGAACATCTTCAGCGGCTGCGGCACGCCGATCGACTGGTGCGCCGACAGCAGCGCGCCGATCGCCGGGCTGACCGAGCCGGCCAGCATCAGCGCCCGGCAGTAGTGCAGGTTGCTCAGCCCTAGCCCGCCGTACTTCCGGTCGATCTTCATGCCGAACGCGCCGAGCCGGGCCAGGCCCCGGAACACCTCGTCGGGGATGCGGGCGTCCCGCTCGATCGCCGCGCCGTCGACCTCGGCGGCCAGGTACGCGCGCAGCCGCCCCAGGAACTCCTCGGCGCGGGCGTCCTCGGCCGGATCGGTGCGCGGCCACGGGTGGATCAGGTCGAGCCGGAACCGCCCGAGGAACAGCTCCTTGCCGAAGCTGGGCCGGTCCCAGGCCGACTCTCGGGCCGCCTCGGCGACCTGCCGGGCCTCCTTCTCGGACACCTGCCCGGCCTCCGCCGGCAGCGGCCCGGTGCTTCCCTGGGCCGGCGTCGGGCCGGCGTCGTCCGCCGCCGCGCTCCCCCGCACCGGCTGCGGGCCGGCGTCCGGCGTGGCTCCCTCCGCCGGGTCGGGCGCGGGTCGGCTGTTCTGCGTCGTGGTCACGGCTGCCTCCTCGAACCTCGGTCCGGATGCGTCGACGTGCTCGACTCACGAGCGACGCTACCCCCGGTTGTTACCCAGGGGTAGCGTCGCGTGCACTTCGGATTTCCGACAGCGTCACCGCTGGTCGCAGCGGGCGCGGTCAGTCGCCCGTCAGCGTCTGCGGGTCGTCATCGTCGTCGTCGATGTCGTCCTCGCCCCAGTTGCGGCGGGCGAACGGCAGGAAGACCCAGAAGGTCAGGAACCACACGGCGGTGACCGCGGTGAGCACGAACGCGATGCCCCGGTCCAGCACGAAGTCGGTGATCAGCAGGACCGCGCTGACCATCGAGACCAGCATGAACGCGAGCCCGCCGCTGGCCATCCGGTGGGCGAAGCGGACCAGCTCCGGCTTGCGGCCCTGCCGGAACAGCGCCCGGTGGAAGGCCACCGGGGAGATGATCATCGCGGTGGCGGCGGCGGCCGACAGCAGCGCGACGATGTAGACGTCCTTCTGGAAGTCGCTGGTCCTGGTGAAACCGTTGCTGAACGGCAGCGTCAGCAGGAACGCGAAGAGGATCTGCACACCGGTCTGCGCGACCCGCAACTCCTGGAGCAGGTCGGCGAAGTTGCGCTGCCAGCGCTGCCGCTCGGTTTCCTTGGACACGCGTTACCTCCGGGGGCGACGGTACTGCCGGCGGGTGCGGCCCGCCGGCAGCATCGCCATTGCCCGATCGGATCGACGACGAAACCCATTCACGCCCGCGCCCGCGCGGGGCGGCGGGGCGCGGCCGAACCCGATCGGAAGCGGTCACGCCCCCCGGCGGATCCGGCCCGCGTACCGGGCCTCCAGGGCGTCGTTGTGCGCGTCGCCGCCGGCGATGTTGGCCGACAGGTAGACCGGGGGCGGCTCCCCCGCCGCGAGCAGCCGGGCCACCACCTCGACGGTGACCTGCTGCGCGAGCAGGGCCGCCGTGATCGAGGAGACCGCGCCGACCGCGCCGCCGCCGGGCAGCGGCAGGGTCGCGTCGCCGTACGGTGCGCCGTTGTCCAGCACCACGTCGGCGAAGTCGGCCAGCTTGCGCCCCGACGGGTGCCGGGACGCCATCCGCGCCGAGTGCTGCGCCGACGTGATGGCGACCAGTCGGTGCCCCCGCCCGGTCACCAGCGCCGCGAACTCCACGATCGCCCCGTTGACCCCGGAGTTGGAGGCCACCACGAACACGTCGGACGGGTGGACCGGGGCCAGCTCGTAGAGGCGGTGGGCCACCGCCGGATCCCGCTCCAGCAGCGGGCCCAGGACGTCGGCCGGGGCCCCGCCGCGCAGCACCACGTCGCGCAGCGCGATCCGGTTGGTCGGCACCAGGCCGCCGGCCCGGCCGGCGATCTCCATGGCGAGGGCCTCGGAGTGGCCCGTGCCGAACGCGTGGACCACCCCGTCGGCGCGCAGCGCGTCGGCGATCAGGTCGGCCGCCCGGCCCACCGCCTCCCGCTGGCTGGCCGACACCCGGCCGATCGTCTCCGTCACCACCGCCAGGTAGTCCTCGGCGCTGATCGTCATGCGTCGTCCTCCGTCCCCCGGCTGCCGTCCGGCGTCTCGCCGGTCCCGTCGGTCCTTGTCCGGCCGCCGGCCACCGTTGCCCGGTGGCGGGCCAGCCAGTCGACCGCGAAGTCGACCGCGGCCCGCTGGCGCATCAACCGCCCCGTCCCGTCGCCGACCGGGCCGACCCGCACCGCGCCGGTCGCCTCCAGCGCCGCCCCGAGCCGGGGGAAGTCGCTCTCGTCGAGCACGATGTCGTCCCACCCCGCCCAGCGCCGGCCGCCGTCCGGGGTCCGCACCGCCGCGCCCTCCCGTCGCCTCGGCGGGGCGGGCTGCCGGTATTCGGCCAGGTGCAGCGACGTGTTCGAGTCGTGGCCGACGCCGAGCAGCAGCACGTCGGCGTCGGCGTCGTAGAGCCGGCCCAGTGGCGAGTCCTCGCCGAGCATGCCGGCCAGCCGGTGCCCGGCCACGATCCGCTCGGCGGCGGGCCCGAGGGCGGCGAAGGAGACCTGCGGGTGGTCGCTGCGCCGGGCACCCGGCCAGCCCCGGACGGTCTCGGCCAGCGCCCCCATGAACCGGCTCGGGGTGACCGCCGGGTCGAAGCCGGGCGTCTCGGCCCGGATCACCGGCCACCAGTGCGCCGGCACCGGCGGGTTGGTCCATTCGGCCGGGTCGCTGTTCTCCGGCGTGTGGGTGGGCACCACGACCGTGCCCCGCTCGCCGAGCACGTCGCGCAGCGCGAGGGCCACCGCCTGCGCGCCGCCGCAGACGAACCCGAGCGCCTTCAGCCCGGCGTGCACGAGCACCACCGCGCCCGGGCGTACCCCCAGGTCGGTGAGCTGCGCGGCGAGCGAGGCGCGGGTGTGCGGCCGGGCGGCCGGTGCCGGCGTCATCGGGCCGTGGCCGTGCGGGCCAGGATCGCCTCGGCCAGCGGGCCGGGCGCCTCGTCGGGGATCCAGTGCGACACCCCGGCCAGCGTGACGGGGCGGTAGTCGCCGGTGACGTGGGCGGCGCAGGCCCGGGCGGCGACCCGGCCGACCGCCGTGTCCCGGTCGCTCCACACGTACGTGGTGGGCACCGACACCGGCCCGACCGCCGCGAGGTCCTTCCCGGACATCGCGCGGTACCAGTTCAGGGCGGCGGTCAGCGCGCCCGGGGCGCGCATCGGGTCGGCGTACCGGGCGACCCGGGCGGCGTCGCCGATGCCGCCGAGCAGCCGGCGCAGGGCGACGGCCCGGAACGCCAGCAGCACCTTCTCGGCCTTGCCGGGCTTGCGGAACAGGGCGATGTACGACGAGCGGGCCTTCTGCTCGGTGTCGGTGGCCAGCGCGTGGGCCATCGCGGCGGGGTGCGGGACCGACACGGCGGTGAGGGTGCGCACCCGGTGGGGGTGGGCGGCGGCCAGCCCCCAGGCGACGATCGCGCCCCAGTCGTGCCCCACCACGTGGGCCGCGTCGACGCCCAGCGCGTCGAGCACCGCCGCCGCGTCGGCGACCAGTTCGGGAATGCGGTACGCCTCGACCTCCGCCGGCCGGGCGTCGGGCGAGTAGCCGCGCTGGTCGAGCGCGTACGTGCGCAGCCCAGCGGCGTGCAGCGCCGGCGTGACCTCGTCCCACTCGCCGCTGTGCTGGGGGAAACCGTGCAGCAGCAGCACCGGCTCGCCGTCGGCTGGCCCTCCGGCGTGCACCTCGAACGTCAGCCCTCGCGCGTCGACCCGCATGATCGGCAGCCTACCCAGGGCGGGGCCGGTCACTCGTACGGGTTTCTCGGGGCGGGCACCTCCCGCCAGGACTCCACGGCGAGGTAGGGGATCTCGGCGTCGTTGACCGGGTCCCGCCCGACCCGGTCGCTGTAGCGGCCGGTGACCTCGACCCAGGTGTCGGGCGGCAGGCCCAGGGGCACGTCGCCGGTCATGCCCAGCTTGACGGGGCGGCCGTCGGCGGCGCAGCAGGAGAGCACCATGCGGGCCAGGATGGGCTGCCCGTCGGGGCCGGGCGCGATGAACCCGGTGAGCCGGACCCGCCGCTCGCCGATCGACGCGCCCCGCTCGAACAGGGCCCGGGAGGCGTAGTCGAGGACGGTGACCGGGGCCGGGTCGCCCGGCGGCAGCGGCGGGTAGTCCGACTGCTGCTGGCCGGCGAGCGCGGTGCCGGCCTGGCCCACCGCGTAGGAGCCGAGGGCCGGCGGGGCGACCAGCAGCAGCCCGAGCACCGGCAGCAGGAGCAGCCAGCCGACGCGCGGCCCGTGGTGGCCGTGCCCGTGCCCGTCGTCGTCCTCCGGCTGCCCGCCGGAACCGGAGCCGGACGCGGGCCCGTCGCCGCCGGACGCGGGTGCGTCGCCGCGCGGCGCGGGGCGCAGGTCGTACCACAGGGTCATGACCGCGGCGGCGATCAGCACGAGCCCGGCGGCGATCAGGAACGGCCGCAGCCCCTCCTTGACGTAGCGCAGGTAGAGGTCGGTGACGCTGGCCCGGACCACCGCGCCGCCGAGCAGCAGCAGGACGACGGCCTGCGCCTGCCGGTTCACAGCAGCACCGCCCCGGCGAGGCCGGCCACGCCGACGGCGACCACGAACGTCGCCGGGGCGAACCGGACCGCGAACCGGCGGCCGAAGACGCCGGCCTGCATGGAGATCAGCTTGAGATCGACCATCGGACCGACCACCAGGAAGACGAGACGGGAGGTGAGGGAGAACTGCGACAGCGACGCCGCGACGAAGGCGTCGGCCTCCGAGCAGATGGACAGCAGCACGGCGAGCACGGCCAGGGCCAGCACCGACAGCACCGGGGAGTCGGCGAGGGTCTGCAGCCAGCGCTCCGGCACCAGCACGTTGATGCTGGCGGCGGCCATCGCGCCGACGACCAGGAAGCCCCCGGCGTGCACGACGTCGTGCCGCACGGCCGCCCAGAAGGCAGCGCCGCGCGACGCCCCGTCCAGCTCGGGCCGGCGCGGCAGCCGGATCCAGTCGGCGCGGCCGAGCCGCAGCCAGAGCCACCCCATGACCATGGCGACGACCAGGCTGGCCACCGCCCGGCCGAGCACCATCTCCGGTGCGCCGGGGAAGGCGACGGCGGTGGCGGCGAGCACGACCGGGTTGACCGCCGGGGCGGCGAGCAGGAACGCCAGGGCCGCCGCCGGGGTGACGCCGCGCCGGATCAGCGACCCGGCGATCGGCACGGAGCCGCACTCGCAGCCGGGCAGCACCACGCCGGCGGCGCTGGCCACCGGCACCGCGAGGGCCGGGTGCCGCGGCAGCGCCCGGGCCCAGAACGAGCGCGGCACGAAGACCGCGATCACCGCCGAGAGCAGCACCCCGAAGACCAGGAAGGGCACGGCCTGCACGAGCACCGAGACGAAGACCGTCGTCCAGGTCTGCAGCCGGGGCGCGGACAGCGCGTCGGTCAGCGGCGCGCGGAACACGATCAGCAGGACCAGCAGCGCGGCCAGCACCTCGACCGAGCCGATCCGGCCGCCGACCGACCGTCGCGGCCCGCCCGACGCCGCCTCCCCCTGGGGTACGTCCGGCCCGTCCCCGCCGCCCGGCCCCGTCGCCGGGGCCCGTCCGTCGGGGCCGACGGGCGGCGCGGAGCTGTCGGTCGTCGACGCCACGGTCTGCTCCCTGGAGGCGGGTGAGGTTCGGCGGCGCGACACTATCGCGCCCAGCGGGCCGGGTCGATGAACGACGCCGAAACGGCGGTGACCGGGTTCCGGGATCCTCCCTGGTGAGCTGCGGAAAGATCACTTTGCCCGGTGATCTTCCCGGGTGTTAGCGTCGGGGAGACAACTTCACATCCGACAGGGGAGCGCACAGCGCTGAGAGTGCGGGCACCGCCCGCAGACCCTCGAACCTGATCTGGGTAATGCCAGCGCAGGGAGTTCGGTCGACCTCCAGCCGCGTCGACGTCCGGTGCCACCGGGCGCGGCGTGCGTCTTCTCCTGGTTCGTCAAGGACTGGGAGCCACCATGAACCACACCGACAGCAACCGCTGGCGCACGATCGACATCGTGGTCGCCTCGGTGATCGCCGTCGCCTTCGGCGTCATCTTCTGGGCCTGGGGCCTGGTCTGGAGCGCCACCGAGGGGGCGTTCGCGTTCTTCCCGCCCGCGCAGACCCTGCTCTACGGCGTCTGGCTGATGCCGGCCGTGCTCGGCGGCCTGGTGATCCGCAAGCCGGGCGCGGCCCTGTACTGCGAGACCGTCGCCGCCGTCCTGTCCGCCCTGCTGGGCAGCCAGTGGGCCGGCACGGTGATCCCGCAGGGCATGGTCCAGGGCCTCGGCGCGGAGCTGGCGTTCGCCGCGTTCCGCTACCGCTCCTTCCGGCTGCCGACCGCGCTGCTCGCCGGGGCGCTCACCGGCGTCGGCGCCGCCCTGTTCGACTTCCTCGTGTGGAACGCCGAGTACGACCTGACCGGCTACCGCCTCCCGTACGCCCTGCTCACCGTGGTCAGCGCCACGATCATCGCGGGCGCGGGCGCGTGGGCCCTCCTGCGCGCCCTGCTCACCACGGGCGCCCTGGACCGCTTCCCCGCCGCCCGCGCCCGCACCCCGATCTAGCGGGAGCGTCCACAGGCCGACCGGGAAGGGGGACGGGTGACGGCACGGGTGGTGTTGCGGGGGTTCGGGTGGCGGCACGCCGGGCGGCGGGCCTGGGCGGTGCGCGGGGTGGACCTGAGCGTCGAGGCCGGCGAGCGGGTGCTGCTGCTGGGGCCCTCCGGGGCCGGCAAGAGCACGCTGCTGGCCGCGCTGGCCGGGCTGCTGTCCGACGACTCGGGCGAGCAGGAGGGCACCGTCGAGGTCGACGGCGTCGATCCCCGCGCCGACCGGGACCGGGTCGGCATCGTCTTCCAGGACCCGGAGAGCCAGCTCGTGATGGCCCGCTGCGGCGACGACGTCGCGTTCGGGCTGGAGAACCGGGGCGTGCCCGCCGGTGAGATCTGGCCCCGGGTGGACGAGGCGCTGCGCCGGGTCGGCTTCCCGTACGACCGGGACCGTCCGACCGCCGCCCTCTCCGGCGGCGAGCAGCAGCGGCTCGCGCTGGCCGGAGCGCTCGCCCCGCGGCCGGGGCTGCTGCTGCTCGACGAGCCGACCGCCAACCTCGACCCGGCCGGGGCGGCGCTGGTCCGCCGGGCCGTGGCCGACGCCGTCACCGCCGACACCGCGCTGGTCCTGGTCGAGCACCGGGTCGCCGAGGCGCTGCCGCTGGTCGACCGGGTGGTGGTGCTGGAGCCGGGCGGCGGCGTGCGCGCCGACGGGCCGCCGGAGGCCGTCTTCGCCGCACACGGCGACGCGCTCGCCGCCGAGGGGGTCTGGGTGCCCGGCCGGACGGTGCCGCCCCGGCGGGCCACCGCCGCCCCCGGCGAGGCGCTGCTCACCGCCGACGGGGCCGCCCTGCCGCCCCGCCTCGCCCCGACCGACCTGGCGGTACGCGCCGGCGAGGCGCTCGCCGTCCTCGGCCCGAACGGTGCGGGCAAGTCGACCCTGGCGCTGCTGCTGGGCGGCCTGCTGCGGCCCGGGGCCGGGCAGGTGGCGGCGACCCGGGAGCTGGCCGGGCGGGACGCCGCCACCGCGCCGCACCGCTGGCGGGCCCCCGCCCTGGCCCGCCGGATCGGGTCGGTCTTCCAGGACCCGGAGCACCAGTTCGTCACCGGCACGGTCTACGACGAGCTGGCCCTCGGCCCGCGCCGCACCGGCCACGGCGAGGCCGCCGTCCGGGCCACCGTCGACGGGCTGCTGGACCGGCTGCGCCTGGCCCGGCTGGCGCGCGCGAACCCGTACACCCTCTCGGGTGGGGAGGCGCGGCGGCTGAGCGTGGCGACGGCCCTGGCCACCGCGCCCCGCCTGCTGGTCTGCGACGAGCCCACCTTCGGCCAGGACCGGCGCACCTGGCTGGAGCTGGTGGACCTGTTCGCCGAGCTGCGCGACGGCGGGCACGGCGTCGTCGCCGTCACCCACGACGCGGACTTCGTGGCGGCCCTGGCCGACCGGCGGCTCACCCTGGCCCGCGACCCGGCGGCGGTGGCGGCGTGACCGGCACCGGCCGCAGACGGGCGGTGGCGGCGTGATCAGCATCTCTCCGGTGGCCGTGCCCGGCGCCCCGTTGGCCCGGCGCAACCCCGTGGCGAAGGTCGCCGCCGCGCTGGTCTTCTCGTTCACCCTGCTCGCCACCCTCGACCCGGTGGCGCCGGCCGTCGCCATCGGCGTCGAGCTGGCCGTGCTGCCGCTGTTCGGCATCCGGTACGGGGTGCTCGCCCGCCGGGCCGCCCCGCTGCTGCTCAGCGCCGCCGGCATCGTGGTGACCCTGGTCCTGTTCGCCGCCGAGCGCACTGGCCGGACGCTGGTCGAGGCGGGGCCGGTGGCGGTCACCAGCGGGGTGCTGCTGACCGCGCTCGGGCTGGCCCTGCGCATGCTCGCGGTGGCGCTGCCCGGCGTGATCGTCTTCGCCACCACCGACCCGACCGACCTGGCCGACGCGCTGGTGCAGAACGCGAGGGCCCCGGCCCGCTTCGCAATCGGCGCGCTGGCGGCGTTCCGGCTGGTGCCGCTGCTCGGCCAGGAGTGGCAGATGATCAGCATGGCCCGGCGGGCGCGCGGGGTGGACGCCGGCCGTAACCCGGTGGCCCGGCTGCGGCTGTTCGTCTCGACCGCGTTCGCGCTGCTGGTCGGCGCGATCCGGCGGGGCACCCGGCTGGCGGTGGCGATGGACGCCCGGGGCTTCGACGCGGCCACGCCGCGCACGGTCGCCCGGCGGCAGCGGTTCGGCCCCGCCGACGGGCTGCTGGTCGCCGGGGCGGCGGCGCTGGCCGGGGCGGCGCTGGCGGTCAGCGTCGCCCTGGGCACGTTCCGCCCGCTGATCGGCTGACCCGCAGGTCAGCGCGGCGACGGCGGGGCGGACGCCACCACACTGTGACACCGCGTCGACCACCGGTCCCGGCCCGGCGGGCGGCGCGATACCGTCGCAGCACTACAGGCGACGCGAGAGGTGGCGGGTACGGATGACGCAACAGGCGACGGCGCAGATCGGCGTGACGGGGCTGGCGGTGATGGGCCGGAACCTGGCCCGCAACCTGGCCCGGAACGGGTTCACGGTGGCGGTGCACAACCGGTCGCCGGAGCGGACCCGCAGCCTGGTCGCCGAGCACGGTGACGAGGGGACGTTCGTGCCGTCCGAGTCCCTGGCGGACTTCGTCGGCTCGCTGGAACGCCCCCGCGCCGTGATCATCATGGTCAAGGCGGGCGCACCCACCGACGCGGTGATCGACGAGCTGGTGCCGCTGCTCGACGAGGGCGACATCATCGTCGACTGCGGCAACGCCCACTTCGCCGACACGCGGCGGCGGGAGGAGGCGCTGCGCGCCAAGGGGCTGCACTTCTCCGGCACCGGCGTGTCCGGCGGCGAGGAGGGCGCGCTGCTCGGGCCCAGCATCATGCCGGGCGGCTCCGCCGAGTCGTACGCGAAGCTCGGCCCGATGTTCGAGAAGATCGCCGCGCAGGTGGACGGCACCTCGTGCTGCCGGCACATCGGCCCCGACGGCGCCGGCCACTTCGTCAAGATGGTCCACAACGGCATCGAGTACGCCGACATGCAGCTCATCGCCGAGGCGTACGACCTGCTGCGGGCGGGGCTGTCGGCGAGCCCGGCGGAGATCGCGGAGATCTTCCGGGAGTGGAACACCGGCGAGCTGGAGTCGTTCCTCATCGAGATCACCGCCGAGGTCCTCGGGCACACCGACGCGGCGACCGGCCGGGCGTTCGTGGACGTGGTGCTCGACCAGGCCGAGCAGAAGGGCACCGGCCGCTGGACGGTGCAGAGCGCGCTCGACCTGGGCATCCCGATCACCGGCATCGCCGAGGCGACGTTCGCCCGGTCGCTGTCCGGGCACGCCGGCCAGCGCGAGGCCGCCCGCCGCGCCTTCGGCGACGCCGGGGAGAAGTGGCAGGTCGAGGACCGCGACACCTTCGTCGAGGACGTGCGGCGCGCGCTGCTGGCCAGCAAGATCGTCGCGTACGCGCAGGGCTTCGACCACATCCGCGCCGGCAGCAGCGAGTACGACTGGGACATCGACCTGGGCGGCACCGCCACGATCTGGCGGGGCGGCTGCATCATCCGGGCCCGCTTCCTGGACCGGATCAAGGAGGCGTACGACGCCGAGCCGGAGCTGCCGTCGCTGCTGGTCGCGCCGTACTTCGCCGAGGCGGTCAGCGCGGGCGTGCCGAGCTGGCGGCGGGTCGTCATCGACGCGGCACGGGCCGGGGTGCCGACGCCGGCGTTCTCGTCGTCGCTGGCGTACTTCGACGGGCTGCGCGCCGAGCGGCTGCCCGCCGCGCTGCTGCAGGGGCTGCGGGACAACTTCGGCGCGCACACCTACCGCCGGGTGGACCGGGACGGCTCGTTCCACACCCTGTGGGCCACCGAGGGCCGCTCCGAAGTGGAGGCCTGAGCCGCAGCGCCACCGCGCCGGTGCCGACCCCCGGGGTTCGGGGGCGGCACCGGCGCGGTCGGGTCGGGGAGAACCGGTCGGGTCAGAAGAACCGGCGGCGCTTCGTCTTCTGCGGGCGCAGCAGGTCGGCGCCCCTGGTCAGCATCCGGGTCACGCCGGTCGGGCCGCGCCGGGCCTCCAGCGTGTGGCTGAGCCGGCGCGCGCCGGCCGCCGCCAGCGGCACGGCGACCGCCATGACCGCCCACTGGGCAATCCGCTTCTGAATCATGTGGGTTCACCTCCGCCGTCGGGTCCGTTGCCGGAGGTGATACCCCACCGGCCGCGCCGGTAAGCGTCCCTACGGGCCGGTCAGGGCTGCGGACCGGTCAGGGCTGCGGCGGGGCGACCGGGTTGGGCAGCGCCCCGCCGAACCGGCGGTCCCGCTGGGCGTACAGCTCGCACGCGTACCACAGGTGGCGGCGGTCGAAGTCGGGCCAGAGGGTGTCGAGGAACACCAGCTCCGCGTACGCGGTCTGCCACAGCAGGAAGTTGGAGATCCGCTCCTCGCCGGACGGGCGGAGGAAGAGGTCCACGTCGGGGACCTCCGGGTGGTAGAGGTACTTCGCCACGGTCTTCTCGGTGACCCGCTCCGGGTCGAGCCGGCCGGCCGCCACGTCGCGGGCGATCGCGGCGGCGGCGTCGGCGATCTCGGCCTGCCCGCCGTAGTTGACGCAGAACTGCAGCGTCAGCGTCGAGTTGCCCCGGGACATCTCCTCGGCCGTCTGCAACTCGGAGATGACGCTCTTCCACAGCCGGCCGGCACGGCCCGACCAGACGACCCGCACGCCCAGGTCGACGAGCTGGTCGCGGCGGCGACGGATGACGTCCCGGTTGAAGCCCATCAGGAACCGGACCTCGTCCGGGGAGCGCCGCCAGTTCTCCGTGGAGAACGCGTACGCCGACAGGTAGGGGATGCCCAGCTCGATCGCGCCCTCGATGGTGTCGAAGAGGCTGTGCTCGCCCTGCTCGTGGCCCTTGGTGCGGGGCAGCCCCCGCTCCTTGGCCCACCGGCCGTTGCCGTCCATGACGATCGCGACGTGCTTGGGCAGGGCGTCGGCCGGCAGCGCCGGGGGCCGGGCGCCCGACGGGTGCGGAGTCGGCGGCACCGGCTCACGCCGGCCGGCCCTCATCGATCGGATCACTCGGTCTTCCCCCTGTCCACGGCGGCGGCACCGCCGGCCGTCGGGCCGCCCCGGTCGACCAGCGGCAGCGAGCGTAGCGCGCGCTCCAGGTGCCACTGCAGGTGCGCCGCGACCAGGCCGCTGCACTCCCGGCGTACGCCGGTCTCGGTGGCGTCGGCGAGCACCCAGTCGCCGGTGGTGAGCGCGGACATCAGGTCGACGGTCGCCGGGGCGGGATGGGCCGCGCCGGGGGGCCGGCAGTCCGGGCAGACCGCGCCCCCGGCCGGCACGGAGAACGCCCGGTGCCGCCCGGGGGTGCCGCAGACCGCGCAGGCCGTCAGCGCGGGCGCCCAGCCCGCCAGGGCCATCCCCCGCAGCAGGTACGCGTCGAGCACCAGCGTGGTGGCGTGCTCGCCCCGGGCGAGCGACTTGAGCGCGCCGAGGGTGAGCTGGAACAGCCGCAGCGACGGCTCCCGCTCGACCGGGGTGAGCCGCTCGGCGGTCTCGGCGATCGCGCTGGCCGCCGTGTAGCGCGGATAGTCGCCGAGGAACCGCTTGCCGTACAGGTCGATCCCCTCGACCTGGCTGACGCTGTGCAGCGAGCTGCCGGTGTTGCCCTTCGGGTCGCCGGCGAGCTGCACGTCGACGTGGCCGAACGGCTCCAGCCGGGCACCGAACTTGCTGGTGGTGCGGCGGACCCCCCGGGCCACCGCGCGCAGCCGCCCGTGCCGGCGGGTCAGCAGGGTGATGATCCGGTCGGACTCGCCGAGCTTCTGCACGCGCAGGACCACCGCGTCGTCGCGGTAGAGCTGTCGGCGGTACCCGGCCATCCGATCATTCTCTCCCGGCCCACGGAATCAGGGTCGAATCGGGGTGCCCGGCGGGTGATCCCCGATGCGCGGCGGGCCGGACCGGCCGTAGCGTGCCGGCCATGGCCTCGCACCCGACCGCCCACGCCACCCGCCCCACCCGCGGCGTCCCCGCCCGCGCCGTCGCGGTCGGGGCCGTCGCCGCCGCCCTGATCCTCCTCGCCGGGTGCGACAACCTGTCGCTGCGCCGGCTGGACTTCGACGACGTCGAGTCGACGCGGATCGCCCGGGTCACCGTGCTGCCCGGCTCGGGCGACGTGACGGTCGTCGGCGGCGGCCCCGCCGGCCAGGTGCGGATCAAGCGGGTGCTGCGCTACCACGGCGACCAGCCCGAGGCCCGGTACGAGATCCGGGGCGACGAGCTGGTGCTCGACACCGACTGCGGCTCGCGCTGCACGATCTCCTACGAGGTGAACGCCCCGGAGGGCGTCGCCGTGAGCGGCGCGACCGGGTCGGGCAACGTGGTGCTGAGCCGGGTCGGCGAGGTGGACTTCCGGCTCGACTCGGGGAACCTGGAGATCACCCGGGCGACCGGGGCGGTCCGCGCCGAGGCCAGCTCCGGCAACGTCGAGGTCGACGACGTACGCGGCCCGGCGACCCTGCGCACCTCGTCGGGCGACATCACGGGCAGCCGCCTGGGCGGCCAGGTGGACGCCGAGGCCGAATCCGGCGGCGTCACCGTCGAGCTGGCCGTCCCGGCCTCGGTGCGGGCGCACGCCGCCAGCGGCGACGTGCAGCTCGTCGTGCCCGCCGGCCGGTACCGGGTGCGCTCGGACGTCGACTCCGGCGAGGCCGAGCTGGGCATCGTCGACGACCCGGGCGCGTCGCTGCTGCTCGACGTGGCCGCCGACAGCGGCAACGTGACGGTCACCGCGCGCTGAGCTTGAGGGTGTGCTCCTCGGGGGCGCGGGGCGCGGGCAGCACCGCCCGGTCGTAGCCGGCCGGCGCCGGGCTGACGGGCACGGGGCTGCCGCCGGCCGGCACGGGGCGGCCGGCGGCGGCCCCGGTTCCGGCTCCCGCTCCGGCCCCGGTTCGGGTGCGCGGTTCGGGGCGAGCGCCGCCGGGGAACAGCTCCGGGGGCCGGCGGGCGGCGACGTCCTCGACCCAGCCGACCGCCGCGGTGACCGCGCCGACCAGCGCGAAGACCAGCACCACCCGGATCGCCAGGCCCACCGGGTCCTGATGGGACCAGCCGACCACGTCGACCAGCGGGGTGAGCGCCACCACGAACGGCATGTGCCACAGGTAGACGGTGAGCGCCCGCCGGTTCAGCACCGTCACCGCCCGGCCCGCCACGGCGGACCGGTCCACCCAGGCCGCCGACGCCGGGGCCCGGCCGATCGCCACGAGGATGAACGCGGCCGACCACAACGCGTTGCCCAGCGGGATGTCGTTCAGGTCGTACCCGCGCGGCCCGGGATGGGTGGCGATCCAGGCCGCCCCGGCGACGCCGAGGGCCAGCGCCGCCGGGACCAGCACCCGATTGGCCGTACGCCGCAGCAGGCCGTCGTGGTGGGCGAAGCCGAGCAGCCACGCGCCGAAGTAGAGGCCGAACTCCCGCAGCACGGTGGGCGCGGCGGGGAACAGTCCGAACTCGATGGTGGCCAGCAGCGCGTACGGGGCGAGCAGGGTGGGCCACGGGGCCCGCCGGAACAGCCACAGGGCGACGGGCGAGGCGAACACGAACCACAGGTAGTCGCGCAGATACCAGATCACGCTGAGCGCCAGCGCCCCCCAGTAGTTGGCCGGCGGGTCGGCGACCGGGAACGCCCACAGCAGCACCTTGGGTGTCAGCGGCAGCCCGGTGAGCAGCATGGCAGGGACGAAGACCGCGGCCAGCACCCACAGCGAGGGCAACAGGCGGCGCAGCCGCCGGCCTACGGCCGGCGGGCCGGACCGGTCCAGCGACGCCGCCATCAGCGAACCGGCGAGCGCGAACATCACCGACATGGCCGGGAAGACCAGGGTCAGCGTGGCCCATCCGGTCACGTGGTAGACGACGACACGGACGATCGCCAGGGCACGGAGCAGGTCCAGGTACCGGTTTCGCATCAGCCGGCTTCCGGTCGGGAGCAGAGGGGGCAACGGCTTCCTACCCTCCGGCCCACCGCCGCAAAACGCCCAGGGAGCCGCCCCGAAAGTGAGAAACGCCATTCTTCCGCCAGAAACCGGCAACGCCCCCACCCGCACCCACACCGCCCCGGCCCACCGATCCGGCACGTGGGGCGGGGCGTGGGGTGGGGGTTAGAAGCCCAGTTTGCGGAGTTGTTTGGGGTCGCGTTGCCAGTCCTTGGCCACGCGGACGTGCAGGTCCAGGTAGACGCGGGTGCCGAGCAGCTCCTCGATCTGCCGGCGGGCGGTGGTGCCGACCTCCTTGAGCCGGCTGGCCCGGTGCCCGATCACGATGGCCTTCTGGCTGGGTCGCTCGACGTACACGTCGGCGTAGATCTTCATGAGGTTGCCCTCGGGGATCATCTCCTCCACCACCACGGCGATGGAGTGCGGCAGCTCGTCGCGGACCCCCTCCAGGGCCGCCTCCCGGATCAGCTCGGCGACCAGCACCTGCTCCGGGTCGTCGGTGAGCATGTCGTCCGGGTAGAGCTGCGGCGACTCGGGCAGGTAGCCGGTCATCACGTCGACCAGCGTGTCGAGCTGGTGCCCGGAGACCGCGCTGACCGGCACCACGGCGGCGAACTCGCCCAGCTCGCTGACCGCGAGCAGTTGCTCGGCCAGCCGCTTCTTGTCCACCAGGTCGGTCTTGGTCACCACCGCCAGCACGGTGGCCTTCAGCTCGGCCAGCTCCCCGGTGATGAACCGGTCGCCCCGGCCGACCGGCTCGTCGGCCGGGATGCACAGGCCGATCACGTCGACCTCGCTCCAGGTGGAGCGGACCAGGTCGTTGAGCCGCTCGCCGAGCAGCGTGCGGGGGCGGTGCAGCCCGGGGGTGTCGACCAGGACGAGCTGCGACTCCGGCCGGTGCAGCACGGCCCGGATGACGTGCCGGGTGGTCTGCGGCTTGTTCGAGGTGATCGCGATCTTCGTGCCGACGATGGCGTTGGTCAGCGTCGACTTGCCGGCGTTCGGCCGGCCCACGAAGCAGGCGAACCCCGCCCGGTACGGGCGCGCTCCCCCGCCGCCGACGTCGCCCGCCCGGCCACCCCGCACGTCGCTCACTCGACCACCGTGCCGAGGACGGTGCCGTCCGGCGCGGCCACGTGGATCGGCGCGTCGGCGGCGAGGTCACGGACGGCGGCGTGCCCCGCCCCGTCCAGGGTCGACGCCTCGGTCACCACGACGGCGGCCTCCAGCCGGGTCGCCCCGGCTGCCACGGCGGAGGCCACCGCGAGCTGGAGGGCGGTGAGGGTCAGCGAGGGCAGCGACACGCTCGCCGCCGCGTACGTCCGGCCGTCCTGGTCGCGCACCGCGGCTCCCTCCACGGCGCCCACCCGGCCCCGGGCCCCTCGGGCGAGGATGACCAGCTTGCCGTCCTCGGCGCTCAGCTCGACCGGCGCGGACGGGGTGGGCAGGGCGGCGGGCGCGGCGGGTGACTCAGGCATCGGCGGGTTGCCTCTCCTCGGCTCGGTTCTGGGTGCCCCGGGACTCGGCGGGCTCGCCGCGCCCGGGGGTGGTGTCGGGATGGTCGGTCGGCTCGACCCGGCTCACCAGCACGGTGTCGATCCGGTTGCGCCGGCCGGTGGTGCCCTCGGCGACCAGGCGCAGCCCGGCCACCTCGGCCTCCGCGCCGGGGATCGGGACCCGGCCCAGGGCCTGGGCGAGCAGACCGCCGACCGTCTCGACCTCGTCGGCGGGCAGCTCGACGTCGAACAGCTCGCCGAGGGTCTCGACGGGCAGCCGGGCGGTGACCCGCACCGCGCCGTCCGCCAGCCGTTCGACCGGCGGGCGTTCGACATCGTACTCGTCGGTGATCTCGCCGACGATCTCCTCCAGGATGTCCTCGATCGTGACGAGGCCGCCGGTGCCCCCGTACTCGTCGACGACGATGACCAGGTGGTTGCGCGCGGCCTGCATCTCCGACAGCAGGTCGTCGACCGGCTTGGACTCCGGGACGAACGTCGCCGGGCGCATCAGCTCCGACACCGGCAGCCGGGACGCCGCCGGGTCGCCGCCCTGGGTGCGGCGGATCAGGTCCTTGAGGTAGAGCACGCCGAGCACGTCGTCGACGCTCTCCCCGATCACCGGGATGCGGGAGAAGCCGGAGCGCAGGAACAGGGCGAGGGCCTGGGAGAGGGTCTTGCTCTCCTCGATCCACACCATCTCGGTGCGCGGCACCATCACCTCGCGGGCGATGGTGTCGCCGAGCGCGAACACCGAGTGGATCATCTGCCGCTCGCCGTGCTCGACGACGCCCCGCTGCTCGGCCAGGTCGACCAGCTCGCGCAGCTCCACCTGGGTGGCGAACGGCCCCTCCCGGAAGCCGCGCCCCGGGGTGACCGCGTTGCCGATCAGGATCAGCAGCGACGCCAGCGGGTTGAGCGCCCGGCCCAGCCAGCGCACCAGCGGCGCGACGGCCCGGCCGACCGCGTACGCGTGCTGCCGGCCGAGGGTACGCGGACCGACCCCGACCACCACGAAGCTGATCACGGTCATCGCGCCGGCGGTGACCAGCGCCGCCCGCCAGCCCGCGCCGAACGTGTCGACCGCCACCAGCGCGACCAGCGTGGTGGCGGTCAGCTCGGCCAGCAGCCGCAGAAGCAGCAGCAGGTTGAGGTGGCGTACGACGTCACCGGCGACGGCCTGGAGCGTGCGCGCGCCCCGGGCCCCGTCGCGGGCCAGCTCGGCCGCCCGGGCCGGTGACACGGCGGCCAGCGCCGCCTCGGTCATCGCGATCAGGCCGGCGAGCACCACCAGCCCGGCCGCGAAGACGAGCAGTTGCAGGTCGGGCAGGCCCGCCGCCGCGCCGGCCGCCGACACCTGTGCGGGCATCACGCGGACCGGGTCGACCGCCAGCTGGCCAGCAGCCGGGCCTGGAGCTCGAACATCTCCCGCTCCTCCTCCGGCTCGGCGTGGTCGTAGCCGAGCAGGTGCAGCACCCCGTGCACGGTGAGCAGGTGCAGCTCGTCGGCCGAGGAGTGGCCGGCCGTCGCGGCCTGCTTGGCCGCCACCTCCGGGCAGAGCACGATGTCGCCCAGCAGCGCCGGCTCCCCGCCGGCCGAGCTGGACTCGCCCGGCCCGTGGTCGACGCTGCCCTCGTCCATGGGGAAGGCGAGCACGTCGGTCGGGCCGTCGCCGCCCATCCAGCGGTGGTTCAGCTCGGTCATGTAGTCGATGTCGACCAGCAGCACGGACAGCTCGGCGAGGGGGTTGACCCCCATCTCGTCGAGGGCGTGCCGGGCGACGGCGAGCACGGCGTCGGTGTCGACGTCGACACCGGACTCGTTGGCGATCTCGATGGACAACTGGGTTCCCTAGGTCTGTCGGCGCCGGCCGGCCCGGCCGCCCTGGGCGGTGCGCCCCGGCACGGCGTGCACGCCCTGCGCCTGCTGGTTCTCCCGCTCGGCGTCCCAGCGGGCGTACGCGTCGACGATCTCCCCGACCAGCCGGTGGCGCACCACGTCGGAGCTGGACAACTGCGCGAAGTGCACGTCCTCCACGTTCTCCAGGATCTCCCGGACCACCCGCAGGCCGCTGGTCGTCCCGCCGGGAAGGTCCACCTGGGTGACGTCGCCGGTGACCACGATCTTGGAACCGAAGCCGAGCCGGGTGAGGAACATCTTCATCTGCTCGGGCGTGGTGTTCTGCGCCTCGTCGAGGATGATGAACGCGTCGTTGAGGGTGTTGTGCGTGACCAGGAAGTCGTCGGTCACGTACAGCGAGTCCTCCGCCGCGACCTGGATGCACATCGTCTCCTGCACCCCGGCAGGGATGATCGAGTCGATGAACCGCATCGGCCGGCCACCGCCATGCTCGTCGTACAGCGCACGCTTGCGCGACAGGCGGAACGGCGCGACGCCGGCAGGAAGCCTGATCTCCACGACGTAGGCGTCGGCGCGGTAGGGAACCGGGCGGCCGTTGGCCAGGCCGGGCTTACGCCCCTCGGCCTCCCGGACCCGCCAGGTGGCCACCCCGCCGAGCGACTGGGCCAGGTAGACCACGTCGTCCCGCAGCCGCGGCGACGTCGTCGCGTATTGCACCCGGCAGGTGCGCCCCGCCTGGACGACCGGCCCGCCGTCGGTGTCCAGCAGCCCTTGGAGCACGGCCAGCCGGACGTCGAGGCTGTTGTTCCTGTAGACCTCGGGCACGAACTTGGTGCCCGAGGTCGCCCCGGCCAGGCCCAGTTCACGCAGCACGGCCGTCACCGGGTTGGCGACGATGACCCCACCCCGGTGGCCGTCGACGTGCCGGAGCACGTAGTCGTACTCGCTCTTGCGGACGAGGGCGATGCCGGGCAGCGCCTCGTCGAGCGCGACGGCCAGCTCCGGGTCCGCGGTGGAGAAGGCCGGCGTCGTGCGGCACGAGATCGAGCCGTCGCCGAGGAGCAGCCCGAGCGCGTACGGGTCGAGCGGAACGTCCTGCGGCGCCAGTTGCACGGGCGCGACGACCGGCAGCTCGTACCGGCGGGTGTGGCCCCGCCACTCCTTGCCGATCATCTCCTGGGTTTCGAGGGTGCGCCGACGCCCGCGCCGCTTGTCGTCGGGCGTGGCGACGGTCCAGAGGTGCTCGCCGCAGGCGAGGGTGGACGCGCCGTCCTGGGTGGTGACCCGGTAGACCTGCTTCGGCCCCTGCGGGTAGACGCCGATCACCGGCGTGGGCGTGCCGTTCGAGCCGATGACCAGGTCACCGACCCGCAGCGACCCGAACGGCCGGAACCCCTCCGGGGTCAGGACCCGCGCGTCGTACGGCTGCGCCCGTCCCCTCATGTATGCCAGGGGCGCGACCTCGATCGTCCCGGCCGCCATCAGCTTCGGGATCGTCTCCGGGTCGAGCATGTCGTGCAGCGCGTCGTAGAGCGGGCGCAGGTAGGGGTCGATCTTCTCGTTGAGCGTGCCGGGCAGGAAGCCCAGCCGCTCCCCCGCCTCGACCGCCGGCCGGGTCAGGATGATCCGGTTGACCTGCTTGGCCTGGAGGGCCTGGACGGCCTTCGCCATCGCCAGGTAGGTCTTGCCGGTGCCGGCGGGGCCGATGCCGAAGACGATGGTGTGCGCGTCGATCGCGTCGACGTACTTCTTCTGCCCGAGCGTCTTGGGGCGGATGGTGCGCCCGCGCCGGGAGAGGATGTTGAGCGTCAGGACCTCGGCGGGCCGCTCGGTGCCGCCCTGTTCCAGCATCCCGACGGTGCGCCGCACGGCGTCAGTGGTCAGGGTCTCGCCTTTCTCGATCAGTTCGAGCAGCTCGCTGAAGAGGCGCTCGGCGATGGCGTTGTCCGCCGGGGCACCGGTGATGGTGATCTCGTTGCCGCGGACGTGCACGTCGCTGTCGACCGAACGCTCGACGAGTCGCAGGATCTCGTCGCCCGCGCCCAGCAGGTTGACCATGATCTTCGAGTCGGGGACGGTGATCCTGGTCTGCACCCGGGGCGGGCCGGGAGGTGGGGTGCCGGTCATGGGTCGGGCCGAGGGGCCCTGCGCACCTGCTCTCGATCTCGGCGCCGGGCCCTGCTGGCGCGGCGATCGGACGTTACCCCCATCGTAACGTTTCCCGCTCGGCGGCACCTCGCCCATTTCCCCCGGCCGCCGGCTTGCCGGCCCGGCCGGGGGCGTCAGCGCCGGAAGTCGTACCCGTCGAAGGTCTCCTGCCCCCGGGTGAAGCGGTACGTCGCCCAGTGCAGCCGGACCACCGCCCCGGTCGCGTCCCGGGTCAGCCGCAGCAGCTCGCCGGCCTCCCGCCCGGAGACGGTGCGGAACACGTCCGGCCGGTCCGGCAGCGGGGCGAAGACCGCCGGGGGCTTCCCCGCCGGGTCTCCCGCGCTGCGGGCCTGCAGCGTGCCGTCGTGCCAGCTGAAGACGGACTCGAAGCCCTCGCCCCACCACGGGCCCAGCATCCCGCGCAGGTGCTCCGGGGCCGGCGGGCCCGGCCGCCACGGCTCGACGTCGGCCGGGTCGTGCTCGACGGCGGCGGCGAGCAGCCGGTGCGGCAGCTCCATGACCTGCACCCCGGTCCCGGACGAGCCGAGCACCGCCGCGCCCATCGCCCCGGGGGTGCCGTCGCCGCCCCGGCGGCCGTAGACGGCGGCGAGGAAGCCGGGCATCGCCCCGTCGTGGCCGACGTGCACGACCCGCTCCCCCTGCGGCAGCAGGATCAGCCCCAGCCCGAAGCCGGCCCCCCAGGTCGTCTCGTCGGTGACGGTCAGCGGCCAGCGCATCTCGTCGAGCGTCGCCGGGGCGAGCACCGCGCCGGTGGGGTCGAGCGCCGCCGGGTCGGCCAGGAACGCCGCCCAGCGGGCCATGTCGGTGGCGGTGCTCCACAGCTGCCCGGCCGGGCCGACCGCGGCGAAGTCGGTGGGCGGCTCGGGGTGCGCCTCGTCGGAGTACGCGTCGACGAGGAACCCGGTGGCCGCCGCCGGGCCCGGCCGGTCGGTGGTGGCGGTCAGGCCGAGCGGGGCGAGCACCCGGTCGGCGAGCACCTCGGCCCAGGTGCCGCCGCGCAGCCGGGCGACGAGCTGGCCGAGCACGGCCATGCCGAGGTTGGAGTAGTGGAAGCGGCGGGCCGGCGGCAGCACCCGCTCGGCGCGGGCCAGGTCGGCCAGCAGCTCGTCCGCCCCGGGGGCGAGCAGGGTGTCCCAGACGTCGCCGTGCGGCTCCCGTTGCAGGCCGGAGGTGTGCGACAGCAGCCGGCGTACGGTCAGCTCGCCGTGTGCGGGCACGTCGAGGTGCGCGCCGACGGGGTCGTCGAGGTCGAGCAGGCCGGCGTCGCGGCACTGCATGACCAGCACGGCGGTGAACGTCTTGGTGACCGAGCCGATCCGGAACAGCGTCTGCGGGCCGAGCGCCGTGTCGTTGCCGGTGCCGCCGGCCTCGCAGGTCCAGAGCGGGCGGTCCGCCCGGTGCAGGGCCGCCGCGACCGCCGGCACCCGCCCCTCGGCCTGGACCCGCCGCACCATCCGCCCGAGCCGTTCGTCGATTCCACTCACGCCCGCAGTGTAAGGAGGGGCCCCTTGCCAACGCATTCCGTATAGGAAGGGCCCCTTCCTAACACCCCGGCGCGGGACGCGCCCGCGACGGACGCCCGCGCGGGACGCGCCCGCCCCCTCAGCGGCAGAGCATCGGGCCCAGCGGCGCGCCGCCGAGCACGTGCGCGTGCACGTGGAAGACCTCCTGGCCGCCGTACGCCCCGGTGTTGAACATGAGCCGGAAGCCGTCGCCGAGCAGCCCCTCGTCCTCGGCCACGGCGGCGGCCGTGGCCAGCAGCTCACCGGCGAGCGCCGGGTCGCCCTGGCCGAGGGTCGCCACGTCGGCGTAGTGCTCCTTGGGGATGACCAGCACGTGCACCGGGGCCTTCGGGTCGATGTCGCGGAAGGCGAGGGTGGTGGCGGTCTCCCGGACGACGGTGGCCGGGATCTCCCCGGCGACGATGCGGCAGAACAGGCAGTCGGATCCCATCGGGGCATGGTAAGTGGTGCCGGACTGCTGGGGCATGATGGCCGCGTGACTTCACGGGCGGTGCTGGTGACGGGGGCCTCGCGGGGCATCGGGCGCGCGGTGGCGGCGCGGTTCGCGGCGGGCGGGGACCGGGTGGCGATCCACCACAGGGGCTCCGGGGAGCTGGCCGAGCGGCTGCGCGCGGAGCTGCCGGGCGACGGCCACGTCGTGGTCCGCGCGGACCTGGCCGACCCCGAGGCGGTACGGGTGATGGTCGACGACGCGGCGGCCCGCCTCGGCGGGCTGGACGTGCTGGTCAACAACGCCGGGGTGTACGGCGAGCGGAACGCCCCGCACCCGGTCTTCGGCGCGTCCTACGCCGAGTGGCAGCGGCGCTGGCGGCAGGTGCTGGAGACCAACCTGACCGGGGCGGCCAACGTGACCTGGTGCGCGGCCCAGCACATGCGCGGGCGGGGCGGGCGGATCGTCAACGTCTCGTCGCGGGGCGCGTTCCGGGGCGAGCCGGAGCAGCCGGCGTACGGGGCGAGCAAGGCGGGGCTCAACGCGCTCGGCCAGTCCCTCGCGGTGGCCCTGGCCCCGTACGGCATCGCGGTCGCGACGGTGGCCCCCGGCTTCGTGGAGACCGACATGACCACAGAGCACCTGGCCGGCGAGGGCGGCGCGACGATCCGGGCGCAGAGCCCGTTCGGCCGGGTGGCCCGCCCGGAGGAGATCGCGGCGGCGGTCCACTGGCTGGCGTCGGCGGAGGCGGAGTGGGCCTCCGGCACGATCGTCGACCTCAACGGCGCGTCCTACCTGCGCACCTGACCGGAGCGGGGGTTCACCAGCGGGACAGGCGGGTCACCAGCGGGACAGGCGGGTGGCCAGGACGCAGAGGGCGGCGACGCCCGCCGTGGAGGTGCGCAGCACGTGCGGGCCGAGGCGCACCGGGCGGGCGCCGGCCTGGGTGAACGCGGTCACCTCCGCGTCGGTGATGCCGCCCTCCGGGCCGACGACCAGCACGATCTCGCCCGCATCGGGCAGCTTGGCCGCGGTCAGCGGCTCCTGCGCCTCCTCGTGCAGGACGAACGCGGCGGCGGCCCCGGCGATCCGGCGGGCCACCGTGGCCGTGGACTCGTCGGGGGCGCCGGCCACCACCGGCAGCCACGCCCGGCGGGCCTGCTTCGCCGCCTCCCGGGCCGTCGCCGCCCACTTCTCCCGGGCCCGTACGCCCCGGTCGCCGCGCCACTGCGCCACCGAGCGGGCCGCCGCCCAGGGCACGATCTCGTCGACGCCGACCTCGGTCATCGCCTGCACGGCCAGCTCGCCCCGGTCGCCCTTGGCGATGCCCTGCACCACGACGAGCCGGGGGACGGGCGCGTCGACGTATCCCCGGGAGGTGACCCGCAGGTCGAGGGCGCCCCTGCCGACGGCGGTGACCACGGCGGCGGCGGTGCCGCCCCGGCCGTCGGCCAGCAGCAGCTCCTCGCCGGTGCGCAGCCGCTGGACGGTGGCCGCGTGGTGCCCCTCCGGGCCGCCGAGGGTCAGCGAGTCGCCGGTGGGCAGCGCGTCGACCAGGAACAGCGGCGCCGACACCTCAGGCGTGCCCGTTGAAGGCGTCGCGCATCCGGGAGAAGAAGCCGCCCTGCTTGCTCAGCTCGGCGACCTCCTCGCCCCGGGTCTTGGCGAAGTCGCGCAGCATCTTCTCCTGGTCGGCGTCGAGCTTGGTCGGGGTGCGCACGTCGAGGTGGACGTAGAGGTCGCCCCGGCCGGTGCCGCGCAGGTGCGGCACGCCCCGGGCGCGCAGCCGCAGGGTGCTGCCCGGCTGGGTGCCGGCCTTGACGTCGACCGTCTCCTCGCTGTCGAGGGTCTTGATCGTCAGCCGGGTGCCGAGCGCGGCGGCGGTCATCGGGACGGTGACCCGGCAGTGCAGGTCGTCGCCCTTGCGGGAGTAGACGTCGTGCGGGCGCTCGTGGATCTCGACGTAGAGGTCGCCGGCGGTGCCGCCGCCCGGGCCGACCTCGCCCTGCTGGGCGAGCCGGATGCGCATGCCGTCCTCGACCCCGGCGGGGATCTTGACGGTCAGCGAGCGGCGGGTGCGCACCCGCCCGTCGCCGGTGCAGGTCGGGCAGGGGTGCGGGATGGTGGTGCCGTAGCCCTGGCAGACCGTGCACGGCCGGGCGGAGACCACCTGGCCGAGGAAGGTGCGCTGCACCGACTGGACCTCGCCCCGGCCGCCGCACGCCTCGCAGGTGGCCAGGTGGGTGCCGGCCGCCGTGCCCGCCCCGGAGCAGGTGGTGCAGAGCACCGCCGTGTCGACGGTGATGGGGGCCTCGACGCCGAACGCCGTCTCGTGCAGGTCCAGCTCCAGGCGCAGGATCGCGTCCGCGCCGGGCCGGGTGCGCGGGCGCGGGCCCCGGGAGCCGCCGGCCGCGCCGCCGAAGAAGGCGTCCATGATGTCCTGGAAGCCGACGAACGGGCCGGCCCCGCCGGGCCCGCCCGGGCCGCCCATGCCACCGCCCCCGGGGGCGAGGGGGTCGCCGCCGAGGTCGACGATCTGCCGTTTCCGGTCGTCCGAGAGGACCTCGTACGCGGCGTTGATGTCCTTGAACTTCTCCTGTGCCTCCGGGTCCGGATTGACGTCCGGGTGGAACTGCCGCGCCAGCTTGCGGTAGGCGCGCTTGATCTCGTCGTCGGAGGCCTCCCGGCTCACGCCGAGGATGCCGTAGTAGTCCCTGGCCACTGCGTCCCGTGTCCTCATGTTCTTGTCGCGTTGCGCCGGTCGTCGGCCGGAGCCGGCCGTCGGCCCTGACTGGTCAGTTCTGGGCCAGCAGCTCGCCCACGTAGCGTGCCACGGCCCGCACCGTGGCGATGGTGCCGGGGTAGTCCATCCGGGTGGGGCCGACCACGCCCAGTCCGCCGAGCGCGGTCGCCCCCGGGCCGTAGCCGGTGCTCACCACCGAGGCGGCCCGCAGGTTGTCGATCTCGTTCTCGTCGCCGATCAGCACGCGGGTGGTGGTCGACTCGGCCTCGCCGATCAGCTTGAGCATCACCACCTCCTCCTCCAGCGCCTCCAGGATGGGCCGCAGGGACCCCTGGAAGTCGAGCAGGCCGCCCCGGGTCAGGTTGGCGGTGCCGGCCAGGGCGATGCGCTCCTCGTGCCGCTCGACCAGCGTCTCCAGCAGCACGGTGGAGAGCGTGGTCATGGTGCCACGCAGGTGCGGGCTCGACTCCTCGACCAGCGCCTGCACCAGCGGCGGGGTCTCCGACAGCCGGCTGCCGACGAGCTTCTCGTTGACCAGCCGGCGCAGGTCGGTGACATCGTCGGCGCTCACCGGCGCGGGCAGCTCGACCAGCCGCTGCTCGACCCGGCCGGTGTCGGCGATCATCACCAGCATCAGCCGGGTGGTGGAGATCGGCACCAGCTCCAGGTGCCGCACCGAGGAGCGGGCCAGCGAAGGATATTGCACCACGGCGACCTGGCGGGTGAGCTGCGCCAGCAGCCGCACCGTGCGGTGCACCACGTCGTCGAGGTCGACCGCGCCCACCAGGAAGCGCTCGATCGCCCGGCGCTCGGCCGGGCTGAGCGGCTTGACGCGGGACAGCCGGTCGACGAAGAGGCGGTAGCCCCGGTCGGTGGGGACCCGTCCGGCGCTGGTGTGCGGCTGCCGGATGTAGCCCTCCTCCTCCAGCACCGCCATGTCGTTGCGCACCGTCGCGGGGGAGACGCCGAGCTGGTGCCGCTCGACCAGCGCCTTGCTGCCGACCGGCTCCTGGGTGGCGACGTAGTCCTCGACGATCGCGCGGAGCACGGCGAGCTTGCGGTCGTCCAGACCCACCCTGCCACCTCCTGTCGCATGTCGGGCCCGGCGGCGCGGCGGCACCGCAGGTCGGCGCTCCGCCGGTGCGTCGACGCCTGGCACTCGACTGTAACGAGTGCCAGTCTACGTCGGCTGCCCCGTGCTGGGTAAGATCAACGACGGACCGCGGGTGCGGCAGCCACCGCGTGGGAGCCCGGCCGGGCGCGCGCCGACCGGTCGACGGCCGCCCGGTGCGGGCCGTCGCCTGCCTGCGCGGGCCGAACATCCGCCGCTTCGCGGCGGTGTCGCTCTGGTGCCCGCTTGCCCGCAACCCCTACCGTGACGTGCATGACTGAACCACCTCGCCCTCCCGGATCGGGCGACCCCGGCGGCTACCCGCCGGAGCCGAACCCGTCGGCACCGTACGGCTCGCCGGGGCACGAGCCCCCCACCGCACCACTGTCCGGGGCCCCCGGGGCGGGCGGCTATCCCCCGCCCGGTGGCTATCCGCCGCCCACCGGTGACCAGCCGCCGTCGGCCGGCTACCCGCCACCCGGTGGCGGCTTCCCCCCGCCCGGTGGCGGATATCCGACCGGCGGCGCGTACGGCCCGCCCTCCGGCGGCTACGCCAACAACGAGGACAAGACCTGGGTCCTGGTCGCCCACTTCGGCGGCGCGGCGGGGATGTTCCTCGGCGGTGGCGTGCTCGGCTGGCTCGCGCCGCTGATCGCCCTGCTCGCCCGGGGCAACCAGTCGCCGACGGTCCGCGCCCACGCGGTTGCGGCGCTGAACTTCCAGCTCCTCTGGTCGGTCATCGCCCTGATCGGCTGGATCCTCACCTGCATCCTGGTGGGGCTCCTGATCGGGTTCGGCGCCATGATCGTCGGCATCATCTTCGGCATCGTCGCCGGCATCAAGGCGAACGAGGGCAGCCCCTACCGCTACCCGATGACCGTCAACCTGATCAAGTGACCCCCGACCGGCCGCTCCCCCGGCCGGTCGGGGCCACCCCCGTCAGGGCAGCAGGTCGCGCACGACCGCGTCGGCCAGCAGCCGGCCGCGCAGCGTGAGCACCGCCCGGCCCGCCGCGTAGCCGGCCGGGTCGAGCAGGCCGTCGGCGAGGGCCCGCCGGGCCCCGGCGCGGCCCGCGTCGTCCAGCACGGCCAGCGGCAGCCCCGAGGCGAGCCGCAGCCGCAGCATGACGTCCTCCGTGTGGGCCTCGTCGGGCGTGAGCACCTCCCGGGCCAGGCCGGGCGACTCCCCCGCCGCCAGGCGCTTCGCGTACGCGGCCGGGTGCTTGACGTTCCACCAGCGCACCCCGCCGACGTGGCTGTGCGCCCCCGGCCCGAGGCCCCACCAGTCGCCGCCGTTCCAGTAGAGCAGGTTGTGCCGGCACCGACCGGCCGGCGTGCGGGCCCAGTTGGACACCTCGTACCAGGAGAAACCGGCCGCGTCGAGGGCGGCCTCCGCGGCCAGGTAACGGTCCGCCGCCACGTCGTCGGAGGGGTACGGCAGCTCGCCGCGCCGCATCCGCGCGGCCAGCCGGGTGCCGTCCTCCACGATCAGGGCGTACGCGCTGACGTGGTCCACCCCGGCGGCCACCACCTGCGCCAGGGACGCGGCGAAGTCGTCGGCGCTCTCCCCCGGCGTACCGTAGATCAGGTCGAGGTTGACGTGGTCGAACCCGGCGTCGCGGGCCTCCCGGGCGGCCTCGGTGGCCCGACCGGCGCGGTGCCGGCGGTCGAGGATCGCCAGCACCCCCGGCGCGGCCGACTGCATGCCCAGCGAGATCCGGGTGTACCCGGCGGCCCGCAGGGTCTTCAGCGACTCCGGGGTCACCGACTCGGGGTTGGCCTCGGTGGTCACCTCCGCGTCGGCCGCCAGCCCCCAGGTGCGGTCGATGCCGTCGAGGATGCGGGCCAGGTCGTCGGCGGGCAGCAGGGTGGGCGTGCCGCCGCCGACGAACACGGTGTCGACCCGGGGCGGCGGGCTGCCGCCGAGCACCCGGGAGGCCAGCGCCAGCTCGGTGAGCACCGTGTCGGCGTACCCCTCGCGGCTCGCCCCGCCGCCCAGCTCGTCGGCGGTGTAGGTGTTGAAGTCGCAGTAGCCGCAGCGGCTGGCGCAGAACGGCACGTGCACGTACACGCCGAAGCCGCGCGCGCCGACGGCGCGGGTCACGGTGGCGGGCAGCGAGCCGTCGGCCGGGACGGGCTCGCCTTCTGGAAGGACGCCGGGCATGGCCACTAGTGTGCCCGGCATGACCTCCACCGCCGCGCTCGTGCGGGTCGCCACGGCCCGTGGGGTGACCACCCTCACCCTGGACAGCCCGCACAACCGCAACGCGCTCTCCACGCCGCTGATGACCGAGCTGCTGGCCGGGCTGGCCGCCGCCGTGGCCGACGACGCGGTCCGGGTGGTGGTGCTCGACCACACCGGCCCCGTCTTCTGCTCCGGCGCCGACCTGAAGGAGACCGCCGCCGCGTACGCCAGCGGCACGGTCCCGGCCGGGATGCTCGGCGACGTGCTCGCGGCGGTCTGGGAGTGCCCGAAGCCGGTGGTGGCCCGGGTCGCCGGGCCCGCGCGGGCCGGCGGGCTGGGCCTGATCGCGGCGGCCGACCTGGCGATCTGCGCGCAGGAGGCGACGTTCGCGTTCACGGAGGTGCGGATCGGGGTGATCCCGGCGGTGATCTCGGCGACCGTGCTGCCCCGGCTGGCGCCCCGGGCCGCCGCCGAGCTGTACCTCACCGGCGACACCTTCGACGGGCGGCGGGCCGCCGAGATCGGGCTGGTCACCTCGGCGGTGCCGGCGGACGCGCTGGACGCGGCGGTGGCGCGGGCCTGCGCCTCGCTGGTGCGGGGGGCGCCGAACGCGCTGGCCGGGGCCAAGGAGCTGCTGCGCCGCCCGCCGGCGGCCGACCTGCGGGCCGGGGTCGCCGAGCTGGCCGCCCTGTCGACCGGGTTCTTCCTGTCCGACGAGGGGCGCGAGGGCGTGCTGGCGTTCCGGGAGAAGCGCGACGCGAGCTGGGTGCCGACGGACTGACCGGTTCCCGGGCCGGCCGGTCGACCCGCGGGCCGGCCGAGCGGTTCCCGGTCGGCCGACGGTTTCAGGGCCGGGGCGCGGGGAAGGCGGACACGCATCGCGGCCGACCCGCCACGGAACGGAGCGAATCGGTCGGACGGGCCGGACGGCGGCGGCGGGGACGTACTCTTGGCGGACGCCGTCGAACAGGGGGTGCGGGTGCGAAGTCGGGCAGTCGTCGCGACCGGTGTCGTCGTCGCCGTGATCGCCGTGGTGGGGATCTGGCTCGTCGTCCGGCAGGCCGGCGGGCAGCTACGCCTGCCGCTGTCCCTGACCAGCCGCACCTGCACGGTGCAGGCCGACGGCCAGGTGCGCCTGGACGCCGACCAGATGGCCAACGCCGCCACGATCGCCGCCATCGGCGTCCAGCGGAAGATGCCCGAGCGGGCCGTGGTGGTCGCCCTCGCGACGGCCTACCAGGAGTCCGGGCTGCGCAACCTCCCCGACGGCGACCGGGACTCGCTGGGCCTGTTCCAGCAGCGGCCGAGCCAGGGCTGGGGCACCGAGGCGCAGATCGCCGACCCCCGGTACGCGACCCGGAAGTTCTACGCCGCGCTCAAGCGGGTGCGCGGCTGGGAGAAGATGCGGGTCACCGACGCGGCGCAGAAGGTGCAGCGCTCGGCGTTCCCCGAGGCGTACCAGAAGTGGGCGGACGAGTCGGAGGTGCTGACCCGGGCGCTGCTCGGCGAGGCGACCGGCGCGGTGGCCTGCACGGTCGGCGCGACGCCGGTGATGCGGGGCGCGGCCGCCGCCGCCGCGCTGACCCGGGGCCTGAGCCTGGACTGGGGGCTGCCGGAGGCGGCGTCCCCGGCCGAGCTGACCGGCCTCGCGGTGCCGGCCGACGACCGGCGCGACGGCTGGCGGTACGCGCACTGGCTGGTCTCGCACGCCTCCGACCACGGCGTGAAGCGGGTACGCTTCGCCGGCCTGGAGTGGACCGCGAAGGCCGGCACCTGGAGCCGGGTGGGCGACGCCCCGGCGAACGACGGCGAGGTGCTCGCCGAGGTCTTCGCCGACGCCTGAGCGGCCTCGATTCTCCACACCGACGGTTACCGCACAATCCTCCATATCCGGCGAAAGCCGCCGGAGAAGCGCCTGATCTCACCCTCCGTACCCAGACGGGTGCCAACTGTCCGGCCGCTCCCCCGCACCGCCGGGCGCGCTCCGCACCCGCCCGCGCGGGCGCAGTAGCATCGGCGTCCTGTGCCAGAAATGGTTTCACCTCATGGGGAGGGGTACGACGCGGTGTTCGATTACGACGGCCGGACCGGCTACGAACCGATCAGCGACACCGACCGCAAGGAGTTCCACGAGCAGGGCTTCCTCCTGCTGCGGAACGTGCTGACGGAGGACCACCGGGCCGCCCTGGAGGAGGCCGTCGACCGCGTGTACGCGGAGGAGAAGGCCAAGGGCAACACCACCAAGGACGGCACCCTGCACCTGCTGGGCTTCCTGGAGCGCGACGAGCTCTTCGGCCAGCTGCTGACCCACCCGATCGCCTTCCCGTACATGTGGGGGCTGGCCGGCTGGAACATCTACACCCACCACAACCACCTCGACGTCACCCCGCCGGCGCTGGAGCCGGAGAAGCCGTACTGGGGGTGGCACCAGGACGGGTACCGGCAGAACTCCGACCCGGAGACGATGGACCCGAACCTGCCCCGGCCGATGTTCTCGCTGAAGGTGGCGTACGTGCTCTCCGACCTGTCGGAGACCGGCCGCGGCGCGACCAAGGTGATCCCGGGCAGCCACCTGTGGAACTCGCTGCCCCGCCCGGCGGACCTGACGGTGCACAACCCGGACCCGGAGGGCACGGTGGAGATCACCGCGAACCCGGGCGACGCGTTCATCTTCGACCGCCGCCAGTGGCACTCCCGGTCGACAAACCTGTCGAACATCACCCGCAAGATGCTCTTCGTCGGCTACACCTACCGGTGGATCCGGCCGCTGGACGAGCTGCACATCGACACCGACGGCGAGTGGTGGGCCAACCGCACGCCGGTGCAGCGCCAGCTCTGCGGCGAGGGCACCCACACCGCCAACTACTGGGGCATCAACTGGAACGGGTACATCGACGACGAGATCCCGCTGCGCAAGGAGCTCAAGGAGCGCGGCCTGCTCGACCGCAGCATCCCCTGGCTCCGCTGACGGTGTGAGGAAGGGCCCCCTGTTAACGCATCCCGCATAGCAGGGGGCCCTTATTAACACCTGGGCACGGCGATCGGCGACGTGGCGGGCGCGGCGATCGGGCGCGGCGCCCCTGGGGCCGCCGGGGCCCTCAGGCGTCGGGCGTGGCGAGCCGGCGCGCGACCTTGCGCCGCAGCGACTCGGGCAGCTCGGGGACGTCGAGCAGCCGGGGCAGCAGCTCCGGTTCGAGGGTGCTCGCCCGGAACACCTCGCCGACGGTCACGCCGTGCGCCGGCCGCTCCACCACCTCCACCGGGTCGCCCGCGCCGACCTCGCCCTCCCGCAGCACCCGCAGGTACGCCCCCGGGGCGGCGCGCACCGTGAACCGCTTGATCAGGTCCGGTACGCCCCAGAACCCGGCGAACGTCCGGCACGGCGTGCGCGGCTTGGTGACCTCCAGCAGGGCCGTCCCGATCTGCCACCGCTCGCCGACGACCGCCCCGGTCACGTCCACCGCGTACGTGGTCAGGTTCTCGCCGAAGGCACCCGGCCGGATGTCGCGGCCCAGCTCGGCCGCCCACCACGCGGCGTCCTCCTCGGCGTACGCGTAGACGATCTGGTCGGGGCCCCCGTGGTGGGCCCGTTCGCCGATGAAGTCGCCGGCCACCCCGTCGACGCGCAGCAGCACCGGCCCGTCCACCGGCCGCTTGTCGATCCCGCTGCGGCCGCTCGCGTCGCCCGCCCACTCCGCCTCGGTCACCACGCCGAGGTTCACCGTCACCAGCCTGCCCGTCATGGCGACAGCCTACGGCGGCATCGCGGCCCGCCGATGCCCCGCCCGGCGCCGCCCCTCCGCGCGCCTCAGCCCTTGACGGCGCCCGCCACCAGGCCGGAGACCATCCGGCGCTGCACCAGCAGGAAGAAGACGATCACCGGCAGCGTGAACAGCGTCGAGGCGGCCATCACCGGCCCCCAGGCGGTGTCGTCGCGGCCGAAGAAGAACGTCATCGCCACGGGCAGGGTGTAGCGGTCCTGGTCGTTGACGAAGGTCAGCGCGAAGATCAACTCGTTCCAGGCGGTGATGAAGGAGAAGATGCTCGTGGCCACCAGGCCCGGCGCGACCAGCGGGAACAGGACGCGGCGGAAGGTCTGGGCGCGGCTCGCGCCGTCGATCGCCGCGGCCTCCTCCAACTCCTTGGGCACGGCGGCCACGAAGCCGCGCAGCATCCAGACCGCGAACGGCAGCGAGAAGCCGAGGTACGTCAGGACCAGGCTGGGCAGCGTGTTGTAGAGGCCCAGCCGCTGGATCATCAGGAACAGCGGGATGACCAGCGCCTCCAGCGGGATCATCTGCACCACCAGCAGCATGATCAGGAAGCTGGTGCGCAGCTTGAACCGGAACCGGGCCACCGCCGTCGCGGCGAGCAGCGCGACCAGGCCGCTGAGCACCACGGTCGACACCGCCACGAGCACGGAGTTGAGGAAGAAGTCCAGGAACGTGACGCCGGGGATGAGGTTGCCGGTGAGGATCTCCCGGTAGTGCTCCAGCGTCGGCGCGGTCGGCACCGGCCGGGGCGTGGCCGAGAAGATCTCCCGGTTGGGCTTGAGCGACGTCGCGATCATCCAGTAGACGGGGAACGCCGCGAAGAGCGCCACCAGCAGGCCCGCCCCGTTGAGGGCGACCCGCTTCACCACCGCGCCGCGCTTCACGCGTCCTCCTCCTGCTTGAGCACCATCCGCACGTAGAGGCCGGTCACCACCAGCAGGATCAGCGTGAGGATGACGGCGATCGCCGCGCCCAGGCCGTACTTGGGGGGCGGGGAGAACGCCTCGGCGTACGAGTAGATCGACAGCATGAACGTCGGCCGGTCCTGGGTGCCGCCGGCCAGCACGAACTGCTGGGTGAACACCTTGAAGTCCCAGATCGTGGAGAGCACCACGAGGATGCCGAAGACGGGCCGCAGCAGCGGGAAGGTGATCTTCCAGAAGACCTTCCACGGGCCGGCCCCGTCGACCCGGGCTGCCTCGTGCAGCTCGCTCGGCACGCTCTTCAGCCCCGCCAGCACGCTCACCGCGATGAACGGGAACGAGTGCCAGACCACCACGAGGGTGAGGATCGAGAAGAACATCAGCGGCGAGTTGAACCAGCCGTACCCGGTCCAGTCGGCGCGGCCGAACAACGCGTTCGACAGCCCGTCGGGCAGGGCGTTGAACAGCCAGGTCACCAGGCCCGAGGTGTCGTCGAACAGCCACTTCCACACGATGGTGCCGGTCAGCGCCGGGGTGGCCCAGGCCAGCATCACGCAGCTGGCGACGAAGGTGGCCATCCGCCGGCCGAGCCGGTTGAGCAGCAGCCCGACCAGCGTGCCGAGGATCATCGTGAGGACGACGTTGGCCGCGGCGAAGAGCACCGTGTTGCGCAGCACCGTGCGGAAGAACGGGTCGCCGAGGATCTCGGCGTAGTTGCCGAGCCCGACCCACGGCCAGTCCCGGTCGCCGCGCAGTTGCCGGACGTTGTCGAGCCGGAAGAAGGACATCGCCACGACCTGGCCGAGCGGCCACAGCAGCAGCACGCCGATGATCGCCAGGCAGGGCAGGAGCAGCAGGTAGGGCAGGCGGTCGACCCGGCGACGCCGCCGCGCGGGGGTCTCCCGCGCGGCAGGCGTCTCCGGTGCCTGGGTCAGCGTGGTCACTTCGCGTTGAGGATGCTTTCCATCTCGGCGGCCGCGTCGGCGGTGGCCTGCTCGACCGTCTTCTGACCCTTGATGACCGAGCTGTTCATAGCCTGGGTCACCGTCTTGGTGCGGCTGACCTCGACCCACTTCGGGGTGAGCGGGGTCAGCCTGGTGTTCTGCAACGAGGTGGCGAACGCGGCCATGATCTTGTCGTTGGCGTACTCGCCGCCGCCGACGAGGTCGGAGTAGACCGGGAAGAAACCGAGGCTGCTGGCGAACTCCTTGTCCTTCTGCTTGCTCAGCAGCACGGTCAGGTAGTCCCAGGCGAGGTCCTGCTTCTTGCTGTCCTGCCACAGGGCGATGTCCGAGCCGCCGGCGAAGGCCGGGGCCGGCTTGCCGTCCGGGCCGGGGATGGGGAAGGTGCCCCAGACCTTCTCGATCTCGGGGTTGTCCTTCTTGATGGCGCCGGCCTGCCAACTGCCGGCGAAGGCCATCGCCGCCTTGCCGGTGGCGAACTGGGTGCGGGCGTCGATCTCGTTCCACCCGGCGGCGGCGGGCGGGGCGACCTTGTGCACGGTGACGAGGTCGGTCCAGAACTTGACCGCCTGCTGGGCCTGCGGGCTGGTGTAGCCGGACTTCCAGGTGTCGCCCTGCTGGGTGGCGATCTCGCCGCCCGCGCCCCAGAGGAAGGAGTAGAAGGGCAGCTCCGAGTTGCCCGGCAACGCGATGCCGTAGGTGCCCGGCTTCTTGGCCTGCACGGCCTTGGCGGCGGCGACCAGCTCGTCCCAGTTCGTCGGCGGCTTGACGCCGGCCTCGGCGAACCAGTCGGTGCGGTAGTACAGGGCGCGCACGCCGGCGTACCACGGCACGCCGTACTGCTTGCCGTCGAGCTGGGCGTTGCGGACGAGGTCGGGCAGGATGTCCTTGCCCTCGGGCCAGGCGGCGAACTTGGCGGTGACGTCGGCGAGCGCCTCCTGGGCGGCCCAGCCCTGCGTCTCGGTGTTGCCGAGCTCGGTCACGTCGGGGCCTTCGCCGCCGGCGAGGGCCGCCTGGAACTTCTTCGGCGCCTCGAGCCAGGGGATGTACTGGACGACGACGTCGGTGTCGGGGTGCTTCTTCTTGAACTCGGCCTCGACGCCGTCGAGGAACGCCGTCTGCGCCTCGCTGCCCTCGCCCATCATCCAGACGGTCAGCTTGCTGTTGTCGGCGGCCTCGTCGTCGCCCGAGCCGCCGCAGCCGGCGAGCACCATCGCGGCCGACGCCACCACGGCGGTGACCGGGGCCAGCCGTTTCCACCTGTTCACGCCACATCTCCCTCGCGCCGTCCTGGCACTAACCTTCTCTGCCGCACCCTAGTAGGAAAAATTCCTTTACGACAGGGGGCGGGCGGGGGGCGAGGCGACCGTACCGCAGGCGAGGAACCCGGGGGCAGTCCGACATCGGGGCAAAACCGGGCGTACGCGCGCGAACGGGCGCCCGGCCGCGGAGGCCGGACGCCCGTTCGTGCGCTGCGGGATGCTTACCGGTGGGTGACGCTGCGGCGACCGCCCACGCCGGCCACGATCGCCACCGCGATGGCGGCGACCACGACCTGGACCAGCAGCTCGCCCCAGTCCACACCGGCGGTCTCGGTGGCGATGCCCATGGCCCGGGCGAGCACCGTGCCGAGCAGGGCGGCACCCACGCCGACGAGCATGTGCAGCCAGATCGGCATGTTCTGCCGACCGGGGACGACCAGGCGGCCCAGAGCGCCCACGATCAGACCGACGATGAGCGCGGTGATGATTCCGACAACGGTCATGGTCGTTCTCCTCAGAAAGCTTAAAAGGCTTGTTCACTGTCGCGACCATCAAGTTCCCGGGCCGCCGGAAATTCAAACCCGTCATCGCGACATGCGTTCAGGAAGGTGCCAACGAGACACGTCTCCGCAGGCCAGGGGGCCGAATGGAATGTGAACGGGCGCCCGACCGGAATGGTCGGGCGCCCGTCGAGCCAGCGATGTGTCGTTACCGGTGGGTGACGCTCCGGCGGCGGCCCACACCGGCGACCAGGGCCACGGCGATGGCGGCCAGCACGACCTGGACCAGCAGCTCGCCCCAGTCGACACCGGCGGTCTCGGTGGCGATGCCCATGGCCCGGGCGAGCACGGTGCCGAGCAGGGCCGCGCCGATGCCGATCAGCATGTGCAGCCAGATCGGCATGTTCTGCCGACCCGGGACGACCAGGCGGCCCAGAGCGCCGACGATGAGACCAACGACGATGGCGGTGATGATGCCCCAAACGGTGAGCTCCACGGTCGCCCTCCTCCTCAAGAAGTGTCACAACGGTGTGTTGTAGCTGTCGTGACCGCTAAGTTCCCGAGGGCCCGAAATTCCAAACCCGGCCGGGGCGTCGCGCCCCGGCCGGGTCGGTGTCACGCCACCGACGACACCCTCACTTCTTGCCGGCGGCCTTGCCGTCGCCGGAGTCGGACGAGAGGGCCGCGATGAAGGCCTCCTGGGGGACCTCGACCCGGCCCACCATCTTCATCCGCTTCTTGCCCTCCTTCTGCTTCTCCAGCAGCTTGCGCTTGCGGCTGATGTCACCGCCGTAGCACTTGGCGAGCACGTCCTTGCGGATCGCCCGGATGGTCTCCCGGGCGATCACCCGGCTGCCGATGGCCGCCTGGATCGGCACCTCGAACTGCTGGCGCGGGATCAGGTTGCGCAGCTTCGCGGCGATGGTGACGCCGTAGTTGTACGCCTTGTCCTTGTGCACGATGGCGCTGAACGCGTCCACCGGCTCGCCGTGCAGCAGGATGTCCACCTTCACCAGGTCGGACGCCTGCTCGCCGGAGGGCTCGTAGTCCAGGGAGGCGTACCCCTTGGTGCGGCTCTTCAGCTGGTCGAAGAAGTCGAAGATGATCTCGGCCAGGGGCAGGGTGTACCGCAGCTCGACGCGGTCGGCCGAGAGGTAGTCCATGCCGAGCAGGCTGCCCCGGCGGCCCTGGCACAGCTCCATGACCGCGCCGACGTAGTCGTTCGGGGTCAGGACGGTGGCCCGCACCACCGGCTCGTACACCTCGGCGATCTTGCCGGTGGGGTACTCGCTCGGGTTGGTCACCACCAGCTCCTGGCCGTCCTCGGTGATGGCCCGGTAGACCACGTTCGGGGCGGTGGAGATCAGGTCGAGGTTGTACTCCCGCTCCAGCCGCTCCCGGATGATCTCCAGGTGCAGCAGGCCGAGGAAGCCGCAGCGGAAACCGAACCCGAGCGCGCCCGAGGTCTCCGGCTCGTAGTCCAGCGCGGCGTCGTTGAGCTTGAGCTTGTCCAGCGCCTCGCGCAGGTTGGGGTAGTCGGACCCGTCGATCGGGTAGAGGCCGGAGTAGACCATCGGCTTCGGGTCCTTGTAGCCGCCCAGGGCCTGGGTCGCGGGCCGGCTGTTGATGGTGACGGTGTCACCGACCCGGGACTGGCGGACGTCCTTCACGCCGGTGATCAGGTAACCCACCTCGCCGACGCCGAGCGCGTCGGCCTTCACCATCTCCGGGGAGATGACGCCGATCTCCAGCAGCTCGTGGACCGCGCCGGTGGACATCATCTTGATCCGGTCCCGGGCGCTGATCCGGCCGTCGATCACCCGGACGTAGGTGACCACGCCCCGGTAGACGTCGTACACCGAGTCGAAGATCATCGCGCGGGCGGGCGCGTCGGCGTCGCCGACCGGCGGGACGAACTGCCGGACGATCTCGTCGAGCAGGTACGGCACGCCGTCGCCGGTCTTGCCGGAGACCCTGATGCAGTCCGCCGGGTCGCCGCCGATCAGGTGGGCCAGCTCCTCGGCGTACTTCTCGGGCTGGGCGGCCGGCAGGTCGATCTTGTTGAGCACCGGAATGATCTTGAGGTCGTTCTCGAGCGCCAGGTAGAGGTTCGCCAGGGTCTGCGCTTCGATGCCCTGGGCGGCGTCGACCAGCAACAGCGCGCCCTCGCAGGCGGCCAGCGACCGGGACACCTCGTACGTGAAGTCGACGTGCCCCGGGGTGTCGATCATGTTGAGGACGGCCTGCTCGCCGGCCCGGTCGCCCTCCCGGATCGTCCACGGCATCCGCACGGCCTGGCTCTTGATGGTGATGCCGCGCTCGCGCTCGATGTCCATCCGGTCCAGATATTGCGCGCGCATCTGCCGGGGGTCGACCACGCCGGTGAGCTGCAACATCCGGTCGGCCAGGGTCGACTTCCCGTGGTCGATGTGGGCGATGATGCAGAAGTTCCGGATGCGCGCCGGGTCGGTGGCACCAGGAGCGTTCGCGCCGGAATCGAGCGTCGGTGGCACAGCGGTCCGTTCTGGTCGGCTGACGTGAGCGGGCCGGCGCGGACGCCAGCCCCCTCTATGCTCCCACGTCGCCCTTGGGGCGGTCGGATCACTCCTCCTGGCGTCCCACCGGGCCGCCGGCCCCGCCCCGGCCCGTCACTCCGGCTCACCCCCGCCGGCCCCGGCTCACTCCCGCGGGCAGGGCTCACTCCTGCGCAGCACGGCTCACTCCTGCGGGGCCTCGACGAACAACGCGGCGAGCTTCGGCAACTGGCGGCGGGCCTCCTCCTCGTCGTCGAAGTCCCAGAACTCGCCCAGCTCCGGGTAGGGGACCTCCTCCACCGGCGGCAGCTCGGCGGCGGTCGCCTTCCGGTACGCCTCCTCCGCGACCGTCAGCATCGCCTCCGCCTCGAACTCCTCGCCGGTGAGCGCCGCCTGACGGATCTTCGGCAGCTCGGCCAGCGAGTCCGGGTCGGCCACGGCACGGGCGAAGACCTGCCGCCCCTGGGTCATCAGCCAGCCCCGGAAGTATTCGAACCCGTCGTCCGACGCGCCGCCGTTGATCAGGTAGGCCGCGCCCCAGAGCTCGGCCCGGTAGGACGCCGCCATCACCCGGCGCTGGTGCCGCGCGTACCCGATGATGTCGGCAGCGTCGCGCTCGGCCAGCAGCGCGACCGCCCGGGCGGCGACCGCGCCGGCCGCGCCGCCCCCGCCGGCCCGGGCCTGGTCGATCAACTGCCAGAAGTCGTCGGTCCTCATGGTCTGGCAGTCTGGCAGAGCCGTCCGACGCCAGCGGGCGACACGGTACGGCGGGAGTGGGCGGGGTGGGGCAGCATGGGCGGGTGACCCCGATCGCGCTCCCCCCGGTGTCGTACGACTCGACCGCCCACCGCCCCTCCTGGGCGGAACTGCCGGCGGGGCTGCGGGCGGCGGTGACCGCCCGGCTGGGCGCGCCCGTGTCGGTGGTGAAGGTGGCCGGCGCCGGGTTCACCCGGGGCTTCGCCGCCCTGGTGGCGGGCGCCGACGGCCGGCGCGTGTTCGTCAAGGCGGCGTCGCTGACCGAGCAGCGTCACCTCGTCGACTGGTACGCCCGGGAGGCAGCCGTGCTCGACCGGCTCCCCGCCGGCCTGCCGGTCCCCCGCCCGCGCTGGACGGTCTCGGCGGCCGGCTGGTACGCCCTCGGCCTGGATGCCATCGACGGCCGGACGCCCACGCTGCCCTGGGCCCGCGCCGACCTCGACGCCACCCTGGCCGGATATGCCGAGGTGGCGGCGGCCCTGGCCGACCCGCCGCCCGAACTGGTCGCGCTCGGCCTTCCCCGGCTGGCAGACCTGGCCCGGGAGGACATCCTCTGGTGGTGCGAGGTGGCCGCCGGCCGGGAGCCGGCCCCGGACCTGCCGCCCGGGGCGCGGCGGCGGCTGCCCGACCTGGTCGCGCTGGAGTCCCGCCTCCCCGGCTACGCCGCGCGCGGCGGGCTCGCCCACGGCGACCTGCGCCTGGACAACGTGCTCGTCGACCCGGCCGGGCGGGCCTGGTTCTGCGACTGGAACTGGCTCTGCCACGGGCCGGCCTGGTTCGACCTGGTCAGCCTGCTGATCACCGCCCACGCCAGCGGCCTGGACGCCGATGCGCTCTTCGCGGGGCACCCGGCGACCGCCGGGGCACCCACGGACGCCCTCGACGTGACGCTCGCTGCGCTCTCGGGGTACCTGCTCACCTCGGCGGCCTCCGGCCCGACGGATGCGTCCCCGCACCTGCGGGCTCACCAGCGCTGGAGCGGTGAGCAGGCTCTCGGTTGGCTCGCCGCCCGACAGGGCTGGGACCTCGCCGCCTGACGCCGTGGGGCTCGCTCGCTGTCAGGCGGCGTGAGACTCGCCGCCCGACCGCGTGAGGCTCGGTGCCCGACCGCGTGAGGCTCGGTGCCTGACCGCGTGAGGCTCGGTGCCTGACCGCGTGAGGCTCGGTGCCTGACCGCGTGAGGCTCGGTGCCTGACCGCGTGAGGCTCGGTGCCGCACGGGGCTGGGCCGCGTCGCCCGGCGGTGCCCGACCTGCTGTGCCCTGCCGACACTGTCCGGCCTGCGGTGCCGGGCCTACCGCGCCCGGCCTGCGGTGACCGGTCCGGTGGAGGCCCGGCCGGCGGGGCGCGAAGGGCTGTTTTGGCTCGTCCCGGCGGACCTGGTAACCTGGCTCTTCGCGCAGCGATGACGCATGCTCGTCGCGCGCACAAGCAGACCAACCCGAGCTATCAAGACGAGGCTGTCGCGTGGCGAACATCAAGTCCCAGATCAAGCGCAACCGGCAGAACGAGAAGCGCCGGCTGCGTAACAAGTCGGTCAAGTCGTCGCTGAAGACCGCCATCCGGAAGTTCCACGAGGCCGCTGAGGCCGGTGACGCCGAGAAGGCCGCCGTTCTCATGCGGGACGCCTCGCGCAAGCTGGACAAGGCGGTCAGCAAGGGCGTGATCCACTCCAACCAGGCGGCCAACCGCAAGTCGGCGATCGCCAAGCGCGTGGTCTCGCTCTCCGCCTGACGCGGCGAACACAGACCTGAGCCGGAAGCCCCGGGACCACCGGGGCTTCCGGCTTTCCGCGTGCCTGCCCGCCCGGCGCGGGGCCTTCCGGCGACGCAGGCGCTGCCACGTCGGCGACGCGAGTGCCGTCATGTAGGCGGCGACGCGGGGCTTCGGGCGACGCGGGCACTGCCATGTCGGCGACATGGGGCCTTCCGGCGGAGCTGATACCACCATGTCGGCGACATGGAGTCGATCACCTCAGTCCGCCACCGGCCCCGCGAGGATCGCCCCGTCCCGAAGGATCGCCCCGTCCCAGGCCGGGAGTCGGGTCACCGGTCGGGTCGGGTCTCCTCCACCCAGGGCGCCGGGCCGAACCCGGCGAACTCGGAGCCGACGAACCAAGGGTCGGCGAACTCGGAGCCCACGAACCGGGGATCGACGATCTCGGGGCCGACCGATTCGGAGTCGACGAGAGCGTCGGGGCCCACGCCCGGAGCCACGGGCGGTCCGCCAGACCGCACGCTGCTGATGGCGACCCGGCCCCGTGCACCGGCCGCACCAGCCGCGCCGGCGTGGCCGCCGGCACCGGGCACAGTGGCACCGACGTTCCGGGCCGAGGCAGCAGGGTTCCCGAGCGGGACACCGGCACCGCCGAACGGGGCGGCCGCACTCCGCACCGAGGCGCGGCCGACGACCGGCTCCAACTGCCGGCGGAAGCGGTCCCGCTCCTGCTCGGGCACCAGGGCGGCCGTCCGGACCACCAGCTCGGCCACCATGTCGTTGAGTTTGACCATCACGGCCACGGCGGCGGGCAGGACGAGCACCGCCCACCAGGTCACCAGCTCGGCCAAGGCGAGCAGGGCGGCCAGCGAGACGGCCCCCTCGAAGAAGAGGAAGCAGAGCACTCCGCCGGGGTTGACGAACCGCAGGCCGAGGGCCCGGGCGTAGAGGGGACGGTACCGCTCCTCCTCGGTAGGCACGGTCGCCCACGACGCCCGGACCGGCCGGTTCACCGGGCGCCGCCCTGCCGGGCCGCCGCGACCGAGAAGACCGCCCGCTCCAGGGCGTACGCCCGGTCGTCCGAGCCGCCCTTGACCGCCGCGTTGCACTCGGCGGCCGCCTGCATCGCCCGCACCAGTCCCTCCGGCGTCCAGCCCCGGGCCCGCTGCTGGGCGCTCTTGACCTTCCACGCCGGCATGCCGAGGCTGCTGGCCAGCTGGTACGGGTCGCCCCGCCCCGCCGCTGCGACCCGGGCGACGGTGCGTACGCCGTCGGCCAGCGCGTCGGCGATCGGGACCGGGTCGACACCGACGTGCAGCGCCCAGCGCAGCGCCTCCAGCGCCGCCGGGACGTCGCCGACCATGGTGGCGTCCGCGACGGTGAAGCCGGTCACCTCCACCCGCCCCTTGTAGTAGCGGGCCACGGTGTCGGCACCGATCCGGCCGTCGGTGTCGGCGACCAGTTGGGAGCAGGCGGCGGCCAGCTCGCGCAGGTCGGTGCCGACCGCCGCGATGAGCGCCTCCGCCGCGTCGTCGGTGCATTTGCCGCCGGCCCGGCGCACCTCGTCGCGGACGAAGGCCACCCGCTCGCGGTGCCCCTTGAGCTTCGCCGCCGGCACCACGGTCGCGCCGGCCGCCCGCAGCCCGTCCGCGAACGCCTTGCCCTTGGCCGCCCCGAGGTGCAGCACCACCAGGTGGACCTCGGGGTCGGGGTTCTTCGCGTACGCCAGCAGGGCGGCGACCAGGTCCTTGCGGGCGTCCTGACCGGAGCGCAGGACCAGCACCCGCCGGCCGCCGAACAGCGACGGGCTGAGCATCTCGGCGATCTCGCCGACGGCCAGTGCTCCGGCCTGGTATTCCCGGACGTCCACGCCCGCATCGACGGCGCGGACCCGGGCCACCGCTTCGGTCACCGCGCGCGTGGCGAGCAACTCCTCGTCGCCGAGGACCAGCAGAATGGGGGCGAGGTCGGGCGCGGTCACGCCGCCCATGTTCGCACGTCCCCTCCGCCGCGCGTGCCTGCTCGTCGAGCCCCGTGACGCCAGACCCCGCACTCAACGCAAATCTAGACATTCACCTCTCTATACCATCAATGCCGCCAATGCCCTGGGGTTTCACGGGCGTTGTCCGGGCGGCACGCCCCTGACCACCACGGCCATGCCGCCGCCACTGCGGACTACCGCCACGTCCCCGTCGGTGTCGGTGCGCAGCACCCGGGCACCGCCGCGCACCAGCCGGGCGAGAACGGCGGCGTTCGGGTGCCCGTACGAGTTGCCGGCGCCGACCGGCACCAGCGCGACGCTCGGCCGGACGGCGTCCAGGAACGCCGGGTCCTGGTACGCCGACCCGTGGTGGGCGACCTTCAGCACGTCGGCCCGTACGCCGCCGGGCGGCATCCGGTCCAGCAGCGCCCGCTGCTCCTCCGTCTCGGCGTCCCCGGCGAGCAGGATCCGCACCCCGGCGACCGTGGCCCGCAGCACCAGCGAGTTGTTGTTCGGATCGGACCGGGTGCCCCGCAGCGGATACGGCGGCCCGAGCACGACCAGTTCCACCCCGCCGGCCCGGTACGCCCACCCGGCCGGGGCCGGAGCCAGCACCGCCCCGCCCGCCGCCGCGGCGGCCCGCACCAGGTCCCGCCCGGCGGCGGGCTCGGGCCACTGCGGGGTGCGTACCGCCGCGACCCGGCGCCCCCGGAACACCCCGGCGACCCCGCCGGTGTGGTCGACGTGGAAGTGGCTGAACAGCAGCAGCGGCACCTCCCGTACGCCGAGCCGCCGCAGGCAGCCGTCCACCGCCGCCGGGTCCGGACCGGCGTCGACCACCACCGCCCGGCCGACGGCCACCGGCAGCACCAGCGCGTCGCCCTGGCCCACCGCGCACGCCACCGCCACCCAGCGGTCGGGCGGCCAGCCGCCGGCGACGAGGCGGACCGGCAGGGTGCCGGCGACCACCGCGACGGCGACCACCGCCACCAGCCGGCGCACCACCGGCCGCCGGGTGGCGACCAGCAGCGCCACGGTCAGCCCGGCCAGCAGCAGCGCGCCCGGCACCCCGTCCGGCCAGGGCAGCATGCCGGCGGGCAGCCGGGCACCGTACCGGGCGACCGTGACCAGCCACCAGGCCGGCCAGCTCGCCAGCCACGCCGCCAGCTCCGCACCGGGGGACCAGACCGGGGACAGCACCGCCGCCGCGACGCCGAGCACCGTGGCGGGCGCGATCGCCGGGACGGCCAGCAGGTTCGCCGGGACCGCCACCAGGCTCACCGTGCCGGAGATCCCGGCGACCACCGGGCCGCAGGCGAGCTGCGCGGCGGCCGGCACGGCCAGCGCCTCGGCGAACCCGGGCGGCACACCCCGCCGGCGCAGCCCGTCGCGCCACCCGGGGGCGAGCAGCAACAGCCCGGCCGTGGCCAGCACGGACAGGGCGAACCCCGGGTCGCCGGCCAGTTCCGGGTCGAACAACACCAGCGCTGCCACCGCCGCGGCCAGCGCCGGCAGGGCGGCCCGGGGCCGGCCGGCGGCCAGCGCCGCCAACCCGATCGCGCCCATGGTGGCGGCGCGCACCACGCTCGGCGAGGGGCGGACCAGGATGACGAAACCGACCAGGGCCAGTACGCACAGCCCGGCGGCCACCCGTGGACCGGCCCTGGCCCACCGGGCCAACAGGAGCACCGCGCCGACGACGATCGCCACGTTGGAGCCCGAGACGGCGTTCAGGTGGGTCATGCCCGTCGTGCGGAAGTCCTCCTCCACCGCCGGCAGCAGTCGACTGGTGTCGCCGACCACGAGGCCGGGCAGCAGCCCGCCCTGCTCGTCGGGCAGCGGCTCGCAGACGCGTTGCAGACCCGCCCGGAGGGTGCCGGCGGCCCGCTGCGACCACGGGGGCGGTCCGTGCGGCGTCGGCGGGCCGCGCACGGTGAGCACCGCGGCGGTCAGGTCGCCGCCGCGCGGCGCGCCGAGTCGCCCCTCGGCGGTCAGCCGTTGCCCGGGCAGCAACGCCCGCCACGCCGGGTCGGTGGCGAGCAGCAGGACCCGCAGGGACGCGGCGACCCGCACGCCGTCGGGGCCGGTCAGGGCGACCGACTCGGCCCGGACCAGCAGGGTCGCGGGGCGGCCCGCGACGCCCCGGAGCGGGCGCGGATCGGCCCGTACGACCAGGTCGGCGGTGACAGTGGCCCGGTCGTCGACGAGCGCACGGACGGCGGGGGCGTCCCGGACGCCGAGCCGGGCGGCCGTCGCCGTCGCCCCGCACACCACGCCGAGCAGCACGGCCACGGCGATCCACCCGTGCCGCCGGACGGGGTCCGCCGGGCGTCCCAACCGGCCGAGCAGATGCGCCGCGACGAGCACGGCCAGCCCGGCCGCCCCGGCGGCGAGCAGCGCCGCCGACCGGGCGCTCAGGTGCAGGCTCGCCAGCGCGGCCAGCCAGGCGGCCACGGCCAGCCCGGCCAGCCGCAGGTCGGGCCCGTCCCCGACACCGGCGGGCCGGTCGGGCGGTGCGCCGCGGGCCGGCACACCGGCGTCGGGCGACCCCGCGCTCACGCTCACACCGTCACCAGTTCCTTGAGCTGCTCGTACCGGGAGTCGCCGATGCCCTCCACCTGGCGCAGGTCGCCCACCGAACGGAACCCGCCGGTGCGGTCGCGGTGGTCGAGGATGCGCTGGGCCAGCACCGGTCCCACCCCGGGCAGCGTGTCGAGCTGGGCGAGGGTGGCCGTGTTCAGGTTGATCAACCCGGCCGGGGCCGCCGCACCCCCGGCGGCCGGCTGCCCAGGTGCGGCCGGGGCGGCACCCGGCTGACCCGGCGGGGCGGTGACACCGACCAGGATCAGCTCGCCGTCGGCGACTTTGCGGGCCGGGTTGAGCAATGCCACGTCGACGCCGGGCAACGCGCCGCCGGCGGCCTGCACCGCGTCGCCGACCCGCGCGCCCGCCGGCACCCGGACCAGCCCGGGGCGGCGTACTTTGCCGGCGACGGCCACCACCAGCTCACTGCCCGGCGTCGGGGCGGCGACCGGCGCTTCCGCCCCCGGTGTCGCGTCGAAGCCGGCGGCGGACGGCTCGGCCCGGACCGGTTCGGCCTGCGGGCGGGAGCGCCACGCCCAGAAGCCGGCGGCGAGCACCACCGCGACGGCGACCGCCGCCAGCGCCCGCACACCCCGCCGGCCGGGGTCGAACGCGCCGGGCCCCGGCAGCCGCGACGACCACGACGCGGACGCCGGCTCGCCGTCGGGGCCGAGGGTCGACTCACCGGAACGCCCCGAATCGTCGCCGCCGAGCAGGCCGTCGCGCCCCAGACCATCGCCCCCGGGTGAACCGGCGCGCCCCAGACCGTCGTCTCCGGCCGAGCCGGGCAGGCCCAGACCACCGTCCCCGAACGAGCCGGCCCGACCCAGAGCGTCACCCCCGAACGAGCCGGACCGGCCCAGAGCGTCACCCCCGAGCGGGTCCCGGACGGGAGACGACGCGCGGGCGATCCGTCGGCCCGAGCCGGGGTGCCGTTCCCCCGGCCAGGGCACCGGCCGCTCGACCATCGGCCCGCCGGCGGGCGGCCACCGGTCCTCCGGCGGCACCACGACGGCCCGCCCCACAGCAGGCCCACCCGTCGGTCCCGGTGCCGGCGGCGGTCCGGCCGCCTCGGGCCGCCCGACCGCCGGTGGCGCGACCGGCTCCGCCGGCACGGCCGGGCGTACCGCGGGTGTAGCCGGCGACGGGTCGCCCGCCAGCCATCGCAGTCGCCGCCGCACGACCGTCTCCTCGTCGTCTGACACGGCGCGAGGTTAGGCCGGCACGAGGCCCCTCCGGGGTCCACCGACCGCCGCCTGTGGACAACGAAGGCCCTTGTGGACAACCGCCTGATCATGCCCACCATGTGCTAAGGCCCCCCGCAGCCCGCGCCCAGCCACCCGGTGATCAAGAAGTTTGCGTCACCGTCGAGATCAATCCTGACGCTTTTCTCTTGATCGACGAGTCGGGGGAACGGGGGTGGTCGGTGATGTCGTATTCGACTCAGCTCCCTACGCAGCAGGGAGAGCACCCGGCACCGACGGTCCCGCCACCTGGTCCGGGGCCAGGGGCCGGACCTACCATCGGGACGGCAGGCGACAGCGCTCGGCGACGGGATCTGCGGTCAGTGGGCCTCGGGGTCCAGGCCGAGCGCGGCCCGACCGCCGTCGACCGGCAGGGTGACGCCGTTGACGAAGCTCGCCTGCGGCGAGAGCAGGTACGCCACCGCCTCCGCCACCTCGTCCGGGCGGCCGATGCGGCCCACCGGGTGCAGCCGGCCGAGTTCCGCCTCGACCCGCGCCGCCTCGGCCGGCGGAAGGCCGGCGAGGAACGTCTCGTGCCGCTCAGTCACCACCGAGCCCAGCGCGACGGCGTTGGTCCGGATGCCGTGCCGGCCGTGGTCGACGGCCAGCGCCCGGGTCAGCCCCTCCAGGGCGGCCTTCGCCACGGAGTACGGCAGTGCGCCGGGGACTGCCCGGCGGGCCTGGTGGGAGGAGACGTTGACGATCGCCCCACCCCGCCCGGCGGCCCGGAACCGGCGGACGGCCGTCGCGGCGCCGACCACGGCCGGCCGCACGTTGAGCCCGATCAGCTCGTACAGCTCGGCGGGGTCGGTGGAGTCGGCCGCGCCGTCACGGAACACCGCCGCGTTGTTGACCCAGCCGGCCAGCGGTGCGGCGCGTTCGGCGAGGTCCGCCGCGCGGGCGGCGTCGTCCGCGTCACCGGCGTCGCCGACGACGGCGCGCACCCGGTCCCCGGCGTGGTGCGTCCGGGTCCACTCCGTCGTCGCCGGGTCGCGTTCCAGCACCACCACCGTGTCACCGGGGGCGAGCAGCCGCTCGACGATCGCCCGGCCGATCCCCCGGCCCCCGCCCGTCACCACGAAGGAGCCACCCATCAGCGCGCCTCCACCTCTCCGTCAGGCCCCGAGCCGACCGGCCCCGAATCGACCGAACCCGCACCGACCAGACCCGAGCTGGCCGGACCCGAGCCGGATCCCCGCCCGCCCAGGCCGGGACGGCGGTGCACGACGACGCAGGCCAGCCCCGGGCCGGCGTGCGCGGCGACCACCGCGCCGGCCTCCGTGACGTACGTCGAACGGACCCGGCCGCCGAGTCGCTCGGTGAGCGCGGCGAGGAGCTGCTCGGCGCGTTGCGGGGCGGCGAGGTGGTGCACGGCGAGGTCGACGTCGGCGTCGCCGGCCGCCTCGACGGCGAGGTCGACCAGGCGGGCCACGCCCCGGCTGGCGGTGCGCACCTTGTCCTTGAGCACGATCGCCCCGTCCGGCATGTGCATGATCGGCTTGACCGACAGGGCGGTGCCGAGCAGCGCCTCGGCGGCCCCGATCCGGCCGCCCCGGCGCAGGAACTCCAGGGTGTCGACGTAGAAGTAGATCATGGTGCGGTCGATCGCGTCGGCCGCCGCGCGGCGTACCCCCGGAAGGTCGGCGCCCTCGGCGGCGGCCTCGGCGGCCGCGAGCGCCGGGAAGCCGAGGCCCATGCCGGTGGAGCGGCTGTCGACGACCGCGACCCGGTCGCCGCCGACCTGCGCGGCGGCCAGCCGGGCGGCCTCGACGGTGCCGGACAGTTCGGCGGACAGGTGCACCGAGACCACCGCGTCGGCACCGGCGTCGAGCAGGTCGCGGTACATCCGCGCGAACTGCTCCGGTGCCGGCCGGGAGGTGCTGACCGAGACCCGCCGGCCGCCGAGCGCCCGGGTGGCGTCGTCGGGGAACGTCTCGACGCCCTCCAGCCCCTCCGCGCCGTTGAGCACCACGGTCAGCGGCACGACGGTGAGCCCGCGCTGGCGCACGAGCTCGGGCGGGAGGTAGGCGGTGGAGTCGGTGACGACCGCGACGGGCATCCCGGCACCGTAGCCGATCCGGGCCCGGACCGCCGGGGCCACCTGACCCAGGCCGCCCGGGAACGGGTGGCCCGGGGAACCGGTGGCCCGGGACGCCGCCGGGTCAGACCGCCTCGGCCGCCGCCGTGGTGGTCAGCACGCCGACGTTGTGCGCCCGCAGGTGCCAGCCCCGCGTGCCGCTGTCGCGCAGCTCGGTCCAGTGGCAGTTGCGCAGGGAACCGATCGCCCGCAGCACCGCGTGGTCCCAGCCGAGCAGGTGCCCGCAGCCCTGCCGGGCCGCGCCGCCGTGGGTGGCGACCACGATCGTCCCGCCGGGCGCGGCGTCGGCCGCGTCCTGCAGGGCGGCGCCGACCCGTTTGCCGAGGTCGTCGAGGCTCTCGATGTCGGCGCCCGGGTCGGGGTCGCCGGCCCGCCAGCGGGCGTGCTCGTCGGGGTAGCGCTGCTCCGCCTCGGTAAGCTCCAGCCCCTGCCACCGCCCGAAGTGCCGCTCGCGCAGCCGGGCGTCGGCGCGCACCGGCAGGCCGGTGAGCGCGGCGAGAGCGGCGGCCGTGTCGGCGGCGCGGCGCAGGTCGCTGGCCACGATCGCGTCGGGGCGCAGCGCCGCGAGCAGGGGCGCGGCGGCGGCGGCCTGCTCGCGGCCGAGGTCGTTGAGCGGCACGTCCGTCTGGCCCTGCACCCGGCTCGCGGCGTTCCAGTCGGTGTTGCCGTGCCGCCAGACGATCAGTCGGGTCATTCGGCCGGTGCGGTGCCGGCGGCGGCGTCGGCCTCGACCAGGTCCCGGTCGACGAACGGGATCTGCGGGCAGTCCTTCCAGAGCCGGTCGAGGGCGTAGAACTCGCGCTCCTCGGTGTGCTGGACGTGGACCACCATGTCGACGTAGTCGAGCAGCACCCAGCGCCCGCCCCGCTCGCCCTCGCGCCGGACCGGCTTGGCCTTCTCCGGCAGCTCCAGCAGCCGCTCCTCGATGGCGTCGACGATGGCCAGCACCTGACGCTCGTTGGGGGCGGCGGCGAGCAGGAACGCGTCGGTGATGGCGAGCTGGTCACCCACGTCGATGATGACGATGTCCTGCGCCTTCTTGTCGGCCGCGGCCTGGGCGGCGGCCATCGCCAGCTCGTGAGCGCGTTCGGAAACTGTCACCGTTCTCCTTCGATCAACCGTGCGACCCTCCAAGCGTCTCACACGCGTCCGCGTGACGACCTGTCGGTTCTGGCCGGTTTCGGGGACGAACGACCGCATATCCGGCGCGATCACTGCTGATAGAGGCGCCGTTTCGCGATGTACTGCACCACACCGTCGGGCACCAGATACCAGACCGGTTCGCCCCGGGCCACCCGGGCGCGGCAGTCCGTCGACGAGATGGCCATCGCGGGCACCTGCACCAGGCTCACCGTGTCGGCGGGCACGTGCTTGTCGGTCAGCTCGAACCCGGGGCGGGTGACGCCGATGAAGTGGGCCAGCGCGAAGATCTCGTCGAGATCCTTCCAGGACAGGATCCGCTCCAGCGCGTCCGCGCCGGTGATGAAGTAGAGCTGCACCTTCGGCCCGTACTCGGCGTGCAGGTCGCGCAGCGTGTCGACGGTGTACGTCGGCCCGCCCCGGTCGATGTCGACCCGGCTGACCTGGAACCGGGGGTTGGACGCGGTGGCGATGACGGTCATCAGGTAGCGGTCCTCGGCCGGGGTGACCGGCTGGTCCGCCTTCTGCCACGGCTGCCCGGTCGGCACGAAGACGACCTCGTCCAGCCCGAACCGGTCGGCCACCTCGCTGGCCGCGACCAGGTGACCGTGGTGGATCGGGTCGAACGTGCCGCCCATGATCCCGACCCGCCGGATGTCTTCCCGCACCCGCAGATCGTATGCGGGCAGCGCGCGGCGGCGCCCCCGGCCCGGTTCTCGGCCCCTCCCCCGACCCGGGCCGCGGGCGCGGCCGGGGCCGAGGGAAGACCGAAAGCGGGACGGAACGGGGCGTTCCGGGCCCCGGGCCGCGGCGGATCAGGCCGAGGCGGCGGCCACGGCGGTGCGGGCCACCAGGGCACGGCGCAGGTCGTCGTCGGCGTCGGTGACCACCCGGCGCAGGCCGGGCGTGACGTCGTCGCGGGCCAGCAGTGCCGCGGCCAGCTCCCGGGTGGGCTGCGCCACGGCGTAGCGGGGGTAGGCGTCGGCCGCGACCTGGTCGGCCACCCAGGGGGTACGCCTCCGCGCCGCCGCCGGCATGTCGGCGAAGTACCGCTCGACGTACGGCCCGGTCAGCTCGGCCTGCTCGGGATGCCAGAACCCCTGCGCGGCGGCCTCGACCAGCCGGTTGGACAGCTCGGTGTTGCGCACCACGATCTCCCACGCCGCCGCCTTCGCGGCCGGGTCGGGCAGCGCGGCCCGGCACCGGGCGGCCCGCTCGGCGCCAGTGGCGCTCGGGTCGGCCGCCCTTTCGGCGGCGATCTCGGCCTCCCCTGCCGCGCCGAGCACCACGAGCCGGCCCAGCAGCGCCCAGCGCAGCTCGGCGTCCACGGCCAGCCCGGCGGGGACGCCGTCGCCGGCCAGCCAGCCGGCGAGCAGGTCGGCGTCGTTGCTGGCCCCGATCAGGGCCCGGGCGGCGGCGAGCTGCCGCGACCCGCCCGGCTCGGCGGCGGCGAGCAGGCGCTGGCCGGCACCGGCGAGCCGGAGCAGCGCCGCGTCCCGGGCGAGGGGATCGAGATAGCGGTCGACCAGCGGCCGGACGGTGCGCAGCACGTCCTCCACGATGATCACCTCGGTCTCGCCGGGGAGGGCCGCGGCGACCAGCTCCACCAGGGCGGCGACGGGCCGCTCGCCGTCGGTGGCCGCGTCCAGCGCCTCGCCCCACAGCAGGGCCCGGGCCAGCGGGTCGGCCAGGGTCGGCAGCACCAGCGGCACCGCGTCGACGGAGGCGGGGTCGAGGCGGATCTTGGCGAAGGTGAGGTCACCGGCGTTGGGCAACAGCAGCTGGGCGGCCGGCTGCCCGCGCAGCCCGGCGAGGACCGTCCGGCCGCCGTCGGAATCCGGGTCGAGGTCGACCTCGTCGCGGGTGACGGTGCCGTCGGCGGCATACCGGGCGACGCCGACGCGGTGCGGGCGCAGCACCGGGTGGCCGGCCGGGGCGGTCTGCACGATCGCCGCGTCCGCGTACCGGCCGTCGGCGTCGAGCGTCACGTCGACCCGCAGGGTGTTGACCTGGGCCCGGCGCAGCCAGCGCTCGGCCCAGCCCGACAGGTCCCGCCCGGCGGCGGTGGAGAGCGCGCCGAGCAGGTCGGCGAGGGTGGCGTTGCCGAACCGGTGCGCCGCGAAGTGGGCGTTCAGCCCGGCCAGGAACGCGTCGTCGCCGAGCCAGGCGACGAGCTGGCGCAGCACGCTGGCGCCCTTGGCGTACGAGATGCCGTCGAAGTTGAGCAGCGCCAGGGCAGCGTCGGCGACCTCCTCCGGCGCGACGGGGTGGGTGGAGGGGCGCTGGTCCGCCGCGTACCCCCAGCCCTTGCGGCGCAGCGCGAACGTCGTCCACGCCCCGGCGAACCGGGTCGCCTCGGCGGTGACCCGGGTGCCCAGGTACTCCGCGAACGACTCGTTGAGCCACAGGTCGTCCCACCAGCGCATGGTGACCAGGTCGCCGAACCACATGTGGGCCATCTCGTGGGCGATGGTGGTGGCCCGCAGCTCGCGCTGGGTGTCGGTGACCGCCGAGCGGAACACGAGGTCGTCGCGGAAGGTGACCAGGCCCGGGTTCTCCATCGCGCCGGCGTTGAACTCCGGCACGAACGCCTGGTCGTACTTGCCGAAGGGGTAGCGCTCGGCGAACAGCTCGTGGAACCGGTCCAGGCACTGCCGGGTGACGGTGAGGATCTCCTCGACGTCGGCGTCCAGGTGGGCGGCGAGGGACCGCCGGCACCAGACGCCCAGCGGGACGCCGTCGTGCTCGGCGCGGCGCACGTGCCACGGCCCGGCGATCAGCGTGACGAGGTACGGCGCCAGCGGGGCCGTGGGGGCGAACTCCCAGCGCCCCGGCCGGGGCGTCGCGGCCAGCGCGCCGTTGGCGGCGACCGTCCACTGCGGCGGGGCGGTGACGGCGAGCCGGACCGGTGCCTTCAGCTCGGGCTGGTCGAAGGCGGCGAAGATGCGCTGCGCGTTGTCCAGGAAGGACATGGCGTAGAGGTAGGTCTCGCCGTCGGCGGGGTCGACGAACCGGTGCAGCCCCTCGCCGGTGTTCGAGTAGGCCATCTCGGCCTCGACGACCAGCGTGTTGGCCTCGGCGAGGCCGGTCAGCGGCAGCCGGTTGCCGGCGAGCGTCGCCGGGTCGAGGGGCCGCCCGTTCAGGCGTGCCCCCAGCAGTTGCGCGGGCAGCACCTCGACGAAGGTCTCCGCGCCGGGGGTCGCCCGGAAGCGGATGGTGGCGTGCGAGCGGAACCGCTCCTCGCCTGCGGTCAGGTCGAGGTCCACGTGGTAGGACTCGACGGTAATCAACGCGCCACGCGCGGTCGCCTCTACACGGCTCAGGCTCGGCATCCGCTTATCCTGCCCGATGGGGAACCACACTCGTTTCCCGTCACGGCATGCGATGGAGGAAGCAACAATGGGTCAGCACCCCAAGGGCGACTTCGACCTGTCCCGGGCGGTCTGGCAGCGGGCCGAGGGGGACACCTCGGAAGGCGCGGTCGAGGTGGCCTTCGTCGACGACCTGATCGGCATGCGCAACTCCGCCGAGCCGGACGGCCCGGTGCTCGTCTTCACCCAGGCCGAGTGGGACGCGTTCGTCGCCGGCGCCCAGGACGGCGAGTTCGACCTGGACTGAACCGGGCCGCCGGGCCGCGACCGCCTGTCGCCCGCGGGGACGGCACGCCGACGTGCGTCCCCGGGAGCGGCAGCCGGTCACGGCCCGGCCCCGAACCGCCCTAACCGCGCGAACCGCCCGAAACGCCCGTCAGTCGCCGTCGCCCCAGCCGAGGCCGCCGGGGCCCGGGGCGTGATGGAAGCCGGGGTGACCGGCCACGTCGGCGCAACGCTCCCCGTCGGGGCCGATCGCCCCGCAGAACAGCCGCTCGGCCCGGTGCCAGGCGTCGGCCGGGGACAGCGCGGCGGCCCCGAGGGCCAGCTCGGGGCGGAGCACGCTCAGCCCCTCGGCGTACGTCACGGCCAGCTCGCGGGCCAGGTCGGGCCCGGCGGCGGCGAAGCCGAGATGCACGGTGAACCAGCGCGGTGGGCGCTGCTCCCGGCGGGGCCGGGCGAGCAGCGGGCCCACCGGCTCCCCGCCGCCGGCCCGGCCCGCGCCCAGCGCGTCGACCACCCGCCGCTGTCGCCAGTATCGCGACGCGTTCTCCCGCATGTGTCCTCCCCGTCGTGACTGCCCGGACGCTCCCGCCACCGGCGGCCCGAGCGCCCCGGACCGACCGGTCGCCGGCCCGTGCGCTCCAGCCAACCAGGTTCCCGACGCCCTGGGAGGGGCCAGCCGGCACCCGCCACGCGGGCCGACGCCGCGCCGTCGACCTCGACCGGGTTCAACCGGGGCGGCGGGGATTCGGCCGCCGCGACGTGGGTAGACGAACCCCCACCGCGCGGTGCCACCGGGCGGGGAACGTCAGGAGGGGTCCGATGGCCAGCATGCCGGCCGACCGCAGCCCGGACAGCACGCTGGCCCTGCTGCGGGAGGGCTACCGGTTCATCGGCGACCGCTGCGACCGGTACGGCACCGACATCTTCCAGACCAGGCTGCTGCTCGAACCGACCATCTGCCTGCGCGGCCGACCGGCGGCGGCGATCTTCTACGACCCCGAGCGCTTCGTCCGGGCGGGCGCGGCACCGAAGCGGATGCAGCGGACCCTCACCGGCGTGGGCGGGGTGCAGGGCCTCGACGGGGCGGCCCACCACGACCGCAAGGCCATGTTCATGTCGATCATGACGCCGTCGGCGGTCCGGCAGCTCGGCCAGCTCTTCGACGACGAGTGGCGGGCCCGGGTGCCGGCCTGGGAGCGCGCCGGCCGGGTGGTGCTGCACGACGAGGTGGCCCCGCTGCTCACCCGGGCCGTCTGCGCCTGGGCCGGCGTGCCGCTGGCCGACACCGAGGTGGCCCGGCGCACCGCCGTGATGCGGTCGATGATCGAGGGGCCCACCGCGCTCGGCCCCCGGCACTGGCGGGGCCGGGTCGGCCGCCGCCGCAGCGAGCGGTGGCTCGGGGAGGTCGTCGAACGCGCCCGGGTGGGCGTCCTGCCGGCCCCGCCGGGCAGCGCGCTGGGGGCGATCGCCGAGCACCGGGACGGCCGGGGGCAGCTGCTGCCCCGCCGGATCGCCGCCGTGGAGCTGCTCAACGTGCTGCGACCCACCGTCGCCGTCGACCGCTTCGTGGTCTTCGCCGCGCTCGCCCTGCACGACCACCCGCAGTGGCGCGACCAGGTGCGCGGCGACGACGACGCCACCGAGTGCTTCGTGCAGGAGGTACGCCGCTACTACCCGTTCTTCCCCGTCGCCGCCGCCCGGGTGCGGCGCTCCTTCGACTGGCAGGGGCACCACTTCCCGCAGGGCCGGCGGGTGCTGCTCGACCTGTACGGCACCAACCACCACGAGGCGCTCTGGCCCGAGCCGGAACGGTTCCGTCCGGAGCGCTTCGCCGGCTGGCGCGGCGACCCGTACGCGCTGGTGCCGCAGGGCGGCGGCGAGCACCTGACCGGCCACCGCTGCGCCGGCGAGTGGATCACCATCGAGCTGTTGAAGCGGGCCGTCACCAACCTGACCACGACCATGCGCTACGAGGTCCCGCCGCAGGACCTCGCGATCGACCTGCGGCGGATGCCCGCCCTGCCGCCGAGCGGCCTCGTCATCGCCGACGTGCGCCGCACCGCCTGACGGAGACGCGAGGAAGGGCCCCCTGTCGACGCGTTCTGTTGCCAGGGGGCCCTTCCTGAGCGGACGGCCGGGCCGCCGACGGATGCGGCGGCGGGATCTCCTCGGTCAGTACCGCACCTGGCCGCGGGACTGCTGCGCGTGGTCCTTCACGTCGTGGGCGGCCGACCGGGTGTCGTCGCGAACGGCGTGCACGGCGTCCTGGGCGGTGGCCTTCACCGACTCGCCCGCGTGCTGCGCCGGCTCGCGCAGCTCCTCCCTCAGCTCGCCGGCGACCTCGCCGAGCTTCTCCTTCACCGCGCCGGCGTGCGCGCCGGCCCGCTCCCTGACCTGGGCGGCCACCTGCTGCTCGCGGCGGCTCGCCGGGATCAGGGAGGAGACCAGCATGCCGACGCCGAAGGCGATCAGGCCGGCGGCCAGCGGGTTGCCCTCGGACTTCTCCCGCAGCACCTGCGGGGCCCGCTGGGCGGCGTCGCCGACGGTGGAGGCCGCCGAGTGCGCCTTGTCGCTCACCGTGGACGCGGCCGACGACGCCCGGTCGGCCACCGCGTGGGCGGCGTGTCCGGTGCTGTGGCCGTAGTCGGAAGCGGTGCCCATGACCTTGTCCCTCACATTCTGCAGCGCGTTGCGCGCCCGTTGCTTGCGGTCGTCGACGATGCGGCCGGGACTGACCTTGTACGCCAGGGCGTCCACGTCGGTGCTGAGGCTGTTGCGGGTGGCCTCGATCTCCCGGCGGATCTGGTCGGGATCGGTGCTCATCGGGTGACTCCCTCCGGGTGGGGCTTGAGCGCGTCGGGAATGCGCTGCACGCTGTCGTTGGTCTGCCTGAGGCCGCGTACGCGCTGGGCGTGCTTCTTGGCCATGGAGTAGAGGACGGCGGCGATCGCGCCCCAGAGCACGGCGACGATCAACGCGGCCCAGCCGGCGTCCAGCACGTTGGACAGCCCGGCCCAGAGCGCGATCGACAGGAACAGCGCCACCATGTACCCGCCGAAGCCGGCGCCGCCGAACAGTCCGGCGGCCTTGCCCGCCTTCCTGCCCTCCTGGCGGATCTCGGCCTTGGCCAGCTCCACCTCCTGGCGCATCAGCGTGGACAGGTCGGTGCTCACCTGGCGCAGCAGCTCACCGATCGAGCTGCTCCTGACCTCGTCCGCGGTGTGCGGGGCACCCGTGGGGTGGTACCCGGAGTCCAGTCCCGGGTCCTGCGTCGGCGCGGTCATGCCGTCTCCTCCCTTCGGCTGGCTCGACGGCTCACGGGCGGGAAGCGCCGCTGGACGGCACGCCCGGCAGCGGGTCGGTCTGGGTCACGGGGGGCAGCGGCGTTCCGGTGCCGTCCGCCGGGTCGGCGTAGCCGGTGGTGGTGCCCGGGTCGGGGTAGGCCGCACCCTGGCCGGTGTGGCCGACCTCGGGGGTCGGGTCGAGGTAGCCGCCCGGGGGGATCTGGTCCGGCACGGCACGCTGGGCCGGCGGCGTCGGGATGACGGCGGTGCGCTCCGGGTCGTACGCCCCGGTCGAGCCGCCGCCGGTGCCGTCGGACGCCGCGGACAGGCCCCGGGTCAGCCGGCCGGCGAGCACGCCGAGCACGGCGGCGCCGACGAGGAAGGTGCCCGGGTTGCGGCGGGCGTAGTCCTTGACCTCGGTGAGGATGTCGCCGGGCTGCCGCTCCTCCAGCCAGCCGGCCACGCCGTTGACGCGCTCGGCGGCCTGGTGGGCCAGCTCGGTCACCGGGCCGGACTGGCCGCTGTGCTGCGCCATCGCGCGCATCTCGTCGGCCAGCGAGCGCAGCCCGCCGGCCGCCCGGCGCTGCTGCTCCCCGGCCTGCCCGGCGAGCTGGTCGCGGGCCTCGCCGTAGAGGTTGCGGGCCTGCCGCGCGGCCTCGCCGACGACCTCGCGGCCCTGCTCCCGGGCGGTCTGCGCGACCGCGCCGCCCGCGTGCGCGGCCTCCGAGCCCACCTGGCGGGCCTGATCGCGTACGCCGTGGCCGTTGCTGGACTCCTGCCCGTACGTGGACGTCGTGGGTGAGAGATCGTAGGTCATGATGTCCCTTCCGCTCGGAAAGCCGTCGCGGTAGTCAATTCAGGGGATTCGCCAGCGTTCATCCCGCCGGCGTCTTTTGACCTACCCTCGCTCCACCGGCCCACACCTGATTCCCGGTTTCTCTGCGGAACGTGTCGCCGCGCACACACAATGGAGGATCGTCGGGGGCTGCTGATCCACGGAGGTGACATCGATGGCGCGTGACCGGCAGCGCCCACGGGCCCGGGTGCAGGTGGCCGCCGTCGCGGTGGCCGCGCTCTTCCTCCTGCTCGGGGTGCTCGGCTTCGTCCCCGGCATCACCACCGGGTACGACGACCTGACCTTCGCCGGGCACCACTCGGGCGCCGAGCTGCTGGGGCTGTTCCAGGTCTCGGTCCTGCACAACGCCCTGCACCTGGTCTTCGGGCTGGCCGGACTGGCCCTGGCCCGCAGCGTCGCCGGGGCCCGGCTCTTCCTGGCCGGGGGCGGCGCGCTCTACCTCGGGCTCTGCCTCTACGGGCTGTTCGTCAGGTTCGCCGGCAACGAGCACGGCGCGGCCAACTTCATCCCGCTCAACGGCGCGGACGACTTCCTGCACCTGCTGCTCGGCCTCGGCATGCTCGCCCTGGGCCTGCTGCTGTCCAACCGGGTGGGCACGGGCGGTCGGCTGGACGACCCGATCGACCGCCCCTGACCGGGCCACCCCGCCCGGCCGGCGCGCGCCCGCGCCGTCAAGCGGCCACCGGGAGTCGCTTGGCGAAGCAGCGGCTGTACGGGTTGTCGACGTACTCGCCGTACACGGGGATGGGGGCGTACCCGCAGGAGGTGTAGAGGCCGATGGCCGCCGGCAGGTAGCTGCCGGTCTCCAGCCGCAGCTCGGCGTACCCCTGCTGGAAGGCCAGGTCCTCCAGGGCGGCCAGCAGCTGGCGGGCGATCCCCCGGCCCCGGAAGGCGGGCCGGACGTACATCCGCTTCAGCTCGCCGGTGCGCGGGTCGAGTTCCTGGATGCCGCCGCACGCGACGGCCCGGCCGGCGTCGACGACGGCGAGGTAGCGGATGTCGTCGTGGGTGACGGTCACCTGCCCGTCCAGCCCGCCGTCGGCCTCGCGCAGCTCACGCTGCTGCGCCACGACCAGGGTGGCGATCTCCGGGTCGGTCGTGGGCCGCGATTCGATCAGCATCCCGTCAAGCTAGGCGCGGCGGATTTCCGGCAGGTTTCCGGCGGGCGACCCGCCGGCGGAGGCCCCACGAGCGGTCGTCGTCGCGTCGCCGGGCCGCTCCCCGACGCCGCCTACTTCTCGTCGCTCGCCCACTGCTCGTCGTCGAGGTCGTCGGCGAGGTCGTCGGCGGCGGTCGGCTCGTCGTCGGTGACGTCGGCCCCCAGCTCGTCGGCGGGCCGCACCCGGCGGGCCTTGCGCGCGGCGAGCCGCTCGGCGGCCGAGGGGCGGCTCGACTTCTCCTCCAGCCGCACGTCGGTGCCCCGGTTGCCGGGGACGAAGTCGACGCCCGCGTAGAGGGTGGGCTGCCAGTCGAACTCGCGCTCGCCGATCCGCACCAGGTCGCCCGGGTTGGCCCCGGCCTTGGCCAGCTTGTCCTCGACGCCGAGGCGGGCCAGCCGGTCGGCCAGGTAGCCGACGGCCTCGTCGTTGTCGAAGTTCGTCTGCCGCACCCAGCGCTCCGGCCGGTCGCCCCGGACGGTGAACGAGCCGTCCGGCTCGGCGGTGATGGTGAAGCCGGTGTCGTCGACCGCCCTCGGACGGATGACGATCCGGGTCGGCTCGGCCGGCGGGGCGGCGGCGCGGGCCTTCTCGACCAGCTCCGCCATGGCGAACATCAGCTCCTTGAGGCCCTCGCGGGTCGCCGCGGAGACCTCGAACACCCGCAGGCCACGGGCCTCCAGGTCGGCGCGGACGATCTCGGCGAGGTCCCGGCCGTCCGGCACGTCGATCTTGTTGAGGGCGACGAGGCGGGGCCGGTCGGCCAGCCCGCCGTACTGGCTCAGCTCCGACTCGATGGCGTCGATGTCGGCCAGCGGGTCCCGGCCCGGCTCCAGCGTCGCCGTGTCGATCACGTGCACCAGCACCGCGCAGCGCTCGACGTGCCGGAGGAACTCCAGCCCGAGCCCCTTGCCGGTGGCCGCGCCGGGAATGAGCCCGGGCACGTCGGCGACGGTGAAGGTGTGGTTGTCGACCCGGACCACGCCCAGGTTCGGCACGAGGGTGGTGAAGGGGTAGTCGGCGATCTTCGGCTTGGCGGCGGAGATGACCGAGATCAGCGACGACTTGCCGGCCGACGGGAAGCCGACCAGGCCCACGTCGGCGACGCTCTTGAGCTCCAGCACCACGTCGAGCTGCTCGCCGGGCTCACCCAGCTCGGCGAAGCCGGGCGCCTTGCGCCGGGCGTTGGCCAGCGAGGCGTTGCCCCGGCCGCCCCGGCCGCCCCGGGCCACCTCGAACGTGGTGCCGGCGCCGACCATGTCGGCCAGCACCTCGCCGCCGGGGGTCTGCACGACGGTGCCGTTGGGCACCTTCAGCACCAGGCCGCGCCCGTTCGCGCCGTCCCGGTTCGAGCCCGCGCCGCCCTTGCCGTTCTCGCCCTTGACGTGCGGGTGGAAGTGGAAGTCGAGCAGGGTGTGCACCTGCGGGTCGACGACCAGCGTCACGCTGCCGCCGTGCCCGCCGTTGCCGCCGTCCGGGCCGCCGAACGGCTTGAACTTCTCCCGGTGGATCGAGACACAGCCGTGCCCGCCGTCGCCGGCCTGCAGGTGCAGGACGACCCGGTCCACGAACATCGTCACGTCGTCAATCCTTCCAGCGGGAGACGCCCCGCACGTACGAGAAAAGCGAAGCGGGCCGGGACCAACCGGTCCGCGGCCCGCGACGCGTCGAAACTACTGCTGCGGCACGATGCTGACGGTCTTGCGACCGCGCTTGGTGCCGAACAGGACCGAGCCGGCGGCCAGCGCGAAGAGCGTGTCGTCGCCGCCACGGCCGACCAGGTCACCGGGGTGGAACTTGGTGCCACGCTGCCGGATGAGGATCTCACCCGCGCTGACCACCTGACCACCGAAGCGCTTCACGCCGAGCCGCTGGGCCGCGGAGTCACGGCCGTTACGCGAGCTGGACGCACCCTTTTTGTGAGCCATCTGAGGACGACCTACTTCCCGCTGGAGATGCCGGTCACCTTGACCTGGGTCAGCGGCTGGCGGTGACCCTGGCGCTTGTGGTAGCCGGTCTTGTTCTTGAACTTGTGGATCTTGATCTTCGGGCCCTTGGTGTGCGCGGCGATCTCGCCGGACACCGCGACCTCGGCAAGCTTCGCCGCGTCGGTCACCAGGTCGTCACCGTCGACGAGGAGCACCGCGGTGAGCTTCACCGCGTCGCCGGGGGCACCGGCGAGCTTCTCGACCTCGATCACGTCGCCCTCGGCGACCTTGTACTGCTTGCCGCCGGTCTTGACGATCGCGTACATCGGAGGCGGACTCCCTGTCGTTGAGGCTGCTGGCGGTCGTTCCCTCGGCGGCTCGCCGGGTAGCAGAAGCGCGGCGGCGCGGGCACGCGGGAACACGGCACACCAAAGTGCGCCGCAAGATAGCGTACGCCATCGGCGGGGCGACACCCAAACCGGGGTGCGCCGTCCCGACTGCCGGCGGGGAGCCGGTCAGCGGGCGCAGAGCTGGTCGAGGCGCTGCTGGAGCTCGTCCAGCTCCTCCTCGTCGATCGCGTCCACGTCGGTGCCGAGCATCCCCACCTCGGTGGCGAGGTCGGCCAGGAGCGTCCGCAGCTGCGGGTCGGACGCCCGGGTCGACTGCTCCCGCAGCGCCGTGCGCCAGCCGGTCAACGCCGCCTCCGCCCGCTTGCGGGCAGCCTCCGCCGTGGCGCTGTCGCTCGCGCCGACCGCACCGATCATCCGGCCCAGCTCCGCCACGTACGTGCGGACCGCCGCGCCGCTGGCCTGCTGGGCGGCGGCGCAGACCTCCGGGGCGTTCCCCCCGGCCGCGCCGCTCGCGGCGGGCGGCCCGCCCGACGCGCCGGGTGCCGCGCCCCCGCCGCCCGGGGTGGCCCCGCCGGCCGCCGCCGGGGAGGAGCCGCCCGGCCCGTCGGCGGGGTCGGAGCCGGAGCGCTCGGCGGAGCAGGCCGCCGTGGCGGACAGGACGACCGCGGCGACGGTGAGGGCGAGCAGACGACGCATTCTTCTTCTCCTGACCGGGGGTGGCCGATCCTAACCGGGGTCCGGCACGCGACAGGACCCCCGCCCCGGTGCTGTCACCCGGGCAGGGGCCCTGCGAAACGCGCGGCCGGTCAGCCGGTCACGGGCGGGTACGCCGCCGGGTACCGCCCCGGCGGGAGCGCCGCCGGCTGCCACCGGTGTCGCCGCCGTCGCCGTCGCCCTCGTCGTCGCCGAGCGCGTCCGGGTCGTCGGCACCCGCCAGCCGGGCGGACTCGCCCTGCTGGCTGTCCGCCACGGCCGGCGCGGCGGCGGTGTCCGCCTCGTACCGGGACAGGTCGTAGCCCATCGTGTCGTGGTAGTCGGCCTCGGTGTCGGCGTCGGCCGGCGCCTCGACCACCTCGACCACCGTGCGCTCCGGGGCCGCGCTCTTGCGCGCCCGACGCCTCGACGACGCCCCCCCGACCGACTCGGCCGGGGCCGGTGCGGCGGCGGGGGCCGCCGAGGCGACCGCCTTGACCTTCTCCCCCGCGCCGCCGCCCGAACGGGGCTTCTCCGGCACCGGCTCGGTGTGGATGATCAGGCCCCGCCCCTTGCAGCACTCGCAGGGCTCGCTGAACGCCTCCAGCAGCCCCGCGCCGATCCGCTTGCGGGTCATCTGCACCAGGCCGAGCGAGGTGATCTCGGTGACCTGGTGCTTCGTGCGGTCCCGGCCGAGGCACTCCGTGAGCCGGCGCAGCACCAGCTCACGGTTCGACTCCAGCACCATGTCGATGAAGTCGATCACGACGATGCCGCCGATGTCGCGCAACCGGAGCTGGCGGACGATCTCCTCGGCCGCCTCCAGGTTGTTCCGGGTGACCGTCTCCTCCAGGTTGCCGCCGGAGCCGGTGTACTTGCCGGTGTTGACGTCGATGACGGTCATCGCCTCGGTGCGGTCGATCACCAGCGAGCCGCCGGAGGGCAGGAAGACCTTCCGGTCCAGGCCCTTGAGGATCTGCTCGTCGATCCGGTACGTGGCGAACACGTCGGTCGTGCCGGCGTGCCGGCGCACCCGGTCGACCAGGTCCGGCGAGACGTGCGACAGGTACGACTCGACCATCCCGTACGACTCGTCGCCCTCGATCACCAGCTCGCGGAAGTCCTCGTTGAACAGGTCCCGCACGACCCGGATGACCAAGTCCGGCTCCTCGTAGAGCAGCACCGGGGCGCCGCCGGAGGCGGCCTTGGCCTGGATGTCCTCCCACTGGGCCTGCAGGCGCTTGACGTCGCGGGCCAGCTCGTCCTCGCTCGCCCCCTCGGCGGCGGTCCGGACGATCACGCCCGCGCCGTCCGGGACCAGCTTCTTGAGCGCGTCGCGCAGCCGCTTGCGCTCGGTGTCCGGCAGCTTGCGGCTGATGCCCGAGGCGTTGCCGTTCGGCACGTAGACCAGGTGCCGGCCGGAGAGCGCGATGTGGCTGGTCAGCCGGGCGCCCTTGTGCCCGATCGGGTCCTTGGTGACCTGCACCAGCACCGAGTCGCCGGAGCGCAGGGCCTGCTCGATCGACCGGGCCCGCCCCTCCAGGCCGGTGGTGTCCCAGTTGACCTCGCCCGCGTACAGGACGGCGTTGCGGCCGCGCCCGATGTCGACGAAGGCCGCCTCCATGCTCGGCAGGACGTTCTGCACCTTGCCGAGGTAGACGTTGCCGGCCATGGTGCCGGAGGAGTTGCGGGTGACGTAGTGCTCGACCAGCACGCCGTCCTCCAGGACGGCGATCTGGGTGCGGTCACCGCGCTGGCGGACGGCCATCACCCGGTCGACCGCCTCCCGGCGGGCCAGGAACTCGGACTCGCTCAGGATCGGCGGGCGGGTCCGGCGCTGCTCCCGGCCGTCCCGGCGGCGCTGCCGCTTGGCCTCCAGCCGGGTCGAGCCGGAGACGCCCTGCACCTCGTCGACGGCCTTGCGCGGCTCCCGGATCTTGACGACCGTCGGCACGCCGTCGTCGGCGCCCCCGTCGGTGTCCCCGGCGCCCCGGCGGCGGCGACGCCGCCGACGACGGGTCAGCCCGTCCCCGCCCTCGTCGGTCTCGCCCTCGTCCTCGTCGCCCTCGGCCTCGGCCTCGGGCTCCTCGGCCTGGGCGGCCTCCTCGGCCTCGTCGTCGTCGGCCTCGTCCGCGCCGCCCTTGCCCCGGCCCCGGCCCCGGCGTCCCCGGCGGCGACGCCGACGGGCGGCGGTCTCCTCGTCTTCCTCGTCCTCGGCGGCCTCGGGCTCCTCCGCCTCGGCGGCCGGCTCCTCCTCGACCTCCGGCGCCTCGGCCTGCTCGACCGGCTCGACCTCGCGCCGGGCGCGGCGACGCCGGCGGGACGGCTCGGGCTGCTCCTCGACCGGCTCCGGCTCGACGGGGGTCGACACCACGACGCGGGCGACCGGCGGCTCGTCCGGCTGCGGGGCCATGAAGAGGACGGTCGGCGCGGAGAGAACGGCCCGCCGCCGGCGGGTCCTCGGCTCGGCGGCCTCGACGGGCTCGCCGGGCTCGGCGGCCTCGACGGGCTGGCTGGCCGGCGCGGGCTCGGCGACCTGGGCGGGCTCGGCAGGCTCGATGGCCTCGGCAGCCTCGGCGGTGCCGGCCGGCAGTTCGACGGCACCGGAGACGGCCACCCCGGGCGGCACCTCCCCGGAACGGTTCTCGGCGCCGCTGGACCGGCGGCGGCCACGCCCGGCGGCGGCCCGGCCCGAAGCGGCCGGCTGGCTGGCCTCGGTCGCGCCGGCCGCCGGCTGGTCCACGGCACCGCCGGCAGCGGAAGCATCCGGCTGGGCTGCGGCAACGGACGGCGGCTGGGCTGCCGGCGGCTCGGTCACGGCCGGCGTCGGCGCGGCCTCCGTCGGCTGCTCGCCCGTCGCGGCGACCTCGGCCGGCTCGGCGGCCGGGGCCTCCGCCGGGGGCGCGGCGGCCTTGCGGCGGCGGGTCCGGGTGACCTTGACCGGGGGTACGACCTCCGCGCCGGCCTCCTCCGCGGCGGCGGCGACGATCGGCTCCGCCGTCGCCTTCGCGGTGGTCGCCTTCCGGCGTCGACGCGGCGTCTTCGGCGCCTCCTCCAGCTCACCGGCGACCGGGGCGAGGACCTCGGCCTGGGGGGCCTCCCCGCTGGCCGAGCCGGCGGAGGTGGACGCCTCCACCGGAGCCTCGGTCTGCTCCGGCTGGTTCAGCGGGGTGGCCCGCCGACGGGTGGCCCGCTTGCGGGGCGGCGGGGCCGGCGCCTCGGCGGCGGCATCCCCGGCGACCTCGCCCTGCGCGGCGGTGGGCCCGCCGGCCGGGGCCGCCCCCTCGGCGGTGGGGCCGCCCGCGGTGAGATCCGCCGTGCCGGTGACGGTGTCACCGCCGGCGCGGCCGGTGTCGGTGGTGCGGTCAGCGGTGTCGCCGGCCGGCTGGGAACCGGTCCGTTCGCCGCCCTCGGGCTCGTTCTCGAGCATGGACGTTCTCCAGTTCTGGCTGCCCCGGGCGCGGGTGAGCGCTGCCACGCAGGGTCGCCGCAAAAGTGTTTCCGCCGGGCGCGCGAGCTGCGCGACCGCCGAAGTCTGCCTGCCAGAACGCTGACCGTCGGTCAACGCTCACACGATGGCTGCCCCGTCGCGATCCGCGTCCAACGGATCGACGATCTCGCCCTGTGCGGTCAGCGTGCCCTGCGCCAGCCGGATCACCCTCGGGGAGACCGGCGGCTCCAGGTCGGCCACCGCGCGCAGGCCGGAAAGGACGTCATCGGGTCGCACGGACGGGGTGACCTGCCGGACGACCAGTTCGAGTATCGCACACGACACGCCCGGTGCCCCGGAAGGCGTCTCGACGGACCGGATCACATCGATCTTCATGACTGCCGCGCGGGCGTCGAAGGTGCGCCGCCCCTGCTTCGTCATCCGCTCGACCTGAACCTCCGCCGCCGCCGTGAAAGCGGCCACGGCGCGCTCCAGCACGGCCGGCTCCACCTCCGGCAGCTCGATCCGCCAGTGCGACGCCTCGATCCGGTCGGCCAGGCTGCCCCCGGCGGCGACGACCGCGTCGAGGACGTCGAGCCCGGGCGAGAGCGCGGCGTCCAGCGCCGCCCGGAGCTGCCCCGGGTCGACCGGCTCCCGCAGCCCGATCTCCAGGTACTCCGCCTCGCTGGCCACCCCGGTCGGGGCCGCGCTGGCGTACGAGATCTTGGGGTGCGGGGTGAAGCCCTGGGAGAAGGCGATCGGCACCCCGGCCCGCCGCAGCGCCCGCTCGAACGCGCGGGCGAAGTCGCGGTGCGAGGTGAACCGCAACGGCCCACGCTTGGCGTACCGGATGCGGACGCGCTGGACGACCGGCGCCTGCCCGCCCTCCGGCTGTGGTTTCCTACTGATCGTCGTGCTCCTCGGATCGGTTGATCATGCCGCGCGGGGGGATCACTGCGGGGTGGGGGCGGGAATCCGCAGCCCGGCACCGTTGACCGGGGTCAGTGGGAGCAGCTTCCTGCCCGTGGGGCCGATCTGGATCTCGGTGTCCATCGACGGGCAGACGCCGCAGTCGAAGCACGGGGTCCACCGGCAGTCGTCCTGCTCGTACTCGGACAGGGCGTCCTGCCAGTCCTGCCAGAGCCAGTCCTTGTCCAGGCCCGAGTCCAGGTGGTCCCAGGGCAGGACCTCCAGCTCGTCGCGCTGGCGGGTGGTGTACCAGTCGAGGTCCACGCCGAAGGCCGGCAGCACCTCGGCCGCGGCGTCCACCCACCGCTGGTACGAGAAGTGCTCGCTCCAGCCGTCGAACCGGCCACCGTTCTCCCACACCCGCCGGATGACCGCGCCGACCCGGCGGTCGCCCCGGCTGAGCAGTCCCTCGATCAGCGACGGCTCGCCGTCGTGGTAGCGGAAGCCGATCGCCCGGCCGAGCGACCGGTCGGCGTTGATCGCCTGCTTGAGCAGCCGCAGCCGGTGGTCGATGACCTCCGGTCGCTCCATCGCCGCCCACTGGAACGGGGTGTGCGGCTTCGGCACGAACCCGCCGATCGAGACCGTGCAGCGGATGTCCTTGCTGCCGGTGGCGGCCCGGCCCGCCCGGATCACCTCGTGCGCCATGTCCGCGATCTCCAGGACGTCGGCGTCGGTCTCGGTGGGCAGGCCGCACATGAAGTAGAGCTTCACCTGCCGCCAGCCGTTGGTGTACGCGGTGACGACGGTGCGGATCAGGTCTTCCTTCGACACCATCTTGTTGATGACCTTGCGGATCCGCTCCGACCCGCCCTCGGGGGCGAAGGTCAGACCGGTGCGCCGGCCGTTGCGCGACAGCTCCTGCGCCAGGTCGATGTTGAACGCGTCCACCCGCGTCGACGGCAGCGACAGCGACACGTTGGTGCCGGCGTACTGCTCGGCCAGGCCCGAGCACATGTCGCCGATCTCCGAGTGGTCGGCCGACGACAGCGACAGCAGGCCCACCTCGTGGAAGCCGGAGAACTCCAGCCCCTGCTGCACCATCTGCCCCACCGTCGTGATGGACCGCTCCCGCACCGGCCGGGTGATCATGCCGGCCTGGCAGAACCGGCAACCCCGGGTGCACCCCCGGAAGATCTCCACCGCGTACCGCTCGTGGACCGTCTCGGCCAACGGGACCAGGGGCTTCTTCGGGTACGGCCAGGCGTCCAGGTCCATCGTCGTGCGCTTGTGCACCCGGAACGGCACGTCCGCCCGGTTCGGCACCACCCGCTGGATCCGGCCGTCGGGCAGGTAGTCCACGTCGTAGAAGCGCGGCACGTAGACGCTCTCCGTGCGGGCCAGCCGCAGCAGCAGCTCGTCCCGGCCGCCCGGGGAGCCCTCGGCCTTCCACTCCCGGACGATCGCCGTGATCTCCAGGACGGCCTCCTCGCCGTCGCCGAGCACGGCGGCGTCGACGAAGTCGGCGATCGGCTCCGGGTTGAACGCGGCGTGCCCGCCGGCCACGATGACCGGGTCGGCGTCGGTGCGGTCGGCCGCCAGCAGCGGAATGCCCGCCAGGTCGATCGCGGTGAGCAGGTTGGTGTAGCCCAGCTCGGTGGAGAACGAGACGCCGAACACGTCGAAGTCGCGCACCGAGCGGTGGGCGTCGACGGTGAACTGCGGCACGCCGTGGGCGCGCATCAGCTTCTCCAGGTCGGGCCAGACCGCGTACGTCCGCTCGGCCAGCACGTCCGGCAGCTCGTTGAGCACCTCGTAGAGGATCTGCACGCCCTGGTTGGGCAGGCCCACCTCGTACGCGTCGGGATACATCAGCGCCCAGCGCACGGCCGCCGCGTCCCAGCCCTTGACCACCGCGCCCAGCTCGCCACCGACGTACTGGATGGGCTTGGTCACCTGGGGCAGCAGCGGCTCCAGACGGGGCCAGATCGACGGCTCCACGGCGGGACGCGGCGTGGTGGACGGAACGCTCATGATGCCCAAGGGTACGCGTCCGCCCGCCGGCCGCCGCGTCGCGCCCACCGCGCCCGCCCGGCCCCAGCCGGAAGAACGTCCGATCCCGAGGCCGGCCCGGTCACCGCTGCCGGATCTCCCGGGGCGCAGCGTGGGCAAGCGTGCCGCGAGCCTGGCTACGGTCGCCCCGGACGTGGGCGGATCGCCGCCGGTGGCACGCCGGTACTAACCTCGGACCGGCGCGAGAGGAGATTGCCGCGATGCCGCACCCGCAGCCGGGAGCAGATCGACCGGCCGACGGGGGCACCCCGGCCGTCGACCAGGACCAGGGCCCGGCGGTCGCCGGAGAGACGGCCCCCTCCCCCGTACCATCGCCCGTCGCACCGGCCCCGCACGGCCCCGCCGAGCCTGCAGACGCCGCACCGGCCGGCACCGGGCCTGTCGAGGCAGAGCCTGCCGAGCGGGCCGACGCCGAGCAGCCCAGGCCGGCCGACGCCGCGCCAGCCGACGCCGGGCCTGCCTGCGCTGAGCGGGCCGCCACCACGCCTGCCGGGCCGGCCGACGCCGCGCAGATCCCTACCGCCGAGCCGGCGACCAGGGAAACGGCGGCGACCAAACCGACGGCGGCCGACGACACGACGGCCGGCGGAGGCACGTCGGCCGGCGGGGGCACGTCGGCCGCCGACCGCGCGACGGCCGGCGGAGCCGCGACGGCCGGCGACCGTTCGACGGGAGGCCACCCGGAGGCGACCGGCGTCACGGCTGACCAGGCCCCCGACGCGACCAGGACCACCGCGCTCCCCGACGGCGGGGCCGCCGACGCGACCGTCCCGGTCGCGGACGCCCTGCCGGAGTCCGCGTCGTCACCGGGGCCGGAGCCCACCCGGGTCGAGCCCACCCGGGCCGAGACTGCCCTGGGCAACGAGGCACCTCCCGCGCCGGCGGCCCCACCCCGACCGGTCGGCTCCGCTCCGCCGCCGCGGTCCGGCCTTCCGCCCCGGTCCGGCCTCGACCCCACCCGGGTCGAGCCCACACCACGACAGCCCGCGCTCGGCCGGGCCGGTGTGGCCTCGCCGGCTTCCGTCCCGGACCGCGCCGAAGCCACCAGGCCGACCCCCACCCCGGACCCGACGAAGATCGACGCGCGCCCGGACGCCACGAGGCTGGACGCCGGCCCGGACGCGCCGAAACCCGCCGCGCGCCCGGACGCGACGAAGCTGGACCCGCGCCCGGACCGGACGACCGTCGACCCCGCCGCCGCCGAGCCGCCCGCGCCCCGCTGGAGCGGTTCCGCGTCGGTCCCGCCCCCGGCCCCGCGCAAGCGGAGCTGGGGCGAGTCCGCCGAGTTCAGTCCGCCTCCCCCTCCGCCCTCTCCCGCTCCGCCTCCTTCCTCGCCGCCCCCGACCCCGCCCGCACCGGTCGGGCACGGGCCGCTGCCGCCCCCGGAGAGCCAGGTTCCGGTGGACCCGTGGGCCGGCGTGGACACCGGCAGTTGGGACCTGCACGCCGCTGAACTGCCCCCGCTGCCGCCGACCACGCCGTACCCCGCGACGCCACCCACCCGGCAGTACCCGGGGCCGGCGGCCGGCTCGGCGCCCGTCGTCGGTCGCGGCACCCCGGCGGCGTCCCACCCGGTGACCCCGCCGCAGCCGGCCCGGCCCGTGTCGCCCGCGGCCCGACCCGTCAGCCCACCGCCGGCCCCCCGGTCCGCCCCACCGCCCATGGCCCGGCCGCTGCCGCCGGCACCCGCCCGGCAGGTGTCGCCTCCGCCGGCCCGACAGGTGTCACCCCCGCCTGCGGCTCGCCCGGTGGCACCGCCCCCACCGCCTCCGCAAAAACGCCGGCCCGCCCCTCCCCCGCCCGCGCCGAAGGCCCCCCGCCGACGTCGGCGGCGCTGGCCTTGGGTGCTGCTGCTGAGCATCGCCTGCTGCTGCGGCTGCCCGGCGTACTGGGTGAAGCCGATGTGGGAGCAGTATCCGGCGAAGGCGGCGCTGCCTGCGCAGATCGCCGACCTGTCGCTACGCGAGGACGCCCGCAGCAAGGCCACCGCGAACCAGCTCGAGGCCGAGACGCGCGAGGCGCACCTGCTGGCCGAGGACACCTTCGCCGGCGTGTACGCCTCGTCGGCCGGCAAGCCCGTCGTCGTGTTCGGCGGCACCGGCTTCCGGTTGACCCCCGAGAGCGACGCGGACGACGAACTGACCCGGCTCAAGCCGCGATACCAGCTCGGCGATCCGCAGGTGGTCGACACCGACGTCCGGGGGCGGTTCGCCCGCTGCGCCGTCGGCGCGCTCGACGCCACCGCCGTCGTGGTCTGCACCTCGGTCGACCACGGCAGCCTCACCACCGGGATCTTCACCCAGCTCTCCGTGGACGACAGCGCCCGGCTGCTCGACGAGATGCGCGAGCAAATCATCACCCCGGAACAGGTGGGCTCCAGCGCGACGTGACGCGCCCCGCCCGGCCGGCGCCCGGATTCCTGGACAGTTGTCGTCCGCTCCGTACGAGAACTGTCCAGGATCCTGCGCTGTCCGTCGCCCGGGCGACGGACGGCGGACGGCGACCGGCGGGAGGCGGACCAGCGGACGGCGGGCGGCGGGTCCGCGCCGGTGGTCTCGGGTGCTCGGATTTTCCGGCTTCCGGGCCGGACGGCGGCCGACCCGGGCCACAATCGGGGCATGCCGCGGCGTTGGCTCTTCGCCGATCAGCTGGGGCCGCACTTCCTCGACGACCGCCGCCAGCCGGTCCTGCTGATCGAGTCGAAGGCGGTCTTCCGCCGCCGCGTCTACCACCGGCAGAAGGCGCACCTGATCCTCTCCGCGCTGCGCCACCGCGCGGCCGAACTCGGCGCGCAGGCCACCTACCTGCGCACCGAGACGTACGCGGAGGGGCTACGCAAGGTCCGCGAGCCGGTCGAGGTGTGTCATCCCACCTCGCGCCGGGCCCTGGAGTTCGTCCGGCGGCGGGACGGGGTGACCGTGCTGCCGCCGCGCGGCTTCGTCACCAGCCTGGACGACTTCGCCGAGTGGGCCGACGGGCGGCGCGGCGCGCTGCGGATGGAGGCGTTCTACCGGTTCGCCCGCGAGCACCACCGGGTGCTGGTCGACGGCGACGAGCCGGTCGGCGGCCGGTGGAGCCTGGACGTCGAGAACCGGGAGCCGCCGCCGAAGGACGGCAAGCTCGCCGTCCCCGCCGCGCCGGTGCCGAAGGAGGACGACATCGACGCCGAGGTCCGCGCCGACCTCGACCGCTGGGAGCGGGAGGGCATCCGGTTCGTCGGCCGGGACGGGCCACGGCGCTTCCCGGCCACCACGAAGGAGGCCCAGGCCCGGCTGCGCCACTTCCTGCGGCACCGGCTGCCGGCCTTCGGCCCGTACGAGGACGCGATGCTCTCCACCGACCCGTGGCTGGCGCACAGCATGCTCTCCTCCTCGTTCAACCTCGGCCTGCTCGACCCCCTCGACGCGGTCCGGGGCGCGGAGAAGGCGTACCGGAGCCAGGGCGCGCCGCTGGCCAGCGTGGAGGGCTTCGTGCGGCAGGTCCTGGGCTGGCGGGACTTCGTCTGGCACCTGTACTGGCACTTCGACGCCGGCTGGCAGCGCAGCAACGCGCTCGCGGCCCGCCGCCCGGTGCCCGGCTGGTTTCAGGAGCTGGACGCCGACGCGGTGCAGGCGCACTGCCTGTCGGACGTGCTGGCCGGGGTGCGCGACCACGGCTGGGTGCACCACATCCCCCGGTTGATGGTGCTCGGCAACTACGCCCTGCAACGCGGCTGGCGCCCGGCCGAGCTGGTGGAGTGGTTCCACACCCGCTTCGTGGACGGCTACGAGTGGGTGATGACCGCCAACGTGGTCGGCATGAGCCAGTACGCCGACCTGGGCCGGATGACCACCAAGCCGTACGTCTCCGGCGGCGCGTACGTCAACCGGATGAGCGACTACTGCGGCGGCTGCCGGTACGACCCGCGGAAGCGTCTCGGCGCGGACGCGTGCCCGTACACGGCGGGGTACTGGGCATTCCTGGACCGCAACCGGGACCGGATCCCGGCGAACGCCCGGATGGCCCGCACGATGAAGCAGCTGGACCGCCTCGCGGACGTCGACCGGGTCGTGGCGCAGGAACGCCGCCGCGGCAACGACGCGCCGTGACGACCTACCCCGTGGACTCAATCCGCCCCGGAGAAACGACCCGCCCCTTGGGAACGGCCCGTAGGCACGGCGCGACCTGGGCGCTCGGGCGGGTCAGGCCCCGGCCGGGGGCTCGCCGGCGACCGGCGCGTTGGCGCGCGGCGGGGCGTAGCGCGGGACGTACTCCTGGCCGGTGAGCTTCTGGATCTCGCTCATCAGCTCGTCGGTCATCTCGCGCAGCGACGTCCGGTCGTCGGGGCGGCCGGTGAAGTCCAGTGGCTTGCCGAACCGGACGATGATCTTCGACTTGCCCGGCCGGGGCACCCGGGCGCCGATCGGCTGGGCCTTGTCGGTGCCGATCATGCCGACCGGGATGATCGGCACGCCGGCCGCTACGGCCAGCCGGGCGGCGCCGGTGCGCCCCCGGTAGAGCCGCCCGTCGGGCGAGCGGGTCCCCTCCGGGTAGACGGCGACCAGGTCGCCGCCCCGCAGGGCCGGGATCGCCGCGTCGAACGCGGACAGCGCGGCCCGGCCGCCGGCCCGCTCGACGGGGATCGCCCCCAGGCCGGTGAGCACGAACTTGGAGAAGGCACCCTTCACGCCGGTGCCCTTGAAGTATTCCGACTTCGCCCAGAACGCCAGGTGCCGGGGCACGACCGTGCCGAGGAACAGCTCGTCGGCGACCGAGAGGTGGTTGCCGGCGAAGATCGCGCCCCCGGTCTCCGGGATGTGCTCGAGCCCCTCCACGGTCGGTCGGAACGCCAACCGGAGCGTGGGTGCCACGGTGAGCTTGCCGATGGTGTAGAGCAGCGGCACTGGTCCTCCGGGGTCGTGCTGGGACAGGCGGCCGTGCGGTGACGGCCGGTCGGGCCGGTAACCAGCGGTCGGGCCGATACCGGCGGTCGTACTGGCACGGGTGTTGTCACGTTAGCCGACGCTGTCGAGCCCGCCCGCACGGGTCGCCGCCGCGCCCGCTCCGTGGCCGCCGCGACCGGTCGGATGGCCGGCCCCGCCCCACGGCCGTCGCGCGACGCGGCCCGGGGCAGTTAGGAGGGGCCCCTCCTATACAGAAAGCGTTGACAGGGGCCCCTCCGCACATCTCAGGCGCGGCGCACCGCGGCCGTCACGCGGTCGCCGTCGCCGACCTCGCCGGCGAATCCGGCTCGGCCGGCCCGGTCGGCGAGGTCGGCGTCCTCCGCCACCACCTCGATCGAGTCGGCGAGCACCTCGCGGGCCACGAAGTCCCGGTACGCCGCCACCGCCGCCCGGACCTCCGCCGAGGCCGACAGCGTCAGCGCGATCCGGTCCGACACGTCCAGGTCGGCGTCGCGGCGGGCCTGCTGCACCACCCGCACCACGTCGCGGGCCAGCCCCTCGGCGGCCAACTCCGGGGTGACCTCCGTGTCGAGCACGACCACGCCCTCGCCGCCGGGCAGCGGCGCGGAGTGCTCGGCGTCGGCGGCGACCAGGCGCAGCTCGTACTCGCCCTCGGCGAGGGTGACCCCGGCGGCGACGGGGGCGCCGTCGACCAGCTCCCACTCGCCCGCCTTGACCGCCTTGATCACCTGCTGCACCTGCTTGCCGACGCGGGGCCCGAGCGCCCGGGGCACCACGGTCAGCACCTGCTGGCAGTAGCTGGTGACCTCCTCGGAGAACTCCACGACCTTCACGTTGACCTCGTCGGCGACCAGGTCGGCGAACGGCCGCAGCTGCGCCGCCACCGGCGAGGCCACGGTCAGCTTCGACAGCGGCAGCCGCACCCGCAGCCCCTTGGCCTTCCGCAACGACAGCGCCGCCGAGCAGACGTCCCGGACGGCGTCCATCGCCGCGACGAGGTCGTGGTCGGCGGGGAACTCCTCGGCCGCCGGCCAGTCGGTCAGGTGCACCGACCGCTCGCCGGTGAGGCCGCGCCAGATCTCCTCGGCGGTCAGCGGCGCCAGCGGCGCCACCACCCGGCACAGCGTCTCCAGCACCGTCCAGAGCGTGTCGAACGCGTCGGCGTCGCCGGACCAGAACCGGTCGCGGGACCGGCGGACGTACCAGTTGGTCAGCGCGTCGAGGAACGACCGGACCGTCGCGCAGGCCCCCGAGATGTCGTACGAGTCGAGCTGCGCCTGCGCCGTGGCGACCAGCTCGTTGGTCTTCGCCAGCACGTACCGGTCGAGCAGGTGGGTGGAGTCCACCCGCCGCCGCGCCGTGTACCCGTCGGCGTTGGCGTAGAGCGAGAAGAAGTACCACACGTTCCACAGCGGCAGCAGCACCTGCCGGACGGCGTCGCGGATCGACCCCTCGGTGACCGGCATGTCCCCGCCGCGCAGCACCGGCGACGACATCAGCATCCAGCGCATCGCGTCGGAGCCGTACGAGTCGAAGACGTGGTAGACGTCCGGGTAGTTGCGCAGGCTCTTGGACATCTTGCGCCCGTCGGAGCCGAGCAGGATGCCGTGGCTGAGGCAGTTGCGGAACGCCGGCCGGTCGAACAGCGCCGTGGCCAGCACGTGCATGGTGTAGAACCAGCCGCGGGTCTGCCCGATGTACTCGACGATGAAGTCGCCCGGGTAGTGGTGCTCGAACCAGTCGCGGTTCTCGAACGGGTAGTGCACCTGCGCGAACGGCATCGAGCCGGACTCGAACCAGCAGTCCAGCACCTCCGGCACCCGGCGCATCGTCGAGCGCCCGGTCGGGTCGTCCGGGTTGGGGCGCACCAGGTCGTCGACCGCCGGCCGGTGCAGGTCGGTCAGGCGTACGCCGAAGTCCCGCTCGATCTCGTCCAGCGACCCGTAGACGTCGAGGCGCGGGTAGTTCGGGTCGTCGGACTTCCACACCGGGATCGGCGAGCCCCAGAACCGGTTGCGGCTGATCGACCAGTCCCGGGCGTTGGCCAGCCACTTGCCGAACGAGCCGTCCTTGATGTGCCCCGGCGTCCAGTTGATCTGCTGGTTCAGCTCGACCATCCGGTCCTTGAACTGCGTCACCGCCACGAACCACGACGACACCGCCTTGTAGACCAGCGGGGTGTCGCAGCGCCAGCAGTGCGGGTAGGAGTGGGTGTAGGTGTCCTGCCGCAGCACCACCCCCCGCTCCTTCAGCTCCCGGATCACCGGCTTGTTGACGTCGAAGACCTGCTCGCCCTGGTACGGCGGCACGAGCGCGGTGAACCGGGTGTGGTCGTCGACGGTGACGACGGTCGGGATGCCGGCGGCGTTGCAGACGTTCTGGTCGTCCTCGCCGAAGGCGGGGGCGAGGTGGACGATCCCGGTGCCGTCCTCGGTGGTGACGAACTCCGCCCCGAGCACCTGGTACGCGTTCTCGCCGGCCCGGGAGACGAGGAAGTCGTACAGCGGGGTATAGCGGCGCCCGACCAGGTCGCGGCCGTACACGGTGCCAACCTGCTCGTACCCCTCCAGCTCCTTCGCGTACGCGCCCAGCCGCGCCGCGCCCACGACGTAGCGGGAGCCGTCGCGCTCCAGCACCGCGTACTCGATGTCGGGGCCGACGGCGAGCGCCAGGTTCGACGGCAGCGTCCACGGCGTGGTGGTCCACACGCCCAGCCGGACCGGCCCGCGCAGCAGCTCGGGGGCGGCGTCGTCGGCGGTCAGCTCGAACCACACGGTCAGCGTGGGGTCGTGCCGGTCCTTGTAGACGTCGTCCATCCGGGTCTCGGTGTTCGACAGCGGGGTCTCGCACCGCCAGCAGTACGCCAGCACCCGGAAGCCCTCGTAGACCAGGCCCTTGTCGTGCAGGGTCTTGAAGGCCCACATGACGCTTTCCATGTAGTCCAGGTCGAGGGTCTTGTAGTCGTTGGCGAAGTCGACCCAGCGGGCCTGCCGGGTGACGTACCGCTCCCAGTCCTGGGTGAACTCCAGCACCGAGGTGCGGCACGCCTCGTTGAACCGGGCCACGCCGAGGTCGAGGATCTCCGCCTTGCTGGTGATGCCGAGCTGCTTCTCGGCGACGACCTCGGCGGGCAGGCCGTGGCAGTCCCAGCCGAAGCGCCGCTCGACGTGCCGGCCGCGCATGGTCTGGTAGCGGGGCACCGCGTCCTTGACGTACCCGGTGAAGAGGTGGCCGTAGTGCGGCAGGCCGTTGGCGAACGGCGGGCCGTCGTAGAAGACGTACTCGTTCTTGCCGTCGTCCCCGGCGGGGCGGGCCTCGACGGACGCCTCGAAGGTCTTGTCGGCCGCCCAGTGCTCCAGCACCCGGCGCTCGACCGCGGGCAGGTCGGGGCTCGCCGGGACGCCGGCGGCGGTCGGGTCGTGCAACGGATAGGCCATCGGGGGTCGCTCTCCTCGCGCAGCTCACTCACGTGTGGGTCTGCGAGGACGAGCCCTCCTCCGGTACGCCGTCACCGGCGCCCCGGGGCAGGCCCGCGGTACCACCCCGCTTGGCGGCCAGGATCGACCGCCCGCTCGTTGCCGGCTGTGACGGGCCGGACCCGTCCGGTTCTACTGGGCCGGGTTGCGCCGGCTGTTCTTCCGGAGGCTCACCGGTGATGGCCGGGTCGTCGCCTTACTGAGGGTCAAGGATACGCGATCGGCGACGGCGCCCGCCGCCGACTTAACCGCGCCCCGCTCGGCCCTGGGCGGTTGCCGTCCGCGCGCGACGGCAACCGCCCGGGATCGGGTCAGGATCAGGTCAGCGGCCCGGGGCGGGCAGGGTGGTGGTCCAGAGCGACGCCCCGTCGCGGTCGCGCAGGTGCACCGTGAACGCGCCCGACTCCCCGTCGATGGCCACCTCGCCGAAGTGCTGGAAGCCCTCGGCCGGCGACGTGTTCGCCCGCGGCGGGGCGTTGACGAATACCGCCTTCGGGCCGAACGTGCCGTCCAGGGCGTTCGGCCCGAACGCGCCCGCGTGCGCCGGCCCCGAGACGAACTCCCAGAACGGGGTGAAGTCCGCCACCGCCGCCCGCGCCGGGTCGTAGTGGTGCGCCGCCGTGTAGTGCACGTCGGCCGTGAGGAACACGATCCCGGTCACCCCGGCCCGGTGCGCCGAGCCCAGCACCTCGGCGAACTCCAGCTCCCGCCCGGCGGGCGCGCCGGGGTCGCCCTGCGCCACGCCCTCCTGCGCCGACCCGTCCGGCACCACCAGGCCGATCGGCAGGTCGTTGGCGATCACCTTCCACGTCGCCCGGGACCGCTTCAGCTCCCGGACCAGCCACTCCCGCTGCTCCCGGCCGAGCAGGCCGCGCAACGGGTCGGCGTACGTGTTGCCGTCGTTGGGGTCCTTGTAGGTGCGCATGTCCAGCACGAACACGTCCAGCAGCGGCCCGTACGACAGCTTCCGGTACAGCGGCCCGCCCGCCGGCACCGGCAGCCACTCGCCGAACGCCTGCCGGGCCCGCGCGGCGAGCACGTCCACCCGCTGCTCGGTGTACCGGGCGTCGGCCAGGACCTCGCCGGGGTACCAGTTGTTGGTCACCTCGTGGTCGTCCCACTGGTTGACCTGCGGCACCTCGGCGACGAACGCGCGCAGGTGCTCGTCGAGCAGGTTGTACGCGAACTGCCCCCGGTACTCGGCGAGGGTCTCGGCGACCTTGCTCTTCTCCGGGGTGACCAGGTTGCGCCAGATCCGGCCGTCGGGCAGCGTCACCGTCTCGGCGAGCGGCCCGTCGGCGTACACGGTGTCGCCGCTGCACAGGAAGAAGTCTGGGCGGACGGACCGCATCGCCTGGAAGATCCGCATCCCGCCGAAGTCGGGGGCGATCCCCCACCCCTGCCCGGCGATGTCGCCGGTCCAGACGAACCGCACGCCCCGCCGGCCGTGCGCGCCGGGCGCGGTGGCGAACGAGCCGACCAGCGGCTCGCTGCGTACCCCGTGCCGGTCCAGGCTCTCCACCGACACCCGGTAGTGCAGCCGCTCGCCGCACGGCAGGCCGCGCACCCGCACCCGGCCGGTGTAATCGGCGGACGGGTCGAGCACCGGGCCGCGCAGCAGCCGCGCGCCGCGCAGGTCGGGCCGGCGGCTCACCTCCACCCACATCCGGCCCGGCCGGTCGGCGCGGGTCCACACCAGCGCCGAGTCGGCCGTGACGTCGCCGCTCTGCACGCCGTGGGTGAGCACGGGCCGGCCGGAGGGCCGCCAGGCGGGCGCGCCGGCCGGCGGGGTCGCCCCGGCACCGGTGGCCTGGGCGCCGGCCGCGCCGAACAGGGCGCCGCCGGCCAGGCCCGCCCCGGTCGCGAGGCCGGCGCGCAGCAGGGTACGTCGGTCGAGAGAAGTCATCTGTCCCCTCCACGGGAAGTTGGTCACCAGTGGTGTACCGGGGGCAGGTGTGCTGCCGCGGCGGCCCGGATGACCGGCGGGGGAAGGCCGACTGACCAGTCGGGGCCGCCGTGCCCCGCGCGCCGCCGGAATGACGCGCGTCACACCGCGAGCCGTCACATCCGGACCCCCGCCGACCGTCGTGACGGGTGCATGCTCACGACGAGGGGAGACACGATGAGCCGGATCGACCTGACGGCGGTGGCGCCGGACGCCTACCGGGCGGTGTCGGGGCTGGAGCGCTACGCCCGGGACAACGTCGACCACACGGTGCTGGAGCTGGTGAAGCTCCGGGCGTCCATGCTGAACGGCTGCGCGTTCTGCGTGGACATGCACAGCCGGGAGGCGCTCGCGGCGGGCGAGTCCAGCCGGCGGCTGTTCGCCGTGGCCGCCTGGCGGGAGGCGCCCTTCTTCGACGAGCGGGAACGCACCGCGCTCGCGCTCACCGACGCGCTCACCCGCCTCGGCGAGCACGGGGTGCCCGACGACGTGTGGGACGCCGCCGCGAAGGTGTGGTCGGAGAAGGAGCTGGCGGACCTGACGGTCGCGATCGCCACCATCAACGTGTGGAACCGGATCGTGGCGGCCACCCGACGCCGCCCCTCGACGCACGAGTGACGGCACCGGGGGCGCGGCTGGCCGGGAGCGGGTGCCGGCCCGGCCGCGCGCCGCTGCCGCCGGCGGAGCCGGGCCGGGCGACGGCAGCCGACGCGACGGGGGCGGCCGGCGCGCTCGACACGCACCGGCCGATGCTGCTCGGGCTGGCGTACCGGCTGCTCGGCAGCCTGCACGACGCCGAGGACGTGCTCCAGGACGCCTACCTGCGGTGGCTCGGCGCCGACCGGGCGGCCGTGGCCGAACCGCGCCGCTACCTGTCCCGGGTGGTCACCCGGCTCGCGATCGACCGGCTCCGCGCGCGGCAGGCGGCCCGGGAGACGTACGTCGGTCCGTGGCTGCCCGAGCCGGTGGCCACCGCGCCCTCGCCCTTCGGGCCGCCGGTCGAACCGCCCTTCGGGCCACCCGAGCACGCGGAGCTGCGCGACTCGCTCTCGCTGGCGCTGCTGCACCTGCTGGAGCGGCTGACCGCGCCGGAGCGCGCCGTCTACGTGCTGCGCACCGCGTTCGCGCTGCCGTTCGCGGAGATCGCCGAGATCCTCGGCCGGTCGGCGGCGGACTGCCGGCAGTTGCACCACCGGGCGACGGACCGGGTCGCCGCGGACCGCCGCCGCTTCACCGCGGGCCCGGGCGAGCAGCGGCGGCTGCTCGACGCGTTCCTCGCCGCCGCCCGCGACGGTGACCTGGCCCGGCTGACCGCCCTGGTGGCCGACGACGTCACGGCGTGGAGCGACGGCGGCGGGCGGGTCCGGTCGGCCCGCAACCCGGTGCGCGGGGCGGACCGGGTCGCCCGCTTCTTCGCCGGCGTCCACGGGCCCCGCAGGCGGCAGCCGCCCCGCCTCGCCCCGACCGAACTCAACGGCCAGCCGGGGGTCGTCATCCACTGGCCCGACGGCCGGCGGTACGCGCTGGCCGTGGCCGCCGCCGACGGCCGGATCACCGGCCTCTACCTGGTCGGCAACCCGGACAAGCTCGCCGGGCTGGCGGGGTGAGGCGACCGGCGGGCCGCCCCGCCGCCCGCCCGGTCGGATACCCGTCAGTCCGGCTCGGGGACCCGTCAGTCCAGCTCGGGGAACCAGAGCGCGATCTCGCGCTTGGCGCTGTCGGTCGAGTCGGAGGCGTGCACCAGGTTCTCCCGGTTGGACAGGGAGAAGTCGCCGCGGATGGTGCCGGCGGCGGCCCGGCGACCGTCGGTGCTGCCGATCATGCCGCGCACGACCTCGATGACCTGGTCGCCGGCGAGCACGAGGGCCACCAGCGGGCCGCCGGTCATGAAGCCCTTCAGCGGCGGGTAGAACGGCTTGTCGACGTGCTCGGCGTAGTGCTGGTCGGCGAAGTCGCCGTCCATCGTCCGGGACACCATGGCGTCGATCCGCAGGCCCTTGCGCTCGAAGCGGGAGAGGATCTCGCCGACCAGGCCACGGCGGACCGCGTCGGGCTTGATCAGGACGAGGGTGCGCTCGTCCGGGCTGCTGCTGGACACGCTGGGTTCCTCCTGTGCGCGGAAGGCGGCTCGGCTGGGTACGGTCAGCCTAGCGACCCGGTCCCGGCGCCGGCGCGGCGGCTGCTCTTTCCCTGGGTCGCCGATCCGGCCTAGCCTGGCCCTTGACTCCAGGGAGGTCCACTGTGGCTAACGGGAACCGACCCATCGCGCCGGTACGCAAGCTCATCGCCGCGGTGCTCGGCACCGTGGCGACCTTCGTGGTCCTGTTCGGGCTGGGCATGACCAGCTGGGCGATCGTGGCGCTCGGCGTGGCGCTGGTGGTGCTGGCGATCGCGCTGGCCACCGTGCGCGGCGGCGGGCGCACCTGGGTCGTCGGCATCGGGCACGTGCACAGCGCCTCCGAGCCCCCCACCACGTACGCGTTCGGCCGCTGCGAGCTGCAACTGGTCATCGACGCGCCGGGCATGCCGCCCCGGTCGAAGAAGATCATCGAGCCGAGGGTGCCGGTGGCGAAGTGGCCGTCGGTCGGCCAGTCCCTGCCGATCCGGGTGGCCCTGGACGACCAGCGCCACGTCCGGGTCCTCTGGGACGACGTGCCCACCCACGCGGAGACCGCCGCCGCGGCGGTCGCCGACCTGCCGCCCGAGTTCGGCGGCCCCGACCCGGTCGACGAGGTGCTCATCGGGCAGGAGGCGCCGCCGTGGGCCGACCGGGGCCCGGACGACGACTTCCACGACGACCCGCGCGACCCGTCGGCACCCGACCCGCTGCGCGACGACCTCCACCCGCTGCACGACGACCTCGGCCCGCTGCCGGAGGACCGGGAGCCCGTCGTGATGCACCACCGCCCCGGCGGACCGGTCGTGCTGGAGGGGACGCTGGTGGAGCCGAGCGCCGGCCAGTTGCCCCGCCGGGCGACCCCGGCCCCCCGGTCCCCGGCCGAGGAACGCTTCGCGGCGACCGAGGAACGGTTCGACCCGGCCGACGAGCGGTTCGAACCGACGGTGCCGGTGGAGACCATCGACGCGGGCCCCGCGCCCGCCGACCCGGTCGACGCGCGCCCCTCCATCGACCCGATCGACGTGCCGCTGGACGACCCGGGCGCCCGGTCGGCGCCCCTGGACCAGGCCGAGCTGGACGAGGCGATCTTCGGCTACGACCCGGAGGCCGAGCCGGCCGACGCCGCCGCCCCGATCAGCGGCGTCGGCATCACCCTGCTGGTCACCGACCTGGGCCGCTCGCTGGAGTTCTACCGGGACACGCTCGGCTTCACCGAGGTCGACCGGGGCTCCGGCAACGCCGTGCTCGCCTCCGGGGCGACCCGGCTGGTGCTGCGCGAGGTCGCCGGTGCCGCCCCCATGAGCCGCCGCCTCGTCCACGTCAACCTGGAGGTCGACGACATCCAGGGCGCGTACGAGCGGATGCGCGACTCCGGCGTCCGCTTCACCTACGCCCCCCGGGTCGTCAACCGGGGCACCAAGCTGGAGGTGTGGGCGGCGGCGTTCCGCGACCCGGACGGCCACGGCGTGGCCCTCACCCAGTGGCGCACCCGCGCCGACGCCTGAGGCGCAAGGAAGGGCCCCCTGTCAGGCATTCGGCAGAGCAGGGGGCCTTCTTGACACCCACCGGCGGCTCAGCGGCCGAGGATCACCCGGCGCACGTGCAGGGCGTAGCCCCAGACCAACGCGAAGATGATGCCGAGCGCCAGCAGCGACCAGTGCAGCAGCCCGGCGAGCATCAGCGCCCCCTGGAGCACGGTGCCGGCGTGCCACGCCCACGGGCGGCGCATCATGCCGGCGAGCGCCACCGCCGCCACGGCCAACAACACGATCACCGCGACGGCCGCGCCGCTGAGCTCGCCGCCGACCACCCGGATCGGCTGGATGGCGAGCAGCAGCACCAGCGCCTCCAGGCCCAGCGTCCCCGCGCCGAGGCCGCGCACGGCCCCCGCGGGGTTACGCAGCCCGGACCGCCGCTGCCCCGCCCCGTCCGGCGACGAGGTGCCCTCCTCGGGGACGGTGGACGAAGCGCCCTCCTCGGGGGACGTCATCGCTTGAGCAGCCGGCGGGCGTCGGCCACGGTCACCACCGAGCCGGTGATCAGCACGCCGACCCCGGCCAGTTCGCCGGGCACGTCGGACTCAGCCTGGGCCACCGCCGCCTCGATCGCGTCGGGCATCTCCTCGGCCACCTCCACCCGGTCCGCCCCGAAGACCTCCCGGGCCAGCTCGGCCAGCTCCTGCTCCGGCATCGCCCGGGGCGAGGAGTTGCGGGTGACCACCAGATGGTCGAGCACCGGTTCCAGCAGCTCCAGCAGGCCCGCCGCGTCCTTGTCGCCGAGGACGGCGAGCACGCCGACGAGCTTGCTGAACGCGAACTCCTCCTGCAGCGCGGTGACCGTGGCGGCCATCCCGTGCGGGTTGTGCGCGCCGTCGAGCAGGATCGTCGGGGCGGTGCGCACCTTCTCCAGCCGGCCGGGCGAGCTGACGGCGGCGAACCCCTCCCGGACGGCCTCGACGTCGAGCTGCCGCTTCGCCCCCGCCCCGAGGAACGCCTCCACGGCGGCGAGCGCCACCGCCGCGTTCTGCGCCTGGTGCGCGCCGTGCAGCGGGACGAACACCTCCTCGTACACCCCGCCGAGCCCCTGGATGTTCAGGACCTGGCCGCCGACGGCGACCGACCGGCGCAGCACGCCGAACTCGGACCCCTCGCGGGCGACGGTCGCGCCGACCTCGGCGCAGCGCTCCAGGATCGGCCGGGCGGCCTCCTCCTCCTGCGCCGCGCAGACGACCGTGGCCCCCTTGTGGATGATCCCGGCCTTGTGCAGGGCGATGTCCTGGAGCGTGTCGCCCAGCCACTCGGTGTGGTCGAGCCCGATCGGGGTGAGCACCGCCACCCCGGCCTGGATCACGTTCGTGGCGTCCTCCGCGCCGCCGAGCCCCACCTCGACCACCGCGACGTCCACCGGGGCGTCGGCGAACGTCGCGAACGCCAGGGCCGTCGTCATGTCGAAGTACGTCAGCGGCTCGGCGGAGCGCTGGTCGACCAGCTCGGCCAGGGGGGCGATCTCGCGGTACGTGGCCACGAACCGGTCCTCGCCGACCGGCTCCCCGTCCAGGCTGATCCGCTCGCGGACGCTCTCCAGGTGCGGGCTGGTGTAGCGGCCGGTGTGCAGCCCGAACGCCCGCAGCAGCGAGTCGATCATCCGGGCGGTCGAGGTCTTGCCGTTGGTCCCGGTGAGGTGGATCGACGGGTACGCCCGCTGCGGGCTGCCGAGCAGGTCGAGCAGCGTCTCGATGCGGTCCAGCTCGAAGTGCATGCGGGTGAAGCCGCGCCCGTTGAGCGCGGCCTCCACCTCGGCGAACTCGGTGCGGCCACCGTCGCCCCCACGGGCGCGGTCGGTGTGGTCGGTGCGGTCGGTCACGAGGGCAGCGCCTCCAGAGCGGCGTCGATGCGGACCAGGTCGGCCTCGGCGGTGGCCAGCCGCTCCCGGATCTTGGCGACCACCGGCTCCGGGGCCTTCCCCACGAACGCCGGGTTGTCGAGCTTCGCCCGGGCCTGGGCGACCTCCTTCTCGGCCGCCGCCCGGTCCTTGGTGAGCCGGGCCCGCTCGGCGGCCACGTCGATCGACCCGCGGGTGTCCAGCGCGACGCTCACCTCGCCGGGCATGGCGAGCGTGGCACTGGCCTGGAAGTCGTCGGCGGGCGGGTCGAGCCGGACCAGCGACCGGATCAGCCGCTCGTGGCCCGCGATGCCCGCGCCGGCCAGGCCGTCGAGCCGCGCGACCACCCGCTGGGTGGGCCGCAGGCCCTGGTCGGACCGGAAGCGCCGGATCTCGGTCACCACCCGCTGGACGGTGCCGACCTCGCCCTCCGCGGCGTCGTCGATTCCGGTACGGTCGGCAGCCGGCCAGGCGGCCGTCATGACCGTCTCCCCGCCGGTGAGGGCGATCCACAGCTCGTCGGTGACGAACGGGATCACCGGGTGCAGCAGCCGCAGCAGCTGGTCGAGCACGTGCCCGAGCACCCGGCGGGTGGCGTCGGCCCCCGGCCCGCCCTCGGCGAGCACCGGCTTGCTCAACTCCACGTACCAGTCGCAGACGTCGTCCCACGCGAAGTGGTAGAGCAGGTCGCAGACCTTCGCGAACTCGTACGCCTCGAACTGCTCGTCCACCTCGGCGGTGACGTGCGCCAGCCGGGACAGGATCCACCGGTCGACGGTGGAGAGCTCCCCGGCCGCCGGCAGCGGGCCGTCGACGTGCGCGCCGTTCATCAGCGCGAAGCGGGTGGCGTTCCACAGCTTGTTGCAGAAGTTGCGGGAGCCCTGGCACCAGTCCTCGCTGACCGGGACGTCCTGGCCGGGGTTGGCGCCCCGGGCGAGGGTGAACCGGGTCGCGTCGGCGCCGAACCGGTCGATCCAGTCCAGCGGGTCGACCACGTTGCCGAACGACTTCGACATCTTCTTGCCGTGCTCGTCGCGCACCATGCCGTGCAGGGCGACGACGTCGAACGGCTGCCGGCCGTCCATCGCGTAGAGGCCGAACATCATCATCCGGGCGACCCAGAAGAACAGGATGTCGTAGCCGGTGACCAGGACGCTGGTCGGATAGAACTTCGCCAGGTCCGGCGTCTGCTCGGGCCAGCCGAGCGTGGAGAACGGCCACAGGCCGCTGGAGAACCAGGTGTCCAGCACGTCCTCGTCCTGGTGCCAGCCCGCGCCGGTCGGCGGCTCCTCGTCGGGGCCGACGCAGACGATCTCGCCGTCCGGCCCGTACCAGACGGGGATGCGGTGGCCCCACCACAGCTGGCGGGAGATGCACCAGTCGTGCATGTTGTCGACCCACGCGAAGTAGCGCTTGGCCAGCTCGGCCGGCTCGATCTTCACCCGGCCGTCGCGCACCGCGTCACCGGCCGCCTTCGCCAGCGGGCCGGTGTTGACGAACCACTGCAGCGACAGCCGCGGCTCGACCGTGGTCTTGCACCGGGAGCAGTGACCGACGGCGTGCACGTACGGCCGCTTCTCGGCCACGATCAGGCCCTGCTCGCGCAGCGCGGCCACGATCGCCGGCCGGGCCTCGTAGCGGTCCAGGCCCTGGAACGGGCCGTGGGCGGTGATCACCCCGCGCTCGTCCATGATCGCCAGGGCCGGCAGGCCGTGGCGCTGGCCGATCTCGAAGTCGTTCGGGTCGTGCGCCGGGGTCACCTTCACCATGCCCGTGCCGAAGGCCGGGTCGACGTGCTCGTCGGCCACGATCGGGATCCGCCGGCCGGTCAGCGGCACCTCGACCTCGGTGCCGATCAGGTGCTGGTACCGCTCGTCGTCGGGGTGCACCGCCACGGCGGTGTCACCGAGCATCGTCTCGGCCCGGGTGGTGGCGACCACCACGTCGGCCGAGTACCGGATCGAGACCAGCTCGCCGTCGTCGTCGGTGTGCTCGACCTCGATGTCGGACAGGGCCGTCAGGCAGCGCGGGCACCAGTTGATGATCCGGTTGGCGCGGTAGATCAGCCCGTCGTCGAAGAGCTTCTTGAACATGGTCTGCACGGCCCGGGAGAGGCCGGCGTCCATGGTGAAACGCTCCCGGTCCCAGTCGACGGCGTCGCCGAGGCGGCGCATCTGGCCGAGGATCGCGCCGCCGGACTCGGCCTTCCACTGCCAGACGCGCTCGACGAACTTCTCGCGACCCAGGTCGTGGCGGGACAGGCCCTCCCCCGCGAGCTGCCGCTCCACCAGGTTCTGGGTGGCGATGCCGGCGTGGTCCATGCCCGGCAGCCAGAGCGCCTCGTAGCCCTGCATCCGCTTGCGCCGGGTCAGCGCGTCCATCAGCGTGTGCTCGAACGCGTGGCCCATGTGCAGCGAGCCGGTGACGTTCGGCGGGGGGATGACCACGGTGAACGGGGGCTTGTCGCTCTGGGCCGACGCCCGGAACCGGCCGCCGGCTACCCACTGCTCGTACCGTCGCTGCTCTACCTCGCCCGGCTGGTACTGGGCGGACAGGGTCGGGGCGTCGGGGCGTCGGGCATCCAGTCTCTCGGTCACCCTCAAAGTCTACGGAGCGCTTCCGAGGACCTGACGTGCGCCACCTGTTGTTCGCGTACGGTGTCGGCTATGTCCGACGCGCATCTCACGCAGCGTTCGCTCGCCGACGAGCCCGAGCCGATCGACCTCACCGAGGAACCGATCCGGCTCGGCAACCAGGACCCGGCGGACGGCCCCGGCCGCGCGCCCCGATCCCGGCGCCGGCGCATCGTCCTCGCGGTGGTGTTGGCGGCCGGCCTCGCGGGGGTGGGCGCGCTCGGCATCGCCGGCTGGCGGGTGGCGCAGCAGAAGGACACCGAGCTGTCCAGCCCCGACACCGTCGCCGGCCTGCGACGGGACGACAGCGAACGCGCCCGCAGCACCGCCGAGTACCTGCGCGACGGGTTGTCCGCCGACATCGACCTGGACCGCAGCTTCGGCACCGTCTACCGGGACCCGGCGGACGACAAGCGGTCGGTGCTCATCTTCGGCGGTACGACCCTGCTCTGGCAGCCGGAACGCGACCTGGACACCCTGTTCCGCCTCATGACGGACGAGACCGGGAAGGTCACCGGCCTGCGGGAGGTCTCCCCCGGCCGGTTCGGCGGGGTGATGAAGTGCGGCACGACCAGCGGTGAGGGCGGTGACTTCGCGATCTGCGGCTGGGCCGACCACGGCAGCGTCGCGATGGCGATGTTCCCGGGCCGGCCGGTGGACTCCGCCGGTGACCTGCTGCGCCAGATCCGCGAGGGGATCCAGACGCGTTCCTGATCCCGGCCGGGGATCCGCGATCCGCTGGCGGCGTCCCCGGCCCAGGTGCCGCCGAGCGTGGTCGTCCCCGCGTCTGGTCCCCAAATGCGTTTCAGGGCCACCCCGGTTGGGGTGGCCCTGAACGAAAGAATGTCCGGCGGTGTCCTACTCTCCCACACCCTCCCGAGTGCAGTACCATCGGCGCTGGGGGGCTTAGCTTCCGGGCTCGGAATGTAACCGGGCGTTTCCCCTCCGCCATGACCGCCGGAACTCTATGAACATATCAAACAACCCACAACCCCTCACGGGTGGGCGTCTGTTTGTGCAGAGTTGCACAGTGGACGCGTAGCAGCTTTGTAGTCAAGTCCTCGGCCTATTAGTACCGGTCAACTCAACCCGTTACCGAGCTTACATCTCCGGCCTATCAACCCAGTCGTCTAGCTGGGGGCCTTACCCCACCAAAGGTGGGTGGGATACCTCATCTTGAAGCAGGCTTCCCGCTTAGATGCTTTCAGCGGTTATCCCTTCCGAACGTAGCCAACCAGCCGTGCCCCTGGCGGGACAACTGGCACACCAGAGGTTCGTCCGTCCCGGTCCTCTCGTACTAGGGACAGCCCTTCTCAAGTATCCTACGCGCACGGCGGATAGGGACCGAACTGTCTCACGACGTTCTAAACCCAGCTCGCGTACCGCTTTAATGGGCGAACAGCCCAACCCTTGGGACCTGCTACAGCCCCAGGATGCGACGAGCCGACATCGAGGTGCCAAACCATCCCGTCGATATGGACTCTTGGGGAAGATCAGCCTGTTATCCCCGGGGTACCTTTTATCCGTTGAGCGACACCGCTTCCACACGCAAGTGCCGGATCACTAGTCCCGACTTTCGTCCCTGCTCGACCTGTCAGTCTCACAGTCAAGCCCCCTTGTGCACTTGCACTCAACACCTGATTGCCAACCAGGCTGAGGGAACCTTTGGGCGCCTCCGTTACCCTTTAGGAGGCAACCGCCCCAGTTAAACTACCCACCAGACACTGTCCCTGAACCGGATAACGGCCCGAAGTTAGATACCCGAATCAACCAGAGTGGTATTTCAAGATTGCCTCCACCCATACTGGCGTATGGACTTCACCGGCTCCCACCTATCCTACACAAGCTAACTCAAGTACCAATGTCAAGCTATAGTAAAGGTCCCGGGGTCTTTCCGTCCTGCCGCGCGTAACGAGCATCTTTACTCGTAATGCAATTTCGCCGGGCCTGTGGTTGAGACAGTGGGGAAGTCGTTACGCCATTCGTGCAGGTCGGAACTTACCCGACAAGGAATTTCGCTACCTTAGGATGGTTATAGTTACCACCGCCGTTTACTGGCGCTTAAGTTCTCCGCTTCGCCCCGAAGAGCTAACAGGTCCCCTTAACGTTCCAGCACCGGGCAGGCGTCAGTCCATATACATCGAATTACTTCTTCGCATGGACCTGTGTTTTTAGTAAACAGTCGCTTCCCCCTGCTCTCTGCGGCCATACAACGCTCCACCCGCAAGGGGCTTCACGTCTCCGGCCCCCCTTCTCCCTAAGTTACGGGGGCAATTTGCCGAGTTCCTTAACCACAGTTCGCCCGATCGCCTCGGTATTCTCTACCTGACCACCTGTGTCGGTTTGGGGTACGGGCCGCTCAGAACTCGCTAGAGGCTTTTCTCGGCAGCATAGGATCACTGACTTCACCTGAATCGGCTCGGCATCACGTCTCAGCCACATGTGTTGCGGATTTGCCTACAACACGGCCTACACGCTTACCCCGGCACAACCACCGGCCGGGATCAGCTACCTTCCTGCGTCACCCCCTCGCTTGACTACTACCCGCCAGGTTCCCACGCTCCCCACCCTCAACCCGAAGGGCTTGGATGGTTTGGATGGTTAGCACAACGAGGTTCATCACGGGCGCTCCTTCGCGGGTACGGGAATATCAACCCGTTGTCCATCGACTACGCCTCTCGGCCTCGCCTTAGGTCCCGACTCACCCAGGGCGGATTAGCCTGGCCCTGGAACCCTTGGTCATCCGGCGGAAGGGTTTCTCACCCTTCTTTCGCTACTCATGCCTGCATTCTCACTCGTGCCGCGTCCACAACTAGGTCACCCCGCTGCTTCACCCCCGGCACGACGCTCCCCTACCCACCCACACACCTGCATACCCCATCAAGGAGGCACAAAGTATCGTGTGAGTGCCACAGCTTCGGCGGTGTGCTTGAGCCCCGCTACATTGTCGGCGCGGAACCACTTGACCAGTGAGCTATTACGCACTCTTTAAAGGGTGGCTGCTTCTAAGCCAACCTCCTGGTTGTCTATGCGACCCCACATCCTTTTCCACTTAGCACACGCTTAGGGGCCTTAGCTGGTGATCTGGGCTGTTTCCCTCTCGACTACGAAGCTTATCCCCCGCAGTCTCACTGCCGCGCTCTCACTTACCGGCATTCGGAGTTTGGCTGATTTCGGTAAGCTTGTGGGCCCCCTAGACCATCCAGTGCTCTACCTCCGGCAAGAAACACACGACGCTGCACCTAAATGCATTTCGGGGAGAACCAGCTATCACGGAGTTTGATTGGCCTTTCACCCCTAACCACAGGTCATCCCCCAACTTTTCAACGTTGGTGGGTTCGGCCCTCCACGTAGTCTTACCCACGCTTCAGCCTGCCCATGGCTAGATCACTCCGCTTCGGGTCTAGAGCATGCGACTCAAACGCCCTAT